>NZ_AYMU01000010.1 GCF_000633395.1 Pseudomonas sp. PH1b
GGAGCCGGCAGGCCGGCGATGCGGTATCGAGCCTTGAGTGAAACCTAGATCAGCGGCTCATCGCCTTTCTTGTTCTTCCAGCCGTCATTACCGGGCAGGATCAGGTTCAGGCCGATGGCGACCACGGCGCACAGGGCAATGCCCTTGAGGCCGAAATCATCCGGGCCAGTCCCGGTTCCCACCAGAACCCCACCAATACCGAATACCAGGGTCACCGAGACGATCACCAGGTTGCGGGCTTCGCCCAGGTCGATCTTGTGCCGGATCAGGGTGTTCATCCCCACCGCGGCAATCGATCCGAACAACAGGCAGAGAATCCCGCCCATCACTGGTACCGGGATGCTTTGCAGCAGGGCGCCGAACTTGCCGATGAACGCCAGGGTAATGGCGAAGACCGCCGCCCAGGTCATGATTTTCGGGTTGTAGTTCTTGGTCAGCATCACCGCGCCGGTCACTTCGGCGTAGGTGGTGTTGGGCGGGCCGCCGAACAGGCCGGCAGCGGTAGTCGCCACGCCGTCACCAAGCAGGGTGCGGTGCAGGCCGGGCTTCTTCAGGTAGTCGCGACCGGTCACGCTGCCCACGGCGATCACGCCGCCGATGTGCTCGATGGCCGGTGCCAGGGCGACCGGGACAATGAACAGGATCGCCTGCCAGTTGAACTCCGGTGCAGTGAAGTGCGGCAACGCCAGCCAGGGCGCAGCGGCGATCTTCGCGGTGTCGACCACGCCGAAATAGAACGACAGGGCAAAGCCCACCAGCACGCCGGAGATGATCGGCACCAGGCGGAAGATGCCCTTGCCGAAGACCGCAACGATCAGGGTGGTGAGCAGCGCCGGCATCGAGATCATCATCGCCGTCTGGTAATGAATCAGCTCGCTGCCATCACCGGCCTTGCCCATCGCCATGTTGGCGGCGATCGGGGCCATGGCCAGACCGATGGAGATGATCACCGGGCCGATGACCACTGGCGGCAGCAGGCGGTCGATGAAACCGGTGCCCTTGATCTTCACTGCCAGGCCCAGAAAGGTATAGACGAAGCCCGCCGCCATCACTCCGCCCATGGTCGCCGCGAGGCCGAACTGGCCTTTGGCGAGAATGATCGGGGTGATGAAGGCAAAGCTCGAAGCCAGAAACACCGGAACCTGACGTCCGGTCACGATCTGGAACAACAGAGTTCCCAGGCCCGCCGTGAACAGCGCCACGTTGGGGTCGAGACCGGTAATCAGCGGCATCAACACCAGGGCGCCAAAGGCCACGAAAAGCATCTGGGCGCCGGACAGTATCTGGCGCCAGAGCGGATCGTTGAACTCGTCCTGCATGATCAGGAGTCCTTCTGCTTGGTGCCGAAGATCTTGTCACCGGCATCACCCAGGCCTGGAATGATGTAGCCATGCTCGTTGAGTTTCTGATCGATGGACGCGGTGTAGATGGTCACGTCCGGGTGGGCCTGCTCGACGGCGGCGATGCCTTCGGGGGCGGCGACCAGGACCATGGCGCGGATATCGCGGCAGCCGGCTTTCTTCAGCAGGTCGATGGTGGCGACCATGGAGCTGCCAGTGGCCAGCATCGGGTCGATGATCATCGCCAGGCGTTCGTTGATTTCCGGAACCAGTTTCTCCAGGTAGGTGTGGGCCTGCAGGGTTTCCTCGTTGCGGGCCACGCCCACGGCGCTGACCTTGGCGCCCGGGATCAGGCTCAGCACGCCTTCGAGCATGCCAATACCGGCACGCAGGATCGGTACCACGGTAATCTTCTTGCCAGCGATCTTCTCGACCTGGACAGGGCCGCACCAGCCTGGAATCTCATAGCTTTCCAGGGGCAGGTCTTTGGTGGCTTCGTACGTCAACAGGGCACCGACTTCCTGAGCAAGCTCGCGAAAATTCTTCGTGCTAATGTCTGCGCGGCGCATAAGGCCAAGTTTGTGTCGGATCAGCGGATGGCGGATCTCACGGATGGGCATAGGGAAAGGCTCCGGCGGCGGGCAAAAAAACCGGCCTAGATTAATCTATCCGGGGTTGTTGTCCTATAGACATAAAGTACGTTAGTCCAGAAACGCTTGATCTGGCCCTGCGGGATGCGTACCTTTGCCCGCTTTTCCGAAACTGCCACCCCTTGGAGAGCGCCATGTCCGCTGATCTCGAGCATATCCGTCAAATCATGCGCGAGGCTGACTGCCTGTACACCGAAGCTGAAGTCGAGGCGGCCATCGCCCGGGTCGGTGCACAAATCACTGAAGAACTGGCTGAGCGCAATCCAGTGGTGTTCTGCGTCATGAACGGCGGCCTGATCTTCGCGGGCAAGCTGCTGACCCACCTGCGGTTTCCCCTGGAGGCCTCGTACCTGCACGCGACTCGCTATCGCAATGAAACCAGCGGCGGCGAGCTGTTCTGGAAATCCAAGCCGGAAGTGTCCTTTATTGACCGCGATGTGCTGATCATCGACGACATCCTCGATGAAGGTCACACCCTTGGCGCGATCATCGATTTCTGCAAGCACGCCGGTGCCCGTGCCGTTCACACCGCAGTGCTGATCGACAAGGATCACGACCGCAAGGCCCGTCCTGACCTGAAGGCCAACTACATGGGCCTGCCTTGTGTCGACCGGTATGTTTTCGGCTACGGCATGGACTACAAGGGCTACTGGCGCAACGCCGCCGGCATCTACGCCGTGAAGGGCATGTAAGACATGTCCGAGCCGAGCTTTCTCGATCAAGCGTTGTTCAATGAACTGGCCGAGAAAGCTGCGGCCAATCCCCGTGGCCGTCAGCACCATAACTTCCATGCCATGGAAGAGCCTTGCCACCGCATGGCGGTGGGCCTGCAACCCTCGACTTATGTGCCTCCGCATCGCCACCTGAGCGCCGACAAGGCCGAGACCCTGCTGGTCCTCAAGGGGCGGCTGGGTGTGCTGATTTTCGATGAGGCGGGCCAGGTGCTGGGCAAGCGGGTATTGCAGGCCGGTGGCGACTGCGTGGGGGTGGACCTGCCGGCCGGGGTGTTCCATGGCCTGGTGGTGCTGGAACCCGACAGCCTGATGTTCGAGTGCAAGGCCGGGCCTTATCGTCCGGTGGGTGAGGGCGAGCAGGCCTGTTGGGCGCCGCGCGAAGGCGAGCCCGGCGTGGCCGAGTATCACGCCTGGATGCGCGCCCAGTTCGACTGACTTCCCGGCTCGCTGTTTGGCGCTGGAGCCTGCCGCGATCGCGCGAGGCTGTGGTGGAAGATTTGCTGCAAAAACCCGTGCTAGAGTGCTCGGCCCTTGTCTGGAGCCTGTCATGAGCCTGTTGATTCGCAGTAGCGCGGTCCTTCTTCTGAGCTTGAGCCTGCCCCTGGCAGCCGCTCCGGCCCCCTTGCATGGGCAGTTCCTGCCTCCAGACGACCTGACCCTGCGTGACGCGGTCCCTGAGCAGCAGCAGTTGCTGCAGGTTACCGAGTATTCCGTGGTGATCGGCAGCCAGCGCCAGTCCAACCAGCAGCCGATTCCCGTGACCTCGCCGGTATGGGTGCGGCTCAAGGGCAAGCCGCTGAACAAGGGCGCCACCATCAGCCAGGTGCTGGTGAATTTCGACGGTGAAAGCAAAAGCCTGAAAAAGCCGCAATACGACGCCAAGAGCCGGACCCTGACCCTGTACTACCCCCTGGCTCAATACCGGGCGGTGATGGACCTGCTGCGCAACGACACCGTGTATTGCCAGTTCCTCAGCTACGCCAACGGCCATATCTGGGCCGACTTGCACACCGGCAGCGTGCGTCCGCGTTGAGGCAGGATGCGGCCTGAGGGTAAACTGCCCGCCCGTGAAATGTCTGCGAGCTGGAGTCGGCAATGCGTAAAGATAAGAAACAAGTGATTGGTGACGAGATCGCCGATGAGCAGATCAAGTTGTTCCTCGATTTCGAGCCGGTCGACGCGACTTCGCCGTCCCTGCACAAACTGATCAAGGCCTACCGCGGCCTGCGCATCGATGACTTCGAACGTTTCCTGACCTTCTTCGTCGCTGCCGGTCTCGACCTAGACGGCAAGGATGAACAGGGCCAGACCTTCGTTGACCTGATCCGCGATCAGCGCAACGCCGCCGACTACATCGAGCTGATGGACAACGCCCGCGGCTGATCCACTCGCAGGCATAAAAAAACGCCCCGTCCTTTGCAGGACGGGGCGTTTTTCATTCACGGCAGATCAGGCGCAGGTTTCGGTTTCCTTGCTTGGCTCGACCAGCTCCAGGCACAGGTTGTTCTCGCTGTTGATCTGGTGGTACAGCGCGGCGTCGGTTTCCAGGATCTTTTCCCGGGCCGGGAAAATTTCCTTGAGCTTGGCAGCCCACTCGCCGCTGGCCTTGGCCGGGAAGCAACGTTCGATCAGGTCGAGCATGATCGAGACGGTCACCGAAGCGCCTGGCGAGGCGCCGAGCAGGGCGGCCAGAGAGCCGTCCTTGGCCGCCACCAGTTCGGTGCCGAACTGCAGGATGCCGCCTTTCTTCGGGTCTTTCTTGATGATCTGCACCCGTTGCCCGGCCACTTCCAGGCGCCAGTCCTCGGCCTTGGCCTCGGGGTAGAAGCGGCGCAGGGATTCCAGGCGCTGCTCCATGGACTGCATGACTTCGCTGACCAGGTACTTGGTCAGGTCCATGTTGTCCCGGGCCACGGCCAGCATCGGGCCGATGTTGCCGGCGCGAACCGACATCGGCAGGTCGAGGAACGAACCGTGCTTGAGGAACTTGGTGGTGAACCCGGCATAAGGCCCGAACAGCAGGGACTTCTTGCCTTCGACCACGCGGGTGTCCAGGTGCGGCACGGACATCGGTGGCGAGCCCACGGCCGCCTGGCTGTAGACCTTGGCCTGGTGCTGCTTGACCACTTCCGGGTTGTCGCAACGCAGCCACTGGCCGCTGACCGGGAAGCCGCCGAAGCCCTTGCTTTCTTCGATGCCCGAGGCCTGCAGCAGCGGCAGGGCCGCGCCACCGGCACCGAGGAACACGAACTTGGCATCGACTTCACGGCTGTTGCCGCTGTTGACGTCCTTGATGCTCACGGTCCAGCCGTTGGCCTTGTTGCGCTTGAGGCCGGTGACACGCTTGCAGTACTTGACCTGGGCATCGGGAGCGCTGGTCAGGTGCTTGAGCAACTGATTGGTCAGGGCGCCGAAGTTGACGTCGGTGCCATTGAGCACGCGGGTGGCGGCGATGGTTTCGTCCGCTGGGCGGCCCGGCATCATCAGCGGCATCCACTCGGCCATCTTGGCCTTGTCTTCGGTGTATTCCATGTCCGCGAAAGCGTGGTGCTGGCTCAGCACTTCAAAGCGCTTCTTGAGGAAGGACACGCCTTTGTCGCCCTGCACGAAGCTCAGGTGCGGCACTGGGCTGATGAAGGACTTGGACGAGCCGAACGTGCCTTTCTTGGTCAGGTAGGACCAGAACTGCTTCGACACCTCGAACTGGGTGTTGATGTGCACGGCTTTCTTGATGTCGATGCTGCCATCGGCGGCCTGCGGCGTGTAGTTCAGCTCACAGAGGCCGGCGTGGCCGGTACCGGCGTTGTTCCACGGGTTGGAACTCTCCGCGGCACCCGAATCCATCAGCTCGACGACTTCCAGCTTGATTGCGGGGTCGAGCTCTTTGAGCAGTACAGCCAGGGTGGCACTCATGATGCCTGCCCCAACCAATACCACGTCGACTGCTTCGTTATGCGCCATTAACGCGTCTCCAAAATCTGCAGCACCAAATTGACGGCATGGCTGCCAGGAGTGATGGGGCGGTTCACGTGATGCCCCAGGTTACCCATGGCCAGGATCGCCATGTCCGAATCTTCGCAATTTTTTGCAACTACTACGGACGCTGCCAACCGGGCCTCAAGGTGCGTATGAACGCATCTCGGGGAGCCCCGGGCAATTCGACTTATGGTCGATACATCCGTTCGTGCAACCAAATCCGTCAGCGGACAGGCATCAAGCGCATGTATCTGAGGCGTGCTCGGTCCTGTGTAATCGGGCTGTTGTAGAGGTCAATGGTGCCAGTTCAGACGCAAAACTATTCATTTGCTCGCCACACTCTTGTGAAGTTGTGAAAACCCGTTTTTTCACGCTCTTTTGAAGACGTGAACCTCAAAAAAGGGCTGCCTCGGCCTGGCACCTGGCCCGAGCGGTGATGCCGGCATGACGGCATGCAGGCACAACGGGCGAACAGTTTCAGTGTCCGAGCAATGGCAGCTCTGCAGATGCGCGAAAAGTGGAGGTTTGCAAGGTGGACAGCAAGCACGCCAGCTTCACTCGATCTGTGTGGGCGGCTCTCTGTGGGCGGTGCGGGGTGCCAAAGCAGTGGCGTTGGCGGTACTGCGAGGCCCGATCAGGAGACGTCCTTATAATCGGGGGGAGATTGTAACGAAGAAATGCGCAGAAATGATCCTGTTTCGCGACTTTTATTAGGCTTTTGGTCAGGTGGCCAGTATCGGTTGCACCCTGGGCAGTGCGCAGGTCGGACTGACACGGGCATTGGCAGGCAGCGCCTGGTGCAACCAGTTCAGGCGAATTTCCTCTATTTCCACCCAGCCATCCCCCACTGGCGGCAGCGGGCTGTGCTTGAAGGCCTGGCAGCGGCCCTGGCTGTCGAGCAGGGCGAAGCTGCGAAATGGCTGACGCGGAGCGAACAGGGAGCGAAGGAAGTTCATGGCCAGGCACCTAGTTGTATCAATGACGATAAGGATCTCTTCGGGCCGTTACATCATGATGTATTGCGAGTGAACGGCAGGTTACAGGAACCCGCTTGTACGGGACCTGTCTGAGTCGTGACTAAGTCCTGCCTGATGCTGGTTTGCCGCCGGTGTGCACCGCTATACTGCGGGCCGGTTTGTGCCTGATTCCTGGAGAGATGAGCATGTTGCAACGCCTGTTGTTCGGTTTGATCACTGTGACCAGCCTGTCGCTGGTGGGTTGCGCCCACAGTCCGCAACAACTCAGCCCGGAGCCGAAGCTCACGACCCAGCTGGCGCCTGTGGGGCACGGGCAGCCGGTGGTGGTGAAAGTGGTTGATGGCCGCCCATCGCCGACTCTGGGGACCCGCGGTGGCCTGTACCCGGAAACCAGCGCGATCACCGTGCAAAGCGCGCAAATCCTGCCCAAGCTGCAGGCCCAGGCCGAAGCAGCGGTACGCTTGCTGGGCTTCACCCCGACGGTCGCGGGTGGCAACGCTCCGCAGTTGACCGTGACCCTGGCCGAGCTCAAGTACCAGTCGCCCAAGGAAGGCCTGTACGTGACCGAGGCGACCATCGGCGCGACCTTCCGCTCCGATGTGCAGAACGCCAACCGTCGCTACAGTGGCCGTTACGGCGCCTCCCTGGACCAGCGTTTCGGCATGGCGCCTAACCAGGACACCAATACCAAGCTGGTGAGTGACGTACTCAGCGATGCGCTGACCCGTCTGTTCAAGGACCCGACCGTCGGTCAGATCCTCGGCGAATAAGCCCAGGCCTGGGAGGAGGCGCCAGGGTTGACCGGCGTTGCGCCCAGCCACTAAAAAGCCCGGCTCGCTGATGGGCGGCCGGGCTTTTTCATGGCTGCGTTTCAGGCCGCCTCGACGTAGAAGTCCAGGATGCTGACCCCCGTCAGCAGATCGGTCTCCGGCAGGTCCGCGTGCTGATGCCCGCCCAGGGCGCAATACACCAGCCAATGCCGGTCCTGAACGTTGAAGGCCAGAGCGCCCACCAGCGCCTGCTGTTCCTCGCTGGGGGCGATCAGGTAGAGGCGATCCTGGTTTTCTGCGTGCAGCATGACAAGCTCCGTGGGGCATCGAGGGGCGACAGACTGTCCTGTTTAGATGACGAAAGGATGACGTTCTAAATTAATGGACCGGCGCCTCGTTACTGGTCGGAAAGGCCCGCGTGATTTTCCGCGGATTGAGTAGAATCCGCGCCGCGGGTGCACTCGATGGCCCGACTACAGGTTTCACTCGAGGTTCATGATGTCGCTGCAACTGATCTGGTCGATGTTCAACGCCCACCCCGCCAAACTGATCAATCTTCTCGCCTTGCTGCTCGCCTGTCCGGGCAGCTGGCTGCTGCACGCCACCCGCCGTCGTGAGCGCCGGGCCCTGGCCAACCTGGCGCTGCAAAGCGAAGGTCGGGCAATGGATCAGCCCCTGCTGATGCTCGATCCGGCCACCCTGCGCATCAATCGGTTCTTCTACCGCTTTGGCTTTGCCTGCCTGGGGCTGGCGTTGCTGGTGTCCTGGATCAGCACGCGTTTCTGATCCCGTCCCGTACGACAGATATGACAACGGCGCCCGAAGGCGCCGTTGTGCTAGGTGCTGCTGCCGTTACAGGGGCAGGCCGGCCTTGACCCGGTACTGATTGCGTACCGGATTGGCATATTGCAGCACCAGGTAGGGGCGATGCTCCGCTGGGCAGGCGTCCAGCCGGCGTTGCCACTCTTCCTTGGCCTTGGCCAGTTCTTGCGCCGGGAATACTTGGGCTGCGGTCGGCACCTGCAGTTGCGGGTCGGCGGCGTCCCACTGGGCATACGCCAGGTAGTGCACCGGGAACAGCCGATAACCGCCGAGAATCTGCCGGTCCATTTCCACGGCCAACTGCTTGGTGTCCTCGAACAGTTCGCTGATGGGGGCGGCGAAGTTCACGTGGACCCGACCCTTGTACCCGGTGATGCCCTTGGCGATGCTCACGTCATCCTCCCCTGGCGCCTTGGTGTAGCTGCCGGTGGTGGCGCGGATGTACAGCTCCCGGGCCTTGGCCTGGTCGCAGGGGTCGTATTCGTAGCTGATGGACACCGGAGTCAGGTTCAGCGACTGGATGACTTCGCCGAAGGGCTCGTCCTTGCGGCTCATGTGGAACATCTTGAGGATCGCCGACTCGGTGCGATCGTCGCCATCCTTGGCCCGGCCTTCGGCCTGGGCAATCCAGATCGACTGGACGTCGTTGCGGATCGAATGGTTGATATAGGCCGAAAGCAGTTGATAGGCCGCGAGCTTTTCCCGTCGGCCGCTGATGGAGCGGTGGACGATGAAACTCTTGTTCAGGCGCATCAGGTCGCTGACGAACGGCTTCTGCAGCAGGTTGTCGCCAATGGCGATGCGTGGCGTCGGCAGGCCGGCGTGGTACACCGCATAGTTGACGAAGGCGGGGTCCATGACGATGTCGCGGTGGTTGGCCAGGAACAAATAGGCGGTCCCCGACTTGAATTGCTCGACGCCGGTGTAGGTCACGCCGTCGGTGGCCCGCTCGATGGTGTGATCGACATAGAACTCGACCTTGTCCTGCAGGGTGGCCACCGAAGTCACTCCGGCGAACTCGCGGCGCAGGCGATGGGCGATCAGGGGTTTGAGCAGCCAGCCCAGGGTGTTGGCAAAACGCGGGAAGCGGAAGTGGGTGAGGATATCTAGAAACGCCTTGTCGCTGAGCAGCCGGGCCAGCACCGCTGGTACTTCGCTGTCGTGGTAAGGTCGGATGGCATCGAATTCGCCCATCATGCTCTCTTGTTAGAAACGGCTAGGGTAAGAAAAGGTTCGGATCGAAAAAAGGCCGGGCACGGTCTGAAAAATCAGCTCAAACAAAAAAAGCCCTGCAAATAGACCGGCGATTATACGCATAAGTCACTCTGGAGACGGCGATGCTGGAAACCGACCATTACCAATGCCCTTACTGTGGCGAACAGGCGGAAGCGGTGCTCGACCTGTCCGCCGGCGATCAGACCTATATCGAAGACTGCCCGGTGTGCTGCCGGCCCATTGTGTTCCACCTGCAAACCGATGGTCAGGAATGGATGCTCGACGTTCGCAGTGAAAACGACTGAGGGGAGCGGCCTTTATGCAGCGCATCTACGAGCCGGAAAACCTGATGGAAGGCGAGTTGCTCCAGAGCATGCTGGCCAGTGAGGGCATCGAGGCCCACCTGCAGGGGCGCGACCTGCTGGGCGGGGCAGGGGAGTTGCCGTTGTTCGGGCTGTTGGGACTGTCGGTGGAAAATCACCAGGCGCAACAGGCGCGGGAGCTGATCGCTGCGTACAATGCCGCCCTGCCGTTACCCTTTGAAGAACCGGACAGTTTTGCCGGGGTGCTGGTCTGTTAGGCTGAGCGCCGATTTGCCGAGAGTTGTATTGCCCCATGTGTGGACGTTATGCGCTGTTTCGCTGGAACCCCGCGTTTGCGGCCTTGCCGGGATTTCCCGCGGACCAGCAGGCGCAGTGGAATATCTCGCCCAATGATTCGGTGCTGATCCAGCGCGCGGAGCACGGCCAGCGGACTTTGGCCCGGGCCCGCTGGGGCCTGACCCCGCCCTGGTTGACGGACCTGTCGCGCACCCCCGCCCATGCCCGGGCGGAAACCCTGGCCGAGCAGCCGATGTTTCGCCAGGCGTTCCGTGAGCGCCGCTGCCTGTTGCCGGCCAATGGTTTCTACGAGTGGCGCGGCGGTAGCCGCAAGCGGCCTTACTGGCTGACGCCAGGAGAAGGGGCATCGATCTTCTTTGCGGCGATCTGGGAGGCCTATCCGGTGCAGGAGCAGGTCTGGTTGAGCACCGCGGTGGTGACCCAGGCCGCATCGAACCTGCGGCGCCCGCTGATTCTCGATGCCGCTGCCCAGGACATCTGGCTCGACCCCGAGACACCCCTGCATGCACTGCAAGCCCTGCTGGCCAGTCCACCTGCCACCTTGCGTGAGCGGGTGCTGGCCAATCTGGTGAACGATCCCAAGCTCAACGGTCCCGAGTGCCTGACCCCCGCCTGAAGCATCAACGGCAGGAGCTGGCTGTAGGAGCTGGCTTGCCAGCGAAGAGGCCCCCTGGATTCCTGCCCAGGCCAAGATCGCTTTCGCCGGCAAGCCGGCTCCGACAGCTCCTTGATTACACCTTGAACTGATTGATCAGGCGCCGTTGCTGCTCCGCCAGCTTGGTCAGCCCGGCGCTGGCCGCGCTGGACTCATCCGCTCCACCGGCCACCTCGTTGGCCACCTGGCCGATATTGATCACGTTGCGGTTGATGTCCTCGGCCACCGCGCTCTGTTCCTCGGCGGCACTGGCGATCTGGGTATTCATGTCATTGATCACCGACACCGCCTGGGTGATGGTTTCCAGGGCCTGGGCTGCCTTGGCCGCGTGTTCCACACTCTGGTCGGTCTTGTGCTGGCTGTCCTCCATGACCCGCACCACTTCCCGGGTGCCCTGTTGCAACTGCTGGATCATCGACTGGATTTCTTCGGTGGCCTGCTGGGTTTTCTGCGCCAGGTTGCGCACCTCGTCAGCGACTACGGCGAAGCCCCGACCTTGCTCGCCGGCCCGAGCGGCTTCGATTGCCGCGTTGAGGGCCAGCAGGTTGGTCTGCTCGGCGATGCCGCGAATGGCAATGAGGATGGCGTTGATGTTCTCGCTGTCCTTGGCGAGTGTCTGCACCACGCCCACCGCACGGCCGATTTCCTCGGCCAGGGCGCCAATGGCGCTGGAGGTGTCGCGCACGATCTGCATGCCCTGGCTCGCAGCCTGGTCGGCGTGGCTGGCCGCTTGCGCGGCCTGGGTCGCGTTGCGCGCCACGTCCTGGGCGGTGGCGGTCATCTCGTGGACCGCGGTAGCCACCTGATCGATTTCCACCATCTGCTTGTGCACGCCCTGGTTGGTGCGAATGGCAATGTCGGCGGTGTGTTCCGAGGAGTCGCTGACGCTCTGTACCGAGGTCACCACCTGGCTGATCATTGCCTGCAGCTTGGCCAGGAAGGTGTTGAAGCCTTTGGCGATGGAGCCCAGTTCATCGGCACGGTCACTGCTCAGGCGCCGGGTCAGATCGCCTTCGCCCTGGGCGATATCGTCGAGCATGGCCACCATCTGCCGCAGTGGCCGGGCAATGCCGTGCCCCACCAGCCAGATCACCAGCAGGCCGATGCCGGCGATCACCAGGCCGACCATGGCCATACCGAAGGTGTCAGCCTTGCGCTGCTCGGCCAGATCGCTCTGCAATTTGTTCAAGTCGGCCATCACCGCGTTCAGCGGCAACTGCAGCATCAGGGTCCAGTGCGCATCGGTCTGGCCGATGCCGAAGGGCAGGTACAGGCTGATGATGTCGTCGGCCTGATCGACGTCATAGGTCACTTCGCCGCGCTTGAGGCTGGACAGTTTGGCGACGGTGTCGCTGTTGAGCACGTCGCTGACTTTTTCGCCGAACTTGCTCGAATCCTTGGTGTAGGCCACCAGGCGACCATTGCCGCCGATCAGGGCCATTTCTCCGGCGCCGCTGTAGAGCTTCTGATTGGCCGCCACCAGCATGTCCTGGATGAAGTTCACCGAGAGGTCGGCACCGACGATGCCCTGGAACTTACCGTCGAGCAGGATGGGCTGAATAAAGGAGGCGAGCATCACCACCTTGTCGCCGACCTTGTAGGGCGCCGGGTCGATCACGCAGGGCTTGAGGCTTTCCTTGGAGCACAGGTAGTACTCGCTGGCTCGCACGCCGGTGGACAGAACCGTCTGGTCGTTGACGTCGGCCAGCTTGTCCAGGCCCAGGCTGGCGTCCTGGTTGCGGAACCACCAGGGCAGGAAGCGGCCGTTGGCCGCATCGATACCGACCACCGAAGTGCCGATGTAGGCGGCGTCGTTGTGGTCGATGGCATTGGGTTCCCAGCCGATGTAGGCGCCGAGGATCTTCGGGTTCTGGGTGACGTTTTCCTTGATCAGGGCGATCACCTGCTCACGGCTCAGGTTCAGCTGCGCCTGGCCGCGGGAGTCCTGGCTGCCCATCAGGGCGTTGACTCGCACCAGGCCGCCGGCAATCAGCAATGGCGCTTCCAGTTCCCGCTGGATCTGGCTGACCTGGGTCTGGGCCAGGCCGCTCAGGCGCTGTTCGATGACTTGCTCGAACTGGGTCTGGGTCCGTTGTTGCACCATTTCCTGGGTCCTGGCCCCGGAGAACAGGGCATACAGCACCAGGGCTGCAACCACGCTGAGGACGATGGCTCCGGCCAGTGCGGCCACAGAAAACTGGATCGACTTGAACTTCATAGAGGCTCCGGCGCAGGAATTTAGGTCTGCCGAGCTGTATCGGCCGCCGCCACGCTGGCCATTAGCCTTGATTGGAAAAATGACTGTTTTGCAGAGGTGGATGTCGCTATTGGCGAGGGGAGGGGCTGGTCGCGGGCGGGTTGCAGGCGGATATGAATTTTTTGCTGCAGGGCGGGTGTGTATCCCAATTGCGACCAATAGTCCGTTTTGCATCTGGCGCGGATACAGTTCCGCCCTTAGGATACGCGCCACGTTTTCAGGGAGGTTTCATGATGAAGAAGTCGTTGGTTGTTTGTGCATTGAGTGCAGCAGTACTGCTCAGCGGTTGTGAAACGGTCAATACCACCAGCGGTGGCGTAGTGGGTGTGGATCGCAAGCAGTCCATGTTCAGCATGGTGTCCAGCGCTGAAGTCAATCAGTCCTACGCTCAGTCCTACCAGGAGACCCTGGGTGAGGCCAGCAGCCAGGGCGTCCTGGACAAGACCAGCGCCAATGCCAAGCGCCTGCAGGTCATTGCCAATCGCCTGATCGCCCAGGCACCGACCTTCCGTCCCGACTGCGCGCAGTGGAAATGGGAAGTCAACCTGATCAAGAGCGACGAGCTCAACGCCAACTGCGGTCCTGGCGGCAAGATCATTTTCTACTCCGGCCTGATCGAGAAGCTGAAGCTGACCGATGATGAAATCGCTGCGGTCATGGGGCATGAAATTGCCCACGCCCTGCGTGAGCATGGTCGTGAGGCGATGTCCAAGCAGTACGCCGTGGGTGCCGGCAAACAGATCGCGACCCTGTTCGGCGTGCCGCAAGAGACCGTTGCCCTGGGCGACAACGGGGTCAACCTGTTGATGACCCTGCCCAACAGCCGCGAGAACGAAAACGAAGCGGACCTGATCGGTCTGGAACTGGCCGCCCGTGCCGGTTACAACCCGAACGCGGCCATCAGCCTGTGGAACAAGATGGGCCAGGCTGCAGGAGGTTCCGCACCGCCTGAGTTCATGAGCACTCACCCGGCTTCCACCAGCCGTATCGCCTCCTTGCAGGCGGCGATCCCCAAGGTGATGCCGTTGTATGAGGCGGCCAAGAAGTCTTGATCCCTTCGCGTCATTGTCAATGACGCTTTCGCCGGCCAGCCGGCTCCTACGGGTTGCGTAGGGGGCCGCTGGCCGGCGTTTTCATTTACAGCCAGCCGCTGCTCTGCATGGCCTTGTACACCGCCACCACGGCGAGGATCACAAAGGCCGATGCCGCCAGGCGACGAATCAGGGTCAGGGGCAGTTTGTCTGCCGCGAAGTTGCCAGCCAGGACCACCGGTACGTTGGCGATCAGCATGCCCAGGGTGGTGCCGATGATCACCAGCCACAGGTCCGGATACTGCGCGGCCAGCATCACCGTGGCGACCTGGGTCTTGTCACCGATTTCCGCCAGGAAGAAGGCGATCAGGGTGGTCAAGAAGGGGCCGAACTTGCGGGCGGTAGTGGCTTCGTCGTCATCCATTTTGTCCGGAACCAGGGTCCACAGCGCAGTGGCGGTGAAGCTGGCGGCGAGAATCCAATGCAGGGTCGCGTCCGAGAAGAAGCTGCCAAACCAGGCACCTACCGCGCCAGCGGCCGCATGGTTGGCCAGGGTCGCGGCGACGATGCCGGCGATGATTGGCCAGGGTTTGCGAAAGCGCGCGGCAAGAATCAGGGCAAGCAGTTGCGTCTTGTCGCCGATTTCGGCCAAGGCAACGATTGCGGTGGGAACGAGTAGGGAGTCCAGCATCATCAGGGTTTTCCTAAGGGGCGGGTCGACACGGCTATGACACGTACAGCCTTCCCGCCCCGGGTAAGGTGTGCGTGTCATAGGTCTTGTCAAACCCTGCGGTCCGTCTGTGCGGACTCTTGGGTCGCATGCGCCATGGTCTGTTGACCAAGTATGTTGACGCATGCCGGACGAGCGTGGCGCTCGTGGGAGACTACTCCCCTAGGACGGAGCGGATTCTGCCTAGGCAAAATCCTTTCGGCAAGCCTTGTTTGTGAAAAAGCCTGTCAGCCGCGCTTGGCCCGATAAATCCGGAAGCCCTGGCCTTCGGCCTTGATCGCGCAGGGGCCGAGGTGCTCTTCGATCAGCGGCTGGTAGCGCAGGAAGCTGTTGGCGACTACCCGGAGTTCGCCACCTTTTAACAGGTGTTTAGCTGCTTTTCGCAGCAAGTTTTCCGTGGCTTGGTAGTCGGTGTGGACCCCGGTATGGAAGGGTGGATTGGTCAGGATGCCGTTCAGGCCCATGGGCGCGGCGTCGATGCCGTCACCAGTCAGCACCTCGGCTTCCAGACCGTTGGCAGCCAGGGTCAGGCGGCTGCTGGCGGCGGCGAAGGCATCGACATCCAGCAAGGTCACGGTGTTGTGCGGGTAGCGGCGTTTCACGGTGGCCCCCAGCACTCCAGCGCCGCAGCCGAAGTCCAGCACATGACCGTCGGGCAGATGGTCCAGGTGCTCCAGCAACAGCGCGGTGCCACGATCCAGGCGTCCGTGGCTGAACACCCCGGGCAGGCTGATGACCTTCAACGGCCCTTCGGCCAGGGGCAGCTCATACTCCTGGGCCAGGCTTTCCAGAGGCACCGCTTCGGGGGCGCTGGCCACGGTGACCTGCCACAACTGGCAGTGCCGCGCGCTGTCGAGCTTGCGCGGTTTGCCGAAGGGATTGAGCTGCTTGGCGGCGCTTTCCACGCCACTGCGTTTTTCTCCGACCAGGTACAGCTCGCGGCCGGCCAGGCGCGAGGCCAGGGCGTTGAGCAGGTAGTCGGTAAGGTCCTTGGACTTGGGCAGGAACAGCACTGCACTGTCGAAGGCGTGCGCCGGAGCGGTCACCCCAAAATGGCTGCGTCCGGGAAAGCGTGCTTCCAGGGCCGCCTGGTCACCGGCGTGCCAGCTCCAGCCCCGGGCATTGGGCAGGCGGCCGAGCAAGTCGTCCGCGGCCAGGCCGGCCAGCAACAGTGAGCCTTGAAACAATTCAGCCTGGCGTAGCAGCACTTCACTGCGTGTGTCCATGATCCGCACCCGAAAAAAATGGCGAAGTTTATCAACTCACGACCCGTAGCGGGGCACCACTGAAGAACCCCCGGGCATTTTCCGTCAGTTGGCCAACGATTCGCTGGCGGGCTTCGCGGCTGCCCCAGGCATTGTGCGGGGTCACGATCAGGCGCGGGATGTCGCTAGCCAGCAGCGGATTGCCGGCAGAAGGTGGCTCGACCGTCAGGACATCGGTGGCGGCACCGCCCAAGTGACCGCTGCGCAGTGCGTCGGCCAGGGCCTGCTCGTCAATCAGACCGCCACGGGCGGTGTTGACCACCAGCGCTCCGGGCTTGAGCAGGGCCAGTTCCCGGGCCGCGATAAAGTTGCGGGTATGTTCATTGAGTGGGCAGTGCAGGGTCAGGGCATCCACCTGAGGCAGCAGCTCCTCCAGGGGAACGCGATCCGGCCGGGCCGGGCGGCCGGGGATCTGCCCCAGCAGCACACGCATGCCGAAGGCTTCGGCCAGGCGGGATACGGCGCTGCCCAGCTCGCCATTGCCCAGCAGGCCCAGGGTCTTGCCCGCCAGCTCGATAATCGGGAAGTCCAGCAGGCAGAACTGTTGTGCTTGCTGCCAGCGGCCCGCTGCCACCGCCTGCTGGTAGTCGGCGACCCGTGTGGCCAGGTTGAGCAGCAGCATCAGGGTGTGCTGGGCCACCGATGGGGTGCCGTAGCCCTGGCAATTGCTGACGATGATGCCCTGGCTGCGGGCCGCAGCCAGGTCGATATTGTTGGTGCCGGTAGCGGCCACCAGGATCAGCCGCAGGTCGGGGCAGGCGGCCAGGGTCTCGGCATTCAGCGCGACCTTGTTGCTGATGGCGATCTGGGCGCCCTGCAGGCGTTCAGCGACCTGCTCTGTGCTGCTGTGGGCATGCAGGTGCAAGGTGTCGAAACTGTCATGCAGCGCCCCCAGATCCAGGTCGCCCAGGTCCAGTGAGCGGTGATCGAGGAAGACGGCGCGGCGATTGTTGGTCATGAACTGTACCTTTTGCACGAAGGATCTAAGGCGTAATCTGCCGAGCCTAACAGATGAAATAATTAGACATACACAGGAGCCTGCATGTACTTCACCGAGTTCTTGACCGTTGCCCTCATTCACCTGCTGGCGGTGGCCAGCCCGGGCCCGGACTTTGCCGTGGTAGTGCGCGAGAGCGTGACCCACGGCCGTCGCGCCGGAACCTGGACAGCCCTTGGCGTGGGCTGCGCGATCTTCCTGCACGTGGGTTATTCGCTGCTGGGGATTGGCCTGATCGTTTCCCAGTCCATCGTGCTGTTCAATGCTCTGAAGTGGCTGGCGGCGGCGTATCTGCTGTATATCGGCTACAAGGCCCTGCGGGCCCAGCCAGCCAAACCGGCGGCGGACGACCTGCACAAGGAGGCCGGGATTCGCACCGCGCGTGGTGCCTTCACTTCGGGCTTCGTGACCAATGGCCTGAACCCCAAGGCGACCCTGTTCTTCCTTTCGCTGTTCACCGTAGTGATCAACCCGCACACGCCGTTGGCGATTCAGGCCGGTTATGGCGTGTACCTGGCGGTGGCCACCGCCGTGTGGTTCTGCCTGGTGGCCATGCTCTTCAGTCAGCAGCGGGTGCGCGCCGGCTTTGCCCGCATGGGCCACTGGTTCGACCGCACCATGGGCGCCGTGCTGATCGCCATCGGCGTGAAGCTGGCCTTCACCGAGATGCATTGATCTCGCTGAGTTGATTCAGGGTCGCCACGTAATGCCGTGGCGTGTCCCCCAGCAAACGGCAGAACATCGCGCTGAAGGCCCGGGTGCTGCCGTATCCCAACGAGTCGGCCACGCTGTGCACGCTTTCCCCGGCGAGCAGGCGTGGCAAGGCTTCCATCAGGCGCACCTGCTGGCGCCAGGCATTGAAATTCATCTGCATCTGCTGCTGGAACAGCCGCGCCAGGGTTCGTGAGCTGGCGCCGACCTGCTGCGCCCAGTCTTCCAGGGTATGGGGGTGGTCCGGGGTCTGTAGCAAGGTTCGGCAGATGGCTTGCAAGCGCCGGTCCTGGGGCATGGGAATGTGCAGCGGAAGGTTTTCCAGGGCGGCGATTTCTTCCAGCATCAATTGCTGGATCAACGGGTTCTCCGCCTGTCGCGGACCTTGCACGGCTCGCAGGATCAACTCCCGGAGCAACGGCGTGACTGCCAGCACACAGCATTGGCGTAACGAGGGTGGCGACAGTTCCGGGTCGATGAACAGAGAGCGCATGCGCACTTCACCAACCATGAAAATCTCATGCTCCACCAACGGCGGGATCCACACCGCGCGGCTTGGCGGGATCACCCAGGCGCCTTGAGCGCTGACCACGCGCATGGTGCCGCAGGCGGCATAGAGAAACTGCGCCTCACGGTGGCAGTGCAGTTGCTGATGCGCGGTATCGGGGTAATCCCGGGGGTAGGCACTGACCGGGCCATGGTGGAAGTGGTCAATTAACATGTCTGATCCGATGACTTTGTTGTCAGGAATGCGATGGATTGCCAAATTAGCATAAGCGGCACAACAACCCACCTTGGTGTATCGCCATGAATCAAGCCCGCAACGTGATCCGCTACGTCAACGCCGCCCATGTCATCGATCACATGTTCATGCTGATCTTTCCCGCTGCTGTGCTGGGCATGACCCAGGCCTTTGGCCTGGACTATGCGGCGCTGATCGGCCTGTCCCTGGGCGGTTTCATTGCCTTTGGCGCCTGTTCGCTACCCGCCGGCTGGCTGGGGGACCACTGGAGCCGGCGGCAGATGATGTTGCTGTTTTTCTTCGGCATCGGCGGCGCCTCGATCCTCACGGGGCTCAGCAACAGCCCGACCATGCTGGTGATCGGTCTGACCCTGATGGGGGTCTTCGCCGCTATCTATCACCCGGTAGGCACCGCGATGCTAGTGGCCTATGCGCAGAATCGCGGGCGCGAGATCGGTATCAACGGCATGTGGGGCAACCTTGGCGTGGCCTTCTCGGCCTTGATCACCGGCTTGCTGGTGGCGCAGTTCGGCTGGCGCTCGGCGTTCATCCTGCCGGGGAGCGTGGCGATCCTTCTGGGCATTGGCTTTGCCTTGCAGGTGCGTGACGAGCCGATCCCCGTGCGCGCCCATGTACCGCTCAAGGGCAAGGGCGGACAGCAGATCTCCATGTTCCTGGTGTTTGGCGTGCTGGCCCTGGCCACGGCTACCGGCGGCGTGGTGTTCAACACCACCACCATGACCTACCCGAAACTGTTCCAGGAACGCCTGCATGAGTTGTTCACCTCGCCCCAGACACTGGGGGTGGTGGTCAGCCTGGCCTACGCCTTCGGTGCAGTGGCGCAGTTGTTGATTGGCCGGGTGTTGCACCGCTTCAGCCTGAAATGGCCGTTCATCATCCTGACCCTGCTCCAGGCCCCGTTGCTGCTGGCGATGGCCGACAGCCAGGGCTGGAGTGTGATCGTCCTGGGGGCGGCCTTCATGTTCGTGGTGTTCGGCCAGGTCACGGTAAACGATGCCATGGTCGCCAATTTCGTTGCGCCCCAGTGGCAGTCGCGGGTCTTCGCCTTGCGTTACTGCCTGTCGTTCGGCGCCAGTGCCACGGCGATTCCGTTGATCGCTGTGGTGGAACCGCGCCAGGGCCTGAACGGCCTGTATCTGATTCTGGCGGGGTTCGCGGCACTGACTTTTGCCGCGGCGCTGGCCTTTCCCCGCACCCCGGCGGAAGCGGCGGTGGGGCAAAGCGCTTGAGGTCTCGCAGGGCCGTAACAATGCTGGCCTGAAGCTAGTATTTGTACGGCTCTGCAAATCATCCCTTTGGCTGATTTAGCGGGCGCACGGGAGCTCTAGAGTGGTTATCCTCCAGTCACGACCGAGCCGTCAGAAAAGGGATTCTTATGTTGCAGACTCGCGTTATTCCCCCCGCCGAAGGCGCCTACCAATACCCACTTCTGATCAAGCGGCTGCTGATGTCCGGCAGCCGTTACGAGAAAACCCGCGAGATCATCTATCGCGACCAGTTGCGCTACACCTATCCGACCCTGATCGAGCGCGTGGCCCGCCTGGCCAACGTGCTGACCGCGGCCGGGGTCAAGGCCGGGGATACCGTGGCGGTGATGGACTGGGACAGCCATCGCTATCTGGAGTGCATGTTCGCCATCCCGATGATCGGCGCGGTGATCCACACCATCAACGTGCGCCTCTCGCCGGAACAGATCCTCTACACCATGAACCACGCCGAGGACCGCTTCGTGCTGGTCAACAGTGAGTTTGTCGGGCTGTATCAGGCGCTCGCCGTGCACCTGACCACGGTAGAGAAGACCCTGCTGCTCACCGATGCTCCGGAGAAAACCGCCGACCTGCCGAACCTCGTGGGCGAGTACGAGACCCTGCTGGCGGCGGCCAGCCCGCGGTATGACTTCGAGGATTTTGACGAGAACTCGGTGGCCACGACGTTTTACACCACCGGTACCACCGGCAATCCCAAGGGCGTGTACTTCACCCACCGCCAGCTGGTGCTGCACACCATGGGCGTGTCGACCATCATGGGCTCGATCGACAGCGTGCGGCTGCTGGGCACCAACGACGTATACATGCCCATTACCCCGATGTTCCACGTGCATGCCTGGGGCTTGCCTTACGTGGCCACCATGCTTGGGCTCAAGCAGGTCTATCCCGGGCGCTACGACCCGGAATACCTGGTGGAGCTGTGGCGCCGGGAGAAGGTCACCTTTTCCCACTGCGTGCCGACGATCCTGCAGATGGTGCTCAATGCCAAGGCGGCCCAGGGCACCGATTTCGGTGGCTGGAAGATCGTCATCGGCGGCAGCGCGCTGAACCGCGGGCTGTACGAAGCCGCCAAGGCCAAGGGGATTCAACTGACGGCGGCCTACGGCATGTCGGAAACCGGCCCGCTGGTGTCCTGCGCCCACCTCAACGACGAGTTGATGGCGGGCAGCGAAGACGAGCGCACCACCTACCGGATCAAGGCCGGGGTACCGGGCCCGCTGGTGGAGGCGGCGATCGTCGATGCCGAGGGCAACTTCCTCCCGGCGGACGGCGAGTCCCAGGGCGAGCTGGTGCTGCGGGCGCCCTGGTTGACCGAAGGCTACTTCAACGAACCGCAAAAGGGCGCGGAGCTCTGGGAGGGCGGTTGGCTGCATACCGGCGATGTGGCGACCCTGGACAGCATGGGGGTGATCGACATCCGTGACCGGATCAAGGACGTGATCAAGACCGGTGGCGAATGGATTTCCTCCCTGGACCTGGAAGACCTCATCAGCCGCCACGCGGCGGTACGTGAGGTAGCAGTGGTGGGCATCGCCGATCCGCAATGGGGCGAGCGCCCGTTCGCCTTGCTGGTGATTCGCGAAGGCCATGAGATTGGCGCCCGCGAGCTCAAGGAACACCTCAAGCCGTTCGTCGAACTGGGGCACTTGAGCAAATGGGCGATCCCCAGCCAGATCGCCCTTGTTACGGAAATTCCCAAGACCAGCGTTGGCAAGCTCGACAAGAAGCGCATCCGCGTCGACATCAGCGAGTGGCAAGCCAGCAACAGCACCTTCCTCTCCACGCTCTGAGCGTCCCCGGCCGTGCCCGCTCGGGCACGGCATGCCCACCCGGCAAGCCTTTGCCTTGTGCTCATGGATTTTTCAGTCATTCTTGCCGCGCCGTTTTTCAAAGGTTATGGCAAAGGGCTGTTCCAGTGCGGTGGGTGGCTGCAAATCACACTTTAGAGGGATCAAGCAGTAATCCCTGCTGGATATAGTCCGTTCACGGATTTTTCTGAACAACGGAGCATTGCGGGGGGCTAGTGCCGCGCAACTTCGGGCCAGGGGTCGCTGTTGGCAGCCCGGTATTCGAGGCGTTTTCAGAAGAACGTACTGCCATAACAATAATGCACATGGAGTAGCGTCGATGACATCAGCAAACCAGTTCTGGCGCCGGGCGAAACTGCCCCTGGCCGTC
Organism: Pseudomonas sp. PH1b; assembly: GCF_000633395.1. Classification (GTDB taxonomy): domain Bacteria; phylum Pseudomonadota; class Gammaproteobacteria; order Pseudomonadales; family Pseudomonadaceae; genus Aquipseudomonas. Next base: position 21,960 of record NZ_AYMU01000010.1, read on the forward strand.
GGTCTCGCCTCTACGCTCGCCGGGCCGGCATTCGGCGTCAGCTTCAACATCGGTGAAATCGAAGGCAGCTTCGATTCGTCCCTGTCGGTGGGGGCCAGTTGGTCGACCGCCGGGCGCAACAAGGACCTGATCGGGGTCAACAACGGCGGCAAGGGCCTGTCCCAGACCACCGATGACGGCCACTTGAACTTCAACAAGGGCCAGACCTTCTCGAAGATCTTCAAGGGTATCCATGACCTGGAATTGAAGTACGGCGATACCGGTGTGTTTGTCCGTGGCAAGTACTGGTATGACTTCAAGCTCCAGGACGAAGACCTGGACTTCAAGAACGTCAGCAATGACGGCCGCAAGGAAGGCGCCAAGTCGTCCGGCGGGCAGATTCTCGATGCCTTCATCTATCACAACTACTCCATTGCCGATGAGCCGGGCTCCGTGCGTTTCGGTAAGCAGGTGGTGAGCTGGGGCGAAAGTACCTTCATCGGCGGCGGCATCAACTCGATCAACCCCATCGATGTGTCGGCGTTCCGCCGTCCTGGCGCCGAGGTCAAGGAAGGCCTGATCCCGGTCAACATGTTCTACATCTCCCAGAACCTCACCGAGAACCTGTCGGCCGAAGCGTTCTACCAGTTGGAGTGGGACCAGACCGTTACCGATAACTGCGGCACCTTCTTCTCCCAGCCAGACAACATTTCCGATGGTTGCAACGATAACCTGCGACTGCTGGCCAAGCGTTCGACCATCACTGCCACGGCCCCGGGCCGTGCGGCCCTGGCTGCGATGCAGGCGCGGGGCGTCGACGTCAACGAAGAGGGGACGCTGGTCCGCCGCAGTGGCGACCGCGATGCCCGTGACAGCGGTCAGTTCGGTGCCGCGTTCCATTACAACTACGAGCCGCTGGACACTGAGTTCGGCGCCTACTTCATGAACTATCACAGCCGTGCGCCGATCTTCAGCGCCACGGCGGCTCCGCAATCGGCTTACAACATAGCCCCTGGTTTCGGCAGTCTGGCACCGGTGTGGATCGCCGGTAACTCGAAATACTTCGTTGAGTACCCAGAGGATATTCGTCTGTATGGCTTGAGTTTCTCCACCACGTTGCCTACGGGGACGGCATGGAGCGGCGAAATCAGCTACCGGCCGAATGCGCCGGTGCAACTCAACTCCACCGACATTCTCTACTCCGCCGTTCGCCCCTTGAAGGGTGCATACGCCAACGCCTCCCTGCTGGAGGGTGTGGCGGGGCAGGACCTCAATGGCTATCGCCGCAAGGAAATCACTCAGTTCCAGACCACCTTCACCCACTTCTTCGATCAGGTCATGGGCGCCAGCCGCCTGACTCTGGTGGGTGAGGTCGGGGTTACCCACGTCGGCGGCCTTGAGAGCAAGTCGGATGTCCGTTACGGCCGTGACCCGGTGTTCGGGCCTGGCGCCCTGCCTACCACGGGCGGGCAGAACACTTGCCGCGGACTCAACTCCACCACCATCGCCGGTGCAGGACCGGGCGCAGATGCCAGCAACCTCAGCAGCAACTGCAACAACGATGGCTTCACCACCGCCACCTCCTGGGGCTACCGCGGCCGTGCCATCTGGGAATACCCGGATGTGTTCGCTGGTGTGAACCTCAAGCCGAACGTGGCCTGGTCCCATGACGTCAAGGGTTACTCGCCAGGTCCTGGCGGCAACTTCGAAGAAGGCCGCAAGGCCATCAGCCTGGGGCTGGATGCCGAGTACCAGAACACCTACACCGCGAGCCTGGCCTACACCAACTTCTTTGGTGGCGACTACAGCACCGTGGATGACCGGGACTTCCTCGCCTTGAGCGTTGGCGTGAACTTCTAAGCACACTGTATTTTCAGGAAGAACGACACTATGAAAATAACCAAGAGTCTGTTGCACGTCGGTGTGCTGGGACTGTCACTGCTGGCCACCGGGGTCATGGCTGCGGTCTCGGCCGATGAAGCGGCCAAGCTGGGCACCAGCCTGACGCCAATGGGCGCGGAAATGGCCGGCAACGCCGCCGGCACCATTCCGGCCTGGAAGCCTCTGGCGACCAATGCCGGCACCGTGGACAGCAAGGGGTTCCTGTCCAACCCCTATGGCAGCGAGCAGCCGCAGTTCACCATCACCGCGCAGAACGTCGAGCAGTACAAGGACAAGTTGGCGCCGGGGCAGTACGCGATGTTCAAGCGCTACCCGGAAACCTTCAAGATGCCGGTCTACCCGTCCCATCGCGGGGCCACCGTGCCGGCTGACGTGTTCGCCGCGATCAAGCGCAATGCCACCAACACCAACCTGGTGTCCGGCGGCAACGGCCTGGAGAACTTCGAGACTGCGATTCCGTTCCCGATTCCCAAGAGCGGTGTGGAAGTCATCTGGAACCACATCACCCGCTATCGCGGGGGCAGCGTGACCCGTCTGGTGACCCAGGCGACGCCACAGGCCAACGGCTCCTACAGCCTGGTGTACTTCCAGGACCAGTTCGTGTTCCGCGACAAAATGAAGGACTACGATCCGAAGAACCCGGGCAACATCCTGTTCTACTTCAAGCAGAAGGTCACTGCTCCGGCGCGTCTGGCCGGTGGCGTGCTGCTGGTCCACGAAACCCTCGACCAAGTAAAGGAGCCGCGTTCGGCCTGGGTCTACAACGCCGGCCAGCGCCGTGTGCGCCGTGCCCCGCAAGTCTCCTATGACGGACCGGGTACTGCTGCCGACGGCCTGCGTACCTCCGACAACCTGGACATGTACAACGGTGCCCCGGACCGCTACGACTGGAAGCTGGAAGGCAAGAAGGAGATGTACATCGCCTCCGACAGCTACAAGCTCGATTCGCCGACCCTGAAGTACGCCGACATCATCAAGGCCGGCCACATCAACCAGGACCTGGCTCGCTACGAGCTGCGTCGGGTCTGGCATGTGGTCGCCACCTTGAAGGAAGGCCAGCGCCACATCTACGCCAAGCGTGACTTCTATATCGACGAAGACACCTGGCAGGCGGCGGTGATCGACCACTACGACGGTCGTGGCCAACTGTGGCGCGTGGCCGAGGCCCATGCCGAGAACTACTACGACAAGCAAGTGCCGTGGTACGCCCTGGAAACCCTCTACGACCTGCAGTCCGGCCGTTACCTGGCACTGGGCATGAAGAACGAAGAGAAACAGGCGTATGACTTCGGCTTCACTGCCACCACCAGCGACTTCACCCCGGCCGCCCTGCGTCAGGATGGGGTTCGCTGATCCGCTGTAAATAGAGGCCGCATCCTCGGAAATCGCCCCGACTGGTTCGGGGCTTTTTTTTGCCGAAAGGATTTGTCTCGGATGGATCACACAAAAATCAGGGGGAAAGCATTCTGGTTTCTTTAATGTGATTAGCCACTTAGCCCATAAAAATAAGAAATATCGGATTATCACCAAGAGCTATCCGACTAATTTGGTCGCAGTCTTTTCGCCCGAAAAGTCGCAAAAATCTTCAACAGGCGGTTTTTTACCGCTAGTCTGCGGACATCTGCTACGCCGACAACCCTACACCTATAAGAGTTGGCCATGACTGACCTGTCACCCCTGCAACGCTCTGCCGGCACGGTGGTTCCCGCGCTGGAAGGGCGTTTTTATCGACCCCCCCTGCCTGACGGATACGTGCCGCGGCCGCGTCTTTGCGAGCGTTTGAGTGGCGGGTTGCAGGGGCGGCTGTTGCTGGTTTGTGCTCCGGCCGGGTTCGGCAAGAGTTCGCTGGCGGTGGAGTTCTGCCAGGGCCTGCCCGGGCACTGGCAGAGCCTGTGGCTGGGGCTGAGCCGCCGCGACAGTGACCCGGGGCGCTTTCTCGAGCGCCTGTTGGCCGGGCTGCAGCAATACTTTCCTCAGTTGGGCCGGCAATCCCTGGGCCTGTTGAAAATGCGCCAGCGTCACCAGCCCTTTGCTTTTGAAGAGTGGCTGGACGGCCTGCTGGATGAACTGGCGGTTCACCTGTCCGGGACCACGCCTCTGCTGCTGGTACTGGATGACTATCACCTGGCCCAGGGGCCGGTCCTGGATCGCTGCCTGCAGTTTTTCCTCAACCACTTGCCCGACGGCCTGCTGGTATTGGTGACCAGCCGCCAGCGCCCGGACTGGCACCTGGCCCGGTTGCGGTTGTCCCGGCAGTTGCTGGAGTTGCATGAACAGGACCTGCGCCTGACCCATGACGAATCCCTGAGCCTGCTGGATCGCCACAGCAGCTCGCTGCGTGGCGAAGCCCTGGAAAACCTGATCCAGCGCAGCGAGGGCTGGGTCGCCGGATTGCGCTTCTGGCTGCTGGCAGCCTCGGAGGCTGGCGCTATGGGCGGCTTACCCCAGGGGCTGCATGGTGGCGAAGGGCTGATCCGCGATTACCTGCTCGAAGAGGTCATCGACTGCCTGCCCACTGAGGTCCAGGCCTTTTTGTATGACACCGCGCTCCAGGAACGGTTTTGCGCCGAACTCTGCGATGCCCTGCGTGAAGCCCATGACAGTGCTCAGATCCTGGGCTTTCTGCAGGCCCACCAGGTGTTCCTGGTGCCCCTGGATGAGCACGGGCACTGGTACCGTTATCACCACCTGTTCTCCGACCTGCTGCGCTCCCGGCCCACGGCCAACCCCCTGGTACCGGCCGCCAGCCTGCATTTGCGCGCCTGTCGCTGGTTCAATACCCAGGGGTTGCTCGATGAGGCGGTAGAGCAGGCGTTGCGCGCCGGGCACCTGGACGTGGCGGCCAACCTGGTGCAGAACCTGTCGGAGGAGCAACTGCTGGCGGAGCAGAATGTCGGGATGCTGCTGCGTTGGAAGATGGACTTGCCCGACAGCCTGCTGATCAGCACCCCGCGGCTGATCGTGCTCTACAGCTGGGCCCTGGGCCTGGCCTGCCAGCTGGATGCGGCAGAGGAGCTGGCGAGTCACCTGAGCCGTTTCCTGCCGGCTCCCTCGGCCACTGCGCAGAAGTCGATGCTGGCGCAATGGTTGGCCTTGAGCGCGATCATTGCCCGTGGTCGCGGCCAGCGGGAGATGACCCTGGCCTATTGCAGCGAAGCCCTGGAAAGCCTGCCCCACAAACGTTACGGGCAGCGCCTGATGTGCCTGTCGACCTTGTCCAACCTGGCCATTGCCGACGCCGACCTGTGGCGGGCCCGCAGCCTCAACCGCGAGTCGCTGGAGCTGGCGCAGCGAGTCGGCAATCCGTTGTTCGAGGCCCTGGCCCATTACGATCGGGCGCGGGTCCTGCAAGCTCGGGGCGAGGTGTTGCGGGCACAGGAGGAAGTGCATCAGGGACTGCGCCGGCTGCAAGGCTTGTCGGCCCAGCGGCTGTACGCGGCGCGGGCCCGCTTGACCCTGTACGAAGGTTATCTGCTGACCCTGCGGGCCCAGCCCGAAGCCGGCCTGGCGCGATTGCAGGCCGGTCTGGTGGAGGCTCGTGCCTGCCGTGATATCAGCGTGCTGATCGGCCACTGCGTGATTGCCAAGCAGGAGGGCCTGCGCGGCGAGTTCTCCCGGGCCTTCGCCGAACTGGCGGAGGCTGAGCGCCTGATGCACATCTGGGACGTGCCGCCGATCTACTACCTGGCAATGATCACCCTGGTGAAATGCGAGCTCTGGCTGGCCCAGGGGCGCACCGACCTCGCCGAAGCCTGGCTGGCCCGCCTGGGCCAGACCTACACGGGTGAACAGGCCGCGGCGCCACCGGAATTCCATCCCCAACTGCCGTTGCACATCGAGCTGCAGCAGGCCCAGCTGGAGAGCATCAAGGGCGAGTCGGCCAAGGCTGAGCAGCGTTTGAGCCGGCTGGTGGAGCATGGTCAGCACAGTGGTCGGCAGTTGCTGAGCGTGATGGCCCTGACCCAGAAAACCGCGCTGCTCCTGGCCGATGGACGTGGCCAGGCGGCACGCCAGGATTTTGCCCAGGCCCTGGAGGCGGCGGTGGGGGGCGCGGTGCAACCTTTCGAGGGGTTGATTCGTGGCCAACCTTGCTGGGTGCGCGAACAGTTGCAGCACAATCCGCCCACGGTGTTGACCCAGGCCTTGCTGGAGCGCTTGCCGACGGCGTCCCGGGAGTTGCCTGAGACGGTGGTTCATAACGAATCATTGAGTTCCCGCGAGCTTTCGGTGCTGCAGTTGATCGCCCAGGGTTGTTCCAACCAGGAAATCAGCGAGCGCCTGTTCATTTCCTTGCACACGGTGAAAACCCACGCCAGCCATATCAACAGCAAGCTGGGGGTGGAGCGTCGCACCCAGGCGGTGGCCAGGGCCCAGGAACTGGGGTTGCTCGGGTAGCGCCTGGGGCGCCAGGCTGACCCGCTGCCGGGGTCAGCGGGCCAGGTGCTGCTTGCAGTAGTCGGCAAACAGGCGGGCCGGCTTGGTCAGTTGCCCGCGCTTGAGCCAGGCGGCCACCAGCCCGGAACCCGTGACCTCTTCGACGATGTCCACGCAGACCACCGGCTTGCCGTCGTAGGAGAACGGCGAGTGGGGGCGAGTCACCAGAATCGAGAAGCCGAAACCCTGGCCCACCATCCCTCGCACCATCTCGATCGACGGTGAGCTGAAGGCGATCTGCGGGGTCAACCCCAGCTCTTCGAACAGGCTGACGAAATAGGTCCGGCTCGGTTGCACGTCCAGCAGGATCATCGGCTCCAGGCACAGGTCGCGCAGCGACACCTGAGCCTGTCGGGCATAACGGTGGTCGGCGGGCAGCAGCGCATAGGGGCGTTGCGGTGGCATCAGCGGTTCGGTCTCGATGGTCGCGTCCAGATCGTGTTCGTACAGGATCGCCAGGTCGAAAGCGCCACCGGTCAAGCCTTGCACCAGCTCCTGCTGTTCGCCGTCGCGGATGCGAATCTCCACTCCCGGGTAGAGTGCACTGAATCCGGCAATCAATTGGGGCAGGTAGAGTGGTGCCACGGTTTCAAAGCAGCCGATGTCGATCTGGCCGGCTACCACGTCGTTGTCCGCCAGGGCGTTCTGCTCGAATTCCTTGGCCATGCGCAGCAGTTCCTGGGCCTTGCGGTAGAAGCGCGCACCGCTGGGAGTCAGGGAGACGCCGAGGGCGTGATGGCGGATCAGCAACTGCACGCCGAAGCTGTCTTCCAGGCCCTTGATGGCTGTGGAGATCGACGGTTGGGCGATGTACAGCTTGCGTGACGCCTCGGCGACGCTGCCACATTCGACGGTAGTGATGAAGTACTTCAGTTGACGCAGATTGTAGGCAGCCACAGCGAACCTCGTTCTTTGCCTGGGCAGGGGATGGGTTCGGGGCGCGGTGCTCCGGGGCCTGAATGCATCACGGGGACTGCAGTCCGCTCAATGCAGGCACGCGACACAGCGGCGGCGTCCCCTGCGGTTTTTTTGTTCCTCAACAATACCTGCAAGCGACGGGCCGAGTGGCGACGGATAGGCAGTTTTTTCATCGCTTGCGAGCATATATTTCCTCGCTCTGGCGCCACGCGCCTGGAGCCGCCGCAGATTGGCGGGCGCCGGGGCGTGCTTGCCGGGTGGCACGCGGCGGGCCCGATTCTGGTGCGTCTCAGATGCTTGGCTCCGGAGTGTCCAGCAGGCCGGGCGGCTGTTCGATGGTGGATGTGGCCTCGAAATCCAGGGTAACGGTAAAGTGCTGTTCTTCTGCCAGCACCGCAATTTGCCAATTCAGCCGAGCGCACAACTGGCGCATCAGCTCCAGGCCCAGGCCATAGCCGAAGTCGTCGGAGGGCTCTACCTGCTTGGCTTCGCGGATGCGGTTGACGATGCGCAGGCGCGGGTACTCGAAGTGGATCTCGACACTGCCTTCATCGGCATATTGCAGAGCGTTGCGCAGGAAGTTGCCGACCACGATACGGCAGGCGGTCAGGGGCAGGCGGCAGGGCTTGCTGCTGATGTCGAGACTCAGTTCAATATCCCGCTTGCCGATCAGGTAGCGATGCTCCTCGATCAATTCGTTGACCAGTCCGCTGATGTCGATGGCTTCCTCGGGCAAGGGTTCGGGCAACTCGCGGCTCATCCACAACAGTGTTTCGGCAATGCGCTGCATGTTCAGCACCGAGCGCTCGATGCGTTGCAGCGGTGGGGGCAGAACGCCACCGGATTGCAGGGTCAGCAACTCGATGTTGGCCTTGAGCACCGCCAGCGGAGTGCGCAGCTCATGGCTGGTATAGCGCAGCAGGCGTGCCTTATAGCGCAGCAGGCGGCCTTCACGCAGGCTGGCGGCCTGGACCTGCTGCACGCTTTGGGCCAGGGCATCGGCGAGCATATTGAACTCCTTGAAACTGAAATTCGGTCGTTTGCTGGACACCGCCTCGGGGTCCTTCAGGGTGGTGGACCACTCGGCCAGCCGGCCCAGTGGCCGAACCAGCCACCAGACCAGCAGGGCGATGATGATCAGCGCCGGCACGAACACCGCCAGGCTGATGAAGTTGACACCGCGCAGCTCACGATCGAGGTAGGCGTCGGACAGCGGGGTCTCGACCTCACCGCCTTCCTCCTTGTCATGGTCGACGTCGTACATGTACAGGGTCTTGCCGTCGCCCAGGGGCTGGGCCAGGATCGCCCGGCCCTCGTCCTCATCATCGGATTCCAGGTCGCCGAACACTTGCACGGCCCCAAAGGACAGGCTCGGAGGGGTGTCCAGCATCTGGCGGATCTTCTCGGGCAGCGCCTCCTTGCCGATGACGCTGGTATAGAAATAGTTGTGTGGCGGTGGCGTGTTCGGATCCTTCTCGTAGTGCCGGGCGAAGTACTGGGCTTCCTCCTCCATCATGGCGCTGGCGGTATAGAGCAGGCCGCGCACGCTGTATTCCGGCAATAGCAGGCTGTAGATCAGCAGCACCACGGCAATCAGCAACAGGAAGCTGCCGCTGATCACCCATTTCAGTCCCAGACCGTTACGCATGTGACCTCAGCTGTATACCAATGCCCGGAAGGGTGTGGATCAGGGGGGGGGCGAAGGCTTTGTCCACGGTCTTACGCAGGCGATGCATGTGCACCTTGAGGGTGTTGCTGTCGGGTGGATCGTCGCCCCAGATCGTTGCTTCGAGTCGCTCCCGGGTGACCGGCTCGGGGCTGGCACGCATCAGGCATTCCAGCAGGGTCCAGCAGATGGGTGAAAGGTGCAGTTCCTGCCCGGCGCGGCTGACCTTGCGGGTGGACAGCTCCATCACCAGGTCGGCCACTTGGAGACGGCTGGCCTGACCACTGCGGCGCATGCTCAAGGCGCGGATCCTGGCCACCAGCTCGGCCAGTTCGAAGGGTTTGACCAGGTAGTCGTCGGCCCCGGCGGAAAAGCTGGCGAGCTTGTCCGACAGAGCGTCCAGGGAGGTGAGCATCAGAATCGGTGTCTGGCTGCCCTGCTGGCGCAATTGCGCGCACAGCTGCTGGCCGTCCAGGCGCGGCAGCATGATGTCCAGCAGGATGACGTCGTAGTGCTGGCTGAGGGCCAGGTTAAGGCCGGTCTGGCCGTTGCTGGCATGGTCGCAGACGATGCCGCTGATTTCCAGGTATTCGATGACGGTGTTGGCCAGGTCGAGGTTGTCCTCGACCAATAGCAACTGAATATGCACGGGAACGCCCTCTTGGACCCTTGTCGCTCAATGGGCCGAAGAATAGCGGAGTCGGGTGCTTTTCTGCTGATGTTTACCTGGTGTTAACCCATTCCTGTCTATGCTTGAGGTCTTCTTACTCCACAGCGTGGCGCAGCCATGAACCTGTCTTCGGTGATCAAAGGAACCTTGCTGGTTCTGATTTTCCTCGGCCTGATGGTCGGCATTCTGCCTTCCGGGGCGCCCCTGGTACGCCTGGGGGAAAGAGGCTTCATGAGCTTGCTGCTGATGGGGCAGAGTGTTGAACGGGCAGGGTCGGATTATGTCGCCAGTGCGTTCTGATGGGGGGCGCTCCAGCTATACCGATCAGTTGGTGCTGTGCCTGGTACTGATTCTATGTGTGTCGATTTCGCTGGGTGCCTATATCGTGCGTTTCAATGCGCAGATCGATCGGCAGCGGGAGTTGTCGCCGGTGTACCTGCTTGAATGCGGCAAGGGGCGTGGGGCGTTTATCATTGATCCCTATGGTCGGCGTAGCAGCAGCGACAACTGCTATGTGATCGACGACGAAGACTAGCCTGAGGCTTCGCCAGCGTCTGGATTGACCTGCAATGAATTCCAGCGCAAGAAACGTGGTTCTTGCGCTGGAATCTGCCTTTAAAGTGAGGGCGTACAGAAGAAAGGGAGGCGACGAACCGCAAGGTTCGGGTGATACCCTTGGCGGCTCGAAGGAGGCCCCGTATGTCCTGTGTATTCAAATTGATGGCGTCGCCCGTAGGCCAACTGACCCTGGTTGCCCGGGGGGCGAAGCTGGCCGCGATTCTCTGGGAACGTGAACGGCAGAACCGGGTACGTCTCGGCCCGCTCGAGGAAGGGGGCGAGCATCCACAGTTGCTGGAGACCGAACGCCAGCTCAGGGAGTATTTCGCTGGCACTCGCGAGCGTTTCGATCTTGAGCTGGATTTTGTCGGCACTGAGTTCCAGCGCAAGGTCTGGCAGGCGTTGCTGACTATTCCCTTTGGTGAAACCCGAAGCTACAGCCAGATTGCCCGGCAGATCGGCAACCCCAGTGCGGTGCGCGCTGTGGGTGCAGCCAATGGCCGGAATCCAATCTCGATCGTTGCTCCCTGCCACCGGGTGATTGGTGCTTCGGGAGGCCTCACCGGGTTTGCCGGCGGGCTTGAGGCCAAGCAGTTCCTGTTGGCGCTGGAGGGCAAGGAAACGCTGCAACTGGCGTTTTGAGGAAGGGGGGCGGCTTTGGCGGTTGCCACCGTCCACTCGCTGCGTGGGAATTGAAACGACCGTGGCCGGCTGTGCCAGAATGGCTCATCGATTTTTTGGAACAGTCCCATGGAAGTCACCAGCCCCCGGCTCATTCGCGAAACCTTCCCCGTCGGCCCTTTGCAGTGCAATTGCACGATCATCGGCGATCCATTGACCCGCAAAGCCATAGTCGTCGATCCGGGAGGCAATCCGGACCTGATCATGGCGCGCCTCGATGCCTTGGGCCTGAAGGTGGTGAGCATCATTCACACCCATGCTCACCTGGATCACTTTCTTGCTTCCGGGCAGATGAAGGAAAAGACCGGGGCGACCCTGCACTTGCACAAGGACGATCAGTTTCTCTGGGACAACCTGGAGATGCAGTGCAGCATGTTTGGCGTGCCTTACACCCCTGTCCCATCCCCGGATCGCTGGCTGGACCATGAAGAAGAGCTGGCCTGCGGTTGTGGTGTGGCCTTGCACACTCCGGGACATACTCCCGGTTCCATGAGCTTTTGGTTTTCTGAAGCTAAGCTTCTGATTGCCGGTGACACGCTGTTCAAGCGCGGGGTCGGGCGCACGGACTTGTGGGGCGGCGACCAGGCCACCCTGGTGCGCTCGATCAAGCAGCGTCTTTATACCCTGGATGAAGACGCGATCGTGGTTGCCGGCCACGGGCCAGACACCCGGCTTGGCGATGAGATGCGTCAGAACCCGTTCGTGAGGGCCTGACTGATCGCTCTGAAACTCATGGAATTTTTGCCGTTCCCTGTGTTCCAACGCCAGCAAAGGTCTATTGCCAACGTCCGCTGCACCACAGAATGCAAAATGTAGGAGTTTTCCATGTTCACCTCGCGTCGTTTGATTGTTGTCGCTTCTGCTGTGGCCTTGTTGTCCGGCTGCGCTTCGCCTAACCCCTATGACAATCAGGGGCAGGCTGACGGCGGCTCGTCGGGCATGAGCAAAACTGCAAAATACGGTGGCCTCGGGGCCTTGGCCGGTGCGCTGGCCGGTGCCGCGATCGACCACAACAACCGTGGCAAGGGTGCCTTGATCGGCGCCGCCGTGGTGGGTGCGTCCGCCGCCGGTTATGGCTACTACGCCGACCAGCAGGAGAAAAAGCTGCGGGCCAGCATGGCCAATACCGGAGTCGAGGTGCAGCGCCAGGGTGATCAGATCAAGCTGATCATGCCCGGCAACATCACCTTCGCCACCGACTCGGCGAACATCGCGCCAAGCTTCTACCAGCCGCTGAACAACTTGGCCAACTCCCTGCGTGAGTTCAACCAGAACCAGATTGAAATCGTCGGCTACACCGACAGTACTGGCAGCCGCCAGCACAACATGGACCTGTCGCAGCGCCGTGCGCAAAGCGTGGCGACCTATCTGACTTCCCAGGGCGTGAGCAGTGCCAACCTGTCTGCCCGCGGTGCCGGTCCGGATAACCCGATCGCCAGCAACGCCGACGTCAACGGTCGCGCCCAGAACCGTCGGGTTGAGGTCAACCTCAAGGCGATTCCAGGTCAGCAATATCAACAACCCGGTCAGCAGTATCAGCAACCTTACCAGCAGCAAGGCCAGCAATACTAAGCAGTACGCTTGACCCACCTGGCTGAACCCCAGGCACAAAAAAGCCCGCCCGATGCAAATCGGGCGGGCTTTTTAATGGCTGAAGATTCTTACTTCTTCAGGCCATATTGTTCGTCGAGCATGCCAGGGGCATTCGGCGTCTTGGGTGCGTAGTCCCGTGGTGGCTCCTGGTCCCGCGGTGGTGTCAGGCGTTCACGCGGAGTCTGTACCGATTCAGAGTGCAGTGCAGCCAGCAGGCGCTGACGGGTCAGTTCGTCCAGGGCCAGGCGGTTGGCACCCTCGGCGAGATGATCCTGTACTTCCTGATAGCTCTGGGTGAGCTTCTTCACCAGGGTTGCGGTGCTGTTGAAGTGGGTGACCACTTCATTCTGGTAATTGTCGAAACGTTCCTGAATATCGTCCAACTGACGCTGCGTGCGGTTAGGCGCGGCATTGGGCAGCAGGCGAGCAACCAGGAATCCAATGGCGACACCCGCGACCAGGGCAAGAGTCGGCAACAACCAAACTAAGAGCGAGTGTTCCACGAGTCCTTCCTCTATAAACGGCTTTGCTTTACGTTAACGGCTCGAACCTGCGCTGTATACCGCGATTCACTCGCAATAGATTGGCACAGACCATTTGCTAGACGAGTCGACCCCCTTCGAGGTCACGGAGTTCCTTCCTTGCTAATGCGTGAAACCCCTGTAGTGATTTCCGGCCCGGTAGGCCAACTGGAAGCCCTGTATCTGGAGGTGCCCGACGCCCGCGGCGTGGCGCTGATCTGCCACCCCAATCCGGTGCAGGGCGGCACCATGCTCAACAAGGTGGTTTCCACCTTGCAGCGCACCGCGCGTGATGCAGGCCTGATCACCCTGCGCTTCAATTATCGGGGCGTGGGTGCCAGCGAGGGCAGCCATGACATGGGCAGTGGCGAGGTCGACGATGCTCTGGCGGCTGCGCAGTGGCTGCTGGCCCAGCACCCGGATCTGCCGCTGACCTTGCTCGGGTTCTCCTTTGGCGGCTTTGTCGCGGCAAGCCTGGGTGGTCGTCTGGAGGCCCAGGGTGTGCAGCTCAAGCACTTGTTCATGGTGGCGGCGGCGGTGACTCGCCTGCGCGATAGCGATCTTTTGCCCGAGCGCTGTCCGCTGACCCTGATCCAGCCGGAAACCGATGAGGTCATTGATCCTCAGGCGGTCTATGACTGGTCCGATGCGCTTGTTCGCCCCCATGAGCTGCTGAAAGTGGCAGAATGCGGACACTTTTTTCATGGCAAGCTCACCGATCTGAAGGATCTGGTGCTGCCACGACTTTCGAATTGATAGCAGTCTGATAAGCGATTACCCATGACTACTCGTACGCGTATCCTCACCGGCATCACCACCACCGGCACGCCGCACCTGGGCAACTATGCCGGTGCGATTCGCCCGGCGATCATCGCCAGCCGCGACAGCAATGCCGACTCCTTCTACTTCCTGGCCGACTATCACGCGCTGATCAAGTGCGATGACCCGCTGCGCATCCAGCGTTCGCGCCTGGAGATCGCCGCGACCTGGCTGGCCGGTGGCCTGGATGTGGAGCGCGTGACCTTCTATCGCCAGTCGGATATCCCGGAGATTCCCGAGCTGACCTGGCTGCTGACCTGCGTGGCCGCCAAGGGGCTGCTCAACCGTGCCCACGCCTACAAGGCCTCGGTGGACAAGAACGTCGAGACCGGTGAAGACCCGGACGCTGGCATTACCATGGGCTTGTATAGCTATCCGGTGCTGATGGCTGCGGACATTCTGATGTTCAACGCGAACAAGGTGCCGGTGGGACGCGACCAGATCCAGCACGTGGAAATGGCCCGGGATATCGGCCAGCGCTTCAACCACCTGTTCGGTCAGGGCAAGGAGTTCTTTGCCATGCCCGAGGCGCTGATCGAGGAAAGTGTCGCCACCTTGCCTGGCCTGGATGGTCGCAAGATGTCCAAGAGCTATGACAACACCATTCCGCTGTTTACCAGCGCCAAGGACATGAAGGACGCGATCTCGCGGATCGTCACTGACTCCAAGGCGCCTGGCGAAGCCAAGGACCCTGATAACTCGCACCTGTTCACCCTGTTCCAGGCCTTCTCCACCCCGGCGCAAGCCGCGGAGTTCCGTACTGAGCTGCTGCAGGGCCTGGGCTGGGGCGAAGCCAAGAATCGCCTGTTCCAATTGCTGGACGGCGAGCTGGGCGAGGCCCGCGAGCGTTATCACCAATTGATCGCTCGTCCCTCGGACCTGGAAGACATCCTGCGCGTCGGCGCCACTAAGGCCCGTGCAGTGGCCACGCCATTCCTCGCCGAGCTGCGTGAGGCGGTCGGCCTGCGCTCCTTCGCCAGCCAGGTGCAGGCGGCGGCCAATACCAAGAAAAAGGCCGTCAAGGCGGCGCGCTTCATCAGCTTCCGTGAAGACGATGGCAGCTTCCGTTTCCGCCTGTTGTCTGCCGAAGGCGAGCAACTGTTGTTGTCGCGCAACTTTGCCGACGGCAAGGCCGCTGGTGTGGTGACCAAGCAGTTGCAGACCGGTCAGGAGTTGGACCTGCGTAGCGCGGCCGGCAGTTTCAGCATCTGGCTGGACGGTGCATGCGTGGCTGATAGTCCCGAGTTCGCCGACGCTGCCAGCCGTGACGCGGCAATCGACGCGCTGCGACTGGCGTTGGCTCCGGCCCAGGACTAAGCGGAATCTTCCCGACCAAGGGCTGATTGCCATTCCCTAGGGCCGTCGCTAAAGTGACGGCCCGTTTTTGTTGCCTTGCTAACGAATTATGACGCCCCTAGAACGATACCAAGCTGATCTGAAACGCCCGGACTTCTTCCATGACGCGGCACAGGAAACGGCTGTGCGTCATCTGCAGCGCCTGTACGACGACCTGGTCGCCGCGGACCAACACAAGCCGGGCCTGCTCGGCAAACTGTTTGGCAAGAAGGATCAGACGCCAGTCAAGGGCCTGTACTTCTGGGGTGGCGTAGGGCGCGGCAAGACCTATCTGGTCGACACCTTCTTCGAAGCCTTGCCCTTCAAGGAAAAGGTTCGTACGCACTTTCACCGCTTCATGAAGCGTGTGCATGAAGAAATGAAGACCCTGGGCGGCGAGAAGAATCCGCTGGTCATCATCGCCAAGCGTTTCTCCCAAGAGGCGCGGGTGATCTGTTTCGACGAATTCTTTGTGTCCGACATCACCGACGCGATGATTCTTGGCACCCTGATGGAAGAGCTGTTCAAGAACGGCGTGACCCTGGTGGCCACCTCCAACATCGTTCCGGACGGTCTGTACAAGGATGGCTTGCAACGTGCCCGCTTCCTGCCGGCAATTGCCCTGATCAAGCAGAACACTGAAATCGTCAACGTCGACAGTGGCGTGGACTATCGCCTGCGTCACCTGGAGCAGGCAGAGCTGTTTCACTTCCCGTTGAACGAAGCGTCCCAGGAAAGCCTGCGCAAGAGCTTCCGGGCGTTGACGCCGGAGTGTACCCAGGCGGTGGAAAACGATGTGCTGATGATCGAGAACCGCGAGATCCGTGCATTGCGTACCTGCGATGACGTGGCCTGGTTCGACTTCCGGGATTTGTGCGACGGGCCGCGCAGCCAGAATGACTACATCGAACTGGGCAAGATCTTCCATGCGGTGCTGCTCAGTGGCGTCGAGCAGATGAGCGTTACCACTGACGATATCGCTCGGCGCTTCATCAACATGGTCGATGAGTTCTATGACCGCAACGTCAAGCTGATCATCTCTGCCGAAGTTGAGCTCAAGGACTTGTACACCGGCGGTCGTCTGACCTTCGAGTTTCAGCGTACCCTCAGTCGCCTGCTGGAGATGCAGTCCCACGAGTTCCTCTCGCGGGCGCACAGACCGTAACGTCGATCGAATGAAAAAGGGCCTGCATTGCAGGCCCTTTTTTTATGCCGCCTGTTGCTGGAACTGCTGGCGGTACTGGTTGGGAGAGAGTTCGGTGTGCTGGCGGAACAGGCGGGCGAAGAAGCTGGCGTCGTCGTAGCCAACTTCATAGCTGATGGTCTTGATGCTCTTGCGCGTGCCCGAGAGCAGGCCCTTGGCAGTCTCGATGCGCAGGCGCTGCAGGTAGTGCAGGGGCTTGTCACCCGTGGCGGTCTGGAAGCGACGCATGAAATTGCGAATGCTCATGCCGTGTTCGCGGGCCACGTCCTCGAAGCGGAACTTGTCGGCGAAGTGTTCTTCGAGCCAGTGCTGGATCTGCAGGATGATCACGTCCTGGTGCAGTTTCTGGCCACCGAAGCCAATGCGTCCCGGGGCGTAGCTGCGCTGCACTTCGTAAAGAATGTCCCTCGCCACAGCCTGGGCCACGTTGGCGCCGCAGAAGCGCTCGATCAGGTAGATGTACAGGTCACAGGCGGAGGTGGTGCCGCCGGCGCAGTAGAGGTTGTCGGCATCGGTCAGGTGCTTGTCCTGATTGAGTTGGACCTTGGGGAAGCGTTCGCTGAAGGCGCTGAAGAAGCGCCAGTAGGTGGTGGCCTCCTTGCCGTCGAGCAAGCCGGCCTCAGCCAGCCAGAACACTCCGGTGGCTTCGCCGCAGAGTACGGCGCCGCGGGCATGTTGCGCCTGCAGCCAGGGAAGAATCTGCGGGTAACGCAGGCACAAGGTGTCGAAGTCGTCCCAGAAGGCCGGGAGGATGATGACATCGGCATCTTCCAGCGGGCCGTCTACCGGCATGATCACGTTGCTGAAGCTGCAGACGGGCTGGCCGTCGGGGCTGACCAGGCGGGTCTCGAATGCCGGAGTCAGGCCATGGCCCAGCTGTTTGCCATAGCGCAGGCTGGCCAGATGGAAGAAATCCTTGGCTTGCATGAGGGTGGAGGCGAAAACCCGGTCGATAGCCAGGATGCTGACGCGCCGCAAGGGCGTGGAAGTTTGGTTAGACATAATTCAATTGTTCTTATAGGGGAAAGTGGTCACCAGACGGCTGGATCGTCTTATTTTTTGTCGGATGTGTCCAGTGTCCCGTGAAGGTGGCTGGGCTTAGGCTCTGGCAGCCAATCCCCAATTACAACAACCGCAGGTGTCCGCATGATTCCCAGAACCTTGTTCAGTTCCGAGCACGAGCTTTTCCGTGACAGCGTGCGCACCTTCCTTGAAAAGGAGGCGGTACCTTTCCATGGCGATTGGGAAAAGCAGGGCTATATCGACCGTCAGCTGTGGAGCAAGGCCGGGGAGGCGGGGATGCTGTGCTCGCATATCCCGGAGGAGTACGGCGGCCTGGGTGCGGATTTTCTCTACAGTGCGGTGGTGATCGAAGAGATCAGCCGGCTGGGCCTGAGCGGTATTGGTTTTTCCCTGCATTCGGACATTGTCGCGCCCTATATCCTGCATTACGGCAGTGAGGCGCTGAAGCAGAAGTACTTGCCCAAGCTGGTTTCGGGCGAGATGGTCACCGCGATTGCCATGACCGAGCCGGGGGCAGGGTCCGACCTGCAAGGGGTGAAGACGACAGCGGTGCTCGACGGTGATGAGTACGTGATCAATGGCTCCAAGACCTTCATCACCAATGGCTTTCTGGCAGAGCTGGTGATCGTGGTGGCCAAGACCGATCCCAAGGCCGGGGCCAAGGGCACCAGCCTGTTCCTGGTGGAAGCGGCTACCCTCGGGTTTTCCAAGGGCAAACGCCTGGAGAAGGTCGGGATGAAGGCCCAGGATACCTCTGAGCTGTTTTTCCAGGATGTGCGGGTGCCCAGGGAAAACCTGTTGGGGCAGGCCGGGATGGGCTTTGCCTACCTGATGCAGGAGCTGCCCCAGGAGCGCCTGACCGTTGCCCTTGGCGGCTTGGCCAGTGCCGAAGCGGCGCTGCAGTGGACCCTTGAATACACCCGGGAGCGCAAGGCGTTCGGCAAGGCGGTTGCCGACTTTCAGAACACCCGTTTCAAGCTGGCGGAAATGGCCACGCAGATCCAGATCGGTCGGGTGTTTGTCGATCGCTGCCTGGAGTTGCACTTGCAGGGCAAGCTCGACGTGCCGACGGCGGCCATGGCCAAGTACTGGGGGACCGACCTGCAGTGCCAGGTGCTCGATGAGTGCGTGCAGTTGCACGGTGGCTACGGCTACATGTGGGAGTACCCGGTGGCCCGGGCCTGGGCGGATGCCAGGGTGCAGCGGATCTATGCCGGGACCAACGAGATCATGAAGGAAATCATCGCTCGCTCGCTGTAGCCACGGTCAACTGGAGTTCTGCCTGTGGCTGCAGAGGCAGTCCGGAGTCGGGGCTGCCTCATTTGCCGGTGGTACGGCGCCTGGCGGTTTCAAGGGGCGGGGTTGGGGTGGTCCTTGTGAATCGCCTCAATGCCTGCCAGGACCTCTTCCGACAGTTTCAGGGCGGCGCTGGCGATGTTGCTGTCCAGTTGTTCCAGGGTGGTGGCGCCGATGATGTTGCTGGTCACGAAGGGCTGCTGGGTGACGAACGCCAGGGCCATCTGTGCCGGGTCCAAGCCGTGTTCACGGGCCAGGGCCACATAACGGCTGCAGGCCGCTTCCGACTGTGGGTTGAAGTAGCGGCTGAAGCGGCTGTAGAGGCTTAGGCGCGCCTTGGCCGGGCGGGCGCCATCTTGGTATTTACCGGACAGGTAGCCAAACGCCAGGGGAGAATAGGCCAGGAGGCCGCACTGTTCGCGAATGGCGATTTCCGCTAGCCCTATTTCAAAGCTGCGGTTGAGCAGGTTGTAGGGGTTCTGGATGGACACGGCGCGTGGCCAGCCCCGGCTCTCGGCCAGGGCCAGGAACTTCATGGTGCCCCACGGCGTTTCGTTGGACAGGCCGATATGGCGGATCTTGCCGGCCCTGACCTGTTCGTCCAGGGCTTCGAGGGTTTCCTCCAGTGGGGTGAAGTCTTCGTCGGCCTGGTGCTTGTAACCCAGTTGGCCGAAAAAGTTGGTGCTGCGCTCGGGCCAGTGCAGTTGATACAGGTCGATCCAGTCGGTCTGCAGGCGCTTGAGGCTGGCGTCTAAGGCTTGGACTATATGCTGGCGGTTGTGCTTGAGCTGCTTGTCGCGGATGTAGTCGATGGTGTTGCCGGGGCCGGCGATCTTGCTGGCCAGGATCCAGTCCGCACGGTCGCCACGCTGCTTGAACCAGTTGCCGATGTAGCGCTCGGTGGTGGCATAGGTTTCGGCCTTGGGCGGCACCGGGTACATCTCGGCGGTGTCGATGAAGTTGATTCCGGCATTCTTGGCCCGCTCGATCTGAGCGAAGGCCTCAGCCTCGGTGTTTTGCTCGCCCCAGGTCATGGTGCCCAGGCAAATCGCACTCACATTCAGATCGGTTCGGCCCAGCTGGCGATAGTCCATCGGGTGCTCCCTTGGCAAAACAATCATAAAAGCAGGTTGAAATTTTTTTCGCAATCTGCATAATTCGGCAGCTCTTTCTGCAGTGGAAGTGATGCGCCGCCTGCCGAAGAATCTTGCCGTATACGAGACGCGCTGACCCGAGCCCCCGATAGCGTCTGTGTCCGGCTGCCTTTGACCTTGTCAAAGTAAGCACTATTCAGTAAGATCCGCCGTCTATTTTGCTGGGCGGCCCCTGAGGCTATAAAGAATGAAAACTTTTACTGCTAAACCGGAAACAGTAAAGCGCGACTGGTTCGTCGTCGACGCTGCTGGTCAGACCCTGGGTCGTCTGGCCACCGAAATCGCGAGCCGTCTGCGTGGCAAGCACAAGCCTGAGTACACTCCTCACGTTGACACCGGCGACTACATCGTCGTGATCAATGCCGAGCAGGTACGTGTTACTGGCGCTAAAACCACTGACAAAATGTACTACTCCCACTCCGGTTTCCCGGGCGGTATCAAGTCGATCAACTTCGAAAAACTGATCGCCAAGGCCCCTGAGCGCGTGATCGAGACCGCGGTAAAAGGCATGCTGCCTAAGAACCCGCTGGGTCGCGACATGTACCGTAAGCTGAAAGTCTATGCGGGCGCTGCACACCCTCATACTGCTCAGCAGCCCCAAGAACTGAAGATTTAACGGAATAGTTCATTATGTCGGCGACTCAAAATTACGGCACTGGCCGTCGCAAGACTGCAACCGCACGCGTTTTCCTGCGTCCGGGCACTGGCAACATCTCCATCAACAACCGCACTCTGGAAAACTTCTTCGGTCGCGAAACTGCCCGCATGGTAGTTCGTCAACCGCTGGAGCTGACCGAGACCGTTGAGAAGTTCGATATCTACGTTACCGTCATCGGCGGTGGTGTAAGTGGTCAGGCTGGCGCAATCCGCCACGGTATCACTCGTGCTCTGATGGACTACGACGAAACCCTGCGCAGCGCTCTGCGCAAAGCTGGCTTCGTTACTCGTGACGCCCGTGAAGTTGAACGTAAGAAAGTGGGTCTGCGTAAAGCGCGTAAGCGTCCGCAATACTCCAAGCGTTAATTCGCTACTGCGTTCCAAAAAACGCCCAGCCTCCTTGCGGAGCTGGGCGTTTTTTATTGTCTAGAATTTGCTCTGTGACAACTTGCCACATCCGCGGAGGCCCTATACTGCAAGGCTTCGGGCTTGGCCGGCTTGGTAATTACCTTGTCAGAATAGGGGCTTTTCATTACCATTCGGCAAAATTTTTATAAGTTCAGATTTTTACTTAGTAGATGCCTGATTTAACAGGCCACAAAGCTGATGGGAGAGGACTGAATGAGCAATGACGGCGTGAATGCAGGCCGGCGTCGCTTCTTGGTAGCAGCCACATCCGTGGTGGGTGCTGCTGGAGCGGTGGGGGCTGCGGTCCCGTTCGTGGGGTCATGGTTTCCCAGTGCCAAGGCGAAAGCCGCAGGGGCACCGGTGAAAGTGAATATCAGCAAGATCGATCCAGGCCAGCAGATGATTGCTGAGTGGCGCGGTCAGCCGGTGTTCATCGTCCGCCGTACCGAGGAGATCCTGGGAAATCTTAAAAAGATCGAGGGCCAGCTGTCTGACCCTGACTCCAAGAACTCGGTACAACCAACCTACGTTGATCCGGAAGTGCGTTCGATCAAGCCAGAGATCCTTCTGCTGATCGGTATCTGCACTCACCTGGGCTGTTCTCCGACCTTCCGTCCTGAAGTGGCACCCGCCGATCTGGGCAAGGACTGGGTAGGTGGCTATTTCTGCCCTTGCCACGGCTCCCACTACGATCTGGCTGGTCGCGTCTACAAGTCGCAACCTGCGCCTTTGAACCTGCCAGTACCCCCGCATTCCTATGAGTCGGATGACCTCATTGTCATTGGCGTCGACACGGAGAAAGCGTGATGAGCAAGTTCATGGATTGGGTTGATGCACGCTTCCCCGCGACCAAAATGTGGGAAGACCATCTCAGCAAGTATTACGCTCCGAAGAACTTCAACTTCTTCTATTTCTTTGGCTCCCTGGCGCTGCTGGTTCTGGTCAACCAGATCGTTACCGGTGTCTGGCTGACCATGAGCTACACCCCGTCGGCGGAAGAGGCGTTCGCTTCCGTTGAATACATCATGCGTGATGTCGAGTACGGCGCGATCCTGCGTCTGCTGCACTCCACGGGTGCTTCGGCATTCTTCATCGTGGTCTACCTGCACATGTTCCGTGGCCTGCTCTACGGTTCGTACCAGAAGCCACGTGAGCTGGTGTGGCTGTTCGGCATGCTGATCTACCTGGCGCTGATGGCCGAGGCCTTCATGGGCTACCTGCTGCCGTGGGGCCAGATGTCCTATTGGGGTGCCCAGGTGATCATCTCGCTGTTCGGTGCGATCCCGGTCATCGGCGACGACCTGACCCAGTGGATTCGTGGTGACTATCTGATTTCCGGAATCACCCTGAACCGCTTCTTCGCCCTGCACGTCGTGGCCCTGCCGATCGTGATTCTCGGTCTGGTGGTGCTGCACATCCTGGCGCTGCACGAAGTGGGTTCGAACAACCCGGATGGCGTGGACATCAAGAAGAACAAGGACGAGAACGGCATTCCGCTGGACGGCATTCCTTTCCACCCTTACTACACCGTGAAAGATATCGTTGGTGTGGTGGTGTTCCTGTTCATCTTCTGCTCGATCGTGTTCTTCTTCCCGGAAATGGGCGGTTACTTCCTCGAGAAGCCGAACTTCGAACAGGCTAACGCGTTCAAGACGCCTGAACACATTGCCCCGGTGTGGTACTTCACTCCGTTCTACGCAATCTTGCGTGCGATTCCAGACAAGCTCATGGGCGTTGTCGCCATGGGGGCTGCCATTGCCGTGTTGTTCGTGCTGCCCTGGCTGGACCGCAGTCCGGTCAAGTCCATGCGCTACAAAGGCTGGCTGAGCAAGATCTGGCTGGTGGTGTTCTGCATCTCGTTCGTGATCCTGGGCGTGCTGGGCGTGCTCGCACCGACTCCGGGCCGTACGTTGCTGTCGCAGGTATGTACCTTCCTGTACTTCGCCTACTTCATTCTGATGCCGTTCTACACCAGGCTCGAGAAGACCAAACCGGTTCCGGAAAGGGTGACTGGCTGATGAAAAAGCTATTTGCTGTACTGATTCTTGCTGCTATGCCTGTATTGTCTTTCGCGGCCGAGCACGGCGCCGAGTTGGAAAAGGTCGACATCGATCTGTCTGACAAGGCGGCCATGCAGGATGGCGCGCGTACCTTTGCCAACTACTGCATGGGCTGTCACAGCGCCAAGTTCCAGCGTTATGAGCGGGTTGCCGATGACTTGGGTATCCCTCACGACTTGATGATGAGCAAGTTGGTGTTCACCGGTGCCAAGATTGGCGATCACATGAACATCGGCATGCAGCCTGGAGACGCGAAGAACTGGTTCGGTGCCGCTCCTCCTGACCTGACCCTGGTGGCTCGCGTTCGCGGTACCGATTGGCTCTATGGCTACCTCAAGTCCTTCTACGAAGACCCGGCGCGCCCTTGGGGCGTGAACAACAAGGTCTTCCCGAACGTGGGCATGCCTAACGTTCTGGTGGGGCTGCAGGGTCGCCAGGTGATCGGTTGCAAGCAGGTCCAGATCGTCGAGGACGGCAAGAAGCAATACGATCCGCTGACCGGCACGCCGCTGACTCATGAGGCTTGCGATCAGCTGACCATCAAGGAAAACACCGGTACCCTCAACGAGGCGCAGTTCGACGAGAAGGTCAAGAATCTGGTGACTTTCCTGGCCTACTCGGCCAACCCGGTCAAGCTGCAACACCAGCGCATCGGTACTTACGTACTGTTGTACCTGGCCTTCTTCTTCGTCTTCGCCTATCTGCTCAAGCGCGAATACTGGAAGGATGTGCATTGATAGCGTTTTAAGCATCAGTTGTTGAACGTGCGCGCCCAAGGGCGTCTCTGAAACTGTAACAACCCTGTATCATTCGGGGGTTGTTACCAGAGGCGCCTTCAGGGCGCGCTCGTTTTTTCTGCTTCCGATAATTTCAACAAGCGAGGAGGATCGCCATGGGCGTGACCAATCGGTTGGCCTGTTACTCCGACCCCGCCGACCACTATTCCCATCGAGTGCGTATCGTGCTCGCGGAGAAGGGTGTCAGCGCCGAGATCATCAGTGTGGAGGCGGGGCGTCAGCCGCCGAAGCTGATCGAAGTGAACCCTTATGGGAGTTTGCCTACGCTGGTCGATCGTGACCTGGCGTTGTGGGAATCGACAGTGGTAATGGAGTACCTGGATGAGCGTTATCCGCATCCGCCACTGCTGCCGGTTTATCCTGTGGCGCGAGCCAACAGCCGTTTGCTGATACACCGGATCCAGCGTGACTGGTGTGGTCAGGTCGACCTGATCCTTGATTCTCGGACCAAGGAAGCAGCACGGGTGCAGGCGCGCAAGGAATTGCGTGAGAGCTTGACCGGGGTTTCACCCTTGTTCGCCGACAAGCCATTTTTCCTCAGTGAGGAACAAAGCCTGGTGGACTGCTGCCTACTCCCCATACTCTGGAGATTGCCGATCCTGGGTATCGAGTTGCCGCGGCAGGCCAAGCCGCTGCTTGATTATATGGAACGCCAATTTGCGCGTGAGGCTTTCCAGGCAAGTCTGTCTGGCGTCGAACGCGATATGCGCTGAGGCTTAAGGAGCCGCTATGAACTCCAGTCGACCTTATCTGGTCCGCGCGCTCTATGAGTGGATTGTGGACAACGATTGCACCCCGCACATGCTGGTCAATTCCGATTACCCGGCGGTGCAGGTGCCCCAGGGTTTTGCCAGTGACGGACAGATTGTCCTGAACATTTCTCCCAGTGCCGTTCGTCATCTGCACATGGATAACGATTCAGTGACGTTCGAGGGGCGCTTTGGTGGCGTGCCTCACAGCCTGCATGTACCGGTTGCGGCGATCCTCGGGATCTACGCACGGGAAAATGGTCAGGGCATGGTCTTTGATCTGGAGTCGCCTCTTGATGAGGAGGACGAGATCGAATCCGATGACGATCTACCGCCTGATAATGAGCCGCCGCGCCCTAGCGGTCGGCCCAGTTTGAAGGTGGTCAAGTAATAAAAAAGGCGATCCGGATGGGTCGCCTTTTTTTTGTCTCTGGCTGCGCCTGATGTCAGTCGATGTACTCGAACAGTTTGACGATCTTCTGTACGCCGGAGACGCCTTGCACCAGGTTGGTGGCTTGGGCGGCTTCCTGTTGGGTCAGCAGGCCCAGCAGGTACACGATGCCGTTCTCGGTCACGACCTTGATGCGCGAAGCGGGAATGCTGGCATCGGTGAGCATCTGGGTCTTGATCTTGGTGGTCAGCCAGCCATCGTTCTGGCGTGCCAGAAAGCCTGACGGCGGCAGGACCTGCAACTCGTTATGCACCTTCTTGACGCGCTGGACCTCGCTGGCGGCCTGCTCGGCCATGGCCTTGAGGTCGGGGCGTGGGGTCTGTCCGGCCAGCAGCACGATGCCGTTGAAGCTGGTGACGACGATGTGCGAGGCGTTTTCCAGGTCCGGGTTGGCTTTGGCAACGTTGACCGCGACTTTGGTTTCGATCAGCGAGTCGTCGATCTTGCTGCCAAAGGTACGGGTGCCGCGATCGTCGTCGATGGGTTTGTCGCGGGTGGCGGTGATCACCGAGCTGCAACCAGTGATGCTCAGGCAGAGGGTCAAGGCCAGCAGGCCAAGGCGATTAGGGGTCATTCTTCACTCCCGAACAATTGGCTGTCGATCAAGTCGCAGAGGCAGTGGATCGCCAGCAGGTGGACTTCTTGAATACGTGCGGTGACGGTGGCCGGTACGCGAATCTCGACATCTTCGGGTAGCAGCAGAGAGGCCATGCCCCCGCCATCGCGACCGGTCAATGCTACGACAATCATTTCTCGATCATGTGCGGCCTGGATGGCTTGAATAATGTTCGCCGAGTTGCCGCTGGTGGAAATCGCCAGCAGCACGTCGCCGGGTTGCCCCAGGGCGCGGATCTGCTTGGAGAACACTTCGTTGTAGCTGTAGTCGTTGGCGATCGAAGTGATGGTGGAGCTGTCGGTGGTCAGGGCGATGGCCGGCAGGCTCGGGCGCTCGCGCTCAAAGCGGTTGAGCAGTTCTGAGGAGAAGTGCTGGGCGTCGCCGGCAGAGCCGCCATTGCCGCAGGAAAGCATCTTGCCCTCGTTGAGGAGGGCGTTGACCATGACCTGGCTGGCTTGCTCGATGTGCGGTGCAAGTACGTCCATCGCCTGTTGCTTGGTGTCGATACTGGCCTGAAAAAGCTGGCGAATTCGGGATTGCATGTCCATCTGTGTGACCTTAAGTAGCGCGGCTTGGTGGCACGTAAATGTGCAGCCCGCAAAGCAAAGAGCAAAAAAGTTGAGTGAAAGTAGGTGCGGCCTGAGGGCGTCTTTCAGCTGTCAAAGGCATTGCGTAGCCAGTTCAAGCGGGCTTGCGCACCTGCGGCGCCGTCAATGGCGACCGCGTCGAAACGGCAGGGGTGGTTTGACCAGCGTGACTCGCTTTGCAGAAAGATCTGCGCGGCAAGGATCAGTTTTTGGCGTTTGCGCCCATCGATACTGTCCAGAGCGCCACCCCATTGCCTGTGTTGTCTGTAGCGGACTTCGACGAATACTACTGTATCGCCGTCAAGCATGACCAGATCAAGCTCGCCGCGTTTGCACAACCAGTTCTGCGCCAGCAGGCGCAGTCCTTGCTGTTGGAGATGCCTGAGCGCTTGGCTTTCGGCATCTCGTCCGCTTTGCTGGCTTGATCCCTGAGGCATTAGCGCGGCGTGTCGGGCAGGCGAGTGACCTGGCCGCTGACGAACTTGGCCCAGGGCAGCTGGCGCTCGATCCGCTGGCCTGCAGCCATGCCCAGGCTGCCGGACTCGCCTTCGATCCGGCTATCTGGCAGGGCCTTGAGCTGGCCCAGGCGTGGTGCCAGGCGGTAGGCGTCGACACCCATGGCATACAGGCGGCCGAGGCTGCCGCCGGCCTGGGGCCATTGTGCGGTGACCTGGCGACGCAGCGGGCTGTTGGCATCCAGCAGCCACGGAGTTTCGCAGAACATCACGCCGTTCATGTCGTTGTACTGGTTCACATCGCCGCTGGCGCTGAACACGTTAGAGGTGGCGTACACCGGAACGTCACCAGCGTACTGGAAGTTCAGGGTCGGCTTGATCTGTTGCGCCTGTTGCGGCGTGGAAGCGAGGAAGATGAACTCGATGTCCTGGCGGCGTGCCGGCTGCGCAGCAACCTGGGTGCCTACGGTGCTCTGCAGGCTCTTGGCGCGACCTTCGCTCTGGCGGAGCTGGAACAGGTCGGCAATCTGCTGGGCCAGGGCAACGGGTTGGTCAACCCGTTCAATGCCAATTACGCTGCCACCGTTGGCTTCCCAGTCCTGGCGGAAGGCCTTGAGTACGCGATCGCCCCATTCGCCTCGAGGGACCAGCGCTGCTGCACGATGCAGACCGTCGGCGCGGGCGCGGCGGGACACCTCACGAGCCTCGTCTTCGGCAGCCAGGCCGAACTGGAACAGTTGCGCGGGGCCTTGTTCGCCCTCGCTGTAGTTCAGGGCCAGCGTGGTGATGGGCAGTTGCGGGCGGGCGGCAAGTTGTTTGACCAGTGGTTTTTCCAGTGGGCCGACTACCAGTTGAACGCCGGCGGCCTGGGCCTTGCGGTAGAAGTCATCCACAGAGGTCAGGCGCGAGCTGTCATAGAACTCGATGCTTGGCGGGTTCTGGCCGGCTTGCTGGGCTTGGTAGTGAGCGGCCATGAAGCCTTCACGCAGGGCCTTCGATACCGAGGCCAGAGGGCCGTCCTGTGGCAGCAGCAAAGCGATTTTCGACACTGGCTGGCTGGCCAGTTCCTTGAGCTTGATCAGGGGTTGTGGCAGTTGCACGGCAGCAGGGTGCGCAGGGTTTTGTGCGCGCCAGCTATCGATGGCTGCTTGTTGCTGTTCCAGGGTGCCTGCGGTCTTGACGGCGAGGGCCAGACTCATCCAGCCGGCCAGGTTGTCGTTCCCGGTGGGCTGCAGTTGATCGGTGGGTAATGCAGCAATCAGGGTCCAGATCGCTTCGTGGTTTTTGGCTGCGGCATCATCTTTGAGCAGGGGCGCGAGCAGGATCCGTGCCTTGGCGGCTGCCAGTGTCTGGCCGTCGGCCTCCAGGGCGCGGGCCTGGACGCTGCCAGTGCGGATCTGCTGGCCTGCCGGCAGTTCGCCCAGGTGTTGCAGGCTGGGGTGGCTCAGCGCAGTCAGTGCGGCTTTGGGTTGATTGCGCACCATGGCCAGTTCTGCGGAGAGGGTGCTGGCGAAGATCTGCTGGGCAGGTTTGAGTGAATCCAGTGGTACTTGCTGGAGGATTTGTCCGGCGCGCCCGGCGTTGCCTTGGCGATAGGCCAGGTCGGCGGCGCTCAAGCGCAGCAAGGCTGCCTTGTCCGGGCTTTTGCTGGTGGCGGCCTGCTCGAGCAGTTGCTCGATGCTGGCATCCGGTGTCCGTGGAAGTTCGCCAAGGCTGGAAGAGGGCGAGCTGGCGCAAGCCACCAGAAGGGTAGCCAGGCAGAGGGCGAGAAACAGCCGCAGGCAAGCGATCATGTAAGTGTTCCTGATACTCGATCAAATGAGCGTGGAATTGTACCCAAGCGCTGGCCGGGGCGCGATGTTGCTGGTGATAAACCGTCTATTTAACGGCTGCAAATGTTGCCGTGGCGCATAAAAGGCCACAAAGGCTTGGGAGGTTGAGCGATTGTGACGCGTCTTGTGGGTGCCTCAACGCGCTACAATGGCGCTTTTGCCGATCAAGAGGTGTGCGCTTTGACTGCTCCAGGTCCTTTGAATTCCGCTGCGGGTTCGCTTTATGTGGTGGCGACGCCCATCGGCAACCTGGACGACATCAGCGCCCGGGCCCTGAAGTTGTTGCGTGAGGTGTCCTTGATCGCTGCCGAGGATACTCGGCACTCCCAGCGCCTGATGCAGCACTTCGGTATCTCTACGCCTTTGGCGGCCTGCCATGAGCACAACGAGCGTGATGAAGGCAGTCGTTTCATCACTCGCCTATTGGCGGGGGATGACGTGGCGCTGATCTCCGATGCCGGAACCCCGTTGATCTCCGATCCGGGTTATCACCTGGTGCGCCAGGCGCGGGCGGCAGGGATCAATGTGGTGCCGGTCCCAGGCGCCTGTGCGCTGATCGCGGCATTGTCGGCGGCGGGGCTGCCGTCTGATCGATTCATCTTCGAGGGGTTTCTGCCGGCCAAGGCGGTTGGGCGTCGGGCTCGCCTGGAGCAGGTAAAGGAAGAGCCGCGCACGCTGATTTTCTACGAGGCGCCGCATCGAATCCTCGAGTGTCTGCAGGATATGGAGCTGGTGTTTGGTGGCGAGCGGCCAGCCCTGCTGGCGCGCGAGTTGACCAAGACCTTCGAGACCCTGAAGGGCTTGCCGCTTTCCGAGTTGCGTCAGTTCGTCGAGTCCGACAGCAATCAGCAGCGCGGCGAGTGCGTGGTGCTGGTGGCGGGCTGGACGGCGCCGGAGAGTGATGAGGCGATCAGTAGCGAATCGATGCGTGTGCTTGATCTGCTGCTCAAGGAAATGCCCCTCAAGAGGGCCGCGGCGCTGGCGGCGGAAATCACCGGTGAGCGCAAGAATGTGTTGTACCAGGTGGCCTTGAATAAACAGAAAGAACAATAAATTGCGTAGCAGGGTGGCCAAAGGCTTTTAGCGCTTGTTCTTAGGCCGCTCTGCCGTTAACCTGCGCGGCGGAGAGTCGATTGGACAGTCGCTGCCCTCTATGAAAATTAGAGGGGGGAGGAAAGTCCGGGCTCCATAGGGCGGAGTGCCAGGTAATGCCTGGGGGGCGTGAGCCTACGGAAAGTGCCACAGAAAATAACCGCCTAAGCACTTCGGTGCCGGTAAGGGTGAAAAGGTGCGGTAAGAGCGCACCGCACGTCTGGTAACAGTTCGTGGCTAGGTAAACCCCACTCGGAGCAAGACCAAATAGGGTTCCAAGGCGTGGCCCGCGCTGGAACCGGGTAGGTTGCTAAAGATGTCCAGTGATGGCCATCGTAGAGGAATGACTGTCCTCGACAGAACCCGGCTTACAGATCGACTCTCCACCTTTTCCCTCCCTGCTTGAATCAATAGCAGAAGCGTTCTGGTAATAC
This sequence comes from Pseudomonas sp. PH1b, assembly GCF_000633395.1. GTDB lineage: Bacteria > Pseudomonadota > Gammaproteobacteria > Pseudomonadales > Pseudomonadaceae > Aquipseudomonas. The sequence continues at coordinate 51,851 of NZ_AYMU01000010.1, forward strand.
CGAAAAATTCTTACTCTTAACAAATCACTTTAACTTCGTGCTGTAGCTCAATGAGCTGTTTGAAGTTAATGCTTCGAAACACCCCTCGAATTCCCGTTACCTCTCCTTTTAGCGTCCTAAATCTCCGTTCTATAAGGCTTTTCCGTCGCTGCGCGCCTTGACGGTGGTGTGGGCGCATTCCTATAGTGTGCGCAAGTGGCGGAAAGTGGCATGAAGTGGGTTTTTTGAGCGCAAAACGCTAAAATTTGGAGAAACGCTGACGTGTTTCGCGGAGCTAACGCTATCAGTCTCGATGCAAAAGGCCGTCTCGCCATGCCGAGCCGGTATCGTGACGAGCTCGTTTCGCGAAGTTCCGGGCAGTTAATCGTCACGATCGACGCTGTTGATCCTTGTTTGTGCGTTTACCCCCTCGATGAGTGGGAGTTGATAGAAACCAAACTGCGCGCACTGCCTTCGCTGCGCGAAGAAAACCGTCGCTTGCAGCGTTTGCTGATTGGTAATGCCGTCGATCTCGAACTCGACGGCAGTGGTCGTTTTCTGGTGCCGCCGCGCCTGCGTGAATATGCCAAGTTGGATAAGCGCGCAATGTTGGTGGGCCAACTGAACAAGTTCCAATTGTGGGACGAGGATGCCTGGAATGCTGTTTCTGCAGCGGACCTGGCAGCTATTCAACAACCGGGCGCGATGCCTGATGAACTGCGTGATTTGATCCTGTGACTATTGATAGCGGCTTTAACCACATCACCGTACTGCTTGACGAAGCCGTCGAGGCTCTCGCCGTACGCCCTGATGGCTGCTATTTGGATGGCACCTTCGGCCGTGGCGGGCATAGCCGGCTGATTCTCAGCAAGCTTGGGGCGGAGGGCCGGCTCCTCGGATTCGACAAGGACCCCCAAGCGATTGCCACCGGGCAAGCGCTAGCGGCCGAAGACGGCCGCTTTGTCGTTGTACAGCGCAGTTTTGCCGAGCTGGGTTCGGAGGTCGCCGAGCGTGGGCTGGGCGGCAAGGTCAGTGGTGTCCTGCTGGATTTGGGCGTGTCTTCGCCGCAGCTGGATGACCCGGAGCGCGGTTTCAGTTTTCTCAACGATGGCCCGCTGGACATGCGCATGGACCCGACACGTGGCATCAGCGCCGCAGAGTTCATTGCCACAGCGCCAGTGGAAGAAATTGCCCGGGTGTTCAAGGAGTACGGCGAAGAGCGTTTCTCCGGCCGCATGGCTCGCGCCGTGGTCGAGCGTCGTGAAATCCAGCCTTTTACCCGTACCGCGGATCTGGCCGAAGTACTCAAGGTTGCCAACCCCGCCTGGGAAAAAGGCAAGAACCCGGCAACCCGTGCCTTCCAGGGCCTGCGTATCCACGTGAACAATGAGCTGGGTGACCTGGAGGCCGGCCTTGAGGCTGCCCTGGAGTCCCTGGAAGTGGGCGGTCGCCTGGTGGTGATCAGCTTCCATTCCCTGGAAGACCGCATTGTCAAATTGTTCATGCGGCGCCTGGTGAAAGGCGAGAGCGACAACCTGCCGCGTAATCTGCCGGTACGTTTCGAAGCCTTCGTGCCGAAAATCAAGATCCATGGCAAAGCGCAGTTCGCCTCCGAGGCCGAACTCAAAGCCAACCCTCGCTCCCGTAGTGCCGTCATGCGTGTTGCGGAGAAGCTTCGGTGAACAAGCTTTTCGCCAAGCCACTTCCCGGCGGAAGCTTTTTCATGCTTTTGCTCTTTGTCGGCGTACTGGTGTCCGCGATTGCGGTCTCCTACAGCACCCACTGGAACCGTCAGCTGCTCAATACGCTGTACGGCGAGTTGAGTGTGCGTGACAAGGCGCAGGCCGAGTGGGGGCGTCTGATTCTCGAGCAAAGTACCTGGACCGCCCATAGTCGGATCGAAGTGCTGGCCACCGAACAACTGAAAATGCGCATCCCCGGTGCGGCTGAAGTTCGAATGGTGGCGCCATGAAACTTGAAGGTGCGCTCTATCCCTGGCGTTTTCGTGTGGTGCTGGGTTTGCTGGCGATCATGGTCGCCGCGATTGCCTGGCGCATTGTCGACCTGCAGGTGGTCGATCGCGACTTCCTCAAGGGGCAGGGCGACGCTCGCAGCGTCCGGCACATTCCGATTCCGGCCCACCGTGGCCTGATCACTGATCGCAATGGCGAGCCTCTGGCGGTCAGTACGCCGGTAACCACCCTGTGGGCCAATGCCAAGGAAATGCAGTTGGCCAAGGATCGTTGGCCGGCATTGGCCATGGCTCTCGGCCAGTCGCCAAAGGCCCTGGCCGAGCGCCTGGAAGCCCAGGCCAATAAAGAATTCATTTACCTGGTTCGGGGCCTGACTCCGGAGCAGGGCCAGGCCGTGCTCGATCTGAAGGTCCCGGGCGTTTATGGCATCGAGGAATTCCGTCGCTTCTACCCGGCTGGCGAAGTAACTGCACACATGGTGGGCTTCACCGATATCGATGATCGTGGCCGCGAAGGGGTCGAGCTGGCCTATGACGAATGGCTCGCCGGAGTTGCCGGCAAGCGTCAGGTGATCAAGGATCGGCGCGGCAGACTGATCAAGGATGTCCAGGTCACCAAGAATGCCAAGGCCGGCAAGCCCTTGGCATTGTCGATTGACCTGCGCCTGCAATACCTGGCCAACCGTGAACTGCGTAACGCCATCGTCGAGAACGGCGCCAAGGCCGGCAGCCTGGTGATCATGGATGTGAAGACCGGCGAGATCCTGGCCATGGTCAACCAGCCGACCTACAACCCGAACAACCGCCGCAACCTGCAGCCGGCAATGATGCGCAACCGCGCGATGATCGACGTGTTCGAGCCCGGCTCGACCATGAAGGCGATCTCCATGAGTGCCGCCCTGGAAACCGGGCGCTGGAAGCCCAGCGATACCGTCGAGGTCTATCCGGGCACCCTGCAGCTGGGCAAGTACACCATTCGTGACGTGTCCAAGACCGAAGGCCCGGTACTGGATCTGACCGGCATCCTGATCAACTCCAGTAACGTCGGCATGAGCAAGGTCGCCTTCGATATCGGCGGCGAAACCATCTTCCGTCTCGCGCAGAAAATCGGCCTGGGTCAGGACACCGGCCTTGGCTTCCCGGGCGAGCGGGTTGGCAACCTGCCGAACTACCGTGAGTGGCGCAAGGCTGAAACCGCCACCCTGTCCTATGGCTACGGCCTTTCGGTGACCGCTATCCAGCTGGTGCACGCGTTCTCTGCGCTGGCCAATAACGGACGCATCGCGCCACTGACGCTGATCAAGGCCGACAAGGCGCCGCAGACTGCCCAGGTGATCCCGGAAAATGTCGCCAAGACCATGCAGGGCATGCTCCAGCAAGTGATCGAGGCCCCGCGTGGGGTGTTCCGTGCCCAGGTGCCGGCTTATCACGTGGCAGGCAAGAGTGGTACCGCACGTAAAACCTCCGTGGGCACCAAGGGCTATGCGGAGAACTCCTATCGCTCGCTGTTTGCCGGTTTCGGCCCGATGAGCGATCCGCGCTACGCCATCGTGGTGGTGATCGATGAGCCGAGCAAGGCTGGCTACTTCGGCGGCCTGGTATCGGCGCCGGTATTCAGCAAGGTCATGTCCGGCACCCTGCGCCTGATGAACATCACCCCCGATAACCTGCCGACCACGCAGCAGGCCAATGCGGCATCCGGTCCCCCAGTACGAGCCAATGGAGGGCGCGGCTAATGTCTCTTAGCCTGAACAAGATTTTCGCCCACGCCGGTCGCGACCTGCTGATCCGCGAGTTGACCCTGGACAGCCGCAATGTTCGCGCTGGCGATTTGTTCCTGGCGGTGCCTGGGGCCAAGTTCGATGGCCGTGCGCACATTGCCGATGCCTTGCAGCGCGGCGCGGCGGCGGTTGCCTATGAAGTGGAAGGGGCAACGGTGCTGCCGTTGACCGATGTACCGTTGATTCCGGTCAAGGGGCTGGCGGCGCAGCTTTCGGATATCGCCGGACGCTTCTATGGCGACCCGAGCCGCCAGTTGAACCTGGTGGGCGTGACCGGTACCAATGGCAAGACCAGCGTCACCCAACTGGTGGCCCAGGCCCTTGACCTGCTCGGCCAGCGTTGCGGGCTGGTGGGTACTCTGGGCACAGGTTTCCATGGCGCACTGGAAAGCGGCCTGCACACCACGCCGAACCCGATTGCCGTCCAGGCGACCCTGGCCGATCTGAAGAATGCCGGCGCCAAGGCTGTGGCCATGGAGGTTTCCTCCCATGGGCTGGACCAGGGGCGCGTGGCAGCCCTGGCCTTCGATGTGGCGGTGCTGACCAATCTGTCCCGTGACCATCTGGATTACCACGGGACCATGGAAGCCTATGGCGCGGCCAAGGCCAAGTTGTTCGGCTGGCCTGACCTGCGTTGCCGGGTGATCAACCTCGACGACGATTTTGGCCGGCAACTGGCGGCAGACAAGCGCGAGTCGCGGCTGATCACCTACAGCCTCGAGGATTCTGCGGCTTACCTGTATTGCCGCGAAGCCCGTTTTGACGACGATGGCGTACGCGCGACCCTGGTTACTCCACAGGGCGAGCATCATTTGCGCAGCAGCCTGCTCGGACGCTTCAACCTGAGCAACGTGCTGGCGGCCGTGGGGGCGTTGCTGGGACTGGAATACGCGCTGGACGAAATCCTCGCTGTGCTGCCCAAGCTTGAAGGCCCCGCCGGACGCATGCAGCGCCTGGGCGGAGGTACCCAGCCGCTGGTGGTGGTGGACTACGCCCATACCCCCGACGCCCTGGAAAAAGTCCTGCTGGCTCTGCGCCCCCATACCAAGGGCCGTCTGTTGTGCCTGTTTGGTTGTGGTGGCGATCGTGACCGTGGCAAGCGTCCATTGATGGCCGAAGTGGTCGAGCGCCTGGCCGATGGCGTGCTGGTCACCGATGACAATCCACGCAGCGAAGACCCGGTGCAGATTTTCGATGACATTCGCGCGGGCTTCAATGCGGTGGACAAGGTCGAGTTTGTCGCCGGTCGCGGCCTTGCGATCACTCGGTTGATCGCTTCGGCATCGGCGGATGACGTAGTGGTACTGGCCGGCAAGGGGCATGAGGACTATCAGGAAATCAACGGCCAGCGCCAGGCCTTTTCCGATCTGGCCGAAGCCGACAAGGCCCTGACCGCCTGGGAGGTGGGGCATGCTTAAAACCCTGCAACTCAGTGAGGTCGCAGCCCCTTTGAACGCCCGCCTGATCGCGGGCGATGCCCGTTTCAGTGGTGTCAGCATCGACAGCCGGGCGATTCAGGGCGGGCAACTGTTCATCGCGCTGACCGGTCCGCGTTTCGATGGTCATGACTATTTGAATGAGGTGGCAGCCAAGGGCGCCGTAGCTGCACTGGTGGAGCGGGAGGTGCCTGACAGCACGCTGCCGCAACTGCTGGTCAAGGACACTCGCCTGGCATTGGGGCAATTGGGTGCGCTCAATCGTGGCGGTTTCACTCGGCCGATTGCTGCGGTAACCGGCTCCAGCGGCAAGACCACGGTCAAGGAAATGCTCGCGAGCATCTTGCGTACCCGCGGGCCGGTGCTGGCCACGCGCGGCAACCTGAATAATGACCTGGGAGCACCCTTGACCTTGCTCGAGCTGGCTCCCGAACACACCGCAGCGGTGATCGAGCTGGGTGCCTCGCGAATCGGTGAGATTGCCTACACCGTGGCCATGACCCGGCCCCATGTGGCGATCATCAACAATGCCGGTACCGCCCATGTCGGTGAGTTCGGTGGCCCGGAGAAGATTGTCGAAGCCAAGGGCGAGATCCTTGAAGGCCTCGATGCCACCGGGATTGCCGTGCTCAACCTGGATGACAAGGCGTTCCCGATCTGGAAGACCCGTGCTGGCGGCCGTCAGGTGCTGACCTTCGCCCTCATCGACAGCGCCGCGGACTTCCATGCCGGCGACATCGGTCGCGATGCCCGCGGTTGTCCTTCCTTTATATTGCACAGCCCCAAGGGGTCGGAGCGGGTCCAGCTGAATCTGTTGGGCACCCACAATGTCGCCAACGCGCTGGCCGCGGCGGCGGCGGCTTATGCCATGGACGTATCGCTGTTCGGCATCGCCACCGGGCTCAATGCGGTGCAGCCGGTCAAGGGCCGCACTGTTGCCCAATTGGCGAAGAACGGCATGCGCGTCATTGATGACACTTACAACGCAAACCCCACCTCAATGTGCGCGGCCGTTGATATACTCGCCGGCTTTTCCGGTCGCACCGTCCTGGTGCTCGGAGACATCGGCGAGTTGGGCGAGTGGGCGGAGCAGGGGCACCGCGAAGTAGGTGCATATGCCGCTGGCAAGGTTTCGGCCCTCTACGCCGTTGGCCCGATGATGGCCCATGCCGTCGCCGCCTTCGGCGAACACGCGCGCCACTTCGCCAGCCAGGCTGACCTGATTGCGGCCCTGGACGTCGAGCAAGACCCGAATACCACCATTTTGATCAAGGGATCGCGCAGCGCGGTGATGGAAAACATCGTCGCGGCTTTGTGCGGTTCCGCTCTTCAAGAAAAAGACGGAGTGAAACATTAATGCTGCTGCTGCTAGCGGAGTACCTGCAACAGTTCTACAAAGGCTTCGCGGTCTTTCAGTACCTGACCCTGCGCGGGATTCTCGGGGTACTGACTGCGCTGTCTTTGGCGCTGTGCCTGGGTCCGTGGATGATCCGTACTCTGCAAAACCGACAGATTGGCCAGTCCGTGCGTAATGACGGCCCGCAGTCGCACCTGTCCAAGTCGGGTACGCCGACCATGGGCGGCGCGCTGATTCTTTCGGCCATCGGCATCAGCACCCTGCTCTGGGCCGACCTGCGCAACCACTACGTCTGGGTGGTGCTGATAGTGACCCTGGCCTTTGGTGCCATCGGCTGGGTCGACGACTACCGCAAGGTGATCGAGAAGAATTCCCGGGGCCTGCCGAGCCGCTGGAAATATTTCTGGCAGTCGGTGTTCGGCCTCGGCGCTGCGATCTTCCTTTACATGACGGCCCAGAGCCCGGTGGAAACCACTCTGCTGATCCCGATGCTCAAGGACGTGAGCATTCCCCTGGGTATCGGTTTCGTGGTCCTGACCTACTTCGTCATCGTCGGTTCGAGCAACGCGGTCAACCTCACCGATGGCCTCGACGGCCTGGCAATCATGCCGACGGTGATGGTGGGCGGTGCGCTGGGCATCTTCTGCTACCTGTCGGGTAACGTGAAGTTCGCCGAATACCTGCTGATTCCCTATGTACCGGGGGCGGGCGAGCTGATTGTGTTCTGTGGCGCGCTGATCGGTGCGGGGCTGGGCTTCCTGTGGTTCAACACCTATCCGGCGCAAGTGTTCATGGGTGACGTCGGCGCGCTGGCGCTGGGCGCGGCCCTGGGCACCATCGCGGTGATCGTGCGCCAGGAAATCGTGCTGTTCATCATGGGCGGCGTGTTCGTGATGGAAACCCTGTCCGTGGTGATCCAGGTGGCCTCCTTCAAGCTGACCGGCCGCCGGGTCTTTCGCATGGCGCCGATTCACCACCACTTTGAACTCAAGGGCTGGCCCGAGCCACGGGTGATCGTCCGTTTCTGGATCATCACCGTGATTCTCGTGTTGATCGGCCTTGCCACCCTGAAGCTGAGGTAGAACGAGTGTCTCTGATCGCTTCTGACCACTTCCGCATCGTTGTCGGCCTCGGCAAGAGCGGCATGTCCCTGGTTCGCTTCCTGGCGAGCCGGGGCGTCGCTTTTGCGGTGGCCGATACGCGGGAGAATCCACCTGAGCTGGCCACGCTGCGGCGTGACTATCCCCAGGTGGAAGTGCGTTGTGGCGAGCTGGATGTCGATTTCCTGTGCCGTGCCGACGAGCTCTACGTGAGCCCCGGCCTGGCCCTGGCGACCCCGGCCCTGCAGGCCGCTGCTGCCCGTGGGGTGAAACTGTCCGGTGATATCGAGCTGTTCGCGCGTAACGCGAAGGCGCCGATCGTCGCCATCAGCGGATCCAACGCCAAGAGCACCGTGACCACCCTGGTGGGCGAGATGGCTGCGGCCGCCGGCAAGCGTGTGGCGGTGGGCGGCAACCTCGGCACCCCGGCGCTGGACCTGCTCAGTGACGACGTCGAGCTGTACGTGATGGAACTGTCCAGCTTCCAGCTGGAAACCACCGACCAGCTGGGCGCCGAAGTGGCCACCGTGCTGAACATCAGCGAAGACCACATGGACCGCTACAGCGGCCTGCCGGCCTATCACCTGGCCAAGCACCGGATCTTCCGTGGCGCCCGGCAGGTGGTGTTCAACCGCCAGGATGCCCTGACCCGGCCGCTGATCGGCGAAGGCCTGCCGTGCTGGACCTTCGGTCTGAGCAAGCCCGACTTCAAGGCTTTTGGCCTGCGTGAAGAAGACGGCGAAAAATACCTGGCCTTCGAATTTCAGAATCTGATGCCGGTGCGCGAGCTGAAGGTGCGGGGCGCCCATAACCAGTCCAATGCCCTGGCGGCACTGGCCCTGGGGCATGCGGTCGGGTTGCCGTTCGACGCCATGCTTTCGGCCCTGCGCACGTTCTCCGGTCTCGAGCACCGCTGCCAATGGGTACGCGACCTGGATGGCGTGGGTTACTACAACGATTCCAAGGCCACCAATGTCGGTGCCGCCCTGGCGGCCATCGAAGGCCTGGGCGCTGACATCGACGGCAAGATCGTGCTGATTGCCGGCGGCGACGGCAAGGGCGCCGACTTCAAGGACCTGCGCGACCCGGTGGCTGCCAACTGCCGCGCGGTGATCCTGATGGGCCGCGACTCCGACAAGATCGGCGAGGCCATTGGCAACGCCGCACCGCTGATTCGCGTCGGCTCGCTGGTCGAGGCTGTGGAGCAATGCCGCGCTGCGGCCCAGCCAGGCGATGTGGTGCTGCTGTCGCCCGCCTGCGCCAGTTTCGACATGTTCAAGAATTACGAAGACCGTGGTCACCAGTTCGTCCGCGTCGTGGAGGAATTGGCATGAACCTGAGAAATATCATCAAGCCTTACCCTTCGCCGATCATCACCGGGCGCGGGATCGACCTCGATTTTCCGATGCTCGCCGGGTGCCTGACCCTGCTCGGCCTGGGGCTGGTGATGATTGCATCGGCTTCCACCGAGGTGGCGGCGGCGCAGTCGGGCAGCGCCCTGTACTACATGATTCGCCACCTGATCTACATCCTGCTGGGCCTGGGGGCCTGCATTGTCACCATGATGATTCCGATCGCCACCTGGCAACGCCTGGGCTGGTTGCTGCTGATCGGTGCATTCGGTTTGCTGGTGATGGTGATCATCCCGGGCATCGGCCGTGAAGTGAACGGCTCGATGCGCTGGATCGGTTTCAGTTTCTTCAACGTCCAGCCTTCCGAGATCGCCAAGGTATTCGTGGTGATCTACCTCGCCGGCTACCTGGTGCGGCGCCAGAAAGAAGTGCGTGAAAGCTGGATGGGTTTCTTCAAGCCGTTCATCGTGCTGCTGCCCATGGCCGGCCTGCTGCTGATGGAGCCGGACTTTGGCGCCACCGTGGTGATGATGGGGGCCGCTGCGGCGATGCTGTTCCTGGGCGGGGTCGGGCTGTTCCGTTTCTCCCTGATGGTGGTCCTGGCAGTGGCGGCGGTGGTGTTGCTGATCCAGATGCAGCCCTATCGAATGGCGCGCCTGACCAACTTCGCCGACCCCTGGGCAGACCAGTTCGGTGCCGGTTACCAGCTGTCCCAGGCGTTGATCGCCTTTGGTCGCGGGGAATGGTTGGGCGTTGGCCTGGGCAACAGCGTGCAGAAACAGTTCTACCTGCCTGAAGCCCATACCGACTTCGTGTTCTCGGTACTGGCCGAGGAGCTGGGCGCCGTGGGTTCGCTGTTGACCCTGGCCCTGTTCGTCTTCGTCTGTATCCGTGGCATGTACATCGGCCTCTGGGCCGAGAAGGCCAAGCAATTCTTCGCCGCCTATGTCGCTTACGGGCTGTCGTTCCTGTGGATCGGCCAGTTCCTGATCAATATCGGGGTGAACGTCGGCCTGCTGCCGACCAAGGGCTTGACCTTGCCCTTCCTCAGTTATGGCGGCAGCTCGCTGGTGATCTGCTGCGCCTGTCTCGGGTTGTTGCTGCGCATCGAGTGGGAGAGCAGGACCCACCTGGGCAGTGAAGAGATGGAGTTCAGTGAAAGTGACTTTGCCGAGGAGCCGACCCATGGGCGCTAACGTGCTGATCATGGCGGGCGGCACCGGTGGCCATGTGTTCCCGGCGCTGGCCTGTGCCCGTGAGTTCCAGGCCCGCGGCTACAGCGTGCATTGGCTGGGTACGCCCCGGGGGATCGAGAACGACCTGGTTCCCGCGGCCGGACTGCCCTTGCACCTGATCAACGTCACCGGGCTGCGGGGCAAGGGCAAGCTGTCCCTGCTCAAGGCGCCGTTCGTGCTGGTCAAGGCCGTGCTCCAGGCCCGGCGGATCATTCGCCAGTTGAAGCCAGTCTGTGTGCTGGGTTTTGGCGGTTATGTGACCGGTCCTGGTGGGGTCGCTGCCAAATTGTCCGGAGTGCCGGTCATCGTTCACGAGCAGAACGCCGTGGCCGGTACCGCCAATCGGCTGCTGGTGCCGTTGGCCGCCCGAGTCTGCGAAGCTTTCCCGGACACTTTCGGGGCGTCCGACAGCCGCCGCACCACGGGCAATCCGGTACGCACCGAACTGTTCCTCGAAACACCGCGCGAGGCCCTGGCCGGACGCAAGGCACGTTTACTGATCCTGGGTGGAAGCCTGGGGGCAGAGCCGCTGAACAAGCTACTGCCGGAAGCCCTGGCACAGGTCGCCCCCGAGCTGCGTCCGGAGGTGTTCCATCAGGCCGGTAAAAACCACGATGAAGTCACTGCAGAGCGTTATCGCGCCGCCGGCGTCGAGGCTCAGGTGCAGCCCTTTATCAAAGACATGGCCCAAGCCTATGGCTGGGCCGACCTGGTGGTCTGTCGCGCAGGTGCGTTGACCGTCAGTGAACTGGCTGCCGCCGGTCTGCCCTCGATGCTGGTGCCGCTGCCCCATGCGATCGACGATCACCAGACCCGCAATGCCGACTATTTGGCTCGTGAAGGCGCCGCCTTCCTGATGCCGCAAAGAACGACTGGTGCAGCGGACCTTGCCGCTCGCCTGACAGAGGTTTTGATGCAACCAGAACGACTCGACAACATGGCCCAGGCCGCGCGCCGTCTCGCCAAGCCCGACGCCACCCGCAACGTGGTGGATATCTGCCTGGAGGTGGCCCATGGTTGAGAATCAGAAAGCCATGCCGCAACCGGAAATGCGCCGTATCCGTCGTATCCACTTCGTCGGCATCGGCGGCGTGGGCATGTGCGGGATTGCCGAGGTGCTGCTGAACCTGGGGTATCAGGTGTCCGGCTCCGACCTCAAGGCGTCGCCAGTCACCGAGCGCCTGGAGTCTTTTGGCGCACAGATCTTCATCGGTCACCGTGCCGAGAATGCCGCCAATGCCGATGTGCTGGTGGTGTCCAGCGCCGTGAATACCTCCAACCCGGAAGTCGCCACCGCACTGGAGCGGCGTATTCCGGTGGTGCCGCGGGCGGAGATGCTCGCCGAACTGATGCGCTACCGCCACGGCGTGGCCGTGGCCGGTACCCATGGCAAGACCACCACCACCAGCCTGCTGGCTTCGGTATTCGCCGCTGGCGGCCTGGACCCGACCTTCGTCATCGGTGGCCGGCTGAATGCAGCGGGCACCAATGCCCAGCTGGGTACCAGCCGCTACCTGATCGCCGAAGCCGATGAAAGCGATGCCAGCTTCCTGCACCTGCAGCCGCTGGTGGCCGTGGTCACCAACATCGACGCCGACCACATGGCGACCTACGACGGTGACTTCAACAAGCTGAAGAAGACCTTCGTCGACTTCCTGCACAACCTGCCGTTCTACGGGCTGGCGGTGATGTGCCTGGACGACCCGGTGGTGCGCGAGATCCTGCCCCTGGTCAAGCGTCCGACCGTGACCTATGGCTTCAGCGAAGAAGCCGACGTGCGCGCGATCAATGTTCGCCAGCAAGGCATGCAGACCTTCTTCACCGTGCTGCGTCGCGACCGCGAGCCGCTGGACGTGTCGGTGAACATGCCGGGCAACCACAACGTGCTCAATTCCCTGGCGACCATCTGCATCGCCACCGACGAGGGCATCAGCGATGAAGCCATCGTCCAGGGGCTGTCGGGCTTCCAGGGCGTGGGCCGGCGCTTCCAGGTCTACGGCGAACTGCCGGTGGAAGGCGGCAACGTGATGCTGGTGGACGACTACGGGCACCACCCGACCGAGGTCGCCGCGGTGATCAAGGCTGTCCGTGGTGGCTGGCCGGAGCGTCGCCTGGTGATGGTCTACCAGCCGCACCGGTTCAGTCGCACCCGGGACCTGTACGACGACTTCGTGCAAGTGCTGGCCGATGCCAACGTATTGCTGTTGATGGAGGTCTACCCGGCCGGCGAAGAGCCGATTCCCGGTGCCGACAGCCGCCAGCTGTGCCACAGCATTCGGCAGCGTGGCCAACTGGATCCGATCTACATCGAACGTGGGGTCGATCTCGCGCCCCTGGTCAAGCCACTGCTGCGCGCGGGCGACATTCTGCTGTGCCAAGGCGCTGGTGATATCGGCGGCCTGGCCCCGAAACTGTTGAGCAGTCCATTGTTTGCCGGCGCTGTAGCGGCCGGCCAGGGGAAAGCCAAATGACTGCGGCCTACGCCAACCTGATCTCGACGATCGCACCGCAGGACTTCGGGCGTGTCGCCGTGCTGTTCGGCGGCAAGAGCGCCGAGCGCGAGGTGTCCCTCAAATCCGGCAATGCGGTGCTCGATGCGCTGCTGAGTGCGGGAGTGGATGCGTTCGGCATCGACGTCGGTGACGACTTCCTGCAGCGCCTGCTGAACGAGAAGATCGACCGCGCCTTCATCATTCTCCACGGCCGTGGTGGTGAAGACGGCAGCATGCAAGGTCTGTTGGAGTGCCTGGGCATTCCCTACACCGGCAGCGGCATACTCGCCTCAGCCCTGGCCATGGACAAGCTGCGCACCAAGCAGGTCTGGCACAGCCTGGGTATTCCGACGCCGCGCCACGCCGTATTGACCAGCGAAGCCGACTGTATTTCCGCGGTGGCGGAACTGGGCCTGCCTTTGATCGTCAAACCGGCTCATGAAGGCTCCAGTATCGGTATGGCCAAAGTGACTTCCGCCTCCGAATTGATCGACGCGTGGAAGGCGGCCAGTACCTACGATTCGCAAGTGTTGGTCGAGCAATGGATCCAGGGTCCTGAGTTCACCATCGCGACCCTGCGCGATCAGGTGTTGCCACCGATCGCCCTGGGTACCCCCCACACATTTTACGACTACGACGCCAAGTACCTGGCTTCCGATACCCAGTACCGGATCCCGTGCGGGCTCGACAGCGCCAAGGAACAGGAACTCATGGACCTCACGGCGAAAGCCTGTGAGGCACTCGGTATCGCCGGTTGGGCACGTGCCGATGTGATGCAGGACGCTCAAGGGCAGTTCTGGTTCCTGGAAGTGAATACCGCTCCGGGGATGACCGACCACAGTCTGGTGCCGATGGCTGCCCGTGCGGCGGGCCTGGATTTCCAGCAGTTGGTCGTGGCCATCCTGGCAGCCAGTCTTGAGGCGAGAGGTTAAGTCCATGCAAGGCGCGTCGCTTCGTCATCAGCCACCTGCACCCGGCCGCAAGCCGGTGCCGCGGGGTGCCAGCCGGATGGTGGCCAAAGAGCCGATGTCGGTGCGCCTGCCGAAAGCCAACTTCGGCTTTCTGAAAAGCCTGTTCTGGCCGGTGCTGCTGGTGGCATTGGGCTTTGGTACCTATGAAGGTGCCCAACGCCTGTTGCCCTATGCCGACCGCCCGATTACCAAGATCGCCGTACAGGGCGACTTGAGCTACATCAGCCAGCAGGCGGTGCAGCAGCGGATCGCGCCTTACGTCGCGGCGAGCTTCTTCACCATCGACCTGGCGAGCATGCGCACGGAGCTTGAGCAGATGCCATGGATCGCCCACGCCGAAGTGCGTCGGGTGTGGCCGGACCAGGTGGTGATTCGCCTGGAAGAACAGCTGCCGGTGGCCCGTTGGGGCGACGAGGCACTGTTGAACAACCAGGGACAGGCCTTCACCCCGCGTGAACTGGCGAACTATGAACACTTGCCGCAGTTGTTCGGGCCTCAGCGGGCCCAGCAGCAAGTGATGCAGCAGTATCAGGTGTTGAGCCAGATGCTGCGGCCCCTGGGCTTCTCGATTGCCCGTCTGGAGCTGCGCGAGCGCGGCAGCTGGTTCCTGACCACCGGTGCCGGCAGTGCCGGCCCGGGTATCGAGTTGCTGCTGGGACGCGATCATCTGGTGGAAAAGATGCGCCGCTTCATTGCCATTTATGAAAAAACGCTGAAAGAACAGATTACGAACATCGCGCGCATCGATCTGCGCTACGCCAACGGCCTGGCCGTCGGCTGGCGCGATCCAGCGGCACCCACGACGGCGCAACCTGCCGTCGCGAAGAATTAAGAAGAGGCAGGACCATGGCAAATGTGCAAAGCGGCAAAATGATCGTCGGCCTGGATATCGGCACCTCCAAGGTGGTGGCGCTGGTGGGCGAAGTCGCGGCCGATGGCTCGCTGGAAATCGTCGGTATTGGTACCCATCCTTCCCGCGGCCTGAAGAAGGGCGTGGTGGTGAATATCGAGTCCACCGTGCAGTCGATCCAGCGCGCGGTGGAAGAAGCGCAACTGATGGCGGGCTGCCGTATCCACTCGGCCTTCGTCGGTGTGGCGGGCAATCACATTCGCAGCCTGAACTCCCACGGCATCGTGGCGATCCGTGATCGTGAAGTCAGCTCGGCGGACCTGGAGCGGGTTCTCGATGCGGCCCAGGCCGTGGCGATCCCGGCGGACCAGCGGGTTCTGCACACCCTGCCGCAGGACTACGTGATCGACAACCAGGAAGGCGTGCGCGAACCCCTGGGCATGTCTGGCGTACGTCTGGAAGCCAAGGTGCACGTGGTGACCTGTGCGGTGAACGCGGCCCAGAACATCGAGAAGTGCGTGCGTCGCTGCGGCCTGGAAATCGACGACATCATTCTCGAGCAACTGGCCTCGGCCTATTCGGTACTCACCGACGACGAGAAAGAGCTGGGCGTGTGCCTGGTGGATATCGGTGGCGGTACCACCGACATGGCGATCTTCACCGAAGGCGCGATCCGTCACACCGCGGTGATCCCGATTGCCGGCGACCAGGTGACCAACGACATTGCCATGGCCCTGCGCACTCCGACCCAGTACGCCGAGGAAATCAAGATCCGCTACGCCTGCGCCCTGGCCAAGCTGGCCGGTGCCGGCGAAACCATCAAGGTGCCGAGTGTCGGCGACCGTCCACCGCGCGAGCTGTCGCGCCAGGCCCTGGCCGAAGTGGTCGAGCCGCGCTATGACGAACTGTTCACCCTGATCCAGGCCGAGTTGCGTCGCAGTGGCTACGAAGACCTGATCCCGGCCGGCATCGTGCTCACTGGCGGCACCGCGAAGATGGAAGGCGCAGTGGAACTGGCAGAGGAAATTTTCCACATGCCGGTTCGCCTGGGCGTACCCCACAGTGTCAGGGGCCTGTCCGACGTGGTGCGCAACCCGATCTATTCCACCGGCGTCGGCTTGCTGCTGTACGGGTTGCAGAAGCAATCCGACGGCATCTCCTTCTCCGGCATCGGCAGCCGCGACAGCTACAGCAGCGACGAGCCCAAGGCGGCGCTGCTCGATCGCATCAAGAGCTGGGTGCAGGGCAACTTCTAAGAATCAGTTTCAAGCAACACGTTTCAAGCAGTAGGCAGTAGGCGAAAAACTAGAGAAATGAAAGGAGAGGGAAAATGTTCGAACTCGTAGACAACATCCCGCAGAGTCCGGTAATCAAGGTTATCGGTGTTGGCGGTGGCGGCGGCAACGCAGTCAATCACATGGTCAAGAGCAACATTGAAGGCGTCGAGTTCATCTGCGCCAACACTGACGCTCAAGCGCTGAAAAGCATTGGTGCCAAAACCATCCTGCAACTGGGGACGGGTGTGACCAAGGGCCTGGGCGCGGGTGCCAATCCTGAAGTCGGTCGTCAGGCCGCACTGGAAGACCGCGAGCGGATCGCCGAGGTCCTGGCGGGCACCAACATGGTGTTCATCACCACTGGCATGGGTGGCGGTACCGGTACCGGTGCGGCGCCGATCATTGCTGAAGTGGCCAAGGAAATGGGGATCCTCACCGTTGCGGTGGTGACTCGTCCGTTCCCGTTCGAAGGCCGCAAGCGCATGCAGATCGCCGATGAAGGCATCCGCGCGCTGAGCGAAAGCGTCGATTCGTTGATCACCATTCCCAACGAAAAGCTGCTGACCATCCTCGGTAAGGACGCCAGCCTGCTGTCGGCTTTCGCCAAGGCCGACGACGTGTTGGCTGGTGCCGTTCGCGGTATCTCCGACATCATCAAGCGTCCGGGCATGATCAACGTCGACTTCGCCGACGTGCGTACCGTGATGAGCGAAATGGGCATGGCGATGATGGGCACTGGCTGCGCCAGCGGTCCGAACCGTGCACGTGAAGCCACTGAAGCGGCGATCCGCAACCCGTTGCTGGAAGACGTGAACCTGGAAGGCGCGCGCGGCATCCTGGTGAACATCACCGCGGGTCCCGACCTGTCCCTGGGCGAGTACTCCGACGTGGGTAGCATCATCGAGGCCTTCGCTTCGGAACACGCGATGGTCAAGGTCGGTACCGTTATCGATCCGGACATGCGTGACGAGCTGCATGTCACCGTAGTGGCCACCGGCCTGGGCGCGAAGATCGAGAAGCCTGTGAAGGTCATCGACAACACCGTTCAGACTTCCATGTCCGCGCAGTCACAAGCGCCAGTTGCTGCTCGTCAGGAACTGCCGTCGGTGAACTACCGTGACCTGGATCGTCCGACCGTGATGCGTAATCAGGCACAGTCGAACGCGGCGACCGCGGCGAAGCTGAATCCGCAAGATGATCTGGACTACCTGGACATCCCGGCATTCCTGCGTCGTCAGGCCGATTGATGGAATGTATCAGGGGTATTAGGGTGATTGGTGTTCAGCAAAGGCATGGTCTGCTATTATCGCCAGCCTTTGTTGATACCAGTTCGCAATTTGCGCTGAAGCGGCCCAAGCCATGATTAAACAACGCACCCTGAAGAATATTATCCGTGCCACAGGTGTAGGCCTGCATTCCGGGGAGAAGGTATACCTGACCCTCAAGCCTGCGCCTGTCGACACCGGCATTGTGTTTTGTCGTGCCGACCTGGACCCTGTGGTGCAGATTCCTGCTCGCGCGGAAAATGTTGGCGAAACCACGATGTCGACCACCTTGGTCAACGGTGACGTCAAAGTAGACACGGTGGAGCACTTGCTCTCGGCCATGGCTGGCCTGGGCATCGATAACGCCTACGTCGAGCTCTCCGCGTCTGAAGTCCCGATCATGGATGGTAGCGCCGGACCCTTCGTATTCCTGATTCAATCTGCTGGCCTCGAAGAACAGGACGCAGCTAAAAAGTTCATCCGCATCCTTCGTGAAGTGACCGTGGAAGACGGCGACAAGCGCGCCACTTTCGTGCCTTTCGATGGTTTTAAAGTGAGCTTCGAGATCGATTTCGATCACCCGGTTTTCCGTGACCGCACCCAGAGTGCAAGCGTGGACTTCTCCAGTACTTCGTTCGTTAAAGAAGTCAGCCGCGCCCGTACCTTTGGTTTCATGAGTGATATCGAGTACCTGCGCAAGCACAACCTCGCACTCGGCGGCAGCGTGGAAAACGCAATTGTGGTCGATTCGGATGGCGTACTGAACGAAGACGGTCTTCGCTACGAAGACGAATTCGTCAAGCACAAGATCCTGGATGCAATTGGCGACCTCTACCTGCTGGGCAACAGCCTGATAGGCGAGTTCAAAGGCTTCAAGTCGGGCCATGCACTGAACAACCAGCTACTGCGCAAGTTGATTGAGCAGAAAGATGCCTGGGAAGTCGTGACCTTCGAAGATGCCAGCACTGCACCGATCTCTTACATGCGTCCGGTTGCGGCCGTGTAAGTCACTCTCTCTTTCCTTTTGTTTTTGAAGGCCATCCCCCCGGATGGCCTTTTTTTATGCCTGGATACTCAAGCGCCGTGCTTGCAGCGGCCCTGGGACATATTGGAAACCACCCGATTGCGACCACTGGACTTGGCCAGGTACAGAGCCTTGTCGGCACTGCCGAGCCAATCTTCGAGGCAGGTCTCAGGGTTGCCTGACCAGGTATTGATGCCGATGCTGACGGTCAGGGGCGTGGCCTGTTCGCTGACGGCCGGCAAGGCTTCGATGCTGGCGCGGATCTTCTCGGCAAGCATCGAGGCGCCGGCGCTGTCGGTGCCGGGAAGCACCACGGCGAACTCTTCGCCACCGTAGCGAGCGGTGATATCCGTGGGGCGCCCGGCGCAGGCGGCAATATTCTGCGCCACTGCACGTAAGGCCTGGTCACCCAAGGGGTGGCCGAAGCGGTCGTTGAAATTCTTGAAGTGGTCGACATCGATCATCAGCAGCGACAGTGGCAGCAGTGTGCGCTGGGCCCGTGCCCATTCACTGTTCAGGGCCTGATCCAGGGTGCGACGATTGGCCAGGCCAGTGAGGGCGTCGACGGCTGCCAGGCGTGCCAGTTCCTGCTCGGCGCTGTGACGGCGTCGCAGTTCGCGGCACAGCAGCCAGGTCATCCAGAGGAGGGCGATGCACAGCAGCCCCGTGGCGCTGCTGATCAGCAACGCAGTACGTTGCCAGGAGCCGAAGACCTCGTCGGTGGATAAGGCAACGATCACGATCAAGGGCAGGTCGCCGACCTGGGAAAAGGTGTACAGCCTTTGTTGCTGGTCGACGCTGGAGATGCCGCTAAAACTGCCGTTGCCTTCGCGCAGGATACGCACGAAGTTGGGACGCTGGCTGAAATCCCTGCCGATCAGGTTGTCGGCCAGGGGCGGTTGTTGCGCCAGCAGGATACCGTCGCGGCTCACTAGGTTGATCGAGCCGTTGTGGCCGATATCCAGGCCCTTGAACAATTCGTTGAAGTAATCCAGGCGCAGGGCGGCTTCGGCCACTCCGAGGAAGCGGCCATCGGCGTCGCTGAGCCTGCGGCTGAAGCTGATGCGCCAGTCCTGCTCGGCATTGCGGGCCCGGAACGGGCGGCTGATCAGCATCCCGGGGTCCGGGTTGTCGACATGGGACTGAAAATATTCGCGGTCAGCGAAATTGTCGGTGCGTGGTTGTACCGAGGCGGAGTCGGCGATCACGTCGCCATGGGGGTCTAGCAACAGGATGTTGCCCTTAAAGGGGGCGGCGGTGGCGCGATCAAAGAGTGCCAGGTGGCGGATCGGCGCAGGCACCTGGCGCAGGTCGGTGCGTTGTGCGGCACTGATCAGGCCTTTGAGGGACAGGTCGTAGAGCTCGACATTGCGCAACACGTCGGAGTCGATCAGTTGCACGATATTGCTTGCGGCACGGGTGGCCGCCTGCTCGGCAGCAGCGTGCTCGCGGATCAGCAGGTAGGCGACGATGCTGAGAATGGCCGCGACTATCAGTGAACTGGCCAGGATCAACAGGCGTTCGGAGTTTGTCGGGAGGGGGGGCGCACTGCTCAGGCTCATGATTCCGGCTTCTGCTACGGAGAGATTTCAGTTTCTTCTTATGGACGCGGGCTGCAGGAATCGGTCACGCCTTCGAGCCTGTATAAATCCGGGGCCAAAAAAAGGCCAGCGAAACATGCTGGCCTTTTGCTTATATCGGTTTAGAAAACGTTGATCGGGTAGTCGACGATCACTCGGTATTCATCGGTGTCGTTGTCCACCGCACCGTAGCCGTTGCCGCCGCGGTTGGTGGCCCACTGCAGGCGGACCGACAGGTCCTTGGCCTTGCCGCCCTGCACCACGTACTTGAGGTCCAGGTCGCGTTCCCAGTGCTTGGCGTGCTTGCCGTCGGCGCTGTACCAGCTGGAGTAGCCACGGCTGGCCGGGTCGACCTTGGTCAGGTCCAGTTCGCCGCGAGAATAGGACAGCGCCGAGGTCAGGCCCGGCAGGCCGACTCCGGCGAAATCGTAGGCGTACTTGAGCTTCCACGAGCGCTCGTTGGGACCGTTGAAGTCCGAGTATTGCTGGGAGTTGTCGAGGTAGATGCTGTCGCCCTGGGCAATGTAGTCGAACGGCGTGTTGCCGTTGACCCGCTGGTAGGCCGCGGTGACGCTATGGCTGCCAACGCCGACCGTGAAGTGCAGGCTGTAGGTGTTGTTGTCGATGTTGCCCAGCAGGGCCTGGCCGGTGTCCTGGGTGTGATAGAAGTGCAGGCCCGGATTGAGGCTGACCAGGTCGTTGACC
This sequence comes from Pseudomonas sp. PH1b, assembly GCF_000633395.1. Taxonomy (GTDB): domain Bacteria; phylum Pseudomonadota; class Gammaproteobacteria; order Pseudomonadales; family Pseudomonadaceae; genus Aquipseudomonas. The sequence goes on from NZ_AYMU01000010.1 coordinate 72,227, forward strand.
GCGTAGGTGTAGTCCAGGTCGTAGTAATACTGGTTCCAGATGTCCTTGAGCTCGGAGGCATAAAGGCTGCTGGTCAGCCCCGGGACGCTGCTCCAGGCCACCCCGGCCCAATTCAGGTGCAGGCTTTCGTCACCTTTTGGCAGGTTGCCGTAGGAGGTGCCGATGCGCTTGTGGCCGCTCTGGTTGTAGAGCTTGGTGAAACTGGCCTGGCCGCCTTCGATCAACCAGCCATCGAAGCTGTGGTTGGTCAGGCTCACGCCACGAAAAGTCTGGGGCAGCATGCGGCTCATGCCTCCGGCGATCACCGGGTTGTTGAGAAACAGATCGCCGGCCTTGAGCTCGGTATCGAAGGCTCGCATCTTCAAGGTGGCACCGGTGGTGGAGAACGAACCGGGCGCCTTGTGCTGGCCATCATCACTGACGGGCAGGATGCTCGATTTGCTGGTGCCGCCTCCGCCGTCCAGCTTGAGGCCGAGCATGGCGTTGGCATCCAGGCCGAAGCCTACGGTGCCCTGGGTGTAGCCGGACTCGAAGACCCCGAGGAAACCTTGGCCCCACTCGATATTGTCGTTGGCTTGCTGATGCCGGTTGCGATTCATGTAGTAGTTGCGGGCAGTGAGCTTGAGGCTCGAACCGGCGACGAAGCCCTCGTCATTGGGTTCTTCGGCGGCCTGGCCCAAGGCCGGAATAGTTGCAGCGATTGCAATGAATAGCGGGCTGATTTTCAGCGTGGTCCTGAACAACGTGTAGCTCCTTTGGTGAGTGAACATGGTTTTTTATTGTGAATTCGGTTGTTTCTTATTCTGTACATGACGAATTTGCCGAGGGTTTCTCCACGGCAAAAAAAAGCCGCTGAAGTCAGCGGCTTTAAGACAACTTACTCCCGGGTTGAACGCAGAGAAGTTGTCGAGGGAAACGAGTCGGTGGCGCGGATCAACTGTCTTTCTGAGCGTCGCTCTTGCTGTGCTCGGCAGTGATCTTCTGGGCTTGCTGACTGTCTTGCTGCTGGGCGGCCTGGGCGATCTGCGCTTGTTCGAAGGCGGCGGCTCGGGCGGCATTCTGCGCCACGAAAGCCTGGGACTCTTCGGCCATGGCGAGAGGCGCCACGAACAGGGAAGACAAAACAAACGCGCTGGCAATACCCATACTGTTGGACATTTCTGAAGACCTTCTTGCAGAGCAAGTTCAATTCGGTGCGACAAAAATATAACCACGACGAGTCCGGAAAAAGAGCCGAACAGGATAAGGACTGTTACAAAAAAAACAATAGTGGGCGCCGCCTTGCAGGAGCTGGCTTGCCAGCGAACACGCCATATCGTCTTGCACCGGATGTGTTGGCGCTTGCGCCGGCAAGCCGGATCCTACCGAATCCGAGAATCCCGAGTCAGCGAGGCAGGTACAGGCCGAAGGTGTTGATGCCCTGGTCGCTGCGCACGAACACGTCGCCACCGTGCATCAGGGCGATGGCCTTGACGATGGCCAACCCCAGGCCATGGTTGGCGCCGCTGTTGCTGCGTGAGGCATCGACCCGGTAGAAGCGTTCGAACAACCTGGGCAGGTGTTCGCTGGCGATGCCTTGTCCCGGGTTGCTGACGGCGATCGCCACCTGCTGTTCCTGCACCTCGATCCGTACCTGGATCACTTCACCGGCCGCGGTGTGCTGTACCGCGTTGCTCAGCAGATTGATCAGCGCCCGGCGCAGGTGGGCGATCTCGATCCGCACCTGGGCATCGCCCTGGACCTCGACCCTGACCTGGGCGTCTTCGAGAATGAAGTCCAGGTAGTCCAGGGTGGTGGCCACTTCCGTGGCCAGGGAGGTGCTGGTGAGCTTGGTGGCCTTGCTGCCCTGGTCGGCGCTGGCCAGGAACAGCATGTCGTTGACGATCGAGCGCAGCCGTTCCAGTTCTTCGAGATTGGATTGCAGTACCTCGAAGTAGTGCTCTGCCGAACGGCCCCGGGTCAGGGCCACCTGGGTCTGGCCGATCAGGTTGGTCAGGGGCGAGCGCAGTTCATGGGCGACATCGGCGTTGAACGACTCCAGGCGTGAGTAGGCATGCTCGACCCGTTCCAGGGTGGAGTTGAAGGAATTGACGAACTGGCTCAGCTCCGGCGGCAAGGGCGAGAGTTGCAGGCGGCCGGAGAGGCGCGGCGGAGCCAGGCGCTGGGCTTCCTGGGACAGCTTGATCAGCGGCTTGAGGCCGATCCGCGCGACCCAGTAGCCCAGGGCCGAGGCCAGCAGCACGCCGACGATGGCCAGGCCGATCAGGGCCATGAGCAATTGGTGCTGGGTCTGGTGGAAGGTGTCGGTATCGATGGCGATCAGAAAGCGCAGGGCCGGACGCTGCTCCTTGGCCGCCAACTGGCTGACCAGCACCTTCAGCGGGTAGGGATGATCGGCCAGGTTCAGGTCGCGCATGCCCAGCGGGCCCTGGGCGAATGCACGGATCTGTGGATCAGGATTACCGTATTCATAGGCCTCGTCGCCACTCACCGCCCAGAAACGGATGCGCTTGTCTTCCTCGCTCAGCAGTTTGAGCTTGCTGGTGATCTTGCCCCAGTGCTCGGGATTGCCGTAGCGGGTCAGGGCCGATTCCAGCACGCTGTAGCGCGCATCCAGCTCGGCTTCGGGCAACAGGCCCAGGCCCTTGTCCACCTGCTGATAGAGCGCACCGCCGATCAGCAGGAAGATCAGCAGCGCCACCAGGGTGAACAGCCCACTCAGGCGCAGGGCAATGGAATTACTGCGCACTGCGGTTCTCCAGCACATAGCCCATGCCACGAATGGTGTGCAGCAGCTTCTGCTCGAAGGGGCCGTCGAGCTTGGCCCGCAGGCGCTTGATCGCCACCTCGACGACATTGGCGTCGCTGTCGAAATTGATGTCCCAGACCATCTCGGCAATCGAGGTCTTGGATAGGATCTCGCCCTGGCGTCGGGCCAGTACACTGAGCAGGGAAAACTCCTTGGCGGTCAGGTCCAGGCGGGTGCCGGAGCGGCTGGCCTTGCGGCTGATGAGGTCGATCCACAGGTCGGCGATGCTGATCTGCACCGGCTCGTGGCCGCCGCTGCGGCGGGTCAGGGCCTGCAGGCGAGCCACCAGCTCAAGGAAGGAAAACGGCTTGCCCAGGTAATCGTCGGCGCCGTCGCGCAGGCCCTTGATCCGATCCTCCACGCGCTCCCTGGCGGTGAGCATGATCACCGGGGTCTGTTTGCGCGCCCGTAGCGCCCGCAGCACGCCAAAACCGTCCAGGCCGGGGAGCATCACGTCCAGCACTATCACCGCATAGTCGCCTTCCAGGGCCAGATGCAGGCCCTCGACGCCATCCCGGGCCAGGTCCACGGTGTAGCCCTGTTCAGTCAGGCCGCGGTGCAGGTAGTCCGCGGTTTTTTCTTCATCTTCGATTATCAGAACGCGCATGACCCGCCTCAGGTATTGGTGGCCGGCGACAGCGCCGGCTGGGGCCGGTGGAACAGCCGCTCAAGCCACAAGTATATGACCGGCGTGGTGAACAGCGTCAGCGCCTGGCTCACCAGCAGGCCACCGACCACGGCGATGCCCAGGGGCTGGCGCAGTTCGGCGCCGGCACCGTAGCCGAGCATCAGCGGCAGGGCGCCGAGCAGGGCGGCGAGGGTGGTCATGATGATCGGCCGGAACCGAGTGATGCAGGCCTGGTAGATCGCCTCTTCCGGCGCCAGGCCCCCATTGCGTTGGGCTTCCAGGGCGAAGTCGATCATCAGGATGCCGTTCTTCTTGACGATGCCGATCAACAGCACCAGGCCGATCAGCGCCATGATCGAAAAGTCCTGGCCACAGAGCCAGAGCATCAACAGGGCACCGAGACCGGCCGAGGGCAGGGTGGAGATGATGGTCAGCGGGTGCACGAAGCTTTCGTACAGCACCCCGAGGATGATGTAGACCGCCACCAGCGCCGCGAGGATCAGGTATGGCTGGCTGGCCAGGGAACTCTGGAAGGCCTGGGCCGCGCCCTGGAAGTTGCCGCTGATGGCCGCCGGCATGCCGATCTCGGCCTTGGCCTGGTTGAGCAGGACCACCGCGTCACCCAGGGCCACGCCGGGGGCCAGGTTGAACGACAGGTTGGCGGCCGGGAACATGCCGTCGTGGGCAATCGACAGTGGGCCGATGGTGGGGGCATCGAAGCGCGCCAGGGCCGACAGCGGCACCATCTCTCCGGTCAACGGCGAGCGCAGGTAGAAGTAGTTGAGGCTTTCGGCCTTGCCGCGTTGCTGGGTGTCGAGTTCGAGGATCACGTTGTACTGGTTGATCTCGGTCTGGAACTCGTTGATCTGGCGCTGGCCGAAGGCATCGTACAGCGCCTCGTCGACATCGCTGGCGGTGAGGCCGAAGCGGGCGGCGGCGACCCGGTCGATGTTGATGTGGGTGATGCTGCCGCCCAGTTGCAGGTCGTTGGATATATCGCGGAAGGCCGGGTTGCTGCGCAGCTTCTCGGTCAGGCGCTGGGTCCAGGTGCTCAGGGTCGGGCCGTCGTTGCTTTTGAGCACGTACTGGTACTGGGCGCGACTCGGGCCGGAGCTGAGGTTGATGTCCTGGCCGGCCCGCAGGTAGAGGACGATGCCGGGCACCTTCATCAGCTGCGGGCGGATGCGGTCGATAAAGGCGCTGGCGGAGACATCCCGGTCGCCGCGACCCTTCAGCGAGATCCAGAAGCGTCCGTTGGCGATGGTCTGGTTGCTCCCGGAGACCCCCACGGAATGGGAGAAGGCCTGTACCGCCGGGTCGGCGGCGACGATCTCGGCCAGGGCCTGGTGCTTTTTCACCATGTCCGGGTAGGAAATGTCCGCGGCGGCTTCGGTGGTGCCGAGGACGAAGCCGGTGTCCTGCACCGGGAAGAAGCCCTTGGGAATCAGAACATAGCCGGCAATGGCCATGCTCAGGGTCAGGCCGAAGATCCCCAGCATCAGTTTCTGATGGGCCAGGGCCTTGCGCAGGCCGCGCTCGTAGACCGCCAGCAGGCGCTCGCCGAAGCCTGGCTTGGCATGGGCCGGGTGCACCGGGGCGCGCATGAACAGGGCCGCCAGGGTGGGGGCCAGGGTCAGCGAGACCACCACCGAAATCATGATGGTGGAAGTGGCGGTCAGGGCGAACTCCTTGAACAGCCGGCCGACCACGCCGCCCATGAACAATAGGGGAATGAACGCCGCCACCAGGGAGAAACTGATGGAGACCACGGTGAAGCCGATCTCGCCGGCGCCCTTGATTGCCGCCTCGCGCATGCCGTCACCGGCTTCCAGGTGACGGTGGATGTTCTCCACCACCACGATGGCATCGTCCACCACAAAGCCCACGGCAATGACGATGGCCACCAGGGTCAGGTTGTTCAGGCTGAAGCCCATGACGTACATCAGGGCGAAGCTGGCAATCAGTGACACGCCGAGCACCGCAGAGACGATCAGGGTTGCCGACCACTGGCGCAGGAACAGCGCCATCACCGCCACGACCAGGAGCACCGCGATCAGCAGGGTGATTTCCACCTCATGCAGCGAGGCGCGGATGGTCTGGGTGCGGTCCACCAGCACGTTGACCTGTACCGAGGCCGGCAGCATCGCCTCAAGCCCCGGCAGGGCGGCCTGGATGCGATCCACGGTGTCGACGATGTTGGCCCCGGGCTGGCGCGAGATCACCAGGTTGACCCCGGGTTGATCGCCGGACCAGGCCTGGACGTAGGCATCTTCCGAGCCGTTGACCACCCGCGCCACGTCCTGCAGGTGCACCGGTGCCCCATCCTTGTAGGAAACGATCAACTGGCCGTATTCCTCGGGGTGGAACAGCTGGTCGTTGGTGGACAGGGTGGAGATGCTCGATTCACCGTACAGCGCACCCTTGGCCAGGTTGAGGCTGGTCTGCTGGATCGCCAGGCGGATGTCGGCCAGGGTCAGGCCGATGGCCGCCAGCTTGTCCGCCGAGGCCTGGACCCGAATCGCCGGGCGCTGCTGGCCGGTGATGTTGATCTGGCCGACCCCGTCGATCTGGCTGATCTGCCGGGCCAACAGGGTTTCCGCGTAGTCGCTGAGCTCGGTGCCGGGCATCTGCGTCGAACTGATGCTGAGGATCAGCACCGGGCTGTCCGCCGGGTTGACCTTCTTCCAGGTGGGCAGTGTGGGCATGTCCTTGGGGAGCTTGCCGGCCGCGGTATTGATCGCCGCCTGCACTTCCTGGGCCGCGGTATCGATGCTCTTGTTCAGGGTGAACTGCAGGGTCAGCAGCGACGAACCCAGGGCGCTGCTGGAGGTCATCTGGGTCATGCCGGGGATGGCGCTGAACTGCACTTCCAGGGGCGTGGCTACCGATGAGGCCATGGTGTCCGGGCTGGCGCCGGGCAGGGCCGCCGATACCTGGATGGTGGGAAACTCGGCTTCCGGCAGCGGTGCCACCGGCAGGCGCGGAAAGGCAATCAGCCCCAGCAGCACCAGGGCGAAGGTCAGCAGGACGGTGGCGACCGGATGGTCGACGCACCAGGCGGATACCGAGCCGCGCCCCTTCATGGCTTGGGCTCCGAGGCCTGGACCACCTGGGGCGGATCGCTGAGTACCTGGACCCGGGAACCGGGCTTGAGCCGCGACTGGCCATCGCTGACCAGCACGTCACCGGCCTGGACCCCGGCAATGATGCTCAGGTCGCTGTCCTGATACACCACCTGCACCGGCACGGCTTCCACTTGCTGGTCCTTGACCCGGTAGACGAAGTGCTGGTCCAGGCCGCGCTGGACCACCGTCGGCGGTACGGTCAGTGCATCCTGGTCCAGGGCCGTCTGGATCTGCACCGTGACCAGTTGGCCGGGCCAGAGCTTCTGCTGGGCGTTGTCGAACTCCGCCTTGGCGCGGATGGTGCCGGTGCCCGCGTTGATCTGGTTGTCGATCAGGGTCAGGTGGCCGTTGCCGAGCAAGGCCCCGGCGCTATTGCTGTCGGCTCCCAGGTAGGCCTTGACCGCGGCGGGGGACTGGGCATGAATCAGTTGCTGCAAGGTCGGCAGCATTTGCTGGGGCAGGGAGAACTCCACGGCGATGGGGTCGATCTGGGTCACCGAGAACAGGCCCTGGGTATCGCTCATGCGCAGGAAGTTGCCTTCATCCACGCTGCGAATCCCTACCCGACCGGTGACGGGAGAGCGGATCTGGGTGTAGGAGAGTTGCACCTGGGCGGCGTCAATGGCGGCCTGGTTGCCCTGGGCCGTAGCGTTGAGCTGATTGACCAGGGCCACTTGCTGGTCATAGGTCTGCTTCGAGATACCGTCATCCACCGACAACAGCTTGTAGCGCTTGAGGTTGATCTGCGCCACCTGCAACTGGGCCTGGTTCTGCGCCAGTTGGGCCCGGGCCTGATCCAGGCTGGCGCGGATCGAGCGGTCATCGAGGGTGGCCAGCAGGTCGCCGGCCTTCACCAGTTGTCCCTCCTTGACCAGCAGCCTGGTGAGGATGCCGTCCACCTGGGGACGAATGACCACGCTGTGCAGCGACAGCACCGAGCCAATGCCGCTGGCATAGCGCGGCACGTCCTGGCGGATCACGTCCACTACCCGCACCGGAATTGCCGTAGGGGCGGCCAGCTTGGCGGTCGCCGGTTTGTTCAGGAGCCACAGCGCCACGGCACTGAGGCCCACGAGTAGCGCTACGGTCACGACGGTTTTCTTGGCAATGGGCATGGGATGAGAACGCCGGGGGCAATGATGTCGGAAAGATGGCCATGATCTGAGGACAGTTATAGTCCGGCAACCCGGTCAGCAAGGTGACGGCCAGCTGTCGGCGCTGTCAGAAAAGCCCCGGCCCACCCCGGCAACCCAGGTTAAAGATCGCTGGCACACGGGTATACTGCCGTCCACTGTGGCCTGTCCCTTGGCCCGGATTCCTTTTTCCCCCTGGAGTTTTCATGACTTCCCCTGTACAGCCCCCTGCGGATGACGCCGTGAGCGTCGATCCTGCGGTCGAGTCGACCGTCACCGAGGACAAGGCCGCGATCCCGGCATTCAAGTTTCCGTTCAAGCCGTCCGAATTCGCCCCGGCGAAGAACGCCCAGCAGCCCTGGTACAAGAACGGCGCCAGCAATGGCCACACCAAGACCCCCGGCGCAGCGCCTCCCGGTACCCGTCGCTCCATGGGCAAGCGTTGATATCGCCGACAATCGAAGACAAAGCCCTGATTTGCGCTTTTTAATCGCAATGATGGCTAATTGCTTTAAACCTGAGCTGGATCAGTATTTGTGGCATCAGTGCGCTTAGAGTCAGCAGCCCTGCCGACTCCACCCAACACAGACGAGCGCGCTATCCATGAAGATCAACCTTCCGGTTACTGGGCGAAACGTGGACTTTGCCCCTGATGCGAATATCCTTTCGACCACTGATCTGACTAGCGCGATCACCTACGCCAACCCTGATTTCATCAAGATCAGTGGCTACAACCGTGAGGAGTTGCTGGGCTCGCCGCATAACCTGTTGCGCCACCCGGACATGCCCTCCGCGGCCTTCGCCCACATGTGGCGCACCCTCAAGCGCGGCCGTTCGTGGATGGGCATGGTGAAGAACCGTTGCAAGAACGGCGATCACTATTGGGTCAGTGCCTATGTCACGCCCGTGACCCGCGATGGCCAGGCGGTGGAATACCAGTCGGTGCGTACCAAACCCAGCGTGCGTCAGATCGAGGCGGCAGAGCGGGCCTATGCCCAGCTCAACGCTGGCGGCCCCTCGTGGTGGAGCCTGTTGCCGGTGATCAGCCTGCGGTTGCGTCTCTGGACCTCCATCAGCGCCGGCTTCATCGGCAGCTACGGCGTTTCAGTGTGGCTGCTGCCCGAATCCTGGATGGTCCAGGGGGCCGTGATGGCCATGGGGTGGTGCCTGAGCCTGACGGCGGTCGGCGTGCAAACCCGGCCACTGGATCGATTGGCCGAGCGCGCCCGGCAGATCGGTGACAACCCCTTGAGCCAGGGCATCTATACCGGCCGTGCCGACGAGTTCGGGCGCATCGAGTTCGCCCTGCAGATGCTCGAAGCCCAGGTGGGCGCGGTGGTGGGGCGCATCGGCGATGCGTCCCAGCGCCTGGAGGGGCATGCCGCCGAACTGGTGGAGCACTTGCACAGCAGCCACAACAGCACCCTGGAACAGCAGGCGGAAACCGATCAGGTGGCGGCGGCCATTCACCAGATGGCGGCCAGCGTCGCCGAGGTCGCCACCCATGCCCAGCAGGCCTCGGTGGCGGCGGACCAGGCGGAAAGCGAAACCCGTGAGGGCCATCTGCTGGTGGGCGAGAGCCGCAGTGCGGTGCTGCGCCTGGCCAGTGAGCTGGAGCGGGCGACCGAGGTCATCCATCAACTGGAAAGCCACAGCAGCGACATTTCCGGGGTGCTGGAGGTGATCCGCAGCATTGCCGAACAGACCAACCTGCTGGCCTTGAATGCGGCGATCGAGGCGGCCCGGGCCGGTGAGCAAGGGCGAGGGTTTGCAGTGGTGGCGGATGAGGTGCGCGGGCTGGCCCAGCGCACCCAGGATTCGACCAACGAAATCCAGCGCATGATCAGCACCCTGCAGAACGGCGCGCGCAACGCGGTGGAGGCCATGCAGCACAGCAGCCAGCACGTGGAGAGCAGCGTCGATCAGGCTCAGCGCGCCGCGGTGGCCCTGGACGGCATCAGCCAGCGGGTCAACCAGATCACCGAGATGAGCTTGCAGATTGCCGCCGCGGTGGAAGAGCAGAGTGCGGTCAGCGAAGACATCAACCGCAACATCATCGGCATCCGCAATGCGTGCGAGGTCACGGTCAGTGCCGGCCAGTTGAGCCACGTCAACTCGGGCGACGTGGCCGGGCTGGCAGGCGACTTGCGGCAACTGGCGCTGGAGTTCTGGCACAAGCGCGGCTAGGGCTGTTCGCCGGCGCGCCGTTGCTCGCGGCTCAGGCGGCGCGCAGGGAAATGAAGGCGTAGTCCAGGGGCGTATCGCTGACCACCTGGGCGCCGGCGGCCTGGACCTGGCTGGCGATGTCTTCCCCGGACAGATGAAAGCGCCAGGATTGGCTCGACGCCTCCGGTGGTTGAGCCTGGATTTGATCGATGGCTCTGGCCAGGGCTGTCATGTCGGGCAGGTAGGCAGTGAAACCATCGCCCTTGAGTGCCGTGGTGCGAATCCCCAGCAAGGCACAGATCGCGGTCTTGGTCGGGATATCGTCGCGGTCGGCCTGGCGCGAGCGGCGGATCAGCTCGGCCAGTTCAAGGTCTACCAGCTCGCCGCCGAGAATCAGCTGCGGTCCCTGTTCCCAGGATTGCGTTGGGCATTCCTTGGCCTGTGGGTTGAGGGGGATGTGCGGGTTGATCTCCATCGGATAGATGCGGCACACCAATGGTCGCCGCTCATAGATGCGGCACCGCTGTTCTTCGTCAAGATTCCGGCACGGGCCGACGTTGTAGGCGGCGAAGGTAATCGCCACGTAGGCCTCGGTACTGCCGCTGGGCACTCGGCAGGAGCGCCGCTCGGCATGTTCGCGCTGTTGCGCCGGCAACCCCAGGCCATTGCCGAGAAAGGCCTCCACCAGAACGATCACCTGACCGCCGTCGGCCGCCCAGGCACGGGCTTCCGTGAGGGTCAGGGGCACATGATGGTCGTTGCAGCACTTGCCGCAGCCTACACAGGAAAACTGAGTGTTCATGGAGCGCGAAACCATTACGGGTCGACAGGAAGTGCGTCGCAAATACCGTCAACGACGCGGCCAGGGAGAACATCGAAGCAAGTTGTACGCCATTTACGGGCGCTTGATTACCGGGCGGATCGAGTCCCACTCGGTGACCGCCGCAGTGCGGGTCCGTTTGTTGTACAGGCAGAGCTCGATGCCGGACTGGCCGCGCAGCTGCTTTTGTGGGTACTGGCCTTGCAGCAGAAGGGCGGTATAGGCGAGTTGATCGTCGAATTGCGCGGCCTTGCCTACGGGCTGGGGGTGGTTCAGGCCGCTGGCCCGGGTGCAGCTCTCGAGCACGGCTCTGTCCAGGGCTGCCCAGGCTTCGTCGCTGGAGGCCCGGGCCTGGCAGGCGAGGGCGGCGAGTGCTATCAGGCTCAGGATCTTTGTATTCATGGGCACGGCTCCTCAGGGGCGGTGAGACCACGGCGTGCGCGGTGATCGAACGCCGCCTTCGCCAGCGGCTAAAGGGTGCGGTATCGGCCTGGAAATGTCAGCAGGCCCGGCGCCTAAGGCAGTAGCTCGCGGCGGACGAGGTGCATGCCGGCGCTTTCGTACAGGCAGCGGGCTGGCAGGTTGCCTTCCAGTACCCGCAGATCGACAAAGCCTTCCCGGCGCTCGGCGAACAGCATGAAGGCCTGCTGCAACAAGGCACGCCCCAGGCCCTGGCCACGGGCACGGGGATGCACCACCAAATCCTTGATGTAGGCGCTGGTCCAGCACTGGGCGACGCCGATGATCCCGTCGCCATCGCGGGCTACCAGGCACAGCTGGGGGTCGTATTCGGCATCGGTTTCGAAAGCCTGGCGCCAGGTGTCCAGTGCTGGCACCCGGCCGCCACCGTCCAGATAGCCCAGGTGCATCAGTTGGTGCACGGCCTCGGCCTGTTCCGGGCTGTAGGGCTGCACGGTGACCCCGTCCGGCCACTGGGGGGCTGCCTGGGGCAGACTCAGGTCGCGGCGCAGCAGCAGGCAGTGGATCTCGCTCATGCCTCAGGCTCCTTGGGTCGCAATGGCCTTGGCCGCGTCGATCAGGCAGCGGGTCAATTCCGGCGAGGAGAACTTGGTGAGTACCGCGTTGGCTCCGGCCAGTCGAGCCTTTTCGCTGTTCATGGCGCTGTCCAGGGAGGTGTGCAGCAACACGTACAGATGGGCGAAGTCCGGGGTTTCCCGCAGGGTCCTGGTCAGGGCGTAGCCATCCATCTCGGACATTTCGATGTCGGAGACGATCAGGTTGATCTCATTGGCCGTGCCTTGCAGTTCCAGCAGGCAGTCGATGGCTTCCTTGGCGCTGCGGGCGGTGTGGCATTGCAGGCCGAGGTTGCGCAGGGTGTGCACCGACTGCTGCAACGCCACCTGGCTGTCGTCGACCACCAGGATACGGGCGTTGCCCAGGGCTTCGGCGTCTTCCATGCTCAGTTCGGTAGGCGCCATTTCGATCTGCGCCGGGGCAATGCCGTGGATCACCTTCTCGATGTCGAGGACCTGCACCAGGGTGCCGTCGACCTGGGTCACCCCGGTGATGTAGGACTTGAGGCCGCCGGAGCCGTAGGGCGGGGGGCGGATGTCGGTGGTCAGGCAATGCACGATCTTGCTCACCGCCTGCACATGCAGGCCCTGCTTGGAGCGGCTGACATCGGTGACGATCAGGCAGCCGCTGTCCGGGTCCGCCAGGGGCCGCTCGCCGATGGCCCGGCTGAGATCGATCACCGACAGGGAATTGCCGCGCAGGGTGGCGATGCCTTTTACGTGGGGATGGGATTCCGGCAGCTTGGTCAGCGGCGGGCAGGGGATGATTTCACTGACCTTAAGCAGGTTGATTGCCATCAGCTTGCCGCTGCGCAAGGTAAACAGCAGAAGCGAAAGCGAATCTGCGCGGGCTTTGTTGGAGGACATAAAAACCTTCTCTGGAAAGAATTGGCTCGTGGTGCGAACCACGGACAACCATTGATAACGGGTTATCGACTTGTTCAGGGCTGGCTTTAGCCTGATCGAGGTCTTGTCGGCCCCTGTGTTCTGTATAGCCGCTGTCCCGGGCGATGATCGGCCGCACAGCGGATAGCCAGCTGCCGGCCGAGGCTCTGGGGGCGGTGCGCTGGCCGCGGGCGGCGGTGGCTGGGCGGGGTTATTTCAGGCCCAGGCGCTTGGCCAGGCGGCCGAGGTTGGCGCGGTCCAGGCCCAGCTCCCGGGCGGCGCTGGCCCAGTTGTGCTGGTGGCGTTCCAGGCAGGCGCTGATCAGCTGGCGCTGGTAGCTTTCTGTCGCTTCGCGCAAGTCGCCCTGGATCGCGGCGGCTGGCAGTTCCGGGCTGGGCGGTGGGGCGTTTGTGGCGGGTTGCTCAATGGCCCGCGGCAGGTCGAGGTCCGCGACATCGAGGGTGAGGATCTTCGGCCGTTCTCGGCAGTGGCCCAGGGCCTTGAGGGCGCTGCGCCCGATCAGGTGCTCCAGCTCACGGACGTTGCCCGGCCAGCCGTAGGCCAGCAGCGCCGCCTGGGCCTCGACGCTGAGACGCAAGCTACCCAGGCCCATGCGCGAGCGGTTCTGCTCGAGGAAGTAGCCGCTGAGCAACAGCACGTCGCGACCACGATCGCGCAGGGCCGGCACTGGCAGGGGGTAGACGCTGAGACGGTGATAGAAGTCGGCGCGATAGCGGCCATTGCGCACCTCCTGTGCCAGGTCACGGTTGGTGGCGGCGATCAGGCGCACATCGACCTGGTGCTCCTTGTCCGAGCCCAGGCGTTGCAGTTGGCCGCTTTGCAGTACCCGCAACAACTTGGCCTGCACGGTCAGTGACAGCTCGCCCACTTCATCGAGAAACAGGGTGCCGCCGTTGGCCAGTTCGAACTTGCCCCGGCGATCCTGGGTGGCTCCCGTAAATGCCCCGCGCACGTGGCCGAACAGTTCGCTCTCCACCAGGGTGTCGGGCAGGGCGGCACAGTTGAGGCTGATGATCGGCTGTTCGGCCCGGGGCGAGGCGCCATGGATGGCCTGGGCCACCAGTTCCTTGCCGACTCCGGTTTCACCGGTGATCAACACTGTCAGGTCGCTGCCTCCCACCAGGTTGATCTCCTCCAGCAGGCGCTTGTGGGCCTTGCTCTGCCCGATCATTTCGCGGTTCTGTCCACTGGCCTGGCGGTAGACCTCGGCCCGTTGGTGCTCGTTTTCCGCGCGTTGAGCCAGGCGTTCGATGCGCTGCGCGGCACTGACAGTGGCCGCGGCGAGGCTGGCGAAGGCTTGCAGGGCGTCCAGCTCGATGGGCTCGAAGCGCTGTGGGTCCAGCGCGTCGAGGGTCAGCAGGCCCCAGGGGCGCTCATCGATGAACAGCGGGCAGCCCATGCAGTCATGCACTTCCAGGTGATTGTCGAGGCCTTCCACCAGCCCGTCGTAAGGGTCGGGCAGTTCACTGTCGCTGGCGAAACGGGTGGGTCCCGGGCTGGCGAGCAGGGCAGCGAAGCGCGGGTGTTCGCTGACCTTGAAGCGGCGCCCCAGGGTATCGGTACTCAAGCCGTTGACGGCCAGGGGCACCAGCCACTCGCCATCCAGGCGCAACAACGCGGCGGCGTCGCAGGGCAGCAGCGCGCGCAGGGCTTCCAGCAGGCGACGATATCGCTCGCTTTCGGGCAGTTCCCGGGACAGGTCGGTGACCAGGGGCAGCAAGGTCGTCAGCAGGGATTTTGCAGTCATAAGGACTCCATATGGTCATAATGACTATAAATGCATAAGGGTCTTTTTGACCATATTTGTTTTAATCTATTGAATTTAAAGGATTTATTTCTTGGCATGAAAACTGATTGGTCAAAGGAAACCTGCAAGCAGTCATAAAGTCCAGGAGTTGTCCTTATGCTAAGCGTTCAAGATCGCGCCATCATCAAATCCACTGTGCCCCTGCTGGAAAGCGGTGGAGAAACCCTGATTACCCACTTCTACCGAATGATGCTGTCCGAGTATCCCCAGGTGCGGCCGCTGTTCAACCAGGCGCACCAGGCCAGCGGTGACCAGCCTCGGGCCCTGGCTAATGGCGTATTGATGTACGCCCGGCACATCGACCGGTTGGACCAACTGGGGGACCTGGTGGCCAAGATCATCAACAAGCATGTGGCCCTGCAGATTCTGCCGGAGCACTACCCGATCGTTGGTGCGTGCCTGTTGCGGGCCATCGAGGAAGTGCTGGGCAAAGACATCGCCACCGAGCAAGTGATCAGCGCCTGGGCTGCGGCCTACAACCAGTTGGCAGATATCCTGATCGGCGCCGAGGCCGCGATCTACGACGAGAAGGCCCAGGCGCCAGGCGGATGGCGTGGAGCGCGGGCGTTCAAGCTGGTGCAGAAGGTGGAGGAGAGCGCGGAAATCACCTCGTTCTACTTCGAGCCACTGGACCAGGGTCCGATCCTGGCCGCCGAGCCTGGGCAGTACATCGGCTTGCAGCTCTTTATCGACGGTGAGGAAATCCGCCGCAATTATTCCCTGTCGGCGCTCTCTGACCAGGGCCAGTACCGCATCAGCGTCAAGCGCGAAGTGGGTGGCGTGGCCTCCAACTACCTGCACGACCAGTGTTCGGTGGGCAGCACCATCCAGCTGTTCCCGCCCGCCGGCGAGTTCACCCTGGCGGCCAGCGACAAGCCCCTGGTGCTGATCAGTGGCGGCGTGGGCATCACCCCGACTCTGCCGATGCTGGAAGCCGCCCTGGCGACCCAGCGCCCGGTGCACTTCATCCACTGCGCGCGCAACGGCCAGGTGCATGCGTTCCGTCACTGGGTCGATGGACTGGCCCAGCGTCATCCGCAGCTCAAGCGTTTCTACTGCTACGCCGAGGACGACGGTGTCAGCCCATCGGCAGACAAGCTCGGCATGCTGACGCGCGAGCAGTTGGCCGAGTGGCTGCCGGAACAACGCGACCTGGATGCCTACTTCCTCGGGCCCAAAGGCTTCATGGCAGCCATCAAGCGCCACCTGAAGGCCCTGGGCATCCCCGAGCAGCAAAGTCGCTACGAGTTCTTCGGTCCCGCCGCGGCCCTGGAATGACCGCTCGGCCGGTCCTGTTTGCGGACCGGCCCTGAGCTGCCCTGAACGCCCCGCAGATCTTGGATTTGCGGGGCGTTTTGTTTGAAATTGCCGTTTTCAGTACATTTCGTACAACGGTTAATCCACTCTTAACCCGTTTCTCGTTATTGTCCGCCACTTGAGTAGAACCCTGGGCCGCGGTACGGGCGGCTTTGCTCCGGGGCAGTGCAGCCGAACGCCATGCCCCCTGCATTCAAAGGTCATGTTCAACGTGTAGACTTCCCGGCAGCCGAGGACGCCACTGCGAGCATGGGCCGGGCCACGGTCCACGGGTTCATTGAAGACAATCCAGCCTGGCGTCGCGAGTGCCGGTGGCAGGCTGAACAGACAACAGGAAAGGAATAGGGATGAGTGACGACAGACTGCGTTTGGGACGTGAACGACGCTTCCTGGTGCTGCTGGGGGTGATCTGCCTGGCGCTGATCGGCGGAGCCCTGTACATGCAGGTGGTGTTGGGCGAGGCGCCTTGCCCGCTGTGCATCCTGCAGCGCTATGCGTTGCTGTTGATTGCGCTCTTTGCCTTCATTGGCGCAGCCCTGAGCTCGCGTCGCGGGGTCACGGCCATGGAGACCCTGGTGGTCATCAGCGCACTGTTTGGCGCGGCAGTGGCCGGGCACCACGTGTACACACAGTTCTATCCGGCGGTGAGCTGTGGCATCGATGTGCTGCAGCCGATTGTCGACAGCCTGCCGCTGGCGACGATCTTTCCCCTGGGCTTTCAGGTCGACGGTTTCTGCTCCACGCCGTACCCGCCGATCCTCGGCCTGTCCCTGGCCCAATGGGCCCTGGTGGCGTTCGTCCTGACCGTGATCCTGGTGCCCCTGGGGGTCATTCGCAATCGTAAGCAAACCTCCTGATCCACCCGGAACAGCCCCGGTTCCCCAACAGGGAGCCGGGGCTTTTTCATGCCGTTCATCAGGCACCTGAAAAGTCCGTGATTTGCAGCAAGCGAGGGCGCGGCAAAAGTGCGACATGTTGTCACACTGCTGCGGTCGCAGAGAGGCGGTCGAGGGGTTTCAACAGACTGCAATCAGCCAGATGGGTTCAATTGAAGCCTGTCAGTTTGTGTATGCCGACCTGCTGGGCAAGAACCATAGCCTGCTATCTATACAAATCTTCACAGACCCCGTTTTATAAGGGGTGAAGCCCGGTGAAAGGTGGCCTTGAGGGGCTTTTGCCTGCCTGGTGAGAGTGGGGCGGAGAGGTCTTTTTAGGGCTTTTTGTTGCGAATGAAAATCGATATGATTGCGATCCTTCGCAACAATCGTTAAGGATTGTTGCGCCCTGCGATAAAAATTATTTCGGGATAAGACATGGTTTATGAAACGCGACATATCTACAATCGCCCGCACTGAAATTACCGGCGCTGCTCATCCCTGAGCACACGAGGACGGTCGAGGGGCGGATTGAGTGCTCCATGCGACTGCGGGTGTCGGCACCTTCCAAACTTCCGCACCAAATGGAATTGGTCTGTAACAAGGCCTTTGACCACGAGATCGAATAAGAACCACTGCTAGCCCGGGATGTGTCGTTGAGCGTTTAACGCAACGGGCAGGCCCTTATTCAATTGAAGAAAAATGCCAACCCTTGGCAGGGTGAAGTGTTGGCGATCAAAACCCAACTGCATTGCGCAAGCTGCTTTAGAGGTCGTGAGATGAGTAAAAACAGGTACCCCCGATTACTAGGCTTATTGCCGCTGCTCAGCATGTTGATGCTGGGAGGCTGCAAGTGGACCTTGCTCGACCCCAAGGGTCAGGTCGGTCTGGATGAACGCAACCTGATCATCACGGCAACCATCCTGATGCTGCTGGTGGTGGTACCGGTCATCATCATGACCTTCGCCTTCGCCTGGAAATATCGCGCCTCCAACACCGAAGCGACCTACGCGCCGAAGTGGTCCCACTCCACCAAGATCGAGATCGCGGTGTGGCTGGTTCCGGTGCTCATCATCATTGCCCTGGGTTATGTCACCTACAAGTCGACCCACGCCCTGGACCCGTACCGTCCGCTGGATTCCGAGGTCAAGCCGATCACCATCGAAGTGGTCGCCATGGACTGGAAGTGGCTGTTCATCTATCCCGACCAAGGGATCGCCACTGTCAACAAGATCGTTTTCCCGGCCCATACCCCAGTCAACTTCCGCGTGACCTCCGACACCGTGATGAACTCGTTCTTCATCCCGGGCCTGGGCGGCCAGATCTACGCGATGGCAGGCATGACCACCAAGCTGCACCTGATCGCCAACCAGAACACCGAACTTGAAGGTATCTCCGCCAACTACAGCGGCGCGGGCTTTACCGGCATGAAATTCAAAGCGATCGCAACCAGTCAGGAAGATTTCGACGCCTGGGTAAACGAAGTCAAGAAGGCACCTAAACAGCTGGACACCGCTGAATACGAAGCCCTTTCCAAGCCAAGCCAGAACAATCCTGTAGAGCTCTACTCCGCTTACGCGCCGAACCTGTTCCAGACCATCGTCGACAAGTACGAAGGCATGAAACCGGGCGCGCCGCTCAAGCACGAGAAGAAAGAAAAGGAAGTGGCTGCAACGCAAGGGATGGACGTGAGTTCGCATTCAGCTGCCGGGGCAGAGGAGTAAACGATGTTTGGTAAATTAAGTCTGGAAGCGATTCCGTTCCACGAGCCGATTGTCATGGTGACCATTGCCATGATCGCGCTCGGTGGTCTGGCGCTTGTCGCGGCAATCACCTACTTCAAGAAGTGGACCTATCTGTGGACCGAGTGGCTGACGTCGGTCGACCACAAGAAAATCGGCGTGATGTACATCATCGTCGCCATGGTCATGCTGCTGCGCGGTTTCGCCGACGCCATCATGATGCGTACCCAGCTGGCCATGGCCACCGAGGGTTCGCCTGGCTACCTGCCACCTGAACACTATGACCAGATCTTCACCGCTCACGGTGTGATCATGATCATCTTCATGGCGATGCCATTCTTCACCGGCCTGATGAACCTTGTCGTGCCGCTGCAGATCGGCGCGCGTGACGTGGCCTATCCATTCCTCAACTCCCTGAGCTTCTGGCTGCTGGTATCGGGCGTGGTGCTGATCAACCTGTCCCTGGGCGTCGGCGAATTCGCCAAGACCGGCTGGGTTGCCTATCCGCCGCTGTCGGGCCTGCAATACAGTCCGGGCGTGGGTGTGGACTACTACATCTGGGCGCTACAGCTATCGGGTCTAGGGACGACGCTGACGGGGGTCAACTTCCTGGCCACCGTGCTGAAAATGCGTACCCCGGGCATGAAGATGATGGACATGCCGATCTTCACCTGGACCTGCACCTGGGCCAACGTGCTGATCGTCGCTTCGTTCCCGATCCTCACCGCTACCCTGGCACTGCTGACGCTTGACCGTTACATGGATTTCCACATTTTCACCAATGAACTTGGTGGCAATCCAATGATGTACGTGAACCTGTTCTGGGCCTGGGGTCACCCCGAGGTGTACATCCTGATCCTGCCGGCGTTCGGTATCTTCTCCGAAGTCATCTCGACCTTCTCCGGCAAGCGCCTGTTCGGCCACCACTCGATGATCTACGCATCCGGCGCGATCTCGATCCTGGGCTTCATGGTCTGGCTGCACCACTTCTTCACCATGGGTTCGGGGGCCAGCGTCAACGCCTTCTTCGGCCTGGCGACGATGCTGATCTCGATCCCGACGGGGGTGAAGCTATTCAACTGGCTGTTCACCATCTACCACGGCCGCCTGCGCATCACCAGCCAGGTTCTGTGGACCCTGGGCTTCATGGTGACCTTCGCCATCGGCGGCATGACCGGCGTACTGCTGGCCATCCCGGGTGCGGACTTCGTGCTGCACAACAGCCTGTTCGTGATCGCTCACTTCCACAACGTGATCATCGGCGGCGCGGTATTCGGCTACATCGCCGGCTTCAGCTTCTACTTCCCGAAAGCCTTCGGCTTCAAGCTGCATGAAGGTTGGGGCAAGGCTGCGTTCTGGTTCTGGATCTCGGGCTTCTTCGTCGCCTTCATGCCGCTCTATGCACTGGGCTTCATGGGCATGACCCGTCGTCTGAACGCCACCACCAACCCTGAGTGGGTGCCGTACCTGTACGTCGCCATGGTGGGTGCCGTGATGATCGCCGTGGGTATCGCCTGCCAGCTGATCCAGCTGTATGTCAGCGTGCGTGATCGCAAGCAGAACATGTGCGTCTCCGGCGACCCATGGAATGCCCACACCCTGGAATGGTCGACCTCGTCGCCACCTCCGTTCTACAACTTCGCTGTACTGCCCAAAGCCGAAGGTATCGATCCGTTCACCGAAGCCAAGGAAAACGGCACTGCCTACGCGCAGCCAGGCCGCTACCAGCCGATCCACATGCCCAACAACACTGCTACCGGTGTGGTCATGGGGGCTCTGCTGACCGTGTTCGGTTTCGCCATGATCTGGCACATCTGGTGGCTGGCCATCGCAAGCCTGGCCGGCACCGTGATCTATTTCGCGATCCACGCTGCCCGTGATGATCAAGGCTACATGGTGCCGGTCGAGACGATCGAACGCATCGAAGCCGAACAGCACAAGCGCCTGGTATCGGAGAACAAGATTCCGGCTACCCGTGTTGAAACCTCGTTGGAACAGGCTTAATCCATGTCGAACTTAGTGACCAATGCTGGACACGCCCATGTCGATGACCATGGGCACGATGACCATCACCACGACTCGGGCGAGATGACCGTATTCGGTTTCTGGCTCTACCTGATGACCGACTGCATTCTGTTTGCGTCGATCTTCGCGGTATACGCGGTACTGGTGAACAACGTAGCGGGTGGCCCGTCGGGCCACGACATCTTCGAACTGCCTTACGTACTGGGCGAAACCGCTCTGCTGCTGTTCAGTTCGATCACCTACGGCTTCGCCATGCTGGCGTTCTTCCGGGGCAACAAGAAGCAGGTGCTGGGCTGGCTGGGCATGACCTTCCTGTTCGGCCTGGGCTTCATCGGCATGGAGATCAACGAGTTCCACCTGCTGATCTCCGAAGGCTATGGCCCTAGCCGTTCCGGCTTCCTGTCCGGGTTCTTCACCCTGGTCGGCACCCACGGTCTGCACGTGACCAGCGGTCTGATCTGGATGGCGATCATGATGTACCAGGTGCAGAAAAACGGCCTGACGGCGACCAACAAGACCCGTCTGAGCTGCCTGAGCCTGTTCTGGCACTTCCTGGACGTGGTGTGGATCTGCGTATTCACCGTTGTTTACCTGATGGGGACTATGTAAATGGCTAACACACACTCCCACGACGAAGCCGGTCACGGCAGCGTCAAGTCCTACGCCATCGGTTTCATCCTGTCGGTGATCCTGACGTTGATTCCGTTCGGCCTGGTGATGTACCCATCGCTGCCCAAGGACGTGACCCTGTGGATCGTCCTGGCGTTCGCGGTGATCCAGGTGATCGTTCACCTGGTGTACTTCCTCCACCTGGACCGTTCCGAAGCCCAGCGCAACAACGTCGTCGCGTTCATCTTCGCCGCGTTGGTCATTGTTCTGCTGGTTGGTCTGTCGTTGTGGATCATGTTCAGCATCCACACCGTCATGATGGCGAAGTGAGGTAGACCCGATGTCGCTCAAGCACTTTATCCAAATCACCAAACCGGGGATCATTTTCGGTAACGTGCTTTCTGTGGCAGGCGGGTTTTTCCTGGCCTCGAAAGGGCATGTCGATCTGGCCATCTTCCTGGCCGCGATGATCGGCACCTCGCTGGTGGTAGCGTCCGGTTGCGTGTTCAACAACTGCATCGACCGTGACATCGACCTGAAGATGGAGCGCACCAAGAACCGCGTGCTGGTCCAGGGGCTCATCTCCCTGGAAGCGGCGCTGGTCTATGCCACCGTCCTCGGCGTCGCCGGCGTGGCCCTGCTGTACTACGTGGCCAACCCGTTGGCCGCGTTGTTCGCGGTAATCGGCTTTGTCATCTACGTCGGCTTCTACAGCCTGTACCTCAAGCGCAAGTCGGTTCACGGCACGCTGGTGGGCAGTCTGTCCGGGGCCATGCCGCCGGTGATCGGTTATGTGGCCGTGAGCAACAGCTTCGACATGGCCGCACTGACCCTGCTGGTGATGTTCAGCCTGTGGCAGATGCCGCATTCCTACGCCATCGCGATCTTTCGCTTCAACGATTACCTGGCCGCATCGATTCCGGTGCTGCCAGTGAAGCGCGGAATTCGCGTGGCCAAGAAGCACATCCTGCTCTACATCCTGGCGTTCCTGGTGGCGACCCTGATGCTGACCTTCAGCGGTTACGCCGGCATGAGCTACCTGGCGGTAGCGGCGGCGATGGGCATGTACTGGCTGTACATGGCCTGGACCGGCTACAAGGCGGTGGATGACACCGTGTGGGCACGCAAGCTGTTCGTGTTCTCGATCTTCACCATCACCGCGCTGAGCGTGATGATGTCGGTGGATTTCAAGGCCCCGACCGAGCTGTTGCTGACCTACGCGCACTAAGCTGTCCAGGCCACAGAAAAGCCCCGCCTTCGAGAGAAGCGCGGGGCTTTTTTATTGGGCATCGGCACCGTCACATCATTTAAACCTTTTGAATCCTGTGGGCTTTTATCCCCAGGTAAAATGCGTCGCTCGTGGATGAACCTGAGTGGATGTAATGGAAAGCCGTATTGATATGTACGATTCGAAGGCGCGCTATGGCGCCGTCAGTCGCGGACTGCACTGGGCCATGGCACTGGCCTTTGCCTGGATCTACTGCAGCACCGGTGCACACTACCTGCTGGCCGACTCGGCCCTGGACGAGTTCCTCTGGCCGACCCACAAGTCAGTGGGCCTGCTGTTGATGTCGCTGCTGGTGCTGCGGGTGATCTGGAGCCTGGTGAACCGTCACCGCCGTCCCCCGAGCTTCAACCTTGCCGCGCGCCTGGGGCACGGGCTGCTGTATGCCGGGATGTTTGCCATTCCGTTTCTCGGGCTGCTGCGCCAGTACGGCTCGGGTCGGGCGTTCACGGCTTTTGGCTTGCCGGTGATGTCCGGGTTCGAGGGCCCGAAGATCCAGTGGATGACCGACCTGGGCAACAGCTTCCACAGCCTGCTGGGCTGGACCCTGGCGGTGCTGATCGTCGGCCATGTCGCGGCGGTGATCCTGCACTGTAGCAAAGGCCAGTGGGAGATCCTGCGGCGCATGGCCGGGAGTGGGGCCAAGGCCTGAAGCCATGCGAAGCCCCGCCTTCGAGAGAGGTGCGGGGTTTTTTATTGAGTGCCCGTCAGCGGGCCGTTTAAAATATTGAAATGACTCTACTCCTGCAGGAAGCAGAATAATGAAGAAGAAAGCCGTTATCGTTTTTAGTGGCGGGCAGGATTCGACAACCTGTCTGATCCATGCATTGCCGCACTATGATGAAGTGCACTGCATCACCTTTGACTATGGTCAGCGCCATCACGCGGAAATAGAAGTTGCGCAACAGCTGTCAAAACAGCTGGGGGCGACAGTTCACAAAGTGCTGGATGCGTCGTTGCTCAACGAACTGGCGATCAGCAGTCTCACCCGGGACAATATTCCGGTTCCGACAGTGAACAGTTCAGGTGAAAGTCTGCCAAGCACCTTCGTGCCCGGCAGGAACATTCTGTTCTTAACCCTGGCCTCTATCTATGCCTACCAGGTCAAGGCCGAAACCGTCATTACCGGTGTGTGCGAGACGGACTTCTCCGGGTATCCCGATTGCCGGGACGAGTTCGTCAAGGCGCTGAACAAGGCCCTTGAACTGGGTATGGAATACAAGTTGCGCCTTGAAACGCCACTGATGTGGTTGAACAAGGCGGAGACTTGGGCGCTGGCGGATTACCACCATCAACTGCAGCTGATTCGCGAACAGACACTGACCTGCTACAACGGGATCATCGGCAGTGGCTGTGGCAACTGCGACGCTTGCAACCTTCGCACGCGAGGGCTGAATGATTACCTGGGTAATAAAGCCGAGGTCATGCACAGCTTGAAAGGCAAACTGGGTCTCCAGTGAGCGGGTGAACGACCGCTGGCCAATGGAGTTCAACACCGCCGTTGCTTGAACAGCGAGTGTTGAATCCATTCGCGGGCGCTAAACCGTCGGGTGATTACCTTCCCTGGCCGTCGGTTATGTATCTCTTGAACAACGATCTTGCGCCGTAGGCCGGCAGGATGTTGAAAAACGCAAAGCACACTTTGATCGCGATCTGGACATAAATCATGTTCAGGATGTCGCTGTTCTGCATCGCGCCGTAGAAGGCTATGTAGCAGAACACGAAGCTGTCGATAATCACTGCGAACAGGGTGCTGAGGAATATTCGCAGGAACAGGAACCTGGAGTTGGTCAGCTCTTTTATCTTGCATAGCAAGTAAGAGTTTATGTTCTCGGACACCAGGAACGAGACCGAAGACGCTACCAGCACCGATGAAACTTGAATGATGACGTCGTTGTACGGGGTGTCGAGTTTCCAGCCTGGCAGCCCTGGAAGAAAAGTCGAGCCGTAGAGCAGGATGATAATCATGGCATTGCTTGCGAATGCAAACAGAATGGCTCTTCTTGCCAGCCTTAATCCGAAGTTTTCGTTCAACAAGTCGACAATCAAGAATGTCAGCGGGTAGAGGAAGGTGCCTGGAGTTACGATGATGCCAAGCTGTTCCA
Organism: Pseudomonas sp. PH1b; assembly: GCF_000633395.1. GTDB lineage: Bacteria > Pseudomonadota > Gammaproteobacteria > Pseudomonadales > Pseudomonadaceae > Aquipseudomonas. Next base: position 96,613 of record NZ_AYMU01000010.1, read on the forward strand.
GATAGATAGGTTTTGTCGCGGCAATGCTGGTGAAGATGTAAAAGGTAAACAGCAGCAAGTTCAGGATGATGTAGATCATCCAAGAGTTTTCGTGACGATCATTCAAGTCGTATGCAGTCAGCGCTCCTCCTTGGGAATAGAATTTCTTGTACAGGTTCTTGATTTCCATTTTGTTCAAATTGTCCATTATTTCGCTGTTCAGCACTTCACTCAGCTTGATCCTGATGACCTTGCCAGTGGCAATGACCATGATCACGGCCAGGCTCTTGTCATTTTCAAACCCCAGCAATTTGTACTTGCTGTTCTCCAACTCACCTTCATAGGCTGTCATTGAATCGTTCCTCGATGATATCGCCCACTACCTGCAGGCGATCCGAGTCGGAGCACGGGGTGTTCATGATGAGCAGTTTTTTGCCAAGTCGGTCGTACACCAGTTTTTCTTTGTCATCGGTCGAGGAACCCTTTTGTATGATCAGCAAATCACCGGGCTCGTTGAGGCCATTGATTCCCTTCTCCAGCCGCACCGCTATCAGGTTGTAGGAAGTGCCGAAGTAGTAGGTCAGCGGGAAGATCGTCGCCAACTCACCAATGCGCTTGTCGATGTTGGCCAGCAACAGGCTCTCCTTGATGATCGGAACGGCTGCCGGGTTCATGTTTCCTTGGGGAGAGATACTGCTGTCGATGATCTCTTTTTCTTCAAAGTCGACTGTTTCTATTTCTTCGTAGGAGATGCCGAAGAAATCGGAGATCTTGCGAATGGTCGACTGCTGGACGTTGGTAACCTTGCCTTCCAGAATGTTGTAGATGGTCGTGCGGGTCAGTCCACTGGCGTTACATAAAGACAGTTGCGTCTCACCACGGCTTTTTATCAGGTATTTAATATTGCTCTTTAAATACTCTGTCCTTTCTCTTCTGTGCATCAAATGCCCACCATTTCCTTATAGTCGTCACACATCGAGTACTGCTTTGAAATTATGCCGCGCACGGCATTCAACTGCTCGACGCCCGGGGCGTGCTCAGTGAAATCATTGCGCCAAGAATGTTTCCGGCTCTCGCGTAGCCTGTACCAACTTGCTAATGCTCCTTTAGCCAGCCTGCATCCGTCCTGGGATATTTCGCTGTCGGTATCTGCGGCGATCAAATCCTCGGGAAGGTTCGATTCGGGTTGCGCCGCGCGGCGGAGTGTTGCATGCACCCGCCATGACAATAAAGCCCCAGATGCTCGGTTTCATGGTCTTCCTCGGTGCGCATCCGCCGTCGACGCAGGGCTGGTGTTTCCCGGATTTGGCAAAAAAGCATCATTTAATTTGGAATATGTTCAATTCTTTGGTTAATTGACTTGCGCCTCGTACCGCCTGCGCCAAGGTTCGGCTCAGCTCGATGTGCAACACGAACGGGAAAAACAGGAAGCGTGCTGTCGTTCGTGGCACGCAACACTCAAGGAAGGGACACAGAATGATGACAGCTGATACTGCTCGACTCAGGAACCAGGCCGACCTGCTGCGACGCGGCCTGGCGGATCTGCAAGCACAAGACGCGGAACTTGCGGACATCCTCGACGCTGAGGTCACGCGTCAACACCGCACCCTGTCCTTGGTTTCGTCATCCTGCGCGGCCAACCCCCGGAGCCTGGCCGTGTCGGCCTCGGCGCTGGTCAACATCACGGCAGAAGGGGCCCCGGGCCGGCGTCACCAGGCCGGGTGCGAGAACGTCGATCGGGTCGAGGCGTTGGCGATTCGCCGGGCGAAGACGCTGTTCGCTGCCCAATACGCCGGAGTGCAATCGCACTCGGCCTCGAACGCCAATTACCAGGTGCTGTGCGCCTTGCTCGAGCCTGGGGATACGCTGCTCGGAATGGCCCTCGATCATGGCGGCCACCTCACCCATGGCAGCCCCGTGGCCTTCACCGGGGCCAACTACAAGGCGATCCGCTACGGCACCACGGCCCAGGGCCTGATCGACTACGAAGAGGTGCGCCATCTGGCGCTGGCCCATCGTCCGCGCATCATCATCTGTGGGGCAACGGCCTATTCGCAGGTCCTGGACTTCCAGCGGTTTCGCGCGATTGCCGACGAAGCCGGGGCCATCCTCCTCGCGGACATCTCCCATATCGCCGGGCTGGTGGCCACCGGGCGACACCCGAGCCCGATCGACCTGGCGCACGTCACCACGGTCTGTACCCACAAGCAGCTCGCGGGGCCACGCGGTGGCCTGATCCTGTCCGGCCGGGACGCCGACACCAAGGTACCCGGGCTGAGGTCGACCTTTCGCCGCATTCTCGATCAAGCCGTCTTCCCCGGGATGCAGGGTGCACCGGCGGTCAACATGATCGCGGCCAAGGCGGCGGCGCTGGGCTACGCCATGTCTCCGGCGTTCGATGCCTACATGGGACGGATCCGTAGCACCGCAGATGAAATGGCCAAGGCGTTCATGGCCCAGGATTACGAAGTGGTGGGAGGGGGCACGGACAACCACTCGATCCTGCTTCGCCTGCGCGGGGGCATCACCGGCTCCATTGCCGAAGCGGCCCTGGAACAGTGCGGCATCATCGTGAGCAAAAAGCGCGCGCAGGGAGAGACTCGCTCGTCATTTGTCGCCAATGGCCTGTGTATCGGCACAGGATCCATTGCCCAGCGCTACTTCGATCCCCAGGGGTGTCGCCAGGTGGTGGACCTGCTGTGCCGGATTCTCGACAAGGTGACCCCTCTGAGCGAGCAGAAGTACAGCCTGGAGCCCGGGCTGCAGGAGCAGTTCCGGCGACAGGTCGAAGCCTTGTGCGCGATCTATCCCATTGCCGACTACAGGGACAGTTGAGGGGCGGGCCAGCCCCGACTTCGGAGTGAAGTGCGGGGCGGGTGATGGGGCTGTCGGCGGAGAACAGGCTTACTGTTGAGCGACGCTGTAGCCTTCGAACGCGGTCTGTTGCTGGATCGCTGTCACGATGTTCTTGCGGGTCGCCGGCTGTTCGCTGCCGTTATTGTCGACAAAGATCTCGCTTTCCAGCTCGGCCTCGTCACCTTCGCCGACAAAGCTGAAACCCAGGAACTCGAAGGCTTCGCGGTCGACGTTGGCCTTGGAGCGCGGGCGCATCGGCAGGGTGACGCTGATGCCGTCCTTGCTGATGGCGAACACTTCCATTTCTTTCTTCGGGCGCGAGGCCTTGCCCTTGCCACCGCTCGGGTTGCTGATGGCCTGGTGGGTCTGGTTCAGCACTTTCAGCGCCAGGCCGTAGACCAGCTCCTGGAAGTCCGGGTCGTCCTTGTAGCTGGAGAGGATCCGGCTGATGGGGAATTTCTTGCTCAGGTCTTCGAGGGCGGTGAGGTCAGCGGCCTCGGCATCCTTCAATTGCTTGAGCTGGCCCATGAGTTCATAGGCGGTGTCGTCGTCGAAGCGGTCGTGGGCCTGGCGAATTGCAGCGCGCAGTTCGCGAATCTGGTCACTTTCTTTCGAGGAGTGAAAGGCGTCGAGCACCATCTCGCTGATGGTCTTGGCCTGGGACACGTGCTGGGAAAGATGAATGGCATTTTCGTATTCGGTCTTGTTGGACAAGGCGACGACGGATTCTTCGGGCTTGGAATCAGGCATGGAACATCCACTACTTGGTTTAACGGGTTTGAGGCGCGAAAAGCCCGGGGGGATTTTCGGGGGGCGCCTAATCTATTGGACCCGGGCGCTATTGTCACGGACCAAGCGCCGGTGCTGCCGGACCGTCCCTACAGACCGGCAATCGCGATGAAGATTCCCCTCTGACTGAAGGGCGCGGCCGTGGGGCTTTCAGGCCTTGAGCTGGAGTTGCAGGAAGTGGCGGTACAGCTTGAGCGCCCGGCCGCAGAACAGACCAACGGTAAAGCCCGCGGCGGCGCCGCTGATCCCCAGCATCTGGATGCTGCTGGCGTGCTCGGGATGCACGGCGCTCTGGTAGCCGATCCAGTATTTCACGGCGAAGAACAGCAACGAGATGCCGAGGATCTTCAGGGTTCCGGGGACCAGCAGCGCCTCGCCGCCCGACTCCAGCAGGACCCCGGCGTTGGAGAACAGCAGCATGGCCAGCAGGCTGCCCAATGCAGCACCGCTGGCCCAGGCGCCCAGCGCCAGCCATGGGTAGTCGCCAAGGCTCACTGAGCACAGCGACCAGACCAGCAGGATCACCGGCGTCAGCAGCAGCGAGCGGCGGCTTTCGCGAGTGGTGGACAGGGCGCGCAGGCCGTAATAGCAGACCAGGGCGAAGACGGCATACACCCACAGGGGCGTGCCTTGGAGGATATCCAGCATCTGCGGCGTCCTTGCTTCAGCAAAAAAATGGCGACCTATAGTGCGCTTCGCCGGCAGCCCCGTGAAGCGCCCTGTAGTCACCGCTTGCCGCTTACAGCGCTTGGGTATCGGCGACTCCCGCTTCCAGTTCCTGGCGCAGGTCGCTGCCCCGGCGAGCGATGAACACCAGTTGCGCGGCATGCTCGGTGGCTTGTCCGGTGGCCAGGGTGAACTGGCTGCGGTTGCCCACGTGCTGCAACCAATAGGGCTGCTCGTTGCCTTCCAGGCGCACCAGGCCCTTGAGGCGCAGCAGGTCGGCCGGCAGTTGCCCCAGCCAGTCCCGCAGCGCCTTGGGCTGCAAGGGGCGCGAACTCTTCCAGACCCAGCTTTCAAACAGCTCGTCGTGGGCCTGGGGCAGGGCCTTGAACAGCACCTCGGTGGAGCGCACCGGTGGTGCCAGCAACAGCTCTGCCGGCAGTTCGGCCTGTACCGTGTCGAACACCGGCGCGCGACCACCAAGGCTGGCACGGATACTCTGCAACTGCTCCGGGCTGACCAGGTCGGCCTTGTTCAGCAGCACCCAGTCGGCGCAGGCCACCTGGGCCCGGGACAGCCGGGCCATTTCCCCTTCCAGGGCCTGGTAGCCGCTGGCGTCCACCAGGGTGATCACCGCGTCCAGGTGCAGGCGGTTGCGCAACTGCGGGTAGCCGATGGTCTGCACGATGCGCTGCGGGTCGGAGACGCCGCTGCACTCGATGACGATCCGCTCCAGGGCCGGGCGCAGCTTGGACAGGCTCACCAGTTGCGCCAGCAGGTCTTCCTGCACGGTGCAGCAGATGCAGCCGTTCTGCAGGCTGTACACCGCGTCGGTGACCTCGGCGATGATCGCCGCATCGATGTTCAGCTCGCCGAAGTCGTTGACGATCACCGCCAGCCGGCCACTGTCGGCGCGCTGCACCATGCGGTTGAGCAGGGTGGTCTTGCCGGCGCCGAGAAAGCCTGCGACCACGGTGACCGGAATGCTCGGCGTGCTGTTCATTGTTCCTTGCCCTCGATCACCGGTGGCAGGCCTTGCCACACTGCTTCAAGCGGGGTGTCGCTGAAGGTGCCCTGGCGGTCGTAGACCAGTTGCCCTTCGACGAAGGTCAGTTGCACCTGGGTGTGGTGGATGTAGTTGCGCGAGGCTTGAGCGAACAGGTCGCGGTCAAGGACGATCAAGTCCGCCGACTTGCCGGCTTCCAGGCTGCCGGTCAGGTGTTCCAGGCCCATGGCGTGGGCGCCATTGAGGGTCGCCACTTGCAGCGCCTGTTCCAGGCTGATGGGGTCGCCGAAGGTGTCGGGTTCCTGGTTCCACGGGTTCTGCCGGGTGACCATGGTTTCCAGGGCCAGCCAGGGGTCGATGGACGCCACCGGCCAGTCGGTGCCGAACACTGCGATGCCACCGGCGGCCAGCACGCCCTTGAAGTCGTAGATGCGCTTCAGGCGCTCCTGGCCGTAACCCGAGCGTGCGCCGCTGGCGAAGGGCGTCGGGTACCAGGCGGCCGGGGAGAATTCGGCGATCACGTCCAGGCTCTGGAAACGCTTGAGGTTGCCCGGGTGCAGCAGGGTGCTGTGGGCGCACTGGTGACGAATGCCGCTGTTGCCATTGCGCCGCCGAGCCTCGGCCACGGCGTCGAGGAACACGTCGGAGGCGCCGTCGCCGGTGCAGTGGGCGATCACCCGCAGGCCGCGCTTGTCCATGTCCACCACCATGTCGGTGATGTGTTCCGGGGTCAGGTTGAGCTTGCCGCGCCAGCTCGACTCTTCGGGCCAGGGGGTCAGCAGGTAGGAGGACTTGGGCTCCACGGTGCCGTCGAAGTGGAACTTCACCGCGTTGGCGTTCAGGCGTGCGCTGCGATAGAAATGCCGTTCGCCACTGAGCAGCTCCCAGCGCCGGCGCACCGGGAAGATATCGTCCTGCCAACTGATGGCGGCTTCCACCCGCAGGGTCAGCTCACCGGCATCGTCCAGTTCCTTGAGGGCCTGCAGGCGGTTTTCGCAGACGTGCACGTACTTGGTCGCCGTGACCCCGCGAGAGGTCTGGAAGTGCACGCCATCGCGATAGGCGCGGCGCAGCACCGCCACCGGGGTCGGCGGCATGGCGGCGTGGATCAGCGCGTAGGCGCCGTCGATCAGCAGGCCGTTGGGCTCGCCGCTCAGTTCGTCACGCTCCAGGTAGCCGTTGCGCGGGTCGCTGGTGTGGCGGTCGATGCCAGCCAGTTCCAGGGCCTTGGAGTTGACCATCATGGTGCCCCACATGCGGTCCAGCAGGGCCACCGGGCGGTCCGGCATGACGCTGTCGAGCCACTCGCGGCCCGGGGTCAGGCCGGCTTCGCGGAAGGTGTAGCGCACCCAGTATTGGCCGTAGATCCAGCCATCGCCCGGGTGGCTGTCGGCATAGGCGTGGATCGCCGCCGCCAACTGTTCCGGGGTCGGGTCCTCGATCCCCACGTCCAGGTCGTCGGCATAGCGCGGCGCCAGGGCCAGGTCCGGGTGGGTGTGCATGTCGTGCAGGCCGGGCATGCAGAAGGCCCCGTCCAGATCATGCTGACGGGTGTGGGGACCGATCAGCGAGGCCAGGGACGCGAGGCTGCCGACCGCGATCAGCTTGCCCTGGCGGATGGCCACGGCCTCGGCCCAGGGCTGAGCCGGATCCAGGGTATACATCCGGCCGTTGTGCAGCACCAGTTCGGCATATTGATCGACGGCGCTATGGGTGGAATTGAATTGGTCGGAAGCGGTCACGGGGGTCAACCTCTCAAGCAGGGGGCCCTTCAAAGGTGGGCAAAAAAATGGGCGACAAGCTCAGTTGCAAGGGTGTTGTCATGGGGCATGACGAGATCGTTGTGGCAAATGCCCAGTGGCGAGGGCGCGGGCTCGCGCTGGGGGGCATAGCCCCCCACAGGCCTCGACGTTGACGAGCGAGCCTCCAGGCCCGCGTCGCGGTCGAGCGGGAGCACGCGCCCTGGCCACCATCGAGCGGTTGTTCAGCGTTGTGCACCCAGGGTTTCGACAAAGCTGGCAATGCGTTGGCAAGCGTCCTTCAACACTTCGTCGGCAACGGTGAAGGAAATCCGTACAAAGCCTTCGGCACTGGCGCCAAAGGCCTGGGCGTCGAGCACCGAGACCCCGGTGGCGCGGAACAGCTGCCAGGCAAAGTCCATGCTCGACAGCCCGGTGCGGCGCACGTCCACCAGCATGAACATCCCGGCTTCGGGCACGCGGCAGTCCAGCAGCGTCACCTGCTTGAGGCCGGCCACCACCAGGTCGCGCCGGCGGCGATAGACCTCGCGGGCGCTGCCCACCACTTCCTCGTCCAGTTCCAGGGCCTTGAGCGCGGCTTCCTGGATGAACCCCGGCAGGCCGTAGAGCATGCACAGCAGCAGGTTGTCCAGGTGCCCGACCAGGGCCGGGGGGGCAATCACCCAGCCAACGCGCCAGCCGGTCATGGCGTGGGTCTTGGACAGGCTGTTGAGGATCACCGTGCGTTCGGCCATGCCCGGCAGCGAGGCGATGCTCAGGTGTTCGCGGTCATAGGTCAGCTGGCCGTAGACCTCATCGGAGATCACCCACAGGTCGTGCTTGCGTGCCACTTCGGCCACGGCTTCCAGCTCTTCGCGGCTGTAGACGTTGCCGGTGGGGTTGCACGGGGTGGCCAGGGCGATGCCGCGGCTCTTGTCGGTGAGCGCGGCTTCCAGGGCCGCCACGGTCAGGCGAAAGCCGTTGGCGGCCGGTTGCTCGACGCAGGCGATCCTCGCACCCGAGGCGTGCATGCACGCCTCGTAGGTCAGGTACATGGGCTCGGGCACCAGCACTTCGTCGCCACTGCTGAACAGGCACAGGGCGGTGGCGAACAAACCGTTCTGCGCCCCGGCCACCAGGGCCACGTTGTCGGCGCTGACGTCGATGCCCAGCAGGCGTCGCTGCTTGGCGGCGATGGCCTCGCGCAGTGCCGGCCGGCCGAGCACGTGGGTGTAATGGGTGTCGCCTTGTTCCAGGGCGGCGCTGGCGGCATCGCTGATGCGGGCGTCGGTGGCGAAGTCCGGGTCACCGACGCTGAGGACGATCACGTCCTCGCCGCGACCCCGGGCATCGATGGCCGCGTAATGGATATCCCAGGCGCTGACGGATTCGCCGCTGATGCGCTGAACGAAGGGTGAGTAACGCATGCTGTTCTCCTCACGGGCGTCACCGCCCGGGTAATCAATGGGTTCAGGCCTGGCGCTGGGGAGCTCGGCTGGGCGAGGGTTGGCCCAGGCGCGCACACAGGTGTTCGATGACAAAGGCCAGGATGATGTAGATGACCGCGACCGCCAGCAGCGGCTCGTAGACTTTCAGGGTCTGGGCCCGCACCAGGTTGGCAGCCCCGAGCAGGTCGGTGACCGCCACGGTGGAGGCCAGGGCCGTGGCCTTGAGCAGCAAGACGCATTCCCCCACCAGGGTCGGGCGCACCAGTTCCAGGGCCCGGGGCAGCCAGACCCGGCGCAGGGTCAGCCAGTAGCCCATGCCGTAGGCGCGGGCGGCTTCGAGCTCGCCCTTGGGCACCGCACGCAAACCACCGCGCAGCACTTCACCGACATAGGCACCGACACTCAGGGTCAGCGCCAGGGCCACGTACCAGAAGCCCTCGCGCAGGTAGGGCCAGAGGAAGCTGCCGCGGATCGGCGGGTAGGCGGCGAACAGGCTGCCGACCCCGTAATAGAGGATGTAGATCTGCACCAGCAGCGGCGTGCCGCGAAATACGCTGATGTAGAACTGCATGGGCGCGCGGATCAGCGGGTTGCGCGATACCCGCCCAAGGCCCACCACCACCGCCAGGGCAAAGCCGCAGGCGCCGCTCAAGGCCAGCAGCTTGAGAGTGATGCCCAGGCCGCGAAGCAGTTCGTTGGAGAAACCGTTGATCCAGGAAAAATCCATCCGAGCCTCCTAGTGCTGGGGCAGCCAGCGGTTGGTGCGTCGTTCGAGCACGCGGAACACGCTGCCGGACACCAGGGTGATGACGAAGTAGAAGGCCGCGACCGCCAGGTAGAACACCAGGTAATGCTTGGTGGAACCGGCCGCCTGCTTGCCCACCGAGAGCAGTTCGCTGTAGCCGACGATGCTGATCAGCGCACTGTCCTTGACCAGCACCAGCCACAGGTTCGACAGCCCGGCCATGGCGTAGGGCAACATGCTCGGCAGCAGGATGCGCCGCACCAGCAGCCAGCGCTCGATGCCGTAGGCCCGGGCCGCTTCGATCTGGCCATGGGGAATGGCCTGGATCGCGCCGCGGATGATCTCCGCCGAATAGGCGCCCTGGACGATGCCCAGCACCAGCACTGCGGCGATGAAGCCGTTGACCGTGACGCTTGGCCGGTCCATGGCCGCCATGGCCATGTTCAGCAGGTCGGTGCCGGCGTAGTACAGCAGCAGGATCAAGAGCAACTCGGGCATGGCCCGATACAGGGTGGTGTAGACGTTGGCCAGCTTCACCAGCCAGCGCGGGCCCTTGAGCTTGATCATCGCCACCAGCAGGCCGATGCCCAGGCCCAGGACGAAAGCCCCGGCGGAAATCTGCAGGGACACCAGCGCACCCTGGGCCAGGGCGCCGAGCCAACCGTCGGCGACGAACAGTTGGGAAAGGTCGGACAGAGAAATCATGACGTATCCAGTCAACGCCGGCGGCCCGTCGCAACGGGCCGGCCGGACGGCTTAGTTGGCAGAGATGTCGACGCTGAAGTAGCGGCTGCGGATCTTGTCGTAGGTGCCGTCGGCCTTGAGCGCGGCCAGGGCGGTGTCGATCCGCTGTTGCAGGGCGCTGTCGCCCTTGCGCAGGCCGACGCCGATGCCGGAACCGAACAGCGGGTCCTTGGGCGCCAGGCCCTTGTCCGCCAGGCCGGCGCCGGCTGCGGTCTTGAGGATCGGCTCGATGGTCAGGGCATCGGCCAGCATCACGTCGATGCGTCCGCTCTGCAGGTCGGCGAGCATGTCGTCCTGGGTGGTGTAGTAGCGCAGGGTCGAGGTCTTGCCGTAGTAGGCCTTGGCGAAGGTGGCGTTGGACGTCGAGCCCTGCACACCGATCAGCTTGCCCTTGAGGCCTTCGGGGGTGGGCGTCAGTTCCAGGCTCTGGTCGGCCACCCACATGGCCGGGGTCTGGTAGTAGGGGGCGGAGAAATCGATGACCTTCTGGCGCTCCTCGGTGATGCTCAAGGAGTTGAGGATGGCGTCGATCTGGCTCGACTGCAGCGCCGGAATAAGGCCGTCCCAGGCCACCTCCTTGAGCGGGCAGTCGGCCTGCATGCGTTCGCACAGGGCCTTGATCAGTTCGGGTTCGAAGCCGCTCCAGGCACCGCCGCCGCTTTTCATCGAGAACGGCGGGTAGGGTTCCAGGGCGATGCCGAAGACAATCTTGTCGGCGGCCACGGCGTGGCTGGCCAGGGCACTGAACAGGCAACCGGTGGCAAGCACCTTGAGCAGGTTTTTCATGGCTTTACCCTTTATCGAAGTTGTTGTTTTCAAGGATTGAAGCGAAACGTCAGACGCGGTTTTCCTGAGCCATGACGAATTGCCGGCAGCGCTCGCTGACCGGGTTGAGGAACACTTGCTGGGGTGGCCCTTCTTCTTCCACCAGGCCCTGGTGAAGGAACATCACCTTGCTCGACACGTCGCGGGCGAAGGCCATTTCGTGGGTCACCAGGATCATGGTACGGCCTTCTTCGGCGATGCCCTGGATGACCTTGAGCACTTCGCCCACCAGTTCCGGGTCCAGGGCCGAGGTCGGCTCGTCCATCAGTAGCACCCGAGGGCGCATGGCCAGGGCCCGGGCAATGGCCACCCGCTGTTGCTGGCCGCCGGAGAGGAAGGACGGGAAGGTGTCGCGCTTGTTGGCCAGGCCGACTTTTTCCAGCAGGTGCTCGGCATGGGCGATGGCGTCCTTGCGGTCTTCGCCGAGGACATACACCGGGGCCTCGATGACGTTTTCCAGCACGGTGCGGTGGGGCCACAGGTTGAAGCTCTGGAACACCATGCTCAGTTGGGTGCGCAGGCGTGCGACCTGGGCCGGGTCGGCGACCTGCGGGTTGCCGGCGCGGTCGGTCTTCAGGCGCACTTCCTCGCCATTGATGCGCAGGCTGCCGCTGCAGGGAATCTCCAGCAGGTTGATGCAGCGCAGCAGGGTACTTTTGCCCGAGCCGCTGGAGCCGATCAGCGACACCACTTCGCCTTCGTTGGCGCGCAGGGCAATGCCCTTGAGTACGTGGTGATCGGCGTAGCTCTTGTGCAGATCGTCGATCGCCACCACGGGATTGATGGAGTTGGGCTGCGATTGCAAGGGTCGACCCTCTTGTTATTGTGCGATGGCCGGGCAAGACCCGGCACAGGGTAGGGGTCGAGAATTAGCCATCACAGGCGTGGGGTCAATCGAGCATTTTTAGCCGGACCCGGTAATTTTTTTCAGCAATGAGGTTTTTTCTCAGCGACAGGCGAGGCTATTGCCGGACGCCGATTGCGGCTATGGTGCTGCCACCTGTTTTCTGTAGTCGAGGCGTGATCGGTATGCGTTATCCCTCCATGACAGCGCTGCGTGCACTGGACGCGGTGGCGCGCCTGGGCAGTGTCGCCGACGCCGCCAACGAGCTGAACCTGACCCCCAGCGCCATCAGCCACCAGATCAAGAGCCTGGAACAGACCCTGGGGTTCGCCCTGACCGAGCGCATGGGGCGCAGCATTCGCATCACCTACCAGGGTGAACGCTACGCCCGGGACATCCACCTGCTGCTGGCCAACATCCTCGAGGCCGGCCAGCGCTCCGATGGCCAGCAGGTCAGCGGGCGCCTGTGCATCAGCAGTCCGCCGGGGTTCGCCACCTACTGGCTGTGCACCCACATCGCCGAATTCCAGGCGCTGTATCCCCAGGTGGAACTGCAACTGGTGTCGCCCCGCAGCCCCGGCGATACCAGCGACAGCAGCGTCGACCTGTTCGTTGCCTACGGCATGGGCGACTGGCCCAACCAGCACGTGCAGAAGATCGTCTCCCTGCGCTATTTCCCGGTGTGCAGCCCGAGCCTGGTGAATGCCATGGGGGGCCTGAAGACTCTCGACAGCCTGGATCATGCCTTGCTGCTGCACATGATCGACTACTCCGATTGGCGGGTCTGGCTGGCCGCTGCCGGGGCACCGAATGTGGAGGTGCGGCGGGGCATCGTGTTTGCCGATGCGCACTTCGTGCAGTCGGCGTGCATCGCCGGCCAGGGCATCGCCATGGGCGACAACCTGATCAGTGGCGAGGCCCTGGCCAGGGGGCAACTGGTGCAGCCCTTCGGCACCGAGATCGAGTCCAACCGCGGCTACTACCTGGTGACGGACCTGCTCAAGGCGGAGCGCCCTGTGGTGCAGGCCTTCAGCGAATGGGTCAAGTCCCAGCTGCAGGGCATCACCCGGCTCCACCCGGAGCCGCGGCGCAACGGCAAAGCGTGAATTTTATTGAGCAATGGCCGCGATTTATTTCGATTGTTGCAGCCTGGGTGCAGCGACTAATGTCCCTCGACATCAGCCGGGCGCAGGGTGTCGTCCGCCTATAAGAACAAGAGGAGTAGTCGATGACCACCTGTGCGCAGTCGCTGGTTCGTTTGCTGGAAGGTTATGGCGTGGACACGGTGTTCGGGATTCCCGGCGTGCACACGGTTGAGCTGTATCGCGGGTTGCATGGCAGCCGCCTGCGGCACGTCAGCCCGCGGCATGAACAGGGCGCGGGATTCATGGCCGACGGCTATGCCCGTGCCAGTGGCAAGCCCGGTGTGTGCTTCATCATCACCGGCCCGGGCATGACCAATATCCTCACCGCCATGGGCCAGGCCTACGCCGATTCGGTGCCGATGCTGGTGATCTCCACCGTGAACCGGCGCGAGCACCTGCGCCTGGGCCACGGCCATCTGCATGAACTGCCGGATCAACGGGCGATGGTGGCCGGGGTCTGTGCCTTCAGTCACACCCTGCAGGCGCCAGCCGAGCTGCCGGAACTCCTGGCCCGGGCCTTTGCCGTGTTCAAGTGCGCACGACCGCGGCCGGTGCATATCGAGATCCCCCTGGACGTGCTGGAAATGCCGGCCGACAGCCTCAACCTGATGCCCCGCAGCCTGCCCGGTGCACCGGCACCGGCAGGCGTCTCGATCGAGGCGGCGGCGGTCCTGCTCAACAGTGCCCACCGCCCGCTGATTCTGGCCGGTGGTGGCGCCCGGGGCTGCGCTGAAGTGCTGCGCCAACTGGCCGAGCGCCTGCAGGCACCGGTGGCCCTGACCACCAATGCCCGCGGCCTGCTGCCCTGCGGCCACCCGCTGCTGCTGGACGGGGTACAGTCTTCGAGCCATGGCCGGGCACTGATCGACGAAGCCGATGTGGTGCTGGCCGTGGGCACCGAACTGGGGGAAACCGACTACGACTTCTTTGGTCTGGGGCCATTGCGCTTCAAGGGCTCATTGATTCGCCTGGACATCGACCCGATGCAGGTCATGGGCGTGCAGCGGGCCCATGTCGGCCTGGTGGGCGATGCCCGGGAAGGCTTGCAGGCCCTGCTGGAAAAAGCCCCGCCAGCCAGTTCTCGCGGGCGTTGGGCGGTGGACAGCGTGCAGCGGGTAAACCAGGCCGAACGCGCGGGCTGGAGCCCCAAGCAGCGCGGCTTGCAGGGCCTGCTGGACCTGCTGCGCGACACCCTCGACACGCCGATCCTGGTGGGGGACTCGACCCAGCCGGTGTATCAGGGTGCCAGCGGCTACCAGGCCCCGGCGCCGGCCAGCTGGTTCAACGCCGGCAGCGGCTACGGCACCCTGGGCTATGGTTTGCCGGCCGCCATGGGCGCCAAGCTGGCGCGGCCCGAGCGTCCGGTGGTGGCCCTGGTGGGCGACGGTGGGCTGCAGTTCACCAGTGGCGAGCTGATCGCGGCCCGCGAGGCACAGATCGGGGTGATCCTGCTGGTGTGGAACAACCAGTGCTACGGCGAGATCCGCGACTACATGCTGGCCCGGGACATCGAGCCGCTGGGGGTGGACATCCTCACTCCGGACTTCCAGGCCCTGGCGCGCAGTTGCCATGTGGCGCACCACCGCGCTGATTCGCCGGCGCAGTTGCAGGACCTGCTGCTGACCCTGCAGGAGACCCGGCAGCCGGTGATGATCGAGGTCGACGCCGGAGCCTATCTGGCCCTGGACTGATCCGAAGACTCGCTCAAGGGGCAAGGTAGGTTACATTGGCGGCGCCCGTCAGGACCGACCTTGCCACTCGAGGATTCAAGGATGAGCTGCATTTTCTGCCAGATTATTGCTGGAGCCCTGCCAGCCGCGGTGGTCTACCGCGACGAACACTGCATGGCCTTCATGGACGTGCATCCGCTGGGGGAGGGCCATGTTCTGCTGATTCCCCAGTCCCATGTGGAAAAACTCGATCAGTTGCCCGGCTTCGTCCGCCAGCACCTGTACCAGGTGTACGACGGCCTGGTGGCCGCGCAACGCCGTGCCGGCTACGGCGTCGAAGGCACTCACCTGCTGGTCAACGACGGTCGGGCCACCAACCAGCACATTCCCCACGCCCACCTGCACCTGATTCCCCGTCGTCGCGGCGATGCCCTGGGCTTTGCCGGGCGCCTGTTGCTGCATTTCACCGGGCTCTTCGGCCGTCGCACCCGGCTCGAGCTGCTGCAGGCCCAGGCCGAGGCGATTGCCGAGCAGGTGCGGGTGCCCTGGGTCAATGAAACACCGGCCGGAGCGCGCTGAGTCTTTTGCCCAAGGAGTGGATCGACATGCAACACCGCGATGCCCAGGCGATCGAGTTCGCCGAACAGCAATACTTGCGTTCCCGGGTGGCCGGGCTGGCAGCGCTGCCGGGCAACCCCTATCGGGCCCTGCTCAGTGGCAGCGACCATTGCGGTGCCTTCGTGCTGGGTGCCAGCAACAGCCCGATGTTGAATCGAGTACAGGGTGATGGCGTGCAGGATGGCGCGGCGCTGGCGGCACTTCTGGGCCAGTACGCGGAATATTCCCCGGTTGTGGCGCTGATCGGCGCCTCTACCAAGGCTCCCGACACCCTGGAACTGGCGGGGCAACCGCTGTGCAAGCTCAGGGGCTGGACCCATGTGCAAATGACTGCGTCGCTCGACAGCCTTCCCGGCAGTGTTGTGCCTGGCGAGATCGAACTGGTGACGGCCGCAACCCTGGGGGACTTTGCCCGGCTGCACGGTGAAGGCTTCGCCAAGAACCACGAAGCCCGGCAGCTCAACCAGGCGGCGTTCGGGGCGTTGCTGGAGGATTCGCGAGCGGCGCTGTATCTGCTCCGCGAGCAGGGTGTGGCGGTTGCTGGCGCGGCCCTGTTCGCCGCCAGCAATGGCGTGGCGTACCTGGGCACGGCCTTCACCAGCAAGGCTGCCCGTGGTCGGGGTTACCACCGCCTGCTGATTGCCCAGCGCATCCACCAGGCCCGGGCCTGGGGTTGCCAGCAGGTGGCGGCCACGGCCCTGGCCAGTTCCCAGAGCCGGCGCAATCTGCAGCACTGCGGCCTGCAGCTGTCCCATGCACAAAGCCTGTATCGGCTCGCGGCCGTGCCTTAGTCCTGCGGCGCGGCGGAATCGGCATCGAAGCGAATCGAGCCGATGATCCCGTGCAGGGTGGTGAAGTCCTGGTAGACCCCGGCGCTCTCGATCACCACCTGGTTGCGTTGGTCATAGATGAGCGCCATCAGGCAATTGCCCCCTGCGGCGTGGTAGCCGGTCAGCGCATCGCCCACGCCGCAGCTCTGGTAGGCCACCAGGCCCTGCCAGCCTGGGCCGTCCAGGGTCTGAACCGGGCTTGGCGGGCTCTTTCCGGCACTGCGCATCCATACCCCGTGATCCTGATAGAACACCAGGCTGTCGGCGGCCTGCTCCAGGCTGTCCTGGTGCCGGCACAGGTGCAGGGTGTACTCCTCGATCCGGGGTTTCTTGGGGTGATTCAGCGTGATGCAGTGCTCGCTCTTGCTCAGCTTCCAGCCCTTGGGATAGTGCAGGCCGAAGCCCTGGCCCTGATACCAGGGAGAACCCTTGGGCAACGGCGGCAAGCTGGCCGCCGGGTGCGCCGGTTCTTCCAGCCGTGGATCGGCACGACAGGTCGCCAGCGGCTGTACCTTGGCCTGGGTCAGGTTGTCCAGGCGTGCGGTCTTGCGGTTGGCGCTGGCGGTGATGCAGGCACAGCCGTAGCCATAATGATTGTGGGTCTGGACCCACTGCTGGCCATTGAACGCCGGCCAGTCGCCCTGGGCCTGGTAACCGCCCTGGCTGGCGATTTCCCAGGTGCCGTCGCGATCGGTGAGGGTGGCGTTGGCGGGCGTCGGGTTTTCGAACCAGCCGCAGCGGCGTTCGACCTTGGCCGGTGCGGCAACGGTGGGCAAGGCGATCAGCAGCAGGGTGGCAGACAGGGCAGGGCGCAGCATGGAGCATCCTTGTTCGGCGACAAAGCGGGCGGCCAGTGTACGCCCGGGCGGTTATCGGTAAACAGCGGTGCAGGGCGGCGGAGGGCAATCCTGAACGCGGCCCTTCAGGGTCGGCGCGGACCGGCGCTCGATGGCGGGTATCGGTCGATACATCGCCATGTTCGGTCGCCTTCAGGTGCCACTCAGGTTGTGCCGGAATGGGCCGGATTGCCCCGGGATTGTCCGGCCCAGGCCTTGGCCGTAGGCAGATCCTGCGGCAAGGCAAAGCGAAAGCTCGCGCCGCGCCCGGGCACATCCAGCAGCTCGATGGTCACCCCGTGCAGTTGCAGGATACGGTGCACGATGCGCAACCCGAGGCCGCCGTCGCGGCGCGCACCGCCGATAGTGAATGGCCGCAGGAACAGTCCCTCCCGCAGCTCCGGGGCAATGCCCGGGCCGTTGTCGCTGACGATCACCAGCACCTGGGAACCGTCCGCCTGCAGGCTGATGTCGATCTCGCCCCCGGCGGGGACATGGCGCAGGGCGTTGTCGAACAGATTGGTCAACACGCGCTCGATCAGCCCGAGGTCGGCGCACACGCCCCAGGCCCCCGGGGCGAATTGCGCCTTGAGCCGCACTTGCCGCGCTTCGGCCCCCAGTTCGAATTTCTGGAAGATGTCCTGCACCAGGTCGCTCAGGGAAAACCTCTCGAGCACCGGCTCGACGAAACCATGCTCCAGGCGTACCAGCTCCAGCAGCGCCTGGGCCAGGCCACTGACCTTGCGGCTCTGGTCGAGGGCGATGCCCAGGTAGCGCCGGCGCTCTTCGGGGCTCAGGCTGGCGTCCTTGAGCGATAGGGTT
Organism: Pseudomonas sp. PH1b; assembly: GCF_000633395.1. Taxonomy (GTDB): domain Bacteria; phylum Pseudomonadota; class Gammaproteobacteria; order Pseudomonadales; family Pseudomonadaceae; genus Aquipseudomonas. The sequence continues at coordinate 114,172 of NZ_AYMU01000010.1, forward strand.
TCCAGGTAGCCGTGCAGCGACGACAGTGGCGTGCGCAGGTCGTGGGAAATGTTCGCCACCAGTTCCCGGCGCTCCTGGTCCTGGCGGGTCAGGGAGCGCCATTGCTGATTGAGGCGGGCCTGCATCTGGCGGAAGGTGGCGTCGAGCACGGCGATCTCGTCGTGGCTGCTGCTGTCCTTCGGCGCCTCGGACAGGGTCTGTGTCGGGAGCGGACCATCGATGGCCGGGGCACCGTCGATATCGAAACCGCTGACCCGCTCGGTGAGGGTGCGCAATGGCCGGGTGATCAGGGCAAAGGCGGTCAGGCCGGCGATCAGGCACAGCAGGGCCACCAGGGCAATGGACCACAGGGCAATGTTCAGCGCCGCGCTGGTGGCGCCACGCTCGGCGAAGCGGTCGTGCGCTTCACTGAGCAGCACCACGTACAGGTAGCCGGCCTGCTGGCCGCCCACCATCAAGGGCGCTGCGCTGAACACCTTGCGTCCGTCCGGGCTGCGCGGGTCGTCGCCGAGGATCGGCAACGGGTCGCCCTTGAGCAGGCGCTGTACCGGGGCCAGGTCCACCTGCTGGCGGCGCAGGCGCCCGGCCGGGGCGGCGTTGCCGACGATCCGCCCCTGGGGATCGAGCAGGTACACCTCGACACTGGGGTTGACCAGCATCAGCTGGCTGAACAGCTCCCGCAGGGCGTTGGGCATCAGGCCGTTGGCGTCCATCAATTGGGTGTCCTGGGCAATGTGCGCCGCCAGGTCCCGGGACAGGCCCTGCACCACTTCCAGTTCGTGCATGCGGCTGGCGCGTACCTGCAGCCAGGCCGAGGTGGAGCAGCACACCAGCAACAGCAGGGCGAACACCAGGGACAGGCGCTGGGTCAGGGTCAGCCTCATGTCGGCTCCTGGACGGCGAACTTGTAGCCGCGACCCCAGACCGTGAGGATCCGCGCCGGTTGCGTCGGGTCGTGCTCGATCTTGGCCCGCAGGCGATTGATGTGGGTGTTGACCGTGTGCTCGTAGCCTTCGTGGTTGTAGCCCCATACGGCGTTGAGCAGGTCCATGCGCGAGAACACCTTGCCCGGCTGGCGGGCGAAGAAGTACAGCAGGTCGAACTCCCGCGGCGTGAGCTCCAGGCGCCGTCCCTCAAGGGCGACGTCGCGGGTCAGGGGATCGATGGCCAGACCGTCGATGTCCAGGCTGCCGCTGTCCAGCTTCAGGTTGCGCGCCAGGGCGTCGACCCGGCGCAGCAGGGCCTTGACCCGGGCGACCAGCTCGAGCACGGAGAACGGCTTGGCCAGGTAGTCGTCGGCCCCCAGCTCCAGGCCGAGGATGCGGTGCATCTCGCTGGAGCGCGCGCTGGTGATGATGATCGGCGTGTAGCGGGCCATGGCCCGGGCCCGGCGGCAGATCTCCAGGCCGTCGACCCCGGGCAGCATCAGGTCGAGGATCAGCGCATCCCAGCCGCCCTGTTCCAGCAGGCGCAGGCCTTCGTTGCCGTCGGCGCTGTGCACCACATCCAGTTGCTCGTCCCGCAGGTGCAGGGCAATCAGGTCGGCAATGTGCTGGTCGTCCTCGACCACCAGCACGCGTTTGGCTTGTTCCATCGACACTCGGCCTCACAGGGGGCAATGGGCGCATTGTGCGGTGTTTTACCGCGGCCAGTTATCACGAATTGTTTAACTGCGCGTGAGGATTTGGCGATCACCCGAAGCTTAGGCTCTGTTCAAACCCACGACGTCGATTTCGGGAGACGCTGATGTTCACACGGCGACAGTTTCTGCTGGCAGGGGGCAGCCTCGGGGTCGCCGCCCTGGCCCTTGAGGTTCTGCCACGCCTGGGGGGCGATGCCCTGCTGAGCGAGCCGGCGGTTGCCGAGGAGGCCTTCGAGGTCAGCCACAGCGACCGCGAGTGGCGCGACCTGCTCAGCGCCGAGCAGTACCAGGTACTGCGCAAGCAAGGCACCGAACGGGCCTACAGCAGCCCGCTGAACGATGAGCATCGCGCCGGCACCTTCAGTTGTGCCGGTTGCCAGCTAGCGTTGTTTCCATCTGCCAACAAGTTCGACAGCCACACCGGCTGGCCGAGTTTCTGGGCCCCCCTGGAACACGCGGTGGCCGAGCGTTCCGACCGGGCCTTCGGCCTGCAGCGCACCGAGGTGCATTGCCGGCGCTGTGGCGGCCACCTGGGGCATGTGTTCGACGATGGCCCGGCGCCCACCGGCCTGCGCTACTGCATGAACGGGCTGGCCATGAACTTCATCGCGCAAGCGGCCTGAGGCCGGGTCCCAGGCTTGTTTTTCAATTACTTAAGGACGACGTCATGTGGCTACTGCTACTCGCTTATCTGGGCGGTGTACTGACCATTCTCAGCCCGTGCATTCTGCCGGTATTGCCCTTTGTCTTCGCTCGCACCGGGCAGCCGTTTTTGCGCAGTGGCTTGCCGCTGCTGCTGGGGATGGCCCTGACCTTTGCCGTGGTCGCCACCCTGGCGGCAGTGGGCGGCGGCTGGGTGGTGCGAGTCAATCAGTACGGTCGCTGGCTCGCGTTGCTGTTCGTTGCGCTATTCGCGCTGACGCTGCTGCTGCCGCGGCTGGCCGAAAGGCTGACCCGGCCCCTGGTGGCCATGGGCGCAAGGCTGTCGGAGGCTGCCGGCCACGACCCACGGCCGCGGCCCGGCGCTTCGTTATTGATCGGCGTCGCCACGGGCCTGCTGTGGGCACCCTGCGCCGGGCCGATTCTCGGCTTGCTGCTGACCGGCGCCGCGCTGCAGGGGGCCAACATCGGTACCAGCCTGCTGCTTCTGGCCTACGCCGCCGGGGCTGCTTCCTCGCTGGCCATGGCCCTGCTGCTGGGCGGCAAGCTATTGACCGCCATGAAGCGTTCCCTCGGCGCCGGTGAATGGCTGCGCAAGGGCCTGGGGGCGGCGATGCTGGCGGGCGTGGTGGCGATTGCCATGGGCTGGGACACGGGAATTCTGGCGCGAGTCTCCACGGCGTCCACCGGTGGCCTGGAGCAGGCCCTGGTGGGGCGCCTGCTGGGTGCTCCACAAGATCAGGGTGGAGCGATGATGGCGCAGAACCTGCCTGCCGCCGATCAGCCAGATGCCGCAATGCTGGCGGCTGGCGGCGCGATGAACAGGGCCGCGGGAGCTTCGCAGTTACCGGTGCAAGGCCAACTACCAGCCCTGGACGGCGCGGTGCAATGGTTGAACTCGCCGCCCCTGAGCGCCGAGGCACTCAAGGGCAAGGTGGTGCTGGTGGATTTCTGGACCTACTCCTGCATCAATTGCCTGCGCAGCCTGCCCTACGTCAAGGCCTGGGCCGAGAAGTACCGCGACCAGGGGCTGGTGGTGATCGGCGTGCACGCACCGGAGTTCGCCTTCGAACGGGACGTGGCCAATGTCACCAAGGCCATGGAGGACCTGGGCATCAGCTACCCGGTGGCGATCGACAATGACTACCGGATCTGGCGCGCCTTCAACAATCAGTACTGGCCGGCGCACTACTTCGCCGATGCCCAGGGGCGGATTCGCTATCACCACTTCGGCGAGGGGCAGTACGCCGAGTCGGAGCGGGTGATCCAGCAACTGCTGCGCGAGGCCGGCAATGCCAAGGTGGCCGGCGGCCTGATCCAGGCCGACGCCCAGGGCGTGCAACAGGCGGCGGACATGGGCGAGGTGCAATCGCCGGAAACCTACCTGGGTTACCAACGCGCGGAGAACTTCGTGCCCCAGGCTAGCCTGGCCCCGGACACCGTGGCCGCGTACAGCGTACCCCGCGATCTGGCGTTGAACGACTGGGGCTTGCGTGGGCAATGGAAGGTCGGGGCCGAGAGCGCCCTCGCCACGGCGCCGGGAGCCGCGGTGGTGTATCGCTTCCATGCCCGTGACCTGCACCTGGTGCTGGGGCCGGGGGCCGATGGCAAGCCGGTGCGCTTCAAGGTGCTGATCGATGGCCAGGCGCCGGGCCCGGCCCACGGTGTGGATGTGGCTCCCGACGGCAGCGGCCAGGTCACCGAGCAACGTTTGTATCAACTGGTGCGTCAGTCGGGGGACATCACCGATCACAGCTTCAGCATCGAATTTCTCGACCCGGGCGTGGCGGCTTACGCCTTTACCTTTGGTTGAAAAACCCTAGAGCCAGGCAGGCTGGTGGCGTCCGGACTCACCGCGAAACCCTCGCGGGCCTGGATACCCGGGCGCCCCCAGAACCTGCGACAGCGACAACAGGAGCACGCAGGCATGAAGCGTTTCTGGGCGGTACTGATGACAGTGATGGCGCTGGGCGGAGCAGGGCAGAGCCAGGCTTTCTCCTTCGGCGGCTCCGAAGAGGCCGTGGCGCTCGCCCCTCCGGTGCTGGATGAAACCAATCAGGCCAGCAGTGAAACGGCGGTGTTTGCCGGAGGCTGTTTCTGGGGCGTGCAAGGCGTGTTCGCCCACGTCAAGGGTGTGCAGCGCGCGGTTTCAGGTTACGCCGGAGGTTCGGCAGACAGCGCGCAATACGAGCGGGTCAGCGACGGTGACACTGGCCATGCCGAATCGGTGCAGGTGACCTTCGATCCGGCCCAGGTCAGCTACGGCAGCTTGCTGCAGATCTATTTCTCGGTGGCCCACAACCCCACCGAGCTCAACCGCCAGGGGCCGGACAGCGGCACCCAGTATCGCTCGGCGCTGTTCCCTCAATCGGCCGAGCAACAGCGGGTGGCCCAGGCCTATATCGCCCAGCTGGATGCGGCCCATGGGTTCGACAAACCCATTGTCACCCGTTTGGAAACTGGCCAGACGTTTTACCCGGCAGAGGATTATCACCAGGACTTTCTAACTGAACACCCCACTTATCCTTACATCGTGATCAACGACCTGCCCAAGGTCGCGCACCTCAAACAGCTGTTTCCAGAGCGATATCAGCAGCAGCCGGTATTGGTGAAAACCGGGCGCTAAGGCTTTGCCCCAGGTGGCCGAAACAGCGACAGGAACAAGGCGTAATCTCGCGCCTGGCTGTTGAGCCGTCCGCCGTGCCCGGGGCATTTCATGCAAAGGATGCTGTGCAGTGTCTTGAGTCTGGTGATGGTGGTTTCATTGCTCGACGGTTGTACCGCGACGCCGGTCAAACCCAGACCGACAGTCACCGGGCCTCAGGTGTATGGCTATCCCCTCAATCAACCGCTGCCCGAGGCGCAGATGCGGCGGCTGAGCTACTCCGGAAAGCACTTTGACGGCAGCCTCAGGCTGTATCAGCAGGTCTTGCCGGATGGCAGTCAGTTCGGCTTCTACCTGGATGCCGGCCAATGGCTGGAGGCGCTGAGCAGAACCAGCCGGGGGTTCGACACCCAGAGCGAGTGCCTGGCTGCCCAGCAGGCAGACGAAATGCAGCTCAAGACCCTGATCGATGAGTTCAATGCCCGGCAGGCGCGTGCTGACGGCGCGCCGCGCCAAGAGGGCGATGTCTACGTCGGCCAGGCGTTGCAGGCCTGCCAGCGTATGGGAGGGCCAGGTCCGGAGGCTGAGGCCTTGCGCTATACCCTGTGGGCCACCATGCAAACCCAAGCCCCGGAGGCTGAGCCAGGTTCGCCGGGCAAGGTCGAGGCTGCCCATTCCTCGGTGGGGGACGTGGTGGTGATCGTGGCTGTTGGGGTCGTGCTGGCTGTCGTGGTGGTCGCGGCGGTGGCCGTGGGTGGATGGGCAGGCCCCTGCATCAACATCAATACCGCCAAGGGTGACGCAGGCGCCTGCGAGAGGATGCGGGAGCAGGAGCTTCAGAAAAGAGGCTACTGATGCGCGTTCAATAGCGCCACTTGCGTATCAGCTCCTCGCCATAGCGCTGGCTGATCAGCGCCTCGACGCCGTCATCGTCGTCGTAGACCTCGCCCAGTGTCAGCAGCATCAACGCGTCCAGGTAGTCTTCGGGAGATTCGAAGAAGCGTGTCAGCGCTATGCCCGTGTCGTGGTCGAAGTAGTAGACCGCGCCGCTATCCCGTTCAAAGCAGAACAGGTTGCCGTTGCCCAGGTAGTCGCCGAATGCGATCAACCGTCGAGCCAGTGGCAGGTCCAGATCGTCCCCGGAGATATCGACAATCCCGGGGTAGGCCTCCAGCAGTGGCTGGATCGCAACGCTGCCGGGTTCGACGCTGCACAGGGTTTCCGCCAGGGACAGGACCCCCAGTTGCCGGTGGTAGTCGCGCAGTGACGCCGGCAACCGACAGCCCAGGCGCTGCTCCAGTGCCAACAAGGCCGCTTCGCTGACAGGGGTCAATTGCGGCTCGTTGACGTGGCCTTCCCACAAGGCGCCGTAGGCGCCGATCACCGCCAGATACCAACTCAGTCGTGCGGCCTGATCGGGCAGAGCCGGCCAGGCCAGGGGCGGGCAGCCGGCAGGGGGCCATTGCTCGGAAGGGGGGAGGTCGGTCATGCAGCGTCCTTGCGGTGTGTTTTGTGCGGGGCAATCTTATCCATCGCCCCTGGGCCCGGGTCAACAGTAGTTGTGTGGATTGTTTGTGCTGCTGCACGCTGTTCGCCTGTGGCCCTCCCCAGTGCGTGCTGAAAAAAAACAGCTGAATCCGGCGCTGGTTTAGGAACTTCCGTCGACTATGGCAGACAAATCTCACCAAGGTATCGCCCGTCTAGTGATTGACCCGCTCGTGCTTCAACAAGCGCTTGCCGGCAGTCATGGGGGACCTGAACGCTGTTGCCGGCGGGTATCCACACCCTGGCAATGGTTTTTCCAGGCGGAGGTTTCTTGCTATCGTGGCCTCCCTCTTTCACGGACGAATATCGAGACAGCCCATGGCTAACTCCACCCCGTCACGCCTCGGCAAGGTCTTCCAGGGCCTGCTGTTCGCCCTGATCGGCATCGGCCTGCTGGTCATCGCCGTCAACCTCAGCCTCGACCGCCGCGAATTCCTCGCCAGCGCGCAGACCGCCGACGGCATCGTCAGCGACCTGAACGCCGGAGGCTCGCACCCCGAGATCGCCTTTACCACCGGCACTGGCGAGAAGATTTCCTACCCTCAGGGCGGCTTTATCTTCGGCTATCAGAAGGACCAGCCGGTGCGGGTGTACTACCTGCCCCAGCAACCGGCCAACAGCGCCATCATCGATGATCCGGCGGCACTCTGGGGCACCTCGGGCGTCCTGGGTTTCATCGGCCTGATATTCACCATCGCCGGCCTGCTGGGTGTCATCAGCCAGCGTGGGCGAACCTCGCAACGCGCAAAAGGACTTTGAACCATGACCCTGAGCATTCCGATTCCGGTCAACGAAAGTAAATGGCTGTACCAGACCGCCAGCGGCGGTGGCCTGACCGTGGCCCTGGTGGCCGGCAGCGGCGGTTCGATCATCCTGCGCTCGCCCCAGGGCAAGGACATCAGCTATCGCTATGGCGGCCTGGGCGTGGGCGTCGGTTTTGGCGCGCGCTTGCCGCGTTTCGGCAAGGTCAATATCCAGGTCAAGGGCAAGAGCGTTGCTGGCGCCGGCGCGGCTGAGGCCTTTCCCAGCACTGGCAAGGTGTTTGTCAGCGATGCCCTGGTCAGCCGCGACCTGACCGAAGACGACGTTACCGGTCCTTGCCTGTACACCGAAGTCGGAGCCGGGCTGGTGGTGGGCGGTTCGGCCACGGCCCTGCTGTTCGGCCTGGACCCCAAGCTGTTGGCGCTGTCGGTAGCCCTCAGTAGCAACCCGCTGGCTTCGGCCTTTGCGTCGTCCCGGGTCAACGAGCAACTGCTGCGCTCGGCCAAGGGCGCACTGGTGATGGCCGGCATGAATGCCGGCGTACAGGCGGGCGGTGGTGCAGCCGTCTACATGGGCTATCTGTTCTAGCCGTCCCTTCCGGCGTGCCTGGGGTCACAGGCGCGCCAGGCACTCCTGCAGAATATCCAACCCCTCTTCGAACACCTCAGGCTCGGTGGTCAGGGGGGCGAGCAGGCGAATGATATGCCGCGACTTGCCGCTGGGCATCAGCAGCAGGCCGGCTTCCCGGGCGCTGTTCAGCAGGCTGCCGAGGTGTTCCGGTGCCGGTTCGCCCTGGGCATTCACCAACTCGATGCCGCGCATGGCGCCGACCCCGGTCAGGCGGCCGAGAGCAGCTGTGAGTCCGCGCTCTTTCCACGCCTGATAACGCTCGACAATCATCCGCTCCTGAAGCTCGCCCCACTGTTGCAGGTGCTCGTCGGTCATCTCTTCCAGGGTCGCCAGGGCGGCCGCGCAGGCCATCGGATTGCCCGAATAGGTGCCGCCCAGGCCACCCTTGGGCAACACGTCGAGCAGGGCCTGGCGACCAACCACGGCGCCCAGCGGCACCCCGCCGCCAATGCTCTTGCCCAGCAGGATCAGGTCCGGCTCGATGCCCAGTCGCGAGAAGGCGAAGCGCTGCCCGGTACGACCGAAGCCGGACTGGATCTCGTCGGCGATCAACAGGATTCCATGCGCATCGCAGAACTGGCGCAAGGCCCGGGCGAACGAGGCGTCCAGGGCCAGGAAACCGCCTTCGCCCTGCACCGGTTCGAGGATGAAGCAGGCCACCTCCTCGACATCGATCTCCACGCTGAACAACCGTTGCATGGCCTTCAAGGCTTCGTCGCAGCTGACCCCGTTGTCGGCACTGGGGTAGGGCAGGTGGTACACCGGGCCGGGCAAGACACCGACCTTCTGCTTGTAGGGCGCGACCTTGCCGTTGAGGTTGAGGGTGGCCAGGGTGCGACCGTGGAAGCCGCCGTCAAAGGCGACCACGGCACTGCGCCCGGTGGCGCCGCGGACGATCTTCAGGGCATTCTCCGCAGCCTCGGCGCCGCTGTTGGTGAGCATGCCGCTGACCGGGTAGCTGACCGGGATGAAGGCCGCCAGGCGTTGCATGAATTCGATGTAGGGAGCGTGGGGCGCGGCATTGAAGGCGTAGTGGGTGAGGCGGGTTGCCTGTTCCTGGATCGCGGCGACGATGCGCGGGTGACAGTGCCCGAGATTGAGCACGCCGATGCCGCCGACAAAGTCGATATAGCGCTTGCCGTCGCTGTCCCAGACTTCGGCATTGCGGCCGTGGCTGAGGCAGATCGGGTGAACGGTGGAGATCGAGCGGCTGATGTTCTCGTGGTTCATGGGGACGGGCTCTGTCTGCCGGAAACGAGCGCCTATCTAAGCCGGCCCGGCAGGCTGGCGACAAACGAAATAAAGTCGCCGGGTCAGTATGAAAATTCCCGATGTGCAGCCCGGCAAGCACCGGCCGAGTGCGACTCAGTGCCCCTGTGACGGGGGCGCCTTGCGCCGGGCCCGCCAATGGCGGATCAGTGCGGCCACAGCCACCAGCGCCACCACCGCGATCACGATCGGCAGGCGATAGGGCTTCAGGTCGCCGAACAACTGCTGCAAGGCCTCACCGGCCCAGTACCCGGCGCCGACGAACAGGCTCGCCCAGACCGCAGCGCCCAGCACATTGAGCAAAGCAAAGCGCCAGGGCGCCAGGCCACTGGCACCGATCACCATCGGGCCCACCAGGCGCATGCCGTAGAGAAAGCGTACGGCGAACACCGAGGTCGAGGGGTAGCGCTGGATCAGCCCCTGGACCCGTTCGATGGCTGCCTGATGGCGCTTGAGCCGGGGCAGCAGGCGCGCGCCGCAATAGCGCCCGGTCCAGAACAGCAACTGGTCACCGAGGATTCCGCCGAGGGTGGCCCAGCCCACCACTTGAGCCCACTGCAGGGCGCCCTGGTGCGCGGCCATGCCGCCGAGGATCAATACGGTTTCGCCCTCCAGCAGGCAACCGATGAAGATCACCCAGTAGCCGTAGGCGGCGATCAGCGCGTTGAGATCGAGGTGTTCGAGCATGGGCAGGGCCTTCTGGACTGGGCGCGAAAGCAAGCAGCGCGACAATGATGCGACAAAGAGCTCTGATTCCATCCGCAGGCACAAGTGCCCAGAATATTCATCGGGAGGTAGAACCATGGAGCGAGGTCATGTCATCGGCACCCAGCGTAGACAATGGGGCAGTTTGCCTGCTTCAGCAGCTGATCACTTCCTGCGTATTTGAACGCGTGGTCTCATTGCGCCGAAGTCATACAGTCTGCCCCGGCAGCCACGCCCAGAACATTCCTGCGCCATACAGTCCCAGCCCGAACACCGAATGGGACAGCAGGCTGCGCAGCCGGGCGGTATGGGGCTTGGGCGTGTTGCTCGCAGCTACCCCCAGACCCATGCCCGGTTGCATCAGCAAGAACGGCGCCGCTACCGTCAGTACGCCAATGATCAGGGCCGGAGCCAACGTCGGCTGGTGGGCCCAGCCAGGGCCACAGATCAGCAGCAACAGTGCCGCAAAGATTACGCCGATCAGGTAGTGGGCCAGCCAGCCCAAGGCCTTTTCCCCTGCCACCGGTGCGGCTGCGGCGATGTTCTGGTGCATGAACTGTCCCTTGGGAAAATGGCCGATCCAGCGTCCGACCATGGCCCAGTTGAGCCCGGGGATGTTCAAGGCTCGCGCCAGAAACAGTGTCCAAAGGTCGAGGATCAGGGTGGCACCGGCGCCGATCAGCACGGCCGGTAAAATCAACCTCATGAGGTCTTGCATAAGAACTCCTTCAAGTGTGATGCACTGCGGTTCTGTTGAGTGTATTGCCGTGTTAAGCTTTCATTCAATTTAATGATTGAATGATCAATAAATCAGCAGGAGCTGTCAATGAGCGATTCGCTGTCCCCTCAATTGCCCCTGGCCGACATGGCCGAGCTGGCACGTATTCTCGGGCACCATCACCGCTTGATCCTGCTGGAGCACATCGCTCGCGGTGAGCAGCCGGTGGAGCGCCTGGTGGAGGCCTCAGGCCTTTCAGTGGCCAATACGTCCCAGCACTTGCAGCAACTGCGCCGAGGTGGCTTTGTGCAGACCCGGCGTGATGGCAAGCGCGTGCTCTACAGCCTGGCCCAGGGCCCGCTGGCGCCGCTGCTCGGTGCCTTGCGCCAGTACGTCGACCACAACCACGGGCAGATCCGTGAACTGCTGGCCGACAGCGCGCAGCAACCGACGCGACTGGAAGGCATTTCCCGGGATGAGCTGCGTCAGCGTCTGCAAGAGGGCGGCATGACCCTGCTGGACGTGCGTGCGCCTGAAGAGTTCGCCCGGGGGCATTTGCCGGGGGCGATCAACATTCCCGTGGAGGAACTCGAGCAGCGCCTGGCGGAACTGCCTGCCGGCCAGGAGCTGGTGGCGTACTGCCGCGGGCCCTATTGCGTGCTGTCGCAGCATGCCGCGGCCTTGCTGCGCACCAAGGGCTTCAAGGTGCGTCGGCTGGATGATGGATTCAGCGACTGGCAAGCGGCGGGGCTGGGGGTGGAGAGTACCGAGTAAAAGTGTCGCAGAACCCGACATACAGGACATTGCCCACAGGGCCATGATCCATATCAACGGGCTTTTCAGAAAAATCCGCTATAAGGGAAGCAGCCTCGAACTCACAAGGTATCGGGGCCCGGGCCTGCACCGTGAAGGCCCGAGACAATTAATAAAAACCTTTGTGGACATCGGCCGAGGGGACCACCCCAGGCGGATTTTAAAGGAATAACCTGATGGCTTTATCTTTGTCCCGCCTGTGCCTGCTGGGCGCCGCGTTGCTTTGCATACATCCCGCCCAAGGCAGTGAGCCGACCCCGGCAACTGCCAGCCCTGATTCCGACTTGATCCAGCGTGGCCAGTATGTGGCCCAGCTCGGCGACTGCATTGCCTGTCACACCGCCAAGGGCGGAGCCACCATGGCCGGTGGTCTGGAGTTGAAGACGCCCATGGGCACCATCTACTCCAGCAACATCACGCCGGATAAGGACACCGGTATCGGCAACTACAGCTTCGACGCATTCGATCGTGCGATGCGTGAAGGCGTGACCCCGAACGGCAGCCATTTGTACCCGGCCATGCCGTATCCGTCCTACGCCAAGATGACCGAAGAAGACATGCGCGCGCTCTACGCCTACCTGATGCACGGCGTGGAGCCCGTGGCCCAGGGCAACCTGGAAGCCGACATGGGGTTCCCCTTCAACCAGCGCTGGGGCCTGTGGTTCTGGAACCTGGTGTTCGTCGACAAGCAGCCGTTCAAGGCCGACCCGAACAAGGATGAGCAGCTCAATCGCGGTGCCTACCTGGTCCAGGGCCTGGGCCACTGTGGCTCCTGCCATACCCCGCGGGGCATTGCCTTCCAGGAGAAGGCCATGAGCGACACCGAGTCCGGCGGTCAGCACTACCTGGCCGGCGAGACCGTGGAAGAGTGGCGGGCCCTGAGCCTGCGTAACCTGTGGACTGTGGAAGACACGGTACAACTGCTCAAGACCGGGCAGAACCGCTTTGCCACGGTGTCCGGCAACATGGCCGATGTGATCCACCACAGCACCCAGCACTTCACCGATGCCGACCTGACCGCCATCGCCGCCTATCTCAAGTCGCTGCCGGCGGGCAAGGATGACCTGCCCATGCCCGCCGTGGCCCTGACCCCGACGGCGCCACCGAACAACCTGTTCACCTCCCGTGGCGGCCTGGGTTATGCGCAGTTCTGCTCCGACTGCCATCGCCAGGACGGTGCCGGTGTGCCGCAGATGTTCCCGTCCCTGGCGGGCAACCCCAGCGTGGCCTCGGCCAACCCGACCTCGTTGCTGCACATTACCCTGACCGGCTGGCAGACCGCTCAGACCGCTGCCCATCCACGGGTCTACACCATGCCCGGCTTCGCCCAACTGGCGGATGGCGAGATCGCCGAGATCCTCAGTTTTGTGCGCAGCAGCTGGGGCAACAACGGTTCGGCCATCACTGCCGCGCAGGTGAAGAAAATGCGTGCGCAGCTGAGCCCGCAAGTGGAAAGCACCCTGTTCGAAACCCCGCGCCTGGCCAACCTGCTGGCCGCGCCGAACGCCGAACAGGTGGTGCGCGGCATGCGCCTGCACCTGGAGACCAAGGCCCTGCTGCCGGACAACGTCGGCAACTCGCTGAATTGCACCAGCTGCCACCTCAACGCCGGCACCGTGGCCGACGGCTCACCCTTTGTCGGTGTCTCGGCGTTCTTCCCCGGCTACGCGCCGCGGGCGGGCAAGACCATCACCCTGGAAGAGCGCATCAACGGCTGCTTCCGCCGCTCCATGCACGGCAAGCCGCTGCCGGTGAACGGTGCCGACATGCAAGCCATGGTCGCCTACTTCGAGTGGATGAAGATGAACACCCGCCCCGAAGACAAGGTCGCCGGACGCGGCGTGGGCAAGATCGACCCGGCCCTCAAGCCCAATGCCGACAACGGCAAGCAGGTGTACGCCAAGCAATGCGCGGTGTGCCACGGTGCCGATGGCGAAGGCCTCAAGCGCGCCGACGGCAGCCTGATCTTCCCGCCGCTGTGGGGCGACCAGTCGTTCAACATCGGCGCCGGCATGGCCCGCACCTACACCGCGGCAGCCTTCGTCAAACGCAACATGCCCATTGGCTTCCACGAAAAATTCCCCCTGGGCCAGGGCGGCCTCTCGGACCAGGAAGCCCTGGATGTGGCCGAGTACTTCTCCCACCAACCGCGTCCGGACTTCCCCGACAAGGTCAAGGACTGGCCTAACGGCGGGCGTCCGGTGGATGCGCGCTACTGAGGGGCTTCACTGCCGCCGCTAGCCACTGTCGGCGGCGTGAGCGAGCCCGGCGTTCACCGCTCCCAAGGACCTGAGAAGGTTCTTGGGAGATGGCTGTCGGAAACATGGCCTGGGGTTATGAAGGTAGAGCGAGCCCAGGCTGCCAGTGATCAGGCGCCGTGTTTTTTTGCCTGCTCGAGCGCTGACCTGATATGGGGGACGGCGTACTGGCGGTACCAATGGTTCATCCCCTTGATCGCCTGTTGCGCCGGTGCCTTCTCACCGGCACCGATCAACTCGGCGCAGGCCTGGGCCATGGCCACCAGCGCCCGTGCAGACTCGGGTACATAGGGCAGTGAGGCGCCCTGATCGTGGCGTTCCTGGATGATCTGGTAGCGAATGTTTTCCGGCAGGGTCCAGGCGCTGATCAGGAACTCATGGACTGAATAGTCGCGCCCGTCGATCGAGACCCTGGCCGAGCGATATGCCTCGCCATAGCCGGAGTTTTCGATCTGTTCGCAGCTGTCGATCACCGTGTTCATCATGTCGCGGATTTGCTGCCAGTCGGTTTGCATCAGTGCTCCTTGCGGGCCGGGTAAAGGGGTGGAGAAAAATCTCCGGTCGTCCTGTTGGGCTGCTGTAAGATTGCCATTTTTTGCATTGTCCCGACTCCCTTCGCAGTCGACCCATCAAGGATGAATCATGAGGTTTCACTCGCTTTTGTTGCTGGGCCTGACCCTGGGGCTGGGTGGTTGCACCTACTTCTCGACTCTCAAGGCCACCGCCGTGAGTTACCGGGGGCCGGCCGCTGCTGCGGATACCGCGCTTATCCGTATCGTTGCCCAGGGGCTGGTGCGTGGCGTGCCCGACAGCGACTGCATCGACTGGCGCAAGCCCGGCTCGGGGCTGATGGTCAGGCCTCACCGAGGCATCGCTAACCCCAACTTTCGCAACCTGGGCATTGCGATGACGGCCGAGACCGACCGCATGCGTCGCCAGGAGGGTTTTGGCGCCAACGAACTGCGGCTCCCGGCCAATCGTCCCTTTGCTTTCCAGTTCTACAACACCGAGCCGGGAATGAACCGGGACTACAGGGCCGTGTGCGAACAGAGCGTGACCTTCATCCCTGAGCCTGGCGCTACCTATCAGATGGTGTTTCTCCAGGACGGCATGTGCACGGCGCTGCTGCGCAAGATCGACGACCAGGGACGAATGCAGCCGGGGCAGGTGGGCCTCAAGCCCAGTGACTACTGTTCCGCCGATGCCCGGTTGAACGACTCAAGGTAAGCTGTTCAGCGCTCGTAGTGCCGGCAGATCTGCTCCCAGATATAGGCGCCACGAAAGCGGATCCAGCGGATGAACAGACGGTCGCGCAACGCTTGCACACGGCTGTTGCGTCGGCGCTCCAGGCGCTGCTCGATGTCTTCCAGCAACGAGTCGCGATCGAAGCCCATCCAGACCTCCGGGATCACCGCCATCAGGTTGCCGTAGCACACCGGCGCCACTTCGTCGTACAGGATGCGCTGCACTAGCGCCCGGTCGTAGGCCTGGGTTTGCCGGGCAATATGGGCGTAGTCCACCTCGTTATCGACAAAGGCGTCCGACAGCGCGTAGCGGATATCGGCAAGCTGTTGCCCAGTGATCGGGCTGCAAGGCATGGCGGGCTGGGCTCCTTGAGGAGGCTAACAGGGTTGGCCGAACGGGATCCCATTCAAGGTATGGGTGCAGCAGCGGCAATCAGGACTCATGGTCGCTGCGTGCAGATCGGGGTCGACCTTCTGCAGTCGGCCCTGGGCATCGACGTACAAGCCGCTGAAGAAACTGTAGCCGCCGATCCTCACATAGTCCTTCTGTTGGTGCTCATGCAGGGCGACCAGCCAGAAAATCGGATCCTCCCGATCCAGTCGGCTTTTTGTTTCGCTGAATACGGCATCCCACGGTTGGCCTACCCGGCTCAGCAGAAAGCGAAACAGTGGCGTGTAGTCCAGCCCCAAGTGCTTTCCCGAGTGCATGCTGGCGCGCAGGTGTTCGCTGGCGGCCAGGGATTTGCTGTGGCGCTGCCGGGCGTAGGGCGGGTGAAGCTTGTGCCATACGCCTCGGGTTCGAGTGTTGACCTTGCGAAACAGTGGTTGCTTTGCCATGGGCTCATCTTCCTGATTGCCGGTGACCGTGGATTCTATCTCGGGGCAATCATCCGCGTGGGCTGGGTGCCATTGGCATTGTGTTGGTAGATCGCTTCCGGTTGACCCTGTGGGGTGAAAAACACCTGACCGATCCCCGCCGAGTTCCACAATCGCTCCCCGGCCTCCGCGTGCTCGGGCACATGGGGGATCACCTTCATGCGCCGGCGCTTGGTGAACCAGTTCAATGGCGAACGTGGCGAGTAGAGCCAGCGGTTGAGGCGGTCGAACCATTCCAGCAGCGCCGCGGGAAACTCGTTCTTGATGCCGCTGCTGGTGATCTGCCAGATCCGCGGGCCGCCCTGGCGATGGCGGATCAGTACTTCGTAGACGAAGGAATAGTGCACATCGCCGGAGAGAATCACGTAGCTGCCCGGGGTGCGCGAGTGGCGGAAAATATTCAGGATCACCTGGGCCGAACCGCGGTGGGCCATCCAGTTTTCCGCGTCCACCAGCAGCGGGTAGCCGCACCAGCTGAAGACTTTCTGCACCGTCTCGATCAGCTTGACGCCGAAGATCGGCGCCGGGGAGACGATGATCGCCGAGGGATGGTCCAGCAGTTCGTGCTGCAACTCGCTCAGGGCTTCCCAGTCCAGCAGGCCCGAGGGCTGGGACAGGTTGAACTCGCTGCGCCAGCGTCGGGTGCGGGTGTCCAGTACCACCAGCGCCGGGGTGCTGGGCAGTACGTAGTGCCATTGCTGGAAGCGCAGTAGCTGGTCGATCAATTCATCCTGGGCGCGGCAGTCCAGTTGTTGTCGGTGGTGCGCGGTGGCGCTCAAGGCCCGGGTCTGTTCCAGCAGCGGGCCGAAGGCATCCGGGTTGTTGCCCCAGCCCTGGCACAGCAGGTAGGCCAGCAGGGCGTTGCCGATGATGCGCTTGGAAAACGGATGGCCGTAGGCGGTTTCCTCCCATTGGGCACTGAGGTTCCAGTCATCGGTGATGTCGTGGTCGTCGAAGATCATCAGGCATGACAGGTGCGCGCAGACCCGGGCCACACCTCCCAGGCCGCTGACGAAGGCGTCGATATGCCCTTGTTCCTTGCGGTAGCGTGCCTGTTGTTCCGGCGACAGTTGCGGCGGTGTGGGGGTGATCAGGGTCCAGGGCAGCGGCGACCAGACCAGCAGGTACATGGCCAGCACTTCGGCGAAGGTCACCAGGTGGTTGTCGGCATTGCTGCTGGTGAAGATCGGTTTTTTCACCCCGCCAAAAAACCGCTCGCGCAGGGTTTCGTTGCTCTTGAGGGCCGGGAGCAATTCGGCGCGCTGGTAGTAGCTGGCGCGATGCCGATAGAGCGCGGCGCTGTTGTCCACCACCGCGCCTTCCAGGTGTTCGTCGAACAGGCCCAGGCGCTCGATCAAGGCATGAATCGCCCGCAGCATCGGCCCGGCCACGTCATCGGCATACACCTGGTCGCCGCTCATCATCAGCAATGCCGGGCGGGCCGTAGGCTCGGCGGTTTGCGCCAGCAGGCGGTCGGCGCAGAGCAGGCCGTCATTGGCCGGGTGATGGGGCTTGCGGCAGGAACCGTGGAGCAGGTTGTCGATACGGCTATGGAGCACGAACTCTGGCTGGCGCTTGCCGTTGTAGAGCAGGTGTGGCGCCCACTCGGCCATGGCGCAGGCACGCCCATCGGCCTCGCTGAGCAGCAGGTCATAGGCAATCGCCACGTCCTGGGGCAGGGCGTGGTCCAGGGGCACGTCGATCAGGTGGACAAAGGCCTGCAGCCCCACGGGGATGACCTGGCACTGCTGGCTGTCGAGGGGGATGTCCAGCGCCGGGCTAGCGGCAGGCTGCAGCCGCAGAGTCAGCGCCAACGGCCGCGAGCCCACCAGCCACAACACCAGCCGCGTCGGTTCCAGGCGGCGCAGCAGCGGACCGGCGAGAACAGCGGGCAGGGCGGCATCGGGTGTGGTCAGGGGCATGTGCAATGGGGACTCTAGCGGTTCGAAAGGGGCGCAATAGTAGCGCGGTCGATGTTGAAGAAATGTCGGCGGTGAGCATTGGATCAGGGCTTTTGTATCCGATTGTTTATTGGCGCTGGCCGTCATCGCCGCCACTGACAGAATCGTGTATTGGCTCTGGAGTGTCCGGTTTCACCCCGAAGTCGAGCAAGATCTCAAGCCGTTGGGAGCGGCAGAGGCGAGATGAATCCTCAAGGTGATACGCGAGCGCATCGTTGAGGACGAGCCCGAGAAGATCGGCAAGCCCCTTCGCGGGGCGCTTGCCGATTGCCGGCGGATTCGCACAGGAGCTGTTCCATGGACGTTTCGACTCAGTATCTTCACCCCGCCACCCTTTGCACCCGGGCCCACGTCGCAGGTGGGCAATGACCATCAGGACTCAGCTTCGTGCCTTGTGGCGAAGCCCCGCATCCACTGTTCCGGGTCAATCCGGGTGTGCCGCTGCGCGAGGCTCTGGAGCAGGTGTTGCAGTTGCTGTTCCAGGCCAAGCACCTGGCTCGGCAGGCGGCGCTGGAGCGGGATGATCGTTATACCGGGTCCGCACATTGTTTCAGCGAGATGGGCAAGGCCGTGGTGGGACGATCTGTGCCTGGGCTCCTGACCCTACACGCAGCGCTGCCCGCGACCTCTCACGCCACTTCAGTCTCTGCAGGTTCAATCAGCAATTGCCGTTGCTGCTCCGGCCGCGCGGCTTCGAAGCTTTCGGCCTGGGCTGTTGCCCACATGCGCAGGTAGAACTCGCTGCTGCAGCGGCCGTTGAGCAATTCACCGGTCTTGAGGAACACGTGGGTCTGCGAGTAGAGGCGCACTTGGGTGTCGCTCACTCGCCGTACCAGGTGTTCGGCATTCAGTTGCCAAGGGTGCTGCAGGCCGGCGGCGGCGATCATTTCCGAGAGGGCGATCAGGGTGTTGCGGTGGAAGTTGTAGACCCGCGCCGCCTTGTCCGGCACCACCAGTGCCTGTTGGCGCAGCGGGTCCTGGGTGGCAACCCCGGTGGGGCATTTGTTGGTGTGGCAGGACTGGGACTGGATGCAGCCCACCGCGAACATGAAGCCACGCGCCGAGTTGGCCCAGTCGGCGCCCAGGGCCAGCACCGCAGCGATGTCGAAGGCGCTGATGATCTTGCCGCTGGCCCCCAGGCGAATCTTGTCCCGCAGGTTCAGGCCCACCAGGGTGTTGTGGACAAACAGCAAGCCTTCGCGCAGGGGCATGCCGATGTTGTCGCTGAATTCGCGGGGCGCGGCGCCGGTACCGCCTTCGCTGCCGTCGACCACGATGAAGTCCGGCAGGATCCCGCTCTGCAGCATGGCCTTGGCGATGGCCATGAATTCCCAGGGCTGGCCCAGGCACAACTTGAAGCCCACCGGCTTGCCGCTGGACAGTTCGCGCAGCCGGGCGACGAAGCGCAGCAGTTCCAAGGGCGTGGAGAACTCGCTGTGGCGAGCCGGCGAGACACAGTCCTGGTCCATGGACACGCCGCGGGTGCTGGCGATTTCGGCGGTGACCTTGTGCTTGGGCAGAATCCCGCCGTGGCCGGGCTTGGCACCTTGGCTGAGCTTGATCTCGATCATCCGCACCTGGGGGCTCTGGGCCTGGGTGGTGAAGCGTTCGGGATCAAACCGCCCCTGCTCATCACGGCAGCCGAAGTAGCCGCTGCCCAGTTCCCAGATCAGGTCGCCGGCGTGCTCGCGGTGGTAGGGGCTGATACTGCCTTCGCCGGTGTCATGGGCGAAGCCGCCGAGCTTGGCGCCCTTGTTCAGGGCGCGGATGGCGTTGGCGCTGAGGGCGCCGAAGCTCATCGCCGAGATATTGAAGATCGAAGCGCTGTAGGGCTGGCTGCACTGCGGGCCGCCGACGGTGATGCGAAACTCCATGGGGTCGCGGGGTTCGGCCGGGGTCATGGAGTGGCCGATGAATTCGAAGCCGGTCTGGTACACGTCGCGCAGGGTGCCGAAGGCTTTTTCCGCGCTCTGGTTCTTGGCCCGGGCATACACCAGTGAACGCTGGGTGCGGGAAAAGGGCAGTTGTTCGTCATCGCCTTCGAGCAGGTACTGGCGCAGCTCCGGGCGCACCCGTTCCACCAGGTAGCGGATGTTGCCGATCACCGGGTAGTTGCGGCGCACCGCGTGCCGGGTCTGGCGCAGGTCATACAGGCCCAGCAGGCTGAGGGCAGAGGCCACCAGGGTCAGCGGCCACCAACCGGGAACACGCGAGGCCAGCAGCAGGCCGCCGAGGGCCAGGACAATGCACAGGGTGAAGCATGAGTAACGGCTCAATAACGACAGTTTCATGCAGGGTTTCCTTATCACGGTGGCGTGGGTGGGCCATGTTCAGAGCGGCTGCGGCGCGCAGGCGGGTGCGGATGTCAGGCGGGAAGGGTTTTCAGGGCGTCGTAGCGGGCCTGCAGTTCCTGGCGTTGCAGGCGCCGCTGCTGGGCCTTGGCATGGCGGCGTTTTTCCACGGCGGTTTCCGGGGTCAATGGGCGAACCGGCACCGGCGTGCCGTTTTCATCCACCGCGACCATGGTGAAGTAGCAGCTGTTGGTGTGGCGCACGCTGCGTTCGTGGATGTTCTCGGTCATCACCTTGAGCCCGACTTCCATGGAGCTGCGTCCGGTGTAGTTGACCGAGGCGAGGAAGGTCACCAGTTCGCCGATGCGGATCGGTTCGCGGAACATCACCTGGTCCACCGAGAGGGTCACCACGTAGCGCCCGGCATAGCGCTTGGCGCAGGCAAAGGCCACTTCGTCGAGCATCTTGAGCAGGGCGCCGCCATGGACATTGCCGGAGAAGTTGGCCTTGTCCGGGGTCATGAGCACGCTCATGGTCAATTGATAGCTGCCAGGTTCCATGGTGTTCCTCATGCCATCAGTGGAGCGTTGTGGGTGGTCTGTCGCCCCTTCGGGCATGCGGGAGCGGTTTGCACCGGTTTCCTCGCAGTACCGCAGGAATGGCTCTAGCCTGATACTTTGCGCCAGTGGTCAGGCCGTGGCGCTGAGTCTAACAATCGGTTTTTTCGTTAGCTAGCTAACGATTTGTGAGAGTCTTTCTCCGCTTTTGCAACAATGCGACAGAATGTCTCAGTTAGGATTCGGCAACGCAGCCGTGTCCTGACTGCCTTGCGGCTGCGCCTGCAAGGTCCGGCCGGGGCACGGGCAAACACTGGAACGACGACGGCGACCTGCGCTCGATCGTCATGAGCCTTGGGGTGTGTTGATGAATGAGTACCTGCATAACGTGGCAATCGGCCTGGTGGCCGTGTTGCCGGTGGCCAACCCGCTGACCAGCATTTCCCTGCTGCTGGGGCTGGGTTCCAGCCTGTCGGTGGCAGAGCGCAACCGGCAGATCTTCAAGGCCAGCCTGTATGTCGCGCTGATCATGCTGGTGAGTTTCTACGGTGGCAGCCTGGTGATGAAGGTGTTCGGCATCTCCATTCCCGGGTTGCGGATTGCCGGTGGGCTGATCGTGACCTACCTGGGCTTCACCATGCTGTTCCCCAAGAACAACCTTGATGAAACCGCACTGCAGCATGACCTGCTGTCGGACCAGGACAAGGTCCTGCCCAACTACCGCGACCTGTCCTTCGTGCCCCTGGCTCTGCCGGGCACCGCCGGGCCCGGGACCATTGCCTTGATTGTCAGTTCGGCCTCGACCCTGCAATCGACCTACGGTGAAATTCCCTGGGTGATCCACGGCGCGGTGGTCACCGTGACCCTGTTGACGGCGCTGATCTTCTGGGTGGCCCTGCGCTGCTCGGGGCAGATCATGAAGGTGCTCGGCGAATCGGGGATCGATGCGATCTCCAGGGTCGTGGGTTTTCTGCTGGTGGGCATGGGCGTGCAGTTCGTCATCAACGGCGGTCTGGAACTGGTGGCCGGGGCGACGGTGCATTGAGTGCCCGTGCAATGAAGCGTCGTACCGGGACATTCCTCGCCAGGTAAAAAGCCCTCCGCCAGAAACTGGGGGAGGGCTTGCGCGCAAAGCATGATGGAGCTACTCGATATCAATGATCGCCAGTGGCCTTTTGCAGTACCCAGTGGGCTTCACCATTAGGCGTGGGAGGCATGATGTTATTAACGCCGATCGAGCGGGTGTCGTGGGTATTGCCAACAGGATGCCAGGTACCACCTTGCGGGCATTTTTCACCCACTTTTGCTGTGATTGCAGTCATTGTGAATCTCCTTTGGCAGGTCACCGAAATGAGTGACAGAAAGGACATGGCGCTGCATTTTCGTAAAACAATACAGGTCAGATTCATCGTGGCTTTTTCAGAGTTATCCGCTCGAAAGCCAGGATTCAGGTGGCGTCCTGGATACGCTGATCCCTAGGCCATTGCCTTTCGCGGTTCTGTACTCTGCATCAGTGCCTGCGGTTCTCCCTGCTCGATTACCCAGCGCATCAGCTCCGTCACACTGACCCGGTGCTTGCGTTCCACCCAGTGCCGGCCTTCGGGGCTGTAGCGTTCGGTGTAGCGGCTGAGGATCAGGTGCTGCTGATCGATCGACAACTGCAGGCTGACTTCGCGGCAGTGCAGGGCGTTGTCGCCCTGTTTGGCCACGCGTTGCAGCAGGATCAGCGCCGGGTGTTCAGAAGTCATCATGGGTGGAGCCCTCGCAGTGGTGTTTGGCGGGTTCGGTGAGGCCCAACTGGCCTTCACGCACGAAGGCCGCGCGGTGTTCGGCAATGACGCTGCGCATCGCGCCGTAGTAGTCGGGCAGTTGCTGCAAACTGTCGGTGAGCGGCAGCAGGGTGGCGCGGCCATCGATGGTGCCGCCGACCAGGGCCACGGTGTTCAGGGTGCGCAGGGTGTCGCTGTGGTCGCCGAACGGGTCGACCACCAGGTTCAGCACCTTGCCCACCGAGTCACGGCTGTTGCCGTTGCCCAGCAGCGGCAGTTCGACGATGGGGCCGTCGCCGATACCCCAGACGCCGAAGGTCTGGCCGAAGTCGGAGGTGTGGCGCGGGATGCCCGCCGGGTCGGACACGTTGATCAACCCCAGCACGCCCACCGTGGTATTGAGGGCAAAGCGCCCGAGGGTGTTGACCGAGCGCTGCGCATTACCTTGCAGCACATCGTTGATGAAGACCTTGGGCTCGCCGAAGTTGCTCGCGAAGTTGTGTACGCCCTGTTGCATGAAGTCCGGCAGGTGGCGGTAGCCGCGTGCAACCGGGGCCAGGGCGTAGTCGTCGACGGTGCGGTTGAAGGCGAACACGCTGCGGTTGAAGGATTGCGCCGGGTCGTGCACCGCATCGCTGACCGGGGCACAGAGGCTGGCCTCGCGCGGGGGAGGGCTGCTGCAGCCCGCCAGATAGGCTGCACTCAGCAGCAGGGCAGTGTGACGGACAAGGGCGGCGCGACGGTTGAGGACGGGCATGAACGGCAGGGCTCCAAAGGGGGAGGCCGATGCTGGCATGCGCATTTTGCGCAAAGATTTCCTCTTTATTGCGTGGTTGAAGGTTTGTTGCGGTATTGAAATAAAT
This sequence comes from Pseudomonas sp. PH1b, assembly GCF_000633395.1. Taxonomy (GTDB): domain Bacteria; phylum Pseudomonadota; class Gammaproteobacteria; order Pseudomonadales; family Pseudomonadaceae; genus Aquipseudomonas. The sequence continues at coordinate 137,340 of NZ_AYMU01000010.1, forward strand.
GACGGGGTGCGTCGAATGGTTTTGAATAACCTGTCCTGAACCTCTTAAGTGATGCCTCTGGTGAGCAGTCTTTTGATCGTGGACGACGACCTTGAAGTCCTCGCGCTGCTGAAGAAATTTTTTGTCCAACAGGGCTATCAGGTCACGGTGGCCACTGATGGTGCTTCACTGTGGGCGGCCATGGAGCGCGAAGCGCCGGACTTGATCATCCTTGACCTGATGCTTCCCGGCGACAACGGCCTGACCCTGTGCCAGCGCTTGCGCCAGCGCTACGCCACACCGGTGATCATGCTGACCGCCATGGGCGAGTTGAGCGACCGGGTGGTGGGCCTGGAGATGGGCGCCGACGATTACCTGAGCAAGCCGTTCGATGCCCGTGAGCTGCTGGCGCGGGTGCGGGCAGTGCTGCGCCGTGCGGGTGAAAACCGGCCGGTGAGCGGCGAGCTGCCCAGGCCGCTGATTCGCTTTGCCGACTGGCAGCTGGACCTGACCCGCCGCGAATTGCGCTCCCCGGACCAGGTGATGATTCCGTTGTCGGCGGGGGAGTTCGACCTGCTGCTGGTGTTTGTCGAGCACCCGCAGCGCATCCTCACTCGCGAGCAGTTGCTCGACCTGGCTCGTGGCCAGGCCCATGACGCCTTCGATCGCAGCATCGATGTGCAGGTCAGCCGCCTGCGGCGCAAGCTGGAGTTCGACACCAAGCGCCCGGCGATGATTCGCACCGTGCGCAATGGCGGCTACCTGTTCACCCCCAGCGTGAGCCGTCAATGAAACTGATCAGGCCCTTGTGGCGCTACCGCCTGCGGGACACGGTGGCGCGCTGGATCGCCCTGACCATCATCATGGCGATGCTCACCGCCCTGGCCTTCAACGCGCTGTTCGTGCAGTTGGCCGGGGTCTGGGCCTATCCGCCGCTGGCGGAAACCGGGCTGCTGGAAAAATCTTCCGCCATCGTGCACATGATCGAGGCCTCGGAGCCGGCGCAGCGCCCGCGGCTGGCGGCGGCGGTCAGCAGCGAGCGCCTGGGCGTCACCTGGCAGCAGGAGCGCCAGGGGCTCTATCTGCCGCCGGTGGACGATCCGGAATACGGCACTGGATCGGAGGCCATTCGTGCCTTGCTGCAACCCCCCATGCGGCACATCGAGGCCTACCAGCCCAGCGACTGGCCAGGCCCAGACGGGCGTTACGCGTTGCTGGTGCAATTGACCGATCAGTCCTGGCTGATGTTTTCCTCGGCTTCCCGCAGTTGGGGGCTGGAGGAAGGCACGCGGAACCTGATCGTGATTGTCCTGGTGCTGATCTCCACCGGCCTGGTGGCGTTGATCGCCACCCGGCGCCTGGCCAAGCCGCTGCAGCAGTTCGCCCAGGGAGCCCGACGCTTTGCCGTGGACTTTCGCGCACCGCCCATCGAACCGGTGGGGCCCCATGAAATCCGCCAGGCGATCCTCGCCTTCAACGCCATGCAGGCGCAGTTGCAGCACTTCATCAAGGACCGCACGCAGATGCTCGCGGCGATTTCCCATGACCTGCGCACGCCCTTGACTCGCATGCGCTTGCGCGGGGAGTTCATCGAGGACGAGGATCAGCAGCAACGGCTGTTTCGCGATGTCGATGAGATGCAGGCGATGATCAACTCGGCCCTGGAGTTCTTTCGCGACGATGCGCGGCTGGAGCAGGCCACCCAGTTCGATCTGGCGGAGCTGCTGCAGACCCTGGTGGACGACTACCGCGACCAGTCGATTCCGATCGTTTTCAGCGGCCCGCCGCGCCTGGTGTATTGCGGCCGGCCCCTGGGACTGAAGCGGGTGATGACCAACCTGCTGGATAACGCACTCAAGTACGGTGCCGAGCCGGTGATCCTGCTGGAGCAGGGCCCGGATCAACTGCGGGTGCGGGTGCTGGATCGTGGACCGGGCATTCCATCGCAGGCATTGGAACAGGTGTTCACGCCGTTCTTCCGCCTGGAGAGCTCACGCAACAAGAGCACAGGCGGTGTGGGCCTGGGGCTGTCATCGGCCCGGGCGATCGTGCGTGAGCATGGCGGTGAGTTGCGCCTGTTCAACCGCGCAGGCGGGGGGCTGGAGGCCCGGGTGGAGTTGCCGCTGTAGACCCCGCCGGCAACGGCCAAGGCGGGGTTCAGCAGGAGCCTGGCCTCAGGACCAGTCGAAGCAGAACAGCACCAGCCCTTCCACGGGCTCGTAGAACATCACGATCAGGTCGGCACCGCTGATGCCGTAGTGGCTGGCCGGCACGCTGAGGGCGTGCTGGAAACGCCGGCCCGCCGGGCTCAGGGGCCAGATATCGATGTCGCCGCTGTCGTCGGTGGCTTCGACGATGTCCATGGGGAACTCTACGGTTTCCACCCAGTTGCCGTAGCCTTCGGCCACGCCACCCATCTCATCGATAAAGGTCAGGCGCTGCTCGGCATCCTGCGCCCAGCTCAGGTAACCGCGTTCCTGATAGCGCTGGCGCGCTGCCTGATAGGCCGCGCGTTCTTCGGCGTAATGGCGCTGCAGGTCGGCGCGCCCGTTATAGGGTGGCTCGGGCAGTTGGGCATTGTCCGGGTGCAGGAAGAAGTAGCGTGGGTCGCCGCACAGGCGGTAGCGGCCGTCTTCGAGCTTCAGGCCGATCCAGTTGGTCTTGAGCAGCTCGGTGTCGAAGCCGCAGTTTTCCGTCAGCTGACCCACCAGCCCTTCGGACGGCTCGATGGGGCTCAGCAGGTGCAGGCGCCCGGACCATTCGGGATTGATCAGGCTGGCATCGATGGACAGCAGCGGCAGCAGGTGTTCGGCCAGTTCCTGCTGATCGGCGACGAACAGGTCACGGGCGTCGGGAAAAGCCACGGCGCCAGCGGGCAGTTGGGTGAGTTCCGGGGTTGCAACGGTAGGCATGAAGCGGTCCTTGGGTTGAGGCTCAAAGGGGGAGGCGGGGCGCGCGATTCAAGCGCGGCTGTTGCGGAAGCTGCCAGGGGTGATGCCCACCACCTTCTTGAAGGCGCGGGTCATGTGGCTCTGGTCGAAAAAGCCACAGCTGAAGGACGCTTCGGCCAGGCTGGATCCGGTGCGCAGCAGGTTCTGCACCTGGGCCACGCGTTTCTGGATCTGATAGCTGTGGGGCGACACGCCCACGGTCTTCTTGAACACACGGATCAGGTACAGCGGGTCCATGTCCACCAGCTGCGCCAGTTCCTCCAGGGGAATGTGCCGGGCGTATTCGTCTTCGAGTTTTTTCTTGATGAACTTGATCGCGCTGCGTTCGGCGCTGGCAATGGCGGCAATGGGCGCGCCGCTGCGCTCGAAAAGCTGGGTCACCAGGTCCAGGAGGATGGATTCGCGCTCCAGGCTGGGCGGGGAGTTCTCGATGATCTGGTGCTGCTGGAGGAATGTCAGGGCAAAACCCGGATCCAGGTTCAACGCACTCTGGAACAGATGGATGTGCTCGGCGCCGAAGCGTCCCTGGAAGATCGTGCGGTTGACCCAGCCAGGGTCCAGGTAAAGCATGCGGTACATCCAGCCCTGGTCATGCCCGGGCAAGCCGTCATGAATTTCCCCAGGGGTGATGGTGACCACGCTACCGGCACTGCCCAAGTAGTAGTCACCGCGATAAAACAGTTTTTCCACCCCGCTGCTTATAACCCCGACTGCATAACGATCATGGGAGTGCCTGCCGAAAGACTGGTTGCTGTAACGCGCGGACAACAACTCGCAATCGCCTTCGGGTATTCGCCAGAACTGAACGAAGTCCTTGTCTTTCTGGGGGACTTTACCGCGTCCGTGCTCATCCATGAGTTTGTCCAGTTTTGTGCAATACGGTGGAAAACAGAGCCGCTAAATTTAGCACCCATTTCATTACGCAAGCTAGGGAAAGTGATGCCTACAAAACTAGTTATTGGCGATTACAAAAAGTCTTCATGGTCATTGCGTGCATGGCTGGTTCTTGTATCGGCAGACGTTTCCTTCGAGACCATTCAGGTCAAGCTGGAACAGGACGATACCCGTCAGCAGATCCTGCGCCATTCGCCCTCGGGCAAGGTGCCGGCGCTGCTGCTGGACAAGGTGGTGATCAACGACAGTCTGGCCATCTGCGAGTACGTTGCCGGGGCCTATCCGTCGGCCAACCTGTGGCCCCAGGACCCACTGGTCAAGGCTCAGGCCCGCGCCGCTGCGGCCGAGATGCACTCGGGTTTCGTCAACCTGCGCACGCAGATGTCCTTCGGCTTGAACACTGGCGATACCCCCGAGCCGCTGACCGCCGATACCCAGGAAGAGATCCAGCGGATCTTCGCCATCTGGAACAACCTGCGCCAGGCCAGCGGCTCCAAGCAGTTCCTGTGCGGCGACTTCGGCATTGTCGACGCGATGTTCGTACCGGTGGTGTTCCGCTTCCGCCGTTATGGCGTGGCAGTACCGGCGCAACTGCAAGCTTATGTCGAACAAGTTCTGGCTTATCCGCCCGTGCAGAAGTGGCTGAAGTTGGCCGCAGCGGAAGTTTGAAAAGAGCCAGTTACTTATAACGAATAACGCTAACTAAAAATTAATGAATCTTTGACTGAAGGCAGAAAAGACCCTGGTGTTTTTTCTGCTTTTTCGAGTCTGACTTTTGTTTCAGGGAGGGGAGTTTATGAGTGTTCATAAAGTGACTGCCAAGGATGTTGGCCGTGACGGGCAAATCTACGACGTGATTGGCATTGGTTTTGGCCCGGCAAACATCGCCCTGGCCATCGCCATGGAAGAAATGGAGTTTGCCGGAACCCGGCTGTTTCTCGAACGTCACCCGAGCACTCAATGGCAGCCGGAGATGATGCTGTCCGGCAGTGATATCCAGAATCACCCGAGCCGCGACCTGGTGACCCCGCGCAACCCGCGCAGCCGCTACACCTTCACCAATTTCCTGTTCGAAAACGATCGCCTGTTCGAACACCTGAACCTGGGCCTGGAGTTCCCGCTGCGCAGCGAGTTCGCCGAGTACGTGCGCTGGGTGGCCGGGTTCTTCGCCCGGGACGTGGCCTACAACCAGAGCGTGGCGCAGATCCAGGTCGACCCGCTGAGCAACCTCTACACCATCACCACCCAGGCCGGTGTGCAGTACCAGGCGCGTGCCGTGGTCCTGGCCCCGGGCCGTACCCCGGTGATTCCGCAGGTGTTCGCCAACGCCGCACCGGACCGGGTGTTCCACCTCACCCAATACCTGGGGCGCCTGGCCCAGCTGGCGCAAAAGGGCGAGCTCAAGCGCGTGGCGGTGGTCGGCGGCAGCCAGAGCGCCATCGAGATCATCCTGCACCTGCGCCACACCTACCCGACCCTGGAAATCGTCAACCTGCAGCGCGGCTACGGTTTCCGCCTCAAGGACACCAGCCAGTTCAGCGAGCACGTGTACTTCCCATCCTTTGTCGACCAGTACTACAACAGCTCCGCCGAGGCGAAGAAGAACATCAACCGCCACTTGCACTACACCAACTATTCCGCTGCCGATGCCGACGTGATCAAGGAACTCTACGTGGGCATGTATGAGGACAAGTTGCAGGGCCGTGAGCGGGTGGTCATCAAGGGCCTCAACGATATCCAGGGCTGTACGCCGGAGGGCGAGGGCTATCGCCTGACGCTGCTCAACACCCATACCCAGATCACCGAGGAACTGGGCGGGCTGGACGCCATTGTCCTGGCCACCGGTTTCCGCAACCTCGGCACCGGCCCTCAGGAGGAGCGCTACCCGGCGATCCTCAAGGACCTGGCCGAGCACCTGGACTGCGATGCCCAGGGCGTGATCCGCATCGGCCGTGACTACAGCCTGGCAGCGGCCAAGGGCAGTCACTTGCCGGCGCTGTACCTCAATGGCCTGTGCGAATCCTCCCATGGCTACGGTGACGCCGGCTCTTTCAGCCTGCTGTCGCTGCGCTCAAGGGAGATCTTCAACTCGCTGAACCAGCAACTGGGCCTGGCCCAGGCGGCGGAAAAGATCGCCTGAACCACGGTCACCTCGAATCCTGAACCTCGACCCCTTTATGTGAGCAGGCAGTAATGGATATTTCAGAAATGGATGAGTTGGGCGTATTTGCTGATGTGGAATCCTCGGCGCGCAGCTATTGCCGCAGTTTTCCGGTGGTCTTCGACCAGGCCCAGGGCAGTTATCTCTATGACCTGAAAGGCCAGGCCTACATCGACTTCCTCAGCTGTGCCGGGTCGGTGAATTACGGGCACAATCCCAAGGCGGTCAAGGCTGCGGTCATCGACTACCTGCAACGGGACGGCATCCAGGCCGCCCTGGACATGCACAGCCGGGCCAAGCAGGAGTTCATCTACAACTTCCGCAAGATCATCCTGGCGCCACGGGCTCTGTCCTACAAAATGCAGTTCACCTCGCCCACCGGCACCAGCGTGGTGGAGTCGGCGGTCAAGCTGGCGCGCAAGATCACCGGGCGCCGACACATCGTGGCGTTCACCAACGGTTTCCACGGGATGTCCAACACCTCCCTGGGCCTGACCGGCAATCGTGACAACCGCCAGCCCGGGGTCGACCCTTATGTGTTTCGCCTGCCCTTCGATGGCTACCTTTCGGGGCTCGATTCCATCGAGTACTTCGAGCGCCTGCTCAAGGACAACAGCTCGGGGATGGACATTCCGGCGGCGGTGATCCTGGAAACCATCCAGGGTGAAGGCGGAATCAACGTGGCCTCGGCAGAGTTCCTGCAGCGCCTGCGTCAACTGACCGCCGAGCACGGCATTCTGCTGATCGTCGATGACATCCAGGCCGGCTGTGGCCGTACCGGGACCTTCTTCAGCTTCGAGCCCTCGGGCATCACCCCGGACATGGTCTGCCTGTCCAAGTCCCTCAGCGGCTATGGCCTGCCGTTCGCTCTGTTGCTGCATCGCCCGGAGCTGGATCAGTGGGCCCCTGGCGAGGACAACGGCACCTTCCGCGGCAACAGCCTGGCGTTTGTCGCCGCCACCAAGACGGTGCAGGAGTTCTGGAGCGATGACCGCCTGGTCAAGCACATCCAGGCCAACGAGGCGCAGCTCAGGGAATGGTTAAGCGAGGTCACTGAGCGCTTTGGCGGGCACATCAAGGATGTGCGCGGGCGTGGGTTGTTCTACGGGATCGAGTTCCATGACCCGGCCCTGGCCGCCGGGGTGATGCGTGCCTGTTTCGCCCGGCGCCTGATCATCGAGCGCTGCGGCCCGGTGGACCAGGTGCTCAAGCTGATGCCGGCGCTGACCATCAGCAGTGAAACGCTGCAGGCCGGTCTGGCGAGCATCTTCGATGCCATGCAACAAGTGCTGGAGCAGGGCACCTTGAGTGACCCGGTCCAGGACGTCGATCCTCTGGTGTTCATTAATGGAGTCGCGCATGTCGACTAATACCAACCGCGCCATCATCGAGCTGACCATCGGCGGGCTGATGCTCAGCCTGTCGGCGCTGGCCGTGGCCTTTGCCAACATCGGTGCCGGCGGTGCCGGCTTCTACCGGATGCTGTTTGCTTCGATCCTGTTCTTCCTGCTGCTCAAGGTGCGGCGTATCCCGGTGCTGCTCAAGAGCACCAAGGCGCAGCTGTACACGGCCCTGGCCGGGGTGTTCCTGGCCATCGACCTGGTGCTCTGGCACCAGAGCATCTACATCGTCGGCCCGGGCATCGGCTCGATCCTGACCAACTGCCAGGTGTTCTTCATGACCCTGCTGGGCCTGTACCTGCTCAAGGAGAAGCCGTCGATCTACTTCCTGATCTCCATCACCCTGGCATTTGTCGGCCTGTACCTGTTGCTGCTGCCGGAAATGACCAGTGCGATAGGCATCAAGGGCGTGGTGTACGGTGTGCTGTCGGGCCTGGCCTATGCCATCTGTGTGTACTTCCTCAAGGTCAACACGCAGTTGCCTGATGGCGGAGGTGACAAAATCGCACAGATGCTCAACCTGAGCCTGTGGGCCGCGCTGGTGCTGCTGGTGTACGCCCTGGCCATGGGTGAAAGCCTGGCGATCGTCGACGGCCAGACCCTGGTGATGCTGATCATCTATGGGGTGATGGTGCAGTTTGTCGGCTGGTTGCTGGTCAACCGTTCCATCGGCGCCATCAGCCTCGGGCTGGCGGGGTTGATCCTGTTGCTGGAGCCGGTGATCACCTACTTCGTCGACGTGGCGTTCCTCGGCAAGGCCAGCTCGGTGATGCAGATCAGCGGCGCGCTGTTGACCATCTTTGCGGTGTACATCGGCTCGATCAAGCCGCCGGAGAAGGTCGCGCCAGTGACCGAGGCCGCCTGAGGCCCCGGCCAAAGCTATTGTTCCGCTCCACTTTCTGCGCGTAGACCCGCCTGGCCTGCGCGCAGTTTTTTTTGCCGGTAAATCAGGCGGACAAGGCCAGCCTCGTCGCCCCGGCATCGGCCGCGGCCTGGGCCTGGGTCCGATCATCCTCTTCCACCACCCGCGAAGCGCGGCCCACCAGCAGCGGGTCCGGTGCATGGGCGACTTTCAAGTCCTTGCCCGGGTAGTCCAGCTCGTGCAGGAAGTGCCGGATGCAGTTGATCCGTGCGCGTTTCTTGTCGTCGGACTTGATCACCGTCCACGGCGCATCGGCGGTGTCGGTGTGGAAGAACATCGCCTGCTTGGCGGCGGTGTACTCGTCCCACTTGTCCAGGGACTTGATGTCGATGGGCGAGAGCTTCCAGTGCTTGAGCGGATCGTCCCGACGGGAGATGAAGCGTCGCAGCTGCTCTTCCCGGTTCACCGAGAACCAGAACTTGAACATCAGGATGCCGCTGTTGCACAGCATGCGTTCCAGCTCTGGGGTCTGGCGCATGAACTCCAGGTATTGCAGGGGCGAGCAGAACTCCATCACCCGTTCCACCCCGGCGCGGTTGTACCAGGAGCGGTCGAAGAAGACCATTTCCCCGGCAGTGGGCAGGTGCTGGATATAGCGCTGGAAGTACCACTGGCCCTTTTCCTGTTCCGAGGGTTTTTCCAGGGCCACGATCCGCGCGCCGCGAGGGTTGAGGTGCTCCATGAAGCGCTTGATGGTGCCGCCCTTGCCGGCGGCGTCACGGCCTTCGAACAGCACCACGATGCGCTGGCCGGTTTCCTTGACCCAGCTTTGCACCTTGAGCAGTTCGATCTGCAATTCGTTCTTGGCTTTTTCGTATTCGGCGCGGCGCATCCGGCTGCGGTACGGGTAGTTGCCCGGCAGCACGGCCGACACGCTGTCTTCGTTGGAGCCGCGGGGCGCGCTGGCCACCTGCAGGGCCATGGGCTTCTGGCTGATGGCGCTGATCTCGGCTTCGGCGGCCTTTACCGGGGCCGCCTTGGCGGTACGTGGGCGGCGCGGACGGGGTGTTGCAGGTTTGCGCGGGGTGCTCTTGGTGGGGCTGGTGGTGGCCTCCGGCAAGGCTTTGGGTTGGGGGCGGAGGGTGGATTCTTCACTCATATAAGGAGGGCCTATGCGTCTTGTTCAAATGTTCGTTTACAAGTGTATGGCCCTCAAACGTCGGGTCTTTGACCTCCGTCAAGGTTGTGCCCGAGAGAAGCTTGTATCGGGCGCGCGGGCTCCAGGGCCTGGGCCACGGAAGCAATTCCTGCTGATGTGCCGGAGAACTCGGGACTCCAATGCAGGTGTCGCCCCTGGCAGGGGGAGCGACATTCCTCGGAACCTGCATGGAAGGATGCTGAATATGGATACTGATACTGTTGTCCGTTCAACCCGCCGCCTGGCGCTTCGGCTGCAAAGCCTGCTGTTGCTGCTGGGGCTGGGCGCGCTGGCGCAATCGGCGCTGGCGATCAATGTGGCGTTTGACGGGTCCTGCGCCACCCAGGCCGATCGCACCGCTGTGAGCAATGCCGTGGCCGTCGCCACCACCTGGTCGAGCAATGCCTACAACCAGGTCAACAACAATGAGGCGGCCTTTCGCAACAATCAGAACCTGGCCTACCGGACCTGGTTCGGCACCTTCAATCAGGACCGCTACCAGCGAGTGCGTGCGGTGCTCGACGGCGTGCGCTTCAAGCTCAACAGCGGCAGCACCCTGACCGCTTATTGCCGGGTCAACCCGAATGATCCATGCGATGCGGCTGGGGATATCGCGGCCACCTTCGTCAATGTTCGCGGGGACGTGGAGGCCTGGTTCTGCACCGCGTTCTTTGCCTTGCCGCCGCGGGTGGGGTTCGACACCCAGGCGGGCAGCGTGGTGCATGAGCTGACCCACTCCATTGGCCATACGGACGATATTGCCGGCGGCTATGGCGTGGCTGGCGCGCAGAACCTGGCAGCCAATCGTCCGAGCGACGCGGTGGAGAATGCTGATAATTACGAGTATTACGCGGAAGATCTGTACGACTGATCAGGAGGGGGAGCGGCCAGGCCTGGAGTGGGGCGTGGTGCCGGCACTTTTCTGTGGACGAAAAAAAAGACCTTGAAATTCAAGGTCTTTTTTTATGTTTGGTGCCCCGAGGGAGACTCGAGGGTTCCATATATTACGTGGCTTGCAGCCAGATTATATCCTCGGGGATACACAGTGGGATACAAGCTTTCTTCTGTTGGGTACTGGCTATAAGAAGAAATCAGGTTTTTCCTCAAGCCTCAGCCAATCGAAGCCCTACTCAGCCGAACTGTATCCGATCTGTTAGCTAGCTGGTAGTTTCGCATTGCCATCATCGGCTAAACGTCTGAAATGAGTTCTCAAGGATAACCGTCATGCTAGAAGCGCTGTTGGAAAAAGGATTTTTGCCTCGAGAGTTACCGCCTTTGTTCACCTCAAAAACCCTAGGCGACGTAGCGCGAGTAACAGGCAAATTGCCGGACAGCTTGACGAAGGCTCAGACAAATTGGACGCAGCCGATGCACCATAATCTGTCAAGGGTTGGCGGACTACGTCGGCGTTTAACTATCCCCAATCCTGCCAATTATTTTCGGCTCGCGAATGTTTTTGCCGTTAATAATGCTCAGTTGACAGCTGAGTGGGCAAAATCACCTTTTTCTCATACCCGACCACATTATGACCCCCAGGGAGCGAGAGCCATCGCATCCAGCTTGGCGGATAGAGCAACTGCGCGTGCTCACTCCCGTGTTGGGGCAAGGTACATTCTGCGTGCAGATATCTCGCAATTCTACTCATCGATCTATACGCACACGATTCCATGGGCGTTGCATACTAAATCTGTTGCTAAAGCAAAATTTAGAGACCTTACACTTTGCGGTAACGTGATCGATAAAGAGCTTCAAGCATGTCAGTCAGGTCAGACTAAAGGAATTGCGATTGGACCGGACACTTCACTTGGAATTTCCGAACTTTTACTGAGTTCAATTGATGCAAGTTTAGCCGCTGAGTGCAAAATAGTTGGAGGTGTAAGATTTATCGATGATATCGAGTTTTCTTTCGCGACATTGTCGGATGCGGAGCATGCCCTTATTATGCTGGAGGCTCAGCTATATGAGCGGGAGTTGCAATTAAATGGAAATAAAACAGCAATTTTTGAATTGCCTAGTGAGCTTGAGTCTATTTATGTTAGTAAGCTCAGGCCAATAATTCCTTCTGATGGTGCATCTGCGCCTGAGTGGATTGATTATTTTAATCGTGCTTTTGGGCTCGCGCGAAAACATCCAACTGAAGGTGTGCTTAGATATAGTATCGCCGCATTAAAAAGCGTGACAGCTTCCAAGGTTCAGTGGGGTTTGGTTCAAAATCTATTATGGCAGTGCATTGCACTGGATCCAGGCTGTTTGCGTCTTGTTATTGATGTTTTGTTGTTGAACCAAGAAGGCGGCGGGCATGCTCTTGATAAAGAAATAGCGTCTCGAGCAATTAACGCATTGGTACAAGTTAGCGCTCCAGTAGGTCATGGAAGTGAGGTCGTATGGAGCATTTGGACATGTATGCTGTTAGGTCTAACCTTAAGCGACGCTTCGCAAGCGGTTATCGCTCGTATGGATGATGGATGTGTTGCTACAGCTACAATGCAAGCTAAAGTGGTGGGGGTTTTTGATCCTGGCTTTACTTCTGTGTTGTGGGAAGGGTGGTTGGTTGATGACTGCTTCGAGCAAGATCATTGGCTATTTGCGTATGAGTGCTATCGCCGTGATTGGCTACTACATTTAGTTAACGTATCTAACATAGTTGCTGATCCTGTTGCGATCTTGTTCAAAGGTCTTGGTGTGACATTTCTTGATATTGATGCTCCTCACACATATAAGCCAGTACGCGCCACAAGCGATGGTGCTGATGGAGGTTATTGATTCTAATAATCCCAGTCCTCATTAGGGGGGGCTGGGGACCCTGTGAGTTGTTGAGTGATACGGGGTCGGAAACCCGCGAGATCTTGGTAGCGACAGTTCCCCCAGCTTACTGAAATTTCGACGTTGAAATTGAAAGGATATTGAAGAGAAAAGGGCATCGTTACCGCAACGGTAAAGGTGGGCCATTGTGTGGTTAATAGCGAACGGTTGAGCCCGGTCAACCTTGGGGATGGTGTCAAATACGTCAATCTGTCAACCAACGTAGAAAACTCAGCCGCTAACCAGGTGCGGCGGGTTCTCTGCCCCGTGCCTTTCAGATTTGCTCAAGGTCCCCGGCAACCTCTCAGGACCTTGTGCATTTGCACTGGTGAACTGTGTATTCACCCGGTTCACCAGTTCACTAAGCTGTGCACCTTGTCGCTAACACAGTCCTGCGGGTTTCCGACCCCGTATGTGTCTCATTTGCTCAGGGTCCCCCCGGTTCCTGCTGGAATCTCTTCGCTGGTGGTTCGCATTGCCGATGGGGGTGGGGTGGATACTAAAAAAGAAGTGTAACTGGTGTTTCAGGTGTGACGGATCTTAGTAAGTAATTGATTTTATTTTATAAAATTAAGGTTTCACCGTTTTGTATCGCACAAGGTGTGCGGTGTAACGATAGTGAACTGTGTAACGCTTTTTGCCCGAGCCTTCCTAAATTTAGACGCATTGCGCCAAAGGTTCCGAGGAATGCGGTTCGCTTAGGTCTGCTGTCGGCCAGAAGCGGACATCGGCAAGCGACCGCTGTCGGCCATTTCCGGACGTTCGTGGCAGGCAGAAAATCACCAGCGTGATTGGCTTCGGTTGCAGATCCCAATCCTGAGAAATGGCGAGTGTATCGGCGTCGCGCCCAATCGTTCTCAGAGCTACAGTTATCGTATTTCATGTCAAAGATAATTGAGCAACTGCGAAAGACTCACTCGACATCGTAAAGCTTTACCCTCCGGGGCGAGCGAATCGTCACATAACTTAAGAGCAAAGCGATAGACAGCTATCGGCTAAAATCTGCCGGTTGGTCTGTAGTTAAAATGGTGTATAACTCCCTCATACGGTCATTGGAACGCTGAAAGCCTTACCCTAGACACGGATAGCCAGATGACAAGAAGTGTTATACACCACACCCGTCCGGTTAGTTATGCACCATTTGGTGCCTATTTATAGTTGGATTTTTCTATGCATATACCATCTGGTCACGTATTTGAAGCCCTTGCAGAGAAGGGCGTTGACCAACTGCACCATGCAAACAGTGTCGCGACCGCATGTCAGTTCCTAAGGTCACGCGCGCTTCTATCCAGAGGCACAGTTGAGCGTTTGGGTATAACCCAAACGCCTCAGGAGTCCGATGATATTGATCGCCGGTATAGTATCTGGTTCGATGTATTTATGGATTCTGTTGACATCCATCATCGTGCGCGCCGCGCAAATGTATATGGTCCTGTGCTTTTCGTTTTCGATATCGGCTTCATAGATAGAACAGGAACTGGGCGACTATGGGTAACTAAACTAAATCCGACAAAGTGGGCTGGTAAATCAGAAAAACAGCGATGGTTTCAAAGTAAAGAAGATCTAAATAATAATTTTGTGCTAGGGCAGTTCGATCAAATGATTATAGCTCGTCACAGTGGCGGAGAGCTTCCATTCAAAGGGCACTTGAGAAAAATTATATTAGATGATCCGCGTCACGAAGATGGCGATGGAATAGACACATATAGTATGGCTGTAGGAGCTCTTCGACTTGCAATGCAAGATGCGGGGCTTAATATCCCGATTGAGCGCCGTGCCTGCCGTCAAGGTTGTGCGTGCCGACGATACTGGACAGGAAACGAGGATCGAACCCTTAAGATGTTTAGCCCAAAAATCTAACAAGTGTATCTTTCGCTCCGCTCACTGGGCGGGCTAACGTCCACCGCTCAAGCAAACGTTATATCGCAAGCAGAAAATGCGTAAACTCATAATAATTTTTTTCTAAACTGGAAGCTTGCTCATGGATGAAGTCGATCTGGAAAAATATAAAATTTTATACGAGCATCAGAAAAATCAATTCGAAAAAGAAGTTGAGCGTTTTCGGCGCCTTGAAGAAAAAGCGACCAAATATTTTGGCTCTATGACAATTGCTGTAGGTGCCTACCTATTTTTGGTGAGGTGGGCTGTCGAAAGTCTACTTCCACCGAAAAACCTAATAGGTTGGCTTGTTATTTTTTCAATAATTCTAACATTTGTGTCTTTTATGTCTTCATGGAGCTTTTCTTTCAGGGCAACCAAATTATCAGACATCATAAGAATGCCATCTGACACAGCGCTTATCGATTATTTCTCTGACAATCTGAGGGGAACTGTACTGCTTGGCCTATCCAGGAGGTACTCGGAAGCAATAATTGAAATTGAAAAAATATATAGAGACAAACTTTACCTTGTAATTAAAACGTACTCGGAAATAACATTTACCGCATGGTCGCTAACTGTTTCTGTAGCGCTAATCTCTGCAAGCCGATGGAGCAATTAAAATGAGCAGCAATGAAAAAAACCAGTCACCTAAACCAGAAAAGCCTCAAAAGCCAATTGAGGTTCCAGCACCACCACTGGTAGTCGCAACTGAAAGCTATCAGCCTCCGATCCAAAAAATTAATAACCCCAAAGATCCGAAATAGATCTAACAACTGCTTAAAATCGTTCGCTTCGCTCACTGGGGCGGGCTAAAGCCCGCCCCTTAGCCAAATGTTATAATCAAGGGTTACAGCAAAGAGACTTCAGGAAGTGGCACCTCTACTGCCGCTTCGCTCATTTGCATTTGTCTTGCTCCTCGTGATTGCGCCGTGATGGCCCGGCCAGCGTAGCGCATTGATTATGTAGGCGAGGTTCTTTCTGTTCGTTATCGGTAAGCCCTTATTGCTACTGCAGAGCCGCGTTCCGCTAGAGACTTTCGCTGTGTCTCGAGTCGATAACAAATATCACGTCTTTCATGCTTTGCTCTCGGCTCCACTCTCCCGGTTCCAGCTCCTCAGCAGGAAGCCCGACATATGAACGAAGTTTTTTGGCTAGGTCAGATGCCTGTAGCCCAAGTACAGCACATCCCCGCCGTCTTACCTGAAAATATTCGACATGTTCAGGCGGGTCATAATTGAACTCATGGATTCCAGCAAGGTTTCCTTGCAATTGATCTTGTTGATCTGGCAGTCGAAGAATCGAATACATCAGATCCATTGGTAACAGCTTCCACTCAACGTCTACGTCTAACGGCCGAAAATCAGGGTGAGTTACAACTGTCGCGTATTCACCGCGCTCACCAGCCGGCCGGCCGTACTGGGTTCCATCGTCCAATGCAACATGCAAGCAGCCAGTGGCGAATCGATCCAGATGAGAGACGACAATAATCCCAAGGTAAGTCGTGTCCTGTTTGGCCGTTTTCCGCTTAGTCCACCACTCTTTAATCAGGCGAACGTGTTACCGAACAGAACGCCGCTGATACCCGCAACAGCCGAAATGATTGCTGAAACATTCCCTGAATCCATAGTTGCCTCGACGTGAGTCGAGCGTCGTAAACGCTGATTGTATGCACAGCAACTACCGACGTGCATGCTCCCCTCTCTAAGCCGAAAAAAGACACGCCAGTCCCATATCAGTCCCAAATGGGCACTTTTCAGACGCAAAAAAAACAAAACCACCGACTTTGTCTAGGAAAACCAGGGGATTGTGATTACTAAATGTGGCGGTGAAGGATAGATTCGAACCCGCATCACTTCAGGCGCCATTGCATCCCATTTAGCATATGCGCAATGACTGCTATTGGCCGTTTGCAGCCGCTGGCAAACGACCTCGGTCATCAACCGACGTTCGATGTAAAACCGTTTAATGCGAAGCTGCTCGTCGTTTGCAATCGATTTTGTGCAGAGCTATCAGGGCGCACTTTGTCGTGATCAGAACGTGGGATCAGAACGTGGTATGGGGAGCCTGGTCAATGCCGTTAAACAGATAGCAGGAACATGGCAGGCCAGCCCAAGAACGGCAGTTTCCATGCAGAAAAAAAGAGCCCTTCCCACCGGTTCACGAGGTGGGAGGCTACTCAACATAAACGATTTTGAACGCCCCGACAGCCAAACTATTTAATATATTAAACTTCATCCTGCTTAACAGCCTTTATCCCACCTCTCTTTTGAGATTGCTAAAGTCTTCAAAGGCAGCCGGATGCTGAAGTATATCTTCGATAAACTCTTTGGGATAATTACATTTTTCCAATAAATTTCGAATTGATTCGGAGCTCAAAAATGCCTCAAAGAGCGAAGCAAGTCCGATACCTTTTGGCGACTTCTTAAGAAGGTATATTACCAATGGATGCTTTTCGAAAACCCGCAAAGCTCGGGTTCTTAAGTTTTTATTAGATGCCTTTATGATCTGCTCAAAATTGTCAGGCTGAAGTTTAGACATGATTGATTCGGTGTAACTTTTGAGCACCGAACTCAGATCCTTCAGGCCCGCGACTTGAGAAGAAAGGTCTTCGAGTTCATGATCGCGCTTTTTGGTTGCAAGTAAATCGGCAAACAGGCCAGCCCATTGATCTCGTAACCACGATGATAAATCATCGAACTTCTCAAAATCACGGACTAAATTATTTCTTTTTTGGGAGTATATATCATCGATGAGTTTGAAAATATTAACATTATCGACATGAGCGTAGGAAATATCTTTGTTATGTCTATTTTTTTTATAAGTATGGTACTCGGAGTGGACATTTTTCTCGATAAAAATATAAATTGGAATGTCATTAAATCGAGCGGTCTCATACTCTTTTTTTGTCACGGAATTGAAGTGCTCTAGACCTGACTCGACGTCAGTATCCGACGACGGGCTTCCATACCTTCCGCCGATTATTAGTACCAATATGTGACAGCTTTTTATTTCTTCATAGCAAGAAGCATCTAACGGGGAGTCGTGATGAAAAGGAATATCTCCCTGCTCATACAAAACAGATTCATACCCTAATCCATCAATAAAAATCTCAAGACTATTTCGAATATGCTTTAGATCGTAATAAGTAGAAGATACGAAAACACGCGGTTTGGCCATGGCGTTCCATTCCATTTTGCTAAAATTCTGGCTCGACGATATCAAAAAGCCATTCCGCAGTCGATTAATGCTGGTCTGTCCCGGAGCTGGTGGACAGGTAGTTAAGAGTTACTGCTCGCATAGCGCCGCTCAAACTCCATCGGGCTGAGATAGCCCAGCGTCGAGTGGCGGCGACGGTTATTGTAAAAGCGGATGTAGTCGAACAGGTCGGTTTTCGCCTCGTGGTAGCTGGCATAGCGCGTCAGGTACACCCGCTCAGCCTTCAGCGAACGGAAGAAGCTCTCCATCACGGCGTTGTCCCAGCAGTTCCCGGGACGTGAATGGCTGGGCACGATTCGATGTCGTCGAAGTAAGGCCTGGTAGTCGTACGCGCAGTATTGGCTGCCTCGATCCGAGTGCAGCAGCACTTCTTCTTTCGGCTGTCGGCGTGCGATGGCCATCTCCAGCGCGGCGTGTACCAAGGCCTGCTGCATGCGGTGGTGCATCGCCCAACCGACGACGGCTCGTGAATAGAGATCGAGCACGACTGCCAGATACAGCCAACCTTGGGCCGTCCGCACGTAGGTCATGTCCGAGACCCAGTGCCGATTGGCGCGATCCGAGGCGAACTGGCGATCCAGGTGGTTCGGGGCAATCGGCAGAGTATGACGACTGCTGGAAACCAGCCGCCAGCGCTTGCGCGAGCGAACGCGCAGACCGGCTTCGCGCATCAGTCGAGCAACCCGGTGTCGACCACAAGCATGCCCCATGGCCGCCAACTCGGACTTGATTCGGCGATGGCCATAGATCCCATTCACCTCGTGGTGAATGGTGCGGATCTCCTTGCTCAGACGCAGATTCGCCATCTCTCTCGCCGAAGGTGGCCGCTGCTGCCAGGCATAGAAGCCGCTGCGGGATACCCGCAGCAGCCGGCACATTGGCGCTATGGGATAGCGACCAGCCAACGCCTCGATGGCGCGGAACTTCACTTCGTGGGCTGCGAGAAGATGGCGAGCGCCTTTTTTAAAACATCGCGCTCCATGGTGACCTGAGCCAGTTGCTGGCGTAGACGACGCAACTCCGCGCTCTCACCACGCTGCTTGCCGTTGCCCGGAAAGGCATCGTCACCTTGCTGCTCGTACTGGCGCTTCCATTTGCCCAGCAGGCTTTCAGCGATGCCGAGCGTCTCGGCTACATGACGAAGCGGCGTGCCGGCAAGTACCAGGTCTACCGCCTCGCGTTTGAAGGATTCGGGAAAACGTCGTCTGGTCTGGGTCATGAACACTCCTTGCGGTGGACATTGTCCACCTTAAGTCAGTGTCCACTCAGCTCGGGACAGACCAACAACGGATAAGGGGAGATAGGGGTAGATAGCCAGACACAAAAAAACCGGCTCAAGTGGCCGGTTTCCCTGGTCCTGAGAGCCTTATGGAGACTTTCAGATACTGCTATATGGTGCCCCGAGGGAGACTCGAACTCCCACTTCTTGCGAAAACGGATTTTGAATCCGCCGCGTCTACCAATTCCGCCATCAGGGCTCAATGGCGGCGAAGTATAGAGAGGCGGTTACCGTTGGTCAATCGGCTTTCATGGTCAATTTTTACTTATTCCGCTAAACTTTCCGGCCCTGCTAGACGAACCCCATCATGCGCGTTGCTGACTTTACCTTCGAGCTTCCTGATTCGCTGATCGCCCGCCATCCATTGGCCGAGCGTCGCGGCAGCCGTCTGTTGACCCTGGATGGGCCAACCGGCGCCTTGGCCCACCGTCAATTCACTGATTTGCTTGAGCATTTGCGCCCGGGCGATTTGATGGTGTTCAACAATACCCGGGTGATTCCGGCCCGTCTGTTCGGCCAGAAGGCCTCCGGCGGCAAGCTGGAAATCCTCATCGAGCGGGTGCTGGACAGCCATCGCGTGCTGGCCCATGTGCGTTCCAGCAAGTCGCCCAAGCCGGGGTCGAAGATCCTCATCGAGGGCGGCGGCGAGGCCGAGATGCTGGCCCGCCACGACACCCTGTTCGAGCTGGGTTTTGCCGAAGAGGTGCTGCCGCTGCTGGACCGGGTCGGGCATATGCCGTTGCCTCCTTATATAGACCGCCCGGACGAAGGCGCGGATCGCGAGCGCTATCAGACCGTGTACGCCCAGCGCCTGGGCGCGGTGGCAGCGCCAACCGCCGGCCTGCATTTCGACCAGCCGCTGCTGGAGGCGATCGCTGCCAAGGGCGTCGAGACCGCTTTCGTGACCCTGCACGTCGGTGCCGGAACCTTCCAGCCGGTGCGGGTGGAGCGCATCGAAGACCACCATATGCACAACGAATGGCTGGAAGTCGGCCAGGACGTGGTGGATGCCGTGGCCGCGTGCCGGGCCCGTGGTGGCCGGGTAGTGGCGGTGGGCACCACCAGCGTGCGCTCTCTGGAAAGCGCGGCCCGCGATGGCGTGCTCAAGCCGTTCAGCGGCGACACCGATATCTTTATTTACCCGGGGCGGCCCTTCCATGTGGTCGATGCCCTGGTGACCAACTTCCACTTGCCGGAATCCACGCTGTTGATGCTGGTTTCGGCGTTCGCCGGTTATCCCGAGACCATGGCCGCCTATCGCGCCGCGGTGGAAAATGGATACCGCTTTTTCAGCTACGGTGATGCGATGTTCATCACCCGTAATCCGGCGCCCACCGGTCCCCGGGAATCGGCCCCAGAGGAAACTGTATGAGTCGCACCTGTCGTATGTCGTTCGAGCTGCTGGCCACTGATGGCAAGGCTCGTCGCGGTCGCCTGACCTTCCCCCGCGGTACGGTGGAAACCCCGGCCTTCATGCCGGTGGGCACCTACGGCACGGTCAAGGGCATGCTGCCGCGGGATATCGTCGCCACGGGCGCCGAGATCATCCTCGGCAACACCTTCCACCTGTGGCTGCGTCCGGGCACCGAAGTGATCAAGAAGCACGGCGACCTGCATGACTTCATGCAGTGGAACGGCCCGATTCTTACCGACTCCGGCGGTTTCCAGGTGTTCAGCCTGGGGGCCATGCGCAAGATCAAGGAAGAGGGGGTGACCTTCGCCTCGCCGGTGGATGGCGCTAAGGTGTTCATGGGCCCGGAAGAGTCGATGCAAGTGCAGCGCGACCTGGGTTCGGACATCGTGATGATCTTCGATGAATGCACCCCGTACCCGGCTGATGAGGACGTGGCGCGGATCTCCATGGAGCTGTCCCTGCGCTGGGCCCAGCGCTCGAAGAACGCCCATGGCGACAACACGGCGGCGCTGTTCGGTATCGTCCAGGGTGGCATGCACCAGGATCTGCGCATGCGTTCCCTGGAAGGCCTGGACAAGATCGGCTTCGACGGCCTGGCCATCGGCGGCCTGTCGGTGGGCGAGCCCAAGCATGAAATGATCAAGGTCCTGGACTACCTGCCAGGCCAGATGCCGGCCGACAAACCTCGTTACCTTATGGGAGTTGGCAAGCCAGAGGATCTGGTTGAGGGTGTGCGCCGCGGTGTGGACATGTTCGATTGCGTGATGCCAACCCGCAATGCCCGCAATGGGCATCTGTTCATCGATACCGGCGTGCTGAAGATCCGTAACGCGTTCCATCGCCATGATGATTCGCCGCTGGATCCGACTTGTGATTGCTATACCTGCCAGAACTTCTCCCGTGCCTATCTGCATCACTTGGACAAGTGCGGGGAAATGCTCGGGAGTATGCTCAATACCATCCATAATTTGCGCCATTACCAGCGTCTTATGGCTGGTTTGCGCGAGGCTATTCAACAAGGTACATTGGCCGCCTTTGTCGATTCCTTCTATGCCAAACGCGGGTTACCCGTGCCGCCTTTAGAATAAGTTCTAAAGACGTTAAGACACTAATTCTGAAATTATCGGAGTGTTATATGAGCTTTTTGATCCCTGCCGCGTATGCGGACGCCGCTGCACCTGCTGCTGCCGGTCCTGCTGGCACTGGTTTCGAGTGGATTTTCCTGGTCGGCTTCCTGGTCATCTTCTACCTGATGATCTGGCGTCCACAGGCCAAGCGCGCCAAAGAGCAGAAGAACCTGCTGGGCAGCCTGCAGAAGGGCGACGAAGTTGTGACCACCGGTGGTATCGCCGGCAAGATCAACAAAGTGACCGACGACTTCGTGGTACTGGAAGTGTCGGACTCCGTTGAACTGAAGTTCCAGAAGGGCGCGATCGCTGCCACGCTGCCAAAAGGCACGCTGAAAGCCATCTAAGTTTCATCTTTTACCAATCGACGGGGCGCGCAAGGCGCCCCGCGTCATAAACGGGCGGCGTGATGCTGAACAAATATCCTCTGTGGAAGTACCTACTGATCCTGGCGGTGCTGGCGATCGGTTTTATTTATTCCGCTCCCAATCTATACCCTGATGATCCGGCCATTCAGGTCAGCGGCGCGAGTACCGCGTTGCAGGTCACTCAGGCGGATCTGGATCGTGCGAGCAAAGCGCTCACCGACGCCGGCATCAACGTCAAGGCTGCTTCCATTGCCGCCAACGGCAAGGGCGGCCTGCTGCGCTTGATCAACAAGGAAGACCAGCTTCCGGCCAAGGATGTAGTGCGCAAGGCGCTGGGCGATGACTATGTGGTGGCGTTGAACCTGGCGCAAACCACCCCGCAATGGCTGCGCAACCTCGGTGCGCACCCGATGAAACTGGGTCTGGACTTGTCCGGTGGTGTGCACTTCCTGCTGGAAGTGGACATGGACAAAGCCCTCGACGCCCGCCTGAAAGTCTATGAAGGCGACGTCAAGAGCCTGCTGCGCAAAGAGCGCCTGCGCTATCGCAGCCTGCCGCAGCTCAATGGTGCCATCCAGCTGGGCTTCAGCGACGAAGACAGCCGTGAACAGGCCCGTTCGCTGATCCGCAAGAACTTCAATGATTTCGACATCGTACCGGCCGACCTCAATGGCCAACCGGTGCTGCGTCTGGCGATGACCCCGGCCAAGCTGGCGGAAATCCGCGAATACTCCATCAAGCAGAACTTGACCACCGTGCGTAACCGGGTCAACGAGCTGGGTGTGGCCGAGCCTCTGGTTCAGCGCCAGGGCGCCAACCGCATCGTGGTTGAACTGCCAGGCGTGCAGGACACCGCTGAAGCCAAGCGGATCCTGGGCAAGACCGCCAACCTGGAATTCCGTCTGGCCGCCGAGCCGGGTGCTTCCAAGGCGACTTCCGAGTCCTTCGAATTCCGTGAGGGCAACCGTCCTCCTGCGCAGATCGAGCGTGGCCTGATCATCACCGGTGACCAGGTGACCGATGCCCAGGCCGGTTACGACGAGCACGGCCGTCCCCAGGTGAACATCAAGCTGGATGGTCACGGTGGCGAGCTGATGAACCGTTCGACCCGGACCAACGTCGGTCGCAGCATGGCGGTGATCTTCATCGAGCAGAAGCCGACCACCACCTACACCAAGCAAATGGTGGACGGTGTCGAGAAAGACGTGGCGGTGCAGACCTTCAAGGAAGAGAAGAAAATCATCAGCCTGGCGACCATCCAGTCGCCACTGGGCAGCCAGTTCCGCATCACCGGCCTGAACGGCCAGGGCGAGTCCTCCGAGCTGGCGCTGCTGCTGCGTGCCGGTGGTCTGGCGGCACCGATGTACTTCGCTGAAGAGCGCACAATCGGTCCAAGCCTGGGTGCTGACAACATCACCAAGGGTATCGATGCTTCCCTGTGGGGCATGCTGTTCGTGTCGCTGTTCATCATTGCCATCTACCGCTTCTTCGGCCTCATCGCCACCGTGGCGCTGGCATTGAACATGGTCCTGCTGCTGGCCCTGATGTCCTTGCTGGGGGCTACGCTGACCCTGCCGGGTATCGCCGGTATCGTGCTGACCATGGGTATGGCGGTGGACGCCAACGTGCTGATCTTCTCGCGGATACGTGAGGAAATCGCCGCCGGCATGACCGTGCAGCGAGCAATCAACGAAGGCTTCGGCCGGGCATTCACTGCGATTCTGGACTCCAACCTGACCACGTTGCTGGTGGGTGGCATCCTCTTTGCCATGGGCACCGGCCCGGTCAAGGGTTTTGCGGTGACCATGTCCCTCGGGATCTTTACCTCGATGTTCACGGCCATCTGGCTGACCCGCGCGATGGTCAACCTGATCTTCGGCGGTCGTGACTTCAAGAAGTTGTGGATTTAAGGGGCTGCCATGTTACGTACTATTAACTTCATGGGCGTGCGCAACGTTGCGTTCGGCGTCACTGTGCTCCTTACCGTCCTGGCGTTGTTCAGCTGGTTCCATAAGGGCTTGAACTATGGTCTGGACTTTACCGGCGGTACGCTCATCGAGCTGACCTACGAGCGTCCGGCGGATGTGATGAAGGTGCGTTCGCAACTGAACGACGCCGGTTATCACGAAGCCATCGTGCAGAGCTTCGGTGCAACCACCGACCTGCTGGTGCGGATGCCGGGCGAAGACCCGCAGCTGGGCCATCAGGTGGCGGCTGCGTTGCAGAAGGTCGGCGGCGACAACCCGGCGCAGGTCAAGCGCGTCGAGTTCGTCGGCCCGCAAGTGGGTGAAGAGCTGCGCGACCAGGGCGGCCTCGGCATGCTCATGGCCCTGGGCGGCATCCTCATCTACCTGGCGTTCCGCTTCCAGTGGAAGTTCGCAGTCGGTGCGATTGTCTCGCTGATCCACGACGTGATCGTGACCGTGGGTATCCTGTCGTTCTTCCAGATCACCTTCGACCTGACGGTGCTGGCGGCGGTACTGGCGATCATCGGCTACTCGCTCAACGACACCATCGTGGTATTCGACCGGGTGCGTGAGAACTTCCGTGTGCTGCGCAAGGCCAGCCTGATCGAGAACATCAACATCTCGACTACCCAGACCCTGCTGCGGACCATGGCGACCTCGATTTCCACCTTGCTGGCGATCATTGCGCTGCTGTTCTTTGGTGGCGACAACCTGTGGGGGTTCTCTATCGCCTTGTTCGTCGGTGTTCTGGCGGGTACCTACTCGTCGATCTACATCGCCAACGTGGTGCTGATCTGGCTGAACCTGAACAGTGAAGACCTGATTCCTCCGGCCAATACCGAGAAGGAAGTGGACGACCGTCCTTGAGGATCTGATCTCTTCCGGCTGTCAGTAAAAAAGGCGCGAGTGTTGAACTCGCGCCTTTTTTTTTGCTCCAAGGCTGGGAGAAGCGCGGGCTTTGACCCGCATGTATGGTCAGGAGGTTCACGTGAACAAGTCGTTGCTGGTTGGTGCGGTATTGGGTGCTGTCGGTGTCACCGCCGGGGGTGCTGTTGCCACCTACAGCCTGGTTAAAAGCGGCCCTGAGTATGCGCAAGTGCTGGCTGTGCAGCCGGTGAAACAACAGATCAAGACGCCGCGGGAAGTCTGCAAGGATGTCGCCGTGACCCGCCAGCGTCCGGTCAAGGATGAGCATCAGATCCTGGGGACCGTGGCCGGTGCGGTGGGCGGCGGTCTGCTGGGCAGCATGATCGGTAATGGCAATGGCAAGAAGATTGCCACTGTGGCCGGCGCTGTAGGTGGCGGTTATGCGGGTAACAAGGTGCAGGAAGGCATGCAGGAGCGTGATACCTACACCACGACCCAGACTCGCTGTAACACGGTCAATGACATCAGCGACAAGATCGTGGGTTACGACGTGAAGTACGACCTGGGTGGCAAGCAGGGCCAGGTGCGCATGGATCGCGATCCGGGCAATCAGATTCCGGTGGATAAAGAGGGTCGCCTGATCCTCGGTCAGAACCAGAACCAGCCGGGTCAATAAGCCCGATGTGCATGAAAAGCCGCCCCTCAGGGCGGCTTTTTTGCTGGGGACAGCCTTTTTTGAGGTTGCTCAGAGACGGGGCAATCCCCAGGCATAAAAAAAGCACCCGTGGGGTGCTTTTTTTGTCGCTGCTGCTTAGCGCTTCAGCGAGGCCGGCAGGTGCGGCTGGATGGCGGTCAGTACCGCCTTGAAGCATTTGGTGTTGCCGGCTACCACGTGGCCTTTTTCCAGGAAGTCGTGACCGCCGGTGAAGTCGCTCACCAGGCCGCCGGCTTCTTGGATCAGCAGGGCGCCTGCGGCCATGTCCCATTCGGACAGGCCCGACTCCCAGAATGCATCGAAACGACCGGCGGCCACGTAGGCTAGGTCCAGGCTGGCAGCGCCGGCGCGGCGGATGCCGGCGGTCTGGCCGACCAGGGCGCGGAACATGCCCAGGTAGTTGTCGAGGTTGTCCATCTGGTCGTCACGGAACGGGAAGCCGGTGCCCAGCAGGGCGCCGTCCAGGCTGGTGCGACCGCTGACGCGCAGGCGACGACCGTTCAGCTGGGCGCCTCGGCCACGGCTGGCGGTGAATTCTTCCTGGCGCACTGGGTCCAGGACCACGGCGTGCTCCAGGCGGCCACGGTATTTGCAGGCGATGCTCACGGCAAAGTGCGGGATGCCACGCAGGAAGTTGGTGGTGCCATCCAGTGGGTCGATGATCCACAGGTAGTCTTCGCCTTCGCCGCTGCCTGCGTGCAGGCCGGTTTCTTCACCGAGAATGCCGTGGGTCGGGTAGGCCTTGCGCAGCGCGTCGATGATCTTCTGCTCGGCAGCGCGATCAACTTCGGATACGTAGTCTTTGGCGTCTTTTTCGTCGACCTTGATGGTATCCAGGCGCTCGATGGAGCGGAAAATCAATTCACTGGCGCTGCGGGCGGCGCGCAGCGCGATATTCAGCATTGGCTGCATGGATAGGTCACCTAAGGTTGTTAAAGAAAGCCGAGCATTCTAGCAGAAAACTTTTGCAGATGAAGGACGGCGTTCGCTTTGATTGCATCGATCCGCTGTGCGGCGCTCCTTGAGCGGCAGTGTTTGTAAGGGTGCTGGAGCGCCTCTATATAAAGTGCCGAAATCCTCTGGCGGTTATTTTTAAGGCGTGAGCGGTGTCCGTTCTGTAAGATTTGCTCCCCTTTCCTGTGTCCGAGAGCGCCTCCCTTGCTGCAGAACATTCGTGTCGTCCTGGTCAATACCAGTCATCCGGGCAATATCGGCGGGGCTGCGCGTGCCATGAAGAACATGGGCTTGTCGCGGCTGGTGCTGGTGGAGCCGCGGGTGTTCCCCTCCCATGAGGCGGATGCGCGGGCTTCCGGTGCTACCGATATCCTGGAAAGCGCCCAGGTCGTGGCCATGCTGGAAGAGGCGTTGGCAGGCTGTACCCTGGTGTTCGGCACCAGTGCCCGCGATCGACGGATTCCCTGGCCACTGCTCGATCCCCGTGAGTCGGGGTTGAAAGTGGTGGAGGAGGCCGGGCAGGGCGCGCAGATCGCCCTGGTGTTCGGTCGTGAAGATTCCGGCCTGACCAATGATGAGCTGCAGCGATGTCATTTCCATGTGCATATCCCCTCGGACCCGGAGTTCAGCTCGCTGAACCTGGCGACGGCGGTGCAGGTGTTGACCTATGAGGTGCGCATGTCCTGGCTGGCAGCCCAGGGTCGGCCGAGCAAGGTAGAGAAGGACGAAGTGGCTTCGCCACGCAGCGAAGAGCTGG
The DNA here is from genome assembly GCF_000633395.1 of Pseudomonas sp. PH1b. Classification (GTDB taxonomy): domain Bacteria; phylum Pseudomonadota; class Gammaproteobacteria; order Pseudomonadales; family Pseudomonadaceae; genus Aquipseudomonas. The sequence goes on from NZ_AYMU01000010.1 coordinate 164,132, forward strand.
CCACCATGGATGAGCTGGAGCGGTTCTACGAGCATCTGCAGCAGACCCTGGTGGCCATCGACTTCCTCGATCCCGAAAAGCCGCGGCACTTGATGGCGCGCTTGCGTCGGTTGTACGGTCGCAGCTCGGTCAGCCGGGCGGAAATGAATATATTGCGTGGCATCCTCACGGAAACCCAGAAAGCGGCCCGTGGGGAGCTGCAGAAGCGGAAGGATCAATGATGTTCGAGCGTCTGCGTGAAGATATCCAAAGCGTTTTCCATCGTGACCCGGCGGCGCGCAATGCCTTCGAGGTGCTGACCTGCTACCCGGGCATGCATGCGATCTGGATTCATCGTCTGTCCGGTGCCCTGTGGGGCATGGGTTGGAAGTGGCTGGCGCGCCTGGTGTCGAACTTCGGGCGCTGGTTGACCGGGATCGAGATTCATCCTGGGGCCAAGGTGGGGCGTCGTTTCTTTATTGATCACGGCATGGGCATCGTCATTGGCGAGACTGCCGAGATCGGTGATGACGTCACCCTCTACCAGGGGGTGACCCTGGGCGGTACCAGTTGGAACAAGGGCAAGCGCCATCCGACCCTGGAGGATGGTGTGGTGGTGGGGGCTGGCGCCAAGGTGCTGGGGCCCTTCACGGTGGGGGCGGGGGCCAAGGTTGGCTCCAATGCCGTGGTGACCAAGGCGGTGCCGGCCGGCGCCACGGTGGTCGGGATTCCGGGGCGGATCATCATGAAGTCCAACGACGAGCAGGAAGCCAAGCGCAAGGCGATGGCGGAAAAGCTCGGTTTCGATGCCTACGGCGTCAGCGAGGACATGCCGGATCCGGTCGCCCGGGCCATTGGCCAGCTACTGGATCATTTGCAGGCGGTCGATGGTCGTCTTGAAGATATGTGTGGCGCGCTGAAGGATCTGGGCAGCGATTACTGTGCCAAGGATCTGCCTGTACTGCGCGAAGAGGACTTTGCCGAGGTCAAGGGCAAGGGCGACAGTCAGGTCGGTTGATATCCGGCAGCCGGCTCCTTGGTAGGGGAGGCGGCTTGCTGGAGCAAGCTGTCCGTAGGTCAGTTATTGCCATCCGCTGTGCCATTACGTCGCAGACTTTGCTATGATTCGCGCGCTCTTTTGCGGGTAAACCCGACTAAAGTAGTTGGTCTTATAGTTGACTCGATTACTCGGGTATTGCATACTCGCCTCCATTCCGAAACTCCGTGGTACTTGTCCATGCGACTGACTACTAAAGGCCGATACGCGGTGACCGCCATGCTCGATCTGGCGTTGCACGCACAACATGGCCCGGTCTCCCTGGCCGATATCTCTGAGCGCCAAGGCATTTCCCTGTCTTATCTCGAGCAGCTTTTCGCCAAGCTGCGCCGCAGCAATCTGGTGTCCAGCGTGCGGGGGCCTGGTGGTGGCTATCAGCTTTCCCGCGACATGCAGGGGATCCAGGTAGCCCAGGTGATCGATGCGGTGAACGAATCGGTCGACGCCACCAAATGCCAGGGGCTGGGTGACTGTCACGCCGGCGATACCTGTCTGACCCATCACCTGTGGTGCGACTTGAGCCTGCAGATCCACGAATTTCTAAGCGGTATCAGCTTGGCTGACCTTGTGACTCGCCGTGAGGTGCAAGAAGTAGCCCAGCGTCAGGACCAGCGCCGTTGTAATGGCAAGGCGCCGCGCCTGGACAAGATTGAAGCGTCCGCCGTCGAATGACAGCCAAAGAGCTAGCGGCACGCCAGCCAGCCTGATTTAGGAGAGAGTCCATGAAATTGCCGATTTACCTTGATTACTCAGCGACCACACCGGTCGATCCGCGTGTTGCGCAAAAGATGAGTGAATGCCTGCTGGTCGACGGAAACTTCGGTAACCCGGCGTCCCGCTCCCACGTGTTTGGCTGGAAGGCCGAAGAGTCGGTGGAAAACGCCCGTCGCCAAGTGGCTGACCTGGTCAACGCCGACCCGCGTGAAATCGTCTGGACCTCAGGTGCTACCGAGTCCGACAACCTGGCCATCAAGGGTGTCGCGCATTTCTACCACACCAAGGGCAAGCACCTGATCACCTCGAAGATCGAGCACAAGGCTGTCCTGGACACCATGCGCCAACTCGAGCGTGAAGGCTTCGAAGTGACCTACATCGAGCCCGGTGAAGACGGCCTGATCACCCCGGCCATGGTGGAAGCTGCCCTGCGTGACGACACCATCCTGGTGTCGATCATGCACGTGAACAACGAAATCGGTACCGTCAACGATATCGCCGCCATCGGCGAGCTGACTCGCTCCAAGGGCATCCTGTTCCACGTCGACGGCGCTCAGTCCACCGGTAAGGTCGAAATCGACCTGCAGGCCCTGAAAGTCGACCTGATGTCCTTCTCTGCCCACAAGACCTACGGCCCTAAAGGCATTGGCGCGCTGTACGTCAGCCGCAAGCCTCGTGTGCGCCTGGAAGCCACCATGCACGGTGGCGGCCATGAACGCGGCATGCGTTCCGGCACCCTGGCCACTCACCAGATTGTCGGCATGGGCGAAGCCTTCCGCGTCGCCAAGGAAGACATGGTCGCCGAAAATGCACGCATCAAGGCCCTGAGCGATCGCTTCTACAAGCAGGTCGAGCACCTGGAAGAGCTGTACATCAACGGCAGCATGACCGCCCGTGTACCGCACAACCTGAACCTGAGCTTCAACTACGTTGAAGGCGAGTCGCTGATCATGGCCCTCAAGGACCTGGCGGTGTCTTCCGGTTCGGCCTGTACTTCGGCTTCGCTTGAGCCTTCGTACGTCCTGCGTGCCCTGGGTCGCAACGATGAGTTGGCCCACAGCTCGATCCGCTTCACCTTTGGTCGCTTCACCACCGAAGAAGAAATCGATTACGCGGCGCAGAAAGTTTGCGAAGCCGTCACCAAGCTGCGCGCTCTGTCGCCGCTGTGGGACATGTACAAAGACGGTGTCGATATCTCGAAAATCGAGTGGGCGGCGCACTGAATATAAGTCGCCGCACAGGGTTCTGTAGAGCGTACCGATAACGGCGATTTGCAGAACCCCAGAGCGACTCTCTGATGAGTGAGGATTAAGAATCATGGCTTACAGCGAAAAGGTCATCGACCACTACGAGAACCCGCGCAACGTCGGCAAGATGAACGCGGAAGACCCTGATGTCGGCACCGGCATGGTCGGCGCTCCGGCGTGCGGCGACGTCATGCGCCTGCAGATCAAGGTCAACGAGCAGGGCATCATCGAAGACGCCAAGTTCAAGACCTATGGTTGCGGTTCGGCAATCGCCTCCAGCTCCCTCGCCACCGAGTGGATGAAGGGCAAGACCCTGGACGAGGCCGAAACCATCAAGAACACCCAGCTGGCTGAAGAGCTGGCCCTGCCTCCAGTGAAGATCCACTGCTCGGTACTCGCCGAAGACGCCATCAAGGCCGCCGTTCGCGACTACAAGCAGAAGAAAGGCCTGATCTGATCGATCGGCTTTCACAGATTTGGCGACAAGTAAGGAGTCACGATGGCTATCAGCATGACAGAAGCGGCTGCTCAACACGTGCGACGCTCCCTCAACGGGCGCGGCAAGGGTGATGGGATTCGTCTGGGTGTTCGCACCACAGGCTGTTCCGGCCTTGCCTATGTGCTGGAGTTCGTCGACGAGGTCGGCGAGGACGATCAGGTGTTCGAGAGTCACGGCGAGAAAGTGATCATCGACCCGAAAAGCCTGACCTATCTGGACGGCACCGAGCTTGATTTCGTCAAGGAAGGGTTGAACGAAGGCTTCAAGTTCAACAACCCCAACGTGCGCGGTGAATGTGGCTGCGGCGAAAGCTTCAACATCTGAGGCTTCTTGTGGGTACTCCTTGTCATTTCGCTTTATTTGAGCTGCAACCGAGCTTCCGCCTGGATCTCGAGCAGTTGGCCGCGCGCTACCGTGAGTTGGCGCGTGGGGTTCATCCAGACCGTTTTGCCGATGCTTCCGAGCGCGAGCAGCGTCTGGCCCTGGAGCAGTCGGCGAGCCTCAACGAGGCTTACCAGACCCTCAAGAGCCCGCCCAAACGCGCCCGTTACCTGTTGGCTTTGAAAGGTGGCGAGTTGCCCCTGGAAGTCACGGTGCATGATCCGGAGTTTCTTCTGCAGCAGATGCAATGGCGCGAAGAGCTCGAAGACCTGCAGGACAGCGCCGACCTGGCTGGAGTGGCGGCCTTCAAGCGCCGGCTCAAGGTAGCCCAGGATGAACTGAACGAAAGCTTCGCAGCCTGTTGGGATGATGCAGCGCAACGTGAGCAGGCCGAGCGCCTGATGCGACGCATGCAGTTCCTCGACAAGCTCACCTACGAAGTGCGCCAGTTAGAAGAGCGCCTCGACGATTAACCCAGTGCCGCTCCGGTCGCACGCCTGATATACAGATAAGTCCAGATAAGCATGGCCCTACTGCAGATCGCCGAACCCGGCCAAAGTCCTCAACCGCACCAGCGTCGCCTGGCTGTGGGGATCGACTTGGGCACTACCAATTCGCTGGTCGCTGCCTTGCGCAGTGGTCTTTCCGAACCTTTGGCCGACGCGCAGGGTCAGGTGATTCTGCCGTCTGCCGTGCGCTATCACGCCGATCACGTCGAGGTCGGCGAATCTGCCCGCCTGGCGGCCCCTACCGACCCTCTGAATACCGTGCTCTCGGTCAAGCGCCTGATGGGGCGTGGCCTGTCCGACGTCAAGCAGTTGGGTGAGCAGCTCCCCTACCGCTTTGTCGATGGCGAGTCGCACATGCCGTTCATCGAGACGATCCAGGGACCAAAAAGCCCGGTGGAAGTCTCTGCCGAAGTGCTCAAGGTGCTGCGTCAGCGGGCCGAGGCGACCCTGGGTGGCGAGCTGGTCGGCGCGGTGATCACTGTTCCGGCCTATTTTGATGATGCACAGCGTCAAGCTACCAAGGATGCGGCCAAGCTGGCTGGCCTCAATGTGCTGCGCCTGCTCAACGAGCCGACCGCGGCCGCCGTGGCCTATGGTCTGGATCAGCACGCCGAAGGCGTGGTGGCGATCTATGACCTGGGTGGCGGTACGTTCGATATTTCCATTCTGCGCCTGACCGGTGGCGTGTTCGAAGTGCTGGCCACCGGCGGCGACACTGCGCTGGGTGGCGACGATTTCGACCATGCGATCGCCAACTGGATCATTGAGGGCGCGGGCTTGTCTGCCGACCTGGATCCGGGCGCTCAGCGCAATCTGCTGCAAACCGCCTGTGCGGCCAAGGAAGCCCTGACCAACCTCGATTCGGTGGAAGTGGTGTACGGCAGTTGGCGCGCAGCGCTGACCCGCGCAACCTTCGATGCGCTGATCGAACCCATGGTGGCCCGTAGCCTCAAGGCTTGCCGTCGCGCCGTGCGTGATTCCAATGTCGAGCTCGACGAAGTGCGGGCCGTGGTCATGGTCGGTGGTTCGACCCGGGTTCCGCGGGTGCGCGAAGCCGTTGCCGAGATGTTCGGTCGCCAGCCGCTGACTGAAATCGATCCGGATCAAGTGGTGGCCATTGGGGCTGCGATCCAGGCCGATACCCTGGCCGGCAACAAGCGCGAAGGCGGCGAGTTGCTGCTGCTGGACGTGATTCCGCTGTCCCTGGGGCTGGAAACCATGGGGGGCCTGATGGAGAAGGTGATCCCGCGCAACACCACGATCCCGGTGGCCCGTGCCCAGGATTTCACCACCTACAAAGATGGCCAGTCGGCCATGATGATTCATGTGCTGCAGGGTGAGCGCGAACTGATCAGTGACTGTCGCTCCCTGGCGCGCTTCGAATTGCGTGGCATTCCGCCGATGGTGGCCGGTGCGGCGAAGATTCGTGTGACCTTCCAGGTCGATGCCGATGGCCTGCTCAGCGTTTCCGCGCGGGAGCTGGGCTCGGGAGTCGAGGCCAGTATCCAGGTCAAGCCGTCCTACGGCCTGACTGATGGCGAGATCGCCAAGATGCTCAAGGACTCCTTCCAGTATGCCGGCGACGACAAGGTGGCTCGCGTGCTGCGTGAGCAGCAGGTCGACGCCCAGCGTCTGATCGAGGCGGTTCAGGGTGCCCTGGACGCTGACGGTGACCGTCTGCTGGATGCCGAGGAGCGCATGGTCATCGAGCTGCAGATGCAGGAACTGAGTGAATTGATGCGTGGCACCGATGGTTATGCCATCGAGCAGCAGACCAAGCGTCTGTCGCAAGTGACCGACGCCTTTGCTGCCCGCCGCCTGGATTCAACGGTGAAAGCCGCGTTGGCGGGGCGCAACCTGAATGAAATCGAGGAATAACTGATGCCGCAGATCATTTTTCTGCCACATGCCGTGTTTTGTCCGGACGGCTTGGTTGTAGAGGTCGAGCCCGGCGTTTCGGTACTCGACGTCGCCCATGACAACCACATCGAGATCGAGAGTGCCTGTGGTGGCGTCTGCGCCTGTACCACCTGCCACTGCATCATCCGTGAAGGCTTCGACTCGCTGAACGAGGCTGACGAGCTGGAAGAAGACTTGCTGGACAAGGCCTGGGGTTTGGAAGCGCAATCGCGCCTGTCGTGCCAGGCGATCGTCGGTGATGAAGATTTGACCGTCGAGATTCCCAAATACTCGCTCAACCATGCAGCCGAAGCGCCGCACTGATTTCAAGGAACTGGCATGAGCCTCAAGTGGGTTGATGTACTGGAAATCGCGATCCAGCTGGCTGATTCCAAGCCGGATGTGGATCCGCGTTATGTGAACTTTGTCGATCTGCACCAATGGGTTCTGGCGCTGCCGGAGTTCAGCGACGATCCGGCTCGCGGAGGCGAGAAGGTTCTTGAAGCAATTCAGGCTGCCTGGATCGACGAAACTGACTGAATCCGCGGGCTACGCAGTTAGGCAATCCCTATAAACCCGCGTATAATTCGCGGGTTTAATTTTTCGCTTTAATCACCGTTTCTGGAGTTACACCATGGCTGTTCAACGCACTTTCTCCATCATCAAGCCTGACGCTGTTGCAAAAAACGTTATCGGCAAGATCGTTTCCCGTTTCGAAGAAGCCGGCCTGCGCGTTGTAGCTTCGAAAATGAAGCAACTGTCCAAGGCTGAAGCTGAAGGCTTCTACGCTGAGCACAGCGAGCGTGGCTTCTTCGGCGAACTGGTTGCCTTCATGACTTCGGGTCCTGTTGTTGTTCAGGTTCTGGAAGGCGAAAACGCCATCGCTCGCAACCGTGAGCTGATGGGCGCTACCAACCCTAAAGAAGCTGCTGCTGGCACCATCCGTGCTGATTTCGCCGAGTCCATCGACGCCAACGCCGTTCACGGTTCGGACTCCGAAGCTGCCGCTGCTCGCGAAATCGCTTACTTCTTCGCCGCAACTGAAGTAACCGCTCGCTGAGTAAGGCTTGCGAGTGAGGGGTGAATCATGACTGCATCGATCGGCAAAACTAACCTGTTGGGTCTGACTCAACCGGAAATGGAGAAATTCTTCGACTCAATCGGGGAGAAGCGTTTCCGTGCCGGTCAGGTAATGAAATGGATTCACCACTTTGGCGTCGATGATTTCGACGCCATGACGAATGTCGGCAAGGCCTTGCGCGAGAAGCTCAAGGCTGTTGCCGAGATTCGTGGTCCGGAAGTGGTCAGCGAGGACATCTCCAGCGATGGCACCCGTAAGTGGGTGGTGCGCGTGGCGTCCGGCAGCTGCGTCGAGACCGTTTACATCCCCCAGGGCAAACGCGGCACTCTGTGCGTTTCGTCCCAGGCAGGCTGTGCCCTGGACTGCAGTTTCTGCTCCACCGGCAAGCAAGGCTTCAATAGCAACCTCACCGCCGCCGAAGTCATCGGCCAGGTGTGGATTGCCAACAAATCCTTTGGCAGCGTCCCGGCGACCGTCGACCGTGCCATCACCAACGTGGTGATGATGGGCATGGGTGAGCCGCTGCTGAACTTCGACAACGTCATCGCGGCCATGCACCTGATGATGGACGACCTGGGCTACGGCATCTCCAAGCGCCGAGTGACCCTGTCGACCTCCGGCGTGGTGCCGATGATCGATGAGCTGGCCAAGCACATCGACGTCTCCCTGGCGTTGTCCCTGCACGCACCCAACGATGCGCTGCGCAACCAGCTGGTACCGATCAACAAGAAGTACCCGTTGAAGATGCTGCTCGAGTCCTGCCAGCGCTACATGTCCTCCCTGGGCGAAAAGCGTGTGCTGACCATCGAGTACACCTTGCTCAAGGACATCAACGACAAGCTGGAACATGCGGTCGAAATGATCGAGTTGCTCAAGGACATTCCTTGCAAGATCAACCTGATCCCCTTCAACCCGTTCCCGCATTCCGGATACGAGCGCCCGAGCAACAACGCCATCCGACGTTTCCAGGACCAACTGCATCACGCCGGTTTCAATGTCACCGTGCGCACCACTCGCGGTGAAGACATCGATGCCGCTTGTGGTCAGTTGGTAGGGCAGGTGCTGGACCGCACCCGTCGCAGCGAACGCTATATCGCGGTGCGCGAGTTGAGCGCCGACGCCGATATGCCGCAAAGCGCCGCGACCCGTACCTGAGAGAGGATCTCCATGATCTTGCGCTTCGCGCTGCTCCTGCTTGTTGCCAGCCTAGGTGCTGGCTGTGTTCTTTCGGGTGATGCCAACCCGATGAGCACCAGCAAGGGGCGTGACGAAGCGCGTGAGGCTTATGTGCAGTTGGGCCTGGGCTACCTGCAGCAGGGCATGAGCGAGCGGGCCAAGGTGCCGTTGAAAAAGGCCCTGGAACTGGCCCCGGCCGATGCCGATGCCAACGCTGCCCTGGCGCTGGTGTTCCAGGCCGAGAGGGAGCCGGCGCTGGCCGACGAGCATTTTCGCCAGGCCCTGGCGGCGCGTCCGGACAGTGCGCGGATCCTCAATAACTACGGCAGCTTCCTGTTCGAAGAAAAACGTTACAAAGAGGCCTATCAGCGTTTTGAGCAAGCCGCTGCTGATACTCTGTACCCCGAACGTTCCCGGGTCTTTGAAAGCCTCGGGATGACCGCTTCGAAGCTGGGCCAGCGTGAGCTGGCCCAGTTGCAACTGGAAAAAGCCCTGCGTCTGAATCACCAACAGCCCCGCGCGTTGCTGGAAATGGCTGAGTTGTCTTACGAAGACAGGCATTATGTGCCCGCGCGTGATTATTACGATCGTTTTAGCCTGCTCGGCGAGCAAAATGCACGTAGTCTATTGCTCGGTGTTCGCCTGGCAACGGTGTTCGAAGATCGCGACAAGGCCGCCAGTTACGGTCTGCAACTAAAACGACTTTATCCCGGTACGCCGGAATATCAGCAATACCTGTCGGAGCAATGATGAAAGCGGCGCATCCCGAAGTTCAAGCAGTGACTCGCGTAAACCCCGGAGAGACCCTGCGTCAGGCCCGCGAAAGCAATGGTTGGTCGCTGGCTGAAGTGGCCCACAAGCTCAATCTCACGGTGAGCTCCCTGAGCAACCTGGAAGCCGGCGCCTTCGACAAGCTGCCGGGGCATACCTTTTCCCGTGGCTATATCCGTGCCTATGCCAAGTTGCTGGGCATGGACCAGGCGGTACTGGTCCAGGAATTCGACCAGTACACCGGTACCGACTCCCAGGGCAGCAACGTTCACGCCCTGGGCCGTATCGAAGAGCCGGTACGCGTCTCCCACACCATCCTGCGCATCGTCAGCTTGCTGCTGCTGGTGGCGGTGGTCGGTGGCGGCTTCATCTGGTGGCAGGATCAGTCCTCCCAGCGAGGCAAGGAACCGATGTCGCTGACTCCCGAGCACGTCGAGGTCGAGGGCGCCGACGGTACTACGCAGATTCATCCGATCGACGAGCCTGAAGACCAGGCCGTCGCCGAAGGCCAGAGTGAAGCCCAGGCCAACGCCGCTCAGGTCGAAGAGCAGGCAGCTGCCGAGGCGCCGGCCATCCCGGCGACGCCTGCGGCACCCGCTCCGGCTCCCGCTGTAGCGCCTGTGGTACCCGCGGCTCCTGCCCATGGCACTGCAGTGACCGCGCCTGTGGCCGTCGCTCCGGTGGCGCCTGCGGCCCAGGTACCTGTTCCTGCGGCGAATGCTGCGGCCAACTCGGCCACCGTCGCCCCTGTAGCGGGCGCAGCCCAGGTACAGATCCAGTTCAGCGCCGATTGCTGGACCCAGGTGACTGACGGCAACGGCAAGATTCTGCTCAGCGCCCTCAAGCGCAAGGGCGAAGTCGTCGATGTCAGCGGCAAGCCACCTTTTGCCGTGCGTCTGGGCTACGCCCGTGGCGCACAAATCACGTACAACGGGCAGGCGGTGGATATCGCCCCGTTCACCAGTGGCGAGACTGCTCGCCTGAAGTTAGGTCAATAAGTCATGCACGGTGAATCTCCAATCAAGCGTCGCGAGTCCCGCAAAATCTGGGTCGGCTCGGTACCGGTCGGCGGCGATGCCCCGATCGCGGTGCAGAGCATGACCAACAGCGACACCAACGATGTGGCCGCCACCGTGGCCCAGATCAACCGCCTGGAAGCAGCCGGCGTCGACATCGTGCGGGTATCGGTGCCGGACATGGACGCCGCCGAGGCGTTCGGCCGGATCAAGCAGCAGGTCAAGGTGCCGCTGGTGGCCGACATTCACTTCGACTACAAGATCGCCCTGCGTGTGGCCGAGCTGGGTGTCGATTGCCTGCGGATCAACCCGGGCAACATCGGTCGTGAAGACCGGGTGCGTGCGGTGGTGGATGCGGCCCGTGATCGCGGGATCCCGATCCGCATCGGGGTCAACGCCGGTTCCCTGGAAAAGGACCTGCAGAAAAAATACGGCGAACCGACCCCTGCCGCACTGGTCGAGTCGGCGCTGCGTCACGTGGAGCACCTGGAGCGCCTTAATTTCAAGGACTTCAAGGTCAGCGTGAAGGCCTCGGACGTGTTCATGGCGGTCGAAGCCTACCGTTTGCTGGCCAAGGAAATCATCCAGCCCCTGCACCTGGGCATCACTGAAGCCGGCGGATTGCGTTCAGGCACGGTGAAATCCGCCGTCGGCCTCGGTATGCTGCTGGCCGAAGGGATTGGCGATACTATTCGCATCTCGTTGGCGGCCGACCCGGTCGAGGAAGTGAAGGTCGGCTACGACATTCTCAAGTCCCTGCACCTGCGTTCCCGTGGCATCAACTTCATCGCCTGCCCGAGCTGTTCGCGGCAGAATTTCGATGTGGTGAAAACCATGAACGAACTGGAAGGGCGCCTTGAAGACCTGCTGGTACCGATGGATGTCGCGGTGATCGGTTGCGTGGTCAACGGCCCGGGTGAAGCCAAAGAGGCCCACATCGGACTGACCGGCGGCACGCCGAACCTGATCTACATCGACGGCAAGCCAGCGCAGAAACTGACCAATGACAATCTGGTGGAAGAGCTCGAAAGGCTGATCCGGCAGAAGGCGGCCGAAAAGGTCGAAGCCGACGCAGCGCTGATCGCTCGCGGCTAACCGAACGTATTAAGGATTTTTTGTGAGCAAGTCTCTGCAAGCCATTCGTGGCATGAATGACATCCTGCCCGAGCAGACGCCCCTGTGGCGTTATTTCGAGGGCACCGTGGCGCGCCTGCTGGATAACTACGGTTACAAGCAGATCCGCATGCCGATCGTCGAGTTCACCGAGCTATTCAAGCGCTCCATCGGTGAAGTGACCGACATCGTCGAAAAAGAGATGTACACCTTCGAGGACCGCAACGGCGATTCCCTGACCCTGCGTCCGGAAGGCACCGCGGCCTGCGTACGCGCAGCCCTGGAGCACGGCATCACGGGTGGTGGCCAGGTGCAGAAGCTCTGGTACATCGGCCCGATGTTCCGCCACGAGCGCCCGCAGAAGGGCCGCTATCGCCAGTTCCACCAGATCGGTTGCGAGGTGTTCAACCTCGACGGTCCCGACATCGATGCCGAGCTGATCGTGCTGACCTGGCGCCTGTGGGGCGAGCTGGGCATCCGTGATGCAGTCAAGCTCGAACTCAACAGCCTGGGCACCAGTGAAGCGCGCGCGCGCTATCGCGAGGCGCTGGTGGAGTTCCTCTCCGCCCGCCTGGACCAGCTGGATGAAGACAGCCAGCGTCGTTTGAAGACCAACCCGCTGCGAGTGCTCGATACCAAGCACCCCGAAACCCAAGCCGTGCTGGTGGATGCGCCGAAGCTGGCCGACTATCTCGATGAAGAGTCCCGCGTGCACTTCGAGGGCCTGAAGGCGCGCCTGGACGCCGCGGGTATTCCGTACGTGATCAATCCCAAGCTGGTTCGCGGCCTGGACTACTACAGCAAGACGGTATTCGAGTGGGTCACCGACAAGCTCGGAGCCCAGGGCACCGTGTGTGCCGGTGGCCGTTACGACGGTCTGGTCGAGCAAATGGGCGGCAAGCCGACCCCGGGCGTTGGTTTCGCCATGGGTATCGAGCGCCTGGTCCTGCTGCTGGAAACCCTGGAGCAGGTCCCGGAAGAGATTTCCCGCCAGGTGGACGTGTACCTGTGTGCCTTCGGTGAGGCCGCCGAGCTGGCCGCATTGGCCCTCAGCGAACGTGTTCGTGATCAATTGCCGAACCTGCGCCTGCAAATCAACGCCGGCGCTGGCAGCTTCAAGAGCCAATTCAAGAAGGCCGACAAGAGCGGTGCACTGTACGCACTGATCCTCGGTGACGACGAACTGGCCCAGCAAGTGGTAGGTTTCAAACCCCTGCGTGGCCAGGGCGAACAACAAAGCATTGCCTGGGATGCGCTCGCTGCGCACCTGGCCACCTGCGTCGTGCAGGGTTGAAGCTGTCAAACAGCCGATTTAGCGAATAAGGAGTATTGGGGTGTCGAGTACCGAAGATGAACAGCTGGCGGAATTGAAAGACTGGTGGCAGCGTAACGGCAAACCCCTGGTGACTGGCGGCCTGCTGGCCCTGGTTATCGTGTTCGGCTGGCAAGCCTGGCACAAGTATCAGAACAACCAGTCGCAAGGCGCTTCGGTGCTCTATCAGCAACTGCTGGAAACAACCCTGACGCCGGATGGCAAGCCGGATGCCGCGCGTGTCGCGGACCTGGCGGGCAAGCTCAACAGCGAGTTCGGCGGCACTGCCTACGCCCAGTACGGTAGCCTGTTCGTGGCCAAGGTGGCCGTGGACACTGGCAAGCTGGACGACGCTGCGGCGCAGCTCAAAGCGGTGGCTGACAAGCCGGCAAACGCAACCTTGGGTGAAGTGGCGCGTCAGCGTCTGGCTCAGGTGCTGGCGGCGCAGAACAAGGCCGATGAAGCCCTGAAGCTGCTGGACGGCGATGCCGACAAGGCCTTCCTGGCAACCCGTGAAGAGCTCAAGGGTGATCTGCTGGTCCAGCTGGGCCGTGTGGATGAGGCCCATGCTGCATACCAAAAAGCCAAGGCGGCGCTGTCGGATGAAGCGGCGGTTGGTGGCTTACAAATCAAGCTGGACGACCTGGCCAAAGGGGATGCATGACGTGATCCGTTGGAAACATGCAGCATTGCTGGCTCTGGCCTTGTTGGCCGCGGGTTGCAGCAGCAACAGCAAGAAAGAACTGCCACCGGCTGAGCTGGTCGACTTCAAAGAGGAAGTGGTCCTGCAGAAGCAGTGGAGTCGTTCGATCGGTGACGGTCAGGGCGAAACCTACAACATGCTGGTCCCGGCCATCGATGGTGACACCATCTACGCGGCCGATGTCACCGGTGTGGTGGTTTCCATGGACCGCATGAATGGCGACGTCAAATGGAAGAAAGATCTCGAGCTGCCTGTTTCCGGCGCCGTTGGCGTGGGTTACGGGCTGGTCATGATTGGCACCCTGAAGGGCGAAGTGGTTGCCCTCGACGCCTCCAGCGGCGAAGAGAAATGGCGTGCCCGCGTCACCAGTGAAGTGCTGGCTCCGCCGGCCACCAACGGTGACGTGGTGGTGGTGCAGACTCAGGATGATCGGGTGATTGGCCTGGATGCCAGCACTGGTAACCAGCTCTGGCTCTACGACAGCACTCCGGCGGTCCTGACCCTGCGGGGCACCAGTGCACCGCTGGCGACCAATCGTCTGGCCCTGGCCGGTCTCTCCACCGGCAAGGTGGTGGCGCTGGATATCCGCAACGGCGTGCCAGTGTGGGAGCAGCGTGTAGCGATTCCGCAAGGCCGTTCCGAGCTGGATCGGGTGGTGGACATCGACGGTGGCCTGCTGCTGTCCGGTGGTACCTTGTATGTCGCCAGCTACCAGGGGCGTGTCGTGGCCCTGGACCTGGAGAGCGGTCGTCCACTGTGGCAGCGTGATGCTTCCAGCTACGCCGGTGTGGCCCAGGGTTTCGGCAGCGTCTACGTGAGCCTGTCCTCGGGCACCGTGGAAGGCGTGGACGAGCGTTCGACCACCGCCTTGTGGAGCAATGATTCCCTGGCTCGCCGTCAACTGTCGGCACCGGAAGTCTTCTCCAGCTACGTGGCCGTGGGTGACCTGGAAGGTTATCTGCACCTGCTGAGCCAGGTCGATGGTCGTTTCGTCGGTCGTGAGCGCATCGACAGCGATGGCCTGCGGGCCCGTCCGCTGGTGGTGGGTGACATGATCTACGTGTATGGCAACAGCGGCAAACTGGTCGCCCTGACCATCAAGTAAGGCTTTGACTATGCTTGGGGTTGATTCCCCAAGCGGCCTTGTCTCGACAAGGTTCGCAGCACTTCAAGGTGCTGCCCCGAGCACCAGCCGCTGCCTCGCAGCGGCTTTTGTATTTTCGCAATTAACGCAGTGGAGAGCCGCATGGTTCCCGTAATCGCCCTGGTGGGCCGACCTAACGTCGGCAAGTCCACCTTGTTCAACCGCCTGACTCGGACTCGCGACGCCATCGTCGGCGACCTGTCCGGTCTGACCCGTGATCGCCAATACGGTGAGGCCAAGTGGCAAGGGCGTACCTATATTCTCATCGACACTGGCGGTATCTCCGGTGACGAGCATGGCATGGACGAGAAGATGGCCGAGCAGTCGCTGCTGGCCATTGAAGAAGCCGATGTGGTGTTGTTCCTGGTAGACGCCAAGGCTGGCTTTACCGCAGCCGACCAGATGATCGGCGAACACCTGCGCAAACGTAACAAGACTTCCTACGTGGTGGCCAACAAGGTCGACAACATCGACCCGGACATGGCTCGCGCCGAGTTCGCCCCGCTGGGCATGGGCGACGCGATCCCGATCGCCGGTGCCCACGGTCGTGGCATCACCCAGATGCTGGAAATCGCCCTGCGCGAATTCCCCAAGGATGACGCCGACGAGCCGGAAGAAGGTGAAGAAGAGATCGTTGCCGAAGGCGAGGAAGCCAAGCGCATTCCGGGCCCGAGCGAAAAGGACGGGATCAAGATCGCCATCATCGGCCGTCCGAACGTCGGCAAGTCGACCCTGGTCAACCGCATGCTCGGTGAAGACCGGGTGATCGTCTATGACCAGCCCGGTACGACCCGCGACAGCATCTACATCCCGTTCGAGCGTAACGACGAGAAGTACACGCTGATCGACACCGCCGGTGTGCGCAAGCGCGGCAAGATCCACGAGGAAGTCGAAAAGTTCTCGGTGGTCAAGACCCTGCAGGCGATCAAGGATGCCAACGTGGTGATCTTCGTCATGGACGCCCGGGAAGGCGTGGTGGATCACGACCTGAACCTGCTGGGCTTTGCCCTGGAAGCCGGCCGGGCCCTGGTGATTGCCCTGAACAAGTGGGACGGCATGCAGCCGAGCGAGCGCGACTACGTGAAGACCGAGCTGCAACGCCGGTTGTTCTTCGTCGACTTCGCCGACATCCACTTCATCTCGGCACTGCACGGTACCGGCGTGGGCAACCTCTACCAGTCGGTGCAGAACTCCTTCAAGTCGGCGGTCACCCGCTGGCCGACCAGCCGCCTGACGCAGATCCTCGAAGACGCCGTGGGCGAGCATGCGCCGCCGATGGTCAACAACCGCCGGATCAAACTGCGCTACGCCCACTTGGGTGGGGCCAACCCGCCGCTGATCGTGATTCACGGCAACCAGGTGGAGAAGGTGCCCAAGTCCTATGTGCGCTACCTGGAGAACACCTACCGCCGGGTGCTGAAGCTGGTGGGTACGCCGATCCGCATCGAGTTCAAGGGCGGCGACAACCCGTACGAAGGCAACAAGAACACCCTGACCGACCGCCAGGTCAACAAGAAGCGTCGCTTGATGTCGCACCACAAGAAGGCCGACAAGAAGCGCCGCGACAAGCGCTGATCGGCTTGGGGCCGGCGTGCTGGCGAAGCGCTGGATCTGCTTCAGTGCTTTGCTGGCAAGCCAGTTCCTAGCGGGTTTGTGTGGATAAGAGGGCGCCCCCGGGCGCCCTTTTTCATGCCTGGCGTTTGGGCTATTCTCGGGGACCTCCGCGCCGCCGTAGTGCGGACTGCTCAGCAGGGAATCCTCATGATCATCAGTAAGTTGCCGAATGTCGGCACCACCATCTTCACGCAAATGTCCCAGCTCGCGGTGGAAACCGGAGCGCTCAACCTGTCCCAGGGCTTTCCTGATTTCGATGGCCCGCAAGCCCTGCGTGATGCGCTTGGCTGGCATACCGCCAATGGCCATAACCAGTACGCACCCATGACCGGTTTACCGGCACTGCGCCAGCAGGTCGCCGCGAAAATCGCCCGCAGCTATGGTGTCCAGGTTGATGCGGACGCTGAGGTGACCATCACTCCCGGTGCGACCCAGGCCATCTTCTGTGCCATCCAGGCGGTGATCCAGCGCGGTGACGAAGTCATTGTGTTCGACCCCAGTTACGACAGCTATGAGCCGTCGGTGGAGCTGGCCGGTGGGCGTTGTGTGCATGTGCCGTTGGCAGGGCAGGGCTTTGCCATCGATTGGCAGAAACTCGGTGACGCCCTGAGTCCGCGCACGCGGATGATCATCCTCAATGCCCCGCACAACCCCAGTGGAGCCCTGATCAGCCGTGCCGAGCTGGACCAGTTGGCCGCCCTGATCCGTGATCGCGACATCTACCTGGTCAGTGACGAAGTCTACGAACACCTGGTGTTCGATGGTGTGGCCCATGTCAGCCTGCTGGCCCATGAAGAGCTGTACCAGAAGGCTTTCGTGGTCAGCTCCTTTGGCAAGACCTACCACGTCACCGGGTGGAAGACCGGCTACGTGGTGGCGCCGCCCGCCCTGAGCGCGGAGCTGCGCAAGGTGCATCAATATGTCAGCTTCTGCGGAGTGACCCCTTTGCAGTACGCTCTGGCCGACTTCATGGCCGAGCACCCGGAGCATGTCGAGGAGTTGCCTGGTTTTTACCAGGCCAAGCGTGACCTGTTCTGCGACCTGTTGAGCGCTTCACGCTTCAGTTTCACCCGGGTGGCCGGCACTTACTTTCAACTGGTGGACTATTCGCGGATTCGTCCGGACCTGAATGACGTCGACATGGCGATCTGGATGACCCGTGAACATGGCGTGGCGGCGATCCCGGTGTCGGTGTTCTATCAGCACCCGCCCGAGGGACAGCGCCTGGTACGCCTGTGTTTTGCCAAGCGCGAGGAGACGTTGCGTCAGGCAGCGGAGAAACTATGCGTGATCTGAGTGCACTACCCGATCTGAATCTGGCACTGATTCAGACCACCCTGGCCTGGCACGATCGCCAGGCCAACTTCGAGCATTTCGAGCAGTTGCTGGAGCAGTCTCGTGGGGCCGATCTGATGATCCTCCCGGAAATGTTCACCACCGGGTTCTCCATGGAATCTGCGACCCTGGCGGAGCCGGAGAATGGCCCTACCAGCAAATGGCTGCGGATCCAGGCGAAGAAGTTCGATGCGGTGATCACCGGTAGCGTGATCATCCAGGCGGCGGATGGCAGCCATCGCAACCGTCTGCTGTGGGCCCGCCCCGACGGTGAAGTCTGGCACTACGACAAGCGTCATCTGTTTCGCATGGCTGGTGAACATAACCACTACACACCGGGCGAGCGCCAGGTTCAGTTCGAGCTCAAGGGCTGGCGTATTCGTCCGTTGATCTGCTACGACCTGCGTTTCCCGGTGTGGAGCCGTGACGCCCAGGACACTGACCTGCTGCTGTACACCGCCAATTGGCCAGGTGCCCGGCGCCTGCACTGGAACCGTCTGCTGCCGGCCCGGGCCATTGAAAACCTGTGCTACGTCGCGGCGGTGAACCGGGTAGGGACCGATGGCAAGGGCTTTGCCTATACCGGTGACAGCCAGGTACTGGATTTCCAGGGGGAAACCCTGCTCAGCGCCGGAGAGGCGGATGGTGTTTTCCAGGTGTGCCTGAATGCGGGAGAGTTGGCGGCTTACAGGGCTCGTTTCCCGGCCAACCTTGACGCCGATACCTTCATGTTCACTTGAGAGCGGCCGCGACCCCCTACACTTTTTTACAGTTCAGCCATATCAAGGTCTGGCGTTGAGGGCCGATAGGACAAACAGTTCAGGAGGAATATCCGATGACCACCATCAACGCCGTTGCCATCAACCCTTATCCGCTTGCCACGCCGAAAGCCGCTACCGCAGCTGCCGACGACACCGACAGCAGTCCGCTGGCGCCGGTGAGCGAGAGCAAGGACAAGGACAGCAAGGAGCTGCGTGTCAACTCAGCAGACGCCAGTATCGATGCGGTGAAGTCCGGAGGCGACCCGGTCAAGGCGCTGCAAAAGCAGATCGAGCAGACCCAGAAGCTCCTCGCCCAACAACAGCAGCAATTGGCGAGTATCGAGAAGGGCCAGCAAGCCACTGATGAGCAGAAAGCCCAGCAAGTGATGGAGATGCAGGCACAGATCACCACCACCAGCACCACTTTGCAGGTGTTGCAGGCGGCCCTGTTGCAGGCGATGTTCAGCGTCGATGTACATGCTTGAAGGGCAGAGGTGAGCGGCAGGTTGCTAGCTGCAAGCCAATCGCAGCGCTTATAGCTTGAATGCAAAAAGGCCCCGAGGTTTTCACACCTCGGGGCCTTTTTTTGCACCGTTGCCGTTAGGCTGCTTTGGCTTCCTGTTCGCTCAGGGAGCGGTTCAGGGCGCTGAACAGAGCCTTGAAGCTGGCGGTGGTGATGTTTTCGTCGATGCCCACGCCGTGCACAGCACGCTCACCATTGACCCGCAGTTCGATGTAGGCCGCCGCCTTGGCGTTGGTCCCGGCGCCGATGGCGTGTTCGTTGTAGTCCATGATCTCCACCGGGATCGGCAGGCCGGCCACCAGGGCTTCCAAAGCACCGTTGCCCTTGCCGCGCCAATGCAGGTTGGTCTCGCCCTGGCCCTTGCTCGAGACTTCCACTTCCACGGCGCTGTGGCCGTTTTCTTCCTGCAGGCGATGGCTGACCAGCGCGTACGGGGTGTTGGCCTGCAAGTACTCGCTGTGGAGCAAGGCGTGAATCTGCTGGGCAGTCATCTCCAGG
Organism: Pseudomonas sp. PH1b; assembly: GCF_000633395.1. Classification (GTDB taxonomy): domain Bacteria; phylum Pseudomonadota; class Gammaproteobacteria; order Pseudomonadales; family Pseudomonadaceae; genus Aquipseudomonas. The sequence continues at coordinate 183,464 of NZ_AYMU01000010.1, forward strand.
CCCAGTCGATCGGTTTCGCGCTGTACGACCTGGCTGAATTCGATCTGCATGCGGCGCGGCAAGCTGATGCCGTATTCCTGTTCCAGCAGGTAGGCGATACCGCCCTTGCCCGACTGGCTGTTGACGCGGATCACCGCCTCATAGCTGCGGCCGATGTCGGCCGGGTCGATCGGCAGGTACGGTACTTCCCAGAGGCCGTCGGATTTCTGCTGGGCAAAGCCCTTGCGGATCGCGTCCTGGTGGGAGCCGGAGAAGGCGGTGTGGACCAGGTCGCCGACATAAGGGTGACGCGGATGCACGGCAATCTGGTTGCACTCTTCCACGACTTTGCGCACACCGTCGATGTCGGAGAAATCCAGTTCCGGATTCACGCCCTGGGTGTAGAGGTTCAAGGCCACGGTGACCAGGTCGACGTTGCCGGTACGCTCGCCGTTGCCGAACAGGCAGCCTTCGACACGGTCAGCACCGGCCATCAGGCCCAGTTCGGTGGCGGCCACGCCGGTGCCACGGTCGTTGTGGGTGTGCAGGCTGATGAGCACGCTGTCACGACGGTTGATGTTGCGGCAGAACCACTCGATTTGGTCGGCGTAGATGTTCGGTGTTGCCACTTCAACGGTGGCCGGCAAGTTGAGGATCACCTTGTTGGCCGGCGTGGCGTTCCAGACTTCCACCACGGCGTCGCAGACTTCCTTGGCGAACTCCAGCTCCGTGGCGCTGAAGGTTTCTGGCGAGTACTCGAACTGCCACTGGGTTTCCGGCTGCTGGGCGGCGTATTTGACGAACAGCTTGGCCGCATTCACCGCGATCTCTTTCACACCGGCCTTGTCCTGGTTGAAGACAATGCGACGGAACGACGGGCTGGTGGCGTTGTACAGGTGCACGATGGCTTTCTTCGCCCCGCGCAGGGATTCGAAGGTACGGGCAATCAGGTCTTCACGGGCCTGGGTCAACACCTGGATGGTGGTGTCGTCCGGGATGTGGCCTTCTTCGATCAAGGTGCGCACGAAGTCGAAGTCGGTCTGTGAGGCGGCTGGGAACGAGGCCTCGATTTCTTTCACGCCCACGGCGACCAGGGTTTTCCAGAAGCGCAGCTTCTTCACCGCGTCCATTGGTTCGATCAGCGACTGGTTGCCATCACGCAAGTCCGAGCTGCACCAGATCGGCGCGCTGGTGATGGTTTTCGACGGCCAGGTCCGGTCCGGCAAGTTGATGGTCGGGAACGCGCGGTACTTGGACGAGGGGTCTTTGAGCATGGTCATGGAGAAATCCTTATTGTCCGGGCCGAAAAGAGGCGGCCTGCCGGTGTGTCAAGAGTGAGGTGTTGACGCAGGGGGATGAGGCACCGCGATTCAGCCTGGCAGTCGTGCGCTGACGAGGCAGAGGCTCCGGTGTTGACGACGCTGAATGAGGGTGTGAGAGGTTTTCATGTGCTCAACCCTAACCACTGAGGTCGGAGATGGCAAGCAGTCGAAAAAAATTGAGAGGAATACTCGAAATGGAAACCATATCGAGATTTTATGCTGGGTATTACCCGAAAGAATATCAGCGATTGCGCAGTCGTGATGGCCTGCGCAATCCGGTCAAGAGCCGGGAGGTAGCCAAGAGCTACCCGGGCGACCTGTCGGTGAGGGGCTTATTGAGGGGCGGGTGCCGGCGGGTCAGGGCTGAAAGGCACCGATGAAGATCGCCGGATCGACCCGTGCATCATTCAGGCTGACGTTCCAGTGCATGTGGGGGCCGGTGGCGCGTCCGGTGGAGCCCACCTTGCCCACCACGGCGCCGCGAGCCAGGGACTGGCCGACCTTCACGTCGATCTTCGACATATGGCAGAACATGCTGATGAAACCTTGGCCATGATCGACGAACACGGTGTTGCCGTTGAAGAAGTAGTTGCCGGTCAGGATCACCTTGCCTGCGGCCGGAGTCTTGATCGGGGTGCCTGCCGGCACGGCGAAGTCCAGGCCTGAATGAGGGTTGCGCTCTTCTCCATTGAAGAAGCGACGCACCCCGAACTTGCTCGACAGCGGGCCGTTCACCGGCTTGTCCAGCAGCAGGTTGCTGGGCGTGTTGGCGCTGAAACTGCGATAGGCGCGCAGTTGCTCTGCCAGTTCACCGTCGATGCGCTTGAGGTCGGCCGGGTTCGGGTTGACCTGGCGCTGGTTCTTCAGGGTGATGCGCTGTTCGGGGTACTTCTTGTTGCCGACCGTGAAGCCGAGGTTGCGCGCCCCAGCGCTGATCTGCTGGGCTCCGGGCTTGACCGTCAAGGGAATGCCGACAATCGCCAGCCAGTTGTTCTGTTCTTTCACCACCAGTACCGGCTTGCCCAGGTAGCTGGCCTTGGGTGCCTGGGCGGCGCTGCCCAGATCCACGACCGCTACGCCCCCGGGCACGGGTTTGTTCAGTTGGCGGGTGATGTAGCTGTCGGCATTGGCGTTGCAGGCCAGGCACAGCAACAGCAGGGAACAGAGAAAACGTGGCATGGATCAATCCAGTAGAGAAAGGGTGACAGGCGTCAGGTGGTTGTCTTCGACCCGGACTTGCAGCTCGCCTTCGCCCAGGCGCGCGGTGAGGCGTTGACCGTTGCGGGTCTGCCCGGCCGAGCGGATGGCCTGGCCACGGTCATCCAGCAGAATGCTGTAGCCCCGGCCCAGGGTGGCCAGGGGGCTGACCACGTGCAGGGTCTGCATCTGTGCCTGCAACTGCATGCGTCGGGCTTTCAAACCTTCGCCCATGGCTCGGGGCAAGCGCTCGGCGAGGCTGTCGAGGCGTTGGCGCAGCAGCGCCAGCTGTCGTCCCGGATGCTGGGCGCCGAGGCGGGTTTCCAGACGGATCAGGCGTTCGCGGCGGGTGTTCAGGTTGCGCTCGAAAGCCCGGCGCAGGCGCATGTCCAGATCATCCAGGCGTTGTGCTTGCTGGCGCAGCCGCTCACCGGGATGGCGCAGGCGCCGGGCCAGGCCATCCAGGCGCAGGCGCTCGCGCATCAACCGATCACGGATGCGCATGACCAGGCGCCGATGCAGGCTGTCGACCCGGCGTTGCAGGTCGCTGGAATCCGGGGCCAGCAATTCGGCAGCGGCGGAGGGCGTAGGTGCGCGGACGTCGGCGACGAAATCACTGATGGAAACGTCGGTTTCGTGCCCGACCGCACTGACGATAGGCGTCACGCACGCATCCACGGCACGGGCCACGGCTTCTTCGTTGAAGCACCAGAGGTCCTCCAGAGAGCCGCCACCTCGGGCCAGGATCAAGGCATCGAAGCCCCGGGCATCGGCCAGTTGCAAGGCGCGGACGATCTGTGCCGTGGCCTCGCGGCCTTGTACCGCAGTGGGAATCAGGGTCAGGCAGACCTGGGGCGCCCGGCGGCGGAATACGCTGATGATGTCGCGGATCACCGCGCCGGTGGGCGAGCTGATAATGCCGATGCGTTGCGGATGGGCCGGTAACGGTACTTTGCGTTCGGCACTGAACAGCCCTTCGGCGCTGAGCTTTTCCTTCAGTGCGTCGAAGGCCAGACGCAGGGCGCCGTCACCGGCGGGCTCCACAGTGTCGAGAATCAGCTGATAGTCGCCGCGGCCCTCGAACAGCGAGACCTTGCCCCGGACCTTGACCGCCAGGCCGTCCTTCAGCGCCTGGCGGACCCGCGCGGCGTTCTGTCGGAACAGCGCACAGCGTACCTGGGCGCCGCTGTCCTTGAGGGTGAAGTACACATGGCCGGAAGCCGGGCGGGCGAGGTTGGAGATCTCGCCTTCGACCCAGATATTGCTGAACACGTCCTCGAGCAGCACCCGGGCGCGGCCGTTGAGCTGGGTGACGGTGAGGACCTCGCGATCCAGGCCGAGTCGTGCAAAGGGATCTTTAATCATGGGGCGCAGTTTAAAGGCCTGTCTCTGAATGGAACAACGCAAATTGGTAAAAGCTTGTGGCCGCCGCCCTCGTCGCTGGCTCGGGTGAAATGGCTCTGTGAGGCCAAGAGCGTGCACGCCCGGTACCAGGTTCCTGAGCTGTTGCGCTGGCTACAGGGCATTGCAGAAATGCTCGACGAACTGTGCCACCAGCGGCGTCGGGTCCTGCCGGCAGGCAAGCGCCACAGTACTCTGGCAATCACCGTCGGCCAGGGGCAGGAAGCGGATGCTGGGCGGAGCGATGTCCTGCATCGACTCGGGCAGCAGAGCGATACCGAAGCCGGCCTGGATCAACTGCAATTGGGTGGTCTTGCGCGACATCACCCGTGCGGCCTTGGGAAAGAATCCCTGGCGCATGCACAGCTCCGCAGACAGGTAGCTCAAGCCGCCCCGTTGTGGGTGCGGGATCGAGATAAAGGCTTCTTCCCTGAGCCGGGACAGGTCGACCCCCCGGGGCGGTGGGTCCAGTGCCAGTGGATGTTTCGGTGGCACTGCCAGCAGCAGGGGCTCGTTGAACAGCGGCACGATCTGCACCCCTTCGCGTTGGCGCAGAACCGGCAGGCGCAGCAGGCCGACATCCAGACGGCCCTCGGCAAGGTCGGCCAATTGCGCCTCGGAAGAGAGCTTGGCGATGTCCATCGAGGCCCCGGGGCAGCGCTGCAGGTATTCGCTGATGCCGCTGAGCAGGCGGCCGCTCATGGGCACGGTGCTGGAGTGGCTGAGGCGCAAGGTGCCCAGTTGCCCCTGGCCGACCTGGGTCGCCTGCTCACTGGCCTTGTGCAACTCGTTCAGCAGGTTGCGCGCCTTGGGGAAAAACGCCTCACCGGCGGCAGTCAACCGGGGCAGGCGCGCGGTGCGCTCGAACAGTGGGGTTTGCAGTTGGCTTTCCAGTTCCTTGATCTGCCGGCTGAGGGCTGACTGGGCGACGAACAAGCGTTCTGCGGCTGCACTGAAACTGCCGCACTCGGCGATCTCCACGAAGTAGCGCAGTTGGCGGGTCGAAATCACTAGGTATGCCTTTTTGAGATGAGTTGACGGCTTTGACGATATTAGTCGCAAGGCTCGCGGCTGGCTAAAGTCATCGCGTATTGGATCGAGGATGTCGCGCTGATGAGTGTGTTTATCGAAGGCTTGAACCAGTGGTCTTTCGGAGCCGGCGCTTGGCTGGCAATCGGCCTGGGCATCGTGTTGGCCTATATCGTGTTTGGCATTGCCGGTTTCGGCACGGCACTGGTGGCCGGGCCTGTCCTGATTCTGTTCATGCCGTTGTCGAAGATAGTGCCACTGCTGGTATTGCTGGATTTCGTCGCCGCTTTCGGCAACCTGCTGCCGTCGCGCAAGGACGTGGCCAAGCCCGAGCTGTTGCGCTTGCTGCCGTGCATGGCGCTGGGTTGTACCTTGGGGGTGATCTTTCTGCTCAACCTCAAGTCCGACCTGTTGTTGCTGTTAATGGGGCTGTTCATCAGCGCTTACGCTGTTTACAGCTTGTGGGTTAAGGCGCGTCCCACCCGCTTGGCAGTGGGGTGGTCGGTGCCCATGGGGATTGTCGGCGGGATGTTTGGCGCCTTGTTCGGCAGTGGCGGCTTTCTATATGCCATTTACCTGAACAGCCGTTTGCCCAAGGACCCGGCGCGAGCCACCCAGAGTGCCTTGATCAGTTGCAGCACCGTGGTGCGCCTGAGCTTGTTCGCCCTGGCTGGGGTTTATGCCGAGCTACCGCTGTTGCTGTTGGCGGTGTGCCTGTTGCCGGCGATGGCGCTGGGGTTGTGGGTGGGGCGGCGCTTGACCATGAGGCTGTCTCGGGAAGCTTTCGTGCGCCTGGTGACCTGGTTGGTGCTGGCCAGTGGTGTTGCCTTGATCGGGCGCTACCTGAGCACTTGACCTGCGAGGTTCAGGGATTAAGCTGCGGGCCTTTTAAATCCATTCGCCGGCAAGCCGGCTCCTACAATTGACTGTAGGCGCCCGCTTGCCGGCGAAAGCGTTCGTACTGTCCCCACAGGTTCCAGGCCTATCCATGAATTCGCAAAGCATCCTCGTCCCGAAAATTTCCACCTTGCCGGTGCACGAGCCCCGGGCTCGGGCCATTGTGCGTTGGCTGGTGCGCAAGAACATCGTCGAGGAAACCCTGAGCACCTGCGGACGTACCGGCAATCGCATGGGGCATGCCATTGCCGCCGGTGCCCGGGACGTGGTGCTGCGCCCGGAGGCGCTGCCTTTTGGCGAGCCGATCAATGGCCTGGAGATCATCACCAAGCGCTGCATCTATACCCCGGCCAAAGGCTTTCTCGAAGAGGCCGGTTGCGCCGAGTGCCGCCAGGAAGTGGGCGAAGCGCTGTTCGAGAGCCTGGAAGACTGGATGCCAGGACGTACCGACAACTTCACCTGTCCCGAATGCGGTCATGAAGACGACATCAATGGGTTTCTGTTCCTGCAGGCGTGTGGTTTTTCCAACTTGGGGTTCATCTTCAACAACTGGGCTGAGGCGGGCTTCAAGCAGAGCTTTATCGATGAGTTCGCCGACTGGCTGGATCAGCCGGTGAGTTGGGTCAAGGTCGAACTCTAGGAGTCAGCGTGTCGGCGAAAGCCCCCGAGCAGTGGCCTCAGGCGCGCATTTCGCTGGCAAGTGGACTGCTATAGATAGCAGTGAGATATCCATCTATCACTCAAGCGCGATTAGGCCGAGTTTTACATTGAGCCCGGGTAGGTGTCTGAGTATAATGGCGCGCTTCCATTTTCCCGCCCGGGAGCCCCCGCGATGCTGCGTATCAGCCAAGAAGCCCTCACCTTCGACGACATTCTCCTAGTGCCCGGTTATTCCGAAGTACTGCCCAATGAAGTCAGTCTAAAGACCCGTTTGACCCGTGGCATCGAGCTGAATATTCCACTGGTTTCCGCCGCCATGGACACCGTCACTGAAGCCCGTCTGGCCATCGCCATGGCTCAGGAAGGCGGCATCGGCATCATCCACAAGAACATGACCATCGAGCAGCAGGCTGCCGAAGTGCGTAAGGTCAAGCGTTTCGAAGCCGGTGTGGTCAAAGACCCCATCACCATCGAAGCCGACGCCACCGTGCGTGACCTGCTGGAACTGACCAGCATGCACAACATCTCCGGTGTGCCAGTACTGCACAACGGCGATCTGGTGGGCATCGTGACTTCCCGCGACGTGCGTTTCGAAAGCCGCCTGGAAGTCAGCGTCCGCGAAGTGATGACGCCTAAAGAGCGTCTGGTCACGGTCAAGGAAGGCGCCGACAAGACCGCCGTCCGCGAGTTGCTGCACAAGCACCGCATCGAGCGCGTACTGATCGTCGACGACGCCTTCGCCCTCAAGGGCATGATGACCGTCAACGACATCGAAAAAGCCAAGGCCTACCCACTGGCCAGCAAGGACGACCAGGGTCGCCTGCGCGTCGGCGCGGCGGTCGGTACTGGCAAGGACACGGGCGATCGTGTTGCTGCACTGGTCAATGCCGGTGTCGACGTGGTGGTGGTGGACACTGCCCACGGTCACTCCAAAGGCGTGATCGACCGCGTTCGCTGGGTCAAGGAGAACTTCCCAGAAGTGCAGGTGATCGGCGGCAACATCGCCACCGGCGCTGCTGCCAAGGCCCTGGCTGAAGCCGGCGCCGACGCCGTCAAGGTCGGTATCGGCCCAGGCTCGATCTGCACCACCCGTATCGTTGCAGGTGTTGGCGTGCCGCAAATCAGCGCCATCGCCAATGTTGCAGCGGCGTTGGTCGGTACTGGCGTGCCGCTGATCGCCGACGGTGGCATCCGCTTCTCCGGTGACCTGTCCAAGGCCATCGTCGCCGGTGCTTCCTGCGTGATGATGGGCTCGATGTTCGCCGGTACCGAAGAGGCTCCGGGCGAGATCGAGCTGTTCCAGGGCCGCTCCTACAAGGCTTACCGCGGCATGGGTTCCCTGGGCGCCATGTCCCAGGCCCAGGGCTCTTCCGACCGCTACTTCCAGGACTCCTCCGCGGGTGCCGAGAAGCTGGTGCCGGAAGGTATCGAAGGTCGTGTGCCGTACAAGGGCACCCTGACCGCGATCATCCATCAACTGATGGGTGGCCTGCGTTCTTCCATGGGCTACACCGGTAGCGCCAACATCGAAGAAATGCGCACCAAGCCGGAGTTTGTCCGCATCACCGGCGCTGGCATGGCTGAATCCCACGTCCACGACGTGCAGATCACCAAGGAAGCGCCAAACTATCGCGTAGGTTGATAGTGATCGCCTCCAGGCCCAGGCCCGGAGGCGATTGACGAATTTAGTAACCGGGGCTGTGTTTTTCAGCCCCGTGTCGTTTCTGAAATTAGACGAGACTGACCATGGCCCTCGACATTCACGCTCACCGTATCCTGATCCTCGACTTCGGTTCCCAGTACACCCAGCTGATCGCTCGCCGCGTGCGCGAGATCGGCGTGTACTGCGAACTGCATCCGTTCGACATGGACGACGAAGCGATCCGCGAATTCGCTCCCAAAGGCGTCATCCTCGCCGGCGGCCCCGAGTCCGTGCACGAAGCCAACAGCCCTCGCTGCCCGCAAGCGGTGTTCGACCTGGGCGTTCCGGTCTTCGGCATCTGCTACGGCATGCAGACCATGGCCGAGCAACTGGGTGGCAAGGTTGAAGGTTCCGAGCTGCGTGAATTCGGTTATGCCCGGGTTGATGTGGTCGGCAAGAGCCGCCTGCTGGACGGCATCGAGGATCACGTCGACGCCGACGGCCTGTTCGGCCTCGACGTTTGGATGAGCCACGGTGACAAGGTCACCAAGATGCCGGAAGACTTCCACATCCTGGCCAGCACCCCGAGCTGCCCGATTGCCGGCATGTTCAACGACGACCTGCGCTACTACGGCGTGCAGTTCCACCCGGAAGTGACCCACACCAAGCAGGGCGGCCGCATCCTGTCGCGCTTCATCCTCGACATCTGCGGCTGTGAAGCACTGTGGACGCCGTCGAAGATCGCCGAAGACGCGATTGCCCAGATCCGCGCCCAGGTCGGCACCGACAACGTCCTGCTGGGCCTGTCCGGCGGCGTTGACTCCTCGGTGGTAGCAGCCCTGCTGCACAAGGCCATCGGCGACCAACTGACCTGCGTCTTCGTCGACAACGGCCTGCTGCGCCTGCACGAAGGCGAGCAAGTGATGGCCATGTTCGCCGAGAACATGGGCGTCAAGGTGATCCGCGCCAACGCCGAGGAGCAGTTCCTGGGTAACCTGGCCGGCGAAGCCGACCCGGAGAAGAAGCGCAAGATCATCGGCCGTACCTTCATCGACGTGTTCGATGCCGAATCCTGCAAGCTGGAAAACATCAAGTACCTGGCCCAGGGCACCATCTACCCGGACGTGATCGAGTCGGCTGGCGCGAAAAGCGGCAAGGCCCACGTGATCAAGTCGCACCACAACGTGGGCGGCCTACCGGAAGAAATGAACCTCAAGCTGGTCGAGCCACTGCGCGAGCTGTTCAAGGACGAAGTCCGTCGTCTGGGCCTGGAACTGGGCCTACCGTACGACATGGTCTACCGTCACCCGTTCCCGGGCCCGGGCCTGGGCGTGCGGATCCTCGGTGAAGTGAAGAAGGAATACGCCGACCTGCTGCGTCGCGCCGACCACATCTTCATCGAAGAGCTGCGCAAGGCCGACTGGTACCACAAGGTCAGCCAGGCATTCGTGGTGTTCCAGCCGGTGAAATCCGTGGGCGTGGTAGGTGATGGCCGTCGTTACGCCTGGGTCGTGGCCCTGCGCGCCGTGGAAACCATCGACTTCATGACCGCACGTTGGGCGCACCTGCCTTACGAGCTGCTGGAAACCGTCAGCGGCCGCATCATCAACGAGATCGAAGGCATCTCCCGCGTCACCTACGACGTGTCGAGCAAGCCGCCGGCGACCATCGAGTGGGAATGATTCGCGCAGCCTTACGTTTGTGAAGCTGTGGTGAAACGGACGGGCGTTTTCTAGTCCGTTAAGAAGGCCTCTGATCGCAAGATCAGGGGCCTTTTTGTTAAAGAAAGCGGGCGGCCCTATGAGGCGGTCATCGAATAGGGAGGTTGAGATGAGTGTGTTTAGCAAGTTGCTGCGAACCTTTGGGTTGGCGGCAGAAACGCCGGAACTGCCGAGCGTGAAGACACCGCCATTGTCGCGTTTTGATCGCTTTGCCGCGGACAATCGCGAGGCTTTTGCGCTGATCGGTGCCTTGCCGGAGCAGGAGCTTGTGGCTGAAGAGAGGCGTCTTGCTGGCGAGGTGACGGAGATTCTGCTGTCGCTCAAGCCGCTTATCGTGGAGGGGGTGTCGCGTCTGGAGATTCAGGAACATGTGCTCCAGCAACTCGATAGCCGTCAGTTGCTGCCTGCGCTGGTGGGCTATAAGGGATACCCCGCGGCCGTTCCTGTTTCGGTGAATGCAGAGCTGATCAGTTGCCTGCCCTCGGAGAAGCTCTTGCCGGCCAGTGCGTTGGTCAAGGTCGAAGTCATGGTGTCATCCCGCAAGGGCTATGGTGCGCAGTCCTGGACCTTTGCCACGCCGGGTGCCAATGAGCAACAACGGCGTTTGCTGAGCGCTGCCAAGAGTGCTCTGGAGCAGGGCTTGCGACAGGTACGCGGTGGTGAGTCGCTGGGGGCCATCGGCAGTGCGATCCAGGAGGTATTGGATGCCCAGGGATTCAGTGCAGTGGTTGAATACTGCGGTCATGGTATGGGCAGGCAGCGGATCCAGGCGCCTCAGGTATTGGGTTACCGCGTTGAGGGGCATTGCGAACCCATGGTGGCCGGCCAGGTATTGAATGTTCAAGTGTTGGCCAAGGCCGGAACCCCACAGGTCCGGGTGATGCCCAATGGCTGGAATGTGGTCGCTCACGATCGGTGCGACGGGGTGGTGGTCAGTGCCATGGTCCGAGTGACGGAGGAGGGAGCGGAGCGTCTCAGCCGATTTGTCGATTGATGTCTCTGCGTGGCAATACAAATGGCGATCGCACCTGGGGTGGATCGCCATTTGTATGTCCAGGTATTGGAAACCCCGGCTTTTTCGCGCTCAGGCAATACCGGGAAAGACATTGCCCCGTTTAGCCTCGGGGGCGCCGTGTACCCTTCGTTTGCATCTCAGTGTTTTGTCCTTGCAGCGCAATATCTGCTGAGCGGCGTTGATCGGATTGTTCTTGGTTGTCGATTGACAACCTTGTTTGGCTGGTGATACTGGAGGCTATGGATGGCTCGTGCAATTCATCCCAAGAAGGACATTGAAATGGCCCTGCGCTACGCCGAATGGCAGGGCTGGCGCATCGAGGTTGGCGGTGGTCATGCCTGGGGCCGGATCTACTGCCCGTACAACAACGAAGTGTGCCGCTGTGGCGAGTTCTGCATCACCAGTGTCTGGCGCACGCCGAAGAATTCGACCCAGCACGCCCGGGCGCTATGTCGGGTGATCGACAACTGCACCCTGAACCAGCTGCGTGGGGCCAAGGCGCCGGCAGCCCGCAAGGAGTAAGCACCATGGAATACCTGTTCACCCTCAACTACCTGCTGCCGCTGGAGGGCTGTGATCCGCTGCAACTGGTGGAGCGCCTCGGTGCGGCGGGGTGCACCGACGCCCTGGTGGGCACCGGCCTGGCCGGGCGCCTGGCCCTGGAGTTCAGCCGCGAAGCCGAGAGCGCCGAGGCGGCGCTGCTCAGTGCCCTGGCGGATATCAAGCGGATCATCCCCGAAGCGCGGCTGGTGGAGGCCAGCCCGGATGTCGTCGGCCTCAGCGAGATTGCCGAAATAGTCGGCGTGTCGCGGCAGAACATGCGCAAGCTGATGCTCGCCCACACCGAGAGCTTTCCCCTGGCGATCCATGAGGGCAGTACCTCGCTGTGGCATCTGGCGGAGGTTCTGAGCTGGCTGGACAGCAAGGGCGGCTACGCCCTCAAGCACCCGGTGATCGAGGTGGCGCGGGTGGCACAGCAGGTGAACACCGCCAAGGAGTCGAAGCGCATCGGCCCCTTGAGCGGCGAACTGGTGGCCCTGTTGGGCTGACGGGGAGGGACGGGGCTTAGCGCCGGGCCACGTCCGAGAAGTAGAACTTGTCCAGGGTGTGCCGTGATTCGGTGTATTCGAACTGCCGGCCATCCTGGAGAAAGGTCTGGTTGCTCACCACGATCACATGGCTCTGGCCGTCCAGGTCGAGCAGTTGCTGGTCGTCCTTGCTCCGCGGGCTAGCCTCGATGGTGCGCTGGGCATAGCTGATGTTCAGTTGCAGGGTCTGTTCGATGTAGGCGTAGATCGAGTGCTCGGCGATCTGCCGGTCCAGCCCCGGGATCAGTTCGGCAACGAAGTGGTTGATGTCGAGAATCACCCGCTTGCCATCGATGCGCCGCACCCGCTTGATCCGGGTGACCAGGCTGCCTTCCTCTGCCTGCAGGTGGTTTCTCAATGCGCCTTGCAGGGGGAACTGGCTGAACTCCACCACTTCGGTGCTGACGTCATCCCCCAGCCGTGGGTAGGTTTCCTGGAAGCTGACGATGCCGCCCAGCTGGAACTCGATGGGGTTGGGCGAGAGGACGAAGGTGCCCTTGCCGTGGATCTTCTGCGCAAAGCCGCGCTCCTGGAGCAGTTCGATGGCCTTGCGCACAGTGCCGCGGCTGGCCTGGTAACTGTCCATCAGCTCGCTTTCCGAAGGCAGGCGGGCACCGCGCTCCAGGCGTTCGGTGGTGATGCTGGCAAGCAGATCGCTGTAGATCTGGTTGTATTTGCTCATGGAATGGCTCTGTGCCGGACTGTGCTCAAGGCAGGCACCTTAAGGGCTGGACGGTGCATTTGTCCATGCGGCAGGCGTGTGGTTCGCAAGTTGAAAAGGGCGGGGCAGGGCGTTGGCGGAAGAAAAATCCTAACTCGTCTGTACGAGTTGTTGATTTAACTCGTACAGACGAGTAGTTTCCTCCCTCGGCGTGCTGCCAATAACAAAAAACTCAGGTGGAAGAACGAGCATGAGCCACGACTATTCAACGATCGCCAGCGAGTTGCTGCACAGCCTCGGTGGCGCTGACAACCTCGAACAGGCCGCCCACTGCGTGACCCGCCTGCGCCTGGCCCTCAAGGACCCGAGCCGGGTCGACAGCGCCACCCTGAACCAGATCGACCTGGTCAAGGGCTCGTTCTTCACTGGCGGGCTGTATCAGGTAGTGATCGGCCCCGGCGAGGTGGAAAAGGTCTATGCGGCGTTGCGCCAGCAGACCGGCCTCGCGGCCTCGACCATTGCCGACGTGAAGCACAAGGGCGCACAGAAGGCTCATGCGATGCAGCGTCTGGTGCGGGTGTTCTCCGATGTGTTCATGCCCATCCTGCCAGCCCTGATCATTGCCGGCCTGCTGATGGGGGTGAACAACCTGCTGGGCGCCAAGGGCATGTTCATCCAGGGCCAGACCCTGCTCGAGGCCTACCCGGATCTGGACGGGCTCTGGAGCCTGATCAACCTGATGGCCAACACCTCTTTTGTGTTCCTGCCGGCCCTGGTGGGCTGGTCGGCGGCCAAGCGTTTTGGTGGCAGTGAAATCCTCGGTATCGTCCTCGGCCTGATGCTGGTGCACCCGGACCTGCTCAATGCCTGGAACTACGGCAAGGCGGTGGCCGGGCTGGACGGCCAGCGCCTGCCGTACTTCGACATCCTCGGCCTGTTCCAGATCGAGAAGGTCGGCTATCAGGGGCAGATCCTGCCGATCCTGCTGGCCGCCTATGTGATGAGCGTGATCGAGAAATGGCTGCGGGCCCGGGTGCCCAATGCCATCACCCTGCTGGTGGTGCCCATCACCACCATCGTGGTCACCGGGGTGCTGGCCCTGGCGATCATCGGCCCGGTAACCCGCCACCTGGGCATCCTCATCACCGAAGGCGTGGTCAACCTGTTCGACCTGGCGCCGATGATCGGCGGCGCGATCTTCGGCCTGCTCTATGCACCGCTGGTGATCACCGGCATGCACCACATGTTCCTGGCGGTCGACCTGCAGTTGATCTCGACCCAGGGCGGCACCTTCATCTGGCCGATGATCGTCATGTCCAACCTGGCCCAGGGCAGCGCGGCCCTGGCGGTGTTCACCATGAGCCGCAACGCACGGGACCGCAGCATGGCCTCGACCTCGGCCATTTCGGCCTATTTCGGCATCACCGAGCCGGCGATGTTCGGCGTCAACCTGCGCTACAAGTTCCCGTTCTACGCGGCCCTGATCGGCTCGGCGCTGGGCAGCATCTTCCTCTCGCTGAACAAGGTCCAGGCCTCGGCGATCGGCGTCGGCGGGTTACCGGGGTTCATCTCGATCATCCCGCAGTACATCCCGATGTTCGTGATCGGCATGGTCATCGCCCTGGTCGTGCCCTTCGTCCTGACCTGCGGCTTGAGCATGAAGATCATCCGTCCTGGCTACCGCGTGGCCTGAAGTCCCTGGGCCTTCGGCTTCCGGGCTCGTCGCCCGGAGGCGGGGTGTTAGCCAAGGCCGCGTCATTTTCAAAGGAATTTGCAATGCAAGACTGGCAGCGTTCGGTGATCTACCAGATCTACCCCAAGAGTTTTCACAGCCATTCAGGCCAGGCCACCGGCGATTTGCTGGGGGTGGTGGACAAGCTCGACTACCTGGAGTGGCTCGGGGTCGACTGCCTGTGGCTGACCCCATTCCTGCGCTCGCCGCAGCGGGACAACGGCTATGACATCAGCGACTACTACGCCATCGACCCCAGTTACGGCAGCATGGCCGACTGCGAACGGCTGATCGAGGAAGCCGGCAAGCGCGGCATCAAGCTGATGCTGGACATCGTGGTCAATCACACTTCCATCGAGCACGAGTGGTTCCAGCAGGCCCGCAGCAGCCTGGACAACCCTTATCGGGACTTCTACATCTGGCGCGATGAGCCCAACAACTGGGAGTCCAAGTTCGGCGGCTCGGCCTGGGAGTACGAAGCGCAGACCGGCCAGTACTACCTGCACCTGTTCGACCACACCCAGGCCGACCTCAACTGGGACAACCCCCGGGTGCGCGCCGAAGTGTTCAAGATGATGCGCTTCTGGCGGGACAAGGGGGTGGGCGGATTCCGTCTCGATGTGATCAACCTGATCTCCAAGCCGGCGGATTTTCCCGAGGACCAGAGTGATGGCCGGCGCTTCTATACCGACGGCCCGAACGTTCATGAGTACTTGCAGGAAATGCATCGGGAAGTGTTCGCCGGCCATGACCTGGTGAATGTCGGCGAGATGTCGTCCACCCGCCTGGAACACTGCATCCGCTACTCGAACCCGGAGTCGAAGGAGCTGTCCATGACCTTCAACTTCCATCACCTGAAGGTGGATTACCCCAATCAGCAGAAGTGGTTGCGGGCCGATTTCGACTTCCTTGAACTCAAGCGCATCCTCTCCGACTGGCAGTGCGGCATGCAGGCCGGCGGCGGCTGGAATGCACTGTTCTGGTGTAACCACGACCAGCCGCGGGTGGTATCGCGCTTTGGCGATGACGGCGAACACCGGGTGGTGTCGGCGAAGATGCTGGCCACCGCATTGCACCTGCTGCAGGGCACGCCCTTTGTCTATCAGGGCGAAGAGTTGGGCATGACCAATCCTCACTTCGAACGCATCGAGCAATACCGCGACGTCGAGACCCTGAACATCTACCGCCTCAAGCGCGAGGCCGGTGAAGAGCCGCAGGCCATCATGGCGGCAATCCAGCAGAAGTCCCGGGACAACGGGCGTACGCCAATGCAGTGGAATGCCGGGGCCAATGCCGGTTTCAGCAGCGGCACCCCCTGGATCGAGGTCGCGGCCAACGCTGGCCAGATCAATGTCCAGGCACAGCTCGACGACCCGCAATCAGTGCTGCACCACTATCGCCAATTGATCGCGTTGCGCCGTGAGCAGGGTTTGATCCAGCACGGCGTCTATCGCCAATTGCTGCCCGAGCATCCGCAGATCTGGGCCTACGTACGGGAAGGGCAGGGCGAGCGACTGCTGGTGGTGAACAACTTCTACGGTTCGCCGTGCGAGGTTGAATTGCCGCAGGAGGTCATCGACCCGGGCATGCAGCAGCGTCTGCTGATCAGCAACTACCCGGGTGATGGCGCCCGCAGCCGGCATTTGCTGCTGCGGCCTTATGAGTCCTTCGTCCTGCACCTGACCGACTGCTGACAATCCTCGCAGAAGCTGCCGGGCGGTTTCCGTCTGCCGTGAATGCGCTGTTGCAGATACAGCGCAGGGCTTCGTTCGTCGGCCAGCCGGCTTCTGCGGATCGAAATATCACAATAAAAATAATGGGGTGGCTTATGAAAACAACAATAAATCGCGGCCTGGCGGCGTCCTGCCTGTGCCTGGCATTGCCCTTTCCGGCCCAGGCCCTGGAGTTCGCCGGCTACCTGCGCAGCGGCCTTGGCACTTCGGTCAACAGCGGCCCGCAATCCTGCTTTCAGCTACCTGGCGCGCCCTCCAAGTACCGCCTGGGCAACGAGTGCGAGCAGTACGCCGAGCTTGAGCTGCGCCAGGACCTGTACACCCTGGAGGACGGTTCGGTACTCAGCGTCGACGGCATGGCCTCGCTCTACAACCGCTACGACCGCAACCTGACTTTCCAGGGCGAGAACGGCTCGGCGCGCATGCCGCAGATGTACGCCCAGTGGTCGAACCTGCCCAGCCTCAATGGCGGCTCGCTGTGGGCCGGGCGCCGTTACTACAAGCGTAACGATATCCATATCTCTGACTTCTACTACTGGAACCAGAGTGCCACCGGCGGCGGCATCGAGGACGTGCGCATCGGCGATCTGAAATACAGCTACGCCTTTTCCCGCAAGGACAACCTCTACCAGAAGCAGGCCGTGAGCCGTCATGACTTCAACGTTGCCGGTTTCCAGACCAACCCCGGCGGCGAGCTGGAGCTGGGCCTGAGTTACCTGGAAAAGCCCGATCGCCGTGGTGCCCACAATGGCTGGGCGATCACCACCCAGCATGTGCAGAAAGACTTTTTCGGCGGCAAAAACAAACTGGCCCTGCAATACGGTGAGGGGCCCGGTACCGGCCTGGGCTACACCGGCAATCCCTACCTGGATGACGGCAACAAGAGCTATCGCCTGGTGGAGTTCTTCGATTGGCAGGTCACCCCGCGCTTTGGCGGCCAGGTAGAGGCGGTCTATCAGAAGGACATCCGCCCCGACGGCCAGGACCAGAACTGGATCTCCCTGGGGGTGCGCCCGGCCTATGCAATCACCGAACAGTTCAAGCTGGTGACCGAGTTTGGTCATGATCAGGTGGAGGCGCCCGGGGGCACCCGCAAACTCAGCAAGTTCACCTTCGCGCCCACCTGGTCACCCAAGGGGCCGGAGTTCTGGGCGCGGCCCGAGGTGCGCCTGTATTACACCTATGCCAGTTGGAACGAGGCCGCCAAACGCGCGGCCAACGAACTGGCGGCCGGCTCCGCGCTGTCTGACAGTGGTGTCTTCGGCACCGCGCGGCACGGTGCGAACGTCGGTTTGCAGGTCGAGTACTGGTGGAAATAAGCGATGCTGTCGGGGCTCGCGCTCCATCGGCACTTCAAGGAATCATTAGCAGGTGACGTCATGGCCATAACCCAACCCTTGCAATTGCTCGCGCCCCTGTCCGGGGTGCTACTGCCCCTGGAGCAGGTGCCCGACCCGGTGTTTTCCAGCCGGGTGATCGGCGACGGCGTGTGCATCGACCCGACTTCCCAGACCCTCTGCGCACCTCTGTCCGGGGTGGTCAGCAACCTGCAGCACAGCGGCCATGCGGTGAGCATCACGGGTGAACAGGGCCAGCAGGTGCTGATGCACATCGGGCTGGACACAGTGAACCTCGCGGGCAAGGGCTTCACCTGTCTGGTCGAGGAGGGTCAGCAGGTCTCGGCAGGCCAGCCGCTGATCGAGTTCGATGCTGATTATCTGGCCCGGCACGCGCGCAGCCTGTTGACCCTGATACTGGTGGTCAGTGGCGAGGCAGTGACGGGGCTGGTGTCCGGCAGCCTGCTGGTGGAACTGGGACAGCCAGTGTTGCAGATCGAGCCCGCCTTCGCAGAGGAGGGGGCCAAGGCCGAAGGCGCTGAAGCAGAGGCGCTGTTTTCCAAACCGCTGATCCTGGGCAACCCCCAGGGGCTGCACGCACGTCCGGCGGCGTTGCTGGCCCAGGCCGCCAAGGGCTTTACCGCGAATATCTGCCTGCACCGGCGCCAGGACTCGGCCAATGCCAAGTCCCTGGTGTCGATCATGGCGTTGCAGACGGTGCAGGGCGATGTCTTGCAGGTCAGTGCTGCGGGGGCGGATGCCGAGCAGGCGATCCAGGTTCTGGTGGCGCTGCTGGCCTCGGGTTGTGGCGAGAAAGTCAGTGCTGCGGCGCCGAGTCCTGAGCCAGTAGCGGCGCGGGATGAGTCGCTGGAGACGGTTCTGCGGGGCGTCTGTGCGTCACCGGGTTCGGCGGTCGGCCAGGTGGTCCAGGTGGCTGAGCAACACCTGCAGATAAGCGAGTTGGCGGCGAACCCGGAGCAGGAGCGCGAAATCCTCGAGCGGGCCTTGCGAGAGGCGGTCCGGGGCCTGCAACGGCTGCGGGACAATGCCCCGGGTGAAGCACAGCAGGAAATCTTCCGTGCCCACCAGGAACTCCTCGACGACCCGAGCCTGTTGGAGCAGGCCGAAGCCCTGATTGTCACCGGCAAGAGCGCCGCCTTTGCCTGGAGCCGTGCCATCGAAGTCACCGCCGAGCTGTTCAAGGGCCTGGGCAGTGCGCTGCTGGCTGAGCGCGCGGTGGATCTGGCGGACGTCGGCCAACGGGTGCTCAAGCTGATTCTCGGGGTGCAGGAGCATGTCCTGAGCTTGCCGGACCAGGCGATTCTGATTGCCGAGCAACTGACCCCCTCGCAGACCGCCAGCCTGGACACGGCCAAGGTGCTGGGGTTTGCCACCGTCGGCGGGGGCGCCACCAGCCACGTGGCGATCCTCGCCCGGGCCCTGGGCCTGCCGGCGATCTGCGGCCTGTCGCCCCAGGTTCTGGCCCTGGCCAACGGTACCCGGGTATTGCTGGATGCCGAGCGTGGCGAGCTGCATACCGATCCGGACCCGCAATTGCTCCAGCAACTCGATGCCCAGCGCCAGCAGCAACGCCAGCGCCAGCAGCAGGACCTGGCACAGGCGACGCTTCCCGCGGTGACCCGTGATGGCCATCATCTGGAAGTCACGGCCAACATCGCGTCCCTGGCGGAGGCCGAACAGGCAATGAGCCTGGGAGGCGAAGGCGTCGGCCTGTTGCGTTCGGAGTTCCTCTACCAGGACCGTAGTCACGCCCCGAGCCTTGAAGAGCAGGCCGGTACTTACCAGGCGATTGCCCGCGCCCTGGGCCCCGGGCGCAATCTGGTGGTACGGACCCTGGATGTCGGTGGCGATAAACCCCTGGCCTATGTGCCGATGGACAGTGAGGCCAATCCTTTCCTCGGTCTGCGTGGTATCCGCCTGTGCCTGGAGCGTCCCGAACTGCTGCGGGAGCAGTTCCGGGCGATTCTCGCCAGCGCCGGGCAGGCACGGCTGCACCTCATGTTGCCCATGGTCAGCCAGCTCGCGGAGCTGCGTCAGGCGCGGCAGATCCTTGATCAAGAGGTCCTGGCCCTGGGGCTGTCGGAGCGACCGAAGCTGGGCATCATGATCGAGGTGCCTTCGGCAGCCCTGATGGCGGATCGCTTTGCCCCGGAGGTGGACTTTTTCTCCATCGGCACCAACGACCTGACCCAGTACACCCTGGCCATGGACCGGGACCATCCGCGCCTGGCCAGCCAGGCCGACAGCTTCCACCCGGCGGTCCTGCGCCTGATCGCCAGCACAGTGCAGGCGGCCCATGCCCACGGCAAATGGGTCGGCGTTTGTGGCGCACTGGCCTCGGAGGTCCTGGCGGTGCCCTTGTTGCTGGGCCTGGGCGTGGATGAGCTGTCGGTGAGCGTGCCACTGATCCCGGCCATCAAGGCACGGGTGCGCGAGCTGGATCTGGCCCAGTGCCAGGCCTTGGCCGCCGGTATTGTCGAGCTGGAAGACGCTGCGCAGGTGCGTGAATACCTGCATCAACAACAGGCCGCTGTGGCCACCGCTTCACCGGTTCTGGAGAGCTGAAGATGTTCGAGAAATTGCAGCGTGCGTTCTGGAAGGCCCTGACTCCCGACCTGGTGCCCGACTCGCCGAAAGCGCCCCAGGCCGGGGCTGGCGACAACCTGCTGGACGAAGCCAAGCTTGCGGCGCTGGGGGGCAGGGCCAACATCAAGAGCCAGCAACGCCTGGCCCTGACTCGGGTACGGGTGGAGCTGCACGATTCGCAGTTGCTGGACGCCAGTGCCCTGCGGGTGGCCGGAGTGCCGGCGCTGATGACACTCTCGGGCGGGGTGCTGCACCTGCTGGTGGGGTTGCAGGAATGAGGTGCCCAGTGTGCCTGCAGGCAAGCCGCGCCAGCGCTGGCTGGCCGGCGGCCTGGGCTTTTGCTTAGCCGCGCAGCTGCGTCCCGTCGCCGCGCCGGCCTTACTGTTTCCCAACTGCAGGTGTATCGTATTCGCCTTTTGCGGGCCTGGGTCCGCCGCGGATACGTGAGGTAGTTGAGTCCATGTCCTTTACCCGTCGACAAATACTCGGTGGTCTGGCCGGTCTGGTGGTGGTTGGCGTGGGCGCGGGAGGCGCCTCGCGCTACTGGCTGGGAAAGAGGGCCGACGCTGAGGCGGGGCATGACTACGAGCTGATTGCGGCGCCCCTGGATGTGGAGCTGGTAGCGGGCCACAAGACCGAGGCCTGGGCCTTCGGCCCCTCGGCTCCGGGCACCGAGCTGCGGGTGCGCCAGGGCGAATGGCTGCGGGTGCGCTTCATCAACCACCTGCCGGTGGCCACCACCATCCACTGGCACGGTATCCGCTTGCCGCTGGAAATGGATGGCGTGCCCTACGTCTCGCAGTTGCCGGTACTGCCCGGTGAGTATTTCGACTACAAGTTCCGGGTGCCGGATGCCGGCAGCTATTGGTATCACCCCCACGTGAGCAGCAGCGAAGAGCTGGGCCGTGGCCTGGTGGGCCCGCTGATTGTCGAAGAGCGCGAGCCTACCGGGTTCAAGTACGAGCGCACCCTGAGCCTGAAGAACTGGCACGTGGACGAAGAGGGCGCCTTCCTGCCCTTCAGCATCCCCCGGGAAGCGGCGCGGGGTGGCACCGCCGGGCGCCTGTCGACCATCAATGGCGTGCCCCAGGCGGTGATCGACCTGCCGGCCGGGCAGATCACCCGGGTGCGCCTGCTCAACCTCGACAACACCCTGACCTACCGCATCAACATTCCCGACGTCGAGGCACAGATCTACGCCCTGGACGGCAACCCCATCGAACCGCGGCCCCTGGGCAAGGAATACTGGCTGGGCCCGGGCATGCGCATCTGCCTGGCGATCAAGGCCCCGGCGGCAGGCGAAGAGCTGTCCCTGCGCAACGGCCCGGTGCGCCTGGGCACCTTGCGCTCGGTGGCCAATACTGACGCGCCCACGACCTGGCCGCCCGCGTTGCCGGCCAACCCGGTGGCCGAGCCGGATCTCGACAACGCCGAGAAGCTCAACTTCAATTTCGAGTGGGTGGGCTCGGTCTCGGTGAATGTGGACAATGGCAAGCCGCCGAGCCTGTGGCAGATCAATGGCCAGGCCTGGGACATCACCGACAAGACCTGCGCCGACCGCCCGATTGCCACGCTGAAAAAGGGCAAGAGCTACATTTTCGAATTGAAGAACATGACCCAGTACCAGCACCCGATCCACTTGCATGGCATGAGCTTCAAGGTCATTGCCTCGAACCGCCACAAGGTCACCCCGTACTTCACCGACACTTACCTGTTGGGCAAGAACGAGCGTGCCCGGGTGGCATTGGTGGCGGATAACCCGGGGGTCTGGATGTTCCATTGCCACGTGATCGACCACATGGAAACCGGCCTGATGGCCGCAATCGAGGTGGTGTGATGCGCCAGATTCGCCCCGCGTCGATCATCGACCGCAGCCGTGACCAGGACTTCATGCGCGAGGCCCTGGCCCTGGCCGCCGAAGGCGCCGCCCTGGGAGAAGTGCCCGTGGGGGCGGTGCTGGTGCTGGACGGCGAGATCATCGGCCGCGGTTACAACTGCCCCATCAGCGGCAGCGATCCCAGCGCCCACGCCGAGATGGTGGCGATCCGTGCCGCTGCCCAGGCGGTGAGCAACTACCGCCTGCCCGGCAGCACCCTGTACGTGACCCTGGAGCCCTGCAGCATGTGCGCCGGGCTGATTGTGCATTCGCGCATTGCCCGGGTGGTGTACGGCGCCCTGGAGCCCAAGGCCGGCATCGTGCAGAGCCAGGGCCAGTTCTTCACCCAGGGCTTTCTCAACCATCGGGTGCTGTACGAGGGTGGAGTGCTGGCCGAGGAGTGCGGCGCGGTGCTGAGCGAGTTCTTCAAGGCGCGCAGGGCGCGCTGATCTCAAACGTGTCTGCGGTTTTCGCGAGCAAGCTCGCTCCTACAAAGAACCGTAGGAGCCGGCTTGCCGGCGAAGAGGCCCTCGAGCCTTGCCGCTTTGGCGGGCGCCTTCGCTGGCAAACGGAACGCCGCCCGGCCAGCTCCTACAGGGCGTGGCGCGGTTATTTTCTGGCGACTATCACGGCACGCATCGGTGCCGGCAGGCCTTCGATGGTCTTGCTGTGGTCATTCGGGTCGAGAAAGTCGCTCAGGGACTGATACTTCATCCACTCGGTGCCGCGCTGTTCCTCGATGCTGGTCACGCTGACATCCACGCAACGCACATCGCTGAAACCGGCCCGTCGCAGCCACAGTTCCAGGGCCGGCACCGACGGCAGGAACCACACGTTGCGCATCTGCGCGTAACGGTCTTCCGGCACCAGCACCTGATGCTGGTCGCCCTCTACCACCAGGGTTTCCAGCACCAGCTCGCCGCTCTTGACCAGGCAGTCCTTGAGCGCCAGCAAGTGCTCGATGGGCGAACGGCGGTGGTAGAACACGCCCATGGAAAACACCGTGTCGAAGCCTTCCAGGTTGGCCGGCAGGTCTTCGAAGGGGAACGGCAGGTGCCACACCGAGGGCTCCGACAGGTAGCGCTGTACCGCCTGGAACTGGCAGAAGAACAGCCAGTTGGGGTCGACGCCGATCACGCTGTGGGCGCCGGCGCCGAGCATGCGCCACATGTAGTAGCCATTGCCGCAACCGACATCGAGGATGCGCTTGCCTTCAAGATTCAGGTGCGGGGCGACCCGGGACCATTTCCAGTCCGAGCGCCATTCGGTGTCCACGTGCACGCCGAACAGATCGAACGGCCCCTTGCGCCACGGCGACAGGCCCATCAGCGCGTCATGCATCTGTGCCCGGGTGGCGTCGTCGCACTCGGTGTCCAGGCGCAGGCCATTGATCAGGTCGACCTCGCTGGGCTGGATCTTCGGCAGCGCATCCAGGGCGCTCTGCCAGCGTTCGAGATCGCCGTGGCCTTTTTCCATCTTGGCATCGAGCTGGGCTTGCAGGCCGGCGGCCCATTCGGCCAGGGGCGTGCCCGCCAGGCGGCGGGCGAGGGGGGACAGATCAATCATGGCAAGGCAATCAACGAGGCAAAGTTAAGACACTGGAACCACGGCACGACTTTCGAGAACCCGGCGGCCAGCAGGCGCTCACGGTGTTCTTCGAGGCTGTCGGGCTTCATGACGTTTTCGATGGCGCTGCGCTTCTGGGCAATTTCCAGTTCGCTGTAGCCGTTGGCGCGCTTGAAGGCGATGTGCAGGTCGGTGAGCAGCGCGTGTTCTTCACTGTCGTTGAAGCGCAGCTTCTCCGAGAGGATCAGCGCGCCGCCGGGCAGTAGCGACTGGCGGATGCGCCCGAGCAAGGCCAGGCGCTGCTCCGGGGCGATGAACTGCAAGGTGAAGTTCAGCGCCACCACCGAGGCCGGTTGGAATTCCAGGGCGAGGATATCGCCCTCGATCACTTGCACCGGCAGCAACTCCTGGAACATCGAATCCTGGCCGTTGAGGTACTCGCGGCAGCGCTCGACCATGGCCGCCGAGTTGTCCACGGCGATCACCCGGCAGCCATCGGTGCGCACATGGCGACGCAGGGCCTGGGTCACCGCGCCCAGGGACGCGCCCAGGTCGTAGAGCACGCTGTGGGGCTGGGCGAACTGCGCCGCCAGCACCCCGAGGTTTTCGACAATGGTCGGGTAACCCGGCACCGAGCGCTTGATCATGTCCGGGAACACCCGCACCACGTCCTCGTTGAAGGCGAAGTCGGGCACCTGGGCCAGGGGCTGGGCGAAAAGGCGGTCGGGTTCTTTGCTCACGGCGGTTCCGGCGGTGGAGAAATAAAAAGGCCGGCATTGTAGCCGCTGACGCTGGCGACGATAAGGCCCGCAGGGCCTTCACGGGCGCCAGGGCGACACAAGGTGTGCTGCTGTTCGCCGGCAAGCCGGCTCCTGCAGATTGCAGGGACCGGCCTGCCGGCGCAGGCGCCTCAGCGCGGCTTCTGGCTGAACGCCGAAGCGGCAATGCCCCACTGGCCCAGCCAGTAGAAAATGATGATCAGGTACGGCGCGGCATCGAAGGCCACCACGAAGCGGCTGATACCGATCAGGCTGTCGGAGAAGGCAAAGCTCAAGGCGCCCACTGCCGCAAGCAGCGCAGAGCGCTTGGGCACTTCACTGCCCAGGCGCGCCAGGGCCCGCCAGAGCATCGCGCTGATGGTCAGGGCATAGACGATCACCGGGATCAGCAACGGCCCCAGGCCGTGGGAGATCAGGATGCCCAGCAGCACTGCGCCAATGGCCAGGGCCACAACCAGAGGCAGCAGGGCGATACGCCGGCAGTCGCTGAGGTAGGCCTTGAGGTAGGCCAGGTGCGCCACCAGGAAGGCCCCGAGGCCGAACACGAAGAGGTCCGTGGGCCAGGCCAGCAAGGTGTCGCCGAGCACAGAAAACAGCAGCCCGATGATGATCCAGCGCCGGTAGTCCCCGGGCGGCGCATCGTGCAACCAGCCCAGCAGGGCCAGCACCGGCAGTGGCTTGACCAGCAGGCAGAGCAGGGTGGCATGCACGCTGACCCCGTAGAGGAAGGTGGCGGCGCCCATCAGCGCGAGGATCAGCCAGCCCATGTCAATTCACCGTGATCGAGCAGTCGAAGGCCTTCACCGGGGCTTCTTCCGGTGCCCAGGGTTGCTGATAGGTCAGCAGCAGGCGCCCGGTGCCAGTGGCGAAGGCCTGGAAGCGCCAGGTCGATTGCCCACCGCTGCCCACCAGTCCGGTGTCTTCGGGGTTGCTGTAGACCTCGGGGCTGACCTTGCGCAGGATGCCGCCGGCCGAATCCTGGATGGCCCAGCGATAGCCGGTGGTGGGGTTGCTCGGCAGGGTCAGGGTCAGGGTTTGCCCGTTGTGCAGTTGCAGGGGGCACTGGTTCGAGTTTTCCACGGTGACGTTCTGCTTGGGCTGGCTGGCGCAGGCGCCAAGCAGGGCGAGGCTGAGCAGGGCAAGAAGGCGGTGTGCAGGCATGGGTCAGGAAGCTCCGATCATTCGTGACGAACGGCGAGCATAACTGAAGATGATGGGCGGTGTAGGGGAGGGATGGAGGTTGGCGGTTATGGCCTGTTCGCCGGCCAGCCGGCTCCTACCGAAGTTCAGGGTAGGAGCCGGCTGGCCGACGCCGGGATTTAGAACAACACCTTGGCCACGTCGGCAAAGCGCTTGGCGAAGTGCACGGTGATGCCTTCCTTGAGGTAGTCCGGCAGCTCTTCGAAATGCCCGCGGTTGGGCTCCGGGAGAATCAGCTCGTGGATCTTCTGCCGCCGCGCTGCAATGACTTTCTCGCGCACCCCGCCAATCGGCAGCACGTGGCCGGTGAGGGTCAGCTCGCCGGTCATGGCCACGCCTTTTTTCGGTGGCTGGTTGCGCGCCAGGGACAGCAGTGCGCTGGCCATGGTCACCCCGGCACTGGGGCCGTCCTTGGGCGTGGCGCCTTCCGGCACGTGCAGGTGGACAAAGGCTTCATCGAAGAAACCGCTGTCACCGCCGAACTGCTTGAGGTGGGAACTGACATAGCTGTAGGCGATTTCCGCCGATTCCTTCATCACGTCACCCAACTGCCCGGTGAGCTTGAAGCCACGGTTGAGGGTGTGGATGCGTGTCGCCTCGATGGGCAACGTGGCGCCACCCATGCTGGTCCAGGCCAGGCCGGTGATGACCCCGGTGCCGTTCAGCACCTGTTCGTTGCGAAACACCGGCATGC
Source organism: Pseudomonas sp. PH1b (assembly GCF_000633395.1). Lineage (GTDB taxonomy): Bacteria > Pseudomonadota > Gammaproteobacteria > Pseudomonadales > Pseudomonadaceae > Aquipseudomonas. The sequence continues at coordinate 209,600 of NZ_AYMU01000010.1, forward strand.
CCAGGGAGGCTTCCAGGTCCTTGGGGCCGATCTTGAGGGTCGCGTCCGGTTCATCCAGCAGCTTGACCACGGCCTTGCGCACCAGCTTGCCCAGTTGCTTCTCCAACTGGCGCACCCCGGCTTCCCGGGCGTAGCCGTCGATCACCGTGCGCAGGGCGCTGTCGCTGATGCTCAGGCTGCTCTTGGCCACGCCGGCTTTCTCCAACTGCTTGGGCCACAGGTGGCGCTTGGCGATGGCGAGTTTTTCCTCGGTGATGTAACCCGACAGGCGAATCACTTCCATGCGGTCGAGCAACGGCCCGGGAATCGAGTCCAGGGTGTTGGCGGTGCACACGAACAGGACCTTGGACAGGTCCATGCGCAGGTCCAGGTAGTGGTCGAGGAAATCGACGTTCTGTTCCGGATCCAGGGTTTCCAGGAGCGCCGAGGCCGGGTCGCCCTGGTAGCTCTGGCCCATCTTGTCGATCTCGTCGAGCATGATCACCGGGTTCATCACCTCCACATCCTTGAGCGCCTGCACCAGCTTGCCCGGCTGGGCGCCGATGTAGGTGCGGCGGTGGCCCTTGATCTCGGCTTCATCGCGCATGCCGCCGAGGCTGAAGCGATAGAACGGCCGCCCGAGGGATTCGGCGATGGATTTGCCGACGCTGGTCTTGCCGACGCCGGGCGGGCCCACCAACAGCACGATGGAGCCGCTGATCTCGCCCTTGTAGGCACCCACCGCGAGGAATTCGAGGATGCGGTCCTTGATGTCGTCGAGGCCGGCGTGGTGTTTGTCCAGCACCTTGCGCGCGTGCTTGAGGTCCAGCTTGTCTTCGCCGAATACGCCCCAGGGCACCGCGGTGGCCCATTCCAGGTAATTGCGGGTGACGGCGTATTCCGGGGAGCCCGTCTCGAGGATCGACAGCTTGTTCATCTCCTCTTCGATGCGCTTTTGCGCCTGGGGCGGCAGGACCTTGCCCTGCAGGCGCTGCTCGAACTGTTCCAGGTCGGCGCTGCGGTCGTCCTTGGTCAGCCCCAGTTCCTGCTGGATCACCTTGAGCTGTTCCTTGAGGAAGAACTCGCGCTGATGCTCGCCGATCTTGCGGTTGACCTCGGCGGAGATCTCTTTCTGCAGCCGTGCGACTTCCACTTCCTTGCGCAGCATTGGCAGGACTTTCACCATGCGCTTGAGCATCGGCACGCAGTCCAGCACTTCCTGCAGTTCATTGCCGGTGGCGGAGGTCAGGGCTGCGGCGAAGTCGGTCAGGGGCGACGGGTCATTGGGGCTGAAGCGGTTGAGGTAGTTCTTCAGCTCTTCGCTGTACAGCGGGTTGAGCGGCAGCAGTTCCTTGATCGCGTTGATCAGCGCCATACCGTAGGCCTTGACCTCGTCGGTGGGCTCGTTGGGCTGGTGCGGGTATTCGACTTCCACCAGGTAGGGCGGACGATGATGCTTGAGCCAGGTGCGGATGCGCACCCGGGTCAGGCCCTGGGCGACGAATTGCAGCTTGCCGTTCTCGCGGCTGGCGTGATGGACCTTGACCAGGGTGCCGTACTCCGGCAGTGCGGAGGTATCGAAGTGCCGTGGGTCTTCCTGGGGGGTGTCCATGAAAAACAGGGCGAGGGAGTGATGATCGGATTTGCTCACCAGCTCCAGGGTTTCGGCCCAGGGTTCTTCGTTGACGATGACCGGCAGCACCTGTGCCGGGAAGAACGGCCGATTGTGAATCGGGATGATGTAGACCTTGTCCGGCAGATTCTGCCCGGGCAGGGCCAGGCCGGTGCCCTGGGCTGCCGGGTGTTCGGTATTTTCCGGATCGACGTAGTCACGCAGGTCTTCGGGAAATTCTTGCTGGTCGCTCATGGAGGCTCCTGCACGATGGGCTATGCAGGTTAGATGGGGCAGGTCGCGGCGGGTTTCAATGGGCGACTGGTTTCAGCATTTTTCAAGGTGCCAGGGCAGCGGGTACGGTGCGGTTTCAGGTTGGCTGGCCTGATGCCGCCGAGCGTGCAGCCAGCGGCTCCTCAGGCTGTTTCCAGGCGCTGCCAAGGTCGTGGGAACAAGGCTCACCCCTGTACTTTTAAGGCTGTTTTGTTGTTTTTTGTCAATAAAATGACTGCGCAATCACCTGTTTTATTGCGTGATCTTCTGTAATTTGAGGATTAATCTGAGTGCCTGGAATGTCGGAATGAATCTGGCATTTATTTGACGCACGCATTCAGCTTGTCAGAGGGATGGGTATGAGGAACGGATTTTTCAGCTCTCGGCGGCCGTCAGTCGCGCTGGCGTCTTCAGGGTCCACCGGTCGATCGGAGTTGGCGAGAGCGGCCTCGTGAAGTGGCGCCAAACCTTTCAGGCAAGGATTGTCGGGGTGCTGGCGCTGTTGCTGTTGGTACTGATTGGGGCGGTGTATTTCGCGGTCAAGACCGCCACTACCCAGGCGGTCGAACGCCAGGCGCAACTGCAGTTGAAGATCGGCACTCGGGTGTTCGAGCGCCTGCTGGACCTGCGGGGCCGCAATTTGCAGTACGGGGTCGACTGGCTGGTGGTGGATTCGGAGTTTCGTCGCGCGGTGGTCAGCGGCAAGCCGGTGGATATCCTCGCCGCCCTCGCGCAGCACCGGGGCGGTATCCGTTCCAGCGAGATGTTCGTGCTCAGCCCCGAGGGCCGGGTCATCGCCAGCACCCTGGCGGACATCGCCCGGGACCAGCACTTTCCCTATGACCAGGCCTTGCGCCGGGCGCTGCGGCACAACACCCACATGCTGTTTGTCGCGATCAAGGGGCGCCCCTACCTGCTGGTCCAGGGCGAAGTGCTGGAGTCGTTGCCCATTGCCCGGGTGGTGATGGGCTTTCCCATGGACGAGCTGTTTGCCCGGGAGCTGCGCTCCATGAGCAACCTCGAGGTGTCATTCCTGACGGTCGACGGCCAGGATCCGGGAGAGTTGTTCAGCACCCAGCCGGAGTTCTTCTGGTCACCGATCATCAAGGTCTTGGGTGATTCGCTGTGGCAATCCCTGCCCCAGCTGAGCGAAACCCACGGCCAGCGGTTCCTCAACCAGGCCTTGCAACTGGCCAACACCGGCGACGCCGAAGATCCGCGGGTCATGGCCCTGTTGCAAAGCCCGCTGGAGCAGGCGCTGCAAGCCTTTACCCCACTGGATCGGGAGTTTTTGTGGATCGCCCTGGTGGCGCTGGTGGTGTCCCTGGCCTTTGCCCTGCTGATGGCCAGGCGTGTCTCGCGGCCCCTGGAGGACCTGGCCCAGGCCGCCCGACGCATTGGTGCCGGTAACTATCAGGCCCCGGTGAGCATCAAGCGCAGCGACGAGTTCGGGGTGCTCGCCGATGCCTTCAACGCCATGCAGAGCGCCATTGCCACCCGCGAGCGCCAGTTGGCCCACAACGCCCTGCATGATCCGCTGACCGGCCTGCCCAATCGTGCCCTGGCCATCGAGCGCCTGGGCAAGGCCATCGCGGCCCGGCGCAACGTGGTGCTGTTGTACCTGGGGATCGACAACTACCGGGCGATCAACGAAGGCTTCGGCACGGAAGGGCTGGAGCAGATGATGGGCGAGCTCAGTCGCCGGCTGCGCGAGGTCCTGTCCCAGGGGGACACCGCGGCGCGGATCACCGCCAGCGAGTTCCTGCTGTTGCTGGAAAACACCGAGCTGGAGGGCGCCATCGCCATGGCCGACCGGCTCCATGGCCTGTTGAGCCGGCCGCAACTGATCCAGGGGGATGAGGTCCGGCGCCAGATCTGCATGGGGGTGGCGGTGTACCCGGCCGATGGCAAATCGGCCGAAGAGCTGATCAGCCGTGCGGCCATCGCTCGCCATGATGCTTCGCTGCAGCCTGGCTACCTGCAGGTCTACCAGCAGGACCGCGATCTGGCCCATCAACGACAGATCAGCCTGATCCGTGACCTGCGTCGCGCCGCCGCCGAAGGCGAGCTGTTCCTGCTGTACCAGCCCAAGCTGGATCTGCGCCGGGATTACCTGCACCAGGCCGAAGCCCTGCTGCGTTGGCAGCACCCGGTGTTCGGCGTGGTGTCGCCGGCGGAGTTCATTCCCCTGGCCGAACGTACCGGCAGCATGCACAGCCTGACGTCCTGGGTCATCGAGGCCTGCATCCGCCAATTGGCGGAGTGGAATCGCCGGGCCCTGCCGGTGCGCCTGTCGCTCAACATCTCCGCCAGCGACCTGGAGGACGACAGCCTGGAAGTCCGGGTCAGCCAGTGGCTGGAGCGCTACCAGGTGGCGGCCGAACAGTTGGTGTTCGAGATTACCGAGAGCGCGATCATGCGCCATCCGGAGCAGTCGCTGGCAGTGCTGCAGCGCCTGCGCAGTTGTGGCATCAGCCTGTCGGTGGATGATTTCGGCACCGGCTATTCCTCCCTGGCGCAACTGCAGCGCCTGCCGGTGCAGGAGTTGAAGATCGACCAGTCCTTCATCCGCAACCTGGACGAGACCAGCGGTGATGCGGTGATCGTGCGCTCGACCATCGAGATGAGCCACAAGCTGGGGCTCAAGGTGGTGGCCGAAGGGGTGGAGTTCGAGCATTGCCTGAAGCTGCTGGAAAGCTGGCGCTGCGACACGGTGCAGGGTTACCTGATCAGCCGGCCCTTGCCGACCGAGGCATTTGAGCGCTGGATGATGACCTCCCGGGTTTCGACCTGAAGGTGCCTGGGTGCCCGGCCGCGAGGCTCGGGCATCCGGGGCTGGCTGGTTTCAGGGGGCGGCGGCTTCGGCCTTGGCCAGCAGGCTCTGCAACTCCGGTTCGATGCCTTCTTCCGTCAGGTTGTCCATGATTTCCAGGATGCACGGGGCATAGCGATGCTCGATCGCGGCTTCGGCCCAGTCCAGTTCATAGATCGCCATGACCCGCACATCTAGGTAGGGCGAGTCCGCCAGCAAGCGCTTGAGCAACTCGATGGCCGGGGGGCTGCGCAATTCTCCCAGGGATACCGCGCAGCGGTGCTGCCAGTATTCGGGGCGTGACAAGAGCGTCTCGCCCAGCCGCTGCCATTGCGTCGGCGTAAAGCCGTGCAAGACGCCCAGGGCCACCTGTTCGGCGGTGTATTCGTTCCAGTTGGCGGCTTCCGAGTCGCCGAACCAGTGGTGCAACCGATCAAACAACTCATCACGTTTATCCGTATTCATGATGTTTTTTCTCCTGCGTGGGGCGGTCGCGCCAGCACGCTGTTCCTGGCGTGCCGCCCAATGCCATGGCGTTTGTACAGGCGTGCCAGGACCGATGCTGCCTCATTTGTCCCAGGCTTCCCAGTGCTATTGGTGTCGCAGGGGGAAACAGGACGCGGACATCCGCGGGGATGCCACCGAAGCGCGGGAGAGGGTTTGTCCCGGTTTACCAGTTCCCGGCGAATTTCACCGCGGCGGCGGCCCGTGACGACACCTTGAGGGTGTGCAGCAGGGAGGACACATGGATACGCACGGTGAATGGCGAGATATCCAGCTCCCGGGCGATTTCCTTGTTGGTCTTGCCCTGGGCGATCAGGCGCAGCACCTCCTGCTGGCGCGTGGTCAGCTGGCTCACTTCGGCGCAGGCATCCAGGGTCAGCAGCAGGCCGGAGGGCGCGTATTTGACCACCACTTCGCCCTGGCGAATGGCCTGGATCGCCTGGCCGATTTCATCCGGGGCAATGCTCTTGCCAATGAAACCGTCCGCTCCGGCGGCCATGACTTCACCAATCAGTTCCTGGTTGTCGATCATCGACACCACGATGATCGAGGTGCGAGGCAGTTGTCGGCGCAGGTCGGCGATCATGCTCACCGAGGTCAGCCCGGGAAAGCGCAGGTCGAGAATCAGCGAGTCCGGCTCCTCGCCGGTCCGGGCCAGCTCCAGCACCGCCGGGAGGTCGCCGGCCTCTTCAAGCAGGGCTTCGGGCAGCAGGCGCTGGATGGTGCGCAGCATGCCCTCGCGAAACAGCGGGTGGTCGTCGGCGACGATAATCCGGCAGGTCATGTGGTGAAACTCCTTGAAACATCCAATCCTGTGAGCATGCTAACTTGGCGCGTGGCGTTGTAACTGCCCGCTGGTCGTGTCCGGAACGCAGCCGTGCAGGACGGCAAAAGACCACGCCAACGCATATTGCACAAGGAGGTGACGGCATGAAAGTTGAGAAGGACAGCGAGCTGGACCAGGCCACCCTGCGGATCATAGTGGCCGGATGCGCCCTGCTCTGGTTTGCCGTGATCGGCTTTCTGCCGGGGCAGGATATGGCGACCTATGTGCCGGTGATCATCTATATCTCCGTGTTCATGCTGGGTTCGATCATCCTGCGCATGGCCATTGCCCGCTGGCCCGGGCACTACCCGGCGCGGCGCATCCTGGGCATGGTCTACGACTACAGCGGCACCTGCTACGGCCTGGTGGTAGGGGGGGAGGGCGCGCTGCCGATCTATGCCGTGATGGTCTGGGTCAACCTGGGCAATGGCATGCGCTTCGGCTCGCGTTACCTGGCCATTGCCACTGTTCTGGCGCTGTTCGCGCTGTTCATGGTCTACCTGCTGACCCCCTATTGGCAGGCCCAGCCCTACATGGTGCTGATGCTGATGATCACCAGTACGGTGATTCCGGTGTATGCCCATATCCTGCTCAAGCGCACCCGCCTGGCCTCGGAAGAGGCGATTGCCGCCAACCTGGAAAAGTCCCGCTTCCTGGCCCAGGCCAGTCATGACCTGCGCCAGCCGATCCACTCCATCGGCCTGTTCACCGCCTGCCTGCGGGAAGCCAGCCTGGGCGTCGACGAGCGGCGCATGGTGGACAACATCGACCGCTCGCTGCTCAACGTCTCGCAGCTGTTCCGTTCCATCCTCGACCTCTACACCCTGGACAACGGGCGGGTGCAACCCAAGTACGAAACCGTGCACCTGGGCGAGTTTTTGCGTGATCTGGTGCGCCAGAACACCGAAGCGGCGCGCTGGGCGGGTGTCGAGCTGCGGCTGCGGCCTTGTGCCCAGTGGGTGCGGGTCGACCCGGGGCTGTTGGCGACCATGGTGCAGAACGTAGTGTCCAACTGCTTCAAGTACGCGGCGGAACGGCCGGTGCTGATTGGCGTGCGGCGACGTGGCCAGGGGCTGGCCATCGTTATCTATGACCAGGGCCGGGGAATTGCCGAGGAGCACCTGCCGAAGATCTTCGATGAGTTCTACCGGGTCCGCCAGGTGCGCGACAAGGACGTCGAGGGCGTTGGCCTGGGCCTGTCCATCGTCAAGCGCCTGGGGCAGTTGATCGATCTGCAGGTGAGCATCCGTTCGCGGGTCGACCGCGGCACCGCTGTCAGTCTCCATGGCTTGTCACTGGCGGCGCCGCAGCGTTTGCGCAGCCGTGACGAGGCCATCCAGAGCGGTTTGCTGACCGGGTTGCGGGTTTGCCTGGTGGAGGATGATCGCAACGTACTGCTGGCCACCTCGGCGTTGCTGGAGCGCTGGGGCTGCGTGGTCCAGGCCGAATCGAGCGGGGAGGATCTGTTGACCGATTGCGACATCATTGTCGCCGACTATGACCTGGGCACCCGGGCCTCGGGTATCGAATGCATCGACAGCATCCGCCGGCAGCGGGGCTGGGAAGTGCCGGCGCTGATCATTACCGGGCACGACATCGAGAAAATTCACGCGGCCCTGCACGACCGCAACATCGCGATCCTGTCCAAGCCGGTGCGGCCGGTGGAACTGCGCAGCACCTTGCGAGCCCTGCGCGAGACGCCAATGGCGTCCGCTCACAGGGCGCAGGTGCCAGAGGCCGCTACCAGGTCCGGCACGGGATAAGCAGGGGGTAGTTGGTCATGGTCAGCTTCTTGTTCTCGCCACTGGCGATGTCGACGAAGTCGTCCAGCATGCCCGAGTACGAAGAGGTCGAACTGCGCTCGGTGTAGTAGTGGGTGGTCACCGGTCCGTAGTTGGTATTGCTCTGGCCGGTGCCCACGTACTCGTTCCAGCGGCTGGTGCCGTACACCATGTCCTGGCCCTGGACGAAGTAGCGGCCCGGTTGCAAGCCTGTGAACTGGAAGATGCCGTTGCCGTTGGTCCGGGTTACCCGGTGCACGGCCACGGCCTCGGGAAGCATGCTCACCGGCGCGCCTTCGGGCTGGGATGAGCGCAATTTATGCCAGGCCTGCAAGTGCGGGGTGACCGGGTAGAGATAGATCTTGACGTCGCGGCTGTCCTCGATACCGTCGTTGCCGACGATGCAGAACTTGCCGGTGAGCGTGGCGGTGCCGGGTTGCAGGGCGGCGCGCGCGGCCTGGGTGTCGAAGGGCGCGTCGGGGTACTGCACGGTGGAAATCTTGACCGGCGGGTATTCGTCCAGGGTGCGCCCCTGACGTGGTGCACAGGCACTCAGGGCGCAGGCGAGCAGGGCCAGGCCTGTCGCCATGTATAAGCGGGATTTCATAGCATCGGGGCCTTTACAGGTGTTTGCCCTGTCCGCGGTGATGCTGTCCGGCAGTCAGAGCGGACAGTCCGAGGCGCGAACCTGGGTCGCCGGGAGCGATTTACTGTTTGTTGCACTCGGCTGGGAGTGCAACCACTCCGCCCATACTGGCTAAGGCGACCATGCCGCCACTGGGCAATACGCAGTTGTATTCGCCATTGCTGGTGCTGGCGGTGAAGTAGGTCTGGGAAGCATCGCTACGCACATTGGAGACTGTGGTCACGGGCTTGCCGAGGGTAGTCTGGGCGCGGTTCTTGAGGTCGTCGTTGCTGGGTTTGGCAATGGCGCAGCCGCCCAGTGCCAGGGCCAGGATGCTGAGCAGGGTGAGAGGGCGGATGCTGGAGTGGAGTTTCATGATGACTCTTCCTTGGTGTTGTTGTGCTTTCTACGGCGCAGCCGCTCCCCACGCCGCAAACGGCGGTATCGAGAGGAACGGGTGGTGGGTGGGCACTATATCGCCGCAGGACAGGGAGGGTCGATTAGCACAAATGGGCTAGTGTCTTTTTGCAATTACGGGGGCGGGGAATGGCGAGGTGAGGCCGGGGTTTGATGGGCCCGGCTGGATGGCGCCGTGTCCGGGAGTTCAGCTCAGCAGTTGTTCCTGCAGGCGACGGCCCAGCACGTCCAGCAGGTCACAGCCATCGCGCAGGGGGATGACGCACAGCTGGGCGAAATCCTGGAGCAGGGCCGGGTTGCTCTGCAGGTTGTCGTGGCTGGCGATGTTCTCCAGCAACTGGGTGGCCGCGCGGATGCGGTGCGCGGCGGCCTCGTGGAGAGCGTCCAGCGGGGCCTGGGTGTCCACCAGCAGGGCGGGGATGTTGTAATCGTTGCTGGTGAGGGGCATATGGCGTTGCTCGGGCGGGTCAGCGGCGTTGTTGTTCATTGCTGTGGGTCCCTCTCGCAGGAATCGGATTGGCCACTAGGTGGCGTTGTTTACGCCTAACGAGATAGGGGCTTCCACACCCTGTCACGGTCTTGCCGGTGACAGGTCAGACCTTAAAGGCTGAGTCCTGAATGGACAAGGTGATGCAATTCGACGCGAGTTGTAGGAATTTTCGGTGATCGCAATGTGAGAGGCTGCCGGTCGAACAAGATCGAACGCCTGGCACCTTGTAGGAGCCGGCTTGCCGGCGAACAGGTCCGCAAGCCATGCAGTGCCCGGGCCGACGCCTTCGCTGGCAAGCCAGCTCCTACGGGGAGTGCGAACGGCATAAAAAAGGGCGGCTACCCCAAGGTAGCCGCCCTTTTTATATCCGTCGGTAAAGCTTATTCCGACAGTTTGTAGGCAATGATGTAGTCGCCCATCTTGGTGCCCAGGGAGCCGTGGCCGCCCACCACCACCAGGACGTACTGCTTGCCGTCCTTGCCGGTGTAGCTCATCGGCGTGGCCTGGCCGCCCGCTGGCAGGCGGGATTTCCACAGTTCCTTGCCGTTTTTCACGTCATAACCGCGGATGTACTGGTCCAGGGTGCCGCTGAGGAAGCCCACGCCACCACCGGTGACCATGGAGCCGCCCATGCTTGGCACGCCCATCGGCAGGCCGATGGGGATCGGCGAGCTGTCACGGCTGGTGCCGTTCTTGTGCTTCCACACCACCTTGTTGGTAGTCAGGTCGATACCGGCCACGTAGCCCCAGGCCGGGGCCTGGCAAGGCACGCCGAGCGGCGACATGAAGGGGTGCATGATCACCGCGTAAGGGGCGCCCTTGTTGGGCTGCACGCCCGAGGTCTCGCTTTCGCGCTTGCTGCCGGCCGCCACTTCGGCCTGGGGCACCAGCTTGGACACGAAGGCCATGTAGTTCGGGCTGGTGAACAGCAACTGGCGGACTGGGTCCACGGAGACGCTGCCCCAGTTGAACACGCCGACGTTACCCGGGTAGATCAGGCTGCCCTGCACCGACGGCGGGGTGTACTGGCCTTCGTAGCGCAGTTCCTTGAACTGGATGCGGCACAGCATCTGGTCGAACGGGGTCGCGCCCCACATGGCTTTTTCGTCCAGTGGCGGTGGCAGCAGGTTCAGGTCCGAGCGGGCCTGGGTCGGTGCAGTGTGGTCGCCTTCGACCGCGCCGGTGGGGGCCGGTACTTCGCGGATCGGCACGATCGGGGTGCCGTCGCGACGGTCCAGCACATACAGGCTGCCCTGCTTGGTCGGCTGGATCAGCGCCGGCTTGACGCCGTCCGCGGTCTTCATGTCGATCAGGGTCGGCTGGCTGCCCACGTCCATGTCCCACAGGTCGTGGTGGGTGAACTGGTAGTTCCAGCGCAGCTTGCCGGTGTCGATGTCCAGGGCCACGGTGCCGGCGCTGAATTTCTCGGCGCCTGCGGTGCGGTTGCCGCCCCACTGGTCAGGCATCTGGTTGCCCAGGGGCAGGTAGACCATGCCCAGTTTCTCGTCGACGCTGGCCAGGGACCACATGTTCGGCGAGTTGCGGGTGTAGGTCTGGCCTTCCGGCAGCGGCGTGGTTTCGTCGGGGTTGCCCGAATCCCAGTTCCATACCAGGTGACCGTCATGCACGTCGAAGGCGCGGATCACCCCGGACGGCTCGTTGGTCGACTCGTTGTCAGTGACGTGGCCGCCGATGATCACCAGGTTGCGGGTGATGGCCGCCGGCGAGGTGGAGTAGTAGCCGCCCGGAGTGAACGGGCCGATGCCGGCCTTGAGGTCCACGGCGCCTTTGTTGCCGAAGTCTTCACAGACCTTGCCGGTGTCGGCGTTGATGGCGATCAGGCGCGCATCGGCGGTCGGCAGGAACAGCCGGCGCGGGCAGCTGGTAGCGATGGCCTGGCCGGCAGGGGACAGGCTGGCCGGCTGGCTGATGGCGTCGGTGTTCTTGAAGTTGGCTTCGTCGTAGTACGACACGCCACGGCAGGTCATGTGCGCCCAGCCACGGAAATCGTCGCCGTTGGGGCCCTGGATCTGCGGATCGAAGCGCCAGATTTCCTTGCCGGTATCCGGGTCAAGGGCCAGCACCTTGCTGTGGGCGGTGCAGGCATAGAGCATGCCGTTGACCTTCAGCGGGGTGTTCTGGTTGGTGATTTCCACCGGGTCCTTGGCAGTCGGCATGTCGCCGGTGCGGATGCGCCAGGCTTCCTGCAGCTTGCCGATGTTGGACGGGGTGATCTGCTTCAGCGGCGAGTAGCGATCGCCGAATTCGGTGCGGCCATAGGCCTGCCATTCACCCTCGGGCATGGCCGGGGCGGTGCTGGCCATGTCCGCGGTGTCGCGGCCCAGGTCACCGGAGATTTCCCCAGGGTTGGTGAACTGGCTGCCAATGGCGGCACCACCGGCCAGGACCACGGCCACGCTCAGTGCGGCGGTGCCCATTGGTGCCGGACCGTCACGCAGCAGCGGGCGGCGGAACCAGGGCAGCAGCAGGACCACGCCGAGGGCGAACCACAGTGACAGGCGCGGCACCAGTTGCCACCAGTCCAGGCCGATTTCCCACAGCGACCAGACGGTGCTGGCAAACAGTACCAGGGCATACAACCCCAGCGCTGAACGCTTGCCGGCCAGCAGCAGAAGGCCCGTCAGCGTCAGGCCGATACCGGCCAGGACGTAGTACAGCGAGCCGCCGAGCATGCTCAGCTTGATCCCCCCGGCCAGCAAGGCCAGGCCCATTAGCAGCAGCAAGATCCCGAGCAGGCTTGGCAGCAAGCGGCTCGGACTTGAAGCACCCTCAGTGCTCATAGTGTGGTTCTCCGTGACGTTTAGAGTGTTCCCGCGCATGTTCACTGTAGATGACGATCAGGCGCGGGCTTGGTTCAGCGAAAAAGTCTGAATCGGCTGGGTTTGTGCCGCAGGGGCTCAGAACGAACTCTGGAGCTTGATCCCGCCGATCAGCGCGTCATCCACCTGGCTTACGCCGCCGGGATGGCGGATGTATTGCAGGTTGGGGCGCACCGTCAGCCAGTTGGCCAGGTGCACGCCGTAGTACAACTCGGCGCTGTATTCGGTGTCCTGGGGCGGCAGGTAGCCGGGGTTGTCGTAATCGTAGAGCGCCCGGGCCTGGTTGCTGGCCTGGGCGTTCTTGCGGTAGGCCGGGTTGACGTGAACCCGCGCCAGGGCGAAGCCGATGTCGTCCTTGGCCCGGGCGTCGAACAGGCCCTTGTAGACCAGGCCGGCCTGGACGTAGTTGTCGATGGCGTTGGTCTTCTTGTCATGGGCGGTGACGTTGGCGAACAGGCTCAGGCCGCGGGACTGGTCGCTGGCGACGCTGGTGACCTGCTGCTGGGCGCCGAACCACAGGCCGTGCTTGCTCGAACTGCTGCGATAGGCCTCGCCCGTGAGCGCGGCAGGCTGGCCGTTGCTGTCCTTGTACACGTCGCTGGCCTTGGCGCTGCTGTAGTAGTAGCCGGCGCGGTACTCACCGGCCAGGCCGTTGAGCTTGGGCGTCCACACCAGTTCCACCGGCAACAGGGTGCCCTGGGTGCCGCTGCCGCTGAGCTTGAAGCCGTTGTCGCGGTCCAGGTTCGAGGGGTTCTGCTCATAGGCGCCGATCTGCGCATACACCTCTGGCGTCAGGTGGTATTTGACCCGCAGGGCCCACTGGCTGACCGGCCAGTTGTACCAGACGCTGCCGGCCCAGTTGCCCACCTGGGAGCCGCAGAACGCCAGGTTCTGGAAGTCGCAGGGGAAGCTGTTGAAGTCCTCGCCCTGGCCGAAACGGCCGGCCTTGATGTCGAGTTTCTGGTCGAAGAATTTCTGCTGGTACCACATCTGGGTCAGGCGCCAGGTCTGGCCGCGGCCCCAGACTTCCTGGGCCGAGGTGAAGCCGCCGACCCGCGGATCGTTGATCCGGTCATTGCTGATGTTGTCGCCGTCGCGCTTGGTCACCGTCAGTTGGAATTCGGCGTCGTCCCAGCCGAGGATTTTCTGCAGGTCCAGGTGGCTGCCGAAGGCGAACTGGTCGCTGTAGCGCGCAGTACGGTCGTGGTCGTAGCCACCGTGCAGGTTGGCACCCATCTCGCCGACGTAGTCGATCTTGAAGTCGTAGCCCTTGTTGGCCAGTTCCGTGCGCGTACCGTTCCAGTCGCCGAGCATCCAGGGTGAATCACTGTCGAAGGCCGGCGCGGCCTGGGCGCAAGCGGCAAACCCGAGGGCGCCGAGCAGGCTCAGGGTCTTGGGCAAGGCGACGGGAGTCAGGACAGCGCTGTCTTTTAAACGCTGGAAAACGGGCATAGGCATTCGAGTCAGGTCTTTTTCTAGGAGTAGGCAGAAGCAAGGGCACGGCGCGAGGCATCGATGCAGGTTGATCGAGGACGGCAGGCCGCTGATTTCAAAGGGAAAGATGAAACGGTTCAGCTTTATTAGGGGGCTAAGGATAAAGCGCCGTCTCATCAAGAGAAAGCGCTTTTATCGACATGAACAGTTTCGGATTCGGTAACAGTCACCGGGCCGGAGCGGGTTCAGCGCGGGGCTGTGGCCTCGGCCAGGGCCGGTTTGTGCCGGGTGTAGCTGAGGGCGAAGTGCGCCACCAGGCCGAAGATCAGCCCCCAGAACGCGGCGGCCAGGCCGAGGAAACTCATGCCCGAGGCTGTGACCAGGAAAGTGATCAGGGCCGCTTCCCGCTGTTTCTCGTCAGCCATGGCGCCACTGAGTCCGGCGCTGATGGCACCGAACAGGGCCAGGCCGGCCAGGGCTGCGATCAGCTCCTTGGGCAGCGCGGCGAACACCGAGGCCAGGGTCGCGCCGAAGATGCCCATGAGGATGTAGAACAGGCCGCAGGCGATCCCGGCGATGTAGCGCTTGCCCTGGTCTTCGTGAGCCTCACGGCCGGTGCAGATGGCCGCGGTGATGGCCGCCAGGTTGATCCCGTGGGAGCCGAAGGGCGCCAGCAGCGCGGAGGTGATGGCGGTCCAGGAAATGATCGAGCGCGCTGGGGTGTTGTAGCCGGCGCTGCGCATCACCGCCATGCCCGGCACGTATTGCCCGGTCAGGGTCACCAGGGCCAGGGGCAGGCCAAGGTTGATGATGGCGTGCCAGCTCCATTGCGGGGCGATGAACACCGGCTCGGCCACGGCCAGGGTGATGGCGCCGCTGTTGAACTCGCCCAGGCCAGCGGCGACGCCGCAGCCCACCAGCAGCACCGCGAGAATCGCGTAGCGCGGCGACAGGCGCTTGCCCAGCAGGTAGGCGCCGATCATTGCCAGTACCAGGGCCGGTTGCAGGGTCACCGAGGTAAACAGTCCGGCACCGAAACGGAACAGGATGCCCGCCAGCATGGCGGCGGCGATGGCTTTGGGCAGGTGGCCCATGAGCTTGTCGAACAGGCCGGAGAGCCCGATCACGGCGATGATCAGCGAGGCGACGATATAGGCACCGATGGCCTGGGGCAGCGACACCGTGGGCAGCATCGACACCAGCAGCGCCGCGCCGGGGGTCGACCAGGCGGTGATCACCGGAACCTTCAGGCGCCAGGAGAGCAGCAGGCCGGTGAGGCCGCTGCCAATGGAGATGGCCCAGATCCAGGACGACACCTGTGCACTGGGCAGATGGGCTTCGCGGGCGGCTTGAAACACGATGATCAGCGGGCCGGCGTAGGAAATGATCACGGCGATCAGGCCGGCAATCACGGCGGAGAGGGACAGGTCCTTTCTGAGACTGTGCATGGCATCTCGACTGGGCAGGGGTGGGAAGGATTGAGTCGATTGAGTTGCTGGTGTTTCAGTGTATTTCAGAAAATTGAATCGATTCAATTTTTTCTGCGCCCAGTCATTGCCGAAGCACTTTCAGAGTCTTGGAAATTCAATATCAAGCGTCTGATTTATAAGTATTTATTGTTTATTTTTGAAGTTTTTAGGCAGCGATATCATGACGTTAACCTTGTTGTTGAACCAGGCAATGGCAGGATTGAGTCGATGTTAATGGTCCCGTCGGGCCTGTGATAAGCTCCGGTGCACTTCAATGCAGCCGACGGTCATCAGTCTCCATGTGGGTTCCCCAGTTAAGCGAATTCAACCAGCCGGTCTACCTGTCCATCGCCGACGCCCTGGCGCGGGATATCAGCAGCGGATTGTTGAATGACGGTGATCGCCTGCCCACCCTGCGCGAACTGGCGGTGACCCTGAATGTCACGCCCGGCACCATCAGCCGCGCCTACAGCGAAGCCCAGCGGCGCGGCCTGGTGCAGGGCGAAGTGGGACGTGGCACCTACGTCCTGGCGCAACCCGCGATGGAGGTGCCGCCAGGCTCCAGCGCGCCTTCGCTGTCCCTGGGGCAGTCCGAAACCCTGGATCTGTCGATCATCAAGCCCTACAGCGAGACCCTGGAATACTGGCTGCGCGGTGCCCTGGTGGGCATGGCCCGCAGCAGCGACTTCGGCCGGGCCCTGGACTACGCCCCCGATGGCGGGCATCCGGCCCACCGCGAAGCCGGGGCGCAGTGGTTGCGCCACGCCTTGCCCGAGGCTCATTGGCAGCAGGTGGTGATCACCAGCGGTGCCCAGCACGGGCTGATGGTGGCCATCAGCGCCTTGAGCAATGCCGGTGACCTGGTGCTCTGCGAGTCGTTGGCCTACCCGGGCATCATCTCCGTGGCCCGTGGCCTGGAGCGGCGCCTGCAGGGCGTGGCGATGGACGAGGAGGGGATGATTCCCGAGGCATTGCGCGAGCAGTGCTTGAAGGAAAAGCCGGCGTTGCTGGTGTGTGTCGCCAGCTGTCAGAACCCCACCACGGCGATCATGTCGCCCCGGCGTCGGGCACAGATCGCGGCGCTTGCCGAAGAGTTCGACTTCCTGATCATCGACGACGATATCTACGGCTTTCTCGCGACCGATCCTGCCATCAAGCCGTTGTCGACCTACGCGCCGGAGCGTTCGGTGTACCTCACCAGCCTATCCAAGGCGATCATGCCGGCGTTGCGGATTGGCTATCTCTACAGCCCGCCCAAACTGTTGTCGCGCCTGAGCTCGATGGTCCGCAGCAGCGTGTGGATGCCATCGCCCCTGACCGCGCAGTTGGCCAGCAATGTGATTGTCGAAGGGTTGGACCGCAAGCTGGTGCAGACCCAGCGTACGGAAGCGGCGGCGCGCCAGGCGATTGCCCGGCAGGTGTTCGCCGGGATGCAGGTCAAGACCCAGCCCCACAGCTATCACCTGTGGCTGACCTTGCCGGAGCCCTGGACCGGCGACGAGTTCGCCACCCTGGCCCGGGCCCACGGGGTGCTGGTGATGAGCGGGACGCAATTTGCGGTGGAGCGCGACGCCCACTCCCGCTGTGTACGGGTGGTGCTGATGTCGCCCACCACCCAGGACGAATTGCGCTTTGCCCTGACCCAGCTGGCGAGCCTGATCGAGGCTGATCCGCGGCGTTATCGCTGAGACCGCTTTCGCCGGCAAGCCGGCTCCTACACGGATCTGTAGGAGCCGGCTTGCCGGCGAAGGGTTAGAAAGTGGTCCGCAACCCCACTTCCACGCTGCGCCCGGCCGCCGGCGCGATGTCCCGCAGGATCGAGCTGGCGTAGCGCACGGTCTGGTTGGTCAGGTTCTCGCCCTTGACGAAGGCCAGCCACTGGCTATGGCCGATATCGAAGCGATAGCCGGCACTGGCGCCAAAGGTGGTATAGCCATCGGTGCCGCTTTCGTGGTCCGGTACTCGGCCCTGGCTGGCGGCATGCTGCACATCCAGGCGTGCCTGCCAGCGGTCCAGTTCCCACAGCAGGCCGCTGTTCAGGCGCAGTGGCGCGATGCGCGGCAGGGCCTGGCCGTTGTCGAGGTTCTTGGCCCGGGTGTAGTCGCCGGACAGGTCCAGGGCGAACTTGCCGTAGGCGCCTTCCCCCAGGGTCCAGCGATCCTGGGCTTCGATCCCGGTAAAACGCGCCCTTACGCCGGAGTAGGTGTATTCCGGGATGCCATCGGCGTCTTCATCACCCTCGTCGTTCAGGGTCCGACCACTGCCCAGCAGGCCGATGTAGTTGGAGAAATGGGTGTAGAACACGCCGACGCTGCCTTTGTGGGTGCCGTTGTCGAAGCGCAGGGCCAGGTCGCTGGACACGGCCTTTTCCTTGGACAGCTTGGCGTTGCCCACTTCGTAGGTGCCGGTGGCGACGTGGGCGCCGTTGGCATACAGCTCGTAGAAGGTCGGGGCGCGTTCGGTGTAGCCCAGGGTGGCGGCCAGGGACCAGACCGGTGTCAGGGTGTAGACGGCACCGGAAGACAGGCTGCCGGCGGTAAAGCTGCTGGACTTGTCGGCCTGGGCAAAACGCTCGTTGCCCTTGGCGTCCGGGTCCACCGTGGTGTGTTCCAGGCGGCCGCCGAGGCTGAGTTTCAGGCGCTCGGTGGCTTGCAGTTCTTCGAGGATGAACAAGGCCCCGCTGTTGGTATCGGTTTGTGGGACGAAGGCTTCTTCACCCAGGGCAGAGAACTCATTGCGATTGACCTGGGCGCCGACGACCCCTTCCAGCGGGCCGATGGGCAGGTGCCGGGCCTCGATGCGCGCTTCGTATCCCTTGTTCTTGAAGGTGGTGCCGGTTTCGCCGCCTTCGATTTCACGGTGCTCGTAGTCGGTGTAGCCGGCGTTGAATTTCACCGAGCTGAACGGGCCTTGCAGGTTGCGCAGCTCCGAGGCGAAGGCGTAGTGATCCTGCTTCATGCGGATGCGGACGTCTTCTTCGGCCGGGGAGCCATAGTTGGAGTCGTAGTTGCTGTAGGACAGCCCGGCGTAACCGTCGTCCCAAGTGTAGGAGCCGCCAATGGCGCCGCCGTCCTGGCGTCCGTCGCTGTTGCCCAGGCGGCCTTTCTTGCCGGCGCCGTCTTCGCTTTCCGGAGCGTGGCGGCTGCGGGCGTAGCCGGGGATCTTCAGGTCGTTGAACTGCCGTGAGTTGGCATCCAGGTGCAAGGCGAAGGTGCCGTCACCGGCTTCCAGCTTGCCGGCACTGCTGCGAGTGGTGTCGGCGCCGCCATAGCGTAGTTCGCCAGCGCCATGAATGCCTTCGATGGCCTCGGTGGGAATTCGGTTGTCGAAGCTGTTGATCACTCCGCCGATGGCGTTGCCGCCGTACAGCAGGGCTGCCGGCCCGCGGACGATTTCAATGCGTTCGACGTTGACCGGATCCAGGGGCACCGCGTGGTCGTAGGACAGCGAGGACGCATCCAGAGCGCCGACACCGTTCTGCAGAATGCGGATGCGGTCGCCGTCCAGGCCGCGGATGATCGGACGGCTGGCGCCAGGACCGAAGTAGGACGAGGACACCCCCGGCTGCTTGTTCAGGGTCTCACCCAGGCTGCCTTTCTGCTCCAGGGTCAGTTGGTCGCCTTCCAGCACCGTAGCGGGCGCCGCCAGTTGCGTACTGCCCAGGGGGTTGGCGGTGATGACCTGCTGCGGCAATTCCACGGCGTGGGCCTGGGAGGCGATCAGCAAGGCGGCGGACAACGGCGACAGGCGCCACAGCAGGGGGCGAGCAGGGCGAGGGTAGAAGAGGGACATCGATCATTCCTTGGCAAGCGTTGCGCAGAGCGCTTTGAGTCAGAAAACAGGCGAGGCACGGGGGTGCCTGAAGTGCGAGCTGAGTGATATTTATTGATACAATATAACATCACTTTTATTTCGAAAAGCCAGGAACTTTTTTGTTTTCATGCCGCACGTGTTTTCTGTCGCCATTGTTGCCAGCCTGGGCAGTGTTCGGGTGCCGGGCCGACAGCACCTGCGGCAACAGGAGATGCCTGAGGTCACCTTGTCGGAGCGCTCGCGGCCTTCGGCAGCGACTACAGTTATCCAGGCACGCTGGCGCGGGCGCATGCCCTCGGCTAAGGTGCGCGGCTTTCCCAACTTCTTTGCGCAAAGGCCTGGCATGACCGACACCCACACCGACCCGCTGCATGGCGTGACCCTGGAACAGATCCTCAAGGCGCTGGTGGAACACTACGAATGGTCGGGGCTGGCCGAGCGCATCGATATCCGCTGTTTCAAGAGCGATCCGAGCATCAAGTCGAGCCTGACCTTCCTGCGCAAGACGCCCTGGGCCCGGGAGAAAGTCGAGAAGCTCTATGTGAAGTTGCAGCGCACCAAGCGTCCACTCTGAGGAATCCCATGGCCGGTGTATCGCTGCAGGGGCTGTTCAGCCGGCGCGGGCTGATTGCCATTGCCGCAGTGCTGGGTTGGCTGGGGCTGACGGTGCAGCTGTACCTGATCCTGCTGGTGCGCTGGGACGCCGGGGCCAGCCTGTTGGGCGGGCTGGTGAACTTCTTCAGTTTCTTCACCGTGCTCAGTAACACCCTGGTGGCCAGTGTGCTGACCTGTGCCCTGAACCTGCGGCTGTCCCGGGGTCAGGCCTTCATGCTCCAGCCCTGGGTCAGTGGCGGGGTGGCGGCGAGTATTGTGCTGGTGGGCCTGGCCTACAGCCTGCTGCTGCGTCACCTGTGGCATCCCCAGGGCTGGCAATGGCTGGCGGACGAGCTGCTGCATGATGTGATGCCGCTGCTGTTCCTGGTCTATTGGTGGTGCTGCGTACCCAAGGGCCGGTTACGCCTCAGGCACCTCGGGTGGTGGATGCTCTACCCGGTGGTGTATTTCGCCTACTTGCTGCTGCGCGGGCACTTGCTGGGGTTGTACCCCTATCCCTTTCTTGCCGTGGACCGGCTGGGCTACCCCCAGGTATTGCTCAATGCCCTGGGGATACTGGCGGGATTCGTCCTGGTGTCCCTGATACTGCTGGACCTGGACCGCCGGCTGGGCAAACGTCCCCGCCGCGCCCCGTAGGAGCCGGCTTGCCGGCGAAGGGGCCTTGCGACCGCTTTCGCTGGCAAGCCAGCTCTTACAAGAAGTGCATCCCCGCGATCCCGTAGGAGCCGGCTTGCCGGCGGAGGGGCCCTTGCGATCGCTTTCGCTGGCAAGCCAGCTCCTACAAGAAAGGCATCCCCGCGACCCCGTAGGAGCCGGCTTGCCGGCGAAGGGGGCCGTGCGACCGCTTTCGCTGGCAAGCCAGCTCCTACAAGAAAGGCATCCCCGCGATCCCGTAGGAGCCGGCTTGCCGGCGAAGGGGCCCTTGCGATCGCCTTCGCCTTCGCCAGCGTCTGCAGCGGCGCGGGGTTATTCCTCTTCGCTGCCGTCCAGGCGCCAGTAGCCGGCAGCCTTGACGAATTCGTCGTTGAGCTGGTGCTCATCCAGCAACACTCGACGAACCTGGCGCGAAACTTTGCTCTCGGTGGCTACCCAGGCGTACAGCTTGCCTGGCGGGACCTGCAACTGACGCACGGTGCTGATCAGATCCTGGCCGCCGCCAGTGCGCTCGACCCAGATCACCTCGACCTCGGCGGCGCTCTGCAGCAGTTGGCGTTCGGCTCTGTCCTGCACTTCGATCACCGCCAGTACCTGGCGTCCGGCCGGCAGTTCCTCCAGGCGCCGGGCAATCGCGGGCAGGGCGGTTTCATCGCCGATCAGCAAATAGCTGTCGAAGATATCCGGCACCACCATCGAGCCCCGTGGGCCGCCGATGTGCAGGTACTGGCCGGGTTCGGCCTGCTCGGCCCAGGTCGAGGCAGGACCGTCGCCGTGAAGGACGAAGTCGATGTCCAGCTCGCCCAGTTCCAGGTCATAGCGCCGCGGGGTGTAGTCGCGCATGGCGGGCATTGGCCCGCTGTCCTTGCCCGGGCCCAGTACCAGGGTTTCCAGGGCGGCTTGCTGTTCGGCGTTCTCGGGGAACAGCAGCTTCACATGATCGTCGCTGCCCAGGCTGATGAACCCGGCCAGCTCTGGCCCGCCAAGGGTGATGCGGCGCATGCGCGGGGTCAGGTCGACGACGCGCAAGACCTTCAGGCGCCGGCGCTTGATCTCGTGCATGACCCGGTGAATGGACAGTTCTGGGGTTGCAGTCATTCGGATTTCTCCTGGGCAGAGTGGCTGACAGGACCATCGACAATGGCCTTGGCGGTATTGTTGAGCAGGTCGCGCACCCGGAGGATTTCTTCCGGGGTCCAGCGGCCGTGGTGCATGTGCAGGGCATGGCGCAGGTTGTGCACCGCCTCATGGATTTGTGCCGGACGATCATGGCCGCCCAGGGAACGCTTGCTGACCTCGATGCGCATCCGCACACCCTCCAGGGCAATCGCCTGCTCCTGCAGGGACAGACGACCGGCGTCGGTCACGCTGTAGCTTTTTTTTCCGCCAGCGGCATCGCCCTGGATCATTTCGCTTTCTTCAAGAAAGGTCAGGGTCGGGTAGATGACTCCAGGGCTGGGGCTGTAGGCGCCATCGAACATGCCTTCGATCTGGCGGATCAGGTCGTAGCCGTGGCAAGGCTGCTCGGCGATCAACGCCAGCAGCAGCAGTTTCAAGTCACCGGGGGCAAACACCCGGGGACCGCGGCCGCCGCGTTCGCGACCGGGGCGGCGTTCAAAACCGTCGTGGCTGTCACCGTGTTCGCGGTGGGAATGGGGGTGGTGCTCTCTCATTTTCTCTTCTCCGTCGTGATTTAGACATAACTTAAGATATATCTTATTGGCGACGCAAGCAGTTCTACGCCGAGCGAGGCTGCCGTTTGTCGGAGACGAAAAAGCGCAGAGGAAGGAGTGAAGGCCGAGGGTGTTATCGCAAGGAACGCCAGGCCTCAGGCAGGCTGCGGCCTCCAGACCGCTGCAGGCATGGCGTACTGCCGGGCCCCGGAGGGGCTCGGCAGATTTTCAAGAACCGCACGATCCCTTGGCTACGAGACAGTCCAGGGTTCAGCGCTGGGCAAGGCTCCCCAGGCATTGAGTGGCGCTGCCTGGCTGCAGGTAGGGCATGAGGATCGGTGCCATGCCCTTGAGGACTTGCACCGGCAATGCCGAGGTGAACTTGAAGGCCTGGGCCGAGGCCCCAGGGACATAGGCGGTGAGGGTGCCGAAATGGTGCTCACCGATATAGAACACGAAGGTGGCGGTGCGGTTGATCGACTTCGAACTCAGTACCCGGCCTCCGGCGCCAATGGCCTCGATGCGGTTGTCGCCGGTGCCGGTCTTGCCGCCCATGGCCAGCGCGGTGCCGTCGGCCAGCTTGAAGCTCCCGGCCACGCGTTTCGCGGTGCCGGCATCCACCACTTGCGACAGGGCGCCGCGTAGCGCTGTGGCCACCTCCGAGGGCATCACTCGCTTGCCTTTGTCCGGGTCGTTGCTCAAGCGGGTTTCATAGGGTGTGCCGGCGGCGAAATGCAGGCTGTCGATGCGCAAGGTCGGCAGGCGTACGCCGTCGTTGAGGATGGTCCCCACCAACTCGGCCAGGGCCGCCGGACGGTCGCCGGAGCTGCCGATGGCGGTGGCCAGGGAGGGCACCAGGTGGTCGAAGGGATAACCGACGCTCTGCCAGCGCTGGTGGATATCGAGGAACGCTTCGATCTCCAGCATGGTGCGGATGCGGCTGTCCCGGGCGCTGCGGTGGCGGCTCTTGAACAGCCAGCTGTAGACCTCCTGGCGCTCGAACTCGCTGGCCTTGACGATCTGGCTGAAGGTGGCGTCGGGGTTGCTCATCAGGTAGCCCAGCAGCCACAGGTCCAGGGGGTGGACCTTGGCGATGTAGCCCTGGTCCGGCAGGTTGTAGGCCCCAGGGCCGTAGCTGGCATAGAGCTTGTCCAGGCGTTCATCGGTGAGCTTTTCGCTGACCTTGGCGTTTTTCATGTGGGCTCGGACAAAGCGGTTGAAGCTCTCCTGGCTGGCGTCCGGCAGCAGGTAGCGGTGCACGGCGGCGAGGCGGATCGCCGTGGGGTGCAGGCTGTCGAGGAAGGTTTCCAGGCGCGCTTGAGTGTCCTTGTTGCGGTACTTTTTCCAAAAGCGCAGCAGGAACGAAGTGCCTTCGCGGTCAGCGAAGCGTGCCAGGTATTCCTGGCGCCGCGGGTCCTGGTCGTCCTTGAGCAATTCGGCGCTGCTGCTGTCGCCGCCATAGGTGCTGTAGCGCACCAGGTCACGCATCAGGCGAATGAATGGCAGGTTGATGGATTCGCGCAAGGCATCGCGCAGGGTAGGGCTACGGCCGTTGTCCTCATTGCGAAAGTTGTGGAAGTGATGGACCCCGCCGCCGGTGAAGAAGGCCTCACCGGGGCTCGCGGAGTAGGTGCGGTTCAGGGCCGCATCGAGCATTTTCGGCAGGCTGCGGTCGCTGTTCTGCATCAGGTAGTCGAGGGACCAGCGGCTCAGGCGGTCCTGATCGTTCACCGCTACCTTTTTCAACTGTGCGGGTGTTTGCCCGGCGTACTTGTCGTGCAGTTCGGAAATGATCTGCAGGTAGGTGGTCAGCACCCGCAGCTTGGCGGTCGACCCCAGCTCCAGCTTGCTGCCCTCGTTGATATCGAACGGCTGGTCGGTGCTGTCGGTTTGTACCCGCACCCGCGAGCCGTCGGGGGTGAGTTCGAACAGGGTGAAGCTGTAGCGCACCTGGGTGGTGCTCGAAGGCGTCAGCAGCCGTTCGCCGAGCACCCCGACCTGGGCGGCGAAAGCCGGATCGGCGAGGTGCTTGAGGTACTCGGTGGCCTGGCGTTGCAGGTCGCTCTGCAAAGTGCTGGTGGCGGACAGGTCGAGACGGTCCAGGTCATACAGCGGACGATTGAGCAGCGCTGCCAGGCGACTGCGAGCGACGCTGATGCCCTTGTTGGTCTCGATCGGCTGCAGGGTCGGCTGCTGCTGCCAGTCGCGGTACGTCACCTTGCTGGCCAGGGCTGCGGCAGTCAGGGCGGGATCTATGACATTGTTCTGCGCCAGCAGGCGGATATGGCTGTCGGTCAGGTCGGCGAGTTCGGCGTGCCCCTTGGCCAGGTAATGGGACGGACGACGCTGGGCGATCATCAGCGACAGCACCTGGCGCAAGGCCAGCCCGCGCTGAGCCAGGCTCTTCGAGTCACTGGCGGTGCTGGCCAGGGCCTGGTTGACCTGATCGAAGTCGGCGCCGTACCAGACCCGCAGGCCTTCGGCCATGCCATGCACTTCGCCGTGTCCGGGAACGGCCGACAGCGGCACGCTGTTGAGGTAGTCACGGACGATCCGGCGTCGGGCTTGCAGGGTTTCGGGGCCGTCCTGGTAGGCGCGCACGCTGGCGGAGATCATCTGGCGGATTTTCTCGCCACCAGACGCCGTCAAGCCATCCGGCGAATGCCGGTATTTTTCCAGCTGGGTGGCCAGGGTGCTGCCGCCGGCGGTTTGCCCGGGCAGGTGCAGGAGCCTGGCCACCTGGGACCAGGCCGCCTTGGCGAAGCGCGGCCAGTCCACCGCCGGGTTGGCCTGGCCCAGTCTGGGGTCCAGCAGGTCGCGGTTCTCGATGAACAGCAGACTGTGCACCACCAGCGGTGGAATGCTGGCAAAGGTCGAATACAGCTGTTGCGGGTACTTGAACTGGTACAGCGGTGCGGCGCGGCAATCGGTGATGGACAGGCCAGCCTGGATCTTCTCGGTATAGGGCACGAAAAAGCCGCTCTTGCTGTAGTCCATCAGCGCCGGGGAAAAACGCG
Source organism: Pseudomonas sp. PH1b (assembly GCF_000633395.1). Taxonomy (GTDB): domain Bacteria; phylum Pseudomonadota; class Gammaproteobacteria; order Pseudomonadales; family Pseudomonadaceae; genus Aquipseudomonas. Next base: position 234,434 of record NZ_AYMU01000010.1, read on the forward strand.
TCTGGGCGTCGATCAGGTAACCGCGCTTGAGCAGGCGTGGCAGGAACTCGCCCAGGGCGCTATAGCCCAGGCGCCGATCGAAGGGCCCGGCTCCCGGATAGAAGATGGCATCACTGGGACCTGGTTGCAGGGAGTAGCTCAGCTCACTGGCGAGCTTGCTGAACTCCCGGGCCTGGAGTTTCGAGGTGCGCATTTCGCGGGTGGCGGCGACACCCAGGGCAATCAGCGCGATCAGCAGCAACAGCCAGAACAGGCGCCAGGCGTACCGCCGGGGTTTGGAGGTTTTGGGTGAAGGCGCTTCGTCCTCGCTGTGGTCTGGCGCTGCGTTCTTACGCGAATCGGTCTGCCACAAAGCGCCCATAGTCGATTGATCCATTCACGCAGATTGATCGGACTTGCCTGAAGCTTAGACGGTGCTGGCGGCCGGTGAATAAATTGTGAAAACGACGCGGCCCTGCTGCTGTGGCCAGGGAGCGTGCTCCCGCCGGCCTGCGCAGCGGCCCTGAAGCCAGCCAGCGTGGTCTCCCCGACAGAACGCGCGCTCAGGTTTGCGCCTGCTGCGCAGCCGAACGGGAACACGCTCCCAGGCCACAGGCTAGAGGCTTTTGCCAGGTAAATACGCCCTAGGTAGGGGCATGACGATGCACCGGGGCTGTGCAATACTCGCGGCCCTTTCCGAGTGAAGTTTCAGGGCAAAAAGCAGGTAATGCTTCTCCGTGAAAGCGGTATTTGCCGAGATTTCTCTCTGAATTTAGCTGCTTATAGAGTGAAAAGCCCTGTCGGGAGCTTTTTATACTGCGCACCCCGCTGATCTGGCAGGTTTTGTCCTACAGACGCACCGTCCCACAAGGCCGGTCCGGTTGAGCAGGCTTCGGCTATCCGCCGTGGCTTCGAAGACTCGGTGGTTCATATCCAATAACAAAATGAGGTTGTATCTCTATGCCAGTTGGCAACCAACTGCCCCACGGCGAGACCGCTAACGGCGGCCCGCTGAAACGCGAACTCGGCGAACGGCATATTCGCTTGATGGCGCTTGGCGCCTGTATCGGCGTCGGCCTGTTCCTCGGCTCGGCCAAGGCCATCGAGATGGCCGGTCCGGCCATCATGCTGTCCTACATCATCGGCGGCCTGGCGATCCTGGTGATCATGCGCGCTCTCGGCGAGATGGCGGTGCACAACCCGGTCGCCGGCTCCTTCAGTCGCTACGCACAGGACTACCTGGGCCCGTTGGCGGGCTTTCTCACCGGCTGGAACTACTGGTTCCTGTGGCTGGTGACCTGCGTCGCGGAAATCACCGCGGTGGCGGTGTACATGGGCATCTGGTTCCCTGATGTGCCGCGCTGGATCTGGGCCCTGGCGGCCCTGGTGAGCATGGGCTCGATCAACCTGATCGCGGTCAAGGCCTTCGGTGAGTTCGAGTTCTGGTTCGCCCTGATCAAGATCGTCACCATCATCGCCATGGTGGTCGGCGGCATCGGCATCATCGCTTTCGGTTTCGGCAATGACGGCGTGGCCCTGGGGATTTCCAACCTGTGGACCCACGGCGGCTTCATGCCCAATGGCGTGACCGGCGTGCTGATGTCCCTGCAGATGGTGATGTTTGCCTACCTGGGCGTAGAGATGATCGGCCTCACCGCCGGTGAAGCGCGCAACCCGCAGAAGACCATTCCCAATGCCATCGGCTCGGTGTTCTGGCGCATCCTGCTGTTCTACGTGGGCGCGCTGTTCGTGATCCTGTCGATCTACCCGTGGAACGAAATCGGCACCCAGGGCAGCCCCTTCGTGATGACCTTCGAGCGTCTGGGGATCAAGACCGCCGCCGGGATCATCAACTTCGTGGTGATCACTGCGGCGCTGTCGTCCTGCAACGGCGGCATCTTCAGCACCGGGCGCATGCTCTACAGCCTGGCGCAGAATGGCCAGGCCCCGGCCGGTTTTGCCAAGACCTCGAGCAACGGCGTGCCGCGTCGGGCCCTGCTGCTGTCGATCTTCGCCCTGTTGCTGGGGGTGTTGATGAACTACCTGGTGCCGGAGAAGGTGTTCGTCTGGGTGACGTCCATCGCCACCTTCGGTGCGATCTGGACCTGGGTGATGATCCTTCTGGCCCAGCTCAAGTTCCGCAAGGGGCTGAGCCCGGCCGAGCGTGCCGGCCTGAAATACCGCATGTGGCTGTACCCGATCAGTTCCTACCTGGCCCTGGCGTTCCTGGTGCTGGTGGTGGGGCTGATGGCCTACTTCCCGGATACCCGCGTGGCGCTGTACATCGGCCCGGCATTCCTGGTGCTGCTGACGGCGTTGTTCTACCTGTTCAAGCTGCAGCCGACCAATGCCCAGCCAGCGCGCTCGGCGTCGTAACGGGCGGCCCGCAGAGGCTCCTGGTTTGAGCCGCCCGGGCTGAAGCCCGGGATGAAGAATCCGGCGCCCCGCAAGGGCCGCCGGATTTTTTTTGCTCCCCGGTCAGCCGCCCAGGGTGCCGCTGGTGTCGGTGTCGAAGACCGCCTTGGCCTGGCGGGCCAGGGGGGCCAGCAAGGCCAGCAAGCTTGCCTCGTCATGCAATGGCCGGGACGCCAGCTGCGGCGGGGTGGGTTCGATGGGCAGCAGCACATCTTCAGCGTCTGCGTGCAGCCAGATTGCCGTGACCTGCAGTGCCGGGACGAACAGCAAGCGCAGCTCATAGGATTTGCCCTGCAACGAGGCGGTGTTTTCCGCGAGGTTCAGGGCCCTGACCGCCGACGTGGCCAGGGCGCCGTGGTTCAGCGCCGAGAAATCCAGCGTGCCGGCGGCCTCGGTCAACTGTGCATCGGCGATCGACAGGCCGCCGGCGAACACCAGGTAATGCCAGTCGCCCACCTGGGCCTGGGCCAGGCCATGGCCACTGCTCAGGTCTTCCAGGCTCAGGGCGTAGCCCCGGAACCCCTGGGACAGGCTCAAGTGGCCGCTGCGGGCACGGGTAAAACCATGGTTGACGCCGAAGCCCTGGGTTTGCAGGGCTGCCTGCAGCGCGGGTTGCAGTTGCTGGACGCCAGTGGCAGGCGCCTTGGGGTAAGTCAGTTGCATGACGCCTCCTAGTTTTTCCGGGTGAAGTAGGTGTGGGTCCAGTTGCCGCCGCCGTTGTAGGAACCGGGGAAGTTGTTCAGGGCACGGGTCGAGTAACCGTAGATCGAGTCCGCCACCAGGATGTAGCCGCCGTCGCTGCCGTAGATCGTCAAAAAGTGTGCGCCGCCGCCGTACCAGGCACAGCGCAGGCCAACAGGGCGCCCCATGCCGAGCTGGTTCTCGATGGCCGGCATCTGCATCCGGTCCTCGCGCATGCCGCCATAGCTGCGGGTGGTCCGCAGCGCCGAGTCCAGGTAGCCATAGACGTTGCAGGGGCCGGGCTGGCCGCAGCAGGTGTTGCGGCCCAGCTCGGCGTTGGCCACGCCGCACTGGGTCCAGGAACCGGTGCCGTAGTAATTGCCCACCGAGGCGGACAGGGCGGCCCAGCACCAGTTGCTCATGGTCTGCTGCTGCACGCTGAAGTTGAGCCGGGTGCCGGCCAGGGGAGCCGGCTCGGCGCTCAAACCGGCCTCGGCCAGTTCGAGGTCGAGCAGCGCGCCGGCAAGGCACTGGGGCAGAGCCTGCGGCATGTCGGTGTGGGTCAAGGGTGTGCTTAACATGTTCATCCTCCATGAATGAAAACAAGCCTGTGGCTTGAGTCGTTGTTGCGTGTTTCGATCAACTGGTTCATTCGGCCCTGATGCCAGGCGCGGTGCTGTGCCAGCCTCGATGGCGAGCGCCGGGTGGGCCTGAAACCAACCTTAGATACTTCATGCGTCAATGCAATTAAAATATGCATAAATGCATTATTGCGAGCAGAAATGTCCCCGGAAAAGGGGCCTTCCAGGGCATGGCGATTACCTGAGGTCGAAGGCTTTACTGGTTCGCCCAGGACTGGGTTGCCGCCCCATTTTTGCGGCAGCTGTGGGCTGAGGCATCAGGCCGGCCATGGGCGAGCACCTGCCCTCGCCACAGGTGACTCTGCGCTCGCCCTATCGCCTGGCTGAACCGCCTCAGGCGGCCTGGGCCTATTGGTCGTCGAGGAAGTGCTCAAGAGCCGCGTTGAAGAACCCCGGGTCCTGGAGGAAGGCGAAGTGGCTGACATTGGGCAAGATCAGCAACCCGGCGCCAGGAATGGCTGCGGCCATGTATTCGGTGTGCTCGCGCTTGATGGCTTCGTCGTGATCACCGTCGACGATCAGCACTTGGGCCTTGATCCGGGCCAGGTCGGCATCGCTCCAGTTGGGCTGGTTGGCCCACATCTGGCCGATCTGCTCGACGAAAGCGTCGTACTGCCCGGGCGTCGCTGACAGGCGGCGGTATTCCTGGCCGGCGCGCTCGATGTAGGCGGCGAAGGTCGGGTTCTGCTCCACCCCCTCCTTGACCCCGGAAGTCCGGGTGTTGGCGGCATAGGCGAAGACCTTGCCCACCCGTTGCGGATAGCGCATCGCCAGGTCCAGGCCGAGAATCGCGCCGTCACTCCAGCCGACGAAATCGGCGCGGGGGATCTTCAATTGGTCGAGCAGGGCGATCACGTCGTCGGCCATCAGGTCGTAGCCGTAGGGGCGGGCATCCCGACTGCTGCGCCCGTGACCGCGGCTGTCGATGCTGATCACCGTGTGCCGGGTGGCCAGGGCCTGGACCTGATGCCCCCAGTAGTCGGCGTTGCCCAGGCCGCCATGCAGCAGCACCACCGGCGAGCCGTGGCCGATCCTGCTGTAGTAGAGGCGGATGCCGTTGACCTCGGCGTGGGCCGATTGCGCCCCGGGCACCGGGGCCGGAGTGGGGGGCAGGGTTTGCCAGCGTTCGCTGGCAACGGTGCTGGTGAAGGAGATCAATAGAGCGAGCGCTGCAAGTAGACGAGCCATGAGCCTCTCCGTGCAAAGGTCCCCGATCGAGCCGGGGCGGGTGGTTGGGGTGTTTGCGTCTATGGGTCAAGCGCTGGGGGGCTCGACATCGAAGATCACCAGGGTGCCGTGGCTGCCAGGCAGCACGCAGTGGGCCTCGCCGGCCGGCACCAGGTACATCTGTCCGGCCTGCACTTCCACGGTGGCCTGGCCAATACCCAGGCGCAGGCAACCCTGGCTCACCAGCAGGCCTTCGTCGTAGTCATGGGTTTCTTCCGGATAGGACTGCGGGCTCATGCGCAGGACCTTGATGCGGGCCGGACCTATCCGGCCCACCAGCGAGGATTGCCAGGGCTCGGGCAATGGAGGGGACAGCAACTCGAAGGGCAGTAATGGCATGGCGAATCTCCCAGGCGTCAGCGGGGTTTCGTTCTGCTTTCGGTGGTCCGGTCAGCTTGGTTGTGGGGGGGCTAGAATTCGTCCATCAGCAGCACGCGGCATTCGCGGCTCTGGAAGGCGTTGATCTGCGGCACCAGACGGGTGAAGTGCTCGGTCTGGCAGTGGGCGTCGAGGGCGGCGCGGTCCGGCCACTGTTCGACAAAGATGAAATGCCCCGGGTCTTTCTGATCGACGAACAGATCGTAGGCGATGCACAGCGGTTCCTGGCGGGTTTTCTCCACCAGTTCGGCGTACCACGGGCGTACGGTGTCCAGGTGTTCGGGCTGGATGAAATCTTCAGCGATGACCTTGAGCATTCGAATCTTCCTTGGGTGACGCCCGGCGCTCCCCGGCAACCGGGGAGCACTGGGCAATGGGGCTTAAGCGGCGGCTTCGGTGTTGGGTTCGAAGCTGTCGGCCCGGGCCAGTTGCCACATGCGCGAGTAGAACTCGCCGTTGACCTCGCCGGTCAGCAGTTCGCCGGGCTTGAGGAACACATGCAACTGGGAGAACAGCTTGATCTCCGTGGCCGACATGCGTCGCACCAGGTGCTTGGCCTCCAGTTGCGAGGGGTGCTGCAGGCCGGCGGCCGCGAGCATTTCCGCCAGGGCCTTGAGGGTGTTGCGGTGGAAGCTGAATACCCGCTGGGCCTTGTCCGGCACCACCAGGGCGCGTTGGCGCAGGTTGTCCTGGGTGGCCACGCCCGTCGGGCACTTGTTGGTGTGGCAGCTTTGCGACTGGATGCAGCCGATGGCGAACATGAAGCCCCGGGCCGAGTTGGCCCAGTCGGCACCAATGGCCAGCACGCTGGCGATGTCGAAGGCGCTGACGATCTTGCCGCTGGCGCCGAGCTTGATCTTGTCCCGCAGGTTCAGGCCCACCAGGGTGTTGTGCACGAACAGCAGGCCTTCGCGCATCGGCGCGCCGATGTGGTCGGTGAACTCCACTGGCGCCGCGCCGGTGCCGCCTTCCTTGCCGTCGACCACGATGAAGTCCGGGAGAATGCCGGTTTCCAGCATGGCCTTGGCAATCCCCATGAACTCCCACGGGTGGCCCAGGCAGAACTTGAAGCCCACGGGCTTGCCGCCGGACAGCTCACGCAGCTGCTGGATGAAATGCATCATTTCCAGGGGGGTGGAGAACGCACTGTGGCTGGAGGGCGAGATGCAGTCCTCGCCCATGCGGATACCCCGGGTGTCGGCGATTTCCTGGGTCACCTTGTGCTTGGGCAGGATGCCGCCGTGGCCCGGCTTGGCGCCCTGGCTCATCTTGATCTCGATCATCCGCACTTGCGGGTTCTGCGCCTGGGTGGCGAAGCGCTCGGGATCGAAGTGGCCGTCGCTGGTGCGGCAGCCGAAGTAACCGCTGCCCAGCTCCCAGGTCAGGTCGCCGCCATGCTCGCGGTGATAGGGGCTGATGCTGCCTTCACCGGTGTCGTGGGCGAAGTTGCCGAGCTTGGCCCCCTGGTTCAGGGCACGAATGGCGTTGGCGCTCAGGGAGCCGAAGCTCATGGCCGAGATATTGAACACCGAGGCGGAGTAGGGCTGGGTGCACTGAGGGCCGCCGACGATCACCCGGAAGCTGTTGGGATCGCTCAGGGGCGCGGGGCGCATGGAGTGGCCGATGAATTCGAAGCCCGACTGATAGACGTCGATCAGGGTGCCGAAGGGTTTGTCGGCGCTTTCATTCTTGGCTCGGGAATACACCAGGGAACGCTGGGCCCGGGAAAACGGCAGCGCGTCGCTGTCGGACTCCAGCAGATACTGGCGGATTTCCGGGCGGATGCCTTCCACCAGGTAGCGGATATTACCCAGGATCGGGTAGTTGCGGCGTACCGCATGGGGACTCTGCAGCAGGTCGAAGATCCCCAGCAAGCTCAACAGCAGGGTGACCAGGGTGAATGGCCAGAGCCAGTCATTGTCGAGAAAGGGCAGGCTGGCGAGGGTGAATATCACGCAGGCGGCAAAGAAGGCGTAGCGGCTCAGGAGTGACAGGCTCATACGGTTTCCTTGGTTCGGATTCATCAGGTCATTCAGGCAGCGGATGCCTGGAAAACGGGTAATACACAGCGGCACCGAACGGCTGGAACGGCAGGCTGCACAGGCATTTCTTATAGGAATTCACGGCAGTGTGAGAGCGTTGCAGCTGAGCATACTGGCCCGCCAGCGCCGTGTGGGCAAGCCTGAAACCGAGGAGTGGCAACTGGCCGGGACCTTGGGGGAATAACCTTATTGCGATAAGTTCTCGTTTAAATCGAGATTTATTGTTACTGTATAACAATTGTTGCCATCCCAATCCGCTGGAGGTTCCCATGAAGCCCAATATCCATCCCGACTACCGCACCGTGCTGTTCCACGATACCGCCGCTGATGTGTACTTCCTGATCGGTTCCACCGTCGACACCGACCGCACCCAGCAGTACAGCGACGGCAAGACCTACCCCTACGTCGCCCTGGACGTGTCCAGTGCCTCCCATCCGGTGTACACCGGGCAGCAGCGCAAGACCCAGTCCGAAGGCCGCATTGCCGGTTTCAACAAGCGTTTTGCATCCTTCGGCTCCAGCGCCAAAGCTGCTCAGTGATGCCATTGCCGGCGAACGTTGGCACAAGGCTGCGTTCGCCTTGCGGGCCCGCTGGAACCCTTTCAGCGGACCGATGGCATTAAAAAGCCATCATCTCGATTGGAAATTCTTCTAGTCTTGAATCAGGCAACAGGGAATGCCGTTGCCCATCTACAAAATGAAGGACGCGTTCATCGACGTTGACCCGAGGTGTCTCATGGGTGAGCTGAACGTTGCCACTGTCACACGCCAACCCGGAGTCTTGCTGGTGGATGGCCAGGACGCGATCCTGCAGCGCCTGCGCCAGTTACTCGCGCCCCATCCCTATCAACTGCACTGCGCCCATGACGGCAGCGAGGCCTTGCGCATCATGGCCACCGAAGAGGTGGACCTGGTGATCAGCGCCGCCCACTTGCCGCACATGGACGGCCCGAGCCTGCTGGCGCGCATTCATCAGCATTACCCTGCCACCACGCGCATTCTGCTGACGGGCGATCCGGACCCGAAGCTGATTGCCCGGGCCATCAACGAAGGGGGAATCTACCGTTACCTGAGCAAGCCCTGGGATGATCAGGAACTGCTGCTGACCTTGCGCCAGGCTCTGGAGCATCAGCATTCCGAACGTGAGCGCCGACGCCTGGACAGCCTGGCGCAACAGCAGAACAACGAACTCAAGACGCTCAACGCCCTGCTGGAAAAACGCGTGGCGGCCCGTACCGCCGAGCTGCAACAGACAGCCGACATGCTTGACCTGGCCTATGAGGAGCTCAAGCACAGCTATGCCACGGGAGCCGAGCTGTTCTCGCTGCTGGTGAACCAGCGCTTGCCGCCGGAGAAGCAGACCAACCGGCGGATCATCGAGCTGGTGCGCGCCTACGGCAAGATCCAGGGGCTGGAGGCGCCGATCCAGCGCGACCTGGCCATGGCCGCGGCACTGCATAACATCGGCAAGCTGAGTTGGAGCGACAGCATGATGATCACCCCGGCCGACTTGCTGCATCATCACCAGCGTGAACGCTACCGGGCCTATCCGGCACAGAGCGAATCGCTGTTGATGACCCTGGAGCCGGTGCAGGATGCCGCGCGGCTGATCCGTCATCATCAGGAACACTGGGACGGTAGCGGCTTTCCCGATCACCTCAAGGGCGAGGCGATTCCCCTGGGGTCGCGTCTGCTCAAGCTGGCGGTGGATTTCATCGAGCTGCAATGCGGGCTGGTCCTTGAGCGACACATGAACAGCGACGAGGCCCTGGTGTTCATTCGCAAGTACGCTGGCCGTCTGTACGATCCGCAACTGGTGGAAGGCTTCATCCAGGTCTGTTCGGTGTACCTCAGCGACGTGACCCTGGGGGATCCGTCGGTCAAGGTCCTGGGTACCCGGGAGCTGATGGCGGGGATGATCCTGGCGCGCAACCTGAATGCCGACAACGGCATGCTGCTGCTCAATGCCGGCAAGGTGCTCAACCTGCCCCTGGTGGACAAGCTGATAGCCTTCGAAACCATGGAAGGCGCTCGCTACAGCGTGTTCGTCAAACTGCCCGATAAAGGCCAAGCGAACCCATGATCCCAGGCATCTGCCAGGAGCAAGCAGAGCTTTGACGGATGACGTGCCACTGCCGGACATGTGATCCTTGCGCCTTCGTTTTCAAGGTTGCCCGATGCCCATGTCACTGTCCTGCTCTGCTGTTCCTTCCATCATTCGTATTGCTGCCGCGCTGTTGATCGGTGCCGACGGACACACCCTGCTGGTGCGCAAGCGCGGCACCCAGGCCTTCATGCAAGCGGGCGGCAAGATCGAAGCCGGCGAGCAGCCGGTGCAGGCCCTGGCCCGCGAGCTGGAGGAAGAACTGGGCCTGCGCATCGATCCGGCCCAGGCGCGTTACCTGCAGCAGTTCTCCGCCCCGGCGGCCAATGAGCCGGGGCATGTGGTGCAAGCCGAGGTATTTCTGGTTCGCATCGACACGCCCGTGACCCCCGCGGCAGAGATCGAAGAAGTGCGCTGGATCGATCCGGCCGGCGACGGTGATTTGTTCCTGGCGCCGTTGACACGGGATCTGATCTTGCCGTTCTATCGCACTTTGCCAACCACCCCAGCCTGACTGCCCGCACCGCCAAGGACTGCCATGATCCCACTCCACGACTACCTGATCTTCGCCGCCGCTTCCTTGCTGATGGTGCTGACCCCGGGCCCGAACATGATCTACCTGATTTCCCGTTCGATCTGCCAGGGGCGCAAGGCTGGAGTGACGTCGTTGCTGGGGGTGGTGGCGGGGTTCTTCGTTCACCTGTTCGCCGCTGCGCTGGGCCTGACCGCGGTGTTCATGGCGGTGCCCATGGCCTATGAAGTGCTCAAGTGGGCCGGTGCCCTGTACCTGTTGTGGCTGGCCTGGCAAGCGCTCAAGCCGGGTGCCCGCTCGCCTTTCGAGGCCCAGCAGCTGCCTGCGGACTCGCCGCGCAAGCTGGTGACCATGGGCTTTCTCACCAGTGCGCTGAACCCCAAGATCGCGGTGTTCTACCTCTCGGTGTTTCCACAGTTCATCCAGCCTGAGCACGGCTCGGTGTTTACCCAGAGCATCATCCTCGGCCTGACCCAGATCAGCGTGAGCTTCTCGGTCAACCTGCTGATCGCGCTGTTTGCCGCGGGTATCGCTTCCTGGTTCGCCAGCAACCCCACCTGGCTGTCGGTGCAGCGCTATTTCATGGGGTTCGTGCTGGCGGCGCTGGCTGTGCGGCTGATGTTCGAACAGCGCCGAGTCAATTGATCGAGGAGTCATCCCATGTCTGGTTTTCCCAGTCCCGAAGCGGTGGTCGAGGAGCAATTGCAGGCCTATAACCGCAAGGACCTGCCGGCCTGGCTGGCGACTTATGCGCCGGATGCCCGGCAATACGAGCACCCGGCAACGCTCTTGGCCAAGGGCCATGAGGAACTTGGCGCCCGAGCGCAGGTACGCTTTCGCGAGCCCAACCTGCATGCCCGGCTGCTGCAGCGCAGCGTGATGGGCAATGTGGTGGTCGATCATGAGCTGATCAGCCGGACCTTCGCGGAAGGCAGCGGGACCCTGGAAACCGTGGCTATCTATGAAGTGCAGGCGGGCAAGATCCAGTCCGCCTCATTCATCACCGGACAGAAGACCCTCGACTGAACATGCAGATCCAACGCTTGACCCCTGACGACGTGGAGCAGTACCGGGCCTTGATGCTCGAAGCCTATGACCGCCATCCCCAGGCGTTCACTTCCAGTGTCACCGAGCGGGAAAAACTACCCCTGGCCTGGTGGGCCTCGCGCCTGGATGGCGAACTGGACCTGCTGCTGGGGGCATTTTCCGAGGGGCGCCTGCTGGGCATCGTCGGCCTGGCCTTCGAGCTGCGGGAAAAGGCCCGGCACAAGGCAACCCTCTTCGGGCTCTACGTCACCGGCGGGCAGCGCAACAGCGGGGTGGGCTATCGACTGCTGCAGGAATTGCTGGTGCATGCCGGCCGCTGCGAAGGGCTGCGCCTGGTGCAACTGACCGTGACCGCAGGCAACGACGCGGCACTGTCGCTGTACCAGCGCTGCGGCTTTGTCCAGTTCGGTCTTGAACCCCAGGCGGTGAGGGTGGGCGAGGACTACTTCGACAAGATCCACATGTGGCGCGAAGTGCCTGTTGAAACCTGAGCAGCATCGCCCATCAACTGCCTGTTGCCGCCACGGCTATGGGGTGGATTTACCGCAGGCTCGACCCGCTGCCGGGGTGGTGGTCGCCGGCGGCCCAGGCCCTGCACTGGCCGCCGATAGGGCGGCCGGGTGTCGGCTTCAACGCACCGCGCTGACGCCGTCCAGGGTCGAGAATGAAGTGTCCTTGGCCGTCAGCAGGAAGTCGCGCATGTAGGGCGCATCCAGCATGTCGGCGCGAATTGCCGCATACAGGGTGGCGAACAGCCCCTTTTCCCCCAGCCGCTTGGCCTTCACATAACCCCGCGAGCTGTATTCGTGCAGGGCCCAGTGGGGCATGCCGCAGACGCCACGACCACTGGCTACCAGTTGCATCATCATCACCGTCAGTTCCGAGGTGCGCACCTGGGCCGGCTCGATGTCCGCGGGCTCGAGGAAACGGGTGAAGATGTCCAGGCGGTCTCGTTCCACCGGGTAGGTGATCAGGGTTTCGCTGAGCAGGTCTTCCGGGGCTATGTAGGGTTTGTTGGCCAGGGCGTGCTGGTTGGCCACCGCGAGCATCGCCTCGTAGGTGAACAGCGGTACATAGGTGATGCCTGCCAATTCCAGGGGATCGGAGGTCACCACCAGGTCCAGGTCACCCCGCGCCAGGGCCGGCAAGGGGGCAAACGAGAAGCCCGAGGCCAGGTCCAGCTCCACTTCTGGCCAGGCGTCACGGAATTGGTCGATGGTGGGCATCAGCCACTGAAAGCAGCTGTGGCACTCGATGGCCATGTGCAGGCGCCCGGCGGTGCCGCCGGCCAGCCGGGCGATGTCGCGCTCGGCGCCCCGCAGCAGCGGCAGGGCCGCGTCCGCCAGTTGCAGCAGGCGCAGGCCGGCGCTGGTGAAGCGCACCGGCTTGGTCTTGCGCACGAACAAGGGCATGCCCAGGCGCTCTTCGAGTTCCTTGAACTGGTGAGACAGGGCGGACTGGGTCAGGTGCAGGCGTTCGGCGGCTTCCACCAGGCTGTCGGCTTCGCGCAAGGCGTGCAGGGTCTTCAGGTGACGGATCTCTAGCACCAGGCTCTCCATGAGTGAATTTTGTGATCAGCATAAAAGTGTTGAGTTTGTCTCATGTTGGCCGGGCTGTCGATCATCCAGCCCCACTGATCTCCTGCTGAGGGCCGGGAGCGCGATCGAATGGATCACGACCGCTGGGCAAACTTCATCAAACTGTCACGCAACTGTGGCAGCGCGAATCATCGAAGTTCATCAGACTCGCGCTCTACTGGGGTTCTGCGTTTCGGTGTTTTCCATGCGGGCAAGATTTTTTTCCACTGTCGTCCTGCTGGCCGGGCTTTTGCTCGGCCAGCTGTCTTTTGCGGCCGCGCGCTGCGATGTCAATGTCCCGACCCAACGAGTCGACCTGCCTCAGGTGAGCCTGGCCTACCAGAGCATCGGTCGGACTTCCGACCCGGCGCTGCTGCTGGTAATGGGCCTGGGCGGGCAACTGATTCACTGGCCGGACGAGGTGGTGGTGGCCCTGTGTCAGCAGGGGTTCCGGGTGATCCGTTACGACAATCGCGATGTCGGCCTGTCCACCTGGCGCCAGGCGCCGGCCAGCGCCAACCTGACTTTCGAAGTGCTGCGTTACAAGCTCGGCCTGCCAGTGGCTGCACCCTACACCTTGACGGACATGGCCGATGACGCACTGGGCCTGATGGATGCGCTGCATATCGAACAGTTTCACGTGCTCGGGGCGAGCATGGGCGGGATGATCGCCCAGCACCTGGCAGCCATGGCGCCACAGCGAGTGGAGAGCCTGGTGCTGATCATGACCAGCTCCGGTGCCGAAGGCCTGCCGGCGCCGAATGCCGCGCTGGTGCAACTGCTTTCCCGGCGCAATGCGCCGAACCGCGAAGCCGCTCTGGAACAGCAGGCCGACCTGCTGGCAGCCCTCGGCAGTCCGAAGGTGGCCGATGATCGCAAGGTCCTGCTCCAGCAGGCTGCGCAGTCCTATGACCGGGCGTTCAATCCGGAGGGGGTCAAGCGGCAGATCATGGCGATTCTCGCCGAGCCCAGCCGGGTGGCTTTGCTCAAGCAACTGCGGGTGCCGACCCTGGTGGTGCATGGCACCGCCGATCCGCTGCTGCCGGTGATGCACGGGGTGCACCTGGCGGCGCAGATCCAGGGCAGCCAGCTGAAGCTGATTCCGGGCCTGGCCCATCGTTTCCAGGAAGCCTTCAAGGCACCGTTGCTGGCCGCGGTGCTGCCGTACCTGCAAACCCATCGCGAAGACACCTCCCACTGGGTGCAGATCGAACCGCTGGAAGTGGGGCGCTTGCTCTGAGCGGCAAGCCTCAAGCGGCTAGATTTTCGCTTGCAGCTTGCAGCTTGCAGCTTGCAGCTGTCCGCGTCAGCGGACAATCTTGTCCACCTGAATGCCCAGCTTCTTCAAGCGATACCAGAAGCTGCGCTCGGAAATCCCGATCATCTGCGCCGCTGCGGCCTGCACGCCGTTGCTCTGATGCAGCGCGGCGAGGATGTAGGCTTTTTCCACCTCGGCCAGGGCCGAGTCCAGGTCGCTGGGCACTTGCGGACCAACGCTGATGGCGGCGCCGTTTAGCGCGCCCTGGGGCTGGCTGTGGAACAGGTAGCCTGGCAGGTCGCTCTCTTCGATGACCTGGCCCGAGGCAACGATGGTGGCCCGTTCCACGCAGTTCTGCAGTTCGCGGATATTGCCCGGCCAGGTGTAGTTGGCCATGGCCTGCAAGGCTTGCGCGCTGAACCCGGTGATGCGCTTGCCGGCGGTGGCGCCCAGGCTGTGGGCGAAGTGTCGGGCCAGCGGGGGGATGTCCTCGACCCGCTCGCGCAGCGCTGGCAGGGGGATGGGAAAGACGTTGAGGCGGTAATACAGGTCCTCGCGAAACTCCTTGTTGGCCACCGCTTCCAACAGGTTCTTGTTGGTCGCGGCGATCACTCGCACATCGACCTTGCGCTCACGTGGGTCGCCTACCGGCTCGATCACTCGCTCTTGCAGGGCGCGGAGAATCTTCGCCTGCAGGGCCAGGGGCATGTCGCCTACTTCGTCGAGAAACAGGGTGCCCTTGTCGGCCTGCTGGAAACGCCCGACCCGGTCTGCCACGGCGCCGGTGAAGGCGCCCTTGCGGTGGCCGAACATCTCGCTTTCCAGCAAGCCTTCGGGGATCGCTGCGCAATTGACCGCGACAAACGGCTTGTCGGCGCGATTGCCGTGCTTGTGGATGGCGCGGGCGACCATTTCCTTGCCGGTGCCGCTTTCTCCGGTCAAGAGGATGGTGGCGTTGCTTTCGCGCACCGAATCCACCGCTTGCAGCACCCGGCGGAAGGCCGGGCTGTCGCCTACCAGGCTGTCGAACTGCTGATGCTCGTCGAGCTCGGCGCGCATGCGCTGGTTGTCTTTGAGGATGTCGCGAAACTGCAGGGCCTTGCTGACGGTGATGTCCAGCTCGTCGATGTCGAAGGGCTTGGCGATGTAGTCATAGGCGCCATTGCGCATGGACTGCACGGCGTTCTTCACCGTGCTGTAGGCGGTCATCACGATCACTGGCAACTGCGGGTAGCGCTGCTTGATTTCCCCCAGCAACTGCGGGCCGTCCATACCGGGCATGCGCCAGTCGCTGATCACCAGGTCGATGTCCTCCTGCTCCAGCACCTTGAGGGCGTGCAGGCCATTGCTTGCGGTGAACACCTGGACGCCGTTCTGGCTCAAGGCCGAGGACAGCAGGTCGCAGAGTTTCGGTTCATCATCGACCACCAGCAGGTTATGCGTCATCACTGTCCTCGTCTTCGTCGTCCTCTTCACCGTTGGCCGGAATGTACAGGCTGAAGGTGGCGCCAGCATCTTTTTCGCTGACACATTCTATATGGCCGTCATGGCTTTCCATGATCGAGAAGACTTTAGCCAATCCCAGGCCGGTGCCCGAGGCCTTGGTGGTGACGAAGGGGGTGAAGATGCGCTCCAGCATGTCGGCTTCGATGCCCTGGCCGGTGTCGCTGATGCTGATGATGGTTTCATCTTCCTGCTGGGCTATGCCCAGGGTCAGGCGGCCGCCGTCGGGCATGGCGTCGATGGCGTTGAGGATCAGGTTCAGGCAGGCCTGCTTGAGCTGGCGGGCATCGGCGTGGATGGTGGCTCCCGGCGCCTGGTCGTCGATCTGCGCGTCGATGTTGTGGGTAGCCAGCTCCGGAGTGCAGAAACCCAGCAGTTCCTCCACCAGTGGCCGCGCCGCCTGCGTGGAGCGAATCGGCGCGCTGGGTTTGGCGAAGTCGAGGAATTCGGTGATCAGGTCATTGATCCGGCTGACCTCGCTGATCACGTATTCCAGGTGGCGCTTGTCGTTTTCCGGCAGGTTGGCCCGGCGGTGCAGCAGTTGGGTCGCGGTCTTGATGATGCCCAGCGGGTTGCGGATCTCGTGGGCCAGGCCCATGGCCACTTCCCCCAGGGCATGCAGGCGGTCGCGGCGGCGCAATTGCGCTTCCAGGTGCTGCAGTTCTCCCAGGCGTTCGGTCATGTGGTTGAAGGTGCTGCTCAGCTCCGCCAGCTCATCGCCGCCGATTACCGGCACCCGTTGCCGGTAGTCGCCGGCGATCACCGCCTGCACGCCCTTGGACAGGCCCCGCAGTGGTCGGGTCAGGCGTTGCGACACCAGCCAGCCGACGCACAGCGAGGCTGCCGAACTGAGGAGGAAAATCAGGATGAACAGGTTGCTCTGGTTGACCAGGCCCACCAGGCTGCTATGGCGCAGCAGGCCACTGAAAATCACCCCTACCAGGTCGCCGCTGTCATTGAAGATCGGCCGGTACAGGCCGCTGTAGCGGCTGGTGAACTGCTCGGTGGGCTGGCGGGTGGCGCGCAGGATGTCTTCAATCTTGTGCGGCACCTTGGGCGGGTGGTCCTCGAAGCGCTGGGTGGCGAAGATCTCCGAGAAGTCATCGGCCTTGGCCAGGTACAGGCGCAGGTCCAGGGAATGCACGTCGGCCACGCTGGTGAGGAAGCTGGCGTCCAGGTAGGTGGCGATCAGCAGTTGGTAGTCGACTCCATCGAGGCTGGTCTGGAAGGTCGAGACCACCGCGCCAGTGGCCACGCCGCCGACCTGGAGGGTCTGCAGCACCGCATTGGAAGCGGTGCTGATCTGTCCCACCACATCATCGGCGACGGTGGTGAACATCACCTTGTGATCGTTCTTGCGGATCAGCGCTACCACATCGATGCCCATGGAGTCGGCGATGTCCGCGGTGAGCTTGTCGTGCTTGGCCGCGCTGCGATCCGTGGGCGGGCGGGTGTAACGCAGGAACAGCTTAGCGATCCTGGCGTTGTCATGGAGGATCTCGGTGATCTCGTCCTCGACGATCTTGGTGGACTCCTGCAGCCAGATGCGCACGTTGCTGTCGAATATTTCCGACAGGGTCGTGGCCGCCAGCTCGGCGGCGATCATGGTGGGAATCACGCTGACCAGCCAGAACGCCAGCACCAGCTTGCGTTGCAGGCTCCAGCGGGAGATGGCGAAAGGGCGGGGAGGACGACGATCTTTTCTGGTCATGTACTTTCGCTTATTGCAGCAGCCATGGCGGGGTCGGAGCGATCCGGGCGGACAAAGCGTTTTATTACCTTGAGCAAGGCATTGAGCAAGCGATTGCGATGCCGGAAAAACAACATGTTACCGGTGAAACGACAGCCCAGGCGCAGTTTGCTGGCATAACCCGCCTGGCCGCATTCATACAGCGGGATTCGCTGCTGAATACAGTAGTCGACGTTGGCCAGCCAACTGCGAAAATACAGGTTGTGCTCACGACTGACATTGAGGTCGTGGGCGAAGAATTTGTCGATCAGCCGATGCTGGTCGATGAGGATCAGGTTGAACGCCACCAACTGCCCGCCGACCCAGTACAGGACGCAGGCGGCGCGTTCGCCCAACTGTTCGAGGATGCCGGTGAAATAGTCCGCCGGCAGGCGTTCGAACTGCAGGTCGCTGCGGTTCAGCGTGGCCTCGTACAGACGCATGATGTCCGGCAGGACGTCGTCGATCTGGTGGCGCCATTCAATGCGGGGGGCCGGTGCGCGCAGCTTGCGCCGCAGGTCCTTGCGGGTGGATTTGCCCAGGGTGCCGAGGTAGGCGTCGATCGAGGCAAAAGGCACCGGCAACAGGGCACTGGGCAGGCTCGGCATGGCTTGCAGGCCGGCGGCCAGGCAACTGGCCGCCCACTGCAAGTCATTGCTGGGGGCATCCTTGACCGCCATCAGGCCAATGCCGAAGTCGTCGGCGTCGCGCCGGGCCAGTTGCAGCAACTGATCCAGCAAGGCCTGGCGACGTTCTTCGGGTACATGGCTGGCGGTGCCGGCGTTGCACTGTTCGGCCACCGGGGATCCGATGGCGTACAGGCGCAGTTGCAGAACGCCGGGCCAGTGCCGCTCCAGGCGTTCGGTAAAGCGCTTGGCCAGGCCCGAGACCGTGGTGTCGAGCCGGTACTGGGTGGTGAAGGCCGGAGCCACGGCCACCAGGGTCGAGCCTTCGAAGACCGCCAGGTAGCGCCACTGGAAGTCGGCGATGGCGGCTTTTTCCACGGCCAGGTAGTAGTCCCAATCCTCCAGGGCATCTGGAAAACAGTCATTCCAGGCACCGCGGTCGATGGCCTGGATGGTTGAAAAGGCTTGGGCGGTAATCACGTCTCGTCCTTAAGCTAGGCCAGCTGTCGGTAGTCTTCGCGCAAGGCGGGCCTGACCACTTGCTGCTGGATGAAATCCGCGCTCAACTCGATCACGCGCTGGTACTGCAGGTCCACGGTGATCATGTGATAGCAGTTGTCCAGGAGAATCTTGACCACCGGCCCGCCGAGCTTGCGCTCGACGTAGTCGGCATTCCAGGTACTGGTGATGTCGTCCTCGCTGGCGTGCAGCACCAGGGCTGGGGTCGTGATCGACGGCATGCGCTTCTTGACCACGGCGTTCATCCGGTGCAATTCGCGCACCGTCACGCCCTCCATGGTCAGGAGCCCGGCATTGCTGCTTTCGCCGGCCTTCATCTGCTTCTCGACGATGGCCCGCAGGCGCTCGTTCTTGATGCCGTAGGGCGGTTTCTCCTCGAAGCGGCAGATGTGCACGCCGAATGGAATCTTCATCAGCAACGGGGTGAGGAAGGCCAGCTTGTTGATGCTCCAGCCGTCGTACTTCAAGGTCGTGGAGTACATCAGCAAGCCGCTGATCTGTCCCGGGTGCTCGGACGCCAGGTACATGGACATCACTGCGCCCATGGACAGGCCGCCGACGAACACCTGCTCGTGACGCTGCCGTACGCCGACAAAGGTCTTGCGCACGCCCTGGTACCAGTCCTGCCAGCCGGTGGCCTGCAGGTCGCTGTTGTCCCCGCAGTGCCCGGGCAGGGTCGGTACGTACACCGTGCACGTACCGTCCTTGGCCAGGCCCTGGGCCACCCGACGGAGTTCCGTCGGGGTGCCGGTCAGGCCGTGGATCAACAAGACCCCGACCGGACCCGAGCCGAGAACGAAGCCGGCGCTGCCTTCGCCCAGATCGATCTCAGCCTTGTTCATCGCTTCATGGCCCGATCCAGCAGGCGGTCCAGCAGCGCGATGCCCAGATCGATTTCCGCGTAGCTGATTTCCAGCGACGGGGCCAGGGTGATGACGTTCTTGTAGTAGCCGCCCACATCGAGGATCAGACCCAGACGCTGGCCGTTGATTTCGATGTCGCCCTTCATGCCTTCCTCGACCATGTAGTCCAGGGTCGCCTTGTCCGGGGTGAAGCCGTCGGTGGTGCAGATTTCGCAGCGCAGGGCCAGGCCCAGGCCGTCGACGTCGCCGATGATCGGGTAGCGCTTCTGCAGGTCCTTGAGGCCTTCGAGGAAGTACTTGCCCTTTTCCATGACCATCGCGCCGTAGTCGATCTCGCTGGTCATCTTGAACATTTCCAGGCCCACGGCGGTGCCCAGCGGGTTGGAGGCGAAGGTGGAGTGGGTCGAACCTGGCGGGAACACGCCCGGGTTGATCAGCTCTTCACGGGCCCAGATGCCGCCCAGCGGGTTGAGGCCGTTGGTCAGCGCCTTGCCGAACACGATCACGTCCGGCTTGACGTCGAAGTGCTCGATCGACCACAGCTTGCCGGTGCGGTAGAAGCCCATCTGGATTTCGTCCACCACCATCAGGATGCCGTGCTGGTCCAGCACGTGCTTGAGCTCGCTGTAGAAGTTCATCGGCGGGATCACGTAGCCGCCGGTGCCCTGGATCGGCTCGACGTAGAAGGCGGCGTATTCGCTCTGGCCGACTTTCGGGTCCCAGACGCCGTTGTATTCGGTCTCGAACAGGCGGGCGAACTGCTGCACGCAGTGGCTGCCGTACTCTTCCTTGGTCATGCCTTTAGGGCCGCGGAAGTGGTAAGGGAACGGGATGAATTGCGCACGCTCGCCGAAATGGCCGTAGCGGCGGCGGTAGCGGTAGCTGGAGGTGATCGACGAAGCACCCAGGGTACGGCCGTGGTAGCCGCCCTCGAAGGCGAACATCAGGCTCTTGCCGTTGGTGGCGTTGCGCACCACTTTCAGCGAGTCTTCCACCGACTGCGAACCGCCGACGTTGAAGTGCACGCGACCGTCGAGGCCGAATTTCTTCTTGGCATCGACCGCGATCATTTCCGAGAGCTCGATCTTGCCTTTGTGCAGGTACTGGCTGGCGATCTGCGGCAGGGTGTCGATCTGTTGTTTCAGGGCGTTGTTCAGGCGCGGGTTGGCGTAGCCGAAGTTCACCGCCGAGTACCACATCTGCAGGTCGAGGTAGGCCTGGTTGCTGGTGTCCCAGACGTAGGAGCCTTCGCAGCGGCTGAAAATGCGCGGGGGTTCGATGTAGTGAACGGTATCGCCGTAGGAGCAGTACTTGGCTTCTTTATCCAGAAGGATCTGGTCTTCTGCGGTAGCGATGCGGATATCAGACATGGTGGAAGAGTTCCTGGGTTTCAAGAGAGAAGTTGGTGGCGTTGGCGGCGCTGTTCGGCAGTTTGGCCAGCAGCGCCGGCAGTTCGGCGAAGGAGTCGAACCGCGCATGGGGAATGTTGTTGCGCTGGCAGTAGTCGGCCAGCCGATCCTTGGCGAAGACGAAGTCGGCGGTGGAGGCCACGCACATGTCCGACTGGCCGTCGCCAATCACCAGCACGCGCTTGCCGCGCGGGGTGGATTTGCATTTGCAGTTGCCGGAGGCGGCGCGGCAGGCGTCGCTGGCGTAGGGGAAATCGATGCGCCAGCTGTTGTGGTCGACCTGGCGCAGGCGGTTGGCGAGGATCGGCAGCAGGGTCACGTAGTTGCGTGCCAGGATGCGGGCGATGCCTTGTTCGATGCCGTCGCTGACCACCTCGATGGAAGCCCCGAGCCCGATCACGTGATCGACGAAGTCGGGGAAGTCGGGGTCGATTTCGACGCTGTCGAAGTAGCCGAGCAGTTCGGCAGGTGAAGCCTTGACCAGGGCCAGTTGGCGGCTGAGGCATTCTCGGGAGCCGATGTGACCGTCCAGCCACTCCTGCTCGATGCCTTCCCAGCTCGGGTCGGCAAAGCGTTGGAGAACGTTATCGATCACGTCGGCGCGGGAGATGGTCCCGTCGAAGTCACATACGATATGCCAGTGCATCATCTGCTGGTACCTGTTGAATAAGAGCGCTCTTTGCGCTTGCGGCAGGGGTACAGCAGGGACTGTGCCAAGTAGCGCTAACCCAGCAGGGCTGGGGCTTTGGCGAGGGAGCGGGGCGATTTGTAGCGTTCTTGCTACAATTTTTGTAGGTCCCTACAAACAACATCAGTGCTTGCGCCCATGGGCGGCTCTGGTGATTGATGCGCGCATGTTCAGATAAGGAAACTCATTCATGCCCCGGCTTTCTCTCCCCGCCTTGTTGCTCGGCCTGTTGTCGCTGAGCGCTACCTGCGGTGCTGCCGCCGATTCCGCAATCAGCGGCGAACTGGGCCTGGGACTGGGCTATCAGCCCCACGATCCCAGCGGCAGCCGCTACGACACGGCTCCCTTGCCCTATCTGGACCTGGACTGGGGCGATGTCAGTCTGAGCACTGATGATGGGCTGACTTGGGATGCCTTCAAGAGCAACGGGTTGAGCATCGGCCCCTATGTCAATTACCTGCAGGGGCGCAATGCCGATGGCTCGCTGCGCGGGCTGCGGGACGTGCCGGACATGGCCGATGTCGGCGGTTTTGTGCAGTACGCGCCGGACGACTTCTGGCGCCTGTTCGCTGCCGTGGGCCAGGCGGTGGGCGGGGGCGGCGGCCAGGGCGGCCTGCTGGGCAAGCTGGGCGGGGAGATCGGCTATCCACTGGGCATGGGCATCATCGGCAGCAACAACCTGACCCTGCACTTTGCCGATGCCCGCCAGACCCAGACCTTCTTTGGCGTCAGTGACCAAGAGTCCCGGGCGTCCGGCATCGGCTCATACAACGCCGGCGGCGGCTTGCAGAACGTCACCCTGACCCAGAACTTCCAGTTTCCCCTGGGGGACAACTGGTCGCTGATGGCCAGCGCCAGCTGGATCCGCCTGACCAACTCGGCGGCGGACAGCACCATTGTCCGGGACAAGGGCGACGTCAATCAGGGCCAGGTACAGACCGCCATCAGCTACAAATTCTGATCTGAAACAGGCTGCAGCCTTGTACACCAAGGCCTGCAGATGATCTCGGTGGCCTGGAACGCGGCCAGGGCGATAAAAGCTGGTCTGGCCTTTGCAATAGCCGCCATGAATTCAATTTCTCAGGAAGTTCTTCATGGCTCGCCCCGCCTATCGTTTGCTCGCCTATTCCCTCTGGGACCTGATTCCGATTGTCATGGCCCTGGCGCATTTCGCCTTTGTCCTGTGGCTGGTGCTGGATTTCCATGCCCTGTCCTGGTGGGTCATCCTCCCGGCCGCGCTGCTCTACGCGGTCAGCCTGTCGTGGAGCATCAACAGCATTTCCCACAACCAGATCCACAATCCCTACTTCACCCCGTCGTGGATGAACCGGGCCTTTGACCTTCTGCTGTCGGTGACCATCGGTTTTTCCCAGACCCTGTATCGCGATATCCACAATCGCCATCACCGGGGCAATTCCGACTTGCCCGATGCCCAGGGCAAGACCATCGACCCGCTGTCGATCTACCTGCATGGCAAGGATGGCCAGCCGGACAACCCCTGGGCCTACACCTTCCTGAGCTTTTTTCGCGACGATCCCAAGGATATCTATCAGGAAATGCAACGCAAGCGAGCGGATGACGCGCGCTGGGTAAAGGTGGAAATTGCCGTGACGATAGCCTTCTATCTGGCGCTGGCCTGGGTCGACTGGCACGCGGTGCTGGTGCTGCTGCCGTTCTGGTACCTGGGGCAGTCGCTGTCGTCGCTCAATGGCTATTACGAACACCTGGGGGGCAACCCCGACCTGCCGATTGCCTGGGGCGTGAGTTCCTACAGCCCGCTGTACAACCTGCTCTGGATGAACAACGGCTACCACGCCGAGCATCACTACCGGCCGAAGATGCACTGGACCAAGGTCAAGGCCTTCCATCGCGAGATACGCGAACAGCAGCGGGCGGCTGGAGTGAAAGTGATATCCGTGTCCCACGGCCTGGGCTTCCTGGTGTCCCGGCGCAAGGCCTGATGGCCGCCCCGGCGTCTACACGGCCCCGTCCCAAACCCAATCACTGTAGGAGCTGGCTTGCCAGCGAAGGGGCCCGCAAGATCGCCTTCGCCGGCAAGCCGGCTCCCACACAGCCCCCAACGCAACCCCAGTCGCCGTAGGAGCTGGCTTGCCAGCGAAGGGGCCCACAAGATCGCCTTCGCCGGCAAGCCGGCTCCTACACAGCCCCCGACGCAACCCCAATCGCCGTAGGAGCTGGCTTGCCAGCGAAAGAGGCCCGCAAGATCGCCTTCGCCGGCAAGCCGGCTCCCACACAGCCCTCGACGCAACCCCAATCGCCGTAGGAGCTGGCTTGCCAGCGAAGAGGCCCACAAGATCGCCTTCGCCGGCAAGCCGGCTCCTACACAGCCCCCGACGCAACCCCAATCGCTGTAGGAGCTGGCTTGCCAGCGAAAGAGGCCCTCAGGCCTCTTCTCCCTCCGCCAGGAGGGCAATCCCGCCGATGATCACCAAGACCCCGACCCAGTGCAGCAGGCTGATCTGCTCGCCCAGGCCCAGCCAGGAGCCCAGCAGCACCACCACGAACACCAGGGAGCTCAAAGGGAAGGCCAGGGACAGGCTGCTGCGGCGCAGGATCAGCATCCACACGAAAAACGCGCCGATGTAGCAGGCAATCGCCAGCAGCACGCCCGGATTGACCGCTACCGCCGCCAGCCATTGCAGGTTGAAGTCCATCTGGCCCAACTGGTCGCCGCCGACCTTGGTGGCGATCTGGCCGGCGCTCTCGAAGCCGATCAGCAAGGCCCAGAGCACGATGGTGCCCAGACGCTCGTGCAACCAGCCATGGGAGGTATTGGAACTCATGAAACGCTTCCTTCTATTCGTTGAATAAGGCTCAGGTACTGGCCACGCAAACCAGCATCACCCCGGCGGTGATCACCAGGGTACCCAGCCAGCGCCGGCGGCTGACGGTCTCCCCGAGCATCACCTTGCCCGCCAGCACCACGCCGCAGTAGGCCAGGGCCGCTGCCGGAAACAGCAGGCTCAGCGGCGCCCGGGACAGGGCTTCGAGCCAGACGAAAAACTCGATCACATAGGCGCCGATGCCGCACCACAGCAAGGGCGCGTTGAACACCTGGCCCCAGAAGGCATTCAGGCGGAAACCGCCCTCCAGCTCCGGCAGGCTATCCAGGCCCAGCTTGAAACAGAGTTGGCCGATCACGTCCAGGACGATGGAAAAGGCCACCAGCAGAACAACGGTCAATGTCACGGGAACAGCTCCTCGAACAGCGAAATCAGGGCTTCATTGGTTACTGAGTTGCGCAGCAGGTCGTCCGGGCTCCAGCGCTCGGCCGGAGGCTGGTCGGACTTGGCTTCCCAGCGCTTGAAGGCATTGCTGAAGGCCGGCTGGGCAAATTCGCCACAGACATCGATGCCGAGGATCCGCTTGCGTGCCGCGAGGGTGCGCAAGGCCAGCAGCAGGTGAGTCAGGCGCATGCCGCCCTGGTCCCAGTTGGTGGCGGCGTCTTCGCTGGCCAGCACGTCCTTGTCGATGGTGATCCACACCGCCTCGGTGGGCAGGCTGTCGATCATCTGCGCGAGGAAGGCCGGCCAGTCCAGTTGGGCCAGGTTGCGCCAGTGCAGGTGGTTCTCCTGCTGCTGGTGCCCGGCGCCGTCGCCGACCCGGCCCCAGACCTTGGACGGCGCGTGCTGCCAGGGAAACAGCTGCAGCTTGCCGTGCTTCAGGGCCCCGAGGTTGCCGCCGCGCAGTTGCGGGTTGTGCAAGTCTTCGCTGCACGGACCGAGGGTGACGATGCGCTGGATGTTCGGCAGTTTCAGCGCTCGGTTGACCCAGGAACCGCAGTGCCGACGGGGGGCGAAGCGCACCCAGTCCGGGTGATTGTCGAAGTGGATCAGGCTGACCGGCTCGGGCAGATCGCTGAGGAAGGCTGGCGTCAGGTGGTGATAGTCGCCGGAGCCGACAAAGAAGATTTCTGGCTGCTGGCCGCTGTGGCGGGGTCGCTGGCGCAGGCGTTCGGTGAAGTGGCGATAGGTGCGTTCGGTGGACCAGAGACGCAGTTTCGGCCCCAAGTCCAGCAGGTCGAGGCGTCGCGCCTGGCCGCTATTCAGGCGCCGGATGATCGGTTCCTGGGCGGTCAGGCTGTGGTCGAGATCAAGGATGTTCAAAGTCTTCTTTACCCATGGCAGCGCCCTCCAGAAATCTGCGTGAACAAGCTCAAACGCAGGCTGGGCGGGCTTTGCCGGGTAAATGCAAGGGTCGGGCCAGCCGCCGCTTGCAGGAGCCGGCTTGCCGGCGAAGAACGGTGTCAGCCGCTTCGCCAGCAAGCTCGCTCCTACGGGAGTGGAGGGCGGTTCAGGCGTGGAGGCGCACCCAGACGCTGACCAGAATGCTGGCAGCTATCAACCAGGCCACGGCCGCCACCGCCAGGGAGGCTTCCAGGCGCAGGCGGTCGACCATCACATAGAGGGTCGCCAGGTAGACGAAGTAGGGAATGATCGACCACATGCCGAACAGGATGGTGGTCTTCAGGTCATCGAGGGAGCGGCCCTTGCCGACGATGTAGTGGGCGATCAGGGCGAAGGTGGGGAACAGCGGCACCAGCCCGGCAATGTAGTAGTTGCGGGTCTTGGCCAGTGCCGCGAGGATCACCACCACTGCCGCGCCCAGGGCGGCCTTCAACAATAGATCCATGGTTTTTCGCGCCTTGGGTTAGTGGCTCAGGCCGTATTTCTTGACCTTGTCGAACAGGGTGGTCTTGGCCATGCCCAGCTCCTGGCTGGCCTGGGTCAGGTTGCCACCGCTGCGCTGCAAGGCGTCGATCAACAAGTTGCGTTCGAAGGCTTCCACCGCTTCGGCAAAGGCCAGGCCCTGGGCGCTGCTGCTGCCGGGCTTCTTGAACGCTGGCAGGCCCAGGGCGAAACGCTCGGCGACATTGCGCAACTCGCGCACGTTGCCGGGCCAGTCGTGGCTCATCAGGGTCGACAGGGTCTGGTTGTCCAGCTCCGGCGCAGTGCGGTCGAAACGCAGGGACGATTGCTGCAGGAAGTGTTCGAACAGTTGCAGGATGTCCTCGCGCCGCTCGCGCAGGGGCGGCAACTCCAGGGTCACCACGTTGAGGCGGTAGTACAGGTCACTGCGAAACGCCTTGGCCCGGCTCAGTTCGTCCAGGTCGGACTTGGTGGCGGCAATCACCCGGCAGTCCACGGCCACGCTCTGGTTCGAGCCCAGGCGTTCCAGGGTTCGTTCCTGCAATACCCGCAGCAGCTTGATCTGCAGGTTGATCGGCATGCTTTCCACTTCATCGAGGAACAGCGTGCCCTGGTGGGCGTGCTCGATCTTGCCGATGCGGCGTTTGCCGGCGCCGGTGAAGGCATTGGCCTCATGGCCGAAGATTTCGCTTTCGAACAGGTTTTCCGGCAGGCCGCCGCAGTTCAGGGCGACGAACTGTTGCTGGTGACGGCGGCTGAAGTCATGCAGGCAGCGGGCGACCAGTTCCTTGCCGGTGCCGGTCTCGCCCTCGATCAGCACGTTGGCCGAGGTGTCGGCGACGTTGGCGATCAACTCCCGCAGGTTCTGCATCGCCGGTGAGCGGCCGATGATCCGCCCCTCCAGGGAGTTGCGCTCGGCCAGTTGGCGGCGCAGGGAGGTCACTTCCCGGGCCAGGCCCCGTTGTTCCAAGGCGCGGCGGGCCACGTCCACCAGGCGCTCGGGGGAGAAGGGTTTTTCCATGAAGTCGTAGGCGCCTTTCTGCATCGCTCCTACGGCCATGGAGATATCGCCGTGGCCGGTGATCAGCACCACCGGCAGGCTGCGATCCCGGGCCTTGAGCTGGGTCAGCAGTTCCAGGCCGTCGATGCCAGGCAGGCGGATATCGCTGACCACGATGCCGGGAAAGTTCTCCCCGACCTGGGCCAGGGCTTCTTCGGCGCTGCCCACGCCGATGCAGGGAATGTCTTCCAGGGCCAGGGCCTGCTGGCAACCCAGCAGGACATGGGGGTCGTCTTCGACGATCAGCACGGTCAGCTCGTTGTTCATATCGGCTCGGCTTGAATAGGGCTTGCCAGGGGCAAGCTGAGGACAAAGGCGGTGCCGCCGCTTGCCGGGTGTTCCACCCCCAGGCTGCCGCCGGTGGCGGCGGCGAGGCTGGCAGACAGGGTCAGGCCCAGGCCCAGGCCCTGCTCGCCGGGTTTGGTGGTGAAGAAGGGTTCGAACAGATGCTTGCGTGCTTCAAGGTCGATGCCGTGGCCGTTGTCGCGTACCCGCAGGCGGTACTTGCCGTCGCCGGGTTCGCCTTCGAGCCACAGTTCCGGCGCCGCTTGCGCCTGCATGGCATCCAGGGCATTGCCCATCAGGTTGACCAGGATCTGCTCCAGGCGGGTCTGGTCGATCTGCAGGACCTGCTCGGTGAAGTCCCGGTGCACTTGCAGGGGCAGCGGCTCGATGCGGGCGTTGAGGATCTGCAGGGCGGCGTCCACTGCCTTGGTCAGGCTGGCCTGGCCCTGATCGTCGCCGCGGCGGGCGAAGGAGCGCAGGCTGGCGGTGATGCGGCCCATGCGGTCAATCAGTTCGTTGATGGTCTTGAGGTTGGCACTGGCGGTGTCCAGGGCCCCGCGCTCGAGAAAGCGCACGGTATTGCCGGACAGGGTGCGCAGGGCCGCCAGGGGCTGGTTCAGCTCATGGGCGATGCTGGTGGACATCTGCCCGATGGCTGCCAGCTTGCCGGCCTGGACCAGCTCATCCTGGGCCCGGCGCAGGGTTTCCTCGGCCTGGCGGCGTTCGCGGATCTGGCTCTTGAGGCGTTCGTTGCTGGCTCGCAGGTCGGCGGTGCGCTCGGTGATCCGCCGCTCCAGTTGACTGTTGGCTTCCTGCAGCGCCTCCCGGGCGGCCAGGCGGGTGGCGATGACCTTGCGCCGTTCGTTCCAGGCAATCAGCAGGAAGGCCACCAGGGCAAAGGCCACGGCCACCAGGATGCCCTGGTTGATGGCTTCGCGGCGCAGGTCCTGGAGGGGGGTGAGCAGGGTGAAGCTCCATGGTGTGTCGCTCAGGGGGCGAGTCTGCGACAAGTAGCTGATGGCCTTGTCGTCGGACACCAGTTCGGTGTTGGCCGGGAAGGTCAGCTTCTCCACGCCTTCGGCCAGGCGCTCTCGGGCCAGGGGTTCCAGTTCGTTGAGGGGGAACCAGTAGTACTGCAGGCTGCGGGCCAGGCGCTCCTTGGTGTCCTCGCTCAGGGGCCGGACCGACTTGAGCCGGCGGGCTGGATCGCTGGAGAGGATGATGATGCCGTTCTCGTCGCTGACGAAGGCTTCCAGGCGGGCTCGCTGCCAGCGTTCCTCCAGGGCTTCCAGGCGTACCTTGACCACCGCCACGCCGATGATCTTGCCTTGCTCTTCCAGGCCGTGGGCCAGGTAGTAGCCGGGTTCGCCGTTGGTGCTGCCGATGCCGTAGAAGCGCCCGGGTTGCCCGCGCACGGCGTTCTGGTAATAGGCGCGGAACGAAAGGTCTTCACCCAGGTAGCTGTCGACGTCGCGCCAGTTGCTGGTGGCCAGTACCCGGCCGGTGGTGTCCATGACATAGATGGCCCGGCTGCGGCTGCGGCGGTTCAGGCCTTCGAGGTATTGGTTGACGGTCTGCCGGTGTTCCGGCGAGGGATCGCCCAGCAGCTGGGAAACACTGGATTCCAGTTCCAGCAGGCTGGGCAGGTAGGTGTATTTGCTGATCTCGCTTTCCACGGCGCGGGCGTGCAGCTCCAGCTGGCGTTGGCCATTTTCACTGAGGGTGCGGATGCCGTTGTGCTCGCTGATCCAGAAGCCGGCATAACCCAGGCCGATCATCAGCAGGATGACCAGGGGCGGCAGGAACAGATGACGGATCAGACGGGGTTTCACGGCAAGTGATGGCGGTGCGGCGCGATAGAGAGTGGGGTCGCATTTCATCACAGATGCCTTGGGTCAACCACTGCGCAGTGTCTGTAGGAGCCGGTTGGCCGGCGATAAGGGCGGCGCTGACGATAGGGGAGTCAGATGCCATCCCATCGCAGGCCAGCCGGCGCCTACAGGAACGCGGGTTTTAGTGCTGCAGGATTTTCTCGAGGAAATGCTGGGCGCGTTCGGAACGGGCGCTGATATCGCCGAAGAACTCTTCCTTCTGGCAGTCCTCGATGATCTGGCCCTTGTCCATGAAGATCACCCGGTTCGCCACTTTGCGGGCGAAGCCCATTTCGTGGGTCACGCACATCATGGTCATGCCTTCGTGAGCGAGCTGGACCATGACGTCGAGCACTTCGTTGACCATTTCCGGGTCCAGGGCCGAGGTCGGTTCGTCGAACAGCATGACGATCGGGTCCATGGCCAGGGCGCGGGCGATGGCCACACGTTGCTGCTGGCCACCGGAGAGTTGCCCCGGGTGCTTGTGGGCGTGGGCGGCGAGGCCGACCCGGTCCAGCAGTTGCAGGCCCTTCTTGGTGGCTTCTTCCTTGCTGCGGCCCAGCACCTTGATCTGCGCGATGGTCAGGTTCTCGGTGATGGTCAGGTGCGGAAACAGCTCGAAGTGCTGGAACACCATGCCCACTCGCGAGCGCAGTTTCGGCAGGTTGGTCTTCGGATCGGCGATGGAGGTGCCGTCCACCACGATGTCGCCCTTCTGGAAGGGCTCCAGGGCGTTGACGCACTTGATCAGGGTGGATTTGCCCGAGCCGGACGGCCCGCAGACCACCACCACTTCACCTTTCTTGACCTCGGTGCTGCAATCGGTCAGCACCTGGAAGTCCCCATACCACTTGTTGATGTTCTTGATAGAGATCATACGGCGAACCTTTTTTGCAGACGCTTGACCAGCAGCGAGGCGGCAAAGCTGATTGTGAAATACACCAGACCGGCAACGATCAGGAATTCATTGGAGCGGCCGATGATGTCGCCGCTGGAACGCGAGGCGTTGAGGAAGTCCACCAGGCCCACGGTGTACACCAGGGAGGTGTCCTGGAACAGGATGATGCTCTGCTGCAGCAGCAGCGGGGTCATCTTGCGGAACGCCTGGGGCAGGATGATCAGGCGCATGGTCTGGCCGTAGCTCATGCCCAGTGCCTGGGCGGCGCCCATCTGGCCCTTGGGAATGGACTGCACGCCGGCGCGGACGATTTCGCAGAAGTACGCCGCTTCGAACATCATGAAGGCCACGATGCACGAGGTGAATGCGCCGATCGGGGTGTCTTCGCCGGTGATCCAGCGCAGCACGAACGGCACCGCCAGGTAGAACCAGGTGATCACCAGCAGCAGCGGAATCGAGCGGAAGTAGTTGACGTAGGCGCCCGCCAGGTTCGACAGCAGCTTGTTGTGAGACAAGCGCATCAAGGCCAGCAAGGTGCCGAGGATGATCCCGCCGACCACGCCCATGACCATCAGCTTGAGGGTCATCAGCATGCCGTTCCACAGGCCGGGAATGGCCGGGATGATGCCCGAGAAGTCGAATTCCATTATTTACCCCCCACGGAGATCAGGCCGGGGACCGACACTTTTTTCTCTACCAGGCGCATCAGCAGCATCAGGCTCATGTTCAGCGTGAAGTAGATCAGGGTGGCCAGGGTGAAGGCTTCGAACAGGTTGGCCGAGAACTCGGCGGTCTGCTTGGTCTGGGCCAGCAACTCCATCAGGCCGATCAGCGAGGCCACGGAGGAGTTCTTGAAGACGTTGAGGAATTCCGAGGTGAGCGGCGGAATGATGATCCGGTAGGCCTGGGGCAGCAGCACGTTCCAGTAGATCTGCGGCAGCGAGAAGCCCATGGCGCGTGCGGCGGATTCCTGGCCACGGGGCAGGGCTTGGATACCGGTGCGTACCTGTTCGCAGACCCGCGCAGCGGTGAACAGGCCCAGGCACACCACCACGCTCAGGTAGGCCGAGGTGGTCGGGTTGAGGTCCTGCTTGTACCACTCCTGAATGTTTTCCGGCAGCAGGTCCGGTACCAGGAAGTACCAGATGAACAGCTGCACCAGCAGCGGCACGTTACGGAAGATCTCCACGTAGACCGTGGCGATGCCCGATACCAGGCGGTTCGGCACAGTGCGCATGACACCCAGGATCGAGCCCAGCAGCAGCGCGATGATCCAGGCCACCACGGCAATGGCGATGGTCCAGCCCAGACCGGAGATGAACCAGTCGAGATAGGTCTCGCTGCCCACGCCGGTGGACTTGAAGAACACGCCCCAGTCCCAGTTGTAATTCATTAGGGTTACCCCTCAGATCGTTCGATGTACAAGCACCCGCCTGGGGACGTCCGTTCCCGCCTGACGTTGACCGTCAGGCACACGCGATCGGCTCGACAACCACCGGTTCGAGTGTTTCCAAAAAATGCCAGCAGGTAGTGACAGGCTCCTGAAGAGGCCGGGCCCCTTCAGGAGATAAGGTTAGTCAGGAATCAGGACTTTTTGTCGTCAGCCGCTTTGTCGGTCGGGTTGGCGATCAGGGCCTTGAGCTCGTCGCTCATCGGGAACATCAGGTTCAGGCCTTTTGGCGGGATCGGCGATTGGAACCACTTGTCGTAGATCTTGTTGATTTCGCCCGATTTGTAGGTGGCGACGATGGCGTCATCCACGGCTTTCTTGAACGGGGCATCGCCCTTGCGGACCATGCAGCCGTAGATCTCGTAGGACTGCGGAGTACCGGTCACGGCCCAGTCGGTAGGCTTCTTGGCCTTGGCCATTTCACCGGCCAGCAATGCGTCGTCCATCATGAAGGCAACGGCGCGGCCCGATTCCAGCATCTGGAAGGATTCACCGTGGTCCTTGGCGGAGATCACGTTCATGCCCATCTGCTTGTCGGCGTTCATCGACTTGAGGATGCGCTCGGACGTGGTGCCGGCGGTGGTCACCACGTTCTTGCCCTTCAGGTCGGCGAAGTCCTTGTAGGACGAGTCCTTCTTGGACAGCAGGCGGGTACCGATTTCGAAGATGCCCACCGAGAAGTCGACCTGTTGCTGGCGCTCGACGTTGTTGGTGGTGGAGCCGCACTCGACGTCCACGGTGCCGTTCTGCACCAGCGGGATACGGGTCTGGGAGGTGACCAGGTTGTACTTGACCTTGAGGTCAGGCATGTCGAGGTCTTTCTTGATCGCTTCGACGATTTTCAGCTGGATGTCGTGGGAGTAGCCCACCGGCACGCCGGAAGCGTCAGCGATGTAGGAAAACGGAATGGAAGCGTCGCGATGTCCGAGGGTGATGGTGCCGGACTCTTTGATTTTCTTCAGTGTGCCGGTGAGTTCGGCAGCGAAAACTGGAGTGCTAATCAGAGCGGCAGCGATAGCTGCGCCCAACAGATGGGGAACGATGCGCATCAATATTTCCTCGACATTTGTTTTTTTTATGAAGCCAGTTCGACGGCTCTTTTATACAGCGAATGCCTTGACGGCTCCTGCGTGTTGGCACGACAGGCATTCGTCGCACAGTGTAGAGCATGAGTCGTGCCAGACCAGTTGATCATGGTCAAAGCCTTGATTTCAAAGGTTATTAAATATTTATGGCACAGGGTTTTGCGGCCAGTTATCCGGTTAACCGAATCCCTGCAGGTGCATCGTTCGGAAAACCGAACGATTGGCCTTTCTTTAGGTGCCGGTTTTCGCGCCAGCGTTCAATCCTGGGTCCATAAAAAAGCCCCTGGACCTTGCGGTACAGGGGCTTGTGCGGACGCCAGCGGCTCAGGCAGCCTTGATCTTGCCGCGATTGTGCTCGAGTTTCTGCAGATAGTCCTCCAACTGTTGCTGTTCAGCCGCGGTGGTGAACAGCCCCAGCTTGCTCCGGCGCCAGAGAATGTCCTGGGCCTTCATCGCCCACTCTTCGGCGCACAGGTAGTCCACTTCACGGGTATAGAGCCCACCACCCAGGTGCTCGCCCATGTCGCTCAGGCTGTGCACGCCTTCCAGCAGGCGCCAGGTGCGGCTGCCGTAGGTGGTGGCCCAGCGCCGGGCGATCTGGCTGGGTACCCAGTCGAATTTCTTGCGGATGGCTTCGGCCAGGGCCTGCGGGGTGCTCATGTTCTCGCCACCGGGCAAGGTGGCCTGGGCGGTCCAGGCTGGCTTGGCCTGCTTGAAGTAAGGGGCCAGTTGCGCCATCGCCGATTCTGCCAGCTTGCGGTAGGTGGTCAGCTTGCCGCCGAACACCGACAGCAACGGAGCTTCCTCGCCTGTGCCGGAAAGCGCCAGGGTGTAGTCGCGAGTCACGGCCGAAGGGTTGTCGGATTCGTCGTTGCACAGCGGGCGAACACCGGAGTAGCTGTGCTGGATATCACTGCGGCTCAGTTGTTTCTTGAAGTGTGCATTGACCACTTGCAGCAGGTAGTCGGTTTCGCCTTCGGTGATCGCCACCTTGGCCGGGTCGCCGGTGTATTCGCGGTCGGTGGTGCCGATCAGGGTGAACTGGTCGAGGTAGGGAATGGTGAAGACGATGCGCTGGTCTTCGTTCTGCAGAATGTGCGCGTGCTCGCCCTCATACAGCTTGGGCACGATCAAGTGGCTGCCCTGGATCAGGCGGATGCCGTAGGGTGATTCCAGCTTCAGGTCGTCCTTGATGAACTTGGCGACCCAGGGGCCGGCGGCGTTCACCAGGGCCTTGGCGGTGATGGAGAACAGGCTGCCGTCGGCACGCTCCAGGTCCAGCTGCCACAGGCCCTTGCTGCGACGGGCGCTGATGCAACGGGTCTGGGTGTGCACATGGGCGCCTTTTTCCCGGGCGGCCATGGCGTTGAGCACTACCAGGCGAGCATCGTCGACCCAGCAGTCGGAATATTCGAAACCCTTGGTGATCTCGGCTTTCAGGGCACTGTCGGCACCGAACTTCAAGCTGCGCGAGCCGGCGAGCTTTTCCCGTTTGCCCAGGTGGTCATACAGGAACAGGCCGGCGCGGATCATCCAGGCCGGACGCAGGTGCGGCCGGTGCGGCAGCACGAAGCGCATGGGCTTGACGATATGCGGCGCCTTGGCCAGGAGCACTTCACGCTCGGCCAGGGCTTCACGCACCAGGCGGAACTCGTAATGCTCGAGGTAGCGCAGGCCACCGTGGATCAGCTTGCTGCTGGCCGAGGAGGTGTGGCTGGCCAGGTCGTCTTTTTCACAAAGGAACACGGACAGGCCGCGACCTGCCGCATCGGCGGCAATCCCGACACCATTGATCCCACCGCCGATGACGGCGATATCGTAAACCTCGGAGAGAGGGCGCGCGGGCAAGGTAGAAGTGGGCATCGACAGGCCTCGTGTTGCTTTGATATTTGAATTCGAACATTAATGTTCATTTTCGAAAATACTAGCGCATAAAGATGGCTGTATCCAGCGCGCTTCGATTGAAAAAACTGATCGAAGCGGCGTGAAAGGAAAGTTTTCGAACATTGTCGAGGAGGTAACTGTAGCCGCTGTTGTTGCCTTGGGCTGAATGGCGGGGATCGGCCGCGACGATTTCGAAAGCGATGCAGCCTGCTGGCTTGGCGTTCGAGTGCAGCCGGATCCGCAGGGGGAAGGTCAGACCACTTCGAGACGGATCTTGTGCTGGTTCAGCAGTTGGCTCAGGGCCGGCACCGGTTGCTGGTCGGTGACCAGGCAATCGATCAGGCTGATGGGGCCCAGGCGGATCATGGCGTTGCGTCCGAACTTGCTGGAGTCGGCGGCGAGGATCACCTGGCGGGCATTGGCGATGATCGCCTGGGACACCCGTACTTCCTGGTAGTCGAAGTCCAGCAGGCTGCCGTCTTCATCGATGCCGCTGATGCCCACCAGGGCGAAGTCCACCTTGAACTGGTTGATGAAGTCGACACTGGCCTGGCCCACCACGCCGCCGTCACGCCGGACGTTGCCGCCGGTGAGCAGCACGTCGAAGTCGTCCTTGGCACTGAGCATCGAGGCCACGTGCAGGTTGTTGGTGATGATCTTCAGGTGGCTGTGATTGAGCAGGGCGCGGGCGATGGATTCGGTGGTGGTGCCGATATTGATGAACAGCGAGGCGTGGTCGGGGATCTGCGCGGCAATGGCTTCGCCGATGCGTTGCTTCTCATCGCGCATCTGGTCGGCGCGCATGGCGTAGGCGGTGTTTTCGACGCTGGAGTCATAGGCCGCGCCGCCGTGGTAGCGGCGCAGCAGATTGGCTTCCGCCAGCTGGTTGATATCGCGGCGGATGGTTTGCGGGGTAACGACGAACAGCTGGGCCAATTCCTCGATGCTGACGTAGCCGCGTTCGCGGACCAGGTCGAGGATTTGCTGCTGACGGGGAGGCAGATTCATGGGGCTTCCTTTGGGCTGCCGTGCAAAATTTGCCCATGATGCCGCAGGAATCCCCTCCCGACCAGTTACAAGCGGTTACCAATCCACGGCTTGGCTTATTTGGCCTCGTCGTGGGGTTCCCAGTCGCGGGTGCGGCTGACCGCTTTCTTCCAGCCTGCGTAGAGGCCTTCTTTTTCCGCTTCTGCAAGCGTTGGTTCGAACTCGCGCTCGATCACTGCCTTGCCGCGCAACTCTTCCAGGCTGCCCCAGAAGCCGCAGGCCAGGCCTGCCAGGTAGGCCGCGCCGAGGGCGGTGGTTTCACGCATTTGCGGGCGCTCCACCTGGGTGCCGAGGATGTCGGCCTGGAACTGCATGAGGAAGTTGTTGGCCACCGCGCCGCCGTCCACCCGCAGGGCCTTGAGGCGTTCGCCGGAATCCTGCTGCATGGCGTCGAGCACGTCACGGGTCTGGTAGGCGATGGATTCCAGGGCGGCGCGGATGATGTGGTCCACGCGCACGCCACGGGTCAGGCCGAACAGCGCGCCCCGGGCGTAGGGGTCCCAGTAGGGGGCGCCCAGGCCGGTGAAGGCCGGCACCAGGTACACGCCGTTGCTGTCCTTGACCTTGCCGGCGAAGTATTCGGTGTCGTGGGCGTCGTTGATGATCTTCAGTTCATCACGCAGCCACTGCACGGTGGAGCCGCCGTTGAATACCGCACCTTCCAGGGCGTAGGCCACTTCGCCACGGGGGCCGCAGGCGATGGTGGTGAGCATGCCGTGCTGGGATTTCACCGCCTTGTCGCCGGTGTTCATCAGCAGGAAGCAACCCGTGCCGTAGGTGTTTTTCGCCTGGCCCGGCTCGACGCACATCTGGCCGAACAGCGCCGCTTGCTGGTCACCGGCGATACCGCCGATGGCGATGCCGCTTTTGGTGCGGCCATAGATTTCCGACGAAGACTTCACTTCCGGAAGCATTTCCCGCGGGATGTCCAGCACCTCCAGCATCTTCGCGTCCCACTCCAGGGTGTGGATGTTGAAGAGCATGGTGCGCGAGGCGTTGGTGTAGTCGGTGACGTGGGTCTTGCCGCCGGTGAATTTCCAGATCAGCCAGCTATCGATGGTGCCGAACAGCAGTTCGCCGCTACGAGCGCGCTCGCGGCTGCCTTCGACGTTGTCGAGGATCCACTTGAGCTTGGTGCCGGAGAAGTAGGGGTCGGTAACCAGGCCGGTGGTGTCGCGGATGTAGTCTTCCAGGCCATCGCGCTTGAGCTGCTGGCAGATCTCGGTGCTGCGGCGGCACTGCCAGACGATGGCGTTGTAGATCGGGCGGCCGGTGTTCTTGTCCCAGACCACGGTGGTTTCGCGCTGGTTGGTAATGCCGATGGCGGCCACCTGGTCGTGATGCAGGCCGGCTTGTGCCAGGGCTTCGACCATCACCGCGCTCTGGGTGGCAAAGATTTCCATCGGGTCATGTTCGACCCAGCCGGCTTGCGGGTAGTGCTGGGCGAACTCGCGCTGGGCGGTGCAGACCACGTTGGCGTCGCGGTCGAAAATGATCGCCCGGGAACTGGTCGTACCCTGATCGAGGGCAATGATGTAGTTCTTATTCTGAATGTCGGTCATGTCGATTGCCTTGGACGAAATAAGGGAGTGGGAACTGGCGCGGGATCGAATTGGGCAGGATCACGCGCCATGCTATTCAGGAAGCTTTGACCTTGCCATCGGCGGACGGCTCGGCCTCGGGGGCGGCAACAGCGCTCGGCAGATGGCGGGCAATCAGCCCGCGATAGGCTGCGGCGCCGAGGCAGGCACCGAGGATCGGGGCAAAGATCGGCACCAGGAAGTACGGGATATCACGGCCGCCGGTGAAAGAAATCTCACCCCAGCCAGTCAGGAATGTCATCAGTTTAGGCCCGAAGTCCCGTGCCGGGTTCATCGCAAAGCCGGTCAGCGGGCCCATCGCACTGCCAATCACGGCGATCAGCAGGCCGATCAGCAGCGGCGCCATCGGGCCGCGAGGCAGGCCGTTGTTGTCGTCGGTCAGGGACATGATCACCCCCATCAGGATCGCAGTGATCACCAATTCCACCAGGAATGCCTGGGCCGTGGACAACGCCGGGTTGGGGAAGGTGGAGAACACCGAGGCCAGTTCCAGGCTGGCCTGGGAACCGCGGATCATCTGGTGGGCTTGTTCGAAATCGAAGAATAGATTGCTGTAGAGCGTGTAAACCAACAGCGCCGCGCAGAAGGCGCCGGCGATCTGGGACAGGATATAGAACGGCAGTTTGCGTTTTTCGAAATCGGCGAACAGGCACAGGGCAATGCTCACGGCCGGGTTCAGGTGAGCGCCGGAGACGCCGGCGGTCAGGTAGATCGCCATGCTCACGCCGATCCCCCAGATGATGCTGATTTCCCATAGGCCGAAGCTGGCTCCCGCGACCTTGAGCGCGGCGACACATCCGGTGCCGAAGAAGATCAACAGTGCTGTACCCAGAAATTCGGCGATGCATTGACCCGATAGCGACGGTTGTTGCAGAGCAGTTGTCATTGTGAACCTCGATTTTTGTTGTTGTCTGGCGCTGCTGCAAAAGGCAGGGAGCGCGACTTCCAACGAAGACGGAATCCCCATTCCGGCTTCGCCTTGCTACGGGGTACAACCTTGTATCTAACGCATGATATTCAGAAACGAAAAAATATAGACAAGAAACACCGCTGTCAAAGGTCGAAAGTGAACGAGTGGTCATTTTATAGATATCAATCAAATGAATGATTCTGGGGGGTAGTCCGGGGAATGCCAGCAGTTGCCAAGCTCGCAAGCGCAAGGGGTGGCGATCAAGGCTTGTAATAGAGCCTTTTGCCGATGAATGGCCTAAAATTCCCGAGCTTTGTTTTGCCTTTCATTTCGCCCCTGGAGCTGCCATGACCCCTGCACTGGACCTGCTGAAAAAAGTTCGCGCCGAACATCGCATCCACAGTTACGAACATGATCCCAAGGCGGCGTCCTATGGCCTGGAGGCGGCGGAAAAGCTCAGCCTCGACCCGGCGCAAGTGTTCAAGACGCTGTTGGCCGCCAGCGAAAAGGGCGAATTGCTGGTGGCGGTGGTGCCGGTCGTCGGAAGCCTCGACCTGAAGGCACTGGCCCAGGCGGCCGGGGTAAAGAAAGCGGAAATGGCCGACCCGGCCGCCGCTCAACGCGCCACGGGCTATCTGCTGGGCGGGATCAGCCCGCTGGGGCAGAAGAAGCGCCTGCGGACGTTCATCGACAACAGCGCGCAACCCTTCGCCAGCATTTTTGTCAGTGCCGGCCGCCGAGGCCTGGAAGTTGAACTGGCAGCGGCGGTCCTCGCCGAACACACCCAGGCTCGCTTCGCTGATATCGGTCGTCCTTGATTGTGGGAGCCAGCAGCGCTTTCAACTGCCGCTGTATGCTGAAAAATCCTCTCTTCTGTGTCTGTCGCGGGCGGCGTCCCGGCCCCCATGCTGGCGCCCGACCGTTCAAGGAGAAAGCTTATGCAGCTCGAGTTCCATCAGATCGACGCTTTCAGCGACCGCCCGTTCGCCGGCAATCCGGCCATGGTCTATCGGCTTGAGTCCTGGCTCAGCGACGCGCTGATGCAGCAGATTGCCGCCGAGCACAACCTGGCGGAAACCGCCTTTCTGGTGCGCGAAGAGCAAGGCTGGCGGATCCGCTGGTTCACCCCGTCGACCGAGGTGCCCTTGTGCGGGCACGCCACTTTGGCCAGTGCCTATGTGCTGATGGAGATTTATGGTGAGGCGGCGCAGCGCATCGACTTTCTTAGTCGCTCCGGGCCCTTGAGCGTTAGCCGTGAAGGCGGCTTGTTATGGCTGGACTTCCCCCTGCGCAGCCCTCGCAGCCAGGGTGGGCTGGAGACGGTGGCGCAGGCGCTGGGCGTCAGGGTGGTGGAGTTGTTGGGGGCCAATGAATTGTTGGCAGTGCTGGAGTCGGAAAAGGCGGTACGCGAGTGCCGGCCGGATCTGCTGGCGTTGGCCCAGTTACCTTGGCCAGGTGTAATCGTCACTGCCCGAGGTGATAGCCACGACTTCGTTTCTCGCTACTTTGCTCCCGCCATCGGTATCGATGAAGACCCTGTCACAGGCTCGACCCATTGCTGTCTCACGCCTTACTGGGCGCAGCAGTTGGACAAGCAGGAACTGACGGCTTTCCAGTGTTCCCCTCGGGGTGGGGCCCTGTTCTGCCGGCTGGAAGGCGAGCGGGTGAAGATTGGCGGTCATGCCCGCCGGATTGCCAGTGGCCATCTGCACCTGGAGTAATGCGCTGGGGCTTCGCCGACAAGCAGGTTCCCGTGGGAGCTGGCTTGCCGGCGATTACGCTCAATGGGCGCTGCTGTAGCGGCGCACGCCCGAGTCGTTGTGGGGGATCTGCGCTGCCGTGCTACCGCTGGCCTGGAACAGCACCAGGTGTTCGGCTGCCACGCGGATGCCGACGTCTGCTCCAACCTGATGGTCGGCGTGGCTGGGGAAAATCGATTCCAGCTGGCTGCCGGTCGGCAGTTGCAGGCGATACAGGGTCGAGGCGCCGAGGAAGGTCTTGCCGACGATCCGTGCTTTCAAGGCGCTGTCCGGTGCGTAGACGATGTCGTCGGGACGCAGCAGGACATCCACAGCGCCGCCCGTTGGCCAGGTATAGGCGCGATTGCCCTGTAGCATGCCCAGCTCGGTCTGCACCGATTCCGGGCTGCTCAACTGACCTCGAATGAAGTAGCCCTGGCCGATGAAGCTCGCGACAAAGGGCGTCTGCGGTTCATGGTAGAGGTTGTAGGGCGTGTCCCACTGTTCCAACCGGCCTTCCTTGAATACCCCGACCTGATCGCTCACGGCAAAGGCTTCCTCCTGGTCGTGGGTCACCAGGATCGCACTGGTGCCCCGAGCCTTGAGGATGTCCCGCACCTCGTGGCTGAGCTTGCGCCGCAGTTCACCGTCGAGGTTGGAGAAGGGTTCATCGAGCAGCAACAGTTGAGGTTCCGGTGCCAGGGCACGGGCCAGGGCCACTCGCTGCTGCTGGCCGCCGGACAGCTCATGGGGGAAGCGCTGGCCAAGGTTCTTCAGGTTGACCAGTTCCAGCAGCTCGGCGACCACACGCTCTTTCTGCGGGTGCTTGCGGATGCCGAATGCAATGTTATCGGCCACGCTCAGGTGCGGGAACAGGGCGTAGTCCTGGAACACCATGCCGATCCGACGCTTCTCCGGTGCCAGGGTGAACCCGGCACTGGAAATGGTCTCGCCAGCCAGCTGGATTTCCCCTTCGTGTACCGGCTCGAATCCGGCGATGGCACGCAGGGTGGTGGTCTTGCCACAACCCGAGGAGCCCAGCAGGCAACCGATGTCGCCGGCATTGAGGTGCAGGTTGAGGTTCTGCACGACCCGTTGGTCCTGGTAGCCGCAGGCGAGGTTGTGCAGGTTCAGCAGTAAGGGTTGGCTCATGCGTGGTGGTACGCCGGCTCGACAAGAAACTCGAGCAGGGCCTTCTGTGCGTGGAGGCGGTTTTCCGCCTGGTCCCAAGCTACTGAACGAGGGTCGTCCAGCAGGTCGAGGCTGATTTCCTCGCCACGGTGGGCGGGCAGGCAATGCATGAACAGCACATCTTCGGCGGCGAGGTCGAGCAGGGCGCGGTTGACCTGGAACGGTGCGAACAGCTTCAGGCGCTTGGCGGTTTCCTCTTCCTGGCCCATGGAGGTCCAGACATCGGTGCTGACCAGGTGAGCGCCTGCCACCGCTTGCCGAGGATCGCGGACGATGGTCACGCGATCGCCGGCCTGGGCGACAAAGGCCGGGTTCGGTTCATAGCCTTCGGGGCAGGCGATACGCAGTTGGAAGTCGAACTGGATGGAGGCCTCTATATAGCTGTTGCACATGTTGTTGCCGTCGCCGATCCAGGCCACGGTCTTGCCCTGGATCGAGCCGCGGTGCTCGA
The DNA here is from genome assembly GCF_000633395.1 of Pseudomonas sp. PH1b. Lineage (GTDB taxonomy): Bacteria > Pseudomonadota > Gammaproteobacteria > Pseudomonadales > Pseudomonadaceae > Aquipseudomonas. The sequence continues at coordinate 275,793 of NZ_AYMU01000010.1, forward strand.
GGAAGGTCTGCATGTCGGCCAGCAGTTGGCAGGGATGCAGGTCATCGGACAGGCCATTGATCACCGGTACGCGGGAGTTGGCCGCAAACTCGGTCAGGGTGCTGTGGGCGAAGGTCCTGATCATCACGGCGTCGAGCATGCGCGACATGACGATGGCGCAGTCGCCGATGGGCTCGCCGCGCCCCAGTTGGGTATCCCGTGGCGAAAGGAAGATGGCTTGGCCGCCCAGCTGGATCATGCCGGCTTCGAAAGACAGTCGGGTACGGGTCGACGACTTCTCGAAAATCATGCCGAGCACACGATTTTTCAAGGGCTCGAAGAGTACGCCGCGGTTACGCAGGTCCTTCAGCTCGATGCCTCGACGAATCACACTGACCAGCTCATCGGGCGTGCAATCCATCAGGGAGAGAAAGTGCCTTGCGCTCATCATTAACTACCTTTTTGCAACAGACCGCAGATTCTCAAAGCCTTGTTATTCGAACAACGGGCTGGACCTGCGGCGAAAGCCGCACGGGGCGACGAAATAGGGGAAGGCGCGATCTTATAATTAAATGTCGCGTCTTACCAATAGTGCTACATCGATTATGGGCATTCAGAGAGGCCAGGACGCGAATGCGCTGGCACTTTTGAGACCAGTTTCCGGACAGCAGCCCGGCATTTGTACACTGCCCCGACGCGACTTGGCAATCGAGCGCGGCGCTGGAAAGGCGCTTGCAGTCGCTTTTTGACCTGTGAGCCGAGTTCATGGGGCGAGGCGATCGGCAGGTGGCTAATCTGAAACATTTCCTAATGCAAAGTGCGAAGGTTATAAAGGCCAATCGGCGGCTGGGATGCGTGTGCAATGGAGTCCAGAGAGCAACAACTGATGACGCTGCTGGGGCTCACGGCTCGAGCGCTCACCGATATGACCGCCTCGGTCACCGCGTTCTCATTCGAGCTGTTGCGCAGTGAGGATCCGGTGACTCGCGCGGCGGCGCGCAAGATGATCGATCGGATGATGACCCTCAGTGCCGGTCTGGACGAGCATTGGCGACTGCTCGCCGAGCTGGCCGGGAACTATGGGGAGCAGGGCCCCATCGACTCGACGGCGCTGCTTTCCTCGGAGGGGCCGCCACGGTTGCCGCCCAACTGAAGGGCGCGATCATGGTCGGGACTGATGGTGGAGAATTCATGTGACGAACGTCGCTGGCGTCCCTTGCAGGCTGGCACCATAGTTTTTGCTCCCTGCGACCGGATACGGACCGCCCTCAAACAATAGAGACTGGCCATGACCAAGACTCTCCATCACCGTGCCTGCCACCTGTGTGAAGCCATTTGCGGCCTGACCCTGGAAATCACTGAGGAGCAGGGCAGCGGCCCGCGCATCACCTCGATCAAGGGCGACCCCGAGGACAGCTTCAGCCGTGGCCATATCTGCCCCAAGGCGGTGGCCCTGCAGGATATCCAGAATGATCCGGATCGCTTGCGCCAACCGATGCAGCGCGTTGGCAACGAGTGGCAGCCCATCGAGTGGGATGAGGCATTCGCTTTGGTGGCCGAGCGCCTGGCGAGCATCCAGCAGCGCCACGGCAATAATGCAGTGGCGACCTATCAGGGCAATCCCAGCGTCCACAACTATGGGCTGATGACCCACAGCAATTACTTTCTCGGCCTGCTCAAGACTCGCAATCGCTTTTCCGCCACTTCGGTCGATCAGTTGCCCCAGCACCTGGCCAGCTACCTGATGTATGGCCATGGCTTGCTGTTGCCGATTCCGGACATCGACCACACCGATTTCATGCTGATTCTCGGCGGCAATCCCCTGGCGTCCAACGGCAGCATCATGACCGTGCCGGATGTGGAGAAACGCTTGAAGGCGATCCAGGCCCGTGGCGGCAAGGTGGTGGTGGTCGATCCCCGGCGCAGCGAGACTGCAGCCATGGCTGATCAGCACCTGTTCGTCCGGCCTGGGGGCGATGTGGCCTTGCTGTTTGGCCTGCTGAACACGATTTTCGAAGAAGGGCCGACCCGCGACAGTCATCTGCAGGTGGACGGTCTGGCGCAGGTGCGCCAGGCCATTTGCCGTTTCACCGCTGAGGCCATGAGCCCGCTGTGTGCGATTCCGGCGCCGCAGATCCGCCAACTGGCCCGGGACTTTGCCTCGGCGGACAAGGCGGTCTGCTATGGGCGCATGGGGGTCTCGACCCAGGCGTTCGGCACGCTGTGCCACTGGTTGCTGCAATTGCTCAACCTGGTGACCGGGAATCTCGATCGGGTGGGGGGAGCCCTGTGCACTTCGCCGGCAGTGGACCTGGTGGCCGCGACCGCGGGCGGTCACTTCAATGCCTGGCAGAGTCGGGTGTCCGGGCTTCCGGAGTACGGCGGCGAGCTGCCGGTCTCGGCCTTGGCCGAGGAGATGCTGACCGAGGGCGAAGGGCAGGTGCGGGCCCTGATCACGGTGGCGGGCAACCCGGTGCTGTCCACGCCCAATGGTCGACAGCTGGAGCAGGCCCTGGACGGACTGGAGTTCATGCTCAGCATCGACCTGTACATCAATGAGACCACGCGCTATGCGGACCTGATCCTGCCCTCCACCTCGGCCCTGGAGAACGATCACTACGACACCACGTTCAATTTGTTCGCGGTGCGCAATGTCAGCCGTTTCAACCGGGCGATCCTGCCCAAGCCCGAAGGCGCCTTGCACGACTGGGAAATATTTGTTGGCCTGGCCCAGGCGTTTGCCGCGCGAACCCAAAGCCTGCTCAAACCCACCATCGCGCCTGCGCAAATGATCGAGCTGGGCTTGCGAGCCGGGCCCTATGGGGATGCCTCGCCGCTGCGGCTGTCTCTGGCCACCCTGGATCAGCACCCTCACGGGATCGATCTGGGAGCGCTGCAACCGAATCTGGCGGGGCGCTTGAAAACCGAGAACCGACGAATTCAAGCGGCGCCGGCCGCCATCATGGCGGACCTGGAGCGGTTTGCCGCGCTCGGCCCTCCGCCGGTGGATGAATTGTTGTTGATCGGCCGTCGCCATGTGCGCAGCAACAACTCCTGGATGCATAACTATCACCGCTTGGTGAAGGGCAAGCCTCGTCACCAGTTGTTGATGCATCCGCAAGACCTGGCACGGCGCGGCTTGAGTGATGGCCAGCGGGTGCGGATCAGTTCCCGGGTGGGGGTGGTGGAGGTGGAGGTACTGGCTAGTGGCGAAATGATGCCCGGGGTGGTGAGCCTGCCCCATGGGTGGGGGCATGGGCGCCCGGGTGTGCACATGAGCATTGCCACGGCGCAGCCGGGTTGCAGTGCCAATGACCTGACGGATGAGCGTCAGCTCGATGCCTTGTCGGGGAACGCCGCGTTGAATGGCGTGCCGGTCAGGGTAGAGGCGGCCTGAGATGTCTGTCGGAGAGGCCGAGCAGGGCGCTCAGGATTCCGTTACAATGCGCCACCGTGCCGACAACAGAGTCGGAAAGTTCAGCCGAGGTGTTCCATGGATATCATCGAAACTATTAAAGAGCAGATTGCCAACAACACCATTCTGCTTTACATGAAAGGCTCGCCGAATGCCCCACAGTGTGGCTTCTCCGCGAAAGCCGCTCAGGCCGTAATGGGCTGTGGCGAGAAGTTCGCTTACGTGGACATCCTGCAGAACCCGGAAATTCGCGCCAACCTGCCCAAGTACGCCAATTGGCCAACCTTCCCGCAACTGTGGGTGGGCGGTGAGCTGGTCGGCGGCAGCGACATCATGGCGGAAATGTTCGCCAATGGTGAGCTGCAGACCCTGGTCAAGGCCGCTGCTGAAAAAGCCGCTGCCAAGACCGAAGCCTGAGTCACGTTGTCTGCAGGAGCCGCCGAGCGCTATCGCGCTTGATGCGAGTGACGCCCTGAGAGTCGGCAAGGATCTTTAGTCATTCTCAGGGTTTTAATTGCGACATTGCGCTCCTGCCTGTTACGCCACTATAAGCGCGTAATAAAAAAGCCCCGCCCTCGTAAGAGAGGCGGGGCTTTTTATTGCCTGGGTATTACGAGTTAAGTTACTCGTCACCCATTTGCGATTGCAGATAGTTCTCGATACCTACTTTATCGATCAGGCCCAATTGGGTTTCCAGCCAGTCGATATGTTCTTCTTCGGATTCGAGGATATCTTCCAGCAGCTCACGGCTGCCGAAGTCACTGACCGATTCGCAGTGAGCGATCGCTGCCTTGAGGTCGGCGTGGCCGGTACGCTCGATGCGCAGGTCGCACTCGAGCATTTCCTTGGTGTGTTCGCCGATGTGCAGCTTGCCCAGGTCCTGAACGTTTGGCAGGCCTTCGAGGAAGAGGATGCGCTTGATTAGCTTGTCCGCATGCTTCATCTCGTCGATGGACTCGTGGTACTCGTGCTTGCCCAGCTTGTTCAGGCCCCAATCTTCATACATGCGTGCATGCAGGAAGTACTGATTGATCGCGACCAGTTCATTGGCAAGGATTTTATTGAGATGCTGGATGACTGTAATGTCGCCTTTCATGATGGGGTCCTGCCCTTTAATTAGTGGAAGATGGGCAGAGTCTGAGCCGCATAAACATTACTGTCAAACCTAAGTTATTGAATAATATATGAAAATTAATCGGAATAAGAATGTTTGTGTTCCGCGTTTTGCCTCTAAGCGATTGAATTACAGGCATAAAAAAACCGGACGCTAGGTCCGGTTGTTTGAAACGCTACTGTTTATTCGGCAAATCAGGCGACATTAAATTCCACAGGGTAGGGGATTGCCGCTTGGCTGCTCTGCAATTCGGTCAGGGTTTCGCGAACCACTTGCTTGGCCAGGCAGGCACATTTGCCGCATTGGCTGGCAACGCCGGTGGCCTGGCGCACTTCGCGGTAGCTGCAGCAACCTTCATAGATGGCTTCGCGAATTTGTCCGTCGGTGACACCGGTGCAGAGGCAGACATACATAAGATGAGAACCGTCGCTGGTTAGGGTTCAATTGCGATGGATCTTAATGTTAACGAGAATGATTGTCAAAGTGGTTTCGACGGCCTTTGTTGCTGATTCTTACCGGGGTGACGAACGGCTTTTCTTGCCATTAATGACAGATCATTCGCATTTTTCGCTTTGCAGGCCGGCCTGAAGAAAAACCACTAAGGACAGCTCAAAAACGCCGTGTATGATGGTCGGTCCTTGCGAAGCGGGGTCGCGTCATGGGGCTGTCGCATCAGCGTGGCAGACTCGAGGCCAATCCCCTTCTTCATTTACTACGTCCACACCAGGAGATATCCAATGAGCGTACTCGTAGGCAAACAAGCCCCTGACTTCACCGTTCCGGCCGTTCTCGGCAATGGCGAAATCGTCGACAGCTTCACCCTGTCCTCGGCCATCAAAGGCAAATACGGCCTGGTGTTCTTCTACCCACTGGACTTCACCTTCGTTTGCCCGTCCGAGCTGATCGCTCTGGACCACCGCATGGCTGACTTCAAGGCGCGCAACGTCGAAGTGATCGCTGTATCGATCGACTCGCACTTCACTCACAACGCCTGGCGCAACACCCCGATCAATGCCGGTGGCATCGGTCAGGTTCAATACATCATGGCTGCCGACATGAAGCATGACATCGCCAAGGCCTACGACGTAGAGTCCGAAGGCGGCGTGGCTTTCCGTGGCGCGTTCCTGATCGACGACAAGGGTGTTGTGCGTTCGCAGATCGTCAACGACCTGCCGTTGGGCCGTAACATGGAAGAGCTGATCCGTCTGGTTGACGCTCTGCAATTCCACGAAGAGCACGGCGAAGTCTGCCCTGCCAACTGGAAGAAAGGCGACAAGGGCATGACCGCTTCGCCAGAAGGCGTCGCTGCTTACCTGAGCGAGAACGCTGGCAAGCTGTAAGGCCAAGCCTCACGCATAAAAAAACCGGCCTCAGGGCCGGTTTTTTTATGCAGGCGATTGGAGCTGGCAATCAATCGTCGAAGTCTTGCCAGCCGCCCATTTGCTTCCAGCGGTTGACGATGCCGCAGAACAGCTCCGCGGTCTTCTCGGTGTCGTAGCGGGCCGAGTGGGCCTCACGACCGTCGAAGTCGATGTCTGCGCTTTGGCATGCCTTGGCCAGGACGGTCTGACCGTAAGCCAGGCCCGCCAGGGTGGCGGTGTCGAAGCTGGAGAACGGGTGGAACGGGTTGCGCTTCATGTCCAGGCGCGCCACGGCGGCGTTGAGGAAGCCCAGGTCGAAGCTGCTGTTGTGACCTACCAGGATGGCGCGTTTGCAGCCATTGGCCTTCAGTGCCTTGCGCACCCCGCGGAAAATATCGGTGAGGGCGGTTTCTTCACTGACGGCCATGCGCAGCGGATGGTCGAGCTTGATCCCGGTGAACTCCAGGGCTGCGGCTTCGATATTCGCGCCTTCAAACGGCTCGACCCGGAAGAAGTAGGTGTGTTCCGGGAACACGAACCCCTTTTCATCCATGCCGATGGTGGTGGCGGCAATTTCCAGCAAGGCGTCGGTGGCCGAGTTGAAACCACCGGTCTCAACGTCGACGACTACCGGCAGGTAGCCGCGAAAACGCGCCGCCATGGGATGGCGGGGGCCGCCGCTGCTACCTTCTTGTTCGTCGTCGAAATGGTCGTCACTCACGAGTGATCCTCCAGCAGGCGCCAGCGCAGTTTTTCTCCGGCGCGCAGCGGAATGACAGTCAGCTCGCCGAATGGCAGGCTGGCAGGGGCGGTCCATTCTTCACGAACCAGGGTGATGCGATCAGTATTGGCCGGCAGGCCATAGAAGCGCGGGCCGTTGAGGCTGGCAAAGGCTTCCAGCTGGTCCAGGGCGTTGCGCTGTTCGAAGGCTTCGGCGTACAGCTCGATGGCTGCATAGGCGCTGTAGCAGCCGGCACAGCCGCAGGCGGCTTCCTTGGCATGCTGGGCATGAGGTGCCGAGTCGGTGCCGAGGAAGAACTTCTGGTTGCCGCTGGTGGCCGCATCCAGCAGGGCTTCCTGGTGGGTGTTGCGCTTGAGGATCGGCAGGCAATAGAAGTGCGGGCGGATACCGCCCACCAGCATGTGATTGCGGTTGTACAAAAGGTGATGCGCAGTGATGGTAGCGCCGACGTTGGCCGAAGCTTCCTTGACGAACTGTACGGCCTCACCGGTGGTGATGTGTTCGAACACCACCTTCAGGTTGGGGAAGCGTTCGACCACACGGCGCATGTGTTCATCGATGAAGATTTTTTCGCGATCGAAGACGTCGACGTCACCGCGGGTCACTTCGCCGTGGATCAACAGCGGCAGACCGACTTCATCCATGGCCTCGAGTACCGGGAAGATCTTGTCGATGCTGGTCACGCCCGAATCCGAGTTGGTGGTCGCGCCCGCCGGGTACAGCTTGGCGGCGTGCACGAAACCGCTGGCCTTGGCTGCGCGGATCTCGTCCGGTTGGGTGCGGTCGGTCAGGTAGAGCACCATCAGCGGCTCGAAGCGGCTGCCGGCCGGGCGCGCAGCGAGAATGCGCTGGCGATAGGCATCGGCTTCCGCGGCGTTGCGCACCGGAGGTACCAGGTTGGGCATGATGATGGCGCGGCCAAAGGTGCGCGCGACATCTGCGACTGTATTGGGCAACACGGCACCATCGCGAAGATGAATATGCCAGTCGTCGGGACGCAGCAGGGTCAGGCGGTCGGACATTGGAGGTTCCAGGCGGGTAAAACTCGGGGGAATGCTACCGGAAAAGACTCTTCCAGGCACTCGCTATCAAGTTTTGCGACGAGCAACCGATATCCCGAAGGTATGGCGTAATAACGCCTGTAGAATTTTTGTAGTACACGTCAGTGGAGCCTCCCGTGCGCCAGCGTTATCTAGCCTTGCTCAGTGTGTTTGCCAGCCTGCCCGCGATGGCTCTCACTTTCCAGACGCGTCTGGAGAGCATTGAGTGGACGGTCGAAGGCGATAAATTCGAGTGCCGCCTGATTCAACCGGTCACCGATTTCGGTTCCGGCGAATTCGTTCGCCGCGCCGGTGAGCAGGCGATTTTCCGTCTCAAGAGCTTCAACCCGATGCAGGCGGGGGGCTCTGCGACGCTGCTGGCGGCGGCGGCGCCCTGGCAGCCGGGGCGTAGTGATATCAACCTCGGAGCGGTCAAGGCCGGTACCGACGGGGTGTTGTTCAACAGCAGCCAGATGCAGGCGGGACGCTTGATTATGGGGCTGCTGGAGGGGCGCAGCCCGGTTGTTCGTCACTACTCCCGTGAGGGTGGCATTTCCGAGGTGCGCCTGCTGCCAGTGAAGTTCAGCAAGGCCTATAGCGACTATCAAGGATGCATGGCCAAGCTGCTGCCGATGAACTACGAGCAGGTCAAACAGGCCGAGATCGGCTTCCCGGGAGGCGGCATTGACCTGGATGCCCGGGCCAAGGCCAAGTTGCAGGTGATGGTGGACTTCATCAAGGCAGACCCGACGGTCAATCACGTCGAGTTGGACGGCCACTCGGACAACAGTGGCAACCGCCTGACCAATCGCGACCTGTCTCGTCGACGCGCCCTGGCAGTGATGGAGTTCTTCAAGGCCAATGGCCTGACGGAAAATCAGATCGTGGTGCGCTTTCATGGCGAGCGCTATCCCCTGGCGCCCAATACCAATGCTGCGAACCGGGCGAAGAACCGCCGGGTCAATGTGCATCTGGAGCGGGTCGCCCCAACCGAAAAACCGGCTCCCGCGCCTCAGGCTGCCTCCGGTTCCAGTGCCGCGGCGACTTCCTGACAAGGCGGTCGTCGTCGCGCGTTCGACATAATCTGTCGCCTGGTCGTCTTAAGCTGTCGCGCCTCTGTAAATTATCCGCGTGGATCGGTAGACTTGGCGGCTTTCCGTACAACCCCGTGGAGTGATGGCATGGCCGACGTAAACAAGGTCGTTCTCGCGTATTCCGGCGGCCTGGACACTTCGGTGATCCTCAAGTGGCTGCAGGATACTTATAACTGTGAAGTGGTGACCTTCACCGCTGACCTGGGTCAGGGCGAAGAAGTCGAGCCTGCACGTGCCAAGGCGCAAGCCATGGGCGTGAAAGAGATCTACATTGACGACCTGCGCGAAGAATTCGTGCGCGATTTCGTTTTCCCGATGTTCCGTGCCAACACCGTTTATGAAGGCGAGTACCTGCTGGGTACCTCCATCGCTCGCCCGCTGATCGCCAAGCGTTTGATCGAGATTGCCAACGAAACTGGCGCTGACGCCATTTCCCATGGCGCGACCGGCAAGGGCAACGACCAGGTTCGTTTCGAACTGGGCGCCTATGCCTTGAAGCCAGGCGTCAAGGTCATTGCTCCATGGCGCGAGTGGGACCTGCTGTCCCGCGAGAAGCTGATGGACTATGCCGAGAAGCACGCGATCCCGATCGAGCGTCACGGCAAGAAGAAATCCCCGTACTCGATGGATGCCAACCTGCTGCACATCTCCTATGAAGGTGGCGTGCTGGAAGACACCTGGACCGAGCACGAAGAAGACATGTGGCGTTGGACCGTCTCTCCGGAGAACGCGCCTGACACCCCGCAGTACCTGGAACTGACCTACCGCAACGGCGACATCGTCGCACTGGACGGTGTCGAAATGACCCCGGCCACCGTGCTGGCGACCCTGAACCGTATCGGTGGTGAACACGGTATCGGCCGTCTCGACATCGTCGAGAACCGTTACGTGGGCATGAAGTCCCGTGGCTGCTACGAAACCCCAGGCGGCACTATCATGCTGCGCGCTCACCGTGCCATTGAATCCATCACCCTGGACCGTGAAGTGGCTCACCTCAAAGATGAGTTGATGCCCAAGTACGCCAGCCTGATCTACACCGGCTACTGGTGGAGCCCGGAGCGTCTGATGCTGCAGCAGATGATCGACGCCTCCCAGGCCCATGTGAACGGCGTGGTCCGCCTGAAGCTGTATAAAGGCAACGTGATCGTTACCGGTCGCAAGTCCGATCAGTCGCTGTTTGATGCCAACATCGCCACCTTTGAAGAAGACGGCGGCGCCTACAACCAGGCGGACGCAGCGGGCTTCATCAAGCTGAATGCCCTGCGCATGCGTATTGCTGCGAACAAGGGTCGGACCCTGGTCTGATGCGTTGAGTGATTCAAGGAAGCCCCGCTAGCAGCGGGGCTTTTTTTTGCCCGCGTTAACTGCATTCACGGTTTTCATTGCCCAGTGAGTTGTTTGTGAAAGTCGAAAGGGAGTTGGCCTGCCGGCTACTTAGATAGTCGGGTCGATTACTGAAAGTTATTATTGATGGTTGGGTTTTTAGTACGGAAAGTAGTTTGCTAGGCGATTAATCCTAAGCGCTAATCAAGTTGAATGGCCATTGCCTAAATTATTTTGTAAGGCAATTCGGTATTGTTTGTAAGGATAGTCCTCGTAGGGCCGTAGCCCAGTGTTTAACGGTGCCAGGGTCATTTCCCTGGGGTATTGTGCTGGCTCTAAAAATAACTCTCAGGACTTGGATGGACCTATGAAAAGAGTATTGATCGTGGATGATCACCCGGTTATTCGGTTGGCTGTGCGCATGTTGATGGAGCGTCATGGTTTCGAAGTAGTTGCCGAGGCAGACAACGGCACGGATGCACTGAAGTTGGCTCTTGAATACGTTCCCGATATCTTGATCCTGGATATCGGGTTGCCACAACTCGACGGGCTTGAAGTTATAACGCGGCTGATGCAAAGGGGATTGCCGATCAAGATCCTGGTGCTGACCTTGCAAGTTCCGGGGCCTTTTTCCATGCGTTGCATGCAGGCCGGAGCCGCCGGTTATGTGTGCAAGCAGCAGGACATCACCGAGCTGATCAGTGCCGTACGCGCGGTACTGGCGGGGTACAGCTACTTTCCCAATGAAGCCCTGCACACGTTTCGTTCAAGCCAGGGCGTCAGTAGCGAGGCAGAAATGATTGAACTTCTTTCGGGACGTGAGTTGATTGTCTTGAAGCAGCTCACCAATGGCATGAGCAACAAGGAAATTGCCGAGGGGCTGTGCCTGAGCAACAAGACCGTCAGTACCTACAAGCGCCGGTTGTTGGCCAAGCTCAATGCTCGTTCATTGGTCGATCTGATCGAGTTTGCCCAGCGGCATCAATTGGTCTGAGTCGCTAGTCTGGGGCCGCACTGAAACGGTGATAGGAGCGGGCCGTTTCAGTGGCTTTATGGTCGGTCAGGCAAGCGCGCCGACCGGCCAGGCTCCAAGGAACACAAGGTACAAAAAAACCTCCACTGGGAGGTTTTTTTGCGACTAGAGATCAAAGTCGTAGTCGGCCAGTTGCTTTTGCAAGCGCCGCTCTTCCAAGAGATTGTCGATGGTTCGGCGTTTGCTCAGATTGGTCTTTGCCACTTCGACTACCGGTTCGGCGTCATCAGTTTCAGCCGCTACGAAGTCGTCTTCCGCGTCCAGTTGTTCTTTGCCAGTGCTCATAGGTTCAACTCCAGGCTAAGACTGCCATTGGCGCTCCTTATATCGATATTCTCCTGGCGGGTAAAAAAGATTTTTTCAATCGACTCATCAATAAAATCAATGCTCCGTCAATCGTCAGAAGTCTTCTGCTTGTATTCGCACAGGTCTTCGATTCGACAGCTGCCACAGCGGGGCTTGCGGGCCAGGCAGACATAACGTCCGTGCAGGATCAGCCAATGATGGGAATCCAGCAAAAACTCCTTGGGCACGAACTTCATCAGTTTGTTTTCAACTTCCACCACGTTCTTTCCCGGCGCCAGCCCGGTGCGGTTGCTGACCCGGAAAATATGGGTGTCCACCGCCATGGTCAGTTGCCGGAATGCGGTGTTGAGCACCACGTTGGCGGTCTTGCGGCCGACCCCTGGCAGGGCTTCGAGCTCCTCTCGGGTCTGGGGCACTTCGCTGTTGTGGCGCTCCACCAGCAGGCGGCAGGTCTCGATGACGTTTTTCGCCTTGCTGTTGTACAGGCCGATGGTCTTGATGTACTCGGACAGGCCTTCGACGCCCAGGGCGTAGATTGCCGAAGGGGTGTTGGCCACGGGGAAGAGTTTGGCGGTCGCCTTGTTGACCCCGACGTCGGTCGATTGCGCCGAGAGAATCACCGCGATCAGCAGCTCGAACGGCGAGGAATAGGCCAGTTCGGTTTTCGGTTCGGGGTTGTCTTCGTGAAGCCGACGAAAGATTTCCAGGCGTTTGGCAGCATTCATGGGTGGTTCATTTCCTCGAAGGCGGTCGGTTGAGGGGCGATGAGGGGGCCCAAGCCTGCTTGGCGGCCACTATCAGGCCCAACAGGATAAAACCCCCGGGGGCCAGGGTCAGCAGGCGCAATCCGCCTTCCGGCAGCAGGACCCAGCCGCTGCCATCACCAGGCAGGCCGGCGAGCCAACCCAGGTGGCTGCCCAGGGCGCCTGTACCCAGTAGTTCGCGCAGGGCTCCGAGCAGGATCAACGCACTACAGAAGCCGCTGGCCAGGCGCAGACGGTCTGGGTGCTGGAACAACCCCGCCTGCTCCACTATCACGCATTGCAGGGCCAGCAGGCCGAGATACAGGCTGAGTTGCTGATGCAATTCATAACTCCAGGCCTGCATGGCCAGCCACAGGCAACTGCCGAGGGTGGCGCTGAGCAGCAGGCTGGCGAGCCCTTGGCGGCGCACTTCGAGATGCGCACGCAGCAACTGCATGCCGGCCCCGAAGGCGCAGATCATCAGGATAAAGGCCAGGGTCATGCCCAGAGCCTTGACCCAGGTGTCCGTGGCCCCGATCAGCGGGGCAAGCATCAGCAGGCCAGGCAATGCCAGCGGCTTATTCATGGAGTGCTCCCGGGAGCTGTTGCTCGTGGTGCTCGTCGAAGTAGCGCAGGGCATCGTGCAGGGCGCTGATCACGGCGCGGGAAGTGATGGTGGCGCCGGCAATCTGATCGAATTGACCGCTGTCTTTTTTCAAGGCCCAGCCGGTATCGCCCGGGTCATTGCGGGACTTGCCGAGAAAGCCTTGCAGCCAGGCATTGGGCTGTTCGGCGATGCGCGCGCCGAGTCCCGGGGTTTCATCCTGCCTCAGGGTCTTGCTGCCCAGCAGGCGCCCGTTGCCGTCAATGGCGATCAGCAGCTCGATAGGGCCGGCGTAGCCGGTGACCTGGCTACGCAACAGCCATGCACTGGGCTGGCCCCTGCGCGTGGCCAGGTAGCCATCGAGCAGGCGGCTGTTGGCCAACTGCACATCGGCCAGGGGCAGCGGATGATCCAGTGGCTGGTTGTCATAGCTGCCGGGGGGCAGCAGATCCAGGAACTTGCGGGCCTGCAAGGCCCTTTGCTCGGCGGCGATCCGCGGCGCGGCGGCGTGATCCAGCCACAGGGTGGCACCCGCCCCGAGGGCGGCGAGCATCAGCAGCAGGATCAGGCCGCGCAGGTTTTTCATGAAAGGGTGCCTTCCTGGTCCGTTGCACAGAGGCGCTCCAATGCAGGCACCGCCAGGTTCATCAGTACCACGGCAAATGCAACGCCGTCCGGGTAGCCGCCCCAGGTGCGAATCAGGTAGGTGATCAGGCCGACTCCCATGCCAAACAGCAAGCGGGCCTTCGCCGCTCGGGGGCCGGACACCGGCTCGGTGACGATAAAGAATGCCCCGAGCATGCTGGCACCACTGAGCAGGTGAAACAGCGGTGAGCCATGGGAGTCGGAGCCCGAGCCGTTCCAGCACAGCAGGCTGACCAGCGCCAGGCTGGCAAGCATGCCCACTGGCGCCTGCCAACTGATGACCCGTTGTTGCAGCAGGAACAGTCCACCCGCGAGGAAACCGAGGTTGACCCATTCGGCACCGCGGCCACCGAGATGGCCGAAGGCGGCGTTGCTGGCAAAAAGCTCGTCGATGGTCAGGCTCTTGTTGATCCGCAGACTGTCCAGGGCCGTGGCCTGGACCCAGGCATCCGGTTGCAGGTCGCTGCCGAAGCCGAAGACCTGCTGCAGGCCTGCGAACAGGTCCAGGGCATGAGCGCTGGGCCAGTGGGTCATCGATTGCGGGAAGCACAGCAAGGCCAGGGCGTAGCCGAGCATTGCCGGATTGAAGGGGTTCTGGCCGACACCGCCGTACAGCTGTTTGCCGAAGAGGATGGCGCTGGCGGCGGCGCTCAGTGGTAGCCACCAGGGGCAGTAGGGGGGCAAGGCCAAGGCCAGCAGGGTGGCGCTGACCAGCGCACTGCCATCGCCAAGGCTGGGCAGCAGCGGGCGTTGACGCAGGACCAGGATCAGCGCCTCCATGGCCAGGGCGCCACTGATTGCCAGCAGCAGGTTGAGCAAGGGGCCCCAAGCGTACAGCCACAGGAGTATCAACAGCCCTGGCGTGGTGGCCAGCAGCACTCGCTGCATGGCCTGGCGCAGGCGTGGGTCGACTCCGTCAGCTAGGAGCATGGTCATTTACCTGGCGCTCGATTTCACTCAGGCGGGCCTGGGCCTGGGCCAGTTGCTCGGCACTGGTGTCAGCCTGACGCTGAAGCTTGTTCAGGTCGGCGCGGGCATAGGCCAGTTGGGTTTTCAACTGCCGCAAGTGTGGATCGATCGGGCGCTTGTCGATCCGGGTGAGTACCGGTGCCGGTTTTCCACTGGCGGCCTCGGCGGCGTGCAGCGCCTGCTCGGCCGCAGCCAAGGCAGTGCTCAGGACCTCCAGTTCGGTACTCGAAGCCTCGGTGGCCTGGGCTTTTTTCAGCTCGGCGCGGCGCGTTGCCAGCTGGATCTTCGCGCGCTTGAGATTGGCATCGCCGGCTGTTGGTGGCGGTGCAGGGGGCGCCTCGGCCTCGAGCTGGGCCAACGCAGCCTCGGCGGCTTCAAACTGGCGTTGCAGGCTGACCAGTTGCGTCTGCTGTTCGAAGGTGGGGGGGTGACCAAAGGCCTTGAGGGACTTGTTCAACTGCGCTCGGCTCATGGCCACTTCGATCTTGGCTTTTTTCAACGCCGCATCGGCTGCTGCGGCTTTCTGAGCGCGAACCCGCTCAATAGCCGCCTGGACCGGGTTGTGGCTGTTGTTGTCCGTCTGCGTGGCACGTTGCGCTCGGGCCTGGCGTTCGGCCAGGCGCCGGGCTTCTTCCCGTTGCAGGCGGTCATTGCGTTGCTCGAAGCGACGTCGGGCGTGATCGCGTTTGGCGGCTCGGGCCTGCAACTGCTCGGTGCTGTTGGCGAGGCCGCCGACAATTGGCATTACCTTGGAAGCGGCAGGCAGGGGAAGCATGTCGATGCAGTCCACCGGGCAGGGCGCCACGCACAGGTCGCAGCCGGTGCACTCGTCGATGAGTACGGTGTGCATCAGTTTGGCCGCGCCGACAATGGCGTCCACCGGACAGGCCTGAATGCACTTGGTACAGCCGATGCATTCGGCTTCGCGGATATGGGCGATCTGCGCCGGGGCTTCGCCGCGGCTGTGATCCAGTTCCAGCACGGGCAGCTTGAGCAGTTGGGCCAGCCCGGCGATGGTTTCCCGGCCGCCGGGCGGGCACTTGTTGATGGCCTCGCCGTTGGCGATGCCCTGGGCGTAGGGCTTGCATCCGGGATGGCCGCACTTGCCGCACTGGGTCTGGGGCAGGAGCGCATCGATGCGTTGAATCAGACTCATGTTTTGATCAGTCCGTTGAAACCGAGGAACGCCACTGCCAGCAGGCCAGCGCTGATCAGGTCGATCGGCAGGCCGCGCCAGGGCAGCGGAACATCGTTGTTGGAAATACGCTGGCGCAGATCGCTGAACAGGCTCAGTACCAGCCAGAAACCCAGCCCCGCCCCCAGGCTCATGGCGGCGACGGTGGCCAGGTCAAGGTTGTCCCGAGCGGCGAACAGCAACAGCCCGAGCATTCCGGCATTCCCCAGCAGCAGCGGCCAGAGTCCGTCGAACGCCAGCTTGGGCAAGGCCCGGGCCAGCAACCCCAGCAGTGGCTTGATCAACAGGACACTCAAAGGCAGCCAGACGAACAACTGCAGGGATTCCAGCCCCCATTGCAGCAGCAGCCCACGATAAAGGGCATGGCCGAGGACACCGCTGATCAGCATCAACACCGTGGTGGCCAGGCCCAGGGCGTGGACCCGCTGCCGAGCCGTGCCAGCAGGCGTTTGCAGCAGTGGATCGACGCCCAGCGGCCACTGCAACACGAAATTGTTGATCAGGGCGGTGCTGACAAGGGTGAGCAGGAGATGGGTCATGATCGGTGCCGGGGCGAGCAGGCTGTTCCTCAAGAATAGGCAAACTCCCACGCGGGCGCAGGGGGGGCAGATATGCAAATCCCCCCGTTACGCCAAGGCGCAACGGGGGGACCGGGTCCAGCATGATGGGTTACTTGATCCGCTGGCCAGGCTTGGCGCCGCTGTCCGGGCTCAGCAGGTAGATCTCTTCACCGCCAGGGCCGGCGGCCATCACCATGCCTTCGGAGATGCCGAACTTCATTTTCCGTGGCTTGAGGTTGGCGATCATCATGGTCAGGCGACCATCGAGCTTGGACGGATCAGGGTAGGCGCTCTTGATGCCGGAGAACACGTTGCGCTGTTCGTCGCCGATATCCAGGGTCAGGCGCAGCAGCTTGTCGGCACCTTCCACGGCTTCGGCCTTGACGATCAAGGCGACACGCAGGTCGATGGCGGCAAAGGCATCGAAGTCGATTTCCGCCGACAGCGGGTCCTTCAGCAGTTCACCGTTGCCTTTAGGGCCGCCGGTGTCGGTCTGGCTGGCGGCGAGGTCTTCTTTCGAGGCGTCAGTCATGGCTTGCACTTTTACCGGGTCGATCCGCGTCATCAGCGGCTTGAATTCATTGAGCTGATGGTTGGCCAGCAGTTGCTGGTGATCGTTCCAGGTCAGCGGCGCAACGTTGAGGAACGCCTCGGCGTCGGCGGCCAGCAGCGGCAGCACCGGCTTGAGGAAAACCACCAGTTGGCGGAACAGGTTGATACCGGTGGCGCAGATGGCCTGGACTTCATCCTGCTTGCCTTCCTGCTTGTTCAGCGCCCAAGGCGCCTTGTCGGCGATCCAGGCGTTGGCACGGTCGGCCAGGGCCATGGTCTCGCGCATGGCGCGGGCGAAATCGCGGGCTTCATAGGCGTCGGCGATGCTCGGTGCGGCGGCCAGGAAAGCCTCGGTCAGCTCGGGAGCGGCGTTGCTGTCAACCATCAGCCCGGCGTTGCCCTTGTGGATGAAACCGGCGCAACGGCTGGCAATGTTGACCACCTTGCCCACCAGGTCGGAGTTGACCTTCTGCACGAAGTCTTCGAGGTTCAGGTCCAGGTCGTCGACACCACGGCCCAGCTTGGAGGCGTAGTAGTAGCGCAGGTACTCCGGTGCCAGGTGCTCGAGGTAAGTCCGCGCCTTGATGAAGGTGCCGCGGGACTTGGACATCTTCTGGCCGTTGACGGTCAGGTAGCCGTGAACGTTGATGCCGGTGGGCTTGCGGTAGCCGGCGCCTTCGAGCATCGCGGGCCAGAACAGGGCGTGGAAGTTGACGATGTCCTTGCCGATGAAGTGGTACAGCTCGGCGCTGGAGTCCTTGGCCCAGAACGCGTCGAAGTCCAGTTCCGGACGACGGGCGCAGAGGTTCTTGAAACTGGCCATGTAGCCGATCGGCGCGTCCAGCCACACGTAGAAGTACTTGCCCGGCTCGTCCGGGATCTCGAAGCCGAAGTACGGCGCATCGCGGGAGATGTCCCACTGCTGCAGGCCGGCGTCCAGCCACTCGGCGATCTTGTTGGCCACGGCGTCTTGCAGGGTACCGCTGCGGGTCCAGGTCTGCAGCATCTGCTGGAAGTCCGGCAGCTTGAAGAAGAAGTGCTGGGAATCCTTGAGCACCGGAGTGGCGCCGGAGATCGCCGACTTCGGATCCTTCAGATCGGTGGGGGCATAGGTGGCGCCGCATTTTTCGCAGTTGTCGCCGTACTGGTCCTCAGTGCCGCATTTCGGGCAGGTGCCCTTGATGAAGCGGTCGGCCAGGAACATTTTCTTTTCCGGGTCGAAATACTGAGTGATGGAGCGCGTGGCGATGTGCCCGGCATCCCGCAGCTTGAGATAGATCTGGCTCGACAGCTCACGGTTTTCTTCGGCGTGAGTGGAGTGGAAGTTGTCGAAGTCCACCAGGAACTCGGCAAAGTCGGCGCAATGTTCAGCCTGGACGTTGGCGATCAGCTGTTCCGGGGTGATGCCTTCCTTTTCCGCGCGCAACATGATGGCCGAGCCGTGTGCGTCGTCGGCGCAGACATAGATGCATTGGTTGCCGCGTAGCTTCTGGAAGCGCACCCACATGTCGGTCTGGATGTACTCAAGCATGTGGCCAAGGTGGATGGAACCATTGGCATAGGGCAGGGCGCTGGTGACGAGGATCTTGCGTGGCTCGGACATGGGGCTCGGCTACTTGATGAAACGGAGGTCGGCCACTATAAAGCGCCGGCGCGGATTTTTCACCCTTCGGGGCGTCCTTCTGGCCTGGAGGCGGGTCGAGGCTTGCTGACACCGGCCCCGGCTCCCGCCCGGCTGTGCGACCACCACGGCGCCTGAGCCGGTCATCTGCCCAGAAGAGCGGTCGGCAGGCACTGGCGCGGGCCGGCCAGCCCATCGGGAGCAAGCTCCCTCGCCACGAAGGAGTCGGCGGCGTAGGATAGCCGGCTGATTTTCCAGTCTTGTTATCGGAGTTGCCCATGAGCGCCGTCAATCGCGCAGCGGTGGAAGCCGTTCTTCGCCAATACACCGACCCTTATCTGAACCAGGACCCGGTCAGCGCCGGTTGCGTGCGGGCCATCGAGGTCCAGGGCGACCGGGTCACGGTCCAGCTGGAGCTGGGTTATGCCGCCGGCCTGTTCAAGAGCGGCTGGGCGCAGATGCTGCAACTGGCCATCGAGGGCCTGGACGGGGTCGCTTCGGCCAAGGTCGAGATTACCAGCGTGATTGCCGCGCACAAGGCCCAGGCGCAGATCCCGGGCCTGGCCAACGTGAAGAACGTGGTGGCCGTGGCGTCCGGCAAGGGCGGCGTGGGCAAGTCCACCACCGCCGCCAACCTGGCCCTGGCCCTGGCCCGCGAAGGCGCCAAGGTGGGGATTCTCGACGCCGATATCTACGGTCCGAGCCAGGGCATCATGTTCGGCATCGCCGAAGGCACCCGGCCGAAGATCAAGGACCAGAAGTGGTTCGTGCCGATCGAGTCTCATGGGGTCGAGGTCATGTCCATGGCCTTCCTTACCGACGACAACACGCCGATGGTCTGGCGTGGCCCGATGGTTTCCGGGGCCCTGCTGCAATTGGTGACCCAGACCGACTGGGGCAACCTCGACTACCTGGTGATCGACATGCCGCCGGGCACTGGCGATATCCAACTGACCCTGGCGCAGAAAGTCCCGGTGGCCGGCGCGGTGATCGTCACCACACCGCAGGACCTGGCGCTGCTGGATGCGCGCAAGGGCGTGGAGATGTTCCGCAAGGTCAACATCCCGGTGCTGGGCGTGGTGGAAAACATGGCGGTGCACATCTGCTCCAACTGCGGCCATGCCGAGCACTTGTTCGGCGAAGGCGGCGGCGAGAAGCTGGCCAGCCAGTACGATGTCGAACTGCTGGCTTCGTTGCCGCTGTCGATGCTGATCCGCGAGCAGGCCGATGGTGGCAAGCCGACAGTGATCGCCGAGCCTGAAAGCCAGATTGCCATGGTCTACCAGGAACTGGCCCGGCACGTTGGAGCACGCATCGTATTGCAGGAAGCCGCTGCGCCGGCGATGCCCAACATCACCATCAGCGACGACTGAAACCCGAGACCGCTGCTTGTATGTAGGAGCCGGCTTGCCGGCGAAGGCGTCCGCGAGATCGCTTTCGCCGGCAAGCCGGCTCTTACGGCAGGTGCGCCAGGATCAGACCCGCAAACCGCCGTCCATCTCCAGGATGCGCCCGGTGTAGTAGTCGTTCTCGAAGATATAGGCCGCCGAGTGGGCGATCTCTTCCGGCCTGCCCATGCGCTTGAGCGGAATGCCGGCGGTCATCTTCTCCAGCGCCTCGGGCTTCATGCCCAGGGTCATCTCGGTCTCGATGAAGCCTGGAGCAATGCCCGCGACGCGGATGCCGTAGCGCGCCAGTTCCTTGGCCCAGGTCACGGTGGCTGCCGCCACGCCGGCCTTGGCGGCCGAGTAGTTGGTCTGGCCGACATTGCCGGCGCGCGAGATCGACGAGATGTTGATGATCACGCCGCTGTTCTGCAACTCGATCATCTTTGCTGCCACTTCCCGGGTGCAGAGGAACACCCCGGTGAGGTTGACGTCGATTACCGCCTGCCATTGGGCCAGGCTCATCTTGCTCATCTCGCCGTCCTTGACCTTGACCAGCAGGCCATCGCGCAGGATCCCGGCGTTGTTGATCAGGCCGTGGATGGCACCAAAGTCCTCGGCGACCCGGGCCACCATCTGGGTGACCTGTTCTTCATCGGCGACATTGCACAGGTAGGCACGAGCGTCGCTGCCATGGGTCTTGCAGGCGGCGACGGCCTGGTCGAGCTTTTCCTGGTTCAGATCCACCAGGGCCAGCTTCGCGCCCTTGGCGGCGAAATACTCGGCCATGGAGCGGCCCAGACCTTGGCAACCGCCAGTGATAATGATTACTTTGTCAGTGAGTTGCATTCGCATGTCCCGCTAGCAGGTCTTTGAAGGTTGTCCTTTGCGGGGAACCTCGACCGGCGGCAGGATCTGGCCTGGCTGCAGATGAGAATTGCCCCATTGGCGTAGCTGGAACAATGCTCCAGGCGCCCGTCCGTTTCCGACGGATTTTACAGAAGGAGTCACAATGTGAGCGTTGAAGCTGCCAAGAATGCACGAGAACTACTGCTCAAGGAATACCGCGGCGCGCTGGCGACGCACTCCAAGGCCATGCCGGGTTTCCCCTTCGGTTCCGTGGTGCCCTATTGCCTGGACGCCGAAGGACGGCCGCTGATCCTGATCAGCCGTATTGCCCAGCACACCCACAACCTGCAGAAGGACCCCAAGTGTTCGCTGCTGGTGGGCGAGCGCGGTGCCGAAGATGTGCAGGCGGTGGGGCGCCTGACCTACCTGGCCGAAGCCGAAAAGCTCGAGGACAGTGCCGCGATCGAGGCTGCTGCCGAGCGCTACTACCGTTATTTCCCCGAGTCGCAGAATTACCACAAGGCCCACGACTTCGATTTCTGGGTGCTCAAGCCGGTGCGTCACCGTTACATCGGCGGTTTTGGCGCGATTCACTGGGTCGATCAGGTGACCCTGGCCAATCCCTTCGCCGGCAAGGCCGAGCAGAGCATGATCGAGCACATGAACAGTGACCACGCCAAGGCCATCGCCCATTACGTCGAACTCACCGGGTTGCCGAGCCAGGAGCCGGCGCAACTGGTCGGGATAGATCCGGAGGGCATGCACCTGCGCATCGGCCAGGAGCTTTTCTGGTTGCCTTTCCCAAGCCTTTGCAATACGCCGACACAGGTTCGCGAAGCCCTGGTTTTCCTGGCCCACGCCGATCAATGGCCGAAAAAAACGCCTGCGGATGCTTGAATTCACGAATTGGCGACGTCATTTACGGTCTACTGGAAGGCATTCTTCCGTAGAGGAAATCATTTGATGCGCCCTTTTCTGTTGCTCTTTTTGTTGTTCCCGGTGCTGGAGCTGTTCGTCTTCGTCAAGGTCAGCGCGGCGATCGGGTTTTTCCCGGCCCTGCTGCTGATCATTCTCGGTTCGATGCTCGGTGTGCTGGTATTGCGTGTGGCCGGTCTGGCCACGGCACTGCGTGCCCGTGAAAGTCTCAACCGCGGCGAACTGCCGGCCCAGCAAATGCTCGAGGGGCTGATGCTGGCCTTGGGCGGCGGCCTGTTGATCCTGCCGGGCTTTATCAGTGACGTGTTCGGCCTGCTGATGCTGCTGCCGATCAGTCGCCGCCTGCTGGCCAACAAAATGCGCCAGCGCGCCGAGGAGCAGGCCCTGCGCCAGCGCGCCTTTGCCGACGACATGCGCGCCGCCCGTGGCGGCCCGGCACCCCAACAGCCGCTGGGGCGTGAACCCAACGTGATCGAGGGTGAATTCGAGCACCGCGATTCATAAGGCTCTGGGGTAAACACACGGCACCTTCGGGTGCCGTGTTCGTTTTGACGTCAGCGATGTAAAAAATTTCATCAGGCTGCCCTTGTAATAACCTTATGCGCCCTTATGTAACGGTCACCGCAAGGTTTCTGGTGCAGGCACCAGACAGACTTCCGCGGCTCGCTCGTCGAGCCGCAACCGGCCACGCCGGATTTGTTAACCCGCCGGTATCGACACCGGCCGCTGAAAACCACAATTAGGAGAGATCGACAATGAAGCTTCGTCCTCTGCATGACCGCGTCGTCATCCGTCGCAGCGAAGAAGAATCGAAAACTGCCGGCGGTATCGTTCTGCCTGGTTCGGCCGCTGAAAAACCTAACCGTGGCGAAATCGTCGCTGTAGGTACCGGCCGCGTGCTGGACAACGGTGAAGTACGTGCGCTGGCCGTGAAAGTGGGTGACAAAGTGGTGTTTGGCCCGTACTCCGGCAGCAACACTGTGAAAGTAGACGGCGAAGACCTGCTGGTAATGGCTGAGAACGAGATTCTCGCTGTTATCGAAGGCTGATTTCCCGCTCATTTTCCCGTTACTACAAAGTATTTAAGGAATATCGATCATGGCTGCTAAAGAAGTTAAATTCGGCGATTCCGCCCGCAAGAAAATGCTCACCGGTGTCAACGTCCTGGCTGACGCAGTAAAAGCGACCCTGGGCCCGAAAGGCCGTAACGTGATCATCGAGAAGAGCTTCGGCGCTCCGACCATCACCAAGGACGGCGTATCCGTAGCCAAAGAAATCGAGCTCAAAGATCGCTTCGAAAACATGGGCGCGCAGCTGGTCAAAGACGTTGCCTCCCGTGCCAACGATGACGCTGGCGACGGCACCACCACCGCCACCGTTCTGGCTCAGTCGATCGTCAACGAAGGCCTGAAAGCCGTCGCTGCCGGCATGAACCCGATGGACCTGAAACGCGGCATCGACAAGGCCACCATCGCCATCGTCAAAGAGCTGAAAGGTCTGTCCAAGCCATGCGCTGATTCCAAAGCCATCGCTCAGGTCGGCACCATCTCCGCCAACTCCGACAACTCCATCGGCGACATCATTGCCGAAGCCATGGAAAAAGTCGGTAAAGAAGGCGTGATCACCGTTGAAGAAGGCTCGGGCCTGGAAAACGAACTGTCGGTTGTTGAAGGCATGCAGTTCGACCGTGGCTACCTGTCCCCTTACTTCATCAACAAGCCGGACACCATGGTCGCCGAACTCGACGGCCCGCTGATCCTGCTGGTGGACAAGAAGATCTCCAACATCCGCGAAATGCTGCCAGTGCTGGAAGCCGTTGCCAAAGCCGGCCGCCCACTGCTGATCGTGGCTGAAGACGTTGAAGGCGAAGCCCTGGCGACTCTGGTTGTGAACAACATGCGTGGCATCGTCAAAGTCGCTGCCGTCAAGGCACCGGGCTTCGGCGACCGTCGCAAGGCCATGCTGCAGGACATCGCCGTTCTGACCGGCGGTACCGTGATCTCCGAAGAGATCGGCCTGAGCCTGGAAAGCACCACCCTGGAGCACCTGGGTAACGCCAAGCGCGTGATCCTGTCCAAAGAAAACACCACCATCATCGACGGTGCTGGCGTTGAAGCGGACATCCAGGCTCGTGTGACCCAGATCCGTCAACAAGTGGCCGACACTTCGTCCGACTACGACCGTGAAAAACTGCAAGAGCGTCTGGCCAAGCTGTCCGGCGGCGTTGCAGTGATCAAGGTTGGCGCTGGCTCCGAAGTTGAAATGAAAGAGAAGAAAGCCCGCGTTGAAGACGCCCTGCACGCTACCCGTGCAGCCGTTGAAGAAGGCGTGGTACCTGGCGGTGGCGTAGCCCTGATCCGTGCTCTGCAAGGCATCAACGACCTGAAAGGCGACAACGCCGACCAGGACGTGGGTATCGCTGTACTGCGTCGCGCTATCGAAGCCCCACTGCGCCAGATCGTTGCCAACTCCGGTGACGAGCCAAGCGTGGTTGTGGACAAGGTCAAGCAGGGTTCCGGTAACTTCGGTTACAACGCTGCCACCAGCGAATACGGCGACATGATCGAAATGGGCATCCTGGATCCAACCAAGGTAACCCGTTCCGCGCTGCAAGCAGCATCCTCCATCGGCGGCCTGATCCTGACCACCGAAGCGGCTGTTGCTGAAATCGTGGAAGACAAGCCTGCAGCTGGCGGCATGCCAGACATGGGCGGCATGGGTGGCATGGGCGGCATGATGTAAGCCAGCCTTACCCCCGTACTGAAAAAGCCCCGCCGGTGAAAACCGGCGGGGCTTTTTTATGCCTGGGATATGGGGGCAGCTCCTTCGCGGGCAAGCCCGCTCCTACAGCGATGCAACTGGTGTAGGAGCGGGCTTGCCCGCGAAAGGCCTCAGCGCTGGCTCAGCTCGGCAGCCGAGGCCTTGGGAGCCTTCCAGCCCAGCAACTGTTGCTTGAAGCCATAACTGGCGCTCTGGTAGTAGCTGATGCCGCGCTGAATCAAGGGGTCGCTGTCCTGTACCCGGGATTCCTGGCTGGCCCCCAGCGCCTGGTCGTGCCGGCGCAAGCCCTGGCGCGGGCTGAGAATCGCCAGGTCCTGGCCATCGAACAGCCCCAGGTGCTGATAGTTGCCCACCAGCACCCGCGGCGGCAGCGGGTTGTCCTGCAACAGGTTGCGGCCGAAGAAGGTCGATTCGTAGTCCAGGTTCAGCAAGCCCAGGAGGGTCGGCGCCAGGTCGATCTGGCTGGCCAGCTGGGCAGTTTCTCGTGCCGGGATCAGCTTGGGCGCATAGATGAACAGTGGAATCTGGTAGTTGCTGATGGGCAGGTCTTCCTTGCCCGCGCTGCCGGCCGTGTGGTCGGCGACAAACACGAAAATGGTGTTGTCGAACCAGGGCTTCTGGCGCGCGGCCTTGAGGAACTCGCCAATGGCGTAGTCGGTGTACTTCACCGCGCCGTCGCGACCATTACCGGACTTGATGTCGATTCGACCCTGGGGATAGGTGTAAGGGCGATGGTTGGACGTGGTCATCAACTGCAGCAGGAAAGGGCGCTGTTGGGCGTAGTCGGCGTCCGCCAGCTTCAGGGTCTGGGTATAGAGGTCCTCGTCGGCCATGCCCCAGGCATTCTTGAAGTGGATCTCGGATTCTTCGACGCTGCTCTGGTCCACCACCCGGTAGCCGTTGCCGCTGAAGAAGGCGTTCATGTTGTCGAAGTAACCGCGCCCGCCATAGACGAACACGCTGTCATAGCCGACGGCGCGCAGTTGCTGGCCGAGGCTGGCAAAGCCGCTTTCACGGCCAATGCGCTTGACGATCGAACGTCCCGGCGTTGGCGGGATCGCCAGGGTGATGGCTTCCAGGCCGCGGTCGGTACGGGTGCCGGTGGCATAGAAGTTGTTGAAGTACAGGCTCTGCTGGCGCAATGCATCCAGGTTGGGGGTCAGGTTGCGATCATCGCCGTTGCTGCCCATGTATTTGGCGCTGAAGCTTTCTATGGTCACCAGGACGATATTCGGTGTGCGCGCAATGCCCGGGTTGTCGATGGCGCGACGGATGTCCAGCGGGTCCTTGCCGATGAAGCGGGCGTTGGGCTCATTCAGCTCGGCACGCATCTGACGGGCCACCACCTCGGCGGGCAGGCTGCGGTAGAACTGCTGGTAGTCCAGCTCGTTATTGCGAAAGGCGGCAAAGAACTGGTACGGGCCATTGCTCGCCAGTTCATTCTGATAGGCGTTGCCGCCCTGGCTGTGCGGGCTGTCCTGGCTGAGCAATTGCAGGCTGGCGCCGGTTACCAGCAACAGTCCCAAGGCACTGACCAGGCGGCTGCTCAGCGTCGGCAGCGGGGCATCCAGGGCCGCTTTGAGCGGTTTGCGCAGCACCAGGCTGAGAAGAATGGCCGCCAGGGCCAGCAGGCTCATCAGCAGAGCGATGGGGTAGGACTCGAGAATGTTGTTGAGCACCTCGTCCGAATACACCAGGTAGTCCACGGCGATGAAGTTGAAGCGCACACCGAACTCATCCCAGAACAGCCACTCGGCCACGGCAGTGAAGAGCATGGCGAACAGGCTCAGGCTGAACAGGCCCTGCAGCAGCCAGCGAAACCCGCGCCGATGCCACAGGGCCGGGGGGCAGAGCAGCAGGCCGAGGCCCAGGGGCAGGGCCGCGTAGGCCAGAAAGCCGAGGTCATAGAGCAGGCCGACGCCAAACACCGGCAGCCAGCCGCTGCCGGCTTCGTCGAGGTGGGTGATCAGCAGGAGGCTGCGGGTCAGCAGGAAAATCGCCAGCCAGGTGCTGGTCAGCAGCAGCACGAAGCGTGCTGGCGCGGTCTTGAGAAGATCCATCGGGGGGTGTTCCTTGTGGGCAAACGGCCGGCAGTCTGAGCTTGTCCCTGTAGTCAGGTTGTGAACCTCTGGTGAAAAACTTGTTAAGCCCGGGAAGGTGCGACAAGTACTCCCGGACCCCCCCGACAAGGCTGGCGGCGAGCCGGACTTGGCCTTAAGCTGCGCGAGCCAAGACGGCCGTAACTGTGTACGGAGAGAGTGCCGATGCGAATTCTACTGGTTGAAGACAACCGCGATATTCTCGCCAACCTGGCTGACTACCTGGGGCTCAAGGGCTACACCGTGGACTGTGCCCAGGATGGCCTGTCTGGGTTGCACCTGGCCGCCACCGAGCATTACGACCTGATCGTGCTCGACATCATGCTGCCAGGGATCGACGGCTATACCCTGTGCAAGCGCCTGCGCGAAGACGCCCGGCGTGACACCCCGGTGATCATGCTCACGGCTCGCGATCAGTTGGATGATCGGCTGCAGGGCTTCAAGTCCGGTGCCGATGACTACCTGCTCAAGCCTTTCGCCCTCTCGGAGCTGGCTGCACGGATCGAAGCGGTGATGCGCCGCACCCAGGGCGGTGGCCGGCGATCGCTGCAGGTCGGCGACTTGGCTTACGACCTCGATACCCTGGAGGTCACCCGCGAAGGGCGCCTGCTCAAGCTCAACCCGGTGGGCCTCAAGCTGCTGGCGGTATTGATGCAGAAAAGCCCCCATGTCCTGCGGCGGGAGATCCTCGAAGAAGCCTTGTGGGGCGATGACTGCCCGGACAGCGACAGCCTGCGCAGCCACGTCCACCAACTGCGCCAGGTGATCGACAAACCGTTCGCCAAGCCGTTGCTGCACACCGTGCATGGTGTCGGCTACCGCCTGGCCGAGGGCCGTGATGGAGTTTAAGCAGAGCCTTGCCCAGCGCATCATCATCGCCTTTGCCTTGATGAGCGCATTGGTGGCAGGTGCCTTCGCCATGGGCATTGTGGCGACCGTGCACCTGGTGGAGGAAAAACTCATTTCCGCCGGGTTGGGGGGCGATCTTCAGCGTCTGTTGCTGATGGACGACGTCAACGATTGGAATCACCGCCCCGAGCCGGATCAACTGTTCTATTTCAGTGGCGGACGCGGCGATTTCGAACTGCCCAAGGACCTGCGTCACCTGGATCCGGGCTTCCACGAAGTGTTCCGCGAACAGTTGTCCTACCACGCCATGGTCGAGGTCGTGGATGGCCGGCGCTATGTGTTGCTGCAGGACCAGAGCGATTTCGAGGAGCGCGAGCGCATCCTGTTTGCCGTGGTGCTGGTGGGGTTCGTCCTCAGCCTGGCCCTGGCGGTATTCCTCGGCTGGGTCCTGGCGCGACGTGTGATGGCTCCGGTGGTGCGCCTGGCGCGCCAGGTGCGTCACCGTGACCAGTTGTTGGGGTTGGCGCCGCCCCTGGCTCCGGATTACGCCGCCGATGAAGTGGGTGAGCTGGCCATTGCCTTCGATGCGACCTTGGGACGCCTGCGCCAGGCCTTGAGCCGCGAGCGGTTGTTCACCAGCGATGTCAGCCACGAGTTGCGCACGCCGTTGATGGTCCTGGCCACTTCCTGCGAACTGCTGCTGGAGAATCCCGGGCTGGACCCGCGCGGGCGAGCCCAGGTCGAGCGTATTGCCCGGGCCTGCGAGGAGATGCGCGAGCTGGTGCAGACCTTCCTGATGCTGGCCAGAGCCCAGCGCGAAGACGCGAGCATGTCGCCACAACTGACCTTGACCCAGGTCGCCAACGATCTGCTGGGGGTGTGGAGTGGACCGATACAGGACAAGGGTATCCAGCTGATCTTTGAGCCCGGTCAACCCGGCGATACGCGTTATAACGCAACCTTCCTGCACGCGGTCATGGGCAACCTGTTGCGCAATGCCCTGCACTACACCGAGCAGGGGTTTATCCGGCTCAGCCTGACAACCGATGGTTTTGTGGTAGAGGACAGCGGCGTAGGGATTCCCGAAGAAAAGCGCGAGGCGATGTTCCAACCCTTTGTGCGCGGTGACGAAAAGCGTGGTGAAGGATTGGGGCTGGGCTTGTCCCTGGTCCAGCGGATCTGCGAGAACCAGGGCTGGAGTGTCAGCCTCAGCACCATGGCGCCCAATGGCTGTCGTTTTTACGTCCAGTTGCAACCGGCCAAGGCCTGATTATTCTTTCCGGGCCCTGTTCTTCGGGGCCTGCTGCTTGTCGATTTCTCTTCTGAAGTGGCCCCAGGCCACTGTCGGTGCCCTGTAAAACTCTGAAATATTTCCTCGTTGGACGGTACGAAGTTTTCACAAAGGGATGACCTGTCGCTGACACGCCGCTGCCTAAGGTGGCGCCATCAGATACAGGAGACTTTGATGATGGCGACCCCGATCAAGCTGGAATTTTCCGACAAGTACGATGCCCAGCACGCGCAGGAATACCTGCTCAAGCACCAGGATGGCCTGGCACGCCAGTTGTCCCACAAACGAGATGAACAGCTGGCCCGCACTGCGCTGAACCTGGCGGGAGAACCAGGGCTGGTCCTGGACCTTCCATGCGGTGCCGGGCGCTTCTGGCCGCTGCTGGCGGAAAAAACCAATCGGGTGATCATTGGCGCCGACAATTCAGCAGCTATGCTGAGCACCGCCACGGTGGCGCAACCTTCCGACGTGGTGAAACGGGTACAACCTTTGCAAACGTCCGCGTTTGCCATTGATTTGCCGGATAACGCAGTGGACTGCATTTTTTCCATGCGCTTGTTGCACCACATCGGCAAGGCCGAACACCGGGTGGCCCTGTTACGGGAGTTCCAGCGGGTTACCCGGGACAGTGTGATCATCTCGTTGTGGGTCGATGGCAACTTCAAGGCCTGGAAACGCAAGCGCATGGAGCGCAAGCGATTGTCCGAGGTTGGGCAGGAGGGTTACCAGAATCGTTTCGTGTTACCGGCGGCTACGGTTGAAGAAGAATTCAGGCAAGCCGGTTTTCGTGTCCAGGAGCACCTGGACTTCTTTCCGCTCTACGCCATGTGGCGAGTGTACGTACTACGTAAGAGGTAAGAGGATGGCTGTTGAATGTGCTTCGGAAATGGACGCCGCGCCCACAGATTGCTTCGAATACTTCTGGAACAAACAGGGTGAATGGGTCGAGGAACCCAATCAGCGTCGAGGCGGGGAGAGCGGCGTACAACGCATTCTGAACAGCAAAGGGCAACTGCTCTATGCCAAGCGTCAGGTGGGGCATATTCACCGCAGTTGGCTGCATCCGTTTGGGCGACCGACAGTTCTGCGCGAGCATGCTGCGCTGCAGGGCCTGCGCCTGTTGGAGATCAAGGTCCCGGAACTGGTGTTCTGCGGTGCCCGGCGCGGCCCCGAGAATCAATGGCAGGCGCTGCTGGTCACGGCTGCGCTTGAGGGCTACACCGAGATCGACAACTGGTATGCCGCCGGTGGGCGCGAGCGCCACGGTGAGGCGTTTCACCAGAAAGTACTGCAGGCCTTGGCCGAGACGCTGGCACGCATGCACAGAGGTCGTTGGCAGCATGGCTGCCTGTACGCCAAGCATGTGTTCGTGCGGGTGGACGGCGAGGGTGAGCAGGCCCAGGTGAAGATTGCCTTGCTGGATTTCGAGAAGTGCCGGCAGCGTTTGAGCCGTCGCCGCGCAGCCGCCCATGACCTCAAGCAACTGCGTCGCCATTCGTCGTGGAATGACACGGACTGGCAAAAGCTCTACTACTTTTACAAAACGGCGTTTGGCAGCTCTATCAAAGGTTTATAGCTATGAAGCTAGAAATTGCACGAGGTTTATTCCTGGCAGGAGCCTTGGCAGTTGCTTCCTTGGCCCTGGTTGTCTGGGAGCAACCGCGAACGCAGGTTCTCAGCGCTGCTGAGGGCGAGCATTGCCCGCTGCCACGAGTGGCGAAAGTCTCGGCGGCGGCCAAGCCCGATCATGACCTGCTGTTGTTCATGTTCGGCCTGACCCAGGGGTTGAAACCTCAGAGTTGAATTGCATGCTCCACCATCCGAAGGCCTCGCACTGCGAGGCCTTTTGCTTGTCCGCAGTGCGGCTGTCCACTTTGCCCGGCAGGGTCACGATACCGGCAGGGTGAAGAGCCGCCGACTTCAGATCAGGTGCAGGTGGTTGTCCCAGAGGCCGGCGGGCAGGTCCAGAGGCTGGGCTGCAATCTGTGCCTGGCGGCAATCGTAGAAGCGGCAGCGACCTTGTCCCGAGGTCACCACAAAGCCGTCGGCCACGGCGCCGACCCCGGCACAGTCCGGCAGTGGCGCGTCGACTCGCACGGCGCCGCTGTCCAGGTCCCAGATGAAGAAGCGGTTGCCCCGTGGGGCGGTCAGCGCCACCAGCCGCAGGTCGCTGTGCACTGCCACGCTGGCGGTGTAGTGCCCCATGGCCTGCAACTGCTGCTCGGGCACCGGGAAGGCGGTGAAAGGTTGCCCCGGGCGCTTGATCGCCAAGAGCTCCGAGGATTCGTGGGCGGCGCCCATGAACTGCTGGCCGGTGACGATGGTGCCGTCGCTGGCGATGCCCATGTGGCGCACGCTGTTCATCTGCTGGGCCAGGGTTTCCTTGCTCAGCAGGGTGCCGTCGCGCTGCATCAGTACCAGGCTCGGTTCCATGGCATCGAGGTTCATCTCCACCCGGCTTTCTGCTTCGGTACGGATACCACCGTTGGCCACCACCAGGGTTTCACCGTCAGGCATCCATGACACCTGGTGGGGGCCGATGCCGTGGGTCGACAACTCGCCGCTGTGCACCAGGCGCTCGCCTTCAAAGCGATAGACACCCAGCAGGCCGCGGCCCGGGTCCCGGGTATCGTTCTCGGTGGCGTACAGCCATTCGCCGTCTTTGTGGATCACCGCATGCCCGTAGAAATGCCGGTCGGCTTGCGAGGTGACGGTCTGCAGCAGGGTGCCGTTGCGCAGGTCGATCAGGTAGCTCTCGGTGCCCGGGCGCCGGGCCACGAACAGGGCGATCGGCAACTGCGGGTGATTGATGATGTCATGGCAACGCTGGCCGACCTGGGTGGCAAACACCTGTTTACCGTCCAACTGATAACCGACGGCGTAATGCTTGCCGTCACCATCGTCCCTGGCCGAAAGCAGCAAGGGCTGCTTGCCCTTTTGCCTGAACAGCGTCCAGCCGCCCAAGGTCACCGCGCTGAGCAGCAGGCTGCCCAGCGCCAAAGCCTGACGTCGCAGCATCATCAGTCACCGTCGTTGGCGTTGAAGCCCAGTTGGATCCCCAGCGCCTTGGCCAGCTCGCCTTCGTGCAGGCGATGGACCACGTTGAGGCTGTCGTACAGGTCGTTGAGTTGCTGGCGACCGGCATCGTCACCGAGCATTTCACTCAGCGAGCGCTGGGTGCTGGCAAAGAGTTTCAACGAGGCCGCGTAGGCCGCGTCGATCTTGTCGGCCAATGGTTTCTGGTCGGCTGGCAGCAGGCCGCGCAGGCCCTTGTTGTCGACCCCGGCCCATACGGTCTGGGCCGCGCTGAGGCTGGCTTCCAGGCCCTGCAGGGAGGACTGGCTACGCCAGGCATCGGCCTGGAATGGCTGGGGAATGCCCTTGGTCTGGCGACCCATCGGGGTGCCGAGCTTTTTCTTCAGGGTATCCAGAGCGGTGACCTGGACCCGTAGCAGGTCGGCGATGGCCTCGTGGGAGTCGGCGTAGCGCTGGTTGGGGAACTTGCTCATCTGCGCCAGCATGCCGTCGGTGGTATTCCAGCCGGCGAGGATCTCTTCCGCCAGTTGCTTCTGGCGTTCGCCGATGGCGGTCAGCAGCGGGCAATAGCGGGCTTTCTGCGCGCTGTCGGCCATGTCGATCTTGCTGTCGAAGAGGATGTATTCGTAGGCCGACAGGCCCTGGACCACGACACTGGACTTGGCCAGCGCAGCGGCATCGATCTGCGGGTTGGCAGTGACCAGTTGCTCAACCTGACGGCCCACCAGGTTCTTCTTGTCCGGCCAGAACTGCACCTGCCAGGAGCGGTTGCCCTCGGCCAGCGGGCCGATCAGCAGCGGCTGCAGTTCAGCCCAGGCTTTTTGTGCATGGAGGAAGTCGGCGCGGGCAGTGTCCAGGCTCTCCTTGCCTTCACAGAAGGCCAGGGCGCTGACGGCCAGTTGGCGGTCGGCCTCGACCCAGCGGCTGTAGGTCGGCAGGATCACCTGCGTGGCGATGGCGGCCGAGGTCACGGCTTGTGGGTCCTGGGGCGAGCAGGCGCCCAGGGCGAGTGCGGCAAGGCTGGTGAATAGCAGTTTGGGGCGGAACATGTTCGGGCTCCCTTTATTGTGGAGAAGCGTGTGAGTCGAGGTTTAGAGAGAATTCAGGAATGCCAGCAGCGCAGCACGCTGCTCGGCATTGAAGGCCAGCACCTGCTGTTTCGCGCCTTCGGCTTCACCGCCGTGCCAGAGCACCGCTTCCATCAGGTTGCGGGCACGGCCGTCATGCAGGAACTGGGTATGGCCGCTGACCGTTTCGGTCAGGCCGATGCCCCACAGCGGCGCCGTGCGCCAGTCGCGGCCGCTGGCCTTGAATTCGCTGCGCTGGTCGGCCAGGCCTTCGCCCATGTCGTGCAGCAGCAGGTCGCTGTAGGGGCGGATCACTTGATTGGCCTGCTCGGGTTCGGCGGCGTTGGCCGCGGTGGTGAAGCTTGGGGTGTGGCAAGACTGGCAGCCGGCCTGGAAAAACAGGTTCTTGCCGGCCAGGACCTGGGGCGAATCGACGTCGCGGCGCGCAGGAACGGCCAGGTTACGGGTATAGAACAGCACCAGGCGCAGGATGTTGTCGCTGACCTCAGGCTCACCGTCCGGGCCATTGCCGTTGGGGGCCTGCTTGCAGGCGGTTTGTGCGTCGGTGCAGTCATCGAAGGGCCTCAGGCTGGTGGTCAGGCCCATATCACCAGAAAACGCGTGAACATTTTGTTGATTGAGGTTGGGTTGCCCGGCTTTCCAGCCAAAACGCCCGAGTACAGTCTTTTGCTGGGCGTCGTCCCAGACCCAGTTGGGGCGTCCGGCAATGGGATTTGCGGCCCCGGCGGCGGGCTGGGCGTTGGCCAGGATCGCCTCTTCGGGGATGGCCTCCAGCAGGCCCAGGCCGATCATCGGCGGGGCTATTCGGGCCGAGAAGCGGGTGTCCGGGTGCATCGGGCCGTAGCCCAGGTCGGTGATCTGCAGTATGGGCTTGCGCAATTCCACCCGGGTGCCGTCCTTGAACTGCACCGGCACCGGCTGGTAGTCCACCCGTACCCGGCCTTCGGGAGCGACCCCGGGTACCGCCATGTCTTGCAACTGGCCGCCGTACACCGGCTCCGGTACCACGCCGACCTGTTCGATGAGCCGGGCGTAGTCCGGCGTATCGGGGATCGACAGGCGAACCAGCATCGACACTGCATTCAACGCATCTGGCGCGGGCGGATGGCCGCGACCGTCCTTGATATGGCAGTTCTGGCAGGCGTTGGTGTTGAACAGCGGGCCGAGGCCGTCACGGGCAGTGGTGGTGGACGGGGCGATCACCCAGGGATTGCGAAAGAAACTGTTGCCGACGCTGAAATCCAGGCGGCGAGTGGGCGCCAGGTTGGCCGAGGGCAGGGAAAAGGCATTGCGGTCGGTCTTGTTGACCGTGGTTGCGCCACCTGCGCGGGCTTCTCCAGGTTCGGCCTGGGTAAAGCGCGGAGCGTCATCGCAGGCACTCAGGCCCAGGGCCATGAACAGAGCGGACCAGCGCAGCGGCAACGAAGGCATCGGACATCCTGCAAGACGAGCAAAACAAGGGCGCAAAGTCTAACAGGGCGGCCTGGATTGAATAAGAGGAATTATCGTTTGGTTTGACCCAGGACAAGCTTGCCGCGGTGGTCATGATGCTCCCTGACAGTGCCTGTGGTGGTTTGTGGCGGCGGCGACAAGGGCTTTCGACGGGCCTTGAGTCACAGGTCCAATCGACCGTGGCGCGATGGCCGGGCCAGGCGCTTTGACAGCGGCAGTTGGCTGGTATTTTCAAGCGCGAGGGCGTTTCCCAGCCCCGGGAAAGGAGTGCGCCGGCCATGAAAAAGGCGACCCGAAGGTCGCCTTTTCAAGTGCAGCGATGGGGATCAGAACTCGTGATCGGCGTTGTCCGGGTTCAGGTCGCTGATGCCCAGCTTGCCTGCGGCCTGTTCGATCGAACCGGTCTGCTTGACCAGGGCGGCGATGGCGTCGCGCACGATCTGGTTGCCCGATTCGTTGCCGGCGGCGATCAGCTGGTCGTAGTGCTCACCCTTGTTGGCGTGGTCGACCATGACCTGGATCTTGGCTTCGGTAGCGGCCAGATCGGCTTTCAGGGCGGCATCGGCGGCCGGGTCGGCCTTGGCCACCAGGGACGACAGGCTGGCGCCGGTCATCTTGCTGCCGTCGGTACGGGTGTATTCGCCCAGGTAGACGTTGCGAATGCCCTTGGCATCGTAGAAGTGCGAGTTGTGGGTGTTGTCGCTGAAGCAGTCCTGCTCGTCTTCTGGGGAGTTGGCTTCCAGGGACACCTTCATCCGCTCGCCCGCCAGTTCGCCCAGGGACAGGCTGCCCATGCCGAACAGCATCTTGCGCAGGCCGGTTTCAGCCGGTTCGGCTTCCAGGGTGGCGCGATAGTTGTCGGCCACGTCGGGCTTCCAGTTGCCGACCATTTCTTCCAGGTCGTTGACCAGCAGTTGAGTCACCGCCTTCAAGTAGGCACGACGACGATCGTTGTGGCCGCCGGTGGCGCCGGCGCCTTCCAGGTAGTCGGACGCCGGACGGGCGCCGGCACCAGGACCGGTACCGTTGAGGTCCTGGCCCCAGAGCAGGAATTCGATGGCGTGGTAGCCCGTGGCGACGTTGGCCTCGGCACCGCCCAGCTCATTGAGGCTGGCGAGTTTTTCCGGGGTGATGTCTTTCACGTCGACCTTGTCTTCGCCGACCTGGATCTCGGTGTTGGCGATGATGTTGGCGGTGGCGCCGGGGTTGCCCAGGGCATGCTCGTAGCTCTTGTCGACGTAGTCGATCAGGCCTTCGTCCAGGGGCCAGGAGTTCACCTGGCCTTCCCAGTCGTCGATGATGGTGTTGCCGAAGCGGAACACTTCACTCTGCAGGTAAGGCACACGAGCGGCGACCCAGGCGGCCTTGGCGGCCTTCAGGGTGTCGTCGTTGGGCTTGGCGAGGAAGGCATCGATGGCGGTTTGCAGGGTTTTCGCGGTGGATTCGGAGTCGCTGTAAACGGCGAATACCATGTCGGCGTAATGCGCGACTACGGCCTTGGCCGCGGTTTCGTCGACCTTGCCGGCAGCGTCAGTGGCTGGGGTGGCAGTGCTGGCAGCCGGGGTCGGCGCTTGAGCGGCAGCCTTGTCGTCTTTGCCTTCGCCACAGCCGGCGAGGGAAATAGCGATGGCCAACAGACTGGCGGTAGCCAGAGGCATACGAATCATGGCGAACATCCTGCTTCGAGAGGGGAGTGGACGGCGCGGGGGCGCGCAAAAACTGCGACATAATGCGAAAGATTTGCATTATGTGTAAAGGGTTGTGCTTGTAAATATTTCTTATTCAACAGGGGGCTGCGCTGGGTCAAGGCGATCAGCGCAAGGCCACTGTCAGAGGATCGCTGCATTGCTGCGCTGCGCCTGTTTCAAGTAGGCGCTCAGCTCCCGTGCAGGCAGGGGTTTGCTGTAGTGGTAGCCCTGACCTTCATGGCAGCCTTCGGCGATGATGTAGGCCTCCTGCTCGACGGTTTCCACGCCCTCGGCGATCACCTGCATGCCCAGGCTTTTACCCAGTTGGATAATGGCCCGCACGATGGTTGCATCGTCATCGTCGTCGAGCAGGTCCTGGACGAAGCTTTTGTCGATCTTGATCTTGTCCAGGGGCAGGCTTTTCAGGTAGCTCAGGGACGAATAGCCGGTGCCGAAGTCGTCGATGGCGATCAGCGCACCGGAGCGACGCAGGCTCAGCAGGTGCTGGGCAGCGGTGCTGATGTCTTCCATCAGGCCGGTCTCGGTGACCTCCAGCTCCAGGCTGCGCGGTGGCAGGCGGTAGATCTGCAGCAGGTTGTTGACCACCCGCGGCAGTTCGGCGTGGTGCAACTGCACGGTGGACAGGTTGACGGCCATGCGCAGGTCGCTGAAGCCCATGTCGTGCCATTCGCGCAATTGACGGCAGGCCTGGTCCAGCACCCATTCGCCGATGGCGATGATGGTGCCGTTCTGCTCCGCCAGCGGTATGAACAGGTCCGGCGGCACCAGGCCGTGTTCCGGGTGCTGCCAGCGCAGCAGCGCCTCGACACCCACCACCCGGTGGTCGCGGTAGCTGATCTGTGGCTGGTAGACGAGGAAGAACTGTTCCCGGGCCAGGGCCTCGCGCAGGTCCTTTTCCAGTTCCCGGCGGCGGCGCATCTCACTGTCGACGCTGGCGATGTAGAACTGATAGCGATTGCGCGATCGGCTCTTGGCCAGGGTCATGGTCTGCTCGGCTTTCTGCAGGAGTTTTTCCGTGCTGTCGCCGTCTTCCGGGAACAGGGTGATGCCGATGGTGGCGCGCAGGCGGATTTCCTGGTGGTCGAGGGCGAAGGTGGCCTCCAGGTCATCGAGAATGCTCTGGGCCAGTTCCGCGGCCTCATAAGGCTGTTCGATATCGGCCTGGACCAGGGCGAACTGATCGCCCCCCAGGCGTGCCAGGGCACCGAGGCGGCCGCTGTGGCCACGCAGGCGGTCGGCCAGGGCCAGCAGCAACTGGTCGCCGGTCTGATAGCTGAATTGTTCGTTGATGCCCTTGAAATCATCCAGACCGACACACAGCACCGCGACCCGACGCTGCAGGCGCCCGGCGTCCACCAGGATCTTGTCCAGTTGCTGTTGCAGTTGCTGGCGGTTCGGCAGGCCGGTCAGAAAGTCGTACTGGGCCATGCGCAGCAGGCTGTTCTCCGCTTCATGACGCAGATGGGTGTTGCGCTCGATGGAGGCCAGCAACTGGTTGGCGGTATTGATCCAGATCCCCAGTTCGTTCTTCTCGTGGCCCTTGAGCAGGGGCAGTTGGTGCTCGCTGGGGCGGTCGGGGTTGATGGTGGTCAGGTGTTCGATGATCCGTGACAGCGGCTTGGTCAGCAGCCAGTGATAGACCAG
The DNA here is from genome assembly GCF_000633395.1 of Pseudomonas sp. PH1b. Classification (GTDB taxonomy): domain Bacteria; phylum Pseudomonadota; class Gammaproteobacteria; order Pseudomonadales; family Pseudomonadaceae; genus Aquipseudomonas. Next base: position 313,208 of record NZ_AYMU01000010.1, read on the forward strand.
GTACAGCACCAGGCCCATGGCCAGGGCGCGCAGGACTCCGGAAACGAAGATGATCACCGAACTGACGATGAATCCCTGGCCGTAGGTGGCGGTGTCGAGCGTGATGCTCAGGTCGCCGTAATACTCGCTGTAGGGGCCCCTCCCCACCAGTTGCGTGGTGAAGGTGCGTTCCTGGCCGAGGATCAGGTCGGTCAGCCAGCGGCTGGAGGATTTTTGCAGGTCGCGGGATTTCTCCGCGAGCATGGTTTCATTGGGATGGCCAATGGAGGCCATGCGCACCGCATCATCCTGGAACAGGCCTTCGATGACTTGCATGCCCATTTCCCGGTCCAGGCTGTAGACCGCCTGTGTCGATGGGTCGCGAAACATATCGAGAATGCGCTGGGCATCGTTAGCGACCGCCTGCCGAGTCTTGTAGGCATCGAAGACGATCTGGGCGCAGCTCAGAACCACGCCCACTATGAGTGCCGACAGCAGCACAACCCGGAGCAACTTCACCGACAAGCTGTTTTTGAGTTCCAGCTTCAAAGGGCTATTCCTTGTTCCGTGCGTGTAGCGTCAAGTTGCCATGAGTATTGGCAATCCCGTGATGGCCGTCAAAGTGACATTAATGCCGAGGACAGGACGTCTGCGGGCCAGGCCCGGGTGATCAGAATCAGGATTGCGTCAGCTGTGGATAGTGTGTCGGTAGCGACGCCTTGCAACTTGAGGGGCGGCGTTGTTTTTACCTGCAATGAATCTTAGCGCGTCAGGTGGGCGGGACAAGATCCCGGCTTTGCTTCAGGCAAAAAAAACCCGGCCAGGCCGGGTTTTTTGTACTGCAAACGGGCTTAAGCGACGAAGTTCTTGCCTTCGAACTGCTCGGCCACGAATTTCCAGTTGACCAGGTTCCAGAACGCTTCGACGTACTTAGGACGAACGTTGCGGTAGTCGATGTAGTAGGCGTGTTCCCAGACGTCGCAGGTCAGCAGCGGAGTGTCGCCGCTGGTCAGCGGGTTGCCGGCGCCGATGGTGCTGGCCAGGGCCAGGGAGCCGTCAGCCTTTTTCACCAGCCAGCCCCAGCCGGAACCGAAGGTGCCAACCGAAGTCTTGGTGAATTCTTCTTTGAACTTGTCGAACGAACCGAAGGCTGCGTTGATGGCTTCAGCCAGTGCACCGGTAGGTTGGCCGCCGGCGTTTGGCGCCAGGCAGTTCCAGTAGAAGGTGTGGTTCCAGACCTGTGCCGCGTTGTTGAAGATGCCGCCCGACGAAGTCTTGACGATCTCTTCCAGAGTCTTGCCTTCGAACTCGGTGCCTGGCACCAGGTTGTTCAGGTTCACGACGTAGGTGTTGTGGTGCTTGTCGTGGTGGTATTCCAGGGTTTCCTTGGAAATGTGCGGCTGCAGAGCGTCGTGTGCATAGGGCAGCGGCGGCAATTCGAAAGCCATGATGATTCTCCTAATCAGGTCAGTTGCGGTGAGCGCAAGGCCAATCACGGGCGGCCAGACAAGCGCCGGGGAGTTTGTACTCTTTGCGGCGCAGGGTTCGGATCATAGCACCGGGGGTGCGGCATAACCACGCAACAACTGTGTGGGATAGAGGTTCCAGAGCCTTTTGGAATAAGTTACGCGGCGCTGATCAACTGCCAGGCGACGCTGAACATCATCACCGCCACCAGCAGGTCGAGGATCCGCCAGGTACTCGGGCGTGCCAGCCACGGAGCCAGCCACGCGGCCCCCAGGGCCAGGGTGAAGAACCACAGCAGCGAAGCGCTGGCAGCCCCCACCACGTAGGCGCCGGGCTCGGTCTGCTGCGCCCCCAGCGAGCCGATCAGCAGCACGGTGTCCAGGTACACGTGAGGGTTGAGCAGGGTCACCGCCAGGGCGCTGAGCATCACCGCACGCAGGGAGCGCACGGCCTGTCCCTCGCCCTGCTGCAGGCTCTGTCTGGAGCAGGCCCGACGCAAGGCCTGGGCGCCGTACCAGATCAGGAACGCGGCGCCTCCCCAGCGTGCCACCGCCAGCAGCATCGGGCTCTGGGTCAGCACGGTGGCCAGGCCGAACACCCCGGCGGCCACCAGCAGCGCATCGCAGGTGACGCACAGCGCCGCCACCGGCAAATGATGTTCACGGCGCAGGCTCTGGGCCAGGACGAAGGCATTCTGAGTGCCGATCGCCATGATCAGGCCGGCGGCCACCAACAGGCCGTTTACATAGCTTTGCCACATGATCACTGCTCCTCGCCGGCGGCCAGTTGTTGCAGCACCTGCATGGCTCGCGCGGCATCCGCCTGGCCGACAAACAGGTGGTCGTGGTAGTAGCCGGCGATCACGTTGCAGCTGATCCCGGCCTGGCCCAGGGCCCCGGCAAAGGCCGCGGTCAGGCCCACGGCTTCCAGGGCCGAATGCACGTTGAGGGTGATCCAGGCGGCGACGTAGTCGTAGCTCAGCCCCAGGCGCTCGGCCTGTTCGCGCAGGATGATCACGGTCAGCCCCTCGCGCTCGTGAAAGCTGCCCAGCACATCGCAATCGCGCAGCAGACTGCGGTCGGTGATGGAGCAGAACACATACTCGCCGTCATTGAGCTGCGGGCTCATGCTGCGCAGCAGGGTTGCGAGGGAGGTTTCACCAGCCATGAAGAAAATCCTTGAACGAAGAGGCATGAACGAACGCTTGATGCTGGCTATTTTCAGGTTTCAGGCGGTATAAGAAAAACCAATAGTGCTGATCACTCATTAGGAAAACTGATGTTCGACTACAAGTTGCTCTCGGCGCTGGCCGCAGTGATCGAGCAGGCAGGATTCGAACGCGCGGCCCAGGTGCTGGGGTTGTCGCAATCGGCGATTTCCCAGCGCATCAAACTGCTGGAGGCCCGGGTCGGCCAGCCGGTGCTGGTGCGGGTGACGCCGCCGGCGCCCACCGAAATCGGCCGGCGCCTGCTCAACCATGTGCAGCAGGTGCGCCTGCTGGAGCGGGACCTGCAAAGCCTGGTGCCGGCCCTGGATGAGGAGGGCTTGCCGGAGCGCCTGCGCATCGCCCTCAACGCCGACAGCCTGGCCACCTGGTGGGCCCAGGCCGTGGGCGACTTCTGCGCCGAGCATCAGTTGCTCCTGGACCTGGTAGTCGAGGACCAGACGGTAGGTCTCAAACGCATGCGTGCCGGGGAGGTGGCGGCCTGTGTCTGTGCCAGCGAGCGTCCCGTGGCCGGCGCTCGCAGCCTGCTGCTGGGGGCCATGCGCTACAGGGCCCTGGCCAGCCCAGCGTTCATTGCCCGGCATTTCCCCCAGGGCGTGCGTGCCGAGCAATTGGCCCGGACGCCGGCCCTGGTGTTCGGCCCCGATGATTTTCTGCAGCATCGCTACCTGGCGTCCCTGGGAGTTGATGGCGGGTTCGAGCATCATCTGTGCCCGTCCTCCGAAGGCTTCATCCGCCTGACCGAAGCCGGCCTGGGCTGGGGACTGGTGCCCGAACTGCAGGTTCGCGAGCAGTTGCAGCGGGGCTTGCTGGTGGAGCTTTTACCGGATAAACCCATCGATGTGCCGCTGTACTGGCATCATTGGCGCAATGGCGGACAATTGCTGGGCCTGTTGACCGAGCACCTGGCACGTTTATCTGCACAATGGCTGGTGCCCTGGGGGCAGCCGTAAGCGTCAAGCCACAAGCTGCAACTAGACAGCTTGCGCACTGATTTTTAACTTGCAGCTTGTAGCGCGTAGCTCGTCACTGCTTTCTTAGGAATATTCATGAAAATTCTGGTTACCGGCGCAAGCGGCTTCATCGGCGGGCGTTTCGCTCGTTTTGCCCTTGAGCAGGGCCTGGAGGTGCGGGTCAACGGACGTCGTGCCGAAGCCGTGGAGCATCTGGTGCGCCGTGGCGCCGAATTTGTCCCGGGCGACTTGAGCGATGCCGGCCTGGTGCGCGAGCTCTGCCGCGACGTCGACAGCGTGGTGCATTGCGCCGGCGCCGTGGGCCTGTGGGGCCGCTATCAGGACTTCCACCAGGGCAATGTGCTGGTCACCGAGAATGTGGTCGAGGCCTGCCTCAAACAGCGGGTGCAGCGCCTGGTGCACCTGTCCTCGCCGTCGATCTACTTCGATGGCCGGGATCATTTGGGGTTGACCGAAGAACAAGTGCCCAAGCGTTTCAAGCACCCTTATGCCGCCACCAAGTACCTGGCCGAGCAGAAGGTCTTTGGTGCCCAGGAGTTCGGCCTTGAAGTGATTGCATTGCGCCCGCGCTTCGTCACCGGCGCCGGCGACATGAGCATCTTCCCACGGCTGTTGAGGATGCAGCGCAAGGGACGCCTGGCCATCGTCGGCAATGGCTTGAACAAGGTCGACTTCACCAGTGTGCACAACCTCAACGACGCCCTGTTTGCCAGCCTGCACGCCAGCGGCTCGGCCCTGGGCAAGGTCTACAACATCAGTAACGGTGCGCCGGTGCCGCTGTGGGATGTGGTCAATTACGTGATGCGCCAGATGCAGGTGCCGCAAGTCACCCGTTACCGCTCCTACGGCCTGGCCTACAGCGTGGCGGCGCTCAACGAAGGTTTCTGCAAGCTCTGGCCGGGACGTCCGGAACCGACCCTGTCGCGCCTGGGCATGCAGGTCATGCACAAGAATTTCACCCTCGACATCAGCCGTGCCCGGCATTACCTCGGCTATGAGCCCAAGGTCAGCCTGTGGACGGCCCTGGATGAATTCTGCAGTTGGTGGAAGGCCCAGGACATCCGCTGAAACCAAAGACTGAAGCGAGTTTGCCCGGTGCTCTGCATTGGCTGGGTGAATTAGCGGTTTATACTCGCCGCACTCAGCCATCACCGCGGTCCAGAAGGGTTGCCCCATGCGTAACGATGCAAACGATGACTTCGATGACGTTCCCAGTCTGCGCGCCGATCCCCTCGACGACGATGTCTTCCCCACCAGCAGCGCGGCGCGCGAACGCACCACGGTGCATTCGCGCAGCACACCGCGGGTCAAGGCCAAGGGCCCTGGCACCGGCCCGCTGTGGGCGCTGGTTGGCGCCTTGTTCTTTGCCTTCATCGGCCTTGCCTGGTGGAGCTTCCAGCAGATTTCGCTGATGGAGCAGCAGCTGGTGGCGACCCAGGAAAGCTTTGCCAGGATCAGCGAGGAAGCTGCCGGGCGCCTGCAGGACATCTCCGGCAAGGTGGTGGCCAGCCAGACCAATGTCACGACCGACAGCGAGGCATTGAAGCTGCAGATCAAACAGCTGGAAAGCCGCCTGCAGGACCAGAGCCGGCAGCAGCAGGGGGTGGCAGGGCAGGCCACGGACCTGGACAAGCGCCTGGAGCAGATGACTGCACAAGCCACCGAGCAACAGGCTGCCAACGCCCTACTGCAAGCTCAGGTGAAGGCCTTGAGCGGCGAGTTGGCAAGCCTCAAGTCGACCCAGGCCGAGGGCGGCAAGGTCGATGCCCAGCTCAAGAGCCTGAGCGCCGACCTCGCCGCGTTGAAAAAACAGGGCAATCCGGGCGCCGCCATCGAGCGCCTGGAACAGGACATGATCGTGCTCAAGAGCCAGCAGGACAATCGCCCCACTGGTGCGCAGAACGGTGCCAGCACCGCCGAGTTCGATGCGTTCCGCGGTCAGGTCACTCGCAACATCAACACGCTGCAAAGCCAGATCCAGAACCTGCAGCAGCAACTCAACGCCCGCCCTTGATGGGGCACGCCCTCCCGCCTGCTGTAAGGGAGGGCGCCCCGGCCAAAGCCCGCTGAATGTTCACCCATCTCCTGCAGCCGTCTACGCTCTTCAAACGCCAACAAGAACAAGGAGCGGGCGATGAAGCTGTTGCATAGGAACACCTGGCTGGGCTGGCTGCTGTTGCTCTGTATCGGTCCGCTGCATGGGGCAGTGCCGGCAGTGGACGATGGCGCGGCGGCCCGGGCACTGCTGGAAAAGGCCCTGCGCTATTACCACGATCAGGGCGACAAGGCGTTTGCCGCCTTCAGTCGCCAGGGCGAGTTTGTCGACCGCGACCGTTATGTGTTCGTTGTGGATACCCGGGGGGTGATGCTGGCCAGTGGCGGCCCGTCCTCGGCGCTGATCGGTCGCGATGTGTCCGAGGTCCTGGGGCCGGACCTGCGCAAGGCGTTCAAGGACGCCCTGAAGATTCCGGAAGGCAATGGCATACAGCAGGCCGAGTACCGCTGGCAGAACTGGGCCGACGGCAAGATCGAGCGCAAGCGTGTGTACTTCCAGCGCATCGGTGAACGCATCCTGGCGGTGGGGTACTACTTGCCCCGAGCGTCCGCCGAGCAGGCCAAGGCGCTGCTGGAACGGGCGGCCACGGCCCTGAGTACGGACCAGGCGGGTACGCTCAAGGCCATCAACGATTTGCAGGGCGGGTATCTCGAAGATGATCTGTACGTGTTCGTGGTGGATCTCGATAGCCGGCGCTACCTGGCCCACGGCACCAACCTGCGCTTGATCAATACCGACTTCAGCAAGATCAAGGATCCCGAAGGCAAACCGGTTGGTGAGCCGATACTGGAACTCATGGCCCAGCAAGACCAGGGGGAATACGAGTACCGCTGGAAGAACCCGGTAACCGGCAAGGTCGAAGACAAGCACGCTTATCTGCGCAAGGCAGGCAAGCTGCTGGTTGCAGTGGGTTACTACAGCCCCTGAGTACCGGGCCTGGATCCAGGCCCCTCGTCATGGCCGCGGGCTGCAAGCTCGAGCACCCCCCTATCGTCCGTGGAGGGAGGATAGGGGGCGGCGATCAGCGAGCCTTGTCTTCACGGCCACGCAGCAGGCGATTGGGCATGGCAATCGCCGCGGCCAATCCCAGCAGGGAAACCCCGGCGCTGACCAGCAGCAAGTGGCGGAAGGTCAGCAGCAGTTCGCCCCGCAAGGCGTCCCGAGCAGGGCCGGGAGCCGCGTTCAATCCTTCCAGCAGAGCGTTGGATTGTCCTTCGCCCATCAGCCCAGCGGCGCTCAAGTGCGCCAGGCTCGAGTCCTGCAGCAAGGCCAGCAACAGCGCCGACATCAGGGCCACGCCCACCGCGCCACCCAGGGCGCGAAACAGGTTGGTGGTGCTGGTGGCGACGCCGATGTCCCGTTGCTCCACCGAGTTCTGGGTACCCACCAGCGAGGTGGGGAACTGCATGCCACCGGCGATCCCGCAGAGCAGCATGAACAAGCCGCTGAGCCACTGCGCCTGAGGTGGGGCCAGGGCCATGCCGAGAATCGCCAGGGGCATCAGCAGCGCACCACCGAGGATCATCGGCTTGTAGCGTCCGGTCACCGAGGTCAGGCGTCCGGCACAGTAGGCGCCCATGGGCAAGCCCATGGCCAGCGGCAACAAATGCAGGGCGGCGCTGTCGGCACCGGCGCCAGTGATGCTCTGGAAGCGCAAGGGCATCAGCACGATCAGCGAGATGGCCTGGAAGCTGGTGAAGAAGATCGTGCACCAGCACAGCAGCGCATTGCGATTAGCGAACAGGTGCATCGGTAGCAGGGGTTCACGGGTCCGGCGTTCATGCCAGACGAACAGCGCCAGGACAATCACGGCGATGGCCAGCAGGTCGAGCACTTCGGCACTGCGCCAGGAATGCCCCTGGCCCACTTGGGTAATGCCCAGCAGCAGGGCGCTCAAGCCAACAATCAGCAGCAGGGTGCCGAGGTAGTCGATGATCGGCTTGCGCTGTGGCACGGGCAGGCCCACCAGGGTGCGGTGGGCCACCCACCAGGCGCCCAGGCCCAGGGGCAGGTTGATCAAAAATACCCAGCGCCAGGACAGGAACTCGGTCATGTAGCCGCCTAGTACCGGCCCGGCGACGCTGGCCACCGCATACATGCTGCTGAAGTAGCCCTGGTAGCGGCCGCGCTCCCGGGGCGGGACGATGTCGCCGATGATCGCCTGGCTGACCGAGATCATGCCGCCGGCACCGATGCCCTGGACAATCCGCGCCAGCACCAGTTGCTCCATGTTCTGTGCCAGGCCGCAAAACAGGGAGGCCAGGGTGAACAGGCCCATGCCGAACAGCATCAGCCGGCGACGACCGTAGAGATCGCCCAGCTTGCCGTAGATCGGGACAGCCACGGTCATCGCCACCATGTAGCCGGAGATGACCCAGGCCAACAGGCTGACATCCTTGAACTGGGCGGAAATGGCCGGCATGGAGACGGCGACGATGGTCTGGTCCAGGGCGCCGAGAAAGATCGCCAGCATCAGGGCGATCAGCACGCTGCGGATGGCCGGTTTGGGCGGGGCAGGCTGTTGGAGGTGAGTCACGGAAAAACCTGTGGGCAGTGATTGACCGGCCGGGGCAAGGCCGGCGGGAATGCGCTCCAGTGTACTGGATAGGGACCTATCAGATAGCTAAACAAGCAAGTCCATGGGGACTTTTTATGAGGGCCCCAAAGTCTCGTGGGCGGCAAGGTGAAACAGATTGTGACATCGGCTATTGATTAGTAATGGGACGCATTCTGTATAGTGGCTACCTGTACCGACGCTCGGAAAACCAGCCGAACGAGTGCTGATTCATGTTGCCGGTGCTTGAATTGTTTCTGCAGGAACCCGTCAACTGAGGGATGAAGCGCTGCGGTTGCCCGGTCATTCAGCCACAGCCACCCCTATTGCCCGCCACTTTGAGACCTGGACTGTCGCGATGAACAAGCCCGCCCTCGCTGCCATCCCCGTGTTCAAGCTTTATGGTGAAAGCCTGGAGTGGCCCACCCCGGATTTGCTCCATTGTGAGCCCATCAGCCAGCGCAGCCGCGAGCACCACTGGGAAATCAAGCCCCATCGACACGCCGACCTGTGCCAATTGCTGTTTATTCGTCGTGGGCAGGCCGAGCTCGAGGTCGAAGGCCGGCGAACGCTGCTGGGCGAGCCGGCGGTCCAGGTGCTGCCGGCGTTATCGGTCCATGGCTTTCGTTTTTCCGAAGACATCGAAGGGTATGTGGTGACCCTGGCGGCTCCCCTGGTCAGCCACCTGCAAGCTCAACTGGGGCATTCGGAACGGATGCTGGCGAAGTCCGCAAGCTATCCGGCACGGAGCGATGAGGAGCACCTGAACAGTTTGTTCGAGGCCTTGCAGAACGAATACCAGGGACAGCAGCCGGCCCGGGAAATGCTCATGCATGCGCTGGTCAGCATGATCGTGGTCTGGCTCGGTCGCCAGGCGTTGCAACGCAGCAGCGCCAGCCAGCGGCCCCAGCGTGCCCGGGAATACTTCAACGGTTTCATGCAGTTGGTCGAGGCCCACTATCGCGAGCATGTGAAGGTGGAGGATCTGGCCCATAAGCTGGGCATTTCCGTGTCACACCTCAATGGCACTTGCCGTGAGCTGGCGGGGCAGCCGGCACTGCAGATCATCCACGACCGCCAGTTGCTGGAAGCCAAGCGGCTGCTGACCTACACCGGGATGACCATCTACGAGATTTCCGGTGACCTGGGGTTTTCCGATCCCACCAACTTCACCCGGCTGTTTCGGCGCCGGGAAGGTGTGTCGCCCAAGGTATTCCGGGACCGGCTCAAAGCCGATCAGACCGGGGATCGCGGGGCTTCGTCGTTCACCTGAGGGCATTCAGACTGGCATTGTGGGGAATGCAGCGCTCCAGGTTGCAACTGGCGTAGTTGCGCGGTTGCATGCGGGCCTGCTCGACGCGGTAGGCCGCGGTCCCGTAAAGCGCCAGGGTCACGGTGCAGGTCATGAAAATGGCTAGGTACCTTCTTGTCTTGACGTTCATGGCAATGACCTCTGAACAATACCCCCTTGGTTTCAATGGGTACTGTCTTTAGCATAGGTCAGTTACCGGGGCTTGCCAGGTTGTGCCCCAAGCTGTTTGACAGGGTATTCAGCAGTTGGATCGAGGCCTGAGCAACGGCGTTGCACGCTCTATAGACCGCGGTCCCAGTCGGGCGCCTGGGGAAACCTGAGGACCAGGAAATCCAGCATGCTGCGCAAGGTGGCGGGCATGTGCTTGCGCGAGGCATAGACGGCGTACATGTTCATTTTCCGTGGCTCGGCGTTGGCCAGCAGGCGTACCAGCTCTCCGCGCTTGATGTATTCCCCGGCCTGATAGCTGGGCAGCATGGCGATGCCGGCCCCGGCCATGGTGGTACGCAACAAGGTGCTGGCTTCGTTGGCACTGATGTTGCCCTGCACCGGAACCGCCACCTGTTCGCCATCCTGTTCGAAATGCCACAAGCTCTTGCCGAAGTAGGAGTGGGTCAGGCAGTTGTGCCGGCTCAGCTCTTCCACCCGCTGGGGCGCCGGGTGCTCCAGCAGGTACGCCGGTGACGCGCAGATCACCGAGCGGCAGACGGTCAGGCGCCGGGCGATCAGGTTCGGGTCCAGATCGTTGCTGGTGCGGATCGCCAGGTCGATGCGCTCGTCCACCAGGTTCACTGTGCGGTCGAGCATTTGCAGGTCGATGCTGACCCCCGGATAGCGCTTGACGTAGTCGGCCATGGCATCGGCCAGTTGCGACTGGCCGAACGAGGTACTGACGCTGATGCGCAGCAGTCCGCGGGGCGCGTCATCCGGTTCGCCGACGGCGGCTTGCATGTCGTTGGACAGTTCCAGCATCTGCCGGCAGCGCGGCAGGAGCTCGCCACCGGCGGCGGTCAGGCTGAGCTTGCGGGTGGTGCGGTGCATCAGGCGCGCGCCGACCCAATCTTCCAGCTCCGCCAGATACCGGGACACCACCGGTCGTGACAGGTCCAGGTGGTCAGCGGCGGCCGATTGGCTGCCCAGGTCGACGACAGTGACGAAGACCTGCATTGCTTGGAGACGATCCATGATTTGCCCGCTTTCAGAAACAAACTATGTTCAAGCATCGCATTTTTTGTAACGAGTCTGGCAACTAAGCTTTGTCCATTCCCAACCAAGCCAACAGATGCTGGAGCTGCCTTCATGATCGGACTTACTTCACTCAAACGCCTGCTGCTGGCCACTGCCACCCTGGGTTTTGCCGCCCATGCCGCGGCCGCCGAGCCCAGCCTCAAGCTGGACGTCTACAACCCGGGCGCCAACGCCATCTTCCCGGTGACCTCGGTACTGGTCAGCGGCAAGCAGGACGCGATCCTGGTGGATGCCCAGTTCGGCAAGTCCCAGGCCCAGCAATTGGTGGACAAGATCCGCGCCAGCGGCAAGCGCCTGACCACCATCTACATCAGCCACGGTGACCCGGACTACTACTTCGGCCTCGACACCCTGACCACCGCGTTCCCCGACGCCAAGGTCGTGGCCTCGCAGCCGACGATCGATCACATCAAGTCCACCGTGGACGGCAAGCTGGCCTTCTGGGGCCCGAAAATGGGCGCTGACGTACCGGCCAAGACCATCGTTCCCAGCGCACTCAAGGGCCACAGCCTGACCTTGGAAGGGCAGAAGCTCGAGGTCATCGGCCTGGATGGCAAGCAGCCGGACCGCAGCTTCGTCTGGATCCCGTCGATCAAGGCGGTGGTCGGCGGTGTGGTCGTGGCGGAGAACATCCACGTGTGGATGGCCGATACCCAGACCCCACAGTCCCACCAGGACTGGTTGAGCACCCTGAAGACCATCGAGGGCCTGAAACCCAAGACCGTGATCCCGGGGCATTTCCTCGGCGACAGCGTCCGTACCCTGGCCCCGGTGCACTTCACCGCGGATTACATCAAGGCCTTCGACGAGGAAACCGCCAAGGCCAAGGATTCTGCCGAACTGATCGCGGCCATGAAAAAGCGTTACCCGGACCTGGGCGAAGACAGCTCCCTGGAGCTGAGCGCCAAGGTCGCCAAGGGCGAAATGAAGTGGTGAAACCGGTTTGACCCGCTCCCGTACCGGGAGCGGGCGTCTCTGTACTCTCTTAGCCAACTGGAGAATTGTCATGAGCAAGATCGCAATCATTGGTGCCACCGGCCGGGCCGGTAGCCAATTGCTCGAAGAAGCCCTGCGTCGCGGCCACAGCGTGACCGCCATCGCCCGCAACACGGCGAAGATCGGTTCCCGTGCCGGCGTGGTCAGCCGCGAGGTGGATGTGGCCGACAGTGCCGCGCTGCACGCCGCGGTGGCCGGTCACGATGTGGTGATCAGCGCCGCGCACTTTTCCACCATCCCTGCCAGCGCCATCATCGATCCGGTGAAAAAGGCCGGGGTCAAACGCCTGCTGGTGGTGGGCGGTGCCGGTTCGCTGCTGTTGCCCGGTGGCACCAAGGTCATCGACAGCCCCGGTTTCCCCGAGGAATACAAGGCCGAAGCCAGCGCCGGTGGCGTCTACCTGGACACCCTGCGCAAGGAGCAGGATCTGGATTGGACCTTCCTCTCGCCCTCGGCGGAGTTCGTCGAGGGTGAGCGCACCGGGCACTTCCGCCTGGGCCAGGACGACTTGCTGGTCAGCGCAGAAGGGCGCAGCTGGATCACCTTCGCCGACTACGCCATTGCCTTGATCGATGAAGTGGAAAAACCGGCCCACATTCGCCAGCGTTTCACCGTCGGTTACTGATAGACCCTCGGGCCGCGGTACTGCCGACTCATCGGCGTACCGCGCAGCCTTCGCTCAGCGCTCCTGCGCCTGCTCCACCAGCCAGTCCAGCAATTGCTGCAATTGCACCGAGGGCCCCGATTGCTCCGGGTACACCAGGTAATACGCCTGCCCCGTCGGGACCTTCAATTCAAAGGGCATGACCAGCCGCCCGGCACTCAGGTCGTCGCCAATCAACGCCCAATCACCAATCGCCACCCCGGTCCCCTGGGAGGCCACGGACATCGCCAGGTCCAGGGTCTCGAAGTGCTGGCCCTTGCCCAGGGTATTGAGCGGCGTGCCTGCGGCCTTGAGCCAGGTCTGCCAGTCGCGCTGGTCATGGGAGGGGTGCAACAGCAGGTGTTGTTGCAGGTCCGCCGGGACCTTGAGAGGGATCGGCCCCTCAAGCAGCGGTCGCGAGCAGACCGGCGTCAGTTGCTCGTTGAACAGGTAGCGCGAGCCCAGGGTCGGGGGGGGCGGGGCACCGTACATGACTGCGGCGTCGAAGGGCTCGCGGCTGAAGTCCACGCCATGCTGAATGGTCGTGGTCAGTTGCACCGGGACGTCCGGGCGCTCCTTCTGCCATCGCAGCAGCCGGGGCAATAGCCAGCGCATCACACAGGTCGGGGCCTTGAGGCGCAGGTTGCGATTCTGGCCGCCGATCTCGTCCACGGCGCCATTGATCAGCTCGAATACCTGCTGCACCCGGGGCAGCCATTGCAGCCCTTCGGCGGTGAGGCTCAGGCCCCGGGCCTGACGCTGGAACAGGGGGTAGCCCAGGTGACTTTCCAGCCCGGCAATCTGCCGGCTCACCGCGCCTTGGGTGATGTGCAGCTGTTCGGCGGCCCGGGTGAAATTGCAGCACTGGGCGGTGATCAGGAACGTGTGCAGCGCGGGCAGGGGAGGCAAGCGTTTCATGGGGAGCCAAGGCATGACGTGAGGACATGGCTAGTATGACTTTTTATCCATTGTTCCGGCTACAGGCCCCCCGTTCCAATACCCCCTTCTCGGCGCTTGATGGCGGTTTTCGGCCAGTGCTCAAGCGTGCGGATTTCAACCAATAAGAAGGGCGATGAGATGGCGACGTGCGGCGAAGTGCTGGTCAAGTTACTCGAAGGTTATGGGGTCGAGCAGGTGTTCGGCATTCCCGGGGTGCACACCGTCGAGTTGTATCGCGGCCTGGCCCGCTCGCCCATCAACCATGTCACCCCGCGCCATGAGCAAGGCGCCGGCTTCATGGCCGACGGCTATGCCCGGACCAGCGGCAAGCCGGGCGTATGCTTCATCATCACCGGTCCCGGCATGACCAACATCACCACCGCCATGGGCCAGGCCTACGCCGATTCGATTCCCATGCTGGTGATCTCCAGCGTGCAGACTCGCAGCCAGTTGGGCGGCGGGCGCGGCAAGCTCCACGAGTTGCCCAACCAGAATGCCCTGGTCAGTGGCGTCGCGGCGTTTTCCCACACTCTGATGTGTGCTGATGAACTACCGGCGGTGCTGGCCCGGGCCTTCGCCCTGTTCCAGGCCGGTCGTCCACGCCCGGTGCATATCGAGATTCCCCTCGACGTGCTGGTTCAGGAAGCCGACCACCTGCTGGTCAGCGAGCCGGTCGAGGTTGCCCGGGCCGGTGCCGCACCGGCCGCGGTGGTCCAGATGAGCCAGTGGCTGGCAGGCGCCAAGCGCCCGCTGATTCTTGCCGGTGGCGGGGCCATCGATGCCGCCGAGCCCTTGACCCTGTTGGCGGAACGGCTGCAGGCGCCGGTGGCCCTGACCATCAACGCCAAGGGCATGCTGCCCTCGGCGCACCCGCTGCTGATCGGTTCCACCCAGTCGATGGTGGCGACCCGGGCCCTGGTGGCGGAGGCCGACGTGGTATTGGCCATCGGCACCGAGCTGGCGGAAACCGACTACGACGTGACCTTCGCCGGTGGGTTCGAGCTTCCCGGCACCCTGCTGCGCATTGATATCGATGCCGACCAGACCGTGCGCAACTACCCGCCGAAAGTGGCCCTGGTGGCCGATGCCCGGATCGCTGCCCAGGCACTGTTGAGCGAGCTGTCCCGCGAGCCGCTGGCCGAGCGCTGCAGCGACTGGGGGGCGCCCCGTGCGGCGCTCCTGCGCAGTGAACTCGACGCCTTGTGGGATGCCCCGACCCGGGCTCAGACGCTGTTCCTGGAAACCGTGGTCGACGAGCTGCCGGAGATCGTCCTGGTCGGCGATTCCACCCAGCCGGTGTACAGCGGCAACCTCACCTTCAACCCTGAGCAGCCGCGCCGCTGGTTCAACTCCTCCACCGGGTACGGCACCCTGGGCTATGCCTTGCCGGCAGCCATTGGCGCCTGGCTCGGTGGCGGCTCGACGCCCCGCCAGCGCCGGCCGGTGGCCTGCCTGATCGGCGACGGCGGCTTGCAGTTCACCCTGTCCGAGCTGGCTTGCGCGGTGGAAGCGCAGACGCCGGTCATCGTCCTGCTGTGGAATAACCAGGGCTATGAAGAGATCAAGAAGTACATGGTCAATCGTGCCATCGAGCCGGTAGGCGTCGACATCTACACCCCGGACTTCATCGCGGTGGCCAAGGGCCTGGGTTGCGCCGCCGAGCGCATCGACGATATCGAGCAATTGCGTGCGGCGTTGCGCCTGGCTGCGGATCGCCAGGGGCCGACCCTGATTGAAATCGACCAGAACCGCTGGACCCAGGGAGTACCGGCATGAGCGCGCTGCAACCGTTGAACGGCCTGTACATCGACGGCCACTGGAGCGCCGGCGACGCACTCCTGCCAGTGATCAACCCGTCCACCGAGGCCCTCTTGGCCCAGGTGGCAGGCGGTGGTGCCGAGGCGGTGGACCAGGCACTGCGTGCCGCCAGCGCCGGCCTTGGGCGCTGGGCGCGCAGCACCGGGGCCGAGCGGGCCCAGGTGCTGCGCAAGATTGCGGCAGGGGTGGCCGAGCGCCGTGAACGGCTGATGCACTTGCAGTCGAGCAACAACGGCAAGCCGCAGTTCGAAGCCGCCCTGGATGTGGACGATGTGATCGCCACCTTCGACTACTACGCCGGTTTGGCCGAGGGGCTGGATGCTGCCCAGGACGCGAATGTTGCCTTGCCCAGCGCAGATTTTTGTGCACGCCTGCGGCGCGAGCCGGTGGGCATTGTCGGGCTGATCGTGCCGTGGAACTTCCCCATGGTCACCACCGCCTGGAAGCTGGCGCCGGCCCTGGCTGCGGGATGCAGCGTGGTGCTCAAGCCGTCCGAGGTCACGCCGCTGCCCGAGCTGGAACTGGCGGCGATCATTGCCGAGAGCGGCTTGCCCCAGGGGGTGTTCAACCTGGTCTGCGGCACCGGCCTGGCCGTGGGCGCGCCCTTGGCGAGCGATCCGCGGGTGGCGAAGATTTCCTTCACCGGCAGCAACGCGGTAGGGGTGCAGGTGATGCAGCGCGCGGCGGAAACCGTCAAGGGGGTGAGCCTGGAACTGGGAGGCAAGTCGTCCTTGCTGGTGCTGGCGGACGCCGACCTGGACCTGGCGGTGGAGCTGGCCTGCGGCGGAGGTTTCTTCAATGCCGGGCAAATGTGTTCCGCCACCAGCCGGGTGCTGGTGGCCGACGAACTGGCGGATGAGTTCCTCCTGCGTCTCAAGGCCCGGGCCGAAGCCATACGCGTGGCCGAGCCCTTCGACCCCGAGGTGGAGATGGGCGCGCTGGTCAACCAGGCGCAATACCAGCGGGTGCTGGGGCACATCGATCGAGGAGTGAACAGCGGCGCCAAGCTGGTCTGTGGTGGTTCCCGTCCCGCCGCCTTGCAACAGGGTTACTTCATTCAACCCACGGTATTCACCGAGGTGCCGCTGGACAGTGCACTGTGGCGCGAGGAGATCTTTGGTCCAGTGCTGTGCGTGCGTAGCGTCAGCAGCGAGCAGCAGGCCATCGAGCTGGCCAATGACAGCGAGTTCGGCCTGGTGGCCAGCGTGGTCGGGGCCGATGTCGCCAATGCCGAGCGTGTGGCCAACGCCTTGCAGGCCGGCCTGGTGTGGATCAATGCGCCCCAGGTGATCTTTCCCCAGACTGCCTGGGGTGGCTACAAGCAGAGCAGTATCGGTCGTGAGCTGGGCCCTTGGGGGCTACAGGCGTTTCAGGAAATCAAGCATGTGGTCCGCGCCCGGTAGGGGCGCCGGCCATCACATGCCTACCCGCAGGCGCGCCATGTCCCGCAAGGGCGGCGCGCCGAACAGCCGGCTGTACTCGCGGCTGAACTGCGAGGGGCTTTCATAGCCGACCCGGTACCCCGCCGCCGAGGCTTCCAGCCCTTCGGCCAGCATCAGCCGCCGGGCTTCCTGCAGGCGCAACTGCTTCTGGTACTGCAACGGGCTCATGGCGGTCATCGACTTGAAGCGGTGGTGCAGGGTCGAGACGCTGAGATTCACTTCCCGCGCCAGGTCATCGATGCGCAATGGCTGTACGTAGTTGCCGTTGAGCCATTTGATCGCCTGGTTGACCCGATGGCTCTGGCTGTTGGTGGTGGCAATTTCATACAAGCGATGGCCCTGGGGGCTGCGTAGCAGGCGATAGAGAATCTCCCGGCGCACCAGGGGCGCGAGCATGTTGATGTCTTTCGGGGTGTCCAGCAGGCGAGTCAGGCGCAGCACCGCGTCCAGCATCGCCGGGTCCAGGCGTTCCACGTACAGCCCGCGCCCGGTGGGCCTGGCGGGCACGCCCAGGGGGCCGGCATCGGCGATCAGTGCGTTGATCTCGCCGGGGTCGATGTCCAGGCGCAGGGCCAGGATCGGCTCCTCCGGAGAAACCATCGCCACCTTGCCGCTCAGGGGCACGGAAACCGAGACCACCAGGTAGTTCAACGGGTCGTAATTGTAGGTTTCATCGGCCAGGCGCACTTCCTTGCGGCCCTGGGCCATGATGCACAGCGCAGGTTGTGCCAGCACCGGGGCGAACTGGTGGGAACTGCTGTGGCGGGAGACGAACAGCGAGTCGATGGCCGTGGCGTAGCTGCCGTCCTCGGCGGTGTTGCGATCGATGATCGCGGCCAGTTCCACGCGCTGCCGTTCCATCTCCGGATCCAGGGGAGCCTGCAGGTTCTGCAGTGATGACATGGGGGCAGCCTCCGGGTGTTTTCGATTGGCACAGCTTAAGTTTGTGCAAGCGGGGCGGGTAGGCGATTCCTGCGTAAAACTTGCCTGATCCTGCTGCTTGCGCGCGCGATAGACAACACGGGCCGATGGTCGGGCGTTTCACTTGCTTGAAACACCGCTGTGATTCTTCTGCCGATGACGCAGCATCGGTGGTGGTGCGAGGTGCGGGATCGCAGGATTGGGCAAAGCTGCAGCAGGAATCGACTAACGTCAGCCCACCCGCCCCCCGTATCGTTGATCCTGTCGCAGCCCGTCCCCCGGCTGCCACGACAACACCCTGGGAGGGTTGCACATGTCCACGCCTATACCTGTCAGTCACATGGCTTTTGTCCGGGCCCGGGCCGGGCGCTCCACCGAGCTTGGAGCGCGCTTGAGCTGCCTGATCGAACCCTCGCGCCAGGCCGCCGGCTGCCTGCACTTCGCCCTGCAGCATTCGCAATGCGATGCCGACCTGTGGCTGGTGTCGGGCTACTGGAGCAGCCAGCAGGCGATGACCGCCTATTTCAGCTCGCCGGCCATGGCAATCTTCGCCGAGCTGGTCCAGGACCTGGTGGTCAACAGCCTGGACTTCCACACCTTCAACACCGTGTCGGCACTCGAGGCCCATGGCGAATATGCACAACTGCAGTGCGCACCGCTGCACAAGCTGGCCAGCTGAGGGTTTAGAATGGCCGACTTTCCATAGGCCAGGACCCGCAACATGGCACGCAAAGAATTCGCACACTACGAAGCAGTTTCCGCTGTGGTTCCAGGGGAGGGGGGATACAGCGCCGCCATCGCCGTCAAGGCCCTCGGCGCCTCAGGGGCTCCGCGCTTTCACAAAGTCCTCGCTGAGCAGAAGTTCAAGACCGCTCATGACGCCGACCTGGCTGCCGAGCAGCAACTCGAACAGTTGGACGACGTCGACCAGGACGGCGAGTTGAGCTGGAAGACTATTTGACCGCCCCCGGGCGGTGCATCTTGAACAGGGCCTCGGGGCCCAACTGGAAGTAATCCGCCGGTCCGCCGCCGCGCAGAATGGGTTCTGCCGCGGCGGTGTCGTAGATCCCGTCCTTGAGCAGCCACTTGGCAATATGCACGGCCACTACTTCGCCGAGGATCAGCCAGCTTGGCACCAATGCCTGGTCCGCCCGCTGCAGTTGAATGATCTGAGTGACCTTGCACTCGAAGGACACCGGGCTCTCGGCGACCCGGGGCACGCTGATGACTTTTGAAGCCAGCGGCGTCAGGCCGGCCAAGACGAACTCGTCGACTTCGGCGGGCACGGCGGCGCAACTCTGGTTCATCTGCTCGGCCAGAGGGCGGGTGGCCAGGTTCCAGGCGAACTCGCCGGTCTGTTCGATGTTGTTCAGGCTGTCTTTGCGCCCGACGCTGGAGAAACCAATGATCGGCGGAATGTAGTTGAAGGCATTGAAGAAACTGTAGGGCGCAAGGTTCAGGCGGCCTTCACTGTCTTGGGATGAGATCCAGCCGATAGGACGCGGGCCGACGATGGCATTGAACGGGTCGTGGGGCAGACCGTGGCCCAGGGCAGGTTCGTAAAAGTGGATATCGTCAGGCATGGCTCAAGGTTCCTGCTGGGGGCGGCGATTGAAGGGCGCCATAGTGCAGTGCTCGAGCGTTGAATTCCAGCCTCTGCCACCGGGGTGAAGAGAGGTTCACCCGCCCGAAAAGACTAAGCCCGGCCGAAGCCGGGCTGTGATGTCGCGTGGGTCGATCAACTGATGGTGGCAGAGCCGGTGCGGTCGTAGCCGTCTTCAGCAACAGTAGCGGAACCGGTGCGGTCGTAGCCGTCGGCAGCGAAGGTGGCAGAACCGGTACGGTCATAGCCGTCTTCAGCAACAGTAGCGGAACCGGTGTGGTCGTAGCCGTCGGCGGCGAAGGTGGCGGAA
>NZ_AYMU01000011.1 GCF_000633395.1 Pseudomonas sp. PH1b
GCGTATTCACCACTCGCTTACCGATGAAATTCCTGTCACCGACACTGATCGAAAATGCGAAATCGATTTCGCATTTGGGGAAAACCAAGCTCTACGATTTGATGCTCGAAGATGATGATGAGCTTGCAGCACTAACTGAAGGAGGAACGCTTGCAGGGCTCACATTGGATGAGATCGACCGGATGACCAGCCGCGAGCTGCGCGCCGCGCTCCGCGACTCTCGCGAAAATTCCAAGGCGCAAGGTGAAGTGCTGGCGAAGCGCTCCAATGATCTGCAGCAGGCCAAGGATGAACTTGCCGTGGTCCGTAAGCGAATCCAAGGCCAGCCTCTAGATGTGGTTATCAAGGAGTTGCGTACTGAAGTTTCAGAGCTGGCTTTTGAGGTCGAATCGACTTCATTGGGTAAGTTGCGCGAAGGCTTCATGAAAATGGCGGAACACGCCATCGAGGCAGGCCAGGACCATCGAACCTTTCAAGCTGGTCTGATCCATCAGTTGGAAGTCGTCCTCGCCAGCATTCGCAGTGAATTTCATCTGCCTGCACGCCAGGCCGATACCGCCCCAGTTTGGATGGCTGCGGAAGAGGCCTGAACATGAATCCGGTTCAGACCCAGCTTCTGGCCCAAATTGCCCAACGGGCAGCTAACGCCCCACATGGTCAACGTACCGCTATCTATAAGGCAGGCGCGACCGAGCTGGGCATATCAATCCAAACCCTGCAGCGCAAGCTGAAGGAGGTCTCAGTGACCAAGCCACGCAAACGCCGTAGTGATGCCGGTTCGAGCGCATTGCCGCTGGAAGAAGCGCAGAAGATATCGGCTGTGTTGTTGGAGTCGATCCGCGCCAACAACAAACAACTTTCTACCATTGAGCGCGCCGTTGAGCGTCTGCGTAGCAATGGGCTGATCCTGGCGGGTCGAGTTGATGAAGCCACGGGGCTGTTTCAACCGCTGACAAACGGTGCCATCAGTCGTGCCCTGAAAAGTTACAAACTGCACCCTGAACAGCTTCTCCAGGACGCACCAGCGGTATCGCTGGCCAGTAATCACCCCAACCATGTTTGGCAAGTTGACGCCTCGATTTCGACGCAGTTCTACCTCGCGAACAATGGCGCGCAGGCTATGAACAAGGCCGAGTTCTATGACGGCAAACCCGGCAACTTGAAGAAGATCGAACGCCAGCGCCTGTGGCGCTATGTGATCACCGACCACACCAGCGGCACCTTGTACTTGGAGTATGTGCTGGGTGCCGAGTCGGCCGAGAATCTGTGCGCAGTGTTGATCAACGCTATGCAGAAGCGCCACGAATCGGACCCGTTCCACGGCGTGCCCTGGATGTTGATGACCGACCCCGGTGCAGCCATGACCAGTGGCATTTTCCGCAACCTGTGCCGGGCCATGTCCATCGACCTGATCATCAACCAGGTTGGCAACGCACGGGCCAAGGGGCAGGTAGAACAAGCGCACAATATCGTTGAACGCGAGTTTGAAAGCGCTCTGAAGTTTCAGCCCGCGCATAGCCTGGAGCAAATCAACACCTGGGCCGGTCAGTGGATGCGCTATTACAACGCGACTGCGATTCATACCCGCACCCGGCGCACTCGCTATGGCGTGTGGCAGTTGATCAGAGAGGAAGAGCTGCGCTTGGCACCGAGCGTCGAGGTTTGCCGCGAGCTGGCGGTCAGTACGCCGGAATACCGCACTGTCAGCAACCTGTTGCGGATCTCGTTTCGTGGCGATCAGTTCGATGTCAGCACGGTGCCGGGTGTCATGGTCGGTGAAAAGCTGCTGATTACCCGCAACTGCTGGCGTGACAAAGATGCCGCCATTGCCGTTCTGGTTGGTGAGGATGGGCGCGAGCAATACCACGTCATCGAACGGATCGGCCTCGATCAGTTCGGGTTTGCACAGACCTCGGCCACTATCGGTGAACAGTACAAAAGCCACGCTGAAACTCCGGCTCAGGTATCGCGCAAGGTCCTGGAACAAATCGCCACAGGCACCACCAATCAGGCTGACGCTGAAGCCGCACGCAAGGCCAAAACCGTTCCGTTCGGCGGTTTGATCGATCCTCACAAACACGTCAGCGACACAGTGTTACCGGCCTACATGCCGCGCCGTGGCACATCGCTGAACGTCAACGCACCGACCGTGGAACATGCACTGCTGACCCACGTCGAGGCGGCGAAGTTGCTTCAACCTCGCTTGGCAAACCTCTGGTCTGCCGAATCCTTTCGCTGGCTGCAGCAGGAATACCCCGAGGGCGTTCCCCTGGAGAAGCTAGACGTCGTGGAGGCTGAGCTTAAGCGTCCAGCTGAAGCCCCGCGCACAGCACTCAGTCTGGTACGCGCCGTTGGAGGTCAATGATGCTGAAGCTGAAGCAAATTTTACAAGGGGTCGGCCGTCCGCAGGCAGCCTTGGCTGAGTCGCTGAGTCTCAGTGAAGCCACGATTGCCCAGCTGCTGAACCACGGCCAATGGCCACGCAGTTTGGACAGCGCCGAACTGCAGGGGCGCATTCGTGTGTTCCTGACCGAATCTGGTGCCAACGATGCCGATATCGCTAACGCCTTTGAAGAAGTGGATCTGCCGTGCGCCAACACGGCAGATCCGGCCCTTAATGAAGAGCCGTCCGGGGAGGACGAACCTATGTTACTGCCAAAGCAGACGCTACAGCCAAATACCCGTAAAGCCTTCGGCTTGTTCAGCGATCCGTTCGATGAGCTGCAGTGCGCTCAGGACATGTGGCTCAGCCCTGAAATCCGCTACGTCCGTGAGTTCATGTATCAGACGGCACGTCACGGCGGTTTCCTCGCTGTTGTGGGAGAGTCGGGCGCAGGTAAAAGCACGCTGCGCCGTGATCTTGAGAACCGAATCGCCGAAACCGGTGAGTCCGTGATCATCATCGCTCCCTATGTCCTGGCGTCCGAGGACAACGATACAAAGGGCAAGACCTTAAAAAGTACTCATATCGCCGAGTCGATGATGGCGGCGGTCGCGCCGCTGGCGAAACCCAAGAGCAGCCCCGAGGCGCGTTTCGCCCAACTGCACAAGGCTTTGAAAGAGTCCCAT
Source organism: Pseudomonas sp. PH1b (assembly GCF_000633395.1). Taxonomy (GTDB): domain Bacteria; phylum Pseudomonadota; class Gammaproteobacteria; order Pseudomonadales; family Pseudomonadaceae; genus Aquipseudomonas. Next base: position 3,070 of record NZ_AYMU01000011.1, read on the forward strand.
GCGGCCGGGTATCGCCACTGCCTGGTGATCGAGGAGGCTCACAGCCTGCCGATCCCGACGCTCAAGCACCTCAAGCGCATTCTTGAGCTGGAAGTCGGTTTCACTAAGTTGGTCAGCATCATCATGATCGGCCAGCCCGAGCTGAACGTGAAACTCAGCGAGCGCAACGCCGATGTGCGTGAGGTTGTACAACGGTGTGAGCGGGTCACCATGCAACCGATTGACGGCGAGCGGCTGGGAGAGTTCCTGAAGTTTCGATTTGACCGTGCGGGCAAGGTGCTCAGCGAGGTCATTGACGCCAGCGGTATCCAGGCCATTGCTGAGCGTCTGTCTCAGCCAAGCAAGCGTGGCGGCAGTGATGAAACAGTCTCACGACTGTATCCACTGGCCATTGGCAACTTGGTCATCGCTGCGATGAATCTGGCCGCCCAGTTGGGCGTGCCATTGATCACCGCTGATGTTGTGAAGGGGGTGTGAGATGGCCGCTTTGTATCTGGTAGGTACTCAACCGCCACAACCGCCCAGCATCTTGGCGGAGGAGTTCCCGGTGAAGCTGTCGGCCTTCAACGAGTTGACCCGTGAAATCCGCGAGGCCGGTATCACGATCAAGCACCTGGTGTTTGTGGACAACAAGATCTTTATCGACCAGTCCAGCGTTGAGCTGTTTCTACGGCGTTTTGGGCATGAGCTGCGTCGGATTAGCTACTCGCCTGCTGGTCGGTTCACTCGTAATACAGTGACAGTACGCGGGGTTGATGTCGCCTGGTACACCCAGGTGAAGGAGCAGGATCATGAGTGACACCATCGTCCACGCATGTTCAACCCTCTGCAACCCGGATCTCCTTGATGACCAGCAGGTTCGCGCCGAACTTAAGCGCATGAACGACGAGCTGTTCAGCAAAGACCAGCAGATCATTCAGCTGAAAGCGTACGTCCATAAATTGGACAGTGTTTTGGTGAGGCTGGCCAAGCTGCAGATTGCCGGAAATTTTTGCGACACCCACCACGAGTTGCAGCGCCTCGCAGCGTATTACGAGCAACAACAGAAAGCGGCCCAATCCGTAAGGCAGGTGCATTGATGAGCCAGTCCCTAACCGTGGCCATTAAGGCCTTGCGCCATGCGGTCGAGAATGAAAGCCCAACCATGTTTTGGGTAGAGACGATGGAACACGTTTCCTTGTTACTCAAACACATTGATCGTTATGGCCTGTCTGTCGGCAGCATGCCTGCTGAGATCAATGAACACCTACTTGCCTGGATCGTGGATCAAGCATTTGACGGTGCGATTGAGGATGTCAGCGTGATCCGTGACATCTATCAGTTGATTGCAGCGGACCACGCGGCCTTCAGCGAAACGGAATACGCGCAAAAGGCGCCCGCGTCCCTGCAGAGCGTACTGGCCGAGCGTATCCGCCAGATCCAGGTGGAATGCTTCTATCCCGAGCAGGATGACGAGTACATCAATGGTGATCTCGCAATCGCAGCTGCTTGTTACGCCGCCGAAGCATTCGTCCAGGCCACTGAAATCGAGGGCGTCATGCGCATTGTTCCAGAGGCTTGGCCTTGGATGGCCGCGTCCTGGAGGCCTCGCGACCAACGCCGAAACCTGGTCAAGGCTGGTGCCTTGATCCTCGCTGAAATTGACCGGCTCGACCGCGCTGCAGCGAGTCTCCAGAAGGAACAACGCCATGACTGATATCACCATTCCTGCGGGCTTCGTTCGCAATGCCATTGGCCACCTGGTTCCGGTTGACCAGGTGCGCGAACACGACAAGCTCCGTGATTGTGTCGCCCGTGATCTCGGCACTGAGGCTGAGCAGCTCAGCGCAGCTTTGGCTCGCTTTAAGAAAAAAGCATTGGCCGATGTTGCCGATCTGGTGGCCGTTTCATCAGAGCGCTACGGCGTAACGCTTGGCGGTCAGAAGGGCAACGTCTCCATCACCACCTACGACGGCGAGTTCAAGATCGAGCGGGCCTATGCTGACAAGGTTGTCTTTACCGAGGAAATCCTCGCTGCCAAAGAGCTGATCAACCAATGCATCAGTGCCTGGTCCGAGGGCGCCAACAGCCACCTGCGGGTGCTGGTTGATCGCGCATTCAGAGCCAACCGCCAGGGGCAACTGATGGTCAAGGATGTGCTCAGTTTGTTGCGTGTAGAGATCGACGACCCCGACTGGAAAAGAGCTATGCAAGCGCTGAAAGACTCCATCCAGGTCAACGGCACTGCCGTGTACATCCGGGTCTATAAGCGCCAGGGCAATACCGACCAGTACTTGCCTATCAACCTGACTTTGGCGGGGGTGTGAAATGGCCAACCTCAAGAAATACACGCTGGTGGACAGCTGGAAGGAATGGAGCATCACTCTGGAAGTCGACCACGACATTCTGACTAAAGAACGTGCCACAGAGATCAACGGATTTTGGAGCGACGCTGAATATCGCATCAGCGATGAGGATGATGATGTTGTCATGGCCGTCATAAAGATGGCGGCCAAACACCTGACCTACGCCTTTCTGGAGATTGGCGGCGGTGTCTGTGTCGATGATGAGAGCGCTGGATACTGGACGCGTGACAACCTGCAAAACGAAGAAGGCTGGGGTGGAACAGTGAAGGGTTCAGCTTTCGGGTGGTGTGGCATTCGTTTGGTAAGCGCGGATGTCGAGGTGGATCTCGATCTTGAGTTCCAGGGGGATTGACATGAGCAAGACTCTTATTGAATTCCAAGATCATCATCAGGACTTCCTGGTGTGGACCGTCGACGAAGAAGGTTTCGTCACCGAAAGCCGTCCATACCAGACCGATGTCTGGGGAGGGTGCAAGGTCACCAACCTGACCAGCCTCAAGAGTGGTGATTTAGTCGAGTACTCGCGGAATGGGCGTGCCGGTTGTGTGAGGCATCCCGTGCGCTCAGTGCTGCAACTCATCCCGATTGAAATTTCGGTGCGCCAGGACTGGAACGGCTATGTCACCAGCACCGTGCACGGCAAACGAGTGTCGTGCACCTATGACTACGAGTACCCAGTAAAGCGGTTGGCTGAAAAGCTGTTTCCTGAACGACCCAGTAACATCGAGCGTCTTGAGTGTGTGCCAACGGGTCGCCTGCATAGCAAGTGGCGAATCACACCGGAGGGCGCGTGATATGAGCAAGAAAGAGAGCTATGACACCCTCGTTGTGGAGGGCATGGGCAACGATATTCCGCGAGAGATTGGCGGGCTTCGCGTTGCTGCTTGGGCGGCGGGGAACGCCATTGACGACAGGAGTGAGCTGGAAGACTTCATTCGTGACCTGTCCTATGGCGATATCGAAGATCCCCAGCAGGCCGCTATTGACCTGATGGAACGCGGAGGTTGGGCATGAACACCGCGCCCACTAATCCGACCAGGTTGCGGTATATCAAGCTGATCCATGTTGCGCGGCGTGAGATGCGCATGGATGACGAGACCTATCGACTGATGTTGTCTGGAATGTCCGGATTGGACGGCGCGACATCGAGCGCTGACTTGAGTGTTCCAAACCTGCAAAGGGTTTTGGAGCAGCTCAAGCAGCGGGGCTTTAAGCCCCGTCCAAACAAGGTCGGAACGCGGCCACGGGCCAACGATGAGCAGTCCCGGAAGATCCGGTCGTTATGGCTGAAGCTGCACGACTTGGGCGCGGTTCGCGATCCGTCAGAGGAGGCTCTGGCCAACTTCGTAAAAAGCATGACCAAGGTGTCTGCACTGCAGTGGCTCAACGTCGCCCAGGCGAGCCGGGTGATTGAGAACCTAAAGCAGTGGCAGCGCCGTGTGACCAATAAGGAGGTCGTATGAAAGCGCCTTGTAGCGCACCGGGAGAACTCCTTCAGACCTTGGCCGACCATGTGGCTCAGTCTGCCAGGGAAACCCTAGAGATCAGCCCTGAACTCGCTGAGGCACATGGCAGTGAGGTAGCGATGCTGATGGCAAATGTCTGGGGAGGGCAGGTTCTCTACATGCCCAAAGGCGTCCATCTGCAGGCCTCGAAGTTGCATCAGCAAATCTTTGATGAATGGACGGGACGTAACCAGCGAGAGCTGGCAATGAAGCACAATCTGTCTCTAGCATTTGTGTACAAGGTCGTTAAAAGAATGCGGCTGGCAATCATTGCCCGCGACCAGGGTGATTTATTCGCCTCCTATGAAGAGGATGACGAAGAGTAGGCACCAGCAAGAAAGAGCGCTACCTTTCTGCCTATAGCCCTGATCACCAGACTCTGGCCGGGGCTAAACCTAATTGCACCTGCTGCAACACATTTACAGCTCCCATCCCATCCCGTCCAAGCGTATCCAGGAGTGTCCCATGATTATCACGCACACTCCCCTGTATTTATCTCAGTCCTAAACACAATGCGGACTTGTCGAGGCTGGCCAGCTATCCCGGGCAGGCGCAAGCCTTTTACGAGCAACTCCGGCAATCGCTGTTGAACTACGCCAAGGTCGAGGTCGATGAACGTGTCGTCTCGCCTTACTACCGCTCGGAGAACTGGGTGACATTCAGGTTCTATCAGTGGGCCGCCGGTACCGGGCGCAATGGCATCAGTTGGGGTTTTCATACCTGGGATCTGTCCAGTGCAGAGGAGGTCGATCCCTGGAGTTGGTTCGGCGCGAAGTTCCAGTGGCACGATGCTTATTCGGGCAGTGTGCAACTGCCAGACAAACTGCGGCTGTGGCTGGCTTCCCAGGTCGAAGTCGCAGAGGGCTGTAGCGCCCTTGCCGAGAATGACAGCTACAACCTGACGTTCGATCGTCAGGGCATCCGGCTGACGACGCCGGCCTATGGTGATGGTTGTGAACTGGATCGGTCGTTCACCTGGGCGCAAGTGCAACCTTTGCTGGCGGAACCGGGCAGGAAAGCCCTGGCGCGTTTGCGGCACTAGAACGCCAGACGGGCTCCCGAGTACTGAACGGCGGGAGCCCGCAGGTGATGGCCTGGGTCTAGATCAACCCGCGGCCCTCAGCGCTGGTGTGGGGCGATCGAGCCCGGCTATTTAACAGCATTCAGTGCGTTGAGCACCGCGTTGTAGCGGCTGGTGCGATCCGCAGCGCCGTTTTGGCCGCCATTGATGACCTGGGTGATGCCCACAAAGTTGCCGGCATCGGCTTTTGCATTGAAGTTGTTGTTGCTCCAATAGAGGCCAGCAGAGTTACCGGCGTGAGGTTGTTGTTCCAGCAGCTCCGGGTGGTTGATCAGGTCCAGCCCCAGGGCTTGTCCTACCGACTGGTACATCGCTTTTCCGGAGATCTGAAAATAACCCCGTCCCCGGTATTTGAAACCATCTCCAGGCTGGTCATTGCCCATTCGCCCACCGTAGGCAATTTCAGCAATCTGCTGGGGCTGGTAGGCCACCTGTTGCGCTTGAGCAGGGGTGAAACGATTGGGCCAGGAGTTCATGATCGCTGCCGCGCTGTAGTTGAGGTTCTCCGTGACCCGGGTCAGGTTCAACGATTCATGCCCGGCCTGTGCGACAAATGCGGCAACCCGCTCCTTGGTATTGATCTGGTTGGCTCTCATCACGTCTTCGAGGGTGCTGTCGAACGTCAGGGTCTTGGCTGCCTCGAAGTTGCCCAGGCGGGCGTTCAGGTTCTGGATCGAAGCGTTCAGGGAGGCAACGTTGTGGGTCAAGGTAAGGCCGGCCATTTCGTTGTCCATGACCTCGGACAGGTTTTCCCCGTCGCCCTTGAGAATGTCCTTGACGACGTTCTCCTTGGTTCGTGCCAGGTAGTTCTGCTGCGGCAGGCTGGCCAATTGCTGCTTGGCCTGTTCCAGTCGCTCCGACTGTTCCTTGAGCAATTGCTGCAGGATGGGAATCGAGACCTTGATCTGATCGATTGGGGACGGGTTGGCCGCCAGGCCTGCCGCGCTTCTGAGGGCGTTGATATCGGTTTGCAGGTTCTGGTCCAGATGTTCCAGTTCCCACTTGGCGTTGGCTTCAATTTCCCCCCTGGCTTCCAGGTATTGCAGGGGCAGATAGGTGACCCAGTCGACCCCGATGTCCACATAGGAGTCATGGCTGGGCCAGCTTTGCGCTTCGGCCATGGTTCTATCGATGATTTCATTGCCGGGACTGATCCGGCCCAGGTTGACCCTGATAAAACCAATTCGAGTACTGCCGTAGTCGTAGGACGGGTTTGCATAGATGAAGGTAGGGGCTATTTCCATTGTTTATCAACCTTTGCTGAGAGCTTATGTGGATACCCAAAGGCGCCGATCCAGGGTGGAGAGGCATGGGCTTTGGGGTATCGCTATGCACAAATGCATTGATATGCATTTATGCAAACTGTACATGCGTACAGTGCCTCGAGCAAGGCAATAATGATTTTTATTCCGCGTCGGATTCAACGGCTGTGCAGGGTGCTGTCACGCTGGTCGTAGAGCGGCTGAAAGGTTTATCCTGCGCCCGCTCAATTACCGATAGGGATCATCGACCGATCATGCATGACGATTCACACTCGCCAGACTGCAGTTGCTGCCTGGACCACGACAGCGCCCACCAGGGCGTGCTCGACGCCCTGGAATTGATGGCGGGCCACCCCGAGGCCAGCGAAGACGAGATCGTCCAGTTGCTGCTGGAACGTGGCTACTCGCCCATTGCTGCGCAAAAGCTCACGGTCTTCGTGCCTTCGGCGTTCTCCTGGATAGTGCTCAAGCGCCTGGGGGTGAAACACCTGCCCAATCACTTCATCGCCCTGGATGAGGCGGGCCAGGAGGTACGGGTTCCGGTGTCCGGCCAGCACTATTTCACCGCCGCGCTGACCCTGGCCTACAACACCTTTGAAAACGGCTGGAGCAAGATCCTGCCGCGCAAGACCTACGAAATGGTTGCCGACCGCAGCGCCGAAATGGCTGCGGCCAATCAGGCCCTCTATCGCGGCGAATCCCTGCAGGGCACCGCGCTCGAGCCCTTGCGCGTGCTGCGCCTGGATGCCCGGGCGATGCTGGAGTAGAGGCCGGCGCGGTACTTCGTCTGCTTCGCCCGGCAAAGCAGCATCACAACGGCTCAATTGCAGCGTTCTAGTTCCGGTAGCCAGTGTCGCGCGCACTCGCGTGGCGACCAATACCCCGGTCAGGAGCTGCTAGCTGCAAGCACAGTCGAGCAATGGATTGCAGTTTCTATTCGAGAAGAGCAAGGGCGTAGATACCTACTATCTCTACAACGCTGGCAATACCACGATCACGTTGCAGGAGGTGAGGATTGAAACCAATGTGTTCATCGGACGTGCGCCGGGACGCAACCTGACCACTGAATCCCGCGGCTGGATGCACCAGGCCGCGGACTTCGAGCCTTCCACCGACGATAAAACCAAGTCGGCATGACGGTCAGCCAGCTGTATGAAGAGTTCTTCTGCTCCTGGAACCAGGGCATGATCCGGCCCGGCATCCAGATGACGCGTGAGGAGAAACCCACGCATTTTGTCTTCCGGCTGACTTACGCCAAAGACAATCTGCTGGAAATCGGGCCTTACGAGCAGGTCAGCCTGTCCTGCGCCAACTCCTTTTATGGCTTGCCCATCCGTTCTCCGGTGGCGGGGGTGCAATACCTGCCCAACTTGCCGCTCAGGCCGTCGAGCAGAGACCGGGATGATCATCGTGCCCTGGCGTGGCTCGGGCAGGACTTGCTGCTATACATAGTGACCACTCCCCCGTGCGATTCAGGCGCGGGTTGATTTCAGGGACTGCTCGCTACACCTACAGGAGAGCCTGCGCATGAACCACGAATCCGTTTGCATCGTCGCTGCTGCCCACACCCGCTTCGGGCGCCTCGATGGCAGCCTGGAAGACTTGATCGTCGAGGTCACCCGCGACGTCCTGGTGGACGCCGCCATCGATGCCGGGCAGATCGACGCGTTGTATCTCGGGCAGTTCAACTCCGGCCTGGTGCCCGACGGCTTTCCCGCTTCCCTGATGCTCCAGGCCGATCCACAGTTGCGCTTCAAACCTGCCACCCGCTGCGAGAACGCCTGCGCCTCCGGCTCGGCGGCGATCCAGGCCGGGATCAACGCGATCCGCAGCGGCGCCGCCGAACTGGTGCTGGTGGTGGGCGCGGAAAAGATGACCAGCAACAGCACTGCCGAGGTCACCCGGGCCCTGGCCGGTGCCGGTTACCAGAACGATCCGCAGGAGGCCGGCCTGAGCTTTGCGCAACTCTTCGGTCAGGTGGCCCAGCGCTACACCGAGCGCTACCAGAGCCCGCTGGCGGCGATGGCGGCGATCGCGGTGAAGAACCACGCCAATGCCATGGCCAACCCCCTGGCGCAGATGCACCGGGCCATGGACTTTGCCCATTGCAACAGCGTGTCGGCGAGCAACCCGCTGATCGCCGACCCGCTGCGCCTGACCGATTGTTCGCTGATCAGCGACGGCGCGGCAGCGATCATCCTGGCCTCGCCCCGGCGCGCCGCAACGTTTCGCCGTCAGGTGGCGATTCGCGCACTGAGCCAGGTGAATGATTTCCTGCCCATGTCGCAGCGCGACGTGCTGGCCTTCGAAGGTCCGCAACTGGCGATCCAGAGTGCCTTGCACGGTGCTGGAGTGGGCCTGGACGAACTGGGTTTTGCCGAGGTCCATGACTGCTTCACCATCGCCGAGTTGTTGATCTACGAAGCCATGGGCCTGGCGCCCAAGGGCGAGGGCCATCGGGCCCTGGACGAGGGTTGGGTGAATGCCGACGGACGCCTGCCGGTGAACCTTTCCGGCGGCCTCAAGGCCAAGGGGCACCCGGTGGGCGCCACCGGGGTGTCGATGCACGCCCTGGGCTTTCGCCAGTTGATCGGCGAGCCCATCGGCCTCGCCGCGCGCTCGCCGGAGTTCGGGCTGCTGTTCAACATGGGTGGCATGGCGGTGGCAAACTATGCCTCGGTGTTGCAGGCCGTCAGGGTTTAACGATCTGGGGGGCGATCCGGGGGCTTCTGGCTCGCGCTCTACATGTCACATTGCGATTCTGGAGATTGACCATTGAACAAGTTGCCCTTTTTCGACCCCTATCCCTTTCAGGAGGAGGACCGTCGGGATGAGTTTGAGCAGAGATTAGGTTTGTTTCCTGAAGTGATGAGTGGGCGAACCGCACCACGAGCCCCTCTGGTTGCCGGCTGTGCAGAAGACTTTTTGATGCACGCCATTGCTGGCAACGGAGCCTGTGGAGGCCTGCCCAATCAGTTGGAATGGGTGCTGGAAGATACTTTGGAGTACGACCAGTGGATCAATAGAATGCCGGTGATAAGCGCCGACTCTCCGTTTTGCCGATACAAGAACGACACGTGCCGGGCTGCGGTTGAAGCTACGCACGGTGCACTGCAGGACTGCCCTGCGCTGTCGGGCGGGCAGGTACTGTTTCATGGCGGGATGTGGTGCTCTGGCAATGACAGCTTGACCACTGACCGGGCCTTGTCCCTGTCCTTGAGCGCGGCGGTTGCTGTGTGTGAAACCCGCCACGACCTGGAAAAGGAGGTGTGGCTGATCACTGTCAGCCCTGCTTGCGTGACTCCGGTGTTTGTCTATGAGGGGCGCCCCAGCCGCACAGTGCTCGATGAACTGGACCCTCTCAAGCATGAGCTGGAAGTGCTGGTGCGGGCCGGTGCTCGTTTCGAGCGCCATGGCAGTGAATCGGTCCTGAGCCGCGACGGTAACACTGAGTACCGGGTTCATTATGTGACGATGTGCTGAGCCTGAGGATGTGTATGCAGGCAACGGCGCCATCCCTGGCGCCGCCTTGTGTCAGCGCGGGTAGGCCGCCTGACCATGAACCCGCCCCTTGCGCCCGGCCGTGAGGCGGTAGGCAATCCCCAGCCAGATGAACCACGCCGGCATCACGCACAGCGCCAGGCGGGTGTCCGGGCGCAGGGCCAGCAGCCCCAGGACGAACAGCAGGAAGGCCAGGGCGAAGCCGGCCATGGGCACGCCGCCGGGCATTTTGTAGCGCGAGCGGGCGTGCAGTTCCGGGTGCTTTTTGCGGTAGGCAATGTAGGACGCAAGGATGGTCGACCAGGTGAAGATCACCAGGATCGCCGACACCGTGGACACCAGGGTGAAGGCCGTCATCACCTCGGGGACGATGTACAGCAGCAGGACTCCCAGCAGCATCAGCAAGGCACTGAAGGCCAGGCTGGCGACTGGCACGCTATGGCGCGACAGGCGCTTGAACAGGCGGGGGGCGTTGCCCTGGTCGGCCAGGCCGAAGAGCATGCGGCTGGCGGAAAACACCCCGCTGTTGGCCGAGGACGCGGCGGAGGTCAGCACCACGAAATTGACCATGCCCGCCGCCGCCGGGAAGCCGGCAATCAGGAACAGCTCGACGAACGGGCTCTTGTTCGGCGACACCTGCTGCCAGGAGGTCACGGCAATGATGCAGGCCAGGGCCAGCACGTAGAACAGGATGATCCGCAGCGGGATCGCGTTGATGGCCTTGGGCAGGGTGCGGTGAGGGTCGCGGGTTTCCGCCGCGGCTGTGCCGATCAGCTCGGTGCCGGCGAAGGAGAAGATCGCCATCTGGAAGCCGGCGAAGAACCCCAGCAGGCCATTGGGAAAGGCTGCCTGGCGATCCAGCAAGTGCCCCAGGGAGGCGGTCACGCCGGAGGGTGAGACGAAGGCCGTGGCGATCAGCACCAGGCTGACGCCGATCAGGGTGACTACGGCAATGATCTTGATGATGGCGAACCAGAACTCCACTTCACCGAACAGCTTCACCGTGAGCACATTGAGGGCGAACAGGGTCAGCATCATGGCCACTGCCGGCATCCAGGCCGGCACCTGGGGAAACCAGTACTGGAAGAAGCCGCCCACCACCACCGCATCGCCTACCACCGCCACGCTCCAGCTCAGCCAGTAGGACCAGCCGAGAAAGAACGCCGCGCGCGGTCCCAGGTAGGCGCCGGCGAAGTCGGCGAAACTCTTGAACGACAGGTTCGACAGCAGCAGCTCGCCCATGGCGCGCATCACCAGGTACACGAACAGGCCGATGATCATGTAGATCAGGATGATCGAGGTGCCGGACATGGCGATGATCTTGCCCGAGCCCATGAACAGCCCGGTGCCGATGGCGCCGCCCATGGCCATGAGCTGGATGTGACGATTGTGCAGGGTGCGTTGCAGCGCCGGGCGTGCCGGGGCCGGGAGCGGATCTGGAGTCATCTCAAAACCTCTTGGTCTTATAGTTGTCGAGTTTTGGCAGGAGCAGGTACGAGGGGGCAGGGGTTGTTGTTTCGGTGCATCAAGGTCGGGGGCTGCGGTGAGTCGGGCGCCGTGCCGGGCGCCCGGTTCAACTGCCCGTCAGCCGGCGGCGATCTGGCGCGGCACGCTTGCTGCCGGCGCCACCGATGCTTCAGGGCTCGGCGCAATCAGTTGGTACAGGTCCTTGATGTCGCTCGGCGTGGGCACCAGGTGGATCGGCTCGCCAATGGCGTGTTCCCGGGCCAGGTCATGCAGGTAGCGCAGGGACGAGAAGTCTTCCAGGGCAAAGCCCACCGAGTCGAACACCGTGATCTGCTCGGCCCCTTGCCGGCCCGGCTCCAGGCCCTGGGCGATGCGGAAGTATTCGGTCACCGGGAAGTCCTTGGGCAGTTGCTGGATGTCGCCTTCGATACGGGTCTGGGGTTCGAACTCGACGATCACCCGGGCCCTGCGCAGGATCTCGGCGTGCAACTCGGTCTTGCCCGGGCAGTCGCCGCCCACGGCATTGAGGTGCATCCCGGGCTCGATCAGGTCGGGGGTGAGGATGGTGGCGTAAGCCTTGTCCGCGGTCACCGTGGTGACAATGTCCGCGCCCTTCACCGCCTCGCGCACCGAGTGGGCGACGATGACCTCAAGGTCCGGCCAGGCCTGCAGGTTGTGCTTGAGCTTGCGGGACGCGGCAGCATCGATGTCGAAAATCCGCAGCTGCTTGATGCCGAGCATTTCATGGAAGGCGATGGCCTGGAATTCGCTCTGGGCGCCGTTGCCGATCAAGGCCATGCAGCGTGACTCCGGGCGCGCCAGGGACTGGGCCACCAGGGCCGAGGTGGCGGCCGTGCGCACTGCCGTGGTCAGGGTCAGTTCACTGAGCAGCAGCGGGTAGCCGCTGTCGACATCCGCCAGCACGCCGAAGGCCATCACCGTCAGCAACTGTCGGGCGGGGTTGCCCGGATGGCCGTTGACGTACTTGAAGGCGTACTGGCGGCCGTCGTCGGCGGGCATCAGCTCGATGACCCCGGTGGCCGAGTGGTTGGCGGTGCGCGGGGATTTTTCGAAGGCGTCCCAGCGCTGGTAGTCGGCCTGGATGTACTCGGCCATTTCGCGGATCGCCCGGCCAATGCCCAGGCGTGAATACAAGGTCGCGGCGTGATCGACATCGATGAACAAGGTCATGTTGATTTCCCTCTCGTCAGAACGTTGAAAATGGCTGGAAGCCTGGTTGTGATGGGCTAGCGGTCGGCATGGCCGTGCAGCACGTTGACCGCGTTGATGCCGATCTCGTCCACCATGTAGCCGCCCTCCATGACGAACAGCGTCGGCACGCCCACGCTGGCGATGACCTGGCCCATGGCGAGGAAATCCTGGCTTTCGAGAAGGAAGTGGCTGATGGGGTCGTCCTTGAAGGTGTCCACGCCCAGGGACACCACCAGCAGCTCCGGGGCGAACGCCCGCAGTTGCTTGCAGGCCTGCGTCAGTGCCTCGCGGTAGCGCGGCCAGGTGGTGTTTTTTGCCAGGGGAAGGTTCAGGTTGCAGCCTTCGCCGGCCCCTGCGCCGCGCTCGTCGGCAAACCCCGAGTAGTAGGGGTAGGACACGGCCGGATCGCCGTGCAGCGAGACGAACAGCACGTCGCTGCGATCGTAGAAGATGTTCTGGGTGCCGTTGCCGTGGTGGAAGTCCACGTCCAGCACCGCGACTCGCCGGGCGCCCTGGGTGATGGCGTGCTGCGCGGCGATGGCGGCGTTGTTCAGGTAGCAGTAGCCGCCCATGTATTCCCGGGCGGCGTGATGGCCCGGCGGGCGGCACAGGGCAAAGGCGCTGTCCTGGCCTTCGCCGATCAGGGCCAGGCCGGTGAGGGCGATGTCGGCACTGGTGCGCACGGCCTCCCAGGTGGTGGCGGTGATCGGCGAGCCGGCATCCATGGCGAAAAAGCCGAGCTTGCCGTCGATGACTTCGGGCACCTGCTGGTTGGCCAGGTCGCGCACCGGCCACACCAGGGGCAGGGCGTCATGGCGGCGGCCGCTGGCGCTCCATTCGCTCCAGGCATGTTCCAGGAAGGCCACGTAGCGTTCGCTGTGGGCGGCGACGTAGCAGGAACGCTCGAAGCGCCGCGGCGCGATGATCTCGCCGAGCCCCACGTGCCTGACTCGGTCGCGGACCGTATCGGCCCGGCTGGGTTGCTCGAACGACGGCTTGAGAACGCCATCCTTCAACTCGGTGCCATGGTGCAGGCGATGGGACTCGCTGAAGACGGTAAGCATGCTGAACGCATCCATTGTTATTGTCCGGTGCAAATAGTTTGTTCCGGCATGGCTGCGATTTCTTTGCTTTTTGTTCTTGGGAAATGAGAGATTTGGGTAATATTTTCCCCGTGGGTGGCCTGATATGAAAAAAACAACTCGGCAGGTAAACCTGGACGATACCGACCTGGCGATCCTCTCGCTGCTGCAGCAGGACGCGAGCATTTCCAATGCCGAGCTCAGCGAGCGCCTGTCCCTGAGCCTCACGCCCTGCTGGCGCCGGCGCAAGCGCATGGAGGAGGAGGGGGTGATCAGGGATTACCAGGCCAACCTCGACCGACGCCTGCTGGGGCTGGACATCCTGGCGTTCGTGCATGTGCGATTCGCCACTCACTCCGACCAGACCCCCGACGCCTTCGAGGAGGTGATCATGCGCCTGCCCGAGGTCCAGTCCTGTCACAAGATCACCGGCGACGCCGACTACCTGCTGCAGGTGCTGGCCCAGGACCTGGACAGCTACAGCGATTTTGTCGAGCAGGTGCTCAGGCGCCAGCCCGGCATTGCCTCGATCCAGTCGAGCCTGGCCCTGCGCGAGGTCAAGGCCACCAGCCGCGTGGCGATCGGGCTGCCAGCGTCCAGGTGAGTGCGCTCACCCGCTGTTGGCCGGCCCGGGCGCAGGCATCGCCAGCGAACAAGGGGGGCATCGGCCTGCTTCAGGCCCTTACTGGAACTCGCCGGACTCCAGGCAGAAGGCTACCAGGGCCTGGTCGCTGTCCAGGCTGAGCTTGCGGATCGCCGAGATCTTCTGCGCGCTGACGGTCTTGACGCTGCGCTTGAGGTTGGCGGCTATTTGCATCATCGACTCGCCCCGCACGAAATGCCGCAGCACCTCGTACTCCTTGGGCGTGAGGCTGCGCAGGCCGTCGGCCATGGAGCGCAGCGGCGGATTGTGCGGCTCGTGCTGCTGCAGGCTCGGCGGATGGTGGATGCGCCCGAGCCGGACGTTCTGCAGGGCGCAGAGCAACTCGCTCATGTCGTGGCGCTTGAGCAGCACCGAGCGCACGCCGATGTCGTACAGCGCGGCGACGATCATCGGGTTGGACATCATGGTCAGCACCAGCACCTGGACCCGTGGAAAGTGGCGGATGAGGTAGGTCACCAGGCGAATGCCGTCGCCGAATATCTCGTCGCCCTCCATGAAGTAGTCGGTGATCACCACGTCGATTCGTGGGTCGTCCGAGAGTTGCTGGATCAGGGCGCTGGGGGTGGTCACGGCAGCCACCACCTGGTATTCGCGGGTCTTGTTCAACAGGTCGCTGACGGCAGCGAGCACTACGGGATGATCGTCGGCCAAGGCAACTCGGATTTTTTTCATGGTGGACACGATCCATTTTTCTATAGGAAATACGCAGAGGTGCGGGAAGTGCGAGCGGTCAGTCGGGCTGGCTGATGTCCTGCAAGGCGTGCAGCAGCGCCAGGCTATGCGTGCGTTTGGTGGCCGTCAAACCACTCTGGCGCAGGCCTTGTTCCAGGGCTTCCAGCTGCTGGATCAGCGCCGGGTAGCCGGCCACGGCCAGGGATCCACGGATCCGGTGCAGCAGCTGGAAGAGGCGTTCGTAGTCCTGCCTGTCGAGCGCCTGGCGCAATTGTTCGAGATCGACCGTCATGGTGCTGACGAAGAGCTCCCGCAGGTTCCCCGGCAAGGCCCCGGGGGGCGCTGAGGGAGGCGATGCTGGCAAGGGCAGCGGGGGTTGATCGTCCAGCGCCCCATCGAGGCTGGACAGCCGGGCCAGGCTGGCGCGCAGGGTCTGCAGGGGGACGGGCTTGACCAGCCAGGCATCCATGCCGGCGGCCTGGCAGCGGGTTTCCTCTTCGCACATGGCGTTGGCGGTGATGCCGATGATGGGACGGTCATCTCCCGCGGCGCGCAGGGCGCTGGCCAGTTCGTAGCCGTTCATGCGGGGCATGTTGACGTCGGTCAGCAGCAGGTCATAGTCGCCCACCCGCCACAGGTCGAGGGCTTGTGCGCCATCGGCAGCCAGGGTGCTGTGGCAGCCCAGTTGCTGCAATTGCTGGCTCAGGGTTGCCTGGTTGATCGGATTGTCTTCGGCCACCAGCACGTTCAGGCGCAGCGGCGCCAGGGTCGCGAGGTCCAGGGCCTGTTCCTCGGGGCCCGCGGCATTGCGCGGTTCGCGCCCCAGGGTGCGTTCGATCAGGCGGCCAATGGCGTCGAAGCCACAGGCTTCGGCCAGGCCTGCCCCCGAGGCCTGGCCATGGCTGGCGAGGTCGATTCGGATCAGGCCCGTGTCCAGGTCCTCGGCGGGTTCGCAGCTGTCGTCGAACAGCCGCAGAAGGATCCCCGGGTCATGGGGCCCGGGAGTCGAGCCGTCAAGGGGCGTGGCCCGGGCTCCCCACTTTTCCAGCCATTGGCACAGGTTGCGGGTGAGTTCGTGATGGGGGCTTTGCACATGGACCCGGGCGCCATCGAGTGCTGGCGCAGGCTCGGTGAGAGGCTCGGCCACCACCGGCAGTGCAAGCTGCAGGGAGAAGCTGCTGCCCAGCCCCAGCTCGCTGGTCACGCGGATCTGGCCGTGCATCAAAGCCGCCAGCCTGGCGCAGATGGACAGGCCCAGGCCGGCGCCATGCACGGTGTGGGAGTGAGCATCGATCTGATAGAAGGGGATGAACAACTGCTCCTGTTCTTCCTTGCCAATGCCGATGCCGGTGTCCGCCACCTGCAGGCACAGCAGGACCTGCCCCTGGCTGGCCTGCTCGGCGCGGGCACGGACTATCACCTGCCCCGAGTGGGTGAACTTGACCGCGTTGCTGATCAGGTTGGTGAGGATCTGGCTGATCCGCCCGGCATCGCCGAGCAGGGCCGGTGGCAGCGTCGGATCGACCAGGGAAAACAGCAGCAGCCCCTTGTTCCGGGCGCTGTCGATGAAGCTGGCGGTACAGCGCTGCACCAGGGCCCGTGGATCGAACGATTGGCGGCTCAGGGACAACTGGCCGGATTCGATGCGGGTGATGTCGAGGATGTCGCTGATGATCTGCAGCAGCAGCCCGGAAGACACCTGGATGCGTTCGAGCAACTGCTGCTGCTCGCCGTCCAGGTGGGTCAGGCCCATCAGTTCCAGTGAGCCGAGGACACCGTACAGTGGGGTGCGGATCTCGTGGCTCATGGTGGCGAGAAACACCGACTTGGCGCTGTTGGCCTTGTCGGCCGCCTGTTTCGCCTGGGTCAGTTGGTGTTCCATCTGGGCCCGTGCACTGAGGTCGGCAAAGGCACAGATCAGCACTTCCTGGTTGCGGTAGCGGGTCGGCGCGTAGGCAATGTAGAACGAACGGCCGTCGCGGCTCTGGTAGTTCTCGACCTCGCCGGGCTCCCTGGCCTGGCTGATGCGCTCCAACAACGAAGGCTCCAGCCCGCTGTCACTGAGTGCCCGTCCCGTCCGGGCGCAGAACCACGTGAGGGCCAGATGGTTGGCGAAGACCACGTGGCTGTGCTCGCGGCTGAGCACGCACAGGGCCACGGGGGTGGTCTCCAGCAAGGTGCGGCTGAACTGATCGCTTTCCACCAGTTCGGTGTGGGCCCGCTGCGCCGGGAGTATCACTCGTCGCTGGTACCAGCGGGCATAGACGCGGCCGGCCAGGGGGCTGAGCAGCAGCAGGAGGAGGACGCCGAGCAGGGGCCAGGGATGGCCAAGGAACAGGGTCCGGTAGCTCAGCAGGTAATAGCCGGTCCAGTTCGCGCCGGCATCGTCGATCCGGAACAGCAGGCCGTCGCTGCGCAGGTTGATCCCGCGGCTGATGGTCGTGGGCAGGGGGGATTCGCCCATCAGCAGGCCGTCGCGTCGGCTTTGCAGCCAGAAGGCATCGTAGAAGTACCGTTGCTGCGGCCGGGCAAAGACATTGATGCGCTGGCGGTGGGTGAGGGCGGCGGCAAAGGCGTTGCCGCTCTCGACCCCGTCGCCGAGGGCCAGGTTGTGCAGCGGGACGACGGCGATCATGTGCTCTGCAAAGCCCTTCGGACGGATCCAGCGGATGCCGTCGCTGCGGGGGGCGCTGGTGCGTATCGCGTTGATGCTGGCCAAGACCAGGGACGCAGGCAGCTGGGGCAGGCCGCTGCCGATGGTGGGCACGGTGAAGGTGGTGCCGGTGCCGGCGTCTACCACCAGCAGCACCGAGGCGGGAAAGCTGGAGCGCACCCAGAAACTGGAGTACAGGTCCGCCAGGTAGCGCCCGAGCCCCGCGGCCCGGTCATTGTTCAGTGGGCAGTGCTCGAGGTCCTCGCAGACCAGGGTAAAGGGGGTGTCCACCGCCGACGGTGTGCCCTGGAACAGGGCCATGCCCAAGGCATGGGCGGGCTCCATGGGCCGAAAAGTGCGCACCGAGTTGGTGGGGACGCTGGTGTCCTCGAGCACCGGCTCGCTGAGCAGGCGCTTGAGCAGGGCCTCCTGTTCGGCCATGTAGCGGGTCAGCAGCTCGAAATCCACGGTGATCCGTTCCTGTTCCTGCTGGATGATCCGCCGACCGCCGAGGAACAGCGCGCTTCCCATGAACAGCAGTAGCGGCAGAATGACGAACAGCACGAGGTTCAGTCGCCGGAAGTTTTGCGCGATGCGTCGTAGTGGGGTATCTGGCATGGGGGAGGGGACGCTGGCCGGATGGATGAGGAAAAAGGTGGTACCGCAGTGCATCCCAGCAGTTGTGTAAAAGCGTCCAGCTCCAGTGCCGGAGAAATAAGGTAGCCCTGGGCGCTGTCGCAGCCGATGTGCCGCAGGAACTCCAGATCACGGGCCGATTCTACACCTTCAGCCACCACTTCAAGGCCCAGCTGCCGTCCGAGCTGCACCGCGGCCATCAAGGCCGCGGCCCGGGAATCGTCGGCTGCTGCGCCATGGACGAAGTGGCGATCGATCTTCATTTCGGTAAACGGCGTGGAGATCAGGCTGTACATCGAACTGTAGCCCATGCCGAAGTCGTCCTGGGCCAGGCCGAAGCCTTTGAGGCGCAGGCGACTGGCGCCCATGTGGTATTGGCCGGGGGACAAGGGCCGCTCGGTCTCCAGCAGTTCAAAACAGATATCGCTGGTGGCCAGCCCCGAGGCGAGGGTGATCTGTTGCAGCAGGTCCGGCAGCTCGGGGTCGTCCAGCAACCCGGTGGGCAGGTTCACCGATACCGTGATGCGGTAGCCCAGGTGCTGCCAGTGCTGCTGCGCCTTGATGGCATCGTCGAGCATCAGCAGCAACAGCTCGCGATCCAGCTGGCAGCGGCTGATGGACGCCAGGAAGGAATCGGGCATGAGCAAGCCGAAGGACGGGTTGTGCCAGCGCACCAGGGCCTCGGCCCCGACGATCCGGCCACTGCACAGCGAGCGGCGTGGCTGGAAACGGGCCTGCAGTTCATGGCGCTCGATGGCGTGTTCCAGGGCCTGGTGATCAAACACCGAGGCGTGCTCGAGCCGGGGCGGCTGGGAGCTACCGGTGCCAATGATGGCGCTGAGCTGGACGATGTGCGCCGCTTCCAGGGGCTTGGGAAAGCTGCCCAGCACCGCCAGGCCCTGCTCCTTGGCCATCAGGCTGACGCTGTTCATCAACCGTCGCGGGCAAGAGGAGACGATCGCCAGCATCGGTACCTGCTCGATGCCGGCCAGGGCATGGATGAACTGCACACCGTCCATTTCCGGCATGTGCAGGTCCACCAGCACCAGGTCGTAGACCTGCTGGTTCAGCATGGCCAGGGCCTGGCGCGCATCGAGGGCGCTGTCCACCGGACCGAAGCCGGCGTCCTGCAGCAGTTGGCGGGCGCGCATGCAGTGGATCGGGTGGTCGTCCAGCACCAGGACACGCAGGGGCTTGGGCATGCTCACATGACTTTCCTCTTGATGGATTGCAGCACTTCGCTCAGGGCGTCGAGCGGCACCGGCTTGATCAGCAGATGGCGGATTCCGGCAGCCTCGCAATGGCTGCGCAGTGTCGGGGAGAGTTCCCCGGTAATACCGATGATCGGCCCGTCAAAGCCCCGCTCACGCAGGGTGCGGGCGAACGACAGGCCGTCCATGTGCTCCATCTGCAAGTCGGTCAGGACCCCGTCGAAGGACAGCAGGTCGCTGCACTTCAAGGCTTCGATGGCACTGGCACAGGCCACGACCCGATTGCCCAGGTAGCGGCCCTGTTGAACGATCACCTGCAGGGCCAGGGGGCTGTCGTCCACCGCCAGCAGCTTCAGGTCCAGGCCCGGCGCCAGGGCTGCCGGCGGCGCGAAGCGGCGCTCACTGACGATCCCGGACTGGGCCTGGGCCACGGCGTTGCGCAGGCTGTCGAGGCTGAAGGTCCGGGCGATCCAGTGGTCGCCGGCCTGCCGTTGCGGCGGGCCCATGCCGGGGGCATGCATGATCACCCGCGGGCCGGTCCACGACGTCGCCTTTGACGGTCCGAGGAAGGCTTCCACCAGCACCGCCTTGCGTCCCGGGGAGTTGCGGCCGGTGCTGTAGGGCATGGCCAGGGCGCCCCAGCGGCGCAACCAGTGACAGAGGTTGAGGACCACTTCCTGCACATCCCCTTGCACATACACCGGGGTCACGCCCAGGTGCGGCTGTTCGGAATCGATGGCCTCGGTGCAGCTGTGCAGGCGCAGCCTGAAGCTGAAACTGGAGCCCAGGCCCGGTTCGCTGATGGCCGTCAGCGTGCCTTGCATCATGAACGCCAGCCGTTCGCAGATGGCCAGGCCCAGCCCGGTACCCGAGGTCTTCTGGCCCAGCCAGTTGGGCACGCGGTAGTAGGGCTCGAACAGGCTGGCCTGGAATTCCGGGGCGATTCCGGGGCCGGTGTCTACCACCTGGAAGCGCAATTGCGCAGCTTGCTCGGGCAACGGTTCCAGGTGCAGGCGCAGCACCACATGGCCGGACTCGGTGAACTTGATGGCGTTGCTGACCAGGTTGTTGAGGATCTGGCGAATCCGCCCGCCGTCGCCGAGTACCCGCTCCGGCACGTCCGGGTCGAGGACCACATAGAGCCGCAGGCCTTTGCCGCGGGCCCGGGCCGAGTAGCTGAAGGCGACTTCTTCCACCAGTCGCACCGGGGAAAACGGCGCGGTGTCGAGGGTCAGCCGGCCGGACTCGATCAGCGACATGTCGAGGGTGTCGTTGATGGTCCGCATCAGCACCGAGGAGGCTTGCTGCGTGGCTTCCAGGTAGTCGTCCTGTTGGGGCGTGAGGGCCGTGGTACGGAGCATTTCCAGGGAGCCGAGGATGCCGTACATGGGGGTGCGGATCTCATGGCTGAGGGTGCTCAGGAACAGGGTCTTCTCGCGGTTAGCCTGGTCCGACAGCTGCTTGGCCTGGAGCAGCGACTGCTCGGCCAGCTTGAAGTCGGTGATGTCGTTGATGCAGCACAAGACCGCGGCCACGCCGTTGTAGCCGGTCGGGGCGCAGCTCAGTTGTATGAATCGGCCATCGTCCAGGGCATGGTCGATGGCGCGGGCCTGGGGCAGGGGGGCGTCGAGGATCTGTGCCCGCAGTTCGGGGACCGAGGCCAGCCAGCGCCGGCCCGACTCGTTGGACAGGATCATCCGGCCATTGTCGCGGCGTATCAGGCACAGGCCCACCGGGGCCACCTCGATGAAGCGGCGATTGAGGGAAACGCTGTCGGTCAAGGCGCTGTAGTGACGCACCGAGGGCTCTACCAGACGCAAGCGGATGTAGCGCGCGCCGAGAAACACCACGGCAAACAGCAGCAGGGTCACCAGGCCGGTGGTGGACAGGGACGCTGCGCTGTCCTGCAGCAGTTGGCTGATCGGCGCGTAGTACACCAGGCGCCAGCCGGCGTTGCCCACGGACTTGTTGAGCACGATGTAGTCGGGCAGGCCCTGTTGCCGGTGCAGGCCGAAGGAGTCCTCGTTGGCCTGGAAGCGCGACAGGCTGCCGGGGACCTGCCAGGAGTTGCTGTGCAGCACCACTGCACCCTCGGCGTCATAGAGCACGTATTTACCCTGATGCAGCCCCAGGGGATCGAGGGCCAGGTCGATCTCGTTGAACGACAGGCCGAGCCAGCCGTCGGTCGCCAGGTGCAGGTCCAGCGGGCGCAGCAGGTACACCTGTTTGGTGCTGCCGTCCTCGGCGGTGGTCCAGGACCACAGGGTTCGTGCGCCGGGATGCTGCTCCAGCAGCTTCCGTGCGGCTTGCTGATCGAGGGTTTTCAGCCATTGCGGATCGACACGCGGCTCTCGGCTGCCGGCGGCGCCCGCGCCCGCGCCCGAGAGCCCGTGGAGGCCACGGACAATCCCTTGCTCCGGCACCAGGTACAGCAACTGGCTGCGGGTGCTGTCGATCTCCACCAGATCCCATGCGGTGAGAATCAGGGTCCAGTGCGGCAGCGCAGGATTATCACTCAGTGGCCATACGCGTAATTGGTCATTACTTGCAAGAAATTCCTTGTTTCCTGAAGTAAGGCGATTATCGGTAGTGTGCACGGCTGAAGAGATAATCGCCTTGAGCAGACTCTCTCGCTGATTGAAGAACTGCTGTGCGTTAAATGCTGCAGCGTTCATCTGCCGTCGATAGCCGGAGAGGGTTTCATTGAGTGAACCATGAATCACGAAGCCGGCGATGATGAGGATGCTGGACAGCAGGCTGACCATGAACAGACGCAGCAAAACCACCGGGATACGGGGGCCGGAAAAGTGACTGGTGACAGGGGGTAGATGGGCTTGGGTTGGCATTGGCCCATGATAAAGAGAAGATTCTCGGCTTCTCTTCAGAAAATTCTTAATAGAGGGTCTTTAAGAAGATTCTCATTTGTTAGTTGATCTTGTGGGTTAACTATTCAGGCCTCTTGTGCTGTAACACAAAGGCTTGAAAGTTATGAACCTGGTTAAGAAAACGCTAAGTGTGGCGATCAGTTCGGCGCTGTCCTTGCTGACTGTTTCCATCCAGTCCGTGCAGGCGGCCGACTATCAACAAATCGACCTGTCCTCGTCGCAGGGCCAATCCCTGACCCTGGACGATGCACGCGTGGACTTCACCGGATCAGGCGCCGCGGTGCGCGTCAGCGGTGCTCAGAATTCGCTGCAGGGCAAGGGCTTCGACATCCATGCCACGGCGGCCACCACGCGCAATGCGGTGGTGGGGGTGCGGGTGGATAGCGGGGGCAAGGCCGATCTGAGCGACGTGCGGATCACCACCGGTGGCTCCGATGTCGCCGATGGCGCGTTGTCCACGGGGACCGGCAGCCGCTTGACGCTGACCGATGTGCAGATAGAAGCCAGCGGCAGCCAAAGCCGTGGGGTGGTCGTTACGGCCGGCGGCCAGGCCGAGTTGTCCGGCGGCTCGATCACCACCTCGGGCAGCCAGGCCGATGCGCTGTCGGCCAGCGACAAGGGGTCTGTGCTCAAGGCGTCGGACATGACCCTGACCACCCAGTCGACGGGCATGGCCCTGGCAGTCAGCGCTTCGAACGGTGCGGCCATCGAGTTGGCAAGAGTGACCGTCAAGTCCGAGGGTTTCATGGGCGCGATGTCGGCTCGCGGGCTGGGCTCCTCCATCAGCGCCGATGGGGTTCACGTCACCGCCAGCAATGGCCGGGGCATCGAGGCCAACAGTGGCGCCCTGACGTTTCGCAACGGCAGCATCGACGCCAAGGGCGATGGCATCATCTTGAGCAGCCTCTACCAGACCCCGGGGGGGACCGCGGTGGTGAGCCACAGCACCATCACCTCGCAGAACGGCTACGGCATCAACGTCAACGCCAACCAGGCCGCTGCCGACCTGGACAGCGTGCAGATCACTACCCTGGGCGACTATGGTTCGGCGATCTGGATGCCAGGCAGCAACACTCGGGTCGACATCAAGGACAGCATTCTGCAGACCCGTGGCCAGCAGGCCGTGGCCATCGACAACCGTGGCGGCGTGTTCACCATGGACGGCGGTTCCATCAGCACCCTGGGCAACAACGCCCATGCCCTGTACGCCTCGCCGGACAACCCCGGCAGCCCAGGCGCGGTGTTCAACGTCAGCCGCGTGCAGATCGAAACCAGCGGCCGGGGCGCCGTTGGGGCACTGGCGCGGATGGCGGGGGCGAAGGTCAGCCTCAGTGACAGCAGCATCGTCACCCACGGCGCTTCCGCCTACGGCCTGTTTGCCTCCGGTCGCGGCGCCAGCGTGCAACTGACCGACAGCCAGGTGCTGACCGAGGGCGAGACGGCCCATGGCCTGGCCATCAGCAACAATGCCACCTCGCAGCTCAAGGGGTCGAGCCTCAAGACCACGGGTGCGGGCGCCAACGGTATCGTCAGCTACGCCACGGGCAGCGGCGTGACGAACAGTGTCGAGGTCGATGGCAGTTGGATCGAGACCCAGGACGGTGCGGGCATCCTGGTCAATGGCGGTGGCCTGAGCACGCGCTTCACCGACAGCACCCTGATCGGCCGCAGCGGCAGCCAGCCAGGCACCGCGCTGTGGATCACCGACCGGGCGGGCGGGGTGCTGGCCGATGCGGTGCAACTGGACGCCGTGCGCTCGAACCTGTTCGGTGATGTGCAGGTGGACGCCGGCAGCCTGCAACTGTCCCTGGCCGACCACTCCAGCCTGGACGGGGCGATCAAGGGGGGCAGCCGTGATACCCAACTGAGCCTGGACGACAGCAGTCGCTGGATGCTGCGCGGTGATTCACAGCTCACCCGCCTGACCAACAACGGCGTGGTGGAGTTTGCCGACCCCGGGCTGGGGGGCGCCTTCAAACAGTTGCAGGTCAGCGGCGACCTTGCCGGCGACGGTCATTACATCATGAACACCGACCTGGGCCAGCAGTTGGGCGACCGCCTGATCGTCGGCGGCCAGGTCACCGGCAACAACGATATCCTGGTGCGCAACTCCGGTGCCGAGCCCGATGCCGAGGGCCAGAGCCTGACCCTGGTGCAAAGCGCCGGCGGCCCGGGCTCGTTCAGCCTGGCCAACCGCGGTGGCGTGGTGGACGCCGGGACCTATCGCTACGGTCTTGCGGCCGACACCCAGGGCAACTGGAACCTGGTCAACGTCGGCCGCAACCTGCCGGAGCCGGGACCGGACAACCTGTCCACTGGCGCCAGCGCGGCGGTCAACAGCAGCGCCATCGCCACCTTGCGGGCCACCTGGGATGCCGAGCGCGCGACCCTGGTGCAACGGGTGGGCGAGCTGCGCCAGGGCAGCGATCGCCAGGGCCTGTGGATCCGCGGTTTTGGCCAGCAGCAGTCCCTGGACAACGGCGTCGGCCGCACCTTTTCCCAGCAAGTGCAGGGCACCCAACTGGGCATGGACACCCGGCTCGACACCGCCGGCGGCACCCTGGTGCTGGGCGCGCTGGCCGGCTACAGCCAGACCGAGCGCAACTTCAAGAGCGAGGGCAGCGGCAAGCTCGACAGCTACCACCTGGGCGGCTATGCCACCTACCTGGATGACTCGGGCTGGTACACCGACACCTTGCTGACCCTGAACCGCTGGTCCACCCGCCTGGATGTGTGGGGTACCGACGGCGCCAAGGTCTCCGGGCATTCGCGCAGCAAGGGCGCGGGCCTGTCGGTGGAAGCCGGCAAGCAGATCGACTTGGGCGACCACTGGTTCGTCGAGCCTCAGGTTCAGGTCTCCATGCTCTATGCCCGTTCCGACAACTACCGCCTGGACAACGGCCTGCAGGTGCAGCCCGGCGAAGGCCTGTCGACCCAGATCCGCAGCGGTGCCCGGGCCGGGCGCAACCTGCAGCTGGACAACGGCACGCGCTTGCAGCCCTACCTCAAGGCCGGCTGGATCGAGGACCTGTCGGCGCAGAACAAGGTGCGCACCAATGGCATCGCCAGCCGCCCCGATGGCAGCGGCGGTGGCTGGTACGCCGGGGCTGGGGTGACCGGCGAGCTGAGCCGCAAGCATCAGCTGTATGCCGAGGTCGAGACCAGCGAAGGCTCGAATATCGACCGGCCCTGGGCTGCCAATCTCGGTTACCGCTTCACGTTCTGAGGGGCACTGGTGGTCGCCGCCAATGTCTGGCGCACCCCTTCGGCATAGGACGTCTTGGCGATCGGCCCGAGCAGGCCTTGCAGGGCCGAATCGTCGAGGATCAGCGGCGAGCTGATCAGGTAGTGCATTTCCACCATCTCGCGCAGCAGCGGATCGAACAGCCCCAGCAGGCGCAGCAGGGGCTTGCCGATCACCCGCTGCTTGAAGGGCGCACCGCCGTGCTGCCGGATCAGCTCCAGCAGCTTGCGCTGGCTGGTAACCCCGGCGCCGCCCAGGTGCCAGGTCTTGCCGAAGGCTTCGGGCTGCCGGATCAAGCGGCAGACCACCGGCCCTACGTCCGGCACGAAGACAAACTCGTGGGGGCAGTCCAGGGGCCCCACCAGGTTCGCCGTGCCGCCCTGGAGCGCAGCTTGGAATGCACCGTGCAGCAGGCTCTTGTCGACCCCGGGCCCGTAGAAATCCGGCAGGCGCAACACCGTGGCCTGGATCCACCCCTCGGCATGGGCCTTCCACAGCAGGTCTTCCTGGGCCTTGCGCATGCGGCCCTTGAAGCTGTTGGGCTGGCGCGGATGGTGCTCCGCCACGGGATTGCCCTGGGCCATGCCATAGGGATACACGGTGCCGATCAGCAGGATCCGGCGCACCCCGGCGGCGATGGCGCCGTCCAGGGTCTTGCGCATCAGTTGCGGGTGCAGTTCGAAGCGCCAGTAGTCCACCCCCACCAGGTAGATCAGGGTGTCGATGCCGGCCGCGGCGGCCTCGACCGAGGCGGGCTGGTCCGGGTCCCAGGTGACCGGCTCGGCCAGCGGGTCGGCGCCATAGGCCTGCAGCAGGCTGCTCTGGCTGCGGCCCACCACGCGGTAGGGCTGGCCCTGGCTGCGCAGGGTGCTGGCAATGCTTTGGCCGATGGCGCCAACGGCGCCGAACAGGGCTACTTGGGGCATGGCGGGGTTCCTCGTGGATGAACAGGGCTTGCAGAGTGCGAGTTCCTCGGCTAAATGGAAATTGCCCAGTCTTTGATGGTTTCTATAAAAAAATGCATACCCCTGCGGACACTCCCCCCAACTGGGACTGGTACCGGACCTTTCTCGCGGTCCTGGACAGCGGTTCCCTGTCTGCCGCCGGCCGCGCCATGGGCCTGACCCAGCCCACGGTGGGGCGGCACATCGATCAGCTGGAAGCGGCCCTGGGCCTGAAGCTGTTCACCCGCTCCTTCGACGGTTTCGCCGCCACTGAAGCGGCGCTGGAACTCAAGCCCTACCTGCTGCAAGTGGCGGCGGGCGAGGCAGCCTTGCGCCGAGTGGCCAGCAGCCATGGCGCCGCTGTGCAGGGCAGTGTGCGGATCTCGGCCAGCGAAATCATTGGCGTCGAGGTACTGCCGCCGATTCTCGCCACCTTGCGCCAGCAGCATCCGCAACTGGTGGTGGAGCTGGTGCTGTCCAACCGTGCCGACGACCTGTTGCAACGCCAGGCGGATATCGCCGTGCGCATGTTCCGCCCGACCCAGGAAGCGCTGCTGGTGCGCCGGGTCGCCGACATCGAACTGGGCCTGCATGCCCACCGGGACTACCTGGCACGCCAGGGCACGCCGCGGGAGCTGGAGCAGTTGGCCGAGCATGGGTTGATCGGTTTCGACCGTGAGACCGCGTTTATCCGCCGCATGCAGCAGCAATACCCGCAGTTCAACCGGGGTGCTTTCGCCTGGCGCAGCGACAGTGACCTGGCGCAGTTGGCGGCATTGCGCGCGGGGTTTGGCATTGGCGCCTGCCAGGTGCGCCTGGCCGATAACGATCCGCGCCTGGTGCGGGTCCTAGCGGAGCAGTTTGCACCGCGCCTGGAAACCTGGGTGGCGATGCATGAGGACCTGCGCGACAGCCCGCGCTGCGCGGTGACCTTCGCCGCACTGGCGCAAGGGCTGGCGGCCTACGCCGAGGGCGGTTGACGGCCGGGAGGCAGAAGCCGCTTGTCAGCGGCTGCCTGTAGGGGTTTATCATACGCTGTATGTTTAGGCTTTCAGGAGGCAACGCCCATGGCATTCGGCAAGGTTTTCATCGCCACTTCGGTGGATGGTTTCATCGCCCGCAACGACGGAGCCATCGACTGGCTGCCCAGTGGCGAATCCGGCGAGGACTACGGCTACGGCGCGTTCATGGCATCGGTGGACGGGATTGTCATGGGCCGTGCGACTTACGACAGCGTACTGGGTTTCACCCCCTGGCCGTTCGACAAGCCGGTGGTGGTGCTCAGCCGCACCCTCGGCGCGCAGGACCTGCCCCAGCGCCTGGAAGGCAAGGTGCGGATCAGCGCGGTGCAGCCGCTGGAACTGGTGGCGCAGTTGCAGGCCGAGGGCTGGAAAACCGCCTACATCGATGGCGGCACGCTGATTCAAGCCTTTCTCCAGGCCGGCCTGATCGATGAAATGACCCTGACCCGGGTGCCGGTGCTGCTGGGCACGGGCCGCCCGCTGTTCGGCGCACTGCCCCAGGACCTGCGCCTGCACTGCATCGACTCCAGGCGGTATGCAGACGGGCTGGTCAGCACCCGCTACCGAGTGGAACGGGACGGCACCCATGGCTGACCGACCCAAGCGCAGCGGCCGTCCCGCAGCGGGGCGCGAACTGAGCCTCGATCAGGTTCTCGACGTCGGCCTGGAACTGCTGGAAGAACTGGGCCCCCAGGGTTTCGGTGGCCGGGCCCTGGCGCGGCAACTGGGGATCACTCCGATGTCGGTGGCCTACCACGTGGGCGACCAGCGCAACCTGATGCGCCTGCTGGTGGAACGGGTGCACGCCGAGCCGCTGGCGGAACCGGACCCGCCGTTGCCGCCCGCGGGTCATATCCAGGCGCTGCTGGAGGCATACATGAGCCGGGTCCGCCGTCACCCGGCGCTGACCCTGTGCATCCTCGGTGACCCGCAGCTGTTCGGCGGTTCCCTGGCCGCCTTCAGCCAACGCCTGCGCCAGGCAGTGCGGGCCTTCGATGCAGACCCGGTGCTGTTCGACCTGCTGGTGGACTACAGCCACGGCCACGCCCTGGCGCTGGCCCTGGCCGGGGAGGACGCGCAGGCGCTGGAGGGGGCTTTCGAGGCGGGGCTGCGCCGCTTGCTGCGCTAAGCCGCTGTTTGCAGCGCGCCGGCGAGCATCGCGGCGAACCGCTGGGCCGGCCATTCCTTGCGGTCCGACACCTGGCCGTCGCCGACCTCGACTAGGCGCAGCACGCCGTCGGCCCGCAGCACCAGATCCACCGAGAAAAATCGACTGTCGATCAGGGCTGCGCATTCGTGCACCAGTGCCGGCACTTCACCGCTGGCGCCGTAGGCCTGGCCGTGGAGCACGAAATAGCGGCGCTCGGTGTCATCCAGATACTCCTCGCGACGCCTGACGCAGACACCGCCCTCGATCTGGCCGCGATACTGGCGCATGCGCTCGATCAATGGCGCGATGTCCGCCGGGGAGTCCACCAGGCTGCCGCTGCCGGTGTTCAGTGATTTGACGTAGTCCTTGATGAAGTACCCCGGCCAGTGGAGGTCCGCCAGGGCCTGGGTGAAGTCGGCATCGGCCGTCAGCACCCGGGTTTCGCAGGTGAAGCGGGCCAGCCGCGGATACCACTGCGGCAAGTGGTGGCAGCCCCGGTAGTCGGCCACCTGGGTGAAGGCGTCGGCGCCCAGGCGCTGCAGCTGCGCCACCAGTTCGCCGTAGCCTTCGGGCGTCAGCATCCAGCCGCGGTACAGCACCTGGGCACCTTCTTCGATGGCCGGCCGCGGCCGGAAACGGCCGCTCTCGAAATCCTCGAAGCAGAACAGCGAAGCGCTCAGGCCAGCGGCCAGAATCGCCTGGTATTCGTCGAGGTATTGCTCGTCCGGGCGCTTGGGATCGAAGGGGTCGCTGGGGTACAGAAGGTGCATGGCGAGTCCTGCCAGTGAGGGTTTGCCCGGGTCCATGGACGCCGGTGAAGTGGCACGGTGGCCGATGATAACGGGATTCTCCCGGGCAATCCTCTCGGCTTGGATGTTCGTTACATCCCTGCACCTTTGTTCACAGAAAATCACCAGAGCACGACAGATTCCAACACCGCTGCTGGGGATACTGGCGCCTGCTCCGCTGGAGCGCCAAGGACCGACGCGACTGGAGAACCCCATGCGTACACTGTTGACCGCCGTGCTGATCTCGACCCTGGGGGCGGCCTCTATGGCTCGTGCCGACGCGCTCCCGGCATTCCCCGCGGTGTTCGCGGACATCCCGGCCGACCAGCCCGGGTGCGCCGCGGGGGTGATGCGTGGCGGCCAGCTGATCTGGAGCGCGGGCTATGGCGCCGCCAACCTGGCCAGCGGCGCGGCGATCCAGGCCGACACCCGGTTCAACCTGGCGTCGGTGTCCAAGCAGTTCACCGGTTTCGCCATCCTCCAACTGCAAGCCCAGGGGCGCCTGAGCCTGGAAGACCCGGTGCGGCGTTTTCTGCCTGAGCTGCCGGCCTATGCCCAGGGCATCAAGATCCGCCACCTGCTGCACCACACTTCCGGGCTGCAGGACTACATGCTGCTGGCCGAGCTGGCGGGGATTCCCCTGACCCAGCGCTTTACCCAGCAACAGGCACTGGACCTGCTGGTGCGCCAGGACAGCCTGATGTTCGCGCCCGGTAGCGAATTCAGCTACAGCAACAGCGGTTACCTCCTGCTGTCGAGCATCGTCGAGCGAGCCAGCGGCTTGCCGCTGAAGCACTACTCCCGGGCGAACATCTTCCTGCCCCTGGGCATGGATCACTCAAGCATCGTCGACCAATACCCGGTGCAGTTGCCGAACCTGGCCCGGGGCTATGAACCGGACGCGCAGAGCAAGGCCTATGTGGCGGTTGAGGCGCGCTGGGAACAGACCGGCGACGGCCAGGTGCACAGCAACGTGGCGGACCTGATGCGCTGGCTGCGCAACCTCTCCACCGGGCGGGTCGGGGGCAAGGTTCTGGTGGAGAACATGCGCCAGACCGAGCCCTTCAACGACGGTGACCCGGGCTACTACGGCGCGGGCCTCGCCAACCGCAGCTACCGCGGCCTGCAAGAGCTGTCCCACAGCGGCAGCTGGGCTGGTTTCAGCACCGATGTGGCCTGGTACCCCAAGCTCGACGTGGCCACTGTGGTCCTGTGCAATCTGGACGATGGCCGGGCCTCGGAGCGCGGTCACCAATTGCTCGATACCCTGCTGGGCTCGCCGGCGCCGTCTGGGGAAGCGGACATTCCGGCGCCACCCCCGAGCATCCGGGCACTGCCCAAGGCCTCGCTGAAAACCCTGGTGGCCGGCACCTACCTGGGCGATGGCGGCCATCAGTTGCAGCTGCGGCGCAGCGGCAAGGAGTGGATCCTGGAAACCTTTCCCGACGTCCTGCCGCTGACCCGGCAGAGCGATGAGGTACTGGCGGCGGACAACGACGGCACCCCGATCTACCTTGCGGCGACCTCGGGAGGGCGGATCGCGCTCAACAACCCGGCCTCGACCTATGCCCTGGCCCCGGCCTGGAAGCCCGAGGATATTCGCCCCTACGTCGGCCTCTATGCCCTGCAGACCAGTCCCGGGCAACTCAAGGTCTATGCCCGGCACGGCAAGCTCTATATGCGTATCGGCCAGTACACCTACCCGATGCAACCTTTGACCGCAGAGCGTTTCAGCGCCGGAGAACTGGGGGTGATCAGCTTTGCCGAGGAGCGGGCGGTGCTGACCAGCAGCGTGGCGCGCCATCTGCGGTTCAGGAAGGTGCCGCTGCAGTAAGGTCTCGGTCGCGAGGGTTTGCCTCCTTCACACCCGCCGACTGCGCACCAGCAGCCACAGCAAGTAAAAGCCCCCCAGCAAGCCGGTCATCAGGCCGATGGGCAGGTTGGCGTGGAAGGCCAGGCGCTGGCTCAGCAGGTCTGCGGCCAGGAGCAACACTGCCCCCATCAGCGCGCCCGACACCAGCGGCACTTCGGCGCAGCGGGTCAGGCGCCGGGCCAGTTGTGGGCCGGCCAGGGCGACAAAGGCGATGGGCCCCGCTGCGGCGGTGGCGATGGCCGTCAAGCCGACAGCGGCCAGGACCATGACCAACCTTGTGCGCTCCACGGCCACGCCGAGCTGGGTGGCGGTGGCGTCACCCATTTCCAGCAGGTTGATGCGCCGGGCGTGGTACAGGGCGATCGGTGCGATGGCCAGCAAGCCCAGGGCTGCCGGCAGCACATGGGACCAGGTGCGGGTGTTCAGCGAGCCGGCCAGCCACAGCTGGGCGAACATCGCCTGGTCGAGGTTGCCGGTCACCAGCAGGATGTTGTTCAGGCCCGACAGGCTGGCGCCTACGCCAATGCCCACCAGCACCAGGCGATAGCCGCCGCTGGTGCGCCCCTTGC
Organism: Pseudomonas sp. PH1b; assembly: GCF_000633395.1. GTDB lineage: Bacteria > Pseudomonadota > Gammaproteobacteria > Pseudomonadales > Pseudomonadaceae > Aquipseudomonas. The sequence goes on from NZ_AYMU01000011.1 coordinate 34,836, forward strand.
GCGCCAGCAGCAGCACCATCAAGGCGGTGCACAGGCCGGCAGCGACCGCCGCCAGGGAGGTGGCCAGGGGGCCTGAATCGAACAGCATGATCTGCACGATGGCGCCACTGGCGGCACCGGTGGTAAAGCCGATGACGTCCGGCGAGCCTAGGGCATTGCGGGAGATCGACTGGAAGATCGCTCCGGCCATGCCCAGGGCCGCACCCACCAGGGTGGCGGTGAGCGCCCGGGGCAGGCGCACGCGCTGGATCACGCGCTGGGCGGTAGGGTCCTGGCCCTGGCCCAGCAGGCTGCTCAGCACTTCGCTCGGCCCCAGGGCCAGGCTGCCGGTACCCAGCAGCAGGGCCCAGAGCAACAGTACCAGCAGCACCAGAACCCCACAGACCGCAATGCTGCGCGGACGCCAGCGCAACGACAGGGCACCCAGGCGCAGGGCGTTGCGGCGCATCACAGGCGGCTCAGGCGAAAGCGCCTGACCAGGACAATGAAGCACGGGCCACCCAGCAGCAGGGTGATGATTCCGGCGGCGATTTCCTCCGGCGCCGCCAGCACTCGGCCGAGCACGTCGGCCCCCAGCAGCAGGCCCGCGGCCAACAGCGCCGAGTAGGGCAGGATCCAGCGGTAGTCCGGGCCCACCAGCATCCGCGCCAGGTGCGGGGCCACCAGGCCGATGAAACCGATGGGCCCGGCCACGGCGGTGGCCGCGCCGGCCAGCAGCATCACCGCCAGGCAGGCCAGCAGCCAGGTCAGCCGCAGGTTGACCCCCAGTGCCCGGCCCAGGTCGTGGCCCAGCGCCAGGGCGTTGAGGCGCGCGGCGATGGCCAGGGCAGCAGCCAGGCCGCAGCCAATGGCCAGGGCCGGAATGTGCAGCAGGCCAAAACCGCTGCCGGCCAGCGAGCCGGAGGCCCAGTGACGGAAATGGTCGAAGACCTCGGGTGGGCTGTTGAGCACGATGATCCCGGTCAGCGAACCGAGCATCACCGACAGCCCGGCTCCGGCCAGCACCAGGCGCACCGGGTTGGTCCCGGTCTCATGGGCCTGGCCCAGGACGAACACCACGATCCCGGCCAGCCCGGCGCCGAAGAACGCGCACCACAGGTACTGGGCCATGCTCGTCAGTTGCAGCAATGCCACCCCGCTGATCACCGCCAGCGCGGCGCCGGCATTGATGCCCAGCAGCCCCGGTTCGGCCAGGGGGTTGCGGGTCACCGCCTGCATCACCGCACCGGCCACGCCCAGGGCCAGCCCCGCCAGCAGGGCCACCAGGGTGCGCGGCAGGCGCAGCTCCCGCAGGATCAGGTGCTGGTCGTTGTGCAGGTCAGGGGCGGCCAGGGCCTGCCAGGTCACGTCCAGGGCAATGGCACGTGAACCCGTGGCCAGGCTGAGCAGGGCCAGCAAGACCAGCAGCGCGATCCCGGCCAGCAGGCCCCAGGTGCGTGCACGCTGGCGGCCCGATAGCGACAGAGCGGGGCGGGCGAGGGGGGCGAGCAGGTTCATGTTTCAGCGAAAGTGCGCGGCGACGGCGTCGATCATCTGCCGTCCCGAGTAATAGTCGATGCGAAACGAACTGGGCCCGAGGGCGTACACCCGCTGGTTGATCACCGCCGGCAGGTTGGCCAGCACCGGGTCGGCGAGAAACGCCTGCACGTCGCTGTCAGAGGCGCTCAGCAGGAACACGCTGTCGCCGGTGATCGCTGCCGGCAGGTTCTCCCGGGAAATGAACTGGAAGTCCGAGGCTCGGGTGACCTTTGCCGCCAGCGCCTGGGGCAGTTCGGCAACGGTGAAGCCCAGGCTGCTCAACAGCCGCGCCTGGGGGCTGCTCAGGCGGCCGATGGAGTAGCTGCCGGCGATGTTGTAGCCGACCACGCTGACCGGGCCGGTGGCCGGGGTGATGCTGGCGGCGGTGCGCGCGGTGTACTGGTCGAAGCGCTGGATCGCGGCCTGGGCCTGGTGTTCCAGGCCGGTGTGCTTGCCCAGTTGCATGGCGATGTCCTGCCAGCTCTGGTTCGAGTAGTCGACCACCAGGGTGTTGATGCCCTGGGCCTGCAGTTCCCTGCGATGGGCGATCACGCTGTCGGCACCGGTGGCAGAGACCACCAGCAGGTCGGGGTCGCTGGCGATCACCGCCTCGATGTCGAACTGCAGGTTGCGGTACAGCACCTGGACCCCTCGCTGCTCGGCCACTTGCGCCCATTGCGAGAAGAACCCGCGCTCATCGGTGAGACGGCTGGGAGTAGTGGCGGCGCTGGCCAGCAGCGGCGCGTCCATGGCCAGCAGGATCCCGGTGACACTGGGGCTGGTGGAGACGATCCGCGCAGGAGTGGCAGGCGCGGCGCAGGCAAGGTGGCCGGACAGGGCCAGGACCGCTGCGCAGAGCAGGCGGGCGGGAAGGCGTGGGTTCATCATCGATCCGTTGGGCGGTGGATGGGGGCAGGTGGGGCCCGTTCGACAGCAAGCGAAGGGCCGGGGCGGCGAAACGCATATGCTAATGCTTCTCATGCAATGCGTTCCATATTGTAGAATCCATTCCGCAATTGCAATACTGCAAGCGCTTGTCCCCCAAGGAAAACCTCTCCATGACTCACCGTTTGCACGTGGATGCCGTGACCTTGCGCTACGACGCACGGACCATCTCCCAGGACCTTTCCCTGGCCATTCCCGACGGCTCGTTCACGGTTATCGTCGGGCCCAATGCCTGTGGTAAATCCACCCTGCTGGCGGCCTTGTCACGGCTGTTGACCCCGGCCAGGGGCCAGGTGGTGCTGGACGGCAAGGACATCCGCCAATTGCCGGCCCGGGAGGTGGCCCGGCGCCTGGGCCTGCTGCCGCAAAGCGCCCTGGCCCCGGACGGCATCACCGTGGCCGAGCTGGTGGCGCGCGGGCGCTATCCCCATCAGTCGCTGCTGCGCCAGTGGTCGAAAGAGGATGAGCAGGCGGTGCTGGGGGCGATGGCCGCGACCCGGGTCGGGGACCTGGCCGAACGGCTGCTGGACGAGCTGTCCGGGGGGCAGCGCCAGCGGGTGTGGATTGCCATGGTGCTGGCCCAGGACACGCCGATCCTGCTGCTGGACGAACCCACCACCTACCTGGACATCGTCCATCAGATCGAGCTGCTGGAACTGCTGGCCGAACTCAACCGCCAGGGACGCACCATCGTTGCGGTGCTGCACGACCTGAACCAGGCCTGCCGCTATGCCAGCCACCTGATCGCCCTGCGAGGCGGGGCGATTGTGGCCCAGGGTGCACCTTCGGCCATTTTCACCGAGGCCCTGGTGGCGCAAGTGTTCGGCCTGGCCTCGGTGATCATTGCCGACCCGGTCAGCGGCACGCCGCTGATGGTGCCCAAAGGACGGCTCGAGGCAAGCGTCACCACGAGCGCTTGAAGCCCGGATGTGGCCGGGCTCAGCGGCGGGGCGGCAGTGGAGCTTGAGGGATCCGCTGACCGCCGGTGGCCTGGTTGACCAGAGTGGCCTGGTGAAACAGCGCATCACGGTCTTCCGGTGCCTGCAGTTGTCCCAGGTCGGTGACCGTGGTCATCACGCAGACGATTTCCTGCTGGGCGTCGAATACCGGAGCGGCCTGGCCGGTGACATTCGACAGCAGGTGGCTGGTGAGCTCGGCCCAGTGCGTGCGGCGAACCTCGTCCAGTACCGCGCTGCCGGGCGGGGTGCCGCGAAAGTGCGCAGGCTGCTGCTTGCGCGCGGCGTCGATGGTGGCCTTGGGCAGGAATGCCTGGAACACCAGGCCGCAGGCGGTGTTGTCGATGGGCAGGATGTCCCCCAGGGCCAGGGGGTTGATCGAGAAATAGGCGCTGCGATACCAGCGCACCAGGGTCGGCCCGCGGTCGGTCCAGATCGCCACGCCGCCACTGGCAGCATGCCGCTGGGCCAGGGCTTTCATGTGCTGGGCGGCGATGTCCACCGCGTCGATGCGCTTCAACGCGCCGATGCCGATGCTCAGGGCGGCCGGCCCCAGGTCATACAGGCCGCTGACCGGATCCTGCTTGGCCAGCCCTTCCTTGACCAGGCTCTGCAGATAGCGGTGCGCGGTGGAGCCGCCGGTGCCGGTGCGCCGGGCCACTTCGCCCAGGGCCAGCTCGCCTTCGGCGTTGGCCAGGGTGTTGAGAAAACGCGCGGCGATCGACACCGACTGGATCACTCCGGAGCGTTTTTCCGGTGGTGAATCCTGGGTCTCGTCCAGCAGGGTCTGCGAAGTGTTCAACGGCTTGGTCTCCTCACCAAAGTCTGGCGGCGGTCATGGCGCAGGCTGCGGCCCGCGCAGCGATGGCGCTCGCGGCGGCCATGATACCGGTTCTGCCCGCCGCCAGGGACGCTCGAATGCGTCAGGGCCAAGAGTGTAGACGATTCCATTTTGCAGAATGAATTCCTCATTGAGGAATATGATGGCTGCGTGATAGCCTAATCGTGAAAGAGGATCATTCTCATTTGGAGGGAGGCCTTGATGGCCCATACGCATCGCACATTCAGTCACGGTATTGGCGTTTTCACCCTGTCCACCCTGTTGGCGGCCCCGCCGCTGATGGCCGAGGAATCCGCGGCCGGGCAAAAGGCCAGCCTGGCCCTGGATGCCCAGGTGGTGACCGGCGAGAAGCTCGAGCGCGGGATGAAGAACACGGCCTCGTCGGTTTCCATCATCAGCGACAAGGACATCGACCAGAACAAGACCGGCGATGCGTCGGTGTCCGAGGTCATCAACGGCATTCCCAACGTGATCTACACCGACTCGGTGGGCGCGCCGATCATCCGCGGCCAGGACACCCAGGGGCCGAACAACGGGCAGAACGTGTTCTGGGGCGGCACCGTGCCCCGGGCCACCATCAACCTCGACGGGCACTACCTGAACTACAACGAGATGTTCTTCGGCGCGACCTCGGTCTGGGATGTGGACAGCATCGAAGTCTTCCGTGGCCCGCAGACCACCTCCCAGGGCGCCAACGCGATTGCCGGGGCGATCATCGTCAACACCAAGAACCCGACCTTCACCCCCGAGGCGGCCTACCAGGCGGAGATCGGCAGCTATCAGACGCGGCGCAGCTCGGTGGCGGTGTCCGGGCCCCTGGCCGAGGATTTCGCCGGACGCCTGGCGGTGGACTATTCCTCCCGCGATACCTTCATCGACTACGACAACCCGCGCTTCCAGGGCAGCGGGACCGACCAGGATTTTCGCAACCTCAACGCCCGGGCCAAGCTGCTGTGGCTGCCGACCGATATCCCGGGCCTGGAAAGCCAGTTCACCTTCTCCCACACCGACAGCAACCGGCCGAGCCAGGAGGCCGCCTCGGCCCCGTACCACAAGCTCGACCACCGGACCACCACCATGCCGTCCTGGGAGCAGGACACCAACACCAGCATCCTCGATGTCTCCTACGACCTGGGCAACGGCCTCAAGCTGTTCAACCAGGCGCAGTACTCGCTGTCGTCGGTGCAGCGGGTCACCGGCGCGGCGGGCGAGGGCGACGCGCGCATCCACCAGAAGAACGGCTCCAACGAATCGCGCCTGACCTTCGGCAGTCAGCAAGATGTGCTGAGCGGCATGGGCGGCGTCTACGTCGCCCGCACCCGCACTGACGAGACCCTGAACCTGATGGGCCGCTCGGCGTTCGACGACACCAAGACCAACCTCGGCATCTTTGGTGAACTGAACTATCGGCTCAGTGATCTCTGGACCCTGAGCACCGGCCTGCGCTACCAGGAAGACCGGGTCGAGCGCACCGGCAACTCGGTGCTGGCACCGCGGGCGCTGAACTACGACAAGACCTTCTCGGCCCTGCTGCCCAAGGTGTCCCTGGCCTATGCGGCAACACCGCAGTGGACCGTCGGTGGCCTGGTCAGCCGCGGCTACAACCCGGGAGGCGTGTCGCTCAACCTGTCGACCCGGCAGTGGGCCTACTTCAAGGAGGAGTCGATCTGGAACTATGAACTGTTCAGCCGTGCGAGCCTCCTGGACGACCGCCTGCTGATCAACACCAACCTGTTCTACATGGACTTCAAGGACGCCCAGTACAACATTCCGGTGGTGATCTCCCCGGGGGTTGCCCAGTCCTACACCATCAACGCCGAGAAGGCCCACGCCTATGGCCTGGAGCTGGATTTCGACTATCGCCTGCTGGACAACCTGCGCCTGAAGGCCAGTGCCGGGACCCTGCGTACGCGCATCGACAAGATCTCCAGCAACGCCGGCTATGCCCACAACGAGTTCGCCCGCTCGCCGGGCTACACCCTGAGCTTCGGCCCCAGCTGGGACATCACCGAGCGCCTCAACCTCAATGCCCAGGTGCGCTACCTGGACGGTTACTACTCGGATGTGGCGAACACTTCCAGCTATTCGGTCAAGCCCTACACCCTGACCGATGCGCGCATGAGCTATCGCTTCAGCGAGCAGGTGCAGCTCTACGGCTACGTGAAGAACGTCTTCGACGACCGCTCGCCCACCTACATGCAACAGAACCGTGGCATTGGCGGGATCGAGGCCAGCATGACCCAGCCGCGCACCCTCGGCATCGGCGTCAAGGGCAGTTTCTGATTGCACCACGACTCAAGGCCGGCGCCCCTTCAAGGGCTGGCCGGCTGACCTTGCAGCACAGGAGATTGGCAACAGATGAGTACTCGCAAACGCCTGCATATCGGCATGTCCCTGGCCCCCACCTGGCTCAGCGGCGATGCCTGGCGCCAGCCGGACAGCAATATCGAAGGTATCTACAGCGCGGACTTCGCGGTGGACATCGCCAAACGCTCGGAGGCCGCCCACCTGGATTTCGTGTTCCGCCCGGATGTCAGCTGCCTGAACATGGAAGGGCTGGAAAGCGGCTCGGGGTTTGCCAGCCTCGACCCCACGGTGCTGCTGGCCGCCGTTGCCCGGGAGACTTCGCACATCGGCCTGGTGTCCACGGTGTCCACCACCTTCTTCCCGCCCTACGTGGTGGCGCGCCAGTTGCAATCGCTGAACTGGGTGAGCAAGGGGCGCGTCGGCTGGAACATCGTCACTGCCTTGCAGGGCCATGAGAACTTCGGCCTGGAGGCCATGCCCAGCGCGGATGAGCGCTATGCCCGGGCGGCGGAGTTCACCCGCCTGGTGCATGACCTCTGGGCCAGCTATCCCGCCGAGGCGCTGTTGCTCGACCGCGACAACGGCCGCTACGCCGACCGTTCCAAGGTGCATCCGGTGGATCATGACGGGGCGCACTTCAAGGTCCGTGGCCCGCTCAACCTGCCGGCCTACGGCGGCGCGCGCATCCCCCTGATCCAGGCCGGCGCCTCGGACACCGGGCGCGACTTCGCCGCCTCGGTGGCCGACCTGGTGTTCGCCCCGACCCCGGACAAGGACGCTGCCCTGGAGCTGCGTCGCGACCTGTCCCGGCGGGCCCAACGTCACGGCCGCGCGCCCCAGGACATCCGCCTGTTGCCGGGCCTGAGCCTGTACCTGGCGCCGACCCGGGAGGTGGCCCGCGAGCTGTTCATGCAGACCCACGGGCGCCCGGACAATGCGCGCAAGTTTGCCTCGATCAAGCAGATGATCGGCCTCGACCTCAGCGACTGGCCCCTGGACCGGCTGGTGAGCGCCGCGGACCTGCCGGCCCCGGCCGCCAACCCCGACAGTCGCACCCACACCAACCTGCTGCGGCGCCTGATCGAGCGCGAGACCCTGCGCCTGGACGAACTGCTGCTGCGTCCGGAAGTGATTTCTGCGGCCCACTGGCAAGTGATCGGCACTGCCGAGGACGCCTTTGAACTGATCCTCGATTGGGCCGAGGCCGGCGCCATGGATGGCTTTATCGCCGCACCGGGGGGCTCGATCCGTTCGATGCACATTTTCCTGGAGCAGGTGATACCGATGCTGGTGGAGGCGGGGCTGTTTCGCCAGCGCTATAGCGGCACGACGTTTATCGAGCACCTGCAAGAGCAGGATTGACTCGGGGCCAGGGACAGAACTCCGGCCTTGGGTGGCGGGCGCTATGGTTGTTTCTACACAACGTGCGCCCGGATCATGCCGGGCAATCCTAACCCTGAAGTCAATAAAAGGAACGCTCCATGAAAGTCAGTGCACGCAACGTGTTCAAAGGTCGGGTCAGCCAGGTCGAAGAGGGCTCGGTCAACGCCGAGGTGGTGCTGTCCCTGGACGGTGGCGAGCAACTGGTGGCGGTGGTGACCCTGCAGAGCCTGCGGACCTTGGGGATCGCGCCGGGCACCGAGGCCCTGGCCCTGGTCAAGGCGCCCTGGGTGATGCTGATGACCGATGCCCAAGGCATTCGCCTGTCCGCGCGCAACTGCCTGCAGGGCAAGGTGATCAGCGTTACCGACGGTGCGGTGAATGCCGAAGTGGTGCTTGAGCTCAGCGGCGGCAGCCGGGTGTATTCCATCGTCACCCGCGACGCGGTGACCGAGCTGGGCCTGGCCCCGGGCGTTAGCGCCACGGCGGTGATCAAGGCTTCCCACATCATTCTTGGCGTGTCTGCCTGAGGCTTGCCGGTACTCGCCTCAGCGTTCATCCAGCAGTCGTTGGCCCCGCGCTCAGTGACTGCTGGATGGCTCGATCGCCTGCGCGCCGTCTTGCTGCTGCGCGGTCTCGGCGTGGTGGGTGGTGCCGATGAACAGGTACATGGCCGGCACCATGAACAGGGTCAGCAGGGTGCCGATGGACAGCCCGGCAAAGATCACCAGCCCCATGTCGTGGCGGCCCGCCGCGCCGGCGCCGGAGGCCCACACCAGCGGCACCACCCCCAGGACCATGGCTGCGGTGGTCATCAGGATCGGCCGCAGGCGCACCGCGGCAGCTTCTTCGATGGCTTCGCGCTTGCTGTGGCCGGCGCGCTGCAGTTCGTTGGCGAACTGCACGATCAGGATCCCGTGCTTGGTGATCAACCCCAGCAGCGTCACCAGCCCGACCTGGGTGTAGACGTTGATCGAGGCAAAACCCATGGTGATGAAGGCCAGGGCGCCGAACAGCGCCGGCGGCACCGAAAACAGAATCACCACCGGGTCGCGGTAGCTCTCGAACTGGAACGCCAGGGCCAGGTAGACGATCAGGATCGAGAACAGCAGCAGGCCGACAAAACCGCCGGATTCCTGGATGAACTGCCGCGACTCGCCGGCATAGTCGGTGGAGTAACCGGACGGCGCCACCTGTTCGAGAATGCCCTTGAGCCTGGCCAGTAGCTCGCCCTGGGACACGCCGCTAACCCCGGACAGGGTGGCCGAGTTGAGCTGCTGGAAGTGGTTGACCGACTCCGGCTCGGTGGAGGTCTCGATATGGGCCACGGTGCGTGCCGGGATCATGGTTCCCGATGGGGTGCGAATGTAGTAGTCGAGGATCTGCTCGGGGTTCAGCCGGTCCACCTGCAGCACCTGGGGAATCACCTTGTAGGAGCGCCCGGCCGTGGAGAAGTAGTTCACGTAGTTGCCCCCCAGGGCCGCCGACAGCGCCGCGCCGACGTCGGCCTGGGTCATGCCCAGGGCGGCGATCTTTTCCCGGTCCACCACCAGCCTGGCCTGGGGTTTGTCGAGCTTGAGGTCGAGGTCGGAAAACCAGAACAGCTGCTGCTTGGTGGCTTCGGCCAGCACCGCCTGGGCCACTTCGTTGAGGTTGGCCACCGACTCGGTGGTGCTGATCACGAACTGCACAGGCAGGCCCTGGGCGCCGGGTAGCGAGGGCAGGGGGAAGGCGGCGATGGTGGCGCCGGGCACCTGGTTCCACTTCTGTTGCAGGTCGAGAATCAACTGCGCCTGGGAGCGGTCACGGTCCTCCCAGGACTTGAGCAGCACCCCGCCCAGGCCCTGGTTCAGCGACGGCAGGCCGGTGAGCTGGAACATCTGCAGGTACTCGGGCTCCTTGTTGGCGATCTGGAACGCCTGGTCGGCAATCCATTCCATCTGCTGTGGCGAGGCGGTGGGCGCGCCCTTGATCTGCATGAACACCAGGCCCTGGTCCTCGGTGGGCGACAGCTCGCTCTTGGCGGTCATGCCGCTGGCGGCCACCAACAGGAACAGCAGGAAGCCGAAGGTCACCAGCACCGGCCAGCTGTCCAGCCCGGCGGCCAGCACCCGGTGGTAGCGGCCCCGCAGCCAGTCGAAGTAGCGGTCCAGGCGCTTGGCGAAGCGGCCTTCCTCCTGGCCGCTGTTGAACAGCCGCGAGGTCATCATCGGCGACAGGGTCAGGGCGATCACCGCCGACACCGTCACCGCCCCGGCCAGGGAAAAACAGAACTCCTTGAACAGCGCCCCGGTCAGGCCGCTGCGCAGGCCGATGGGCACGTAGGCGGCAATCAGCACCACGGTCATGGCGATGATCGGCCCGCCCAGTTCACGGGCCCCCAGCAATGCCGCCGTCAGTACGCCCCGGCCTTCTTCCTTGATGTGCCGGTCGACGTTTTCCACCACGATGATGGCGTCGTCCACCACCAGGCCGATGGCCAGCACCAGGGCCAGCAAGGTCAGGAGGTTGATCGAATACCCCAGCAGGTACATGACGAAGAAGGTGCCCACCAGCGACAGCGGGATCGCCACCAGGGGCACGATCACTGCGCGGAACGAGCCGAGGAACAGGTAGATCACCACCGAAACGATGATCATGGCTTCCACCAGGGTCTTCACCACCTCGAAGATCGAGGTGTTGATGAAGGCCGTGGAGTCGTAGACGATCTCGCCGCGCACCCCGGCGGGCAGTTGCGACTGCAGGTCGGGGAACACTTTGCGCACGTTGTCGGCGACGTTGAGGATGTTCGCGGTGGGCGCGGCCTTGATGCCGATGAACACCGAGCGCTTGCCGGAGAAGGCCACGCTGCTGTCGTAGTTTTCCGCGCCCAGGGTGACGTTGCCCAGGTCCTCGAGGTACACCAGGGCATCGCCATTGTGCTTGACCACCAGGCGCTTGAATTCGTCCACCGTGTGCAGGTCGGTGCCGGCGGTGAGGTCGACGGTGATCATCTGCCCCTTGGTGGAGCCCACGGCGGACAGGTAGTTGTTGTTGCCCAGGGCACTGGCCACGTCCTGGGCGGTGACGTTGTGCGCCGCCAGCTTGTCCGGGTCGAGCCAGGCGCGCAGGGCGAACTGGCGGCCACCGAGGATCTCCGCGGTCTGCACCCCTTCCAGGGAATCGAGCTTGGGCTTGACCACCCGCACCAGGTAGTCGGTGATGTTGTTGGTGGCCAGGGTGTCGCTGTAGAACCCCAGGTACATGGCGTCGGTGGTCTGGCCCACCGCGACCGTCAGCACCGGTTCCTGGGACTGGGCCGGCAACTGGTTCTTCACCGAGTTGACCTGGGTGTTGATCTCGGTCAGCGCCTTGCTCGAGTCGTAGTTCAGGCGCAGGGTCGCGGTGATGGTGGAGAGCCCGGTGATGCTGGTGGACGACAGGTAGTCGATGCCCTGGGCCTGGGCAATCGCCGCTTCCAGGGGCTGGGTGATGAAGCCGGCCACGGTGGCAGCGTCGGCACCGTAGTAATAGGTGCTGATGGTGACCACGGTGTTTTCCGTGCGCGGCCACTGGTTCACCGGCAGTTCGAAGATCGAGCGCAGGCCGAGGATCAGGATGAACAGCGAGACCACCACGGCCCAGACGGGCCGCTTGATGAAGGTATCGGTGAAGTTCATGGCGGGCCCTAGCGCTCTTGCGGCGTCGGCGAAGGATCGTTCAGGGGGGCGTGGCTGTTGTCGACCTTGATCGGCGAGCCGTTCTTGAGCTTCATCTGGCCACTGGTGATCACCAGGTCGCCTTCCTTGACCCCCGACAGCACCGCCACCTGGTCGCCACGCTTGGGGCCGGTTTCGATAAAGGTCTGCTGCGCGGTGAGCAGCGTGTCGCCCTGGTCGTTGTTCTGCTGGCTGGCGATGAACACCGTGGTGCCGTAGGGGTTATAGGTGACTGCGGTCTGGGGCAGGGTCAGGTAGCGCTGGGTGCCGCCGGAGGCCACCACGGCCCGGGCGAACATGCCGGGCACCAGGCTGCGCTGGGGGTTGTCGATGGTGGCTTCGACCGTGACGTTGCGGGTGTTGGGGTCGAACTGGGTGTCGATGGAGCTGACCCGGCCGGTGAACGTCTGCTTGGGCAGGCCGTCGGCACTGACCGTGACGCTCTGGCCCAGGGCCACCTGCTGCAGCTGGGTCTGGGGCACGTTGAAATCGATGTAGATCGGGTCGAAGGTCTGCAGGTTGGCGATCTTGTCCCCCGGGTTGAGGTACTGCCCGGGGTTCACCGAGGTGATGCCGATGCGCCCGGCAAAGGGCGCGCGGATGCTCTTTTTCGCCACCAGCGCGCGTTGCTGTTCGGCGGCAGCGAGCTTGGCCTTGAGGTCGGCTTCGTCGGCCTCGACCTGGGCCTGGGACACCGCGCTCACTTTCAGTTGTGCCCGGTCGCGCTTGAGCACCGTGCCGGCCAGGGCCGCGGTGGCTTCCAGGGAATGCAGTTGGGCGATGTCGGAATCGGCATTCAATTGCACCAGCAGGTCGCCGGCGGCCACTTCCTGGCCGGGCTTGAAACCGATGCTGCGCACAATGCCGCCGACTTCGGTGGTGACATCCACCCCGCGCACGGTCTTCATCGAGCCGACGGCGGAGACGCTGGGCTGCCACTCCTCGTACTGGGCCTTGAGGGCGGTGACCACCGCCGGTGGCAGGGGCACCTTGGCCTGGGCGATGAGCTTGGAGATCTGCGCGAACTTGACCCCGCCGATCACCGCGACAATCAGCAGCACCACGCCGAGCATGATCAGCATCGGCCGCAGCAGCCGGCGCTTGCGCGGCGCCTGGGGGGCCGTAGCCGGGGGCACGGTGGAAGGGCTGGAGTGGACGTCGGCCATGGCGGATCTCACTTAGGGCAAGGGTGCAGGTCGAAGGGGCGGCGCTGCGGCTTGGGGGCGCGCGCGTTGACTCGCTGCTGGCGGGTACAGCTCTTTCAGTGACGGCCAGCCGAAGCGGTCAGGGCTGCCGAGGCTGCGCGGGTCGACATCCTGGCGCTGCCACCAGCCACCTCCCAGGGCCTGGAACAGCGCCGTGGTGTCGCTGTAGCGGGCGGCCTGGGCCCGCACCCGGCTGACAATCGCGTTCTGGTAGGTCTGTTGCGCGGTCAACAGGTTCAAGTAGCCCACCGCGCCCAGGCGGTACTGGGCCTGGGCCAGGTCCAGGCTCTGGCGCGCAGCTTGTTCCGCGGCCACTTGCTGTTGCAGGGCTTCGGCGTCGGCCTGCAGCGCCCGCAGGGCATTGGCCACATCCTGGAAGGCGGCGAGCACCGTGCCGCGATAGCGCGCGGCGGCCTGGTCATAGGCGGCCACCGCGGCGCGCTTGCGATGCTCCAGGGCGCCGGCATCGAACAGTGGCTGGGCGATGGACCCGGCCAGGCTCCAGACCCCGGTGCCGGAGGAAAACAGCTTGGTGCCAGCCAGCGCCGTGGAGCCCAGGGAGCCGGTGATGCTGAACTGCGGCAACTGATTGGCCAGGGCCACGCCGATATCGGCGCTGGCCTGGTGCAACTGCGCCTCGGCCGAGCGCACATCGGGCCGCTGCTCGACGATGGCCGAAGGCAGGCTCAGGGGCAGTTCCTCGGGCAGGTGCAGGGACGCCAACTGAAAGTGTTCGCCGGGCTCCTGGCTGGGGAAACGGCCCAGGTAGGCCTGCAACTGGTTGCGGGTCTGGGCCAGCTGTTTCTGCAAGGGCGGCAGGCTGGCGCGGGTCTGGGCCAGGGTCGCTTGCTGGGTCAGCACGTCGCTGTTGCCGATGGCGCCCAGTTGATGTTGTGCCTGCAACAGATCGAGTTGCTCGCGTTGCAGGCGGATCACGGTTTCGCTGGCGGCGATCTGGTCGCGCACCGAAGCCAGGCTGATGACCGTGTTGACCAGGTTGGCGCTCAGGGTCAGGTAGGTCGCTTCCAGCTGATAGCGCTGGTAGTCGGCCTGGGCGCCGCTGGCCTCGATTTGCCGGCGCGTAGCGCCAAACACGTCAGGGGCGTAGGACACACTCAGCGAGGCCGAGTTGACCGTGAAGATCTGCGCCGCGGAGCCCCCGGCCGCTGCGCCGCTGGAGCCCAGGGCGCTGGCGCTGGACACTTTCTCGCGGGTCTTCGAGGCCGAGGCGCTGAGGGCAGGGAACAGCGACGCCTGTTCGGCATACAGCAGCTCATTGGCCTGGCGCAATGCGGCCTGGGCGCCCTCGATGTCCGGGTTGGCCCGCAGTGCCTCCTGCACCAGGGCATCGAGCTCCGGGGAGCGAAACAGTGCCCACCATTGCCCGGGAATATCCATGCCGCTCACCAGTCGCTGCGCGGCGCCGCCGCTGGCAATCGGCGCCGCCGCGGTGACCGCCGGCAAGGGGCTGGCGCTGTAGCCGGCAGTGTCCGCGAGATCGGGGCGCACGAAGTCCGGCCCCACCGCACAACCGGCGAGGACTGCGATACAGATCAGGTTCAGGGGCGAGCGGGCGAGCAATAGAACAGATGGGGGCCCAGCGGGGTCTCGACCGGTGTCCTCATCCTGACGAGGGCGCCGGCCGCCAGTGGCTACAGGCGGCAGCTGTGGTTTGTTCATATTCTCTCTGGTCGAGCGATCCGTGAGTGGGTTCAACGGGAATATGCAGACCGGCGCAACGGTTGGACAGGCGCCCCCTCGAGCACTGGGCAGCGCGAGGTGCAATGAACGTTAATGGATGAGTCAGCTAACCGCCAATAGACGAAATCTTGTGCTGGGCGGTGATCAGTGGTCTGGGGCTATCCTGCTCGCTGCCGTGGGATGGCCAACCTGTAGTGGGGCCGGCGCAGGTGGCAGGCACAGGCTACCAGTGATCGAACAGCTGCTTGACCTGGATCGCCTCGCTGCAGCGCAGCAGCGCCTGGCGAAAGCGCGGGTTGGCGAACAGCCGGGCGGCGTCCGCCAGCAGGTCCAGGTGTTGCTGGTCGGCGGGGGCGGGCACCAGCAGCACCAGGATATCGCTGACCGGCTGCTGGTCCTGGGCGCCAAAGGCCATGGCGGTTTGCGGTCGCAGGTACAGCGCGTGGATGCGCTCGAGCTCGGCCAGCCGCGCATGGGGCAGGGCCACGCCTTCGCCGATCGCCGTACTGGCGGCCAGTTCCCGGCGCCACAGGCTGGCGGTGACCCCGTCCGCCGGCAGTTGCCGGGTCTCTTGCAGGTGCCGGCCGACCTGTTCGAACAGGCGCTGTTTGCTCGACAGATTGACGTCCAGGAGGATGTCTTCGACCTGCAGGTAACGGGCAAGCTTGCTCATGGGCTGCTCCGGGAATGGCGGGAGGCTTTCAGGTGCGTCTGAAGGACCATTGAAGCGCATTTGCCGAGCCGGGGCAGCAATGGGCAGGCAGTCTTTACGAACTCTTTAGACGCGCGTCGCCTGGCAGAACGCAAGGCTGGCCAAGCCCTGAACCGATCAGCATGGCGATGACGGTCGTTACCGGTAGCCTTGGCTCACCTGCAGCCCGGCGTCAGTTCGACCCCGGGCTGGCGACGTCAGCGTGCCGCCCAGGCGTTGAAGCGCTGTTCCAGTTGCTCGCCATGGTCGGCCCAGAACAGCGCATCAACCGGAACCTGTTGCGCGAGGTTCTGCGGCGCCGTGGGCAGTTCGGCTATACGCGCCTTATCGAGCAGATCCATGGCGGCGAGGTTGGCCGCGCCGTAATCAATATGCTCGGAGAACAGCTTCTGCTGCCCCGGTGAGACGGAGAAGCTGATGAATTGGTATGCCTTGGCCTGCTGTGAGGCTCCGCGCGGGATGGCCCAAGAATCGAATTCGTAGAGACCGCCGGACCAGACAATGTCCAGGCCGTATTTTTTGCGCTGCTCAGCCGAGAGGCGGCCGTTGTACACCGAGGTCATCACCACGTCACCGGCTGCCAGGTATTGCGGCGGTTGGGCGCCGGCTTCCCACCATTGAACATGGGGCTTGATCTCATCCAGCTTGGCGAACGCACGGTCCTGGCCTGCCTTGGTGGCGAGCACCGAATAGAGGTCACGAGCTTCGACACCATCGGCAATCAGCGCGAACTCCAGGGTCGACTTGGCCAGTTTGCGCAGGCCACGTTTGCCGGGGAATCTCTTCACGTCCCAGAAATCCTTCCAGCCGGTGGGCGCTTGCGCCAGCTTGTTGGCGTTGTAGGCCAGGACTGTTGAATAGACCAGGAAACCAACGCCGCAGGGCTGGAGTGCACCGGGCACGAACTCCTTGCTGTCGAGGCCGAGTTGAACAGGGTCCAGTGTTTCGAACATCCCCTCGTCGCAGCCTCTGGCCAACTCGGCGGACTCCACTTCGACGACGTCCCAGGAGACGCTGCCGGTGTCGACCATCGCCTTGATCTTGGCCATTTCGCCGTTGTATTCGCCAGCGATGATTTTGCCGACGTTGCTGCGTTGCCAGGGCTGGTAGAAGGCCTTCACTTGAGCTTCCTTGTTGGCGCCACCGAAGGAAACAATGGTGAGGTCGGCTGCAAGCCCAAGGGGGGTGATTATCAAGCCTGTTACCAGGGCGCTGAACTTCAGGATGCTGATCATTATTATTATCTCCTACGCTACAAGGATGTCTTCGAGACATTCCGGCACGCCGGGGTCGTTCCGACTGCGTTGCTCGGAACACCGGGGCGACTGTCGCGAAGCCGCACAACCAGAGCTCAGGCTGGATCGGGGGCCAGCGTTGTTGCTCCACCTGCCAACATGGCATGGGGGGCATGATCTGAATACCTGGCAGTCCTGATCCTTGGATCGTCCAGGACTAAACTATTGCCGGCAGCGCGTGCCCTTGGCCGAGCAATGGTCGGCGCGCTGGCGGTCATCCAAACCGAGGGTCCAGGTTCAAGCTCGCTGCAGCCTCGGGTTTCAACCGTCGACCACCGCCGCCTGGCTCGCCGGCCTAGCGTGCGGCCCAGGCGGTGAAGCGTTCCTCCAGCTCATGCCCATGTTCGATCCAGAACTCGCTGTCGACTTTCAACGCGACGGCCCTGTTCTGTGGCGCGGTGGGAAAGTTGCGCTGGGTTTCGGCTGCGATCAGTGCCAGCGTCTGCTTGTGGGTCGGGCCGTTGTGCATGATTTCGGCGAACGGTTTCTGCTGCGCCGGCAAACTGGCGAACGCGATGAACTTCAACGCCGCCGGCACATTCGGGCTGCCCTTGACGATGCCCCAACTGTCCATGTCGGAGAGGTTGCCGTCCCACACCAGCGGGAAGTCATAGCCGGCCTGTTGGGCACTGACGGCGCGGGCGGTGTAGACCGAGGTCAGGCTGACATCCCCGGCTGCCAGCCACTGCAGGGGCTGGGCCCCCGATTCCCACCACTGGATCTGTTGCTTGATCTGGTCCAGCTTGCGAAACGCCCGGTCCACGCCACCGGCCTCACGCAGCACGCTGTATACCTGATGGCGAGGTACGCCGTCGGCCATCAGGGCGATCTCCAGGGTCAGCTTGGCGCCTTTGTGCAGGGCCCGCTTGCCGGGAAAGGTCTTCAGGTCCCAAAGGTCGGCCCAGCCGGTCGGAGCCTTGGGCACGGCCTTGGGGTTGTAGACCAGGGCGGTGGACCAGATGAAGATGCCCACCCCACATTCGCTCAGGGCGCCCTCGACAAAGTCGTTTTGAGCCAGCTCGGGCATGGCCGGTAGCCGTTCGAACAAGCCCTCGTCGCAGCCGCGCTGGATTTGTGCATGGTCCACTTCGACCACGTCCCAGCCGACGCTCCCGGTCTCGACCATGGCCTTGATCATGCCGATCTCGCCGTTGTACTCGCCGGCTCGGACGCTTATCGAGTGCTGTTGTTCGAAGGGGGTGTAGAACGCCTGCTGTTGGGCCTGCTTGTTCAGCCCGCCGACGGAGACCACGGTCAGGCTGTCGGCCTGGGCCGCGTGGCAGAGCAGCGCCAGGGCCAGGGTACTGAGAGCGATTTTAAGCATGGCTGGTCTTCCTTCTTGTTGTTGTTTTAAAGATCGCGAGAATCATCCTAGCGAGCACGGCTGGCGCCGATGAGGAATAAAAGGCGCGCTCCGCGGGAGGTTTTTTCTCACGGCGATGCATAGATGTCGCCCTGGCACCAGCAGCCTGGGTAAGATCCGGACCTTGGCGCAACCCTGTACCGGAACTGTGTCTGGACCATTGTCGGAGTGCGCTCAGGAGCCCAGCCATGAACAATTTCACTGACTATCGCCTGCCTTCCCTGGATGCACTGCTGGCCTTCCAGGCGGGCGCGCAGTTGCAGAGTTTCGAACGCGCGGCCGATGCCCTGTCGCTCACCGGCAGCGCCTTGCGCAAGCGCATTGCGGGCCTGGAACAACTGCTGGGCGTGTCGTTGTTCGAACGCCAGGGTGGCACCTTGATGCTGACGGTGCAGGGGCAGGTCTACCTGGAGCAGATCAGCCCGATCCTCGCGCAGTTGCTGGCGATCCCCGGGCATCAGCGGCCCGTGCAGCGCAAGCAGCACCTGATGGTCAGCTGCCCGCCGACCTTCGCCCGCCAGGTCCTCATCCCGCGGCTGCAGGAGCACAGCCTGGCCTGCCCCGACGTCGACCTGCAGATCCAGCTCAGTGCGCCCATGGGCAGTGTCGATGGCAGTGCTTGCGATGTGCTGATCAGTGGCGACAGCGCCGAGGTCGCGCCAGGCCAGCGGCTGCTCGACGAGCAACTGCAGCCCATGGCTGCGCCGGCCTTGCTGGCGCGTTTCCCGGACCTGGACCCGGTGCGGGATTTCGCCCGCTTACCCTTATTGCGTTCTCCCCTGGAGCCCTGGCGGCCCTGGTTCATGCAGGCTGGCCTGGAGCTCCTCGAACCAAGGCAGGGGCCGGCCCTGCTGGACTTGGGCATGATGCTTGAGGCCGCGGCCAAGGCTCAGGGCGTGGTCCTGGCGCGGCCCTCACTGGCACAGGCGTGGCTGGCCGATGGGCAACTGGTGGCGATTGGCAAGGTACGCAGCGAGCCCTCCTTTCACTATCAACTGCGGGTTCGGCAGCCATCGCCGGCGGCAGCAGCCTTCAGCGCCTGGTTGACCCGGGTCTGCCATGAAACTGTGCTTGAGGCGGAGGCACGCTTGCAGCATTCGCTGTAGGAAAGTTACGCCCGATAAGTGCGAAATCTTTTCCCGGTAACGCCTCGGGCGGGCCGTTAATCTCGCGCTGAACCTCAATCGGGAGCGGGCCAATGCCCATCATCACCTGTATCGAAGACCTGCGTGCAATGGCTCGGCGGCGGGTGCCGCGAATGTTCTATGACTATGTCGATGGCGGCTCCTGGACCGAAAGCACCTACCAGGCCAACCAGGCCGACTTCAGCGCGATCAAGCTGCGCCAGCGGGTCGCACGCAACATCGAGCATCGCTCGCTCAACACCCGGCGACTGGGCATCGACATGGCCATGCCGCTGGCCATCGCGCCCACTGGCCTGGCCGGAATGATCTGCGCCGACGGCGAAGTTCTTGCCGCTCGCGCCGCTACCGCCGCGGGCATTCGCTACACCTTGTCGACGGTGAGCATCTGCTCCCTGGAGGACATCGCCGAAGCCATTGCCGCGCCGTTCTGGTTCCAGCTCTATGTCATGCGCGACCGTGGGTTCGTCGCCAGCCTGATCGACCGGGCCAAGGCCGCCGGTTGTGATGCCCTGGTCCTGACCCTTGATCTGCAGTTGAGCGGCCAGCGCCACAAGGACCTGAAAAACGGCCTCAGCATTCCACCGCGACTGACCCCCTCCAGCTTGTTGAACATCCTTTGCAAGCCACGCTGGATCAAAGGGATGCTGGGCACGCGCCGGCACCATTTCGGCAACATCATGGGGCATGTCAAAGGTGTTGATGACATGCAGCAACTGGCTGAGTGGACTTACCAACAGTTCGATCCGCGCCTGAGCTGGGACGACATTCAATGGATCAAGGAGCGCTGGGGCGGCACGCTGATTCTCAAGGGCATCCTGGATGTCGAGGACGCGCGCCTGGCGTTGGCCAGCGGCGCCGATGCGCTGATCGTCAGCAACCATGGCGGCCGTCAGCTGGACGGCGCTCCTTCCAGCATCAGCATGCTGCCGGCGATCGTCGAAGCGGTCGGTGATCGGCTCGAAGTCTGGCTCGACAGCGGTATCCGCAGCGGGCAGGACGTGATCAAGTCCCTGGCGTTGGGGGCCCAAGGGGTCATGCTCGGGCGCGCGCATCTGTATGGCCTGGGAGCAATGGGCGAGGCCGGGGTGGCCAAGGCTCTGGAGATCATCGCCAGAGAAATGGACCTGACCCTGGCGCTGTGCGGTTACACCGATGTGCAGCACCTGGATCACCGCATCCTGTTGCCGGGCAGTTACCCTCTGCCCTAGGCAGTGCTGCGAGCGGGTGCTCGCAGCCTGGCTGGCGGGCCGCGCCTGGCCCTAGCTGAACAGCTTGCCCTTGAGCCAGTTGGTCTTGGCCAGTTCGATCACCTCGTCGCCCCGTCCACTCATCACTGCCTTGAGCATGTACAGGCTGAAGCCCTTGGCCTGTTCCAGCTTGATCGCCGGAGGCATGGCCAGTTCCTGCTTGGCGGTGAGCACGTCCACCAGCACCGGGCCGTCATGGGCCAGGGCTGTGCGCAGGGCGCCTTCCAGTTCCTCGGATTTTTCCACCCGCAGGCCGAGGATGCCCATGGCGTTGGCCATGGCGGCGAAGTCCGGGTTGTGCAGGTCGGTGCCGGTGTCCAGGTAGCCGGCGGATTTCATCTCCATGGCGACGAACCCCAGGGAGGCGTTGTCGTAGACGATGATCTTGACCGGCAGCTTGAGCTGGGCCAGGGAAATGAAATCGCCCATCAACATGCTGAAGCCGCCGTCGCCGGACAGTGAGATGACCTGGCGATCCGGGTACGTTGCCTGGGCGCCCATGGCCTGGGGCATGGCGTTGGCCATGGAACCGTGGTTGAAGGAACCCAGCAAGCGCCGGCGGCCATTCATCTTCAGGTAGCGCGCGGCCCAGACCGTGGGGGTGCCGACGTCAGCGCAGAAGATCGCATCGTCGTCCGCCAGTTCGCTGAGCAGGCGGGTCAGGTATTGCGGGTGGATCGGCCGGTCGGCAGCGGAGGGCTGGGCCAGGTCGTCCAGGCCCTGGCGCGCCTTGGCGTAGTGCTTGAGGGACTGCTCTAGAAAGCTGCGATCACCCTTGTAGGGCAGGCGCGGCAGCAGCGCCGCAAGGGTTTCGCTGACGTCGGCAACGATGCCCAGGTCCAGGCCGACCCGCCGCCCGAGGGCCTGGGGATCATGGTCGATCTGCACCACGGTGGCGTCGCCGGGGTAGAACTGGCGATAGGGAAAGTCGGTACCGAGCATCACCAGGGTGTCGCAGTTGAGCATGGCGTGGTAACCCGAGCTGAAGCCGATCAGCCCGGTCATGCCGACGTCGAACGGGTTGTCCCATTCCACGTGCTCCTTGCCCCGCAGAGCATGCACCACCGGTGCACCGAGGGCCTCGGCCAGGGCCACCACCTGGTCGTGGGCGCCGGCGCAACCACTGCCGCACAGCAGGGTCACGGCCTTGCTCTGGCTCAGCAACTCCACCAGCCGGTCGAGGTCATGGGGGGCGGGCAGGGTGCGCGGCGCCTGCAGCGCCGGCCAGGGTTTGCTGGCGGCGGGCAGCTGTTGCAAGGCCACGTCGCCGGGGATCACCACCACTGCCACGCCACGATTGAGGATCGCGCTGCGCATGGCCCGGTGCAGCACTTCGGGCATCTGCGCCGGGTTGCTCACCAGTTCGACAAAGTGGCTGCACTCCTTGAACAGCTCTTGGGGGTGGGTTTCCTGGAAATAGTTGAGGCCGATTTCCGACGACGGGATCTGCGCGGCAATCGCCAGCACCGGCACATGGTTGCGGTGGCAGTCGAACAGGCCATTGATCAGGTGCAGGTTGCCCGGCCCGCAACTGCCGGCGCACACCGCCAGTTGCCCGGTGAGCGCCGCTTCGGCGCCGGCGGCGAAGGCCGCCACTTCTTCGTGGCGCACGTGCATCCACTGGATGCTTTGCATGTTGTGCAGGGCATCGGTGAGGCCGTTGAGGCTGTCGCCGGTCAGCCCCCAGATGCGCTTGACCCCGGCTTGCTCAAGGGTGGTCGCCAATTGCTGGGCAATCGTGATGTTCGCCATGGAGTTCTCCAACCGTTCGAGTAAGAAATCGTTGCGATCAACAGAGGACAACAGGCGGGGGCAGATGATTCCGCCGGTTCACTGGCGCGCTTGTCGCAGGCAGTGAACGGCGGCGTGGCGCGGGCTGGCGCGGCGCGGCTGAGCGCCAAAGGCCTGAGCCAGGGTGTTGCGTGCCGGGGCGCGGGTGGATGGGGCGCTGCCAGGCTTCAGGTGAACCGTTCGGGGCGGCAGGCATCGAGTTCGACACAGCGCTGGCCATGGACCACTTCCTCGCTGACCAGGCGTCCGACGCTGGCGGCCAGGGTTACCCCAGCGTGCATCACGGCCAGGTACAGGCCCTGCTGCCCGGGACAGTGGCCGATGATCGGCAGGCGGTCCACGGGCATCGGCCGCTGGCCGACCTCCACGCTGCGCAGGCTGATGGCCTCGGCTCCGCGCAGCGCTGAGCGGAGCACTTGCAGGGCCTGCTGCGCAATGGCCTGTGGGCCCCTGGGGCCGTCCGCGTCAAGGTAGTCTTCGGCTGCCAGCAAGCCACCGTCGCTGTCCTCGCGGACCTCCAGCTGATCGTTGGAGACCAGGGTCTTGACCAGCCCTGGCGGTGCATCGAAGCGCAGCAGGATCGAGGGCGAGGCCTGCACTGGCAGGTTGATGCCCAGGGGCGCCAGCAGGAGCGGGCTGGCACAACCGGCGGCGAGCACCACGCAGTCGGCGCGCAGCACTGCGTTGGCGGTGCGTATCCCGACGACCTGCTGGCCTTCGACCTCCAGGCCCAGCACCGGGGTGTGTTCGAGCACCTGGGCGCCGTGGGCACAGGCGGCGTCGAGCAGGGTGCGAATGGCGGCGACCGGATCCAGGCTGCCTTCGTCCCGGGCGTAGCGGGCCCGCTGCGCTGGCGAGTTGAGGTTGGGCTCTAGCTGGCTGATTTGCGCGCGGGTCAGCCAGCGGGCCGAGCCGATGGGCGCGACCTTGCAGCGCTGTTCCGAGTCCAGGGTGGCCCGGGTGTGGGACAGCGCGCCGCTCCAGTTGATCGCCAGTTGCGGCAGTGCCTGTTGCAGGCGTCGGTAGTCCGTGAGCGCCAGGCGGCGCAGGGCATTGCTGGCGTCGGGGGATTCGTCGGCCTGGTTGATCCAGGCAAAGGACTGCCTGCTGACACCGGCGGCCGGGGTAGCCTGTTCCAGCACCGTGACCCGGGCGCCAAGGCTCGCCAGGTGATAGGCGATGGACGCGCCGACAATGCCCGCGCCCACTACGATGATGTTTTTATCCTGCACCATTTGACCTCATTGTCTGGTTTGCCGGGCGGCTCATTGAGCGCAAGCCTGGCGCACCTTAATCCTCGCCAGAGGTCTGGGCAATTTGCACAGTGTTATGAAAGTGCAACCGGAGCCTGTATGGCGATTCGGTGCTGGTTGTTGCAGGCATCGGCGAAGACCGGATGGCGCTGCCTGTGTCGCTGACCCTGGGGGTTGCCGCAGGCCAGCAGGCGCCGGTCGATGCCGCGGTCGCCAATGCCGGCCTGGCGGCTGCTCCATGGATCTATTCGATCTTCAGTGCCAGCCCCTGAGCCTGGGGCAGGGGCTTGCGCATCAGGCTGCCGACCACCAGTGCGCCCAGCAGGGCGAGGAACCCGGCGACGGTCAGGACCAGGGCGAAACCGGCGACAAAGGCCTGGTTGGCCAGTGGCTCGATCAACGCTCGGGCACTTTGCGGCAGCCCGGCGAGGGCCCCCTGCATGTCGCCGGCGACCACCCGCGAGGCAATCTCCGGCGCCTGTTGCAGCCATTGTCCGGCCTGGGTTTCAAGATTCTGCTGCAAGCGCTGCTGGGTGTGGCTGCCGAGCAACGCGCCGAACACGCCGATGGCCAGCATGATGGCGCTGAAACGCATGGTGGTGCTCATGCCCGAGGCCATGCCGGTACGCTCCCGGGGCACGCAGGCCATGATGTTTTTCTGTGTGTCGCCATTGAGCAGGCCGGCACCGGCACCGGTCACGGCAATGGCCAGGGCGAAGCTCAGGTAGCCTCCGGCCTGCACCGCCCAGGCGCTGAGCAGGTTGCCGCAGCCCACCAGGGTCAGGCCGGCGGCCATCAGTGTGGCCGGGGCATAGCGCCCGGCCAGGCGTGCGCCGATCCGCGGGCAGATGAGCATGGTCAAGGCAAAGGGCAGCATGCCCAGGCCTGAGGCGATGGCCGAGAACCCCAGGCCGTTCTGCAGGTAGAAGGGCAGCAGGGTCATCATCACCTGGGCGCAGCCGGCGTAGGCGAACATGCCCAGCAGGGCTCCGATGAAGCGCGGGTGGCGAAACAGTTGCAGGTCGACCATGGGCCGGCGCTGCACCCGTTCGATCAGCACGAACAGGCCGAGCAGGGCGATCCCCGCCAGGAGCCGGGTGCTGGTGGCGGGATGGCTCCAACCGATGCGGTTGGCTTCGATCAGGCCCCAGATCAGGCACAGCAGGCTGGCACTGAAGGCCAGGCTGCCCCAGGGGTCCAGGCGCGCGGCCTGGGTATCGCGGGATTCGGGCACGTTGCGCAGCACACTCCATAACAGCAGCAGGCCCACCG
This sequence comes from Pseudomonas sp. PH1b, assembly GCF_000633395.1. GTDB lineage: Bacteria > Pseudomonadota > Gammaproteobacteria > Pseudomonadales > Pseudomonadaceae > Aquipseudomonas. The sequence continues at coordinate 59,465 of NZ_AYMU01000011.1, forward strand.
GCAGGTTGAAGTAGAAGATCCAGCGCCAGCCGAAGTATTCGGTGATCAGCCCGCCGACGGTGGGGGCGGCGGTCATTGCCATGCCCATGCAGGCACCCCAGAAGGCCCAGGCCTTGGCCCGTTCCACTTCGTCGTGGAAGGTATGGCCGATGGAGGCCAGGGCCGAGGTCAGCAGCAGGGCCGCCCCCACGCCTTTCAGCGCCCGGGCGATGTCCAGCAGCAAGGCGTTGGGCGCCGCGCCGCAGCCCAGGGACGCGAGGATGAACAGGCCGAGGCCGCAGAGCAGCACGCGCTTGCGGCCGAAGCGGTCGGCCAGGCTGCCGGCCGGCAGCAGCAGCGCGGCGAAGGCCAGCATGTAGGCGCTGACCACCCATTCGATGTCGGCGAAGTTGGCCCCCAGGTCGCGGGCGATGCTGGGCAGGGCCACGGCGACGATATTGGTGTCCAGGACGATCAGCGAACAGACCCCGGAGGCGGTGAGCAGGGTCAGGCGCGGGTTGACGGCGCTCATGGGGTCACCCGCTGGGCCAGGGTGGCGATGGCCGCCAGGGCGATTTCATCGTCGTGGGCCGGGGTGTCGGCACTGACCCCGATGGCCCCGACCACCTGGCCGTCGACGATGATCGGCTGCGCGCCTTTCATCATCAGCAGGCCGGCGCTGAGGGCGGCGGGGCGGCCGCCATTGACGGCGTTTTCCAGGTCCCCCGAGGGGCGCTTGAACAGCGCTGAAGTGCGCGCCTTGCCCTGGGCCAGTTCGATCCCGGCTACCACCGGGGCGCCGTCCATGCGTGCGCCGAGAATCGGCCAGCCACCGTCGTCGACGATCACCACCGCGCAGGGCCAGCCCTTGGCGTTGGCGGTTTCCTGGGCTGCTCGCAGCAGGCTCTGGGCACTGTCAAGGGTAAGGATTGCCTTGTGGGCAACGTCGGGTCGAATCTCCCCAGCTACAGCAGTCTGCAGGCTGCAGCAGGTGATCATTGCCAGAAACAGGGGTTTGACGCGCATGGCCGTGGCTCTCTACTGTGAAGGTCCGCTCAGCTTATCCCGGCCCTTGAGGGTCTTTGTTAGCTGCTGGCGGGCAGTTCATTACCTTTGAGCTAATGCCTTATGGAAATTCGTCACTTTCGCTACTTCCTGGCGGTGGCCCGGCAGCGCAATTTCACCCGTGCCGCTGAGCAACTGGGCATCGCCCCGCCGACCCTGAGCCGGCAGATCCAGGACATGGAAAAAGCCCTGGGCACGCGCCTGTTCCTGCGCCAGCAGCGCGAGGTCAGCCTCACCGAGGCCGGTGCCACGCTGTTGCTGGAGGCCGAGGCGACGGTGCGCCAGTTCGAGTTTGCCCAGCGCAACGCGCAGCGCGCCGGGCGCGGCGAGATCGGTCACATCGAGCTGGGCTACGTGGCCTCGGCGGTGTATTCCGGGTTGCTGCAGAAACAGGTGCAGGGCTTTGGCCGCGATTGCCCGGACGTCAGCCTCAATGTGCGGGAGATGCCCATGGCGACACTGCCGGCGCGCATCGCCGACGGGCGCCTCGATGTTGGCTACATCCGCTCGCCCATGCCCCTGCCGGAGGGGGTCGAGGCCATTCGCCTGGACGCCGAGGGTTTTGTCCTGGCGCTGTCAGCCGAGTCCTGGTTGTGCCGCCTGCCGCAGATCGCCTCCGAGCACCTGCTCAACGAGACCTTCATTCTGCCCGAGCAGATCAGCGGCACCCTGCAGGTGGCGGCCCAGGGCGCCTACGCTCCCAAGCTCGGGGCTCAGCCCGGGGGCCTGGTGGCGGTGCTGGCCCTGGTGTCCCTAGGGCAGGGGGTGGCGGTGGTTCCCGAGTCGGTGGTGGGCCATGTCAGCCTGCCCAATGTCCTGTACCGGCCCATCGGCGGCAGTTCGGCATCGTCCTGGCTGTCGTTGATCCATCGCCGTTTCGAGCAGGCTCCAGCAGTGGTGCGCTACATCGAACAGGTCCGGCGCGAGTACCGGAACAAGGCCTGAGAAGGCGTGTTCAAGCAGATGACTGGCGCGCATAATCCTCGCCTTGTGCGTTTTTCTTCAGGAGCTGAACCGCCCATGATCGACCACCTTGACCATCTGGTACTGACCACCGTCGACCCGGTCGCCGCCGAGGATTTCTACGTGCGGGTGCTGGGCATGCAACTGCAGACTTTTGCCGGCGGACGCAAGGCGTTCAAGTACGGCAACCAGAAGATCAACCTGCATGTGCGCGGCCATGAGTTCGAACCCAAGGCGCACCTGCCGGTGCCGGGGGCGCTGGACCTGTGCTTTATCGCCAGCGTGCCCCTGGAGCAGGTGATTGCCCACCTGCAGCAGGTCGACTGGCCGATCATCGAAGGCCCGGTGGCGCGCACCGGGGCCACGGGGCCGATCCGTTCGGTGTACCTGCGGGACCCGGACCTGAACCTGATCGAGATTGCCGAACAGGTGTAGCCGCAGTCATCGGCTGGGCTCGACCGGCAGGAGCCCTGGGCTGGCAGAGCGCCCGGCTCTTCCGGGCTCGGCAGTGGCCCAACCCATGCCGAGCCGGGATCGCCAGGGCGCGCGCAGGGCTGATCAAAGGCGCGCGGTGATGGAGTCCGCCAGGCGCTCGAGAATCAGGCAGCAGGACACTGCCCCGGCATCCAGTACCCCCAGGGAGCGCTCCCCAAGGCGGCTGGCCCGACCGATCCGCGCCACCAGGTCGCGGGTCGAGTCCCGGCCTTGGGACGCCGCACTTTTCATGCGTTGCAAGGCCTCCTGGAACGAGGCTCCGGCAGCTTCGGCCTGCTCGAAGGCCTCCACCGCCGGAATCAGCGTGTCCATCAGGCACTTGTCGCCCACGCCGGCCTCGGTGATGTCCTGCAAGGAGGTCAGGCCGCCCCGCAGCAGGCGGGAGAAACCCGCGGCGTCGATCCGGGTGGCGCCGCGCACCTCGTTGGCCATGCCGATGAACAGGCTGCCGTACAGCGGCCCCATGGAGCCGCCGATGCCTTCCATCAGGCTCAGGGTCAGTTCGTCGAGGGCTTCTGCCAGGCCCAGTTCGCGACCTTCAAGGGCGCGCCCGCAATGGGCGAAGCCCTTGGCCATGTTGATCCCGTGGTCGCCATCGCCGATGGCGCCGTCCACTTCACTCAGGTACTCGCGGTTGGCCACGATCACCGTCACCAGATCGCTGACGATGGCGCTGCCGTCCTGGCTGGAAAACTGCTGGTTCATGGCTCACTCCGCCTGGGTCATGCCGATGGAACGGCAAGGGTGGTCGATCAGGGTTGCCAGTTCGGCGTCCAGGCCCAGCAGGGTCAGGGTCACGCCCATCATCTCCAGGGAGGTGAAGTAGTTGCCGACGTAGCAGCGGTGGATGTTCAGGCCTTGGGCGCGCAACAGGCGCTCGACTTCGGCGTAGAAGATGTACAGCTCCATTACCGGGGTGGCGCCGAGGCCTGAAACCAGGACCACCACCGACGCGTCGTGCTCAAACTCCCGGTCGGCCAGGATCGGTGCCAGCATGCGCTGGGCCATGGCCGCCGCGGATTCAGTGGGGATCACTTCAATGCCCGGCTCGCCATGGTGGCCGATGCCCAGTTCCATCTGGCCGTCGGCAATCTGGAAGTTGGCCTTGCCCACGGCAGGAATGGTGCAGGGGGTCAGGCCGACGCCGATGGAGCGGCACTGGTCGACTGTTTTCTGCGCGACCCGGATAACCCCGTCGAGGTCGTAGCCCCGGGCCGCTGCCGCGCCGCCGACCTTCCACATGAAAATTTCCCCGGCCACGCCGCGTCGCTTGTGGATCTCTTCCCGTGGTGCTGACGCCACGTCGTCGTTGGCCACCACCGTGCGTACCTGCAAGTCCCTGCTGGCGGCCATTTTCATCGCCAGTTTGACATTCATGTTATCGCCGGCGTAGTTGCCATAGAGGCAGGCCACGCCGGCCCCGCGGTCGGCGGCGCGAAAGGCGTCGAAGAAGCTCTTGGCGGTGGGCGAGGAGAAGATCTCGCCCACTGCCACGGCGTCCACCAGGCCTGGCCCCACATAGCCGAGGAAGGCCGGCTCATGGCCCGAGCCGCCACCGGTGACGATGCCCACCTGGCCCTGCGGCGAGGCTTGGTGCTTGCCGATGACCCGTGGATTGGCTTCGAACTGTGCCAGATGCGGATGGGCCAGCAGGATGCCTTGCAGCATGTCCTCGACCACCTGGTCCGGGTCGTTGATCACTCGATTCATGACGGTTTTCCTGTGTTCTTGTTGTTGGCCGTGGCGCGGTGAGTGGGGGCGGCTCAGGGCTTGAGTACCACCTTGAGGGAGCGATCGCCACGTTCCATCACCGCGAAGGCCTGCTTGAAGTCCGCCAGGGCGAAGGTGTGGGTGACCACGTCGCGCATGTCGATCTTGCGCTGGCCGATGAAGTCGATGGCCCGCGGGTACATGTAGGGCCCCAGGTGCGAGCCGAGCACGTCCAGTTCCTTGCGGTCGCCGATGATCGACCAGTCCACCGTGGCTTCGTCGTTGAACACGCTGAACTCGACGAAGCGCCCCAGTTTGCGCAGCATCGCCAGGCCCTGGTTGACCGCCTTGTGGTGGCCGGTGGCTTCGATGTAGATGTCGCAGCCATAGCCTTCGGTGAGGCCGCGGATCTTTGCCAGCACGTCTTCCTCGGCCGGGTTCCAGACCTCGTCGGCGCCCATGCGCAGGGCCAGTTCGGCGCGCTCGGGCTTCATGTCGAGGACGATCAGGCGCTTGGGGTTGCGCATGCGCACCGCGCCGATGATCCCCAGGCCCAGGGTGCCGGCCCCGGCCACCACCACGATGTCGTCGAAGCCGACATCGGCGCGGTCGGCGGCGTGCAGGGAGCAGGCCAGGGGTTCGATGAGGATGGCCTCGTCCGCTGGAATGCTGTCCGGCACTTTGTGCACGATGCCTTCCCGGGTGAAGATCATGTACTGAGCCATGGCCCCCTGGACGTTGTTCTGGAAGCCGTACAGGTCGTGTTTCTGGCACATCCAGTACTGGCCGTGGTTGCAGAAGCGACAGCCCCAGCAGGGCACGATCTGCTCCGAGATCACCCGGTCGCCGACCTTGACCCCGCGTTTTTCCGCGCCCGGCCCCAGGGCCACCACCCGGCACACGAACTCGTGGCCGGGGATCATTGGCGGCTTGACGTAGCGCGGCTGCTCGGCGTCGCCCCAGAACGACGGCGCGCCGCGGTAGGTCTTGATATCACCCATGCAGATGCCGCACAGCTCGACCTGGGTCAGGATCTCCTCGGGCCCCGGTATGGGGACGGGCACCTGTTCCAGGCGGTAGTCCTCGGGACCGTGGCAGACCACCGCCTGCATGGTGGCGGGAATGGCGGGCGGCAACTGATGGGCGCTGGCGGTTTCAGGCTGGCTGGACATAGACGGGCACCTCGGCGCAATGGCTGGAATGTCTGCGGGTTACTGAATGCTGTAGCCGCCGTCGATCACCACGTTCTCGCCGGTGATCATCTTGGCGGCGTCGCTGAGCAGGTAGAGCACCAGCCCGGCGATTTCCTCGGGTTGGGCGAAGCGCCCGACCGGGATCTGCAATTTGGCCCGCTCCCCCAGTTCGCCGGCCCAGGCCTGCTTGCCCAGGGCGGTCTCGACAATGGTTGGCGAGACGGCGTTGACGTTGATTCCGTCCGCCGCCCACTCCATGGCCAGGACCTTGGTCATGCCCACCACGGCGGCCTTGCTGGCGCAGTAGGCGACGTGCCGGTCGAGGCCGATCACCGCCGCCTGGGAGGCAAGGTTGACGATGCGCCCGCCGCCCTGGTCTCGCATGTGCCGGGCGCAGGCCTGGGCCATGAAGAAGCTGGCCTTGAGGTTGATGTCGAGGGTGGTGTCCCAGGCGCTTTCGGTCACTTGCAGGGCCTTGTCCAGCAATGCCACGCCGGCGCTGTTGACCAGAAAGTCCAGGCGCCCGAAGTGCTCGGCCACTTGCTCCACTGCCTGGTTCAACTGGTCCAGCTCCCGCAGGTCCACCGGCACCCCCAGGTGCTGGCTGCCCAGGTTGGCGGCCATGCGCAGCACCGCCGGGTCGCGGTCGAGCAGGGCCACTCGGGCGCCGCGCTCCACCAGCAGGCTGGCGCAGGCCAGGCCGATGCCGGCGGCGCCACCGGTAATCACGGCGCAACGACCGCTCAGATCGAAGGCCTGGTCCCAGAATCCGGACATGTCATGACTCCTTGTTGTAGGTGGTGGCCGGTGCCGGGCGAGCAGGCTCGCCGGTCACCGCAGGGGCTATTTGCTGCCGCTGACCTGCTGGTACAGCGCGTCGGCGTTGGCCGGGGTCACCGGCACCCAGGGCAGGATGTACAGCGTGTCGCTGCCATCACCCCATTTCAGATTGCTGGCGTAGCGCTCCCAGATCACCGAGCGCGGCTTGTAGTCCTTACCGGCCAAGGTCCGCAGGGCCACGTCCAGGGCACCCTGAGACTGGGCCTGGGCGTCCTGCAGGAAAGTCGTGAGTTGGCCTTTTTTCGCTGCCTGGATGGCATCCGGCATGCCGTCGATGGAGGTCACCGGCACGTCGCTGGGGGACAGCCCGCGGGACTTGATCGCCTGCAGGGCGCCCAGGGCCATGTCGTCGTTCTGCGCGATGACCCCCGAGATGCCGCCATTGGGGTGGGCGTTGAGCCAGTCTTCGGTCAGGGACAGGGCTTCGGCCCGGGACCAGTTGGCGGTCTTCATCTCGATGACCTTGATGTCCGGGTGCTGCTTGAGCACTTCCATCTCGCCTTTTTCGCGGTCGATCTGGGCCGACTGGCCGATCGGGCCCTGGATGATCACCACATTGCCCTTGCCCTTGAGCGTGTCGACCATGGCCTGGGCCTGCAGGCGCCCGCCCTCGACGTCGTCGTTGCCGACGTAGGGCACGCTGGCGCTGGCCACCTTGGTGTTGGAGGCGATCACCGGAATGTCGTTCTCCCGGGCCCGGGCCACGGCGCCGACCCCGGCCTTGGTGTCGATGGGCACGAAGATGATCGCGTCGTAGTGCTGGGTGACCATGGTCTCGATCTGGTTGTTCTGGGTCAGGGCGTCGTAGTTGCCGTCGAACACGGTGATCTGCACCGTGCCGTCCTTGACCGCTGGATGCTGCTTGAGCTCGCGCACCCAGTTCTGCATGAACTGGCCCTTGAGGCCGTAGACCGCGGCGCCGATCTTGTAGGTCTTTTCGGCTGCCAGCGCCGGGTTGCCGGAGAGCAGGGTGATGGCCACCACTGCTGCCAGGGAAGTGCCAAGCCGGATCGGAGAAAGCTTCATGGGGAACTCCATTGTTGTTGTGGTTGTACCGCGCGGTGGCGGGGGTCAGCCTTTCTTCTTGCGCCAGACATCGATCAGCACCGCGAAGACGATGATCAGGCCCTTGGCGACTTGCTGGTAATAGGACGACACCCCCAGCAGGTTCAGGCCGTTGTTGATCACCCCGATCAACAGGGCGCCGAACAGGGTGCCGACCATGCTGCCGGTGCCGCCGGACAGGCTGGTGCCGCCGATTACCACCGCGGCGATGGCGTCCAGCTCGTAGGAGGTGCCGGCCTGGGGCAGGGCCGAGGTGGTGCGGGCCGAGAGCACCACGCCGGCCAGCCCCGCCAGCAGGCCCGAGACCACGTACACCGAGAACATCACCTTGCGCACGCCGATCCCGGAGGTGCGCGCGCTTTTCTCGTTGCCGCCCACCGCATACACGTAGCGGCCGTAGGTGGTGTAGCGCAGCACCAGCCAGAAGATCAGCGCCACCACCGCGAAGATCACGATGGGCACGCCCACCGGGCCGATCTTGCCGATGCCCAGGGCCAGGTAGTGTTCCGGCAGGTCGGTGACCGGGCTGCCGTCGTTGAGGATGAAGGTCATGCCGCGGGCGACGCTGAGCATGCCCAGGGTGGCGACAAAGGGCGGGATCGACAGGTTGGCCACCATGAAGCCGTTGACCATGCCCAGCATGGCCCCGGCGAACATGCCGGCACTCACCGCCGCCAGCAGGCCGTAGCCCTGGGTCGCCACCAGGGCGCTGCACAGCCCGGCGAAGGCGAGGATCGAGCCCACCGACAGGTCGATGCCCCGGGTCAGGATCACGTAGGTCATGCCCACCGCCAGGATGCCGTTGATCGAGGTCTGGCGCAGGATGTCCATCCAGTTGCGCCAGGTCATGAAGTACTCGCTGGCAAAGGCCATGGCCACGCACAGCAGGATGAACACCAGGGGCAGGCCGAAGCGGTCCAGGGCCCGGCGCAGGTGGCTGCGGGCGGCGGGGCTGACGGCGGTGGCGGTGCTGGCAGGAGAGATCCGGGTCTTGGCATTCATGAGGCGAGACTCAACAAGGCTTCCTGGGAGAGGTCGGTGTCGTGGCTGATGGTCACCAGCCGGCCACCCTTGAAGATCGCGATGCGATCACTCAGGTGCAGCAGTTCCGGGGCTTCGGAAGACACCACGATGGCGGCGCCGCCGGCCCGCACGAACTGGTCCAGCAGGTGGTAGATCTCCTGCTTGGCGCCCTCGTCGATACCCCGGGTCGGCTCGTCGCAGAGCAGGCACACCGGTTGGGTGGACAGGCACTTGGCCAACACCACTTTTTGCTGGTTGCCGCCGCTCATGGACGCCACCGGCAGGTCCAGGGAGCTGACCTTGATCTGCAGGCGGCCGATCATGTCCCGGGCCAGGGCCTGTTCCTTGCGGGCATTGATCAGCGACCAGCGCGACAGTTGCCCGTAGGCGCTGAGGGCGATGTTGCTGAGAATGCTGCCATCGAGCACCAGGCCGCTGTCCTTGCGGTCTTCGGGCACCAGGGACAGGCCGGCGCGCAGGCTGGCTGCCGGGGTGCCCCGGGGCAGGGGCCGGCCCTGCAGGCTGGCGCTGCCGGCATCGGCGGTAGTCAGGCCATAGAGGCAGTTGAGGAATTCGCTGCGCCCCGAACCCATCAGGCCGTAGATGCCGAGGATTTCGCCCTGGCGCAGTTGCAGACTGATGTCCTGGAACTCGCCATCACGGCACAGGCCCTGGACCTCCAGGCAGGTTTGCGCGGCTTGCTGGCGGCCGGCCTTGTGGTCGATGCGTTGCAGTTCCTGGCCGACGATGCCGCGCACCAGGTGGGCACGGTCGACGTCCGCCATGGACCCGCTCTCGACGAAGGCGCCATCGCGAAAAATGCTGTAGTCGTCGGCGATCTGGGCCAGTTCGCTGAGGCGGTGCGACACGTAGATGATCCCGGCGCCGCGCTCGGTGAGGCGGCGGATGGCCCGGAACAGGGTCTGGGTTTCCTGCTCGCCGATGGCCGAGGTCGGTTCGTCCATGATCATCACCTGGCAGTCGTGGCTGAAGGCCTTGGCGATTTCCACAAGCTGCACCTGAGCCACGCTCAGGTGGCGCATGGGGCTTTGGGGGTCGACCTCGAACTCCAGGCCCTGCAGCAGCTCGCGGGTCTGCCGAACGAGGGCCTTGCGGTCGACGATGCAGCCCAGGCGACGGGGCTCGCGCCCCAGCCAGATGTTCTCGGCCACGGTCATGTCGGGGATCGGCTCCAGCTCCTGGGTGATCATCGCCACCCCGGCGGCCAGGGCGTCGCCGGGGCGCTCGAAACGCACGGCCCGGCCATTGAGCAGGATGCTGCCGGCGTCACGCTGGCCAATGCCCATGAGGATGTTGAGAAAGGTCGATTTGCCGGCGCCGTTGCCGCCGCACAGGGCGTGCACGCTGCCGGCCCGCAGATCAAGACAGCCGTCGCGCAGGGCGGGAACCCCGGCGTAGGCCTTGGCGACATGTCGAGCCTGGAGCAGTAATGGCGTGGCCATCGGCGTGTCCTCGTGCGGTGAATTCTTATTAGGTCGCAGAGTCATGTTTCCCGGTGATCATATGTGTATCAAATGAAATTCTGATCAGTCAATCGCTTTCGGAATAATTCTTCCTGAACGGGTTATAGGGCTTTTTACCCCTCTATGTAGGGCTTTGACTCGGGTGTCAGGTAAATCTCGCTTGACACCTCGGCGTGTAATATTGAAAAAATAGCTGAGCAAAGTTTCAGTCAATGATCATATGATCAATCTCGTTCTTACCTCACTTTGCGGAGCGAACTGCCATGAACAGCGCCTTTTCGGTGGCCATTGGATGTGATGAAGCGGGTTTCGAGCTCAAGGAATTGCTCAAGGGGCACATTGAGGCGCTGGGGCATCCGCTGGAGGATTTCGGCACTCATTCACTGGAACCGGTGCTGTATCCGGACATCGCCCTGGCCGTGGCCACGGCGATCAAGGCTGGGCGGCATCGCCTGGGAATACTGGTCTGTGGCACCGGCATCGGCATGGCCATCTCGGCCAACAAGGTTCAGGGCATACGCGCGGCGCAAGCCCACGACACCTATTCGGCGGAGCGCGCACGCAAGAGCAACGATGCGCAGATTCTCTCCATTGGCGCCCGGGTGGTCGGGGCGGAGGTGGCCAAGGGCATTGTCAGTGCCTTCCTGCAATCGGAGTTCGAAGTGGCGCGCTCCGGGGCCAAGGTGGAGCGCATCAACGCCATCGAGCGCGATGGGCATTCCTAGGCTTGGTCGGCGCCGCCAAGGACTGGGTGGAACTGGTCGGGGCGGCGACCGGCACCGGGCAGGGCACGCCGGCGCCGTGGCGGCGCACCAAGGCTGGACGCCATCGACATCCACTAGGAGAATGCGCCTTTGACGCCGAAACGGAAGCCAGTCCACATGAGTGACAGTACCCTGCGCGGGGCCAGCGACATCGACCTGATGACCGAAGTGGCGATGCTTTACTACCTGGAGAACGTCACTCAGGAGGTCATCGCCAAGCGCTTCGACCTGTCTCGGGCCAAGGTCAGCCGTCTGCTCAAGCGCGCGCGGGACGAGGGCATCGTCGAGGTGCGGGTATTGCAGCACCCGGCCATGAACAACGAGCTGGAGCAGGCCCTGGTGCAACGCTTCAAGCTCGACCGGGCGTTGATCGCGGTGGACCACAGCGACCCGGATACCCAGCGCTCGGCGGTGGCCAGCCTGGTGGCCAACTACCTGAACAAGACCCTGGGCGACGGCATGATCGTCGCCGTCGGCATGGGCCGCAATGTCGGCGCGGTGGCCGACAACGTGTTCCTGCCGGTGACCCGCAACTGCACCTTCGTCTGCGCCATCGGCGGTTCCCTGCGGGCCGGCGAGTACATGAACCCCGACCATATCTGCCGGCGCCTGGCCCAGCGCTTCGGCGCCGAGAGCGAGACCCTGTACGCCCCGGCCCTGGTGGCCAATCCCGAGCTGCGCAGCGCGCTGATCAGCAACGACACCGTGCGCTCGACCCTGGACCGGGCACGGCGCGCCGACATCGCCCTGATCGGCATCGGTGACATGAGCGAGAACAGCAACATGGTGCGCATGGGCTGGTTCTCGCCCCAGGAAGTGGCCCAGGCGCGGCTCTCGGGCACCGTGGGCGACATGATGGGCTACGACTTCATCGACATTCACGGCCAGCCGGCGGTCAACGCCATGCAGGGGCGGGTGATCGGCCTGAGCGTGCAGGAGCTGGTGCGGATTCCCGATGTGGTGGCCATCGCCAGCGAGAACACCAAGGCCGCGGCCACCCTTGGGGCGCTGCGTTCCGGGGTGATCAACACCCTGGCCACCACTGTGACCAACGCCCATACCATCCTCGCCCTGGACGACGCCACCCGTAAGCCCTGACCGCGCTGGCAGTGGCCGGTGACTGCTGGCGTTCGCTCGGGCGACCAGCGGTCTTGGCCGCAAGGCCCGCAGGGGCCGGGCGTGCAAATCGATAAACTTTTGAAATAATTTCCCGCTGGGGAAACTCCGCGCCGGCCCTGTAATCTTCAAGTCCGTTTTTCCATCCAGGACCTGCATGAACAGTCTCTCGGAGCCTCCCAGTCGGCGCTCTTTCCTGCTGCAACCCTCGCTTTCCACGTCCAGTATTTCGTGCCTTCCGGCCATACTGAGCCCCAGACGCTCAGGCCGCCCTCATGCCTTGCCGGCTTTTCCGGCCCTGGCCACTTTCTGCCCTGATCTACCCGGCCCCGAGGTTGTGCATCGCGTGCACCTTGGTGCCTTGTCGCGTCCGGCTGTTTGACCCCTCTGAAGGTATCGAGTGTTTTTTATGGAATGGATCGCAGACCCCACGGCCTGGCTTGGCCTCTTGACCCTGATCGTCCTGGAACTGGTGCTGGGCATCGACAACCTGGTGTTCATCGCCATCCTCGCGGACAAACTGCCGCCGGAGCAGCGTGACCGTGCGCGGTTGATCGGCCTGTCCCTGGCGCTGTTGATGCGCCTGGGCCTGCTGGCGAGTATTTCCTGGATGGTGACCCTGACCCAGCCGCTGTTCGAGGTGTTCGACAAGAGCTTCTCGGGCCGTGACCTGATCATGCTGTTCGGCGGTGTGTTCCTGCTGTTCAAGGCCACCATGGAACTGCATGAACGCCTGGAAGGCCATGTCAGCGTGCGCACTGGCAGCGCCACCTATGCGCTGTTCTGGCCGATCGTGGCGCAGATCGTGGTGCTCGACGCAGTGTTCTCCCTGGACGCGGTGATCACCGCCGTGGGCATGGTCGAGGAACTGGCCGTGATGATGATCGCGGTGGTGGTGTCCATCGGCGTGATGATCATCGCCAGCAAGCCGCTGACTCGCTTCGTCAACGAGCACCCGACGGTGATCATGCTGTGCCTGGGCTTCTTGATGATGATCGGTTTCAGCCTGACCGCCGAAGGCCTGGGTTTCCATATTCCCAAGGGCTACCTGTACGCGGCGATTGGCTTCTCGATCCTGATCGAGCTGTTCAACCAGGTGGCCCGGGCCCGGCGCAAGAAGTCCATGCAGGGCCTGCGGCCCATGCGTGAGCGCACCGCTTATGCGGTGATGCGCCTGCTGGGCGGGCGCAAGCTGGCGGCCGAGGAAGTGGGCGAGGAAATCGCCGACCTGCTGGAAGAGGGCGAGGCGCCGGCTGCCGAGCTGTTCGACCGCCGCGAGCGGGTGATGATCAGTGGCGTGCTTCAACTGGCCGAGCGGCCGATCCGCAGCCTGATGACCGTGCGTGCCCAGGTCGACACCATCGACCTGGCCGACAGCCCGGAAACCATCCGCACCCAACTGATGCATTCGTCCTACTCGCGCCTGCCGCTGATTCGCAATGGTGCGGTGGATGAGCCCCTGGGGTTTGTGCACAAGAAGGAGCTGCTCAAGGAGTACCTGGCGGGCAACGAGCCGAACCTGGCGCACCTGGCGCGCAAGACCCTCAACCTGCTGGACAGTTTTTCGATCCTCAATGCCCTGGAGCAGATGCGCAAGGCTTCGACCCACATTGCGTTCGTGATCAACGAATTCGGTGACTTTGTCGGCATCCTGACCATGACGGACATCCTTGAGTCGATCGCCGGTGAGCTGCCTGATGCCAGCGAGATCGAAGGCCCGGATGTGGTCGAGGAGGATGGCGGCTTTCTGGTGGGCGGTGCGTTGAACCTGCCCCTGGTCCGCCAGCGCACCGGCTTCAATGCGCCGCCCACCGATGACTACCAGACCCTGGCCGGGTTGGTGATGAGCCTGCTGGATCGCTTGCCGGTCAAGGGCGACCGGGTGGAGTGGGAGGGCTGGAGCCTGCAGGTCATGGCCGTGGAAGAGCGCCGGGTGACCCGGGTCCTGCTGTCGCGCCAGGAACCCGTCTGACCGTCAGCGGCAGGCCCGGTGGCGAGGGGGCTGGGTCGCGCTGGGCCGCGCAGCAGCCCCGGGGCTCATCCCATGCCCGGCCCGAGCCTCTGCACAGGCACTACTCCGGCAGGAGCACGGGGCGTGGCTAGGATGGGACGTGAAAGGTGTACCTGTCCTTGCCGCTGTGCTTGGACTCGTACAGCGCTCGATCGGCATTGATCAGCGCCTGGTTCAGGCTGTCGCCTTCCTCGACCCGGGCCAGGCCGATGCTGATGGTCACCGGGTGTTGGGTGGTCTGGTCCCGTACCACCTGGCACAGGCGCCCGGCCAGGGCCTCGACATCGTCGCGGCGGACCCCGGCCAGGTAGATGGCGAACTCCTCGCCGCCGAGGCGGGCATAGTCGAAATCCACCATCACCGACTTGATATCGGCAGCGATGCGCTTGAGCACTTCGTCGCCGATGTCATGCCCGTACAGGTCGTTGACCTTCTTGAAATTGTCGATGTCGATCATCGCCAGGTAGTGCTCGTGCTCCCGGGGCAGGGCCTGCAGGCGCTGGTCGGCGCGGGTCATGAAGGAGCGGCGGTTGGGGATTTCGGTGAGGGTATCGAGGTAGGCCTGGTCCAGCAGCAGCTTGGACATGATGTAGTTGTGCAACTTGGCCTGGCGCAGCTTGAGAAAACTGTAGAGGGTCAGGGTGCTGAGAAACAGGGCATACACCAGCACCATCAGGCCCTTGAGCTCGCTGATGGCGATCTGGGTGGCCCAGAACGGATTGAGTACTGCCCAGGTAATGAGGATGGCGGCGAAGAACGACCAGCGCCGCAAGGGCATCACCGAGGCGCTGTAGAGAATGCTGGAAGCGCCGAGGATCAGCCAGCCGGGGTGCAGGTCCATGGGCAGGCCCTCGATCACCAGGCGTACGCCGATGGTGATGGTCAGCACGAACAGCAGGTTGACCCACTGGAAATGCCGGGCCTTGCGGGTGAAGCGCAGGATGATGGTGGTGAGGGCCAGGATCACCAGGAACACCATCGAGTAGACGGTGAAGCCTTGCCGTCCGGGGAAACTGACAATCAGGTCGAAGATCAGCCAGATAACGGTGCTGGCGATGTAGATCAGGATGCAGAAGCTGCGCAGGCGTTCGAAATCATGTTGCGCGAATTCAATTTTCAAGGCGGCTGGAGCGGCCTGCTTGAGCACTTGCTCTTCAATGGTTCTGAACATTGCGGGCCTTGGTCGTGAGCGGATGATCGAGCAGTGGCTTGCCCCACGGGCGGTAGCGCAGGGAGAACACCGCGCTGGCGTGGCAACCGCCGGGCCGGGCATCCGGGGCGGCCGGCTCGGCGTGGAACGGCTGGCCCGCGGCGCTGGTCTGGCGGAAAGCTTCGTGGACGATGCCGACGCTGCAGGGCAGGGCACTGGCATAGGTATCGCGCACCAGCGGCGCCAGGCGCCCGGTGCCGGCGCCGTCCTGCCACCACAGCTGCAGGCCGGCACTGGCCAGTTCGCCGAGCCAGGCAGCATTGACCTGGGGCGCCAGGTGGCCGGCGCTGAAGGCGCTCAGGTGCAGTGGCGCGTCGAGCTGGCGGGCGAAGTCCTTGAGCTGGCGGTGCAGGGTGGTGCGGCGGTCCGCGGCCTGAAAGTGCAGGTCGTCCAGTTCCATGGGCAGGTACCAGCCGCTGACCGGCAGCTTCCAGTCTTCACGCAGCTTGCGCTGGCGGTCCAGGGAGCTGGCCAGTTGCGCTTGCCAGTAGGTTTCCAGGCCGGCGCTGTCCAGTTGCTCGATACGCTGGTAGTAGGCCGGGTCCATGTACAGGCCCAGAACCAGCTGCAGGCCCTGGTCCCGGGCCTGGCGCAGGCTGTCGGCGAGCCAGCCGTGGGCGTTGCCGAAGTTCGAGTCGCCGTAGGCGGTCCATTGCACGATCAGGGTCTTGACCCCGTGCCGGGCGCTGGCCTGCCAGATTTTGCGCCACTGCTCGCGGCTCAGGGCGGCATCGCTGTTGAGCGGCTGGTAGAACAGCCGCTCCTCGGCCTGGGCCGTCAGTTGCAGGCCCAGCCATAGCAGGGTGGTCAGCATCAGTCGTTTCATCAGAAATTCAGCTCCACGCCCACCAGGACGCCATTGCCCCCTTCGTACAGATTGCCTCCCAGGGACTGTTGATATTCGGTGCGCACGGTCAGGTGGGCGCGGTCGGCGTTGTACTTGTCGTCGTCGAACCAGTATTGCCAGCGCAGGCCGACCCCGGTGCGCAGGTCCTGGCGCCAGTCGTTGCTCGGGTCTTGCGCGGCAAACTCGAGAAAGCCGTAGGGCATGAGGGTCTGCGGGGTGCTCAGCGGCAGTTTCCAGGCGTGGCCCTGCTGGTAGCGCGACAGCCATTGATGGTCGCCGGCCTTGGTCCACCAGGCGGCGTCCAGGTACAGGAAGCGCTCGTCCCAGTCGCTCTCGTCGATTCGCCAGTCGTTGCGGTACTTGCCCTGGTCGAAGAACGAGGCGGTGGTGCGCAGCAGGTAGTCGGTGCTGGTGTGGCCGCGCTTGCGGTGATCGTTGAGCTGGTCCAGCAGGCGGCCGGGGTCGAGCATCTGGCCCAGGCTCAGGCCATGGTTGTCCTGGTCGTCGAACTGGCTCTGCTTGTAGATCTCGCCATAGAAATTGATGTTGGCGTTGCCCCAGGGCTTGTAGCGCAGGCCCAGGCCGGCGGCGGCCGACTCGGCGTAGGACGAGCGACCGAGACCGCCGAGCAGGGTCCGGCCATAGACCGACAGGGTGCTGCCGTTGCGGCTGGGCTCGTCCCCCAGGGCGTGGTCCCACATCGCCACCTGGACGTTCTGCGACTGCGGGCTGCGCCGGCTGCCCTGAGTGTTGCTGTTGGGCAGCAGGCTGTTGTTGGTGGACACCCCGCCTGGCGACCAGGTGCTGGCGATGCTCACGCTGTCGCGCCGGGACAGGCTTTCATGGGCGCGGCGCTGGCGGTAGCGGCGGGCTTCGAGGCTGCCGTTGTGGTCATCGGCGGCCACCGGGTTCTGCTCCAGGTCGATTACTCGACGCAGTTCCTGGCGGGCTGCGGCGCTGTCTTCGATTTCGTCGTAGCGCCAGGCCAGGGTCTCGCCCAGGCGGTAGTCCTCGGGGAAGTCGCGGGTCGCCTGTTGCAGGTAGGGAATCGCCAGGCGTCGCTGTTGCGGGGTCTGGGTAGCGGACAGGCGCATGCCGTAGTCGGCGCGAAAGCGCGGGTTGTCCGGCTCGAGGCGCACCGCTTCGGCCAGCCACTGGGTGCTTTGCTCCAGGTCGCCGGCCTTCTGTGCGGTGACCGACGCGGCGTAGTAGTGCCCGGCATTCGGTGCCTGTCTGAGGGCCTGACGCTGACGCTCCAGGGCTGTGGCGGTGTCACCGCGCTGCTCGGCGATCGCCGCCCCCAGGGCCCACTCATCAGCGCCACGGGCCTGGCTGTGCTGCCAGTAATGTTCGGCGCCGGGGTTGTCGCCGACGGTCAGGGCGCTGCGGCTGGCGGTGAGCCGGGCGTTGTCGCTCAGTTGGGTGTCCGGCACGCTGCGCCAGATGGCCAGGGCCCCGGCCGAGTCGCCGGAAGCTTCCAGGGCATAGGCCAGGGGCAGGCGGTTGCCGCGCTCGCCAAGGCGTTCGGCAGCCTGGTAGTAGGCGACGGCCGCCCCGGGTTGCGCGGGCATGGCGCAGCGGCCCAGGGCGCGGTATTCCAAGGCTTCCCTGGGCTGTTGGCCGATGGCTTGTTGCACGATGTCGCAGCGATCGTTTTCCGCCAGTTGCGCCAGTAGCTGGCCACGGGTGGCCGGGTCGACTCGCTTGACCAGCGCGCCCATGCGTTGCAGCTGCGCTGGACTCAGGCGCGGCGAGGCGGCGTAGAGCCCGGCCAGGCGCTGCAGCAGGGGGCTGGGCAAGCCGCCGGCGTGGCGCTCATAGGCCTGTTCCAGCAGTGACTGGGCGCGGGTTTGCTGGCCGTTGCCCAGGGCCAGGTAAGTGGCTTGGTCGAGGGCCGCCAGGTTGCCGGTCTGGCGGTACTGGCGTTCCCACAGCTCGGCCGCTTCCCGGTGGCGGCCCTGGGCCTGCAGGAGTTCGGCGCGTTTTCTCAGCACGGCCGGGGTCTGCGGTTGCTGGCTCAGCCAGGCCAGGGCCTGGGCGCCTTGCCCCTGTTCTTGCCAGACCTCCACCAGGCGTTCGCGCCGGGCCGTGTCCCAAGGCTCGGGCAGGCGCTGGCTTTGCAGCAGGTCGCTGGCTTGCAGGCGCTGGGCCAGCACCAGCCAGGCCTGCGGATCGTCCTGGGGCGAGCACTGGTGCAATTGCTTGAGCGCGGCGTCCGGGTCGTGCCGGGACAGCCATTCAGCGGTCTCCAGGCAAGGCCGTTGCAACTCGGCACTGAGGCGTTGCACGGTGTCGCTGTCGTTCTCCTGGCGGGCCAGTTCCCAGTGCTGCTGGCGCAGGGCCGGGTCGGCCTGCTCGGCCGGCGACAGGCGCTGGATCCAGCGTTGCGCCTGGTTGCGGTGGCCCAGGGCAATCGCCCGCTCGATCATCGCCAGGTGCACCTGGTGCGCGGCCTCGGGGCTGGGGGCCTGTTTCAGCAGGGCTTCTAGCTTCATCTCGTCCAGGCGCTGGGTGTAGGCGGTGGCCAGGCGCTGCCAGCCTTCGGCGTCGAGCTGCCCGCGAGCTGCCACGGGTTCAAGCTGGGCGATGGTCTCATCCCAGTTGCGCAGTTGCTCGGACCAGTTGGCCCGGGCCTGGCGCAGGGCCGTGTCGTCGCCCTTGGCCGGCAGTTGCGCCAGCCAGTCGTAGGCGCGCCGGGCGCCGCCAAACTTGGCCAGGCTCATGCTGTAGGCCTGCCACAGGCGTATCCGGTGCGCCAGCGAGCTGGCAGCGATCCAGCTTTCCACCTGTTCGGTACCGGGCGGATCCTGTTCGATCCAGGTCAGGCGCAGTTCCAGCAGTGCTTCACTGTCGCCCGGGACGGTGTTCATGGCCTGCACGGCGTCCTTGTAGCGCCGCTGGCGAGCCAGGGACTGGGCCAGCAGGCCCTGGGCTTCCTGGTTCTTCGGCACCTGTTGCAGCAGGTGCCGGGTCAGGCGCTCGACCTCCTTCCAGTTGCCTTTTTGCGCCTCGCGGTAGCTGCGGTCGAGGTAGGGGTAACTGCGAAAGCGCTCGAAGTCGGTCAGTGGTTCGGTCTGGGCCACGGCGGTTCCGCCAAGGCTCAGCAGCAGGCTGCACAGCAGCAGTTGACGGCCTGGGTTCATGGGGCCACCTGCGCGACGATGCGGTAGGCCGCCTGTTGTTCCGAGGCCTGGTCCGCCAGGGCCTGCTGCAGTACTTGGGGGGTGATCATGCCGCGTTCGATCAGGTGCTCGCCGAGGGAGCCGCGATCGGCGTCGTAGTCGATCATGGCCTGGTTGAACAGGCTGGGGGGCACCAGGCCGCGCACCTGCAGCAGGTGCCCGACTTGCACCTGGTGCAGGCTGATGCGCTCCAGCAGGGCTTCGTCATCCTGGTGGCGCTTGAGGGTCTCGAGCATGCGTCGGGTGTCCTCGCTCTGATGCTTGCCGGCGTACCAGTAGCGGATGCCCAGGGTGACCCGGCCCTGGGGGGCCAGGCGGCAACTCACCGGGCGCTTGAGCTGGCGGCTGATGGCCCCCAGCGAGACCTGGCTGACCGGGTCTTCGGCGGCCAGGACCAGGGTCTCGCCCTGTTCCTCCACCGGCAGTACGCCGTACTGCACGGCAATCTGCCGCGGCACGCCGGCGATCAGTTGCGGATCGATCTTGAACGGGTTCAGGGGCGCCCATGGCAGATCGAATTGTTCGGCCAGTTCCTGCACCAGCTGGGTCGTGTCGATGTAACCGCGCAGCAGCAGTTCGCGCCCCAGGCGCCGGCGTACCGGGCTGGTGATCGCGGCTTCGAGCTGCTCTTCGGTGAGCAGGCCCTTGTCCACCAGGCGGTGGCCCAGGGGGCTGCGCTGGGCCTTGGTCAGGGCGGGGAACTCATGGGTGGTCTTGTCCCAGGCCACGCGCCGCGAGTCGCCCATCTGCAGTACTTGGCGCAGGGCCCGCAGGTTGGCGAAGAAGTTGACGAAGTTGCTCCACATCATCCGTGGCGCCGACAGCAGGCCCTGCACCACACCGTAGAACCGGGTGACGAACCAGGCCCGCTGGAACAGCCGGTTGAGCAGCATCAGGCCGTTGAGCCAGAGCAGCGCCGCCAGCAGCGGGCTGTCGGCAAGAATCGACTGGAAGCGCCAGGCGTCGGGGGACAGTACGGTGATCAGCCACATGCTCAGCAGCACCAGGAACAGCAGGTTCACCAGGAAGCTCAGCAGGTAGGCGATCAGGCCCCGGCGGTCGCGCCAGAGAAAGTAGTTGAGCAGGCCCTTGCGGCTCCAGCCCAGGTTGGTGGTGCCCTGGAACACGATGCCGACGATCCATCGCGACTTCTGCCGGACGGCGTGCTGCCAGTCCCGGGGGAAGTGCTCGCGCACGCAGATCACCTGGGCAAAGCGGCGGTCCATGCCCGGCACCCATTGGTAGTCCAGGGCCAGTTTCGGATCGCTGATGGAGTAGCGGGCGAAGATGCACTTCATGCCTTTTTGCTTCAGGCGAAAGCCGATGTCGTAGTCCTCGGTCAGGCTCTGCACGTCGAAGGCGATGCCGTCGCCGTCTTCCAGCAGGGCGCTGATGGCCCGGCGGCTGAAGCAGGTGCCGACCCCGGCGCTGGGCACCTGCCCGGTCAGGGCCTCGCGCACGATCACGTCCTTGCCGTGGTTCTCGGCGAACTCGTCGACGTAGTGCCCGGCGGTGAAGCCTTGCCACGCCGGAGCGTAGGGGTAGACCGGGATCTGGATCAGGTCTTTGTTGGGCAGCAGGTAGTTGTACAGGCGCAGTTCCATGGGCGAGATCACGTCTTCGGCGTCATGCAGGATGAAGCCGGCGAACTCGATCCGGGCCTCGTTCTGAAAGCGCAGGATGGCGTCGATGATGTTGTTCAGGCAGTCGGCCTTGCTGGTGGGACCGGGGCGTGCGCAGACCACCTTGTGCACGTTGGGGTAGTGCTGGCACACCGCGTCGACGTCGGCCTGGGTCTCGGCGTCGTTGGGGTAGGTGCCGACGAAGATCTGGTAGTTCTGATAGTCGAGGGTGGAGGCCGCCAGGCGTGCCATCTCGCCCACCACGCCGACCTCGTTCCAGGCCGGGACCATGATCGCCAGGGGTTTTTCCGGGGTCTCGTAGAGGCGTTTCTCATCCGCCGCCTCGAATTTTTCGTAGATCCGCCAGCGCCGGATCAGCTTGCGGCCCCAATACACCAGGTCGATGAACAGGTCATCCAGGCCCAGCAGGAACATCAGCAGGGCCAGGGTGATCGCCAGGTACTTGAGGCCGTAGAGGATATAGATGAAGACATCGATCAAGCCCAGACTCATGCCGGGTCACGCGCAGGCTGAGCCTCCAGCCAGGAGCACAGCCGACGGGCGATGCGTTCGCTGGCGTGGCCATCGCCGTAGGGGCTGTGCACGCGGCTCATGCGGGCATACACCTGGGGATCGTCCAGCAGCTCACTGGCGTGGCCCACGATGCGCTGGTGATCGGTGCCCACCAGCAGCACGGTGCCGCCCTCCAGCACCGACGGCCGTTCGGTGACGTCCCGCAGCACCAGCAGCGGTTTGCCGATGGCCGGGGCTTCTTCCTGGACCCCGCCGGAGTCGCTGAGGATGAAGTGCGAACGTCCCATCAGCCAGACAAAATGCTGATAGTCCTGGGGCGCTACCAGGTAGATGTTGGGCTTGTCCGAGAGCAGGCCGTAGACCGCGTTCTGCACCTGGGGGTTGAGGTGCACCGGGTACACGAACTGCACGTCCGGGTAGCGCTGGGCCAGGGTTGCCAGGGCTAGGCAGATATCGCGGAAACCGTCGCCGAAGTTCTCCCGGCGGTGGCCGGTGATCAGTACCATGCGCCGGTTGTCGTCGAGCATCGCCAGGGGCGAGTCGGCGGCGGGGCGCCAGTGGGTTTGCTGCTGGTGGGTGCGCATCCACAACAGTGCATCGATCACCGTATTGCCCGTGACCTCGATGTTCTCGGCGCGAACATTTTCCCGCAGCAGGTTGGCTTCGGACTTGGCGGTCGGGGCGAAGTGCAGGTCGGCGATGACGCCGGTCAGGCGCCGGTTGGCCTCCTCGGGCCAGGGCGCCTTGAGGTTGCCGGTACGCAGGCCGGCCTCGACGTGGCCGATGGGCAGTTGCCGGTTGAAGGCGGCGAGGGCGGCGATAAAGCTGGTGGTGGTGTCGCCATGGACCAGCACGATGTCCGGTTGCAGGCGCTGGTAGCTGGTGTCCAGGTGGATCAGCAGTTGCTGCGACAGGCCGTTGAGGGTCTGGCCCTGGGTCATCACTTGCAGGTCCACATCGACTTCGAGCTCGAAGGAGTCGAGCACCTGCTTGAGCATTTCCCGGTGCTGGCCGGTGGAACAGATGTGCAACTCGATACCTGGCCAGTTGCGCAGCACCCGGGCCAATGGCGCCATCTTGATCGCCTCAGGACGCGTACCGAAAACCATCATGACTTTGAAAGGCATGTATCCCCTCCTGGGATTGTGATAACCGGACCTGACCTTGAATGAAAGCAGTGAGAATCACTCTTGTCCAACCAGGGGCGAAGGCTGTGACATCGCTCAAATGCGCGGTTATCGGGAAAAGGGGGTCTGGCATTGACCTGGGCGTCAAGTTCCTCGAACGGCGGAGAAACCCTGGGCAAAATGCAAAATCATGTTGCGGTGTCGGGTTGTTCGACAAGAATGCCTGGATGGTTTTTCGCCACAAAATTGACGATATTGCCATTTGTCGGTAGGTCTAAAATCCAGATCAAGGACTGGTGTCAAAATGACGTCGCTTGCTGTTAAAATGCGCGCCATGACTCACCCCTAGAGTGAGTGTTTTGATGACTGCCTAGTTCGTGGAGTATTGCTGTGGGTCGTGCTTTAGCGGTGTATGTAGTGGGAATGGCCTTGGTGCTGGCGTGCTTTGCCTGGGCGATGGCGACTGTCTACAGTTGAGCCCCCCGTAGCGTCCAGGCCTTTCCCGGACCGCTGTTCAGCGGTCCTTCAGCGGTGTCAGTCCCGGCCCATGATCCGCAGGGCCTGGTCGAGTAATTCATCCTTCGATCGACTGCCGTCCAGGCGCTCCCAGGGCTGCTGCAATTGCGCCAGCCAGGCGTTGTGCCGTGGGCGGCTGCGGCCGGCCCGGGTGCCGCTGTCATAGGCCGCCGCCCATTGCAGAAACGCCAGGTGCTGGGAGTGCATGTCGCCCCCGGGCAGGATGCGCGGGCCGAAGCGTTGCCGCTCCCGGGCAGCGATGCGTTGCAGGCGCAGCGCTGTCGGGGTGTCCAGGTACAGCACCCAGTCGGCCCTGGCGATGATGGCGTCGCCCCAGCCATCCATCGAACCCGACACCACCCAGGGCACCTCGCCCAGGGCTGCGTGCAGGCGCTCCAGGCGTTCCTCGGGCGGGCGTGCTTGTGTGAAGGGCGGATCGCTGGGAATCCAGTAGTGCTCATCGACATCGACGTGGGGCAGGTCTAGGTGCCGGGCCAGGGCGCTGCCGAGGGTGCTGACGCCGGCGCCCGAGGCACCGATCAGATAGATCCGTGGTTTCAACGCAGTTCCTCCTGAACCAGAAAGGCGGGATGACGGGCCGCTGCCCCGTGCAGGTGTTTCAGGCCCGCCCTGGCGCGGGCAGATCCCGCTCGGCCGCCTGGGCCTGGAACCAGTTCAGGACGGTTTCGCAGGCCGGGTGCGCGGCGCCGCTGTCGCGCAGCCACAGGGCATAGACCCCGCCGGTCTTCAGCGCTTGGCCGAAGGGAATCAGCAGGCTGCCCCGGGCAATCGAGTCCTGGGCCAGGATCAGGTCGGTCATCGCCACCCCCAGCCCCCGGGCAGCGGCGTCCAGGGCCAGGTCGTCGAGGTTGAACAGCAGGTGCTTGTAGCTGCGGGGCCTCTGGTCGTCCTGGGCCTGCAGCCAGGCGGTCCATTCCTGGCGGCTGGTGGAGCCGTGGATCAGTGCGTGCCCGGCCAGCTCTTCCAGGGAGCGCGGCGGTAATTGCCCGTCACTGAGTTGCGGCGCGCACACCGGCACCAGGTATTCGTCGAACAGTGGGGTCAGCGGCCGTTCGTCCAGGCCTTCCGGCAGGTACAGCACGTAGGCGTCGCAATCGCCGCTGGGGTCCACCATGGCCCCGCCCACGGTCTCGATCGACAGGCACAGCCCGGGGTTGGCGGCGTAGAAACCGCTGAGCCTGGGCAACAGCCAGCGCACCGCCAGGGAAACAAAGATGCGGATGCGAAACGGCCGGTCCAGGGGCGCCGGGGCCAGGCGTTCCTGCAAGGCGCCGAGGGACCTGAGGACCTGCGTGGCCACGTTGCAGACATCGCGCCCCGAGTCTGTCAGCGAGACCCGGCGACTGCTGCGTTCGAACAGGCTGGCGCCGTAGTGCTCCTCCAGTTGCTGGATCTGCCGGCTCACCGCGCTCTGGGTCAGGTGCAGGCGCGCCGCAGACTCGGTGAAACTGTGGGTCTGGGCCACGCTGACCAGGGTTTGCAGGGCCTGCAACGAGGGCAGTCGAAGAGGGTTATCCATGCGTTTTCCGAATAGATGGATGAATTAATAACGTTCGAAATGAAGCCGTCATATCCCTAGATTGTAGGCATGTGGCGCCGGATTGAATGTTCTGTTGAATGCTCCCGGCGCATGGATTGTGCAGGAGTGACAGGCTTTGAACAATGTATGTGGCTGGATCGCCCTGGCGGGGCAGACTCCCCAGCGGCCAACCCTCAAGGGCCTCCAGAAAGCCGACTGGCTGATCATTGGCGGTGGCATTACCGGCCTCTCGGCGGCCCACGCCCTGGCGCGGATGTTTCCCCAGCAGCGCATCGTCCTGCTGGATCGCCAACGGGCGGCCCAGGGCGCCTCGGCGCGCAACTCGGGGTTCGTGGTCAGCC
Source organism: Pseudomonas sp. PH1b (assembly GCF_000633395.1). Lineage (GTDB taxonomy): Bacteria > Pseudomonadota > Gammaproteobacteria > Pseudomonadales > Pseudomonadaceae > Aquipseudomonas. The sequence continues at coordinate 84,113 of NZ_AYMU01000011.1, forward strand.
ATGAGCTGCCCGGGGCCGACGAATTGCTCGGTCGACCCGGGCATCAGGCCTATCTGTTGGCCTGTGGAATCGGCGTTGCTGCCGGTGAAGAGGTGCGCCAACGCATTGACGAATTGGGCATTGAATGCGAGTTCGACGCGGGCGGCTATCACTTTGCCGTGCACCAGCCCCAGCACCTGCAGGACAGCAGCGCCCGGGTCGCCACCCTGAATGCGGCGGGCGCCCAGGCCCGGTATCTGGAAGGCGCGGCCTTGCAGCAGCGCCTGGGCAGCGGCTTCTACCAGCGGGCCATCCACTGCGCCGGCGGTAACGCGCTGTTGCAGCCGGCCAAGTACGTCAAGGGCCTGCTGGAGCGCCTGCCGGAACGCCTGGCGGTGTTCGAGAACAGCCCGGTGCAGGACCTGCAGCCCCTGGCGGGCCGGGGCTGGCGGGCCACCACCGGGGAGGGCGAGATCCAGGCGTCCCAGGTGCTGGCCTGTGTCGGCGCCTTCCTGCCCCGGGTCGGGGTCCGGCACAGCGCTACTTTCCCCCTGGAACTGAGCGCCAGCATCACCCGGCCCCTGCACCAGGAGCACTGGCAACAGCTGCTGGATGAGCAGGGCTGGGGCGTGCTCTCCACCTTGCCCGGGGCGGCCACGGTGCGCCTGTTGCCGGGGCGCCGCTTGCTGATGCGCAACACCGTTGAATATCGCCAGCGCGACCTCGGCCCGGCGCAGTTGGCGGTACGCCGCCAGGAACACCTGCGGGGCCTGCAAAAGCGCTTTCCCGGCATCACCGACGCCGACCTGCAATACACCTGGACCGGGCACCTGAGCGGCACCCGCTCCGGCGAGCCGTACTTCAGCCGGGTTGCCCCAGGCCTGCACGCGGTGGCCGGCTGCAATGGCTCGGGGGTGGCCCGGGGCACCCTGTGGGGCCGGCTGCTGGCGGAAATGGCCGCCGGCTGCGACTCCTCGCTGCTGCGGGACGTGCTGTCCCAGGCCCGCCCCGGCTACCTGCCGCCGCGACCGTTTTTCGACATTGGAGCAAGCTTGCGCATGGGCTGGGAAGTGCAGCGCGCGCGACACGAGCGTTAACCGTCGCGGCGAATAAAACGCCGCAATAATAAGAGCACAGAGGGCGGAAACATGATTAATCGCACCACTACGGCACTGTTATCCCTGGCCTTGTACGGCGCAAGCGTACACGCGGCCGAAACGGTGAGCATCGCCAACTGGAGCGGCTACATCGCTCCCGACACCCTGGCCGAGTTCACCCGGCGCAGCGGTATCCAGACCACCTACGACGTGATCGACAGCAACGAAACCACCGAGGCCAAGCTGATGACTGGCGGCAGCGGCTACGACCTGGCCAGCCCGTCCAATCACTTCCTGCCGCGGCTGATCCAGGCCGGGGCGATCCAGCCGCTGGACCGGAGCAAGCTGCCCAACTGGAACAACCTCGATCCCAAGCTGATGAAGCTGTTGGAAACCAGCGACCCGGGCAACCAGTACGGCATCCCCTATATGTGGGTGACCGTGGGCATCGGCTACAACGTCGACAAGATCAAGGCGATCTTCGGTGACACCGACGTCACCCAGTCCTGGCAGCTGCTGTTCAAGCCGGAGAACATCCAGAAGCTCAAGCAGTGCGGCGTGGCCTTTCTCGACAACCCCACGCAGATGGTGCCCATCACCCTCAATGCCCTGGGCCTGGACCCCCACAGCGAACAGCCGGCGGACCTGAAAAAGGCCGAAGCGGCGCTGCAGGCGATCCGTCCCTCGATCCTCTATTTCCACCAGGCCAAGTACGTCAGCGACCTGGCCAACGGCAACATCTGCGTGGCCGTGGGCTTCAGTGGCGACGTGCTGCAAGCCATGGCCACCGCGCACCAGGCGAAAAGCGGCGTGAACATCGGCTACAGCATTCCCAAGGAAGGCTCCACCGTGGCCATGGACATGGTGGTGATCCCCAAGGGTGCCCCGCACCTGGACAACGCCTACGCTTACCTGAATTACCTGCTGGACCCCAAAGTGATCGCCAACATCAGCAACTTCGTGCAGTACGCCAACGGCAACGCGGCGTCCTTGCCTTACATAGAGCCGCAATTGCGCAGCAACCCGGCGGCCTATCCGCCGCAGTCGGTGCTCGACAGCCTGTTCCCGATCAAGACCATGACCCCGGCCGGCATGCGTCTGAGCACCCGCCTGTGGACACGGGTCGTCAGCGGCACATGAGGAGCCCGGCATGATTGCGAGTCGGCAACAACGCGGCCATGCCCTAGTGGTGGGGGCCGGGGTGGTAGGCCTGGCCAGTGCTTTGTGGCTGCAGCGGCTGAACTGGCAGGTGACCCTGCTGGACCGCCAGCTCCCCGGCAGCGGCACCTCGTTCGGCAATGCCTGCACGTTCGCCACCTATGCGGTGGAGCCGGTGGCCACCCCCGGCATCTGGCGCCAGGCGCCGGGCATGCTGTTGCGCCGCGACAGCCCGTTGGCCATCCGCCCGGGCTACCTGCCACGGATCGCTCCCTGGCTGTGGCGTTTCCTCGCCTGCTCCAGTGCGTCGCGGGTCAAGGCCATCAGCCACGACCTGCACAGCCTGCTCAAGCCATGCATGGGGGCCTGGCAGACCCTGTTCGATGACGCCGGGGCCAATGATCTGGTACGCCACGACGGCTCGTTGTACCTGTTCGAGGCCCATGAGCGGCAGAGCGCCATCGACATGCTGGCCTACCATCAGGCCTTCGACGTGCCGATGCGCCTGGTGCCGGGGCCGGAGTTGCGGGCCATGGAGCCGGCCCTGAATGCCCGGGCCGCTCTGGCCCTGGAGTTGCCGCAGGTCAGCCGCACCCTTGATCCCTATGCCTTGAGCCAGCGTCTGCTCCAGCGTTTTGTCGAGCGCGGCGGGGTGTTTCGCCGGGGCGAGTTGCTGGATATCGAGCGCCACGCCCAGCACGGCGAACGGCTCAGCGCACGCTTGAGCAGTGGTGAGTCACTGCCGGCCGAGCGCCTGCTGCTGTGCACCGGGGCCTGGTCCCGCAGCCTGGCACAACGCCTGGGAGACGCCATTCCCCTGGACACCGAGCGCGGCTATCACGTGCTGTTCGAGCAGGCCGGCGGCCTGGTCAACCGGCCGCTGTGCTGGGGCGCCGGAGGGTTCTACATGACGCCGATGGCCCAGGGTTTGCGCGTGGCGGGCACCGTCGAGTTCGGCGGCCTCGACGCCGCCCCGGACCCGCGCCGCTACCGTTACCTGGCCCGCGGTGCCCGGCGTTTCCTGACCCTGCACCACTCACCGTCATCCCGGTGGATGGGCTTTCGTCCGTCGCTGCCGGACAGCAAGCCGGTGCTCGGCCAGTCGCGATTATTGCCCCAGGTGCACTACAACTTCGGCCATGGCCATGTCGGGCTGACCCTGGCCGCGATCACTGGGCAACTGATGGCGGAGCAGGCCAGCGGACTGACGCCAAGCGTGGCGTTGCAGCCATTCCTGGCGCAGCGCTTCCGCTAGAGGCCAGGGTGTGGCAGCGCCAAAGCACGAAACGGTCATCTTCGGCTGCTAGAACAGGGTTTCCCCGACAGCAATACTGGCGCCCGGCGTTAGGTTGGCCCGGGGCCGTTTCTGCAGCCATGGATGTGCATCTATGCGAATTGCCCTGTTTCTCGGTTCACTGTTGTTGTGTGCGGCCAACGCCCATGCCGAGGATCCGGCTTCGGTGCTTGGCCATGGCTTTGGTTCCCTGAGCTGCGTCGACCTGCAAGACCCCGACAGCAGGGCCACCTGTGGGGCCCGGGCGCTGTCCAATGGCAAGGGCTGCCAGGGCCTGTCGAGCCAGGGCATGCGTGATAAATGCCTGGATGAGGCGCTGTATCCGTCGAGCAGCTCGACCCGCACCCCGCCGGCCAGGGCCAAGCCTCGAGCGCCTGGGGTGGCCGTTTCCAGCCAAGCGCCTTTGCAACCGCCTGCACCTTTGTTGACCGAGGAGCAGATGCGGCGACTGGATCAGGTGCTGGGGATCAACGACACCCGCCCTTGAACGGGTCGTGGCCATGACCTCGGCCTGCTGGCGCTGGGCGGCTGCAAGAGCGCCACGCCACAGCCCCCCGAGCAACAGTTGCAGAGCCCGCGCGAGGCTTATCGGTGGGCGTTCGCCGAGGCCTTGAGCGAGGGTGCTCGCCGCTACAACCTCGATGACTGGGTGGGCGGTTGCTCCTGGAGCTCGGCTGCAGGCCCTGGAAGGGCGGGCCGAAACAACCCTGAGCCTGTCCCTCGTGGCGGCGTTGCGCTGCAGCACCAGGCCCGGGGCGGTCGGAGCCCCGTGGCTGGGCACGCCGGCCGCCGCAGGAGGCGAGGGCTCAGGCCTTCGGGCGGTGTTCCGCTGCATGCAGGGCGAGGTAGGCACTGAGGTTGTCATCGCTGATGCCCAGAGCACCGAGAATCTGCGCCATGAAACTCACCGGAGCGCTGCCCGGCGCTGTGATCACTCGCTGATCCGCCACGGCGTGGGGCACGTCCTGATAGTGCGCCGCGCCGGCGTATCCCTCCGCCAGCAGGTTGTCCGCCGAGTTCGAGGTATGTCGCACAAGATCCAGCACCCCGGCCCTGGCCAGGGCGCGGGTGCCGTCGCAGATACCGGCGAGAACGATCTGGCGTGCCTGCGCCGCCCGCAGCAGCTCGCTGATCTCGGGAGCCTGCGCGCTTTGCCAGACCGGACCGCCGCAGATCATCAGCAGGTCGAGCTCATCGAGGCGTATGTCTTCCAGGGCCAGGTCCGGGGTCACCCGCAGGCCGCCCATGGAGGTCACCGGGGTGCCCTTGGGGCTAGCGTATTGGCAGTCGAAACCGTAATAGGCACGGGCCGTGGCGTTGATCAGGGCGGTTTCCCAATCGGCGAAGTTCTCGCAGATGAGGGTGATGGCGCGGGGCATGGGGCAGTCCTTCCTTGGGTGAACCTGGAGTCAGGTGCTGCAGGATATCTGTTTTTTCCGGGTGATTCAGGGCTTGAGCAAGGCCCTGCGAAACGGCCCGTTACGCCATCAGCCAGGGGTATCAAGGTTGCACTTGGTGAGGCGGGCGATAGCCTTTATGCTTTCGCGCCTTGATCGACGGGAGGGCTAGGCACGGCGCTGTCCCGATATGTTTCTCAATGGACCTGAGCATGCATTCCAGTCTCCCCGCATCCTTGAAAGCACTGCTGCTGACCGGCGCCATGGCGCTGCTGAGCGGCTGTCAGGCCCTGGCGCCAGCGACCACTGCGCAGCAACCGAAGGGATGACGGATGACCAGTGCCAGGTGCGCAGCTGCCAGGTGGAACTGGGCATGGCCCCTATCCGGGGCAGCCAGTTCCGGGCCGATGCAGACTGCAACAGCCTCTGTGGCAGCGCTGCCGGCAACTGGAGAGGCGCGAGCTGCCGGGCAAGCGCGAGTATCGGCAGGGCCAGGAGCGGTTCCCGGTCAAGGTGGATTCCAGCCCCTGGAAGGGCGGGCCGAACCCTGGGCAAGCCTGTCCGGCAGGCCGGTTCGGGAGCCGACAGAGGACGCTTGCCAGCACTCAGCCCTGTAGCGAACCCCTGCTGCTTCGTTCAACCAGAGGCACATGCGCGGCGCATTGATCGCGCCGCAGAACACAGCGCAAGAAGGGCAGGCGATCCTGCCCGGCAAAGGAATTGAACATGCATACCCAGTTCAGAACGACCCAGGCACGGCGCAGCCTGTGGATGGCCGGGCTCCTGGCCCTGGCCGGTTGTCAGTCCCCTGCGCAGAGCCCGTCGGCGGTGAGCGACGAACAGCAGCGCCAAGCGGATATGCAACGGTATTCGAATACCGTGCAGCAAGTGCTGCACGCTGAAAGCATCAGGGCCAATGCCCAGCAATTGTCCGGCAGCGTCGATTTGCTGATGACCTTCAATCGCCAGAATGAGGTGGTCAGTTGCGAGGCGCGGCGCAGCACCAACCCGGCGATGCAGGTGTACCCCTATAGCCTCAAGCTGGGCGCGCTGGTCAAGGGCATCTGCTGGGACAGCGTGTTTCCAATGGCCCCGGCCACGGCCTTTGATGGGGACGAGCGGCTGCGGGTGAAGGGAACCATGATCTTCCCGCCGCCAAGCCCGAATGCCGAGCAACGCAAGGCACTGGATCAGCAGACGCAGGACTACGCCCGGGGACGCTTTTTCTGGGAGCGCACCCTGGCGGGCCAAGCGCTGGACAGCATTGGAGTGGCCAGTTTCGAGGTCAAGGCCGACCCCCAAGGCAAGGTGCAGGAATGCTGGGTCAACCTGCGGGCGGTGCAATACCGGCCTGAGTCGTTCAAGCCCGACAACGAACTGCGCAACAAGCTGACCGGCTTGTGCGAGCAACTGGACCTGCGGCAGATGCCGGGCTTTGCGCTGGTGGATGGCAAGGTGCCGCCGATTGCCACCAGCGTGTTTTACTCACCCTGGAAAGGTGGGCCGAAGCAGCCTTGATTCCGGGTCGCAGGCCGACAAGGTCGGCGTGGCTCGTTCTCGGTACGATGCCTATGCCCAGGGGCAGGGGGCGCAATAAAACAACACCGCCAGCGGAATCAGTCAAAAGGTCAGTCAATGAGCAAATTAGGCTGCAGTTGCGGGCATGTGATCGTCGATCAGACTGACGATCTTGCCTATAAGGCATCGTTGATGCGAGACGGGCATGAGGAGGCGCTGTACGAGGGTATTGGCCACTTGAGCCAGGCATTTCAGGTCGCAGCCGAGGCCGGGAGCCTGGATCAATTGCTGGACCGGACCTATGGCAAGACGGCGTGGCGGCCCAAGGCGAGAGATTACCTCGGGGACCGGTTGTGCAACCTTTATGCGGCGTCCAGCACCTGTGTCTATGAGTGCCAGAACTGTGGGCGCTTGTGGGTCCAGCGCGGGGCGGAGCACCGTTTCGTGTCCTTTGCGCCGGACAGCGGCACCTATGAAGCGGTGCTGGCGGTCGAGCCGAGCCGGTCACCGGTGATGGGCGAATAGCGGATAGCACACCTTGTGCAACGGCCTGTGGCCAGGGAGACAGCAAAGATGTTCAAACTCTATAAATGCTTGCCAGTGATGGCCTTGTTGCTGGGGCAGCCAGTGCAGGCAGAGCAGATGGCTCGCTGCGAAGAGCGGCAGGTGCAGGGGCATATGGCGCAGATGTGCCTGCTGCCAGGGGCGGCGTTCAAGCATGACAGCTATCGCCTGATGGTCGATGGCGAACTGATTTTCAGCCTGACCGATGACTTTGCCGAAGACGTGACGCTGGTTCACCGGATCCCCAAGGGGCCGGCACTGGAATACATGCTGTCTCGCCAAGGGCAGGACAGCGTGACCCTCAAGGGCGGGTGCGTGCCGGTAAGCCGGGATGGTGCCGAAGTGGCGCGGTTGTGCAATTTCCACTGGGGCAAGGTGCAGGTGGTCAAGGATGTGCGTTTCGATTTCTGAAGCGGAGCGATAGCGATGCAGCCGCGACTGTTCAAGGCCGCCAACGGCCACCTCACTCTGGAGTTCGATGCTTATGGCAGCGAGCTGCACCAGGCGGTTGGCGCTTTTCTGGTGCAAGGGCTGGGCTTCGAGCGTTGCGGTGAAACGGCCGATGGTTGGGACGCAGGCGTGGCCCAGTCGTTTCGTCGGGGCGAGGTACTGATCGAAGCCGGCTGGTGCCACTGGGCGGATGGGGACTACCTGCTTTCCGGTTGCGTGGCGGGAGATGCCTTGTTGAGCAGGGTATTTATGGCCATCGAGGCCGACCTTTCGTTTCGGTTGGAGTGAGGCCTGTGCCGAGCCCTTTGAGTCAGACGGCTGGGACTATGGCCTGCGTTAAACGGTACGGCCGCTGCTGCGCCTGGAAAAAAAACGCCCCTGGGTCTTTACATCGGCCACCATTCTCATCACCATGCGCACCGTCTAAGTTTCGCTGCTGACCAGACAATTCCAGCCACCAATCGGGTGGTTGTTTTGTTGCGTCCAAGAAAAGCAGTTGAAAATGACCAAGACTCCTCTGAAAAGAATTCAGCACAAGCTCGCCCGTTCCGGGGTGGCCATCGAACGCCTGAATTCCAATTCCCTCTCTATCTCCTCGATCAACGACGCCGGGCTCAAGGTGGATCTGCTGCTGCCCGAGAGTTTTGCCATCGAAGAGAAAGCCATCCTGCAACTGATGGATTTCGCCAAGGTCGCCCACCCCGACGGCGGTGAAGTGAAGTGCGCCTGTGCCACTCCGGACTTCCACACCGGCAGCCCGATACCGGTGGGCAGCGTGATTGTCACCAGCCACGACATGGTGGTGCCGCAAGCCATTGGCACCGACATCAATTGCGGCATGCGCCTGCACAAGCTCGACCTGAGCTACGAGCGCTTCATGGCCCATAAGGCGCAATGGACAGCCCTGGTGCGTGGCGATCTGCTGGAAGGCACACGCAATATTCCTACCAGCCCGACGGCGATGAGCGCGCTGTTTCAGTCCGGGCTCGGTGATTTCTGGAGCCAGGTGCAGCAGCAGGACCCGGTGGGCCTGTTTGCCGGGGCGGACTTCCAGCAACTGCAGCGTGAGCTGGCCGGCCTGCATGAGTCGTCCTTTGCCCAGGGCAGTGCGCAGTACGCCCCGGAAGCCCTGCAGGATGCTTCGCGCAAGATCCTGCGGGACCCGGGGCTGGGCTCCCTGGGCGGTGGCAACCACTTTGTCGAGATCCAGGTGGTCACCGAACTGGTGGACCGTCAGGCCTGCTTCGCCCAGGGGCTATCGGTGGGGCAGGTGGTGATGATGATTCACACCGGCTCCCGGGATGTCGGCTTCTACGTCGGGCGGCGCTGGATGGACAAGGCCAAGGCCCTGTGGCCGGCGGGGATCAAGCACCCGGACTCGAAGATCTTTGCCCTGCTGGGGGAGATGGCCGACCAGTACCTGCTGGCCATGCACAGTGCGGCCCATTACGCCGACGCCAACCGGGCGCTGATTGCCGAGATGGTGCGTCAGCGTACCCGGCAAGTGTTCGGTGCCGGCATCGAGGCCCCGCTGATCGTCGATGTGCCCCACAACATCGTGCTGCGTGAAGAGGGCGGTAACGTCCACCGCAAGGGCGCGACCCCGGCCTATGCCGGCCAGCCGCTGCTGATTCCGGGGAGCATGGGGCACGATTCCTACCTGCTCAACGGGTTGGGCAATGAGCGCTGGTTGCGTTCGGCCAGCCATGGCGCCGGGCGTTCCATGTCCCGCAGTGAGATTCTGGTCAAGGCCAAGCGCGACAAGGCCTTCCTTGGCCTGCAAGGAGTGGAGTGCATCACCACCAAGGAAGAGCGGATGATCGAGGAAGCGCCGGGGGCCTATAAGGAAATCGGCCAGGTGATCCGGTCCCAGGTGGAAGAGGAAACGGTATCGGTGATCGCCAGGTTTTCGCCGATTCTGACCTTCAAGGCGTAAGTACGGCGGGCCCTTGGGAGTGAGGGTTGATCCTCATGGCTAACCGATGTCTTGGGTTGAAGCGATGCGTTCAAAGATGGTCTCGGTGGTAGGCATGAGCGCTCGCTTCAAGTCGGCTGTACCGGTCGTGGGTGCGCTGATTTCGGATTTGCCGTTCAGGGTACTGGCCGATACATTGTCGTCCCCCGGCCACCGTTCGCTGGTAATGGGATGCGTTCAAGTCGTCTATGGAAGGGCTGTCATCAGATCGTGAAACTGCTTAAAAAAGCTATTTGGTTTGTCTTGTGTATTGCCTCTGGGCTGACGATGGGCGCTGGCCTTTATCAATTCATGCTGCCTAAAGGTGATCCGGGCCTGGCGTTGATGCTGGTCATGATTGCCTTTCTCTCCGGCTATTATCTGCGGCCGCAAAAGCCCAGGGCGCGGTAGCCACCATGGTGATTGCCTGTTTGCGGCCAAAGTCGGGTGCTCAATCATGAATCAAGATGAAAGTCTGAAGCACGATGCTGTAGCGCCATTTACAGGTGCCAGCCAGTGCCTCGTCGACAAGCAACCCCTTGTCGAACTACTTGCCGTGCTTGCTGAATGTGGCGAGCTGGTGTCCAGCTTCGTCAAGCCAGCCCCCTCAATCAAGGCGTTGGATGAGAGGCAGCGACTGGCCGAGTTTCTGGAGCGTTTCAGCAACCTCGCCAGGTCGACGGCTATTGGGCAGGTTGAGCGTGAGTTCGGGCCCTTTTCCATGCTGAATCGATATGAGTTCGAGGGCTCGTTGCTGGCGGTGGTGCTACGGGGCGGGTGTCATCATTCGACCCGTGGGTTGAGCCTGGCCAATGCTCGGAAGTTGGTGTACGAGGCGCTAGAGGCGGTGTTTCCGGGGCCGTTTTCCGAGCTGGTGGTGTATCGGTTGGACAGCCTCGATTGGTGTGAATTGACCCGGAGCTCGACCCTTTCTTCCGCCTATGTCGCCTGCCAGGGGGCTCGGAATCTTTGGTGGGTGCTGTGCGTTGCTGACTTTGATTGATGCCCTTCGGGCGCAAGGCTTTTTGCGTAGGAGCTGGCTTGCCAGCGAAGGCGGCATCGAGAACACCAGGGGATTGGGTGTTGCAGGTATCGGTTGCTGCCCTGTCCCTCAGTCGTCTGCCATGGCCACACAACCTCTATGGCGAGGGCACTTGCTTGCCCCTCTACTCGGTTTCTCGTCTAGGCCCGGCATTTCCTCACTCCAGCATTGATCCGTGGGCCACCACCGACCATCCATGGTCGGGTTAGCCACGGCTCAATGCCTGCGTTCGGCCATCGTGGTTAACGGGCCCCTCAGGATCAACAGCCAAAGCCGGGCAATGCAGAGCTAAAACCCTGGCTAGGTCTTGTGGCTAATGCTCCGGCAGTTGCATCGCTTGTTGTTTCGCCACATGCAGTACGGATGCGCAGGCCGGCGTTGGTCAGCAGATCAAGCAAGGAGGCTTGAGGCTGGACAGAGGCGACGGGGTGGTCGGTGTTTTTCCTACTACGTCCTCAATCGTTGTTTCCGGAAAGTTTGCCATTCCCTCTGTTATCTCCTTTGTTCTCCATGGCACACTCCGTTGGAATTTCCGTTATTCCATATTTAATTCCGCTATAGCGGAATTTTTTAAAGGCTTAGGGTTTTCAGATGGCCGTTGGTTTTTGTCGCAAGTACTGCTCAGAAATGGACGGCAAGCTGGATAACCTTCTCGGGCATGGCCTGCAGATGGCCAACCTTCAACCAGGAGAACCTCCCATGAGCATCACCCGTTACGGCACCGGCAGCACCGCAGGCGGTGGCCAGCCGCGTCCTTTCGCTCGCGCCGTCGAAGCCGATGGCTGGCTGCATGTGTCCGGCCAGGTGCCAGCGCTGGAGGGCGAGATCATTCACGGTGGAATCGTTGAGCAGACGCATCAGACGCTGCGCAATCTGGTGGCCATTCTCGAAGAGGCCGGCTACGGCCTGGAGGATGTGGTGCGGGTTGGCGTGTGGCTGGAAGACCCGCGGGATTTCTGGAGTTTCAACAAGGTGTTCGGCGAGTACTTCAAGCCCGAACACGCGCCGGCCCGGGCCTGTGTGCAGGCCAGCATGATGGTCGACTGCAAGGTCGAGATCGATTGCGTGGCGTACAAGAAGAAGGCCTGATGGCCACGGTCTGTAGGAGCTGGCCTGCAGGAGCTGGCTTGCCAGCGAAGGCGCCCGTGAGGGCGGTACAAGGCTTGAAAGCCTCTTCGCCGGCAAGCCGGCTCCTACGGTTCGATAGAGGGGGCGCAGGTAGATGAGCGAAGACACCATCAAGCGCCGGGCCAGGGGCCTGGATCGGGCGTTCGATATTCTCGATTTCCTCAAGGAAGTCGGCCAGCCGTTGCGCCCCAACGATATTGCCAAGGGCATTGGCAGCCCCAAGTCCACGGTCTACGAGCTGGTGGCGTCTTTGCTGGAGCGGCGGATTCTGGAGCCCGTGGGCAAGGACGGGCATGTGTACCTGGGCCGCCAGTTGTACTTTCTCGGCCAGGCCCATTTGCGTCATTTCGACCTGACCCGTGAGGCCGATCAGGCCTTGCAGGAAATCGTCAGCCAGACCCACGAAACTGCGCAGATGTGCCTGCTCAACGGGCGCAAATACACGGTGGCGCTGATGAAGGAGGGCGAGCGGCATTTCCGCATTTCCTCGGACATCGGCGAGAACGCGCCGATTCCCTGGACTGCTTCCGGGCGGCTGCTGCTGGGGCATCTGAGCGACGCGCAGATTGTCGATCTGATCGATGAACGGGACTTCATTCTGCCCAGTGGTGAACGTCTGCCCTTGGAGATTTTCCTTAAGGAAATCCGTCAGGCCACCGAGGATGGGTTCTTTTCCTTCGACAGTGTGGCCGACACCTTTACCCATTGTTTTGCCGCGCCGGTGCGCGATGAGCGCGGGCTGTGCATTTGCACGCTCTGCATCGTCGCGCCGAGGGCCGATGCCCTGCGCAATTACCAGGAGTACCGCCGGGTGCTGATCGACAGCGCCAACCAGTTGGCCCGGCGGATCAACGACTAATAGGTTGTACACCGCGGCTGTGCGCAGCCGCCTTGATAAGGAGTGCCAAGATGAATTCTCCATTGAACCTGCCGCTGGTGGAAAAGGGTGCCGCTGGCAAGGGCGCGAACCTGTTGACCGAGGTCAGCCTGCCGGCCCTGGTGCTGCACCGCGAGGCCCTGGAACACAACATCGGCTGGATGCAGGCGTTCGTCAGCGACAGCGGTGCCGAGCTGGCGCCCCATGGCAAGACCAGCATGATGCCAGGGCTGTTCCAGCGGCAGCTGGACGCGGGAGCCTGGGGCATCACCCTGGCCACGGCGGTGCAGACCCGAGCGGCTTATGCCCACGGTGCGCGTCGGGTGTTGATGGCCAACCAGCTGGTAGGGGCGCCGAACATGGCGCTGATCGCCGAGCTGCTGGCGGACGCGGATTTCGATTTCTATTGCATGGTCGATCACCCGGACAACGTTGCCGATTTGGGCGCTTTTTTTGCCCAGCGCGGGGTAACCCTCAAGGTGATGATCGAGTACGGCGTGGTTGGCGGTCGCTGTGGCTGTCGCAGCGAGCAGGAGGTGCTGGCCCTGGCCAAGGCGATCCAGGCGCAGCCGGCCCTGGCCCTGTGCGGTATCGAGGGTTACGAAGGGGTGATCCATGGCGACGAGGCCATTGAGGGGATTCGCCGCTTCGCCGACTCCCTGGTGCGCCTGGCGGTGGACCTGCACAACGACGGGCTGTTTGCCATCGAGCGGCCGATCATCACGGCTTCGGGGTCGGCCTGGTACGACCTGATCGCCGAATCCTTCGAGACGCACAACGCCAAGGGGCGTTTCCTCAGCGTGCTGCGTCCCGGCAGTTACGTGGCCCATGACCATGGCATCTACAAGGTTGCGCAGTGCTGCGTGTTGGAGCGCCGCTCGGACCTGCAGGAGGGCCTGCGCCCGGCCATGGAGGTCTGGGCCCATGTGCAATCGCTGCCGGAACCGGGGTTCGCCGTGGTGGCCCTGGGCAAGCGCGACGTGGCCTATGACGCCGGGTTGCCGGTGCCGCTGCGTCGCTACAAGCCGCAGGCAGGTGCTGTTCAGGGGGATGATGTCAGCACCTGCAAGGTTACGGCGGTGATGGACCAGCACGCCTTCATGACCGTGGCGCCGGGTATCGAGTTGCGGGTGGGCGACATCCTCTCCTTTGGCACGTCGCACCCGTGCCTGACCTTCGACAAGTGGCGCACCGGGCTGTTGGTGGATGAGCGCCTGCAGGTGGTCGAGAGCCTGGAAACCTGCTTCTAACCGCTGATGGCATAAGCGGTGTGACGCTGAAGACGATCGCATGAGGACTTCACCGGCGCACCGGCTTGTGCAGGATGGGTTGTGTGGGAGGGAGGAGGGCAAGGACATGAACCAGAAGAAACGCATCGCCTGCATCGGTGAATGCATGATCGAGTTGCAACAGCATCACGATGGCCGTCTGCAACAGAGCTTTGGTGGCGACACCTTGAATACCGCGGTGTATCTGTCCCGTGAGTTGGGCGAGCTGGCCCGGGTGGACTATGTCACCGCCCTGGGCGACGACAGCTTCAGCGATGCCATGTGCCAGGGCTGGGCGGCTGAGGGCATCGGCCTGGAGCTGGTGCAGCGCTTGCCGGGGCGTTTGCCCGGCTTGTATTGCATCCAGACCGATGCCCGCGGCGAGCGGCGCTTTCTCTATTGGCGCAACGAGGCCGCGGTACGCGACTGTTTTACCAGCCTGGCGGCGGGGCCGATTCTTGAGGCCTTGAAGGGTTACGACGTGCTGTATTTCAGCGGCATCACCCTGGCCGTGCTGGGTGAATCGGGACGCAGCAAACTGCTGGCCATGGTGAGCGAAGCGCGCCAGCGCCAGGCACTGATCGTCTTCGACAACAACTACCGGCCACGTTTGTGGGCCTCGGTGGAGCAGGCCCGGGCGGCTTATCGGGAGGTACTGCCCCAGGTGGATCTGGCCCTGCTGACCCTGGAGGATGAGCAGGCGCTGTTTGCCTACAGCGATGTTGAGGCGGTGTTCGAGGCTTATCGCGGCACGCCGGAAGTGGTGCTCAAGCGCGGGGCCGAGTCCTGCCTGGTTCGGGGCGCGGGTGGCGCGTTTGATGTGCCCGCGCAGCGGGTGGACAAGGTGGTGGACACCACCGCCGCGGGGGATTCGTTCAGCGCGGCTTATCTGGCCAGCCGCTTGCGGGGTGAGAGCCCGGAGCAAGCGGCGCAGGCGGGGCATCGACTGGCGAGTCGGGTAATCCAGTATCCCGGCGCCCTGATCCCCCGCGATTGAACCGGGCGTTGACCTTGCGCGCGCTTTCGCTGGCAAGCCAGCTCCTACAGGGCAGGTGGAGGTTGTAGGAGCCGGCTTGCCGGCGAAGAGGCCATTGAGCCGGGCGTTGACCTTTGCGCGCGCTTTCGCTGGCAAGCCAGCTCCTACAGGGCAGGTGGAAGTTGTAGGAGCCGGCTTGCCGGCGAAGAGGCCATTGAACCGGGCGTTGACCTTGCGCGCGCTTTCGCTGGCAAGCCAGCTCCTACAGGGCAGGTGGAAGTTGTAGGAGCCGGCTTGCCGGCGAAGAGGCCATTGAATCGGGCGTTGACCTTGCGCGCGCTTTCGCTGGCAAGCCAGCTCCTACAGGGCAGGTGGAGGTTGTAGGAGCCGGCTTGCCGGCGAAGGGGGCATTGAACCGGGCGTTGACCTTGCGGGCGCTTTCGCTGGCAAGCCAGCTCCTACAGGGCAGGTGGAAGTTGTAGGAGCCGGCTTGCCGGCGAAGAGGCCATTGAACCGGGCGCTGACCTTGCGTGCGCTTTCGCTGGCAAGCCAGCTCCTGCAAGGTCCGGGGTCAGTCGCGATAGAACACTTGCACCAGGTGGTAGCCGAACTTGCTCTTGATCGGGCCATGCACGGTGCGCAGGGGTTTCTTGAAGATCACCTGGTCGATGGCGCCGACCATCTGCCCCGGACGCACCTCACCCAGGTCGCCGCCGCGCTTGCCGGACGGGCAGGTGGAGTACTTCTTCGCCAGGACGTCGAAGGCTTCGCCCTTGGCGATGCGCTGCTTGAGCTGTTCGGCCTCTTCGGCGGTTTTCACCAGGATGTGACGGGCTTGGGCTTTCATGGGCAGGTGACCTTGTAGCGGGTAAACGGCGGCCGCGGATTATGCCTGAATTCAATCCGGCTGGCCGATCATCCGTCGAATCTTCTGCGCCAAGTCCTCGATGGAGAACGGCTTGGCCATCAGGTCCATGCCGGGTTCGAGGAAGCCCTGGCGCTCGGCGGCTTTTTCAGCGTAGCCGGTCATGAACAGCACCTTCAGTTGCGGACGATGCTGGCGGGCGATCTCTGCCAGTTGCCGGCCGTTCATGCCCGGCAGGCCGACGTCGGTCACCAGCAGGTCGACGCGCATCGGCGACTCCAGCAAGGGCAGGGCGCTGCGCGCGTCCTCGGCTTCGAAGGCGCGATAGCCCAGCTCGCTCAGCACATTGAGCACCAGCATGCGCACCGCCGGATCATCTTCGACCACCACCACGGTTTCCCCGGCCAGGGCCTGGGGCGCCTGGTTGGCGGTGGCGCTGTTTGCCGCTTCCGGCGCGGCGGCATACAACCGTGGCAGGTACAGGCGCACGCAGGTGCCCTGGTCTGGCTCGCTGCTGATGGTCACGTGGCCGCCGGACTGCTGGGCGAAGCCGTAGATCATCGACAGGCCCAGGCCCGTGCCCTGGCCGATGGGCTTGGTGGTGAAGAACGGGTCGAAGGCCTTGGCCAGGATCCGCGGGCTCATGCCAGCGCCGTTGTCACTGACGCCGAGCATCACGTAATCACCGGCCTTGACCGGTTCCAGGGTGCTGATGTCACTGCCGTCGAGGTAACTGTTGGCGGTTTCGATGGTCAGTTGGCCGCCGTTGGGCATGGCGTCCCGGGCGTTGATCACCAGGTTGAGCAGGGCGTTTTCCAGCTGGCTGGCGTCGGTGTTCACTGGCCACACGCCTTCGGCCAGTTGCATGTGCAGCTCGATGTGCTCGCCCTTGGTGTGGTTGAACAGCTCCTGCAGGGAGCGCACCAGTTGGTTCGGGTCCAGGGGCTGGCGGTCCAGGGACTGGCGGCGGGAGAAGGCCAGCAGACGATGGGTCAGGGCTGCGGCGCGCTTGGCCGAAGACATGGCCGCCTCGGTGAAGCGGCCGATCTCGTCGCCACGGCCGTTGTCGATGTAGCGCTGCATCAGGTCCAGGCTGCCGATGATCCCGGTGAGCATGTTGTTGAAGTCATGGGCGATGCCGCCGGTGAGCTGGCCCACGGCTTCCATTTTCTGTGCGTGGCGCAGGGCGTCTTCGGCGCGCTCACGTTCGAACATCTCGTTCTGCAGGCGCTGGTTGGCGGTGGCCAGGGCCTCGGTGCGCTGGTTGACCCGCTCTTCCAGGGTTTCATTGAGGTTGCGCAGGGCTTCTTCGGTCTGTTTGCGCTCGGTTTCGTCGATCACGAAGATGTAGAAGCCGTTGATCGCCCCATCGGCTCCGTAGCGTGGCAGGTACTTCATCAGGGCGTGGCGCGGGCGGCCGTCGCGGTGTGGCGAGTTGGCCTCGAAGCTGCACGGCTTGCCGGCCAGGGCCGCGGCGATGTTGTCGGCGCGAGTGGCATAGATCTCGTCGCCCACCACTTCGCGGATGGTCCTGCCGTACAGCTCTTGCGGGGTCAGTCCGTACCAGTCGAGGTAGGCGCTGTTGTTCAGGCGAAAGCGTTCTTCGCGGTCGACATAGCCGATCAGCACCGGCATGGCGTTGATGATCAGTTGCAGCTCGGTCTGGCTCTGGCGCAGGGCCTGTTCCGTCTGCTTGCGTTCGGTCAGGTCCAGGGCGGCGCCGAGAAAGCGCGTGGGCCGGCCGTGGTGGTCCTTGTAGCAACGGCCCCGGGCGAAGACCCAGCGCACTTGCCCATCGGCCAGTTGCAGGCGGTATTCCTCGGCGTACTCGGTGCCGTGGGTGATGCAGTGCTTGATGCCCCGGGCGACCATGCCGCGGTCTTCAGGGTGCACGCCCTTGAGGTATTCGCTGATGGGCAGCTGGCGCGATTGCTGGGGGTCGACGCTGTGCAACTGGGCGAAATGGGCGTCGGCGATAAAGCGGTCTTCGCCGATGTCCCAGTCCCAGGTACCCACCGCGTCGGTAGCCGCCAGTGCCAGCTGCAGGCGTTCTTCGGTTTCATGCTGGGCCCGCAGGCTGTCGTCGGAGCGCTGCTTGAGCTCCAGGGCGATGCGCCGGCGCTCGTTGGTCTCGATGGCCGTGACCAGGATCCCCGCCACCACCCCACGCTCATCGCGGATCGGGCTGTAGGTCAGGTCCAGCCACAGGTCGTATTCGCTGCCGTTGCTGCGTTGCAGGGTGAAGCGCCGCTCACTGAAGGTGCGCACCTGGCCGTTGAGCACGGCGCTGTAGATCGGGCCGGTGAAGTCCTTGAGCTCCGGCCAGGTCAGGTGCGCCGGCTGGCCGAAGGCCCCGGGGTGCTTGTTGCCCGCCAGCAAGGCAAAGCCGTCGTTGTAGATCTGCGCCAGCTCCGGGCCCCAGAGCAGCAGCATCGGCATCGGTGAGTGGATCACGATGTCCACCGCGGTGCGCAGGCTCTGGGGCCAGTGGCTGGATTCGCCGAGGGCGGTGGCGGACCAGTCCAGGCGGGCAATCAGGTTGGCGGCTTCGCTGCCTGGGTGGGGGGCATTCATGTCGAAGGTGTCCTGGGTGGAGCAGTCGCGCGCGGCGAGGCGTCAGGCTCGCTCACTCGAAAAGTCGCATGGACATGCGGTGCATATTCAAACGGATGGATTGTCGGGAGTTCGGCTGGGTTATTTTCACCTGCTTTTGCGGCAGATGACCAGTCTAGAGCGGCTGAACGGTAGTCCGCGAGCATCGACCCAGCTTCGGGTGCCGGCTGGCCAGCGAAGAGGCCCGCAAGAACGCCGCATGCCCTCGCCATGAACCGCACACTCTGGCCGCTGCGCGGTTCGCCGGCAAGCCGGCTCCTACAAGGACGACGCCGCTATCGCGCCAGCCGTAGGAGCTGGCTTGCCAGCGAAGGGGCCCGCAAGAACGCCGCATGCCCTCGCCATGAACCGCACTCACCGGCCGCTGCGCGGTTCGCCGGTAAAGACGACGCCGCTATCGCGCGAGCCGTAGGAGCTGGCTTGCCAGCGAAGGGGCCCGCAAGAGCGCCGCATTCCCTCGCCATGAACAGCACCCATCGGCCGCTGCGCGGTTCGCCGGCAAGCCGGCTCCTACAAGGACGACGCCGCTATCGCGCCAGCCGTAGGAGCTGGCTTGCCAGCGAAGGGGCCCGCAAGAGCGCCGCATTCCTTCGCCATGAACCGCACCCACCGGCCGCTGCGCGGTTCGCCGGCAAGGGATGGGGTCAGCTGCGCAATTCCTCGCGCTGGCGAAACTGCTCCAGGGCCTCGGGATTGGCCAGGGCGTCGGTGTTCTTCACCGGCAGCCCATGCACCACATTGCGTACGGCCAACTCGACGATCTTGCCGCTGATGGTGCGCGGAATGTCCGTGACCGCAAGGATCTTTGCCGGTACGTGGCGCGGCGTGGTGTTGGCGCGGATCACCTGGCGGATGCGTTCCTGCAGGGCCTCGTCGAGCTGCACGCCGGGTTGCAGGCGCACGAACAGCACCACCCGCACGTCATGCTCCCAGCTCTGGCCGACGGCCAGGCTTTCCACCACCTGTTCGAGTTTTTCCACCTGGCGGTAGATTTCCGCGGTGCCGATGCGCACTCCCCCCGGGTTGAGCACTGCGTCCGAGCGGCCGTGGATCAGCCAGCCGCCGTGGGGCAGTTGCTCGGCGTAGTCGCCCTGGGCCCAGACCCCGGGAAACAGGCTGAAGTAGGAGGCCCGCAGCTTGCTGTGGTCCGGGTCGTTCCACAGGCCCACGGGAATGCTCGGGAAGTGCCGGGTGCACACCAGCTCGCCTTTCTCGCCGATCACCGGCCGGCCCTGGTCGTTCCACACTTCGATGGCCATGCCCAGGCCCTTGCCTTGCATTTCGCCACGGCGCACTGGCTGCAGCGGGTTGCCGGCGACGAAGCAGGCGACGATGTCGGTGCCACCGGACATCGAAGCCAGGCACAGGTCGCTCTTGATCTCGCGGTAGACGTAGTCGTAGCTCTGCGGCGACAGCGGCGAACCGGTGCTGAGCAGGGTCTTGAGGCTGTCCAGGCGGTGGCTGCGGCGTGGCTGGCTGCCGGCTTTTTCCAGGGCGGCCAGGTACTTGGGGCTGGTGCCGAAGACGTTGATGGCCTCGCTGTCGATCAGGTCGATCAGGTGTTCCGTGCCCGGATGGAACGGCGAGCCGTCATAGAGCACCAGGCTGGCGCCGGTGGCCAGGGCCGAGACCAGCCAGTTCCACATCATCCAGCCGCAGGTGGTGTAGTAGAACAAGCGCTCGCCGGGGCCCAGGTCGGCGTGCAGGCCGTGCTCCTTGAGGTGCTGCAAGAGCACGCCGCCAGTGCCGTGGACGATGCACTTGGGCACTCCGGTGGTACCGCTGGAATAGAGGATGTAGAGCGGGTGGTCGAAGGGCACGGCGACGAATTGCGGTTCGCCGCCAGGGCGGTAGAAGTCGTCCCACAGGCTGATTTGAGCGTTGCCGATGAAATCCTCGGGCCGCGCCTGGGGCCGGGCATAGGGCACGATGATCAGCTGTTCCAGGGATGGCAGGCGCGCAAGGATTTCGTTGACCTTGGCGGTCTGGTCGATGTCCTTGCCGGCGTAACGGTAACCGGCGCAGGTGATCAGCACCTTGGGTTCGATCTGGCCGAAGCGGTCGATCACCCCCTGGGTGCCGAAGTCCGGCGAGGAGCATGACCACACCGCGCCGAGGCTGGTACTGGCGAGCATCGCCACCAGGGTTTGCCAGGTGTTGGGCATGCACGCCGCGACCCGGTCGCCGAGACCGACCCCGGCGGCCCGAAGGCTCTGCTGCAGACCGGCTACCTGGGCCGCCAGTTCGGCGTAAGTCAGTTGCTCGCGCTGGCCGTTCTCGTTGAGCGCCACCAGCGCAACACTGTGATCCCGGCGCTTGAGCAGGTGCTCGGCAAAGTTCAGAGTGGCCCCGGGAAACCATTGGGCACTGGGCATCTGCGAGCCTTCGCGGAGCACGCATTCGGCGCTCTGCTGGAAGCGGACTTCGAAGAAGTCGACGATGGCCTGCCAGAAGCTTTCGCGCTGGTCGATGCTCCACTGGTGCAGCTCGGGGTAGTCACGAATGTCCAGGCCGTGGCGCTGATTGATCAAGCGGCGGAAGGCGTCGATGCGCGTCTTGCTGATGCGCTCGGCGCTGGGTTGCCAGAGAATGTCGGACATGCAAGGCCTCGTGTTCTTATTGTTTTTCCGGGTCGGGCTTGTCGCTGCCAAGCTCGCTCCTGCACGGCGGTGATGAGCCGTGTAGGAGCCGGCTTGCCAGCGAAGGCATCAGCCTGGGCGTCGCGTCATTGCGCCAGCCAGCCACCGTCGATATTCCACGCCGCGCCGCGCACCTGGGCGCCGGCTTCGCTGCACAAAAATAGCACCAGTTCCCCCAGCTGCGACGGGGTGACGAACTCCAGGGACGGCTGTTTTTCCGCCAGCAGATCGTGCTGCGCCTGCTGGGGATCGGTGCCGGCGGCGACGCGGTCGTCGATCTGCTTCTGCACCAGCGGGGTCAGTACCCAGCCCGGGCAGATGGCGTTGCAGGTGACATTGCTGGTGGCGGTTTCCAGGCCCACCACCTTGGTCAGGCCGATCACCCCGTGCTTGGCCGCCACATAGGCGGCCTTGCCCACCGAACCCACCTGGCCGTGCACCGAGGCAATGTTGACGATCCGTCCCCAGCCCTTGGCGCGCATCCCCGGCAGCCCCAGGCGAGTGCTGTGGAACACCGACGACAGGTTGATGGCGATGATCGAATCCCAGCGTTCCACGGGGAACTCCTCCACCGCCGCCACATGCTGGATGCCGGCGTTGTTCACCAGGATGTCGACGCCGCCGAACTCCCGTTCGGCATAGGCGAACATCTCGGCGATCTGCGCCGGGTCGCTGACGTCCGCCGGGTGATGGCCGACCTGGCCACCGAACTGTGCAACCTCGGCGATTGCCTGGGCGGCATCGCCGAAGCCGTTGAGAATCAGCTTGGCCCCGGCCTGGGCCAGGACCCGGGCGATGCCCAGGCCGATGCCGCTGGTGGAACCGGTGACCAGTGCGGTCTTGCCGTTAAGAGTGGTCATGAATACCTCACACAATGCCGGTGGCGTAGAAAGTAGCGATCACCACGAAGACCGCCAGGGTCTTGATCAGGGTAATGCAGAAAATGTCCTTGTAGGCTTCACGATGGGTCAGCCCGGTGACGGCCAGCAGGGTGATCACCGCGCCGTTGTGGGGCAGGGTGTCCATGCCGCCGCTGGCCATGGCGGCCACTCGGTGCAGCACTTCCAAGGGGATGTTGGCGGCATGGGCGGCGCTGATGAAGCTGTCGGACATGGCCGCCAGGGCGATGCTCATGCCCCCCGAAGCCGAACCTGTGATGCCCGCCAGCAAGGTCACGGTAACGGCTTCGTTGACCAGCGGGTTGGGAATGCTTTTCAGCCAGTCGGCCAGTACCAGGAAGCCCGGCAAGGAGGCAATCACCGCGCCGAAGCCGTATTCCGAGGCGGTGTTCATCGCCGCCAGCAGGGCGCCGCTGACCGCGCTCTTGCTGCCTTCGGCGAGCTTGCTGCGAATCGCCGAGAAGCCGCACACCAGCACCATCAAGATGCCCACCAGCAAGGCTGCCTGCACCGCCCAGATGGCGGTGAGCTTGGCGATCTCGGTGGTCACCGGCGCCGCCATGCCCGGCAGGCTGAGGCTGTGGGTCTTGCCGTACCACAGGGGGATCCAGTGGGTGAACAGCAGGTTCATCAGCCCCACCAGCAGCAGCGGCGACAGGGCGATCCAGGGGTTGGGCAACTGCAGGTCTGCGGCGGTTTCCGGTTCGTTGCGCAGTTCGCTGCCGTAGCCTTCACCGGCCTTTTGCGCTTTGTTGCGCTGGCGCTGAAGGAACAGCATGCCGGCGCAGAACACGAAAATGGTGCCGATCACTCCCAGCCAGGGCGCGGCCCAGGCGGTGGTGTTGAAGAAGGTGCTGGGGATGATGTTCTGGATCTGCGGGGTGCCGGGCAGGGCGTCCATGGTGAAGGAGAACGCCCCCAACGCGATGGTGGCGGGGATCAGCCGCTTGGGGATATTGCTCTGGCGGAACATCTCCGCGGCGAACGGGTAGACCGCGAACACCACCACGAACAGCGAGACCCCGCCGTAGGTCAGCAGGGCGCACACCAGCACGATCACCAGCATTGCCTGGCGAGTGCCGAGCAGCTTGATGGCGGCGGCGACGATGGAGCGCGAAAACCCCGAGAGCTCGATCAGCTTGCCGAACACCGCGCCGAGCAGGAACACCGGGAAGTACAGCTTGATGAAACCCACCATTTTTTCCATGAACACCCCGGTGAAGGCGGGCGCCACGGCGGACGGGTCGGTGAGCAGCACCGCGCCGAGGGCGGCGATCGGGGCAAAGAGGATGACGCTGTAGCCACGGTAGGCCGCGAGCATCAGCAGCGCCAGGGCTGCCAAGGCAATGATCACACTCATGGTGTGTCTCTCCAGGATTGTTATTGTTGTCGGGTGTTGCGTGTGGAGAGGCTTATAGCGAGAACTGTGCCATCTGTGTAAGTAGTTGAAATATATAGGTATTTTTATTTTTATAGGGGTGGGCTGAAGTTGTTTGTCTCTGTTTTGAGATTTTTTTGGGGTTGGCCGGCCTGTTCGCTGGCAAGCCAGCTCCTACAGAGATTGTTCAGCTCGCCGTAGGCACTGGCTTGCCAGCGAAAAGCGCGCAGCGCGATTGGTAGGTTCTCTAAATGGAGATTTGTGTCTCACTATAGAGACTCGGTAATCCCCAGTGCTGCCATTTTCTTGTATAGGGTCGAACGCCCGAGCCCCAGGCTGCGGGCAGCGTCATCCACCTTGCCGGCGCACTGGGCCAGAGTGGCGCTGATCAGTTGCCGGTCGAAGCGCTCCCGGGCCTGGGCAAAGGTTTCGCTGTTCAAGGGCTGCGGCAGATTGGCGGCGTCGCGTTGCACCGGACTGAAGCTGCCGATCGCCGCGCGGATGTCGGCGGCATTGAGCATCAGGTCGTCACTGAGCAGCGCGGCTCGCTCCAGCACATTGCGCAGCTCGCGGATATTCCCCGGCCAGGCGTGCTGGGCCAGCAACTGCAAGGCGTCGCGGTCGAGTTCGTGCTGGCTGCGCAGTTCTTCGAGGATGCCCTCGCTCAGGGCCGGCAGGTCATCCAGGCGTTCACGCAGGGCCGGCACCTGAATCGGCAGTACGTTGAGCCGGTAGTATAGATCGGCGCGGAACTCGCCGCGCTTGATCGCCGCCGCAAGGTCGGTGGAAGTGGCGGCGATCACCCGTACATCGCTGTTGATCACTTCGTTGGAGCCCAGCGGTTCGAACTCCTTCTCTTGCAGCACCCGCAGCAGCTTGCTTTGCAGGGGCAGCGGCATGTCGCCGATTTCATCGAGGAACAAGGTGCCCCCCTGGGCAATCTGCAGCTTGCCGGCGCGGCCCTTGCGGTCGGCGCCGGTGAAGGCGCCAGGGGCGGTGCCGAAGAACTCCGCCTCCAGCAGCGCCTCGGGAATCGCCGCGCTGTTGATGCTGACAAAGGGCTTGTGGGCCCGAGGCGATGCAGCGTGGATGGCCTGGGCCAGCAGCTCCTTGCCGGTGCCGGTCTCGCCTTGCAGCAGCACCGGCGAATCGGCGCTGGCACTGCGTCGGGCCCGGCGCTTGACCTCCAGGCTGGCGGCGCTGGTACCGATGAAATGGGCGAAGTTGTACTTGGTCTGCCGGGCTCGCAGCAGGGAGCGAGTGGAAGCCAGTTCTTCCTGCATGCTCAGGTAGCGCTTGAGCATTGGCGACAGGCTGCGCAGCTCGTCGAACAGGGCAAAGCCGATGGCACCGATCACCGTGCCGGCGTCGTCATGGATCGGCAGGCGCATCACCACCAGGGGTTCCTTGGGGGTGTCCTGCATGTCCAGCAGGATCGGCCGGCCGGTGCGCACCACTTCGCGCAGCAGGCTGCCGGGGATCACGCTTTCGCAGGGCTTGCCGATGGCGAATTCGGCGGACTCCAGGCCGAAGCGCCGGGCATAGCGCTGGTTCATCCAGACGATATTGGCGTCACGATCGACGATCACCGTGCCTTCGCTGGATTGCTCGATGATCTCGAACAGCGAGCGGATCGCCAGTTGGCGCACACGCTGGTAATCCTTGAGGCTGTCGCTGTCGTTCATGGTGGCATCCTGAAAATGGGCGCCAGGGATTATGCCCGATTTGTAGGAGCCGGCTTGCCGGCGAATGGGGTCTTTGGATGGGGCGTTGGTCTTGTCGACGCCTTCGCTGGCAAGCCAGCTCCTACAGGGCTGGTGGCTGCCGCGGATCTTGTAGGAGCCGGCTTGCCGGCGAATGGGGCCTTTGAATGGGGCGCTGGTCTGGTGGACGCCTTCGCTGGCAAGCCAGCTCCTACAGGGCTGGAGGCTGCTGCGGATCTTGTAGGAGCCGGCTTGCCGACGAATGAGGCCCTTGGATGGGGCGTTGGTCTTGCGGACGCCTTCGCTGGCAAGCCAGCTCCTACAGGGTTGGAGGCTGCTGCGGATCTTGTAGGAGCCGGCTTGCCGGCGAATGAGGCCCTTGGATGGGGCGTTGGTCTGGCGGACGCCTTCGCTGGAAAGCCTGCCCCTGCAGCGCTCAGCCCGGGTGGGCAGCGGCCAGCAGCTCCCGGGTGTAGGGATGCTGCGGAGCCTCGAACACCTGGTGGCTGGGGCCGCGCTCGACCACCTTGCCGTCCTTGATCACGATCATGTCGTGGGCCAGGGCCCGCACCACCGCCAGGTCATGGCTGATGAACAGGTAGGTCAGTCCGTGTTTCTCCTGCAGTTCGCGCAGCAGCGCCACCACCTGTTTCTGCACTGTGCGGTCCAGGGCCGAGGTGGGTTCGTCGAGCAGGATCAGCGCCGGCTTCAGCACCAGGGCCCGGGCAATGGCGATGCGCTGGCGCTGGCCGCCGGAAAACTCATGGGGGTAGCGGTGCCGGCTGTCGGGGTCCAGGCCCACTTCCTCCAGGGCACGGATCACCTGTTCATCGCATTGCCGGGCGTCGTACTGGCTGTGCACCTCCAGCCCTTCGCTGATGATCTGGGCCACCGACATGCGCGGGCTGAGGCTGCCGAAGGGGTCCTGGAACACCACCTGCATGCGCTTGCGCCAGGGCCGCAGCTGTTTCTGGTTCAGGCCATCGAGGGCCTCGCCCTGGAAGCGGATGCCGCCCTGGGAATCCAGCAGGCGCAGGATCGCCTGGCCCAGGGTGGATTTGCCCGAGCCGGATTCGCCGACGATCCCCAGGGTCTTGCCCTGTTGCACGCTGAGGCTGATGCCGTCCACTGCCCGCAGGTATTCCTTGCGCCGGAACAGGCCGCCGCCGATCTGGAATTCGACGCTGAGCTGGTCCACTTCCAGCACGGTGGCGCGGGTGTCGAGGCACAGCGGTTCGCCCTCGGGCTCGGCATGCAGCAGTTCGCAGCTGTAGGGATGGACCGGGGCGTTGAACAGGGTTTCGCAGTCCGCCTGTTCGACGATTTCCCCGGCCTTCATCACGCACACTCGCTGGGCGATGCGCCGCACCAGGTTGAGGTCGTGGCTGATCAGCAGCAAGGACATGCCCAGGCGCTGTTGCAGGGACTTGAGCAGCAGCAGGATCTTGCGCTGCACCGTCACGTCCAGGGCCGTGGTGGGCTCGTCGGCGATCAACAGTTCCGGTTCGCAGGCCAGGGCCATGGCGATCATCACTCGTTGGCGCTGGCCGCCAGAGAGCTGGTGCGGGTAGGCCTTGAGGCGTTCCCCGGGTTTTTGAATGCCCACCAGCTCCAGCAATTCGAGGATCCGCGCCTGGGCTTGCTTGCCCCCCATGCCGCGGTGCAGCAGCAGGGTCTCGCCGATCTGCTTCTCGATGCTGTGCAGCGGGTTGAGGGAGGTCATGGGCTCCTGGAAGATCATCGCGATGCGGTTGCCCCGCAGTTTTTGCAGGGTCGCGGGGCTGGCACCGATCAGTTCCTGGCCGCGATAGCGTACGCTGCCGGTGCTGCTGCAACCGGTCTGCGGCAGCAGTTGCAGGATCGAATGGGCGGTTACCGATTTGCCCGAGCCGGATTCCCCCACCAGGGCCAGGCACTCGCCGGGGCGGATGTCCAGGCTCAGGTCGCGGACGACGCGATGCTCGCCGAAGGCGACGTTGAGCTGGCGGATTTCAATCAGGTTGTCAGTCATTGCTTGCATCCGCTTCACGATCTTGGGTCAAAGGCATCACGCAATGCCTCGCCGATAAACACCAGCAGCGAGAGGATCAGCGCCAGGGTGAAGAAGGCCGTCAATCCCAGCCAGGGCGCCTGCAGGTTCTGCTTGCCCTGGCCGATCAGCTCGCCCAGGGAGGCGCTGCCGGCGGGCATGCCGAAGCCGAGGAAGTCCAGCGCGGTGAGGGTCGAGATGGCGCCGGTGAGAATGAACGGCAGGTAGCTCAGGGTGGCGTTCATGGCATTGGGCAGGATGTGTCGCAGGATCACCTTGCGGTCGGTCAGGCCCAGGGCCCGAGCGGCCTTGACGTACTCCAGGTTGCGTCCGCGCAGGAACTCGGCGCGCACCACGTCCACCAGGGCCAGCCAGGAGAACAGCGCCATGATCCCCAGCAGCCACCAGAAGTTCGGTTCGACAAACCCCGAAAGGATAATCAGCAGGTACAGCACCGGCAGCCCCGACCACACCTCCAGCAGGCGTTGGCCGAGCAGGTCGACCCAGCCGCCGTAGTAGCCTTGCAGGGCGCCGGCGGCGATGCCGATCAGGGCGCTGATGGCGGTCAGGGCCAGGGCGAACAGGATCGATACACGGGCGCCGTAGATCACTCGCGCGGCCACGTCCCGGGCCTGGTCGTCGGTGCCCAGCCAGTTCACCGCGGTGGGCGGGCTGGGGGCTGGGCGACTCAGGTCGTAATTGGGGGTGTCCTCGCTGAAGGGAATGGGCGGGAACAGCAGCCAGCCGCCGTCCTTGCGGATCAGTTGCTGCACGTAGTCGCTGCGGTAGTCGGCCTGGAACGGCAACTGGCCGCCGAATTCCTGCTCGGTGTAGCGCTTGAACACCGGGAAGTACAGCGAGCCCTGGTAGCTGACCACCAGCGGCTTGTCGTTGGCGATCAGCTCGCCGCCCAGGGTAAGGATGAACAGGCCGATGAACAGCCACAGCGACCACCAGCCACGGCGGTTTTTCTTGAAGCGGTCGAAGCGCCGGCGCGCCAGGGGGGAAAGCGTGAACATCAGGCGTTCCTCGCGGCGAAGTCGATACGCGGGTCGACCAGGGTGTAGCACAGGTCGCCGATGAGTTTTATCAGGAGGCCGAACAGGGTGAAGATGAACAGCGAGCCGAACACCACCGGGTAGTCCCGGGACACGGCAGCCTCGTAGCTCATGCGCCCCAGGCCGTCGAGGGAGAAGATCACTTCGATCAGCAGGGAGCCGGCGAAGAACACGCTGATAAAGGCCTGGGGAATCCCCGAGACCACCAGCAGCATGGCGTTGCGGAACACATGCCCATACAGCACCCGGCGCTCGCTCAGGCCCTTGGCCCGGGCGGTGACCACGTACTGGCGGGTGATCTCGTTGAGGAAGGAGTTCTTGGTGAGGATGGTCAGGGTGGCAAAGCCGCCGATCACCAGGGAGCTGACCGGCAGCACCAGGTGCCAGAAGTAGTCGGCGATCTTGCCCAGGGTGCTCAGTTGCTCGAAGTTGTCCGAGACCAGGCCGCGCACCGGGAACCAGTTCAGCGAAGTGCCGCCGGCGAACAGCACGATCAGGAACATGGCGAACAGGAAGGCCGGCATGGCGTAGCCGATGATGATCGCGGTGCTGCTCCAGATATCGAAATGGCTGCCGTGGTGCACCGCTTTGCGGATCCCCAGGGGGATCGACACCAGGTAGGTGATCAGGGTGGCCCAGAGGCCCAGGGAAATGGTCACCGGCATCTTTTCCAGGATCAGGTCGGTGACCGTGGCGCCGCGGAAGAAGCTCTTGCCGAAGTCCAGTTGGGCGTAGTTCTTGAGCATCAGCCAGAGGCGCTCGGGGGCCGGCTTGTCGAAGCCGTATTGCTTCTCGATGTCCTCGATCAGCTTGGGATCCAGGCCGCGGCTGGCCCGGGAGCCGCTGGCGCTCATGGCGTCGGCGGAACCGCCGACGGCGCCGCCACCGCCGATGCCTTGCAGGCGGGCGATAGCCTGTTCCACCGGGCCGCCGGGGGCAGCCTGGACGATGACGAAGTTCACCAGAAGAATGATCAGCAGGGTCGGGATGATCAGCAGCAGGCGCCGCACAATGTAGCCCAGCATCAGTGGCGTCCTCCGGGTTTGCCACGGCGGATCAGCTCGGCGGCCATTTGTTCATCGGTCAGTGCGGTGCCGCTGACTTCCCACCAGCTCTCGATGGCTTCGTCGTTGCTCGCCGGCACCTTGGGAATGCCGAAGCGGTTCCACCATACGGTGGAGGTGCCCGGCGGGTAGTAGTTGGCAATCCAGTAGTAGTTCCACTGCAGGACCCGGTCCAGAGCGTGGGCGTAGCGCAGCATTTCCGGCTGGCTGGTGGCCTTCACCAGGCCGTTGACCAGGGTGTCCACCGCCGGGTTCTTGAGCACCATGTAGTTGTTGGAGCCGGGGTCGTTGGCTGAGGCCGAGCCGAAATAGTTGTACAGCTCCAGGCCTGGCGAGGTGGTCACCGGGTAGCCGGTGACGATCATGTCGTAGTCCCGGGCCATCAGCCGGTTGACGTACTGCGAGGAGTCGATGCGACGGATGTTCAGGTTGATGCCGATCTGCGCCAGGTTGCGCTTGTAGGGCAGCAGCAGGCGTTCGATGGAACTCTGGGTGATCAGGAAGGTGAAGCTCAGGGGCTCGCCCTCGGCATTCACCAGCTTGTCGCCTTCGGGTTTCCAGCCCGCTTGCTCCAGCAGTGCCAGGGCTTGCAGCTGTTTGTCGCGAATGTTGCCGCTGCCATCGGTTTTCGGGGCTTCGAAGACCTGGGTGAAGACTTCGTCGGGGATCTGCCCACGCAGGGGTTCGAGGATCTTCAGTTCTTCGGCGTCCGGCAGGCTGCGGGCGGCCAGTGGGGTGTTGGAGAAAAAGCTCTGCTGGCGGATGTACAGGTCGCGCATCATCTGCCGGTTGCTCCATTCGAAATCCCAGAGCATGGCCAGGGCCTGGCGTACCCGGCGGTCCTGGAACATCGGTCGGTCAAGGTTGAACACATAGCCCTGGGCCGGTTGCGGCGCGGCCTGGGCCAGGTGGGCCTTTTGCAGGCGGCCATCCTTGAGGGCCGGGCTGTCGTAGCCGATGGAGTAGCCGGTGGCGGAGAACTCGCGGTTGTAGTCGTAGGCGCCGCCGCGCAGCACCTGGCGGGCGACGTCGATGTCGCCGAAGTACTCGACGCTGAAATGATCGAAGTTGTACAGGCCGCGACTCACCGGCAGGTCCTTGCCCCACCAGTCGGGATTGCGGGCGAAGGTGATGCTGTTGCCCGAGTCGACCTTGCTCACCCGGTAGGGGCCGCTGCCCAGGGGGGCTTCATAACCGCCGCCGCCAGCAAAGTCGCGACTCTTCCACCAGTGTTCGGGGAACACCGGCAGGGTCGCGATATCCAGCGGCAGGGTGCGGTTCTCGTTGCTCTTGAAGTCGAAGCGCACCACCCGCGGCGACTCCACGGTGACGCCTTTGACGTCGTCGAACTGGGTGCGGTAGCGCATGCTGCCACGGGTCATCAGCAGGTCGTAGCTGTAGCGCACGTCTTCGGCTGTGATCGGTGTGTTATCGGCGAAGCGCGCCTTGGGGTTGAGGTAGAAGCGCAGCCACAGGCCATCGTCGGCGCGTTCCATTTTCTCGGCCACCAGGCCGTAGACGGTGTAGGGCTCGTCCAGGGAGCGCTGGGCCAGGGGCGAATAGACCAGGCCGTCGAGCTGGGACACGCCGATGCCTTTGTCGATGTAGGGCAGGACGTGGTCGAAGCGGCCGATCTCGATTGCCGAGCGGCGCAGGGTCCCGCCTTTCGGGGCCTGGGGGTTGACGTAGTCGAAGTGGCTGAAGCCCTGGGGGTACTTGGCCGGTTCGCCGTAGACGGTCATGGCGTGCTGCGGTGCGGCCTGGGTACTTGCGGCGCCCAGCAACAGGGCGATGAGAAACACAGAGGAAGAAAGCAGTCGCATTGTCAGCCTTAGGAGCCGGGTGATCGATGACCACGATTTGTACGCTAGCGGCGCGTTGCTGGCCAGTCGCATGCTGTATCACAAGCACAACGGCCCACCAGAGGGCGGGCCGTTGGCAGGGCAAATCGCGAGCGAATCAGTCCTGACGGCTGGTGACTTCCAGCAGGTGATAACCGAACTGGGTCTTCACTGGACCTTGCACGACATTGATCGGCGCGCTGAACACCACGGTATCGAACTCCTTGACCATCTGGCCCGGGCCGAAGGAGCCCAGGTTGCCGCCGTCACGGCTGGACGGGCAGGTGGAGTTCTTTTTCGCCACTTCGGCGAAGTCGGCGCCGGCTTCGATCTCGGCTTTGAGTTCGTTGCACTTGGCTTCGCTGGCAACCAGGATGTGACGGGCAGAGGCTTTGGCCATGGATGTTGCTCCTTTCAAGAAAGTTGAGAGCCTACCGGAATATGTAGCCGTTTTCTTCTCAAAGTTCCTTCAAGCCATTGCCGCCGGGCGGTTGCGCGGGGATGGGGGGGATAGTCCCGTAGGAGCCGGCTTGCCGGCGAAGAGGTCCTTGGAGGAGACGGTGCTCTTGAGGACGCCTTCGCTGGCAAGCCAGCTCCTGCGGGGGCGCTAATGCTCAGGCGGGGACGGCTGCGGCCTTGTGCGCGCGCTGCAGTTGCTGGGCGGCATTGCGCAACAGTTGCTCGGTGGCGTTCCAGCCCAGGCAGCCGTCGGTCACCGAGACGCCGTAGCGCAGGTTGTCGCTCAGGGGCTGGCAGCCTTCGAACAGGTGGCTTTCCAGCATCACGCCCATCAGTGATGTATTGCCCTGCAGGCGCTGTTCCAGCACCTCGTTGAATACCGCCGGCTGGCGCAACGGGTCTTTGCCGCTGTTGGCGTGGCTGCAATCGACCATGATCCGCGCCGGGATCTTCAGTTTCTGCAGCTCCTGGCGCACCTGGGCCACGCTCTGGCGGTCGTAGTTCGGCCCGCGATGGCCACCGCGCAGTACCAGGTGGGTGTCGGGGTTGCCCGGGGTCTGGATGATTGCCGGGTGGCCCTGGCTGTCGACGCCGAAGTGGCGGTGCGGATGAGCCGCCGAGCGCATGGCGTCACAGGCGATGGCGACGCCGCCGTCGGTACCGTTCTTGAAGCCCACGGGCATTTCCAGGCCACTGGCCATCTCGCGGTGGATCTGCGATTCGGTGGTGCGCGCACCAATCGCGACCCAGCTCAGCAGGTCGTCGAAGTAGCCGGCGGCCATGGGCTGCAGCAGTTCGGTGGCAATCGGCAGGCCCAGGCGCAGCATGTGGCGCATCAGTTCCCGGGACAGGGTCAGGCCGCCGGCCATGTCGTCGCTGCCGTCCAGGTCCGGGTCGTAGGCCAGGCCTTTCCAACCCACGGTGGTGCGGGGCTTTTCGACGTAGGCGCGCATCACCAAGAGCATCTGGTCGCTCACCTCTTCGGCCAGGTGGGCCAGGTTGGCGGCGTATTCCAGGGCCGATTGTGGGTCATGGATGGAGCAGGGACCGACCACTACCAGCAGGCGCTGGTCGCGGCCTTCGAGAATGGCGCGTACCGCCTGGCGGTGGGTGGCGACTTGCTGGCTCAGGGCCAGGGATAGCGGCAATTGCTGCTTGAGCTCCAGGGAGCTGGGCAGGCGCCGGGTCAGGGTTTCATTGGCGCTGACGTGGGCGGACAGGGGCAGGGCGGATACGGACGAGTTCATGTGCGGTCTTCCTGGGCGGGCGGCGGGTGGTTTCCCCGCACGCGGCCCTACTGGGGTGTTCGACAATTGGCCGTACTGGCCATAAGTGTGCAATTGCCACCGGTAGGTGACCGATCGGAGGCGGCAGGCTGTCCCGAACGGAGGCTGCTAAATCGCCAGGCGCTAAACATGTCGTAACGGTAATAGGTGGAGTAGTTCATGGGGCAATCCTCAAATAAGTTCGGTGTGTTGCTGAAAGTCGTGGTGAAAAACGTCAAGCCTGAAAAAACAAAACCCCCGGTCGGGAGGCCGACCGGGGGTTGAGATTTCTCTGGTAGGCGACCCGTGAAGTTGGGCGCCGGTTGGGTATCAGGCGCGCCAGTGGCTAAACCAATACCCAAAATAAAAGCTCACCGGAGCCTTGTCGCCGTTGACCCAGGCAGCCGCAACCGAGCGCAGGGCGCTGGCGGTGTGGCGATGCAGGGAAAGGGTCTGGGACAACATGGGGTTTCTCCGTGAAGTGGGGCGAGCTTACTAGAGGCCGGGGCCGGGATTCAATCAGTAATTTCTATGGCGGTTTGGCGTGGGAGGCTATGGATTAAGCCTGCAGGGGATTTATGCCACACTCGCACTTCCCGCCAGATTGCCCTTATCAAGGAATGCGCATGTCTGATTTGACCCTCGCTGTCGCCCAGTCGGTGTCCGTTGCCGGCGACTTGCCGGCCAATATGGCCCGTCATCAGCAAATGATGCGTGAAGCGGCGGCGAAGGGCGTGCAATTGCTGGTGTTTCCCGAGCTGTCGTTGACGGGCTATGAGCCGCAACTGGCGGCCGAGTTGGCCCTGGCGCCGGATTCGCCGACGCTGCAGCCGTTGCGTGACCTGGCTCGGGAACTGGGGCTGACAGCGGTGGTGGGGATGCCGGTTCGCCTCCAGCCTCAGGCGCCGGTGTTGATCGGAGCGCTGGTGCTGGGGGCTGACGGTTCCCTGGCGCTCTACAGCAAGCAGCATCTGCATGCGGGAGAGGAGCGCGCTTTTGTCGCAGGCAGCGGCGGTGAGCCCGTGGTGTTCGGCGAGGCAATCGTGGCCCTGGCGGTGTGCGCGGATTTTTGCCATGCCAGCCACGTACAGGCCGCGGTGACAGCGGGGGCTGGAATCTACGCAGCCGGGGTGCTGGTCAGCGAGGGAGGCTATGCCCAGGACAGTGCGCTGTTACAGGCTTATGCCCGTGAGCACGGCATTTTGGTGCTGATGGCCAACCATGGTGGCCCCAGCGGTGGCTGGGCTTGCGCCGGGCGCAGTGCCATCTGGGGCGTTTGCGGCGAGTTGCTGGGGGCGGTGGAGGGCACGGGGGAGGCGCTGCTGATCGCCCGGCGCAGCGCTGGCCAATGGCGGGTCGATGGAATGGCGAGCGCGAATCGATGAGCGCTTTCGAACTGCGTCCGGCGCTCGATCGCGACTTGGCATTCGCCCGGGACCTGACCCGTTCCACCATGCTGGGGTATTACATTCGCAATGACCTGCTGTGGCTTGACGAAGCCTTCGACGTGGCCTGGGCCGGCCGGGAAAATCTGCTGATTGGCCTGGGGCGCGAGGTGCTGGGCTTTGTCAGCCTGAGCCGGGATCAGCGGGCCCTGTATATCCGCGAGCTGCATGTGCTGGAAGCCTGGCGGGGAAAGGGAGCGGGGGCCTGGACGCTGGGCCGGGTGCTGCAAATGGCGGCCCAGGAACGGCGAGGATTGTTGCGCCTGACGGTGTTCAAGGGTAATCCGGCGCAACGCCTGTATGAACGGATGGGATTGCAGGTGGTGGGGGAGGACGACTGTTTCTGGCGCATGGAGCGCGCATCTGCCTTGCGTGTCGACGAAGCCTGCGATCCCGGCCCGGTCCTGTCCTAGGCATCCTGCTGCGCTGGATCCAGGGCTTGGCCTTCCTCGGCGATCACGCCGTCCTTCATTCCCAGCAGCACCGCGACCTTGTGGGCTTCGCCGCGCTTGCCTTTCTTGCGGCCAGCCAGCACCTGATAGGTAGTGGCTGGATCAACCCCGTGTTCGCGTGCGAACTGTTGAACCGATTTACCTTGATATTCCAGCCAGGCCTTGGCTTGTGCGGCGGTGCGGATACCGGGCATAGTTCGAAACCGTTCAGATTTGTTCAAGGCTGCAGGATGTAACACCCCTAGGGGGGTATCGAACAGGATCATACATCCAAATGGGTGGATCAGGTTCGTGGCCGAATGCAGGGAAAACACCCGGGTTCGGGGAAGGGAAGAAAGGTCCGCTGGACAGCGTGCGAACGTCAGCCATTCTTGTGCGAGGGGCGATTAGACCCTTATTGCATGCAGATGTTTTTTATATAGCGCTTGTGATTAGGTTTGTACGGCGCTTTTTTGCTAAGGTGTCCGGCAATCTATAAAGACCAAATCGCGAGGTGTCTGCTTGATTAGGGTGCTAGTAGTCGATGACCATGATCTCGTTCGTACGGGCATTACACGAATGTTGGCTGACATCGATGGCCTGCAAGTAGTCGGGCAGGCGGAGTCCGGGGAAGAGTCCCTGATCAAGGCTCGGGAGCTGAAGCCGGATGTGGTGCTGATGGACGTCAAGATGCCTGGCATCGGCGGCCTTGAAGCCACGCGCAAACTGCTGCGCAGTCATCCGGATATCAAAGTCGTCGCGGTGACCGTCTGCGAGGAAGATCCGTTTCCGACCCGGTTGCTGCAGGCCGGAGCGGCGGGCTACCTGACCAAGGGTGCCGGCCTCAATGAAATGGTTCAGGCTATTCGCCTGGTATTTGCCGGCCAACGCTACATCAGCCCGCAGATCGCTCAGCAACTGGTGTTCAAATCATTCCAGCCGTCCAGTGATTCTCCGTTCGACGCCTTGTCCGAACGGGAGATCCAGATTGCCCTGATGATCGTCGGTTGCCAGAAGGTACAGATCATCTCCGACAAACTGTGCCTGTCGCCGAAAACCGTGAACACCTACCGCTACCGTATCTTCGAGAAGCTCTCGATCAGCAGCGATGTCGAGTTGACGCTGTTGGCGGTTCGCCATGGCATGGTTGATGCCAGCCTCTGAAATGACCGACCTGTTTGATCCCAGCGCCTTTCTTTCTACCTGCAGTGGCCGTCCCGGTGTGTATCGCATGTTCGACAGCGATGCGCGCCTGCTCTACGTCGGCAAAGCCAAGAATCTGAAGAACCGCCTGTCGAGCTATTTCCGCAAGACTGGGCAGGCGCCCAAGACGGCTGCCCTGGTGGCGCGCATCGCGCAGATCGAAACCACCATCACCGCCAACGAAACCGAGGCGCTGCTGCTGGAGCAGACGCTGATCAAGGAATGGCGGCCGCCGTACAACATCCTGTTGCGCGACGATAAGTCCTATCCCTATGTGTTTCTGTCAGACGGCGACTTCCCGCGTTTCAGCATCCATCGTGGGGCCAAGAAGCAGAAGGGCAAGTACTTCGGCCCTTACCCCAGCGCCGGGGCCATTCGTGAAAGCCTGAGCCTGCTGCAGAAGACCTTCATGGTCCGCCAATGCGAGGACAGTTATTACAAGAACCGCACCCGGCCCTGCCTGCAGTATCAGATCAAGCGTTGCAAGGCGCCCTGTGTCGGCCTGGTGGAGCCCGAGGTCTACGCCGAAGACGTGCGTCACTCGGTGATGTTCCTCGAAGGCCGCAGCAATGCCCTGAGCGATGAGCTGTCCACGGCCATGGAAGCGGCTGCCGGCACCCTGGATTTTGAGAAGGCCGCCGAACTGCGGGACCAGATCTCCCTGCTGCGCCGGGTCCAGGACCAGCAGAGCATGGAAGGCGGTACCGGCGATGTGGATGTGGTGGCGGCGTTCGTCAACCCGGGAGGCGCCTGCGTGCACCTGATCAGCGTGCGCGGTGGGCGGGTGCTGGGCAGCAAGAACTTCTTTCCCCAGGTCGGCATCGAGGAGGAGGTGGCAGAGGTCATGTCGGCCTTCCTCAGTCAGTATTTCCTCAGCAGCCCCGAGCGCGACTTGCCAGCGGAGTTGATCGTCAATGTGGTGCACGAGGATTTTCCGACCCTGATCGCCGCCATCGAAGAGTTGCGTGGCCGTGAACTGACCATCAGCCATCGGGTGCGCGGTACCCGTGCCCGCTGGCAGCAGCTGGCGGTAACCAATGCCGAGCAGGCCCTGGGCGCGCGCCTGGCCAACCGGCAGCATGTGGCCGCGCGGTTCGACGCCCTGGCCGAAGTGCTGAACCTGGATGAGCCGCCGCAGCGCCTGGAGTGCTACGACATCAGCCATTCCAGCGGCGAGGCCACCGTGGCGTCCTGCGTGGTGTTTGGTCCGGAAGGGCCGTTGAAGTCCGATTACCGCCGCTACAACATCGAGGGCGTGACTGCCGGAGATGACTATGCCGCCATGCACCAGGCCCTGACCCGGCGCTTCAGCAAGCTCAAGGACGGCGAGGGCAAGCTGCCGGACATTCTCCTGGTGGACGGCGGCAAGGGGCAGCTGTCCATGGCCCGGGATGTGCTCAACGAGCTGGCGGTGCCGGACCTGATCCTGCTCGGCGTGGCCAAGGGGGCGACCCGCAAGGCCGGTTTCGAAACCCTGTACCTGAACGATGCAGCCCATGAATTCACCCTTAAGGGCGATTCGCCAGCGCTGCACCTGATCCAGCAAATCCGCGATGAGGCTCACCGCTTCGCGATCACCGGTCACCGTGCCCGACGCGGCAAGACCCGGCGCACCTCGACCCTGGAAGGGGTCGCGGGCGTGGGGCCCAAGCGTCGGCGTGACCTTCTTAAACATTTTGGTGGATTGCAGGAACTGTCCCGTGCCAGCATCGACGAAATCGCCAAAGCACCGGGAATCAGTAAAAAGCTCGCTGAGTTGATTTATGCAAGCCTGCACAGCGAGTAGAATGCCCAATCACCTCGTA
Organism: Pseudomonas sp. PH1b; assembly: GCF_000633395.1. GTDB lineage: Bacteria > Pseudomonadota > Gammaproteobacteria > Pseudomonadales > Pseudomonadaceae > Aquipseudomonas. The sequence goes on from NZ_AYMU01000011.1 coordinate 121,512, forward strand.
GCCAGTTGTGCCGATGAATATCCCTAATCTGATCACCGTTCTACGCGTTCTGCTCATCCCGATTTTCATATTGCTGTTCTATTTGCCCTATAGCTGGAGCTACATGGCGGCCAGTTCAGTATTTGCCTTCGCGGCCGCCACCGATTGGCTGGACGGCTACCTGGCGCGACGCCTGGAGCAGAGCACGCCCTTTGGTGCCTTCCTCGACCCGGTGGCCGATAAGCTGATGGTGGCCGTGGCCCTGGTGCTGCTGGTGCAAGAACACCACAACCTGTGGCTGACCTTGCCGGCCGCAGTGATCATCGGCCGTGAAATCGTCATCTCGGCCTTGCGCGAGTGGATGGCCGAGCTCGGCGCCCGTGCCCAGGTGGCGGTATCGAACATGGGCAAATGGAAAACCGCGGCGCAGATGCTGGCGCTGGTGATCCTGCTGGCCAACCCGTCGGATTTCAGCTTCTGGGTGCTGGTGGGTTACGCCTTGCTGTTGGCGGCAGCCGGCCTGACCTTGTGGTCGATGCTGCAGTATCTGCGTGCGGCCTGGCCTCACCTGAAAACCGACAACGAGAAAAAATAAGTTTTTTTGAATCAAAGGCTTGACGCGCATTCTGATTTCTATAGAATGCGCAACACCAAGACGTTGCGGGAATAGCTCAGTTGGTAGAGCACGACCTTGCCAAGGTCGGGGTCGCGAGTTCGAGTCTCGTTTCCCGCTCCAAACATAGCGCTGCAGACTTCCATTGAGGTCTGCAGCGATCAAAAAAAGGACCTTCGGGTCCTTTTTTTGTTGCGCGGGAACCGCTGAAGTTCAGCACGTATCCGCTAGGTTCAAGTCGTTTACGTGTGAACTCAGACTATGAATGGACAGATAAAAACCATACAGATCAGTAGCTTATAGTTCACTGTCCATTGTCCACTTTTTCCCAAATGGATGGACAGTGCTCCGTTTCGCTGCCCTGCGATGCTCCAGCAAAATACCTCTCCGCCTCGGACAAGCAACCTGATAGCTCCAGGCCCTGTCTGGATTCGAAGGGTGGATGAGGCAAGGCAGGATGTTCAGCTCTGTTGGGGGTATCCAGTTAATCTGGTCTGCGATGATTTTGGTGGCTGCAAGGCCAGCTTCGAACTCGGGGTGACGGAGATCGGCTGCATGGCCCATGCGTGGCGCAAGTTCTTCGAACTGCACGCCACAAACAAAAGCACGCTCGCCGAACAAGCTCTTCGCTATATCCAATTGCTTTACGAAATCGAGAGTGAAGTCCGCGATCTGGAGCCAGATTTACGGCACCGAATACGGCAGGAAAAAACCGTACCTGTGATGGAAAGTTTGCATGCCTGGATGACCGGCCGGCGCGATCTCGTGCCTGAAGGTTCGGCCATCAGCAGAGTCCTGGATTACAGCTTGAAACGATGGGCAGCGCTATCGCGCTACCTTGATGACGGGGCCGTACCCATTGACAACAATTGAGCTGAGAACCAAATCCGACCGTGGGCTCTTCGACGCAAGAACTGGCTATTTGCAGGATCGCTACGCAGCGGCAAACGGGCGGCAGCGATCATGAGTTTAATCCAGTCTGCACGGCTCAACAGGCATGATCCGTATTCCGCACGCTGGAAGCTTGGAGACCCCCGCTGATCTTCAACCGACAAGCTACGCATTCGAACGTGGAAGCATGCCGAGAGGTTAACGATCAGATACACCTGATAGTCAGCATGGACATGAAAGAGAGGTCGTATTTGCCTTTGGTGCCACATTAAAACTCATTAGAGATACTTATATTTGTGATGGGGTTGTATATGGTGGTGTGGCATTTTCTAACAAAAACTAAGAGGGTGCCTGTTCATGTGATTGAGGCTGAAATATCATAGTCTAGTTCGATGTAGGTTACTGCCGTAAAAATTGAGTTGTGCGGCAGGCTGTCTTGGGTCATTTGGCCATGTATGGCAGGCCTTGACAGAGAATAGAGAGCGGTATGATTGACTGGGGTTTTATGCGGAATTCAGATGGTTTTTTCTCTATTATATTGCGCAATTTCTTAGCTTCGCGTGCGGTTTTTACCAATACTGCAATGGGGGCCTTAGGTAGTTTATAGCTACCCTCACATCGCCACTCGCGCTCATGGATCCAATTGACACCAAATCCATTTACGTCGTTTAATTGAACTACCCGCCAAAGCTCATGTTGGGAGATGCCGACTTTTTTCTCCTCCTTTTTAGATAAATACATCACGGGACGACATCCTTTTTTAAATGCATTTTTCTTTGTGATCACGATTCCGTATGGCTCATATCTCGGGTTATCTTTTTTTGTGTCCCGCTCATTTAAGACATATTTTAGCGAGCTGAGAGGAGTGTCCATAAAGCAGGTGGCGCGTTTATACCCTTTTATGAATCCATCTGGCCCGCTTGATTTTATATGTCCGTCTTTGAGTATGGATATTAAGTTCTCGAAAGCGGAGTTCTTCTGTGGTTTTTTTGAGCGTCTTGTCAAATGTACAAGGAATGGCGATAAATCTGGTCTTTCAAAGAATGGTAGATTGTTTTTTGGTTTTTTGTTTGCTTTCGCCATGAATCATTTCCTTGAAAGATTTGAATGTGGGTGAGTTATGCTTTTGACTTAAAGCATACTAAAGTATACCGAGTCCAGAGGGTGGTTGGGCGCTGCGTTAAGCTTACAGCTTGCCTAGAGCTATAGTTTACTCTAACTGAGGCATGTCCCATGCCGTCGACTTCACCTACAGGTTCCCAACGCAATCCTGAAATGGACTTCGCCACCTTTACTGAGCTGCTCGCAGCTGGACGTCACCACCATTTTTTGCGGCCGATGGATGTGTGCTTCTGTTTGACACTGTGTTGAAGTACGACCGGGAGCTGAAGATATTGCTCCTGTCAGATTGCGTAAAATCTGATTACTTCCTGGCTAAATCTTCAAACTGGTTTTTAGGTTCGGCATAGACTCCAGTTCATGGAGCACCCAGTCAGCGAATTCACGAGCCAGACTTTGTTGACCATGGAAGGGAATGATCAGGAAGTAGGGATGTGGTGCAGGAAATTCCACATCGAACAAGCGCACAAGGTGCCCCTGGGCCAGTTCTTCCCCGGCCAGAATATGGTCACTGATAGTGACGCCGCCACCTGCTACGGCGGCGCGGATGGTCTGATAGGCGTCAGGTAGAAAGACGTTCTGGCGAACCTGTAGCCCCTGAACGCCAGCCGCAAGGAAGTAGCGGTTCCAGTCGGAGCCATCATCCTCATGCAGCAGAACCTGATACATCAGATCTCGTGGTTTGCGTAGTTGTTCCTTGGCGTTGAGTAAGCGAGGGCTGCATACCGGAAAGTAATGGATGTCGCTCAGTGCGGCAAAACGCTGCCCCTCCAGGTGTATATCACCGAAGGAAATGACCAGATCCGCCAGTCTCAGATCACCGCTTATCGGCAGTAAGTGCAGGGTCATTTCCTGATAGTTACGCTGAAAGCGCCTCAACAGTGGAGTTATTCGAGCCAGTAATGCCGGGGCACAGGCGATGTGCAGTTCGCTCGCCGGTTGTGACGATGGAAGCATGAGGTGAATGTGGCGCAATTGCTCAAACGCACTGCTCAACTGCTGGCTTAGCTGATGGCCTGCGGGCGTTAGGCGTACCCCCTTGATACCTCGCTCAATCAAGGCCGCTCCCAGTTCATTCTCCAGCTTTTTTACCTGGTGGCTGATAGCGCCGTGGGTAACGTGTAGTTCTTGCGCGGCCCGTCCGACATTTCCCTGTCGGACCAATGCATCAAAAGCCTTAAGGGCGATCAATGAGGGCATGCGCGGGGAATTTCTCCGATCCATGAGGACCCCCTTATTGTGATTTTTATTCGTTGTTTTGCTCGAAAACTATTGGCTTGCCGTTATTTCTATTCCTGTCAATGTTAGCCCCATAGCCATGAGAAAAGGCAATGGAGGCCTGATGCACTTCTCCTTATCGCTGGCATGCGGTCTTGATGTGGGTGAGTAGGAACAATGGTTTTATCACAGGACACCCATCTGGGGTCGCTTGATAGCCAAGTTGAGAATGGCCAGATCAATGGAGTGGTACCAAAGGAGAATCAAGGAATGATTGATCGGCAAAGGATCGTTGAGGATGTTCTTGAAATAGCCCGGGAGCGTGGACAGGGAGCTGGTATCAGCCGGCGGAGTTTCAATCAGAGTCTCTTGCTGCTGGGGGCGCTTGCGGCGGCAGGGCCTTGGCAGAGAGCGCTTTCTGCTGGTGGCAATGTTGTGGTGTCGAATTGGGGAGGCGATGCGGTATCGGCCTTCGAGAAGAGTTATGCCGGTTTCAATCAGGCTTCCGGACATAAGCTGCAGATCGACGGCAGCGGGCCCTCCGAAGGCGCCCTGAAAACTCAGGTGAATAGTGGCGCCGTGCGTTGGGACGTCTGCGACGGAGAGATGTATTCCTCTTATCGCTTGGGGCGCGGCGACGTCCTTAGTCCCATCGACTACACCGTGGTTGATAAATCGCTGGTGAACTTCGGTGACGTACATGACTTCGGCATTGCCAATTACAGCTACAGCTATGTGATTGGTTATGACCACAAGCGCTTTGGCGCCAACCCTCCCCGTAGCTGGGCCGACTTCTGGGATGTGAAGAAGTACCCCGGCAAACGCACCCTGTACAAATGGATGAGCGCCAACCTCGAATGCGCTCTATTGGCTGATGGGGTTCCCCCCGAACAACTCTACCCGCTGGATGTTGATCGAGCACTGCGTAAGATCGAGTCGTTGATGCCGCATATCGTCACTCACTGGTCTACCGGTGCCGAGTCACAGCAACTGCTGCTGGATGGCGAGGTGAGCATGGCGCAAATCTGGCATACCCGCGCCGAGTTAGTGAAGCAGGACAGTGGCGGACGCATCGAGTGGAGCTTTGACGGCGGCATCCTCTCGCCTTCGGTGTGGATGGTTCCGAAAAAAAATCCGGCCGGAGCCAAGGCAGCCATGGACTTTATCGCCTATGCGTTGCGTCCGGAGGTGCAGGCACTGCTGATGCAGATCTACAACATGGGGCCGGTCAACTCGGAGGCCAACGGGTTGCTCAGTCTAGAGTTGCAGGCCATCAATCCAACAGCACCAGAGAATCGCAAGAAGCAGGTGATGCTCAACAACCGTTGGCATGCTGAACATTATGGCGAAACACTCGAACGCTATCTGGCATTGATCGGAGGCTGAAATGGGGATGCTCTCAAGGGAGGCTGTGCCGATCTATGGCTTGTTGATTTTGCCGTTGCCACTTCTGGTGTTGGCGGGATATCTGTTACCGACTTTTGGCGTGCTGAGCTGGAGCCTGAGCATGCCTGAAGTTGGGGTTCAGAACTACACCGCCATTCTGGACAGTGCAAACCTGCAAGCGGTGATCTGGCGGACGTTGCGTATCTGCCTACTAACCACTCTGATCAGTGTGGCTGTCGCCTATCTGATTGCCTATCGCTGGCGCTTCGCTACAGCCCGCGGCCGACAGTTCATCGAGCTGTTCGTGTTGTTGCCATTCTGGCTGTCGATGTTGATCCGTGCTTTTGCCTGGCTGGTATTGCTACGCAACACTGGCCCGATCAATGAGGGGTTGTTAGGGCTGGGCTGGCTCGACGCGCCACTCCCCTTGGTGCGCAATGAGCTTGGGGCGTTGATTGGCATGGTGCATTTCATGGTGCCTTACGCGGTTTTTCCGCTGATGTCATCGATGCGCCAGGTGGATGACAGCCTGTTGCGTGCTGCCAGCAGTCTGGGGGCTGATCATTGGCAGAGTATGCGTGCTGTGTTTCTGCCTTTGACACTGCCGGGCTTGGCTGCCGCCTCGATGATTGTCTTTGTCTTCAGTCTGGGATGCTTCGTGACACCGGCGCTGTTAGGGGGGGGCAAAGCGGCGATGCTGGCGGAGTATATTTATGTGCAGATGTTCCAGCTTTCCAATTGGGGGTTGGGGGCAGCACTGAGTATCGTGCTGATGCTGATGGTGGTCGGCTGTACTTTGCTCTTTGGTCGGTTGGTCGGCTTTCGCCGGTTGCTGGGGAGGGCTGAGTCATGAGTCAGGCAGAGAATATCCACGTACCTATGTCCAGATCGGTACGTCAGCGCGGTGGTTATCCGAATCTGGGGGCAAACCTTTCACGGGTCGCCTTGATCCTGTCGGCATTGTTTCTACTGCTGCCGATTCTGGTGATTGTCCCTCTGTCGTTCGGTAACCAGCGTTATCTGGCATTCCCAGGTGCCGAGTGGTCGTTACGTCACTATGCAACCCTGCTTGATAGCGCCTGGTTACTGTCGATTATGCAAAGCCTGGGGCTGGCCCTGGTGGTGGGCGCGCTGAGTTGTGCACTGGCTGTGCTCTTCACCACTGGCATCTGGTTGCAGCGCCGTTATCGGGTCTTGCTGACGACCATCGTGCTACTGCCGATGATCGTGCCGCAGGTGGTTTCGGCCATGTCCATCTACTACCTCGATGCCCGCCTGGGAATACTCGACAGCTTGCTGGGAGTGGGGCTGGGTCATCTATTGATGGCCATGCCTTACTCGGTGATCGCGATGCTGGTGGCCTACAGCCGACTCGATATCTCGCTGTACAACGCCGCACGATCACTCGGTGCGGGCCTTTGGACAACCTTGCGCAAAGTGCTGATGCCTAACCTGCGGGCCGGCATGTTCACAAGCTTCTTCATGGGTTTTGTCATGTCCTGGGAGGAGGTGGTGGTGAGCTTGTTCACCAGTGGGCTGAATGTCATGACCCTGCCCAAGCGAATCTGGGATGGCCTGCGCTACAACCTCGACCCGGCGATTGCGGCGGTATCCACTTTGATGATCCTGATCACGCTGGTGGTGATGTTCGCTCGGATCTATATCGGGCAGCGAAGCCGAACGCGCTGATTCCTTCCGGGCCGCCCGTTCGGGCGGTCCTTTATCAACCTGACGATTGAAGTGCACCTTTTCCCTAAGGAGGGAGTTCTCATGCTGACTGCTTTTCCCGCACACACGTATCGCAGCCGTATTGACGCCGTCAAACGTCGTCTCGCCGAGCGTGATCTGGAGGCTCTGGTGGTGAACTATCCAGATAACATCAACTACCTGACCGGCTTCGACAGCCTGGGCTTCCTCTGGTATCAGGCCCTGATCATCTCGCCAAAACTGGCTGAGCCGATCTTCATTACCCGCACCAGCGAAGAGCCTTGCACCTGGGAGCTGTCATGTATAAAAGATGCGATCTTCTATGACATTGCCAAGGAAGATCCGCTACGAATCGTTGCAGAAATGTTGGCCCAGGCGGGCTTGAGTCATGCACGGATCGGTCTGGAGATGTCCGCCTCGACCTTTTCTCCATTGCAGTTCCAGGCCCTGTGCGGTTACCTCCGGGAGGCGCATTTCGAGGACGCGTCGCTGGTGGTTGCAGAAGAGCGCTTGATTAAAAGTCCTCAGGAAATTGCTTATCAGCGCAGTGCCGCGCGTATGGCAGACCTGGGTATGCAGGCAGCGTTCGAGGCCTTGCGCCCAGGTATATCAGAAGTGGAAATGGCAGGTATTGTCGCTCATACCCTGGGCGAAGCCGGAAGTGAATACGCGGCCATCAGTCCGATGTGCGCAACGGGGCGCCGCAGCACCATGACTCACGCCATGCCCCATCGGCAAATCATCAGTCATGGCGATGTAGTGATCCTCGAACATGCGGGGGTGTGCAATCGCTATCACGCGATACTGATGCGCACGGCGGTAATGGGGCAGCCCAATCCCCGTGTACGGGAGGTCTCAACCTTGCTCACGGAAGCGTTCAATGCTGCTGTCGAAACGGCCAGACCGGGTACTCCGGTGGGTGAGGTCAACCGGGTATGTAACGAGATTCTCGATCGAATTGATCTCTCACGTACACGTGTACATCGCATTGGCTACAGCCTGGGCTTGGCATACCCGCCAACTTGGCTGGAGGCGATGATGCTCGACGAGACTGACGAGCATGTGTTCGAGCCCAACATGTCGTTCTCTATCGAGCCGAATCTGTCGCTGTACAGCGAAGGCTTCGGCATCAAGCTCGGCGATACCGTGCTCTGTGGTCCGGAAGGTTCAAGTAGCCTGTCCGCGTTGCCGCCCGAGTTGATGATCATTGATTGAGGTGCGCGCGTATGGATATTTTCTGGCATGACGATGTACTGCTTCATGATGCTGGCGCTGGAGTGTTCGAGGCACCGCCTAGTGGTCTGTTGTGGGAGCAGATGCAACATCCGGAGAGCAATCCGAGGTTGCTCAGCATGCGCGCCGTTCTGCAAAAAGGGCCAGTTTCTGGCGATCTGCGCTGGCACCGTGGGCGGCACGCTAGTGCGGTAGAGGTGTTGCGATTTCATGAAGCCGGTTACCTCGATGAACTGATTGAGGCGAATCAGGAGGGACGGCGTTTCAGTCCTACAACGCTGATGAATGCTGGTAGCTTGTTTGGCCTGTTGGCAGCTGCGGGTACTAGCGTTGCGGCGGGACAGAGCGTACTGAACAGCGGCAAACCTGCAATGGCCCTGGTTCGCCCTCCCGGTCACCATGCGGCGCCAGCCATGGCTGATGGTTACTGTTTTCTTAATAACGCCGCCATCGCCGCACGAGCGCTACAGGCCAGTGGAGTCGAGCGGGTAGCGATTCTCGATTGGGATGTGCACCACGGCAATGGTACTCAGGAAGGCTTCTACGAGGATCCGACGGTCTTTACCGTTTCGTTGCACATGGATCACGGCGCTTGGGGCGAAAGTCACCCGCAGACAGGTGCTGTGGATGAGCGTGGACGAGGTGCGGGGCTGGGGTACAACCTGAATCTTCCTCTGCCAATGGGTTCGGGCGACCTCTTGTACGAGCGAGTCCTGGTGGAATTGGTGGTGCCGCAATTGCGACGCTTCTCACCTCAGGTGCTGATTGTCGCGAACGGCCTGGACGCTTCGCAGTTCGACCCCAATGGCCGCCAGTTACTGACGATGCAAGGCTTCAACCGACTGGCACGACATGCGCGTGCTCTAGCTGATGAGTTGTGTGGTGGGCGTCTGCTGGTGGTGCAGGAAGGAGGCTACAACCCGGCCTACAGCGCTTTTTGCCTGCATGCCGCGACCGAGGGTTTCCTTGATCGGCCATCATCGTTGCCGGATCCATTGGCTTATATGCCGGAGTCTGTGGTGCGAACAGCACGGGATTTTCTGGACCTGAAGGAGCGCTTGGAAGGGGTAGGCTGGCCGTCTAGTGAAAGCTTGAGGGGGAAACCCTCAGAGCGGTGTGTTTGATAGCCGTGATTTGATCCGATATCCCTGTTTCTATTCGTTTCAGGAGAGTCCGTATATGACGGTTTCTGAAAAACTCACAATGCTCCTGTGCATGCTGTTCACCTGTTTTCTGCCTGTTCAGGCAGCAGATCTGACGATCATCTCGTTTGGCGCAGCGTGAATCATCCCGAGGTCTTGGGTTGGGGGCGGTGCAGGTGTTGCATGGAAAGTGCCGCTGAAAAGAGCAGTCAAAACGATGAAGCATCGGGCTGAGTAAGCGCTGCATCAGCATATCCTTCGCCTCGGCTCGAAACCGGCCGATCGCGGATGATGATGCCGGTCACAGGCCCACACGGACCTATGGGTGCTGGCCCTGCCAGCGATGGGGTCAGGCGACCCTACCGCTGGCGAACCGGCTGTTGCAGCCTTGCGCCTGGCCTCCCCCCAGGGGCTGGCCGGGTTCATCACTTGATCTGGCGAACGAAGGTACCGACGCGCAGGTAGGTTTCGTGGGAGTCAGGCGCGTAGACACACAGGGCGCCCTGGTCGTTGGCCGCGAAATACTTCCAGCTACCGTCCTCCAGCATGATTTCCTTGAACGCCTGCCCGTCGTGGCTGACGTGGATGCGTTGGTGGTTGTTACGCGACGGGAACAGACTCAGGTCTTTGAGGTGGTAGCAGGTCTCTATATTGAGCGCGTCCGACTGGCGCTTCCAGTCGTAGCCCTTCTGCGAAGTCAGCAGGTTGCTCCAGGAGAAGCACATCAGTGTGCCGCCCATTGCGATGACGACCGGATCATGGAAGGAGAGGTCGTCTTCAGGCCAGGTGCAGTTGCGCCAGCCCTTGCCCTGCACGTAGTACATCACCGACGAACTGGTGTTGGTCTTCTTCTTCACCATGGTGTAGAAGCTGCGGTACTTGCAGAACGCCAGCAGGCAGGCCGTGCCCGGTATTGCACGCAGATACTCCACTTCCTCGCCCTCGGAGAGGTTCAGGCGACCCTCCCAGCGCTCCCAGGCTGCGCCCGGTCCTTCGGCGCAGAAGAACAGTGGTTTATCGTAGTTGGAGGTCTTGGTCGAGTCGAACAGGAAGCCCTTGTCGGTGTATTCGAATTCGGCGCGCTCGGTGAAACGCCACAGCCACTGACCATTGAACAAGACCAGGTCTTCCGTGGCGGAAAACGCGTAGTTGTCGCTGACGTCTGGGTACTGCGAACGCTCCCAGGTCAGGGCATCACGGGAGTAGTAGAACGCCTCGGAGCCCACCGTCAATACCCAAGTGCCGTCAATCACGTCGAGCCGGCGAATCCAGATGCGCTCATCGTCGACATTGGGCTTGACCGCCTGCCAGTTCTCGCCGTCTTCGCTGCGGTAGAACTGTTCGTCATTGTCCACGATCAGCCACACCTTGCCATCGGTCTTGATATGGCGAATTTCTTCTGGATCGCAGGGAGGGGTCTCCATGTCGTGCCAGTCGATGGCAAACAAGTGTTGCTTGCCATCGTGATCAAAGGTGACGGATTGTTTTTCCAACGCCTCGCGCAACTTCTGCTGTTCCCACTCTTCCTGCTTGCGCACCCTGGCCAGCACCACCGAGCTGTCGAAGTCGCCCTTGCGGAAGTAGCTGAGCTGATCATCCGCATCGGAGCAGGCACTGGAGAATGCAGTGAGCGTACGGTCGATGTGACGCTCGCAGTCGTACAACTGGTGGTACCAGTCATCGTTCTCTGCAGAGTTGTCCAGGTCGTAGTCGGACCAGGAGATCTCGTTGTCGAAGTCGATACGCGGCAGGCCCCATTGGGCGATCACTTGGTTGGCGGAACTGAGTGCCGGGGCATTCGTAGCGATGAAGTCCTGTGCCTTGCGCCGCATGTCGTTAAGGCTGGACAGGACCGACTTGCGGCCGATGGTATAGGCCGCGCTACCTGCAGCCGTCGCCATTTTGCCAAGGAAACCATCATCGAACGAGCCCATGAACGACGACCAGTCGCTGGCCTTGCTGGTGGCGGTCATGAGGTCCATGGTCATGTTTGAAGCGTCTATGCTGGCGGCATAGAGCTGTTTTTCCGTGGCGATCCAGGACTGCTCGAAGCGCAATAGGCGGTATCGCACGATGTTCTTCCAGCCCTGGGTCAGCTTGGCCAGGCCTACGGCCGCCTTCACCAGCGCCGCTTCGTCGCTCTCATTGAGCAGCACCAGTACCAGCGATAGGCTTTCCTTGAAGTTGCTAGGCTTGAGGGCGGTCAAGATCCGCAGGATGCGCGGGTTCTCAACCCTCTTCTGGCACAAGGTCAGGAGGAAGAAGGCGTCGATGAGCCATGTGTATGCCTTGTCATCGTCATTGAGGAGAGTCTGCAACGCTGGCAGGTGCTCACGCTCCTTCAGCGGATTGTCGGCGATGCCGAGAATTTGCGAGACCACCTCTGGGCAGCCACTGTGTTCGGCCAACTGGCCGATAAATTCCTGGCCCGCGCCGCTCAGCGAGGCAGCGTTATCGAAGCACAGCGCGAACAGGCGCAGGTAGGTGCGGCGAGCCTCGTCGTCCGCCTTGTCGAGGAAACTGTGGGCCTTGATGTCCGGCAGGTCGGAGGTCAGCGACAGAGTTTCGGGTTGCTCCTCATCCATTGACGCGTCAGCGCTGATGTTGAAACCGTTTTGCTCCTTGTAGATGTCTAGCGCTACCAGGCTGCCGCCAATGACTTCGCCGATCAGGTCACGAATACCATAGTTGGTGTAGAGACCGCCGAATTCGTTGCCGAAGAATCGCGAGATGATCTTTTCCCGGGCCGCGTCGCTGTTGCATAGCTCATCGTCGGTGAGGTCGATAATTTTTTCGTACTCCTCCGAGAGGAAGTACAGCGCGTTGAAGCCAAGCCCTGAGATGTTTTTTTGGATGAAGTGCGAGTCCAGCACGTGGTTTTCGTTGACCGCCAGCTCGATCATGCTGCGATAGCGATCGATGCCGAAGACCTCGATCTGGTCGATCAGTTCGATGATGAATCCCAGCAGCTCGACTTCGTCATCGCAGTTGACCCCGAGTTTTTCCAAGGTAACCACCAAGTGGTTGACATCGCGCTCGGTCAGCTCGATGTCGCGATGGGCGCGCAAGAAGTCGTAGGTCAGGTGCAGGATCAGCAGGTTGCCCGGAATGGATTTGAAGCGGCGCTTATTGGCCTCGATGTTCAGTGACCAGCTGTGGAAGCTGGCGCTGTTCTCGACGGTCCTCAGGCGGCTGTTGATCCGGTCGATGGCGGTTTCGAGGAAATCCCGGGTCTCGATGATGTAGTCGTTCATCGTGCCCAGGTTGTTGCGGATGACTGCGATGCTCTGTGCGTTGATCAGGTTCTGCTGTTGCAGCTGCTTGAGGTAGTGCCAGGCGTATTTCTGCATTTGCAGAGTGTCGGTCTGGTTCAGCAGCTGGTTTTCGCTGGTCTTGCCGCTGAGGCTGCTGGCGAAACGTTTGAGGAAGCCGGCGCCCGACTGTTTCTTCAGCCGCTCCTGGCTACTGGTTATGAGCCGCGAGGCATCCAGGGCCAGTTGCTGGGTCAAGGCTGCATTGGCTTTGTGGCGGTTGACGAGTGTGGTCACAGCCTCCAGCTCGGGACCTTGCAGCGGCTCTTGGAAAATCTGCTCTTGTAGCTCTGTCGTTGTCTCGCTCATGGTTCCGGCCTTAAAGAGTGTTGATCTTGTTACTGAGTCGTTTGCTTTGCGCTTCCAGGGTCTTGACCTGAGCGGCGAAGTGTTTCTCCGACAGGTACAGGCCCTTGTGGAAGTCACCGTAGAACTGTTGCGAGACCTGCAGATACTCCAGGGCTTCATGAACGGCGACGCCGTTGCTGAGCACGCGCTCTGTGGCGACCAGGGTCAGCTGGAAGCTCTTCTCGATGTGGTTGTCCACGGCAATGTTCATCGCCAGCGTCGTAATCAGGCCTCCGACGATGCTGCCCACCAGCGCGCCGGCGGGGCCGCCCAATGCGCCAATCGCCGCGCCCACCGAGGCACCGCTCACACCAGCACCGGTCAGCAGCAAACCCTTTCCGGTGCGGGTTTCCAGCTCTTCGCCGGTGATCTTGCCGGCGGCGAACAACACGAGGTTCTGCACCACGTCCACTGCGCAGACGGCCGCACCGGCAATGCCGCCATTGGCAAAGGTGCGTTTGAACACCGAGCCGGCAAACAGGCCGGGCATTGAGCGGGCGGCGATGCTGACACTTGCGGAGGCCACGCCGGCCTTCAGCGCGCTATCGCCGGCGGCGATGGCCGTGTTCTGAAGGATCAGCACGGTGGCCCGTTCGGCGCTGATCTCGCCGTCCCTGACCTGGCGGATGTACTGGAAGGTGTTGATGCTGCCGGCGATAACCGTGGTGACGATGGCCGCTGACCCTGCCGCGCGCATGCTTTGCTGGAGCGTTGCCTTGTTCAGGTAGCCCGTCTGCATGTTCTCGCGCAGTTCCTTGCCGGAGGTCGATCCCGCGCCGACGTGCTCCGCATCACGCTTGCTCAACCCTGTGGATTGAACGCCCTCGGCGTCGAGGCGGCCGGCTGCCTTGTCATGCACTTTCTCTGCGGCCCGGGCGACCTCGGGGCGAGTGTCGCGATTTTTCAGCATGTCCTTGTGGGCGGATAGCTTGATGCCTTCAATCTGGTCGGACGGCCCGAGGAACACGTCGGTGTTGTCGTAGCGCTGAACTCCGTCCTTGCTTGAGCGAAACGCCTTCTGTGTGGCGTCAGCGTTCTTGAAGTATTTCAGCTGTGCGCCTTGCAACTGAGTGTCGCCCTTCATGATGACGATGTCGTGGGTCATGTCGTTCTTCGCCAGCGGTGTCTTGGCGAAATTATCGGTGAAAGCCCGCACATCCTTGTCTTTGAGGATGGCGTCTAGGTTGAACGACTCGGCATGCCAGGTTTCCGCGGCGAACCCGCCCTTGATTGCGTTGTTCTGGGCGGTGGAGGCGATCTTGACCATGATGTCGTTGGCCTGGCTGATCTCGCCGATCATATGGCCGATCTTTTCCGAGGCCTGGGTGGGCCAGATCGGGCACAGGCTGACTGAACGGCTGATGAGTTTGTTGTCCTGCTTATCCATGAGAAAGCCTCAGACGTTGTGCTGAGCGACGGCAGTGCCGACGCCGGAGAGGGTAGGGGCGGTGACGACAGGCGCGTCCTTGTTCAGATAGAACTGCTGCATTGATTTCAGGCGCTGACGGATCTCATCGACCCAGACCTGAGGTGCATGGACGCGGATGTTCTCGTTGAGGCCAAAGATCCACCAGAGGGTCTCGTGGTCCAGAGGGACCCAGGCGCACAAGCGTTTCCAGGCCTGGTCGGGGAGGTCGTCTAGAGATTGCTCTTCACTGAGCGGCGTCTCGCTCAGCAACTCGGCGATTTGGGGATGGATGTCCGCGACCAGTTCAACACGCTCGTCGCCCTGGCGTTGGCTGAAGCGGCCTCTGGCGATGTAGTCGTCGATGTTGAAGTCGGGTTGCTCCCTGGCCGCGGTTTCCAGCATGCGGATCGACTGGATCCGGTGCAGGGCGAACTGGCGCAAGTCGTCATAGCCGTCCACCGATGCGAGCAGGTAACTAATGGCATGCCGGGAGACTAGCCCGACCGGGTGCAGAACCAGTTGCTTCACACCACCTTTGCTGCGGCTGCGGTAGGCGACCTCGATCTGTCGACGTTCCAACAGGTTTCCCGAGACTGCTCGCCAGACCTCGGGAGCGATCGCAGCCGGCAAGAGGGTTTTGCCGTTGGGGATCGCGCGGACGCGACGCGCCCAGTCCGCCAAGCCGTTGTGGCCCACATCACCGAGGAAATTCCGGGCTCGGCGAAACTGCGGACTGAGCTGGTCGAGCACCGTTTGTGGCAGCAACGCTGTCAAATGGCTTTCGGACAGGCAGAGGGCGAGCGCGGTCGGCGCGTCCATGTCCTCCAGCCTCAGTGGTGCGTCACGGGTGAAGCTCCAGCGGAAAGGTGATTCGCTCTCGTCACATTGCAACGAGAACGGCAGGGAGAGCCGGTTGAGGTCGCGTTGGATGGAGCGCAGCGTGACGGAAAAACCCTTGTCATGCAGCTTTTCCAGCAGTGTGGTGCTGGCGATACGCTGCGGCTCGGTAGGAATTAGGCGCAGCAGGGCGAACAGCCTGAGCAGCGTATCCTTCGCTTGAGACATGGAAACTACCTTGTTGTGCATCAGTCGCTGACGTCTGGTGGCTGACGTCAGATTGGCTACGATGCTAATAAAAATGATGGCGCAGTGCTACTTATCTAGCGTGACACAGGACCAAAGTTGGGGGGCGCAGCCATCTCAGTGACTCTGGGGCGCGTGGGTTTGTTTGTAATGCCTCAAGTCTTGATGCTCGCGGTACAGCTCCCAGGCCTTCTTCAGCACCACAACACAACCGATGGCGGCAAACAGGTTCTTCATGACAGCGGACTCCTGGTGTTTTTTGCATTCTGCTATCGGCGGGCGACAAATCGTGTCGTCGCGCAGAGCTGTCTGGGCATGAATCTCCAGCTGCTTGTCCTCTATACCAGCCAGCGCGTCGGTCAGATGTTGGTCCAAAGTATCCACGTCCGATGCATTCAAGCACCTGACCTGATCCTTGTTTTTAACGAGTTGCACAGCGTCGACGAACCGGGCGAGGCTACGGTACGTGGGTGACCACCAAGGTGGATGAGCGACGCCAGGGACTCGCCACTGGCAACAGG
This sequence comes from Pseudomonas sp. PH1b, assembly GCF_000633395.1. Lineage (GTDB taxonomy): Bacteria > Pseudomonadota > Gammaproteobacteria > Pseudomonadales > Pseudomonadaceae > Aquipseudomonas. The sequence continues at coordinate 137,471 of NZ_AYMU01000011.1, forward strand.
GGGGGATGTGAGTCGCTGCTTGAGCGCACCTGGTATCAGGTCGAGCGAGTCAAGGTTGAGCCGGGAACGGGGCGAGGGTCATGCCGCCAGTTCCAGTTGAGTGGTAGATGGGGCGGTTCTGGAGCCTGGGAAGGGCTCAGGTCCGGGTTGCTGTCGACCAGGGTGCGGCCGAATCGATGCAGGGAGCCCATCCCCCGAGGAACCAATCCGTTGAGGACCCTGATTTCCCTCCCTGTGTGCTGTGTTCAGATACACCTGTGCCTTTGAATGTAGTTTGAGTCCGTAATCAGAAAGGCGCACAGGCGTAAAGAGGGTGCACTCCATTCGCAGTTGCTTGATATGGGAAAAGTCCAAAATGTATATGGAAGACTTCTGAGTTGAGTTCAGTATGGAGAGTAATTGCAGCGCCGGCTCCATTGTCAGTGGGATGTTAAATGTTCTGGCTGTTTTCTAAGTAACTCATGTATGTGATTGATAAGTGTCAGCTAATTCAATCTGCTTGGCTGTGGGTCGGAAAATAACTTTGAACTGCGGTTCACGCTGCGGCCGGGCTTGGAGGGCGGGGGGAGAGGCCCTCAAACGTTGCGCCAGTGGCTGAGTGAATCTGTAGTGCTGCGAGTTTTTTGCCTTGGGCAACATGATGTGTCGAACCTGTATATCTGTGATAGCGCTCTGGATAGTTCGTTATCGTGATGAAGGCATGGACGGTTGCTGCGACGGGCTGTTTTTGGGGACAACAAATTTAGTTTGGGAATTATTCTCGTGACTTTAGGATTTTTCTTAAATTAATACCTCTGGCTTAGGGGGTATATTTTTTAAGCAATGGCCGCTTGTTCAGTGGCAAAGCTCTAAACAGGTCATGGATGAACTACTCAAATAAACTTTCTGCTCATTATCTTGAGATTGCCAAAGCCTCTATTTCCAAAGAGAGTTTTGCGGGCCCGGATGTTCGTTTTTCAAGTGAGTACGAAGCCCTTGAGCTCGAGTTGGGCAAAGCCCAGTCCATGCATGAAAGCGGTCAGATCGACTGGCTGAAAGTGCTTGAAAACAGTGAGGCGCTGCTCCGCGTCCAGTCCAAGGATCTGCGGGTGGCGGCCTGGCTCACCTGGGCGCTGTATCAGCGTGAGTCTTTCTCGGGGCTGCTGGCCGGTTGTGGCGTTCTGCAGTACATGTGTGAGCAGCACTGGGCCCAAGTGCATCCCCATAAATTGCGTACCCGTGCTGCCGCCATCAGTTGGCTGGTGCCCCGACTGGAGCAGGCGTTAAGCGAAAATATCGCGATCAAGGAGCAGTTATCGCTGTTTCGCCGGTTGCTGCTGCATTTGGAAAAGCTCGATACCGTACTGACTCAGCATCTTGGCGATGATGCCCCCTTGCTGCTGCCCATCTGCCGGCGGCTGTCGAGCATGATCCAGCGTGCCGTCGAGCATCAGCCGGAAGCCGGCGCCGTGGGTGCGGTGGTCGCGCAGGTCAAGCAGGCCGCGACCCAGCTTTTCTCGGCGGCGGCGTTGATCGATAACGAAAAGGACGCGCAGAGGGTCCTGCGTGCACTGCAGGAACATGCTCGACCGCTATGCGCCTGGTGGCTCAGACAAAAGTCCACCGATGTGCGTTCCCTGCGCTTGAACCGCACCATGCTGTGGCTGCCCATCGATACCGTCCCAGAGCGTAACGCCGAACAGGTCACGGCATTGCGCGGGCTGCCGGGAGACAAGCTCAAGAGCTACCAGCAACGCTACGCCAGCGGTCAGTTCGCTGACCTGTTGCTGGAGCTTGAAGCCAGCCTGGCCAGGGCACCCTTTTGGTTCGACGGGCAGCGTCTGGTCTGGGAGTGCCTGCAGGAGTTGAACGCCGATCAGGCCATGCGTGAGGTCGAGTTTCATTTTGCACTCTTGCTGCAGCGCCTGCCGGGGGTGGTCGAGTTGTGCTTTCACGACGGCACGCCCTTCGCCGATCCGGCCACCCGCAGCTGGATCAGCGCCCATGTGATGCCCCACCTGTCCGCCAGCAGTGCGCCTCGTCAGGTCGAAGCCAGCGCCAGTCAGCCGGTTTGGGAAGAAGCCCTGGAAGAGGTTTTGCCGATCCTGCGCAAGGATGGCCTCAAGGCGGCCGTGCAGGTGCTCAAGCAGGGCTTGCAGAGCGCACGTGGCGGTCGCGTGAGGTTCTTCTGGCATTTCAGCCTGGCGCGGCTGTGTTTCATCGCCAAGAAGTACGAGCTGGCCAAGACCCAGCTCGAGACCCTTGATCAAGAGTTGCAGCACTCAGGCCTGCACGCCTGGGAGCCGGATCTTGCGTTGGAAGTGCTGCACCTCCTGCATAACTGCTGTGAGTTGTTGCCGCAGAACCACGCAGTGCGAGAACGCAAGGAAGAGATTTATCGCAGGCTGTGTCATCTCGACCTCGAGGTGGTACTCGAATAGGCCCCAGGGCCGACAACGCAAGGAAAGACCCCATGGCCAAAGAAGGCTCTGTAGCCCCAAAGGAACGTATCAACGTCACCTTCAAACCCGCAACCGGCGGCGCTCAGGAGGAGATCGAACTGCCGCTGAAACTATTGGCGATCGGTGATTACACCCAGCGCCCGGACGAACGCAAGGTAGAAGATCGCAAGCCGATCAGTATCGACAAGATGACCTTCGACGAAGTGTTAGCCAAACAGGAATTGAGCCTGACGCTGAGCGTGCCCAACCGCCTTCAGCAGGACGCTGACGCCGATGAGCTGGCCGTCAGTCTGCGGGTCAGCTCGATGAAGGACTTCAACCCGGCCAGCCTGGTAGAGCAGGTGCCCGAGCTGAAGAAACTGATGGAACTGCGCGATGCCCTGGTGGCGCTCAAGGGACCGCTGGGTAACGCACCGGCGTTTCGCAAAGCCATCGAAGGCGTGCTCGCCGACGATGAATCCCGGGTGCGTGTGCTCGGTGAGCTGGGCCTGAACGCCGCCGTCCAAGACGCCTGACCCCATCAGACAAGGAAGCCCATACACATGACTACCCGTGCCGCACAACAGCAAAGCAATGAGAGCAGCGAGTACAGCATTCTCGACGGCATCATCGCCGAAACCCGCCTGACGCCGAACGACGAAGCCTACGACATCGCCAAGCGTGGCGTGTCGGCCTTCATCGAGGAATTGCTCAAGCCGCAGAACAGCGGTGAGCCGGTCAAGAAGGCTATGGTCGATCGGATGATCGCCGAGATCGACGCCAAGCTCAGCCAGCAGATGGATGAGATTCTTCACCACGCCGCCTTCCAGTCGCTGGAGTCCGCCTGGCGGGGCCTGCAACTGCTGGTGGAGCGCACCAACTTCCGTGAAAACATCAAGATAGAAATCCTCAACGTCTCCAAGCAGGACCTGCTGGACGACTTCGAAGATTCGCCGGAAGTGATGCAGGCAGGCCTGTACAAACACATCTATACCGCTGAATACGGTCAGTTCGGTGGCCAGCCGGTAGGTGCGATCATCGCCAACTACTTCATGTCGCCCAGCTCCCCCGACGTCAAGTTGATGCAGTACGTATCCAGCGTTGCCTGCATGTCCCATGCGCCGTTCGTGGCGGCTGCAGGCCCGAACTTCTTTGGCCTGGAGAGCTTCACCGGCCTGCCGGACCTGAAGGATCTGAAGGATCATTTCGAAGGCCCGCAATTTGCCAAGTGGCAGAGCTTCCGCCAATCCGAAGACTCTCGCTACATTGCTCTGACCCTGCCGCGTTTCCTGCTGCGCAATCCCTATGATCCGCAGGAAAACCCGGTCAAGTCCTTCGTCTACAAAGAAACCGTTGCCAACGACCACGAGCACTATCTGTGGGGCAACACCGCCTATGCATTCGGCACCAAGCTCACCGATAGCTTCGCCAAGTTCCGCTGGTGCCCGAACATCATCGGTCCACAGAGCGGTGGCGCGGTGGAGGACCTGCCGTTGCACCACTTCGAAAGCATGGGGGAAATCGAAACCAAGATCCCGACCGAGGTTCTGGTTTCAGATCGCCGCGAGTACGAACTGGCCGAGGAGGGCTTCATCTCCCTGACCATGCGCAAGGGCAGTGACAACGCCGCGTTCTTCTCTGCCAACTCGGTACAGAAACCGAAGTTCTTTGGCATCAGTGCCGAAGGCAAGACCGCCGAGCTGAACTACAAGCTCGGCACCCAGTTACCCTACATGATGATCGTCAACCGCCTGGCCCATTACCTGAAAGTGCTGCAGCGCGAGCAGCTGGGTTCATGGAAGGAACGTACCGACCTTGAACTTGAACTCAATAAATGGATCCGCCAGTACGTGGCGGACCAGGAAAACCCGAGTGCTGAAGTCCGTGGCCGTCGTCCACTGCGTGCCGCGCAGATCATCGTCAGCGATGTGGAAGGCGAGCCGGGCTGGTATCGCGTCAGTCTGAACGTGCGCCCGCACTTCAAGTACATGGGGGCCGACTTCACCCTTTCCCTGGTTGGCAAGCTGGACAAAGAGTAGTCGGGAGCCAGGTCATGAACAGATACGGCAGCCTTTTTGAACGCCTGAGCGCAGAGACCGACCAGCGTGTTGGCTGGAGCCGCGAGACCTGCGCGATGGCATCGGTGGCGGCCCATCTGGGCAAGATGCTCAGCACCCGTGCGGGGAGCGTGCAAACGCTGTCCGACTACGGGTTACCCGATCTCAACGACATGCGCTTGAGCTTGCACGATGCCCTGAGCCAGGCCCGTCAGGCCATCGAGCATTTCATCGAAGCCTACGAGCCGCGGCTCAGTCAGGTGTGTGTCGTTTCCCTGCCGCGTGATCATGATCCGCTCAAGCTGGCCTTTCGCATTGAAGGCTTGCTTGAGGTGGAAGGGATCAAGCGCCAGGTCAGCTTCGGCGCCTGCCTGGATGGCAGCGGACAGGTCAGGGTCAGTTGAGGAAATGACGATGACAGGCAACCCCGCAGTCTGTGCCGGTCGGCCTTTTGGCGGCCCGACCCAAGACCTTTGTTGGACCTACCGTTCGCGGCGTGAACACGGCAGGGGTCACTGGCGAGTGGCGTGACGCGGCCTGGGCACTGGCCGCTGCGTTCCAGCGAAATCACCCATGACTCCTACTATCAGGCAATCAGCCCATGTCCTTTAACCACTATTACCAAAGCGAGCTCACTGCGCTGCGCCAGCTGGGCCGGCGTTTCGCCGAGCGCAGTCCGGCCTTGGCGCCCTTTCTCGGGCAGGCCGGACGCGATCCGGATGTGGAGCGCCTGCTTGAGGGCTTTGCGTTCCTGACGGGGCGTCTGCGCCAGAAGCTCGATGACGAGTTGCCTGAGCTGAGCCACTCGTTGATGCATCTGCTGTGGCCGAACTACATGCGGCCATTGCCGGCGTTCAGCATCTTGCAGTTCGATCCCTTGCAGCAGTCCGGGCCGGCCCAGCAAATACCGCGAGATACGCCGGTAGAGAGCAAGCCCATCGATGATGTCTGCTGTCGTTTTCGCACCTGCTATCCGACTGAGGTGCTGCCTCTCGACCTGACAGCATTGAGTTATTCGGTCAAGGGCGACGGTGCGCTGTTGAGCCTGCGTCTGGAAATGAGTTGCGACGGTCATATCGGTGAACTGAACCTGGAGCGTCTGCGCCTGCACCTGGCCGGTGAGCGCTACATCAGTCAGATGCTTTACCTCAGCCTGTTGCGCAACCTTGAGGGCATTGAGCTGGTGCCATTGGGGGAGGGCGGCGAGCCGGTCGCCGGGGCCAACGGCTCCGGGATGTCCTTCAAGATACCGGGCAGTCGTGTGCAGCCTGTGGGCTTTGCTGAGGAAGAGGCGTTGATCCCGTACCCGCTGAATACCTTCCGCGGTTATCGCTATCTGCAGGAGTATTTTGCGTTCCAGGACAAGTTCCTGTTCGTCGATCTGGGCGGCCTGGATCTGCTGCAGCGGTTGCCGCGAGACGTTCTCCAGCGCATGCGCGGCCTGGAGTTGCGCTTCGATATTCGCAACAGTGGGGTACAGCGCCTGCGTCCGACCCTGGACAACGTCAAGCTCTACTGCACACCTATCGTCAATCTGTTCAAGCACGATGCCCTGCCGATTCGTCTCGATGGCAAGCAGGACGAGTACCTGTTGCTACCAGCCAAGTACGACCTGGAACATTGCGGCGTGTTCTCCATTGAAAGCGTCACCGGCTGGAGGCCGGGCGGCCTGGGTTATCAGACGTATGTGCCCTTCGAGTCGTTCGAGCATGATCCGAGTTTCGACGTGCCGCACAGCCGTCCGCACTACAGCATCCGCCAGCGCTCATCGTTGCTGCACGATGGTCTCGACACCTACCTGAGCTTCGGTATCCGCCATACCGATGCCCAGGAAACCCTGTCGATCGAGCTGATGTGCACCAACCAGAACCTGCCACGCCGGCTCAAGCTTGGCGACATCAACCAGTTGTGCGAGCAAACCCCGGAGTTCCTCAGCTTTCGCAATATCACACCGGTCACCTCCAGCTACGCACCGCCGTTGAACCGCGATTTTTTGTGGAAGCTCATCAGCAACATGTCGCTCAACTACCTGTCGCTGGCCAACGTCGATGCGTTGAAGGTGATCCTCGAAACCTACGACTTGCCACGCTACTACGACCAGCATCTGGAGAAGGTCAGCAAGCGTTTGCTGGGCGGGCTCAAATCGATCCGCCACGAGCACGTCGATCGCCTGCACCGAGGTTTGCCGCTGCGCGGGTTGCGCACCGAGCTGAGTATCGATCCCCAAGGCTATATCGGTGAAGGCGACCTGTTCGTTTTCGCGTCGGTTCTTAACGAGTTTTTTGCTCTTTACGCCAGTCTCAACTCCTACCACGAGCTGCGGGTAAAAAGTACACAGGGAGAGGTGTACAAATGGGCACCACGCATGGGGCTGCAGCCCCTGCTTTAAGCAGACTGAGCACGGTAATACGAGAGTACTCGCTGTTCCAGGCCGTACTGTTGGTCGTCGATCGCTTGCGCGATGCCCACCCGCACCTGAGCGAAGAGGAACTCTACGATCAGCTGGAGTTCCAGGCCAATCCGAGCCTGGGTTTCCCTGGCAGCGATGTCGATCGCGTGGAGTTTTTCGACGAGTGCGGTCAGCTGCGTGCGCGTTTGCGTTTCAACCTGAGCGGGTTGTTCGGCGCGGGCTCGCCCTTGCCGGCGTTCTATGGCGAGCAGGCCTTGGGTGATAGCGAAGAGGGCAACCCTACGCGCAACTTCCTCGATCTGTTCCATCATCGCCTGCAGCGCCTGATGCTGCCGATCTGGCGTAAATATCGCTACCGCGCCAGCTTCAAGAGCGGTGCCCTGGACCCGTTTTCAGCTCAGTTGTTTGCCTTGATCGGCCTCGGCGGCGAAGACATCCGCAAGGCCAGGGAACTGAATTGGAAACGCTTGCTGCCGTATCTCGGATTGCTCAGCTTGCGCGCCCACTCGGCAGCCTTGATCGAGGCGGTGCTGCGCTACTACTTCAAACACGCAGACCTGGTGATCGAGCAGTGCATCGAGCGTCGGGTGGAGATCCTCGACGAGCAGCGCAATCGCCTGGGCTGGGCCAACAGCCTGCTGGGCGAAGACCTGGTGCTGGGCGAGCGGGTACGCGACCGCAGCGGCAAGTTTCGCATTCATATCACTCAGCTCGACTGGCAGCGTTTCCACGAGTTCCTGCCGATCGGTTTCGGTTACCAACCGCTGTGCGCCCTGGTCCGATTCACCCTGCGCGACCCGCTGGACTACGACATTCGCCTGGTGCTGCGCCAGGAGGAAATTCGCGAGCTGTGCATTGGTGAGCAGAACACCTGTCGCCTGGGGTGGACCAGTTGGCTCGGCTGCGAAAAGGCCGACGGCGTGGTGACCCTGGGCAGCAAAATTCATTAAGGACGGATGAGCATGATCAACCTAGACCTGCAACAACTTATCCAGGCACTGGACGCTGCAACCCGTCGTGACCTGGAGCTTTCTGCCGAGCGCTGTGTCGCCCGTGGTGGCAACAAGGTGCTTGTCGAAGACCTGCTGCTGAGCTTGCTGGAGCGCTCCCAGGGGCTGCTCGCCCGGGCATTGCAGGACGCCGGGGTCGATGCTGGCGAGTTGATCGAGGCACTGCAGTCGAGAGTCGGCGACAGTGGCTCGCGCAGCCCCGTGTTCGCACCGGAGTTGGTGCAGTGGCTGCAAGACGCATTACTGGTGGCCAATCTTGAACTGGGTCAAAGCCAGGTCGAGCAGGCCGCCTTGATTCTGGCCTTGCTGCGCAACCCTATGCGTTATGCCGGCAGTCGCTACCTGCCGTTGCTGGCGAAACTGGACATCGAACGCCTGAAGGGTTTTGCCCTGTCGCAACAGGACCCAAGCTCCGGCGGCAATCCGGCGGCAGCGGGGGAGTCGCTGTTGCAGCGTTTCACCCATAACCTCACCCAACAGGCACGAGATGGCCAACTCGACCCGGTGCTGTGTCGCGATGCTGCGATCCGGCAGATGATCGACATCCTCGCCCGTCGCCGCAAGAACAACCCGATCGTGGTCGGTGAGGCCGGCGTCGGGAAAACCGCCATCGTCGAAGGCCTGGCCTCGCGCATCGCCACCGGTGAAGTACCGCCGGTACTCAAGGACATCGAGCTGCTCTCGCTGGACATGGGGCTGTTGCAGGCGGGCGCCAGCGTCAAAGGCGAGTTCGAGCGCCGCCTGAAAGGGGTGATCGACGAGGTCAAGGCCTCGCCCAGGCCGATTATCCTGTTCATCGATGAGGCCCACACCCTGATCGGTGCCGGTGGCAATGTCGGTGGTTCCGATGCGGCCAACCTGCTCAAGCCGGCCCTGGCCCGCGGTGAGCTACGCACCATTGCTGCCACCACCTGGACCGAATACAAGAAATACTTCGAGAAAGATCCGGCCCTGGCCCGTCGTTTCCAACCCGTGCAATTGCACGAACCCACCGTTGCCGAGGCGGTGACCATTCTGCGAGGCCTGGCCCAGGTCTATGAAGAGAGCCACGGTATCTACCTGCGTGATGACGCCGTCGTGGCCGCCGCCGAGCTATCAGCCCGCTACCTCGCCGGACGCCAGTTACCGGACAAGGCTGTCGATGTCCTTGACACCGCCTGTGCCCGGGTTCGCATCAGCCTTGCGGCGGCCCCTGAGCGTCTGGAGCGTCTGCGTGGCGAGGGGGCTGAAGGACGGCGTCAGTGCCAGGCTCTGCGGCGCGATGCCGAAGCCGGGTTGCAGATCGACCAGGAAGCCCTGGACCGTCTGGAAATGCAGCTGGCCGAGGCCGCTGAGCAACAGCAGGCCCTGGAAACACTCTGGAGCGAGCAACGCACATTGGCCGAACGCCTGCTGCAGTTGCGGGTGCAATTGGCCAGAGCCCGTGACGCTAGCACCGGGCGCTCGACACAGGAGAGCGAAGGCTCGCCGGATGCAATCGGGGAGATTGATGTGCAAGCCGGCCCTGGCATCATGGAGTTGGAGTCGGCGCTCAACGATACTCTTTGTGCTCTGAGCAACGCGCAAATTCGGGAGCGGCTGGTCAGTTTCGAGGTATGTCCACGCCTAGTGGCGGAAGTCATCAGTGCTTGGACCGGTGTACCGCTGGCGCAACTGGCCCGTGAGCACAACGCCAAGGTGGCGAGTTTTGCCACTGACTTGAGTGCCCGTATTCGCGGTCAGGACCAGGCAGTGCAGGTTCTGGATCGCTCCATGCGTGCCGTAGCCGCAGGCCTGAACAAACCGGATGCGCCGGTCGGGGTATTTCTCCTGGTGGGCCCCAGCGGTGTGGGCAAGACCGAAACCGCCCTGGCCCTGGCAGACCTGCTGTATGGCGGTGAGCGCTTTATCACCACCATCAACATGTCCGAGTTCCAGGAGAAACACACCGTATCGCGCTTGATCGGCGCGCCACCGGGTTATGTCGGTTATGGCGAAGGCGGCATGCTCACCGAAGCAGTGCGGCAAAAACCCTATTCTGTGGTGCTGCTCGATGAGGTCGAGAAAGCCGATCCGGATGTGCTCAACCTGTTCTATCAGATCTTCGACAAGGGCGTGGCCAACGATGGCGAAGGGCGTGAGATCGATTTTCGCAACACGCTGATACTGATGACCTCGAACCTGGGCAGCGAGCAGATCAGTGCGCTGTGTGAGCACGGCGAGCGGCCAGGCGTCGACACTCTGGAACAGACGATCCGTCCAGTACTGAACAAGCATTTCAAACCGGCGCTGCTGGCACGCATGCGCGTGGTGCCTTACTACCCGGTGAGCGGCCCGGTGCTGCGCGAACTGATCGAAATCAAGCTGGGGCGGCTGGGTGAGCGGCTGAACGCTCGGCAGCTGGATTTCAGCCACTGCCAGGGGCTGGTCGATCATTTGGCCGAACGCTGCACCCAGAGCGACAGCGGTGCGCGGCTGATCGACCACCTGCTTGATCTGCACGTGCTGCCATTGGTGGCTGACCGCCTGCTGGCGGCCATGGCCACCGGCGAGAACCTCAAACGGGTGTATGCAACGCTGGATAGCAGCGGTGGCGTGGCCTGTGAGTTCGCCTGAGGTGGGCATCATGTTCACCCGTGTGCCGCAGCCACTGGCTTATGCAGAGGCACTGCTGGCGCAATTTTCCGGCCTGTCCCGGGCGTCGGAAGGCCCTGCGCTGCTTGAAGACTTTGTGCGGGGGGCCGCGCAGCTCAGTGGTTGCGAACTCAGTCAGCTGTACCTGCTCGATGCCACCCATAGCTGCCTGCAACTGCGCGCCGAATGCCTCGACGGCTTTTTGCAACCGCGGGAAGTGATCAATCTGCCGAGCGATTACAGCGGTGAGCAGTTGCTGCAGTTTGCCCTGTGCCAGAACCGGGTGGTGAGCCTGGTGGGCTTGAACCACAGCCTCCACGACACCAGCTTCCTGCCGGTGCGCAGCGCCGCGTGGCAGTCGCTGTTATGCGTACCGCTGGTCAACTCGCGCAAGGCTGTCGAAGGCTTGCTGCTGTGTGCCAGCGCGCAACAGGAAGACCTCCAGGCCCTTGCTCAGTCGCTGGCTCAGCTGGGGTCGTTTGTCCTTGGGCAATGGGCGCTGCTGCAGCGTTTGCGCCTCCCCGCGGGCGAGCAGACGCCGCCCCTTTATCCCGAGGTCATCACCAGCGGTTATGGCCTGATCGGTACCAGTGCGGTGATGCGCCAGACCTACCAATTGATCAGCAAGGTACTGCACAGCCCTTACACCGTGTTGCTGCGTGGCGAAACCGGCACCGGTAAGGAAGTGGTGGCGCGCGCCATTCATGATTACGGTCCGCGTCGCTCCCAGGCATTTGTGGTGCAGAACTGCGCAGCGTTCCCGGAAAACCTGCTGGAGAGTGAGTTGTTCGGTTATCGCAGGGGCGCTTTCACCGGCGCCGATCGCGATCGCCCCGGGCTGTTCGACGCGGCCAATGGCGGCACCCTGTTGCTGGACGAAATCGGCGACATGCCGCTGTCACTGCAGGCCAAATTGCTGCGGGTGCTGCAGGACGGCGAGATCCGTCCGCTGGGCTCCAATGACACCCATACCATCGATGTACGCATCATCGCTGCCACCCACCGCGATCTGGCGGCGCTGGTGGGCGAGGGCCTGTTCCGCGAGGACCTGTACTACCGCCTGGCTCAGTTCCCGATCGAGTTGCCGGCATTGCGCCTGCGCGAGGGCGACATTCTCGACCTGGCTCGGCATTTTGCCGACAAGGCCTGTTCCTTTCTGCAACGGGAGCCGGTGAGCTGGTCGGCAACGGCCCTCAATCATCTGTCCGGCTACGCCTTTCCGGGCAACGTGCGTGAGCTCAAGGGGCTGGTGGAGCGTGCGGTGCTGCTCTGTGAAGGCACTGAGCTGCTGGCCGAGCACTTCTCCCTGAACACTGAAACCATGCCCGAAGAGGTGGGCCTGAACCTGCGCGAGCAACTGGAGAGGGTCGAGCGCCAGCTGCTAATCGATTGCCTGCGCAAGAACGACGGCAATCAGACCCTGGCGGCCCGCGAGCTGGGTTTGCCCCGTCGCACCCTGCTGTACCGCCTGGGGCGGTTGAATATCAATCTTGGCGCCTTCGAGTCCTAGCGAGGCATGGCGCCCTGGCCGCTTTTTCGTCCTGCTCGGCGCGCCTGCAAGGAAGGGCGTTTTGTGCACTGTCTACCTATGGAGACCTACTGATGTCTGTTCGTCACTGGCAAGCCGTCCTATTGACCCTGGTGGTTCTGGTTGGGCTCGGCGCCTGCAGCGGCAATTACAAATTCAACGACGACACCTATCGCCCGCTGGGTGATCCGCAGGCGGTCAATCGCGGCAAGTGAACGCAAGGAGCAGCACCATGGAACTGGTTTTTGAAATGCTGAATGCCAAGCAGTTCGTGCCGGAAGACTTGAGCAGCAAAACCTTCAGGCGCGCCGGCGGGGTCATCGGCCGGGGAGAGGGTTGTGCGTGGCAGATTCCCGATCGCAAGCGCCATCTGTCCAACCATCACGCGCTGGTCAGTTATCGGGATGGCCAGTTTTTCCTGACCGACACCAGCAGCAATGGGATCCAGGACAGCGGCAGTGGCGCGCGTCTGCGCAAGGGTGAGGCCCAGCGTATTGAACAGGGCAGTGTCTACGTGCTGGGGGATTTCGAGATCCGTGCACGGCTGGTGCAAGCCCCGGAGGCCTTCGCCGTCGAGGCGGGTCGGCCACAAGCGGCCGGCAGCATCATTCCGGATAACGCCTTCTTTGACCTCGACCCGCTCAATGCATTGGACCAGCAGGAGTACAGCGGCGCGGAGCTCGACGAACTGAGCGTGCTCGACGCGCCACAGCAGGAGCCCGGGCAGCGAACCGATTATGCCCGCATCGACAGGGAAAACCTGCTAGTGCCGGAACTGGTGGCGCCACCCGAGCCGCTGGTGCCGCCGGAGCCCGTGGCGTCGGCGTGTCAGGGCGAGGCGTTCTGGGCGCGTTTCGGCGCGGCCCTGGGGATGGATCTCCAGGCCCTCGATACCCACCGGCGCGAGGCCTTGGCGGTCAATGTCGCGGCGCTGCTCAAGCAAAGCATTGGTGGTTTGCAGCAGAGCCTGCGCACCCGTAGCGAACTGAAAAACGAGCTGCGCCTGGCCCTCACCACGACCCAGGGCAACACCCGGAACCCGCTCAAGTTCGCCGTGGATTGCGACGCGGTACTGGGCATCCTGCTGCTGGAGCAAAAGCCTGGGCAACTGTCCGCCGAACAGGCGATCTCTCGTGCATTCCGCGATCTTCAGGCGCATCAGGTGGCGCTGCTGGGCGCCAGCCGCGCCGCAGTGCGCAGCACCCTCGAACACTTCTCGCCGCAACAACTGACCCTGCGTTTCGAACGCGATGGCCCGCAACCCTGGCTGCTGACTTCCGGTCGCCGCTGGCGTGCTTATCGCCGCTATCACCAGGCGCTGTGCCAGGACGATGACTGGAGCGAGCGCCTGCTGGCGCGGGATTTCGCTCAGGCCTATGAAGAGCAGGTTCGCCTGATCTGTACCCTCCACCTCGATGATCAAGGATGACTTGCATGACTCGCCGTACCCACCGATTCCGCCAGGCCCTGACGGTGCTCATGGCCCTGGCGCTGCTGACTGGCTGCGCATCGATGTCGCCGTATTCGACCCTGACCAAGCTGAACCTGAAGTTGAGCGCCAGTGATCGGCTCAACCCCGATCTCAATGGGCGCCCGTCGCCTATCGTGGTGCGGCTGATGGAGCTCAAGCACCCGGTGGCGTTCGAGAACGCCGATTTTTTCAGCCTCTACGAGCGCGCCAGAGAATCCCTGGCCCCGGACCTGGTGGCCAGTGAAGAGCTGGAGTTGCGCCCGGGCGAAAGCCTCGAGTTCAAGTTGCGTGTTGAGGAGGGCAGCCGCTTCGTCGGCGTGCTGGCGGCCTATCGCGATCTGCCGGAAAGCCAGTGGCGCTATGTGGTGCAGCTCACCCCGGAGGAGGTGACCGAGGTCGGTTTGATCCTCGACCAGTCTGGCATCCGCAACAGCAACGATGCTTTCACCCGGGCGGATGACAACTCATGAACGTGGATAAAATCATTTGGCAGGAAGGCATGTTGCTGCGGCCTCAGCATTTCCAGCACAACGATCGTTATTACGACTACCAGATGAAAACCCGTACCCGGTTGCTGGGTAGTTACAGTTGGGGATTTCTCGCGCTGGAGATCGATCTGCAGTTTCTCAACATGGGCAAGCTGGTGATCAGTCGGGCCTCCGGCATCTTGCCCGATGGCAGCCTGTTCGAGCTGGGGGACGACACCGAGCCCCTGGCTCTTGATGTACCGCCCAATACGGGGAGCACGCCGGTCTACCTGGCCTTGCCGCTGGTCACCGGCAACCACATCGAGTCACGACGCCCGGAACAGTCCGATGTGCTGGCGCGCTATACCGTGTACGAGGCGCAAGTCGCCGACTCCAACGCCGGTGACGATTCCAGCAGCCAGCTCAGCTGTGCTCGGCCGGACTTCCGTCTGCTCCTGGGCGAGCAGCAGAGCGGGCAAGCCTATGTGAAGTTGAAAATCTGTGAAGTGCTGGATGCCACCTCCGATGGGGTGATCAGCCTCGATGCGGATTTCGTGCCGACCTTCCTGCACACCCATGCCAGCGCCTATCTGCTCTCGTGCCTGAAGGAAATCATCAGCATGCTCAGTCATCGGGGAGACACCATCGCCGAGCGGATTCGCTCCAACGGCAAGGTCGCTGGCGCCGAGGTAGGTGACTTCATGATGCTGCAGTTGATCAACCGTACCGAACTGCTGCTGCGCCATTACCTGGACCTTGAGCATGTCCATCCGGAGGAGCTGTATCGCTCGCTGCTGGTCATGCTCGGGGAACTGGCGACTTTCGCCAGTGACAGCAAGCGCCCGCGGCTGGACAGCCGCTATCAGCACAGCGACCAGGGGGCGAGCTTCCGCACATTGATGGACGCCATTCGCCAGGTGCTGTCGATGGTGCTCGAGCAGCACGCCATCGAGCTGCTGCTGCAAGCGCGTCAGTACGGGGTGCTGGTGTCGCCGCTGCATGACCACAAACTGCTGGAGTCGGCCTCGTTCGTGCTCGCGGCCAGCGCCAACTGCGACTCCGAAGAGCTGCGGCATCGCTTGCCGGCGCACCTCAAGGTCGGGCCGGTGGAGAGCATTCGGCAACTGGTCAACCTGCATCTGCCGGGGATCAAGGTCCGACCCTTGCCGGTGGCTCCGCGACAGATCCCGTTCCACTCCAATAAAACCTATTTCATCCTCGACCTCAGTCCCGAGGACTTGGCGCAACTGGAGCGCTCCGGAGGGTTCGCCTTCCACGTCTCGGGTGAGTTCGCCGAGCTTGATTTGAAATTCTGGGCCATCAGGAACTGACCGCCATGATCAAGGATCTGCAACACCCTCAGGACGACAAGACCGTGCTGCTCGACCGTCATGGGCAGGGCCCGGCACACAACCCGCTGACCGACTTCGCCGAGCCTCCGCGTTTCGAGCAGCTTGAGGAACGGATGATCTATGCCGCCCGCCTGGGGCCCGCGCAGTCCTTCAGCGTCAGCCTCAACGCGCTGGTGGCGGCTGCGTCCGGGCTGCTGTCGGAAGTGGTGCGGCTCAAGCACAGCGACACCGCCGAAGACTTGCACGCGCTCAATGCGCGCCTGGGCGTCGGCCTCAAGCAGTTCGACGTGCAGGCCCTGCAGGACGGTGCGCCCAGCAGCCAGGTGATGGCCGCACGCTACGTGCTGTGTACCGTTGTTGACGAGGCGGTGGTGAGTACCCCCTGGGGCAATGAGAGCGAGTGGTCGCAGATGAGCCTGCTCAGCAGCTTTCACAACGAAACCTTCGGCGGCGAGAAGTTCTTCCAGCTACTGGATCGGCTGTCGAAGAACCCGGTCAAGCACCTGCCGATGCTGGAGCTGATGTACTTGTGTCTGTCGCTGGGTTTCGAGGGCAAGTACCGGGTCATTCCCCGCGGCATGCTCGAACTCGAGGGTATTCGCGACGCGTTGTACCGGCAGATTCGCCAACTGCGTGGTGATGTGGCTCGTGAACTGTCGCCTCATTGGGAAGGGCTCCGCGATCAGCGTCGCAGCCTGGTACGCATCGTGCCGGGGTGGATGGTTGCGCTGTTCACCCTGGTGTGCCTGGTGGTGATGTACTCGGGCTTCGCCTGGGTGCTTGGCCAGCAGCGCGACGCCGTGTTGCAGACATATCAGCCGCTTGACCCGGTGGTGGTCCAGCCCCAGCAGTAAGACAGGGATGTGTGATGAATATCTTCTTCAAGAAAGCCGGCGCCTTGCTGCGCCAGACCTGGGTCTGGACGCTGCTGTTGGTGCTGAGTGTGGCATTGCTGGTGTGGTTCGTCGGACCGCTACTGGCCGTCAACGACCATAAGTTCTGGGCCAGTGCAACTTCGCGCCTACTGACCATCAGCGCGTTGTTTCTGATGTGGGGCCTGGCGATGGTGTTTGTCAGCTGGCGCTCCGGTGTCCGCAAGAAGGCCATCGAGGACAGCGAGGCCGGACAAGCACGCATGCAGCGTGACGAGTTGATCGACCAAGAGCACAAAGAGCTCTATGAGCGCTTCAAGGACGCGCTGCGCACCCTCAAGACTTCCAGCCTGTACCGCGGTCGCAGCGAACGTTGGCGCAGTGATCTGCCCTGGTACCTGCTGCTAGGTCCACAAGGCAGCGGCAAGACCAGTTTGCTGGACTTTTCGGGCCTGGAGTTTCCACTCAACAAAATGGGCCGCAAGCTGACCCGCGACACCGGCGGCACTCGGCACTGCGACTGGTACTTCGCCGAACATGGCGTGCTGATCGACACGGCCGGCCGCTACCTGAGCCAAGGCGCCGCCGAAGTCGATGCGAGTGCCTGGAATACCCTGCTGGGTCTGTTGCGCAAGCGTCGTCGTGGTCGCCCGCTCAATGGCGTGCTGGTGACCATTCCGGTGGAGGCCTTGCTGAGCGTCGATGAACAGCAGCTGGACACCCTGGCGCACCAGGTACGGGGGCGCCTGCAGGATATTCATCAGCAATTGCATGTCGATGTCCCCATCTACCTGGTGCTCAGTAAGGCTGACCAACTGCCGGGGTTTGACGAGTTCTTCGACCAGATGAGCCGCGAGGAAAGCGACCAGGTGCTCGGCGCCAGCTTTGGCAAGGAGCAAAGCGGTACCGATGTGGCCGTACTTCGCCAGGAGTTCGAGGAGTTGCTGCGACGCTTGAACAGCCAGGTGATCATGCGCATGCACCAGGAGCGAGACACCCAGCGTCGCGGGCGCATTCTCGACTTCCCGCACCAGCTGGGGCAGATCGGCGAGCGCCTGTGCCTGTTCGTCGACATGGCATTCACCGGCAATCGCTATCAGCGTGCCAGCCAGTTGCGCGGCTTCTACCTGACCAGTGCGCCGCACCTGATCGAAGCGCTGGATCAAGACACAGCCGGTATCGGCGCGAGCCTGGGCATGTCGGCCGCGGTCCTGCCGACCCTGCGCAGCGGGCGCGCGCGTTTTGTTCATCACCTGCTGAGCCGGGTGATCTTTCCCGAGGCCGACCTGGCCGGCCTGGACCAGCGCGAGCGCCGCCGCATTCACTGGGGCCAGCGCGCTCTGTATGCGGGGGCTCTGGCGGCCTTGGTGGTGTTTGGCATGCTGTGGGCGGGGAGTTTCTCAGCCAATCAGGGGCGCCTGGAGCAATTGCGTTCTCTGGCGCAAAGCTGGAGTGAACAACGTGCGGCACTGAGTGCGCGGGAGGACGCGCAGGCCCTGCTCAAACCCCTCGACACCCGCTTTGCGGCCACCCAGGTCTTTGCGCCCCAGGGCGAGGCGCCGTTGCATGAGCGGGTCGGACTGTATCAAGGCGATGCCAGCCGCCCGGTGCTCTTGCGTGCCTATGAGCGTGAGTTGCAGGAGCAACTGCTGCCCAGGGTGGCGCAGATGCTCGAAGGGCAGGTCCGGGCCAACATGCGTGATCGCGAGCGCCTGCTCAATAGCTTGCGCGCCTACCTGATGCTGAACCTGCAGGATCGCCGGGATCCGACCTTGCTCAAGGACTGGGTGGCTCGAGAGTGGTCGAGCCGTTACGCCGGCAACAGCGCCTTGCAGAACGGCCTGAATGGGCACTTCGAGCGCTTGCTCGAATTGCCGTTCAGTTATCCGCTCAACGATGCACTGGTGAGCCAGGCCCGTCAGGTGTTGCGCAGTGAGTCGTTGGCCAACGTGGTCTACCGGGTGCTGCGCGAACAGGCTCGCAGCTTGGCGCAATATCGCCTGAGCCAGCACTTGGGGCCACAAGGCAGCCTGTTTGCCGGCACTGACTATGTGATCCCTGGTTTTTATACCCAGCAGGGTTATCAGCAGTATTTTTCGATCCAGGGCACGGCGCTGGTCACCGATATCCTGCGTGACAACTGGGTGCTGGGCGAAGGCTCAGGAATCAGCGGCATGGATCTGCGTCGGCTGATGGTCGAGTTGGAGCAACTGTACTTTCGCGACTATGCCAACCACTGGAGCGAAGCCTTGGGCCGGGTCAGCCTGCCGCCGTTCAACGATGCCGGTGATGGGGCCGAACAACTGGCCGGTCTGACTGCGGCCAACTCGCCGCTCTTGCAATTGCTGGTGGAGATACGGGAGAACACCCGCTTTCAGAGCATTGTCGAGGCTGCCGATGAGGTGGCAGGGCAGTCAGGCAAGGCGGCAGATCAGGGGGATGTGCAGGGCGAGGGGCTGGCAGGCGCAGCGGGCAAGGCTCGGCAGGCCCTCGCCAAGAGCCTGCCGGATACGGCAAAGAAGGCGTTGCAACGTCGCTTCGAACCCTTGCACCGCTTGCTGGATGACAACAACGGCCCGGCGGCGGACCTGACCCCGGCGTTGCTGGCACTCAACGACCTGCAGCTGCAACTGTCCAGTCTGGCGCGGGCCAGCCAGCCTGATCAGGCCGCGTTTGACATGGCCAAGGCTCGCATGAGCGGCCAGCGCGATGCCCTGAGCAGCCTGCGCAATGCCTCGGTGCGCCTGCCGCGTCCGGTGAGTCTGTGGTTCAACACGCTGGCCGAGGACTCCTGGCACCTGGTGCTCAACGATTCCTACCAGTACCTCAACCAGCGATACCAGAGTGAGCTGTACGGCTTCTACGCCAAGGCGATCAGCAAGCGCTATCCCTTCAACGCCCACAGCGCCAGCGATGTGGCGGTCAACGATTTTCGCGAGTTCTTCAAGGCTCAGGGCATCGCGGACCGCTTCTTCGACACCTACATACGGCCTTTCGTCAGTGGTGATCCTGGCAGCTACCGCCTGCGCAGCATCGACGGCCAAAGTCTGCCGATCAACAAGGCCTACCTTGAGCAGATGGTCGCCGCGCAAGTGATTCACCAGGGATTCTTCGCAGAGAACCCGGCCGAGCCGCAGGTGCAGTTCCGGCTTGAGCCTTACACCCTCGACCCGGCGGTGAGTCGTGCCGAGTTCCGCTTTGGCAACCGCCAGCTGGAATACCGCCACGGTCCTATTGTGCCGATGTCCTTCAAGTGGCCCACCGATGCTGAAGAGGGACGTGCCAGCCTGGTATTGGACAAGATGGCCGGCCGCCCGATCGGTATCGAGAAAAACACCGGGCCCTGGTCATTGTTCCGCCTGCTCGACCTGATGCAGACCGAGTACCTGAGCGGTCGCGATGTGCTGGTGCTCAAGGCCGAGCTGGGTGGCTTGCGTGCCAACTATCTGCTGCTGAGCCAGCGCACGCCGAATCCGTTCGACATGGGTGTGCTGCGGTCATTTCGCATGCCGGCGCAGCTTTGATGGCGGTTGCCGGAATCTGGCGCAGCGCCGCGCGAACCGATCCGGGCAAGGTGCGGCTGCGCAACGAGGATGCCTTTCTCGATTGCCCGGAACTCGGGCTCTGGGTGGTCGCCGATGGCATGGGCGGTCATCAGCGCGGTGATGTTGCCAGCCAACTGATTGTCGCCAGTCTGGCGGAGTTGGCGCTGCATGACAGCTTCGATGGGCGGCTCAATGACTTGCGCCAATGCCTGCACTGGCTCAACCGGCGCCTCGGCCAGGAGCTGACGGTCAGTGCTGGGCGGCACGACAGCATTGTTGGCAGTACCGTGGTGGCGTTGTTGCTGCAGGGCAATCGTGCCGCCTGCATCTGGGCGGGTGACAGCCGCTGTTATCTGTGGCGCGGGCAGTGCCTGTATCAACTGTCCAGGGACCACTCGCTGATGCAGCAACTGGTGGATGAGCAACGGATGAGCCCTGAGCAGGCCAGCGCCCATCCGCATGCCAGCGCCCTGACGCGCGCGGTGGGAGCCAGCGAACGGTTGACCCTGGATGTACTGGAGTTCGAGGTCTATGCCGGGGATGTGTTCCTGCTGTGTAGCGATGGTCTTTACCAGGGGCTTACCGGGGATGCCCTGGGCAGGGCCTTGAGCCTTGCGTCGCCGCGGGTGGCCCTGGAACGCCTGTTTGAGGGGGCGCTGTGCGGCGCCGCCAGAGACAACCTGACGGCCGTGGTGATTCGCCAATGACTGATATGAAAGCCGATCCGCAGCCTGTTCCGACCAGCGCCGCCGAGACCGGCAACCTGACCTACTTCGCCTTCATCAAACCCCAACCCGCTGCGCCCGTCGTGGCGCGGCACAGGGGCAAGGGGCGAGGGCGGATGAAAAAGCGTTCCAAGCCCAAGCCTGTGCAAGCGTCATCGGTAGGCGCGCTACCGGTATTGCTGGCGGGGCGCTATCGTCTTGAGCGGCTGCTCGGGGCTGGAGGCATGGGCACGGTTTACCGCGCGCGTGACCTGCTGCATGAGCAGTTTGGCGACCCTGATCCCTACATCGCCCTCAAGGTGCTGAGCGAAGAGTTTGCCCCATGGAGCTGATGCGGGGGCTGACGCTGGACAAGCTGCTTTGCCAGCATCCGACGGGCCTGCCGTGGCAAGCCTTGCAGGAAGTGGCCGTGCCGCTGCTCGACGCCCTGGCCTACAGCCACGGGTGCGGCGTGCTGCACGGGGACCTGAAACCGAGCAACGTGATGCTTGGTGCAGAAGGCGTACGCCTGTTCGATTTCGGCCTGGGTCAGGCTGTGGCCGGTGTCTTGCCCGGCCTGCCGCACTTGAGCCGCAGTCGCTTCAATGCCTGGACGCCTGGCTACGCTGCCCCCGAATTGCTGGAGGGTGGGGCCTTGTCGGCCGCTGCCGATCTGTACGCCGTCGCTTGCGTGATCTTTGAACTGGCCTGTGGCAAGCATCCTTACCGTGGCTTGCCATCGACCCAGGCGCGTGACGAGCGCCTGCAGCGCACATTGCAGGCACCCAAGCACCTTCCCGGGCATTGCTGGCCCGCCCTGCGGTCGGCGTTGGCCTTCAATGTGCAGGAGCGTAGCGGCGGCCTGCAGGCACTGCGGGAGGCAATGGGGGTGTCGCCGTCCTGGATGTCGCGCTGGTGGTCGCGGTGCACGAGATAGTCCGCGAGCGGGGCAGTATTGCTGTCTTATTTGCCAGGTTCAGGGCGCGAATTGCCCTTGATGGCTTTTGGCCTTGATGCGCAAGAAGTTGCGCACTCAATTGTGGATAAGCCTGTGGGCACCGGGCTGTAAGCGAGATGAGCGGGGCGGTACAGAGGAGTGCGCAAGAAGTTGCGCAGTACTGTGCAACTTCTTGCGCACTTTCTGTGGAAATTCGTGCTGAAAACATCCTGTCAACCATGGTTTTTTAGCAAGTGATTGATTAACAACATTTATTTTTAAACTGGCATGACTCTTGAGATGTCCCCAGGGCCCGGCCGGCCATTCAGGCCTCCGGTTTTTCCGTATGTCCAAGCAAGGAGAGCAACAATGGCAACCCCAGCGTACATGTCCGTCACCGGTACCAAGCAAGGCTTGATCACTGCCGGTGCCTTCACCGCTGACTCCGTTGGCAACACCTACCAGGAAGGTCACGAAGATCAGGTCATGGTCCAGGGCTTCAGCCACGAAGTGATCATCCCCCGCGATCCGCAGTCCGGTCAGCCCACCGGCCAGCGGGTGCACAAGCCGGTGAAGATCACCAAGGTTTTCGACAAGGCGTCACCGTTGCTGCTGGCCGCCCTGACCTCCGGCGAGCGCCTGAGCAAGATCGAGATTCAGTGGTTCCGCACCTCCGCCGCTGGCACCCAGGAGCACTACTTCACCACCACCCTGGAAGACGCGATCATCGTTGACATCAAAGACTACATGCACAACTGCCAGGACCCGTCTAACGCACATTTCACCCACTTGGAGGACGTCGAGTTCACCTACCGCAAGATCACCTGGACCCATGAAGTATCCGGCACTTCGGGGTCCGATGACTGGCGTACCCCGGTTGCCGGCTAAGCCCGGCGCAGTGATTCAACCCCTCGGCCAGCAGGGCTGGTCGATGGGGTTGGCGCTTTGGGGAGGGATGGGGAAGACGCTCTGGTCCTCAGTCGAGTAGGGTAGGGATCGGAAAGAGAGTGCCAGTGAGCACTTCACAGAGTGGAGAGGGGTGGTATGCGTCAAAGGGATTTGCAGTTCACTTTTTCCGTGCTGACCGCGCAGGTGGCGTTCGAGGTTGTGGAGTTCACCCTCGAAGAGGCCTTGTCCGAGCCTTATCGGTTGACCCTCGAACTGGCGAGTGAAAACGCTGCGATCGACTTCGGCCAGATCCTCGACCAGCCGGCCCTGCTGACCCTCTGGCAAGGCGGCATGCAGGTCCGCCATGTGCATGGCCTGGTCACCCGCTTCACCCAGGGTAAAACCGGTTTTCGTCGCACCCGGTACTCGCTGCTGGTGGAGCCGCAACTGGCCCGGCTGGCGCTGAGTTCCGACTGGCGTATTTTTCAGCAAAAAACGGTGCCCGATATCCTCAAGTCGCTGCTGGACGAGCACGGCGTTCTTGCCTACCAACCCTATATCCACACCGAACATGCGCCTCGTGAATACTGCGTCCAGGCCGGAGACACCGACCTCTATCTGTTTGACCGCCTGTCCACCGAGGAAGGCCTGTTCTATTTTTTCAAACACGATGCAAACAGCCACACTCTGGTTCAGGGTGACAAGTTATACGTTCAGGAGCGCATCCCGGGGGCGCCGGTGCTGTACACCACGCAGCCGGCCGGGGATGCCACGCAACCTGTGCTGTACGGGTTCAGCTACACGGAAACCGTGTGCACCGCCGAGCAGACGCAGCGCGACTACAGCTTCAAGCGCCCGGCCTTCGACCAGCAGCAGAGACGGCTCGGCGACGATCTTGAGCACCAGGCTCAACGCTATGAACGCTACGATTACCCAGGCCGCTACAAGACCAGCGCAGTCGGCAAAGCCTTCACCGAAAACCGCCTGCTGGGCCATCGCCGCGATGCCCGTGTAGCGACGGTGCAAGGGGATGATCCGCGGCTGATTCCGGGTTTTTCCTTCCAGCTGACCGGGCACCCCCGCAGCGATTTCAACCGCTGGTGGCGCTCGGTACGTATTACCCACAAAGGGATACAGCACGCCAGCCAGCAAGAAGAAGCGGCTGGCGCCGAGATGGGCGTGAGTTACGACTTCAGCGCCCAGATCATTGCCGAGGACTGCGAATGGCGGCCGATGCCACTGCCCAAGCCAGTCATCGACGGGCCGCAGGTGGCCACGGTGGTGGGTCCGGAAGGCGAGGAAATCCATACCGATGAATATGGCCGGGTGAAGATTCAGTTCCCCTGGGACCGGGAGGGACAAAACAACGGCTTCAGTTCCTGCTGGATTCGGGTTTCACAGAACTGGGCGGGGGCTGAGTGGGGCCATATGGCGATCCCGCGCATTGGCCAGGAAGTCATAGTCGATTATCTGGATGGCGACTGTGACCAGCCGATCATCACGGGCCGTACCTACCGGGCCAGCCATATGCCGCCCTACCGCCTGCCGGATCACAAGATCCTCAGCACCATCAAGAGCAAGGAACACAAGGGCAGCCGGGCCAGCGAACTGCGCATCGATGACACTACACAGCAGATCAGTGCGGCCTTGATGAGCGACCACGGCAGCAGCGCCTTGCACCTGGGGTACCTGACCCATCCCCGGCCCGAAGGTGGCGCGCCGCGTGGCGAGGGTTTTGAGCTGCGCACCGACGAGCGCGGCGCCCTGCGCGCGGCCAAGGGGCTGCTGCTCAGCACCGAGGCGCAACTGCAGGCCAGTGCCGGGCAACTGCAGCGTGGCGCGGCGATTCAAGTGCTGGAGGCCGCGCTGCAACTGGCCAAGGGGCTGGGTGACTATGCGCAAGACCATCAAGGTGTCGGGCACGACACCGAGTCACAGAAAACCCTCAGCGAGGCGGTACGCGACCTGGGGCATGGCGCCAACGACGAGTCGCAGCAGAGCAACGGCGGCAACCCGGCCATTGCCCTGAGTGGCCAGGCGGGTATCGCCGCGGTGTCTCCCAGGAGCGTCACCCTGGCGGCGGGCGAGCATATTGACAGCGTCGCCCAGCAGAACCAGCAGCTCACCTCGGGGCAGAAATTCGTGGTCAATGCTGGTACCGACCTTGGCCTGTTCGCCCAGAGCGGCGAGATGCGCCACATCACCCACCAGGGGCTGATGTTGCTGCAGGCGCAACAGAACAGCATTCGCCTGGAGGCGGATCAGAGCGTGGAAGTCAGTGCGGGCAAGCAGCACGTGCTGGTCTCCGCCAAGGAGCACATCACCCTGATGTGCGGCGGCGCCTACCTGACGCTCAAGGGCGGCAACATCGAGCTGGGCATGCCGGGGAATTTTACGGTCAAGGCGGCTAAACACAGCCTCGTCGGCGGGGCCAGCCTTGCGGCGCAGTTGCCGAACTTCAACGTGGGCGATACCCAGCGGCGCTTCATGCTCAAGCAGATCGATGGCCAGTCGGCCATGCCCAACGTGCCTTACAAGATCACCCTGGCCAATGGTGAAATTGTCGAAGGCGTGACCGATGCACAAGGCGCGACGCAGCTGTTGCAGAAAGATGCCATGAGTATTGCCAATGTGAGCATGAAGCGTTCGAGCACGCCATTGGTTGCGGCCGCTGCGGCAGCGGGAGTGGCCGCTCTTGTGGCCAAGGCTTTCTCCGAACCTGATAGTGAAAAAGGGCGGGCCCTGACGGAGGGAGAGATCACTCTGGCGAAACGTGTGTTTGGCGACTCTATCGATTACGACAAGGTGCGCTTGCGTGATGAGGACTATGTGCCGTGGCAGGGCAAGAACTACGTAATGGCGCCCAACGGGCACATCTACTTCGGGCAGGACTTGCGAGGTGTGGCCGACTGGAGCCTGCTGCCGGCCAATGACCGGGGCTTGTTCATTCACGAAATGACCCACGTATGGCAACACCAGCACGGCGTAAATGTGCTGTTGGTGGGCGCCTACCAGCAGGCAAAGCAGTTCCTGATAGGAGACCAGTACCAGTATCAGGTGGAGCCTGGGAAGACGCTCAAGGACTACAACATCGAGCAGCAAGGAGACATTGTGCGTGATTACTACCAAGGCCTGGACTCTGGAAACACTCAGGTACTGACGAAGCTCAAGCCTGTATTGGGCAATTTTCCGGCGGGGTACTGAATCATGAAAAGTCTGATTCGTACTGTGTTGTGTGCTGTGTTGTTGGTGCAGTCTCCAGCATGGGCCGTGTCCAAGCGCCCTCCGAATGTTCCCGTGACGATGGAGTCTGGTCATCCGGTAGCTGATCTTCGACTTCTGCTGGCCGATACCAACAACCTTGAAATCAATCAAGTATTTCTTTGTCGTCGGACTGGAGCCCAATGCTACGAAACCCTATGGGACATTGACCTTCCCGACGGTTGGATTCAACCCCGAATAGTGTTGTTAGGGGACTACCCAGGTGCGGTTGTCAGAACGATGAACCCCGAAGCGTTGCAGCCAGGAGGCAGTTACAACCTTGGTATTTACTTCAATGAGCGCAGTCGCTGGCACAAACAGACGGTCTCTAGCACCTTCTTGGAGTTTTGCGTGATAGAAGACGACGGCGTGTGGCAAATCCAGGATCCGGCGCTTTGCCTGGCTCGAAGAAATGCCGAAGAGCGGCAATGACCGCCCTGAATCCACAACTTCAACGAGCGGAGCCGACAGCACCAGCAGACTGTCGACAACACCGTTACCGAGTTTTGTCTGGAAGATAAACCTGACGCCTTGCAAGTCCTGGCTCGCGCAGATTGCCGGGTTCGAAGGATCGCAGAGCAACATCAAGGAAGACATGCACGATGAATGACGCCGTACGGATGAGGACCATTTGCACAGGTGAAGCGATCACCCTGCCGGGCGGTGGTGACGTCCACCTGATCGCGCCACCGCCCAAACCCTGCGTGACCATCGTGGTGCATGGCGTCAACGACCTTGCCGGTTGCTACGAGCGCATCGAGCGCGGCCTGTGCGAGGGGCTCAACGAACGCCTGGACATGTCGCCGACCCTGGCCAATGGCATGAGTAATCCAGGCTTGTTGCGCCCGGCCGGCTACAGCCTGCCCGAGGACGATGAGGGCAAGGCCAGCAACCCCGACGCGGTGTACTACCGGCGCAAATTCAGTGCCTCGGCCAATGGCGCCGACACCCGAAGCGTGGTCATTCCGTTCTATTGGGGCTTTCGCGAGGAGGAGCAGCACATCATCAAGGATGCGCCCCACGGCGAGTGGATGGATCGCAATAAAAACCGCCTGGACAAGGCGGGTACGCTGGAGGGGGGGCACTTCGTCAATGCCACCACCAACCTTCCGGACATGTGGGGCAAGGGCTTCAACGGCAAGCTGTTTGGCTTCATTTCCCTGGATCTGTTTGCCGGAGAGCTGACTCACCCATTGTTCTCCGCGCCTGGACGGCGCTACATGGTGCTGGCGGCGATGCGCCTGGCGATGCTGATCAGGATCATCCGCAAGCGCTACCCCAACGACACAGTGAATGTGGTGGGCCACAGCCAAGGCACGCTCATCACGCTACTGGCCCATGCATTTCTCAATGAGGACAAGGTGCGGCCGGCCGACGGCGTGGTGATGATCAACTCGCCCTATAGCCTGCGTGAACCCAACATGGAGAAGCTTCAGGCCTTTGGGGGGCAGCAGACTGCGCAGGCGCGCCTTGCGACCCTTGATGCCATCCTGAAGTTCATGACCGGAGCGCCCAATCCGTACCCGGCCTTGTCGAGTATCGCCCTCAAGAACTGCCAGGGTTATGGCGCCATTGGAGGGCCTGGCTGGACCGGTGGCAAAGCCTGCGAAACCACGATTGACGCCAAGAGCATTGCCTTCAACGAGCGTGACAACCGAGGCAGCGTCTACCTGTATTTCACCCCTCAGGACCAGACCGTAGGCCTGGCCAACGTCCAGGGGATCGGCTGGCAGGGCGTTGACGAGCACCTGTATGGCAAGCCACTGCGCCGAACCTTGCCGATGAGCTTTCATCAACGAATCTTTACCCTGCGCAAGCGCGGCGGTGAAAAGGAACTGATCGGTTTGCACACGCCACCCTATGTCTACCCATTGCTGCTCAAGGGGGAGGACACTTGGGAAGACGCCGGTCTGCCGTACAAGCAGCGGATGTCCGTGGCCCGCGCCTCTCTTGAGCAAGGGAAGTCGGTGATGCTGACCGCGCCGTTGTTGCCGGTGCCCGTTGAAACCAACTTTGACGCCGATGGCACGGTGGTCATGCCGGGGGCGGACTCAAACAGTGGCGTTTATCAGGTCAAAGACAAACTGGCGCCCATCGATGCAGCTATCGCAGTAAGCAACAAGGCCTGGTCTCCCGAAAGTGCCAAGCACACCCGGCTGGAGTCTATTGACGAAACCGTCGCCTTCAAGCACGGGCGTGATATTGGCAGCGTTCAGGAGGCCCTCAATGAAGGCAAGGAAATATCTGAAACCACCCATGTGTTTGCCGCTCGAGCGACAGACAGCGGCAAGGTGCTGGTGACTCGTTCAGAGACCCCCTACGAGGCACGTCTGCGCCTGCAAAGTGGAGGCAAGAACAAGGAGCACGAGGAAGCGCTGTCTTTTCACTCGGCCATTCCAAACAACCCGGAGCATAGCCGACGAGTGCTGGCGTATGACGTGGCGATAGGGGCGGGGGAGAGCGTGGATGATGTGACGTTCTATGCGTATTTGTGTCGAGTGGCGGATTGGCGGTTGGATTGGGAAATTATTGATGAGTCTGCCAATAAAGATATTGAGGTAGAACAAGACCAGCCAGACGAAGCAGTGGAGGCACTTTATCGTCAAGAGGAGCCTAGGGATTTTGACCTGATTAACTCGACAGCCACGTATCGCGTAACTGGTGAGCTTCCTGATGCCGTGAAGGACCAAATGCCTTCCCTGGTATTCACCCAGTCTCTGACGGAACGCAAAGCGGGCCATCCCGTCCGTCCTGGAGGGCCCGTCTGATGCGCCGCATGCTTGCGTATGGGGCCCTCTCCGGCTTGCTCCTGACCAGCCAACTGATTCAGGCCGCCGAATCCTCATTGACGTCTATTCGCTGCTTTGCCAGTTCGGCCACGCCCGTGATTGCCTATTCCTCGGCCAAGAAGGCTTCCACCATGACAGTTGAAACTCGCTACCGTGCACCCACTGCTTCGCCTCGTTTGGAAACTCTGGATGTGCTCAGCATTGGCATGAGCCTGGATGTATTTCGGCAAGGACAGGCCTGGCAGGCTTTGCAAGAGCAAAATGCTAAACAGCTCGAGGCTTTACACGTCGGCAGTATCTTGCCCATGGATCCAAAAAAGTATCCGGTAATTGCCGATGACAAAGACATGGCTTATGCCAAACGAAAAGCTGATGCATTGGAGTTGGGACTGAAGTTTTTTTTGGAAAAGTGGCCGATTCCTACTATCACGGTGGTTCGCGGCTGGAGCGCTGAAACACCGAATCTGCGTTATGCGCCTGAAAGAACTAGGCGCAGTTTGTCTGTAATGGTCAATAACATGCGGATACCTGCAGGCTTGCATTGGCACCGAATTCGTAATCTTCAGGACGGTGTTATCTGCAATGACTCGCCCGAAGGTTTAGTCGAAAATATATTTCAACTCTTCGAGTTTTATCCTGATCTTCCTGCAGTACTGGTTTACGCCAATGAAGGATTCAACATGTCATATGCGCTTTCCGCCAGAAAGGCTCCATTGATTGGTGGGCCTGGGCCACGTAAACCCGGTGAACCCACCGACTCAATGGTCGCCCTGATCATCGGCCGTCCCGAACGCGTCGAATGGCTGCGTTATTACGCCCCCTTCACCAAGGTCAACAAGAACCCCATCGATCCCGAATTCACCGGTTGGGGCTGGCGTAAACCCGCTGTCGAATTCCAACCTTCGGAGTTCATCCCGCAACCCTGGACCGAGCGGGCCTTTGAACAATGGGACGCCTTGCCAGTGCTGGCGAAGATCCATCGTCCGGTCAGCATTTCCCTGCAGCGCCCGGACAACGGCGAGCGCCTCAAGCGCGAGGCCTTGACCGCACAACTGGCCGCTGGCTGGAAAAAAGCCACTGATGCCGTTACACCAGCACCGACCCGGGTGTTCTACGACGGTGGCCTGAAGAGCACGCCACTGGCCGAGTTGCTTCCTGCTCTGACTGCTGCCCACAGCTCACTGGACCTGCTCGATTCGCGCGAGGGCTACGACCTGACCCAGCGTTTGGGCGATACCGGCGCTGCCTCGCCGTTCGTGGGTATCGCGCTGGCGACCATGGCCAGTTACCAGAATGCCGACACCAGCGTGGTCATGCCTCTGCGCCGCAAGGATCAAACGACCTTCATCACCATCACCTCACCGACACCCGGGCAAAAGCCCGTTGGCAACAAATTTGGCATCAACCTCATGCCCCAAACCGCCAGCAGTGACGACGGTGCTTCAGTAAAACCTGCAACGGTTGCTCCTGCAGCATCGCGGATGCCAGTTATGGAAGGGGACTACACGCTGGAAGAGTTTCTGGCTGAGCTGAAGCCTAAAGACAATTGGATGGATGATCTCTAGCGCTTGCTGATAAGGAAAGGGAGAGGGCTGTTCTGGTGCATCGCATAGGGTTGTTTATTGGCTGTCTGTCGTTACTCAGTCACTGGGCCCAAGCTGCAGAGCTGCCCCTGAGTTCTGAGCGTTGCTTTGCCAGTCCGGCTACGCCTGTGACGGCCTATACCTCAGCCAGGAAGGCTCCCTCCATGACTGTTGAACCTCGTTACCGTGCACCCACTACGTCGCCTCGGCTGGAAACTCTGGATGTGCTCAGCATCGGTGTGAGTCTGGATGTTTTTCGTCAGGGGCAGGTTTGGCGGGCGTTGCAAGAGCAAAGCGCCCAACAGTCTGAAGCACTGCACGTCGGCAGCATCTTGCCGATGGATCCGAAAAAGTATCCCCAGACTGCTGATGACAAGAATATGGCCTATGACAAACGGGAAACGGATGCATTGGAGCTGGGGTTAAGGGATTTTCTGGAGAAGTGGCCGATTCCCACCATCACTGTGGTCCAAGGTTGGAATCCTAGAACCCCGAACCTTCGCTTCACGCCCGAAAGAACTCGACGCAGCTTGTCTGTCATGGTCAATAACATGCGATCACCTGCAGGGTTGCACTGGCACCGTATTCGTAGTTTTCAGGATGGCATTATCTGTAATGACACGCCTGAGGGGGTGATGGAGTCGCTGTTCCATATATTCGAGAGTAACCCCGATCTTCCTGCACTATTGGTGTATGCCAATGAGGGAATAAGCATGGCTGGCGCTCTATCGAGCAGAGATGTCTCATTAAAGTCGCTTGGGGCTGTAGCGGGGCCGCGTCAGCCGGACAAATTAACTGACGCCATGGTCGCCCTAGTCGTCGGCCGCCCCGAACGCGTCGAATGGCTGCGCTATTACGCCCCCTTCACCAAGGTCAACCAGAACAAGATCGATCCCGAATTCACCGGTTGGGGCTGGCGTAAACCCGCTGTCGAATTCCAACCATCGGAGTTCATCCCGCAACCCTGGACCGAGCGGGCCTTTGAACAATGGGACGCCTTGCCAGTGCTGGCGAAGATCCATCGTCCGGTCAGCATTTCCCTGCAGCGCCCGGACAACGGCGAGCGCCTCAAGCGCGAGGCCTTGACCGCACAACTGGCCGCTGGCTGGAAAAAAGCCACTGATGCCGTTACACCAGCACCGGCCCGGGTGTTCTACGACGGTGGCCTGAAGAACACGCCGCTGGCCGAGTTGCTTCCTGCTCTGACTGCTGTGCACAGTTCCCTGGACCTGCTTGACTCCCGCGAGGGTTACGACTTGACCCAGCGTTTGGGCGATACCGGCGCTGCCTCGCCGTTCTTGGGTATCGCGCTGGCGACCATGGCCAGTTACCAGAATGCCGACACCAGCGTGGTCATGCCTCTGCGCCGTAAGGACCAGGCGACCTTCATCACCATCACCTCACCGACACCTGGGCAAAAGCCCGTAGGCAACAAATTTGGCATCAACCTCATGCCCCAAACCGCCAGCAGCGATGACGGCGCCTCTGCAAAACCCGCAACTGCTGTGCGTGCAGCATCGCGGAGGCCGGTTGTGGAAGAGGACTACAGCCTGGAAGCGTTTCTGGCTGAGCTGAAGCCGAAGAAAAACTGGATGGACGACTTGTAGGTCGCCAAGGAGTGGACATGGACATTATTCGACTGGGTGACAGTACCAGCCATGGCGGTACGGTCATTGAAGCATTCAGCCAAACCGACTTGAACGGTAAACCTATGGCGGGTGTCGGGCACAAGGTCGTGTGCCCTTTGTGCAAAGGGGTGTTTCCCATTTCAGAAGGCAGTGCGCTGTTGGATGTCGGTGGTATTGCGGTGGCCCTTGACGGCATGAAGACCGCTTGTGGCGCCAACCTGATCGCTAGCGGCCCCGAAGCAGGGGCGCAGTGTTAGTCAGGTAGCGACATTTTCCATCGCCCTGGAGCCCATCACGTTGGCGGGCAACCCGGCTTTTTCTGCGACAGGGTCAATCATCCACATAGGCCCCAACTTTGTGTTCGATGAGAAAGGATCTGGCACGGGGCTTTTCTTCGTTGTCCAGGTCCCACCTGATGAAGGAATGGAAAGGTGCGCATTTTCCAAAGTGTTCGGTGGCGGTCGATAACGCCATTCTTTTTTCCCGGGGCAGGGTCCCGAGCCTGGATGGAGAGAACAGGTTTGCATCGAAGACATCTCGAATGAAATCGAGGTGTCGAGAGGCCCGGACCATTCTTGCCCAATTGCCGATCTATTTTTTGCCGGGCCAGAGGAACGGGTGCTCTTGATCCACCAGGTGGTAGCCGCGGGCAAACCCCGTTCCGAATGCTTGTGTTTCGCGGTAGCCGTACAGGTAGTCAAAGCGATCCAGAAATCCACTGCATGCCGATGATGCAGTGAGCAGGTCTGCACTAGAGAAGATGTTGCTGCTGGCGCTGATCGATAAGCCACGATCCAGAGAGAATAGGGCGGTCAGTTCGCAGTTGAACACTTCGTCGCATTCATCCTTCGCAAGGACAGGCTGTGAGAAGAGTTCAACGCCTGCGTTCTCAGGATGCAGAAGGCTTCTATGGAGATTTTTCTCCGCGTATTTAACGACGTTCCCTCTGCTGTTTCCAAAGCGATCGACATTTCTTTCAAGGTTTGCAAAGACACCTTGCAAGCTTGAGCTGATCTCAATCAGGTCATGCTCGGCGCCGGTGACGGCTTCTCCGGAGAGCAAGTTATAGAGTGCCATGGCGCTCGCCTTTTATTGAGCTGAACCCTTGTGTTGCGGTCTGTTCCGCCATCGAGTCGATCCATTCCGTCATCGGGTCTTTCTGGAGCCGTCCAGAACTCTGGCAGGCAACGCCGGCTCTCTCCAGGCGCTGTTCAATGATCAATGGGTCATGCGTCGTAACGATGCCAGGGATGAGCATTCCGACTGTCGGGCGAAGTCGATCCCGTGATGTTGCAGGCAGGCGTCTTCATAGGCGATCTGGTCATCGTCAGCTATCGAGGACAGGTAGCAATCTATAGCTTCGAAATTGCACGCTGGCGGTATGTCAACCGAGAAGAGTGACAGGCTATGAGTCACTGAACAGTGGGCACCCAGATGCCGCAATTTCTTGATGATGTTGGCTTTGTCTTGTGAGTTTTCAGCGAAGACTCGGAGGGTAGAGTGGCCTCCTTGTTGAACCACGACGGTAGCGATCAGCTCACTGTTCTCCTGCCGCGTATCAATCAGGTCGCCTTTGCTGAGTCCATAGATGTAATAGGGCGTGTTGTCGACGATATAGGTTGTTTCGCCTTGCTTTATGCCCCACAGAGACTCGGCGCAGACGGGCGGGTAACCGTCTGCATCCTGTTGCAGGATGATGGTGATCTTGTGAAAGACGTCCTGGTGATGTTGCTTGATGTCCATGGTGTTTGCCCGCTCGAACTGGTCCGACAATGGTGATAGCGCGTTTCGCGCCGAAGAATACCTTATCCAATCGCTTCTTCCGCACAGATAGCGGCGGCTACCTGGCGTGCGTCTCGTTGGGCTTGTGAATGATCCCGAGCCTGGAAGCGCTGCTGGGTGAGCCGGCTGCGTGGAGCATCACTCCGGGGGCACTTGGCGTTTGAATAATCCCGGAAATAATGCTGTGATTGCGCCCGTGCCGCGCCCCGAGCGGTTCGCCAGGCCTGTTCTGCAGGTGGCTGAGCATCCCCGCTTTATTCAGAGACACAGCGAAATGGATAGCCAAGAAACGACAAACCGGATGTCGCCGTTGCCTTGCCGCGACGACGCGGGCCAGTGCCTGGAGGATATCGCCGCCGCCACTGCGCTGGTGTTGGAGACCAACAATCTGCGTGGCGGCAAGGATGGGGCCAAAGCCCTGGACAGCCTCGAACGGCTGCTTGCCCGATTGGCCCGACAGAGCGTCTCGCCCCAGTCGCTTGGCCAGTGGATCATCACCCACGACGGCCTCGATCTGCCGGCACGCCAGGCGTTGTGCGCACTGGCCGGACGGCCCTTGGACTTTATCGAGATCGATGGCCGGACCGGTTACTACGATGCCAAGAATGTCGGCTTCGACGCGGTCGATCAGGCACGCTGTGCGTACGTGGTCTTTGCCGATGCCGATTGCATTCCCTGCGACCAATGGCTGGAGCAGCTGCTGCAGCCCTTTGCCCAGGCCGATGCGCCGCTCGCTGTCGCCGGCCGCACCAGTTATGCGCCAAGCGTCACCGGCAGTGCCCTGACCGCCATCGACTTCATGTATTTCCCCAGCCCCTTGTGCCCCGGCGCCACGCGCAACTTCTATGCGAACAACGTGGCCTTTCGCTGTGACACCTTCGAGCAGTACCGCTACGAACCGCTCGACGGCGTCTACCGCGCCCATTGCCAGGTCATGGGGCTGCGTCTGCAAGCCGCAGGCGTGGCGGTTGCCTATGCGTCGGGCGCCCACACCGAACATCGCCTGCCCGACAGCCATGGCGAGGTGGTCAAGCTGCGCTGGCTCAGGGGCGGCGACAGTGTCGACCTGACGCCCTATCTGGTCCGCGCCTATATGCCGGGCTGGCTGCAATGGCTGGCACGCAGCGGGCCGATCGGCCCCTTGTGCGTGATGGCTGGTCGCCTGGGCTACAGTCTGCGCGCCCTCAACCATCAGGACTTGCCGCCCGTACGCGGGGGCCGGCGCCTGGGGGCGATGGCGGTGGTCATCGGCATGTCGCTGCTCGACACGGCCGGCGCCGTGGTCCGTGGCCTGGGAATCAGCGTCGGTCGCGCCAGCGCCCGGCACAGTGAAGCCCTGTCCTATCACCGTCACCTGGATTGATCCGCCTCGCGCGTACCGTTGCACGCAGGCTGCGTGCCTACAGGAAGTTCCGATGAAAATACCTTCGCTTGCCTCTCTTGGTTACTCCATGGCGTGCCTGGCATTGCTGGCCCTGGGTGGCCAGGCCAGTGCCGCACCTGCCGAATTCAACGGTCGCGGGGTGTATCACTTCGCCTCGGACAGCGGCTGTGCAACCTCCACCAGCAACGATCGCAACTGCAACCGCATCGCCCTGGACGTGGTGGATGCCCAGGCCAGTGTCGACCCGCAAGCCCATTCCATCGTGATCGGCGCCGATACCGGCCATGACAGCAAGACGGTGATCGGCGACGTGCTGCTGCATGGCAGCGGCGTCGCCAAGAATGGCCAGCGCGTGCCCCTGAATCTGCTGGTGCTGCTGCGGCGCTCGGGCAAGGTGTGGAAGTCCGATACCTATGTGCACGCGCCGGTGCGTGGCAGTTTCAGTGACATCGTCCTCGACCCGTATCGCATCAGCGTCCGCGAGGGCAGTGGCGAGCGGGTGCTGTTCAGCGCCGAGCAGGCCCGCAAGGTCCTGGCGCAGCCGTCCATCGCTGCACGAGTGGCCAGCTACTTTGTGGTGGTGCGTCCCAGCGACGCGCAGAACCCTGCGGCCGACGACATCACCATCGGCCTGGGCGTCGGTCGTGCGTCCAAGTCGCTGATGCGCGCCAGCTTCACCTCATCGCAACCGGGCGATGCCGAGCTCGACCAGGTGCTGTCCAAGGGCACCTGGAACCTCGATCTGCAGGCCCTGAGCAGCCAGATTCCGCAATGGGTGGTGCAGCGCCAGCTGTTTGTCTTCGGGCTTGAGGACAGCCCTTTGCTGCAGGAGGTGCGCCAGCGCGGCCTGAACAAGCGTGACAGCCTGGAACTGGGGGCGGTCAACGGCCAGGGCTACCTGCGTTACAACGGCCGAGAACAGAGCTTTCCCACGGCCAGCGTCGCAGGCTCGGCTTTCATGCGTGACAGTTTCATTGGCCTGATCCTGGCCTGGCACCGCAGCTCGCAAGTGGCCGCAGCCGCAGCGGTCAGTGACGCTGCCCCACAGGCCGCACAATGACCGTGATTGAACACCGCGTCACGGAGCAGGGCTTCAGTTGCCTGGGCATACCCCCGGCCCAGGGCCTGGGAGCGCTGCAGGCACGCCTGGTGGACCGCATCAAGCGCGCCGCGCTGCGGCGCCTGCATCGCAGCGTGCGGGGGGAGCGCCTGTTGCTGCGCATGTACCTGGCCGGCGAGGATGCGACCGAACGCACCTTGCTGGAAGAGTTGCTGCCGCAGTCGCCGCCCTGGCTCGAGCAGCAGGTCGAGCGCCACCTGGCCGATGAACGCCGGCATGTGGCGCTGTTTGCCCAAGCCCTGGGGGAACTCGGGGATGACGCTGAATCCCGGCTGGAGCCGGACTGGCTCAGCCGACGCAAGATCTTGCGCTGGCAGCGCCTGGCCCATCGCTACGCGGTGCATTTCGAACAGGGCTTGCTGGTGCCGGCCTACGCCACCGGGCTCTGTGCCGAGCAGATGGCCGAGCGGGTGCTGCGCCGCCACTGCGCGGTGATCGGCACCGAGCACGAAATGTACCCGCTGCTGGCCCGGGTCCTGGCGGACGAGAAAGCCCATGTGCGACTGTGCGAGAACACCTTGCGGCGCATCGTGGCGCCCCATGAGGCGGCGCATCTGGCACGGCTGCTGAACGACATCCGCAGGGTCGACGCAAGTTTTGGCGTGACCGGCGCACTGGCGATGTACGTCGCCGGCTGGGTGCTGGGCGGTGTGGGCGGCCGTCGCCGATGAGCCCTCGAATTCTCTACCTGGCCACTGCCGATGCCCGTGGCCACCTGATGCGTGCGCAATTGCTGGTGCATGGACTGCGCGCGGCCGGGGCCCAGGTCGAGGTGCTGACCACCTCGCAGCAGGGGCAGGACTTTTTGCAGCGCTTCGGGATCGAGGCCGGGCTGCTGTCGGAGCACTATGCGGTGCAGTTCGACAGCGAGCAGAACATGCTGCGCCAGGCCACCAATCGCAACGTCGCGCACTACCTGTTCCGCCCCGGGCGGATGCTGCGGGACATGCTTCGCCTGGGACGTCGGCTGCGCAGTGTGGACCGGGTGATCAACGACTCCTTCCACCCGGCGCTGCTCTACATGGGCATGTTGCCGGGCTGGCGGCGCAAGGTCGTGCATGTGTATGGGGCGAGCCTCAAGGTGGCGCTGCTGAACAATTTCCAGGGCATGTGGCCGCGCCAGTTCGGGCGGTTGTTCGGCTGGATCGTCGGCCGTCAGATCACGGCGGCGCGGGCCAGCATCGAGCACGACTTCGCCTACGAGATCGACGACAGCCAGGCCCCGGCCCTGTATCGCCTGCCGACTCCGGTGGCCTTGGCCTGTGAGCTGCCGGCAGATGCCGTGGCCGGCGCGGCGGTGTACCTCAACCCGCATTTTCGCGAGCCCGCTCTGGCCGATGCCTTGAGTGCGGGCCTGGCCGATGCCGGGCTGGATGCGCATCGGGTGGGCGAGGGCTACGCCGGACGCCCGGGCTGGCTGGCGGTCGACCCGCTCTGGGCCAGTCGCGCAGCGCAGGCGCAGGTGATGGTCTCGGCGCCGGGCATGGCCGCGCTGTCGATCGCCAGGGTCTATCAACGGCCCATCATCCTGGTGCTCAGCGACCAGCCCGAGCAGGCTACCAATGCGGCTCGCGCCGCGCAGTTGCAGGTGCTGCACCGGGTCGTCACCTGGCGCGGCGACGGCGCCGACTTTCGCGGCCAGGTGGCTCGGGCGGCGCAGCAATTGGCGGCAGCGGTCGCCGCTGCGCCTGCTGCAACAGGCCGCGAGCAGGCCCAGGCGCGGATCGACGCCTGGGTCGGCCGCTTGCTCAGCCTGTGAGTTCGCCGCTGTGCACTGCCCGACATCCCAGCATGCATTCATTAGGTGAGCGGTCATGGGCCCTTTCCTGCAACGCCTGAACCGGGAGACCCAGTATCGACAGGCGCTGCTGGCGTGCCTGGGATTGCTGCTGGGGCTGTGCCTGTTCATCGGCTTGCAGCGCCTGGTTACACCGCGCTACAGCTGGGCCACAGCGCTGGATTCGATGATCCCGTTCGTGGCTCAGTCGTGGTGGCTGTACGTGCTGTTCTTTCCCTTTGTGCTGTTGGCGGCGGCCTATGCCAGCACCGAGGCATTCAGGGCCTTCAGGAACGCGACCGGGATCGCCTTTGCAGTGGCCATCCTGTGCTTCTGGCTGTTCCCCGAACTGCTGCCCCGGCCTGATATCGGGTCGCTCGACAGCGCATTCCTGCAGCAGCGACTGGCCCGGATGTGGCAGTTGGACCTGCCGTCCAATGGCTGTCCCAGCCTGCATGTGGCGGTGACCTGCCTGGCCTGCCGTGCGCTCTGGGCACGCCCTTGCAGATGGCTGACGGCGATTGTCGGCCTGCTTGTCTGCCTGTCGACCCTGACCCTCAAACAACACACGCTGATCGATGTGGCCGGCGGCGTGCTGCTGGCCCTGGCGTGTGCCCTGGCCACCCAACGACAAGGAAGCACTGCCCGTGTCCCAGCCTGAATCCCATGCCGGCGACAACCTGGCGCTGAAGGCTTTTGCCCCGGCCGCCGAGCTGTTTGTACTCAAGCCCTGGATCAGCCTGCTGGCGCTGCTGGCCGACTGGGGCTTGATCGCTGGGGCGTTCGTCGGCGCGGCGCTCTGGCCCCACCCCCTGACTTACCTGCTGGCGGCGCTGGTCATCGCCCGCAGCCAGCTGGCCCTGGCGGTGATCATGCATGAAAGCGCCCATGGCGTGCTGTTGCGCCAACAGAGGCTCAACGATCTGCTGGGGCAACTGCTTGCCGCGGGCCCGCTGTTTCTGTCGATGCAGACCTACCGCGCGGGCCACCTCAAGCACCATCGAGACCCGATGGTGCATGACGACCCGGTGATCGCGGTCTTTGGCCTGGGGGATTACCCGCTGCCCAGGGGCCAGCTGGTCAGGCGGCTATTGGCCGATGCCTGCGCCGTGGGCTATTTCATCAGCGCTTTCAGGTTCGCCCGGGGCGACTACCGGGCGATCATGCCCAAGGTCGATAAGTCCCCGGGTTATATGGCCTGGGAGGTCTGTTCAATGCTGGCCAGCAACGCTTTGCTGTTCGGCCTGCTGGCCTGGTCCGGGCACCCCTGGCTCTACCTGGGGTTGTGGTTGCTGCCGGCCATTACCCTGTTGCCGTTGCTGGGGCGGGTGCGAGCGATCATGGAACACGCCGGGTTGCCTGTCAGCACCGACCAGAGCCAGAACGCGCGCAGCATCGTGCAGGCGAACTGGCAGACTTTCCTGTTCGGCCCCCACGCCATCCACTATCACATCGAACATCACCTTTATGTGCGCATGCCGTTCTACCATTTGCATGCGGTGCATCGGCAATTGCGGGCCCGGCAACTGCTGCCGGAGGGCAATCTCTATGGGGGGTACATGGGCGTGCTGCGGGATGTCAGTTATCCGACGCCTGCGAGCGACCACGATGCCGCGACCTGAGCGCCTGGGCCCGCGGTGGAGCGGGCCGGCCGCAGCGAATCTGTTGAGCCGATGGCCTCTGTGCCCGGCCCTCGGCGGGTGGGGGCGAAGGCTGGCGGCAGGGCGGCGCAGTGCCTAAGCGGGCAAGCCGGTCCTGATCCACAGGGAAAAACACCAGCCGCTGTTTTGCTGCGGATCCGCAAAGCCCATGGCAATCCGTGCTCCGTTGCGCTCGGCAATCGCCTTGACGATCGACAGGCCCAGTCCCGAGCCGGCCTCACCGGACCCCAGGCAGCGATAGAAGGCATCGAACACCCGCGCCTGCTCGTCCTCGGCGATTCCCGGGCCCGAATCCCTGACCTGCAGCCGTGCACTGTCCCCGTCCCGCTCCACCGAAAGGTCGATGCGCCCGCCTTCGGGGGTGTAGCGGATGGCGTTGTCCAGCAGGTTCTTGACCAGGGTGAACAGGTCCATTTCATTGATCAGCACCTGTACATCCTCGACGCTCTCGACGCCGATATCGAGGTGCTTGCGTTCTGCCAGCGGCAGCAGGTCCTCCAGCACCCGTCGATAGACTTCATGCACCGAGACCCGCGCCTGCGGGCGCTCAGCGGTAAATTGTACGGTCGCCAGGCTTAACAGCTGATCGATCAGTTGTCGGCCACGTTCGATGCCCTGGGACAGGGGCAGCAGGCGTTCCCGGGCCTGTGCCGGCATGTCCGCGGCGGCCAGGCGCTCGGCCTGCAGGGACAGGGCGGTCATCGGCGAGCGCAGTTCGTGGGCCGCATCGG
Source organism: Pseudomonas sp. PH1b (assembly GCF_000633395.1). GTDB lineage: Bacteria > Pseudomonadota > Gammaproteobacteria > Pseudomonadales > Pseudomonadaceae > Aquipseudomonas. The sequence continues at coordinate 177,461 of NZ_AYMU01000011.1, forward strand.
CGACGAAGCGCCGCTGGGCTTCCATGGAGTGTGCGACCCGCGCCAGCAGGCGGTTGATGGCCACCACGAATGGTCGTACCTCAGTGGGCAGGTGGCCCTCGTCGATCGGGTGCATCTCCTGCTCGGCACGCTGGTCGATCTCTGCCGCGAGGCTGGCGATCGGGCGAAACAGCTTGCGCACCAGGTCACCGACCACCAGCAGCAGCACCGGCAGCAGAATGACGAAGGGCAGCAGGCTGCGCCAGGCGCTTTCGCGGGCGTCCTTGTCCCGGGCGCCGACTTCCTGGGCGACGGCGATGCGTTCGCCCTGGGCGGTACTCCTGACCAAAACGCGAAACGCCTCGCCTGCCACCTCAAGGGTCGACAGGCCGTCCGCCAGGGTGGTGGGGAACGGCAGCGGCAGGACTTCGTCGCTGCCGCCCGCCGCGTTCTTGCCATCGGCCAGGTACTGGATGATCACCCGGGACTCTTCGTCGTCGCCTTCCAGTGCGGTGCCGGTGGGGTAGTGCAAGGTCATCCGCTGGCGGTCGAACAGCGCGGCCACCTGGCGCAGGGTATCGTCCTGCAGCTCATGGGCTTCGTCGAACGCGGAGGCGAAGGCGAACACCCCGGCAACGCTTGCCACCAGCAGGATCACCAGTGACAGGGCCACCGACAGCCTGAGCTGCACCGACTCGTTCAAGCGTTTTTTGAAACCATCCATCCCAGTCCCCTGACGTTCTTGATCACATGGCTGCCCAGTTTGCGCCGCAAGGCGTGTATCAGGAATTCGATGGCATTGCTTTCCACTTCGTTGCCCCAGCCATAGAGACGGTCTTCCAGCTCGCTGCGCGAGAGGATGGCCCCCGGGCGAATCAGCAACGCCTGCAACAGGGCGAACTCGCGGCTGGACAGCGGGATGCCCGGCTGATCCGCGGTACTGGCCTGCTTGGAAACCAGGTCCAGGGAGACCACGCCATTGCCCAGCAAGGGCAGGGCGTTGCCGCCCTTGCGCCGCAGGACCGCACGCATGCGCGCCAGCAGTTCGGCCATGGCGAAGGGTTTGAGCAGGTAGTCGTCGGCGCCGCCATCGAGGCCACGCAGGCGAGCGTCGAGGCTGTCGCGGGCCGTGAGAATGAGCAGGGGGACGGGGTTGTTGCGGGCGCGGAGGATGTCCAGCACCTCCAGGCCGTCCTTGCCGGGCAGGCCCAGGTCCAGCAGCACCAGGTCATAGGGGTGGGTGTCGAGGGCGGCGAGGCCGCTTGGGCCGTCCTTCACCCAGTCGGCGGCATAGCTCGCATCACTCAGGGCGCGCTGGATCGCGTCGCCAATCATTGGGTCGTCTTCGACCAGCAGTATCCGCATGTCCGGCTCCGGAGAAAATCAGGCGCGGCCGTCATGACGGCCGCGCCGGACAGTGAAGCACTTCAGGCGTGCTCTGTCGCCGCTCTTATGGCTGGCCCTGCATCGAGTCGAAGGCCTGCAGCAGGTTGGCCATGGCGGCCTTGCAGTCGACCAGGTTCGGGCTGCTGGTACGCAGGGCGTCCAGTGCCCGGTCGATGGCCTTGTCCACGACATGCCAGTCGGCGGCAGCGCGGGGCTTGATTCCGGCCTCGGCGGAGTCCCAGGAGGTTTCCAGGTCCTTGATCCGGGTCTTTGCCCCTGGCAGGTCATTGCGCTCAACCAGGGCCGCGACCTCGGCGGCGATGGTGCGGAACCCGGACAGGTCGCCGAGCTTCGAGCTGGCCTGTTGCTGGCTGTTGCCGGTGCCGGTTGCGGCACCGGTGGGTTTGTCGGCGGGTTTCGAGCAGCCGGTGGCAAGGCCGAGCAAGGCGATTGCGCACAGGATGGCCAGGCGACGGATGAACGGTTGGAAGTAGCGCATGAGAGCTTCCTTGAGGGGCAGGTTCATTGGGTGAGGGTTTTGCGATTGCCGACGCTGATTTGCGCGACGGCCACCAGCAGCACGATGACGCAGAGGAACAGGGCGCTGGTCCAGGTGGCGCCCATGCCGAGCCCGCCGTAGGTCTTGGCCTGGGTCAGCAGGTCGCCGAGGGAAGCGCCGAAGGGGCGGGTCAGGATGTAGGCGATCCAGAACGCCAGTACCGTGTTCAGGCCCAGGCGCCAGGCCACCAGGGTGGCTGCGATCAGCCCGCCGAAGATCACCGCGCCGAGGGTGAAGCCCAGGCCCAGGGCCTCGGTGGCCAGGTCGCCGGCGGCCGTGCCCAGGGCAAAGCTGCAGAGCACGGTGGTCCAGTAGAACCATTCACGCCTGGGGGTGACGATTTGGCGAATCGACAGGTTGCGTTCCACCCGGTACCAGACCAGGAAGTTGATCGCCAGCAGCGCCGAGAACAGCGCCGTGCTGGTGTAGAGGCTGACGTCCAGCTGGTCCGTGAGGATGTCGGTGATCTGCGTGCCGACGATGCTCACCAGCACCACCGTCAGCCAGTAGATCCAGGGGGTGTAGGCTTTGCTGCGCAGTTGGCAGAGCAGCGCGGCAGCCAGCAGCAGGGCCATGCCGATGCTGGTCCAACCGGCGCCGAACCCGGCATCGACGGCGAGAAAGTCGGCACCGGTTTCTCCCACCGTGGTGGACATGACCTTGATGACCCAGAAGGACAGCGTCACCTCGGGGACTTTGTTCAGCCAGCGGGCTGTTGTGGCATTCATCTGAGTGAGCTCTCCTGAGCGCGTTGAAGGGCGCAGGGGAGAAGCTACGGTAGGAAACTTAGCTGGGACTGAGGGGCGCGCAGCTGGTTCGCGATTCGACGGCAAAGGCGCTCAACAACGGCCCCGCGCTGTCACGCGGCGCCGTAGGTGTTTGAAACAGAGTGGCTTGGGATGGGGCGGCCTTCATGCCAGGACCCCGGGGCGCAGGCCTGGGCCCATGGCGCGGTGGGCTTGATGGCCGATCGCGCCCCGGGGTTCCAGGTGCCTACCAGGTGTAGCTGTAGCCCGCGCTGACCGACCAGGGCTTGTCGAGCTGCGAGCCGCCGGCATGCTCATAATCGGCATACAGGCGGTGGTGCTCACCCAGTGCGGCACTGATCCCCAGGCCCAGCTTGGTGTGGCCGCCCGACAAGTCCGTGCGGATCGGGATGTTGTTGCTGCGCACCGTGCTCTTGCCGTCGAACTCGTGGACCTGAGCCAGCTTGACGTACGGCTGGATGAAATCCTCCTTGCCCAGGTCGAAGCGTCGTCCCAGTTGCAGGCCGGCATTCAGCTGGCGCGAGTTGCCGGCACCGGCCGACACGTCGAGGTCGTTGCTGGTCCGATAGTGGTCGCCGCTGACGTGGGCGACCGACAGGCCGGCCTGGGGCTCGATGAACCAGCCTTCCCCCAGTTGCAGTTGGCGGCCGATTTCCAGGGTGGCGCCGATTGCGCTCTGCGTGGTCTTGCCCTTCACCGACTCACCGTCCGTGGCCTGGACTTTGAAGTCCTGGCGGATGCGGTTGGCCTTGAGCAGGCTGTCGAGGTACCAGCCGTTGTCGGCGAGCCAGGTGACGTAGCCTCCCAGGAAGTAGCTGTCGGCGTTGCCCTTGCCCTCGCTGTGGAAGCTGCGGTCCGCCTGGCTGTAGCCGGCCAGGGCGCCGATGTACAAGCGGCCGTCTTGCACCGCCAGCGCCTTGTCCGCTCCGAGCTGCAGGCCGCTGACGGTCTGTTCGAAGCCCCGTGCACCGGCGTTGTTCAGGTGCTGGCGCTCGCCGAAACCACGGCTCCACAGCCCTTCGGCATGCGCAACCTGACGCAGCTCGCGCATGCGCTTGGCAAGCACGCCCGATTCGGCATGCCAGATGGCCTGTGCGGTGCTGGCCGCCGAGGTGTTGACGGCGGCACTGGCCGCGGTCGACAGGTGTTCCGGAGCAGGGGAGATTTCTGCCTCCGGATCGTCCGCCAGGTTGCGTCCGGTATTCACCAGGCTCCAGTCCGAAGCCCGACCGCCGAGGGCATCATCGCTCTTCAACTCGTAGCGGTAGGTGCCGATGTCCACCACCTGATCCCGGTTGGCCAGGGAGAAGCGACCCGCACCACCTGCCGACTGCACCAGTTGCACGGCGCCGTCGGCCATCGTGGGCTCGGCGCCGCTGTTGGCCACCAGGATCTGGTGCTGGCCCTCGATGTTTCCGGCGACCCGCAGCAGGTCGCCCTGGCCTCTGCCGAGGTCGGTACGCATTTCGAACAGACCGCTGCCGGTGAGGTTGCCGAGGACGTCCAGCACCTTGAATCCGCTGCCCGGGGTGTCGAAGGAGATTGTGCCCGTGGTCTGCAGGTCCTTGAGGGTCGAGTCGCCGCGCACCTGCCAGGTACTGCTGTCGTCGATGTGCAACCTGTCCAGGGTCCGCCCGTCGGCGCCGACCTGCAAGGCGCCCAGCAAGGTTGAGTGATCCTGCAGGCTCAGGCTGGCCGAGCCGCTGTCGACCACCACGTCGCCCTCCAGGTAGCTGCGCTGCGCATTGAGCTGTACGGCGCGGGCGGCGATGGCCGGGGCGCCGGGAGTGCTGTCATTGTCCCACTCGCCAATGCGCAACGCGGTGCCGTTGCCGCTGCGGGACTTGCCGATCAGGGTGGTGTCGACCAGATTGGCCGTGAGCCCGCTGCCCTTGACCGCGATGCCGGCGCCATCCTCGGTTTCGATGTAGCTGTTGCTCAGGGTGAGTTCATGGTCGACCCCAGCCGTTGCCGAGTAGGCCACGATGCCATCCGCGCCAGCGCCGCTGGTGCGCATGTCGACCCAGTCCAGGGCGCCCCGGGTGCCGCTGTTGCCGAACATCAGGCCCGTGGCGAAGTCGCCCAGGGTACGCACCTTGGTGCCGGTGACCTGCAGGCGCCCACCGTTGGCGAGCAGGGCATAGGACCTTTCGCCGTGGGTGGTGACCGACCCCCCCGTCAACTCGATGTCGGACACTGCCGTGCGTGAAACCACGCCAATGGCCGAACGGCCGAAGGTCTCGATGGCCACGCCACTCGCCCTGATCGTGGCGCTGCCGCCACTGCCCGGGTAGAGCTGCGAGGCGTAGAGGCCGTGCCCGCTGCTACCCCGGGTGGTGATGGAACCACCGTCCATGGTCAGGCTGCCTGCACGGTTGTCGATACCCAGGCCACTGTCGTTGCTCATCTCGATGGTTGAGTCCTTGACGGTAACGACGCCCTTGCTCGTCAGCGATATGCCTGACGCGTAGCTGCCATTGCTGCTGATCTGGACCCGCTCCAGCTCGGCCTGGACACCGTCGCCCTGGATGTTGAGGCCGTAGCTTTGTTCCGAGTGCACCTTCACATCGGTCAGGACGGCGGTGGAAGGGGTGAGCTTCGGCCCCGAGGCACTGCTCAGATGTATGCCGGTGTCTTGGGCGTTGATGCTGCTCTGGTTGAGCGAGAGCGTGCCGCCGGCCACTTTGGCGCCTATGCCCCAGAGCGTGGTGATCTCGCTGTGGGTCGCGGTGACGCTGCCCCGGGTGATCTCAATGCCGTTGTTGCTCGTTTGCGCATCGCTGCCGGTGGCGCGCAATGTCGCCTGATCGAGGACAACGCTGCCGCCATCCCTGGCGTGGACTGCGGCGGAATTGTTGCCCTGGACGGCAATGTCCAGGTGCTTGCCAATGATCGTTGCGTCCTCGCCTGCGGCACTCAGGCCGTGAGACATGGCGCCGCTGGAGGTGATGGAGCCCCCCTCGACTTCGGCGTGTCCCCCCGCTTCCACCAGCACCGCATCAGACATGTAGCCTTCGGTGGTGATCCGGTTCCCGGTCAGAACGGCCGTGCTGTCGGTGTTTTGTACCCGCACGCCGACGGCCGAAGCGGCACCGAGCATATTGATGGTGCAGTTGGACAGCTCCAGTGATCCACCGGAGCTGACGCGGATGCCGTTGCTGCCGACGCCCGTTCCGGCAATGCCCGACTCGATCCTGACGCCGTCGGCCGAGAGGGCGTTTTGGCTACCGCTGATCTGCACTGCGGTGCCCACTTGGCCATTGATCACTTCGTCGCCGGTATCGAGCACCCTGGCTTCGCCGCCGGGGGAGGACAGGTCGATGCCGGGATAGACTCTTGCCAGGGCGTTCGATGGCATGGAGGAGAGCAGGACTGTCAGCATGGCGGCTGACAGTTGCGTCGCTTGGGCTTTCATGAGTACGTCCGGTTGGCACTGATTCATCCGAACGCAACGAATCAGTATCTGGCAGGAATGGGATGGCCAGCGTTCGAACAGAGGCCCATGGCACAGCGCAAAGACCCGGAGGACTGACGCTTTGAATGCCCGAGAGATTTTTGAACCTTGACTCCCCGGGGTAAATCAGAGCTTTCTTAAACCGCCGTGCGAAACGTTGGTCCGTGCCCTGGAATCATCAGTTGCGCACTCCCAGGCACGAGCGTGCCTGTGGCAGGTGGGGCTGGATGGGCGGGTTCGGCCGTGGAAGGCAGGGCGGATCGCCAGGCACTCGGCACAGGAGCGCTGCGGGAGGCCCATCGAGGGCATGGGAGCAAGCCTGATATCCCGTAGGCCGGTCCTTCAGGGAGCAGCAGCGCCGCCAGCGGCGACGATCAACCAGGGGGAGGGATCCGGCCCCGCCAGGGCGGCAGGGCCGGAGGACGTATCAGAGTTTGGGCAACTGGCCGATCCGGCCCATCATCTCGGTGACGATCTGCAGGTCGAGCAGGAACTGGTCGACGGTCTTGAACTCGCCGTCGGTGTGGCCGGTGTACTTGACCTCGGGACGTGCCAGGCCGAATTGCACGCCATTGGGCAGCTCATGGACCGAGGTGGCGCCGGCCGAAGTGCCGAAGGTGTGTGCCATGCCCAGGTTCTCGCTGGCCACGGCCAGCAGCGCCTTGACCCATTCACCCTCGGGGTTGCGGTACATCGGTTCGGCGATGGAGTAGTCGAAGGCCACGGCGGTGTGGGTCTGCTTGCTCCAGGCACTGAGCTTGTCGGCAATCTCGCCCTTGAGCTTCTCCGGCGACTTGCCCTTGGGCACCCGCAGGTTGACCGCGAGCTTGAAGGCCTTGTCATCCATGCCGACGTAGGTCAGGGAGGCAGTCAAGGGCCCCATGAAGGCATCGGAGAAATCCACCCCCAGTTTCTTGCCCAGGTAGTCCAGGCCCCAGTTGTCGGCGGCGTAGCGGGCCGCGTCGGTGATCTCGTTGTGCTTGAGGGCGACCTGGCCGTCGAGGCTGTGAATCAGGTCCAGGGCCCGCGCCACCGGGTTGACCCCCGACTCGGGCTCGGAGGAGTGGGCGGAGACCCCGGTGACGGTCAGCTTGACGTCCTTGCCGTCGACCTTGGCGCTGACCTCGAAATTGCCGCCATGGCGCTTGGCATACTCGCTGCCGGCCTTCTGCAGGCTGGCCGCCAGTTCCGCGGGCTTGTCCCTGGCAAACGTGGCCACCGAGGCCGAAGGGATCTGGTTGGTGGCCAGGCCGCCGGTCAGGCCGGTGATGGTGGCGCCTTTACCCTCAGCGGCCCGCCGGGGGAAGTTGGCCATGACCGTGCCGTAGCCTTTTTCGGCGATCACCACCGGGTAGCCGCCATCCAGGGCCAGGTTGTAGTTGGGGGTCGGGTTGTGTTCGAAGTAGTAGGGAATGGCGTCGCCGCTGGTTTCCTCGGTGGTGTCCACCAGCAGCTTGAAGTTGCGCGCCAGGGGCAGCTTCTCTTCCTTGATCACTTTCATCGCGTAGAGCGTCACCACGATGCCGTTCTTGTCGTCCTCGGTACCGCGGCCATACATGCGGTCGCCGATCAGGGTGACCTTGAACGGGTCGAGGCGGGTGCCGTCCTCAAGTACCCAATTCTCCGGGGTCACCGGCACCACGTCGGCATGGGCGTGAATGCCCACCAGTTCATCGCCACTGCCGTCCAGGGAGATCTCGTAGACGCGGTTGTCGACGTTGCGAAACTTCAGGTCGAAGGCCTGGGCCAGGTCCTTGATCTTGTCGGCGATCTTGATGAATTCGGGGTTCTCGTGCTGGGGCACGCCGTCCACGCGAAAGGTCGGGATGGCCACCAGCTCGATCAGAGTCTGGGTGGCCGCCTTGCCGTACTTGATCCGGGCGTAGAGGCCCAGCAGGCGGTGGATCTCGTCCTGCTGTTCGGCGGACAGCTTCTGGTTGCCGAGGAAGGCGTCGATGGCTGGGCTGAGGTTGGCGCTCTTGCCCAGCTCGCTCTTGCCGAGGTTGCCGAGGAACTGGCGGAAATCCTTGACCGAGGTGTCGCTGAAGGTCTTGAGAATGGCCGCGTTCTGTTGCGGGGTGAGGTTGGCCTGAGCGACGCCGGTGAAGGATGACAGGCCGGCGAGCAGCAGAGTGGCCGCGGCCAGGTGCTTGAGTGAGAAATCCATTGTTGGGGGGCATTCCTTTGTCGGCTGGATAAGAAGTATCTGCTCTCTGGTGCAGAAACTTTCCCACGCTAACACCACCAGGGAGGGGGACGGGAGCCCTGAATGGGGGATCTGTCGCACAGAAACGCAAAAGCGGCGCACAAACGAAAAACTGCCCCGGGCGGGCTATCCGGTGCTTGGTTCGGGAAAGGGTAGAAGAGGCGGCCTGGGGAGGCCTGGGGAGGGCGCTGTGCCTGGAGCGGGGCGCGCCGATGCTGGCGCGCCCCGCTGTTGCGGCTAGATCAAGGCGCGACGTTCCACGGGCGGTCGCCGTGTTCGTCCTTGATGCGGGTTGGCAGGCCCATGAGGTCCAGCGCCTCGAGGAACGGCTCGGCGGCCAGCTCCTCGACGTTGACCATGCGCTGCACATCCCACTGGCCACGGGCCACCAGCAAGGCCGCGGCAACGGGCGGCACACCGGCGGTGTAGGAAATGCCCTGGCTGTCGGTCTCGGCGTAGGCTTGCTCGTGGTCGGCCACGTTGTAGATGAAGACTTCGCGCGGCTGGCCGTCCTTGGTGCCCTTGACCAGGTCACCGATGCAGGTCTTGCCGGTGTAGCCCGGGGCCAGGGACGCCGGGTCCGGCAGTACCGCCTTGACCAGCTTGAGCGGTACCACTTCCAGGCCTTCGGCGGTCTTCACTGGCTGCTCGGAGAGCAGGCCCAGGTTGCGCAGGACGGTGAACACGTTGATGTAGTGCTCGCCGAAGCTCATCCAGAAACGCACGTTGGGCACGTCGAGGTTCTTCGACAGCGAGTGCACTTCGTCATGGCCGGTCAGGTACAGGTTCTGCGAGCCGACCACAGGCAGGTCGTCGGTGCGCTTGACTTCAAACATGCTGTTGCTGGTCCACTGGCTGTTCTGCCAGCTCCAGACCTGCCCGGTGAATTCGCGGAAGTTGATTTCCGGGTCGAAATTGGTGGAGAAATATTTGCCATGGGAGCCGGCATTGACGTCGAGGATGTCGATCGAATCAATGCGGTCGAAATGCTGTTGCTTGGCCAGGGCTGCATAAGCGTTGACCACGCCCGGATCGAAGCCCACGCCGAGGATGGCGGTGACATTCTTCTGCTGGCATTCCTCGAGGTGCTTCCACTCGTAGTTGCCGTACCAGGGCGGTGTTTCGCAGATCTTGCCCGGCTCTTCGTGGATCGCGGTGTCCAGGTAGGCGGCGCCGGTATCGATGCAGGCACGCAGCACCGACATGTTGAGGAAGGGCGAGCCGACGTTGATGACGATCTGCGACTCGCTCTCGCGGATCAGCGCCTTGGTCGCTTCGATGTCCAGTGCGTCGAGCGCATAGGCCTTGATGTCCGCGGGCTGTTTGAGGCTGCCCTTGGCCTTGACGCTATCGATGATGGCCTGGCATTTGGAGATGTTGCGCGACGCGATAGCAATACGACCGAGTTCGTCGTTGTGCTGCGCGCACTTGTGGGCCACCACCTTGGCGACACCTCCTGCACCAATGATAAGAACATTCTTCTTCAATTTATTTACTTCTCCTCGTGACCTGTCCGCTCAGGAAAGGCTGGACAGGTAGTCTTCGAAACCAAACTCGCGTACCACCTCGATGCTGCCATCGAGTTGTTTCACGACAATGGACGGCATTTTCAGACCGTTGAACCAGTTTTTCTTGACCATGGTGTAACCCGCCGCATCAATGAACGACAGTCGATCGCCGATGGCCAGCGGACGATCGAATTGGTATTCGCCGAAGATGTCTCCGGCCAGGCAGGACTTGCCGCACACCATGTAGGTATGTTCGCCCGCACTCGGTGACAGCTTGGCGTTCAGGCGATAGATCAGCAGGTCGAGCATGTGGGCTTCGATGGAGCTGTCCACCACCGCCAGGTGCTTGCCGTTGTACAGGGTGTCGAGCACGGTCACTTCCAGGGACGCGCTCTGGGTGATCGCCGCTTCGCCCGGCTCCAGGTAGACCTGTACGCCGTACTGCTCGGAGAAGGCCTTGAGGCGCGCGCAGAAGGCGTCCACGTCGTAGTCTTCGCCGGTGAAGTGGATACCGCCGCCGAGGCTGACCCACTCGACCTGGTGCAGCAGGTGGCCGAAGCGTTCCTCGATGGTGGACAGCATCTGGTCGAACAGGCCGAAGTCGCCGTTCTCGCAGTTGTTGTGGAACATGAAGCCCGAGATCTGGCCGATGACCTGCTCGATCTTCGCCGGGTCCCATTCGCCGAGGCGGCTGAACGGCCGTGCCGGGTCGGCCAGCAGGTAGTCCGAGCTGCTCACCTGGGGGTTGACCCGCAGGCCGCGGACCTTGTCGGCGCTGGCGTCGGCAAAGCGCTGCAGCTGGCTGATGGAGTTGAAGATGATCTTGTCGCAGTTGTCGAGCATGTCCTCGATTTCATCGTCGGCCCAGGCCACGCTGTAGGCGTGGGCCTCGCCTGCGAACTTCTGCCGGCCGAGCTTGAGCTCGTACAGCGACGACGAGGTGGTGCCGTCCATGTATTGCTGCATCAGGTCGAACACCGACCAGGTGGCGAAGCACTTGAGGGCCAGCAGGGCCTTGGCGCCGGAATGCTCGCGCACGTAGGCGATCTTCTGCATGTTGACCAGCAGCTTCTGTTTGTCGATGAGGTAGTACGGCGTTTTGATCATTTCAAGAGCTCCGGCAGGGGCAGCCAAAAAGGTACGCATTGTGCCTTCAGTGCCTGCAGATCGAAAGCTCGGAAATGTATTTTCGTCGGACACCGGTCCAGGTGCTTGCGTCCCCTGGCCAATGCATGCGATGAGGTGTGCTTCACAGGGTTGTGAGCGGCGCCTTGGCGGTCCGGGCGCGCCGCGGCCACTGGCTGGCGGAAGGTCGTGGGTCCATAACAGAACAATCGATAACGGAAAGCGCCATGAGTGATCAGCCCGAGCCTCGCAACCCCCTGGAAGACGACCGTTTTCGCCTGCTGGTCGAAGCCGTGGTCGACTACGCGATCTACATGCTCGACCCTCAGGGCCGGGTGATCAGCTGGAACAGCGGCGCTCGGCGTTTCAAGGGCTACCAGGAGGCGGAAATCCTCGGTGCGCACTTTTCCTGCTTCTATACCCTCGAGGATCGCCAGGCGGCGATGCCCGAGCGGGCGCTGCGCATAGCGCAAAGCGAGGGGCGATTCGAGGGCGAGGGCTGGCGGCTGCGCAAGGACGGCTCGCGCTTCTGGTGCCATGTGGTGATCGACACCATCCGTGACGCCCGGGGAACGCTGATCGGCTTTGCCAAGATCACCCGCGACATGACCGAGCAGCGCATGGCCGAGCAGACCCTGAAACAGAGCGAACAGCAGTTCCGCCTGTTGGTACAGAGTGTCACCGACTACGCGATCTACATGCTCGATGCCGGTGGTCGGGTCAGCAGTTGGAATCCGGGGGCGCAACGGATCAAGGGCTACGCGCCGGAGGAAATCATCGGCGAGCATTTCTCGCTGTTCTATACCCCCGAGGACCGGGCCAATGGCGAGCCGCAGAACACCCTGGCGATTGCCGAGCGCGAAGGGCGGTTCGAGAAGCAGGGCTGGCGCATGCGCAAGGACGGCACCCAGTTCCTCGCCCATGTGGTGGTGGACCCGATCCGCGCCGACAGCGGCGAGCTGCTGGGGTTCGCCAAGATCACCCGGGACATCAGCGAGGTGGTGGCCGCGCAGCAGCAACTGGAAATCGCCCGCGAAGCCTTGTTCCAATCGCAGAAGCTGCAAGCCATTGGTCAGCTCAGCGGCGGCATTGCCCACGACTTCAACAACCTGTTGACGGTGATCCGCGGCAACCTCGAACTGCTGCGCAAACGGGCTGGCGACGATCCCCGGCTGTCGCGGCTGGTGGACAATGCGCTGCTGGGCACCGAGCGCGGGGTCACCCTGACCCAGCGCATGCTGGCCTTCGCCCGGCGCCAGGAACTCAAGACCGAAGCCGTGGACCTGGGCCAGCTGGTGCGCGGTCTCGAGGGCCTGCTGTGCAGTTCGGTGGGGCCGCAGGTGGCGGTGCAACTGGAGGTGCCCGAGGACCTGCCGCGGGTGCAGGCCGACGTCAACCAGCTGGAGCTGGCCCTGCTCAACCTGGCCAGCAACGCCCGTGATGCGATGCCGGGCGGTGGCCGGCTGCTGATCCGCGGGCAGCTGCGCAGCGCCGCCGGCGATCTGCCCCAGCAGCAGTATGTGTGCCTGTCGGTGATCGACAGCGGCGAGGGCATGGATGAACAGACTCTGGTTTGCGCCGCCGAACCCTTCTTCACCACCAAGGGTTTGGGCAAGGGCACCGGGCTGGGGCTGTCCATGGTCCACGGTCTGGCAGAACAGCTGGGCGGCCGCCTGGTGCTCAAGAGCAGCAAGGGCCAGGGCACGGCCGCCGAACTGTGGCTGCCCCTGGCCAGTTGCGAGGAACCTGTGCAGCCCGCGGCGCCGAGCGCCGGCTTCAGCCCCTTGCTCAGGCCCATGTGCGTGCTGCTGGTGGACGACGACAGCCTGGTTCTCAACAGCACCACCTTGCTGCTGGAGGACCTGGGCCATCGAGTGATCTGCGCGACCTCCGGGGCCCAGGCCCTGGACTGTTTCCGGGAGCATCCGGAGATCGACCTGATGATCACCGATGTGGCCATGCCACAGATGGACGGTGAACAGCTGGTGGTGGCGGCACGCAGCCTGCACCCTGAACTGCCCATCGTCCTGGCGACCGGTTACGCCCAGCATCTGGGTGGCCTGGCGGCAGGCCTGCCACGGCTGTTCAAGCCCTACACCCAGGTGCAGTTGACCGCGGCCCTGGCCCAGGCCCTGGGGTAGTCGGCAATGGCCCCGGGCAGCCCCGCCTCTGGCGCGGCAGAGTGAGGCCCGGCTTGGCCTGCAGGCCCCGGGCTGCCTCGTTTTTTCTTAGCCAGCGAGCACATTTTTAATATTTTTCCTTCTTCGGCGTCTGTCGCACCATCTGCTGCATCCGACCCGCACCCGGGCTCTGAACAGGGCGACCAGCCATTGCACTGGCGCTCACCGTCTCGCAGAAGGACACAGACATGACCGTAGAACAGATACACGTGGATACCCTGGTGGTTGGCGCGGGCCAGGCCGGCGTGGCCATGAGCGAACACCTGAGCACCCTCGGGGTGCCGCACCTGGTACTGGAACGCAGCCGGGTGGCCGAGGCCTGGCGCACTGGCCGCTGGGATTCGCTGGTGGCCAACGGGCCGGCCTGGCACGACCGCTTCCCGGGGCTGGAGTTTTCCATCGACCCCGACGGCTTTGCCGCCAAGGACCAGGTGGCGGACTACTTCGAAGCCTATGCGCAGAAAATCAACGCGCCGATCCGCACCGGCGTTGAAGTGCGCAAGGTGCTGCGCAACAGCGGGCGCCCGGGCTTTACCGTCGAGACGTCTGCGGGGGTGATCCAGGCCAATCGGGTGGTGGCGGCCACCGGCCCCTTCCAGCGGCCGGTGATCCCGCCGATCGCCCCCAGGGACAGCGCCCTGGAGCAGATCCACTCCGCCGATTATCGCAACCCGCAGCAACTGCCCGCAGGCGCGGTGCTGGTGGTGGGGGCGGGCTCGTCGGGGGTGCAGATCGCTGATGAGCTGCAGCGCGCAGGTCGCCAGGTCTACCTGTCGGTGGGCGCCCATGACCGGCCGCCGCGCTCCTATCGCAATCGCGATTTCTGCTGGTGGCTCGGGGTCCTGGGGGAGTGGGACGCCGAGATCGCCAAGCCGGGCCGCGAGCACGTGACCATCGCGGTCAGTGGCGCCCGTGGCGGCCAGACCATCGATTTTCGCGCGCTGGCCCATCAGGGCATCACCCTGGTGGGGCTGACCCGCGCCTTCGATGGCCAGCGGGTCAGCTTTCAAGCGGACCTGGTGGAGAACCTGGCCCGGGGCGATGAGAACTACCTGGCCCTGCTGGATGCGGCGGACGCCTACATTGCCCGCAATGGGCTCGACCTGCCGCTGGAGCCCGAAGCCCGGCGACGCCTCCCGGACCCGGACTGCGTCCAGCAGCCGCTCCTCGAACTCGACCTCGCGGCGGCGGGGGTCACCTCGATCATCTGGGCCACCGGTTATGCCGTGGATTTTACCTGGCTGCAGGTCGACGCCTTCACCGAGCACGGCAAGCCCCGGCACCAGCGCGGCGTTTCCAGCGAACCCGGGATCTACTTCATCGGCCTGCCCTGGCTCTCGCGCCGCGGCTCGTCGTTCATCTGGGGCGTCTGGCACGACGCCAAGCACATTGCCGATCACATCGCGACGCAACGCAAATACCAGGCCTACAGCGACGCGGCGCAGCAGCCGGCGCCCGCTGAAAACCAGACCAAGACCTTCAGCCCCGTGGGAGCCCTCTGATGCCGACTCATACCCGTATCCGCATGTTCAACACCAAGGACACCTACCCCAACCAGTCCCTGGACAACGACCTGTGCCAGGCCGTACGCGCCGGCAACACGGTGTACGTGCGCGGCCAGGTCGGCACTGATTTCGACGGTCGGCTGGTTGGCCTTGGCGATCCTCAGGCCCAGGCCGAACAGGCCATGAAGAACGTCAAGCAACTGCTGGAGGAAGCCGGCAGCGACCTGTCCCACATCGTCAAGACCACCACCTACCTCACTGACCCGCGCTACCGCGAGCCGGTGTACCAGGAGGTGGGCAAGTGGCTCAAGGGGGTGTTCCCGATTTCCACTGGGCTGGTGGTCTCGGCCCTCGGCCAGCCCCAGTGGCTGATGGAGATCGACGTGATCGCGGTGATTCCCGAGTAAGGCTTCAACCTTCGATTCAACGACGCCGGGTTGGGCGTCCAGGCGGCCCTTGGGGCCAAGGAGAGTTCATGACTTTTTCCATCGTTGGCCGCTGCGCCGAAACCGGCCAGCTGGGTGTGGCCATCAGTTCCTCGAGCATCGCCGTCGGCGCCCGCTGCCCCTGGCTGCGGGCCGGGGTCGGTGCGGTGGCCACCCAGAACGTGACCCTGCCGGCCCTCGGCCCGCAGATCCTCGACCTGCTGGAAAGCCACAGGCTCGAGCCCGGCGCAGCCCTGGACAAGGCGCTGGGCAGCAATGGCTGGAGCCAGTATCGCCAGGTCACGGTGATCGACGGCCAGGGGCGCACGGCGCTGTTCAGTGGCCAGGAAGCCCTGGGCCAGCACCATGCGCTGGCCGGCGAGCAGTGCGTCGCCGCCGGCAATCTGCTGGCCGCTCCCGAGGTCATCGAGGCCATGGTCCAGGCTTTCGAGCAGACGCCGGGGATGCTGGTCGAGCGCTTGCTGGCCGCCCTGCACGCAGCGATGGCCGCCGGCGGTGAAGCGGGGCCGGTGCACTCGGCGGCGCTGTCGGTGGTGGACGACCTGACCTGGCCCATCGTCGACCTGCGGGTGGACTGGGCCGATGAGGATCCGATCGGCCAACTGGAGCGTCTCTGGCAGGCCTACCGGCCACAGATGCAGGACTACCTGACCCGGGCCCTGGATCCCACGGCGGCCCCGAGCTACGGAGTGCCCGGCAATGAATGAGCCTTCGAGCCGCGCGTTGCTGGCGCGGCTGGTGGGGTTTGCCACGGTCAGCCGCGACTCCAACCTGGAGTTGATCGGCTTTGTCCGTGACTACCTTGCCGGGTACGGAGTCGACAGCGAGTTGATCTACAACCCGCAACGGACCAAGGCCAACCTGTTCGCCACCATCGGGCCCACGGATCGTGGCGGCGTGGTGCTGTCCGGGCACACCGACGTGGTGCCGGTGGACGGCCAGGCCTGGACCCTGGAGCCCTTTGTCCTGACCGAGCGCGAAGGGCGCCTGTACGGGCGTGGCAGCGCCGACATGAAAGGCTTCATCGCCTCGGTGCTGGCGGCGGTGCCGAACCTGACCCGGCGCACCTTGCGGCTGCCGGTGCACCTGGCGTTCTCCTATGACGAGGAGGTGGGTTGCCTGGGGGTGCGGCCGATGCTTGAGCAACTGCAGCAGCGGCCGCACAAGCCGCTGCTGTGCCTGATCGGCGAACCCACCGAGCTGCGCCCGGTGCTCGGCCACAAGGGCAAGCTGGCCATGCGTTGCCAGGTGCGCGGCGCAGCCTGTCATTCCGCCTATGCGCCCTATGGCGTCAACGCCATCGAATATGCGGCGCGGCTGATCGGCAAACTCGGCGACATTGGCACCCGCCTGGCCCGCCCGGAGCACCACGACCGGCGTTTCGATCCGCCGTTTTCCACGGTACAGACCGGCCTGATCAAAGGCGGCCGGGCGTTGAACATCGTGCCGCAAGACTGCGAATTCGATTTCGAGGTGCGCACCTTGCCCGGAGATGACGCCCAGGCCGTGGTGGATGAACTGCAGCGCTACGCCGAGGGCGAGTTGCTGCCCGGGATGCAGGCGGTCCAGGCCGATACCGGTATCGGCCTGCAGCCGTTGAGCGCCTACCCGGGGCTGGCCACTGCACCTGACAGTGACGCGGCCGAGCTGCTGGCGCTGCTCAGCGGCTCGCGGGAGTTCGGCACCGTGGCCTTTGGCACCGAAGGCGGGCTGTTCCATGAAGCCGGCATTGCCACCGTGGTCTGTGGCCCGGGCAGCATGGAGCAGGGGCACAAGCCCGACGAATTCATCAGCATCGAGCAGTTGCACGGCTGCGACGCCATGCTGATGCGCCTGGCCGATTGGCTGGAGGGGCCTGCCTGAGCCTGATGCTGTTCATTCAACCTGGCGCACCCAGGGCTTGGGCGGTGAGGCGGGTTGCGGTGAAACAGCCTGTTGTGGCGAGCCAGCGTGCTTCGGCGCGAGGGCATAGCCATCGCAAAATCTGCCAAGGCAACGGGCCTTGACACCACCTTCTATGGAACGGACGGCGGTGGCAGCAGGCGCCGTCGCCACGGGGGCAAACGCTTCGCTCAAGTGGGCGTTGGGGTGGGGCGCCAGGCCGCCTGACTGCAGAGCTTTTTCATTGGGTTCGAGCATATTTTTAGTATTTTTCCTCTGGCGCGCAGTGACGCACCATCGTTCCCGACTCCGATAACAACCAGGCCGTTGCAACGGTCGACGAGGGTATGCAGCGTGTTCGATCTCGGTTATTGGCAGCAACGAGCTGCCCAACAGACATTCACTGACCAGGCGCTGATTGGCGGCCGTCACCTATCGGCGCAAAGCGGCGCCACCTTCGACGCCATCAACCCGGCGAACAACCAGCTGCTGGCGCGGGTCAGTGCCTGCGGCGAGGTCGAGGTCGACCTCGCCGTCGCCGCCGCCCGCCAGGCGTTCGAACAGGGGCCCTGGGCGCGCATGGCGCCGGTGGAGCGCAAGAGGGTGCTGCTGCGCCTGGCCGAGCTGATGCTTGCCCATCGCGAAGAGCTGGCCCTGCTCGAATCCCTGAACATGGGCAAGCCGGTGATGGATGCCTGGAACCTCGACGTGCCCGGGGCCGCCAATGTCTTTGCCTGGTATGCCGAAAGCATCGACAAGCTCTACGACCAGGTGGCCCCCTCGGGCATTGACAGCCACGCCAGTATCCGCCGCGAGGCGCTGGGGGTGATCGGCGCCGTGGTGCCCTGGAACTTCCCCCTGGACATGGCCGCCTGGAAACTGGCGCCGGCCCTGGCGGTGGGCAACTCGGTGGTGCTCAAGCCCGCCGAACAGTCGCCGTTCTCCGCACTGCGCCTGGCCGAGCTGGCCCTGGAGGCCGGGGTGCCGGAAGGCGTGCTCAACGTGGTGCCGGGCCTGGGCGCCGAGGCCGGCCGCGCCCTGGGCCTGCACCCGGACGTGGACTGCCTGGTGTTCACCGGCTCCACCGAGGTGGGCAAGTACTTCATGCAGTACTCGGCGCAGTCCAACCTCAAGCAGGTCTGGCTGGAGTGCGGCGGCAAGAGCCCGAACCTGGTGTTCGCCGATTGCCAGGACCTGGACCTGGCCGCCGAGAAGGCCGCCTTCGGCATCTTCTTCAACCAGGGCGAGGTGTGCTCGGCCAACTCGCGCCTGTTGGTCGAGCGCAGCATTCATGACGAGTTCGTCGAGCGCCTGCTGCTCAAGGCCCGGGACTGGATGCCGGGCAACCCCCTGGATCCGGCCAGCCGCGCCGGGGCCATGGTCGACGCCCGCCAGACCGCCAGCGTCATGGGCCATATCCAAGGCGCCCGGGAGCAGGGCGCGCAACTGGCCTGTGGCGGTCGCCAGCGGCACCTGGACGGCAGCGACAACTTCATCGAGCCGACCATCCTCACCGGGGTCCACAGCCAGATGGCCATCGCCCGCGAAGAGGTGTTCGGCCCGGTACTGGCGGTCACCCCCTTCGACGATGAGCAGCAGGCTATCGGCCTGGCCAACGACAGTGTCTATGGCCTGGCCGCCTCGCTGTGGAGCGACGACCTCAACCGCGCCCACCGCGTTGCCCGCCAACTGCGGGCCGGCACCGTGTCGGTGAACACCGTGGATGCCCTGGACGTCACCGTGCCTTTTGGCGGTGGCCGGCAGTCGGGATTCGGCCGCGACCTGTCGCTGCATGCCTTCGACAAATACACCCAGCTGAAGACCACCTGGTTCCAGCTGCGCTGACGCGGACTCGATGCCTTGCGACCCGCGGTACGGGTCACCCATGGCGCCGCCCGCCGCGGTTCAAGCCGCGGCACGGTGGCGCCGCACCTGCCGGATCACCGGCAGGCCCACAACAATAAAAAATGGAGTGTGTGCCATGACTGCAAGTGTCTCCAACGGGGTGGCGAGCCCCGTGCGCAATGGCGGGTTGCGCCGGGTGCTGGGCCTCGGCTCGCTGGTCTCGGTGGCCGTCGGCCTGGTGGTGTCCCAGGGGGTGATGGTGCTGATGCTGCAAGGGGCGGGGATGGCCGGGCTGGGCTTCTTCATCCCGCTGCTGCTGGCCTACCTGCTGGCCCTGACCTATGCCCTGTCGTTTTCCGAACTGGCGCTGATGGTGCCCCGGGCCGGCAGCCTGAGCAGCTACACCGAGGTGGCCATCGGGCATTTCCCGGCGATCCTCGCGACCTTCTCCGGCTACATGGTGGTGGCGATGTTTGCCCTGTCCGCCGAACTGCTGCTTCTGGATTTGATCATCGGCAAGGTCTACCCCGGCGCGCTGCCGCCGATGCTGGTGGCCTACGGAGTGCTCGGCGTGTTCACCTTGCTCAACCTGTTGGGCATCGATGTGTTCGCCAAGCTGCAGACGGTGCTGGCGGTGGTGATGGTGGTGATCCTGCTGACCCTCGGCCTGGGCGCCGTGAGCAGTGCCCAGGCCGACCTGCAACTGCCCCTGGACCAGGGCTGGAACCCCCTGCAAGTCGGCGCCCTGGCCCTGGCGGCCATGGCCATCTGGGGGTTTGTCGGTGCCGAGTTCGTCTGCCCGCTGGTGGAGGAAACCCGCAACCCGGAGCGCAATATCCCGCGTTCGATGATCATCGGCCTGAGCGTGATCTTCCTGGTGATTACCCTCTATTGCCTGGGTGCCTTGCTCTGTGTCCCGCGGGCGCAGCTGGCCAGCGATCCGCTGCCGCATTTCCTGTTCGCCACCACGGTGTTCGGTGAGGCCGGCAAGCTGTTCCTGGTGGGGGCGGTGATCACCGCCACCTGCAGCACGGTCAACTCGTCCCTGGCGGCGCTGCCGCGGATGCTCTACGGCATGGCCCAGAACGGCCAGGCCTTTCCCCAGTTCAAGCGCCTCAGCCCCCGGGGCCGCACGCCCTGGGTGGCGGTGCTGTTCGTCGCCGCGCTGACCGGCCTGCCGATCCTGCTGCTGGGCCAGGACCCGGACTCCATCAGCCTGCTGCTGTTGGCCGCCGCCCTGGCGTGGCTGCTGGCCTATATCGTCGTGCACATCGACGTGATCGCCCTGCGCCGGCGCTACCCCGATGCGCCACGGCCGTTCCGCTCGCCGTTCTACCCCTGGCCCCAGGTGCTGGGGATCGTCGGCATGCTGTTTGCGATCTATCACGTTTCCCCATCCCCCGAGATGACCGCGCGGATCTTCGGCAGTGCCGGCGTGGTGCTGGGGGTGATTTCGCTGATCGCCGTGGTCTGGATCAAGCTGGTGATGCGCAAGCCGCTGTTCGTTCCCGAACCGCTGCTGCCCGGCGAACCGACCACCGCGACCCAACCTTCCCTTGAACCCGCCTACCGTGCAGGAGAATGACCATGAGCACCGCCACTCAACAGCCGCAGCCGGCCGCGCCCCGCAGCACCCAGGATTACCAGGCCGCCGACGCCGCGCACCATATCCATGCCTTTCTCGACCAGAAGGCGCTGAACGCCGAGGGCCCGCGGGTGATCGTCCGCGGTGAGGGCCTGCACCTGTGGGACAACGACGGCCAGCGCTACCTGGACGGCATGTCCGGCCTGTGGTGCACCAACCTGGGCTACGGCCGCAAGGACCTGGCCGCTGCCGCCAGCGCCCAGCTGGAGCAACTGCCGTACTACAACATGTTCTTCCACACCACCCACCCGGCGGTGGTGGAGCTCTCCGAGTTGTTGTTCAGCCTGCTGCCCGGGCACTACAGTCACGCCATCTACACCAACTCCGGGTCCGAGGCCAACGAGGTGCTGATCCGCAGCGTGCGCCGCTACTGGCAGATCCTCGGCCAGCCGCAGAAGAAGGTGATGATCGGCCGCTGGAACGGCTACCACGGCTCGACCCTGGCGGCCACGGCCCTGGGCGGAATGAAGTTCATGCACGACATGGGCGGGCTGATCCCGGACGTGGCGCACATCGACGAACCCTACTGGTTCGCCCACGAAGGCGACTTCACGCCCGAGGAGTTCGGCCTGCGTTGCGCTCGCCAGCTGGAGCAGAAAATCCTCGAACTGGGGGCCGAGAACGTTGCCGGTTTCATCGCCGAGCCGTTCCAGGGCGCGGGCGGCATGATCTTCCCGCCAGACAGCTACTGGCCGGAGATCCAGCGCATCTGCCGCCAGTACGACGTGCTGCTGTGCGCCGATGAAGTGATCGGTGGTTTCGGCCGCACCGGCGAATGGTTCGCCCACCAGCATTTCGGTTTCGAGCCCGACACCCTGTCCATCGCCAAGGGCCTGACCTCCGGCTACATCCCCATGGGCGGGCTGGTGCTGAGCAAGCGCATCGCCCAGGTGCTGGTGGAGCAGGGCGGGGTGTTCGCCCACGGCCTGACCTATTCCGGGCACCCGGTGGCGGCGGCGGTGGCCATTGCCAACCTCAAGGCCCTGCGCGATGAAGGGGTGGTGAGCCAGGTCAAGAACGATACCGGCCCCTACCTGCAGCAGTGCCTGCGGGAAGTGTTCGGCAACCACCCGCTGATCGGCGAGATCCAGGGCACCGGGCTGGTGGCCGCCTTGCAGTTCGCCGAAGACAAGGCCAGCCGCAAGCGCTTCGCCAACGAGAACGACATCGCCTGGCGCTGCCGCACCCTGGGCTTTGAGGAGGGGGTGATCATTCGCTCGACCTTCGGGCGGATGATCATGGCCCCGGCCCTGGTGGCCAGCCGTGGCGATATCGATGAGCTGGTGGACAAGACTCGGCGTGCGGTGGAACGCACCGCGCAGGAGCTAGCGGCGGGCACCTTGCCTGCGGCCTAGGGCATTGCCCCCTGGCTGAAAAAAAACACCCCGCGAAGCTTGGCGCCTTGCGGGGTGTTTTTTTTGCCTTGGCGCTGGCAGGGAAGTCTTTCCTGCTGCAACGCCCAGGGCGCGGGCGGTTAGCCTGTGGCCAGGAACTAGAACTTGCCGTTCAGGCCGATGCGGAACATATCGCTGCGTTCATCGGAGCCCAGGGCCGTCTTGTAGGAGACACCCAACTGCCAGGCGCGTCCGAGGTTGAAGTCCAGGCCCAGGTCGAGGTCGGCGAAATCGCTGTCCTGGGAGTCGGGCTTGAGCCGGTACAGCAGGCCTTCGTCGCCCTGGTCGGTGTAGCGCATCTTGTAGTCGCTGGTGGTGCTGAAGTTATGACCCCAGGCCAGGCCGACCTTGGGCGTCACCACGCCGACCCGGGTCATGAAGTCGTAGCCCGAGCGCAGGCCCAGGTACGAGGTGAAGTTTTGCTGGCGCTGCTCGTCATAGGACAGCCCATAGATACCGCCGCCGTTTTCACGGAAGGCATCCAGGCGCGTGCTGCTGGCATTCAGGCGGCTATAGGGCGTCAGCGACAACGGACCCTGGCGATACTCGTAGCTGGCGGTCAAGGAGGCGAACAGTTGGTCGGCATCCCGGGAACCGCGGGCATAGTCGTCATTGCTGCCGGTGATGTAGCGGCGCGAGTCGAAGCTGATGCGGTTATAGCCCAACAGGCCATCGACAAATACCTGAGGCGCCAGGTTCAGGCTCAGGTAGGTGGCGATGCCAATGGCATCGGCATCGCTGCGGGTCTTGTTGCTGCCGATCTCGCTGCGGTCATTGCCGTAGCCGATCCCGACACCGGCCACCGCCGATGGCGACAGGCGATAGTCGACACCGGCGCTCAGGCCCAGGGTGGTGAAGCTGTTGTTCCGGGCGCCGCGGGCGTGGGTCGAGCCGACGTTGACGAAACCGTCGCTCCAGAAGGCCAGGGCATCCTGCTTGCACGAGTCCTGCTCGGCGGCTGCGGCTGCGCGTTGTTCCTGCTCGGTCTGGTGCGCCGAATCCCCCAGCTGGTTCTGCACCGCCTTGGCAATTTCTCCCAGAGGCACGTCGCGGCCGTCCTTCCTCAGGCTGGCATTGAACGAATTACGGTCGCACTTCATCTGGTGCAACTGCTCCATGCGACGGTTGAAGTTGTCCATCTGGGTGCTGGCAAAGCGTTCCGCCGCGCGGCTCTGGGCGTTGAGCAGGCCGATCACTTCGGCGTCCTTGCTCGGGTCGGGGCGAGCCTGAACGACAAAGCTCATGGTCCCGGCGGCACTGGAGCCACTGCCGTTGCGCAGGCTGAAGCGGACCACCGCGGTGCCGGCGAAGGCGGCCGAGGGCACGAAGCGCATCGAGAACGGGCCCATCATCATCGCCCGCCCGGCCGAGGCCGGAGTCACGCTGCCCAGGTCGGCCTGAGTGAACGGCCCGCCAGTGGCGCCCTGGGTCAGGTCGACGGTGACCGACTGCCCGGAGCTGAGCACCTGGCTGGAGGACGGCACGGTGATCGGCACCACCGCGATGGTGATCGAATAGGCGTGGGTGCCGGTGGCGCCATTGGCGTCGGTGGCGGTGATGGTCAGGTTGCTGGTGCCACTGCTGCTGGGGGTGCCGCTGATCAGTCCGCTGGCCGGGTCGAGACTCAGGTTGGCCGGCAGGCTGCCAGCGCTGACGCTGAAGCTGTAAGGCGCCGTGCCACCGGTGGCGCTGAGGGTGGCGCTGTAGGGGCTGCCCGCGGTGCCGGCGCCCAGGGTGCCGGGGGCCACCACCAGGGTTGGCGCGGTCACGGTCAGGGTCACGGTGGCCGGGCTCGAGGTGCCGCCGGCGTTGCTGGCGGTGTAGGTGAAGCTGTCCGTCCCGGAGTAACCCGCGGTCGGGGTATAGCGGATGCTGGTGCCACTGGCGCTGGCGGTACCGTGGCTGGCAGCAGTGGCCACCGCGACGCTGCTGGCGCTGCCGCCGCTGAGGTTGAGGGTGATGGCGTTGGCGCTGCTGTTGGCGCTGACCGTGGCGTTGACCGCGCTGGCGATCGGCGCATTGATGCCGATGCTGGTGCTGTAGGCGGTGCTGCCGGTGGCGCCGTTGGCGTCGGTGACCCGTACCGTGAAGCTGTAGGTGCCGGCGCTGCTCGGGGTGCCGCTGAACACCCCGCTGCTGCTCAGGGTCACGCCGCTGGGCAGCGAGCCGCTGAGCAGGCTGTAGCTATAGGGCGCAGTGCCGCCGCTGGTGCTCAGGCTGGCATTGAAGGCGCTGCCCACGGTGCCGTTGCCCAGGGCTGTGGCAGTCATCACCAGGGTTGGCGGGCTCACGGTCAGGGTCACGGTGGCCGGGCTCGAGGTGCCGCCGGCGTTGCTGGCGGTGTAGGTGAAGCTGTCGGAACCGGAGAAGCCGGCGCTCGGGGTGTAAGTGATGCTGGTGCCACTGGCGCTGGCGGTACCGTGGCTGGCGGCACTGGCCACCGCGACGCTGCTGGCGCTGCCGCCGCTGAGGTTGAGGCTGATGGCGTTGGCGTTGCTGTTGGCGCTGACCGTGCGTTGACCGCGCTGGCGATCGGCGCATTGATGCCGATGGCAGTGCTGTAGGCGGTGCTGCCGATGGCGCCGTAGGTGTCGGTGACCCGCACCGTGAAGTTGTAGCTGCCGACGCTGCTCGGCGTACCGCTGAGCCCTCCGCTGCTGTTCAGGGTCACGCCGTTGGGCAGGGTGCCGCTGAGCAGGCTGTAGGTGTAGGGCGCGGTGCCACCGCTGGCGCTGAAGGTGGCATTGAACGGGCTGCCCACGGTGCCGTTGCCCAGGGTCGCCGGGGTCATGTTCAAGGTCGGCGGGCTCACCGTCAGGGTCACGGTGGCCGGGGCCGAGGTGCCGCTGGCGTTGGTGGCGGTGTAGGTGAAACTGTCGGAGCCGGAGAAACCGGCGGTCGGGGTGTAGCTGATGCTGGTGCCGCTGGCGGTGGCGCTGCCATGGCTGGCCGCGCTGGCCACGGCCACGCTGCTGGCGCCGCCGCCGCTGAGGTTGAGGGTGATCGGATTGGCGCTGCTGTTGGCCGCCACCGTGGCGCTGACGGCGCCGGCCACAGGTGCCTGGACGACGATCACCAGGGTATAGGCCTGGGATCCGGTGGCGCTGTTGGCATCGGTGGCGGTGACGGTCAGGTTGGCCGTGCCACTGCCGCTCGGCGTGCCGCTGATGACCCCGCTACTGGTGTTCAGGCTCAGGCCGCCCGGCAGGGCCCCGGAGGTGATGGCAAAACTGTAGGGCGCGTTGCCGCCCGAGGCGCTGAGGCTGACGCTGTAGGCAACGCCGAGGGTGCCGTTGCTCAGGGACCCGGGGCTCAGGCTGATGCTTGGGGCGCTGACGGTGATGCTCACCGTGGCCGGGCTCGATGTGCCGCTGGCATTGGTCGCGGTGTAGGTGAAGCTGTCCACCCCGGAGTAGCCCGCGGTGGGGGTGTAGCTGATGCTGGTGCCGCTGGCGGTGGCGCTGCCATGGCTGGCCGCGCTGGCCACGGCCACGCTGCTGGCGGCGCCGCCGCTGAGGTTCAGGGTGATCGGGTTGGCGCTGCTGTTGGCGGCTACCGTGGCGCTGACGGCGCTGGCCACCGGCGGTACACCGCTGATGTTGATGCTGTAGGCGCGAAAGCCCGTGAAGCTGCTGGCGTCGGTGGCACGCAGGGTGAAGTTGAATGGCCCTGACGCGGTCGGGGTGCCACTGATGACCCCCGCCGGACTGATGGACAAGCCGCTGGGCAGGGTGCCGCTGCTGACTGCATAGGTATAGGGCGCGGTACCGCCAGAGGCGCTGATGGTGGCGCTGTACGGCGTGCCCTGGGTGCCGTTGCTCAGGGTCGTCGGGGTGATGCTGATGGTGGGCGCAGTGACGGTGATGCTCACGGTGCCCGGGCTGGAGGTGCCACTGGCGTTGGTCGCGGTGTAGGTGAAGCTGTCGGAACCGGAGTAGCCGACGCTCGGGGTGTAAGTGATGGTGGTGCCGCTGGCGGTGGCGGTACCGTTGCCGGCCGCACTGGCCACGGCCACGCTGCTGGCGGCGCCGCCGCTGAGATTCAGGGTGATCGGGTTGGCGCTGCTGTTGGCGACCACCGTGGCGCTGACGGCACCGGCAATCGGGGGCAGGCCGTTGATCAGCAGGCTGTAGGCGCGCGAGCCGGTGGCGCCGTTGGCGTCGGTGGCGGTGATGGTCAGGTTGGCCGTGCCACTGGCACTGGGCGTGCCGCTGATCAGGCCGCTGCCGGTGTTCAGGGTCATGCCGGCCGGCAGGGCGCCGGCGGTGATGGCGTAGCTGTAGGGTGCGGTGCCACCCGAGGCACTGAGGTTCTGGCTATAGGCCGTGCCCTGGGTGCCGTTGCTCAGGGTACTCGGGGTCACGGACAGGACGGGCGGGCTGACGGTAATGGTCACGGTGGCCGGGCTGGAGGTGCCGCTGGCGTTGGTGGCGGTATAGGCGAAGGTGTCGCTGCCGGAGTAGCCGGGGGTTGGCGTGTAGGTGATGGTGGTGCCGCTGGCCGTAGCAGTGCCGTGCGCCGCGGCGGTGGATACGGCCACGCTGGTGGCCGCGCCACCGCTCAGGCTCAGGGTAATGGAGTTGTTGCTGCTGTTCGCCGCTACCGTGGTGCTTACCGGGCCAACCGTCGGAGCCGGCACGCTATAGGTATAGCCATTGGTCAGGGTGGCGGTGCCGCCCGGGGTAGTGACCGACACGTTTACCGCGCCAGCGGCATGGGCCGGGGTGGTGGCGGTGATGCTGGTGGCGTTGGTGACGCTGTAGCTGGTGGCCGCCACCCCACCGAAAGTGACGGCAGTGGCGCCGGTCAGGTTGGTCCCGCTCAGTACCACCGAGGTGGCGCCGGCGGTGCTGCCGTTGTTGGGCGCCACCGAGGTCAGGGTCGGCGGGCCGCTGGCACCGACCACCAGGGTGTAGGTGGCGACACCGGCCTGGTTCAGGCCGTCATTCAGGGAAATGGCGAAGGTGTAGCTGCCGGCCGTGGTCGGTGAGCCGGACAGGGTCGTGGTGTGGCTGTTGGGCGAAGGGTTGAGGGTCAGCCCCGGCGGCAGGCAGATCTGCGTGCCGTCATAGCTTGGGTCGTCGATGTCGCATTCGTACCAGCCGTCCAGCGGAGTCGCGCCGCCGGTGGCGGTGATGGTGACGCTCATGGATTGGTTCACCGCCACCGGTGCCAGGGTGGTGCCCGTGGCCGGAGAGACAATGACTGGGCGTGCTGCCATCGCCTGGCTGGCCATGGTCATCGCACAGAACAGCAGGAACAGCGCGACCAGTCTTTTTGCCAGCCTGCTACCGGAGGTGGTGAGGGGTGTTCTCATTGGGGCTTCCTGCCATACGGCTATTGTTGCGGGCGTGTCCTGCTCCGTTGCAGGGCTGCGCACCGATGGAACCAAAAGGCCGACGCCCGTGGCGCCTGCGCTTGAATGTCATCTCGGGCTGAGAGGTGGCGCAGCGTCAGGGGTCCGCTGGCGTGCCGCCCAGGTGCTTGGGTTTCATGCGTCCAGGGCTTCCTTGGGCGGCTGCGGCCGGCCCACCGGCCGTTGCATCGGGGTATAGGGGCCGGCCTCGCCACAGACCTGAAAGCCCAGGCGCTCATACAGGCGACGGGCCGGGCTGCTGTGTTCGACGCTCAGGTGGCAGGCCAGGCCCTGACGATCGGCCAGCTGCAGGACCGCGTGCAGCAAGCGGCTGCCGATTCCCCGGCCTTGCCAGTGCGGCAGCAGGGCGATGTCGACGATGCGCATGGCGCACGCGTCCTGGTCCACGCACAGGCGGCCAATGGCGGTCCCGGCGCAGTCGACGATGAGAAAGGCCGCCTCGGGGTAATGCTGGTGGTAATGGCTGCGCTGCAACTGTTCCTGGGACAGCAGGAACGCCCGGCGCTGCGCGTCGCTCCAGCCGGGCACGGCACTGACTTCGGCCCAGCGCCGCGACAGGTAAAGGTCGCCGAGCAGGGCCTGGTCGTTGCCGGTCTGCATGCGCAGACCGGGTTCGCCGCCCAGTGGCAGCAGGGATAAAAGACCGCTGGAGGCGTGCGTCATCAATTTTTCAACGGGTACTCGCCATCGAGGCAGATGCAGTAGGCCAGGGTCAGGAACGGCTGCATGGTGTTGCGTAGCGTGCCGCCCGCTGCGCTGGGGGTACCTGCCGAAACCAGGGTGTCGGGGGCCAGCGACGGGTTGCTGGCAGTCGGAGCAATGGCGCTGTACAGGTGCACGTTGCGCGGCTGCGCCAGGTAGGTTGCAGTGGTGGGCTGGTCCACCGCCGCGGTGTTGTCGGTGCCGTCCCTGGCCTGCATGGCGTGGGTGTGTCCGGCGAAGTTGGCCGGCAGCATTTTCACCGCGTCGGCACCTTTGGCATCGCCTACCGGCCTGTACGTCAGGTTCACGCCGCTCCCGGCGCCCATGGCCACCCGGCCATTGAGGTTGGGCAACTTGAAGTCCTTTCCCGGGTTGCCGCCATAGAGGTTGCCAATGATCGAGTAGAGGGTGGGGAACTGTTGCGTCAGCAGCACCGAGCCATCGCAATAGGCCCAGTTCTGTGGTGCGTAATTGTAGGGGAACAGCCTGATCTCGCCGGTGAATGCATCCATGATCGCTCAGTCCAGAATGAAGTAATGGGGAAAGACTAAGGCCGTGTCGGGAAGATGCCCGACAGGCAGATGATGTAGTTGATGGCCAGCGATCCCATCATGTTGTCGTGGGGCAGGGGGGCTTTCTGCGCCGGTACCAGGGCTTCGGAGAGAAACAGCGGGCTCAGGCTGATCGGGCTGGCCGCCTGGGTGCTGTACAGCCCCTTGATCACGCCGGCGCTGGCGAATGCACCGAAGGTCTGGCTCTTGGGCGCGGCGGGCGGATTGGGGGTGGCCGAGGTCGCCGGGTTCCTGCTGACCATGAATGCATGGGTATGCGCGGGGGTGTTGGCGGTGGTCATGGTCACGGTTTCGCTGCCCATGGTCGTCCCCAGGGTCCTGAGCCTGAGCCCGACGCCTTGTCCTTGGCCGACGGGGACCCGCCCGCGATAGTCCGGCAGGCCGAAAGTGGTGACACCGTTGCCACCGTAGGTGGTGCCCAGCACCACGAACAAGGCCTCGTAGCTTTGAACTGGCAGCAAGCTGCCGTCACAGATGGCCCAGCCTCGCGGCGGATAATCACCTGCGAACATACGGATCTCGCCGAGGAATGCTTCAGACATATCAGTTTCCTTGCTTGAGGGTCTGTAGGGGATGGCTACGGGCGTGGCGGATAGAGGCCGCTGGTGGCAATGCAGAAACAACCGACAATCGAAGGCTGCATGTTTTCCATGGGCAGGCCCTGAGTCGGCACCACCGAGCTGCCATTCAGGTTAACGAGGTCGGTGGGTGGGGTTGTGGTATTGGCGGTCACATAGGTGGGCTTGAACACCGCTCCGGTGGAGTTCGAGCTGATCGCCGGAATGCCGCCAGCCGGGCCCATGGTGCCGGCGGCGTCCGCGACATAGGCGGTATGGGTATGGGCTGGCAGCGCGTCGGTGCCCAGCGTCACCGTCTCGGTGCCGGCGCTGCTGCCCATGGCATGCACGTTGAGGAGCGGGTTGGTGGAGGCCACTGGGTTCATCCCCAGGGCGACTCGTCCGCGCAGGTCGGGCAGGCCGAAGGTGGTGCTGCCATTACCGCCAAAGCGGGTGCCCAGCAGGGAGGCCAGGGCGACGTATTGTTGGAAGGGTAGAATCTGGCCCTCGCAAACCAGCCATCCTTGCGGAGCCCAGCCCCAGGGGAACAGACGAATTTCACCGACAAAGGGATCCATATTCTTTCCTCCATGAAAAAAAACGTTGGCGCCAGAAAGTTGTTTTCCCAAGGTCGGGAGCGGCGCGGATCGCACAATAAACAAAAGTTAATTTAGTGCGCAAATACTATTTTTTTTGTAATTCGCTTCACAACTACCAAAGCCTCTTGACGGTTCTCTAGTGCGCAGCTTTGGCGTTTCTTTGGCGGTAACAAAAAGTCCATGTTTATCGGTAACACTCGACTAACTAAAGCGCTTGGGCAGGCTGTGTGAAGCGCCGTGCCTGAACTTTTTCTTGAGGCCCGGTAGCGTTTTTCTTCATTGCTCAACAGGATAGATCTATAGCCTAGACCAGATTTTTCTGTTGATCGATTTTCCCGCTGAATCGCCCCGGTGGCGCCCCTGCAGGGGCCGCGGTGGTCGGCACCGATTTGGTGCAGGGCCTTTGCCTGCGGGATTTTCTGGCGTAGCTGAAGGGCCCTTGGGATTGCCGGCGGCAGACCCCGGGTAGCGCTGTCGACCGCTCTGGCCAAGGCTATGGGCGTGTGTATCGGGGTGAATACAAAGTTGCTTGGCGGATCTGGAGCAGGTTCTTAGGGTTTTTTTTGCAACGGCCCCGGCTGGCACAGGCGGACTGACAAGGAAGTAGTTCCTGGCGCTCTTAAGTTGCCCTGGGAAAAAACAAAGCACACTAACGAGTTGCCCGCCTAGTGGCTTTTAGTGCTTCTAAAGTATGACCTTCGTGGGTGTTTCTAGAGCCGCCGAACGGGTGTTACCTGAGCGCCTTCCGGGTTGTTACCGGGGCATAAGTTATTCCCAACTAAGGCGATAGGGTATTGCCTGGAAGTGGGAAGTTGTGCGCTGCGGCGTCGGCTCGAAAAGTGCGATGGGGGCCGTGCCGGCAAGGCACGGCCAGGGAGTTGCAGCGGGGCGCTGCAGCTCCCGGGGGATGGCTCAGAGCCCGGCGTTTTCGCCCGCCACGCTCTTGGGCTTGCCGTAGTGCCATTCGTAGACCACGAACTGGAAGTCCTTCAGGTCGCCTTTTTCATCGAAGCTCAGGTCGCCAGTCGGGGTCTTGAAGGTGCCCTTGTGGATCGCCTCGGCGACTTTCTCCGGGTCTTCGCTCTTGGCCGCGGCGATGCCCCCGGCAATCACTTCCACCGCCGAGTAGGACGGCAGCACGAACGGGCCGCTGGGGTTTTCCTTCTTGGCTTCGAAGGCTTCCACCAGGGCCTTGTTGGCCGGGTCCTGGTCGAAGGATTTGGGCAGGGTCACCAGCATGCCTTCGGAAGCATCCTTGGCGATCTGCGAGATCGAGTCGTTGCCCACGCCTTCAGGCCCCATGAAGCGGGCGGTCAGGCCCTTTTCCTTGGCCTGGCGCAGCAGCAGGCCCATCTCCGGGTGGTAGCCGCCGAAGTAGACGAAGTCGACGTTGGCCTGCTTGAGCTTGGCCAGGATCGACGAGTAGTCGCGTTCGCCGACATTGATGCCTTCGAACATCGCCACCTTGATGCCTTCCTTGCCGAGAATCTCCTTGACCGAGCTGGCGATGCCTTCGCCGTACTGCTGCTTGTCGTGCAGCACTGCGACGTTGGTCGGCTTGAGCTTGGCGATGTAGCGCGCTGCCGCCGGGCCCTGGGCGTTGTCCAGGCCGATGGTGCGGAACACCATCTTGTAGCCACGGGCGGTCAGCTCGGGGCTGGTGGCGGCCGGGGTGATCATCACGATGCCTTCGTCTTCGTAGATGTCCGATGCCGGCTGGGTGGAGCTGGAGCACAGGTGCCCGACCACGAACTTGACGCCGTCGTTGACCACCTTGTTGGCCACGGCGACGGCTTGCTTGGGATCGCAGGCATCGTCGTATTCCACGGCCACCAGTTGCTTGCCGTCGACGCCACCCTTGGCGTTGATCTGCTCGATGGCCATGCGCGCGCCGCTGAACTGCATGTCACCGTATTGCGCCACCGGGCCGGTCTTGGCCCCGGCAATGCCGATGCGGATGCTGTCGGCTGCCAGGGAATGGCAGGCGAGGCCGGCAAGGATCATGGCGCTGAGCAGTTGGGTGGCTTTGTTATTGATACGACTCATTGGGTGTTCCACTCCTGTGGGTTACGGTTCTAAGGGTGTTGCGGGTGTTGCACTGAGTGCCGGCGCAGGGCAGCGGCACTGACGGTTGTAGACGGCTTGCCTGGCGGCCGTACTGATGCGGCTCAAGGCCGGGCCTTGCCGACGGCCTCCAGCAGGGGGCGGGTGGCGACGGGTTCGGCGCTGGCGTCCAGGGCCTGGGCGATATCGGCCAGCAGGTCGGCCAGGTCCTCCAGGCCCACCGACAGGCGCACCAGCCCCTCGGCAATCCCGTGTTCGGCCCGTTCCTCCGGGGTGTAGGTGGAATGGGTCATGCTCGCCGGGTGCTGGGCCAGGGACTCGGCGTCCCCCAGGCTCACTGCACGGCTGAACAGCCCCAGGGCGTTCATGAAGCGTCGGCCGCTGTCCAGGCCGTCCTTGAGTTCGAAGGCGATCATGCCGCCGGGCAGCTTCATCTGCTGCTTGGCCAGCGCATGCTGGGCAAAGGATGCCAGCCCCGGGTAGGCCACCCAGGCCACCGCGGGGTGATCCTGGAGGAACTGGGCAATGGCCTGGGCGTTGGCGCAATGGCGATCCATGCGCAGGGCCAGGGTCTTGATCCCGCGCATCAACAGGAAGGCGTCCTGGGGCGAGAGCACCGCGCCGGTCAGGTCCTTCAGGCCTTGCAGGCGGATGCGCTCGGCCAGCGCCTGGCGCGTGACCACGATGCCGGCGGTGATGTCGCCGTGGCCGCTGAGGTACTTGGTGGCAGAATGCACTACCAGGTCCGCACCCAATTCCAGCGGGCGCTGCAGGTAGGGCGTGCAGTAGGTGTTGTCCACTGCGAACGTGATCTTGGGGTGCTGGCGGGCGATCTCGGCCACCGCGGCAATGTCCACCAATTGCATGGTGGGGTTGGCCGGGGACTCGCAGTAGATCATCCGGGTGGCGGGGCCGATGGCTGCTCGCAGGTTGCCCAGGTCGGCGAGGTCGACGTGGCGCACCTTGACCCCGAATTCGGCGAGGCCGTGGTGCAGCAGGGCAAAGGTGCAGCCATACAGGGTGCGGCTGACGATGACTTCGTCGCCGGGACGCAGCAGGGTCCAGAAGGTGGCGGCAATCGCCCCCATGCCGGAGCCGAAGGCCACCGCCGCCTCGCCGTTTTCCAGGGCCGCCATGCGCGCTTCCAGCAGGGCCAGGGTCGGGTTGCCGATGCGGGTGTAGAAGTAGCCGGGCTCTTCGCCGGCGAAGCAGCCGGCACCGTATTGCACCGTAGCGAAAGTGAAGGTCGAGGTCAGGTAGATCGGTGGGATCAGCGCACCCTGGTGCTCCTGGGGGTTATAGCCGTGATGGATGGCGCGAGTGGAAAAACCAAGGTCACTGTTTTTATTGTTCATGGTGAACGCTCCCGGATTTGCTCTAATGCTATGCTCAAACCCGGCGCATTAATTTCTAATATGACCCTTAAAAATGGTTCAAATTGGAATAAAACATCATAAAAATAAAATAAAGAGGCAAAATATGCCCGCAGGTCTGGATCGTATCGACAAATCCCTGCTCACCGCCCTGCAAGACAATGCCCGGCTGACCACCGCCGAGCTGGCCGACAGCGTGGCCCTGACCACGTCCCCTTGCTGGCGCCGGGTCAAACTGCTGGAGGACAGCGGGGTGATCACTGGCTACCAGGCCATTCTTTCGCCCAAGGCCCTGGGCTACGGCGTCACTGCTTTTGTCAGCGTGATGATGGAATCCCACTCCCGAGACACCGCGCGGGCCTTCGAGCAGCGGCTGCTGGAAATCCCGGAAATCATTGCCTGCCACAATGTCTCCGGGCGCTATGACTTTCTTCTCGAAGTGCTGGCCAGGGACCTGGAGTCCTTTGGCGAATTTGCCCGGGAGGTGCTGCAGACCCTGCCGGCGGTGAAGGAGATCTATTCGAGTTTTTCCTTCAAGTCGGTGAAGCCGGCGCGGCTGATTCCGGTGCTGCACGCCGGCGCCTGAGTCGCGCTCGACTCAGTGCAACTGCTGCTCCTCCAGGTACTGCTTCAGGCATTCGATGAATGCCTGGTGCTTGCGTGTCTGGCGCCGGTGGGCCGGGTAGATGACATGGATCTGCGGGCCGAACTGTTCCGGGTCCAGCAGCGCTTCGGGCAGCAGTTGCACCAGCTCGCCACGCCGCAGGTAGGGCGCAGCGCTCCACTGTGGGCACAGCTGCAGGCCCAGGCCCGCCAGCAGGGCGCCGAACAGGAAATCATAGTTGCCGCTGGCCAGCCGAGGCACCGGCTGGGCCACTCGCTGGCGTTCGCCATCCAGGGTGAAGTGCCAGAAGTGCGGGTTCAGCGCCGGGTGGCGGAAGATCAGCCAATCGTGTTCGCTGAAGGTCTCGGGGGTGACCGCCAGCGGCTTGCGCTGCAGGTAGCGGGGGCTGGCGCAGAGCAGGATGCGATTGGCGATCAGCGGGCGCGCGATCAGGTCCGGCAGCGCCACCGGGCCGTCCCGCACGGCCAGGTCGTAGCCACCGCCTTGCAGGTCGACGAACTCGTCGGTGAGTTCCACTTCCAGGCGCATCTGCGGGTACAGCTCGAGAAAGCGATAGCAGGCGCCGTTGAGAAAGGCCGGGGCGAAGGAGGGCGGTGCCACCAGGCGCAGGGAACCGCACATTGCCTGCTGTAACTGGTCGATGTCCTCCTGGGCCTGCTGCAGGTGGATCAGCACCTGGCGGGCGCTGGCCAGGTAGATGTGCCCGGCCTCGGTGAGGGCCAGGCGTCGGGTCGAGCGCTCCAGCAGGCGGGTGCCCAGTTGGTTTTCCAGGTGGCTGACCGCCTTGGTCAGGGCCGAGGTGGTCTTGCCCAGGCAGGCCGCGGCGCGGGTAAAGCTGCCCTGGTCGGCAGTGGTCACGAACATGGTGATGGCGCCGAGCTGGTCCATGGGAATCTTGCCTCTTTGGAAAGGATGCCTTGCGCGAAGCAGTATTCTTAAGCGCCGGCAGGTTGGCTAGTCTCTGCGCATTCAGACCCAGGGATGCACCTAACAATGAAAAATGCTCTGACGATCACGCTGGCCTCGGCGCTGGCTTTTGCATCGATGGAAAGTCCGGCGGCAGTGGACCTGCTGCTGCACAACGGCAAGGTGTTCACCGCTGAGCCAGGCCAGCCCCTGCAGCAGGCGGTGGCGGTGGAGCAGGGGCGGATCGTCCGGGTCGGCAGCGATGCCGAGGTTCTGGCGCTCAAGGCGCCCGGCACCCGGGTCGTCGACCTGCAAGGCAAGGTGCTGATGCCGGGGTTCATCGACAGCCACAGCCATGCGATCTTCGGCGGCCTCAAGCTCAAGGCGGCGGACCTGGACAGCCAGCAGTTGCCCCTGGACTCGCTGGAGCAGCGCCTGCGGGGTTGGCGCGACGACGGCAAGGCGCGCCATGGCGACGTCCTGAGCGTGAGCGGCTTGCCCTCAACCTACTGGAGCCAGGTGGACGCACTGGAGCAGCGGTTCAACCAGGGAGAATGGGCCGATACGCCGATCCTCTTCGTGGGTTGGGACTACCACACCGGCTGGGCCAACCGCGCCATGCTCAAGCGTGCGGGCATCGATGCTGCACGGGTCAAGGCGCTGCAGGGCGAGGCCGTGGCCACTATCGGTCATCACCCCGACGGCAGCCCCAACGGCTTTGTCGCCGATGCCGGCCTGTCGGCACTGACCTCGCAACTGCCGGCGCCGAGCTTCGCGCAGCTTCTGGACGCTGGTCGCGCCGCCCGGGATCTCAATCACCGCCTGGGCATCACCGCATTGATGGACCCTGCGGCCAATGCCGTGCCCGGTGAGGCGCTGTTTGCCATGAAACCCACGGCGCAAACCGTCGGCGTGCTGCCGGTGTACCAGGCGCTGGCGGAACAAGGCGAACTGCAACTGCGGGTCGCGGCGCTGATGGTGGCCAATCCCAAGAGCCGGCCGGCGGACCTTGAGGTGCTGGACCAGGTGCGCCAGCAGTTCCTCGGCATCGAGAACCTGAGCCTGCCGGGGATCAAAATCTTCGCCGACGGCGTGGCCGAGTTTCCGGCGCAGACCGCCTCCCTGCTGACCCCCTACAAGAACTCGAAGAAGGGCGGCGAGCTGCTGATCGACCCGGCGCATTTCGGCGAACTGGTGAGCGCCGCCGACGCCCGCGGCTGGCTGGTGCACGTGCATGCCATCGGTGACCGCGCGGTGCGCGAGTCCCTCAACGGCATCGAGCAGGCGCGGCGTGAGCGGCACAGTGGGGTGGCGCATTCGATCACCCACCTGCAGCTGGTCAACCCCAAGGAATTCGCGCGCTTCAAGCCCCTCGACGTGATCGCCTCCATGCAGTTGTACTGGGCCTCCGCCGATGAGCTGAGCATCGACTTGCTCCAGCCCTACATCAGCGCCATGCAGTTCCAGTTCATGTACCCGGCGCGCTCGCTGCTGAAGAACGGCGCCACCATCGCCGGGGCCAGCGACTGGCCGGTGAGCACCCCCGAGCCGTGGAAGGCGATTGCCCAGGCCATCAGCCGCAAGGGCCCCAAGGGCGTGCTCAATCAGGCTGAGGGCATCGACCGCGAAACCCTGTTCTACGCCTACACCCGCAACGCTGCGCGGGCCATTGGCCTGGAGCAGCAGATAGGTTCGCTGGCGCCGGGCAAGCAGGCCGACCTGATCGTCCTCGATCGCGATGTGTTCCAGGTGCCCCAGGAGCAGTTGGCCGATACCCAGGTGCTCAAGACCTATTTTGCCGGGCGCGAGGTGTATAGCCGGCCGTGATGCTGTGTTGATGCAAGCCAGGCCCGCGATCTTGATCGCGGGTTTTTTTTGCCCTGTCGGCCCTGGGCATGTCCAGCCGACGCCTGGGCTGGCAAGCCAGCTTCTGCAGGCGAGCAGCTGCGCCAGAAAAGATTTTCTGCACGCCGGTGATTGACGTAGCAGCAGCGTCTCCCTATTCGTTGTCGATCGACAAAGAATAGGAACAATTCGATGAAAACCCTTAAGGGCCCCAGCCTGCACCTGGCACAATTCAGTGCCGATACTGCACCTTTCAACAGCCTGCCGAGCATTGCCCAATGGGCTGCCGACCTGGGTTTCAAGGCGCTGCAGATCCCTGCCTGGGATGCGCGGCTGTTCGACGTTGCCACAGCGGCCGAGAGCCAGGACTACTGCGATGAGCTCAAGGGCCAACTGGCGCAAAAGGGCCTGGTGATCAGTGAGCTGACCAGCCATATCTTCGGCCAGTTGGTGGCGGTGCACCCGGCCTACGACGCGATGTGCGACAACTTCGCCCCGGCGGCGCTGCGGGGCAAACCGCAAGCCAGAACAGCCTGGGCCATCGAGCAGATGAAGCTGGCGGCCAAGGCCTCGCGGCGCCTGGGGCTCGACGACCTGGGGACCTTTTCCGGGTCCCTGGCCTGGCCCTATCTGTTTCCCTTTCCGCAACGTCCGGAAGGCTTGATCGAGGCCGCTTTCGAAGAGCTGGCGCGGCGCTGGCGGCCGATCCTCGATGTGTGCGACGAGCAGGGGGTCAACCTGTGCTACGAGATCCACCCCAGCGAGGACCTGCACGACGGCACCAGCTTCGAACGCTTCTATGAACTGGTGGACCATCACCCGCGCTGCAACATCCTCTTCGACCCCAGCCACTTCGTGCTGCAGCAGCTCGATTACCTGAGCTACCTGGACATCTACCACGAGCGCATCCGCATGTTTCACGTCAAGGATGCCGAGTTCAATCCCAGCGGCCGCCAGGGCATCTACGGTGGCTACAGCTCCTGGGTCGAGCGCGCCGGGCGCTTCCGTTCCCTGGGCGATGGCCAGGTGGATTTCAAGGGGATCTTTTCCAAGCTGGCGCAATACGACTACCCGGGCTGGGCGACCCTGGAATGGGAGTGCTGCCTCAAGGACCAGGAAGACGGCGCGCGGGAAGGCGTCGAGTTCATCAACCGCCACATGATCCAGGTCACCGAACGGATCTTCGACGACTTCGCCGGGGCCGGCATCGACCGCCAACAGATCAACACCATGCTCGGCATTGCCTGAAACCCTTCATCGAGAAAAAACCATGAATGCTTTGACTGATACCCCCCAGGCCGACAGCCTCGACCTGGTTCACCGTTACGTGCGCGTCGATGGCCAGCGCATCCACTGTGTCACCGCCGGCACCGGCCGCCCGGTGCTGCTGATTCCCGGCTGGCCGCAAACCTGGTACGCCTGGCGCGAAGTGATCCAGGCCCTGGCCGCCCAGGGCTTCCAGGCGATCGCCGTGGACCCGCCGGGCAGCGGCCAGTCCGACCGCCCGGAGCACGGCTACGACACCGGCCATGTGGCCGGGGTGCTGCACCAGGTCATGGGGCAGTTGGGTTTCGAGCGCTACAGCGTGGTCGGCCACGACGTCGGCATGTGGATCGCCTACGCCCTGGCCAGCGACCATCCGCAAGCGGTGGAGCGCCTGGCGCTGACCGAAGCGGTGATCCCGGGGCTGGCGGACGCACCGCCGATCTTTGTCGCACCAGAACAGAACATCTTTCTCTGGCACTTCATGTTCAACCAGCTGCGGGATTTGCCGGAGGCCTTGATCGCCGGGCGCGAGCGGGCCTATCTGAACTACATCTTCGACCACTGGTCCCATCGCCGCGAAGCGGTGGCCGCCGAGGTCTACATCGAGGCCTACGCCGCCCCGGGCGGGTTGCGCGCAGGCTTCGCCTACTACCGGGCGATCCCCGAGACCGTGCGCCAGAACCAGCTGCGGGCCCAGCGGCCGCTGACCATGCCGGTGCTGGCCATCGGCGCCGAGCACGCCACCAACGATGCGCCGCTGCTGACCCTGCAAGGCCATGCCAGTGACCTGCGCGGGGCCATTGTCGAGGACTGCGGGCACTTCATCATGGAAGAGGCACCGGAGGAATTTCTCGCGCTGCTGCTGCCGTTTCTGCAGGAGGGCCGTGACTGAGGCACGGCGCAGGCAAGGCCGCGGCCACGGAAAATGGCCGCGGCCGGCTGAAATCTAATATCATTTCGTCCCGGCGCCCTGCGCCAACCGGCTGTTCGGGTGCAACCGAACACCTTCCCTGTCCCGACGAGATACCCGACCCCCATGGCTGGAAGACCCCGCGAATTCGACCGTCACCAGGCACTGCGCCAGGCGCTCGAACTGTTCTGGCGCCGTGGTTTCGAAACCACCTCCATGGCCGACCTGGTGGCGGCCCTGGGCATCGCCTCGGCGCGCATCTATGCCGCCTTCGGTTCCAAGGAGGCACTGTTTCGCGAAGCCATCGAACTCTATGAAAGCCAGGAAGGCGGCTTCGCCGACCTGGCCCTGCAGGAGCCTCGCGCCTATGTCGCCATCGAACGCATGCTGCAGCAGGCGGTGGCGCTCTACACTCGGCCCGACGGCCCTCAGGGCTGCATGGTGGTGGCCTCGGCGGTGAACTGCTCAAGCGACAACGACAGCGTGCGCGAGTGGCTGGCCGAACATCGCCGGGCGCGTACCGCGAGCATCATCCAACGCCTGGAAGCGGCGGTGCAGGCGGGTGAACTGCCCAGCCACAGCGATGCAACTTCCCTGGGGGATTATTACTCTACGGTGCTCCACGGGCTCTCGGTGCAGGCCCGCGACGGTGTCAGCGCGGCGCGTCTGCTGCAAGGCGTGGCGCTGGCCATGCAAGTCTTTCCGGGCGCCGCCCAAGGGCATTGAGCCGGCGCCAGGCCGTGGCCCGGGCAACGGGCCCTGGTCGGCAATCCGGGGGCAAGGGAGGCTGGCCCGGGTTGTGCATTTTTCATCGGGTCCTGGACCTGTTCGATCATCGATAGAGTACGACGCCCCCCATGAGTGATTCTGCGGCGACACCCCAAGGTAACTGGCAGCCGGTCATCGCGCTGGCGCTGGCGGCCTTTGTTTTCAACACCACCGAGTTCGTGCCGGTGGGGCTGCTCAGTGCCATCGGCGCGAGCTTCGACCTGCCCACCGAACGGGTCGGGCTGATGCTCACCATCTACGCCTGGATCGTGTCCCTGACCTCGCTGCCGGTGATGCTGCTGACCCGCAACGTCGAGCGGCGCAAGCTGCTCACGGTGCTGTTCGGGCTGTTCATCGTCAGCCATGTGTTCTCCAGCCTGGCCAGCAACTTCGGCCTGCTGATGCTCAGCCGCATCGGCGTGGCCCTGGCCCATGCCCTGTTCTGGTCCATCACCGCGTCCCTGGCGGTGCGCCTGGCGCCGCCGGGCAAGCAAGTGCAGGCCCTGGGCCTGCTGGCCACCGGCACTTCCCTGGCCATGGTCCTGGGCATTCCCCTGGGCCGGCTGCTGGGCGAAGCCCTGGGCTGGCGCACCACCTTCGGCGTGATCGCGGCCATGGCTGGCCTGCTGGTGCTGTGGCTGATCCGCACCTTGCCGCTGCTGCCGAGCCAGAACTCCGGTTCCCTGCGCAGCCTGCCGCTGCTGTTCAAGCGCCCGGCGCTGGTGGCGATCTATGTGCTGACGGCGCTGGTGGTCACCGCGCAGTTCACCGCCTACAGCTACATCGAGCCCTTTATCAAGGTGGCGGCGGGCCTGGGCGGCGAGGTGGTGACCCTGGTGCTGCTGGTGTTCGGCGGCGCCGGGATCATCGGCTCGCTGCTGTTCAGCTGGCTGCACCGCCACAGCCCCCAGGGTTTTCTGCTGACCGCGGTGACCCTGCTGGCGCTGTGCCTGAGCCTGCTGTTGCCGCTCAATGGCCACGTCTGGTCCCTGGTGGCCCTGAGCGTGGTCTGGGGCATGGCGATCATGGGCTTCGGCCTGGCATTGCAGTCCCGGGTGCTGAGCCTGGCGCCGGACGCCACTGACGTGGCCATGGCGATGTTCTCCGGGATCTACAACATCGGCATCGGTGGCGGTGCGTTGCTCGGCAGTTGGGTCGGCGGCCAGCTGGGGTTTGCCTATGTCGGCCTGGCGGGCGGGGCCCTGGCGACGTTTGCCCTGCTGCTGTTTGGCCTGTCGATGCGGCGTATTGCGCTGTCCGTCCGGGCCGACTGATGCCCAGGCGCCGGCCACGCAACGGGGCCGGCGCCGTGGTTTTCTATTGAGCCTGCGTCGGCTTGCGGCTAGTTGGCCAGCATGCCACCAGCAGCAACAGCAGCGCCGCCAGCAGGTAGGGCAGGCGCGGTTCGACTGCATAGATCAGGGTGCCCGCCAAGGGCCCGACCACCACTCCCAGGCCCTGGGCGGCGCCGACGGAGCCGGCAGTGGCGCCTTGCTCGGCAGCGTCCACCGCATTGCTGGCCAGGGCGGCGAAGGAGGGGAAGATCCAGCCCATGCCGGCGGCCGAGACAAAAAAGCCCAGCCACAGCACCCAGGCGTGGGCGGCGACGATACTCGCGACAAAGCCCAGCGCCGCCACCAGGGCACCGATGCGGATCATCCGCAGCGGCGGCCACTCCAGCTTGCGCACCAGCAGTTGCGAGGCGATCAGCGCCACCCCCACCAGGGTCAGGGAGACGCCGGCGGTCTGCGCTGCGTCGGCCGGGCTCATGCCCAGGCGATCGAGGGCGAAGAAGCCCACGGTGATCTGCGCCATGGCCACGCACAGCATGGAGATGAACGCCACCACCAGCGGCCGGCGCAGGCGCGGGTCACCCAGGCTCACCGACTTGGGCGGCTGCTTGAGGTGCAACTCCTGGCGCGGCAGCCGCGCCTTGAGAAAGGCGAAGCCCAGTAGCGGCAGCACCGCCAGCGCATAGAACGGCAGGCTCAGGCTGTGGCGCGCCAGCAGCGCGGCAATCGCCGGGCCCAGGACCAGCCCGCAGGCGTTGGCCGCCCCCAGGGACGCCATGGCTCGGGCCCGGTGCTCGGGCTCGATGTTGTCGGCGATCAGGGCATAGCCGCCCACCGGGATCGCGGCGTAGAACACCCCGATCAGCCCTCGCCCCAGCAGCAGCCCGGCAAAGGCCAGCAGCGCCGAGGGCAGGGCATGCAGCGCTACGTCGATGAACACACTGAGGGCGAGAAAGGCCAGGGTGAAGCCGCCGGTGCCCAGCAGCAGGATGCGCCGCCGGCCGAGGCGATCGCTGGCCCGGCCCCAGGGCCGGGCCAGGAGCATCCAGATCACCCCGGAGACGGTCACTGCCATCCCCGCCTGCCAGGTGGCCAGGCCGAGAATTCGCGCAATGGGGCCGATCAGCGAAACGAACGCCATCATCGCCATGGTGCAGGCCAGGTTGGCCACCAGCAGCGGGCGCAGGTCGAAGGCCGGCGCGGCCTGGGGCGTGTCCAGGGTATCGAGGGGCAACTGTTGAGCGTGGGTCATGGTTTATCCCAGGGCTGAGTGAAAGGGCAGGCGGCCGTCGACCATCACCAGCGGTCGACCGCGCACCTGTTGCAGGCTGCCGTCGACGCCATAGACGTCGCGCAGCAGTTGTTGGTTGACCACTTCCAGGGCCGGCCCCGCGGCGGCCAGACGGCCGTTGTGCAGGACCACCACCTGCTGGCTGAAACCCAGGGCCAGGTTGATGTCGTGGACCACCACCAGGGTGATCAACTGGCGCTCCTGGGTGGCCCGGGTGATGGCCTCCACCACCTGGCACTGGTGGTACAGGTCCAGGGCACTGGTGGGTTCATCCAGCAGCAGCACCTTGGGCTGGCGCACCAGGGCCTGGGCCAGCCCCACCAGCTGCCGCTGGCCACCGGAGAGGGCGTCGATCGGGCGGTCGGCCAGGGCGGTGAGGTCCAGGTCCAGCAGCACCTGCTCGACCTGGGCCAGCACCGCCGGGCTCGGGCGACCGGGCGCGAACCCGGCGCCGCGATGCCCGGCCATGGCGGCACTGAGCACCGCTTCGAAGGCGCACAGGCGGGTGCGTTCCGGCAGGCTCTGGGGCAGGTAGACGATGTGCTGCGCCCGTTCCACCTGGGGCAGGCGATTGAGCTCGACGCCGTCCAGCAGTACCTGGCCCGAGGTCTGCTGCAGGCCGGCGATGCCCCGCAGCAGGGTCGATTTGCCGGCGGCGTTGGGGCCGATCAGCGCGGTCAGGCTGCCGGCACGCAACGGCGGCAGGTCGATCCGCTCGAGCACCTGGCGGCTGCCGTACTGCATGCTCAAGCCTGAAGTGGACAGCCCTGAAGCGGACTGCAGCGCAACAGGTGATGTTGAACGGCTCACAGGGCACCTCGGCGGTTGCGCATGACAATGGCCATGAAGAACGGAATGCCCACCAGGGCGGTGACGATGCCCACCGGAATCAGCACCCCGGGCATCAGTGCCTTGCTGGCGATGGAGGCCATGGACAGGATCAGCCCGCCGCTGAGCACGCTGGCCGGCAGGAACAGCCGGTGGTCCTCGCCCACCAGCAGGCGGGCGATGTGCGGGGCGATCAGGCCGATGAAGCCGATGGTGCCGACAAACGACACCGCCAGCGCCGACAGCAGGCTGATGCGCAGCAGCGACCACAGGCGCAGGCGGCCGACATCGATGCCGAAGCTGCGGGCCCGCTCCTCGCCCAGGGTCAGGGCGGTCAGGGCCCAGCTCTGGCGCAGGGAAAACGGCAGGCACAGCAACAGCGCCAGGGCCAGGATCGCCAGTTTTTCCCAGGAGGCCCGGGCCAGGCTGCCCAGGGTCCAGAACACCAGTTGCTGCAGGCTGTCCTGGGTGGCGACGAATTGCAGCAGCGCCACCAGGGCATTGAAGGCGAACACCAGGGCGATGCCGAACAGCACCAGGCTCTCGACCCCGAAGCCGCGCCAGCGGGCCAGCAGGTACAGCAGGGCCACCGAGGCCAGGGCGAAGAGGAAGGCGTTGGCCGAGATCAGGTACTGCGCCGGCACCCCGGGTAGGCCCAGGCCGAGGACGATGGCCAGGGCCGCGCCAAAGGCTGCGGCAGCGGACACGCCGAGGGTGAAGGGGCTGGCCAGGGGGTTGTCGAGCACGGTCTGCATCTCGGCCCCGGCCAGGGCCAGGGCGGCGCCCACCAGCACCGCCATCAGGGCGTAGGGCAGGCGCACGTTCCATACGATCACCGCTTCCACCCGGGGCATCGAGCCCGGGTCCCAGAGCACCTGCAGCAGGCGCGACAGGCTCATCCCCGAGGGCCCGGTGGTGACATCCACCGCCAGCGACAGCAGCAGGGCCAGGGCCAGCCCAGACAACAGCAGCACCCGCCGGCCATGGCGCCGGTGGTAGTCGCGGGAGGCAACGCTGGCGTGCACTTCGGTTGCCGCCTGGGTCATGGCGCCAGGCTCGTGGTGAACACGCCGGTGGCCGGGATCGGCATGAAGCGCCGGTACAGCTCGCTGCGGGTCTGGTCCGGGTCCAGGTCCTTGAACAGCTCGGGATGCAGCCACTTGGCCAGGGCCTGGACTGCAATCAGGTGCTCGGGCGAGTCATAGAAAATGTGCCAGAGGCCGTGCACGTTGTGCTCTTTCACCGCTCGCAGTTCGTTCAGCGGCGGGCGATTGGCGGCCTGCCGCAGGCTGTCCCGGGCCTGTTGCAAGG
Organism: Pseudomonas sp. PH1b; assembly: GCF_000633395.1. GTDB lineage: Bacteria > Pseudomonadota > Gammaproteobacteria > Pseudomonadales > Pseudomonadaceae > Aquipseudomonas. Next base: position 221,627 of record NZ_AYMU01000011.1, read on the forward strand.
TTGCCGAATAGCCCAGGGTCACACCGCCCTGGCCGGCAGCGAAGACCCCGGTGGCGACGTACAGGTCCGGGTCGCTGGAGAGGATGTATTCCACGTTCAGGGTGCCGATGGGGCCCGGAATGCGCCCGTCGGCGATGTTGTGGCCGCCGGCCAGCTTGATCATCTCGCCGAAGTTGCCGGTGCCCGGCGAGCCGCAGCAGTCCTGCAGCCCGGCGAGCATGTCGATGAAGATCTTCGGCTGCTTGACCGTGCCGGCCTTGGCCAGGGTGTCGCGGACCCGGGCCAGGGACTGCTGGTAGAAGGCGATGAATTCCTCGGCCCGCTGTTCACGGCCCAGGGCCTGGCCCAGCAGGCGCATGCTGGGCACGGTGTTGCGCAGGGGATGGTCGCTGAAGTCGACGAAAATCACCGCCACACCGGCAGCCTCCAGTTGCTTGACCGCCTCGCTGTCGGGGCTGGGGCCGTGGCCGCCGCTCAGGGCCATGATCGCCAGGTCCGGGTGTACCGCCAGGGCCTTCTCGACGCTGAAGGTCTCGGCCGAGGTGCCGCCCACCAGCGGCACCTTGTCGGCCTCCGGGAAGACCTTGTGGTAGGCCTCGTAACCCTGCACGTCGAGGCCGCGGAAATCCCCCTGCCAGCCGGCCAGGCGAGTGAAGGGGTTCTTGCCTTCGAGCAGCGACAGGGAATAGATCATCCGGCCTTCGCCGAGCAGGATGTGCTCGACCTTGTCCGGCACCTGGACCTGGCGCCCGGCCAGGTCGGTGAGGGTTGCGGCGCTGGCCGTGGCCGCCCACAACAGGCCCAGGGGCAGCAGGCCGAGCAGCAGCCCGTGGCGGGCCCGGCGCAAGAAATCACGGTGTGTCATGGCTAGTTTCCTTGAACGATTGAACGGCCCGGCGGGCAGCGCGCTTGCGCCACCACAACAGCAGGCCGGTGAGGTACAGCAGGGGTAACGAAATGCCGCAGAGAAAAGCCAGCCAGGCGCCAGGCGTGCCCAGCAGCAAATGCCCGTGGGCGGCGGAAAACAGCGGCTTGACGGCCATCGGCGTGGCCGTCAGCCAGGTGAACAGCTCGGGGCGCGCGAGCCAGGCACCGCTGCCGGCGATCAGCAGCAGCGGCAGGCACAACCAGGCCGCCGCCACGTTGTGCCATTCCCGCAGGCGCCGGTTGCCCTGGCTGCCGGGGCGCAGGCTGGCGGCCTTCCACCAGCTGCGCCGGCCCGGCCACCACAGGTACAGGCCGCTGCCCAGGGAGCCCAGCAGCACCAGGCCACACAGCAGCACCAGGTTCGAACCCCAGGCTGGCGGCAGCAGCAGGCTGCGGTGCAGCGCCACCAGCTTGGCCAGCCACAGCTCTTCGAAGACGAAGAAGCCCCGGGGTTCGGCGCTGTAGGGGTCGATCATGGCGATGCCGGTGCCGGGGCGGTCCTTGAGGGCACCGAACACGATCACGTTGTCCGATTCGAGAAAGCCCTGGCGTGGCGGCGCCGCGCCGAAGACTTTCTGCAACTGCGGGTAGGCGCTGGTGGCGGCGCCGGTCCAGGCACTTTGCTCCAGGGCCGCGCCGTGTTCGCCGGGGGCCAGTTGCAGCATCGCCGCACCCACTTCCCAGCGCAGGATCGGCCCCTTGAGTTCCAGCAGCGCACCGCTCAGGCCCAGCAGCGCGAGGAACAGCCCCAGGCCCAGGGCCAGCCAGCGGTGGACCCGGAGCCAGATGTCGCGCAGGCGCAGCATCGGCGGCCTACCAGCGGTAGCGCAGGCTGGCGATGACACTGCGGTCATAGCCGGCACTGCAGTTGGTCAGCGAGCAGCCCTCGTAATAGTGCTTGTCGGTGAGGTTGGTGGCGTTCACCGCCAGGCGCAGGCCCTTGGCCGCCGGGATCAGCTTGTCGAAGTCGTAGTGCACCGCCGCGTCCAGCAAGGTGTAGGAGGGCACGCTCTGGGTGTTGGCGGCATCGGCCTCGGTGGTGCCGATGTAGCGCACCCCGGCGCCAAAGCCCAGGCCGCTCAACGGGCCTTCGGGCAGGGTGTAGTCGGCCCACAGCGAGGCCATTTTTTCCGGGGTGTCGGTGGGGCGGTTGCCTTTCTCCAACGGGTTGTTGCTCTTGCTCACCTCGGCGTCGTTGTAGGTCAGGGTCGCCAGCAGGTCCAGGCCCCGGGCCAGGCTGGCCTTGCCTTCGAGCTCGATGCCGCGCACGTTGATCTCGCCGGTCTGGATCTTGTTCAGGCGTTCGGCCGGGTCGGTGGTCTGCACGTTTTCCTGGGTCAGGTCGAACAGCGACAGGGTGATGTAGCTGTCGATGCCCGGCGGCTGGTACTTGATCCCCACTTCCGACTGCTTGGCGCTGGTGGGCTTGTACGGCGTGCCGTAGAAGTTGGTGCCCAGCACCGGATCGAACGAGGTGGCGTAGCTGATGTAGGGCGCCAGGCCGTTGTCCGCCAGGTACACCAGGCCGGCGCGGTAGGTGAACTTCTCGTCGTCCTGCTTGCTGCCCTTATCGTTGATGCGGTCCTGGGTCCGGGCGCTGGAGCGATCCTGGCGTCCGCCGACGGTGAGCACCCAGTGCTCGTCGAAGGTGAACTGCTGCTGGGCGTAGACCCCGACCTGATCGGCGCGTTGCACGGTGTTGGTGAAGGGGGTGCTGGGGTTGAACGTGCCGCCGTGCACCGGGTTGTAGATGTCGATGGGCGAGGCGGTGCCGCCGCGCAGGTAGTAGTCCTCGCGGGTGCGCCGGTAGTCCACCCCCAGCAGCGACACCATCTGCGTGCTGCCCAGGTTCCAGCGGGCCTGGGCGTTGTTGTCCAGGGAGTAGGTGTCGCCGACGATGCGAAAGCGATAGGCCGCGCGGTTCAGCGTGCGCAGGTCCGAGGCCAGGGACATGCCGCTGGCGGTGTTGGTCAGCAGGTTGACGTGGCCGTAGCGGGCGCTGGAATTGAGGCTCCAGACATCGTTGAGGCGGTGTTCCAGCAGGTAGCCCAGGGAGTACTGGGTGCGGTGGTTGTCCAGCCCCGGTTCATCGAGGAAGACGTTGCGCTTGACCTTGCCGTTGGGGTTGCCGAGCAGGGTGCCGCGGGCCGGCAGCGACACCCGTGGCGCACCGAACTGGTCCTGGGTGTAGTCGGCCAGCACGGTCAGGCTGGTGTCGTCGTTGGGCTTCCAGGTGAAGGAGGGGGCGAAGTACTGCTTGTCGTCCTTGATGTGATCGAACTGGGTGCCGCTGTCGCGCTCCAGGCCCACCAGGCGGTAGAGGAACTGGCCCTCATCGTCCAGGGGGCCGCTGAAGTCGAACTGGCCCTGGGCACGGTCGAAACTGCCGCCCTGGATCTCTACTTCATGGAAGGCCTTGTCCAGCGGGCGCTTGCTGATCTGGTTGACCACGCCCCCCGGGGAGTTCTGGCCGAACAGCACCGAGGCCGGGCCCTTGAGCACGTCGATGCGCTCCAGGCCATAGGCTTCGACCTTGGGCCAGGCCTGGGCGGTGTTGCCCTTGAGGCCGTCACGAAGCATGCCGGTGGTGACGTCGAAACCGCGGATCGAGATCGTGTCGAAGCGCTGGCTGGCGGCGGTGGTATTGGCCTGGACCCCGGCGGTGTAGCGCAGCGCCTCGCTCACCGATTGCACCTGCTGGGCATCCATCTGGTCGCGGGTGATCACGGAAATCGACTGGGGAATTTCGCTCAAGGTGGCGTCGGTCTTGGTGCCGCTGAGGCTGCGCTTGGCCACGTAGCCGCTTTGCTGGCCGGTGGGCGAATCGACGGCCGTGGTGCTGATCACGCTGGTGTCCAGCACCAGCGGTTGCTCCGGGTCGCGCTCGGCCTCGGCGGCCAGCACTGCGCCCACCTGGGTCAACGACAGGCCCAGGGCCAGGCCGTGGATCAGGCAGGACAGCGCACTGCGGCGCAACGCCGGGCGCGAGCAAGCGGGATCGACAGGCCAACCTGAGGTGTTTCGGTGCGCAACGCTGGTGCCCATGCTTCACTCCGTGATGGGGATTAAATGAGAATGCAAACGTATCTCATTTGTGAGCTTGGGCTGCGGGCTAAAACTTTGGCTCCAGCGACCATTTCTTTCGTTTGCGGTACGGCGGGGGAAGGGCGCCCGGTTCAGCGGGCGCAAGGCTCAACGCAAGGACTTGGGCGAGACCCCGAAGCGCTTGCGAAAGGCCGTGGAGAAGTGCGCCGGGCTGTAGCCGACCCGATAGGCCGCGCTGGAGACATTGGTCTCGCCGCTGGCCAGCAGCCGATAGGCTTCGCCCAGGCGCTGTTCCTGCAGGTAGGCATAGACGCTGGTGCCGAACACCTGGCGAAAGCCGGCGGTGAGCTTGCGCGGATTGAGGCCCACCTGGCGCGACAGCTCGGACAGCGACGGTGAGGCCTGCAGTGAACTGAGCAGCAGGTCGCGGGCGGCATGGATGCGCTCGATGTCCGCCGAGCTGCAGGGGCTGTCCTGCAGCGGCCGGGATTCGGCCTGGGCCAGAATGCCCTCGACCCCCAGGGCGGTGAGCTCCAGGGCCTTGCCCCCCAGGTAGAAGGAGCGGGTAGGGCCTTGCAGGGGGCAGGTGAAAATCTGCTGGGCCAGGGCCAGCAGCGGCTTGCTCGCCGGTTGGCAGAACAACATTGGCCCGCCGCCAAGTGGGTCCAGCAGGCGCTCGGGTTCCAGGCCGACATTGCGGATCGACGGGAAGTCCAGCTGCACCGTGGTGTAGCGCACCGGCACGCCGCTGGCGAACAGGTGGTCGCCGCAGTGCTCGCCCTGGTTGGCCACGGCGCACAGGGTCGGCCCGCGAATCTCCACTTCGGGCTGGCCTTCGACCCGGCAATTGAGCTGACCGCTGAGCACCAGGATGATTTTCAGGCCTTGCCAGAGGGGCTCCTGCATCCACATCTGGCTGTCCATCAGCACGGTGCCGGTGGACAAGGTGATTTCCGGCACTACCGCCGCCGTACCGGCGCTCTGCGGGTTGGGAAATTGCAGGGTGAAATCTCTATTGACAGGCTGCGGCGCAGCGTTGGGGCTGAGCATGGCGAACTCCCTGTGAACCTGAAACGAGGCCATACGCTAGCAGGAAATTGCATTTCTGTAATTAAGAATGATTATCCTTTAGCTTGCGCGGCCCGCCTTTCGGGGGCTTGTCGGCGGTGCGCCGCGCAATCAAAAGAAAAAGCCGCGCAAACGAATGTCCTGCCGATTGCCGGGTCCTGGAAATTGCCTATTAATAATCACTCTCATTTCCAGGCATGGCAGCCCTCCATGGATGAACCCGCCCGCAACACCCGCGCCGGACCCTCGGCGACCCTTCGTACCCGCCGCCGCTAACGGCGTTTCCCAGCACTTTCCAGGGGCCTGATGGTTCAGGCCCGCGGCCGCTTTTTGCTTAAAGAAATTCAGGAGACAGCATGTCCACTTTCGATGATCAGCAGGATTGCCCCGCTTGGCCCGAGGCGTTCGCCGAGCGCTATCGCCAGGCCGGCTACTGGCGCGACGAGACCTTTGGTGACTTGTTGCGCGACGCCGCCCAGGCCTTTGCCGAGCGCGAAGCGCTGACCGATGGCGAGCTGCGCCTGAGCTACCGGCAGCTGGACCAGGGGGTCGATCGGCTGGCGGCCGGCCTCTACCGCCTGGGGCTGCGGGCCGGTGACAACGTGGTGCTGCAACTGCCCAACCGCGCGGCTTTCGTCGAGGCCTGCTTTGCCCTGTACCGCCTCGGGGTGCGGCCGATCTTCGCCTTGCCGGCCCATCGGCACCTGGAGATCGGCCGCTTCTGCGAGTTCGCCCAGGCCCGCGCCTACCTGTGCGCCGATCAGGAAGGCGGTTTCGATTTCCGCTCCCTGGCCCGCCAGATCCAGGCCGGCCAGCCGCACCTGGAGTGGGTGATAGTGGCCGGCGAGGCCGAGGAGTTCACTGCCCTGGAGGACCTTTACATTGAGCCCGCCGCGCAGCCGTTGCCAGCCCCCAGCGCCGATGCCGTGGCCTGCTTCCAGCTCTCCGGAGGCTCCACCGGGATTCCCAAGCTGATCCCGCGGCGGCACCAGGAATACCTCTACAACCTGCGGGCCAGTGTCGAGCGCTGCGGCCTCTCCGACAGCAGCGTGTACCTCGCAGTGCTGCCGATGGCCCACAACTTTCCCATGTGCTGCCCGGGTTTCATCGGCACCTTGTCGGTGGGCGGCCGGGTGGTGCTGAGCGGCTCGCCAAACCCGCAGGTGTGCTTCGATCTGATCGAGCGCGAGGCGGTGACCCATACCGCCCTGGTGCCGCCCCTGGCCCTGGTCTGGATGGAAGCGGCCCAGGCCCGTGGCCGCGGCCTGCCCCAGTTGCAACTGCTGCAGGTGGGCGGCGCCAAGCTCAGCTTCGAGGCGGCGCGGCGCATCGAGCCGGTGCTTGGCTGCCGGTTGCAGCAGGTGTTTGGCATGGCCGAAGGGCTGATCTGCTACACCGACCCGCAGGACCTGCCCGAGCGGGTGCTGCAGACCCAGGGGCGGCCGTTGTCGCCGGCCGATGAAATCCTCGTGGTGGACGAGCAGGAGCGGCCGGTGGCGCCGGGGCAGGTGGGGCAATTGCTGACCCGTGGTCCCTACACCATCCGCGGTTACTACCGTTACCCCGAGCACAATGCCCAGGCCTTCACCGCCGACGGTTTCTACCGCACCGGCGACCGGGTACTGCTCACCGCCGATGGCTACCTGATGGTCGAGGGGCGGGACAAGGACCTGATCAATCGCGGGGGGGAAAAGATCGCCGCCGAAGAAGTGGAGAACCTGCTGCTCAGCCACCCGGCGGTGGCCGACGTGGCGTTGGTGGCGATGCCCGATGCCTTCCTGGGCGAGCGTACCTGTGCCTTTGTCATTGCCCGCGGCACCGCGCCCCGCGCCCCGGAACTGTTGCGCCACTTGCGGACCCAGGGCCTGGCCGCGTTCAAGCTGCCGGACCGCTTCGAGTTCATCCCGGCGTTTCCCCAGACCGGGGTCGGCAAGGTCAGCCGCAAGCACCTGCGTGAAGCGATCCAGGCCCGCTACTTCGGGGCCCAGGCCGACTCGCTGGAGGGGAATGCTGCCCGTGGCTGAACGACAAGGACTCTCCAGCCTCTTGCACCCGGTGCGCGGGCGCCTGCTGGCGGCGATGCTGCTCCAGGCCCTGGCGGCCCTGGTGGGCTTGCTGCCGTTCATTGCCGTGGCGGAACTGGCGCCGCTGCTGCTGGCCGGCGAGCTGGATTCAAGGGGCGCGCGGTTCTGGCTGCTGGCCGGCGCCGCGGCCTTGCTCCTGCGCCTGCTGGGGCTGGCGGCGGCGTTGCAGATCACCCACCTGGCGGACAGCGACCTGCAGCGCCAACTGCGCCAGCGCATTGCCGAGCACCTGGCGCGGGTGCCCCTGGCCTGGTTCGGCCAGCAGCGGGAAACCGCCGAGCGGGTACTGCTCGACGATGTCGCTGCCTTGCACCAACTGGTGGCCCACTTGCCCAACAACCTGGTGGCCGCGCTGGTGGTGCCCCTGGCCAGCCTGGTCTACCTGCTGACGGTGAATGTGCCCATGACCCTGGTGGTGCTGGTGCCGCCGCTGGTGGCCCTGTGGCGCTTGCGGGTCATGCGCACGGCGGCCTACCGTGGCGAACGCCAGCGCCTGGGCGCTGCCCTGGGCGAGCTGTCCACGGCCACCCTGAACTTTGTCCAGAGCATCGCCATGGTCAAGTCCTTCGGCCGGGTGGAGCGGGTGCAGAACGATTTTTTCGGCGCGGTGCAAGGCTTCGGGCGGTTCTTCTCGCAGTGGGTCGAGCGCTGGGCCGGCCTGGGCGCCAGCGTCGAGGTGCTGCTGTCGCCCCTGCTGGTGCTGGCCCTGGTGCTGGTGGCCGGAGTGCCGTTGCTGGCCTGGGGCGGGCTGCAGCCGGCGCAGCTGCTGCCATTCGCCTTGCTGGGCCCGGCCCTGGCGGCGCCGGTGGCGGCCCTGGGGCACGGCGCCGACTCCCTGGTGCAGGGGCGGATGGCGGCGCAGCGGATCCGCCAGGTGCTGGACACCGAGCTGCTGGCGCAGCCGTCCTTTTCCCGGCAGCCCGAAGGCCATCAAGTGACCTTCGATGCCGTGGATTTCAGTTACCCCGATGGCACCCAGGTGCTGCGGGGCATCGACCTGCAGTTGCAACCCGGCACCCTGACCGCCCTGGTGGGGGATTCGGGGGCCGGCAAATCGACCCTGGCCACCCTGCTGGCGCGCTTTGCCGATGTCAGCGGCGGGGCCATCCGTATCGGCGGCGTCGACCTGCGGGACATGGACAGCGCGACCCTGTATCGCCAGGTGGCCTTTGTCTTCCAGGAGGTGCGCCTGCTGCGCAGCAGCGTCCTCGACAACCTGCGCCTGGGTCGGCCTGAGGCCAGCCTTGCCGAGGTCGAGGAGGCGGCCCGGGCGGCGCAGATCCATGAGCGCATCAGCGCCTTGCCCGAGGGTTATCACAGCCTGTTGGGCGCCGGGCTGCAGCTGTCCGGTGGGGAAGTGCAGCGCCTGGGCATTGCCCGGGCGATGCTCAGTCAGGCGCCGATCCTGGTGCTCGATGAAGCCACGGCCGCCAGCGATCCCCATTCTGAAGCGGCGATCCAGCAGGCGCTGTCGCGCCTGGCGGCAGGGCGCACGGTGCTGGTGATCGCCCACCGCTTGAGCAGTATCCAGGACGCCGAACAGATTGCCGTGTTGCAGGGCGGGCAACTGGTGGAGTGCGGCCGGCACCAGGCCCTGCTGGCACAGAAGGGGGTGTATGCCGGGCTATGGGCGGCGGAGCAGTTCAGCGCCACCGGGCTGACGAGGGCTGACTCATGATCCGCGCCCTGTTGAGCAGCCTGCAGCCGCGGGAAGCCGGCCTGCTGCGCCGAGCCCTGGCGGCCACGGCCTTGAGCGCCCTGGTCCAGGGCGCCGCGCTGGCGCTGTTGCCCATGGCCTTTGCCGCGCTATTCGAGGCGGCCTCGGGCAGTGCCTCCTGGCGTTGGGCCGCGACCTTTGCCGCCCTGGCGGCGCTGTGCCTGGGGCTGCGTCGCTACGCCCAACTGGCCGGCTACCGGGCCGGCGCCGCCGCTGCGCAATCACTCAACCTGCGCATCGGCCAGCAGTTGGTGCGCCTGCCACTGGAGTGGTTTGTCGAGCGGCGCAGTGCCGAACTCAACCGTCTGGTGACCCACACCGTGCTGCAGATCATGAGCGCCCCGGCGCACCTGCTGCAGCCCATGGCCAATGCCTTGCTGACGCCCCTGGCGTTGCTGCTGGCACTGTTTTTCTATGACCGTTCCATGGCCCTGGCGGCATTGGCCAGCGTGCCGTTGCTGTGGCTGTTGTATCACTGGGGCGTGCGCTGGGGCGGCCAGGCCGAGCGCTTGAGCGAGGCTGCGGCCAACGAGGCGGCGGCGCGGGTTCTGGAGTTCCTGCGCCAGCAGCCACTGCTGCGTGCCAGCGGCCGCAACGGTGAAGGTTTCAGCCTGCTCACCGAGGCCTTGCAGCAACAGCGCCAGGCTCAGCGTCGGGCCCACTGGCGGACCTTTCCGGCGGCCCTGGGGCTGGCGGTGGTGCTCCAGGCCAGCTACACCGCCGTGCTCCTGTGCGGCCTGTACGCGGTGCTTGGCGGCAGTCTCGGCGCCGTGCAGTACCTGGCCCTGGCGGTACTTGCCACCTGCCTGGTGGAACCCATGGGCGCGCTGGTCAACCTGGGCACCACCTTGCGCCAGACCCACCACGGCCTCAACCGCCTGCGCCAGTTGCTGCAACTGCCAGCACTGGCAGAGCCGAACCAGCCCCAGGAGCCTGAAGGGCATCGACTTGAAGTCCGCGACCTGGGCCTGGTCCGCCAGGGCCAGGCGGTTCTGCAGGGCATCAACTTCACCCTGGAGCCGGGCTCGCTGAACCTGCTGGTGGGGCCCTCGGGCTCCGGCAAGTCGAGCCTGCTGCGCTTGCTTGCGCGCTTCAGCGATCCCGACTGCGGCGCCATCCTGTTGGGCGGTGTCGACCTGCGCCAGTTGTCTGGCGAATGCCGGGATGCCGCCATTGCCCTGATGTTCCAGGACTGCCCGCCACTGGCCGCCAGCCTGCTGGACAACCTGCGGCTGGGGCTTCCTGAAGCCAGCGACGCGCAGTTGATGGAGGCCGCTCGCGCCACCGGCCTCGACCGTCTGGCCGAGCGCCTGCCCCAGGGCTGGCAAACCCGGGTGGGCGAGGGCGGTGTCAGCCTGTCCGGTGGTGAGCGCCAGTGCCTGGCCCTGGCCCGAGTGCTGCTCAAGGACGCCACGCTGGTGCTGCTGGACGAACCCACCGCGGCCCTCGATGCCATCAGCGAGGCCCGGGTCAACCGCAGCCTGCTGGCCCTGGCGCGCAAGCACACGGTGCTGCTGGTGACCCACAAGCCGACCCTGGCCCCGAGCGCCGGGCAGATCCTCCTGCTGGACCAGGGGCGCCTGGCCCAATGCGGCAACCATGCACAACTGATGGCGACCCCGGGCCGCTACCGCGAGCTGTTCCACGAGCGTGAGGCGATCAATCGCTGGCGCTTGCGCCAACCCTCAGCCGTTGCTCCTTCTTCTGTACCTCCCTATTCCCTATCCGAAAGGACCGTCCACCATGACTGATCACCCAGCACTGGCACGCGCTCATCCCGCGCACGCCGGCCTGAGTCATTCCCCCCAAGGACTTTGCGAAGGCATTGCACGCCTGCTCGGCTATGCCGCCGAGGACCTGGAAGCCGAGACCTCGCTGATCGAGCAGGGCCTCGATTCGGTGAGCATCATGCGCCTGCCGGCCCTGCTCGCCGCCGAAGGCGTGACCCTGGGTTTTGCCGAACTGATCCGACAGCCAACCCTGCAGGCCTGGTGGGCGCTGATAGAGGCCCGGCGCGCCAGCTCGGCCCCGCGCCTGCAGGCCGTGGCCGGCCCCGCCCCGAGCGCCGACTTCGGCCTGACGCCGCTGCAGCAGGCCTACTGGTTCGGCCGTGACCCGGGCATGCCCCTGGGCGGTGTCGGCTGCCACCTGTACCAGGAACTGGACGGCCAGGATCTGGATCCCCTGCACCTGGAACAGGCCCTGCGTCGCCTGTGCCAGCGCCACCCGATGCTGCGGGCCTGCTTCATCAGCGACACCTGCCAGCGCATCCTGCCCCAGAGCCCGTGGCCCGGGCTGACCGTGCATGACCTGCGCCAGGCCTCCTGCGTGGCCACCGCCGAGGCCCTGGACGTGATCCGCGAGCGGCTGTCCCAGCGCTGCCTGGAGGTGACCCGCGGGGAAGTCTTCGATGTGCAATTGAGCCTGCTGCCCGAAGGTCGCACGCGTCTGCACTTGAACATCGACCTGCTGGTGGCCGACGTCCTCAGCATCGGCATCCTGCTGCGCGACCTGGCGCTGATCCACGCCGGCCAGGAGCAGCAGTTGCCCGCTCTGGACTGGGATTTCGCCCATTACCTGCAGGCCGAGCAAGCGCTGCGTGCACCGCAGCTGGCGGCGGCCAAGGACTACTGGCTGCCACGCCTGGAGGCCTTGCCGGACGGCCCGCAACTGCCTCTTGCTGAGGACCCGCAAAGCCTTGGCACCCCGCGGTTCCGGCGCCTGGCCATGCGCCTTGACCGGGGCCAGCTGCAGGCCCTGGAAGACCGCGCCCGGGGCCACGGCCTGACCCTGGCCAGCGTGCTGGCTTGCGCCTATGCCCAGGTGCTTGGGCGCTGGAGCGCCAGTCAGCATTTCCTGCTCAACGTGCCGTTGTTCAATCGTCAGGAACTGCACCCCTGCGTGCCCCACCTGCTGGCGGATTTTTCCAACCTGGTGCTGCTGGAAGTGGACCTGCGCCAGCCGGCGGACTTCTGCCAGCAAGCCCTGGCCCTGCAGGCCCGCCTGCACCAGGACATCGCCCACAGTGCCTGGCCCGGGGTCGAGGTGCTGCGCGAGCGGGCGCGCCTGCATCAGGGCACGGGCCAGGGCGCGCCGGTGGTGTTCGCCTGCAACCTGGGCCCGGCGTTCGTCGACGAGACCTGCCGCCAGCAGTTGGGCGAACCGGGCTGGGCCCTGTCGCAAACCCCCCAGGTGTGGCTGGATCACCAGAGCTATCCAATGGCCGATGGCCTGCTGTTGAACTGGGATGCAGTGGATGCACTGTTCCCCGCGGGCCTGCTGGAGTCGATGTTCGACGCCTATCGCCAACTGCTGCTGTGGCTGTGCGCCAACGACTGGCAGCAGCCGGCGCCACTGCCCTTGCCCGCGAGCCAGCAGCAGGTGCGCCAGGCGGTCAACCACACCGCCCATGCCTCAAGCGCGGCGCTGTTGCACCAGGGCTTTTTCCAGCAGGCCCGGCAGCAGCCCGAGCGGCTGGCGCTGATCTGCGACCAGGGCAACCTGAGTTACGCCGAGCTGGCCCGCGAAGCCCTGCAACTGGCCGGGGCCCTGCTGGACTGGGGCGTGCAAGCCGGTGACGCCGTGGCGATCACCCTGCCCAAGGGCCGCGAGCAGGTGATCGCGGTGCTGGGGATTCTCGCCGCCGGTGCGGTCTATGTGCCGGTCGGGGTGGAACAGCCGCCTGCGCGTCGCGACCTGATCTATCAACGAGCCGGCGCCCGGCTGGTGATCACCGACGCGGCCCGCCGTGACGGCGGGGTGTGGCTCGCCGAACTGCAGGTGGTGACCCTGGCCCATGCCCGGGCCGCGACTGCCCTGAGCCAGCCGCTGGCGGTGGCGCCGAGCGCCCTGGCCTATGTGATCTTCACCTCTGGCACCACCGGCGAGCCCAAGGGCGTGGAACTCTGCCACGGCGCCGCGATGAACACCGTCGAGGCGATCAACCGGCGCTATCGGGTCGGCGCCGAGGACCGGGTACTGGCCGTCTCGGCCCTGGATTTCGACCTTTCGGTGTATGACCTGTTCGGCCTCTTGAGCGTCGGCGGCGCCCTGGTGCTGCCCGCCGATGAATGCCGCAAGGAGCCCCAGGAATGGCTGCGGCTGATCCGCGAACAGCAGGTGACCCTGTGGAATTCGGTGCCGGCGCTGCTGGACATGCTGACCCTGCAAGTACGCGATGACGCCGGGCTCGGGGCATTGCGCCTGGCCATGGTTTCCGGCGACTGGGTCGGGCTCGATCTGCCGCGGCGCCTGCGCCAGGCCGGTGGCCGCTCGCTGACATTCGTGGCCCTGGGTGGGGCCACCGAGGCGGCCATCTGGTCGAACCTCCAGGAGGTCGAGGAGGTGCCCGGGCACTGGCGTTCGGTGCCCTATGGCCGGCCTCTGGAGAACCAGTGCTTCCGGGTGGTGGACAGCCAGGGCCGCGACTGCCCGGACTGGGTGCCCGGTGAATTGTGGATCGGCGGCGCCGGAGTGGCCGCCGGCTATCGCGGCCTGCCGGTCCTCAGCGCCCAGCGCTTTGTCCAGCACGACGGCGGGCGCTGGTACCGCACCGGCGACCAGGGCCGCTACTGGGCCGATGGCACCCTGGAGTTTCTCGGGCGCCTGGACCATCAGGTCAAGGTCCGCGGCTTTCGCATCGAGCTGGCGGAAATCGACCTGGCCCTGGAGCGCCACCCAGCGGTGAGCCGCGCCGTGAGCCTGATCCTGCCGGGCTCTGAAAGCCAGCTGGCAGTGGCGCTGGTGGGCCACGAGACCCTGCCCGACGCCAGCAGCCTGCGCCAATGGCTGGCCCAGCAACTGCCCGAACACATGCTGCCGGACAGTTGGCTGGCCCTGCCGGAGCTGCCCCTGAGCGCCAACGGCAAGGTCGACCGCGCGGCGCTGGTGTGGCTGCTGCAGGAACAGCGCCGGGGCATCCAGCCCCACAGCGAACAACCCCCGCAAGGCCCCTGGGAAGAGGCCGTGGCCGCGCTCTGGGAAGAACTGCTGGAGGTACCCCGGGTAGGGCGTCACCAGGGCTTCTTCGCCCTGGGCGGCAACAGCCTGCTGGCGGCCCGGCTGATCGAACGCATCGCCCGGCAGTTCCAGCTGGAACTGTCACTCAAGGATTTTTTCAACGCGGCCACCGTGGCCCTGCAGGGGCAGTTGCTTGCCTCGCGCCGGGAGCAGCGGCCCGTCAATCAGAACGCAATGGTGGAGGGCGTGCTATGACGCTGCAACAACTGCAACAGGACCTGCAACAACAGGGCGTGGAACTCTGGGAAGAACAGGGCCGCCTGCGCTATCGGGCCCCGGCCGGGGTCATGGACGAGGCGCGCCTGGCGCGATTGCGCGAACACAAGGACGCATTGCTGCAGGCCCTGCAGGTGGTGCAGATGCCGACCCTGGAAGCCGACCTGTCGGCCCTGGAAGAACCCTTCCCGCTGACCGATGTGCAGGCCGCCTACCTGCTGGGGCGTACCACCGCTTTCAGCTACGGTGGCGTGGCCTGCCACGGCTACCTCGAGTTCGCCCAGCAGGACCTCGACCCGGCGCGCCTGGAGCGCGCCTGGAACCAGTTGATCGCGCGCCACGAAATGCTGCGCGCGGTGGTGCTGGAGGAGGGCTACCAGCGCATCCTGCCCCAGGTCCCGCACTATGCGATCCCTTGCCATGACCTGCGCGACGATGACGGCAGCGCCTTGCAGGCCCTGCGCGAGCGCATGGAACTGCGCCGTGCCACGCCGCAGCAATGGCCGTTGATCGAACTGCGGGTCAGCCAGGGACGCGAGCAGTCGCGCCTGCACCTGTCGGTGGACCTGCTGGTGTGCGACTACCAGAGCGTGCGCATGTTGCTGGCCGAGTTGCAGCAGCTGTACCGCGGCGAAGCGCTGGCGGCGCCGGCGCAGATCAGCTTCCGCGATTACGTGCTGGGGGAGCGCCGCCTGCGCGAGCAACCGCGCTACCAGCGTGACCGGCAGTATTGGTGGGAGCGGGTCGATAGCCTGCCGGGGGCGCCGGAACTGCCGCTGCTGGGGGCGCCCAGCGGGCCGCGCTTCCAGCGCCGGGCCATGAGCCTGGAAGCTCGGGATTGCAACGCCCTGCGCCTGAACGCGGCGGCGGCCGGGGTCGGAGTGTCGGCGGCGATCCTTTCGGCTTATGCCGAGACCCTGGGGCGCTGGAGCCGGCGCGGGCATTTCTGCCTGAGCCTGACCCTGCTCAATCGCCTGTCCCTGCACCCCCAGGTGGACCGCCTGGTGGGCGACTTCAGCTCGGTGGAACTGCTGGAAGTGCAGACCCTGCAAGGTGGCAGTTTCGGCCAGCGCAGCCAGCAGCTGCAGGAGCAACTGTGGCAGGACATGGACCACCGGCTGTGCTCGGGCATCGAAGTGCTGCGCGAACTGGCGCGGCGCAAGGGCCAGGACGCGGCGCTGATGCCCTATGCCTTCACCAGCACCCTGGGGGCCGGTGGCGAAAGCGGCGGCGGGGCCTTCATGCCCGGCGCCGAGCTGGTGTTCGGCATCAGCCAGACGCCCCAGGTACTGATCGACTGCCAGGTCAGCGAACGGGACAACGGCCTGGCGATCAACTGGGACATTCGCGAAGGGGTGTTCAGCGAGGCGTTGCTCGACGACCTGTTCGACACCTTCGAGCGCCTGCTCAAGCGCCTGTCCCGCGAGCCCTCGGCCTGGACCCTGGACGACTGCCTGGAGTTGCCGGCGGCCCAGCGCCTGCAGCGCGAACTGGTGAACCAGACCGCACAACCCCTGCCCAGCGGATTGCTGCACCAGCCGTTCTGGCAGCAGGCCGCCGCCACGCCAGAGCGCGTGGCGTTGATCCAGGGCGCCGGGCAACTGAGCTACGGCGAGTTGGCCGCGCGTGCCGAAGCCGTGGCCGAAGCCCTGCTGGACGCCGGCTGCCAGCCCGGTGAACGGGTCGCGGTGTGCATGGACAAAGGCCTGGAACAGGTGATTGCGGTGCTCGGCATCCTGCGGGCCGGCGCCGCCTACCTGCCCCTGGACACCAACCAGCCCGAGGCCCGGCGCGCGCTGATCCTCGACAACGCCGAGGTCGGCCGGGTACTCAGCCAGTCCTGGCTCAGCGACCGCCTGAGCTGGCCGGCGCGGGTCACGCAAGTGATTGCCCTCGACCAGGGGCCAGCTGCGCCCCAGCGTCGATTGCCAGAGCTGGACATCGACCCGCAGCAACTGGCCTACGTGATCTACACCTCGGGTTCCACCGGCATTCCCAAGGGCGTGATGATCAGCCACCAGGCGGCGCTCAACACCATCGTCGACATCAACCAGCGTTTTGCCATCGGGGCCGATGACCGAGTGCTGGCCCTGGCGAGCCTGGGCTTCGACCTGTCGGTGTACGACATTTTCGGCCTGCTGGCGGTGGGCGGTGCCCTGGTGCTGCCGGACCCGCAACGCCGCGCCGACCCGTCGCACTGGGCCGAGTGCGCCCGCGAACACGGGGTGACCCTGTGGAACTCGGTGCCGGCGCAGTTGCAGATGCTCACCCACTACCTGCAGGCGGTGCCCGCGGCGGCCCCGACCTCGTTGCGCCTGGCGCTGCTGTCGGGGGACTGGATTGCCCTGAACCTGCCGGCCGAAGCCGCGCGCTGCCTGCCGGGCCTGTGCCTGGTCAGCTTGGGCGGTGCCACCGAAGCGGCGATCTGGTCGATCTACTACCCGATCCAGCAGGTCAACCCCACGTGGCGCAGCATTCCCTACGGCAGGCCCTTGGCCAACCAGCGCTTCATGGTCCTCGACGAGCAGGGCCGCGACCGCCCGCAAGGGGTGGCCGGCGAGCTGTACATCGCCGGGGATGGCCTGGCCCTGGGGTACCTGGGGGATGAGGAAAAAACCGCCGAGCGTTTCGTCGATCACCCACGCAGTGGCGAGCGCCTGTACCGCACCGGTGACCTGGGTCGCTACCTGGAGGACGGTCTGATCGAGTTCCTCGGTCGCGAGGATTTCCAGGTCAAGGTGCGCGGTCACCGGATTGAACTGGCGGAAGTGGAAAGCGCGCTGCTCAGCCACCCCCTGGTGGAATCCGCGGTGGTGGTGGCGGCAGGCGAGGGCGCCTTCGACCGGCGTCTGCAAGCCTGCCTGCGGGCCAGCCTGCGGGAGCTGCCGCTGCCTTGGCCGGCGCAGTTGGAGAGCCTGACCCAAGCCGCGGCGCAGGCGGTACGCGGGGATTTGAGCGACGCGCAGGTGAGCGAGATGTCGGCCTGCGTCGAGCGTGCTGCCTTGCTGTCCATGGGCCTGGCCCTGCAGCGTCCGGGGCTGTTCGAACAGCCGGGGCAGGCCCATGGGCTGGAGCAGATCCTGGAGCTGTGTGCAGTTGCCCCGCGCAACCAACGGCTGATTCGCCGCTGGCTGCAGGCTCTGGCCCGGGAGGGGCTGGTGCACCACGATCGGGACAGCGGCGGCTATTCGGACCTGCGGGTCGAGCGCGAGCAATACCAGCAGTTGTGGCAGCGCATCGACACCCTGGAAGCCAGCGTCGGCTGGGGCGCCGAGGTGCTGCGTTACCTGCGCGAAAGCCAGGAGCAACTGCCGGCGCTGATGAGCGATCAACTCGATCCGCTGCACCTGCTGTTCCCCCAGGGGCGCACAGACACGGCCGAGGGCGCGTACCGCAAGAACCTCATCAGCCAGTACCTGAACCAGGCGGTGTGCGCCGCGGTGCAGGAGATCATCCGCCAGCGTCCGGCCGGCCAGCGCCTGCGCTTGCTGGAAATCGGCGCCGGGGTCGGCGGCACCAGTGCCGACCTGATCCCGGCCCTGGACGGGCTGGCGGTGGACTACCAGTTCACCGACCTGTCGCAGTTCTTCCTCAATGAAGCCCGGGAGCATTTCGCCGCTTATCCCTGGGTCAGCTACGGCCTGTTCGACCTCAACCAGGACCATTGGGCCCAGGGCGTGGCCGCCAACTCCCTGGACGTGATCCTCTGCGCCAACGTGCTGCACAACTCGCGGCATGCCAGCCGGGTGCTGGCGCGGCTGCGGGAAATGCTCGCCCCGGGAGGCTGGTTGATCTTCATCGAGGCCACCCGCGACACCTACCAGATCATGGCCTCCATGGAGTTCAAGGAAGGCCTGAACACCTTCGAGGACTTTCGCGCCGAGCTGGACACCACCTTCATCCGCCGCGAGCAGTGGCAGCAGTTGCTGCTGGAAGCCGGGGGCGAGACGCCGCTGTGCCTGCCCAAGGCCGACGATGCGATGTCGGAGATCGGCCAGCACCTGTTCATCACTCGCTTCAAGAGCGAGCGCCAGACCCTGGCGCCCGATGCCCTGCGCGCACACCTGGGGCAGCGCCTGCCGGACTACATGATCCCGGCGGACTGGCAGATCCTCGACGAAATGCCCCTGACCGCCAACGGCAAGGTCGATCGCCAGGCCCTGGCGCGCATCGGCAGTGCCGGGCCCGAGCAGCAGGTGAACAGCGGCGCCGCGCCGCGGGATGATCTGGAGCGCAGCATCGCCCAGGTCTGGCAGAGCCTGTTGCGGGTGCCGACGGTAGGCCGCGAGCAGAGCTTCTTCGAGCTGGGTGGCGACTCGCTGCTGGTGGCGCAAGTGGTGGGCCGCCTGCGCGAGGCCTTGCCCCAGGCCCGTGATTTGCCCTGGAGCGACCTGCTGCGCCAGTTGATCAACCAGCCGACCGTGGCGGCCCTGGCCGACTACCTGCGGGGCCAAGGGGTGCAAGCCGATTCGCCGCTGGTGCGGATCAGCGACAAGGCCCAGGGGCCGACGCGGATCTTCGTCCATGACGGCAGTGGCACCCTGGCGCCGTACCGGGCGCTGTTCGCCGCCCTGGGCGAAGAGGCGCCCCTGGAAGGCCTGGTGCTCAATGATGTCTCGGGCTACCTGGCCCTGGAACCGGCCACCGCGATTCGCCAATTGGCCGAGCGTTATGCCGACACCCTGCAGGCCGAAGGCCGGCGCCAGGTGAGCATCGTCGGCTACTGCCTGGGCGGGCTGCTGGCCACCGAACTGGCGGCGTGCCTGGCGGCGCGGTGCATCGAGGTGCTGCAGTTGAGCGTGATCAGCAGCTACCGGGTGCCGTTCATGATCGAGGACGACCTGCTGGCCGAGTACGTGTTCGCCCGGGTGATGCAGGCCGACCCGCTGGCCCTGGGTTACCCCGCGGACGAGCAGGCCATGGAACGCTGCATTGCCCGGGTATTGGCCCAGACGCCGGGGCGGGTGCCCCAGGGTTCCTTGCTGGCCTTGAGCGACGACCCGCAGTGCGCGCCGGCCCTGGCCAGCCTGCGGCGCCTGGCGGCCAAGACCCCGGAGCAGCGTCTGCAGGCGGTGGCCGAGGCCATGCGGCACGCGGGCTCGCAGCTCAGCGACCCGGCCTGGCTGCAGGAACAGTTGCAGGTATTGCGCCATAGCCTGGCGGCGGTGGCGCTGCATGAGGCTACCCCCTACCAGGGCGACATGCTGTTCATCCGCCAGAGCGGCGAGGTCCAGGTGCTGCCGGGCATGCACCGCGACATGAGTGCCTATTGGCAGGCCCTGTGCCTGGGCGAGCTGCGGGTGGTGGACGTGCCGGGGGACCACTTCAGTTGCATGCAGAGTCCCCAGGTGGAAGCCGTGGCCCGGGCCTTCGATGCCCCCACCGAGGTGGCGGCATGAAGGGCGCGATGATCGGCTTGCTCGGAGCCTACGGCAGTGTCGGCCGGCAGGTGGCCTTGCTGCTGGCCGACAGCGGCCGCCTGCGCCTGGGGGGGCGCGATGCCCGGCAGGCCGAGCAGCTCAATCAGCAGCTTCAGGGCCGGGCGCAGGTGCGCGCCGTGGACCTGTGGGACGAGCAGAGCCTCGCGGCGTTCTGCGACGGTTGCCAGTTGGTCATCAATTGCGCCGGGCCCAGCTATCGGATTCTCGACCGGGTGGCCCAGGCCGCGCTGGCGGCTGGCGCCGACTACCTGGATGTGGGGGGCGACGATCCGCTGCATGAGCGCTTGCAGGGCAAGCTCCCGGCCGGGCGCCGGGTGCTGCTGTCGGCGGGCATGCTGCCGGGGCTGTCGGGGCTGTTTCCCCAGGTGCTGGCGAGCGGCTTCCAGGAAGTGCGGCGGATGCATTGCTACGCCGGCGGCCTGGGACGGCTGTCGGCGACCGCGGCCGAGGATTTTCTGCTGAGCCTGGACAACGGCTTTGGCCAGGCCCAGTTCGGTTGGTCCGCGGGGCGTCCGCAGCGGTTGGCCAGCAGTGCCGCGCAACCTCTGCAGCGTGACTGGCTGCCCGGCGCCGCGGTGCAGGCGGTGCCCTACCTGAGCACCGAGCAGCAGCGGCTGTTCGCGGGCCTTCAGGTCGCCAGCGGGCAGGGCTTCAACCTGTTCGAAGGCGGCCAGCTGGCGGCGGCCCTGCAACGCATCCAGGGCTCCGATCCGCAGACCCGGCACAGCCCGCAGAACATTGCCGCGCTAGTCCAGGCCAGTGCCCTGGATGTGGCCGGGCGCACCCCGTACCAGGTGCTGGCGGTGGACATCGAAGGCCTGCGCGATGGGCGCGAACAGCACGCCAGCGCCTGGCTGCGGGCCAGCGACGGCTCGCGCCTGACCGGCAGCGTCGCGGCCTACTGCGCCTTGCACTGGGCGCACCTGCCCGAGGGCCTGCATTACGCCGCCCAGGTGCTGGATGCCGCGGCCTGCCTTGCGCAACTGCGTCGCTGGTTGCCGGACACCCGGATCAGCCTGCCCCTGGCAGCGCCTGCGTACCCGGCCGATGTTGAGGAGGGAGTGTTGTGAGAAAGGCTCCCAGTGCCTGGTTGCGCCGATACCTGCAACCGCAACCGCCCCGTTGCCGGCTGGTGTGTTTTCCCCATGCCGGGGGCAGCGCCGGCTTCTTCAATGACTGGCGCGGCCTGTTACCGGCGGACATCGAGCTGATCAGCGTGCAGTACCCGGGGCGTGAAGAACGCCTCGACGAAACCTGGCCCGGCAGCCTGGAGTGGATGGCCGGCACCATCACCCGGGCCCTGTCCGACCTGGTGGACCGGCCGCTGGTGCTGTTCGGCCACAGCCTGGGTGCGGCCCTGGCCTTCGAGGTGGCCGCGCGCCTGCAGCAGCAGGGCTCGGCGCCCCAGCGGCTGATCGTGTCGGCGCACCCGGCGCCCCATCGCCAGCGTCACAGCGCGCTGCACCTGGGGCCGGATGCCGGGCTGCTGGAGGACGTGCGGCGCTTGTCCGACGGTGCGCCGTCACCCCTGGACGACCCCGCCTTGCGCGAGCTGTACCTGCCGGCGCTGCGTAACGACTATCGGCTGATCGAGTCCTACCGCGGTGATATCAGCCGTGCCCTGGACCTGCCCCTGAGCGTGTGCCTGGGGGCGCGTGACCCTGAGGTCGACCCGGACGAAGCCTATGCCTGGGCCGAGACCAGCGCCCAGGTCACGGATTTCCAGTCCTTTCCCGGTGGCCACTTCTACCTGCGCGACCAGCAGGCCGAACTGCTCAGGCACCTGACCCGCCTGCTGGCCGGCCACGGCGAGCCGGCGTGGCAGGCCTGGCCTTCGACTCCCTGAATTTCCACTTTGGCAGACATCGACATGAAAACACCCGAGCAATGCAGCGACCTGCACGACATCCGCTGCGGTATCGACGCCATGGATGAGCAGATCATCCAGGCCCTGGGCCGGCGCCTGGCCTACGTCAAGGCCGCGGCGCAGTTCAAACCCACAGAGCAGAGCATCGCCGCCCCGGAACGGGTCGCCGCCATGCTGCCACTGCGTCAGCAATGGGCCGAACAGGCGGGGCTGGACCCGCTGTTCGTGGTGCCGCTGTTCGCCCAGATCATCCACTGGAACATTGCCCAGCAAGTGCGCCACTGGCGGCGCCAGCACGGGCTGGAGCAAGGAGCTCAAGATGAGTGAATCCTGCCTGTCCGGGCTGACCCGGGCCCTGCGCAAGGGCGAATCCCTGGCCCGGCGCCGGGGCCGGGCGGTGCTGGTGGTGTACAGCCTGGCCGCCGAGCGCCTGGACCCGTTGCGGTTGTTTGCCGCCAACCGCCAGGTGCTAGGCCAGAGCCTGTTCTGGTCCAGTGACCAGGGCGCCCTGGCCCTGGCCGGGTTCGGCTGCACCGAAGAAATCAGCCCGCCGGCCGCCGAGCGTTTCGCCGCCTGCACCCAGGCCTGGCGCCAGTTGCTGGAACAGGCCCACCAGGTGGGGCCGAAGCGGGCGTACCTGTGTGGCGGTTTTGCCTTCGACCCCCAGGGCCCCGGCAGTGCCCAGTGGCAGTCGTTTGCCGCCACTTCCCTGGTGCTGCCACGGATCCTGTTGCTGCGCGAAGGTGAGCAGCAGCATTGGCTGTTCAGCCTGTGGGTCGAGCCTGGCGCCGATGTAGCCCAGAGTGCCGGCACCCTGGAAGCGGAATGGACGCTGTTGCACGCGCGCTACAGCCACGCCCCGGCGGCGCAGCTGCCCGCCGAGGCCAGGGCCGAGGACGATCCGCAGGCCGCCGGGCGCTGGCAGGACTGTGTTGCCCAAGCGATTGCACGGATCCAGGGTGGCGAGTTGAGCAAAGTGGTGCTGGCCCGGGAAGTCTGCCTGCGGGCGAGTCGCAGCATTCCCTGCGGGCCCTTGCTGGAGAATCTCCAGGTGGCCTATCCCCAGGCGTTCCTGTTCGCCTTCAGCCGCGGCGACAGCTGCTTCCTCGGCGCCACGCCGGAGCGCTTGGTCCGGGTGGCCCGGGGCACTCTCAACACCGTGGCCCTGGCCGGCACCTGCGCCCGCGGCCTGCATGAACAGCAGGACGTGGAACTGGGCCAGGCCCTGATGGACAGCGCCAAGGACCGCCACGAACACGCCCTGGTGGTGCAGACCCTGCGCGAGGCCCTGCAGCCGTACTGCGCCATGCTGGAGATTCCCCCGCAGCCGCAGCTGCACCGCCTGGCCCACGTCCAGCACCTGCTGACCCCGGTGCTCGGGCGCCTGCGGCCCCAGGTCGACCTGCTGCAAGTGGTCGATGCCCTGCACCCGACCCCGGCGGTGGGCGGCCTGCCACGAGCCAAGGCCCTGGACTACATCCGCGAGCACGAGCAACTGGATCGCGGTTGGTACGCCGCCCCGGTGGGCTGGCTGAATGCCGAGGGCGACGGCGAGTTCGCCGTGGCCCTGCGTTCGGCGCTGATTCGTGGCAACCAGGCGCACCTGTTCGCCGGCTGCGGCATCGTTGGCGAGTCGGACCCGCAGAGCGAATACCAGGAAACCTGCCTGAAATTACGCACCATTGGCGAAGCTTTGCGCCCGCCAGCAGCCGCGCCGAGCGTGGCCGCGAGCGGCGGACAGGGCGCCTTGTAGCCGCTGCCGCAGGCTCGCGGCGATGTTGAAGGCACCGAGGCCCCTTCGGTGCCTTGCGCAGCCTGCGGCAACGGCTACAGGGGGCGGTTTCGGGCGCGGCCCATGGCATTGGAAAAAACGCCGGTGTGGTCGTATCTTTGCGCCTCCCTTGATTCGACCACTCTGGCGAGCAGCGATGAAATCCGACGTGTTGATCAACACCCTGCTAAGGCTCGAAAACGCCTTCAACGATCCTGGCGAGAATCCTCTGCGGCGCATCGACGCCTGCATCGCCGAGGTGGCCCGGTTGGCCGACCCGGCCAGCATTGGCCCGCTGTTGTCGTTGCTCGACGATGAGGCGGAATATGACGAGGTGATGTTTTCGCTGATTCACGCCGCTGAGCATTTCGATCTTCCGGTGTATGTGCCGGCGTTGCTGGCGGCGCTGCCCGGCTTGCAGGAAAACAGCCCGAGGTGGGCGCAGATCCTTTTCACCCGGGTGCTCAACAGCGAGCCCGCGCGCCTGGAGATGGTCCGTGCCTTGCGCGAAGCGGTGCCAGCGGTCAAGGCGGCGGCCCTGGAATTGGCCGATTCGATTTGTAGGAGCCGGCTTGCCGGCGAACCGCGCAGCGGCCGGTGAGTGCGGTTCATGGCGAGGGAATGCGGTGTTCTTGCGGGCCCCTTCGCTGGCAAGCCAGCTCCTACGGCTGGCGCGATAGCGGCGTCGTCCTTGCCGGCGAACCGCGCAGCGGCCGGTGGGTGCGGTTCAAGGCGAAGGAATGCGGTGTTCTTGCGGGCCCCTTCGCTGGCAAGCCAGCTCCTACGGCTGAGCAAATGTGCACCCTGTAGGAGCCGGCTTGCCGGCGAACCGCGCAGCGGCCAGTGAGTGCGGTTCAAGGCGAAGGAATGCGGTGCTCTTGCGGGCCTCTTCGCTGGCAAGCCAGCTCCTACGGCTGGCGCGATATCGGCGTCGTCTTTGCCGGCGAATCGCGCAGCGGCCGGTGGGTGCGGTTCATGGCGAGGGAATGGGGTGTTCTTGCGGGCCTCTTCGCTGGCAAGCCAGCTCCTACGGCTGGCGCGATAGCGGCGTCGTCCTTGCCGGCGAACCGCGCAGCGGCCGGTGAGTGCGGTTCATGGCGAGGGAATGCGGTGTTCTTGCGGGCCCCTTCGCTGGCAAGCCAGCGCCTACACAGGTCCGCTTCAGCTGGTGGGGATGGCGCTGGGTGGCGGGCCGGCGAGGGTATGGCCGGGCTTGGCCCGCAGCAGGGCGTTGATGGCCTGGCCGTAGCCCTTGCCCGCCAGGCTCATGCTGTTGTTATGGGTGCCGCCGGGCACCAGCAGCAGTTTCTTCGGCTCTTGCGCCACCTTGAACAACTCCTTGCTCAGGCGCGCCGGTACGTAGTCGTCCTTCAGGCCATGGACCACCAGCAACGGCATGCCGATCTCGCCGATCTTGTCGATGGAATCGAACTTCTGCGACATCAGCCAGCGCACCGGCAGGGAGGTCTTGGTCACCGCCGCAGCGGCATCGGCCAGGGTGGTGAAGGTGGATTCGACGATCAGCCCGCGGGCGGCAATCGGTGTGTGCTCGCTGGCGGCCTGGCGACCCAGTTCGGCCGCCAGGTCGATGGCCACCGCGCCGCCCAGGGAGTGGCCGTAGATCAGGCGCTTGCTGGCGTCGGGTTGCAGTTCCTTGAACCGTTCCCAGGCGATGCGCGCGTCTGCGTACACGCTGCTTTCCGAGGGCAGGTCGCCGTGGCTCTGGCCAAAGCCGCGGTAGTCGATGGCCAGCACCGAGTAACCCAGGGCGTGCAGTTGCTCGATGCGAAACAGCTGGCCGGTAAGGTTCCAGCGCACTCCGTGCAGGTAGAGGATCGCCGGGGCATCGGCGCGTTGCGCCGGCCACCACCAGGCGTGGATGTTCTGCCCGGCCTTGAAGCTTTTCGGCTTGAGTTCGAACTCCTGCACCGTGCTCGGCAGGCCGCGGTACCAGCCGGCGGTGCCGGGCTCGATGCGAAACACCAGTTGGCGTTCCTGGTGTTCGAGTACCGCGCAGCTCACCGGCAGGCCGACCACTAGCGCGGCCATGCACAGCAGGGAAAACCAGCGACGGCGCAGGCGCTGGGACAGGGTTGGGGACATGGAAGGTTTCACCGCAGAACGATCAACAAGGAGTTTTATCAGAAGTGTACAGATGGCTGTAGTGATTTTGCTGCGATGGTCGCTGCAATGGGTTGTCCGATACCAGGTGGTGTCGGCGGTTCGACCCTGCCCGGGTGGGCAGGGTGCACGGATTGGGGGACTACGGCTTAGAAGTCCCAGCGAGTGGTCACCATCACATTACGTGGGTCACCGTAGTAGGCCGAGTCATAGAAACCGATGTTGGTGTAATACGACTTGTCGAACAGGTTGTTGACGTTCAGCGTCGCCGAGAGGTTGTCGGTGATCTGGTAGCGCGCCATCAGGTCCACCAGCCAGAACGGATCCTGGGAGAATTTTTCGTAACGGTCCTTGCCACGGTTGTACAGCGTTTGCCAGCCCTCGCCCTGCCAGCGGGCGCCACCGCCCAGGGTAAGTTTGTCGAGGCTGCCGCCGAGTTTGTAGCTGGTGTAGAAACTGAGCTGATCTTGCGGTTCCCAGGTGGCCACCTTCACCCCGTCGGCATCACGGCTGACCTTGTGGGTATAGCCGGCCTGCAATTGCCAGCCAGGACGCAGCTCACCGGAAATCTCCGCTTCGTAGCCCTTGGTCTTGGTCTTGGTGGCGATATAGGAGAAGTCGACCCCAGGATTGGAGTTGTAGATGGTGTCGGCGATTGGACGGTTTTCCTCGTGTACCTCGAAGTAGGCGAAGCTGGAGTTCAGGCGACCATCGAAGAACTCGCCTTTGAGCCCGATCTCGTAGTTTTTCCCTTCATTGGGTTCGAGCATCTTGCGCGTGCGGTCACGGTACTGGGTTTGCGGTTGGAAAATCTCGGTGTAGCTGGCGTAGGCGGAGAAATTGTCGTTGAGGTCGTAGACCAGGCCGGCATAGGGCACTACCTTGCCGCTCTCCTTGGTGTCGCTGGTACCGGTGACCTGGAAATTGGCGACGCGGGTGCCGAGCAGCAGCGACAGGTCGTCCATCAGGCTGAAGCGGCCGGTGATGTAGGTGCCGGTCTGGCGTGTGGTTTCATCGTTGATCTTGGTCGGCTGGTTCCACAGGGGCTCGATGGCTTCGCCGTGCCATTTGTAGAAGTCATAAGAGTTGTCGAAATAGGTGGCATCGGAATAGTCCTTGCCCTTCCATTCGGAGATCGACAGGGACTGGCCCACTACCAACTGGTGCTCTCGACCGAAGAGCTCGAAAGGTCCGGATGCATAGACGTCGAGGCTGTCACTGGTGGTTTCGCCAGTGTATTTGCGAGCGTAGATCGAACTGGTGGTAGCGGTGTCCTGGGAGATATAGCCCAAGGGCGCGTTATAGCCGTTGATCTGGTGGTTGTACTGGGCCTTGGCGACCCAGCCATTGTCGAAGTTGTGCTCCAGGCTAGCGAACACTGTACGGGTGTACTGTTCCCAACTGCTCCACTTCGGACCATTGTTGAACGAGCGAGACAGGTTCAGATAATTGCCGTCCGGGTCATAGACGGTACGTGTGCCGGTCCAGCTCGAGCCCTTCGGGTCGCTGTCCTGATAGTCGGCACCGAGGGTCAGCAGGGTGTCCGGTGACAGGTCGAATTCAAGGATGCCGTAGTAGACATCGGTCTTGCGCTGATAGTGATCAAGAAACGATTTCTTGTCTTGGTAGGCGGCCACCGCCCGGCCGCGGACGTTGCCGGAGTCGGTCAGCGGTCCGCTGACATCGATCTGGGTGCGGTAGTTGTCCCAGGAGCCGGCGCCGAGCTCGATGCTGCTCTTGAACTCGGATGTGGGCTTCTTGCGGATCAGGTTGATGGTGCCGCCAGGACCGCCGGCGCCGGTCAGCAGGCCGGTCGCGCCCTTGAGCACTTCGACACGGTCGTACAGGGCCATGTCGGTCATGGTCTGGCCGGCCGAATACTGGGCGTCGCGCAGGGTCGGGATGCCGTCGTACTGGAAGTTGACGATGGAGAAACCGCGGGAATAGTAGTTGGTGCGTTCGCTGTCGTAGGTGGATACGGTGATACCCGGCGTGTGGCGCATTACGTCGTCTATTGCAGTGAGGCCAAAGTCATCCATTACCTGGCGGGTCACCACCGAGATCGACTGCGGGGTTTCCCGCGGTGTCAGCACCAACCGGGTGGCGGTGGCGATGGTGCCCGGAGTGTAGGAGCCGCTGCCTTCGGTGACGGTGCCCAGCTGGTTGGTGGTGACCGTGGTTGCCCCCAACTCGACCCGTTCGCCGCCGCTGGCCTGGACCACCCGATACCCCGCGCCTTCGGCCACCGCTTGCAGGCCCAGGGGCGCCAGCAGGCGGCGCAGGCCTTCGCCAACGGCAAAGCGGCCGTTCAGGCCAGTGCTGCGCTTGCCGGCGCTGAGGCTGGCGTCGACCACGACCATGGCCCCGGATTGCTGGCCGAAGGCCCCCAGCACCTGGTCCAGGTTGCCTGGGGCGATGGTGTAGTCGTGCGGCTGGCTGTCAGTGGCTGCGGCGCCGGGTTCGGCGGCCAGCAGCGGCAGGCTGGCGCTGGCGATGGACAGGCCGATGATGACCGGGCGCAAGGCCGCGGCAAGGGGCGTAAGGCGAATGTGCATAAGGAAAATCCGTGGGTTGAGAAGGGTTGGCGCTGAGCTGTTTTCCAGCTTCTTCCCTGGTCTTGATGCACGAGATTGAAAAAACTGCCGCCGGTTTGAAAAAAAGATTCAGGCGGCTTCCACAGAGACCCAGTACCCCATCACCCGCCGGATACGAATCGGCAAGGCCTTGGCCAGCAGGTCGAGGCTGGCCTCCGGTTGATCCAGGGAAAACGAGCCGGAAACCCGCCACCCGGCGACTTCGGCGGCGCAGCGCAGCAGGCCTGGGCGATAGCGGTCGAGCTCGGCGAGCACTTCGCCCAAGGGCTTGCGGTCGGCAATCAGCAGGCCTTGGGTCCAGGCGCTGGCCGAGGCGGGCACGGGGGCCAGGGCGCCGATCCGTTGGTGAACGATATCCACTTGCTGGCCCGGGCCCAGGTCGCGCAGGGGAGCATGGGCGGTGCTGAGCGAACTGTTGCCGGCCAGCAGTTGCACCCGGGTGCCGTTGATGCCCGGCAAGCCGACGCTGAGGATCAGTTGCGAGCCTGGGGCCAGGTGGATGCGCCCATCGGCGGTGGCGATGGACAAGGGCGCGGCGTTGCCCAGGGTCAGCAGCAGGCGGCCGCTGTTGAGCCGCAGTTGCAGGCCCTGGGAGCTGTGCTGCTGGTCGAGGCTGGTGCGGGTGTCCAGTTGCAGGTTGGCGCCCGTGGCCAGTTGCAACTGGCGACGCTCGCCCGTGGCGGTGTGGTAGTCGCTGAACAGCTGCGGCAACAGGAGCCGTTCACGCACGCCCCAACTGCTGGCGGCCACCAGGCCCAGGCCGACCATGCCCTTGAGCAGGGTACGCCGTCCGGGGTGGCTGCGGGCCTGCAGCAGTTGCCGGGCGTGGGGGGCGGGCAGGCTGCGGGTGCTGTCACGCAGGCCCTGGCCGATGCCGGCCAGGCGCTGCCAGGCTCGTTCATGCTGCGGGTCGGCCTGGCGCCAGGCCAGGCAGGCGGCCTGCTGCTCGGGGCGGCAGAGGCCCGACTGCAACAGCACCAGCCATTCCAGGGCCTGGTCCAGCACCCGCTGTTCCACCGCGCCCTGATCGTCCACGGGCTGGAAGGCATTCATTGCGGGTACACCGCTGCATAACAATGGCGGTAGGCCTTGAGCATGGCTTTTTGCACCACGTTGATCGAGAGCAGCAGACGCTCGGCAATCTGCGGGTAGGTCAGGCCTTCGAGCTGGGACAGCAGAAATACTTCGCGTACCCGGGGGCCCAGGCCGTCCAGCACCTGGCCCACGGCGTCCAGGGCTTCGAGCACCAGCAGCCGGGTTTCCGGCGAGGGCTGGTGCTGCGGCTCCAGCTGCGCCAAGGATTCCAGGTACGCGCGCTCCAGGGCCTGGCGCCGGAAATACTGCCCGCACAGGCGGCTGGCCACGGTGTTGAGGTAGGCCCGGGGTTCGCGCAGCACGGGCAGTTGCTCGCTGCGCAGAAGGCGCACAAAGGTGTCCTGTGCCAGGTCCATGGCCTGGTCCTGGTTGCCGAGCTTGCGTCGCAACAGTTGCACCACCCAGTTGTGATGCTGGGCGTAGAGCTCGCCCACGGCGTGCTGTAGCGAAGGGTTGGGCACCATCGATAGGGGTTCCGAGGTCGAGGCGGGCGAAATGGGCGTTTATGGTAATGCTTCTCATTAGTGAGTGCTTGAATTTTTATCACGGCTGATGGGGCTTGTTGCCACCGCGGGAAGAAAATCCGGGTTGTCGGTTAATTGGTTGTAAGGTACAACTAATTAATCCACTGCGAGGTTTCTCCCATGTCGAGCCAATCCGCTTCCCTCATCCCTCGGTTGCGCCAGGCGTCCCGGGAGATGGTCCGTGAACTGGGCTTCATGCAGGCCACCCTGGCCGCCACTGACTACCCGCCCTCGGCGGTGCATGCGCTGCTGGAGATCGGCCAGGGCAATGCCTTGACCGCAAGTGACCTGGTGACCTTGCTCGGCCTGGAGAAATCCAGTGTCAGCCGCCTGGTGCGCAAACTGGTGGAGGCCGGCGAACTCAGCGAGCTGGCCCATGAGCAGGACGCCCGCTCGAAGCAGTTGCAACTCACTGCCCGGGGACGCCAGACCCTGCAGGGCATCGACCGTTTCGCCCAGTCCCAGGTGGCTGCGGCGCTCGGGCACTTGAGCCCGGCGCAGCAGTGCAACGCCTCTGCGGGGATCGCCGACTATGCCCGGGCACTGCGTGCGGTACGCCTGGGCCAGATCCCCGAGCAGCCCGAGTGCGGGTCCATCGCTTGCGGTTATCGGCCGGGGGTGATTGGCCGAATTGCCGAAATGCACGCCAGCTACTACGCCACCCGTGCCGGTTTCGGCCAGCCATTCGAAAGCCGCGTGGCGGCGGACATGGCCGAGCTGATGGGGCGCCTGGACAACCCGCGCAACCAGGTCTGGGTGGCACTGCAGGGTGAACGCATCGTTGGTTCCATCGCCATTGATGGGGAAGGCGCAGGCGGTGAGGCGATTCTGCGCTGCTTCATTCTCGATGCGGCTGCCCGCGGCCAGGGGCTGGGCCGGCGGCTGTTGGCCGAGGCCCTGGGCTTCTGCGACCAGTGGGGCTTTGTCGCCACCCGCCTGTGGACTTTCAAGGGCCTGGATGCGGCGCGCGCGTTGTATGAGGAACAGGGCTTTGTGCGGGTGCAGGAACAGGTGGGTGAGCAGTGGGGCGCGACGGTGATCGAGCAGTGTTATGTGCGAGCCGGGGTGGCAGGGCGTTGATTCGAGGCTGGCGATGGGCGGGTTGGCGCCTCTGCTGGGCGTTTGCAGCCAGGGGCCGTGGCTACAGATCGCCGCCATCGGTGTTAGGGTGAGGCCCCTGGAAGACTATCGATTTGTGGAGGAGCATCCCATGCAAGCCATCAAGCTCAGCCTGCCGGCATCCCTGGACAACCTGAAGTGCGTGGAGCTGCCCGATCCGGGCCAGCCTGGCAACGGGCAGATCCGCGTGCGACTGCATGCCTGCTCGTTGAACTTTCACGACTACGCCGTGGTGACGGGGGCGCTGCCCACCGCCGACGGGCGCATTCCCATGGCCGATGGCGCCGGGGTGGTGGAAGCGGTCGGTGAAGGCGTCAGCGAGTTCAAGGTCGGCGATGCAGTGGTGTCCTGCTTCTTTCCCCACTGGCACGACGGCGGCCCGGCGATTGCCGATTTCAGCACCACCCCTGGCGATGGCGTCGACGGTTACGCCCGGGAAGTGGTGATCCAGCCCAGCCACTGGTTCACCCATGCGCCCCAGGGCTACAGCCATGTCGAGGCGGCAACCCTGACCACCGCCGGGCTCACCGCCTGGCGGGCGCTGGTGGTGGACGGCGGGCTCAAGGCCGGCGATACGGTGCTGGTGCTGGGGACCGGCGGGGTGTCGATCTTCGCCCTGCAGATCGCCAAGGCCATGGGCGCCACGGTGATCGCCACGTCGTCCTCGGACGCCAAGCTGGCGCGGGTCCGTTCCCTGGGCGCCGACCACACCATCAACTACCGCCAGCAGCCGGAGTGGGGCAATGAAGTGCTCAAGCTCACCGGCGGACGCGGGGTCGACCATGTGGTGGAAGTCGGTGGCCCGGGCACCTTGGCGCAATCCATCAACGCCTGCCGGATCGGCGGGCATATCGCCCTGATCGGTGTGCTCACCGGTTGGGCCGGGCCGGTGCCCACCGCCGCGCTGATGGCCAAGCAGCAACGCCTGCAGGGCCTGATCGTCGGCAGCCGCCAGCAACAGAAGGAGATGATCCGGGCGCTGGAGGCCACCGCCATCAAGCCGATCATCGACAGCACCTTCCCCTTGAGCGAGATCGCCAAGGCCTTCGCCCATGAAGCCAGCGGGGCGCACCTGGGCAAGATCTGCCTGAGCTTCTAAAGGGCTGCACGGCCCTCTGCGGCCAGGCATTCCTGGCTTGCGCCTCCGGGCCGCCCTGCAAGGGGGCGGCTCGGTTCAACCCGGGCTGTTACCGCGCTACTTTTTCGCTCTCCGAGGGCGCGCCGTGACTCATTCGGTAGCACGGAGGGCGCGTTGTTCCGGGCCTTGATCGGCCATTTCTTCCTGCCCTTGGAATTTTCCTTCGCCAAATCAGCGGCTTGAAACAGCCCGCGGTGAGCTGGCACGCATCCTGCTTTTTTTGTATTCATGGATAATTGGATACAAAAAGACAAAAGGTGCCTTTCCTATGCAATTCGCTCCCGCCTACGTTGAACGTCAGCCCCTGACCGCCGAGGAGGAGGCCTACAACTTTCTGCTGGAAGCCATCTGCAACGGCCGTTACCGCAAGGGCGAGCGGCTGATCGCCGAGGACATCGCCAGTGAGATCGGCATGAGCCGCATGCCGGTGCGCGAAGCCTTTCGCCGCCTCGATGCCCAGGGCCTGGTGACCCTGCGGCCCAATCGCGGGGCGGTGGTCAGCGGCCTGGACATCGACGAACTGCACGAAGTGTTCGAGATGCGCAGCGCCCTCGAGGGCCTGGCGGTACGGGTGGCCGTGGGCCGTATCGGCGAGCGCCAACTGGCGGCCCTGGAGCGCTTGCTGGACGAGATGGACGACTACCGCGACGAGAGCGCCGAGTGGGTCAGCCGCCACCGGGCCTTCCATGAATACCTGTGCAGCCTCAGCGGCCGGCCGCGGCTGATGAAACAGATCTCGGCCCTGTACTCCCTGGTGGAAGCGCCCATGCGCCTGTGGCTGCAACACGGCGACAAACCCCTCAGCGCCCGCGAGGAACACGCGGTGATCCTCGACGCGATCCGCGCCGGCGACGCCGAACGTGCCGAAGCGGTGGTGCGCGAGCACATCGAGGGCACGGTGCCGGCGCTGATCCAGTTTCTGCAAACCGAACAATAGAAGCGGGCCTGAGCCCGCCTGTGTGTTGACTTTGAGTCCTGCCCCGTTAATCAACGAAGTGGAGTGTCTGGTCATGCATAAACACCGTGCCTTGCTGGTGGCTGTATCCCTTGGGCTCTGTGCACAGTGGGCGGCTGCCGCGCCCCAGGTGCCGGAGCGCCTGCAGAAGGTCGACAAACTCACCTATTGCTCGGGCATGGATTCGCCGCCCCTGGTGTCCTTTGACGAGGCCCAGAAACCCAAGGGCCTGACGGTCGACCTGGGCCTGGAGATCGCCCGGCGCCTGGGGAACAAGCAGGTGCAGTGGCGGGTGATCCCGTTTTCCGGACTGCTGCCGGCGCTGCTGGCCAGGCAGTGCGACATGATCGTCGACCAGCTGTTCGACAAGCCCGAACGCCGGGAAGTGATCGACATCGTCAACTACATGTACTCCAGCCAGTCGGTGGTGGTGCCCAAGGGCAATCCCAAGGGCATCAAGAACCTGGATGACCTGTCCGGGCACAAGGTCGCGGTGCTCAACGGCTCCACCATCAAGACCCTGCTGGACGCCCATAACCAGGGCCTGGGCCAGGCCGGCAAGGCGCCGATGAAGCTGGTGGTCTACAACACCGACACCGATGCCTTCCAGGCCCTGCGCATCCATCAGGTGGACGCCTACGGCACCACCGTGGAAACCGCCGGCTATTACGCCGCCATGGCCCCGGAGCTGTTCGAGGAAGGGGTGCCGGCCTTCAGCCGGATCCTCACTGGCCTGGGTCTGCGCAAGGATGACCCGCAGTTGACGGCGGCGGTGCAGCAGATCATCAGCGACATGCGTGGCGACGGCAGCTACGGCCGGCTGCTGAGCCAATGGCACGTGACCAGCGACACACTCGACTGAGGCGCTCCGACCATGAATTTCAATTGGGATGTGTTCTGGCAATACCTGTTGCAACCCAGCGGGGTGTACCTCACCGGGCTCTGGCTGACCTGCCTGATCAGCGTGCTGGCGATGCTCCTGGGCTGCGTCCTGGGGCTGGCCGCGGCGCTGCTGCGTCTGTCCCGCAACCCCTTGCTGCAATTGCCGGTGCGTTTCTACGTGTGGCTGATGCGCGGTACGCCGCTGCTGGTGCAGATCGTCTTTCTGTACACCGCCCTGGCGGCCGGCGGAATCTTTCGTTTCGATGATGTGCAACTGTTCGGGCTGGTGGTGCCGGGCAACATCCAGGCGGCGATCATTGCCCTGGGCCTCAATGAAGGCGCCTACATGGCGGAGATCATCCGCGCCGGCATCGGTGCCGTGGACAAGGGCCAATACGAGGCCGGGCGCTGCCTGGGCATGGGCTTTGCCAAGCTGATGCGGCGCATCGTGCTGCCCCAGGCGTTCCGGGTGATAGTCCCGCCCCTGGGCAACGAGTTCAACGTGATGCTCAAGAACACCACCCTGGTCAGCGTGATCGGCGTGCAGGAGCTGTTGCTGAGCACGCAGATGGTGACTTCGGCGACCTTTCGGGTGTTCGAGCTGTACCTGGTGGTGGCGATCTACTTCCTGTTGCTGACCACCCTCTGGGGCTTCTTCCAGCGCTGGCTGGAACAGCGCTTCGGCCAGTCCGACCGGCCCGCACCGCCGGCGGCCGGCAGCCGGATGTTCGGCCGCCACACCTTCAAACTGCTGCGGGGACGCTGAACATGGCGCACAAGAGCGAAGAGCTGATCATCGAGGCCGAGGATCTGCACAAATCCTTTGGCGAGTTGCAGATCCTCAAGGGCATTTGCCTCCAGGTGCGGCGCGGTGAAGTGGTGGTGCTGATCGGTGCCTCGGGCTCGGGCAAGACCACCTTCATCCGCTGTCTCAACCTGCTGGAGGAGATCCAGTCCGGGCGCATCCGGGTCAACGGCCGGGCCATGGGCTATCGCGAGCGCGCCGACGGCAGCCTGGTGCGCGACTCGGAGCGCAACATCGCCCGCCAGCGCCGGGACATCGGCATGGTGTTCCAGCGCTTCAACCTGTTCCCCCACATGACCGCCCTGGAGAACATCATCGAGGCGCCGATCCAGGTCCTTGGCGTGCCGCGCAAAGACGCGCTGGAGCAGGCCCGGGCCTTGCTCGCCCGGGTCGGCCTGGCGGACAAGGCCGGGCACTACCCGTCGATGCTGTCCGGCGGCCAGCAGCAGCGGGTGGCCATCGCCCGGGCCCTGGCGATGAAACCCCTGGCCATGCTCTTCGACGAGCCCACCAGTGCCCTGGATCCGGAAACCGTGGGCGAGGTGCTGCAGGTGATGAAGCAACTGGCCGAGGAGGGCATGACCATGGTGGTGGTCACCCACGAGATGGGCTTTGCCCGGGAAGTGGCCGATCGGGTGGTGGTCCTCGACCAGGGCGAACTGATCGAACAGGGGCCGCCGGAGCAGATCTTCAGTCGCCCCAGCCACCCCCGCACCCAAGCCTTTCTCAGCCGCGTGCTGTAAGCCCGCCTGCCGGAGCCTTTGCCATGTTGAATTTTTCTGCCCACGAATATCCCTATGCCTCGCAGCGCCAGAGCGTGTTTGCCCGGCGTGGCATGGTCGCCGCGTCCCAGCCCCTGGCGGCCGAGGCCGGAATCGCGATCATGAGGCGCGGTGGCAACGCCATTGATGCCGCCATCGCCTGCGCCGCGGTGCTGACCGTGGTCGAACCCACCGGCTGCGGCCTGGGTGGCGACGCCTTCGCCCTGGTCTGGAGCCAGGGGCAGCTCCACGGCCTGAGCGCCAACGGCCACGCCCCGGCCGCCCTGAACATCGATGCGGTGAAGGCTGCCGGGCATTGCCAGATGCCGCTGCACGGCTGGACCCCGGTGACGGTGCTGGGTTGCCCCTCGGCCTGGGCTGAGCTGTCCCGGCGTTTTGGCAAGCTGGCCTTTGCCGAGCTGCTGCAACCGGCCATCGAGCTGGCCCGGGACGGCTTTGCCCTGTCACCGGTGGTTGCCCGGCAATGGCAGGCGACCCTGGAGGAGTTTTCCCGCCATCGCGAACCGGTGCTCGATGCCTGGTTCGACACCTTCCTCATCGACGGCCGGGCCCCCCGGGCCGGCGAGGTGTTTCGCAACCCGGCCCAGGCACGGACCCTCGAGGAGCTGGCGGCCACAGGCTGCGAAAGCCTCTACCGCGGCGCCCTGGCCCAGCGCCTGGACGCCCATTCCCGGGCCACCGGTGGCTACCTGCGGGCCAGCGACCTGCAGGACTATCGGGCGCAATGGGTGGAGCCGATCAAGGCCAGCTACCGTGGCTACGACGTCTGGGAGATTCCGCCGAGCGGCCAGGGGCTGGTGGCGCTGATGGCGCTGAAGATCCTCGAAGGCTT
Source organism: Pseudomonas sp. PH1b (assembly GCF_000633395.1). Classification (GTDB taxonomy): domain Bacteria; phylum Pseudomonadota; class Gammaproteobacteria; order Pseudomonadales; family Pseudomonadaceae; genus Aquipseudomonas. The sequence continues at coordinate 257,629 of NZ_AYMU01000011.1, forward strand.
CGATTTCCACCAGCGCGACAGCCAGCACACCTGGCACCGCCAGCTGGAGGCGCTGAAGCTGGCCTACAGCGATGGCCTGCACTACATCACCGACCCTTTGCACATGAAGGTGGCGGTGGCCGACCTGCTCAGCGATGCCTACAGCAGCCGGCGCCGCGCCCAGATCAGCGAGCAGGCACAGCCGCCTGCGCCCGGCGACCCCCATGCCAGCGGCACGGTGTACCTGGCCACGGCCGATGCCGAGGGCAACATGGTCTCGTTCATCCAGAGCAACTACCACGGCTTCGGCTCCGGGGTGGTGCTGCCCGACAGCGGCATTGCCCTGCAGAATCGCGGCCAGGAATTCAGCCTCGACCCGGCCCACGCCAACTGCCTGGCACCGGGCAAGAAAACCTTCCACACCATCATTCCCGGGTTCCTCAGCCAGGGCGACCAGCCCTTGGGGCCGTTCGGCGTGATGGGCGGCTACATGCAGCCCCAGGGCCACGTGCAGATGGTGATGAACCTGGTGGATTTCGGCCTCAACCCCCAGGCGGCCCTGGATGCGCCGCGCTGGCAATGGCTGGGGGAGATGAAGGTGGGCATCGAGCACAACGCCCCCCGGGACCTGGCCAACGCCCTGGCCCGACGCGGCCATCAGGTGCAGCTGGACAGCGACCTGATCCACTACGGCCGCGGCCAGATCATCCTGCGCGATCCTCTGAGCGGGGTGCTGTGCGGCGGCACCGAGCCCCGGGCGGATTCCCATATCGCGGTGTGGTGAACCGCAGCTCCTGGCTGGCGGGGCCATGGAGGCAGGCGTAGCTGGCTGTTGTGCTCATTGCCGTGGAGGTCGTAGGCGTGAATGCCGTTGCGCTTGCTCAAGGCACGAGCAGTCATTGCTTCGCCGGGGCCGGGTGCATCAGGCGCACCTTGGGCCCGCAGGCGCTCAACAGCCACGGCATGCACAGGGCCAGCAGACAGAGGCCCAGGGAGCGGGTGGTGATGGTCGGTGATTGCTTTCAGAAGGAGGGCGTGCAGAGCCCGGGCACGATCGCCCAACCGGCGAAGCTTGACAGCCGGGCGCGCGGGCTGCGAAAGCATTGAACCGTTCAATGGATCCAATTGGCGTGATCTTTCGTTTGCCAAGGCAGATACGGCCAGGAGCAATCCCTGGCCTCGATCAATGCTCGATAATCGAACACTATTGCCGGGTATTCATGGGTTTATTAACTCTTTGATAAATCGAATATAAACCCGGGAAACTGTTTTTTTCAGTGCCATTTTCCACGCCATGAGCGGCCTTGCAGGATTCCATTCTCTTGTTTGTGGATCCATTAGCTGGTTGATTAGCGCCTTGGCGATGGCGGGAGCCCTCCCGATCATCCCCCGATAAAAACTACAAAAAGGGTTTCGTCATGAATGGCCTGTCAAGGACCTGCACCCGTCCGGGTGCGGAGTGTCGTCTGTCTGTGTGCACTGCTGTTATCGATTCTGCGCGACGCTCGGCGAGCGGCCGGGAGCAACGCCCATGAGCCTGTCCCTGCAGCAACGGGTGGACCAGGGGGCGATGAATACCTTCCAGTGGCTGGCGGTGGGGATTTGCATCGTGCTGAACATGATCGATGGCTTCGACGTGCTGGTCATGGCCTTCACTGCGGCCTCGGTGTCGGCGGAGTGGGGGCTGAACGGGGCGCAGATCGGCCTGCTGCTCAGCGCCGGGTTGTTCGGCATGGCCGCCGGTTCGTTGTTTATCGCGCCCTGGGCCGATCGCTTTGGTCGTCGGCCGCTGATCCTCTTCTGCCTGCTGGTGTCGGGGCTTGGCATGCTGCTCTCCGCCAGCAGCCAGAGCCCCCTGCAACTGGCTTTGCTGCGGTGCTTCACCGGGTTGGGCATCGGCGGCATCCTGGCCAGCAGCAACGTGATCGCCAGCGAGTATTCCAACCGCCGCTGGCGCGGTCTGGCGGTAAGCCTGCAGTCCACCGGCTATGCCCTGGGGGCGACCCTCGGCGGGTTGCTGGCGGTGTGGCTGCTGAGCCATTGGGGCTGGCGTTCGGTGTTTGTCTTCGGCGGCGTGGTGACCTTGCTGGTGATTCCCCTGGTGCTGCTGTGGCTGCCCGAGTCGGTGGACTTCCTGCTGGCCCGGCGCCCGGCCAATGGGTTGGTACGAATCAACCGCCTGGCCCGGCACCTGGGGCTCGCCGAGCTGGCCAGCCTGCCTGAGGCCAGCCTGCGCGAGCCCGATGCCCCCCGCGGCTTCGGCCAACTGTTGAGTCCGGCGATGCGTCACACCACGTTGCTGATCTGGCTGTTGTTCTTCCTGGTGATGTTCGGTTTCTACTTCGTCATGAGCTGGACCCCCAAGCTGCTGGTGGCCGCCGGGCTGTCGGCGCAGCAGGGCATCACCGGCGGGGTCTTGCTGAGCGTCGGCGGGATCTTCGGTGCGGCGCTGATCGGCGGCTTGTCCTCGCGCTGGCCGCTGACCCGGGTCTTGGCGCTGTTCATGCTGATCACCGCCGGCCTGCTGCTGCTGTTTGTCGGCTTCGGCTCGACCATCGGCACGGCCTTGGGCCTGGGGCTGCTGATCGGCCTGTTCGCCAACGGTTGCGTGGCCGGGCTGTACGCCTTGTCCCCGGTGGTCTACGACGCTTCGGTGCGGGCCACGGGCGTGGGGTGGGGCATCGGCATCGGCCGCATCGGCGCGATCGTCTCGCCGACCGTGGCCGGGGTGCTGCTGGACGGCGGTTGGCAGCCGTTGCACCTGTACGGGGTGTTCGCCCTGGTGTTCGTGTTCGCCGCCGGTGGCCTGATGCTGCTGCGACCGAGGGCCGCGCAGCAGCAACCGGCCTTGGCTCAAGGCTGACCGTCGATGATCGCCTGCGCCACGGTGTTGCAGAACCAGCGCAGGGCGGCGGAGCTGTCGCTGTTGGGATGCCAGTGCAGGGACACCTCGAATTCGCCCACCGGGAACGGCAGTTCGAGTTGCCTGAGACCGCCTTCGAGGGTGAACAACCGGGCGATCTGCGCCGGCAGCACCGCCAGCAGGTCGGTGCCGGGGAGGACCTTGGGCAGGACCGAGAAGTGCGGCACATGCAGGCTGATCCGCCGTTGCACATTCATCTGCTGGAGCACGTCCTCGACGCTGCCGTGGCCACTGGTGCGGGTCACCGTGACATGCCGTTCGGCGAGAAACTGCTCCAGGCTCAACTGTTGCTCGATGCGCGGATGACGATCACTGAGCAGGCACACATAGCGCTCGCGGATCAGCACCTGGCTGCGGGTGCCGGAGAGGGTCTTGCGGCAGATCACCGCGTCGACCTTGCCGCTGGCCAGCCATTCGTTGGCCTGGTCCACCTGCAGCGGCAGGACCTCGATTTCGGCCTCGGGGGCCTGCTGGTTGAGGCGCGCCAGGATCAGCGGCAGGAAGCCCATTTCCCCGAGGTCCGAAAGGGCGATGCGAAACCGCCGTTCAGTGCTGGCCGGGTCGAAATGGCGGGTGCTGTGCACGGCGTTCTCGATGCGCGTCAGTGATTCGCGGAAGGTCAGGTACAACTCGTCGGCCAGGCGGGTCGGCTGGATGCCGTCGCGGGTGCGGCTGAACAGCGGGTCGTCCAGCAGTTCGCGCAGGCGTGCCAGGCCGTAGCTGACCGAGGGCTGGGTGACGAACAGGCGCTCGGCGGCCAGGGTCACGCTGCGGGCGTCGTAGAGGGTGACGAAGGTGCGGATCAGGTTCAGGTCGATGTGGCTCATGGGGCCTCACGGATATAGACAGGTTTTATTCTTGATAGAAAAAGTATCGATTTGATCAATCTGAAGGCGGCTGCAAGAGTACTGCAAATTCTAAAAAACAGCGGCAAAGGTCCTTATGAAAACCGTCCACAGCGCTTCCTACGACATTCTTCGCCAGCAGGGTCTGACCACCGTGTTCGGCAACCCGGGCTCCAACGAGCTGCCTTTCCTCAAGGGCTTTCCCGAGGACTTCCAGTACATCCTCGGCCTGCACGAAGGGGCAGTGGTGGGCATGGCCGACGGCTTCGCCCTGGCCAGCGGCCGGCCGGCCTTCGTCAACCTGCACGCGGCGGCCGGTACCGGCAACGGCATGGGCGCGTTGACCAACGCCTGGTACTCCCACAGCCCGCTGGTGATCACCGCCGGCCAGCAGGTGCGCTCGATGATCGGCGTCGAGGCGATGCTGGCCAACGTCGATGCGCCGCAACTGCCCAAGCCCCTGGTCAAGTGGAGCCATGAGCCGGCCTGCGCCGAGGACGTGCCGCGGGCCCTGAGCCAGGCCATCCACATGGCCAACCAGGCGCCGAAAGGCCCGGTCTACCTGTCGATCCCCTATGACGACTGGGCTCGCGCAGCGCCAGCCGGGGTCGAGCACCTGGCCCGGCGCCAGGTGGCCAGTGCCGGGCTGCCAGCGGCGGCGCAGTTGCGTTCCCTGGTACAACGCCTGGTAGCGGCGCGCAATCCGGTGCTGGTGCTGGGCCCGGATGTGGACGGCAGCCAGAGCAACGCGCTGGCGGTGCAGCTGGCGGAAAAACGCCGCATGCCGGCCTGGGTTGCGCCGTCTGCCTCGCGCTGCCCGTTCCCCACTCGCCACCCGAGCTTTCGCGGGGTACTGCCGGCGGCCATCGCCGGGATCAGCCGCTGCCTGGCCGAGCACGACCTGATCCTGGTGGTCGGCGCGCCAGTGTTCCGTTATCACCAGTTCGCCCCGGGGGATTACCTGCCGGCCGGTACCGAGCTGCTGCACATCACCTGCGACCCTGGCGAGGCGGCCCGGGCGCCCATGGGCGATGCCCTGGTGGCAGACATTGCCGAGACGTTGCAGGCGCTGGTCTGGGCCTTGCCGGACAGCGACCGCCCGATGCCCCAGGCCCTGCCAAGGGCCCAGCCGGTGGAGGAGCAGGGCGGCCTGCTGCGCCCGGAAACCGTGTTCGATGTCATCGACCAACTGGCGCCGCCGGACGCGATCTACGTCAAGGAGTCCACCTCCACCGTGGGCGCGTTCTGGCAGCGGGTGGAGATGCGCGAGCCCGGCAGCTATTTCTTTCCGGCGGCCGGTGGCCTGGGCTTTGGCCTGCCGGCCGCGGTGGGGGTGCAACTGGCGAAACCCGAGCGCCGGGTGATCGGCATCATTGGCGACGGTTCGGCCAACTACGGCATCACCGCCCTGTGGACCGCCGCCCAGTACCAGATTCCGGTGGTGTTCATCATCCTCAAGAACGGCACCTACGGCGCCCTGCGCTGGTTCGCCGATGTGCTGCAGGTCAGCGACGCGCCGGGGCTGGATGTGCCGGGCCTGGATTTCTGCGCCATCGGCCGCGGCTATGGCGTGCACTCGGTGCAGGCCAATACCCGCGAGGAGTTTGCCCAGGCCCTGAGCGAAGCCCTGGCGGGCCAGCGCCCGGTGCTGATCGAGGTGCCGACCCTGACCATCGAGCCCTGAAGCCTTGAAGATCGCCGGGCCGTGGGCCCGGTGTTGCCGACCGCGGCTTGCGGACACACCACAAGAATAAAAAAGAGGTGGCTATGAACACGACTTCCGTCAGCGCAGCGCTGGATGCTGCGCCGCTTCCATCGCGGCCCGGTCCCGCCAGTGCCGATATCGGCACTTTGCTCGATCAAGGCCCCTACACCACGATGCAGAAGATCGTGGTGCTGCTGGCCGCGCTGTCCATTGTCATGGACGGTTTCGACGGCCAACTGATCGGCTTTGCCATTCCGCTGATGATCAAGGAGTGGGGCATCACCCGTGAAGCCTTCGCTCCGGCGGTGGCGGCCGGGTTGATCGGCATGGGCATCGGCAGTGCCTGTGCCGGATTGTTCGCCGACCGTTTCGGCCGTCGCATGGCGGTGATCGCCAGTGTGTTGGTGTTCGGCACCGCCACTTGTGCCATCGGCCTGGCGCCGGATGCGGCGACGGTGGCGGCCCTGCGGTTTATCGCCGGGCTGGGCATCGGCGGGGCGTTGCCCAGCGCCACCACCATGACCGCCGAGTTCACCCCGGCACGCCGACGTACCCTGGCGGTCACGGCGACCATTGTCTGCGTACCCCTGGGCGGCATGCTGGCGGGCTTCTTCGCCTCCCATGTGCTGCCGCTGTACGGTTGGCGCACGCTGTTTTTCATCGGCGGGGCCATGCCTATCGTCCTGGGCTTCCTGCTGTTGGCGACCTTGCCGGAGTCACCGCGTTTTCTGGCGCGCCGGCCCCAGCGCTGGGGCGAGTTGAGCGCCTTGCTTGCACGCCTTGGGCGGCCGATGGCGGAGGGCGTGCGCTACACCGACGCCCTGGAGCAGGCGAGCGAAAAACAGGGCGGTTTCCGCGCCTTGTTCGCCAGCGGGTATGGGCGTGACACCGTCGCGGTGTGGGTTGCCTTCTTCATGTGCCTGACCGCGGTCTACAGCGCTTTCAGCTGGTTGCCGACCATGCTCCAGTCCGAGGGCTTGCCGCTGGCGGTGGCCGGTTCCGGCCTGACCGCCTACAACCTGGGCGGGGTGATCGGCGCCCTGGTGTGCGCCGTGGCCATGACCCGCTGGGGGTCGTTCTGGCCGCTGCTGATCTGCTGTGCCGGGGGCGCGGTCAGCGCCTTTGCCCTGCAGACGGTGGACATCAATCAGAACACCAGCCTGCTGATCTTCGGCTTTGGCGTGCATGGGCTGTTTGTCAACGCGGTGCAGTCCACCCTGTATGCCCTGTGTGCCTTTATCTATCCCACCGGGGTGCGCGCCACCGGCACCGCTTCGGCCTTGGCCTTTGGCCGTCTGGGGGCGATCCTCAGTGCCTTCGCCGGTGCTACGGTGATCACCCGGGGCGGCGCCGAGGGCTACTTGACCCTGCTCGGCTCGGTGATGCTGCTGGCCCTGGTTGCCTTGCTGGTGGTGCGCCGGCACATTCCCCGGCGTGCGCCGGGGCAGGCATGAACTGGCTGACGACCCAGGAGCTGTCCATGAACCACCTCAATCACGTAACCGGCCAGGAGGCTCAATGAACATCAGTATTCTCGGAGCGGGCGCCATGGGCTCGCTGTTTGGCGGCCTGCTGGCAGAGAGCGGCCAGCAGGTGACCCTGCTGGACATCAACGATGCCCACCTTGAGGCCATCCGCCGTCATGGGCTGCGCCTTGCGACCGACAGCGGCGATCGGCAGATCCAGGGCCTGCACGCTTGTCGCCCGGAACAGGCCCGCGGCCAATCCGACCTGTTGCTGGTGCTGACCAAGACCCAGCACACCGAGCAGGCCCTGCGCAGTGTTGCCGCGCATATCGGCCGGCACACCCTGGTGCTGACCCTGCAGAACGGCCTGGGCAACGCCGAGGCGCTGTGCCGGCATGTCGCCCCGGAGCAGGTGATGATCGGCATGACCACCTGGCCCGGCGACATGGTCGGCCCCGGCCATGTGCACTCCCATGGCCTGGGAGTGGTGCGTGTCCTGGCGCTGGACGGCACCGAGCGCCCGGATGCGCTGGAGGTCGCCGCGGTGCTGGATGCGGCGGGCCTGCGCTGCACGCTGGACCCCAATATGTGGACCACGATCTGGGAAAAGGTCGCCTTCAACGCCGCCCTGAACAGCCTGTGCGCCGCCACGGGCTGCACCGTGGGGCAGTTGGACGCCCGCGCCGAAGGCCCGGCGCTGGTTCAGGCGATTGTCCTGGAGGTGCTGGCCGTGGCCCAGGCGCAGGGGATTGCCGTGGATACCCAGCGCTGCCTGGACACGGTGTTCTACGCCATCGCCCATCACCGGGCCCACAAGCCGTCGATGCTGCAGGATGTGCTGGCGGGGCGGGCGACGGAGATCGGCTCGATCAATGGCGAGGTGCTGGCCAGGGCGCGGGAGGCAGGGATCGCCGTGCCCCACACCGAAACCCTGCTCGGACTGCTGCGCCTGATCGAGGCGCGGGCGGCTGGTGAGCCGGCTTAGGTGCATTGGCCAGGACCTTGAACCGGTATGGCCGGGGCGGGGCCTGGTGTTTGTGGGCGAGGCTCGGGCTGGCTGCGCGCCAAACGCGGGCCGCCGAGGCCAAGCCTGCGACCTCGCCACAATGGTTGCACGAATGGTTTATGAACCCAGTTTTTTCAAGGAGTGTTGTCATGAGTGATTCCAACGCGGTCTACAGCGATCTGCACCTGCAACCCATCGCCGGGCAGTGGCGTGCCGGCGCTGCTGGCAAAGTGCTCAAGGTGAGCAACCCGTACGACGGTGCGCTGTTGCTGGAAGTGCCCCAGGCCAACCGCAGCGACCTGGATGCCGCCTACGCCGAAGCCGCCCGGGTGCAGCCGCAATGGGCGGCCTTGGGCCCTTCGGCCCGGGCCCAGGTGCTGCATCAGGCGGTGGCGATCTTCGACCAGCGCCGGGATGAAATCGTCGACTGGATCATCCGCGAATCCGGCAGTACCCGGATCAAGGCCCTGGCGGAGTGGGGCGCGGCCCGGGCGATCACCCTGGAGTCGGCGTCGTTCCCGGCTCGGGTCCACGGGCGGATTGTCGAATCCGATGTGCCGGGCAAGGAGAGCCGGGTCTACCGCAGTGCCCTGGGGGTGGTCGGGGTCATCAGCCCGTGGAACTTCCCGCTGCACCTGACCCAGCGTTCCATTGCCCCGGCCTTGGCCCTGGGCAATGCGGTGGTGGTCAAGCCGGCCAGCGACACCCCGGTCTGCGGGGGCCTGCTGCTGGCGCGGATCTTCGAGGAAGCCGGGCTGCCGGCCGGGGTCTTCAGTGTGGTGGTGGGGGCGGGCAGCAAGATCGGCGACGCCTTTGTCGAGCACCCGATCCCGTCACTGATCACCTTCACCGGTTCGACCCCGGTGGGGCAGGGTATCGGCCGCCTGGCCAGTGGCGGCCAGCACCTCAAGCACGTGGCCCTGGAGCTGGGGGGCAACAGCCCGTTCGTGGTCCTGGACGACGCCGATATCGAGCAGGCGGTGAACGCCGCGGTGTTCGGCAAGTTCCTGCACCAGGGGCAGATCTGCATGGCGATCAACCGGATCATCCTCGATGCCAAGGTCTATGACGCCTTTGCCCAGCGCTTCGTGGCCCGGGTCAAGCAACTCAAGGTCGGCGACCCGCAATCGATCGACACGGTGATCGGTCCGGTGATCAACGCCCGGCAACTGCAGGGCCTGCAGGAAAAAATCGCCCTGGCCCGGAAGGAGGGGGCCGAGCCACTGTACGAAGGCGGCCTGCAGGGCAACCTGCTGGCGCCCCATGTGTATGGCGAAGTGCAGGCCGAGATGGACCTGGCGCGCAACGAGATCTTCGGGCCGCTGGTGGGGCTGATCCGCGCCCGGGACGAAGCCCATGCCCTGGCACTGGCCAATGACAGCGAGTTCGGTCTGTCCAGCGCGGTGTTCAGCGGCAACCTGGAGCGCGGGGTGAACTTTGCCCGCCAGGTGCGCGCCGGCATGACCCATATCAACGATGTACCGGTCAACGACGAGGCCAACGCGCCGTTCGGTGGCGAGAAGAATTCCGGCCTGGGGCGCTTCAATGGCGACTGGGCGATCGACGAGTTCACCCGCGATCACTGGATCAGCCTGCAGCACCGGCCCCGTCAGTATCCCTTCTGATGTAGCCCGCTGAAATTGCCCCGGCCATCCCGGCCGGGGCCCTGAGCAACCGGAGCCAGGCGGGCCAAGATGGCCTGTCGGGGGACGGCTGCGCCCATAAGAAACGGAGAACAATAATAATGAGCAACCGTCCTTCCCTCCTTGCACACTCGCTGCTGGGCACTTCCTTGTCGCTGCTTGGCGGCGGGGTGGCCTGGGCCGAAGACAGCGGCTTCTTCGAAGGGGCCAAGACCGACCTGCTGTTGCGCAACTACTACTTCAACCGAGACTTTCGCGATCACGATGCGCCCAAGGGCCAGATCGAGGAATGGGCCCAGGGTTTCATCCTCAAGTTCAGCTCCGGCTATACCCCGGGCACTGTGGGGTTCGGCCTGGATGCCATCGGCCTGTTCGGCCTGAAGCTCGACAGCAGTGGGCGGGTCAGCGGCTCCGAACTGCTGCCGGTGCATGACGATGGGCGTGCCGCGGACAACTACGGACGGGCCGGGGCGGCGGTGAAGGTGCGCCTGTCGCAGACTGAACTGAAGGTCGGCGAGCTGCTGCCGGATGTCCCGGTGCTGCGCTATGACGACGGGCGCCTGCTGCCCCAGACCTTTCGCGGGGCGCTGCTGGTGTCCCGGGAGATCACCGGGCTGGGGCTGCAGGCCGGGCAGTACCGGGCCGTGAGCCTGCGCAACTCCTCGGACATGCAGGACCTGTCGGCCTGGGCCGCACCGGGGGTGAAATCCGACGGCTTCAACTACGCCGGTGCCGAGTACCGCTTCAACCAGCAGCGCACCCTGGTCGGCGCCTGGCATTCGCAATTGCAGGACATCTACCGCCAGAGCTACTTCAACCTGCTGCACAAGCAGCCCGTGGGGGAGTGGATGCTGGGGGCCAACCTGGGGTACTTCATCGACCGCGACGATGGCAGCGCGCGCATTGGCCGGGTCGACAGCCACACCGCCTATGGCCTGTTCTCCGCGTCCCGGGCCGGCCACACCCTGTACCTGGGGTTGCAGAAAGTCAGCGGCGACAGCCCCTGGATGTCGGTCTATGGCAGCAGTGGCCGGACCCTGGGCAACGACATGTTCAACGGCAACTTCAGCAATGCCGGCGAGCGCTCCTGGCAACTGCGCTACGACTATGACTTTGCCGCCGCCGGGGTGCCCGGCTTGCTGGCCATGGTGCGTTATGGCCGAGGCGACCAGGCCACCACCAAGGTGGGCAATGGCGGCACCGAATGGGAGCGCGACACCGAGATTGGCTACACCCTGCAAAGTGGCAGCCTGAAGAACCTCAGCCTGCGGCTGAACAACGCCACCAACCGCCGCAGCTTCAACAGCGACTTCGACCAGACGCGCCTGATCGTCAGCTACCCGCTGTCCTTCTAAACCACCCCGCAGCGCAAGCCCCTCGTGGCGAGGGAGCTTGCTCGCGCTGGCGTGCGCAGCGCGCCCCAAAGCCAGGCGCCGCGTCGCAAGCGCCAGTCCCTGAACCCCATGCCTGGCCCTCGCGGCGTGTGGTCAACCCGATCGATCGGGAGCCGCTCCCTCGCCACCGTTGGTGTTCGGCTGCAGTTTGCGGGGCGATGCCCGGCTCCCTTGCCCCGGACCTTGCGGTACTATGGCTGCCCACGTTTTCAGGAAGCAGCCTGGATGAGCAAACCCGGTCAAACCGTGCTGGTCGCGTTGCGCAAGATGATCGCCTCGGGCGAGCTGGCGGCAGGCGAGCGGCTGATGGAAGTGCCCACCGCCGAGTTGTTCGGCGTCTCGCGCATGCCGGTGCGCATGGCCTTTCGTACCCTGGAGCAGGAGGGCCTGCTGGTGCGCTTTGGCGGACGCGGGTTCCAGGTGCGTTCGGTCAGTGCCGAGGACATCGCCGGGGCTGTGGAGGTGCGCGGGGTGCTTGAGGGCCTGGCGGCGCGCCAGACTGCCGAGCGCGGCCTGTCCGTCGAGGGCCGGGCGATCCTCGAGCGCTGCCTGGTGCAGGGCGATGGCCTGTTCGACAAGGGCTATGTGACCGAAGAGGACCTTGAGCTCTATCACGACCTCAACATGCGTTTTCATCAAGTGATCGTCGCAGGCAGCGGCAACCCGGCGATCGCCGATGCCCTGGCGCGCAACGATCACCTACCGTTCGCCTCGGTGACCGCCCTGGCGGTGGATCGCCAGGACATGGCCCGGGAATACCGGCGCTTCAACTACGCCCACATGCAGCATCACTCGGTGTTCGATGCCCTGGTCAACGGCCAGGGCGCGCGGGCCGAGGCCTTGATGCGCGAGCATGCCAACGCCACCTTGCGTTATGCCGAGATCTTCGGCGCGGCCCTGGCGGACCAGCGCATGAAACTGATCCTGCCGGCCTCTTAGGGCTTCACAGGTCCAGCACCAGTAACGGGGTTTTCGCCCGCGAACAGCAGGGGATGAACTGATCGTTGCTGGCTTGCTCGTCTTCGCTGAGGTACAGGTCGCGATGCTCCGGCACACCTTCCAGGACCCGGGTCAGGCAGGTGCCGCAGATGCCTTGTTCGCAGGAGGTGGCGATCTCGATGCCTTGCTCCTGTAGCACCTGGACTACGCTGCGATCCGCCGGAACCTGCAACACCTGGCCACTGCTGGCGAGCTTGATCGTAAAGCTGCCGTCGACGCTGTGAGCCATTGGCGCGGCGCTGAAGTATTCGCGGTGCAGGCAGTCATCCCGCCAGCCCTGGGCCCTGGCGCTGTCCAGTACGTGCTGCATGAAGCCAGCGGGGCCGCACACGTACAGGTGCAGGTCATCCTGTGGGGCGGCCAGCACTTGCAAGGCGTCGAGGGCACTCTCGGGCTGCTCATCGAAGTGCAGGAAGACCCGTTCTGCGAAGGCCGAGTGGCGCAGGCGCTGGACAAAGTCCGCACGCTGTTGCGAGCGGGCGCAATAGTGCAGCTCGAAATCCGCGCCACCCTGAGCCAGGCGCTCGGCCATGCAGAGGATCGGGGTGATGCCGATCCCGCCGGCAAACAGCAGGCTGCGTCGGGCACTCGGCTCCAGGGCGAACAGGTTGCGCGGCTCACTGATGCGCAGCCGGCTGCCGACTTCGATCTGTTCATGCAGGTGCCGGGATCCGCCCCGGGAGGCCGGGTCCTTGAGCACCCCGATCAGGTAGCGATGACGCTCCTCGGGGTGATTGCACAGTGAATACTGGCGTACCAGGCCATCGGCCAGGTGCACGTCGATATGGGCGCCGGCACTGAACGCCGGCAAGGGACGGTCGTCGACCGCCACCAGTTCGTAGCTGCAGATATCCAGGGCTTCGTTGTGGCGCGAGACCACCCGCACGTCGATCATCAGTCGGTCCTCGGAGTGTTGCCACCGCAGTGGTCACTTCTGGTTATTGGGCAGGGTGGGGCTACTGGGCGCTGGCGATCAGATTGTTCCCAGGTGCCTGCTCCTCGGCGATCAGGCGCTCCAGCACCCGTCGCGACTGCACGCCGCCAGCGTCGATGTTGAGCTTCAACAGGTTGCGCTGAGGGTGGCGCAGCAGGTTCTGCTGCTGGCGTTCGAGCATCTCCAGGTCCTCGCTGAAAATCTTCCCCTGGCCTTCGCGGATGCTGGCGGTGAGCGCCTGGTCCTGGGGGTTGAAGTTGCGCGCCATGCCCCAGAAGTACCAGATCGAGGTGTCGCTCTCGGGGGTGATGAAATCCACCACGATGCTCGCTGCCTTGACCTCGGCCGGGGCGTCATGGCCGCCCAGGCCGGCATGGGCCACGCCGACTTCGATCAGCACATGGCTGGGCGGGCTGAAGCGGCAGATCTGCCAGCGGTCCACCGGCACGTCATCGGCCAGTTGGTTGCCGCGCAGGGCCATGCGCCAGAACGGCGGGGCCATGATGTTGTGCATGTGCCGGGCGGTGGTCACCTGGTCGCCGTCGACCGTGGTCACCGGCGGCGCCTCGTCGATTTCCTTCTGCCCGATGCTGGAGGCATGGACGTAGGTTTCGTGGGTCAGGTCCATCAGGTTGTCGATCATCAGGCGGTAGTCGCAGTGGATATGAAACAGCCCGCCGCCGTAGGCCCAGTGCTCGCTGTCGGCCCATTCCAGGTGGTGGATCAGTGCCGGGTCGGCCAGGGCCTGGTCACCGGGCCAGACCCAGATGAAGCCGTAGCGCTCGATCGCGGCGAAGGTCTTGTTGCAGGGGAAGCCGCGCACCCGTTGGCCGGGCATTTCCACGGTCTTGCCGTCGCAGCCCATCACCAGGCCGTGGTAGCCGCACACCAGGTTGCCGTTTTCGACATACCCCAGGGACAGCGGCGCGCCGCGATGGGGGCAGAAGTCCTCGACGGCGGCTACCCGGCCTTCGTGGGCGCGGTAGAACACCATGTGTTCGCCGCAGATCTGCCGGCCCAGGGGCTTGCCCTGCAATTCATCGGGGGTGCAGGCAACGTACCAGGCATTTTTGGGGTACATGACGTCTCTCCAGGGGTTTGTTGTTTTTATTTAATGGATCCATTAAATGGTTGGCGCTCTGGAGGTGTCAAACAAATACGCTGATTTACCGTTCGATAATCGGTCGGTTAGTAGCGTTTTGGATCCAGTGGTGGGTTTTTATGGATCCATTACCCGCGCTTCAAGGCCCAGCCCCGGGCAAGGGGCGGCGGGCTCAGGCAAGGGGGCAGGGCCGCAGCGCCAGGGAGAGGAATCTGGCGGCTGCGGTGCTGGGGCAGGAGCGGGTTCTGGGGATCAGCGCCGTTGCAGGCTGTCCTGCAGGCGCTGGATACCTTCTTCCAGCAAGGCCCGCGGGCAACCGAAGTTCAGGCGCACGAACTGCCCGCAGTCGTCACCGAACTCCAGCCCGGCGCTGAGGCCGACCTTGGCTTCCTTGAGGAAGTAGGCGTGGGGATCCTCAAGGCCCAGGGCGCTGCAGTCGAGCCAGGCCAGGTAGGTGCCCTGGGGCGCGTGCATGCGGATGCCCGGCAGACGGGTCTGCACCGCGTGCAGCAGGTAGTCGCGGTTGGCCTGCAGGTAGCCCAGCAGGGCCTGCAGCCAGGGGCCGCCGTGGGTCAGGGCGGCCAGGGTGGCTTCCAGGCCCAGGGGGCTGACACTGTCCACCATGCCGGCGCGGGCATTGTTGAAGGCCAGGCGGGTGGCCGGGTCCTGGACGATGGCGAAGCAGGTCTTCATCCCGGCGATGTTGTAGGCCTTGCTCGCCGACATCAGGGTGATGGTGCGGCGGGCGATTTCCGGGCTCAGGGAGGCGGTGGGAATATGCCGGCGGCCGTCGAAGCACAGCTCGGCATGGATCTCGTCGGAAATGATCAGCGCGCCCTGGTCCAGACAGGCAGTGGCCACCGCCAGCAGTTCGTCCCGGGGGAAGACCTTGCCCAGGGGGTTGTGCGGGTTGCTCAGAAGCATTGCCCCGGCGCCTTGCAGCGCCTGGCGCAATGCATCCATGGGCGTCACATAGGTGCCGTGCTCGGTGAGCTGGAACGGCACTTCGGTCTTTTTCAGGCGCCAGTTGTCCGGGGCCAGGCGCAGCGGACGATAGTTGGGGGTCTGCACCACCACCGACTGCTGCGGCTGGACGAAGGCGTGCAGGGCCATGTTGAACCCCGGCTCCACCCCGGGCAGGAAGATCAGCTCGTCAGGCTGCACGCGCCAGGTGTACTTGGCCCAGAGGTCGTCGACCACCGCGTTGCGCAGTTCATCCCGGGCCACGCTATAGCCCAGCAAGGGATGCTCCAGGCGCTGGTGCAGGGCCTGGAGGATGTCGTCGGCCACGGCAAAATCCATGTCTGCCACCCACATCGGCAGCACATCTTCGGGGTAGCGGCTCCATTTGGTGCTGCCGGTGCCTTGGCGCGGGTGCAGGGTATCGAAATCGAAGCTCATGAGTGGGTCTCGTCGAGTCGCGTGGGGAAGGTGGGTTGATTCTAGCGTTGTTCAATCGCGGGCATACAGGATCACTGCGCGGGGTTTTTCCGAGCCCCGGGCAACAGGGCTGAATTGCTCGCCACGCGGCTGGACGGGCCGTCGGCAAAGCAGCTTTTCCCTTGCCTTTACCTCACAAAATCCTCGTTTCGCAATGCCCCGGGTTATGGAAACAATGACCCCCTGCATTCGCCTGCCCGTCTGCCACGAGCGCTTTTGCGATGCACTGCCGATCGATTTGTTCTTCCTACAAAAACAACAGGGAGCAAGCGATGAACCGCCATTCGAGCATGGCCTTGCCGGATCACCCCGGACGGGTCGCAAACACTCCAGACGAACGGGGCCGCAGAGCCCGCCACGGTCACGCCCCGGCTTGTCGGCCTGTGCCCCACGCCCTTGCGTACCGCTGACCAGAACTCGTAGTGCCTGGTGCTGTGCCGCCCGTGGATACGGTCGCGTCCAGGCTCTTGCTGTGCAGGTTCGTGCGGGCGAGCCGGCTTTCTTGAGGATGGGTTTCATGTCCAACACCTTGCGTTGCGGCGTTGCGTTGTCGTGGGTCTTTCTGTGTACCGGGGCCCTGGCCCAACCGCAGAACCTGACCGTCATCTCCTTTGGTGGAGCCACCAAGCAGGCTCAGGAAAGAGCCTACTTCCAGCCGTTCAATCAAAGCGGGGCTGCCCGGGTGGTGGCTGGGGAGTACAACGGTGAACTGTCCAAGATCAAGGCCATGGTCGATGTCGGCAAGACCAGCTGGGACGTGGTCGAAGTAGAGAGCCCGGAGCTGTTGCGTGGCTGCGAGGAAGGCCTGTTCGAACCCCTGGACCTGGCGCGTTTTGGCGACCCCGCGCAGTTCGTTCCAGGCACGCTGAGCGAATGCGGGGTGGCCACTTATGTCTGGTCGATGGTCATGGCCTTTGCCCCGCAGAAGCTGGCCAGGGCTCCGGGTTCCTGGGCGGATTTCTGGAACCTCAAGGACTATCCGGGCAAGCGCGGCCTGCGCAAGAGTGCCAAGTACACCCTGGAAATCGCCTTGCTGGCGGATGGTGTCGCGCCGGCCCAGCTGTATCAGGTGCTGGGTACGCCCGAGGGCGTGAGCCGGGCCTTCGCCAAGCTGGACCAGATCAAACCCTACATCCAGTGGTGGGAGGCCGGGGCCCAGCCTGCGCAATGGCTGGTGGCTGGGGATGTGGTGATGAGCGCGGCGTACAACGGGCGCATCGCCATGGCCCAGAAGGAGGGCATGCAGTTGAGTATTCTTTGGCCCCAGAGCCTGTACGACCCGGAGTACTGGGCGGTGGTCAAGGGCTCGCCGAACAAGGCCCTGGCCGAGGACTTCATCCTGTTCGCCAGCCAGCCCCAGGCGCAGAAAGTGTTCTCCGAGAATATTCCCTACGGGCCGGTGCACCGCCAGGCATTGCCGCTGCTGCCGGCGGCCGTGCAGCAGCAGTTGCCGACCTACGAGGCCAACTTGCAGGGCGCTCGGGCAGTGGATGCCGCGTTCTGGGTCGATCATGGCGAGGAGCTGGAGCAGCGCTTCAATGCCTGGGCGGCCCGCTGAAGGAGGGTTGGCAGGGCAGTTGAAAGGGGGGGGCTGCGGCCCCCTCTCTTGTGCTCGGCATTCACGGGCGGCTCGCTGCTTGCATCTAGACGCGCTGCTGCCCATCGCAATCCCCTGGCGCAGCCAGGCGCTGAAGGTTGAGCACAGGAGCTGGCGTGCCGAGGGGAGCAGGTGCGAGTTGAAGCGGGGCGGCTCAGGGAGCGGCGCGGTGATGGCTGTGGGTCAGCCAGTCGATGAACAGGGAAAACAGCTCGGCCTGGGAGTTGATGGTCAGCTTGGTGTAGAGATTCTTGCGGTGCATGCGCACGGTTTCCGGGGAAATCTCCAGCACCTTGGCGGTGGATTTTACCGAGTGGCCGCGCAGGATCAGGTGGGCGATCTCACGCTCGCGGACTGTCAGCAGCGGATTGCCGAAGCTCATGAAAGCCGCCTCGATCTGCTGGTTGAGGTTGGCGGGAGCGAAGGCGGGCAAGGAGTCTCCGGGGGCTTGCCGGAGCCGTTGCTGCATGCCCCCGGCGGTGCCGAAGCGCCGGAGCAGTTCACGTACCAGGGGCTCCACGGCCCGCAGCAGCGCCAGCGGCTCACGGGAGAAGCGTTCGCCGCTCAGGCCCTGGAACATGCACAGGGAAATCTTGCTCTGCGGGTCGAGGTCGACAATGTAGTAGCTGTCTTCGGCGCCACCGGTCTTCAGGTAATAGGTCTTGTAGTACTCGCTGCTGAAGAAGTCGTCCGGGGCGATTTCCGAGAGGTGGTAGAAACCTTCGGCCAGGCCGTTCTCCACCGCCAGGCAGAACGGATCGAGCAGGTAGCCGCGGGAGAAGTAGCGGTTGATGATCTCGTCGCGGTACGCGCCGACGATGCCCTGCTCGAACAGCAGTTGTGGCGGCAACCCCTTGCGTTCCAGGCTGATCATCATCGACTCGATGGGGGTCAGGGCGGACAGCGCGGCCGCCAGGTACCCGAGGAACGTGCCGTCGTCGACCTTGTTGAACGCCTGGGACAGGCCGGCATGCCAGGCCTGCAGGCCCTGGAGGGAGAGGGAGGGAGTGAGGGGCGTGGACGGTGGGCTCATGCCCGGCAGTGTAACTGCCGGGCGCAGGCCAGGTAAGACCCCGCTGGGCGACGCCTGAAACAGGTTCATCAGTCCCGGTACTGCCCGTCACGACGCAGTTCGGCGGCTGCCTCGAGGATGCACTCGCGCAGGGTGTCGACGATCTCGTCGATCTGCTGGCGGGTGATGATCAGCGGTGGCGACATCACATTCAAGTGGCCGATGGGGCGCACCAGCAACCCCTTGGCCTGGGCCCGCAGGTGGATGCGCTCGGCGATGTTCAGGGCGTCCGGCAGCAGTGCCTTGCTGTGCTTGTCGGCGACGAACTCGACACAGGCCATCAACCGTTTGCAGCGCACGTTGCCCACCAGCGGCAGGTCGGCCAGGGTCTGCAGACGCTGCTCCAGGTAGACACCGACCTCCTCGACGTGGGCCAGCAGGTTCTCGCGCTCGATGATCTCGATGTTCTTCAGCGCCGCGACGCAACTCACCGGGTGGCCGCTGTAGGTAAAACCGTGGGTGAAGCAACGGCCCTTGCCCGGTTCACCGATAACCTGCCAGATGCGCTCGGAGAAGATGCAGGCGCCCAGGGGCAGGTAGCCGGAGGTCAGGCCCTTGGCGGTGGTGATGATGTCCGGCTGCATGTCGAACACCTCTTGCGAGGCGAAGAAGCTGCCCAGGCGCCCGAACGAGGTCACTACCTCGTCGGCCACATACAGCACATCGTGGCGCTGGCAGATTTCCCACATGCGCCGATGATAGCCCTCAGGCGGAATGATCACCCCGCCGGAGCCCATGATGGGTTCGGCGAAGAAGGCCGCCACCTTGTCCGGGCCGAGGGTGAGGATCTTGTCTTCGAACTCCGCCAGCAGGAACTCGAGGAACTCGGGCTCGCTCATGCCGGCCGGGGCGCGGTAGTAGTTGGGGCAGGAGATGTGGTGAAACAGATCACCCATGAAGTCGAACTCGGGCGCTCGGTCGGCGGCCTTGTTGCCGATGGACATGGTCAGGAAGGTCGAGCCGTGGTAGGCATTGAGCCGTGAGATCACGTGCTTTTTCTGATGCTTGCCGCGACTGTTCTGATAGAACTGCACCAGCCGGTAGGCGGTGTCCACCGCAGTGGAACCGCCGGTGGTGAGGAACACATGATTCAGGTCGCCGGGGGCCAGGCTGGCGAGCTTCTCGCAAAGTTGAATGGCGCTGACGTTGGCCATGTCGCAAAACGGATTGGAGTAGGCCAGTTGCCGCACCTGATTGGCGATGGCCTCGGCCATTTCCTCGCGACCCAGGCCGATGTTGGTGCACCACATGCCACCGACCGCATCCAGGTAGCGATTGCCGGCGGTGTCATAGATGTAGGCGCCGTCACCGGCGGCGATGTTCAGCGAGCCCTGTTCGCGGTGCTCGTCGAACATGTGGAAACCGTGCATGTAATGCGCCTTGTCGGCGGCCACCAGTTGCAGGTCATCGAACTGCTGGAAGAAGGCTGGGGGTTGGATAGCCATGGGCTTGACCTCGGGTAGAACCACTGCGTGGTAAGTCTGTGGAGTTCGGATTGGCGGATCACTTGCCGATCTTCACCATGTTCCAGGTGCGGGTGATCAGCCGGGTGTCGGCAGGCGACTGGATCTTCTGGGTGAACAGCCGCGCGCGGGTCCGGGCATCGGGGTAGATCGCCGGGTTGTCACGCACCTCGGGGCTGAGCAGCGCCGTGGCCTTGAGGTTGGCGTTGGCGTAGCGGATGTAGTCGCTGATCTCGGCCATGACCTGTGGCTGCAACAGGTACTCGATAAAGGCATGGGCATTGGCCGGGTTCGGCGCATCGGCGGGGATGTAGAGATCATCGAACCAGATCAGCGACCCCTCCTTGGGAATGAAGTAGTCGAGCTTGACCGGCGCCCCGGCTTCATTGGCCCGGGCCTGGGCCGTGGCGTAGTCGCCGGACCAGGTGGCACTCAGGCACAGGTCGCCGTTGGCCAGTCCATTGAGGTAGCTGGTGGAGTCGAACTTGCGGATGTACGGGCGAATCGCCATCAGCGCGTCCTGGGCGGCCTTGAGGTCCTCGGGCGCGGCGCTGTTGGGATTGCGTCCGAGGTAGGCCAGCACCAGCGGCAGAATATCGGTCGGCGAATCCTGCAGGGTCACTCCGCAATCGGCGAAGCGCGACACCACCTTGGGATCGAACAGCATGGCCAGGGAGCCGATGGGCGCGTCCGGCATCCGCTCCCTGATCTTCTCGACGTTATAGGTCACGCCATTGCTGCCCCAGGTATAGGGCGCCGAGTACTGCACACCCGGGTCGTAACTCTCCAGGCTGTTGAGCACCTGGGGATCGAGGTTGTGCCAACTGGGCAGCTGTTGCTTGTCCAGGGGCTGGAACACCCGCGCCTTGATCAGCGGCGGCACCAGCGCCGCATTGAGCACCACCAGGTCATAGCCGGAACGTCCGGGGAGCAACTTGCCCTGCACGGTTTCGTAGGAGTCGAAGGTGTCGTAGATCACCTTGATGCCGGTGGCCTGCTCGAAGCCGGCGAGGGTGTGCTCGCCGATATAGTCCGACCAGTTGTACAAGCGCAGAGTCTTGTCCGCAGACTCCCCGGCCTGCACCAGCATCGTTGCTGCCGCCAGAACCACGCCAAACACTGCTGGGAACGCTGTACGCATACTTCAATTCCACCTTGAACGTGAGGGAGGAGCCCGGTCGGGCCGTTGGCGTTACTGTCCGCGAGCGACCGGACACACGCCATAACCCGATCGGGTAGGTGGGTGAAGCGAGGCGAGGGGGAGCTATCGGCCGTGGTTTGTGCAATCATCCAGCCCCCGCTGATGACTTCGAGGCGAATCTGTCGCTTTGGCAACCTGTAGAAACAGCCCGACAGAAAAAATCTCGAATAGGAGTTGCCAGGAATGGAAAACACGTCCATAATTGCGACCATTCCTCAGCGAGGAAACGGAAAAACTCTTTAAAAATCAAAGAGTTACGAGATTAAGTTGATCTCGTTAGCCGTTCCAGTTTGTACGTGTGCAGTGTTGTTGTTCAGGCATTGGACATTTGGGGCCGAGTAGCAAAATGGTTATGCAGCGGATTGCAAATCCGCCTACGCCGGTTCGATTCCGACCTCGGCCTCCACCCTTGAAAACCCCGTAGATTAACGTCTACGGGGTTTTTTATTGCCTGGAATTTGGGTAATCACTTCCGCAACTCTCCTGTTTTTAGCGCTGAGCTGAAGAGATTTTCCAGAGTAGCGAGGGCGAGGTGCGCCTGTGGATCGAGCAGGGCAGCTTGATTCAGATCAAGGCGTATCACTGCGCATGACGACCCGGTGGAGCTGAGCGCAGAGCAGGCACTGGAACTGGAACTGGCGACGGTGCAGCAAGAGTTCGCCCGACCGCTGTTTTCGTCAAAGGCATAGGACGAATGTGCTAGATAGCCCTTTGCTACATGTTCAGAGTGGGAAGCTATTGCCTTCAACAATAACGGCAAAGGACCGGCCCATGATCGCTTTTACAAGGCAGCTCTTGCCTGCTGCATTACTGTGCAGTGCCCTCGCTGTTCAGGCGGGCGAAGTGCAGATGGGCGACTTCTGGGTCGTTCACTACCAGGGCGGCTTGGGCAAGAATCAGGTGTTCATCGCCGACGGCGACCCCAAGAACATCTTCAATCGCCCAGGTGGCGCGAAATCCTTGGGCGTCTATCAACTGTACGAAGAGCCCGGTAAACCCAACTTCACCAGTTACGATGTCGAAATCGATTGTGCAAAGAACCGCGTGCGCATCATGGGGGCAGCGGATTTTCGCAGCGTGTTCAATAAGTTTCTCAATGTGAAGTATTCCAGCCAGTGGCAGAGCAAGCCTGACGCCTGGCTGGCACAAAGTCGTGACTTTGTCTGCAAGCCGACTGAACGCCAGGCCAAGAAGATGGAGCGCTTGGGTGTAATGTCCGCGTCGCAAATGAGCACGGCAGGGCCGCACTTGTTCGAGGTACTGAACCGCGAGGCCGCCAAGACGGCGATTATGCAGAAGATAGATGAAGGGTTTGCGCAGATGTCTGCCAAGTAACGCGGCCTTCAGGGAGAAGACCTTATGAACCGATTGTTTATGTTGGCCCTGCTCGCCACCTTGCTCAGTGGCTGCGCATCATTGTCGGCCAGCAGTGCCTGGAAAGATCGCCCGGTGGGCGAACTGATCGACTTCTTCGGTGTGCCAAGGCAGATCATGGTGGCGCCGGAGGAAGATATGGTCGTGCTCAGATATGTACGTGACAGTAGCTATGTCTCACGTGAAGCAGCGGGTACTTACACGGGGCCGCAGAACGGGCAACTTGTGCACGCAGAATACTGGGAAGACGTGCAGCACGCAGGCAGTTGCGAAATCAATGTGTTCGTCAACAGAGCGCGACTGGTGCAGAAGGTGCGAACTAAAGGGCGTTGTGTAGCGGTCGAGATGGCGCCGGCAGGGTAGGAATGGGCCACTGGCGAGGACAGGTACCGATTAACATTTCAATTATCAGTGATGCCAATCAGGCTCAGCGGCTCGCACGAATAAGTTCGCCGGCACTGTCCAAACCTCCGGACTCGCTCCACCAGCTCCGCCCTTGGACTTTCGGATGCAACTTGGGGCACCAAACCAAACTGCGATGTGCTCCTTGGGGACATTTGGATCCCCCTCAATGCCGACCACGACCGCAAGCAGGCCGTCTAGCTCGACTAAGTCACCACGTTGCCAATTTGTCATGCGCAGCACCTTTGAAGGTTTCGATTTTCAAGTCAGCTCGTTCGTCGCAAGCGCGACACTCACCACAACTCAAGTCGGGAATGGCTGCCACTACCCAGCGATTCCGCCTTTTCTTTCTTCTGCTTAATCTGTCCTACAGCAATCCTATCTTTGCATCTAAAGATATGAATTATAAGTATTTTTTATTTTGTGTGGCCGATCCATCATCGGGTCGACTGTAACCGACCGTGGGCTACATGACGGCTCAAGAGGCCCATCGAGACATCAGCCATTACCTGATGCATAGGTACAACTGGATTCGACTGCACCAGTTCAACGATGGGCAGGCCCCGGCTCAGGCCGAGAAAAAACTTAACGTCGTGCCCGGAATTAGTTGACCACTACAGCGCATGCTCAACACGGTGTTCGATGAGGGGCTCATGCCTTATTTGGACAGCGACAACGGCACACCCCAGATGGGATCCTCCATGCCTTGCTTGCCCAATGGGGTGATCTGCATGGGCTGGAGCCTGGACAGCAGTTGCCGGTGCTTCTCGCTCAGGTTGCGTTGCTCAATGAGGTTCTGCGTAA
Source organism: Pseudomonas sp. PH1b (assembly GCF_000633395.1). Classification (GTDB taxonomy): domain Bacteria; phylum Pseudomonadota; class Gammaproteobacteria; order Pseudomonadales; family Pseudomonadaceae; genus Aquipseudomonas. Next base: position 280,978 of record NZ_AYMU01000011.1, read on the forward strand.
AGCTCATGGGGGCCGGCCAGGTGTAGACGGTAAGGTTGTCGAGCGGGCACTCGATCTTCTTCGGGTCGATGGCCCGGCACTTCGACTGCTGGTACTTGTAGCCAGGAGTCTTCAGGTGCATGCGCGGGGCCAGCAGCAATTGTCCGCCCTGGACGGTGAAGCTGGCGAGTGCCTTGTCGACCGGCAGGCGTGCCTGGACCTTGATCGCGGGAACGTCGCGAGAGTCGGTCTGTTGGTAATAGCCGGCCGGGGATCCTGCCGTGGTCTGAGTATATTGCTGCTCACCCCAGCTCACGCAGGCGCCCGAAGCCCTGAGCACGGCAGTACAGACACTCTGGGTCTTGGTCTCGCTGCCATAGGTGGCGTCCTTCCAGACCTCTTCCCTGTAGTACTCGCGATACAGCTCGGGGGACAGGTACGCAGTGCCGTTGGCACCACGGCCCGAACCGGGTGGGCCGTTGCGGGCGCCGACCTGGTCGAGCAATCCTCTGATCTGGTAGTCATCGCCGCCGGTCAGCAGGTATTTGCCGGGCGGCAGGATGTGCACCTCGAACGCCTTGAACAGATAGGTTTCGTCAGGCTTTCTCTGCAGGGCATTGGTCTGGAACTTGCGGCCGAAGGTGATCTTTGGATCTTTCTCGTATTCCCAGATTACCGTCGGCGTCCATTGAGTCATGGTCAGCGCGTCGCTTAGCGACTTGTGTGGCATCACGTCGGCCACCAGTACCACCGCCATGTTTCCCTTGAGTGCTGCGTCCATTAGGTCCAGCAACTGCGCGTAACGCGGATCGTCCATGCTGCCGTAGGCACCCGAATCAAGATCGGACATGCAGCCGGAGAGGGAAAGAGAGAGAAGTAACGCAGCGGGTAGGGCCAAACGCGGCCGAAACGGTTTCATGTAGCAATCCTTGAAGGCTATGGGCGATCGTACTCTGCGGGCTATCTATGTCGGGCCAGTCACTGTGGCGCCAGGGCCACGCCGGTGCAGCGGCCACGAATGGAGAAATCCTTGATCTGCCTGGCCTTGTCGACGGTCATGGAGAGGGTGCAGCCGCTGGTGTGGGTGACGTCGTCCCAATAGTTGGTGTGGACCATCACGCCGCCCTGCATCTCGCTGGAGCTACCGACCACTTCCTTCCTCACGTAGGAGGTGTCGCGGTACCACTGCATTCGCACCTGGCTGCGGTCGGCTGAGGGCTGCATGCGTCCGGGCGGGCCGAAGAAGTCGATGGCTTCCTTGGCATCGCGTCCCTTCCATTGCTGGCCGGCCATGTATTCCGGAAGGGTGGGGATACAGCCGCTCAGCAGCGACGACAGCAGGCCGAGGGCAAGCAGGTGACGGGTCATGACTGCTCCCTTCATTGCGGGCTGTTGCCGAGCATTGCGTCGAGGCTTTGCACGGCCTCGCTGTTGGCCTGGATGCCATACAGTTGCTGGAACATGGCCTGGACGGTTTCGATCATGCGGCTGGTGGCCATCTTGCCCATGGGCAGCATCAGGTTGTTTGCACGGTTTCCCGGTGCGCAGACGAAGGCGAATGTGCGCTGCAGCCAGTAGTCCTTCGGGGCGATCCAGCCCTGGGCGGTTTTTACGTCCTTCAGGGCGTTGTCAAAGCGGCGCATGGCCCGGGCGCTGTCGAAGCGCACCTTGCGCTCCTTGCACTTGTACTGGATCTCGTAGGCGGCCAGCACGGGCATGCTCCGGTCTTCGAAGATCTGCATGATCATGGCCGACTGGATCCCCTGGGGTTTTTGCAGGATACCGGCCGCGTCGGCGACAAAGACCTCGTTCTGGAAGCGCACGCCCTTGCCGTAGACGATCCAGTAATCACCCGAGTTTTCGGCGAGGGTGCTGGCGCTGCTGCACAGCAGAGTGAGTGCCAGAAGTATCCGTCTGACATAGAGAAATGGGCTGGCCATGATGTTTCGATCCTTGAGGGGGCTTGTCCGTGGCAGCAGGTGGCCACTCAAGATAGGAATATAGGGGCGACGGGCCTTGAGGGTCGATTAGGGCAAATGAGCTAATGGCACATTGCTGGTATCGGCTGGGCGGGTGGGATCTGCTGCAAAAGCGGGTGGTCCGTGGGCGATTCTTGAGTGATCGACAGCCCCTTCGGGGGCGTAGGGCCGATCCTGTTTCCGAGTATTGTCTGCTCAAGAGCAGGAGTCGGCCCTGTCTGCCTGGATCAGGCCATCAGCGCTTGTCTTTGCAGTCAATCACGCTGGCGCCGGTGATGACGTCACGATTGTCGGTGTACAGAGTGATACTGCAGAAGTAATCGAGCACCGTCCGGTTCTCCTCATATCCGGTCTTGCGATAAACCGCTTCACTCCCCACCGGCATCATGCCACCGACTCCGCCGCCACCAATGCCTACCCAGGTTTGCTGTTGGCCGACGTACTCGACGCCGGTCTGCACGAAGACCTTCTCTGGTGTGGTATGGGTCTGCACCCGGTTCCATAGGTAGAAGCCACCACTGCCATAGGAAGAGGGCCCCATGCCCTGGTCGGGTTTGCCGAACAGTTGGAAGGCGTTCTTGGCCGGCTGGCCAACCAGCTTTTGAGCGGCGACCTGGACGTCATTGGATTCGGTGCGGGTGGTCGAGGTGGCGCAGGCGCTGATGGCCAGCACCGTGAGGGCAATGCATCCGAGCTTGATTGAAGGCATGACACAGACTCCTTGTGTTCCTGGATTTTCGGCCAAAGATAATCTGAAAAATATTGGCATTTCCAGTACGGGGTTGTTTGTCCGGTGGTGGTGGCCTGGCGGGTGGTCGGCCGGGCAGGCGCGACAATGCACCACACTGGCGCAATCGATGACCTTGGTCTTTGCTGTTCCGGGCTTGGCGGCAGGCGGGTTGATCTGCCTGGCGCCAGGCCTTGCTATGGGCGTGTGCCTGCCCTTGGTGACAGGGGCGGCACCCATCGTTGTCGATACCTCGACCAAGGAGGTCAAGTTGAAAAGAAAAATGCTGGCGGCGTCGTTGTTGCTGTGGATGTTCTCGCTGACGGCGCAGGCGGACTGCGCGGTGCTGGGGCCTGGAGAGGACCCCTGTGCCGGTCCGGTGCTCGGGCCTACGGTATGCGAATGCCCTTGATGAGCTTCCGTACCCTCGTCAGGGGGAACGGGTGATTGGATGACTGACCAGGAGGTCGCTAATGAAGAAAGTGATGTTGGCTGTTGTGTTGCTGTGGGGTTTTTCTTTGACTGCGCAAGCCTCGTGCCCGGTATTCGGACCGTCCAAGGATCCGTGCAGCGGCCCGGTGTTTGGCCCGTCTACCTGCGAATGCCCTTGAGGTAAGGCGTCCGGCAGGCCCGGCTCAGCTCGGGCCTGCACGGGCGACCCAGTCAATCGGCAAATGCCGCAGCTGCTGCGGCGGCGTCGTCAAATATGCGCAATCAGTTGTTGCTGATATCCGCTTTCATCGACGGGGGCGGGGTATCGGCTTTCATCGATCAGCGAACGCAACTGCTGTGAGTGACTCGATTGCCTGAAGGCAACCTGGCACTCGGCCGCGTCAAAAAAGCCCCGCAGATGGGGCAGGGCCAAAGGCATTGCCGCAGGCTCAATCTTCAGCGAGACGCTGACGATATCCAGTTGGTCGGTCGGGTCTCTGTAGAGGTCGATGACCAACAGGCTTGCACTTTCAGTACCGGGATAGATATGGACATCGCCGGTGCCGACCGGGGTGGCGTCGAAGTAGCGCGTATAGAGTTCGATGATGTCGAGGGCGATTCCCATGCACTTCAGTGCGGCCGCCAGATCGGCGTTGGGAAGGTGTTCGTCTTCTGCCCAGGTCACGAAGTCGGGCATTGAGACACAGATATCGAATTCATTGGCGCAGATGATAGGTGTCACTGGAAAGGTGTCCTGGCGATGAAGGGCGATCAGCCTATCACCTGGGAGCGCCACTTTCGCAAACGCAGCGATTGTTCTCTCGGGATGGTCGATTGCCCCGCCGTGCCTGTTCATGGCTGGCGCATGTCCAGGGTTTTCCTGTAGTTTTCACCGCGCCAGCGGCTGGGTGCAGCCGGGCTGGCCAGGCGCGGACGCCGGGAGTCTTGCGCAATGATGAGTTGCTGTTGGCCCACGTCGGCCACTACCTGGAGGAGAGGGTCGTGGTCTCTGACGAGGGCGCGATCGAGGCCATGATGTCCTTCGCGCAAAAGGCCGGGTAATGCGTTGAGCTGGCTTCGGCGGCGCTTGTGCCCGCGGTCATTGCCAGCGCTTCCAGGCTTGCTGACGACGCGGTCATGGGTCTGGTTGTCTGTGGCGGTAACCTATCCCTTCAGGATATGAGGCAATGGGCGGCCCATGCGGGGGTATCCTGACCGTTGTCACGACGTTGTTGGTGACAAGGCCTGCAGGGCATCCGGAACAGCAAGTCGAGCCGAGGCACCGAGGTCAAGATCATCGCAGGCAAAAGGATGGAAAGCACAGAGTGATGGATAACCGAACCGACGTGCAGCGCGTTATCGTTGCATTCCTGATCATCATCGTGACGCTGGGCGGTATCGCTTTTGTCGGCTGCCTGATGAGCCCGCCAGGCTTCTTCCCCAGCCTGAGGACGGCCCTGGCGATCATGGCGCTGGGAGTCACCTGCCTGTTGTGCTACCCGCTGGTCTTTGCCTACTGGATGGTCAGCGGCAGGACACGCGGAATGCGTGACCTGTTGATTCTCCACAGCGTGGTGTCAGGTGCCTTGGTTGCCTGGTACCTGGTGCTGATATTCGGCTGAAGGGCGGGCCATGGCCCGGGCAGGTCGCGAGAGTGCGCCGGGGTGTTCCCGGCGCTGACGGGGATCAGCAGGCCGCGCAGGGCTTACTTCACATCGCCATTGTAGAAAACGCTTTGCGCGCCATCTTTCTTGACGATCAGTTTGTTGCCATCGGCCAGGCTTTCTACCATTTCCGAGCAGCCATCGATGGCGGCCTTGCCTGTCACCGATTCAGTCGCGCTGTCAAAAGTGAAGGCGTAGGTGGTGGCAGGGCAGCTCATGCCGCTTTCCCCGGTGGAGACCACCAGCAGGTACTTGCCGCCGAAGGCATAGGCCTTCTCGACGCTGACGTATCCAGTGAGATCCGGGTCTTCAACCACGTAGTCCATCACGTTGACGACACCGGCACGGGAGACATAGTTGATTGCCGAGCCGCCCATTTCACGGATGCTGGTGGTGAAGGTGCCGCCGATGTCATCGCCGCTGATGATGAGCGGCACATAGCTCATGCGAGGTGCTTCCGGCGCCGACTGTGGGGCAAGAGTCGCGGCAGGGCGCTGATTGAGGCCAGGAGCCTCCTGTGCAGAAACACACTTGCCGGATTCGCAGATCCGCTCGCCTTTGCAGTCGGTGTCCTTGAAGCACTGCGCAGAGGAACTTGCTGCTTGGCTGGCCGGTACCGGCTCGGTTTTTTTATCGCAGCCGACCAGGGCCAGTGCGGCCAGGGAAATGGCAAAAACAAGCTTCATTTTCGATTTGTCCTTAATCGTTTAGGGAGGGGCGCGGCGGGGGAATGTAATGGGTTTGGCCTGGTGTTACCAGGCCACTATCGTCGGCTGTGGCGACAGTACGGCTGCAAGCGCTAGTTGGCCTGCGCGACTGAAGGGCTCCTTGGCGGAGGGCTGCGAGTGCCGGCACGCTGCTGTGCTGCGGCCGTTGTCAGTCAGCAAAGGCTCTCGGCAGTGGCGATGGACAGAGGCGGCAGGCCCATGTTGCGAATGGCCGCTTCGAGCTTGTCCTGGTAGATCGTCAGAATGGAATAGTCGAGCTTCTGGGTGATATCGGCACCTTCTGCCGAGCTTGCTATCAGCTCATTCAAGGCGCCGGCGACCAAGTCAGCGGTGACCTGGAGGACGTTGAGTCCGAAGCTGTTATCAACAATGACCAGATTCGTTAAATCGTACATACAGCCCCTGCGGTCACTGTTCTCATGGGTAATGGCTATGAGCCATTATCAGGATAACGAAATCGTGGGTGTTCTGTCACCGGGAAACAGCAGCGAGCGTCGAGGGGCGAAATACACCAAGGTACCGACGATGTATTTCAGCATTGGTGGTGCCTGTATGTGTACCATCCCGGGCTGCAAAAATGACCGGGGCGTAGCGCCATGATGATACTGACGAAGGGCGACAACCAGGGGCTCAGAGTGGCACCTCGATGGCCGTCCTCAAGGGTTTTGCTGGACCGGGAGGTCTTTGGGCAACTGCTCAGCGCCCAGTCCAGGCTGCCCGATTCCATCCGTTTGCTGGTGACCCGAGGCTATGAGCACAAGAGCAGCCACCTGGGGTTCTTCCGAACCCTGTCGCGCTGGCTGGGCATCAGGTTGTTTTGCCTGTGCTATCCGGACAGAACAGATGAGCTGGACGATATCTTCGGCTCCAATGGGCATGACCTGGATGGCTCTCATGTCGATGTGTCCATTGTCTTCAACGGTAGGCGACTGCGCTTTCTCCCTCTGGGGGTGTTTACCTCGCCGGCGCGTCAGGCCCGGTTGAAGGCGCGGCATTGCACGGTGGTGGAGCAGGTGATGGACGCCCTGAGGCAGTGCGGTTTCAAGATTCATCGCAATCATACGGAAAGCCTGCAGATGCATTGTGACTACCAACCTGCTGGTTGCTGACCTTGCGGGGCTCTGGAGCAGTGACCTGGCGGGCGCGGCGGCGTCTACAGCAGTCATTCATGACGGTAATAAGGACGTTACGTGGTACGAAGTCTAGTGTTGCTGGTGCTGGTGTTATCGATCAGCGGCTGTACCGCGTTGCTGGTGCGAACGGTCCCCCAGACCTGCCCCTATATAGGCGTGCGAATGGATTGGGCCTTGGCCAAGGCCAACAACGGCATCCTTTGGCCCTTCCTGGCGCTGGACGCTCCGTTCTCGGCGGTGGTGGATACGGTGATGTTTCCCTTTGAGTATCAGTACAGTTGCTCCCTTTGATGCTCGCCCAATGGGTACTCATTGGCCTGATCATCAAACCTGTCTCTCAGTCCTGGTGGCGTGTTGATCCGAGGAATCCGGCGGCACCGTCTACAGTTGAGTGTGACATTGGCTTTTGCAGGAGCATCCACATGCTCAAGTCCCGTTGGTTCATGACCGCGCTGGCTTGTCTGTTTCTGGCGGTGGGTTCACCCATTGCCCTGGCCGATCCGGGAAACGGCAAGGGGCAGGGCCACTCCAAGCACGACGCCGTCGATCACCGAGGCCAGGGTAAGGGCAAGCCATCAAACGCTGATGACTGGAATCAGGGCCCGCGCATCGATCGAGGCAACGTGCTCGGCATACTCGGTGGGCACCGTGATTACTGGAGTCCTGGGCCGGCGCTGCCTCCCGGTATCCAGAAGAACCTGGCGCGAGGAAAACCCCTGCCACCAGGAATCGCCAAGAAGCTGGACAGTCGGCTGCTAGGGCAGTTGCCCCGCTATGAGGGGTATGAGTGGCGGCAAGCTGGCGCGGACCTGGTCCTGGTAGCGATTACCAGCGGGCTTATCTATGAAGTGCTGAATGATGTCTTGCACTGATTGAGCCTGTGAACACCTTGTTCCAAGGCACAAGGCTGTGCTCATTTCTGACGGCAGTTGAGGTTTCAGTCGGTGATGACTGAAACCTCAACGCCGAGCCTTCGCCTTGAAAGAGGCGTTCTATTTCCAGCGCTTGAACAGCACGCTGGCATTGACTCCACCAAACCCGAAGCCATTGGACAAGGCATAGTCCATGGGGGTCTTGCGCGCCTCGCCGCGAACCAGGTCGAGGCCTTCGGCGGCGCTGTCGGGGTTCTCCAGGTTGAGTGTCGCGGGGGCGATCTGGTCCCGCAGGGCGAGGATGGTGAAGATTGCTTCGATCCCGCCGGCAGCTCCTAGCAGGTGGCCGGTGGCGGATTTGGTGGCACTGATCGCCAAGCCGCTGTTGGTGCCGAATACGCGCTTGATGGCGGCCAATTCGCCTTTGTCGCCGACCGGGGTGCTGGTGGCGTGAGCATTGAGGTGCTGGACCTGGGAGGCGTCGATACCCGCCTGGCGCAGGGCTTGCTGCATGGCGCGCCGAGCACCGTCGCCATCTTCCGGGCCGGCGGTCATGTGGTAGGCATCGGCGCTGGTGCCGTAGCCCACCAGTTCGGCGATAGGCTGGGCGCCACGCGCCAGGGCGTGCTCCAACTCCTCGATGACCAGCAGGCCGGCGCCTTCGCCCATGACGAAGCCATCCCGGGCCTGGTCGAAGGGGCGCGAGGCGCGCGGCGGAGTGTCGTTGTATTCGCTGGACAGGGCCCGGGCCGCGGCAAAGCCCCCGAGGCTGACCCGATGGATGGCCGCTTCCGCTCCACCACAGACGGCGATGTCGATCTCTCCTGCCTGGATCATCCGCGCGGCATCGCCGATCGCCTGGACCCCGGCAGCGCAAGCGGTGACAGGAGCTCCCAATGGCCCCTTGAGGGCATGGCGGATCGATACATGGCCGGCAGCCATGTTGCTCAGAAATGACGGGATGGTGAATGGCGATAAACGCCGCGGCCCCTTGCTGTCGGTGGTGCGTACGGCTTCGGCAATGGCCGGGAAGCCGCCCACGCCCGAGGCGATGATGGTGGCGGTGCGTTCCTGGGCTTCCGGGGTATCGGGTTTCCAGCGGGCCTGGCCCAGGGCCTCTTCTGCTGCTGCCAGGGCGAAGAGGATGAACCTATCCATCTTGCGCTGTTCCTTGGGGGCCAGCAGTTGGTCCGGATCGAAGCCGGCCTCCGGGTCCTGAAGCGAGTCTGGAACCTGGCCACCGATGGTGGTCGACAGATCACCGATCAGTTCCTCTGGCAATGAGCGGATGCCGGACTGTCCCGCCAGCAGGCGTTGCCAGACCTGCTCGACCCCACAACCCAGGGGAGTGATTGCGCCCATGCCGGTGACTACGATGCGTTTGCTCATGCCGGTCCTGCTCCTACAGTTTGCGTGGGTGGGGATTAACGAAACGTGGACGATACTATCATCATGAAAGTAACATCCGAATCCACAAATGTTCGAGGTGCATCGCAGGAGTCGGTCATGCAACGAAAAAGTCTGTTGGACGCTGAATGTCCAATCGCCCGTGGCCTGGAACGGGTGGGGGAGTGGTGGAGTATCTTGATCATGCGCGATGCGTTGCATGGCTTGAGACGCTTCGACGAGTTTTCCCGCAGCCTGGACATCGCCCCGAACATGCTGACCCGTCGCCTGAACTCTCTGGTCGAGGCGGGGCTACTGGAGCGCCAGGCCTACAGTCAGCGACCTTTGCGTTACGAATATGTGCCAACGGCCAAGGGTGAGGATTTTCGGGGAGTGCTCATGGCGTTCGTGGCCTGGGGCAATCGTCATTTCGCACCAGAAGGTGAAAGCGTGCAGATTGTCGAGCGCAAGAGCGGGCGGCCGGTACAGGCGGTAATGGTGGAGATCGCCAGCGGTGATCGGGTGCCGTTGGCGGATTGCACGGTGCAGGCCGGCCCCGCCGCCAGCGCCAGCATGCGTCAACGATTGGGGGCTATAGCGAATTGACACCGGGTTGCGGCGCTTGTCCCTGGGGCGCAGCTGCGTTGACCGGCTGGCCGGGTTGCACCGGAGCTGGGTTGGGGGTCAGGTTGCTCGGGATCAGCTTGCCGACCACATAGCCACTGTGGCTGATCAGGGCCAGCAACAGCAGGGTGTTGTGCAGCTTTGGCAACGTCTCCAGCAGCCAGTCGCCCGACCCCAGGCTATGACCGACCGCAGCGCCGTACACGAATACCACGACCATGGTGATCAGCAGCATTTGCAGGCGGGGCAGGTCGACAAGGGTTGCGTTGGTTACATCCTCGCCGCGAATCAGATCGGCCAGGCGTGCGTCCTTCGGGTCATTCTTGGTCAGGACTTGCCCTCTTGCCGAGGGCGGCGCGGTGAGCTTCTGGGTGTCGAGCAACTGCTGGCTGGTGGTCGCCAGGGCATTGTCGCTGGCCGGTTGTTCGGCTTTACGGCTCAGTGCCATGGGGGCGCCGACAAAACTGGCCAGGTTGAAGCCCATCAAGGCAATCAGGTTGTAGTCGAGGTCCACTATCAACGCGGTGGTGGCGTCGCCGCGGACAATGTTGGCGATGTACACCGTGTACAGGGTGGCCAGTACCAGCAGGGTCCACAGGGTCATCTGCAGGCGCGAGAGCGAATAGCGATTGCGCTCGTCGATCAGCACCCCGAGTACCCGGCCACGGATCTTCAGGCCGGCCAGGACAAACAGCGCGAACATGCCCAGCAGGCAACTGGCCCAGGCGGCGAGGCGTGGCCAATCGAGTTTGTTCGCGGCTGAGGGAGGGTCAGGGTGGACCAGCAAGATCACGGCGGGTGCCCCAGCCGCCAGCAACACGGCGAGGGTACGCAGCACATAGCCATGAGATTTCATAGTGGCAGGCCTTCTCCCTGGTGGGCGGCGCATGTCCATGATCTGCCTGCGCCGCTTCTGCCCCTGGGCATCAGCGCAGGGGCGCTTGCTGTTGGGTATAGCGAATCTTTTTCCTGGTACCGCGCCGTTGGTCGGTTGTTCTGTGGTCCTTGCCGCAAGGCGTCAGCGCGTGCGCTGCCCGCGACGCCAGGCAGGGTGGAAGTGTCGCCAGTGTGCGTCCTGCGCCGCCGCCAGCAGTTCTCGGTCGCCGCGGGTATCACCCCAGGCCCGCAGTCGATACTGGCCCAACGGACCGTAGACCTGTTCCAGGCGCAGCACCTTGTTCTCGCATCGGCAGTTATGGCCGGCAATACGCCCGCTCAGCATGCCGTCGATCACCTCCAGTTCGGTGCCGATCAGCTTGATCCCGAGGCGCCTGGCGAACGGTTGCAGAACCAGGGCAGGTGACGCCGAGCAGAGGGTGACCAGCGCCCCTGAACGAAGCTCGCCAGCCACCGCTTGCAGGCCGGCCGGGCGCATCAGGCGAGACCAGGCTTGCTCGCAGAAGGCTTCTGCCTGTTGCTCGAGCCAGGTCGCCTCGATGCCTGTGAGGAAGGTGCTGATCAACTGCGCCTTGAGCTGATCGCGGTCAACCCGCCGAGCCAGGAAGTTCAAGCTGGGCAGGGCCAGCCTGAGCATTCGCCGGTTGAACTGTCGGTGGCCAAAGGCGAACTTCAGAAAGGGCACGAAGCTGTCATGACGGGTCAGGGTGCCGTCGAAGTCAAAGACCGAGAGCACCTTGGTGGCCTCAGGGTCGAGCTCGAGGGTGTCCGGGGCGAGTGGCAGTGCTTCAGGTTTGTCAGCCTGGAGCGGCAAGGGCGAGTCGGCTAGAGGACCGATGGATGGCTGGGTTGACATGGGTGTTCTCCATGAAGGCGGTGCGCTTGGCCGGCGACCAGTAAAAACAGTGGTGTGTGCAGTCTACGCGATCCCGCCGGCGAGGGCTGGAGCGCAGGACAGTCCGGCCAGTTTCGGCAATGAGCTGGAGGGCACAGCCTCTTTCCCTGGCGTGAGGCTTCGAGGCTGGCCGTCGAGGCCCAGGTTATTGGCCAGTATCGGAAACGGTGGCGCGGGCTCTTTCGACCATTGCCACAATGGTGGCGCAGAGCTCGTCCCGGGCTTGCTCCCGAGTGATTTCCCCAAGGGCCGCCGCATGGGAGAGGGCTTCTGCGGCGCCGAGCATGGCCCGTAGCCCAGCGGCTGTGATGATCCCGCCAGTGGCGAAGGGCCGCAGAGTTTCACGACATTTTTCCAGGAAAATTGCCTGGTAGTCGCGTTTGATGGCTTCGAGTTCAGGCGAGCTGGCCAGTGCCGCGATGACGCCCGGTATCTCGTGGCCCTGGAGCAGTACGCAATCGACGTAAGATTCGGCGATAACACCAGCACGAGCGGCCAGGGTAGGCACTGCGGACTGCAGCGCCTGATCGAGCAAGGCCGTCTGGCGTTGATCGAAATCCTGATAGAGCGCCGCCAGGAGCACCGCCCGGCTGGCGAAATGGTCATAGACAACAGGCTTGGTGACTCCGGCCTGCTCGGCCAGGTAGCCCAGGGTCAGGGCTTCTGTACCCAGCTCACGAACAATCTGCCAGGCAATGGTCATCAGTTGTTGCAACCGCTGTTGCCGCGACAGGCGTCGTCGTGACGAGGTCGCGGAATTCGAATGGCTTGACATGCTTATATACCAAAAGTAACTTATCGTCGTTAACTTACTAAAAGTATATTAATCTCGATCATTCAGCGCAATCCGTTCGCAGGAGCACTGTCATGCATGCCCTTATTGTTGTTGCCCATCACGACCCGCAGTCCCTTACCCATCAACTCGCCTTGCAGGTTGCCAAGGGCCTGGAGGCTTCATCTGGATCTACCTGGGAGATTGCCGATCTCTGGGCTGAAGGGTTCGAACCGCGGTTCGGCGCTGCCGATATTGCCGTGCATCGTACCCAGGCTGGACCTGCGGCCGATGTCGTTGCCGAGCAGGCACGCATTGATCGTGCCGACGCCCTGGTGCTGGTCTATCCGGTTTATTGGTGGACCATGCCGGCATTGCTCAAAGGCTGGATTGACCGGGTGTTTGCCAATGGCTGGGCCTTTGATTATCAGGCAGAGGCCAAACTGGTGAAAAAGCTCGGGCACCTGCGGGTGCATCTGGTGGGGGTTGCGGGGGCCGATGCTGGCACCTATGCGCGTCATGGTTATCTTGATGCGATGAAAACCCAGATCGATCACGGGATCTTCGACTACTGCGGGGCCCGAGTGCTGACGTCGCAACTCCTGTTCGATTCGGAAGCGGGGGACCCGCAGCCCCACCTGGAACGTGCGCGGACTATCGGCTTGAGGCTGTTCAGTGAAAGCGATGTCCCCGAGAGGGTGTGAACTGCGGTGGCGGGGGGGAGGAGAGTCAGGCTGGGAGGAAGGTTTCAGGCCGGCTGCAACGGTGGTGAAGGTTAACCCCAGCAGCACCAGGCGAAGGTGGTTAGGCAAAGCAACAAGGGCAGGGCATCGAGAAAGTCGTTCATACCAGCACGTTCCATTCAGGCAAGTGCCGGCAATTTAAGGGGGCGATAATGGCTTGTCTGTTGCGATTATGTGAATTTTCAGCGCATTTTCGTTTAAAGCCGCAGGGTTGATCGTGACGCTGCCAGCAGGTCCCTGTCGGCAGCGTTCCAGGTGTGGTTTCCATCGCTGAAAAGAACGGCTCGAAAATCAAATGACTCAAAAAAAGTGTGGATATTTAATGACTTAGGTGATTTTATTTACGTTTTTTTGCTCAAAATATCTTGTTACAGAATGTACCGTTCCGTTACTATAGCCCTGCGTTCACCTACCACGGTTTATGCATTTTTAGCCCCAAGTGTCCATCAGCTGCTTGGGCTTTTTTTTGCCTGAAATTTGCCTACCTGGCTGTTTTCAAAGCGCTTTTCGGCCAAGGTCGGCGATCGCTGCCTTCGCAAGGCCCGATCGCTACCGACCATGGGGTCAGTGATTCACGATGTGAAGCCCTTCGCTTGCCTGCGCCGGCACGAAATAGCGACAGATCAGTTCGAACTCTTCCTCGCTGGTGGCAAAGGGATGATGCCCCTGCTGGTTGCGCTCGCGCAGCCTGGCGCGGCAAGTGTCTTCATCGGCATTCAAAACATGCAATTGATGATCGACGCCAGCCTGATCGGCCCAGGCTCGCAACCCCGCCCGCTGGACCAGGGTATTGGCCGGGAAGTCCAGTACCACGCTGGTTCCGGCCTGCAGCATGGCAACCACCAATGGGCCAAGTGTGTTCCCCAGGCGTTGGGCATGGAGCAGATAGTCCGCGACCGAATGAATGAGGTCCGGGTACAGCTGAGCGAGCCATTGGTCTTCGCAGATCAATACACTGCCGGGAACCTGTGCCAGTTGCTGGGCCAGGGTGGATTTGCCTGAGGCGATCCTGCCGCACAGCAGGTGCAAGACAGCGGGGGATGAGTGATTCATGCAGCGTCTCCTGGGGATGGCCTCAGAAGAGTGGTCACCAATCCCACCTTCGAGGCGGGTTGAAAGCGGTTTGGACAGCCGCTAGCCCAGCCTGCTGACGAGGCCGGTAATAATCGATGGGCAACAGGGCTGAAGGTTCATGTATCGAAACCTACACAGTTGGCAGAAACATGTATAGCGCGCTGATACGCCTTGGAGCCGGGAGCGCTGGCAGTCGCTGCAAGCCTGGGCGAGAACTGCGAGACAGTTAACAGTTCTCTGTGTTTTTTTTGACACGCCTGCCGGGGAGCTGGCCTATTCTTAATGGGAAAAATCCCCAGAATCTCCTACAGACGAGAAAGCCATGCTCTCCACCAGCGAGCTTTGCCACATATTGGAATCCGGCTTTCTCCCCCTTTCCTGCGCCTGCAGTGTAAATCCCGACGGCTCATTGGCGATTAAGATCTACGATGCCGAATCCGGTCGAGTGGACTTGTTGCTGACGGGCGTTTCAACTGCCGAACTCACCAGTGTGCGGGACATCTCCAACCTGATTGGCGAATTGCGAACCGAGCTTCGAGCCGGCCGCAGAGCCTTTGCCGGGGCATTTACCCATTACGCTGGTTGAATGGCATCGTTGTGTCATTGCTGACAGTTGAACATGTTATTGCGAGGGCATAGCGTTGAACCGTTCGCCCGATACCCATGACTCTTTACCGGTTCATGGATGGCGAGGTCATGTGTATTGGGCGAACTCCATTGACTGCCGATGTGCCCTGCCAGCGAGGCAGGCTGTATATTGCAGACCTGGCGCCCTTTGAGTGATCCCTGTGTCAATCGAGGGCATCAGCGCATCTTGGCCTGCACAGCAGGCTGCTTCGATTTCAAGGAAGACTTCCATGTACATCGGCAATACCCCCCCTGCCAACTACACCTACGCCCAACTTGCAAAGGTATTGGAGCACAACCGCGGCATTGCCCAGCTCAAGGGCAGTGAAGTGCAGGTAGAGCAGGACTTCTCCAGCCATTTGCAGGCCGAGCAGGCCGCACCCAAAGAGGAAGGCCTCAAGCTTTCCCTGGGGTTTGCCGCCGAAGCTTGAGCCTTGCCATGGGGTAGGACGCTTATTGTGTTGGCCCTTGCCAGTCTTTTCCGAGGCCAACTGAAATCAATAAGTCTTTATAAATCAGTTGGTTGTAAAAAACCTTCATGTTAGGCTTGCCGCCGCGGATAACGGCGTGCGAAGTCTTGTACACGCTCGCTGTTATTGGCCGAGCTGATGCTGTAGATCCATGATTTACCGTGTTTTTTCAGCTGTAGCGGTGAGCGGGGAAGAGGGCTTTTTTGCCCCGATCAACCTTGCTTCACAAGGACTGGATGTATATATTCCACTCCCTGTTTCAAGCGCTGGATGGCTTTTGCCAATTGGATGTTCCAGTGTCGCGTTATCGCGCTACCGCCCGAATGGCGAAACTGGTAGACGCATGGGACTTAAAATCCCCCGCTCGTAAGGGCGTGCCGGTTCGATTCCGGCTTCGGGCACCATCTATTTCAAGGGCTTGCATGACATACCTCATGCAAGCCCTTAGTTCTTTTTTCCGCAATCAAAAAAACTTTTCCGCAATTCTCTTATTTCGTCGGCGTAACCTTGGCTCCGCGACGCCTGCGAATGTACTGCTCTGTCATGCTTACGGTGGTGTGCCCAAGCTGGTCGCGCGTCTCGCGTATGCTCCCTGTAGATTCTTCTTTATCCGTGGCCGCCTTGGCCCGTAGGTCTCGCATTTGGAACTCTGACTTAGAAATTCCGGCGGCTTCGCGAGCATCGTCAAACCGCTTGCGCAGCATGCTCTTTGTCATAGGCTGTCCATCCTCCATCACTACAAGTCGAGTAGATCTCACCCTGTAGCCCGCCTTCCTGGCCGCGATGCGGTCAATCACGACTCTTAATTCCCCAATTACCTCAATCCTGCGCCTGGCTCCGGTCTTGCTTTGGGCAACTGCAAGCTTTCCATCCTTGATGTCCCTCTCGTCCATTTTCAGCGTATCGGCGATTCGCTGTGCAGTTAGATAGAAAAGATCCAGGGCGTCTTTCAGTGGCTGATCACTCTTCGCATAGACAGCTGCGAACATTTCATCCTCGACGTACACGTCACGGCCGGTCTCCTTATGCCCCTTTACTCCGGCGCAGGGGTTGGCCAGCGCGGTATATCCGCACTCGCGTGCAAAGTTCCAAATAGCGCTGAGCAGCGCCTTTTCCCTGTTTGCCCGAACCGGAGCGGTCTTTCCTCGTTCCCGTAGGTATTGCCGCACATGTTGCGGCTCAATATCCTCCAGCGGGGCCGGCGGGTCATTGAAGAAATCAAGAAGGTTTTTCAGCTCGCGCTTGTTGTCCTTCTGGGTGGCTGCTGACTTGGTAGGGACGACCTCGCTCATGTAGAGGTCGGACACATAGGCAAAGGTCATCACTGATTGTGCCAGTGCTGATGCGGTTCTTGTTTGCTCGAGCTTGGCATACTCCATGATGGCCAAACCGTAATCAGTCCCCAGGGAAATCTCCTTTCGCGGCTTGCCTCCAGTGTCGTAGAGGTAGTAGATCTTGTTCCCGCGCTTGCGAAGCCTAAGGCGAGGGACGCTCCCGGGAAGTGTCGGTTTTCTGCCCATTATCCAGCCTTACGCGGTTGCCACTTGGCACGCCCTGTCGGTAGTTCCACTTTCCCCGCAATCAGTGCTGCGGTAGTGACGCAGGGCCAGCCGTTACGCTTGATGGTGTGCCTGATACCGTTTTTGCAAAGCACGGCAATCTGATTGGCTTTTGTTTTTGCGCCAGTCAGTTCACACACTTCGTCATGACTCAAAAATTCGATAATACTCATACAGATCTCCACGCCGCGCTTGGCGGCAGAAGGTGGTTATTGGTTGGCTTTGGCGATCGCTGCGTCGACGAGCTTCATCGCTTTCATCGCGTTGCTGTTCCCGGGCGGGAGGTAATCGCCCCAGAGATCGCGCGCGGCCTGGAGGGCGGCCAGCATCTCTTCAGTGAGCGCGCGTTCCTCACGGGCGATCTCCCAGAATTGCTGACCCCAGTGACCTGTCGGTGGCGGGTTCCGATTCTGTGCGCCGAAGGCCAAGGCCCCGACGATTGAGTCGCACAGATCGCGCTTGTAGGCGTTGTCGCCGTCGATGCTCAGGCCGTTACGGCGCAGCGCGTCCAGAGCGTTGTTCAAATTGGACTCGGGCGATGGCAGCACCAGGTCAAAGTCTTTCTTGCCAGGACGGCAAGCCACGACGAGCAGTTCGCAGTCGAGCGGCAGGTGCTGCGCCATCTCCGAGATCAATTCGATAGCGGTCTCGCGGAATGCGTTCTTTTCTTGGGGCATAGGAACTCCTCGCCCGCCATCGCCGGCAGGCTTTCCGATTGTTGAGTGGGGTGTTTCGGATGGTGCTGATCGCCGCCGGCGTTGCGCCGTGGCACTGTTTCTGCGTTCGTCCGGTCTATGTCTTGCCCATCACGGATGATGGTGACTGCTACCCGGGCCGGGCGGACTCTTCAGTTCTTGTAGCCGCTGTTAATGCGGTCGATGATCTCTTCTTGCTTACGAGCGCTAGGGTAACTTTGTGCCCAATTCCTACGGCCGCGGAGCTTGGTGAGTGACGGCGGAGTATCGTATATATCTTCAGATACCCTCGCCGCGTGATTGGTCGTAAGGCTATGTTCCTACTCTTGGGGCGAAGCTAACGCTTTTGCAGTACTCAGGCTGGTCGCGAAGGTGGTGCAGACTGGCTTTTGTGTAAAGACTCTTCGGCTCTGCCTTCAGCAATGGTCGAAAGAGATCAGTCAGGATGGTTGCCAGTTTAATCGCTACATGTTCTTCAAGGTTTTTAGCTGTACCGATTGAGCTGCCTATCCGGTAAATGTTCTTGGCGGGGATCTCTAAGGCGGTCAAAGCCCCATCAATGAAGCCGTCTAAAAAACCGTCCAGCCGCTCGCATTGAGTGCGCAGAGCAAGTGTGTTTGGCGCATTCTGGTAGTCCCAATGCACCTCAAAGAGCGCATCTTTCTTCTTGATCAGTATTTTTTTTGGATGCTCTAGCTGGCGCTGCATGTTTCCTCCTCCATAACGATACCTGTGCTGCCTTGCACACGGTCAAAGCCGGAAAGTTCTTGTTTTTTTAAGATGGCCTTGAATCAAAAATAGCTTGGTATGGAGTAAAAATCTGCCGAAAAATTTAGAGGAGGGGGAGGATCATGGCTGTACCCTCCGAAACTCGACGGCCCAGACCCAGGGGTTGGCGTCCCAGTCGCCGCCAGTGGATTGCCAGAGGTCTTTGAACGCGGCCACAGCTTCATGGCCGCGTCCGAGCGCCTTGTCCTCTATTCTCCATGCCCCTTCGGCTATGCACTGGCTTGGCGTGATCTCCTGCAACCGCTCGACGCGGACGTCAGTGATCTCCAGCAGAATGCGGCTGTAATGCCGGTGCAGGTGGATGCTTGGCACGGATCGCTCGGGCAGCAGGCCGTCATAGCTTGGGCCTGTCTGAGCGCCCTCATCATCGAACAGCGAGCACAGATAAACCGTTTCGCCATGCTTTCCGCCAGCGGCGAAGTAGTGACCGTATTCACAGTCATAGCCGAGGCTCTCGCGTACCCACAGCCGGTCGCCGCGCCGCCCATAGGGGCAGTTTGAGGAAAGGCTATGTCCAGGCATTGCTGGGACGCTGGTCATGCCGTCGCCCCATCCCGCGCCATAGACTTCCCAAAGTTTACCTTTCAGCACTGGCTGGACCTTCATGGGCCGCCGCGTGACAGTCTTCTGGCCTTCCAGGATGGCGCGCACCATCGGCGCCGAGAACAGGATCGGCCGTTCTTTTATTTCAGGCATGACTTCGTCCTTGGCCGCTATAGCGGCTGACTTGAATGTGGGGGAGGGGTGAGGTTTTCGCGGGTGGAGTGCAAATGTACTCCTGTCAGAATTTGGCTGGTTCAGCCTTCACGGCCAGGCCCTTTACCGCCTTGCTGTAGATGAACTTGATCAAGTCCCAGGGGAGAACGTGGTTCTGACCATATTCCCCTTCACCGTCGCAGATTTCGCAGCCTTCAGACGGCTCTTCAAGCTCTCGGCATTCCGGGCATTCGTGCGAGGATTGCAGCTTGAACTCTCCAAGCAGCAGGGCTTTGGCGCCGTTCTCGGCGGTGAGCCGTTTCGGCATGATGCAATAGCCGTCGGGAACGGTCGGCACGGGCTGGGCTGCTAGATCTGCGCTGGCGGATAGGGCGGCGAGCTTCTGCCTGTACTCGACCTGGTCGTCAAAGCTGACGATGCCGCGATTGATCATTGCCAGGCCCTGCTGTAGTAGCGCATCCCGCCCGGCCAACTGGGCGACCAGTTCATCTATGCGCTGATCTCTTTCGTTCAGATCTGACTGAAGGGCAGCTACTCGCTGTTCAAGTTGGGTTTCTGTGGGCATGGGGAGTCCTATCCGGGGCAGGCCCGGGCGGCAGATGTTGGGTTATGCGGCTTCGGCTTGTCGTTCGGCGGCGCGCCACGGGTCGTTTGCTCGGGCGAGCGCTGCCATTGGCGGTGGGCTGACGCTGTTGCCGCACATGTGGACCTGTTGGGTCTTGGTGAATGGCTTGCCGTCGGCGCCGTGGCTGATGATGTAGTCGTCGGGGAAGCCCTGAGCCTTGTACAGCTCGGAGGGTTGCAGCATCCGCAGGCAGATATCGACGATCACATACGGGGTGCCCTTGATCGTGACGGTGACCAGGCCCAGGCGGTCCCTGGTGGTAATTGTTGGGGCCGGCTCGTTTGCAGCGCTCACGTTCTCGGCGCCGTAGTAGCTGATCAGGAATGCGGCGACCCGCAGGGCGCCCTCTTCGTGCTCAGGCGATAGGGTGTACTCGACCAGGCCGTGATGGGTGCCGGCTGCGCTGACAGTGTGCAGCGGTTCGGCGCAATCCTTCGCGTCACAGTTGCCGCGCAGGTGCAGCAGGTTTGCCGTTACCAGCTGTTGCTGGCTGCCGGTGTTTGTCACCGTGGTCATCGGGTCCTCGATGCTCTTGGCGGCCGTGGTGTTGAAGCCGCCATTCATCTGGGCCATGAACACCGTTGAGATACCCATGGCGTGTGCGGCACCGGCCGGGCGCTGGTAGTTGCCGCCGCTGGTGATGGTCGGCAGCGGTTCATTCAGCGCTTTGCCGTCGTCCGAGAACCGGAACTTCACCAGGTGAGCGGCTGCAACTGAATGCCCGCCGCTGACTGTCACCGTCCCCAGCGGGGCACCGGCAAATTTGCTGCCGTTGCCCCAGCGTTGAACACCGCCAGGCTTCCCTTCGCCATGCGCAGCAGTGACCATCACCGGACTGATCAACGTCAGCTCGCCGCGATTTGCGCAGGTCACAGTCGGTAGCGGGGCGGACGGGTCGTTGATCCGGTCGCTGCCCTGGTGTGTTGCTGGCGCGATGATCGGGCTGGCCATGGCGAACGATCCGCCGCGGGGCCAGGACGTCACGGTCCGCAGCGGCTCATGGGCTGACTGCACGCTGTCGCCGGACCAGTTCGCAATAGGCACGATGAACGGGTCAGCGGCATCGATGAGATACTTCTTCATGCCCTTGGCTATTCGCCGCTGGGTTGCAGGTGCCAGCGGCTTGGGCCGGTCGAAGATGCTCTTGCTCGGGATGGTCCAGTCGATGCACTCGGCGGCGGTGCGCCACTTCTTCTGGCCCTTGGCCGGGTTCTTTGCATGGGTTGGCTCGGGCCACACGATGGGCTGACCGTCGCAGCGGGCGATCATGAACAGGCGTTCCCGGCTGGTCGGCGCGCCGAAGTCGCACGCCTTGATCACGCGCCACTCGACGGCATAGCCAAGGCGTTGCAGCTCGGCGACGAATACGGCCCAGGTCCGCCCGCGTCTGGCTGGATCTGGCACCAGGAACTGCTGGTGGACCGGCACAACCTCGTCCGGCGCGGCCACACTGCCACCGAGTTTCACTACCCGGCCTGTAGCCTTGTCGCGCTTTGCAACGAGGGGGCCCCACTGCAGGATCTGCTTCACGTTTTCCAGGCTGATCACCCGTGGCTTCTTCTTGCCGGCCCACTTGAGGCCGATCCACGAAAGGTTGCGGATCTCGCGCTTGCGTGGCTGGCCGCCGGCGGCCTGGCTGTGGTGTGTGCAGTCCGGTGACATGTGGAACCAGCCAACGGCCTTGCCGCCGCATTCGGTGTCAGGATCGCCGTCGAACACGTCTGTGGTGTAGTGCACAGCACCCGGGTGGTTCACGGTGTGCATGCTGATTGCTGCAGGGCTGTGGTTCTTCGCGACGTTTACCGCGCGACCCAGGCCCATTTCCAGCCCGGTGCCGGCACCGCCGCCCCCGCAAAAAAAGTCGACAACGATCTCATCGTCCTGAGTGCTGAAGCCGAGTCCGTATTGAGTTTTGAAATCGAAGGGGTGTTTCTTCTGTTTTGCGGACATGCGGAATCCTCGCTGGCTGGCGTAATAGGTCGGATTGATCTATTTCTATGAGAGCCGGAAGGAATCCGGTTCAAGGAGGGCAAGATGAGTAAGAAACCCACCAACAAACTGATCGCTGAAGTTTCTGGTTTGACTGAAGTGCAAGTTGGTATGCACTTGGCAGAACTGAAGCAACAAGCAAATGGCGATTGGTTAGCCTATTTCGGTATCGAGATCGAGCAATACCCGGAAGCCTGCAATAAGCTAGAGCCTTCAAAGATTGTTCGAATTCCTGTTGATCTAGCTAACAACTGGTACGACCGAGGCAATGGATAGTCCATTGGATTGAAGATGGAAAAAGCATCACAGCGACTCTTCGCCGGTATCGATCCTGCGCAGTTCGAGCACTTCGATCTTCTCGGTGCCGTCGGTGATTACCCAGCAGGGCAGCTCAAGGTTTCGAAAGGTGCCGTGGTAGTTCCGGTACGCGCCAAGCGCGGCCTTGCGGAAGGAATCGGCCACGACCTTGCCGATCGGCATCGGGTTGCCCCCCCCCAGTAGGCTCAGCTCGAAAACAGATGTGTTGGAGATGCGTTTCCCTGCAGCTCGGATAGTGCCCGGGGAAAGCTGGAACTCCCGGGCTACCTCGATCACACGCTTGTAGATCAGGGCGTCGTGGATCAGCTGGTCGCGGGCGCCGATACGCAGGCCCGCGTAGATGACTGCTTGCATAGGTTCCTCCGGGCAGCCGATGGCCATGGCCTGGCTGGCGTGATTCGTTTAAGTGAGATAGGTTTGAACTGCTTATACGGCGAAAAGGAGATGCAGGATGTCGAAAAAGGATAGGCCGACCCGTGCAGAGCGACATCGACGAAAACAGCCATTCAAAGAGCTTGCAGAGTTACTTGAGGCAACCCCTGTCGAGTATCGAGCCAAGCTCTACGATAAGCTTGAGCGCGAGAGAATCGCCGAGTCCCTGGAGAAGTCGGGCAAAAAGCGAAAGGGCGGCTGGCCATTTTTGCCTGGCAACTTCGAAGGTGGATCGAGGAAATGATCCGCCGGTGCGCCTAATCTCTCCACTGGCAGTAGGCGTTGATATGGGGTATTACGGGTGACCGGCTTGGGGCCGATTTATATGGAGAGTCAAATTGGAGCAGTACTCGTTTCGCGACATCCACAAAGGAAAAGTTTTCACTATCTACATCAATTTCCATGTCGGACATGTAACGGCGCGACTTGTAGTCGACGGCTTTCCACAAATCAAATGTGCAGACCAGTCTTGGCCTGATAAAGGCGCCGCAGTTGCTGCCGTATGGGAAGATGCGAGAAGTAAGATAGAGGCGCTTCCAGCCTAACCGGTCTCATCGCTTCCGAGCCGCAAAGCTTTGCGGTTGTAGGCAAGTTGCAATTTCTGCGACACGTTTTCGAGTATCGCGTATTCGTGTCGTGGCGGCGCTAGGAACTGCGCCGATCCTACTGGGCCCAGGCCATGCAGGTGGTGAATCTTCAGGGGCATTGCCTCGCCCTGTTCCTCGATGCCGGCCCAGGCCATCAGGTCAGCCAGGGCTGGGTATTCCTGACCTGGATCAGCTCAGCTCAGCAAGGTATCACTGCTTATTCTTCCTTAAAGCAGTAGGTGGGAGGCTGATCTTGGGGAGTGATTATGAACGATGGAAAATCGGTGATTTTTACCGTCTTGTATAGCCTGAGATCGCTTCCAGTAGGAGGGAGAGTGCTGCGCATTTTCTTCGCCACAATTTCCTCACCCGCTGGATTCGCGGCGCTGAATGAGACAGTTAGGCTAGCAGGGTCAATATCAATTAACTCACCGTCATCTTCCATGGTTGCCCGCGACTGGTAATTCACGGTCATTGTGTTGGTTGATAATCCCTTAGGGATAAACGTTACGCTGACATCAGTACGCGTCAAATTTCCCGTTCTCTCTTTGATGTGCGCGCGAGTTTTTAGGAGCGTTGGCAATATATTTTTGCCGTTTCCTTCAAGCTGCGTCTCACAGCTAACAACGCTACCGGGCGGGTACGCGGCATTGAGCTTGAGCATCTCTTCCCGCGTTATCGCTTCGACATTCATCGAGCACAACACCGCAATACCGATACCCATAGGTAGTAGAAACGTTTTGTAGATGTGATTCATATCCCTATCCTTCGATATTGATGTTCTGGTGCTTAAATCCAGAAAAAGGAAATACGCGTCCGTGCCTTTCTGATTCATAACCAGCAGCGTCGGCGATGCAGTTTACCCGGACAGCAACTCTACAGTTCAATAGAGGGTTCAGATTTCGGTTTGCGCATTACCTTTCCCCTCTCTGCAATGGTCATTTTCAGGGAAAGGTCGCCATCAGGATGCCGCTAGGAGGGAGGGTTATTCGTCGCCGTCGTCGGCGTTCATCTGCAGCGATTCGGCAAAACCTGCCTGCCGTAATTTGCGCGCCACGTTTTGCGGTACTTCAATTTTGTGGCGCGGAATTTCGAAGAGCGACGCGGAGCCGTCGGGGCCAAGCGAGTGGGCATATGCGATCAGTCGCCAGATGGCGTCTCGGCCCTTTGATTCGCCGAGGGCGGCGGTGATGGCCGACAACCTGTCGCGCACCCCCTGGCGGAAGTAGTGGCGGATGATATCGGACGGTCCTTTGATCTTCTGCGGCGCAGGCGGCAGATCTTCGGCCCGGCAATTCAGGACCAGCAGTTGCACCGCCTCGCCGACTTCCTCGATCTCATGCCAGCGCATCAGCTCATCGAGCATCGCCCGAGTGCCATATGGAGCCGTGTGTCGCAGTTCCTGCTCGCCCAGCTCTTGCCGCCTCTCGGCAAGTTTGGCTGTTCGTTCTTCCTGAGTCGCAGCCATGGCCTACCTCTTCGATGCCGCTGGCCGGTATCGTCGACCAGGTTTGACGTTTGCGCTGTTGCGGGCGGTTGCTGAAGCGCCTCAAGCTCGCTTCTCCCAGCGCTTCGGGAAGTTGAAGTTGTAGTCGAGTACCAGGCGGTTCAGCAGGGTGTCAGAGATCCCGACCTTCCTGCATGCAGCGATGCGTGACACTCCAGCGTCCCGCAGGGCAGCCAGGCGCTCGATGAGCTTTAAATCCCGCTCCCTATCAACGACCTTGCTCTTGAAGGTGAAACCGCCTTCGTGGGAGGCCCTACGCATGGCAGATTCCGACTTCCCTGTGACGGCGATGGCCTGGTCGATGGTCATGGTCTTGGCGAGCTCTCGGATCGTGTCGACGTAGGCCTTGCGTTGGGCGAACTGGTCTTCGTAGGTTCGCTTGGGCTGCGGGCGGGTGGCGCGTTTGCCATGCTGGCCACCCAGGTCCTTGCGTGGCCGGCGAGACTGGAACCTGAAAGACTCCAGCACCTGGACCTTGTTGCCTGCCATGAAGAAGGCAGCCTTAGCTGCTTCCAGTTCTGCCTGGCGCTCGGAGCAGACCAGGATGAAGTTGTTGCTCATGGTTACCTCACTTGATGCGAATCGAGCTTTCGCCGCGCTCCAGGTGGGCCCAGCTTGGTTCTTCCAGAAGTTCGGCTTCTGCGTCCTCGCCAGCGGCTATTCGCTTGTGCACAGCCTCGTTGTGATCGCGGATTTCCTTGAGCCGGACGGCGATGGTTTTCTTGTCCGGGGTGATCACGCTCTTCAGCGACACGAACTCATCAGGCACGGCCTTCTCGTCATCGACGATCACCTTCTCTGGCGAAAGGGCGAGGGTGATGGTGAACAGCGGGCGCTTGATCGACTTGATATCTGCCGCCTCCATGTTCCGGCGCAGGTAGTCGCTGATCTGGCCCACGGTGTTCTTCTTGATGCGCTTGAGCTCGTTGAGGCGGTCGACTTCTTTGTCGATAGCGTCGATGTCGCCCTCGATGTTCCGGCGCAGCATGACGATGCTGTCGGCCTTCACTTCGAACTCGCCCTTGATGCCGTCCATGGTGTCTTGGATGGCCTGGCGCAGCCCTTCGTCGTCGGTATCTGCCAGGGCAGCGAGTTCGGCCATTTGGCCAGTCAGTGCGTAGAGTTCGGTCATGCTGCACCTTCCATAGAGTCTTCAAGGTCCGCTTTGCGGGCCTCCTTGGCGCGGGTGAATTTGAGTTTTTGGGCTTCGCGCTCTGGGCTTTCCTTGCGCAGCTCCAGCTTTCGCATGGCCGACTTGTAGAGCTGCTGCAGCTCGTTGAGCGACTGCGCGGTACCGATCAGGTGGAGGGTTTTGGCTAGCCATTCGCGGTACTCAGCGGCGAGGCGCTCCTTCGCTTCGATCTTGTCCTCGGCTCGCTCAATCTCGGCTTCACCCAGGCGCTCGTTGACGTAGTGAATGTCGTCGTACAGGCCCAGGCGGACGTCGGCGGAGAAGCCAAGCTGGCTTAGGCATTTGCCGATCGCGTCGGTGAGGGACTTTTTCGGCGCGTCAAAGTCGGTGCTGATGCTGCCGAATTTGTTTTGAGTGATGAAGGGCGTGTGCCCGTAGTGCGTGATCGTCTTGCGTTCACCGTCGCCACCCAGGTACCACAGGGCGACCTTCAGGGTATGCACCTGGGCGTGTGCCAGCACTGCTCCTTCCTTGTTCAGCAGTGGGCCACCGATGTCGAAGCGCTCCTCGATCACTTCATAACCCCAGCCGGTGCCGCAGGGGCCGAACTGCTCTGTGGCGCGCTTGGCCAGGTACTGGGCATTCACCGCGGTACCCGTGAAACCACCAGGGCCGGTGTACTCCTTGGTGAACTTGGGATCGGTCTTTTCGACCTCTTCCCACAGGGCGAGGTTAGGTACAGGCATGACTATCTCCCGCGCCTTGCTGTGAACTGGGCGCAATCGGTTTTCAATGAGATTGAGGTGACTTACAAAGTTCGCTGGTAAGCTTTGGCTTTCTATAAATCGAGGGAACGATCATGGGATACAAATCACGGCCACCCGGTTTCCGGATCGAGTTTCCGGAGCCAGAAATGTTCTGGGCCGTTCGAGACAAAGGAAGTCCCAAACAGATCCAGGTCGATCGAATTTCTGTCATGTCCGACAATGAGTCAGTAAGCGTAATGTATGGCGGGGACGCTGCTAACGTAGCCAAAAATCGAATTCAGCTTCCGCTCGATCCGGACTTTCTAAGAGATCTTGCAAGTGAGTTTTTGAAACTCGCAGATGATTTAGAGTGATTCACTATCTCTTTTGAAGGGCTGAGGATTATTGGGTGAGGTGATCGGCGAGGGTGCTGATCAGCATTGCGGCGGTGCAGAGGACGAGGGCAGGGAAGGAGCTACGCCAGTAGAGAAGTGCGATCACGACTCGACCAGCGACAGCAGCCTTTCGCCCAGGATGATCTTGGCGTTGGCCTGCTCCTTCTTGATGCCGGTTGCCTGGGCCACCTCGGAAAGAGACAGACCTTCGCGACGGAGTTTTGCGCAGCGGATTGCCAGTTGCTGGCCGCGCTTGTGTGCGCCGGCGCCGCTCATTGCCGCTGCTCCAATTGGGCTACGCGATAGCGCAGAACCTGCAGCACCCGGCCGCGGTAACCGGGCTCCGCGTACTGCTCAACTGGCGGCCCGAAGAAGCCCCGGCGCTCGGCCAGGCTGTACGCATCACGCAGGCTATGAGCGGTGATGTCTTCCAACTGCTCATCAATGAGCGACTTGACTGGGGAAGTGGTCATTCTGCCTCCTTGCGCCGGTGACAGGCGTCCATCAGGCGCTTGCAGTAGTGGGTGAATTCGTCGGTGGAGATCGCTCCGTCAGTGAAGAGGCGGGTGATCAGGCCTCGCACCAGGACATCGATGTCGGACTGGCTATTGGGATCGGCAACGCCTTCGAGGGCTTGGTCGATGAGGATGTGAGGGCTCAAAACCCGCACTCCTGCTCTAAGCGCGCCTGCTCCTGTTCAAAGGCCACGGCGGCCTCTACGTGAGGCTTCAAAAGCTCGAGCGCGATATCCTTCAACGCTGACTTCTTGCCCAGCAGGTACATCGCCAGATCCATCAGGAGTCCCGAGCTGCGAAAGCCCATGGCGCCGATCACCAGTTGGCCGAAAGCGTCTTGCTGGTCCTCACCATCGATCTGACGCTGGTTCAGGTGGTCCTGCACCGCCCTTGCAAAGTCGGCCTGGGTGACCTCGCCTCGTTCTGAAGGTTGGTAGCCCCAGGAGATCCGGTAGCCCATCAGCAGGCGCTCTGCGTTTGCCTCAAGCCATTCCGATTCGGCCAGGTCGTCCTCGCTTACCGGTGGCGGCATGCGGTTGTCGTATTCGAGCTGTGCCTTGCGTAGTGCTGACATGATTGCCTCCAGGGCGGAGATGACGATGAGATAGACACAGTCATGCGCTCCGCTGGATGCCCTAAGGCGCGGAGTACAAAAGTGTCGGGGTGGAGGAGTAGGGGAGTGGCGCCGGCGTCGGGTCAGTGCCCGGTGCCGGCAGATAGAATGGTTATGGCAACTGCAGCGATGGTTACTCTACGCTGCACACCCACCGATGGTTATGCCGGTAAGGAGCGCGGATGAAGGTTACATCCGTCAGCAAAAGCCGGATAGTGCGACGTACGGAGTCAACACCGTCAGTTCGTGCACTCTGACCTCACATGCTTGTGGAGTGGTGCGAGACTGGAGTGGCGAGATCGATGCGCTGAGTTGTCGACGCTGGGGACTTTATCGAATGAATGAGATTTGTAAGGATGGAGTGTTTTTCGTGAAATGCTGGTTGCATGTACAGTATTTTATTGAGATAGTCATTCTACTCCTCGGGCGCACAGGATGTAGATATCAGCTTGATATAGGTTCTGATCTGCACGTGTCCAAGTGAAGGCCTTGAGCCTCCAGCCATCGCCTTTGAGCGACATGAAAGCGGAATCCTCCGCGACAAATCATTCGACTCAATAGGTGAAGCTATGTCAGTAGTAAAAGTAGGCAAGTATTTTCGCAATGTCACCATGAACCCGGCACGTGTTGTGAAAATTGTAGACCCCGCAGAAAACACTCATGGATTGATTATTCAGACCGGTCTGATCAGTCCATCAAACGGCGCGCTGGGGCTCTACTCGGGGACCTCTGCACCGAGCGGTATCGGCGATGAATCCAAGCCCATCATCTTTGCGGGGAACGGCAATACAGCCGCTGGTTCCGGCTCTGAGTTGTTGATGCCTAATCCGCTGTTTGTCTCTGCGGGACAAGGCCTGTGGGTCGCTGCGAACGTCCCAGCCGCGGCCGTTGCTCTGACCTGGGATTTGCTCGATTAAGAGCGGCCCCCGTGATGCTACTGGGCTTTTGCAGCCTATCAATAAAGCCATGAGCTTCAACTCATCGCCCTTGAGCGACATGAACGCGGAATTCTCCGCAAAAAATCATTCGACTCTACAGGTGTTAAAAATGAGCGCAGCAAAAATTGGTAAACACTTCGGCAATTTGTTCCCGAAGGATGTTGTACAGATCGTCCCCCCAAACCAGAACGTGAACGGTCTGACCATTCAGACAGCCTACATCGACCCCGCTGATGGGTACGTCAACCTTTATGCCTCGGAGGCTGCTCCTGTCAGCGCTGGCGACGCCAACACACGCATTATTTTCTGCGGTAACGGCCCAGCTGTCGCGACCAGCCACTCCTTAATCACGCTTCCAGAACCTCTGTTCGTGCCTGCCGGTATGGGGCTTTGGGTTACTGCTGGCTCTAGGATTGCAGGCGCTGCTGCTACTGGATCGATTGCAATTACCTGGGACTTGGTTGCGTAAAGGCCACAACTAGTTACTGGCCCAGCCATGTGCCGGGCCTTCTATCTAGTGATTTTTTATCTTTGGGCTTCGCCCAGATCAGCAATAGTTTTTTCTTTGTTTATGCCCATGGAGTCGAGCGCATGGAGTTTCTGTACCGCCTGCTCGACAGGCTTGATACCTGGGTTACCCCGGGATTGGTTGGCGCGTTCGCCGCGAGCTGGTGGCGCCGTGACGACCTGGTGGACCGAAAGCCCTGGGCCGTTTTTATTATCTCGGGTGCGGTTTGCGTCCATCACCTGACCGGATTGGTAAGCGCTTACCTGGGAGTGGTCGAGCCCCGCAGAGTTGCTGGTATCGGTTTTCTGCTCGGTACCTTCGGCGGATCATTGATCGCGGCCATCACCCGGGTAATCAAAGCTGCTGATCTTTGGGTGTTCATTCGTTCGAAGTTCGGGGGAGGTGGCACATGATCCTGGAGCACGTTGCAACCTGGTCGGCTGGCCTGATCGCGCTATGGGCGACTTGGTGCTGCTTGAGCGGGAAGGTCCGCGACGGGGTGCTGGGGTAGTTGATCTACGCGACTATCGCGCTGAGCGGCTAGTCGCAACATCATCCTCAAAGCCCGACAACTGGGCTTCACCACGTTGGCCTGCATCGTCCAGATGGATGCTGCCCTGAATGATGCTAAGCGCCTGTTTCGGGAGGCGGTCAATTACGCCTACGACAACCTACCGAAAGAGATCCGCGCCGCTAACCCTGCGCGCAACAATGCCTGAACGTTTCCGGTCCGCAATTTGCTTTACGGGTGAGACCTTCTTATCTTTGCTGTTACGGATGTACTGCTCTGTCATTACTACGGTGGTATGCCCAAGTTGATCTTTGGTCTGCATGATCTCGCCGCTCGATTTCGCTTTGTCTGCAGCTGCCTTGGCGCGTAAGTCATGCATCTGGAAGCCGGACTTTTCAAATTCCCTTTCTGGTCATATCAAACCTTCTGCGCAACATCACCTTTGCCGTCGCTGTGCCACCTTCTGCAAAGGCCAGCCGTGTCGAGGGGGGCTTTGTGTTCGGGCTTCTGGGCCTTAATTCGATCAATCCTCTACAAGACCACTTCTCTCTATGGCGCGCGCGACGCGCAAGAGGTTGCTGGGAGCCCCATGTGCCTAGGCTGAACGTACAGGATTTTTTGCTGAATGAAGGCTGTCGCCAGGGCGCAGAATCAAGTTTCTTAGCGATTGGTAGAGTTGTTGGGCGCGCAGCCTTGTCAGTAAAGTTGCACTACGTTCGCTAACCGCTATAGACAGTATGTGAGCACCGCCCATGGCTCAACCGGATCACCTCGCCAACTACGTCAGCGCTATATTGGGCTTGTCATCGCTTCACTCCGCGCATCTTCAGAGTGCGAATCAGGAATCCTGGTCTGATCAGGGTTTTATCGTCACTGCGGAGGAGAAGATCTACGCCTTCGATGACGGCGCACTCATTAAACGGCTGGCGGAACAGGACAGTTTCCCCAGCGATGCGCTCTGCGCTGAATGTTGGATCAGTTATGAAGTGCTTCGTCAGCCACGTCATGCAACGGTAAACCCGACCCACATCAGCTTTACCAATGAATGTCGAGAGGCTTATTGGCTTCGGTACTTTTCCTTATAGGCGCCACTTCGTAGCGTCATAGCGCTCCAGTGCGACTGCGGGTACAAAAGTTTCATATTGTTCAAGTCCGGCCAGGTCAGTGGCACCCTTTGTTGACGTATCTATTGATCCTGATGAATCGAGTCTTGAAGCTATCAAGGCACACAGGAGCGCAGGTTTCACAGTTGTTGGTGATTCACTCGAAACCCCAGGCGCACTTGAAGTGTTTGAGACTGTGTTAACGGTTAAAAATCTCTGATGAGGGTGTTAGCCAGCGTGATGCCCGTCCTGTCTTTGGCTCGGGTTCTCATTGTGATGATCTGCCTCCGATTCCCCGCCAGCTCTAGCAACTTCGCCGCCTGGTTTTCCTTCGCCCCATGGGGCACTTGGTCGCCTGATGGTTTTAGATTTAAAGTCGGCCTCAGGGTCGATCGGATTTTTGAGGTGGGATATGAAAATAGGCGAACTGGCGAAGATCAGCGGCTTGGCGCCTTCACGCATTCGCTTTTACGAAGCGAGTGGCCTGATAAAAACCGTCGAGCGCAAAGCCAATGGCTATCGGAATTATGCGGCTGACACCGAGTGGGTTCTGAAGATCATCGTCGATGCGCAGGCTGCGGGTTTTTCGTTGGAAGAAATCCGGCAACTGATGCCGATGAATGCAGGTGGCTGGCAGCACGAACAGTTGCTCAGTGGCCTCAAGCAAAAGGTCGAGGAAATCGAAGTCCTTCAGCAACGGCTGGCCGAGAACAAAGCCCAACTGCTGCTGGTCATCAAGGGTGTCGAGGCCAAGCCCGAGGGCATGGCGTGTGCGGACAATGCGCAGTTGCTGATCAATCGCCTGCGTGATGAAGGCCGGGCGACAACGACAAGCCGCCCTGCCACAGCGTCCTCCAGAGCTCATAAACCCGTCAGGCTTCCCGGCGACCGACAGGCGTAAGAACGTTAAGGCCCCTGACTCTTCATGGCCGGGAACGGCTCTTCTCGGCAGGAAAACCCAGCGATGGCTCTACCCGTGATGATCGACAGGCCTTGGGGCGCCTTCAGATAAAAAGGACGGGCATTGCAGATGTTCAGAGGCCGCGTTGTGCATGTGCAGCCAACCGAGCACAGGCTCATCCAGAGGCGCGGTGTGGCCCGAGCCGGCGAGTACTTGCTGAGTCACAGGTTCCTGGTATCGGTGCGTGGGCAGCAGTTGGCGTGATTGGCCAAGGTGGCTGCGATAATCAGAAAGCCCCCGCTATCAATTCCAGTGCATCAGAAACTGAGGCCTTCGGCCGTATCGGGCTCCACCTGCGACGTCGCTGCGCGCAAGCTCACTTGCAACCTCGTTTCAAGATCAATTCCCGCCGCTGAACAATATCCGCCGCTAGCTGCATACTGGTGCTTGACCTTCAACCTGGCTGCAACGCTAGGGTCTGACGCTGATTGGGCTGGGCAGTAACGCAGGTCATCAATCCAGTCAGGAGCAGTGCATGAGCCAGCAAGACAATCTGGAGACGCAGATGAAATGGATGATCTATGGCGCCAATGGCTACACGGGCGAGTTGATCGCTCGCGCTGCTGCACAGCGTGGCCTCAAGCCTGTGCTGGCGGGACGCAACCGCGACAGAGTCGAGGCTCTGGCCCGGGAGCTGGGTCTTGAAGCCCGGGTGTTCGGATTAGATGAAGAAGCGCGATTGCTTGCCCAGATCAAGGGTTATGGCCTGGTTCTGCATTGCGCAGGGCCGTTCTCGGCAACCGCGGCTCCGATGATGGAAGCCTGTTTGGGTGTCAATGCGCACTATCTGGACATCACGGGTGAAATCGCCGTATTCGAACACGCCCAGTCCCTGAATGAGCGGGCGCGCGCAGCCAACGTGGTCATTTGTCCCGGCGTCGGCTTCGATGTCGTGCCAACCGATTGTGTCGCTGCTGCGCTGCAAAGCGCACTGCCGGATGCAACGCATCTCGCCTTGGGATTCGATTCGCGCTCGAGCTTTTCACCCGGTACAGCCAAGACCTCGATCGAAGGCATGGCGCAGGGCGGCAAGGTGCGTCGCGACGGGAGAATCGTGTCGGTTCCGCTGGCTTATCGGGTACGTCGCATCGACTTTGGTGCCGGAGAAAAGCTGGCCATGACCATCCCTTGGGGGGATGTTTCGACGGCCTATCACACCACCGGTATTCCCAACATCGAGGTGTTCATGCCGGGCTCCACCGGCATGATTCGCGGCGCCAGGTTCGCCAATCTGATGCGTCCGCTATTGGGTATGTCGTTCGTGCAGAGGCTGCTCAAGGCCTGCATCGGCAAGGCTGTGATCGGTCCGGACGACGCCACGCGTGCAGACCAAGGCACTTATGTGTGGGGGGAGGTACGCAACGCGCAGGGCGACTGCAAGGTTGCACGGGTGCAGACCGCGAATGTCTACAGCTTGACGGTCGATGCTGCATTGGCCGTGGTCGGCTACTTGTTACAGGCCCCGTCTGCTGGCGGTACCTACACGCCTGCGCGGCTGCTGGGAGCGGATCTGCTGATGCAGTTGCCCGGATCCGGGGCCTTGAATATCGAATGAGCATTCTTGAGGCCGGGTAGAAAAAGACGCTTGACCTTAAAGTTCACTTAAATCTTAAGGTGAGCCCATCTCAATCGAGGGCTACCCCATGAATGTGTTCGATGCTCTGCTGCTCCCCAACGGTTCGACGATCAAGAACCGCATCGCCAAGGCCGCCATGGAAGAGAACATGGCTGATGCCGACCAGGCACCGTCCGAAGAGCTGATGCGCCTGTATCAAGCCTGGGCCGACGGTGGCGCGGGCTTGATCATCACCGGCAACGTGATGGTCGACGGCCGTGCCATGACCGGGCCGGGCGGGGTGGTGCTGGAGGATGAGCGGCAGTTGGACAAGTTCAAGCGCTGGGCGCAGATCGGCCGCTCCGCTGGCGCGCAGTTCTGGCTGCAGATCAACCACCCGGGCCGTCAGATGCAGGCCAACCTTGGGCAACAGACCTGGGCTCCATCAGCCATACCGCTGGACTTGGGCAAGATGTCCAAGCGTTTTGCCACGCCTCACGCGATGACGCCTGATGTCATTGAAGAGGTTATCCAGCGTTTTGCGCGCTCCGCACGCCTTGGCGAACAAGCCGGATTCACCGGTGTGGAAATTCACGCTGCCCATGGCTATTTACTGAGCCAGTTTCTCTCGCCACTCACCAATCAAAGAACCGACGAATGGGGCGGTTCCCTGGAAAACCGTGCGCGGTTGTTGCTGGAAGTCGTCAAGGCAGTAAGGGCTGCGGTTTCTCCCGGGTTTGCGCTGGCGGTCAAACTGAACTCCGCTGATTTTCAACGAGGGGGATTCACCGCCGATGACGCTCGGAAAGTGGTTGAGCGGCTTGGTGGCCTGGGTGTGGACCTTGTGGAGTTGTCCGGCGGCAGTTACGAAGTACCCGCCATGCAGGGCGAGGCGCGCGATGGTCGCACCCTGGCTCGCGAGGCCTATTTCGTCGAATTTGCCCGAGATATCCGCACGGTCGCCCAAATGCCGATAATGGTCACCGGCGGCATACGTCGCTTTCCGGTCGCTGAAGATGTGGTGCGCAGTGGTGTGGACATGGTCGGTATCGGAACGGCGCTGGCTATCGATCCCTACCTGCCTCGTGACTGGTTGCAGGGCAAGGACAGCGCTCCGCAACTGCCACCGATCACCTGGAAAAACAAGGCCATCGCCGCCTTGGCCAACATGGCGGTGGTGAAGTTTCAACTGCGCAAGCTCAGTCGCGATAAAACGCCGGATCCGCATGTGTCACCGTTACGCGCACTGATTCTGCAGCAACTCGAAGCCGCCTGTCGTACCCGTCAGTATCGGCGTTGGGTAGAAAGGCGCTCGATCTAGGTTGATGCTCAGTAAAAGATTGACCGGCCAGGCGCAGGTTGCTCGATTGAGGTGACGTAAACATTTGGCATGACCCTCAAATCAATCGGCAGCTATGTGAAACTGTTTCAAACCTGCCATGACGATGGGAAAACTATGCAAAGCCTAGGTGTTCTGGGAGTTGGAGAACTCACCGAGAAGGTCGTCAAAGGTCTGCGAAATAGCGGCTACGCCGGGCAGATAAACCTCTCGCCGCGCAATCAGCAGCGTGCTTTGGCACTGGGCAGTCAATATGGCTGCGAGGTGATGGTTAGCAATCAAGCGGTGGTTGATCGCTCTGAAGTTCTCATGCTGGGCGTTCGTCCAGATGCCGTGGAGCGATTGTCGGAAGAGGTCGCGATGGGACCTGGCAAGACGCTGATCTCATTGGTGGCGGGAATGCAGATCGCTGAACTGTCCAGGTGTTTCCACGGCGCGAGCGTGGTCAGGGTGATGCTCTCCTGCGCTGCTGAAATCAACCGCACCACTGTGGTGATATACCCCGCAAATGCTGCGGTTCAACAGTGTCTTTCGGCGCTCGGCACCGTGATTGTCTTGGCGGATGAGAGTGCCTTCGAAACGGCCACAGTCGCTGCGTGCATGAACGGTTGGTTCTATTTCTGGCTGCATGAGCTCCAGCAATGGTTTGTCGACCAAGGGTTGCCGGAAGGTCAAGCCAGAAAGCTGCTACTCAGTAACCTGGAGGACTGCCTATCCAGCGCGAAGCACGACCTGAAAACGCCTCTTGCGAGCATGGGAAGTGCCATCGCCACCCCAGGGACATTCACCGCGAAAGGCCTGGAAATGCTTGAAAAGCAGAATTTTAGCGCGCCTTGGACCCATGCCTTCGATGCGGTGCTCAAGGATCTAACCGCGGATTCAAAACAGCGCTGATGCGATATTTTCCGCCTATCCCATCCACGCTGAATGTCCCGCAGATCCTGGGGGATCATCAGGGCACCAAGGGGGCGTCTCAAGGCGTATCTGGTCCCGCTTCACCGCGTGTTGCAGGCACGCAGTTCTCTTGAGTGGGGTAGGGATTATGGCAAAGGTCATTAAAAAACCGAGGTTCGTTGTGGGGCTGCCCATTGTTGTCAGCGGCGTCGCTAGCGGTAATGCGAGGTTCTGAATCCCGGCAACCATGCTCATGATCATTGGCTGGTCCCAGAGGAATCAGCAGAGAGTGCTGGAGGGCGGTAAAACCTGTAGGGTCAGGTCGGACTACAAGGCCCTGTTGCTCTGCCATGGGGTATTGTGCTCGAGCTGCATGCAACGATCAGGTTCAGCTCTGGATCGTGGGGTGATGCATGACAGGTTTGTGGTCTATTGCTTGATGCCCGGCATGGAGCCGGAAAGGAGGAGTGATGTTTGCGCGGATTATTGTAGGTGTGTTGATTGGTCTCGCTGCGGGTTTGATCCTTAGCGGAAAACTCTCCCTGGACGAAAAGACCCAGCAGATTGTCCAGTGGTTTGTCGGCGTCGTCGCCATAGGTTTCATAGCCTCTTCATTCATGTTTGGTGCGCTATACGGCGTGCTGGCAGTCGCTGAAATTGCCGGTGGCTATTTTGCCTACACCAAGCTGTTCCAGGCCGGCAGCTCCCAGCAATAGATCATGGCGGCCGGTTGAACGCAGGTGGGCCGAACATGACCACGCATCGGGTTTTCCCGAGCCAGGGCGACCGGCCAATGCCCTACATTTTTTCAACAATCAAAAGCTGTTTTCAGGGGCGGGACGAGCGCTAGGATGCGCCTTTCGAGCAGAAGCCCATTGACTTTACGGAGCACGGCATGCAACAAGGATCGTTACCCCAGTCATCCAGCGGGCTCGTGGCCAGGGAGCTCACCCTGGATGACGAGCGATTGCTGCAGGATTTCTTTGTCGACAATCCAGCGTACTTTCACATCGTCCATGGCTGTTCACCGCAGCCGGACCAGGCCCGAAATGAACTCGAGGATGCATTGCCCGAGGGCTGGACCTTCACTCGCAAGTGGAAGATCGGTTACTTCGATGCCAGCGGCAGGTTGCTGGCCGTGGCCAGTGTCGTCACTGATCTTCTGGCGCTGACGGTCTGGCACATTGGCCTGTTCATGCTCGCCGCACCGCTCACGGGCACCGGGCTCGCTCATCAGCTCCACCTTGAACTTGAAAACTGGGCGGCCGGTCATGGGGCGCGCTGGCTGCGCCTGAGCGTGGTGGCCGGTAATGTCCGGGCGCAGCGTTTCTGGCAGGCCTGTGGTTATATCGAAGCGCGTACCCGTGAGGGCATCGAGCTGGGCCAATTGCGCCATCGAGTCCATATCATGGTCAAACCGCTGTTCCAGGGGACGTTGGCGGACTACCTGGAGTTGATGCCCCGTGACCGGGCCGAGGGTTCGCTGCCCGTCTTGTCGAAACCTGCCTGAGAAGGCTGGATTGCCCCAGGTCGCTACCCTTCCTGGAGTCTGTTGCGCAGTTGATTGGCGAGAGGCAATTGCCGGGCGCGCCGCCTTCCAGCCGCAGCGAAGCCGGCTGCGGATCTTCTTTGAATCGTTGGACGCGCAGTTTCGGCCAGTGCTGACCCCCTTGGGCCATGCATGCGTCTCGGGAGCAGGGGGCTGGGCATGAACTAAAGCCAGCCTTGCAAGTCCCAATGGGCATCATTGAACGTCTGGGGAATTCACCGTGAACACTCATCTCGCTACGCTCTGCACCGCTGTCTTGGCGTGCACCTTGCCGATCCTGGCGCAGGCTGCCGAGTCGCAACCGACCGCTGAAGAGCCGGCCTACCAAAGCCAGGTGGCGCGCTATCAGTGCGAGGGTCGTGTGCGCATCGATGCGGCGTACCTGAACATCGACAACGGCACTTCCTTCGCCACGCTTTACTACAAGGATCAACTGATTCCCATGCACATCGCCCGGTCGGCGTCTGGTGCGCTGTATGTGGCGGATGACGAGCAGAACAGCTTCCGCTGGCACACCAAGGGCAAGACCGCGATGCTGTCGTTCATGGAGGCCGACCACACCGCCAAGGAGCAGCAACTGCTCAGCGACTGCAAGGAGATCGATCCGCAATAGCCGCTCCGTCCGGTTTCCTTCAGGCAAAAAAAAGCCCGCGGGAGAGAGCGGGCCAACAACGTAGTTGCTTGAATGAGCAAGGCGACTATACACAGCCTCGATCCTGGTCTGGATGAAACAAAATTCATCTGGTCCGTCGGCTGTTTTGTCGGTAAAGCCAAGGCGCCGCTGGATCTGTTCTAACCTGCAAGGGTGAGCGAAAAAATCCCTTCAGGAAGAGAGGTGGGCATGGCAATACAACAGCAACGCCCTTGTGAGCATGAGTGGAGCGATGAGGCGACGCAGCCCGAGGTCGAACACCAGGAGCCGCCACCGCAGACCTGGAAGCACCCGGACGATGGCAAGAGCCTGTCGGAACTGGACGAAGAGCGTCCGTTGAAACCTTGACCCAAAGCCCCGCCCTTGAGCGGGGCTTTCGTTTGCGGCAACCCTCAGGCGACATGTCCCGAGCCATGCCGCGGCTCTGATACCATCGCTCCCTTTGCTGCCCCGACCGGTCGGGGCGGGTTGTTCGCTCAAGG
Source organism: Pseudomonas sp. PH1b (assembly GCF_000633395.1). Classification (GTDB taxonomy): domain Bacteria; phylum Pseudomonadota; class Gammaproteobacteria; order Pseudomonadales; family Pseudomonadaceae; genus Aquipseudomonas. The sequence goes on from NZ_AYMU01000011.1 coordinate 319,091, forward strand.
GAGAAACACATGATTGTCACCACCACCGCGCATATCGAAGGTCGGGAAATTGCCAGCTACCTGGATATCGTCAGTGCCGAATCCGTGCAGGGGATCAATGTGGTTCGCGATATCTTCGCCGGTATGCGCGACTTTTTCGGTGGTCGCTCCCAGACCCTGGAACGCGCCTTGAAAGAGGCCAGGATCCAGGCCACGACTGAAATCAAGGAACGGGCTCGTCAATGCAACGCCGATGCGGTGGTCGGCGTCGACTTCGAGATCAGCATGCCCTCGGGGCGCGGCGGCATGGTGGTGGTATTCGCCACCGGGACGGCGGTTAAGCTCCGCTAATCCTCCGGCCCCAGGGGCAATCTCAGCTTCCCATCGGAGTGCACCGCTCCACCAGGGGGCCGTCCGGGCAGCGTACACAAGGCAGGGTTTGCCCCAGGGCCCGAACGCCGTGTTCCAGTGCCCGGGCATGGGCGCCCTGAACGTCCTCGATCACCAGCCCTAGCGCCAGCATGAAGTGGTCTCTCGCAGCGGATTCTGCTGTAAGGCGTTGTTTCATCCTCCCAGCGTCCTGAGGTCCCAGCCGTCTGCCGACCATTGCAGCTCATGGGTGGGCGCCAGTGCCTGAAGAAAATCCTGATCGTGGGAGGCAACCACCAGGGCCCCGGGGAAGTCCCGCAGTGCTCGTTCGAAAGCCTGCACCGACTCCAGGTCCAGGTGATTGGTGGGTTCGTCGAGCAGCAACAGCCTGGCCGGGCTGCCGCTCCACAGGGCTATGGCCAAGGCGGCTTTCAGGCGTTCTCCGCCACTCAATTGCGCACAGGGCTGTTGCACGCGTTGCGCATCCAGTTGCAGGCGCGCCAGGCGGGTACGCAAGGGGCCTTCCTGCAGCGGTGTATCGGCCGTGCCCAGGTGTTCCAGCAGTGAGCGTTCCGGGTCGAGCTGCGCCAGGTGCTGGTCGAGGTAGGCGCTGCTCACTGCCACCCGGCATTCACCGCTCAGTGGTCGTAGCTGACCGGCGAGCATCTTCAGCAGCGTGGACTTGCCGCAGCCGTTGGGGCCGATCAGTGCGATGCGCACCGGGCCCATGACGTTGCAGGTCAGGCGGGACGCCGGTGACCGGGCATCCAGCCAGGGTAATTGCGCCTGCAGCAGGTTGAACACCGGTTGGCCTGCCTGCAGGGTGGTGGCGGGCAGGGTGAGCAGGGTCGGTTGCTCCGGGACGACCCGGGCGTAGACATCGCGTACCTGCTCGTCGAGGCTGTCCTTGTGCCCCTGATGGCTGTGGCGCACCTGGCCCATGATGTCCCTGGCGGCGCCGAGCAGCTTGGCCCGTTCAAAGCCCGAGACATTGGCGCTCTTGGCGTATCTGCGTGACGTGGCGGCGTGGCGCTGGATGGTGTCGTGCTCCCGTTGCAGGCGCTGCTGTTCACGGCTGCGCTGGGTACGCGCGTGTTCCAGGGTGGCCTGGGCGGCGTCGTTGTGGGCCTGGCGCTGAGCCTGGAACAGTGCGTAGTCGCCGCCATAGACCTGGATCCCCTGGGGGCTGAGTTCAACGATCCGCTGCACCTGCATCAACAATTGCCGATCATGGCTGACCAGGATCAGGCCGCCGCGCCAGTGTTGCAGCTGTGTCGTCAGCCAGCGCCGTCCGGCGCGGTCCAGGTGATTGCTGGGTTCATCGAGCAGCAACAGTTCGGCGCCGCTGAGCAAGGCGCCGATCAGCGCCACGCGAGCCAACTGGCCGCCGCTCAGGGTGCCGGCCAGATCCTCCGGCCCCAGGTGCTGCAGGTCGGCAGTGTCCAGTGCCTGGCGCAGGCGTTGGGCCAGGTCCCAGCGCTCATCCACCTGTTGCAGATCTTCCAGGCTGGCGGTGCCGGCGGCCAATCGATCCAGGGCGCGCAGGGGTTTGGCCAGACCCGCCACCTCGGCCACCGTCTGGCCTGGGGCCAGCTGCGGATCCTGAGGGACATACGCCAGGCTGACGTTGCGGTTGATGCTGCCGGAGGAGGGCGACAGTTCCCCGGCGATCAGCCGCAGCAGCAGGGATTTGCCCGTGCCGTTGCGCCCGACTATCGCGGTGGGCACGGCATCGAAGCTCAGGTTCAGGGCATTGAGCAGGGTGTCGCCATTGGCGAACTGGTAGGTCAGCTGGTTCAGGGAGACCAGCGCGGGCAGCCGTGTGACGTGAGTCATCAGCACCTCCGGGAAATGTGGGAACAGGCCAACGAGCACTGGCGGCGCTCGTTGCGGATACATTCTGGAAGGCTTAGTTGTTCACGTCGGCAATCGTCCTGGGACGTAAAAGAGGTGCATAGCCTAGCGTTGTGAGATCACCGCTGACAAGGGTGTCGTGCCGCTGATTGCACTCAGGTGGTTCTGCCGGCTTTCTCCAGGCCTTGGAGAAAACGGGTCAGGGCCACTTCTTCGGCCTTCAGCCACTTGCGCCCTCGGGTCCTGGGCAAGCCAGCCAGATCACCGAGGGTAAAACCTGTCAGCAAAGCGGGATGGATGTAACACTTGCGGCAGACCGCCGGCGTATTACCCAGCTCGCTGGCCACTTCCTTGATCGTCGTCACAATGTGTTTCTTGGCTTCGTCTTCGGGTTGCCAGGGCTGTTCGCGCAACCGTGCCAGGGTCAGGGCGCTGCCGGCCCAGGTGCGATAATCCTTGGCGGTGAATTCGGCACCGGTCAGTTGTTGCAGGCAGGTATTGATATCGGACGAACTGATCGGGTGCCGCTGGCCTTCCTCATCCAGGTACTGGAACAGGTGCTGGCCCGGCAATTCCAGGCAGCGCTTGACCACCCTGGCCAGGCGTGGGTCTTTCAGGGTGATCTGGTGCTCGACGCCGCTCTTGCCGCGAAACTGGAAGTGAATGGCGCTGCCGCTGACCTGTACATGGCGATTGCGCAGGGTGGTCAGTCCATAGGAGCGGTTGTCCCTGGCGTACTGGCTGTTGCCCACGCGGATCAGGGTTTGGTCCAGCAGGCTGATCACTGTGGCGAGGACTTTCTCACGGCTGAAGCCGGGGGTGGCGAGTTGTGCCTGCAGGTGCTGGCGCAGCTTGGGCAATGCGCTGCCGAAGGCCAGCAGCCGAGCGTATTTGTCGCCGTCGCGCACTTCGCGCCAACGAGGATGGTAGCGGTATTGCTTGCGCCCCCGGGCATCACGCCCGGTGGCTTGTAGGTGGCCTTTGGGATCACTGCAGATCCACACGTCTTCATAGGCCGGTGGAATCGCCAGGGCATTGATTCGCTGAATCTCCGTAGGGCGGGTGATGCGCTGGCCCTGGGTGTCGAAATACACGAAGCGGCCCCGCAGCTTGCGGCGCCGCAGCCCCGGTTGCTGGTCGTCGGTGTAGTGTAGGTCGGAGGGCAGATCAGGGGTGTCCGGGGTGTCGGGCATGGCAGCGGAACCTTGGCAAAGAGCGGGCCTGTAGACGATGGACCGCAGGCCGCGCTGAGGGTGCCGAGGTTTTGTGCGCTTTATGCCAGGACCGCCACGGCCTTGATCTGGGCCCAGAGCTGCTGGCCGGGGTGCAGGTTCAACTGATCCCGCGAGTAGCGGGTAATGCGCGCCAGCAACGGCGTGCCTGCTGCATCCAGGCGTACCAGGACGTGAGCGGCATTGTCCGCCGGAATCTCGTGACTGACGGTGACGGGCAAGCGGTTGAGGATACTGCTGTGCTCGCTGTCCAGAAGGCTCAGGCTGACGTCGCGGGCCTGGACCTTGAAGCGCAGGGCCTTGCCGTGTGCCAGGGGCGCGTGGGCCACGCGAATACTCAGGTGGCTGGCGGGCAATTGCAGGGTCAGCAGTTGATAGGCCGCGTCGTAGTGGCTGACCCGACCGTCCACCACGACCCCGGCGTCATCGCCCAGGGCCAGGGGCAGGTCCAGGCGTGCCAGGGTCTCGCCGATCGGACCGCTGGCCAGGGCCTTGCCTTCACTGAGCAGCACGATGTGGTCGGCCAGGCGCGCCACTTCGTCCTGGGAGTGACTGACGTACAGCACCGGGATATCCAGCTCGTCGTGCAGGCGTTCCAGGTAGGGCAGGATTTCACCTTTGCGTTTCGAGTCCAGGGCCGCCAGGGGCTCATCCATCAGCAGCAGCCGGGGGCTGGTGAGCAGGGCCCGGGCGATGCCGACACGCTGGCGCTCGCCCCCGGAAAGGTGCTGCGGATGGCGCTCGAGCAGGTGGCCGATACCCAGCAGCTCGGTGGCCTGGGCCATGTCCACCCGACGTTGCGCCTTGGCAATGCGCCGCAGGCCGAACTCCAGATTGGCCTGCACCGACAGGTGCGGGAACAGGCTGGCTTCCTGGAACACATAGCCCAGGGAGCGCTTGTGGGGGGCAACGAACAGTTTGCGCTGGCTGTCCTGCCAGACTTCGTCATTGATCTGGATGCGCCCGCGGCCGTTTTTTTCCAGGCCGGCAATGCAGCGCAGGCAAGTGGTCTTGCCCGATCCCGAGTGGCCATAGAGCGCGGTCACGCCGCGTCCCGGCAGTTGCAGGTCGAGGTCCAGGCCGAAGTCCTGATAACCCAGTTGCAGCTTGAGATGAATGCCCATCGGTCAGCTCCAGGCGGCTTTGGTCTTGCGGCTGGAATACAGCGCCAGCAGCACCAGGAACGAGAACACCAGCATGGCCCCGGCCAGCCAGTGGGCCTGGGCGTACTCCATGGCCTCGACATGATCGTAGATCTGCACCGAGACCACCCGGGTCTTGTTGGGAATATTGCCGCCGATCATCAGCACCACGCCGAATTCGCCGACGGTGTGGGCGAAACCCAGGATCGAGGCGGTGATGAACCCCGGTCGGGCCAGGGGCAGGATCACCGTGAAAAAGGTGTCCCAGGGGTTGGCGCGCAGGGTGGCGGCCACTTCCAGGGGGCGGCTGCCAATGGCGGAAAAGGCGTTCTGCAGGGGTTGCACGACAAAGGGCATGGAATAGATCACCGAGCCCAGCACCAGACCGCTGAAACTGAAGGTCAGGGTGCCCAGGCCCAGGGACTGGGTGAGTTGCCCGAAGAAACCGTTGGGCCCGAGGGCCAGCAGCAGGTAGAAACCGATCACCGTGGGCGGCAGTACCAGGGGCAGCGCCACCACGGCGCCGATCGGGCCGCGCAGCCAGGAGCGGGTACGCGACAGCCACAACGCAATCGGAGTACCGACGACCAGCAGGATCAGCGTCGTCAGGGACGCCAGCTTCAGGGTCAGCCAGATGGCGGAAAAGTCGGCACTCGACAGGTTCATTTACAGTTGGTAGCCGTAGGACTTGATGATCGCGCCGGCTTTCGGCCCCTTGAGGTAGTCAACCAGCGCCTTGGCGGCCGGGTTGTCCTTGCCCTTGTTGAGGATCACGGCGTCCTGCTTGATCGGCTCATGCATCTCGCCGGGAACGATCCAGGCCGAGCCGCTGGTGACCTTGCCGTCCTTGTAGATCTGCGACAGGGCAACGAAGCCCAGTTCGGCATTGCCGGTGGAGACGAACTGATAGGCCTGGGTGATGTTCTGGCCTTCGACGATCTTGTCCTTGACCTTGTCGATCAGGCCGAGCTTGGCCAGCACCTGGGTTGCAGCCAGCCCATAGGGTGCGGCTTTCGGGTTGGCGATGGACAGGTGCTGGTACTGGTTGTCCTTGAGCACCTGGCCCTTGCTGTCGACGTAGCCGTCCTTGGCCGACCACAGGGCCAGGGTGCCGATGGCGTAGGTGAAGCGCGAGCCCTTGACGATGTCGCCTTCGCTTTCGAGTTTTTGCGGCGTGCTGTCGTCCGCGGAGAGGAACACCTCGAAGGGCGCGCCATTCTTGATCTGCGCGTAGAACTGCCCGGTGGCACCATAGGCCGCCACCAGCTTGTGTCCGGTGTCCTTTTCGAAGTCGGCGGCGATGGCCTGGATCGGCGCGGTGAAGTTGGCGGCCACCGCCACCTGGACTTCATCGGCCTGGGCCGATCCGAAGGCGAATACGGCAAGCAGGGTGGCGAGACACGTCGGTGCAAAACCTGTGGCGCGAAGGTTCATGAAGCAGCTCCATTGGGGGGAAGAAGCATTGGGCAGCGAGTTATTGGAAGGGTCTGCACCAAGGCGAGGGGAATCGCTATATAGCAGAATATATAGCGAATTGTCGACGGGCGGAACTCTGCCGGCGCTTCCCCTGAAGCCGGCCGCGAATGAAGTCGCAGCCGGGCTGCTCAGCGCCGCTGGAGCCGCGCCAGGGTCTGTTCGGCCAGGCGCAGGGTCAGCTCATAGCTGGACAGTTCCACCCCCAGGCGCAGGGCTTGCCCGGACCAGAGATTGGCGAAGTCCGCTTCGTCCTTGGCCCGCAATGGCATCAGTGCGCCGCCGGCCCGGGGAAAGGCGGGAGCCAGGGGGCTCATGGGCCCCATTTCGCGCATGACCCGGTTGATGATGCCGCGGGCAGGGCGCCCGGTGAACAGGTTGGTCACCGCGGTCTGGCTTTCCTTGGCGCTGCGCAGGGCCTTGTGGTGGGCAGCGCTGACCTTGGCTTCCGGGGTGAACAGGTAGGCGGTGCCCAGCATGGCTGCCGATGCGCCGAGGGCCAGTGCCGCGACAATGCCCCGGGCGTCGCCGATGCCACCGGCGGCGATCACCGGCAGCTTCACGGCGTCGACCACTTGCGGCACCAGTGCCAGGGTGCCGACCTGGCTGTTGAGGTCGTCGCTGAGGAACATCGCCCGATGCCCGCCGGCTTCGTAGCCCATGGCGATGATCGCATCGCAACCCCGGGCTTCCAGCCACAGGGCTTCATCGACGGTGCTGGCCGAGGAGAGGATCTTTGCCCCGGTGGCCTTGACCCGTGCCAGCAGCGCTGGCTCCGGCAGGCCGAAGTGAAAGCTCACCACTTCGGGGCGCAGTTCTTCCACCAGCTGGCAGCTGGTTTCGTCGAAGGGCGCTCGGTTGCTGACCGGAGTCGGGGCGTCGAAGTCGGCCCCCAGTTCTCGGTAGTAGGGTTCGAGGGCGTTTTTCCAGCGGGTTTCCTGTTCGCTGTCGACGGGCTGTACCTGATGGCAGAAGAAGTTCAGGTTCAGGGGATGCCGGGTGGCTGAGCGAATGACCTGCACTTCCTGGCGAATCTGCTCGGTGCCGAGCATGGCGCAGGGCAATGAACCGAGGGCGCCAGCCCGCGAGGCGCCGATCACCATGGCGGAGCCGGTGGCGCCGGCCATTGGTGCCTGGATGATCGGCAGTTCAATGCCCAGCAGAGTAAGGAGACGGCTGTCAGTCCAATGGCTCATGTGAAAGGGTCCTCCGTCGGCAGTATTAGACGATGCAGGCGCAAGGTTTTATCAGGAGAAGGCCGGGCAATGCCAGCTGACTTTTCAGGCGCAGGCTCAAACCCGCACATTTGCTGCCTGGGCAAGAGCATGTTTGACGGCTGTTGGTGGGGGCCATCCGGCGCTAGACTGCGGCGGATATTTTCACTCACCGCTTGGGAAGGATGGCTGACCATGGATGTAAAACTGCGCGAGGTGCTGCCTTTCAGCGTCGCGGGTCTGCAAGTGCGTACCCGTAACGTCGAGGAGCAGCAGGCGGACAGCGCCAGGATCGGGCCCCTGTGGCAGCGTTTCTATGTCGAGGACCTGTTCGACAAGGTTGCCCCCAGGGAGCCGGACTCTTTCGTCTATGGGGTCTATTCCAACTACGAGTCCGATGCCTCGGGGCACTTTGACGTGACTGCCGGAGTGGCCTTGAGCGGCCCCTGCGCCGACTACCCGAGCGTGGACATCCTGGGCGGTGAGTACCTGATGTTCAGCGCCAAGGGGGCCATGCCCGATTGCGTGATCCAGACCTGGGGCCTGATCTGGGCCTACTTCCAGGACAACCCCCAGGTCCGCCGCGCCTTCGCGACGGATTTCGAGGTCTACACCAGCGCCGACTCGGTAGCGATCTACATCGGTATTCAGGCGTCGGACGAGCTTTCTCGCTCCAGCAACTGACGCTTGCGCTCCACGCCCCAGCGGTAGCCCGAGAGGTTGCCGTCGCTGCGCACCACCCGGTGGCAAGGAATCGCCACCGCCAGGCTGTTGGCCGCGCACGCCTGGGCCACCGCGCGCATGGCCTTGGGCGCACCAATGCGCTGGGCGATCTCGGCATAGCTGGCGGTGCTGCCGGCCGGGATGCTTCGCAGGGCCTGCCACACCCGTTCCTGGAACGCTGTGCCGCGCAGGTCCAGGGGCAGGTCGAGGCCGATCGCCGGGGCTTCGATAAACCCCACCACCTGGGCGATCAGGCGCTCGAAGTCGCGGTCGGCACCGAGCAGGTTGGCGCGAGGGAATTTGTCCTGCAGTTGTTCAACCAACTGGTTGGCATCGTCCCCCAGCAGAATGGCGCAAACCCCCCGATTGCTCTGTGCCACCAGGATTGCGCCCAGGGAGCACTGGCCGACAGCGAAGCGGATGTCGGTCTCTGGACCGCCAGCGCGGTAGGCACTGGGCTTCATGCCCAGCAATTGGTCCGCGGCCTCGTAGAAGCGGCTGTTGGAATTGAAGCCGGCGTCGTACAGGGCCTCGGTCACCGACTGGCCGCGCTCCAGGTGCGAGCGGACCTTGCGCGAGCGCTGCGCGTTGGCGTAGCCCCGTGGCGTCAGGCCGGTGGCGGCCTTGAATACCCGATGGAAGTGATAGCTGCTCATGCCTGCGTGTTGCGCCAGTTGGGTCAGGCTTGGCGCGGACTCGGCCTTCTCGATCTGTCGGCAGGCAGTCGCCACCAGCGCGGCATGCTGAGCAGCCACCTGGGTCTGGTCGCTGGCCTGGCGCTTGCTCGGCCGATAACCCGCGGCCTCGGCCTGCGCGGCGCTGTCGAAGAACTCGACATTTTCCGCCTTGGGCAGGCGTGACAGGCTGCTGGGGCGGCAATACACGCCGGTAGTGCGCACGGCGTAGACAAACTGGCTGTCGGCGCTGGCATCGCGCTTGAGCACGGCCTGCCAGCGAGGGTCCTGTTCGATCTGATGTTTGCGCGACGAAGCATTCATGGTCGGTACTCGGCAAGGAATGGTGGCCAGATTAACCAGGCTTGACCAGCTCGGCATCCCGCTGCTTGCGGTTGAATTCCCGACATCAGCCGGCCTGGCGAAAGGTCAGGTTGATCCGCTGCTGGCCGAGCAGGGGGTGGATGCCGTCCTTGAGAGGCTGTACCCCGTGATAGCGCAGGCGGTCGACGCCACCCCAGACCACCACATCACCATGCAGCAGGGGAATCCTTTGGCTGGGGTCGCCGCGTTGCTGGCCGCCGAAGAGAAAGATTGCCGGCAGGCCCAGGGACACGGAAACGATGGGAGCGCTGTAGTCCCGTTCATTCTTGTCCTGGTGCAGGGACATCTTCGCCCCGGGCCGGTAACAGTTGATCAGGCAGGAGTCGGGTGCAAATGGGGCGAAGCCCGCGGCATTCGCGGCGGCCTCGGCCAATTGTGCGAACTCGGCAGGCATGGCGGGCCAGGGTTGCCGGCTTTGTGGGTCGATCCGGCTGTAGCGATAACCGCTGCGGTCGGTGGTCCAGCCCAACTGCCCGCAACTGCTCAGGCCGACGGACATGCTGAAACCTCCCGGGGTCACCATGTGGCGAAAGGGCGCCGTGGCCAGTACCGCGTCAAGCTGGGGCAGCAGGCGTTCGATCCAGGGCAGGGCAAAGCCGCGCAGAACCCGTGACTGAGGCCCCAGCACATCGGTGCGCGTCGGCTGCTGCAGGTCTTGCTCATCGAACAGCCCGGGGCTGGTTGCGGGGCCTTCATGGTTACAAGGCATCGTGAAAGATCACTCCAAGGGTGTGGCGTCGACCGCTGTGCACGCGGCTGACCCCGTGGCGCAGGGTCACCCGATAGTGCCCGCGTGCGCCTTTTATCGGCCGATGATGCACGGCGAAAATCAGCCCATCACCCTGCTTCAGACCAATGACCTGTGGTCGTGACTGCAGGCGCGGGCGCTGTTCGGTGAGCACCAGTTCGCCGCCGGTGAAGTCGCTCTCCGGTTGCGACAGGAGGAAGGCCACTTGCAAGGGGAATACGTGCTCGCCGTACAGGTCCTGATGCAGGCAGTTGTAATCGCCGGGACCGTATTGCAGCAACAGCGGCGTGGGACGTTGTTGTCCGGCAGCGTGGCAACGCTGAATGAACGCCGAGTGGGTCGCCGGGTAGCGAATGTCGATGTTCATCGTCTGGTTCCAGCGATTGGCCTGGCCGACCAGGTGGGGGTAGAAGTCGCTGCGCAATTGCGCCACCGGGTCCGGCAGCGGGTAGCCAAAGTACTGATACTCACCGAGGCCGAAGCCATGGCGAGCCATGTGCACTTTTGAGCGGAACAGTTCGGGCTGCTGGTACAGACGGCTCAGGGCGCGGCATTCTTCGTGGCTCAGCAGGCCTTCGAGGCGGGCCCAGCCGTCCTGATCGAGGGCCTGCTCGATGCAGGCCCAATCCAGTTGTTGCAGGCGGTCTTGCAGCGGGGGAACGAACATGGCGCGGGTGTCCTGGACAGAAGGTGGTTCCGGCCAGTCTGGCTGCCTGGAGCGACGTCTACACTCCGCTGCTTGCGCTTGAATCGGGACGATCTACAGGGCCTTGCTGACGCTGATGTCGCTGATCACGGCGTCGGATTGGCCATGCAGAGCTGCCAGGGCGGCCCGGGCTTCTTCCTGGGTGCCGGTTTCCAACTGGGCGAACTCGAAGCGCCGCTCGCCGTTGAGTTTGTATTTGATGACGTACTTGGTGGTCTGGGGCACGGGAATACCTGTGGTCGCGGGAGGCGGGGGCTTAGCGCAGTTTCGAACTGGAGCGTCGGATGATGCGGATCGAGTGCGTCAGGTTCGGCTTGCGGGTCACACTGATGGGGCGGCGGTTGACGGTGTCGATGGTGATGTTCCAGAAGCCGGTGCTCGGCGCGGTGATCTTGGCTGGAAACTTGTCGAAAGCCCCACCGTGGTAGGTGTGGCGGCCACCGTTCTTGAAGCTGCGGAAGTTGGCGTCGCTCATCAGGCGAATGTTGCAGACCTGGGAGCATTCGATGACGACGATATCGTCTTCGTTCAGGTGCTCGCGCTGGTGAATGAATTTCATGGGGGTCTCCAGAAGGGCTATAGCTACAAAAGCAAAACGTTTGCGTGGGCGATGGCGCAGTTTATCAGGCCCCAAGGGTTATTATTCGGCCCCGGTGTCGGGCTTTGACAATTTAAAACAGTTATTTGGATTTTTATCGGCGATAAAAGCCGGGCCTCTGGAGAAAAACAGCGTTCTTGCTGTCGGAGGGATTTTACTGGAGGTTTCATATGATGCGTTGGGTGTGGGTTCTGGCTTTGGTCATCAGCGGTTGTGCGACCGTCTCGGACATTAACCAGACGCCGCCGACTTTGAACGTCATTTCGGGAAAGAAACCTCAGGAATACGCCAAGTGCCTGACCGATAAGCTCTCCGATAGCCGAGGCGCGCTGCAAGTCGAGCCCCATAAGGATGGCTACCGGGTGATCGTGCCCCAGAGCCTGTCGCCGGCGCCGGCTGCAGTGTTCTACATCGATACTCGATCTGGTGGCAGCAGCATCAAGCTGCATGAGCAGATGTCCAACAACCCTCTGCGCCCACAGGATGTGCGCAAAGCCGGTGAGAGCTGCATCTCCGGCTGATGGCTCAAGCGCTGTCCTTGCTCCGTTGCGGCAGCGATGGCGTCGATTTTCGCCTGCCACCGCGCACCGCGCTGCCGCCCCAGGCAGCGACCGGGTCCTGCAAGGTGGCGCCAGTGGTTATTCAATAACGCCCGTGCGGGCGAGCAGTTTCATAGCGAGCCGCACCTCCCTCTGTTGAGCGTTCCTGGCTGAAAAGCCGGGCCCGTGCCCCCGCCAATCCAGGATAAAACCGCCCGTTTCGTATTGTCGCTGCGGATCAATTGACCTACTATTTGTGTGCTTATGCCGGTTGAGTCTAAGCATATAACTAAAATAATGGAGTCCATATGATCCCACTGGATCGAATGCTATTGAGTGGCCTGATGCTGCTGCTTGTGCAAACTGCCCACGCCGTGGATGGGCAAAAAGTCTTCACCCAGGGCGGCGCGCAGCCGGGAGCGACCGCTTGCCTGGCGTGTCATGGTGCAGATGGAATGGGCCTGGCCCCTGCCGGCTTTCCGCGCCTTGCCGGGTTGCCGGCGGCTTATCTGAGCAAGCAACTGCATGACTTTCGCAGCGGTGCTCGCACCAGCCCGGTCATGCAACCGCTGGCCAAGGCCTTGAGCGAAGATGAAATCACTGCAGTGACCAGCACCCTGGCTGCCATGCCGGGGCCCAAGACCCCGGCTGTCAGTCGGAGCCAGGCCGCAACCGGTGTCGGTGAGCGCCTGGCGTTGCGCGGGGCCTGGGAGCGCCAGATTCCCGAGTGCGTGAGTTGCCACGGCCCTGGCGGCGTCGGTGTCGGCGACGCCTTCCCACCCCTGGCCGGGCAGCCCGCGAGTTACCTGGTGGCGCAGTTGAACGCCTGGCGTGAAGGCACTCGCCACAATGACCCCAATGACCTGATGGGGCATGTCGCCAAATCCTTGAGCAACGAAGAGGTCGCGGCAGTGGCGGATTACTTCGCGACCTTGAACCAGCAGGAGAAGCGGCCATGAAACCATTGATTGCAGGATCGTTGATGGCCTTGCTCGCGGGGCAGGTGCAGGCGGCCACGATTGCCATGGAAGACCAGTCGCAGATACCGGCACCGAGCGCTGCAGCCCATGCCGAGTACTTCAAGCCGCCGGCCGAGAGTGAGCTGCCGGACAATGCCTACGGCAAACTGGTGCGTGAGGGCTATGCGCTGTTTGTCGACACCAAGCGCCTGGCGCCGAAGTACGTGGGCAACGGCCTCAGTTGCAGCAACTGCCACCTTGATCAGGGACGCCTGGCCAACTCCGCGCCGCTTTGGGGTGCGTACCCCATGTACCCGGCCTATCGCAAGAAGAACGACAAGGTGAACACCTTTGCCGAGCGCTTGCAGGGCTGCTTCCAGTTCAGCATGAACGGAGGCAAGCCGCCGGCCGCCGACAGTCCCGAGATCACTGCGCTGTCGGTGTATGCCTACTGGCTGGCGAGCAAGGCGCCGCTGGGGGTCGAGTTGCCTGGGCGCGGTTATCCCGACGTCGCCCAGCCGGCCAAGGGCTACGACCTGAAGCAGGGCGCTGCGGTGTATCAGGCGCAGTGTGCGGTCTGTCATGGTCCGCAAGGCCAGGGGCAGAAAGTCGGCGACGATTACGTGATGCCACCGTTGTGGGGCAAGGACTCCTACAACTGGGGAGCAGGGATGCACCGGATCAATACCGCTGCCTCCTTCATCAAGCACAACATGCCTCTGGGCAAGGGCGGCAGTCTGAGCGATCAGCAGGCCTGGGACGTGGCGGCGTTCCTCAACAGCCATGAGCGGCCTCAGGATCCACGCCTGGTGGACGGCTCGATCGAGAAGACCCGGGTCAAGTTTCACGCCAATGATGGGGTGAATTTGTACGGCCAGACCGTCGAAGGCGTGCTGATAGGCCAGGGCATCCGATAAACTGTCGCCCATTGTCACTGATGCCGCCCGGGCTCACGCTTTGGCGGCATCGTTTTTTCGGGAGAAAGCATGAAGCGGGAACACGTCAGGGAAAAGCATGCAGAGGGCTTGATCTCTGCCACCCATGTGATTCAGAACCCGGCCAATTCCGGGGAGTGGATCGTGTTTTTCAAGAAGAGTGCCGGGCGCAGCTACTTTCTGGTGGACGAAAGCGACGAGGTGGAATCCTTCTCCCGCCTCGATGACCTGATCGAGACCATCCGCAACCTGGGCATCAAGTTCGCCGAGATTCATATGTAGCAGGGCTGCTGCGCCCGTTACTTGCAGACCACCACCACGCTGCGGCTTTTATAGTTGCCGACATCGACTCCCAGGGTCTTGTCGCTTTCCTTGGGGGCGGGCGTGCCTTCGCTACTGACGATCCGGTAGCCCGTACCGGCGCACGATGCCTCGGCTTTCTCATAGCAACTGGCCCAGGAACTGGCCTCTCCGGAGCAGTCGATGCTCAGGCCCTGTTCGCCATCGGTGAGGTAGGTATCGGACACCGAGGCGCATCCGCTCAGGGCCAGTACTGCAGTGATGAAGAGAAGTCTGTTCATGGGGGAGGTCGTCATCTTTAAGAGGGGGCGTTGGGAGCCATGCGCCACAGTGGCGATGCTATAGCTAATGGCCATTTCGGTACAGGACAACCCTTTAGTCCGCGGTCGTCGCGGGAAAGTGCCGTAGTCGCTCTGGGCGGCGACTCTGGCAAGGCGTTCCAGGCTGCCTCGGCGGTGCCATCATGGTGCGCGAGTGTGCGCTCTGTTCTGCGGGTTCAAGCGCCTTGGCAGGGGAGGCAGGAGAAAGGCCGGGAGATGCGCGCAGGCGCCGGTTTGCAAGAGGTGCACGGTCATCGAGGTTTACGCCGCAAGCGATCTGGAGGATGCTGCGGAACTATCTGGCGCTTTATTTCTCTATGATGGCAGCGGTTAGCCAGCGCGGGGCATTGTAAGGTGCACGCCGCCTGATTAGACTGCGCCGAAACTCGTACGCACAGCCTTTTTAAGGACTCACATGATCAAGAAATGCTTGTTCCCCGCAGCCGGTTACGGTACTCGCTTCCTGCCAGCGACTAAAGCCATGCCCAAAGAAATGCTGCCGGTGGTGAACAAGCCACTGATCCAGTACGGCGTTGAAGAAGCGCTGGATGCCGGATTGAATGAAATCTCCATCGTGACCGGTCGCGGCAAGCGCGCCCTCGAAGACCACTTCGACATCAGTTACGAGCTGGAAAACCAGATCAAGGGCACCGACAAGGAAAAATACCTGGTTGGTATCCGCAAGCTGCTGGACGAGTGTTCCTTCTCTTACACTCGCCAAACCGAGATGAAAGGCCTGGGCCACGCGATTCTGACCGGCCGCCCGCTGATCGGTGATGAACCCTTCGCCGTGGTCCTGGCGGACGACCTGTGCGTGAACCTGGAAGGCGACGGCGTCCTGACCCAGATGGTCAAGCTGTACAAGCAGTACCGCTGCACCATCGTCGCGATCCAGGAAGTCGATCCACAGGAAACCAACAAGTACGGCGTGATCGCTGGCGATCTGATTGGCGACGACCTCTACCGTGTGCGCAACATGGTCGAGAAGCCAAAGCCGGAAGATGCCCCGTCGAACCTGGCGATCATCGGTCGCTACATCCTGACGCCGGACATCTTCGGGCTGATCGAGCAGACCGAGCCAGGCAAGGGCGGTGAAATCCAGATCACCGACGCCCTGATGAAGCAGGCGCAGGACGGTTGCGTGATTGCCTACAAGTTCAAGGGCAAGCGTTTTGACTGCGGTGGCGCCGAAGGCTACATCGAGGCAACCAACTTCTGCTTCGAACACTTCTACAAGACCGGCAAGGCTTACTGATAGTCGCTGTACGGGTTTGTCGGGAAAAGCCACCTTCGGGTGGCTTTTTCATTTGGCGCCCTTATGTCAAACCTCTGCGCTGACCCGATCGCCATCAGCGGTTATGCTTGTCAGCCTGCCTGGGAGAGTGAAATGGCCTACGATTTTGATCTTTATGTAATTGGTGCCGGTTCCGGCGGTGTGCGTTGCGCGCGATTCGCCGCAGGTTTCGGGGCGAAAGTCGCGGTTGCCGAGAGTCGTTATCTGGGCGGTACCTGCGTCAACGTCGGCTGTGTGCCGAAAAAACTGCTGGTGTATGGCGCCCACTTCGCCGAGGACTTCGAGCAAGCCTCGGGTTTTGGCTGGTCCCTGGGCGAGGCGAACTTTGACTGGGCGACCCTGATCGCCAACAAGGACCGTGAAATCAATCGCCTCAATGGCATCTACCGCAACCTGCTGGTCAACAGCGGCGTCACCCTGCATGAGGGGCATGCCAAGGTGGTCGACCCTCACCAGGTTGAGGTCAATGGCCAGCGTTACAGTGCCAAGCACATCCTGATTGCCACGGGTGGCTGGCCGCAGATCCCGGACATTCCGGGGCGCGAACACGCCATCAGTTCCAACGAAGCCTTTTTCCTCAAGGAACTGCCCAAGCGGGTCCTGGTGGTGGGCGGCGGTTACATCGCGGTGGAGTTTGCCGGGATCTTCCACGGCCTGGGCGCCGACACCCAGTTGCTGTACCGCGGTGAGCTGTTCCTGCGTGGCTTCGATGGCGCGGTGCGCAAGCACTTGCAGGAAGAGTTGACCAAGCGTGGTCTGGGGCTGCAATTCAACGCCGACATCGAGCGCATCGACAAACAGGCCGATGGCAGCCTTGAGGTCACCCTCAAGGACGGTCGCAAGTTACAGGCCGATTGCGTGTTCTACGCCACCGGGCGCCGGCCGATGCTGGATAACCTGGGGCTGGAGAACACCGGGGTCAAGCTCGACAAGCGTGGTTTCATCGAGGTCGATGACCAATACCAGAGTAGCGAGCCGTCGATCCTGGCCATTGGTGATGTGATCGGCCGTGTGCAATTGACGCCTGTGGCCCTGGCCGAAGGCATGGCGGTCGCCCGGCGCCTGTTCAGGCCCGAGCAGTATCGCCCGGTGGATTACCAGATGATCCCCACCGCCGTGTTCAGCTTGCCCAACATTGGCACCGTCGGCCTCACCGAGGAGCAGGCGCGGGAGGCCGGGCACCAGGTGCAGGTATTCGAAAGTCGTTTCCGGCCGATGAAGCTGACCCTGACCGACTGCCAGGAGCGCACGCTGATGAAGCTGGTGGTGGATGCCGACAGTGACAAGGTGCTGGGTTGCCACATGGTCGGCCCTGATGCCGGCGAAATCGTTCAGGGCCTGGCGATCGCCTTGAAGGCTGGAGCGACCAAGCGTGACTTCGACGAAACCATCGGTGTGCATCCGACGGCCGCCGAAGAGTTTGTCACCATGCGTACTCCCGTCGCGGACTGATCAGTCCGCAGCTGTGCCTGGTTGCGCCTGGGTGGCGGTGGCCAGGCGCAGTGCCTCAAGGCCGGCCTCGGCCTTGGTGGCACGCAGCTCCAGGTCCTTGCTCGACTGGGCGCCCTTGTCGGCGTCTTGCTTGAGTGTCTGAATCTCTTCTGTTGCCACGCGCAAGCGTTCCTGGAGCAGGGTGCTGGCGCTTTCCTGGCGTGCCAGCTGTTCGCTGAGCTGTGCCTGCCGTGTCGTGCTCTTGGCGGCGGCGTCCTGGGTTTGCTTCAGCTCCTTGTGCAGGGCCCGCTGTTCGGCGAGCAAGCGTTCGTTGTCGCGGTGCAGCTGGGTGATTTCATCCTGGCGCACCAGGGCGCTCTGCTGGGCCTGGCGCAACTCCATCTGCACCTGCTGCATCTGCCCTTCGTGACGACGCAATTCCTGCTCACGCTGCTCCTTGCTGGCGGCGCGGTAGTGTTCCAGGGCGTCCCGTGCATGCAGGTGCTTGTCTTCCAGGGAGCGGATCTGCTGCTCCTTGTCCTCCAGGCGCAAGTCGCAATCCTTCAATGCCTGGTTGAGCTCGGCGTTGCGGGTCTGTTCGCTCTGCAGCATGGAGCGGGTTTCCAGCAGGGCGGTGGTTTCACTGGCCAGGGCGCTGGCCTGGATCTGCAACTGCTGTTGCAACTGCTCCTGATTGCCTCGGGCTGCGTCCAACTGCTGTTGCAGTGCCTGCTGCTGTTCCTCGAAGCGGGCGAGGGCTTCATCAAGGGGTTCCTGGGCCTGCTCCTGAAGACGTTGTGCCAGGCGTCCCACCAGTTCAGCCAGTTCTTCATTCAGCGGCACTGGGCCTGCGTCACGGCGGCTGGTGCCATCGTCCAGTTCCTTCAGGTAGCGATGGATGGTGGTTTTCGAGCCGGTATTGCCCATTTCTATGCGTACTGCATCGATGCTGGGGTGTTCGCCACGGGCGAGAATCGCCTGGCGCGCCTTTTTCACTACCGCCTTGTTTATGCCTCCACGAGCCATGCATCCTCCAACGATTTAATACTGTGTTACGTGGTATGTAATTAGCGATTATTGTACAGATGTGAAAGCGGTTTCGGTAGCTATTATCTGACATGGGATATTATGGTATTACCCCTTGTTATGGGCCCGTTAGCGACCTTTTGCCTGCTATCGCCGTACATCTGCCTGAGCTGAGCCGCCATGAGTGAGCTGGATCGTTACCTGCAAGCCGCCACCCGCGACAACACCCGCCGCAGTTATCGGGCGGCCATCGAGCACTTCGAGGTGCAGTGGGGCGGATTCCTGCCGGCGACGGCGGACAGCATCGCCCGCTATCTCGCGGCGTATGCCGGGCAACTGTCGATCAACACCTTGAGGTTGCGCCTGTCGGCCCTGGCGCAGTGGCACGCCAGCCAGGGTTTTGCCGATCCGACCAAGGCTCCGGTGGTGCGCCAGGTCTTCAAGGGCATTCGTGCCGTGCATCCGACCCAGGAGAAGCAGGCCGAGCCCTTGCAGCTACAGCACCTGGAGCAGGTGGCGAGCTGGCTCGACAACGAAGCTCTCGCGGCGGCGGCCGAGGCGCGTCCGGCTGACCTGTTACGCGCTAGGCGTGATCGGGCGCTGATCTTGCTGGGGTTCTGGCGAGGCTTTCGCAGTGACGAGTTGTGCCGGCTGCAGATCGAGCATGTGCAGGCGGTCGCAGGGTCCGGCATCAGCCTCTATCTGCCGCGCAGCAAGGCAGATCGCAACAACCTTGGCCGGACCTTCCGTACCCCGGCCTTGCAGCGGTTGTGCCCGGTACAGGCCTATATCGAATGGATCAACGGCGCGGCCCTGGTGCGGGGGCCGGTGTTTCGCAAGATCGATCGCTGGGGGAACCTGAGCGAGCAGGGGATGCACGCCAACAGTGTCATCCCGCTGTTGCGCCAGGCCCTGGAGCGCGCGGGCATCACTGCCGAACACTACACCAGCCATTCCCTGCGCCGTGGTTTTGCTACCTGGGCCCACCGCAGTGGCTGGGACTTGAAGTCGTTGATGAGCTATGTCGGCTGGAAGGATCTGAAGTCGGCCATGCGCTACGTCGAGGCTAGTCCGTTCATGGGCATGGCGCGTATCGACGAGAAGCCGATCCCGCAGTGAATAGAATTTCTTCTATTAATACTGTTGGTTGATAGCCAAAACTAATCGGCAGCATCAGGTTTGCCAATGAGCCAAACGGCGATTGATTGGCTAGGATTCTCCCCATCAAGTTTTCACCCAACGTTTTCAACCACTGATGGAGAGTCAACGATGCCTATCATCAACAGCCAAGTTAAACCGTTCAAAGCTACCGCATTCAAAAACGGCGCATTCGTCGAAGTGTCGGACGCTGACTTGAAAGGCAAATGGTCTGTCGTGTTCTTCTACCCGGCTGACTTCACCTTCGTTTGCCCAACCGAACTGGAAGACCTGGCCGACAACTACGCCGAGTTCCAGAAGCTGGGCGTTGAGATCTACAGCGTTTCCACCGACACCCACTTCGCCCACGCTGCCTGGCACAACACTTCGCCAGCCATTGGCAAGATCCAGTACACCATGATCGGCGACCCGACCCTGGCTATCTCCCGCAACTTCGACGTGCTGATCGAAGAAGCCGGTCTGGCTGACCGCGGCACCTTCGTGATCAACCCGGAAGGCCAGATCAAGATCGTTGAAATCAACGATGGCGGCGTAGGCCGTGACGCTTCCGAGCTGCTGCGCAAGATCAAGGCCGCTCAATACGTTGCTGCCCACCCAGGCGAAGTCTGCCCAGCCAAGTGGAAAGAAGGCGAGGCCACCCTGGCTCCGTCCCTGGACCTGGTCGGCAAGATCTAAGTCCATGCAATACCCAAGGGCGGTAATCCGCACTTAAGTCAGCTGCACCGCCCTCAAACAACGCCCGGGCGAGATTCGCTCGGGCGTTGTTTTTTCTACCGAATCAAAACAGGAGATCGCCCGTATGTTGGATGCCAATCTTAAAGCTCAGTTGAAGTCATACCTGGAACGGGTCACCCAGCCGATCGAGATCGTCGCTTCCCTCGACGACGGCGCGAAATCCCAGGAAATGCTCGCGTTACTCAAAGACATTGTCAGTCTTTCCAATCAGATTACTTTGCTCGACAACGGCACCGATGCGCGCAAGCCTTCGTTCTCGTTGAACCGCCCGGGAAGCGATATCAGCCTGCGTTTCGCTGGTATCCCCATGGGGCACGAGTTCACTTCCCTGGTGCTGGCCCTGCTGCAAGTGGGTGGTCACCCCTCCAAAGCCAGTGCCGAAGTGATCGAGCAGATTCGCTCGCTCAAGGGCGAGTTCAATTTTGAAACCTACTTCTCGCTGTCCTGCCAGAACTGCCCGGACGTGGTCCAGGCGCTGAACCTGATGGCGGTGCTCAATCCGAACATCCGTCATGTGGCCATCGACGGCGCGCTGTTCCAGGCCGAGGTCGATGAGCGCAAGGTCATGGCCGTGCCCAGCGTCTACCTCAACGGGGTGAACTTCGGTCAGGGGCGCATGGGCCTGGAAGAAATCCTGGCCAAGCTCGATACCGGTGCGGTGGAGAAGCAGGCGCAGAAGCTCAATGCCAAAGAGGCGTTTGACGTCCTGGTGGTGGGTGGAGGCCCAGCCGGTGCTTCGGCGGCCATCTACGCGGCCCGTAAAGGCATCCGTACCGGTGTCGCTGCCGAGCGCTTTGGCGGCCAGGTATTGGACACCATGGCCATCGAGAACTTTATCTCGGTGCAGGCCACTGAAGGGCCGAAACTGGCGGCGGCACTGGAAGAGCACGTCAAGCAGTACGACGTCGACATCATGAACCTGCAGCGTGCCAGTGCGCTGGTGCCGGCGAAGGAAGTCGGCGGGCTGCACGAGATCCAGTTCGACAGCGGTGCCAGCCTCAAGGCCAAGTCGGTGATTCTGGCAACCGGTGCTCGCTGGCGTGAAATGGGTGTGCCCGGCGAGCAGGAGTACAAGGCCAAGGGCGTGTGCTTCTGCCCGCACTGCGATGGTCCGCTGTTCAAGGGCAAGCGCGTTGCGGTGATTGGCGGCGGTAACTCCGGCGTTGAAGCGGCCATCGACCTGGCAGGTATCGTCAGCCATGTGACCTTGCTGGAGTTCGATGGCAAGCTGCGGGCCGATGCGGTGCTGCAACGCAAATTGCACAGCCTGCCCAACGTCAAGGTCATCACCAGTGCGTTGACCAGTGAAGTGAAGGGTGATGGGCAGAAGGTCACTGGCCTGGTCTACAAGGACCGCGATTCGGGCGAGTTCCACACCGTCGAGCTGGAAGGCATCTTCGTGCAGATCGGCTTGCTGCCCAACACCGACTGGCTCAAGGGCACCATCGAGCTTTCGCCTCGTGGCGAGATCATTGTCGATGCC
The DNA here is from genome assembly GCF_000633395.1 of Pseudomonas sp. PH1b. GTDB lineage: Bacteria > Pseudomonadota > Gammaproteobacteria > Pseudomonadales > Pseudomonadaceae > Aquipseudomonas. Next base: position 340,367 of record NZ_AYMU01000011.1, read on the forward strand.
CGTGGCGAGACCTCGCTGCCTGGCGTGTTTGCCGCTGGCGATGTCACCACAGTGCCGTACAAGCAGATCGTAATCGCAGTGGGCGAGGGCGCCAAGGCCTCCCTCAGCGCCTTTGACCATTTGATCCGTACCTCTGCACCGGCGTAACGCGCCGAGCCGTAATAAAAAACCCCATGAGCCTGGCTCATGGGGTTTTTTCATTGTGGCCTGAGAGGGGGCGCCGACCGAATTGCCAGGCGTTGGCCGCTCGGTGCTTGTCAGTGCCCCATCGCAGCGCTTACAGGGGCGCGGGCTGGATGATTTCGACCCAGTAGCCGTCCGGGTCCTTGATGAAGGCCAGGCTTTTCATGCGGCCATCGTTCAGGCGTTTCTGGAAGTCGCAGCCCAGGGCTTCGAAACGCTCGCAAGCGGCCACGATGTCTGGCACCGAGATGCAAATGTGCCCGAAACCGCGGGGATCGCTGTTGCCGTTGTGGTAGGCGAAGTCCGGGTCATTTTCGGTGCCGTGGTTGTGGGTCAGTTCGAGAATGCCGGGGATCGACTTCATCCATTCGGTGCGCGCGGCAGCGTCTGCCGGAATCTGCGCCTTGTCCACCAGGGCGAGGAAGTACAGGCTGAATTCGGCCTCGGGGAAGTCGCGTTTCTCCACCAGGGAGAAGCCCAGGACCCGGGTGTAGAAATCCAGGGACCGGGTGATGTCCTTGACCCGCAGCATGGTGTGGTTGAACACGAAGCGGGCGGTGGCAGCGTCCGGTTGGGCGGTCACGCCAGGGAAAGTATTGAGTGCGTCGAGGCTCATGGGCCCTCCAGAAGAAAGTGCGTCAAGGGCTGCTCGCGAGGGCAAGCTGGTCCTTGCCGGCAATGGTTCGGACATCCTTGGGATTGCGCAATGATACGCAAGTGGGGTGGGCGCCGCCAAACCCAAAACTCTGGATCTATTGCCCATTCCTGGCGTCGGGCTCAGACTTCAAGGCCTGTTCCCTAAGTGTGCGCCCCCTATGATCGAGCTGTTTAAATCGCGGATTGCGGCCCTGTTGCTGGTGGCTTGTGCCAGCATCGCCCAGGCCGAGCCTGAGGTGGCCTGGCCCCCGGGCTGGACCGTTGAGCCGGTGCCCGCCCAGGAGACGGACCAGGCTGCCAAGGTGTCCCGCCAGCGGGCGGTGAAGAACGATGGCGCGGGCAATCCACAGTTGGTTATGGAGTTGACCATGACTCAGGTCGATAGCGGGCATGTAGTCAATCTTCAGGGGGTATTACTGGAGATGCGCAAGTCGGTGCAGAAGGACTTTGCCCAAGGCGGTTATCAGAGTGTCTGTAACAAGATTCATGGGGCGCAGTTGAGTGCTCTCGCAGCCCTGGAAACCACTTGCACCATTACCCAGAACGGCCGGCATGTGCTGTCGCAAACATTGGTGGCGGCGCTGGATGGGGATAAGGCTTATGTACTTTCATACGCCGGCCAGGCAGCGGCTTATGCCGACAGCCAGAATGAAATACTCGCTGTACGAAATAGCCTTAAACTTTAAGGAAAAATCTGAAGTGGTCGGTTCGCATTTCGCCTGTTAGCGGCTGGATATCGAAAAGGCATTAAGTGCGAAGTTGCCGCGGGTGCCAGGGTTATTGCAAGGTGCGGCGCACGCTGATGCGCTGGCAGAGGGCGGACGTGGCGGCAGGTTGGATCTTGCCTTAGATTCAGGTCGTAATAAGAATAGTCTTATGAATGTAAAAGGCCCTGCATATGCAGGGCCTTTTTCAGGTTGCGGCTTTGTTCAAGCGCGCAGCCAGGAATCCACAGTGGCAGCACCGTACTGTTCTTTCCAGGCCTTCAGGCCACGGTGGTTGCCGCCTTTGGTTTCAATCAGTTCACCGGTGTGCGGGTTCTGATAGACCTTGACCACGCGTGCGCGGCGCTGTTTAGGGGCATTGGCCTGTGGCAGGCCGGCCTTGCCCAGGTTCGGGTCAAGAATGGCGATGATGTCGCGCAGGCTCTTGTCATAGGACTTCATCAGGGCCTGGAGCTTTTCTTCGAACTCGATTTCCTTCTTGAGCCCGGCGTCATTCTTCAGGGATTCAAGCTGCGCGAGCTGTTCTTGAAGTGCTTTTTCTGCAGCACGAAATTCGGCAAGTCTGGACAATATCTTCACTCCAATAGTCTATTTTGGCTGATACAAACCACCAACAAAGCTATAAGCCATGAGCCGATTAAGGCTCGATTAAGTGGCCTACCTGTGAATTTTGTACAGGCGGGAAAAATTGTAGTAGTTAATCGCTCCAGAGTAAATCGGCTTATTGTTATTTAACCCTGTATTTACCAATTGATTCAAATTGGCGCCTGCCCCGAGTTGCCCCGGGGAACACTTTTCGTTGTGACATGGCTATTTAATGGCGCGCCAGGGCTGCAACAAACTCCGTACTGGGCATGGGCCTGCCAAATAAATAACCTTGCAGGAAGTCCACCCCTTGGGCCGCCAGGTAGTCCCGCTGTTCGGCAGTTTCGATACCTTCGGCGACTATGCCCAGATCGAGTTTGCCCGAGAGTTCGATAATGCTCTCGAGTATATGCAGCGACAGCGCATCGGCACCGATCATGGCGACAAAACTCTGATCGATCTTCAAGTAGTCGACATTGAACTTGCGCAGGTAGCCCAGGCTGGAATGCCCGGTGCCGAAGTCGTCGATGGCAATCATCACCCCCAACTCCCGCAGTGCAGCAAACAATTGAAGAGTGGTGGGAGTGGGCTCGATCAGTTCGCGTTCGGTCAATTCCAGCACCAGCAGCACCTTGCCGGGCGGGAAGGCGGCGAGGAACTCCCTGCAGTCCTCCAGCAACTGCAGGTCCTGGCAGTGGCGGGCGGTGATGTTGATGCCGATGTGGAAGCCATCGATGAAATCCTGGGCGTGGGGAGCCAGGGCCTGCAGGGTTTGCTGCATCAGCGAGCGGGTCATGGGCACGATCAGCCCCGAGTGCTCGGCAAAGGGGATAAACAGGTCAGGGCGCACCAGCCCTTCTTTGGGGTGTTGCCAGCGCATCAGCACTTCAATGCCGGCCCACTGCAGGGTGTCGCCGCGTACCACTGGCTGGAAGTAGGGAATGAACTCCTGGGCATCCAGTGCCCGGCGCAATTCATGGCTGGGAGAGGCAGAGCGCTTTTGCAGCCAGTGGGCGAGGACTCCGGCGCCAGCCCCGAGAAACACCAGCAGGCTGAACAACGCCGGGTACTGGCTCTTCATGTACGCCCAGGTACTGCCCTCAGGGAATCCGGAACTGACGCTGTAGGGGTAGTGTGATGAGCTCAAGTGCTCGCTGGCCACCGCAGCCGGTGGTGGGCTGCCATGGTAGACCCGGCCGTTCCTGGACAGCCAATGATCGCCTACCTGCAGCCGCAAATGGGCGAAGCGGCTGATCAGGCGCAGGGCATTGGTCAGGTGGTAGCCGTCGATGGTTGCCAGGACGGCGCGTTCGCCCTCACTCCAGCGATAGACCAGCAGCGCGGTATTGGGAGTGATCGGGTTGCCATCCATCAGCTTCAGGCGCCCATCGACGTAGTCCTCGGGGACAAGGGGCACCGGGTAGTTGCCCAGCAAGGAACTGCAATAGTTGCTGTTGCGCCACACCAGGTTGGTCGAACGCACGAAGGGCCGGCGGGTGACCTGCTCACGCAGGGCCAGTTGCCGCACCTCATCACAGTCCTGGCCGACCTGGGGCAGGAGGGCCCGGGCGGCGATATCGCTGTTGTCCAGCATCAGGTCGAACTGGCGAATGGCTTCCTCGGCGGTTTCCAGGCTGCTGCGCGTCAGCGCCCGTTCAGCCTGGGCATAGAGGATGACGGCGCCCAGCCCGATGGGGAGCAGTACCGCCAATAATGTCCAGAGTGTGCGGGTGGAGCGCTTCAGCGGACCTTTGGCGGTCAGGGGCATGATCGGACCTGTGGCGGAGGGGGGAGGGAGCGCTGCAGATCGTCGTGGCGGGCACGGCGACGCCCTGGTGCGGTCCCGATCATCGCAGGATAGTCGGCTTTGCGTGACGATACAGGCGTTGTGCGAGCTGGATGAAGCTCAGGGCCGCCGGCGATGACTGGCGCCGGTCCAGCACGGCGACTCCCACCTGGCGCTGCACGGCTGGCAGCAGGGCCTTGCTCAGGTAGCGGCGATCCGCGGCGGGTGGCAGCGACAGTTCGGCGACGATGCTCAAGGCATCGCCGCGGGCCACGGTTTCCAGGGTGCTGAGCAGCTGCGAGCAACGATAGCGGATGTTGGGGCTCAGGCCGGCGCCCGTGAACAGCCGAGTAACCAGTTCCGCCGAGCCCGCCTCGGTGAGCACAAAGGGGTCATGGCACAGTTGTTCCAGCCGCAGCTGTTGTTCCCCGGCCAGAGCGTGTCCCGCAGGAACCAGTGCCACGAGTTGATCCGCCACCAGGGCAAAGGTGTCGAAGCGTTCCTGGGGCAGTACCACGAAGCCCAGGTCGATGCGCCGTTCCTCGAGCCATTGCAGCACCTGGCGGTCCGGTCCTTCATCAATGTGGACCTCGATTCCAGGGTGTTCGCGACGGTACTCCTGGAGAATCCGCGGCAGCAGGTGCATGGAGGAGGTGGGCCCGAACGAGCCGATGCGCAAGGTGCCGCGCTTCATGCCCCGGGCGTCCGCGGCCTCCTGTTCCAGGGTGACTGCCAGGCCGAGCATGGCCCGGGCCCGCAACAGCAACTGCCGACCGATGTCGGTGAGTTCGACCTGGGCCTGATGCCGGCGAAACAACTCGACTCCCAGCTCCTGCTCCAGGGACTTGATGGCGTGGGACACCGCCGACTGGCTGATCCCCAGGCGTGTGGCGGCGCTGGTGAAGCCCTGGAGCTCCGCCACCCGGGAAAAGATCTCCAGTTGAGTCAGGGTCATGAGTAAACGCTCATTTTACGATGATCGAGCATTAGACAAAGAATAGCCGCGCAGCACAAATCCCACGTTTCAGAGCCGACGATCATGAGTGAAATCCACCTCCGCAGGCCCTTGGCCACACACCACAGCGACCTCGGGGTCTATTGCAAGCTGGTGACCGTGAGCCTGATCTGGGGCGGCACCTTCGTCGCCGGACGCTACCTGGCCGGCAGCCTTTCGCCCTTGCTGGCCGCCAGCCTGCGCTTTCTCCTGGCCAGCCTGGCCTTGCTCGGCTTCATGGCCGTGGCGCGCATCCCCCTGGCTCGGCCCAGCCTCCGGCAGTTCGGCCAACTGGCGCTGCTGGGGTTCTTTGGCATCTTCTTCTACAACCTGTGCTTCTTCCTCGGCCTGCAACAGATCAACGCTTCCCGGGCGTCGCTGATCGTGGCACTGAACCCCGCGGTGATCGCCCTGGCGTCCTGGGCCCTGTTCAAGGAAAGCCTCGGCCGGCGCAAGCTGCTGGGCATCGGCCTGTGCCTGGGGGGCGCAGCCCTGGTGATCTGCAGCCGCGATCCCGGGGCGCTGCTCGGACAGGCAGGCGGCTGGCGCGGCGACCTGCTGATTCTCGGCTGTGTCCTGGGTTGGGGGGTGTACTCGCTGTTCTCCAGGCGCCTCAATCAGAGCCTCGGCCCGCTGCAGACCGTTACCTACTCGATCCTCCTCGGCACCCTGATGCTGTGCGCAGCGACCCTGGCCCGGGGCGAATTCGACCTGTCGGCCCTGGCTCGCCTGGGTCTGGCCCAGGGCCTGAGCCTGCTGTACCTGGGCGTGCTGGGTTCGGCCCTGGCCTACATCTGGTACTACGACAGCCTGCGGCGGATCGGGGCCACCCGCTCAGGGGTGTTCATTGCCCTCAACCCCCTGACCGCGGTGATCCTCGGTGCGCTGTTGCTGGGGGAGCAGTTGAGCCTGGTGATGGGCCTGGGCGGCGCGCTGATCCTGGGGGGCATCTACCTGTGCAACAAACCCCTTGCAGGGGGAGCGGCAAAGGCGATTTTATAGAGAATGCGGACAAAGGCTTTTACGCTGTGTAGAATCCGGTTACGCATACAATAATAAAGTCTTCTGGCAGCAGAAGCCTCGTCCCCCAGCCTGTAAGCAAGACAGGGTCGAAATGAAGATTCTCGGGTTCCAACTGATCTACGGTGACTTTCTCGCCCGCAGCGTGCGGGGCATTTCCTGTGCGCCACCCACTTTCCTCAGCATTGATAGCAACTAACGATCCGTTAATTCTAAAAATATGATGAGGCGCCAACCATGGCAGATATCTTCGAAAACCCAATGGGCCTGATGGGCTTTGAATTCATCGAATTCGCATCGCCTACCCCCAACACCCTCGAACCGATCTTCGAGATCATGGGTTTCACCAAAGTCGCGACCCATCGTTCAAAAGACGTGCATCTGTATCGCCAGGGTGCGATCAACCTGATCCTCAACAACGAGCCCCACAGCGTTGCCTCCTACTTCGCCGCGGAACATGGTCCGTCGGTGTGCGGCATGGCGTTCCGGGTCAAGGATTCGCAAAAGGCCTACAACCGGGCCCTGGAGCTCGGCGCCCAGCCGATTCACATTGAAACCGGCCCGATGGAACTGAACCTGCCGGCGATCAAGGGCATTGGCGGCGCGCCGCTGTACCTGATCGACCGTTTCGGCGAAGGCAGCTCGATCTACGACATCGACTTCGTGTTCATCGAAGGCGTGGACCGCAACCCCAAGGGCGCGGGCCTGAAGATCATCGACCACCTGACCCACAACGTGTACCGCGGGCGCATGGCCTACTGGGCCGGCTTCTACGAGAAACTGTTCAACTTCCGCGAGATCCGCTACTTCGACATCAAGGGCGAATACACCGGCCTGACCTCCAAGGCCATGACCGCTCCTGACGGCATGATCCGCATTCCGCTGAACGAGGAATCGTCCAAGGGCGCCGGGCAGATCGAAGAGTTCCTGATGCAGTTCAACGGCGAGGGCATCCAGCACGTGGCCTTCCTCACCGATGATCTGGTCAAGACCTGGGATCAGTTGAAGAAGATCGGCATGCGCTTCATGACTGCGCCGCCCGAGACCTACTACGAAATGCTCGAAGGCCGTTTGCCGAACCATGGCGAGCCTGTCAACGAGCTGCAATCGCGGGGCATCCTGCTGGACGGTTCCTCGGAAGCCGGCGACAAGCGCCTGCTGCTGCAGATCTTCTCGGAAACCCTGATGGGCCCGGTGTTCTTCGAATTCATCCAGCGTAAAGGCGACGATGGTTTCGGCGAGGGCAACTTCAAGGCACTGTTCGAATCGATCGAACGCGACCAGGTACGTCGCGGTGTACTGGCCACCGAGTAACCCCCGGCGCGCTTGAACACTCGGCCCGATCAGGCCTCGCCTGATCGGGCTTTGTTTTGCCTGTCGGTTGGCGATTGTGAATGTGTTAATGTTTGCGCCTTTGTTTCCCAGCCTTTGACCGACGCCTCGATGAAAACACCCAGACCTTCCCTGACCCTGACCCTGCTACAGGCCCGTGAGGCCGCCATGGCGTTTTTTCGCCCGTCCCTGAACCAGCACGACCTGACCGAGCAGCAATGGCGGGTGATCCGCATCCTGCGCCAGAACGGCGAACTGGAGAGCCATCAACTGGCGAAGATGGCCTGCATCCTGCCGCCGAGCATGACCGGCGTGCTGACCCGCCTGGAGCGGGACGAGTACGTCAGCCGGCGCAAGTCGCCGGAAGACCAGCGCCGGCTGTTCATCACCCTGACCGACAAGGGCCAGGCGTGCTTCGAGTCCATGAGCGGCGACATGGAGATCAATTACCAGAAGATCCAGCAGCAGTTTGGCGAAGACAAGATGCAAGCGCTGCTGGCCCTGCTCAACGAGCTGAAACAGATCAAGCCCTGAGCCAGGGTGTGTTGAGGGCATTGGCCGCGGCATCGATGGGCAATGCACCGCTTGCCTCGGCCTCATCGGCGACTGCCGCCTGTGGCAGCGCACACCGAAGGGGATCTAGCGGTGCTGGACCTGACGTCCCGGCGACCTCGGCCGCAGGGCTTGCCCGATCAACGTGGCGTGGCTCAGTGCCGGCGCTGTCGCAGCAGGTGGCGCACGCCCTCAAGCACCAGCACCACCACCGCCAGCCAGATCGGCACATAGGTCAGCCATTCCCCGGCCTTGATGCTTTCTCCCAGCAACAGCGCCACCAGCAGTAGCAACACCGGCTCCACATAGCTGAGCAGGCCGAACAGGCTGAACGCCAACTGACGGCTGGCGATGATGTAGCACACCAGCGCCGAGGCGCTGATCACCCCGAGCAAGGGAATCAGCAGGTACAGCCCGGGATGGCTGTCGAGCACGGCAAACCCTTGTTCGCCACTTTGTACGAACCACAGCGCCACCGGGATCAGCAGCGCCATGTCCAGCCACAGGCCGCCGAGGTGATCGGTGCCCAGGCGCCGGCGCAGAATGAAATACAGCGGGTAGCCCACGGCTACCACCAGGGTCGCCCAGGAAAAACTGCCGACCTGGTACAGCTCGTTGAGCACGCCGATGCAGGCCAGCACCGCGGCAACCTTCTGCAAGCGCGAAAGGCGTTCGCCATAAACGATGCGTCCGGTCAGGACCATGGTCAGGGGCAGCAGGAAATAGCCCTGGGACACATCCAGGCTGTGGCCGTTGAGCGGGGCCCACATGAACAGCCAGAGCTGTACCCCCACCAGCGCCGAGGACAGCAGCAACGCCAGGCACAGCAACGGTTTGCCCAGCACCCGGCGCAACACCTCGCCGACCCGGTACCACTCGCCGCTGAACAGCATGAACAGGGTCATGCAGGGCAGGGTGAGCAGCATCCGCCAGCCGAAGATCTCCACCCCGGTCAGGGGCGTCAGCAGCGAGGTGTAGAAATACATGACGGCGAACAGCACCGACGCCAGAACCGATAACCCAATACCTTTAGACACACTGTCCTCATATGACCCGAACGCTCGGGATGCACGCAAAAAATGGAGGGAGTGAAGCGAGGGGGGGAATATAGAGGGTTTGGCCCGAGATTTTTGCTCTGTTTACGACATCCCCGCGGGATATTTTCTCGTTTGTGGCCAAAGCGCGCTCAATCCCGCGGGCCCGGAGAGCGGTGGCAGGCGCCTTTGCGCCCCCACCGCCAGTCTTCAGTCCAGGCGAGGAAAACGTCCGCTGACAAAATGGCTGACGTCGTTGAAGCCCGGGGTCGAGGCATGGCCCGGGGTCACCAGGGCATCGATGAAGGCCTCGTCCGCGGCGCTGATCTGCACCTCCAGGGCCCGGGTGTAGGCGTCCCACTGGGCTTCGGTGCGCGGGCCGACGATGGCCGAGCTCACCGCCTGGTTGTTCAGCACCCAGGCAATGGCGAACTCGATGATGCCGACCCCGCGTTCCTGGGTGTATTGCTGGATCTGCTGGGCGATGCGCAGGGATTCGACCCGCCATTCGGTCTCCAGGATGCGCTTGTCCTGGCGCCCGGCGCGGCTGGCGCTGTCCGGGGCCACGTCCGGCGCGTACTTGCCGCTGAGCACGCCCCGGGCCAGGGGGCTGTAGGGCACCACGCCCAGGCCAAAGGCCCTGGCCGCGGTGATCTGTTCGCTCTCGGCCTGGCGATTGACGATGTTGTACAGCGGCTGGCTGATTACCGGGCGGTCCACCCCCAGCTGGTCGGCGAGGCGAATCGCTTCGGCAATCCGCCAGCCGCGGTAGTTGGACAGCCCCCAGTAGCGGATCTTGCCCTGGCGCAGCAGATCGCCGATGGCCGAGATGCTCACCTCCAGTGGGGTGTCGTGGTCTTCGCGGTGCAGGTAGTAGATGTCCAGGTAGTCGGTGCCCAGGCGGGTCAGGCTGGCGTTGATGCCGTTGAAAATGTGCTTGCGACTCAGGCCGCTACGATTGGGCACGCCGTCCGCCGGGCCGAAACCGACCTTGGACGCCAGCACCCATTCATGGCGGTGGCGGGCGATCGCCTCGCCGACGATCTCCTCGGAGCGGCCCTGGGTGTAGACGTCGGCGGTGTCGATGAAATTGATCCCCTGGTCCCAGGCCTTGTCGATGATGCGCAGCGAGTCTTCGGTACTGGTCTGCTCACCGAACATCATGGTACCCAGGGTCAGGCTGGAGACCTTGAGGCCGGAACGGCCGAGGAGGCGATAGCTCATGGGCGAAATCCTTGTGCTAGAGGGGTGGCCAGGGGATTTCCGGCCATCGGGACCGACCATCAGATACCACAACACCCCGGTTCGGCAATGCCTGTCATGGACACAGTGCCTGGCAGCGCTGCGCCACGAAGCCATGCAGCAGGCGCACCCGTTCGGAAACCTGCAGGCGGTGCGGGCACAGCAGGTTGAACGGCGCCAGCTCCCCTTGCCAGTGCCCCAGTACCGCCACCAGGCGCCCGGCGCGCAGGTCCTCGGCCACATCCAGCCGGGCCTTGTAGACGATGCCATGGCCGGCCAGGGCCCAGCGCCGGGCCACCTCGCCGTCGTCGCACAGGTAATCGCCGCGCACGGTGATTTCACGGGTTTCCTCGCCACGGCTGAACCGCCAGCTGTCATAGGGGCGGCCGTTGCGCAGGTAGAGCAGGGCGCTGTGCCGGGACAGGTCCTCGGGGGCCTTGGGCATGCCGCAGCGAGCCAGGTACTGCGGGCTGGCACAGGCGACACGACGGTGCTCGGGAAGGATCGGCAGGGCCACCAGGCTCGAATCCTCGGGCACGCCAAAGCGCAGGGCGACGTCCACGGTGTCGCGAAACAGATCGGCATGGCGATCGTTGAGTCGCAATTGCAGGCGCAGTTGCGGGTGCTCGCCCTTGAACTCATCAAGCCAGGACAGTAGGACATTGCGGCCGAAATCCGAGGGCGCCGACAGCATCGGCCAGGGTGGCCAGGGCCAGGCGCACGCTTTCCAGGTAGCGGCGGCCTTCCTCGGTCAAGCGCATGCTGCGGGTGGAGCGTGCCAGCAGGCGGCTTCCGAGCCGGGTTTCCAGGCGCTTGAGGGCGATGCTGGCCGCTGCGGCGGTCATGCCGAGGGAGCGGGCAGCGGCGGAAATGCTGCCGGCGTCGGCGGTGCGCACGAAGATTTCCAGGTCGAGGATCGAGCTCATTGATAAAAATCCTTTAAAGATCATTGCGTTTTAACGGGGTTTTTCCTCGATTGGCAAGCAGTGAAGATGCAATCCTTCTTACTTGCAGCAGGTGATCAGCATGAATTCTTCCCCCTCAAACTTGCACCAGCAGACCCTGGTGGTGATCGGTGCCGGGAGCGGTATTGGCGCCGCCGTGGCGCGTCAGGCTGCGGCTCGCGGGGCGCGGGTGGTGCTGGCTGGGCGCCGTCTTGAGGCCTTGCAACAGCAGCAGGCGCAACTGCCGGACTCGGCCCGCAGCCTGGCGGTGGATATCACCGATGCCGATAGCCTCCAGGCGCTGTTTCGCGCGGTGGGTCCTTTCGACCACCTGGTGATCAGCGCCGGTCCGGCCATCGACGCCAAACCCCTGGCGCAGACGGGGCTGCTGGAGGCCCAGCAGGCCTTCGAGGTGAAGTTCTGGGGGGCATGGCGCGCGGTCCAGGCGGCGCTGCCGTACCTGGCCGCCCAAGGCAGCATCACCCTGACCTCGGGGTTGCTGTCGCGCAAGAGGGTCCCCGGGCAAGTGCTCAAGACCACCCTCAATGCCGCGCTGGAGGCCCTGGGCAAGCACCTGGCCAAGGAGCTGGCACCGCGCCGGGTGAATGTCATCAGCCCCGGGGTCACCGATACCGAGGCTTATGCCGGCCTGCCCGAGGAACAGCGTGCAGCGATGTTCGCTCGCACCGCGGCGAGCCTGCCCGTGGGCCGCGTCGGCCACGCCGATGAGGTCGCGGCGGCCTTTCTCCTGGCCATGGAGAACGGCTTCATCAGCGGCAGTCTGATCGATGTCGATGGCGGAGGTCTGTTATGAGCTGGCGCTTCGATCACCTGGCATTCAACAGCCCCCAGGGCGCGGGGCTGCAGCAAGCCTTCGCCGATCTGCTCGGCCTGCAGTCGGGAAGGCGCCCGCCCTTTCCCTTTCCCGGGCACTGGCTCTACCAGGACCAGCAGGCGCTGGTGCACGTCATCGAGCAGGCCAATAGCCCCGCGCCGCAGTTGAGCCACATTGCCTTCAGCACCGATGAACCGGCCGAGACCGTGTTGCAGCGGGTGCGCACCAGCGGCTTGCCCTATCAGGTGGCGCGGGTGCCGGAGGAGGGGATCTGGCAGCTGTTCGTGCAGTTGCCCGGTGGCCTGGTATTGGAGCTGGACACTCCGGCCAAGGGGGAGTTGAGCACCAGTCACGACTACCTTGAAAAGGGCGGTGCACCGTCCTGAGCGGCCAATCAAAAAGCCCGGTCGAGCCAGGACTCGAACGGGCTTTGCAGGGGAGGCGGGCTCAGCGCTGCAAGGTGCGAGTCATGCGTAGGGCCAGCAGGCTGCCGGCGACAATCACCCCGGCCAGCAGGTACAGCGCAGCATCGGTGGAGCCGGTGCTGTCCTTGACCCAGCCGACGAGGTAGGGGCTGAGGAACCCGGCCATCTGCCCCATGGAGTTGATCAGCGCCAGGCCACCGGCGGCCGCGCCGGCACTGAGCAGGGCGGTGGGCACCGGCCAGAACATCGGCAGGCCGGTGAGGGCGCCCATGGTGGCGAGGGTCAAGCCAAGGATGGCGAGGGTCGGGTTGGCGGCGAAGTTCACCGCGATCAGCAGGCCCACGGCGCCCATCAGCATCGGCACCACCAGGTGCCAGCGGCGCTCCTTGCGCAGGTCTGCGGAGCGGCCCACCAGCAGCATGAACACCGCGGCCAGCAGGTAAGGGATGGCACTGAGCCAACCGATCACCAGGTTGTCGCTGAAGCCCAGGTTCTTGATGATCGACGGCAACCAGAAGTTGATCGCGTAGACCCCGCTCTGGATGCAGAAGTAGATCAGGCCGAAGGCCCAGATCGCCGGGTTCTTGAACACCGCGACCAGGGAATCACTGGCGGTCCTGGGCTGGTTGGCCAGGTCCGCCGCCTGGTCGGCTTCCAGCACCGCACGTTCAGCGGGCGTCAGCCACTTGGCGTGGGCGAAGCTGTCGCTGAGCAGGAAGAACGCCAGGGCGCCGAGGATCACCGTGGGAATGCCCTGCAGCAGGAACATCCACTGCCAACCGGCGAGGCCGCCTTGCCCGGCGGCGAAGTGGTTGAGGATCCAGCCCGAGAAGGGGCTGCCCAGCAGACCGGAAACCGGGATCGCCGACATGAACAGGGCCATGATCCGCCCGCGGCGGAAGGTCGGGAACCACTGCGAGAGGTAGAGCACCACACCGGGGAAGAAGCCGGCTTCGGCGGCCCCGGTAAACAGGCGCAAGGTATAGAACCCGGTGGGCGTGGTGACGAACAGCAGGCAGGTGGACAGGGTGCCCCAGGTGATCATCATCAGCGCGATCCAGCGCCGGGGGCCGAACTTGCTCAGTGCCAGGTTGCTCGGCACGCCGCACAGCACGTAGCCGATGAAGAAGATCCCGGCGCCCAGGCCGTAGACCGTTTCGCTGAATTTCAAGGCGTCGAGCATCTGCAGCTTGGCGAAGCCGACGTTGACCCGGTCAAGGTAGTTGAACAGGTAGCAGACGAAGATGAAGGGGATCAGGCGCAGGGTGATGCGCTTGTAGACGGCGTTCTTGTCGTCAGCCTGGGCCAGTGGGGCAGCGGCGCTCTGTGACATGGTGTGTCTCTCTTTATTATGATTTTTCGCGGTGCAAGGGTAACTTGACCGCCCTGAGAGTCTCGGTCACCGGGGCGCCGCTGTCTTTGTGCCGGCGCACAGCGATTGGCCACCGACCCTGTGCCACTGAACAACGCCGCATAACCTGCGGGCCGTCCCAGCTGTGAAGGATCTTCCCCATGTTCGAACTGGATCATGACCTGGCTCAGGACATCGTCGACCGCACGATGGCCATCCTGCCCTATAACGTCAACGTCATGGACAACCAGGGCCTGATCCTGGGCAGCGGCGAGCCGGAGCGGATCAACACCCGGCACGAAGGCGCGCAGCTGGTGCTGGCCAACGGCCGGGTGGTGGAGATCGACGAACCCACCGCACGCCAGCTCAAGGGCGTGCAACCGGGCATCAACCTGCCGTTGCTGCATGACCAGCGGCTGATTGGCGTGCTCGGCATCACTGGCGACCCGGCCCTGCTGCGCACCTACGCCGAGCTGGTGCGCATGACCGCCGAAATGCTGGTGGGCCAGCGCCACCAGCAGGCCGAGCAGCAGTGGCGCAGGCAGCGCTGCGATGACCTGCTGGCGCTGCTCTTGAGCGACAGCGGCGACTCCCCGCGACTGGTGGACGAAGCCCGGCAGATGGGCCTCAAGCCGCAGCTGGCGCGAACCCCCTACCTGTTCGAACTGGCCGCGGAGCAGGCCCCGGGGCAGAGCGTCGATGGCTTGAGTGCCTGGCTGCTGTCGCGCTACCCCGACAGCTGGTGCGTCAGCTCATCGAAGACCTCGTTGCTCTGGTGCCGCCCGGCGAACCTCAACCTGGACAATCCACGCCTGCTGGAAAAGCTCGATGGCCAGGGCTGGACCATCCAGCGGGTGGCCGTGGGCGGACAGGCCGACGGACTGTCGGGGCTGCGCCGCTGCTACCGGCGGGTCAGCGACCTGCTGGCCTACGGGCGTGACATCCTGCCGGATTCGCGGCTGCTGACCCTCAATCGCTACCGCCTGCCGGTGATGCTCTGGCGCCACCGCAACGACGATGCCCTGGACGAGTTGCTGACGCCCTTGCGCAAGGTCCTGGCCAAGGACAACAACGGCCAGTTGCTGGCGACCCTGCGCTGCTGGTGCGACCACGACGGCCAGAGCCAGGCCTGCGCCGACGCCCTGGGCATCCACCGCAACAGCCTGCGCTATCGCATGGAGCGCATCGCCGAGCTCAGCGGTGTCGACCCCTTGCGTCTGGACGGCATGCTGGCGCTCTACCTGGGGGTGCAACTGCTGCCCCACAACGCCGCAGGTCCTGCCTAGCCATCAGCGGGACGCAGTTGTAGCAATGAACAATAAAGTGCCTGCACTCTTGTGCAGCGGACCGGCGTCAGCGGGGCCGTCAAGTGGCAGCATGGCGGCACAAGAACCGGAGATAGCCCCATGAAGATCATCATCGCCCCCGACTCGTTCAAGGACAGCCTGAGTGCCGAAGGCGTGGCCCGGGCCATTGCCCTGGGGCTGGCCGATGCCTGGCCCGATGCCCAGGTGCAGCTATGCCCGATGGCCGATGGCGGGGAAGGGACGGTGGAGTCGATTCTCGCCGCCTGTGCAGGGCAACTGCGCAGCACCCGGGTCCAGGGGCCTTTGGGGGCTGCGGTGGAGGCCCGCTGGGGCTGGTTACCCCACAGTCACACGGCAATCATCGAGATGGCCGAAGCCAGTGGCCTGCAATTGCTCGCACCAGGCCAGCGCGATGCCTGTACCAGCAGCACCTTCGGCACTGGCGAGCTGATCCAGGCTGCACTGGAGGAAGGTGCCCAGCGGATCATCCTGGCCATTGGCGGCAGCGCCACCAATGACGGTGGCGCCGGCGCCCTGCAGGCGCTGGGGCTGAAACTGCTCGACCAGCAAGGTCGAGTGCTGCCCCGGGGCGGGCTGGCCCTGGCCGATCTGGCCAGCATCGAACTGAATGCCCTGGACCCGCGCCTGGCCCAGGTGCGCTTTGAAATCGCCGCCGACGTCAACAACCCCCTGTGTGGCGAACACGGCGCCTCGGCGATCTTCGGCCCGCAGAAGGGCGCCTCGCCACACCAGGTGCAGCAACTGGACCAGGCCCTGGGGCATTTTGCCGATCTCTGTGCCCAGGTGCTGCCCAGGGATGTGCGTGACGAGCCGGGTAGTGGCGCCGCCGGCGGCCTGGGGTTTGCCGCCAAGGCCTTCCTCGGCGCGCAGTTTCGCCCCGGGGTGGAAGTCGTGGCTGAGCTGGTGGGGCTGGAGCAGGCGGTACGCGATGCCGACCTGGTGATCACCGGCGAAGGGCGCTTCGACGCCCAGACCCTGCGGGGCAAGACGCCCTTTGGCGTGGCGCGCATTGCTCGCGAGCATGGCGTGCCGGTAATCGTCATCGCCGGTACCCTGGGCGAGGGTTACCAGCAGATGTATGCCCACGGCGTGGACGCGGCCTTTGCTTTGACGTCCGGGCCCATGAGCCTGGAACAGGCCTGCCGCGAAGCCCCGCGCCTGTTGCGCGAGCGGGCGGCGGACATTGCCCGGGTCTGGCGCCTGGCCAGCCGCCCCGCATAATCGCCCTGTAGGAGCTGGCTTGCCAGCGAAGGGGCCCTCAAGCCTTGCCGCGCCCATAAGACCGCCTTCGCCGGCAAGCCGGCTCCTACGAAAAACCTCGCGCAATGCCCCTTGGTGTAGGAGCTGGCTTGCCAGCGAAGAGGCCCTCAAGCCTTGCCGGGCCCATAAGACCGCCTTCGCCGGCAAGCCGGCTCCTACGAAAAACCTCGCGCATTACCCCTTTGTGTAGGAGCTGGCTTGCCAGCGAAGGGGCCCCCAAGCCTTGCGACGCCCATAAGACCGCCTTCGCCGGCAAGCCGGCTCCTACGAAAAAACCGCGTAATGCCCCTTGGTGTAGGAGCTGGCTTGCCAGCGAAGGGGCCCCCAAGCCTTGCCGTGTCCATAAGACCGCCTTCGCCGGCAAGCCGGCTCCTACGAAAAACCTCGCGCAATACCTCTTTGTGTAGGAGCTGGCTTGCCAGCGAAGAGGCCCCCAAGCCTTGCAACGCCCATAAGGCCGCCTTCGCCGGCAAGCTGCCGCTCAGTAAACCCCGCCCTCGCTGGTGGGGGTATCCAGGCCCTTGTACTGTCCGGCCAGGCTTTGCAGGCCCTTCATCAGCACCGTGGTGTCCACACCCACTGCGACGAAATTCGCCCCCAGTTCGATGCAGCGCCGCGCCAGGCGCTGATCGGCGCTGAGAATGCCCGCCGCCTTGCCGGCCTGGCGAATCCGTACGATGGCGTCCTCGATGGCGGCGATCACCTGCGGATGCCCGGGGTTGCCGCGGTGGCCCATGGCCGCCGACAGGTCCGCGGGGCCGATGAACACACCGTCGACACCGTCCACCGTGAGAATCTCGTCGAGGTTGCACAGCCCTTCGAGGTTCTCGATCTGCACCAGCAGGCACATCTGCGCATCGGCCTGATCCAGGTAGTCGCCAATGCTGTTCCAGCGCGAGGCCCGGGCCAGGGCGCTGCCCACTCCGCGTACGCCCAGCGGCGGATAGTGCATGGCGCGGACCAGTTGGCGTGCCTGTTCGGCGCTTTCCACCATGGGCACCAGCAGGGTCTGGGCGCCGATATCCAGCAGTTGCTTGATCAGCGCGGTGTCGCCAATGGGCGGGCGAATGATCCCTTGGGCAGCGTAGGGCGCGATGGCCTGGAGCTGGGCCAGAAGGCTGCGCAGGTCGTTGGGGGCGTGCTCGCCGTCCAGCAGCAGCCAGTCGAAACCGGCGTTGGCCGCCAGCTCGGCGCAGTAGGCATCCGCCAGGCCGAGCCACAGGCCGATCTGCGGTTCGGCCTGTTGCAGGCGTTGCTTGAACAGGTTCAGTGGCATCTCCATGCTGCTCTCCTCAGATAAAACGGCAGGCGATGCTGCCCAACTGGTCGTAGTCCACGTGGAAGACGTCGCCCGGACGGGCCGCCACCGGGCGGGTAAAGGAGCCGCCGAGAATGATCTGCCCGGCCTCCAGGCCGACGTCGTAGGCCGCCAGCTTGTTGGCCAGCCAGGCCACGCCCTTGGCCGGGTGGTTGAGCACAGCGGCGGAGACCCCGGACTCTTCGATCACCCCATTGCGGTAGAGCACCGCCGGCACCTTGCGCAGGTCCAGGTCCCCCGGGCGCACCGCGCGGCCGCCCATGACCACGCCGGCGTTGGCGGCGTTGTCGGAAATGGTGTCGAAGACCTTGCGGGTGACCTGGGTTTGCGGGTCCAGCTGCTGGATTCGTGCGTCGATGATCTCCAGCGCCGGGATCACCCAATCGGTGGCGTCCAGCACATCGAACAAGGTGCAGTTCGGGCCTTTCAAGGGTTTGCCGAGGATGAACGCCAGCTCCACCTCGACCCTGGGCACGATGAAGCGTTGGAACGGAATATCACTGCCTTCATCGAACAGCATGTCGTCCAGCAGGGCGCCGAAATCCGGTTCGGTGATGTTCGACGACACCTGCATCGCCCGGGAGGTCAGGCCGATCTTGTGGCCCACCAGCTTGCGCCCGTCGCGGATCTTCTGTTCCACCCAGCAGCGCTGGATGGCATAGGCGTCTTCGACGGTGATGCCGGGGTGTTCCAGGGACAGTTGGCCGATCTGTTCGCGGCTGCGTTCGGCGGCGTCGAGGCGCGCCGCGGCCTGTTGGATATCCGAGGGGCTGAGCATGGTTATTTCTCTCGTGGGTTGACGATATGGGCCGGTACCCGCAGCACCAGCCAGGCGCCGAGGGCGATCAGCAGGGCCAGGGCATAGAGGGCGAGGCTGGCGCTCTGGGTGGCGTCGCGCACCACGCCGATCAGGTACGGCGCAAGGAAGGCGGCGACGCTGCCGAAGGAACTGATCAGGGCAATGCCCGCGGCCTGGGTGTTGCTGGCCAGGAACGCCGGTGGCAGTTGCCAGAACATCGGCAGTGCGGCGCTGGCGCCCATGCCCGCGATCAGCAGACCGAACATCACCAGCCAGGGGTTCTCCGGGGCCAGTCCGGTGAGGATCAGGCCCAGGCTGGACATCAGCAGCGGCACCCCCAGGTGCCAGCGGCGCTCGCGCAGGCGGTCCGAGGAGCGGCCGACGCCGAGCATGAACAGGCAGCCGGCCAGGTAGGGCAGGGCGCTGAGCATGCCGACATTGCTGTCCCGGGCGATGCCGGCGTGGTGGATCAGGGTCGGCATCCAGAAAGCGATGGTGTTGACCGCCAGCATCACCGCGAAGTAGATGCACACCAGCAGCCAGACGTGGCGGTCCTTGAGGATGTCGCTGAAGCGGGTGATCGACTTGCGCTGTTCTTCCTGTTGCAGCGCCTGCAACAGCCGGGTTTTCTGCGCGGCGCTCAGCCAGTCCACCTGCTCGATGCTTTCCGGCAGGGCCTTGAGCACCACCAGCCCCAGCACCACCACGGGCAAGCCTTCGATGAGGAACATCCATTGCCAGCCGCGCAGGCCGCCGAAGTCGTGGAAGCTTTCCAGGATCCACCCCGACAAGGGCCCGCCGATGACTCCGGCCATGGGCACGGCGATGGCGAACAGGGCCGTGACCTGGCCACGCCGGCTGGCCGGGAACCAGCGGTTGAGCAGCACCAGGATGCCGGGGAAGAAACCGGCCTCGGCGACCCCGAGGAGAAAGCGCAGGACATAGAAGCCCCAGGCGCTGTCCACCAGCATCAACGCGCTGGACAGCAAGCCCCAGACCAGCATCAGGAAGGCGATCCAGCGCCGCGGCCCGACCCGGTCCAGGGCCAGGTTGCTGGGCACCCCGAACAGCGCATAGGCAACGAAGAACAGGCCGGCGCCGAGGCCGTAGACGCTGTCGCTGAAGCCCAGGTCCTGGGTCATCTGCAATTTGGCGAAGCCGATGTTGATCCGGTCCAGGTGGGCGAAAATGTAGCAGACGAACAACAACGGCATCAGCCGCCAGGTGATCTTGCGATAGCAGTCGTTGACCTCGGCGCGCGAGGTCTCGGCGGTGGTGGCATAGGGCATGACAAGGGTCTCGTTATTGTTCTTGTAGGCGCCGGCTTGCCGGCGAAGGCGGGGCCAGGGCGGGTACAGGGCTTGCGGGCCTCTTCGCTGGCAAGCCAGCTCCTACGGAGGTGCCGGAAGCCGGCTGGCCGGCGCAAGGGCCGGCACAATGCTCAGGCCTGTCCGCGCAGGAACTCGTGCACGTTGTTGTGCTTGAAGTTCAGCTCGGCATCCAGCTCGCTCATCTCGAACGACAGGGCCAGCAACCGCTGCGCCTGCAGCTCGGCAAAATGCGCCTTGATGATCTCGAACAGCCCCTCGGCCACCTGCCGGCGGGTCGCCAGGTCGCGCCCGGCGCCGACCTGCAGGCGCATATGGACAAAGGCGTAGTCGTGCTTGCCGTCGGCCATGCGCCAGGTGTCCAGGCGCACCCCGCGGCTGCGGATTCCGCCCAGGGGGAACACGCCACTGGCCCCCAGGTAGTCATGAACCTTGATGAACAGCCCGGGCAGATCGGCGGCCTGTTCGATGTTGTCGGTGTACTCAGCGATGAAATGCGGCACGGGAGCCTCCTTCGCAGGCAGCGGCAAGGGGCAAGCCACACGCGGCAAGAGGGATCTCCTGCGGCTTGTGGCTTGCAGTTCAACGCAGCCTCTGTGTGGTCTTGCAGCTTGTAGCTGAACGCTCGCAGCTGCTCTTAAACTTCAAAAATGGCGTTGATCTGGCCGGTGCCGGAGCTGCCGAACAGCGGGGTGACGATCTCGGCCGGGCGGTTGTACTCGGGACCGCCCAAGAGGCCCAGGAGCATCGCCGTGTCGTGCATCTTGCCCTCGCCGTAGCAGTGTTCGGCGTAGTCCGGGAGCATGGCGCAGAACTCGCGGAAGCGACCCTGTTGCCAGAGTTCCACCACCCGCTGGTCCACCTGCTTGTCGAACTCCCGGGTCCACTGGTGGATGTTGGCTTCGGCGTCGCGGTCGTTGGAAAAGCGGTGGGACAGTGAGCCGGAGGCCAGCACCAGGACCTTGCGGTCGCTCTTCTCGATCGCCCGGCGCACCGCGGCGCCAAAGGTGAAGCTGTCCTGCAGGCTGTGCCAGGCGCACCAGGCGGCGATCGACACCACCTTGAAGTGCTCGGCGGCGGGCACGTCCATGTGCATGTAGCGCATGGGCACCAGGGTGCCGTACTCCAGCTCCAGGCTGGGGATGTTGTGGGCCAGGGTGCGCACGTCGGCGGCGTTGGCCTCGGCGGCGATCAGCTCGCCCAGTTCCGGGCAGCCCTGGTAGTCGTAGGTCATGTTCTTGATGAAGTGCGGCAGCTCGTTGCTGGTGTAGGTGCCGTTGAACACCTCGCCGCAGTTGATGTGGTAACCGCTGTTGACCAGCCAGTGCACATCGAACACCACCGCCGTGTCGGCGCCCAGCTCACGGGCACGGCGGGCGATCTCCTTGTGCCCGGCAATGGCCGCCGCGCGGCAGCCGTGGTGCTTGCCCGGCAGTTCGGACAGGTACATCGATGGTACGTGGCAGACCTTGGCGGCCATGACGACTTCGCCCATGGTGCTTCTCCTGAAACATCTTGTTGTGGGTGTGGTCCGGGACGGTTGTCGATCCTCGAACCTGTCAACGATCTGCGGCGCGTGGCTGATGATGCGTCAAAAGTGCCGTCGCCCGCGAGATCGTCAAGCGCTTCCTACACGCCCCAGCGCGGGATGTGGTGGCTGCCCATGGAGAGGCAGACGTTCTTGATCTCGGCAAACACCTCGAAACTGTACTCGCCGCCTTCACGGCCGGTGCCCGAGCCCTTGACGCCGCCGAAGGGCTGGCGCAGGTCGCGCACGTTCTGGCTGTTGATGAACACCATGCCGGCCTCGATGCCCCGGGCCAGGCGATGGGCCTTGCCGATGTCCTGGGTCCAGATGTAGGAGGCCAGGCCGTATTCGGTGTCGTTGGCCAGTTGCAGGGCCTGGGCCTCATCCTTGAACGGGATCAGGCACACCACCGGGCCGAAGATCTCTTCCTGGGCAATGCGCATCTGGTTGTCCACGTCGGCGAACACCGTGGGCTGGATGAACTGCCCGCGGGCCAGGTGCGCCGGCAGGTTGGCCGGGCGTTCCAGGCCGCCGGCCAGCAGGGTCGCGCCTTCCTCGATGCCGATGCGGATGTAGCCGGTGACCTTGTCGTAGTGGGCCTGGGTGATCATCGAGCCGACCTGGGTCTTGGGGTCTTGCGGGTCGCCGACGATCAGGCGCTTGGCCCGGGCAGCGAATTCCTTGACGAACTGCGGGTAGACGCTTTCCTGGATGAAGATCCGGCTGCCGGCGGTGCAGCGTTCACCGTTCAGCGAGAAGATGGTGAACAGCGCGGCGTCCAGGGCCCGTTCCAGGTCGGCGTCCTCGAAGATCAGCACCGGCGACTTGCCCCCCAGTTCCATGGAGTACTTCTTCAGGCCGGCGGTCTGCATGATCTTCTTGCCGGTGGCGGTGCCGCCGGTGAAGGAGATCGCCCGCACGTCCGGGTGGCGCACCAGGGCGTCGCCGGCGGTGGCGCCGTAACCCTGGACAATGTTCAGCACGCCTGGGGGAATCCCGGCTTCCACCGCCAGGCGCCCCAGTTCGTTGGCGGTCAGCGGCGACAGTTCGCTCATCTTCAGCACCGCGGTGTTGCCCAGGGCCAGGCATGGCGCGGTCTTCCAGGTGGCGGTCATGAACGGCACGTTCCACGGCGACACCAGGGCGCACACGCCGACCGGTTGGTAGAGGGTGTAGTTGAGCATCTGGTCGTCCACCGGATAGCTGTGGCCATCCATGCGGGTGCAGACCTCGGCGAAGAAATCGAAGTTGTGCGAGGCCCGGGGAATCAGCACGTTGCGGGTCTGGTGGATCGGCAGGCCGGTGTCCAGGGTCTCCAGTTCCGCCAGGTGCGGCACGTTCTCTTCGATCAGCGTCCCCAGGCGGCGCATCAGCCGCGCCCGTTCCTTGGCCGGGGTGTTGCTCCACTTGGGAAACGCGTCCTTGGCCGCGGCCACTGCCTGGGCGATTTCCTCGGCGCCGCCGCTGGCCACTTCACCTATGGCTTCGCCGGTGGCGGGGTTGTAGTTGGTGAAGACTTCACGGCTTTCGACCTCGCGGCCATTGATCCAGTGCTTGATCATTTATGCGTGCTCCTTGGCCACGGCGGTGGGCTCGGGGTGGGCGTGATGGGTGAAGAATTCGGTTTCACTGACGATGCGGTTGACCAGCCGGCCGATGCCCTCGATCTCCACTACCACCTCGTCGCCGGGCACCACGTCGGACAGGCCTTCGGGGGTGCCGGTGGCGATCATGTCGCCCGGCTGCAGGGTCATGAAACCGGACAGGTATTCGATCAGGTAGGGGATGTCGAAGATCATGTCGGCGGTGGTGCCTTGCTGGCGCAGCTCGCCGTTGACCCAGGTGCGCAGGGTCAGGTTGTTGGGCTCTGGCACCTCGGCGGCGTCGATGATCCACGGGCCCACCGGGGTGGTGGCGTCGCGGTTTTTCACCCGCAGGTTGGGCCGGTAGTAGTTCTCCAGGTAGTCGCGGATCGCGTAGTCGTTGCACAGGGTGTAGCCGGCCAGGTAGTCCAGGGCGTCCTCGCGCTTGACGTTGCGCGCGGTCTTGCCGATCACCGCCACCAGCTCGCACTCGTAATGCATGTAGGCGACGTTGTCCGGGCGCCAGGTGACCTGGTTGTGGCCGGTGTAGGTGCCCGGCGACTTGATGAACACCAGGGGTTCGGTGGGCGGCTTGAAGGCCAGTTCGGCGGCGTGGTCGGCGTAGTTCAGGCCCAGGGCGAACAAGGTTCCGGTGGCCGGTGGCAGCCACTGCACCTGGTCTTCGGCGAGGACCCGGCCATCGGCCAGCTCCAGGCTATTGGAGCCGGTGACCCGAGCCTCGTGGACCTGGCCCTGATAACGGATGCGAGCGTGTTTCATGTCAGTTCCTCATTCGGCAACGATGGGGTTGGCGAGACGGCCCAGGCCGCTGATCTGCACTTCGACCCGATCGCCGGGGCGTACATCGACCCGGCCTTCCGGGGTGCCGGTGATCAGCACGTCGCCCTGGTGCAGGGTCATGAACTCACTGATCTCGGCGATCAGCTGGGGGATGCTGCGCACCAGGTTGGCGGTGCTGTTGTGCTGCACCCGTTCGCCGTTGACCCACAGCTCGATGTCCAGTGCATGGGGATCGGCCACCTCGGTGGCCGGCACCAGTTGCGGGCCGATGGGGCAGAAACCGTCCCGGCACTTGGCTTTTACGGCGGGGCGGTAGTAGCTGTCTTCCGGCAGGCTGAACTCGTTGACGATGGTGTAGCCGGCCACATGTTCCAGGGCCTGCTCCACGCTCACGCGGCTGGCGCGCTTGCCGATCACCACCCCCAGGGCCGGGCCCGGTTGCAGGCGTTCGACGCCCTTGGGAAACACCACCGGCGCTTCATGGCTGTTGCGGGTGTTGGGGGTCTTGATGAACAGCACCGGCTTGACCGGCGGCTGCTGGTAGGGCGGCTGGCTGAAGCTCTGCAGATGGCTTTGCAGCAAGCCCTGGTAGTTCAGCGCAACGCCGAACAGGGTGCCGCCGGCGTGGTCGATCAGTGCACGGCTCATCGCGCGTCTCCTGGTTCCTGGTGTCTGTGGCCCGCGTTGCCCTTGTCGGTGGCGGGGTGAATTCGTTAATGTGTTAACGTTATATTTAATATGTTAACGATCGTCAAGCGGCTGTCCTGCACCGGGGCTCGGGCACTGGCAGGCAGGCCGCGAATCCCGCAGGATGGCGACGGTCCGCGTGCAGCAAAATAAAAACAGAAGGGCGCCATGAACCCACGCCAACCGATTCCCAACATCAACATCGGCCAGGTCTACGACCAGCGCTACGCCGATGCCCAGGTGCACTACGACAAGCTGAGCAACCTGGCCGGGTTCTTCGGCCGCAACATGCCGGTGCACCGTCACGACCGTTTCTTCCAGGTGCACTACGTGCAGAGTGGCGCGGTGCGGGTCTACCTCGATGACCAGCAATACCTGGAGTCGGGGCCGATGTTCTTTCTCACCCCGCCGACCATTCCCCATGCGTTCGTCACCGAGGCCGACAGCGAAGGCCATGTGCTCACCGTGCGCCAGCAGCTGGTGTGGGAGTTGATTGGCGCCGATCCGGCCCTGGCTTCCGGGCCCCTGGTACCGCCGGTGTGCGTGGCCCTGGCGCGCCTGGGGCCGGAGTTCGCCGGCGAGGTGCGGCGCCTGGAGTGCTTGTTCGATGAACTGCAGCAGGAGATCGCGGGGCAGGGGGCCGGGCGCGAGCCGGCCCTGGAAGCCCTGACCCGGCTGCTGATGATCAGCCTGCTCAGGCTTTCGGCCAACTCCCTCAAGGCACGTCCGGCGCGCCATGAAGACTTGCAGATCTTCCACCGCTTCAACGAGCTGATCGAGGCCCGCTACCTGGAGCACTGGTCCCTGGGCCGCTACGCCGAGCGCCTCGGGGTCACCGAGGCGCGGCTCAACGATGTCTGCCGGCGCATTGCCGACCTGCCCTCCAAGCGCCTGGTGTACGAGCGCCTGATGCAGGAGGCCAAGCGCCTGCTGCTGTTCACCAGCAGTTCGGTGAATGACATCTGCTACCAGCTGGGTTTCAAGGACCCGGCCTATTTCAGCCGGTTCTTCCAGCGTTACGCCAAGCTGGCGCCGGGCGAGTACCGCTTGCGCCAGGGCACAGAAAAACCCTCGTCCTGAGGATGAAAGTACTGGGGCGCGCAACACCGCGCATGGGACAATCGGCGCTTTTAGCCGACAAGGAAACGTCCCATGGTGCAGCGTGCCCTGATGGTTGTTCTGCTGACGGCCTGCAGTGTTCAGGCGCTGGCGCAGAGCGCCGGGGAAAAGGTGCCGTTGCTGCGCCAGAGCAAGGAATGGATCACCGGTTGCGACAACCTGCGCGATTGCCACGCCCTCAGCGCCCCCTCCGGCCAGTACGGGGTGGAGTACCGCAGCCTGACCCTGCATATCCTGCGGCGTGCCGGTGCCGATGACGCCCTGCGGATACGCCTGGACCAGCGTGGCGAGCCCATGCCGCTGTCGACGCTGCTGGTCGACGGCGTGCCGCTGGAGCCACAGTTGCTGGACGCGCTGGTGCCTCTGCCATGCAAGACCGCCGAGCAGAACGAAGTCACCCGCTATGAGGTCAACGACCCGATCAGGGTTCGCCAATGGCTGGAGCAGTTGCGCAATGGCCAGGAGCTGAAACTGCCAGGCAGCGATGAGGCGCGGGTGCCCTTGGACGGGCTGTCGGCCGCGCTGCTGTTGATGGACTCGGTACAGGGCCGGGTGGGGGGCGTGACCGCGCTGTGGCGTCCAGGCCCGCGCCTGGCCAGCGAGGTGCCGGCACGAGCGCAGCCGGTACAGCTGCGCGGATATCCACGAGCCCCCGAGTTGACGGCGCAGGAGCGCAGGCAGATTTCGGCGGCGGCGCTGAAACTCGCCTCGCCGGGGACCCCGAATGACGATGAGGATTATGTGCTCGAGCCGCAGGTCGAGGTCTATCCGCTGACCGCGCGCCGGGCATTGAGCGTGGTGCTGAGCGAATGCGCGGCCTACACCTGCGATTACCTGATCAGCAGTTGGTCGCGCAGCAACCCGCCGCACCTTGAGGCGCTGCAGCGACAGGCCTTGCCCATGGGCAACGCCGACGGTTCGGGCGGTGCTCACTACGACTCCGGGACCGGGGTGCTGAGCACCTATTATCTGGCGCGGGGGATCGGTGACTGTGGCGAAACCGGGCATTGGCTGTTCGACGGCCAAGGCTTCCAGCTCACGGATTACCGCCAGATGCCGAGTTGCAACGGCCTGCCCTCGTCGGACTGGCCGCAGTTGTGGAGCAGCGCGCCACCGGTTGCGCAATGAGCTTGGCTGTTGCGCAGACGGCTTGCCTGGCTCAACCGCCGGTGGCAGGTGTGGGGCGCCAGGACCCACCCACGCAGGTCCAGAAGCCGTCCCGGGCGCCCCTTCGAGGCTTTTCAGCCGATGGCCTGCGACGGTGCCGGTTGTGCAGGCTGGGCGAGGGTGTCCAGAACCGGCATGGCGCGGCCCAGTAGCAGGTCTGCAGCCTTTTCCCCGATCATGATCGCCGCCGCATTGGTGTTGCCGGTGATCAGGCTCGGCATGATCGAGGCATCTGCCACCCGCAGCCCGTCGAGGCCGTGGACGCGCAACTGATCGTCCACCACGGCGTATTCATCTGAGCCCATCTTGCAGCTGCCCACCGGGTGGAACACCGTGCCCAGGTTGTGGCGGATCCATTGCTCGATCTGCTCCTGGCTCTGCACCTGCGGGCCGGGCACCAGTTCGCCTTGCAGGCGTTGGGAGAAGGCCCGGGTCGCCGCCAGCTGGCGCACCAGGTGAAAACCGGCCACCAGCTTGCGCAGGTCTTCCGGGTGGCTGAGAAAGTTGGCCTCGATCAGCGGCTTGTCGTGCGGGTCCGCCGAGTTGAGGCGCACCCGGCCACGGCTTTGCGGGTGCATGACCGCCACGTGCAGGCTGATGCCATGGCCCACGGGAATCAGGCGCTGGGGCTGGTTCTTCAACGCCGGGGCGACGATCAGCCCCAGCTCCGGCACTTCATCCGCGGGGCTCAGGCGCAGGAAGGCCCCTGACTCCACGGTGTTGGAGCTCAGCGGGCCCTGGCGCCGGGCCAGGTACTGCCAGGGCGAGCGGGCCAGGGGCAGCAGGCCCTTGGTCGAAAGGCCGTAGCCCAGCTCCGGATCGCTGCGGTACATCAGCACGATGTCCTGGTGGTCCTGCAGGTTGTGCCCGACCCCCGGCAACGGGTGGCGCAGGGCGATGCCATGGGGTTGCAGTTCCTCGGCCGCGCCGATGCCGGAGAGCAGCAGCAGTTGCGGCGAGTTGATCGCCCCGGCGCAGAGGATCACCTCGCGGCGCGCCTGCAGCTGCCGGACCTGGCCGTCCTGGCTGATTTCCACGCCGCTGGCGCGCTGGCCTTGCAGCAGCACTCGGTGGGTCAGGGTGGAACTCAGGACCGTCAAGTTCTCGCGCTGCAGGATCGGGTGCAGGAAGGCCCGGGCCGCACTGCAGCGCTCGCCATTGATCTGGGTGACATGGAAGGGGCCGTAGCCTTCCTGGTCCGCCCCGTTGAAGTCCTCGTTGTAGTTCCAGCCCAGCTCCGCGGCAGCCTCGAAGAACACCGGGTTGACCGGGCTCAGGCTGCGCTGCTTGGCGACATTCAGTTCGCCGTGCTGGCCGTGCCAGGGCGAGGCCCCCGGTTCGAAGCGTTCCGAGCGCTTGAAGTAGGGCAGCAGTTCGTCATAGCCCCAGCCCTGGTTGCCGGCGGCGGCCCAGCGGTCGTAGTCCTGGCGCTGGCCGCGGATGTAGATCATGCCGTTGATTGCGCTGGAGCCGCCCCAGACCCGGCCCCGCGGGCAGGGGATGGGCCGCTCGCCGCTGTCGGCCTGGGCGCTGAATTGATGCATCCAGTTCCAGCGCGGGTTGGCGATCAGGCGGATGATCCCCGCCGGCACGCGTACATAGGCGGCGGGCAGCAGCGTGCGGTCGCTGGGGCCGGCCTCGATCAGGCAGACCTTGAGCCTGGGGTCGGCGGACAAGCGGTTGGCCAGCACGCAACCGGCGGAGCCGGCACCGACCACGATGTAGTCGAAGGTCTGGGGAGCGCTTTCATTCATGAGGGGTACCTCGCAGGCAGTCAAAGAAATCCATCTCAGAGCCCCAGCAGCGAGCCGACGTCGAGGGTCGCTTGCAGGCCGACGACAAAGCCGTTGCCGCTCAGCTCGCGGGCTTCGGGGTTGTAGAAGTTGTCCGGGTTGATCAGGTACTGGACGCTGGGCTCCAGGGCCAGTTGCCGGGTCAGGGCGATGTGGGCGTTGGCTTCCAGGGCGTAGACATTGGGCTCGCCCCGGCGCGGGTCGCCGCCATTGGCGATCCGCGCCTGTTGCTGGAAGCGCAACTGGTGGTCATTCAGGCGCAGGTAGCTGGCCTTGAGGTTGAGCTTGTCCCGGGGCCGGTCGAAGGGCGCGAGGTAGGTCAGGCCGGCCTCGGCGAACTGGCTGAAGGGCTGCTTGTCATCGGCCGCCGCGGACAGCGAGCCGAACAGCAGCAGGGCCTGGGGTGCGCTGCCCTGGCCGGCGTCGGCGCGCCACAGCGACTGCTGGAACTTGAAGAAGGCGCCGCCTGTGCCGAAGTCCATGGCCCCGGTCAGCGGGTCCACCTGCTTGGAGGTGTTGTAGTAGCCGTTGAGCTCGTAGTGGGAGCTGTAGGCATCGCGGTTCTGGCTGCCCAGGCCCAGCAGCAGGCTGGTGCCGCTGGCGTCGTCGGTACTGAAATCCAGGCCCTTGCGCTTCTTCAGGTAGTCCACCGGGTTGGACTCGAAGGCGCCGCCATGCAGGTACCACTGGGGCGTCAGTTGGTACTTCAGGTAGCCGCCCCAACTGCCGTAGGGCGGCGGCAGGATGCCGGTGGAGGCGTCGATGATCGGGTCGTTGCAGGTCACCGTGCTTTCGCAGTTGTAGATGTAGAAGTAGCGCCGCGCGTTGGTGCGCCCCAGGCTCAGGTCCAGTTGGCCGTCGAGCCAGGTCTGCTGGTAGGTCAGCAGGCTCAGCTGGTTGCTGGTGAGGTCGTTGTGGATCGGCGCGCCGGCAAAGTAGCTGCCGGCGGCGCCCTGCCAATTGCGCGAGGTGGGCACGCCGGTCTGGTGGTCGAGAATGAACAGGGTCTGTTCAAAGTGCAGGGCAGCGTCGTCGAGGCCGGCCAGGGTCTGCAGGTTGAAGTCGGCACCGACGAACAGGTCGCCGCTGTTGCCGAAGCTGTGGGGCCGGGG
Source organism: Pseudomonas sp. PH1b (assembly GCF_000633395.1). Lineage (GTDB taxonomy): Bacteria > Pseudomonadota > Gammaproteobacteria > Pseudomonadales > Pseudomonadaceae > Aquipseudomonas. The sequence goes on from NZ_AYMU01000011.1 coordinate 369,855, forward strand.
GCCGGTATCGAGGTTCTTCATCGCCAGGCTGAGGAACTGCACATGGGGGCTGATGCCCTGGTCGGCCAGGTAGTCGCCCAGGCCGGACAGGGGGCCGGAGCGGGACTCGATCGGGGCCTCGGCGAGGCAATCGAGGGGCAGCAGCAAGGCTGCCAGCAGCGGGCACAGCGCATAGGAAAGGTTCATCTCGGGTACTCGTTTCTTGTTGTTTTTGTCTTGAGTGTCGAACACCGGCGAATCAGGCCTCGGCCAGGGCCGGTGTCGGGTTGACCAGCACTTTGATCTGGCTCTTGTCCTGCAGCAGGGCTTCAAAACCCTGTTCGACCGCCTGCTCCAGGGCCAGGCAGCGAGTCACCACCCGGGACAGGTCCAGGCGTCCCCGGGCCAGCAGCTCGATCAAGTCGGGGTAGACATGCCGGTAGCCGACACTGCTGAGCAGGCGCAGTTCGTTGTTCACCAGGTGGAAGGCATCCAGGCTCACTTCGCCCATCAAGCCCACCAGTACCGCTTCGCCACCTTTGCGCAGGCAGTGCAGGGCGTGGCTCAGGGTCTGCTGGCTGCCGGCGGCTTCGAAGGCGCTGTCGAGGCCGCCGTCGCTGAGTTGCCGCAGCCGTTGCCGCAGGTCCGGGGCGCGGCCATCCAGGGCCGCCGAGGCGCCGAACTCCAGGGCCAGGCGCCTGCGCTGCGGGTCCAGGTCCACGGCGTAGATGCGTTCCACTCCGCGCAAGCGTGCCAGGAGGATCAGCAACAGGCCGATGGGCCCCAGGCCGAACACCGCGCAACTGTCGCCGGCCATCAGGCTGCTCTGGTTCAAGGCATGCAAGGCCACCGCCGCAGGCTCCAGCACCGCGGCCTGCTTGAAACTGACGTTGTCCGGCAGGCGGTGCAGCATGTAGCTGGGCACCAGTGCCTGTTCGGCGAAGCCGCCGTCGCCCATCAGGCCGATAAAGCCCATGGACTGGCAGAGGTTGTACTGGCCCATGCGGCAGTAGCTGCATTCGCCGCAACGGTATTCCGGTTCCACCGCCACCCGCTGCCCCAGCAGGTGCGGATCGACCCCCGGCCCCAGGGCAATCACCTGGCCGCAGAATTCGTGGCCCAGGGTCAGCGGTGCCCGACAGCCGGACAACGGATGGGCGACCTCCTGGGGAATGGAGTGAGGCCCATCGGCGTACTCATGCAGGTCGCTGCCGCAGATGCCGCAGTAGGCGACTTGCAACAGGACTTCACCGGCGCCGGGCTGGCGCGGTTGCACCTGGCTCAAGCGCAGGTCGCGGGCGGCGTGCCAACGCAGTGCGTTCATGGCTGGTTTCCTCGAAGGGAGGTGGCAGGAGCGAGAGGGTCGTGTCGGGGGTGTCGACGGGCCAGTACCGCCGGCGCGGTTTCCTTGAGAAACAGCGCCAGCACGGCGGCCAGCAAGGCACCGCCGCAGGACATCCACATGACGATCGACAGGCCGAAGCGGTCGGCGGCGAACCCGGCGATGGTCGGCGCGACGAAGCCGCCCACCAGTTCGCCGATGCCCATGATCATGCCCAGGGCGGTGGCCATGACTTCCCGGGGCACGGTTTCCGCCGGAATGGTGGCCATGAACAGGGTGAAGCAGCCCAGGCCGGTGTAGGTCAGCAGCATCAGCACCCCGAGAATCAGCGGCGAGGGTGCGAACAGAAGGGCCATGGGGCAGCAGGCGGCAATCAGCGAGAACAGCACCAGGGTCGGGCGGCGGCCGATGCGATCGGAGATCGCCGGTACGCCGAAGCCCCAGAGCACCCAGGCTGCACCCAGGCAACTCATGATGGTGCCCATGCTGGCCGGGCTGTAGTCGCGCACCTTGACCAGGAAGGTCGGGGTGAAGGAGATCAGCACGATGAACCAGGTCAGGAAGAAGCAACTGATCAGGGTGCAGAGCACGATGTTGCGGCTCTTGAGCAGTGCCAGCCGCTGGCCACCGGCACCGCTGGCGACGTTCTGGGCCTGGGGTTCGGCACGGGGAGGATCGGGCCGTACGTAGCGCCAGATCAACAGGGCAATCAGCAAGCCCGGCACCAGCGAAATGATGAACGCATGGCGCCAGCCATAGGCCTCGGCCAGGGCGATCAGCACCGGTGGGCCGATCACCGCGCCCAGCAGGCCAGCGGCCGAACCTTGCAGCAACCCCATGTTCAAGCCCCGGCGATGGGGCGACGAGGCTTCGACCATCAGCGATTGCGAGAGCGGCAGGATCGGCCCTTCCGCCAGCCCCATGATGGCGCGAAACAGCAGCAGGCTGAGGAAACCGGTGACCAGCCCGGACAGCGCCGAGCACAGGGAAAACAGGATCACCGCGACGATCAGCAGCGGCTTGCGCACGCCGCGGCGGTCCGACCAGGCGCCCACCAGGGCCCCCGAGACGGCCCAGGCCAGGGCCAGCACCGAGGACAGCATGCCCAGGTGGCTGTTGCTCAGTTGCAGCTCGTCGGCCATGAAGGGAAACAGGAAGGACAGCGCCAGACGATCGAAAAAGACGAAGCCGAAGGTCAGGAACAGCACCCCCAGCAAGGTGTTCTCGTAGCCGGCCTTGTTGTTTTTATAAGCCATGGTGGTTCTCCGAGGAGGCAGTGCCGGCGATCAGCGGAACAGGGTGTCGATGTGGGCCGCGCCCAGGCCGATCTTTTCGTAGTGCTCGCGGCACAGGGCGATGTAGGAGTGCACATCGAAATAGCCGTCGGGCTCGCCCTGTTCGTCGAGCCAGATCAGCGGCCCCTTGACGATGAAGAACACTCGCATCGGCTGTTCATGCTCGTAGGCCACCAGGGTGTGGCCTTCGCCCGGGGTCTCGTAGACGAAGTCGCCGGCGGTGGCGGTCCAGTCGTGTTCCAGGTAGCCCCACTTGCCGGACAGGGTGTAGGCGAAGACTTCGTGGGGGTGGTAATGGCGGTTGACCAGCCCGGCGCTGCGGGCCATCAGGATGTCGCACCAGCGGTTCTCGCTGGGGGAGATCCACAGTGGCCGCGAGGACACGGTTTCGGTGAAGGGCACGTACAGGCTCAGGTCGTCGCTGGCGGCGTCGGGCAGGTAGACCTCGGGCTTGGCATCGGGCTTGAAGCAATTGGCGATGGGTTGCAGGTCTTTCCAGAATTCACGGGTGGCGGCTTCAGGCATGGTCGGCCTCGGTTGTTTTTATAAGGGGGGGAGCCAGGGACTGCCCGAGGGGGCAGCCATGGGGGCTACAACTGCGACTTTAGGCGGCTGGGAGGGGCGGGGTTTGATCGGATCGGACGGGTTGTTTGTCTGTTTCGGACGGGATATTTCGTACTTGCGATAGCGTCTCGGCGAAGCCGTCGGCGCGACCGGATCCCACTGCGTTTGCAGTTGACAGGGTATAAGGTTCAGATGTTAATGAATGGCCGCAGCCCGCAGATCATGCGGTCCCCAGGTGCCCGGACACTGCCTTGCCGTCCGGGGAATATCCCGCCGCCCATGAGAAGAACAACAATGTCTCCATGCGCCTTGCTCGAAACCCGGCACGCCAGTACCCAGGCAGTCGATCCCGATCAACGCCTGACCTTCTGGGAGGACTACAACGCCAGCACCCTGGTGGGGCTCAAGTGCAATTCCTACGCCGAGGGCGGCTTTACCGCCTGCCAGGACAACCTGCAACTGGGGGCCATGCGCCTGGCGCGGATTGTCGGCAATGAACACGTGGTGGAGCGCGACACTTCGATGATTCGCGGCGTGCCCAAGGAGTCGATCTTCGTCTCGCTGGTCACCGGCAGCGGTTCGTTCTTCTACCAGGACGGCGCCTGCCAGGTCCTGGAGCCGGGCGAGCTGGTGGTGTACCGCACCGACAAGCCCTACCTGTTCGGCTTTTCCGGGGCGATGCGCCAGTTCATCTTCGACATTCCCCAGGAGCAGTTTGCCGAGCGCTGCCTGAAGCGTTTCGAGCGGCCGTTGAAGATCAGCGTGCAGAGCGGCGTCCAGCGCCTGTTGCTGCGCACCCTCGGGGAGCGCACCCGGGAGTTCTTCCAGCAGCCGCTGTGCGGCGAGGCCGATGCCTACCAGGAGCAGGCCTTCGAACTCCTGGCCAGCATCATCGCCGGGCAGGCGGGGGAGCGTCCGATCAATGCCTTGAGTGCCTCCTACCTGCTGGCTGCCAAGCAGTGCATCCATGAGCAACTGGCGGACCCGACCCTGAGCTGCGAACGGGTGGCGGCCCAGACCGGGGTATCGCCCCGGCACCTGGCCCGGCTGTTTGCCCTGGAAGACACCGTGCCCAGCCGGTTCATCCTGGAGAAACGCCTGCAGCAGGCCCGCCAGCTGCTGTGCAGCAGCCCGGGAGCGAGCCTGGACATCAGTGAGATTGCCTACCGCCACGGCTTTGCCAGCCAGGCGCATTTCGCCCGGGCGTTCAAGGCCCGTTATCAGCAGACACCCAGTGAGGCGCGGGCCCAGGCACCCTTGCCGGAGTGAGCGCTGCCCGCACCGGATCGTGCTCAGTCCGAGGGGTCGAGGGGGTAGCCCGGCAAGTTGTCTGCGGCATGTCCGGGACAGCGGCAGAGTTCTCCCAGGCCGCACTTTTGCAACAAGTCATCCAGGGGTTCCCTGGGGCGTTGCGGTGGGGTTTGTTGCACTGGCGCTTCGGGGTTATGCCGGAGCTGGGCCGCGCGATGCAGCAATCGGCTCCGGGCGCAGTGCCAGAAGCTGATCTCGTCGAGGTAATCCTTGGTCTTGCGGTGCATGGACATCTCCTTTGTCTTAGCGGGAACACCAATGACCCGTTGCCGGACGGCGCCGGCATCGAGGGGGTCGGACAAGCAGACAGACAGGCCCCTGCGCGCAGTTCACCCGGCCTTCGAGGCAAGGGGCGCAGCGGCACGCAGGGTTATTAGGTATTGAGGTGCTGGGCCTGACGATCATGTAGCTGAGGAGAGGATAGGAAACCTTTCAGCTTTGCCGAGACCAATGTCCGAAACAGGGAGGATGCCTGCGCCGCCAAGCCGGCTCCTGCAGCACGATTGGGCGAGCCGGCAGGTGGTTGAAGAGGCCGTTGCGGCCAGAGGCAGGAGGAAGGATGCAGACGGCCAGGTGGCGGCCGAGGATCGGCAGCCACCCGTTCGACGGGGGTTAGCCAGCGGCAGCCTCTATGGCTTGGGCCTGGCGCTCCAGCAACTGGCGCTGGAAGTTCACCTGGTCGGCCTTGGGTTGCTGCTGACGCACGAACGCCAGCATCGGGTCGTCGACCGCGGTGCGAATGCCCGACAGCGCCTCCAGGGTGGCCAGCCCGCAAAAGGGCACATAGGCCTCGGAGTAGCCGCCTTCATGCACCAGCACCAGGCGCCCGGCGCACAGGCGCTCGGCGGCGTCCCGCAGGCACTGGGTCATTTCACGGAAGGAGTCGCTGTGCAGCAACATCCGCGCCAACGGGTCGACGGCATTGGCGTCGTAGCCGCAGGCGACGATGATCAGTTCCGGCTCGAAGCGCTCCAGGGCCGGCAGCACGATGCGCTGCATCGCCTGCAGGTAGGCGTCGTGGCCACTGCCGGGCAGCAGCGGGATATTGATGTTGCAGCCCAGGCCGGCGCCGCGCCCGCGATCCTGCTCGCCGCCGTAGCCCGGAGGAAAACAGCCGTCCTGGTGCAGGGACAGGGTCAGCACGTCGGCGCGCTCCTCGAAGATCGACTGGGTACCGTTGCCGTGATGCACGTCCCAGTCGATGACCGCCACCTTGCCCAGCCCGCGGCGGGCCTTGGCGGCCTCGATGGCAATCGCGATATTGGCCAGGAAACAGAACCCCATGGCCTGGTCGGCGGTGCAGTGATGGCCCGGTGGACGGGAGAGGGAATAGGCGTTGTCCACCTCGCCGCTGAGTACCGCGTCCACGGCGGCCATGGCCAGCCCGGCCGACAACTTGGCGATTTCATAGCTGCCCGGGCCCACCGGTGCCTCGTCCCCCAGGTGGCCGCCACCGGCATCGCTCAGGGCCTTGAAGCGTTGCAGGTAGTCGGCGCCGTGGACGCGCAGCAGGTCTTCCTCGGTGGCCGCAGGGGCGCTGCGCAGGTGCAATTGCCGGGTCAGCCCGGAAACATCCATCAGGCTTTTCAGCCGGCGTTTGGTCTCCGGTGACTCGGCATGTCCGGCGGCGGCCGGCGGCTGCACCCAGCCACCCACCGGCAGGGTCAGGCTGTGCAGGCCGGCGCTGTGCCACAGGCAGAGTTCATCGAAGAAAAAAGCGGTTTTGCAGGTCATGGCGATATCCATCGTTCAAGGAAACAGTGGCGTCTGGAGCGCCCGGCGGGCCCCGACGGGGCAGGTCATTCAGTGAGTGGGCCGGCAGCCAAGGACCAGGGCCAGGGACACCAGGGTGATCGCGGCGCCTGCCCACAGCAGTTGCTGGAAGCCGCCGCTGCTTTCGATCAGGCGCCCGGCCAGGGTCGGGCCGATGGCCAGGCCGGCACTGATCACCAGGTTGGAGGCGTTCATCAGCCGGCCGCTGCGGTCCATCTGGGCCATGCGCGCGAGGATCAGCGGCAGGATGAAGGTCCAGGTGAACTTGAACGCCAGCGCCGCCAGGGCGAAGCGCGCCAGTTGCGGTTGTCCCAGGAGCAGCAGCACCGAGGCCGCCATCAGGCCGTAGCCCAGCAGCAACAGGATGCTGCGTGGCAGGCGGTCGCCGCAGAGGGTGGCGCACAGCGCGCCGACAATGCCCATCAGGGTGGCGATGGCGAGGATGTCGCCGCTGGCCTGGGCCGAGAGGCCGGACTGGCTGCCAATGGCGCCGATAAAGGTCCAGACCCCGCTGAGGCTGATGTAGAAGGTGAGGATGCCGAGAATGCCCAGCACCGCCTTGCCCCGGGAAATCGCGGGCGCTGCCGCAGCGTTGTCGGCGCGATGTGGGGCGCCAGCGGGAAAGCAGCGGGCCAGGGGCAGGCACAGGCCCATCAGCAGTGCCATGAGCAGGTAGCAGGCGCCCAGGCCGTAACGCTCGAAGAGCATCGGCAACAGGCTCAGACCGATGGCGCCCAGCACCAGCTGGCCCATCACCCAGAAACCATAGGTGCGACTGGGACGCGGGCTGGCGGCGGCGCTGGCCAGGCAGATGATCATCAGCGAGCCGCCGGCCAGGGCACTGCAGAAACGAGCGATCAACAGCAGCGAGTAGTCATGGGCGAGCATCGACAGCAGGTTGGCGACGATGAACAGCAGGGCGCTGCACAGGGCTGCGCGGCGCCAGTCGACGTGTTTCAGCCACCAGATGGCGGGCAGGGTGGCCAGGCTCATGGCCCCCAGTTCGGCGGAAAACAGGTCACCGATCTGCGTGGGGCTCAACTGCCACTGGCTGGCCAGTTGCGCGGCGATGGCCGGGGCCATCAGCAGCACGGCGGGGGTGATGGCGGCGAACAGCACGATGGCCGCCAGCAGGCCCAGGGGTTGGCGGGTGATCTGCGGGGTGTCGCTCAAGGCAGGGTTCCGGGTGTTCATGGGCAGGCTCCGAAGGCAAAGGGGGTCAGAACACGTGGACCAGACGCAGCAGGGCGTCGGTGCCGGCGAATCCGTTGTCGGTGGCGACGTTGCGCGACAGGCCGAACATCAGCTGGTTCTGCTTGTCCAGCCAGTGCCCGACCTCGAACCCGACCTGGGTGTAGCGCTTGTGGGTGTCGTCGATGCGCCGGTCGTTGATCCGCAGTTCGCCACCGTCGGCGTGGATCAGGCGCAGGGCGCCGTAGGTGCTGGGGGTGAAGTCGTAGGAGGCGAAGGCCTGCAGGCGGTAGAGCGGGTCCTGCTTCAGGTCGCTGCCGAAATAGTCATCGTTGGTGCCATAGAGCTGGGCTTCGAGGTTGGCCTCCAGCACCCACTTCTCGCCCAGGCCCTGGGTGTAGTTGTAGACAAAGGTCGCGCCCCAGCGGTTGGCCCCGGGGGAGACGTCCGGGTTGCGGCTGTGGTACTCGCCCACGGGCAGCGTGATCAGGGTCAAGAGCCCACTGTAGGTACGGGTTTGCGGCTGGTTGATGAAGAACAGGGTGCCCCCCACCTGAGGGTCGCCGAAGCCGCTTTCGCCGGTGTGGTGCTCGGCACCGGGCAGGCGCGCGTCGATGTCGGCAAACGGCACGATGAACTGCGGGGTGCACAGGGTGCCGCACAGGTCACTGAAGAACACCTGGCGGTAGGCCATGGCATTGACCCGCAGTTCGGCCTTGCCGGTGCTGTCGGCCGGGCCGTGGAAATCCCCGGCGCGGGTGGTCGGCAGGTACAGCACCCCGAGGCTGGTGCCCACGGGGGCGGCGAAGAAGTCCCGGGCGTTGAGGTCGGCGGCCTGTAGCGACAGGCTGGCCAGGGTGCCCGCCACGGCGGCGGTGGTGCGGCTGAGGATCCTTGTCATGGGCGGTGCGTCTCTTGTTGGAGTTGTTGTTCGGCGAACGGCTCGCCGGCACACGGCAGTGGGCTGAAAAATGGGCAAAGGCTGCCCGTGGCGGTCAAGAACGACCGCCAAACGCAAGGCGATATTCAGAGGGGATCAGTCAGGCGGGGCGTGCAGCAGTTGGGCAATCCGGGCCTTGTCCTTGACCCCGAGCTTGCTGTAGATGGCGCGGATGTGATGGCGCACGGTATTGGGCGACATGCCCAGGTCCCGGGCCACTTCCTTGTAGGTCTTGCCGTCGCCGAAGCAGTGGGCGACGGCGTTTTCCCGGGGGCTGAGCTTGGGCAGCAGGCTGCGGCTGCGGGCTGCCAGTAGGTAGAGGTCGCCCACGGCCGAGGATTCGACCTGCAGCCGCTGGCCTTCGAAGCCGCCGATGTCGAACCCGCTCGGCAGGCGCGGGCCGCTCCAGCGCGGCCATTCGCTGAGCAGCAGGTCGACAAAACCACGCTCGGCGCATTGCAGCACGCCGCGTGGGTCGCACACCGCCAGGGCCAGGTTGCGTGGACGGCTGAGCTTCTCGCGGGTGGCCACCAGGGTGCGGATCTGATTGGCCGAGACGGCAGCCACCAGGTGCAGCATCAAGTTGTTCAGCAGGTGGCAGTCGTCCTGGGTGAAGCCCGGGGCGCCTGGGGCGCGGTACAGGGCCAGGTGGTTGCTGAGGTGGGTGTGGGGGTCGATGTGCACCACGCACAGCAGCTCGCCAATGTGGTACAGGCGCCCCAGCCAGTTGAGGCCGGGACCGTTGGCCGGGTCCGTCATGTCGACGATCACCGCCTGCCCGGGCACGGCGTGGACCCGGCCCACGGTGACATCGGTGTGGCGGATGGATTGCCAGTCCGGCAGGTAGCTCGGCGGCAGGCGGTACAGGTAGCAGCTGTGTTCATCCGGCAGGCCGTCGATCAGCGCGGCGCGGCCCCACCAGGCGCTGTCGAAGGGCAGCAGTTTGCTGATGCGCGCCAGGGCATGCGGGTGCAGATGCTCCAGGTCCTTGTTTTGCGCCAGTTGCTGCAGTTCCAGGGTCAGCTCGCTGAAGGCTTGCAGCTGGCTGGCCGGTGCATGATCGGGATGGTTCATGGGTCTGTACCTCTGGGCGACGTTGTTATTGTTTTCGTCACGGAAGGGGTGAAGGACCGTTGCGCCCGGGAGGGCGTGGGCAGGGCCTGGGCAGAAGTATCGGCGTCTGGCGCCGGGAGCACCATCCTACAGATGCAGGAGGTGGCGGAGGGCTTGTACCGTCGCCAGAGGCTGGCGGGGTGCCCGGCCAGGGGCCGCGACGGCAGCCTGGCGCAAGGGCAGAAAGGCAGTGGTGGCCAGCAGCAGTTTCACCACCGGCCGAGGCGAACCTCAAGCCGCCGGGCTGGGGTGCTGCAGACGATGGAAACAGCGGCTGAAGTAGACCAGCGAATCGCCTTGCTCCAGCACGCTGATTTCGTCCAGCTCCACCAGCATCACCGAGTGGGTGCCGATTTCCTGGACCTCGGTGATGCGTCCCTGCAGGCTCGCCAGGGCTCCTTCCAGCACCGGCAGGGCTTGCAACCCGTCGCGCCACGGATGCAGGCCGAAGCGCTGGTCCATGGCGACCCCGGTCATGCCGGCAAAATGCCGGGCCACTTCTTCGTGTGCGCCGCTGAGGACGTTGACGCACAAGCGGCCGTTGCCCTTGAACACCGGGTTCAGGGCGCTGTTGCGGTTGACGCAGACCATCAGGGTCGGTGGGCTGTCGGTGATCGAACAGACGGCGGTGGCGGTGATGCCGCAGCGGCCGGCCGCGCCGTTGCTGGTGATGACGTTGACCGCGGCGGTCATGTGGGCCATGGCGTTGCGGAAAGCTTGTTGCTTGGGGTCGAGTTCGGACATGACGAATTCCTCATGGACGCAGGGCATTGTGCTGTAGGAGCCGGCTCCTTGTGGCGCTCTGGTAGGCGCCTTCGCTGGCAAGCCAGCTCCTACGATGACGTGTGGGCCTTGGCCTTTTCTGTAGGAGCCGGCTTGCCGGCGAAGAGGGCCTTGAGCCTTGTGTTGCTCTGGCGGGCGCCTTCGCTGGCAAGCCAGCTCCTACGACGATGTGTGGGCATTGGCCTTTTCTGTAGGAGCCGGCTTGCCGGCGAAGAGGGCCTTGAGCCTTGTGCTGCTCTGGCGGGCGCCTTCGCTGGCAAGCCAGCTCCTACGACGACGTGTGGGCCTTGGCCTTTTCTGTAGGAGCCGGCTTGCCGGCGAAGAGGGCCTTGAGCCTTGTGTTGCTCTGGCAGGCGTCTTCGCTGGCAAGCCAGCTCCTACGACGACGTGTGGGCCTTGGCCTTTTCTGTAGGAGCCGGCTTGCCGGCGCAGAGGGCCTTGAGCCTTGTGTTGCTCTGGCGGGCGCCTTCGCTGGCAAGCCAGCTCCTACGACGATGTGTGGGTATTGGCCTTTTCTGTAGGAGCCGGCTTGCCGGCGAAGAGGGCCTTGAGCCTTGTGCCGCTCTGGCGGGCGCCTTCGCTGGCAAGCCAGCTCCTACAGGGCGCCAGCGGCTACTGGCGGATACGGTCCAGCATGTTGATGTCGTCCGGGTTGCTCAGGTGCGGCACGGTCCAGCCGTCGAGGTCGTAGTCGCCAAGGCATTTGTCCACCAGGTCGGTCATGGCCTTCATCGAGCCGCTGCCCTGGGCGTGGCGCAGGCACTGCATGCGGATTTCGTCCTGGCTGCCGGCGTAGTTGATCTCGTACAGCTCGTGGCGACCGCCGAACTCGGTGCCGATGGCATCCCACAGCAGCTTGAGGATCTTGATCCGCTCTTCATGGCCCATGCCCCCCGAACCGCGGCAGTAGGTACTCAGGTACTGGTTGAGCACCGGGTCCTTGAGGTCCCGTGAACCGGAGGGCAGGTAGATCAGGCCGCTGGCCACCACCTGCTCGATGATCTTCTTGATGTCGGTGTAGGCCTGGGGCGCCAGCACCCGATAGGCCTGCAGCGCCTGGGTACTGGGCAGGTACACGCCGTTCATCCACTCACTGGCGTTGCCGTGCATGGCGTCGGTCAGGGACCAGAACAGGTTGCGCCAGGCCACCACTTCGCCGACCTGGGCCTGGACCCCGCGAAACTCCAGGGAGCCGGTGCACTGCAAGGCCTTGACCAGCAGCCCGGTGATGAAGTCGAGCTTCACCGCCAGGCGGGTGCAGCCCTGCATCGGGAACAGCCGGCCGAACCCGCCCTGGGGGAACCACTGGCGGCAGCGCTCGAAGTCGCGGTAGATCAGCACGTTCTCCCAGGGGATGAACACCTTGTCCATGATCAGGATCGCGTCGTTCTCGTCGAAGCGGCTGGACAGCGGGTAGTCGAAGGGCGAACCGGTCATGCCGGCCTGCAGTTCGTAGGAGGGGCGGCAGATCAGCTTCATGCCCCGGGTGTTCATCGGTGCGATGAACATCAGGGCGAAGTCGGTGTTGTCCCCCAGCAGTTGCGCCGAGCCCTGGCCGACGAAGTTGTAGTGGGTCAGGGCCGAGTTGGTGGCCACCACCTTGGCGCCGCTGACGATGATCCCGCCCTCGACTTCCTCGTCCACCGAGATGAACACATCCTTGACCTGGTCCACCGGTTTGTCGCGGTCGATCGGCGGGTTGACGATGGCGTGGTTGAGGTACAGGCAGGCTTCCTGGATGCGCTTGTACCAGGTGCGGGCGTTATCGGCGAACTGGCCGTAGAACTCCGGGTTGGCCCCCAGCACGCTGCCGAAAGCGGCCTTGTAGTCGGGGCTGCGGCCCATCCAGCCGTAGGTCAGGCGCGACCAGTCGGCGATGGCGTCGCGCTGCTGGCGCAGCTCATCGGGGCTTCTGGCCGAACGGAAGAACTTGTGGGTGTAGCCGCCGTTGCCGGTGTCGGTGTCCCAGCACAATTGCTCCTTGGTGGCCGGGTCGTGCAGGGCGTCGTACAGGCGGGCCATGGAGGCCGCGGAGTTGCGGAAGGCCGGGTGGGTGGTGACGTCCTTGACCCGGTCGCCATAGATGTAGATTTCACGGTCGTCGCGCAGGCTGGCCAGGTATTCGGCGCCAGTCAGGGGGCGGTTGGTTGCGGCACGAAAGTCTTCAGGTTTCATATCCAGTCTCGGCGTTGTTTTTATCGACTGGAGCCATGATGGGCAGGTGCAGGGTGCGACAAAATGGCTTTTCCGGTGAATGACTTGCACTTTTCATGGGGGCGCTGGCGCCTTCGAGCCGCAGTGAGCAGGCGGCGGCTGCTGGCGTTTGCTGGCTTAATCGATTCACTTCGCGTTCCTGTGCTGCCACCGCGAAACCCGGGTCATATTTAGAAATATTTTCACCGTCCAGCCCTATGAAAGCGCCGCTTCGGCCGATATTCCTGACAGGCCCGGAGACTTGGATCGCCCCGGTGCCCACCGCTGGCGTGGCCTCTGGCACGCCTGACGGATCACTGGCATGGATGCTCGTCGCCTGTTCTCTTCCGAGAGTCGCCCTATGTCTTTGCGTAACCTGAATATTGCTCCTCGAGCCTTCCTCGGTTTTGCCTTCATCGCGTTGCTGGTGGTCGTGCTGGGTGTGTTTGCGGTCAACCGCATGTCGATCATCCGCGAGGCCTCCATCGACATGGAAAGCAACCAGCTGCCCAGTGTCGGTTTTCTCGGCAACCTCACCGAGAGCGTCCTGCGCCTGCGGATCCTGTCCTTTCGCGTGCTGGTGAACCGTGAACCGGCGGGCCTCCAGGAAGCCCAGACACGCATCGGCGTGCTGGTGGACCAGGCCCGACAGGCCCAGGCCAGTTACGCGGCGCTGCCGGCGGGGCCGGAAGAGGCGGCGCTGTACCGCAGCTTTGCCGCAACCCTGGACAACTACCTGCAAGCCCAGAAGGAGATGCTCGAACTGTCGCGCCAGGACAAGCTGGATGAGCTGCGCCAGTTGATCAACACCCGGATCAAGGACGGCACCGACCAGATGGGTGAGCAATTGAACCGCTTGATCGCGATCAACGCCGCCGACGCCAGGAGCGCTTCCAAGGCCGCCGGCGAGCACTACAGCAGTGCGATTGGCGGAATCGTCATCGTGGCGCTGATTGCCGCGCTGCTGACCGTCGTCCTCGCGCTGCTGCTGACCCGCAGCATCGTCACCCCGCTGAACCGGGCGCTGAACGCCGCCGAGGTGATTGCCGGCGGCGACCTGCGCCAGGCGATCGAGGTCGAGGGCCAGGATGAACCGGCGCGCCTGTTGCGAGCCCTGGCCGACATGCAGGCCAGCCTGCGCCGGACCATCGAGCAGATCGCCGGCTCGGCGACCCAGCTGGCTTCGGCCTCGGAGGAACTCAGCGCGGTGACCGAGGAAGCCTCTCGGGGCCTGCAGCAGCAGAACAACGAAATCGAACAGGCGGCCACCGCGGTCAATGAAATGACCGCGGCGGTGGAGGAGGTGGCCCGCAACGCGGTGTCCACTTCCGAAGCCTCTCATCAGTCGACCCAGGCGGCGCGCGCCGGCCGCGACCGGGTGGTGGAGACCGTCGAGGCGATCCAGACCATGACCCACGACGTGCAGGCTACCTCGGTGATGATCGAAGGCCTGGCGACCCAGGGCCGGGACATCGGCAAGGTGCTGGACGTGATCCGCGCGATTGCCGAGCAGACCAACCTGCTGGCTCTGAACGCGGCCATCGAGGCGGCCCGGGCCGGCGAGGCCGGGCGCGGCTTCGCGGTGGTGGCGGACGAGGTGCGGGCCCTGGCCCATCGCACCGCCCAGTCGACCCAGGAAATCGAGAAGATGGTGGCCGGCATCCAGAACGGTACCGGTGAAGCGGTGGATTCGATGCAGCAGAGCAATCAGCGCACTCAGAACACCCTGGAACTGGCCCGCGCCGCCGGTGTGGCCCTGGAGCAGATCGCCGAGTCGATCAACCAGATCAACGAGCGCAACCTGGTGATCGCCAGCGCCTCGGAAGAGCAGGCCCAGGTATCGCGCGAGGTGGACCGCAACCTGGTGAACATCCGCGACCTGGCCACCCAGTCGGCGGCCGGGGCCAACCAGACCAGCGCCGCCAGCCATGAACTGTCGCGCCTGGCAGTGGACCTGAACGCCATGGTTGCGCGTTTCGTGATCTGAGCCCGTCGGGTGGAGCCAGGCACGGGCGTTTGACCGAGTGCCTCGGCCACACCCGCCGCGAGGGGGGGGGACAGCCGCGCCGAGCGGCGCTCGACGAGCGCTGGTTCAGCACCTAGGGTTGGGAAAGTGGCGTCTTCTGCAAGGAGAAAGCGATGCGCTATTCAGCCCTGACCCAAAGGATTGCCGGCGAAGGCTCCGCCGCCTGGAACATCCACTACCGGGCCCTGGCCTTGCGCGAGCAGGGCCGGGACGTGCTGCTGCTGACCATCGGCGACCCGGACTTCGACACCCCGACACCTGTGGTCCAGGCGGCCATCGACAGCCTGCTGGCCGGTGATACCCACTATTCCGAAGTGCGCGGCAACCTGGCCTTGCGCAGTTGCATTGCCCGTTGCCATCACCAGCGCTGTGGCCAGGTGGTGGATGCCGAGCACGTGGTGGTCCTGCCCGGGGCGCAATGCGCGGTGTTTTCGGTGGCCCAGTGCCTGCTCGATCCCGGGGACGAGGTGCTGGTGGCCGAGCCGATGTACGTCACGTATGAAGGGGTGTTCGGGGCCTGCGGGGCCAAGGTGGTGCCGGTCCCGGTGCGTGCCGATCAGGGCTTTCGCGTTGATCCCAAGGAAGTGGCCACGCGGATCACTGGCCGCACCCGGGCCATGCTGATCAACAGCCCCAACAACCCTTCGGGCGCCAGCCTGTCGCTCGATGATTGGCAGGCCCTGGCACGGCTGTGCCTGGAGCATGACCTGTGGCTGATCTCCGACGAGGTCTATTGCGACCTGCTGTACGAGGGCCAGCACCTGAGCCCCGCCAGCCTGCCGCGGATGGGCGGGCGCACGGCGACCATCAACAGCCTGTCCAAGTCCCATGCCATGAGCGGCTGGCGGGTCGGCTGGGTGATTGCCCCGACCGTGCTCGCCGGGCACCTGAGCAACCTGGCCCTGTGCATGCTCTATGGGTTGCCGGACTTCGTGCAGAACGCCGCGGTGGTGGCCTTGTCCAGCGACTTGCCGGAACTGGTGCTGATGCGTGAGGAGTACCGTCGGCGCCGCGACCTGGTGTGCGCGATGCTCGATGAATGCCCGGGGCTGCGGCCGGTGCTGCCCGATGGCGGCATGTTCGTCATGGTCGATGTGCGCCAGACCGGCCTGGCGGCCCAGGCCTTCGCCGAGCGGCTGCTGGAGGAACATGGCGTCTCGGTGCTCGCCGGAGAAGCCTTCGGCCCCAGCGTTGCGGGGCATATCCGCATCGCCCTGGTGCTGGACTGCGAGCACCTGGCCGACGCCTGCCGGCGCATTGTCCGTTGCACTGGGCAACTGCTCGAAGGCTCCTGAAAGGGCCGGGCAGCCGCGGCTTCAGCCAGGTTTCGCCCTGGCAGGAGGGGGCAGTCGGCCGCCCGGGCCTTCACCCGGCGGGGTCGTTCAAGCCCTGGCCCGGCGCGATTGCCAGGCCTCCTCATTGACCAGGTTGGCCGGCCGCTCGCCGGCCAGGGCCGCCAGCAGGTTGTCCACCGCGCAGCGGGCCATGGCCTCGCGGGTTTCATGGGTGGCTGAGCCGATGTGCGGGGTGGCCACCACATTGGGCAACTGCAGCAGCGGTGAATGATGGTCCAGGGGCTCACGTTCAAACACGTCCAGCCCGGCAGCGCGAATCCGCTGCTGCTGCAGGGCCTGGATCAGCGCCGCTTCGTCCACCACCTTGCCCCGGGAGATGTTGATGAAGATGCTCTGCGGGCGCATCAGGGCAAATTCCCGAGGGCCGATCAGGCCCTGGGTTTGTGCGGTCAGGGGCAGGGTCAGGCAGATGAAGTCGGCCTCTTGCAGCAACTGTTCGAGGCTGCGGTAGCGGGCATTGAAGCGCTGTTCCACCGCGGGTTTCGGGCTGTTGCTGTGGTAGATCACCGGCATGCCGAAGCCGGCGTGGCCACGCTGGGCCAGGGCTTCGCCGATGCGCCCCATGCCGATGATGCCCAGGGTCTTGCCGTGTACGTCGCTGCCGAAGTGCAACGGGCCGATGTTGCGGTGCCACTGCCCGGCGCGAACCATGTTGGCCAGTTCCACCACCCGCCGGGCGGTGGCCAGGATCAGCGCGAAACCGGTGTCGGCGGTGGTTTCGGTGAGCACGTCCGGGGTATTGCTGAGAAGGATGCCGCGCCGGGTCAGGTAGTCGATGTCGTAGTTGTCGACCCCCACCGAGACACTGGCCACGGCCTCCAGCCGGGGCGCCAGGTCCAGCAGTTCGGCGTCCAGGCGCAGGCTTGCTCCCAGCAGGCCCTGGGCCTTGGGCAGGGCCTGGCGCAGGGTCTTGAGGCCGGCCGGGCCGAGATCTTCGATCAGGGTGAGGTCGGTGTGCTCGTGCAGCCGGGTCATCAGTTCGGGGGAGAGTTTTTTGTACAGCACCAGGTGTTTTTTCATCGGGTTATGCTCCGTGGCAATTCATGAGTGCAGCAGGCGGCGACGCGCCGCCAAGGCCTTGGCCCGGGGCACGTTGGCGCCGGGTTTGAGCAGCAGGGTGAGCAGTACCGAGAGCAGCAGGGCCGCGCTCATCAGCAGGTAGGAGGCCCCGGGGGACCCGGTGGCGCTGTTCAGGTAGCCCACCAGGTAGGAGCCGCCGAAGGAGCCCAGGGCGCCCATGCTGTTGATCAGCGCCATGGCGCCGCCGGCGACGTTGGCCGGGAGAATCTCCGGGACGATGGCGAAGAACGGCCCGTAGGGCGCGTACATGCAGGCTCCGGCCAGCACCAGCAGGCCGTAGGACCACCAGAAATGCTCGGCCCCCAGCAGGTAGGAGCCGTAGAAGGCGATGGCGGCGACCAACAGCGGCGGCCAGACGAAGCGCTTGCGTTGCTGGGTGCGGTCCGAGCCCCAGGACACCGCGAGCATGGCGATCACCGCCGCCAGGTAGGGCAGGGCCGACAGCCAGCCAGCCTCGACCATGTCCATCTGCGCGCCGTGCTTGAGGATCGACGGCAGCCACAGCACGAAGCCGTAGACCCCGATGCTCCAGCAGAAGAACTGCAGCGCCAGGAGGATCACCTTGGGCGAGCGAAAGGCCTCGGCGTAGTTCTTCACCGCCTTGATGCCTTGCTGCTCGGCGGCCAGGGCACTTTCCAGGTCCTGTTTCTCCTGGTCGCTAAGCCATTGGGCCTGGCTTGGCCGGTCATCGGCCAGGCGCCACCAGATAAAGGCCCAGATCACCGCCGGCAGGCCCTCGATGATGAACATCCAGCGCCAGCTGAAGTGTTCCACCAGGTAGCCGGAGACCACCGACATCCAGAGCATGGTCACCGGGTTGCCGAGGATCAGGAAGGTGTTGGCCCGGGAGCGTTCGGCGCGGGTGAACCAGTGGCACAGGTACACCAGCATGGCCGGCATCACCGCCGCTTCCACCACCCCGAGCATGAAGCGGATGGCGATCAGCATGTAGGCATTGGCGACGATGCCGGTGAGGGTGGCCAGGCCGCCCCAGAGGATCAGGCTGACGAAGATCAGCTTCTTCACGCTGCGTTTTTGCGCGTAGATCGCCCCTGGCACCTGGAAGAAGAAATACCCGAGAAAGAACAGCGCCCCCAGCAACGACGACAGGCCGGGGGTGATCTGCAGGTCGTCGGCCATCCCCGAGGCGGCGGCAAAGCCGTAGTTGGCACGGTCCAGGTAGGCCAGGCTGTAGGTGATGAAGACGATGGGCATGATGTACCACCAGCGGCGGGCGGCGAGTTTGAGCGTGTCCATGAAAATTCTCCTGAGCTTGTTGTTTTTGTCGCAACAGGTGGTTCTTGGTGTTCGTTTTCCGTAGGAGCCGGCTTGCCGGCGAACAGGGCGTTAGCCTTGCATCGCCCTGGTGGACGCCTTCGCTGGCAAGCCAGCTCCTACGGTGGTGCGCATTGCTGTTGTGTAGGAGCCGGCTTGCCGGCGAACAGGGCCTTGAGGCTTGCATCGCCCTGGTGGACGCCTTCGCTGGCAAGCCAGCTCCTACGGTGGTGCGCGTTGCTGTTGTGTAGGAGCCGGCTTGCCGGCGAAGAGGGCCTTTAGCCTTGCATCGCCCTGGTGGACGCCTTCGCTGGCAAGCCAGCTCCTACGGTGGTGCGCGTTGCTGTTGTTTAGGAGCCGGCTTGCCGGCGAACAGGGCCTTGAGCCTTGCATCGCTCTGGCGGGCGCCTTCGCTGGCAAGCCAGCTCCTACAGGGCGTTGGCGGTTTTCAGGGGGGGGCTGTGCTCCGGTAGTTCGTGGCGCAACGGCAGGCCTTCCATGTCGCCGCGGCTCTGTACCGCGCGGCTGCCGACCCAGTTGGCGCGCTGCACCGCCTCGACCACGCTGCGGCTCTCCAGCAGGGCGCTGATCAGGCCCACGGCGAAGGCGTCGCCGGCACCCACGGTGTCCACCACCTGGGCCACGCTCACGCCGTCGACGAAGCCGGCATCCAGCTGGGTGCGGTAGTAGGCGCCGTGGGCGCCGAGCTTGATCACCACGGCCTCGGCGCCCTGGTCGAGGTAGAAGGCGGCGATGTCCGCCGGGTCGTCACGGCCGGTCAGCAGGCGGCCTTCGCCCAGGCCCGGCAGCACCCAGTGGGCCAGGGCCGCCAGGCGGTTGATCTCGCGGATCATCAGCGCTTCGCTGGCCCACAGGCCAGGGCGCAGGTTGGGGTCGAAGGACACGCTGCGCCCGGCGTCACGCTGGCTCTGCATCAGGTAGCCGGAGAGCTCCCGGGTCGACGCCGAGAGTGCAGGGGGAATGCCCGTGGCGTGCAGGTGGCGGGCCTGGAGCAGGGCCGGGGTGACATCGCTGATGGCCAGGTGGCTGGCCGCCGAGCCGCGGCGAAAGTATTCGACCCGGGGATCGTCGCCGGTGTCTTCCCGGGACTTGAGCTGGAAGCCGGTGGGGTGCAGCGGGTCGCAGCGCACGAAGCGGCAGTCCAGGCCCTCGGCCTGCAGGGTGTCGAGCACGAAGCGCCCCAGGGAGTCATTGCCCACCCGGCTCAGCCAGGCCACCTTGAAGCCCAGCCGCGCCAGGCCGATGGCGACGTTGCTGTCGGCCCCGGCGATGCGCTTGTGAAAGTGCTCGACCCGGGCCAGGTCGCCGCCGTGTTCGGCAACGAACATCGCCATGGTTTCACCGAAGGACAGAATATCGATATCAGGCATCTGCATTCTCCAGGCGCGACTGGCCGAGGCGGGCCAGCAGGCTGACGTGCTCGGCGCTGATCTGTACCAGGTCGTCGCCTTGCAGCGGGTATTCCACGGCCCGGGTAATACCTTGAGTCATGTGCCGCAGCAGTTGTTCCCACTGGTGCAGGTCCGGAGCGCTGGGCGGTATGGCCACCAGCTTGCCGTCGACCCGCAGGCGCACCGCCTTGCAGTGCACGTAGGTCACGTGGCGGCCCAGCAGGCGCGCGGCATTCACCGCCGATTGCTCCTGCCATTGCCAGTTGCCGATGTCGAAAGTCATGCCCAGGGGCAGGTTGAGGGGCTCCACGGCGCTGAAAAAACGCTGGAACGGCTCGATGCGTCCGCCATGGGCGGTCTGGTCGTTCTCCACCAGCAGGCCCAGGGGCTGGCGGAACAGCAAGCTGGCCAGGCTGCGCAGGTCGTGGTGTTCGGTGAAGTGGCCGAGGGACACCTTGAGGCGTTTGGCGCCAAACTCACGGGCCCGTTGCAGGGTGGCGGACAGCTCGGGGTTGGGCTCGCAGCGGCCTGCCTGCCACAGTTCCAGGGGCGAGGAAAACACGCTTGCCAGGCCATGCTGCTGCGCCTCGCGGGCCAGTTCGGCGGGTAGTTCGTTGCCGAGCAACTCTTCGCGCCATTCGATGCAGGACGCGCCGGCGGCCGCCACCAGGGCAATGAAGTGCCCCTGGCCGTATTGGCGCACCAGGTCGGCGCCGTAGCTGGACAGACTGATGGAAACGGGTGATTGATGCATGCTTCAGACCTCTGAAACCGGTTTCATTTTTATTCAGGGCTACCCGGCAACGGTTTCGCAACAACGTCTCCGAGGGGCCTTGCTACTGGGTACAAGCGCTGCTCCAGGCCGCGCCGCCGATCAACGAGGTTGCAGGCCCGGCGCCGGCGGCGACAGGGAACGGGTGGAGCCGCGTACGATCAATTGCGCCGCAAAACCCACTCCTCGTGCCGGTCCGGTATCGCCGCGCAGGCGCTTGAGCAGGCACTCGAAGGCGCTGGCGCCGATGGCTTCGGTGGGTTGGGCCAAGGCGCTGATGCCGCTGCCTACCAGGGGGTACCAGTCGAGGTCGTCGAGGGCGATCAGGCCAAGGTCGTCGAACAGGGGGCAGCCCAGTTCACGCAGGGCTCGAGTCGCGGCCAGGGCAGCCACGCCATTGGCGCAGAACAGCGCCTTGGGGCCGTGGCCCGGGGCGGCGAGAAAGGATTGCAGGCCGGCCACCAGCGCCTCGCCGGTTGCCAGCCACTGGCCGTGCAGGGTCGGGCGCCGGGCGATCTCGGCCTGGAAGCTGGCGTGGCGTTCAAGCCGCGAACTGGTGCCGTCATGGGGTTCGCTGACCAGCAGCAGGTCGCGGTAGCCCTGTTGCTCCAGGTGCTCGATGGCACTGCGCACCGCCGCCGGGTTGTCCAGGCCCACCAGGTCGGCCTGCAGGCCGTCCAGCTTGCGGTCCACCAGCACCATGGGCATTTCCTGCTGCAGTTCCAGCAGTTGTTCCAGGTGGTGGCCCAGGGTGTTCACGATCAACCCTTCGATGTTGTAGGCCCGCAGGTTGGCCAGGTGCCGGGCTTCCTGCTGGTCGTCGCGGTCGGTGTTGCACACCACCAGGCTGTAGCCGTGCTGGCGACAGGCGGTTTCCACGCCGTGCATCACGGCAATTGAATAGGGGTTGCGGATATCGGCCACCAGCATGCCGATCAGGCGCGTGCGCCCGCGTTTCAGGCCGCGGGCCATCTGGTTCGGACGGTAGTCCAGTGTGGCGATTGCCTGCTCGATGCGCAGGGCGATGGCATCGGAGAGCAGGGCCCGGTCTTCGCCGATAAAGCGCGACACACTGGCCTTGGAGACCCCGGCGTGTCGAGCGACGTCGAGCATGGTGACGCGGTTGCGCTGGGCGGCGGAAAATTGATTCACGGGCGACGACCTTATTCTTGGAATTATTGTTTCAGTCCTGTCGAGATGGGCTGAAACCGGTTTCAGGAAACCGCAAAAGCCATTCTGCCGTCAAGGGTGCAAGGTCGATAAATCCGCTTCAGATCCCCGGCTGCCTGACCGACGGTAGGGCTCAAGGCAGCGCCAGGGCCTGGCGCAGGTAGTCCTGCAGGATCCCATACAGGTCATCGACTTCCGCGGCCAGGCCCCTGGCCCGCAGGCAGCCGTGCACCAGGCCGAGGCCGGGGTAGAGCTGGCTGGGCACGGCAGCGGCCAGCAACTGCTGGTGATAGCACTCACCGTCATCGCGCAGCGGGTCGAACTGCGCCAGGGCGATCAAGGCCGCCGGCAGGCCACTGAAATCCTTTGCCAGCAAGGGCCGCGCGTAGGCCGAGCGCTGATCGGGACCGGGCAGGTACAGGGCCTGGAAACAGTCCAGGTCGCTGCTGCTGAGCAAGGGGGCATCGGCGCAATGGCTGCGGGAGGGCAGGTTGGCGGCGCCGCCCAGCCCCGGGTAGACCAGCACCTGTGCTGCCGGCAGCGCCTGGCCGGCATCGCGCAGGGCCAGGCACAGGGCGGCGGCCAGGTTGCCTCCGGCGCTGTCGCCCATCACCGCCCTGCGTCGGGCATCCAGCGGCAGGGGCAGCGCGCCCTGTTCCAGGGCCCGCCACACCGCCAGGCAGTCGTCGAAGGCCGCGGGGAATGGATGCTCCGGTGCCAACCGGTAATCCACGGCGATCACCAGCAGATTGAGCTCCCCGGCCAGGTGCGTGCAGATGAAATCATGGGAATCCAGGCCGCCCAGCACCCAGCCGCCCCCGTGCAGGTACAGCAACCAGGGCCAACCGGACTCCGGGGCGGGTTGCTCGGGTTGATAGAGCCGCAGCGCCACCCCGGCCAGTTGCAGGTCCTGCACGACAAGGCCGGCGGGCCGCGCCGGAGTGAAGTCCCGGCACATGCGCCGATAGCTGTCGCGCAGGCCGTTGAGGCTACCGTCGGGGCCGTTATGGCTCAGGGTCCGTTCGACGAAGGCGGCCAGTTGCGGGGACAGGGGGTAGTGGTTCATCAAGGATTCCGCAGGTTGGAAAGGGAAGATGCCGACCGGGCGTGTTCAGCCTGACGCTGGCCCGGGCTGCATCCGCGAGAGCGGTTCACAGGCCTTCCGGGCGGGTCATGCACACCCATCCGGGCGCGCTGTCTGGCTGCTGCTACAACCCGGCCTTGACTGCCGCCACGCCGTCACCACCGTCGAAGCTGGTGACCCCGGCCAGCCAGCGCTGCAGGTCCTCGGGGTGTTCACGCAGCCATTGCCGCGCCACTTCCCGGGGAGATTGGCGCTGCATGATCGGCACCATCAGCTGGCTTTCCTGGGCGGCGCTGAAGGTCAGGTTCTGCAGCAGCCGATCGACGTTGGGGCAGCGCTCGGCAAAGTCCGGCGCGGTGACCGTGGACACCGTGGCCGCGCCCTCGTTGGGCCCGTAGACATCCTCGCTGCCGGTCAGGTAGTTGATGCGCAGGTTGATGTTCATCGGGTGCGGGGTCCAGCCGACGAACACCACGAACTCCTTGCGGTTGATGGCTCGCTGCACGGCGGCCAGCATCCCGGCTTCGCCGGACTCGATCAGCTTGAAGCCCTTGAGGCCGAAACGGTTGGTGTCGATCAGGGTCTTGATCGTGGTATTGGCGCCGCTGCCGGGCTCGATGCCGTAGAGCTTGCCCCCCAGTTGTTCCTTGAAACGGGCAATGTCGGCAAAGGTCTTGAGCCCGGCCTGGGCTACATAGTCCGGCACCGCCAGGGTGGCCTGGGCGTCCGCAAGGCTGGGACGCTCCATGACCCTGACCTGGCCAGCCGCGAGGAAGGGCGCGATGTTCGGGTCCATGGCCGGTTTCCAGTAGCCGAGGAAGATGTCCAGGCGCTTGTCGCGGATGCCAGCGAAGATGATCTGCTGCACCGCACTGGTCTGTTTGCTGTCGTAGCCCAGGCCGCTGAGCAGCACGTCGGCCATGGCGCTGGTGGCGATCACGTCGGTCCAGTTGACCACGCCCATGCGCAGGTTCTTGCAGGAGGCGGGCTCGGCGGCCCAGGTCGGGGAACTCACAAGTGCAGCGGCACAGAGGGCCAGGAAACAACGCTTGAACGGTGCTTGCATCAGAGGATCTCTTCCGGCAGGTGGTTTATTGTTCAGAGCGGCGTCTTATTGCGCCGTGCTGGTCACCTTACGTGGCCCTGGCGGTCCGGGAAACGCTCCATAGCGACCGGCTTTTGCACTGTGACGACTGCCTCAGGCCCCCAGGCTCATCCAGGTCGAGGCCAGCAACAGCAAGGCCATGCCCCGGTTGAAACGCTGCAGGGCCCGAGGCGAGCGCAGCCAGCGGGCCGAACCGGCGCCCAGCA
This sequence comes from Pseudomonas sp. PH1b, assembly GCF_000633395.1. Lineage (GTDB taxonomy): Bacteria > Pseudomonadota > Gammaproteobacteria > Pseudomonadales > Pseudomonadaceae > Aquipseudomonas. The sequence goes on from NZ_AYMU01000011.1 coordinate 393,824, forward strand.
GCGCCCAGGTGCCGAGGCAAGGCAGGGCGACGAGGAAAAACACCAGGGACAGCCACAGCACTCGGCTGTGGCGGTCGCTATCGCTGCCGGCGAAGACACTGACCACCGCCAGGGCCATCATCCAGGTCTTGGGGTTCACCAGTTGTAATGCGGCAGCGCCCAGCACCCCCAATCGCCGGGCGTCTGATGCCTGGGCATCCAGGGGGCGCGCCGGTGCCCGCCAGATCTGCCAGGCCAGGTAGCTCAGCCACAGCAGGCCGATCCATTGCATGGCCCGCTGCACCCTGGGCAGTAGCGCCAGCCCGTCCCCCAGGCCGCTGCCCACCAGCAGCACGATGCCGGCCGCCGCGGCGCCGGCGCCGAGAATGATCGGCAGCGCCGCCCGGGCGCCGTAGCGGGCACTGTTGCTCAGCACCAGGATATTGGTCGGGCCCGGGGTGATGGAGGCGACAAAGGCGAACAGCACGAAGGGCAACAGGGAGGAGAGAGAAGGGGGCATCGCAGGCCGCTCCAGTAATGATCCGGAGGCCGATTGTCAGGGGCTGGGCGTCAGGCGTCTGGAAGCTTTGTGCAGCGCTTGCGATACAGCGCCGGGCTCAAGCCATAGGCACGCATGAACCAGCGCCCCAGGTGACTCTGGTCGGCAAACCCCAGGTGGCTGGCGACGTCCGCCGGTGCGGCGCCACCGGCCAGCAAGCGCCGCGCCCGGCTCAGGCGCAGTTGCACCAGGTAGGCGTGGGGCGCCAGGCCGTAGGCTGCCTTGAAGGCACGGCTGAGGCGAAAGCGATCGACCCCGCAGACGGCGCTCAAGGTTTCCAGGCTCAGGTCCTGGTACAGGTGGGCATGCAGGTAGTCCCTGGCCCGTTGCGCCACCAGCGGCAGGCGCGGGTCCGGGCCATAGCGCTGGCGCCAGTGCAGGTGCCCGGTCAGTTGCTCCAGCAGAAGGTCCAGGGCGCTCTGGCGGACAATGCGCAATTGGCCATGGTGCAGGCTGTGAAAGGCCGCGCTGGTGGCCTGGGCCAGACGCGAATCGCTGGCCAGGGTGCTGCCAAACCCCAGCTGGGTATTGGCCGGCGCCTCGGCGAACAGCGCCCCCAGTTCGCGCTCCAGCCACTGCGGGTCGAGGTACAGCATGCGATAGGTAAAGCCGCCCTCGGTGGGTGCTTCGCCGTCGTGGATCTCCCCCGGTTCCAGCAGGAACACCTTGCCCGGCGTGCTCTGGTGCCGGGCCCGGCGGCAGTTGAACTGCTGCACCCCCTGTTCGGTGACGCCCACCAGGTAGCTGTCGTGCCAGTGCGGGTCATAGGCGTGGCCGGTGAAATGCGCGCGCAGGGTCTCGATGCCGGTGTCGGCATCCTGGGCCAGGTCGATCCAGTTGGGCGTGGTCATGGAGCGGTCCGTAGGGCGTGGCGGCAACCCTGGCAGTTAACGCCGGTGCCAGGGCTGGGTCTAGAAGTTTTGTGCAGCCTCAGCTGAACAGCCCGGCGGCGATGTTGATGGAAAAGCCGAGGATCGCGGTATTGAACAGAAAGCCGATCAGCGACTGGGCGAGGACGATCTTGCGCATTTCCCGGGTGGCCACGCCGACATCGGAGGTCTGCACCGCCACGCCGATGGTGAAGGAGAAGTAGAGGAAGTCCCAATAGTTCGGGGTGGTCAATTGCTCGGCGAAGCGCAGGGCCGGTTCCTTGCCGCCCCAGGTGTAGTAGAGGCGTGCGTAGTGCACGCTGAAGATCACCCCCACCAGCAGCCAGGAACCGATCACCGTGAGGCCGGTGAAGGCGTAGTGCAACAGCCGGCGTTGGGTTTCCAGGTCCTTGCTGCCCACCAGTTCCAGGGTGATGGTCACCAGGCTGGCGATGGCCGCGACGCAGACGATTAGCAGCACCAGCCCGGCGTTTTCATCCTCGGCCTCGGCGATGCGTTTCACATCGTCGGCCCGAGACCGCAGGGTGAGCCAGAACATCAGCGCCAGGTAGGTCCAGACGGCGGCGTTCCAGCCGATGAGGACCTTGCCCATCAGCGTCTGTGCCGGGACTAGGGCGCCGACGACGCAGCCGATCAAGACGCCGAAGGTCAGGCGGGGGTGGGTTCGAATCACGAAGGACATGGGCAGTGGCGCCGGCAGGAAAAGTTACCAAACCTTAGCATGGCGCCCGCTAGGGCGGGCGGCGTGAGTGATGCTCTTCCTGCGGCACGCGGCCATGACCGCAGCACCGGATAAACGCGCCAACCTCACGGTCAGCAGACAACCTCAAGCAACCCCATCGGCATCACCCGACGATCCTCCAAAAACCTCAGCCCCCAGCCTTACTCATGACCGCCAAAAACAACTCCCCCTCCAGCAACCCTCGCAACCACCCCTGCAACGCCGGATAGGGCGCCTTGCCAAACCACTCCCGGTCCACATGCGCGAACTGCCGTACAAACGGCAGCACGGCCATGTCCGCCAAGCTCGGATGTTCGGCCAGCAGATAGCGCCGCTCTTGCAGCAGGCCATCCAGCCGCGCCAGAAACACCTCGCCCTGGGCCCGATAATGCTCCATGGGCGCTTCGGGATAGCGCTCGGCGTACTTGTAGCGGTTCAGATGCAGTTTGAATTGCTGATCATTCTCGGCAATCAGCGCGGTGATCTGCGCCTGGGCCTTGGGGTCACCGTCAAGGCGCCAGTTCTCGGGGTCCTGCTGCTCCAGCGCCCAGTGCATGATCTCCAGGCTCTCCTCGATCACCCGCCCATCCACACTGAGCACCGGCACCGTGCCCTTGGGCGACAATGCCAGCATCTGCGCCGGCTTGGCCTTGAGGCTGACCTCGATGATCTCCAACGCCACCCCGGCATAGCGCAGGGCCAGGCGCGCCCGCATGGCGTAGGGGCAGCGGCGGAAGGAGTAGAGGGTCGCCCCCGGCGTTTGCAGTGTGCTCATTTCACCTCCAGGGTGCTCAGGCCGTTGCCCTGGCGGCTGACCTGGATCTGCACCGGAATCCGTTCGTGCATTTCCTGCACGTGGGAAATCACCGCCACCTTGCGCCCCTGGGCCTGCAGGCCGTCGAGGGCGTCCATGGCCAGTTGCAGGGATTCGGGGTCGAGGCTGCCAAAGCCTTCGTCGATGAACAGCGACTCGATCTTCAGGGTGCTCGACGCCATGGACGCCAGCCCCAGGGCCAGAGCCAGGGACACCAGGAAGGTTTCGCCGCCGGACAGCGAATGCACCGAGCGGGTTTCATCGCCCATCTCGGTGTCCAGCACCAGCAGGCCGAGCATGCTGCCGCCGCGCTTGAGGCGGTAGCGCCGTACCAGCTGGCGCAACTGGGCGTTGGCGTGGTGCACCAGCAGGTCGAGGTTGTAGGCCTGGGCGATCTTGCGGAAGGTGTCGCCGGTGGCCGAGCCGATCAGGGCATTGAGCCGTGCCCAGCGCTGCCATTGGGCGTAGGCCTGGGCGATCTGCTGGCCCAGGGCCTGGTTGGCGTCTTGGCGGCGCTGGTCATCGGTTTGCTGGGCGCGCAATTCGGCGCTCAGTTGTTCGCTGGCGGCCAACTGGCCGTGCAGTTCGTTCAGGGCGCTGGCCAGTTGTTCGGCATCGAGCTGGCCCTGTTGCTGGGCCTGGTGGCTGTGCAGGCGTTGCTCGCGTTCGGTGACCAGGACCTTGGCCTGTTCCACCGCCTTTTCGTGGGCTTGCAGTTGTTGGCGCAAGGCGGCGACCTGTTGCTCGTCCAGGCTGAGCAACTGTTCCAGCTCGCCATCGTCCAGTTCCGGGTGCTGCTGGCGCCAGTCGCTGATCTTGCTGCGCAGTGCCTGCTGTTCGGCTTCCAGAGCCTGCAGGTGCTCCTCCTTGCCTTGCAGCTGCGCGCTCAACTGCACCAGCAGGCTGCGGACTTCCTGCAACTGCTGGTTGGCCAGCACCTCGGCGGTGCGGGCCTGTTCGACGGCCTGTTCCAGGTGCTGCTGCCAGTGTTCGGCGCTGCTGTGCGCGCCCAGCAGTTGCGCGAGTTTGTTGCCGGCGGCCTGTTGTTGTTCGGCCAGGGTGTTGAATTGCTCCAGGGCGGCTTGCAGTTGCAGTTCGCGGGTTTGCTGGCGGTCCTGTTCCTTGTCCAGGGCCAGCTGGCGCTGTTGCTGCTCCTGCTGTTCTTCGCGGTGCTGGTCGAGCTGTTCCAGGCGCTGCATGACCTGCTGGTCGATCTGCATGAAGGTCGCCGCCGGGTCGCTGCGCAGGGCTTGCAGGGTGTCGGCCGGCAGCAGGGTGGCGAAGGCCGCCAGCTCTTCCTCCAGGCGCTGGCGATCTGCGCCCAGCTGCTGTTGCTGCTGGGTCAGCTGTTGGCTGGCCTGCTGGCTGGCCTCGACCGCCGCTTGCAGTTGCTGTTGCAGGCGCCCGGCGTCCTTTTGCAGTTTCAGCAGGGCGCCTTGGCGCTGTTCGTCCTGCTGGATGCTCTGGTTCAACTGGCTCAGCTGCTGGTGCAGCCAGGCGTCGCGCTGGGGAGCGTCCAGGTCGAGCAGCGCCGCCGCCAGCGGATGGTCTTCGATGCTCGGCGCCAGGGTTTGCTGCTGCGTTGTCAGTTGCTCCTGTTGCTGCAGGAACTCCTTCTGCTGGGCGATCAGGCCACCCACCTGGCTGCGCAGGTCGGCGAGCTTTTCCTTGAGCTCGTCCACCGCCTGGCGTGCGTTGGCTTCTTCGCTTGCGTCATGGCGACCCAGGCTCTGTAACAGCGCCTCGGGCTGGTGATAGGGGTGTTCGTGGCTCCCGCAGACCGGGCAGGGCTGATCGTCCTGCAACTGCTCGCGCAATTCTTCGACGCTGGCACTGCGGGCCAGGCGCTGGCGTTCCAGCAGTTGCTGGGTCACTGCCAGGGCCTGTTCGGCGACCGTCAGTTCGGCCTTGCGCTGCAGGCCGGCCCGGTTCAGCTCTTCGCGCTGCTGGGCGGCGGCCTGGCGTTTTTCCGCCAGCTGGGCAGCGCGCTGGTCCAGCTCCTGCTGGCTGGCCCACAAGCGTGCCAGCTCTTCGAAGGCGCGCTGTTGCTTGCGGTTGTCCTGCAGCAGGTCGCTGAGGATCTGCAACTGCTCGGCCACCGCGTGGGGCTCGGCGCCGGCTTCGCTGTACAGCAGGTGCAGCTCATCGCGTTGCGTGGCCAGTTGCTGCGCCGCGCTGCTGGCCCGTTGCTGCAGGCCGGGCAGCTCTTGCTGGCCCTTGTTCAGGCGGTTGCCGGCCAGCATCAGCTGTTGCAGGCGATCGCGATAGGCGCTCCAGGCATCGCTCAGCGGCGTCAGGTGCGTGCTGTGCTGCAATTGCTCGGCAATTCGCTGCAGGCGCTCGGCCACCTGCCTCTGCTGCTCGAGCATGGCCTGGATCCCTTGCCGGCCCTGCTCGCTGGCCTGCTGCAATTGGCTCTTGAGCGCGTCGGCTTCGGCGTAGGCCTTGTTCTTGTGGGCGAGGGTGCTCTGCTCGGCAAAGGCTTCGCGCAGCAGGGGCGCGCTGGCGCTTTGCTGGGCCTGGGCGCCGAGCAGCGCGGCCTGGGCGGTGCCCAGTTGCTGCTGCAGTTCTGCCTGGTGCTGTTGCTGTGCGCTGTGTTGCAGGCGCTGTTGGCGGATCTGTTCGGCCAGCGGGGTCAGTTGCTGGTTCAACTCGACCTGCCGGGCGAACTGATGGCGTTGCGGCGCCAGTTGCTCCAGGCGCGTCAGCCGGGTCCGCTCGCCGTCCAGGCCGGCCCAGGCGGCCTGTGCCTGCTGCAGCTGTTCGGCGGCGTTGCGCTGCTGCGCCTGCAACTGCTGCAGCTCCTGGAGCCAGCCGTGTTGCAGCTCCAGTTGCTTGAGCTGCGCCTGCTGGGCCTTGAGCTGCTGTTGGGCGGCGTCGAAGCGCTGGTCCAGTTCGGCCCGGGCTTCGGGCTCCAGCGGGGTGATGCCGCTGGCCTGGGCCTTGAGGGTCTTGTGGGCTTCTTCGGCTTCCTTGCTCTTGCTGTAGGCGCGGCGCCCCAGCTGGCTGTAGATCGAAGTGTTGGTGAGTTTTTCCAGGAGCTCGCTGCGCTCCTTGTCGTCGGCCTTGAGGAAGGCGCTGAACTCGCTCTGGGCCAGCATCACCGCCCGGGTGAACTGTTCGAAGTTGAGCCCCAGCCTGGCTTCGATCAGTTGCTCGTAGTCGCGCTTGCCACTGGCCAGCAGTTGATTGCTGTCCAGGTCGTGCAGGCTCTGCTTGCTGGCCTGCAGCTTGCCGTTGGCCTTGTCCCGGGCGCGATTGGTTTCCCAGCGCGCGCGGTAGCGATGGCCGTCGATGCCGACGAAGTCGACCTCGGCGTAACCGTTGCCGGTGCCCCGGCGCAGCAGGGTGCGCGGGTCGCCGGTAGAGATGTCGCTATCGACATCCGGGACCTTGTTTTCCTTGGCGATGTTGTTCAGCCGCGGCACGGCGCCGAACAGCGCCAGGCACAGGGCGTCCAGCAGGGTGCTCTTGCCGGCGCCGGTGGGGCCGGTGATGGCGAACAGGCCGGCGCTGGCCAGGGGCTCGGCGGTGAAGTCGATTTCAAAGGGGCCGGCCAGGGAGGCCAGGTTCTTCAGGCGGATGGCGAGGATCTTCATGGCTGTTCCTCCTCGTGCTGCACTTCCTGGAGCAATTGCGCGAAGTCCTTGAGGGTCTGTTCATCCACCTCGCTGCCATAGCTGTCGAGCCAGGCACGGCTGAACAGGTCCTGGGGGCTGAGCTGGTCCAGCTCCAGCAGTTGGCTGGCGCCGTCGTCTGCGTCGTGTTCGCCGTTGCCGGCGTATTCGGCGGCGATCCGCACCAGGCGCACGGCCTTGCCCTGCAGGGCGCTTTCCACTTGCTGGCGCAGGTCCGGCTGCGGCTCGTCCAGGCGCACCCGCACTTCCAGCCAGGGCTGGCGCTGTTCTTCGGCCAGCAGGTCGAGGTCCGGCAGTTCAGCCAGTTGCAGGAGCATCTCGGCCAGGGGCGCCGGGCCCAGGCGTTGCAGGTTGACGGCCCGGGGAATCAGCCGCGACTCGACGCTGACCAGGGTCTCGCCGTCCAGGCGCACATCGAGGATCTGGTGCGGGTAGTTGATCTCGGAAAACGACAGCGGGATCGGCGAGCCGCTGTAGCGGATGCGTTCCTCACCGTTGACCTTCTGCGGCTTGTGCAGATGGCCCAGGGCAACGTAGCTGATGTCGGCGCCGAACAGGCTGGCGGGCAGGGCCTCGGCGTTGCCGATGATCAGGCTGCGTTCGGAGTCCTCGGACACCGAGCCGCCGGCCATGTGCGCGTGGCTCACGGCAATCAGCGCCTGGCCTGGCTGGCGCTTGGCGTTGGCCGCGGCGATCAGCCATTCATGGACCTGGGCGATGCCCTTGAGGTAGTCGTCGCCCAGCTGTGGGCCTGTGACTTCCGCCGGCCGCAGAAAGGGCAGGGCCAGGCACCAGCCGGCGATCGCCCCGCTGGCGTCGGGCAGTGGCAGCAGCAGGCGCTCGGCGTCCAACTGGCCGTCATCCAGCCACAGCACCCGGCCCAGGGCATGGGTGCGCAGGCGTCGCATCAGCGCTGCCGGCAGCTCGATGCGCGAGCCGGAATCGTGGTTGCCGGCGATCATCACGATGGTCAGGGCCGGCTGCTGCTCGTGGGCGCTGACGATGAAGTCGTAGAGCCGCTCCTGGGCTTTGACCGGCGGGTTGACCGTATCGAAGATATCGCCGGCGATCAGCAGCACATCCGGCTGCTCGTGCTTGAGCTGGCGCAGCAGCCACTCAAGGAAACAGGCGTGTTCGAAGTCGCGTTCCTGGCCGTGGAGGTTCTGGCCCAGGTGCCAGTCGGAGGTGTGAAACAGACGCAAGGCAGGCTCCGCATGCAAAAGGCTTGGCCGCACAGAAGGTGACCGCGGCGAAAGGGCAGAGAGTTTACTGGCAAATGCGTGTTCATGCCCGGCGCCGTGGCAAATGCTCCGGCGCCGCCCGGTAGGTGCCGGCGTTCAGTGACGCGGTGCGGCAGTGCCCTGGCCGGCGCGCACTTCGCTGGCGGTGCAGCCGAAGCGCTGGCGAAAGTGCCGGGCGAACTGAGCCTGGTCGGCAAACCCCCAGCGCGCGGCCAGCTCGCCGATCGACAGGCGGCAGTGGGCGTCGCGCAGTTGGCGGTGCACGGCACAAAGGCGCTGCTGGCGAATCCATTCGCCCAGGCTGAAGGGGCGGTCGGCAAAGAGCTTGTGCAGGTAGCGCAGGGAAATGCCGCAGGCGCTGGCGATCTGCCTGGGGTTGAGCTCCGCCGAGCCCAGGTGCTGCTCCACGTAGCTTTCGATGCGTTGCAGGTGCAGGGCGGCCAGGCTGGAACTTTCACTGCTGAGCACTCGCTCGTCCTGGCGCAGGGTCAGCAGCAGGGTCGACAGGGCCTGTTCCAGCAGCATGTGCCGGGCCGCCGGGGCGCACTCCTCGAAACGCGCGGCGCACATCGCCAACTGGTCGGCGAAGATCCGTCCCAGCCCGCGCCGGGCATCGAAGCAGAAGCGGGTGTAGCGCTCGGCGCCGCGCAGCCGGCCCTGCAGGGCCTGTTCCGGCAGCTTGAATACCCAGAGGTCGTTGTCGCTGGCATAGCGGAAGCGGTAGGGCGCATCGCCCCGTTCGAAGATGAAGCCGCCGGGGCGGCATTGCAGCTGGCGTCCATCCTGCTCGAACAGCACCTCGTGGCGTCGCGGAATGGTCACCAGGTAGCAGGCCTGGGTGTCGTCGCTGACCTGGGCCTTGCTGCGCGAGTAGCCCAGCCGGCTGGAGCGCAGGCGGGACAGGGCCAGGGCGCTGCTGGGGGTTTCCCAGATCTGCAGGTTGCCCTGGAAGCGCGCATCGCTGCTGAACTCCAGGGACAGGGGGAAGTAGGCGTTGCCGATCGCCTCGGCCCAGCGCGGCTGGCACTGGCTGTCGGGCCAACGGCGGGTGGAAAGCTGCTGAACCATGATCACTCCTGTCCGTTGTGTTTTTTATAGCCAGGACGGCACCGGGTGGTCAGCCACGGTGCCTGGGGAGGGTCATCTTTGGGTAAAAGCCCGGGAGGGTCAATCGACAGGCGTCAGCCGGTAGCAGGCCGAGGGCGCGAGGATTGCCTGCCAGCCCGGCGGCACCACGATGTTGGTGGTGGCTTCCTCGATCACACAGGGGCCCGTGAGGGGCTGGCCGACCTGGACCTGCGCGCCATCGAACACCGCCGTCGGCTGCCAGCCGCGAGCATCATCGAACAGCATCGAGCGCTGTTCCCGAGGCTGCGCCGGCTGTGGCTGGTCGGCAACCGCCAGCTCGGGCATCGGCGGATGCTGCAGGCGGGCAATCACCGAGCACTCCAGGTTCACCAGTTCGATGGGGCTCTGGGGTTCGCTGTAGGAGAACAGCACCTTGTGCCGGGCATGGAAGGCCTCGCGCAGGGCCACCAGGCCCGCCGGGTCGAGCTGGTTGCTGGCCAGGTCGACGCTGCACTCATGGATCTGCCCCAGGTAGCGGATCTCCAGGGTGTACTGGGTATCGATCCGGTTGCCGCTGCTGAAGCCGTCCTGGCGCAGGTTCTCCAGGCCCTGCTCGCGCAATTGCGCCAGGGCCTGGTTGAGCCGCTCCAGATCCACATGGGCGTCGTCCAGGCGCATGGGCAGGGTGGTCAACTGGTCATAGCGGATGTCCGAGAGAATCTGTCCGAAGGCGCACAGCCCCGAGGCCACCTTGGGAATCAGCACCACCTGGCTGCCGATCTCCTCGGCCAGGCGGATCACGTGCATGCCCGCGGCGCCCCCGGCCCCGATCAAGGCGAACTGGCGCGGGTCATAGCCGCGTTCCACCGAGACCCGGCGAATGCCGCTGACCATGTTCAGGTTGACCAGGGTGATGATCCCCAGCGCCGCGCGCTCGACGCTGATGCCCAGGGGCTCGGCGATCCGCGTGCGGATCGCGTCCAGTGCGGCCTGGCGCTGGAGGCGGATGCTGCCGCCCAGCAGCGCACCGTCCGCCAGGTAGCCCAGGGCCAGGTTGGCATCGGTCACGGTGGGTTCGCTGCCGCCCTTGCCGTAGCACACCGGCCCGGGGGTGGCGCCGGCGCTGCGCGGGCCGACCTGCAGCATGCCGAAGGGGTCCAGGTGGGCGATGGAGCCGCCACCGGCGCCCAGGGTTTCCACCTGGATCATCGGCACGCCGATGCGGTAGCGCAGAAAGTCGCTGTCCTTGCTGAAGTTGGTGCGCCCGCCCTGGCTCAGGGTGATGTCGAAGGAGGTGCCGCCCATGTCCACGGTGATCACGTTGTCGATACCGAAGGGCCGGGCCACGCACAAGCCGGCCTGGGGCGCCGAGGCCGGGCCGGAGTTGATGGCGTTGACCGCCCGGGTGCTCATGATCGAACCCGGGGCCAGGCCGCCGTTGGACTGGAAGTAGCGGGTCGGCTGTTGGGCCCCCAGCTCTTCGAACAGGCTGTCGATGCGCTGGATGTAGCGGCCCATCAGCGGGCTCAGGTAGGCGTTGACCACGGTGCTGGAGGTGCGGGTGTACTCGCGGATCTGCGGGAACACTTCATTGCCGGTGCAGACGAACACCCCGGGTAGCGCCGCACGCACCCACTGCGCCGCGCGCTGCTCATGGGCCGGGTTGCGCACCGACCAGACAAAGGAAATGGCCACCGCCTCGACTTCCTGCTGGCGGAAATAGTCGATGGCGGCGTGGATCGCCGCTTCGTCCAGAGGGGCGTGCTCCACGCCGTCGCTGCGCATCCGCCCGCCGATGGGCCGGCGCAGGTGGCGCGGTACCAGCATGTGGGCGGGAGGGTAGCTGGCGTCGTAGCGATGGCCGTCCTCCTTGTGCCCCAGGCGAATCTCCAGGCTGTCTTCGTGGCCCAGGGTGCACAGCAGGCCGACCTTGGCCCCGGTCTTCTCGATCAGGGCATTGAGGGCCACGGTGGTGCCGTTGATGCACAGGTCGCAGTCGGCAATGATCTCTGCCGGGCTGCGGCCAATGGCATCGGCGATCTGTGCCAGGCCGTTGCGGATCGCCAGGGTGCCGTCCTCCGGGGTCGAGGGGGCCTTGAACAGCTGCACATGGCCGCTGTGGTCGGCGAGGATGAAATCGGTGAAGGTGCCGCCGGCGTCGATACCCAGGCGATAGTGTTGCTTGGTCATGGCAAATGCTCCGTGGGTTCGGCTCAGGGGCGGGCGCGCAGGGCGCGGGTGGCGTCGTGGTCCAACTGCTGCTCGGCGTCGAACACCACGCCATAGTCCAGGCGTGCGCCGGCGGTGGAGATCAGGCCGTTGCGCAGGTCTTCGGCAACGCGTTCCAGGGGGCGTTGGAAGGGGTCGCCATAACCGCCGCCGCCGGGGTTGCAGTTGATCACCCGCTCACCGGGTTGCGCGGTCAACTGGGCGTTGTGCTGGTAGCTCTGTTCCTGGCCATCGGCACGGCGATGGATCAAGCGCCCGAGCTTGGGCGGCAACAGGCCGTTGCGAGCCCCGGCAGCTCCGGCGGTGGGCAGCTGCCGGCCTTCGCCGAAGCCCACCACGGTCATCGGGTGCTGCAACGGTTCGATGTCGATGCGGGTGCCCGAGCCACCGCGATACTGCCCGGCGCCGCCGCTGTCGGTGATCAGGCTGTAGCGGTGGATGAGGATCGGGTAGGCGTACTCCAGCAGTTCGATGTCCCCGGACATCAGGGCGCCGAAGCAGCACAGCGGCCCGCAGGCCGGCCAGCCGTCCATGGCCTGGTTGGCCCCGGCCCCGGAGATGATCGAGGCCAGGACCATGGTCACGTACTCGGCGTTGCCGTTGCGCGGGTCGTGCCCGGCGATATTGATCCCGCTGGCATGCCCCCAGGAGGCGGTGACCCGTTCCGGCGCCGCCTGTTCCAGGGCCTGGCGCACGGCGTCGGCGAGGGTCTCCATGGGGGTGGTGGTGCTGTTGACGTGGGGCGCCGGCTCCGTGGCGTTGCACAGGGTGCCGGGGGCACCGAGGTCGACGCTGATGCAGCGGTACAGGCCTTCGTTGTAGGGCGGCGGCACCTGGGCGAACATCATCAGCCCCAGGTACACCCCGGACACCGAGTTGCCGGCATAGGAGTTGATGAAGTAGGGCACCTGGGGCGGGCTGTCGATGCGCACGTGGGCCTGGTCGCCGCTGATCCGCACCTGGGCGTTGATGGTCAACTGGCCCAGGCCGTGGCCGGAATCCTCCAGCACCGCACTGCCGTGGTAGACGCCGTCCGGCACCTCCCGCAGCAGTGCGCGCATGTGCCGGTCGGCCATGTCCTTGAGTTCGCCGATGCAGGCCCGCACCTGCTCCACGCCGTAGCGTTCGAGCAACGCCAGCAGGTGCCGCTCGCCGACGCTGCAGGCGCCGTACTGGGCGTTCAGGTCGCCTTCCTGGTAGGCCCGGGCACGCATGTTGGTCAACAGCAGGTTGATCACGTCTTCCCGGCGCTGGCCCGCAGACCACAGCTTGACCGGCGGAATCCGCAGGCCTTCGGCGTAGATCTCCCTGGCGTCCGGGTTGTAGCCGGCGGGCACCGGGCCGCCGATATCGGTGAGGTGGCCCTTGCACACGGCCCAGAACACCAGCTCGCCCTGGTAGAACACCGGCTTGTACATGCAGCAGTCGAGGATATGGCTGCCCTGGTAGGCCGGATCGTTGTGATAGATCACGTCGCCTTCCTGGATGTCCTGGCCGAAGAACCCGGCGACGCATTTCATCGCCGGGATCAGCGAACCGAGGTGGATCGGAATGTCCTGGCCCTGGAGGACCATTTCCGGAAGGTGGTCGAACAATGCGTTGGAATAGTCATGGGCCAGGTTGAAGACGCTGGAACGGCCGGTTTTCTCCAGGGTCAGGGTCATTTCACGCTGTGCGGTTTCCAGCGCCCCTCGCACCACGGCGAGGGTGATCGGATCTACTGTGCTCATGGCTCACCTGAGTTCTTGTTGTTCTCGGGGGGGCCGGACGCTGGTCCGGCCCACAGCCTTAAGCTACGCGCAGACGGGCGCCCTGGCTTGTCGCCGGGTGCAGGGCTTTTTGCGTTCTGGTGCACTGTCGCCCCTGCTGAATGTGGGGCCACGCGCTGTAGGAGCTGGCTTGCCAGCGAAGGGCCCCGCAAGAGCGCCTTCGCCGGCAAGCCGGCTCCTACGTGGGAGAGAGGGGCGCGGAAGGCGGGTTACTTGGGGTACAGCGGCGGCAGGCTGGTGGTGTCTGCCACCGGGTCCTGGACCCGTTCGGCGATCGGGATGGCGCGGATCGCACGCCACAGTTCCTCACCTTGCCAGTACTGGCCGGTTTCGCTGTAGAGGGCGCCGTTGAGGCCGTCCAGGGCATCGGACAGGGGGATGAAGCGTGCCGCCATTTCGGCCAGGGTTTCCGGCTGCTGGCGGGCCCAGGCGTCCAGGGCCTGGCGGGTGGCCTGCGGGTCGTTGGCCTGGCAGGCACGCTTGAGGTCGTCGAGCAGCGAGCGGGGGCTGGGGCCGGTCTGCGCCGCGCGCAGCACCGCCGGTTGCGAGCGGGCGCGCCACCACAGGCCGAAACCCAGCAGGCTGGTGCAGGCCAGCAGCAGGGTGCTCAGTTGCCAGGGCCACAGTTCGCTATTGTCGACACTGGCCTGGGGCGTGCCGGCCGGGGTGTCCACCACCAGGCTCGGGTTGTTCGCCACCTGCAGACTGTGGGCCGGCAGGCTGCTGACTTCCAGGCGGTTGTCCTGGGTGTTCCACCAGGTCACTTCCAGGGCCGGCAGTTCGACCAGGCCGGTGCGGGTCGGCACCAGGGCCTGGCGCTCTTCGCGGATCCCCAGCAGGCCCTGTTCGACGTGCTGGTTGCTCAGTTGCGGCTGGTCCGGGTAGCTGCGCAGGCCGTTGACTTCGGCCAGGGGCAGCGGTGGCAGTTGGGCGCTGGACAGCCCCTGGGCGCGCAGGGTCAGGGTGCGGGTCAGGGAGTCGCCGACCTGGGGCTGGTCCGGCTCGGGACTCCAGCTTTCACTCAGGCTCAGCTCTCGGGCCGGCAGCCAGGGGGTGTCGGCGGGGTAGCTGGCGGGCTTGGGCATGACGTCAAGGGACAGCGCCTTGGAGGCGACATGGATCAACTTGCCGGGCCTGGGAGTCTGGGGCGCCGACTCCTGGTCGTTGGGCGGGTTGGCCAGGGTGGCGCTGAAGGTCAGCGCCGGGATTTGCAACGGGCCGCTGCGCTGGGGATAGACCGCGTAGCGCATCTCGATCACCCCATGGCGCACGCCGTTGATGAGTTTTTCGTAGGTGCGCGGTTCCCCCAGTTGCTCGACCCGGGCGTCGTTGAGCAGCAGCGGGCTCAGGCTGCTGTCGTCGAACAGCGGCACCGAGTGGTAGATGTGCAGGGTCAGCAGGGCCTGGGCCTGGACGTAGACCTGGGGCTGGTCAAGCTCGGCCTCGATGAACACCGGTTCCAGGCGCGTCTGCTGTTCCTGGGCCGGGCTGGCGTTGACCTGCAGGCTCAGCGCCTGGCTTTGCAGGTTGCCCAGTTGCAGCGGGGCGATCTGCAAGGTGCCGGTGCGGCGTGGCAGCAGGGTGATGATCCAGCGGGTGCTGGCGTGGCTGTCGCCCAGGGTGTTGAGCTGGTTGACCTGGCGCGTGCCCCGCACCTCGAACTGCGCCTCCAGGGGGCTGAGGTCGGGTTTGCCGAACTGAGTGACATCACTGGACTCCAGGGTCAGCTCGACGGTCTCCCCGGCGTTCACCTGGCTGCGGTCCAGGCTGGCGAGCAGGCCGGCAGCCTGGGACGAGGCAGTCCAGAGCGCGAGGGCGAGCAGAAGGGCGGTGCAGCGGGTCATCGAGTTTTTCCCTGATCCTGATGTTGTTGCTGTTCGTACCAGAATTTACGCCTCAGCAGTTCTCCCGGATCGTCCGGGATCTTGCGCAGCCATTGTTCCAGCGCCTGCTGGTGCTCGGCATCCAGACCGTCCTCCACCGGACGCAGCGGGGTGGTGGTGTGCTGGTCGTCGAGCTCGCTGCCGGGTACTTCACTGTGGCCGTTGCCCGGAGGCGGCGGCGCCGGTTCTTCACCCTCGCCGGCCGGTGCTTCGCCGGGAGTGCCGGGTGTGTCGCTGGCGGCCGGTGGCGGGTTGGCGGTGCTGCTGGGGCCGGGCCGGTTGTCGTCGCTGTCGGGGTCTTGGGCTTTCTCCGGCGGCGCTGGCTCGACGGCGTGCTGCTGTTGCAGCAGGCTTTCCACCAGGGCCTTGTTCTGCAGTGCCGGTTGCAGGTCCGGTTGGCGTTCCAGGGCTTGCTCGTAGGCGTCGATGGCGGCTTCCAGCTCGCCACTGCGGGCCAGGGCATTCCCGCGATTGTAGTGGGCGCGGGCATCGTTGCCTTCGGCAAAGCGCTCGGCGGCGGCATTGTAGTTGCCCGCTTCATACAAGGCCACGCCTTGCCATTGCGGGTCCTGGAAATGCCGCGCCGCTTCGGCCGGGCGCTGCTGCTCCAGCAGGCGCTGGCCCTGCTGGTCGGGGCGCAGCCACAGGTCGTTGAAGTCGAAGGCGTAGCTGGGTTGCGGCACGGCCAACAGCAGCAGCGGCAGGCAGAACAGCCAGCCACGGCGCCCGGCGCAGGCCGCCAGCAGCAACAGTGGCAGCAGCAGCCAGTAGCCCTGGTCGGCCCAGGTGTCCAGGCGCAGGGTCTGGCCATCGCTGCGCACGCCCTGGGGGCTGCCCAGCAGGCCCAGGCCGCGCAGGTCGCTGTCGTCCAGGCGGGCCTGGCGGTAGCGGCCACCGACATCGCCGATGAACTGCTTGAGGGTCGGGCTGTCCAGGCGCGACACCAGGATCGCGCCCTGGTCGTCCTTGAGATAACTGCCGTCTTCCAGGGCCACCGGAGCGCCGTCGCGGCTGCCGATGCCGAGCATCAGCAACTGTGGCGCCTCGCCGTCCAGGGCCTGGCGGATGCCTTGGCGTTCCTGTTCGTTGAGGGACGAGGCCATCAGCAGCACCCGGCCCTGGCCCAGGGCGCCCTGGGCGAGCAGGTCCAGGGCCTTGCGCAGGGCCAGGTCGGCGCGCTGGCCGGGCTGGGGCATGATCGACGGCTTGAGGGCGTCCAGCAGGTTGCGGCTGGTGGCCAGGTCGTCGGACAGCGGCACCAGGGTGTGGGCGCTACCGGCATAGACCACGATCGCGGTTTGCGCGTCGCTGCGCAGTGCCAGCAGGTCCAGCAGCTTGTGCCGGGCCTGTTCCAGGCGGTTGGGCGGCACGTCGTCGGCCAGCATCTGCGGGGTCAGTTCCAGCACCACCACCAAGGGGTCGGCGGGTTTCTGGCTGGTCTGTTCCACCCGTTGCCAGCTGGGGCCCAGCAAGGCCAGTACCGCCAGCAGCCAGGCCAGCCCCAGGGCGATCCAGGGCAGCTTGCTTTCGCGGCCATTGCCGCCACTGAGCAGGGCCGCGTGGAAGGCCGGTGGCAGGATCATCTGCCAGCGCCCGGCGCGTTTCTGCCGGTGCCAGAGTTGCCACAGCAGCAGCGCCAGCAACGGCAGCACCAGTAGCCAGTACGGCCGGAACCAATGGGGCCAGAGGCTGATCATCGGCGCCTCCGCAGGCGCAGGCGCTTGAGCCGCTGGCGCCAGTCATGGGACGGCTGGAGAAAGTGCGGGCGGGAAAACAACCGCTGCAACGGGTTGTCCGGCCAGCGCTCGCGCAGCACCAGCAACAGGCTCAAAAACAGCGCCGCAGCCAGGGGCCAGTGATACAGGGCCTGGGCCGGGCGGGCCTGGGTCGGTTGCTGGGCCACGGGCTCCAGTTGGTCGAGGGTGTCCTTGATCGCCTGCAGTTCCTGGCCGTCACGGGCACGGAAATAGCGGCCGCCGGTGACCTGTGCCAGTTCCTTGAGGGCCGGTTCGTCCAGGTCCAGGCTCGGGTTGACCCCGAGCACGCCGAGGGTGGCGCTCTGCTCCGGGTCCGCGCCGATGCCGATGGGGTAGATCTTCACCCCTTCCTCGGCCGCCAGCCGGGCGGCGGTGATCGGTGCGATCTCGCCGCCGTTGTTGGCGCCGTCGGTGACCAGGATCAGCACCCGGCTCTGGGCCGGACGCTGGCGCAAGCGCTTGAGGGCCAGGCCGATGGCATCGCCGATGGCGGTGTTCTTGCCGGCGATGCCGATCTTCGCCTCATCCAGCCAGACCCGCACCGTGTGCCGGTCGAAGGTCAGCGGTGCCTGCAGGTAGGCCTTGCTGCCAAACAGGATCAGGCCGACCCGGTCGCCCTCGCGGTGTTCGAGAAAGTCCCCCAGCAGGTTCTTGACCAGGTCCAGGCGGCTGATGTCGTCGCCTTGCCATTGCATGTCGGGAAAATCCATGGAGCCGGACACGTCCACCGCCACCAGCAGGTCGCGGCCACTGGCGGCCACCGGCAAGGGGTCCCCCAGCCACTGCGGACGTGCCGCAGCGAGCAACAGCAAGACCCACAGCAGGATGAAGCGTGCCTGCTGGCGCCAGGAAGGCAGGTGGGCGCGGGCACGGCGCTTGGACAGGCCTTCGAGTTCAGTGAGGAAGCTGATCTTGAGCGCCGGCTCGCCGCTGTCGGCCACCGGCAGCACCCGGCGCAGCAGCCAGGGCAGGGGCAACAGGGCGAAGATCCACGGCCAGGCGAACTCAAACATGCTTGCGAATCCAGGTGTCCACCGCCTGGGTCAGGCCGGCGATGGCTTTGTCGTCGAGCTTGCACTCGGGTTTGTAGGCGCCCTCTACCAGCACCATCCAGCGGGTCAGGCCGGCGGCGGGGCAGCGGTTGTCGAGAAACGCCAACCATTTGCGGCCGTTGAGGGTGTGGCTCTGGCTGTAGGGATAGTGGTTGCGGCACAGGCGCTTGAGCAGGCCGTTGAGGGCCTGCAACCAGGCCCCGGCGGGGGCGCCGTCATAGGGCTTGGGCAGCAGTGCCAGCTCCGCCAGGGCAGCCAGGCGCACCGGGTCCAGGGGTTGTTCGCCACGGGGCACGGCGGCCTTGCGCGGCCACAGGTGGCGCCAGCGCCAGAGGGCCAGGCCCAGCAGGGGCAGCAACACCAGCAGCAGCCACCAGCCCGGCGCCGGCGGCCACAGGCTCACCGCAGGAGGCAGCAGCAAGGGCTGCAGTTGTTCCAGGCTGCTCATCGTCCGGCTCCCGGACGCTTGGGGTTGAGGTACTCGCGCAGCTGCTCGACCATCTCGCTCTGGGTGCTCAGGGGCATCAGCAGCACCCGCAGTTTCTGCGCCAGGCGTTCCCAACGGGCAATGCGCGCTTCGCTCATGGCCCGGTAGGCCTGGCGCAGGTCGTAGTTCAGGGTATCGAGCTCCAGCTGCGCACCGCGTTCGGCGAAGCGCAGCAGGCCGGCGGCGGGCAGGGCGTGGTCCAGGGGATCGGACAGCGGCATCAGCAGCAGGTCGCAGTGCCGGGACAGCAGGCTCAGTTGCTGCTCGGCGGCGTCGCTCAGGGCGCGCTCATCGCAGATGACGATCACCAGGCTGCCGGGGCGCAGCACCTCGCGGCCGCGCAGCAGGGCGGTGCCCAGGGCGTCGCGCTGGGGTTGGGTATCGGCGTGCAGCGACTGGTTGACCCGCACCAGGCGGTTGAGCAGTTGCAGCAGGCTCTGCTTGCTGCGCCGGGGCTTGATCTCATAGTGCTCGTCGTCGCCGTACACCAGGCCGCCGACCCGGTCGTTGTGGCCCAGGGCGGCCCAGCCGATCAGCGCGGCGGCCTGGGCCGCGAGCACCGACTTGAACATCAGCCCGGAGCCGAAGAACAGCTGGCGACTCTGCTCGACCATGATGAAGATCGGCCGCTCGCGCTCCTCATGGAACAGCTTGGTGTGCGGCTCCTGGGTGCGTGCGGTGACCCGCCAGTCGATGGTGCGCACGTCATCGCCGGCCTGGTAGACCCGCACCTGGTCGAAATCCACCCCGCGCCCGCGCAGCTTGGAGTGGTGCAGGCCGATCAGCGGGCTGCGCTGGCTTGGGGTCGAGAACAGCTGCACCTCGCGCACGCGATGGCGCATCTCGATCAACTCGCCAAGGGTAATGCGGATGCCGGGTTCGGCGCTGGCTAGGGTCATGGGGGTCAGGCGACGGCAACGACGTCGAGGATGCGCTGGACCACCCGGTCCTGGTCGATGCCGGCGGCTTCCGCCTCGAAGGACAGGATGATGCGATGGCGCAGCACGTCGAACAGCACGGCCTGGATGTCTTCCGGGCTGACGAAATCGCGCCCGGCCAGCCAGGCGTGGGCCCGGGCGCAACGGTCCAGGGCGATGGAGCCGCGGGGGCTGGCGCCGTAGGCGATCCACTCCGCCAGCTCCGGGTCGAACTTGCCCGGGGTGCGGGTGGCCATCACCAGCTGTACCAGGTACTCCTCCACCGCGTCGGCCATGTACAGGCCGAGGATTTCCTTGCGCGCGGCGAAGATCGCCTGCTGGCTGACCCGGCGCTCGGGCTTGGTCTCGCCGTTCAGGGCTTCGCCCCGGGCCTGCTGGAGGATGCGGCGCTCGACGGCGGCATCCGGGAAGCCGATCTTGACGTGCATCAGGAAGCGGTCGAGCTGGGCTTCGGGCAGCGGGTAGGTGCCTTCCTGCTCGATGGGGTTCTGGGTCGCCATCACCAAAAACAGTGGCGACAGTTCATAGGTGCTGCGCCCGACACTGACCTGGCGTTCGGCCATGGCTTCCAGCAGCGCCGACTGGACCTTGGCCGGGGCGCGGTTGATTTCGTCCGCCAGCACCAGGTTGTGGAAGATCGGGCCTTGCTGGAACACGAAGCTGCCGGTTTCCGGGCGATAGATCTCGGTGCCGGTGATGTCGGCGGGCAGCAGGTCGGGGGTGAACTGGATCCGATGGAATTGCGCTTCAATGCCTTCGGCCAACTCTTTGATGGCCTTGGTCTTGGCCAGGCCCGGAGCGCCCTCGACCAGCATGTGGCCGTCGGCGAGCAGGGCGATGAGCAAGCGCTCGATGAGTTTTTCCTGGCCGAGAATCTGCGTTGAAAGAAAGGTTCGCAGCGCCAAGAGCGCTTCACGATGTTCCATCGGTGACGGTTCCTGCAGAGGGTGCGCCACGGGCGGTCGAATAACGCCGGGGCTGGGGGCGATACTTTAATCCATAGCGGGGGTCGGCGACTAACGGGGAAAACCTGATTTAGCCAATTAGTCGAAAAATTCCGTGTTTTTTTGCAGCCCTTGCCTGGTGCTCCCTGCGGGGGGCTCTGCTTGCGAAGGGGGGCTTGGGGTGTGCGTGGGGCGTGCGGGCCTCTTCGCTGGCAA
>NZ_AYMU01000012.1 GCF_000633395.1 Pseudomonas sp. PH1b
AGAGGGGGTGAGTTCTGTAGGAGCCGGCTTGCCGGCGATGGCGGTTTGGTGGGCCTCTTCGCTGGCCAGCCAGCGCCTGCACGGGGATGGTCAGGGCAGGTCGACCCGCTGCATGCGCTTGCGCTCGTAGCCCGGGTACAGGTGGCTGACGCTGCGGATCAACTCGTAACGGGTCAGGCTGATGGCGGCGAAACGCTCGGGAATCGGTGCGCGGATCAATTCGGCCATGTCGTCGCCACGGGCCGCGCCGGCGCTCAGCAGTTGGTGCAGCCAACCCAGGTAGTCGCGCATTTGGGCAAAGGGGGCGGCGCTGCTGGCCACCGGGCCGTGGCCAGGAACGATCAGGCGCCAGGGCAAGGCTTGCAGGCGCTGCAGGTCGTCGAGCCAGACTTCAAGCCCCGGGCTGTTGGGGGTGGTCAGGGCGCGCTGGTAGAACACCAGGTCGCCGGCGAACAGCACTCCGGTGCGTTCGTCGAAAATCGCCAGGTCGGCGCCGGTATGGCCGGCCAGGGCCAGCAGCCGCAGGCGGTGCCCGCCAATCTCCAGTACCCCGGGCTCCAGGGTCCGGTTGGGCAGCACCACCTCGGTGCCGCGCATCCAGTCGCCCACCAGGCGGTAGAGATTCTCGGCCATGGCGTCGCCCTGTTCGCGCAGCCGGTCGGTGGTGCCGGCCAGGGCCGCAATGGGCACGTCGCTGAAGGCCTGGTTGCCCAGCACATGGTCCGGGTGATGGTGGGTCAGCAGCACCTGGGCCAGCGGTTGCTCGGTGGTGGCGGCGATCGCCTGGCGCAGGGCTTGGCCGTAGCGTTTCGACGGCCCGGTGTCGATCACCAGCACGCCGGCCTCGGTGACGATGAACCCGGTGTTGACGATATTGCCGCCGTTGTCCCGGGAGAAATTCTCGGTGCCGCCTTCCAGCAGCCAGGTGCCCTCGGCGATCTGCCGGGGCTTGAGGCGGTAGTCCAGTTCGGCCCAGGCCGGCAGGCTCAGGCTCAGACACAGCAGCAGTACCCAGCGCATGGCTTGCTCCTCGGCTCAGGGAATGGTCGCTTCGAACTGATTGCCGTTGTTGTCCCGCAACAGCAGGCGGGTTTGCCCGGGGGCCTGGATATCGAACCCCAGGTTGGGGTTCTCGCTGACCGCCGGGTACAGCTCCAGGCGCGCCAGCACGCGGTTGTCGGCGTCCAGCAGTTGCGCCTGGTTGAGAAAGAATTCGGGGATGCCGCCGAGCAGGCCGTTGTCCATCGGGTGCGACACCTGCAGGCGCAAACGGCTGGCGCTGCCCCGGGGATAACGCGCCCCCAGCACCTCGCCGACGTGATCTTCCCAGCCGGGCTGGCTGCGCACCAGGCTGGGGGCGGTGCAGCCACCGCCGGCGGCGTCGATCAGGGCCGAGCCGACGTGCCACAGGCCATCGCGGGTCAGCACCGCGGCGCGCAAAGGCGTGGCCTGTTCGATGCGGATTCGGATCGACAGCCAGGGCGCCACCCCGGCGCCGGGCTCGAAATCGACGATCCGCGGCAACGGGTTGAGCTCGGCCCAGGCGAGGATCTGCACCACCTCGCCGGCCAAGGCCCGGGCGTCGATTTCCAGCGGCACCTGGCGTGCATCCTCGGCAAACGGCGGCGCCAGCAGCTTGACCCGCTCATCGAAGACGAAGGGTGCGTCCGCCAGGATCTGCCGCTGGTAGTAGGCCCACATCACCGACGGCACCGGGTCCGGGCCGGGCTCGATGCGGGCCGCAAAGGCCAGCGGCGCCACCAGCAGCAGGCCGCCCAGGTACAGCCCCCTGAGGCCCATGGCCGTCACTCCTCGACGTGCACGCTGTCCAGGTAGGTGCGCACCGCCCACAGGGTTTCCTGGCTCAGGTAGTCGGCCATCTTCGGCATGTACACCCGGCCATCGCGCACCGCGCCGTGGCGCACCCGTTCGACAAACCACTCGTCCCCGGCGTCGCCGACATCGAGCATGCGCAGGTCCGGGGCAATGCCGCCGGACTTGGCTTCCAGGCCATGGCAGGCGGCGCAGTTCTGGTTGTAGGCCGAGGCGCCGATTTCCACCGCCTTGTCCCGCTCGGGGCTGGCGCGGTACGGATTGACCGCGGCCCAGCCGTCGCCGTCCAGGGTCACGCCGGCGTCCTTGACCGGGGTCAGGCCCTTGGTTTCCACCGCCTGGGGCACTACGTTGCCGTGGGCCCATGCACCGCTGCTCAACAGGCCGGCCAGCAGCCCGGCGGCCAGCCAGGCGTTGTGTTTTCTTATCATTGTCATGCCCTCAAGATTGCACGCGAGGCCTCTCGACAGAGGCCGTGGCGCCATCTTAGAAACAGCCCCCGGGGCAGCCGTATGCTGCTTTGGTGGCCGGGCCTTACTCCCTTGGTAGTAGGGCTTGTGGTGCGGGTCTAAATCAGGTGCCGGCTGGGAAGTTTTCCCGGCAAGCGCGGGACTTTTTCCGTATCTCCAGGCCACGCCCCGGCACACCCTAGTCAGGCCAAAACCTCCACTGGGAACTGCCACCATGAGAATAAGAACGCTACCCACCCTTTCCCCGCTGACCCTGGCCATGCAGGCCTTTGTGCTCGCCGGCAGCCTGTCCCTGAGCGCCGGCGCCAGTGCCGCCACCGCGGCCGCGCCAAGCACCCGCAACGTCACCTGGGAAGACATCGCCAACGACCACCTGACCACCAAGGACGTGCTGCAGTACGGCATGGGCACCAACGCCCAGCGCTGGAGCCCGCTGGCCCAGGTCAACGACCAGAACGTGTTCAAGCTGACCCCGGCCTGGTCCTACTCCTTCGGCGACGAGAAGCAGCGCGGCCAGGAATCCCAGGCCATCGTCAGCGACGGCGTGGTCTACGTCACCGGCTCCTACTCGCGGGTGTTCGCCCTCGACGCCAAGACCGGCAAACGCCTGTGGACCTACAACCACCGCCTGCCGGACAACATTCGCCCGTGCTGCGACGTGGTCAACCGCGGCGCGGCGATCTACGGCGACAAGATCTACTTCGGCACCCTCGACGCCCGGGTCATCGCCCTGGACAAGAACACCGGCAAGGTGGTGTGGAACAAGAAGTTCGGCGACCACAGCGCCGGCTACACCATGACCGGCGCCCCGGTGCTGATCAAGGACAAGACCAGCGGCAAGGTGCTGCTGATCCACGGCAGCTCCGGCGATGAATTCGGCGTGGTCGGCCAGCTGTTCGCCCGCGACCCGGACACCGGCGAAGAGGTGTGGATGCGGCCCTTCGTCGAAGGCCACATGGGCCGCCTGAACGGCAAGGACAGCACCCCCACCGGCGACGTCAAGGCGCCGTCCTGGCCCGACGACAAGACCACCGAAACCGGCAAGGTCGAGGCCTGGAGCCATGGCGGCGGCGCCCCTTGGCAGAGCGCCAGCTTCGATGCCGAGAGCAACACCATCATCGTCGGCGCCGGCAACCCGGGCCCGTGGAACACCTGGGCACGCACCTCGAAAGACGGCAACCCCCACGACTACGACAGCCTGTACACCTCGGGCCAGGTCGGCGTCGACCCGAGCACCGGCGAAGTGAAGTGGTTCTACCAGCACACGCCGAACGATGCCTGGGACTTCTCCGGCAACAACGAACTGGTGCTGTTCGACTACAAGGGCAAGGACGGCAAAGTGGTCAAGGCCACCGGCCACGCCGACCGCAACGGCTTCTTCTACGTGGTGGACCGCAACAACGGCAAATTGCAGAACGCTTTCCCCTTCGTCGACAACATCACCTGGGCCAGCCACATCGACCTGAAGACCGGGCGCCCGGTGGAAAACGAAGGCCAGCGTCCGGCCAAGCCGCTGCCGGGTGAAACCAAGGGCAAGCCGGTGGAAGTCTCGCCGCCGTTCCTCGGGGGCAAGAACTGGAACCCCATGGCCTACAGCCAGGACACCGGGCTGTTCTACATCCCCGGCAACCAGTGGAAGGAGGAGTACTGGACCGAGGAAGTCAACTACAAGAAAGGCTCGGCCTACTTAGGGATGGGTTTCCGCATCAAGCGCATGTACGACGACCACGTCGGCACCCTGCGCGCCATGGACCCGACCACCGGCAAGCTGGTCTGGGAACACAAGGAACACCTGCCGCTGTGGGCCGGGGTCTTGGCGACCAAGGGCAACCTGGTGTTCACCGGCACCGGCGACGGCTTCTTCAAGGCCTTCGACGCCAAGACCGGCAAGGAGCTGTGGAAATTCCAGACCGGCAGCGGCATCGTCTCGCCGCCCATCACCTGGGAACAGGATGGCGAGCAGTACATCGGCGTGACCGTGGGCTACGGCGGCGCGGTGCCGCTGTGGGGCGGCGACATGGCCGAGCTGACCAAGCCGGTGGCCCAAGGCGGTTCGTTCTGGGTGTTCAAGATCCCGAGCTGGGATAACCAGAGCGCCCAGCGCTGACCGTCACCGTCCTGTCTGTGGCGAGGGAGCGTGCTTGGCTGTGTCGCGCAGCGCCCCAGAAGCCCGCCCCCGGGAGGTGCCAGGCACACCCCGGGGGCCGGGCTCTGCACGGCTGCGCCCCCGGGGCGCCGATCGAGCGCAAGCCCGCACCCTCGCCCCACCCGCCTTCACTCCCGCCTGGAGAACCGCACCATGAACTACCTGCCACTGGCCCTGATGTTGATCCTCTCCCCGGCGTTGGCCATGAACGTCGACGACGACGGCAACGACGTACCGCTGACCGTCAACGGCTGCCTGATTGCCGAATCCAGCCAATGCCCCGGGGCCAACCTGCGGGGCGCCAAGCTGGCCAACCAGGACCTGCGCAAGATGAACCTGGCCGGCGCCGACCTGCGTGACGCCGACCTGCGCCACGCCCAGCTGGACCTGGCCAACCTGGAACAAGCCCGCCTGCAGGGCGCCAACCTGACCCGCGCCAGCCTGCAACAGAGCAACCTGCGGCTGGCGGACTTCACCGACGCCAAGCTGGTGGCGATCCAGGGCTGGGGCCTGTTTGCCCAGGGCGCGCAATTCAAGAACGCCAACCTCAGCGCGGCCTACCTGCAATTTGCCCGGCTGTCCGGAGCCAAGCTGCAGCAGGCCAACCTGCAGGCGGCGGATTTGGAAATGACCTGGTTGAGCAAGGCGGATCTGCAAGGGGCTGACCTGAGCGATGCCAATCTGCAGGAAGCGAAGTTTGGCGAGAGCAATCTGCAGGGGGCTGATCTACGGGGAGCGCGGCAGCATTACGGGAATTTTCAGGATGCCAATATGGAGGGGTGTGAGGGGTGTCCTCGGACGTGGGATAAGTAGGGGGATGAGTGCGTATCCGGTGCTGCGGTAGCGGCGGCTGATGAAGGGTTGAGTACATATCCGATGCGGCGGTAGCGGCGGCTGGCGGTTTCACTCTTACAGCGACTCACTTTTGAACAGCCGGAGTGCCGGCCCAGGCAAAAGTAAGCAAAACGCTTCTGCCCCTCCACTCGGTGCCTCGCTAAGGCTCGGCATGCCCGAGCTCCGGCCATCGTGTTTAAAGGGGCAGGAAAATCAAAAGCAAAAGCAAAATCTGACGGCGGCCTTGCGGCCGACCTGAGGATGAGGCCGTGTGTAGCGCCCCGTAGGAGCTGGCTTGCCAGCGAAGGCGTCAGCCAGAACGATGCATGACTTTAGGGCCCCTTCGCCGGCAAGCCGGCTCCTACGAAAAGCGCGTAATACGCGCTTGGCTCTTGCTCTTCAGGCCCCTTCCCAGCCTTAGCGAGGGGCCCATGGAGAGGCGAGCGTTGTTGGTTCTTTTTTTGCTGGGCCGGCACTCCGGCGACTGTAAAAAGGGACTCGCCGTAAGGGCGAAACCCTAAGCCGCCGTGACCGCAGCACCGGATATGTACTCCGTCCTCCTGGCCGCAAAGACGAAACCGCAATTAGCCCGCCACCCGCACCACCCCCATATCAATCCCCAGATGCACCAGCTCGGCATGGGAGCTGACCTGCAGCTTGCTCTTGAGCAAGGTCAGATAGTTCGACACCGTCTTGCCACTGATACACAGCTGCTGCGCAATCAGCCGCGCCGGGGTGCCTTTGGCCAGCATCACGAAAATCTCCATCTCGCGCTGGGTCATGCTCTGCAAGCGCGGGTCGCTCTCGTCGCGCAACGGCGTGCACGCCAACTGCGTGGCCAACCCTTGCTCGATGTACGCATGCCCGGCCAGCACCCGATGCACCGCGTCGATCAGCACCTGGGGGGCCGAGCTCTTGGTCAGATACCCCGAAGCCCCCGCTTCCAAGGCCTGGCGCACCAGGGGCAGTTCGTCGTGCATGCTGAAAAACAACACCCGCAACTGCGGCAAACGCTGGCGCAGGCGCCGAGTGGTCTCCAAACCACTGATGCCCGGCAAGGCAAAATCCATGATCACCAGTTGCGGCACGTCTTCCAGCACCCGGGCCAGGGCTTCTTCACCATTGGCCGCTTCACGTACCCGCATGCTCGGCAACACCGCCTGCAACAGGCTGGCGTAACCCTGACGGACCACCGCGTGGTCATCCACCAACAAGATATTCATCAGGCCTCCAAGGGCACATTCAGGGCCAGCGCCCAACCGGCGCCGGGGCAGTTGATGATGCGCAGCTCACCACCCAGGCAGCGGGCCCGTTCGGCCATGGAATGCAGGCCGACACCCGCTCGCCGGGCCTGGGGTGCACCGCGACCGTTATCACGGATCAGCAGGCGCAGCCCTGAGCCGCTGCGTTGCAGGCGCACCCGCACCTGGCTGGCGCCGGCGTGCCGGGCGACGTTGGTCAGGGCTTCCTGCAACAGGCGATAGAGGTGGGTCTTGCTCGCCCCCGGCAATGCCGGCAGGCGCTGGCCAACCCGCAGCCGGCATTCAATCCCCTGGCGCGCTTGCCACTGCTGCACCAGCAACCCCAGGGCTTCGGCCAGGGGCAGGTGGCCCAGCACCACCGGGTACAGGTCCTGGACCATGGCGCGAAAACCCTGTTGCAGGTGCTCGCAGTTGAGCTCCAGGGATTGGGCAGTGCTGGCCACCAGGGCCGGCTGGTCCACCACCAGACGCAGCAGGCAGGCCTGGGCGCGGATGCCGGCCAGGTATTGGCCGAGGTCGTCGTGCAGGGTCTGCGCCAGGTGGTTGCGCTCTTGCTCCTGCACCGCCAGCAGGGTCTGGGTCAGTTGCTGGTTGTCGGCATGGGCCTGCTCCAGGGCGCTGGCCATGCGGTTGAAATGCTCGGCCAACTGGCGGGTTTCCGGCAGCGCGGTGCTGCGCAGGCGCACCGCCATCTGGCCGTCGGAGACCTGGCCCAGGGCGTGCAGCACTTCATCGAGCCAGGCCCGGCCACGCCCCACCGCCCAGCCGATGCTCAGCAGGCTGAGCAGCAGCGCCAGCGCGCACAGGCCAAACCATTGCTGCAGGGCCTGGCGCACTTCCCCCAGTTCAGCGGCGGCATTCACCGCAATCAGCACGCGCCGGCCGTCATTCAGTTCCAGTAGCCGAGCACTGGGCGGGTTGTTACCCAGCAGCAGGCGCCCCAGCCAGCCATCGGCAGCGACGGTACCGAGCGGCGCCGGGTCTTCATCCGGCGCCAGCCAGTGCACCCGCACATGCCGCAGGCTGCGGGTCAGTTGCGGTTGCAGGCTGGCGGGCTGGCGTTCGGCGCTGTCCCCCAGGTACTGCACCAAGGCCTCGGCGGATTGCACTTCGCGCGCCACATCGTCCGCCGCCTGGCGCAGCAACAGCCCGGCGCAGGCCAGGGTCAGCAGGGCAAAACAGGCCGTGACCCACAGATTGATCCGCCACAGGGCCGACATGCCTAGCGCCCCAGCGCCGCCGGTGCCGACCGTGAGCCGTGCAGGCGATCGACGCCGATCAGGCTGAGGATCAGCAGCAACGGCAACAGCAGCACTTTCAGGATGCGCATGGGGAGGTCCTCCGGGTGGCCATGGCCGCTGCAGCCCATGCTAAGGCCAGCGCAAGAGTGCCGGCCTACTACCTTGGTACTGCTGCCCCGCTACTTTCTGCATAGCCGGCGAACACCGGCGTCGGCCAACCGCCGGCAAGCCCCCATCCCGGCTTTGCCAACACCCTCTTGGCGGCAGGGTTTTCTACGACTTTGGTACTGCTTTTGCTGTCGATGGTCGCATTCACAAAAGGCCCTGCCCTGGCATGTAATGGGCCTATAACAAAAAGGATAAAAGCCTTATGCCCCGTGCCTTAGAGACCCTGGCTGCGCTAACCCTGAGCCTGGCCCTGGACGCCGCCCAGGCCGCTGCCCCGCTGTTTTCCGCCGAGGGCTATCGCACCCGCCTGTACCGCAGCCCGACCCCGCTGCAGATCGACCAGGGCCGGATCATCGACACCCCGGGCCTGCAACAACTGCTCAAGGAGCAACCGGCGCCACTGCTGATCGACGTCTACCGCCGGCAATGGCTGCAGGGCCGCTTCATCGACAGCGAGCCCCACGCCAACCTCCCCGGCAGCCACTGGCTGGCCAATACTGGCGACGGCGAACTGAGCCCCGAATGGCAGGCCTATTTCGCCGGCAACCTGCAACGCCTGAGCCACGCCGACCCGCAACGCGCCCTGGTGTTCTATTGCCGTGCCGATTGCTGGCTGAGCTGGAACGCGGTAAAACGCGCGGCAGCCCTGGGCTATAGGAACCTCTACTGGTACCGCGACGGCCTGGATGCCTGGGAAGCCGCCGGCCTGCCCGTGGAAGCGGCCCGGCCGCAACCCTTTCCCTGAGCGCCGCAGCACGGCGTTGCCGCCCCCATAACCACAATAACGAGGTGAAAGGCCATGTATAAAATTCTGATAGCCGACGATCACCCACTGTTTCGCGAAGCCATCCACAACGTCATCAGCGACGGATTTCCCGGCAGCGAGGTGATGGAAACCGCCGACCTGGACAGCGCCCTGGCCCTGACCCAGGAACACGACGACCTCGACCTGATCCTGCTGGACCTGAACATGCCCGGCATGCACGGCCTCAACGGCCTGATCACCCTGCGCAACGAAGCGCCGACCATTCCGGTGGTGATCGTGTCCGCCGAGCAGGACAAGCAGATCGTGCTCCAGGCCATCACCTACGGCGCCGTGGGTTTCATCACCAAATCCTCACCGCGCTCGCAGATGACCGATGCCATCGAACAGATCCTCAACGGCAACGTGTACCTGCCGCCGGACATCATCCGCACCCAGAAAAGCCAGCCGGGGCGGCGCAACAGCGAGCCCCCGAGCTTCCCCCCGGAACTGCTCCAGGCCCTGACCCGCAAACAGCTGCTGGTGCTGGAACGGATGACCAAGGGCGAGTCGAACAAACAGATCGCCTACACCCTGGACATTGCCGAAACCACGGTGAAGGCCCACGTCTCGGCGATTTTGCGCAAGCTCAATGTGCACAACCGGGTGCAAGCGATCCTCAGTGCTGGGGATATTGATTTCGGCGCCTACCTGCGCCGCTGAATTCAGATGAGCGTGCCGCCGATCCTGTAGGAGCCGGCTTGCCGGCGAAGGCGATCTTGCGGGCCCCTTCGCTGGCGAGCCAGCTCCTACAGCTGTCAGTGATTCCGTGGGGGGGCCTGTAGGAGCCGGCTTGCCGGCGAAGGCGGTCTTGCGGGCCCCTTCGCTGGCAAGCCAGCTCCTACAGCTGTCAGTGATTTCGTGGGGGGCCCTGTAGGAGCCGGCTTGCCGGCGAAGGCGATCTTGCGGGCCCCTTCGCTGGCGAGCCAGCTCCTACAGCAGTCAGTGATTTCGTGGGGGCCTGTAGGAGCCGGCTTGCCGGCGAAGGCGGTCTTGCGGGCCTCTTCGCTGGCGAGCCAGCTCCTACAGCTGTCAGTGATTTCGTGGAGAGCCCTGTAGGAGCCGGCTTGCCGGCGAAGGCGGTCTTGCGGGCCTCTTCGCTGGCGAGCCAGCTCCTACGGCAGTCAGTGATTCCGTGGGGGCCCTGTAGGAGCCGGCTTGCCGGCGAAGGCGATCTTGCGGGCGCCTTCGCTGGCAAGCCAGCTCCTACGGTTGTCAGGGATGCCGCGTTGGGCTCAGGAGGTGGCTAATGGCGGTCTTGAGTTTCATCGGCCGCACCGGTTTGTGCATCAGGGTGTGGCCCAGTTCGCGCAGTTGCTGTTTGAGCTCGTTGCTGTAGTTGGCGGTGATCATCATCGCCGGGATCACCAGGGCGCGGCGGGCGTTGATTCGCGCGACCGCATCGATGCCGTTCTGTTGCTGGTCCAGGTGGTAGTCGGCAATCAGCAGGTCGGCCTCGGCACGGTAGTCGTCCACTTGGCGCGCCAGGTCTTCTTCGGACAAGGCGGTGATCACCTGGCAGCCCCAGCCTTCAAGCAGGGTGCGCATGCCGGCGCAGATCGCCGCGTCGTTATCCAGCACCCAGATCCGCGCGCCCTGTAAACGTTCCAGCAGGGCTTCCCCCAGTTCCGGGCGCGGCGCTGGCACCGGCGCGCTGGCGCTGATCGGCACTTGCACGCTGAACACCGAACCGCGCCCCGGCCAGGAGCGCACGCCGATGCGGTGCCCGAGAATCCCGGCAATCTTCTCGACAATGGCCAGCCCCAGGCCCAGGCCGCGATCCTGGTCCGGGCGCTGTTCTTCGCCACGCTTGAACTCCTGGAAGATTTCCTCCAGGCGTTCGGCGGCGATGCCCATGCCGCTGTCCCAGACTTCCACCGACAGCCAGTGCCCCTGGCGCCGGCAGCCCAGCACCACGCGGCCCTGGCGGGTGTAGCGGATGGCGTTGCTCAGCAGGTTGCGCAGAATCCGCGCCAGCAGTTGGATGTCGCTGCGCACCAGCGCCGAGCAGGCCACGAAGTGCAGTTCCAGGCCCTCGCTGCGGGCCACCTGGGCGTACTCGGCGGCGAGGTTTTCCAGCAGTTCGCTCAAGGCAAAGGGCGCGATATCGGCCTTGATCACCCCGGCATCGAGCTTGGAAATGTCCACCAGGGTGCCCAGCAGGTTTTCCACATCCTCCAGGGAGTTGCTGACATTGCGCACCAGGGCGCTGCTGGCCTGGGGGTCGCGACGCTCGAGCAAGGCGCTGGTGAACAGCCGCGCGGCGTTCAGAGGTTGCAGCAGGTCATGGCTGACCGCGGCGAGGAACTTGGTCTTCGACAGGTTGGCTCGTTCGGCCTCGGCCTTGGCTTCGCGCAAGCGTGATTCGACCCGGCTGCGCTCTTCGATCTCGCGCAGCAGTTGCTGGTTGAGGGTGGTGAGTTCGGCGGTGCGTTCGCGTACCCGCAGTTCCAGGTTCTGGTAGGCCTGATGCAGGGCCTCGGCGGTGCGCCGGCGCTCGGTGATGTCGCGGATCAGCACGAAGATCCCCACCACCTCGCCATTGGCCAGGCGGTTGGGCACGTAGGAGCGGAGCATGTAGCGCTCCTGGTTGTTGATGTTGGTCTCGGCGAATTCGAAGGTCACGCTCTCCCCGGCCAGGGCCCGCTCCACATAGCTTTCCAGGCGCTGGTAGTGCTGCTCGCTGTGCACCTCGCGCAGGCTCTGGCCGAGCATCACGCCCCGCGGCCAGCAGTACCACTCCTCATAGACCTTGTTGGTGAACTCGTACACCAGGTCGGCATTCAGGTAGGCGATCAGCGCCGGCACATGGTCGGTGATCAGGCGGATCCAGCGTTCGCTTTCACTCAGGGCCTCGGCGTGCTGGTAGCGTTCGGTGATGTCGGTGAAGGTGTTGACGAAACCGCCGGTGGGCAACGGATGGGTGCGAATCTCCAGCACCCGGCCATCGCTCAGGCGCTGTTCGCATTCGTGGATCGGCCGGCCGTTGGCGTCGCGGCTGTCGGGGCTCAGCAGGCGCAGTTCGCTGTCGCCGATGACCTCGGCAAACAAGCGATGCGCGGCCACTGGGGCCAGCCCGCTGAGTTCGAGGAAGCGCCGGTTCCACAACTCCAGCACGCCCTCGGCGCTGACCATGGCCACGCCCTGGGACAGGTTGTCCACCGCCCGTTGCAGCAGGTGGGACTTTTGCGCCACCGCCTGTTCCCGGCGCAGGGTTTCGCTGTGCTTGACCTCAGTGATGTCGGTGAACAGGATCACCCGCCCGCCTTCCCGGGTCGGCCGCTCGCTGACCTGCAGCCAGCGGCCGTTGTGCAGGCGATAGAGCAACTGCTCTTCACCGCCACTGCGCGGTTCCTCGCTGAACAGCCCGGTGCTGGTCAGCAACCTGCGCACTTCCGAGAGGCGCATGCCGGCCATGATCCGCACCCGGCTGTGGCTCCAGAAGGCGCGGAAGCGGCTGTTGAACAGGACGATGCGCTGCTCCTGGTCGAACAGCACGAAGGCGTCGGAAATGCTCTCGATGGCGTCGATCAGGTGCTGGTGCGCCGTCTCGGCCCGCAGCCGCGCTTCGCTGAGCAAATGGTTGCCGGCCTTGAGCTCGGCCATGGCCTGGTTCAGGGCGTCGGTGCGTTCGCGCACCTGCTCGGCCAGCACCACCGAATGCTGGAACGCCGCATAAGGATCGTTGCCGCGGGTGATGCCGGATTCGACCCGCTCGATCAGCGCGCTGTTGATCCGCCGCAGCTTGCGGTTCTCGCGCTGCAGGCAGTCGAGCTGGGCTTGCAGCTCAGCGGCGGGCCGGAGTTCGACTGCGGGCAATGGCGACCCCGGTGAAGGTCTGGTTAATGTGCATGCCATTGAACTGTTCTCCGTAGGTGTTGAAACCCATCACCCGCTGTTCCCGCAAAAAGGCCCCGATCTGCTCCAGGCTGCCCTGCCCCTCCAGTTCCAGGCGGCGCAAAAAGCAGTCGCAGCCAATGGTCAGCAACAGCCCGCCGAGGCGCTGCTGCAAGCCGTCGAACAGCTGTTGCAGGTTGGGCAGCAAGGGGCCGGGGGTCATGGCGGTGAGGACGATGCCGTTCTCCACCGCGCAGTAGAAACTCAGGCTCAGGTCCGGGTGCACCTGCTGCACCGCGCGCACGTAATAGTGCTGGTTGATCCGCACCGCCAGCGGGTGGGCGGCGAACACCCGATGGTCGAGCTGCGCCAGGGGCACGCCGATCAGCCGCGCGTACTCCTCGGCGGCGGGCTCGGCGTTCAGTTCATAGACCCGGCGTAAAGTACTGTCGGCGCCGGTGACCACCAGTTTTTCTTCCCGAGGCTGGATGTGGTGGGTGGTGAACACCTCGAAATCCAGCCAGGTGTTGACCAGCACCAGCACCGCCGCGCCGCTGTGGAACTCGCCGCCGAAATACACGTGGGTGTGGGTCAGGTAGTTGTCATCGCCGGCCGAACCGCCGAAATGCGGAATGTCCCCCAGGGCCGCGCTGAGGGCAGCCAGGACCATTTCCTCGCGGCTCGACAGGCCGTCTAGCAGGGTCAGGGCGAAGCTGTTGCCCTTGATCGGCGCCAGGGTATTGCTGCGGCAACGGCCCACCAGGCGTTCGACCATCTGCTGGGCGTCGATCAGGCTGAAGTGCTCCATCTGGTCGATCAGTTCGGCGGCGATGGAAAAGTGCCGGTGATCGAAGCCGATGGCGGTCACGCAATTGCGCCCGTAGCCCAGGGGAGTGATTTCCCCGGCGCTGGTGCAGCCCACCAGGGGGATGCCACCGAAGCTCTGCTGCAGGGCCGGGCCCAGGGTGTACAGCGGGTATTCGGCGGAACAGAAAAACAGCACGAAGCCCAAGTGCGGATGCAGCAACTGGCCGGCCAGGTCCTGGGCCACCTGCTGCGGATCGACGGCCTGGGACATGGCACTGACCACGCCCTCGCTCTGGGCTTGCTGCATCGTCGCCTCCGGCGCGGGTTGTCTGAGCAATGAGTGTACGAAGCCGGCCCCGGGGCACGAATGCTACTTGGGTAGCGGGTAGCCGGTTCCATGGGTGTAGGTGCCCGGCCGCCTGAATGCCCGACCACCGTGTAGGAGCTGGCTTGCCAGCGAAGGCGTCGGCCGGCCTGGTGCAGGGCTTACGGGCCTCTTCGCCGGCAAGCCGGCTCCTACAGGGGAAGGTGTAGATACGGGAAATAGAGGGAAAGCCGGGCGCGACCTCCGTAGGAGCTGGCTTGCCAGCGAAGGCGTCGGCCAGCCTGGTGCAAGGCTGGCGGGCCTCTTCGCCGGCAAGCCGGCTCCTACAGGGAAGGCGTAGGTACGGGAAATAGAGGGAATGCGGGGCGCCGGCCCGGGCGCGATGCGCACGCCAGGGCCGGCGCTGGGGTTACCAGGTCAGCACGGCACCCACGGCGAAGGTGTCGGTGTTTTCGTTCTGCGCATTGGTGTGGTGGCCGTCGATCTCGAACTGGTTGTATTCGGCCACCAGCTTGAGGTTGTCGTTGATGTCGTGGAACAGCGCCACGCCCCGGGTCTGGTAGTCGGCGCCGCTGCCGACCACGCCGTTGCCGTCGTCCTTAGTCTTGCCGTAGGACAGCGCCAGGCGGTTCTTGCCCACCTTGTACGAGCCCTGCAGCAGGTAGCCCTTGCTGTCGACATTGCGCAGGGTGGCTTCGCCGGCGTTGTTGGTGAAGAACGGATTGATGCCCTTGGCCTGGAACCCGGAACCGGTCAGGGACAAGCCGCCCATCTTGGCCTGCAGGCCATAGCCCAGGCCCTTGGAGGTCACCGATTGCACGTTGGGGTCGGTGTTGTCGGAGGTCTGGTAGCTGCCGTTGAGCCAGCTGTAGAACTTGGCCCCGCCCAGGTCGAACTGGTAGGTGATCTCGCTCTCG
This sequence comes from Pseudomonas sp. PH1b, assembly GCF_000633395.1. Taxonomy (GTDB): domain Bacteria; phylum Pseudomonadota; class Gammaproteobacteria; order Pseudomonadales; family Pseudomonadaceae; genus Aquipseudomonas. The sequence goes on from NZ_AYMU01000012.1 coordinate 14,643, forward strand.
GTGCGCGGGTTCTTCTGGTAGGCCTTGCCCAGGGCGCTGCTGTCGTTGGTGTCCACCGGGTCGAGGATGCCCACCGCCACCCGCAGGCCGTCCATCAGCGGGCTGCGATAAGTGATCTGCGACGACGGAAAGGGATAGGGATAACCGCTGCCGATGTTGCCGAACGACACCCCGCCGCCGTCCACCAGCCCCAGGCTGTCGCTGACCTGGCCGTACCCGGCGAGCATTTCATCGAGCAGGATGTTGGACCGGGCGAACAGGCCGAAGTCCTTGCCGATCAGCACCTCGCCCCACTCCGGGTTGGCCACGGTGCCGTAGAACTGGCGCACGTCGATGGCGGTGTCGGTGCCGTTGGTTTCGCTGTCGTTGATGGTGACCCAGAACGAGGCCCGGGCGCCGAGCTTGAGGTCGTCCACCTGCTTGCCCATGGTGAAGCCCAGGTAGTTGGGCAGAAAGCCCATCTTCACCCGCGCCTGCCGGCGGTCGTACTGGTCGCCGGCGCGGTCGACGTCGCTGTTGACGTAGAAGGCGTTGATGTAGCCGTCGGTGGCGAAGGTGGTCTGGTCCTTGTCGTACAGCAGGATCTCGGCTTCGGCGACAGAGCCCAGGCCAAGGGTCGACAGGCCGACGATCAGGGCCGGAATCAAGGGGTACTGGCAGTTCTTATTGTTATGCATGGCGCGCTCCGCAATCGGGGGACGAGTTGTCGGAGGCGATTATCGAAACCCGCCAAGGCCGCCCATAGGCTGCCTTGGGGGCAAGTTCACGGTGCTTTCGAGGGGCTGGCAGGGAGCGGCAAATCCGATCCACGACCGGCCCGCTACCGGGCCCACTACCTGGAGTAACACCAAGGGCTCATGGACCCGGGTGCGAAGGGATCAAGCCCTTAGTCGTCGGCCGTTTAGTCGTCCCCCGCCAAGGCCCGCAGTCGCGCCAGCTCGGCAGCGGCCAGGGGAATGCCCTCTTGCAGGGATTTGGCCCGGGTGCGGTAGCGCCGATCCCCCGGCATACGCTCCAGGCCCACGGCCTGCATCTGCCGCACCAGCTCGCCGCTGCGCTGGGCAAACCGCCCGCCGCCGAGGTGGTTGGGGTCGATGACGATCAGCAGTTGCCCGGTCCAGGGCGTCTGCGCCCCCGGGTGTTGCGACCAGTCGAACTCGAAGGAGAAGTTGCCACCGGTCAGCGCCGCCGCCAGCAGCTCCACCATCATCGACAGCGCCGAGCCCTTGTGCCCGCCAAAGGGCAGCAAGGCGCCGCCGTCGAGAATCGCTGCCGGATCGCAAGTGGGCTGGCCGTCGCGGTCCACCCCCATGCCCGGTGGCAGTTGCTGGCCCTGGCGCTTGGCGATCTGCACATCGCCGTGGGCAATGGCGCTGGTGGCCAGGTCGAAGACGATGGGCTCGGCGCCCTCGCGGGGTGCGGCAAAGGCAATCGGGTTGGTGCCGAACAGCGGGCGCTGGGCGCCATGGGGCACCACGCAGGTCATGCTGTTGACCAGGCTCAGGGCCACCAGGCCTTCTTCGGCGAAGGGCTCGACATCCGGCCACAAGGCCGCGAAGTGATGGGAATTGCGAATCGCCAACACCGCGATCCCGGCGCTGCGGGCCTTGCTCAGCAGCAGCGCGCGGGCCGCCGCCAGGGCCGGCTGGGCAAAGCCGCCTGCGGCGTCCACCGCCACCACGCCGGGGGCCACATCTTCCACTTGCGGCAGCGCCTGCCCATTCACCCAGCCGCTGGCCAGGGACGACAGGTAGCCGGGAATGCGAAACACCCCGTGGCTGTGGGAACCATCGCGCTGGGCCCGGGCGCAGTTGTCGGCCAGCACCCGGGCCACCTCGGCAGAGGTGCCGTGGCGAAGAAAAATCCGTTGCAGCAAGTCGGTCAAGGCAGGCAGGTCGAGGCACTCGACGGGTGCCTGCGCCAGGGTCGCGTGGTTCGCGTCGGTCATTGCAGCTCCATTGGAATTGTTATTGGAAGGTGCCTGACTATCGCGTCACGCCAGTTAACTGTCAAATATTGACTTAATGACAGAAAACATTCATTTTCCATTGTCAACGGCCAATAACAATGAAAACCCATGAGCCAATCCATCAAACAACGCCTTGAAAGCAGCCTGTCCAGCGCCACCGCGTCGGGCCGGGCGATTGCCAGCTACATGCTGGCCAACCTCTATGAGCTGCCCTTCCAGACCGCCGCCGACATCGCCGAAAAACTCGGCGTCAGCGAGTCCAGCGTCGGCCGGTTCTGCCGCGCCATCGGCTACAGCCATTTCAAGGATTTGAAAAACGACCTGAAGAACGACCTCGGCGAAGGCCCGTGGCTGGTGGGCGACCGCCTGCAGGAATTTCGCCAGCAGCCCAACCCGGCGGCCCAGGGCCTGCCCCGCAGCTTCGAGCTGGAAGTGGCGGCGCTGGTCAAGGTCTACGAATACAGCCTGACCCCGGCCTGGCAGACCGTGGTCCAGCGCCTGGCCAGCCGGCGCCGGGTGTATGTGGCGGGGTTCCAGACCGAGCGCGGCATCGCCGCCTCCATGGTCCATCTGCTGCAATACCTGCGCGACGGCGTGCACCTGGTGGACGGCTCCGCCGGGCATTTCGCCGACGTGCTGCTGAGCCCCGCCGAAGACTGCGCCCTGGTGGTGTTCGAGGCCCGGCGCTATTCGCGCCACGCCCTGACCCTGTGCCACAAGGCCCGCGAGGCGGGGATTCCGGTGACCCTGGTCACCGACACCTTCTGCGACTGGGCCGAGCAGAACGCCGACGAGGTGTTCCGCGTGCCCACCGAGTTCAACCTGTTTTGGGAATCCACCGCGGCCATGCTGTCGCTGGTGCACCTCTTGATCAACGAGGTGTGCAAGCACCTGGGACCCGAGGTGGAAAAACGCCTGGAAGCCACCGCCGCCCTGCATAACGAATTTGTTGGCTACACATCGTCCACCCGCGCAAAACAATAAATAACCGAGGTGCTCCATGAACAACGTCCTTCGCTTCGCCGGCGCCTGCGCCCTGGTCATCGGCGCTTGCACCGCCCAGGCTGAAACCCTGAAGATCGCCACCGAAGGCGCCTACCCGCCCTTCAACTACGTGGACTCCAACAACCAGCTGCACGGCTTCGACGTGGACATCGCCAATGCCCTGTGCAAGCAGATGCAGGTCGAGTGCCAGATCGTCGCCCAGGACTGGGAAGGCATCATCCCGGCGCTGCTGGCGAAGAAATACGACGCCGTGGTGGCCTCGATGATCGCCACCGACGAACGCAAGAAAAAGATCGCCTTCAGCAACCACTACTACCGCACCCCGCTGTCGGTGGCGGTGGCCAAGGACTCGGACATCAGCGACGCCCAGACCAACTTCAAGGGCCGCACCGTGGGCGCCCAGGCCTCCTCGACCCAGGCCATCTACGCCGAGGACCACTACGGCCCGGCCGGCGCCGACGTGAAGTTCTACCCGACCCTCGACGAAGCCAACAGCGACCTGGCGGCCGGGCGCGTGGATGGGGTGATCGCCGACAAGTTCCCGCTGCTGGCCTGGGCCGAAAGCGCCGGCAAGGACTGCTGCAAGATCATCGGTGACGTCAACGGCACCACCGCCGATGCCTCGATCGCCGTGCGCAAGGAAGACAACGCCCTGCGCGAGCGCCTGAACAAGGCCCTGGACGCGATCGTCGCCGACGGCACCTACAAGCAGATCTCCAGCCGCTACTTCGCCTTCGACATCTACTGACCGGCCGCCTTTACCGCTGCCTAAGCCCCGCGTTCCCCCGAGCGCGGCGGCGCCCTGCACGGTTCATTCTTCCAGAGGGTTCGCGCATGTTCGAACAGCTGTCACTCCTGTCCTTCGCCAGCGGCGGCTGGGGCTCGGCCCTGCTCGCCGGGGCCCTGGTGACCATCGCCCTGGCCCTGGCCTGCGTGCCCATCGGCCTGCCCCTGGGCTTGCTGGTGGCCCTGGCCGCACGCTCGAAAAACCGCTGGGCGCGGGCCTGGGCCACGACCTTTTCCACGGTGTTTCGCGGCCTGCCGGAGCTGTTGACGCTGTTGATCATCTACTACGGCTGCCAGATTGCAGCGCAGAAAATCCTCGGTGCCCTGGGCTACCCCGGTGAAGTGGCGATCAACACCTTCGTCGCCGCGATGATCGCCTTCAGCCTGGTGTTCGCCGCCTTCTCCAGCGAGATCTGGCTGGCGGCGTTCAAGACCCTGCCCAAGGGCCAGTACGAAGCCGCCAGCGCCCTGAGCCTGTCGCGCCGTACCACCTTCACCCGGGTGCTGCTGCCGCAACTGACCCGCATCGCCCTGCCCGGCCTTTCCAACAACTGGCTGTCGCTGCTCAAGGACACCTCCCTGGTGTCGACCATTTCCCTGGTGGACCTGATGCGCCAGACCAACCTCGCGGTCAGCGTGACCAAGGAACCCATGCTGTTCTACAGCGTGGCGTGCTTTGGCTACCTGTTCTTCTCGGCGCTGTCGGGGCACTTGTTCAGCTTTCTTGAACGGCGCTTCAACCGTGCGCAACGGAGCCTGCAACCATGAGCCTGGATGACCTGCTGAACCTGTTCCTCAACCAGGAACTGCTGGAACGCTACGGCCCGCGCTTTATCGACGGCCTGCTGGTGACCGCCAAGCTGGTGGCGATTTCCTTCAGCCTGGGCGCCGTGCTCGGCCTGCTGATCGCCCTCGGGCGGCTGTCCAGCAATCGTTTCCTGCGGCGCTTCACCGGGGCCTATGTGTACTTCTTCCGCGGCTCGCCGCTGCTGGCCCAGCTGTTCATGCTGTATTACGGCCTGGGCTCGTTCAAAGGCTTCTGGCAGGACGTGGGCCTGTGGTGGTTCTTCCGCGACGCCTGGTTCTGCACCCTGCTGGCCTTCACCCTGAACACCGCCGCCTACCAGGCGGAGATCCTGCGCGGCAGCCTGCTGGCCGTAGCCCAGGGGCAGCGCGAAGCCTGCAAGGCCCTGAGCCTGTCGCGCTGGACCGCGTTTCGCAAAGTGATACTGCCGCAGTCGCTGCTGATCGCCATCGGGCCTCTGGGCAACGAGCTGATTTTGATGATCAAGGCCAGCGCCATCGCCTCCCTGGTGACCATCTACGACCTGATGGGAGTGACCAAACTGGCCTTCTCCCGCAGCTTCGATTTCCAGATCTACCTGTGGGCCGCGGTGCTCTACCTGCTGATCGTCGAAGTGGTGCGGCGCAGCCTCAAGTACCTGGAAGGCCGCCTGGGCCGGCACCTGAACTGAACCCTTTAGCGGGCCGCCGCGCGGCCCCTGTCATAAGGACTGAACCATGCATTGCCAAACCCTCGTTCTGGGCGCCGGGATCATCGGCGTCAGCAGCGCCCTGCACCTGCAGGCCCGCGGCCGCCAAGTAGTGCTGCTGGACCGCCAGCCTCCGGGCAACGGCACCAGCCACGGCAACGCCGGGCTGATCGAACGCGCCAGCGTGATTCCCTACGCCTTCCCCCGGGAAGTGACCAAGCTGGTGCGCTACGGCCTCAACCAGCAATCGGACGTGCGCTACAGCCTGCGCCACCTGCCCAAGGCCGGCCCCTGGCTGCTGCAATACTGGCGCCACTCCTCGCCCAAGGGCCTGGCCGCCGCCACCCGCGCCATGCTGCCGCTGATTGAACGCTGCGTCACCGAACACCTGGCCCTGGCCCGCCCGGCCAACATGCTGGAGCTGATCGCCGACGGCGGCTGGCTCGAAGCCTTCAACGACCAGCAAGCCTTCGACTTCGCCCAGCGCGCCGCCGCCGACCTGCGGGACTACGAGCTCAACTACCGGGTACTGGACCGCGCCGAACTCTTGACCCTGGAACCCGGCCTGCACCCCGACACAGTGGGCGGCCTGCACTGGCTCGACCCCAAGACCGTGAGCGACCCCGGCGGCCTGACCCGGGGCTACGCCGAACTGTTCAAGCAGCGCGGCGGCCAATTCGTCATCGGTGATGCCCTGACCCTGACCCAGATCGAAGGCAGCTGGCAGGTGCAGAGCGAACTCGGCCCGATCAGCGCCCAGGAAGTGGTGGTGGCCCTGGGCCCGCAAGCCAGCGGCATCTTCGAGCCCCTGGGCTACCGCATTCCCCTGGCGATCAAGCGCGGCTACCACATGCACTACGCCGCCGTGCCCGGCACCCGCCTGCAGCACCCGATCCTCGACCCGGTGGGTGGCTACGTCCTGGCACCGATGGTGGGCGGCATCCGCCTGACCACCGGCATCGAATTCGCCGACCGCGACGACCCGATCAACGAAATCCAACTGCGCCGCTGCGAAGCCCTGGCCCGAAACTTCTACCCCCTGGGCGAACGCCTCGACGCCGAACCCTGGCTGGGCCGCCGCCCGTGCCTGCCGGACATGTGCCCCGTGATCGGCCCCGCCCCGCGCCACCCTGGCCTGTGGTTCAACTTCGGCCACGCCCACCACGGCCTGACCCTGGGCCCGGTGAGCGGCCAACTGCTGGCGCAGATGGTCACCGGCGAAACCCCGTTTACCGACCCCACCCCTTACCGCGCCGAGCGCTTCAACTGACCGACGGAGAACCGCCATGCAGACCCAGACCGCCCCGCTTCCCGCCGCGCCCGCCGTTGCCACCGACCACCGCGAAGTGGCGATCGATATTGCCGGGTTGAACAAGTTCTACGGCGCCTTCCACGTCCTGCACAACATCGACCTCAAAGTGCGCCAGGGCGAACGCATCGTCCTCTGCGGGCCTTCCGGCTCCGGCAAATCCACCCTGATCCGCTGCATCAACCGCCTGGAGATTGCCGAAAAAGGCCGCATCCTGGTGGACCGCACCGACCTATCGCAAAACACCCGCGAAGCCGCCCAGGTGCGCAGCCAAGTGGGCATGGTGTTCCAGCACTTCAACCTGTTCCCGCACATGAGCGTGCTGGACAACTGCACCCTGGCACCGATGACCGTGCGCGGGTTGTCGCGGAAAAAGGCTGAAGAACTGGCGCGGGGGTTTCTGGCCAAGGTGGGGATTGAGAATCAGGCGGATAAGTACCCCAGCCAGCTTTCTGGCGGGCAGCAACAGCGCGTAGCGATTGCTCGGGCGTTGTGCATGGAGCCGAAGATTATGTTGTTTGATGAACCGACCTCGGCGCTGGACCCGGAGATGGTGAGTGAGGTGCTGGATGTGATGGTGAAGCTGGCCGGCAGCGGCATGACCATGTTGTGCGTGACCCATGAGATGGGGTTTGCAAGGCAGGTGGCGGAGCGGGTGTTGTTTTTGGATGGGGGGCGGATTGTGGAAGATGCGCCGCCGGAGGCGTTTTTTGGGGCGCCGAAGAGTGAGAGGGCTAAGGCGTTTCTCGCGCAGATTGTGCATTGAAAAAATCTGAAAATTATGGAACGAACATGAGCTCTCACCACAACTACAAGCGGCATCACTCCCCCGAAACAAGGACCTAAAAATGCCGCTAAAATATCCACTGCACACCGAGGCAACACTCTTAAAATTGATTCATCTTCACCGTCAGAAGTAGACCTTCATCAGTAGATGATAGGAGCCTCTGACTCTTTATATCCACAAGAGTTTAAAAACTAGGCTTCAGGTGAATCATAATTTCTCTTATGTCCATTTGGCTCGCTACATAGCGCGAGCTATATCTATACACATCTGGACAGCCTAGATAGCAGTTGAAAGCTGTATGCCTCCCTGTTCAGCGCGCCAGTGATGCGCAAAGCTGATAAACCAATGGCTTCAATGAAGTCATTTTGATAGCATAACTTGAGGTCACTAAAAACAAGGATGCTAGACTTGAAAAAAATGAATTGGCTCCATCTATCAGATTTTCATTTTGGGAAGAACGCTTTTCAACAAGAGTTTATAGCCAGTAAGATATTAGACCACGTAGAAAATTTCAGAGAGAAAGAAGTCGAGCCTAACTTGATTTTTATTACCGGCGACATTTCTAACTCTGGAAAACCAGAAGAATTTGAAAAGTTCAATGAAGTGGTTATGGACCCGTTGATCAGAATGCTGGGAAATGAATTCAAGGATCGGATATTCGTAGTACCAGGCAACCACGACCTATCTCGAAAAGTAAATAAGGGCTTCAGCAGAGAGATATTCCTTAATACTGAAGAAGGACTATTCGAGCCGACTGTCGAATCGCTAGAAGAGCGGCAAATGTTAAACGCGCGCTTCGATAATTTCTCGCAACAGTTAAACTTCACAAACTCCCATGAAATTTTCTTTCAAAAAGGCTGCTTCGTTCAAAAGCTAAAAATCAACAGTATCGAGCTAGGTATTATTGGAATAAACACCGCGTGGTTATGTCGGGATGAATTTGACAAAGGCAAACTCTCGCCGGGAGTTGCTCTAATAAGGAATGCTCTGGAAGAAATTCAAGAGTGCGATGTAAAGATTGTACTAGGCCATCACCCGCTTGAATGGTTTGCCCCAAACCACTCAACCCCTATAAAGTCATTATTCGGCTCCAATAATATAATCTATCTACACGGACACATGCATTCATCTTGGGCTGAACCATCATATGGTGCTGGACAAGAGTTTCTAGCAATTCAAACAGGCGCGGCCTATCAAGCACCTGAGGGAAGCAAGTGGAAAAATGGCCTGTTGTGGGCGAAGCTTGACCTAGAGGAAGGTCAAGTTAGTCTGCAACCGCACGAATGGAGTCATGAAGCTCAAAGTTGGATGTTGGCGGGCGGTAACCTTCACGATGCGCACAGGGATGGTGCTTGGTGGAATTACGATATACCTAAGAAACAATTAAAAAAAACATCACCCAAAAAAAATGTTCGCCTTCCAGGTGGTTGGGCAACAGCTGACTTAGACTCTCTGAACCAATACTTAGAGCCCCTCAGCGACGCAGCAGCTCTTGCATATTTCGATGGAGCAACTCCAGATTGGAAGGTTGCGCTTTCCACATCGATTCCAAGAAGAGAAATTGTCACAAAAATAAAAAACACTTATCTTTCATCATACAGCTCATCTGAAACTACTATTTGTGCCATATTAGCAGCAGGGTGTGAAGGTAAAACCACAGCCCTACTTCAGTCAGCCTATGAAATAGTGTCTGAAAAAAATGATAAAAAAATACTAATCCGAACAAACAATATCAGGCCATTTGAAGTAGAACAACTTTACCAAACTCTAAAATCACACCATAGTTGGCTCATCGTAATAGACGAAGGAGACCAAGAAGCAAAAAAAATCCTTAACTTTATTGAGACACGCCCTGAAGAATTGCATGGAGAAATTGACTTCTTAATAGCTAGTCGCGACTCTGACTGGAAGTCCTCTGGAGCGGCAACATTACCCTGGGGATACGCTTCCACTTATAAAGAGATTATCTTAAAAGATCTAAGCGCTAAAGATGCAAACGATATAGTTGATGCTTGGAGTTCTTACGGCCCCTCTGGTCTTGGGGCAGAACTAGCAGAACTAGATCACGAAACAAGAGTTGAAAAGTTGCGATACTATGCTAAAAAAGAGTCTAAAGGGAGTTCAGGAGCTTTCTTTGGTGCATTGCTGTTATGCCGCCACGGAGGAGATCTTCTCGATCATGCTCACTCAATGCTAGAGCGTTTAGATCAAATAAAAATAAACGATGAAAAAAGTCTAAAAGATGCTCTCGGCTATATCGCTGCGATGCACTCTGAAAACTTTGACAAGCTTAACTTTGACGCTCTTGCAGCCGTCCTCAATTTATCGATACCAAAACTCCAGAAAGAAGTAATACGAAAGCTAGGCCAAGAGGCAGCAGCTACAACAACAGCAACAGCCATATTTACACGACACAAGTATATTGCTGACGCGATTGTCGAAATACTGGAAGTCAAATACGACAAAGACATCACAGAGTTCTTTACCGACCTTGCTTTAAGCGAATTAGAACGCAGCAAAGAAACAAAAATTCTCAACATCAACTTCTGGCGCTTTGATCTAGCCGACTCTTTATTCAACTCAGGAAAAAATCGACTTGCCATTAATCTAGCAGAAAAGCTTTTCCAAGCAGACCAAAACAACCCTTTCCTGTTGACAAAGCTTGCATACTTTTATCGAAAGAACGAAAACTCTCAGAGTGCAATCGAATTAATCAGAGATTTTCAATACACTCCAAAACACCGAGCTTTTTTCTTTGAATGGGCAGTATGCGAAGGTACCGAACGCAACTACTTGGAAAATGCTCTACTAGCAACTTATGCAATTTCCGACGACGCAGACTCAAACCAATTAAATATTGACGAAGCAGTCATGATGCTAAACGGGCTTTCAAGTTGTTACTCTCGTTTATATAGAGAGCTAGGAGACCCCATATTTGAAGAAGCAGGTGAAGCCTCACTATCTCTACTTAGTATCTTCTTAAACTCCCGCCCTTCTAAAAGAGGAAAGACAAATGTTCCCAGCTTTCTAAAGCGGGTAGATAGAAAGCGAGCTAAGCTTTACGAGCGAAAACATGCTATCGAAAAAATCAAACAAACTGGCATCCATTTAAAAAAGTACTCAATCAACCCGAGCGTCGGAAAGTTAGTAAATATTGAAAATTGTATATTTGAAAACCTTTCACTACTAACTCAAAACCTAGAGCGGATTGATTCTAGCAAAAGCTAGTCCCCACAGAAAAAACCAATGTCCGAGGCGAAAAAAATCGCCTCGGCCCTTCAAGTCGGCCTCAAACCACATATTGCCGATTAAACAGACCTTAAAGCCCCTACGCCCTCCACACTAAGCTTACCTTCGCCCAAAAAAACCATAACCCACCCAATAATAATTCTAATAAATAGCATTAGCTATACCACTGAGCAGTAATCCGCCATACATTAATAGACAACATAAGATTCACGTCAATTATTTACAAACAACATCCTCTTAGAGACACTCACCAGCAGATTCCGCGTCAAAAAAATCATTACATTTACTCAACGCGCCCCCTACCAGAGACCGCCCCTACTGCATAAACATTCAGAGCCCAGCACATTTGTTTATACAAAACTTACAAAACGACCACGACCGACAAAGAACGGGACTTTACCCACCCACCAATAATAATTATATAGACCACTTTAAAAGATCCATTATCACGCACATTACTTACCGCCCGCCCCCGTCCATACTTACGCGAAATCTTCGCACTGACGCCCCTCAAATCATATATAACTACGACTCCGCAAACGGAGATATCAAGCATGTAAAACTACGTAATTACCTGAGTAGATATTGTCATTCCGACACAACCACTTAAATAATCCCTTCAATATTCAGTTGCACCACTCACTTGTCGATACTACAGTCCCCCCCGCGAAGCAAAATCCGCGACGACCTTGGCCGGTCGAATTACAACGCAGCATCAGCGTCCACAGCACCTTTGCAGTCGCCTTTCCGGTGCCCGCGACAGGATATTATGACGGCTGTGCGCGATGGTTCTCCGGTCGTCATAGGCGCGCACAGCAGTCATTTTCTTCGTCGTCGGCAACTCAGGTGATTGCTCCCTGCACAGGAGCTGTACCGATGATTGACCAGCCACTCTCGCGCTTTACCGCCGTCGACACCCACGACGCCAACCAAGCCGTTTTCTACCTCGACACCCAAGCCTCTCTGAACGATCTGGCCAGCAGTGCGGCCCATCGTTTCACCGTGGTGCGGGATCTGATGGACACGCTGTCCACCCTTAACCTGAAAGACATTGCCGACTGCGATCTGACGCGGGTCACCCGAGGGGTGCATCTGCTCACCCGGGAGGGTTGCGCGGTGCTGGAGGTGATTCAGTGGCGGACAGGCCAAGAGTCCTGAACGCCATTGAATTCAATAAGCGCGTAAAACGCGCTTGGCTTTGCCCCAGCCTTTGATCTTGCTTTGGTTTTGGCTTTTGATCTTGCCCTTGATCTTCCTGCCCCTTCAGGAGGCCGAACGCAGGCGTTGCGTAGGGGGCAGCTCGGCATGGATGCCGAGCTAGCCGCCCCAGGCCATGGATGGCCTGTGGCGGCGCGCCCCCGGAGCAATGCCGGAGCGAGGGAACGCCGAGCCTAGGCGAGGCGCCGGATGCGGGGGCAGGAGCCCTTTGGTTACTTTGGGGCTTTTCCAAAGTGACCCGCTGTAAGAGCGGAACCGCCAGTGGCCGCGACCGCAGCAACGGATATGTACGCCAAGCGCCCCCAAGTGCACGCGGTAAGAAGGTAACTCCGCGTCATCGTTGACGAGTTTTGCTGGCAGCCGACACCCACAGGGAAATCGCTGATTTGACAGCTGCCGTTCGCAGGACCGCCTGGCCGGGACTTCATTAAATCCAATCGATTGCAGTCAAGAACACGAGCACAGAAATATTTTAAAGAAAGCTGCGACGAATGATGGCCAATCGCCCAGGAACTCGGCAAAATCCGCACACTCTTCAGGGCTTTCAAGGATTGATATTGATGACATGGCCAGTCACTCTGCACCTCAGCGACATCGCATACCCTCTCAGCACAGCGCAAAGAACCGCCTATAGCTTGGCCGCTGAATTGGCTATTCAGATCACTCCTGAGCCTGGCTTTATCAACCTCACGATCTACCCTTCCAGCGCCCAAACAGCCCTCTCTATTGATCACGCACGGGCGCTAGTTCTTCAGCATCTGAATGACTTTGCTTTACGTGACCACATCCATAGTGAAACGGCTGGATTGCGAGAAGTCTTGGCACGTGCCGCACTCACTGGATGTGGGTTGCCTCAGTGACCTTGATAGCCACCGAAACCCAAGGTTATCGCCTCCTGCCATTTCGCTTCATGCGTATGAGCTCGGGAAATGAACGGGACATTCTGCTTACTTCCGAAACAGGCGAGTACCTCCATGTCACCGATCCACAACTTCGAGATCTAAGTTTTAAGCGTGTACAGCCAGGAACCTCTCTATACAAGGATCTACTCGCTCGTCATTTTATTTACGAGCCAGATCAACACGATCCAATTCCGGAGATGGCGGCGCAGTACCGCAGTCGGAAAGACTTCCTCCTGCAAGGCCCTGCATTACACCTGTTTGTGGTGACTCTGCGTTGCAACCATACATGTCAGTATTGCCAAGTATCACGTGCACCTTTGGGTGGCTCTGGACATGACCTTTCCGAAGCAGATGCACGTGCTGCCGTAGACCGCATGTTCGAGTCGAACGCTCGAGCCCTCACGGTAGAGTTCCAAGGTGGCGAACCTCTATTGGCCTTTGAACGCGTCCGCCAGATCATCGAATGGATAGTGGAACGGAACGTCGTGGAACAGCGCGATATCCAATTCGTCATCACAACCACACTCCATCACTTGACCGAAGAAGTTATCGTCTTCGCCAAGAAGCATCACATCCAGTTTTCTACTTCGCTCGATGGGCCAGCGTCATTACACAACGCTAACCGCCCCACTCCCTCCCGAGACTCTTATGAACGAACCCTCGACGGCATTCGTCGCGTCCGCGAACACCTCGGCCATGAAGCTGTCTCGGCTCTAACGACGTTAACGGCCAAGAGCCTTGAGCAACCAAGAGCGATCATCGACGAGTATGTAGCCCAGGGGTTTTCCAGTATCTCCCTTCGCCCCTTAAGTCCCTACGGTTTCGCCTCGAAGGGTGCACAACGGCTGGATTACTCGATGGAACGTTATTTGGCGTTCTACAAGGAAGCGCTGGCTTACCTGCTGGAGATCAATCAACAAGGTGTGTACTTATCAGAGAGCTACGCAAGTCTACTGCTAAAGAACATCCTCACGCCTTTCTCATCTGGCTATGTCGATCTGCGCTCACCTGCCGGTGCCGGCACCGCAGCCTTGGTTTATAACTACGATGGCTACGTGTACCCATCTGACGAAGCAAGAATGCTGCTGGAAATGGGCGAGGATGGTTTGCGTTTAGGCAGCGTGCATCAGCCGTTAGCCGAGCTACTACGCTCACCAGTCATGGAAGCATTGCTAGCAAGTGGTGTTGCCGAAACACTACCGGGCTGCGTGGATTGCGCACTCGTCCCCTATTGCGGCGCCGACCCTGTGGAACACTTCGCACGCCAAGGCGATCCGATTGGTCACCGTGCCTTCAGTAGCTTCTGTAAGAAAAATCTAGGACTACTGCAACATCTATTCGAACTATTGAGAGATGGCGACGATGATATCCAAAGCGTCTTGCTTTCCTGGCTAAATCGTCGCGCCTACTCCGAAGTCCTCTTCCCTGGGTATCGAGGGTAGGAACGATGCTAAGAAAAGATACCCATTTCGAGATCCAGCATCTAATTGAACCTAAGTTGTTGAAGGTCGTCACCGTAGACGAGTTCATTGAACAAGGCGTATCCATCTGCGCTGGGGACGTGAGCTTCGACGATCTAATGCTGTGGCTACCAGATGCCGAGCTTCAACGTAACCCGCACTTACTATCATTACCCGTTGGAGGCTTCCTTACTCCGGAACAACTTAGCGGGAATGCAGAGGTAAGCAAGCTGCAACTTCACTCCCCAAAAGATCCAGATGTCGTTCGCCCAGGTGACGTAATTGCCATAACACCCGGAAGCCCGATCGTCCGAGTTCTCTATCGACGCGGCTCCGACAGTAACCTGCTGTTCATGACTGATCGTTGCAACAGCCTCTGCTTGATGTGTTCCCAACCACCTAAGGATATTGATGATCGTTGGCACATTGAGGAGAACCTTCGTCTGATCGATCTAATGGATCCTGGCGAGGAGAACCTAGGCATCAGTGGCGGGGAGCCCACGCTCTACCGCGACGGTTTGTTGGAAATCTTAGCCAAGTGCAAAACTGTGCTTCGACAAAAGTCTATTCATATATTGAGTAATGGCCGGCTGTTCAAGGATCCGAGTTGGATCGAGTCACTTGCTCATATCCAGCATCCGCAACTAAGTTGGGGCATCCCGCTGTATGCCGACAACGCAAGAGATCATGACCACGTAGTGCAGGCGCCAGGGGCCTTCAGCGAAACACTCCAAGGGCTGTACAACCTCGCTCGAGCCAACCAGATCATCGAGATTCGCGTCGTCCTCAACCGGCTGACCACGCCACGACTTCCAGAGCTCGCTCACTACATTTTCCGTAATTTGCCCTTCGTACGACATATTGCACTGATGGGTATAGAGAGTACTGGCTTAGCCCGAAAGCATTATGAGGAGCTGTGGATTGATCCTCTGGATTACCAAGAGTCGCTAAGTCAGGCCATTTACTTTCTGCACAACCGAGGGTTGCCGGTCTCAATCTATAACCTCCCTCTGTGCCTGGTACCTGCGCATCTCTCACGCTTTGCACGCCAGAGCATCTCAGACTGGAAAAATCTGTTCATCGACACCTGCCAACAATGCGCCGCAGCTCATCAATGCTCGGGCTTTTTCAAATCTCATACCGCGCGCTGGCAAAGCCGTGGGATAAAACAACTATCAACTGAGGCATTCAATGCCTACGCAAGGAGCGCACAGTGAAATTGCTTGATCGCTGGAAAATCCTGATTGGGGGCATGACCCTGTTGCCGGTCGCGAGTATCAACCTTGCCCAGGCCAACCCAATGCCACTTGCCGATACAAATTGGGAGCCACGGGAGAAAAGTCAGCCACCAGTCTTTGCCGACACGCTCAATGCCCCTGATGCGACCAATATGTACGCAGCTCACCGCTCGCATAGTTCACACCGCTCGCACAGCTCCCATAGCTCTCATTACAGTGGATCAAGTGGCTATAGCGCGCCTCGCTACTACAACCCTCCTGCCACGAGCACTCGCAGCTACAACACACCAAGCAGCTCGAATTACGGCTCAAGCAGCTCTTCCGGCTCATCAACCAGCAGCTCTTTTTACCAATCATCTGGTACATCGACAGGCTCGACCTCAACGACTACTCGAACACGACCTAGCGAAGTACAGAAAAGCAACCTGGTCATACGAGTGCAAACGGCCTTAATGGTGCGCAGGTACTACCAAGGAGCAATCGATGGCGTGATGGGCAAAGGAACTCGAGGAGCGCTGATGTCGTTTCAAACGGACAACGGCCTGACCGTGAACGGGCAGATGGACACACCAACATTAAACGCATTGGGCATTCGCATTCCTTAGGTGCCAACAGTACGGCCCATCGTTTCACCATGGTGCGGGAGCTGATGGACACGCTATCCACGCTTAACCTGAAAGACATTGCCGACTGCGATCTGACGCGTGTCACCCGAGGGGTACATCTGCTCACTCGGGAGGGTTGCGCGGTGCTGGAGGTGATTCAGTGGCGAACAGAGCAAGAGGCATGAACGCCATTGAACTCAACCAGCGCGTAAAACGCGCTTGGCTTTGCTTTGGCTTTTGATCTGGCTTTGGCCTTTGATCTTCCTGCCCCGTTAACCACGATGGCCGAACGCAGGCATTGATCCGTGGGTAACCCGGCAGGACGCCGGGTTAGCCGCCCCAGGCCATGGATGGCCTGTGGCGGCGGCCCACGGATCAATGCCGGAGTGAGGGCATGCCGAGCCTAGGCGAGGCACCGAGTGGAGGGGCAAGCGTTTTTTGGTTCCTTTTTTTGGCGTTTGAAAAAAAGGGACTCGCCGTAAGGGCGAAACCGCCAGTGGCCACACCCGCAGCAACGGATATGTACACCCCCCGCCCCCAAGCCCCCGCGGAAAAAAGGTGCCTGCGCGTCATCGTTGGCGAGCTTCGCTGGCAAGCCAGCTCCTACAGGGCTCGCTGCGAAATCGCCAGTTGCCTGCCTTTCACCCAACAACCCGCCCCAACCGCAGCGCCACGCTCGCCGCCTGCTCCGCACTGACCACATTGGTAAACCCCATCACCAACCCCTGCCTAACCTCTTCCCCCAGATACCACTGTGACAACGGTTCAACCGCAATCCCCTCCTCCCGAGCCCGCTGGGCAATCTGCACATCGTCCCCCTCCCCCAGCCCAGCCACCACATGCATGCCCCCGGCCTGCGGATCTATCTGCAAACGCCCACCCAACTCGTGATGCAACGCCTCCACCAGCCACTGCCGCCGACGCGCATACAGGCCGCGCATTTTGTTCAGGTGCCGGGCAAAGTGCCCCTCGTTGAGAAAGGCCGCGACCGTCGCCTGCAGCAGGTGCGGGCAGTGGTTGTGCAAACGATCCGCCTGGCGGGCGAACGCTGGGGTCTGTTCGGCAGGCACCACCAGGTAGGCCAGGCGCAGCCCTGGAAACAGCACTTTGCTGAAGGTGCCGGTGTAGAGCACGCGGCCTTGCTGGTCGAGGCTCTTGAGGGCCGGCAAGGGCTTGCCCTGGTAGCGGTATTCGCTGTCGTAGTCGTCCTCGATGATCCAGCTGCCTTGGCGGTTGGCCCAGTCCAGCAGGGCCAGGCGCCGCGGCAGCGACAGCGACACGCCCAGCGGGCTCTGGTGGGTCGGGGTGACCACGGCAAAGCCGGCCTCTGGGGCGCGAGCGATGCCTTGGGCGACGTCCAGGCCTTGATCGTCCACGGGCACCGGCACCAGCTGTGCGCCGGCTTCCAGCAGTGCGCTCCTGGCCATGAAGTAGCCGGGTTCCTCCTGCCAGCAGGTGGCGCCCGGGCCCATCAGCGTGTGGCTGATCAGGTCGAGGCAGGCGCGGTAGCCGGCGCAGACGAAAATCTGCTCCGGCTGGCAGTTGATGCCCCGGGAAATCCCCAGGTAGGTGGCGATGGCCGCGCGCAACGGGGCGTAGCCGCGCGAGTCCGGGTAGATCAGGCCTTCGAGGCCCGTCTGTCGCAGTTGCCGGCCCGCCAGGCGGGTCCAGAGTTTGCGCGGAAAGGCATCCAGTGCCGGAAGGCCCATTTGCAGCGGCAACGGCAGCGTGCCGGCATGGGTGGCCTGGTAGGTGGTTGGAATCACCGGGGCGTGTTCTATGGACGCGGCAACCGGCGCCAGTTGCGGTGTGACCATGGTCCCGGCGGCCCCGCGAGCAATCAGGTAGCCCTCGCCTATCAGCAACTGGTAGGCCGCTTCCACAGTGCCTCGCGCCAGGTTCAGCTGCGCCGCCAAGGCGCGAACCGCCGGCACGCGGTCACCCGGACGCAGGCGGCCATCGGCGATGGACTCGCGAAACCGCTGATAAAGCTGGCGATAGATCGGCGCCGTCTGGCTGCGGTCCAATTCGAAAGGAAGGATCATGGCCTAGTCATTTATGCATTTTTTGGCTCTGTAGCTTAAGCCATCGACCTTCTAAAGTGGGTCATCTCTTTTCAGCGGATGACGGACATGCCCTACACCCTTCAACACCTCGAAAGCGAAGCGGCCCTGGCGGCCAGTTTTGACTTGATGCGTGTCTTGCGCCCCCACCTCACCAGCCCGGCGGCCTATGTCGCCCAATTGGCCCGGCAAACCGAGCAGGGCTACCGTTTGCTCGGCGCGTGGGACGCAGAGCGCATCGTTGGCCTGGCGGGTTACCGCGAGCTGGAAAACCTGCTCTACGGGCGTTTCATCTACGTCGACGACCTGGTCGTGAGCCCAGACCTTCAGCGCAGCGGCTTGGGCGCGCGGCTGTTGAGCGCGGTGCGGGATGAGGCCGTGCAGCATCAATGCGAGCACTTGGTGCTGGATACCGGCCTGCATATGCCCCTGGCCCAGCGCTTCTATTTTCGTCAGGGGTTGCTGGCCCGGGGCATGCACTTCACCCAGCGACTTCAGGGTGGGGAGCCGGCATGAACAACCTGCTGCTGATCAACGCCAGCCCCCGTGGGCAAGTTTCCCGTGGCAACCAGCTGGCACTGGAACTGGTGAGCTCCCTGCGCCAACGCTATCCGCACCTTGAACTGGTCGAGCGCGATCTGGGTGCGCAGCCGTTGCCACCATTGGGCCTGGACTACGCCCACGCCCTGACCACCGCCACGCCCTTCGACGCGCCGCTGTTCGAGGTGTCCGAAGGCTTGATTCGTGAGTTGGAGCGTTGCGATGCCCTGCTCATCGCCACGCCCATGCACAACTTCACCCTGCCGGCGGCGCTCAAGCTGTGGATCGACTATGTGCTGCGCATTCACCGTACCTTCAGCTCCGGCCCAGAGGGCAAGGTTGGCCTGCTCAAGGACCGCCCGGTGCATGTGCTGGTGAGTTCCGGCGGCTTTCACCAGGGCGAACGGGCAGCCCAACCGGATTTTCTGACGCCTTACCTGCGCCAGGTGCTGAACACCCTCGGCCTGTTCGACCTGCAGTTCACTTATCTGCAGGGGTTGGTGTTCGGTGACGAGGCCGTGGGTGCAACCCTCGAAGAGGCCCGCAGCGCACTGTCCTTGCAGCCACTGTTCAACCCTCTCGTTTGTGCTTGATCACTTTTTCCCCTATCGGAGTTTCACCATGAGCCAACTCAGACTGCCCTTTGCCACTCTGTCGCCGGCCGCCTATCAAGGCCTGCTCGCCACCAACAGCGCCCTGGCCGCCAGCCACCTGGGCTTGCCCTTGCTGGAACTGGTGTATTTGCGTGTGTCGCAGATCAACGGCTGCTCGTTCTGCCTGGGCAAGCACTCGCAGACCCTGCGCGAGTGTGGAGTGGCGCAAGACAAGCTGGATTGCCTGGCCGGCTGGCGGGTCAGCGAACTGTTCAGCGAACGCGAGCGCGCGGCCCTGGCCTGGACCGAAACCCTCACCTACGTCCACGACAAGGGCGCGCCGGACAAGCTGTACGAACCGCTGAAAGCGCACTTTAGCGAGGTTGAGATTTCCGACCTGACCTTGGCCGTGTCTTTGATGAACGCCTTTAACCGGCTGGCGGTGGGTATGAAGCTCTGAGAGTGAGGTCGCCGTTGACAGTGTTGGCTTTGGGGCTTCCGGCCCCTGTAGAGAGGATGGTCGAAGGCAGGCATTGAGCCGTGGGTAACCCGGCAGGGTGCCGGGTTGGCCGCCACCCGCCTCCAGGTGCACGCGGTAGGCAGGTGCCTGCGCGTCATCGTTGGTGAGCTTCGCTGGCAAGCCAGCTCCTACAGGGGATCGGTTGCAGGTGGGCGATATCAGTCGGTCGAGGGGGCGCCGTTTGGCGCCCCTCTTTATCCGAGGAAAGCTCCGGTGGCGCCGGCATCGGCCAATGCAAACAGCAGTTCTTCCAGCACTTCTGCTGGAACCGATCCCAAGTCAATCTTGAACCGGTACCCCTCCTCCGTAGCCTCCGGGTCCGACACAAAGTGCAGCACCCCTTGCAGCCCTTCTTCGGTTGGCGGGTTTTCATCTTCGCCATCGAACCACGCAAAGAACCACGTGCGAATCACTTCAGAGGCCTGCTCAAGGCTCAAGCCTTGCACTTCCAGGGGCAACCAGTCCCAGCCAAAGGGCGAGATCCCCACTGCCATCTGCTCAATCGCAAAACGCACTGGCTCAAAGCCCAGCTCGGCTTCGGAGTCGACCTGCACCGGTTCCCCACTCTCGGCTGCAATCACGTCCACCCGGCAAGGTGTGGCCATGGCTCCTTCAACCGCCAGCGAGCCGTCGCTGTTCCGGTAGGCCGGCTCAACATGCGCGGCCCCCTCTGCGGCGATACGCGCCAGGGTCTCGACATAGGGTTTACGAATGGCGGCAAGCAGTTCGCTGACGGTCATGGATCTGATGACTTCCTTGGCATGGGGCCCGTCGAGGGCGCTGTCTTCGACGAGCGGGTAATGGCTGGCTGAAAAATCCGTCGCAATAGTGCATTGGGCGGCAGTGCACGTCCATGAACAGCCCCTCCTGCCGAGCCAGAGTCGCGGCTCGACAATTTCTGGCTTGCTCTATACATATGGATATCCGTATATTCGATTTTCCACATACAAGGAGCGAGCATGATCACGCCTCCCGAAGTCTTCAAAAGCCTGGCCGACGAAACCCGCGTGCGCGCCACCCTGCTGATCGCCGATCAGGGTGAGCTGTGCGTCTGCGAGCTGATGTGTGCACTCGACGACAGCCAGCCGAAAATCAGCCGCCACCTGGCGCAATTGCGCAGCAGTGGCTTGCTGCTCGATCGCCGTCAGGGCCAGTGGGTGTATTACCGCCTCAACCCCGAGTTGCCGGGTTGGGTCCAGGAGATTCTGCAGGTGACGGCCAAGGCCAACACCGCCTGGCTCAAGGACAACGCCGCGCGCCTGCAGAACATGGATGGCCGCCCCGTTCGCGAAGCCGCCTGCTGCTGACCCTTTCGGCCCTGGCCCTGCGCCTGAGCCTCTGACGTCCGCCCCAAGCGGAGGAGCCTTCCCATGCGAGTCCTGTTCATGTGCACGGCCAACAGTTGCCGCAGCATTCTTTGCGAAGCCCTGTTCAACCACCTGGCGCCCGAGGGGTTCGCGGCGGTCAGCGCCGGCAGCTTCCCCAAGGGCCAGGTGCTGCCACGTAGTCTGTCGACCTTGCAGCAAGCCGGCATCGCCACCGACGGCCTGTACAGCAAGGGCAATGACGCCTTCGCCGACAACCCGCCGGATATTGTCATTACCGTCTGCGACAAGGCGGCCGGTGAAAGCTGCCCGGTGTATTTCGGCCCGGCGCTGAAGGCCCATTGGGGGCTGGCGGACCCGTCCGATGTGCGCGGTGAAGAGGCAGCGATCGACGCTGCATTCCGCGCCACCCTGGCGCAGATCGAGCAGCGCTGCACGGCCTTCTTCGCACTGCCCTTCAACCACCTCAGCCGCGATCAGCTCAAGACCGAGCTCGATCGCATCGGTACGCTCTAAGGAGGACCTATGTCCGAGCACCTGCCCAACCTGGACTTGAACCTGTTCGACGGCACGCCCGCATCGACGCCGGACGCGCACCAGCCGCGCATCCTGCTGCTCTACGGCTCCACCCGCGAGCGCTCCTTCAGCCGGCTGCTGGTCGAAGAGGCCGCGCGCCTGCTGGAGCATTTCGGTGCCCAGACGCGGATCTTCAACCCCTCCGGTTTGCCCTTGCCCGACGATGCCCCGGCGGACCATCCCAAGGTCCAGGAACTGCGGGAGCTGGTGCTGTGGTCGGAAGGCCAGGTCTGGTGTTCGCCAGAGCGCCACGGGGCGATGTCGGCAGTGTTCAAGGCGCAGATCGACTGGGTTCCGCTGGAGCTCGGCGCGGTGCGTCCGACCCAGGGCAAGACCCTGGCAGTGATGCAGGTCTGCGGCGGCTCCCAGTCGTTCAACGTGGTCAATCAACTGCGGGTGCTCGGGCGCTGGATGCGCATGTTCACCATCCCCAACCAATCCTCCGTGCCCAAGGCCTACATGGAATTCGACGACGCCGGGCGGATGAAGCCTTCGCCGTTCTACGACCGGGTGGTGGATGTGATGGAAGAGCTGGTGAAGTTCACCCTGCTGCTGCGCGACCGCCAGGCGTTTCTGGTGGACCGCTATTCCGAGCGCAAGGAAAGCGCCGAGCAACTGATGGCCCGGGTCAACCAGCGTTCAATCTGAGCGGAACCGCTGGCCTATTCATAGCCTTCGCACCGCGCTACCCCCAATTTCGCGAGGATGGGCTGAGGCATGCTGGAGATCGACATCACGCCTTACCTGGGCAAGACCGAGAAGGTCAACGTGACCTTGCCCGGTTATGTGATTCAGCAGATCGACCGTTTTGTCCGAGCGCACAACATCAAGAGCCGGTCATCCTTTCTGGCCGATGCGGCGCTGGAAAAGCTCGGGCGCTAAGCACAGGGTCAACCGAGGAACAGGGCCAATGCAGAACGCCGTCAGGTTGGAGGGTCGTCCTCAGGCCGGCATGGCTCATTCGCCTTGGTCTTGCTCAAGCCGATTGCGCAGTTGGTTCAGCACCCGGTGGGTTGTCTGGATCTCCTCAACCTCCAACCCCTGCGCCAGCTCGTTGATCCAGGGCGCTTGCAGCTTCAATGCCTGATCGAATGCGGCCTTTCCCGCCGCCGTCAGCAGCACCAGCTGCGCCCGGCGGTGGTGCGGGTTGGGCTGGAATTCCAGCAGGCCATCCTTCACCAGGTCATTGACGATGCGTTGAACATTCTGCCGGTTGGCGCCCATGTCGCGGGCAATCCATGACACCGGCTGCGCCCGCTCGGCAGCCACGATCGTGCCAAGCAGTTGCCAGCGGGCGCTGGTCAGGCCGATCTCGGCCACCAGGCGGTCGCCTGCGGTAAGCATGCGCGCACTGGCTCGAAAGAGTTCGAGGACCAGATCGGTCATGGCGCGTCCAGCGGGGGTGTGGTTTGGTTTTTTCATGCCGCGAACTTTTCCACATTGACATGATGATGTCAATCGAGCTAGTTTTTGCCCATCGCACCACTTTGTCATCATATTTACATTATGGAGACCGTCATGTTGTCCATCCGCCCGCTCGATCCCGTGGTTCCCATTCACCAGCAACTCCAGTGCAGCGAATCGCCGGTGGTGCTGGTCAACCTATTCACCGTCGACCAGGACGATATCCCCGACCTGCTGCGTGCCTGGGAGCTGGATGCCAACTGGATGAAGCAGCGTGCCGGGTACATTTCCACCCAGCTCCATCAGGCCATAGGTGGCAGCTGCATGTTCTTGAACTACGCGGTATGGGAGTCGGTGGAGCGCTTTCGCGAAGCCTTCAGCCACCCGGATTTCGCCAACGCCCTGGGCCGCTACCCCTCCAGTGCCCTGGCCATGCCCCATCTGTTCACCAAGGTCGCCGTGCCGAATATCTGCACGGTGTGAACACAGCCCAATCGACTGACGGTAATAGCCCCATGCTCAAACGACTTCACCTGAGCGCCAGCCTGCTGGCCCTGCTGTGCATCGCCACGTTCTTTGTCTCGACCCTGCTGGTGGAAAGCATGGGAAGCCGGCATTCCATCGCTCAGCTCAAGCACCTGATCGTCAGCCCCGGGCTCTGGGTGCTGATCCCGGCGATGGCCCTGGCGGGAGCCAGCGGCATGGGGCTGAGCCGGGCACGACAGGGACGCCTGATCGCCTCGAAGAAAAAGCGCATGCCCTTGATTGCCGCCAACGGCCTGTTGCTGCTCGTGCCCTGCGCAATTGCGCTCAACCAATGGGCGTCGGCAGGCAGCTTCGACACGGGGTTTTACCTGGTGCAGATCATCGAACTGATCGCTGGGGCCACCAACCTCACCTTGATGGGGTTGAACGTACGCGATGGTTTGCGGCTTAGCGGTCGGTTGCAGAGGGCCATGCCTCAGGGCCGGTAGGCCATGCGTTGCCTGGACGGGCGCCTTCGCTGGCAAGCCAGCTCCTACGGTGGCCCAACCAGCACGCATCTCTGTAGGAGCCGGCTTGCCGGCGAAGAGGTCCGTAAGCCATGCAGCGCCTGGACGGGCGCCTTCGCTGGCAAGCCAGCTCCTACGGTGGCCCGACCAGCACACATCTCTGTAGGAGCCGGCTTGCCGGCGAAGAGGCCCGTAAGCCATGCAGCGCCTGGGCCGGCGCCTTCGCTGGCAAGCCAGCTCCTACGGTGGCCCGACCAGCACACATTTCTGTAGGAGCCGGCTTGCCGGCGAAGAGGTCCGTAAGCCATGCAGCGCCTGGACGGGCGCCTTCGCTGGCAAGCCAGCTCCTACGGAGGCCCAACCAGCAAACATTTCTGTAGGAGCCGGCTTGCCGGCGAAGAGGCCCGTAAGCCATGCAGCGTCTGGGCCGGCGCCTTCGCTGGCAAGCCAGCTCCTACGGAGGGGACAGGCCATCGTAGGGCAAAAAAAACGCGCTCAAACCTTGAACCGCGCCACCAATCGGTTCAACTCGATCGCCAGATTGGCCATCTCCCCGCAGGCGCTGGCCGTCTGGCTGGCCCCCGCCGAGCTCTGGATCGATAGCTCGCGAATGCTGGTCAGGTTCTGGTCCGCTTCACGCGCCACCTGGGCCTGTTCTTCCGAGGCGGTGGCGATCAGCAGGTTGCGTTCGTTGATCTGGGTAATCGCCTGGGCAATCTGCTTGAGGGACTGGTCGGCGTTCTGCGCCACGGCAATCGAGCTGTTGGCCATCTCGGCACTGACGTTCATGGCGCTCACCGCGTGGGTCGAGTCGGCCTGGATCGCGGTGATCATCTGTTCGATTTCCTGGGTCGACTGCTGGGTGCGGTGGGCCAGCGCCCGCACTTCATCGGCCACCACCGCAAAGCCGCGGCCCTGCTCGCCGGCCCGCGCCGCTTCGATGGCGGCGTTGAGGGCCAGCAGGTTGGTCTGTTCGGCAATGGCGCGAATCACTTCCACCACTTTGCTGATGTCCTGGGCGCGGCTGGACAGGGCCTTGACCTGCTCGCCAGTGCTGGCGACGTTGCCGGCCAGGCCTTCGATGGCTTTCAGGGTCTGGGCCACGTTGTCGATGCCGGAGCGGGTGAATTCCATGGACTCGCGGGAAGACTGGGCGGCAGCTTCGGCATTGCGCGCCACCTCGTCCACCGCCGCGCTCATTTCGGTCACGGCGGTGGCCGCCTGGCTGACTTCGTCGTTCTGCCGCACCAGCCCGCGGCTGGCGTCTTCGGTCACGGCGGTCATTTCTTCCGAGGCCGAGGCCAGCTGGGTGGAGGAATCGGCGATGTGGGCGATGGTTTCCCGCAGGTTGCTCTGCATCTGCGCCAGAGCGGCCAGCAGGCGGCCGGCTTCATCGCGGCCACTGACGCCGATCTCCCGGGACAGGTCGCTGCCGGCAATGCGTTCGGCCACGGCCAGGGCGTCGCTGATGGGTGAGGTGATGCTGCGGGTCAGCACGGTGGCCAGCACCACGGTGAGCACCACGGTCACCCCCATCAACACCAGCACCAGGGTCAGGCCGCCGCTGTAGACCGACGCGGCAGTAATCCCCGCCTGCCTCGCGCCCTCGTCATTGAAGTCCGAGAGTTTGTCCATCTTCTCTTGCATGGCATTGGTCATGGGGCTGATGCGGGTATTGATCAAGGCAATGGCCGCGGCGTTGTCGCCACTGCGCAGCAGCGGCTCCAGCTCGTCCAGCAGCTTGAAATAGCCCTGCACATCGGTCGCTACCGCCTGGTACAGCTCACGCTCCGCCGGCCCGGTGATCAGGGGTTCGTACTGGCTGATGGTGTTCTGCAGGGTGGATCGATAACCGCTCAACGAGGCGATGCGGGTCTGGCGCTGCTGTTCGTCGGTGGTCACGGTGATGCGGATGCTTTCCAGACGCAGGCGCAAGACGCCGGTCTTCATCTTGCCGATCTCGCGGATGCTGGTCATCCAGTTGGTTTCGACATCCTGCTCGGAGTCTCGCAGCTTGCCCATTTGCAGCACCGCGACAATGCCCAGGGCGAACACCACCAGGACAATGAGCGAGAAAAAGGCGGCAGACCTGGGTGCAAGATTCATTGTCCTGACGTTCATGTTTTATCTCTCTAATAGAATGGTCGGTACTTCCCTGCTGTCGTTCCACGCTATCGACTGAGTGTCAGAGAGCGGCAAACAAGCCGACGACTGGGTCAGCGGCCCACCCGGCACGGCAACGTCGATACTCACTCGGGTCAATCCAGGCCTGTCGGGATCGCAGGCCCCACTCCGTCCTCCTGCGCCCATGAACCACCCCCTGGGCGGGTGAGCATCAGTTAAGTCGAATAACGCGGCCCGCGCCGTCTCGATTGTTCTGGGCAATGGCACCTGGAGCCCGGTGTGTATCCACCGGGGGGCCTAACAAGCCATAGCAGATGATGGCATTTTGTCACTACCGTCGATCCGATCGCGGTTAAAAACCCCTCGCCGCCCGCTCGACAAGGTTGCGCCTGAACGAGGCAAGACCCGGCAAACCCACCCTGGCTTCGCCCACGCGCCAGAACGGCGACCACCGACTGCCCCCTGAAGAAACCAGTCGCTATGGCATACAATGCCGCCCCCCCACGTTCTGAAGGATCAGCAATGTCCATCACCAATCCAGCAGTCATCGATATCTGGGCAATCCCCAATTCCGCGCCCGACAGCCTGCTGTTGATCATGGTCGACCCCCTCGAATGGGGTGACGAAGCGGCACACAGCGAACACCTGCTCCTGCTGCAAGAGAAGATCAACACCTACATCACCTTTATCGAAAGTGACGAGATCTACAGCGAAATCCCCGATGCCTGCGGCAAGCGCCTGATTATCCGAGTGCTGGGCTTGCACGAACTGCCCGAGCAAGTCGATTGGTTTTTCAAACGCATTACCGAGATCCTCAACGAGCGCGGCATTGGCTTCGATTTCGAGCTCAAAGTGAACGCAGAAGCTCCCAGCCTGTAGCTCGCCCCCTGCGCGCTCCCTGATCGAGCAGCGCGCAGCAATACCTTATGCCGGCAGGATCAGCGCCCGATCACGCGCCATGCAATCCACATGCTGCTCATGGAAAAACCCTCGATCTCCTCTTGCCGGTGCGGGCGCTCGGAACAGGCTCGCGCCACCGTCATCAGTGCGCCCTCCCCCTCCTTCTGCAGCCGCACAAGTCAGTGCAGTTGGAAACACGCTTCGAGCACCCCGCCCGCGTGACGGCTGGAGCCAGCAAACCCCATGGGCCCTTGCCTGTAGTCAGGCTGCCGGCCAGGGTACTGGCGAGGTAGCCGGGCGCGAATGAAATTCTATTTGAACTCGAAATACTCTCTCATCATTGCAATGGGCTTCATCGGTTCCACATTCAAGAAACCCAATACCTCAAGAAACCACGAGAGGTTATCTCCCAACACGGAAAGATCGTCCTCATCATTCGCCAGCAGACAAATGGCCAGTCGTGCCTGCAACACCTCCCGATCCTTGAACCCTCGTAGTGCTCCTTGCTCATCGATTTTTGCCCACCAGACTGCAGCCTGCGCCTTGCAGCGCTCAACAGGAATTTCCCCGGCAACATAGGCTTTCGCCAGGCGCAAAGGATCCTGCTCGCAGTCGGAGAACTGGATATCCAGTTCTTGCAGAACCTTGATCAGGAACCCGAGCTGGTGTTTGAGCGCAGCAGAGCTTTCAGTGGCCCGAATAATTGAACCGATATTGAATTTCTTGAAGTCATCCGGATTCATGCATCAACCTTGAAACTGAGTAAAGGATCATGACGATGGGGCCCGATCATCATCGGCAACGCGCACATCCTATGGCCAAATATTCATTACGCAACGGTTGCTGGAAAATCGCCGGTTCGGTTCTCGCCATCAGGGCCCTGCCCCGCCACTAGAACAGTTCCTGCAGCGTGCGCTGCATGTCCGCGGCGCCGTCGACGGATGCCCCCTCACCTGCGCCCACCGGCGGCGCATTGTCACTCCTGAACACCTCCATCGCCGTGCGGGAAGAATCCGCACTGGCCGCCGTGCCGTCCTCCAGGTTGATGCGCCGGGTCACGATGCCAGCCGGCTCCGCCTGGGAATAAGGCGCCGTGCCCTCAAGCGCGGCCGTCATGAACTCCATCCAGATCGGCAGCGCGATGGTCACGCCCCATTCGCGCCGTCCCAGGCTCTGCGGTTGGTCGAAGCCGGCCCAGACGCTGGTGACGTTGTGGCCGTTGTAACCGGTGAACCAGGAGTCCTTGGCCTCGTTGGTGGTGCCGGTCTTGCCGCCGATGTCCGGGCGATGCATGGCCGCGGCGGCGCGGCCGGTGCCACGCTGGACCACGCCCTGCAGCAGGCTGGTGAGCAGGTAGGTGGTGCGGCTGTCGACGATCTGTTCCGCCGGTATCTCGGGGGCCGGCTGCTGCGGGGTGGGCGCCGCTGGCGGACGGGCCTGGAACAGGAGCGCGCCCTTGCGGTCTTCGATCCGTTCGATGAAGTACGGGCTGATCTTGTAGCCGCCGTTGGCGAAGGTACTCCAGCCGGCCACCACCTCCATGGGCGTGACCGAAGCGGTGCCCAGGGCCAGGGACAGGTTGTGGGGCAGGTCCTCGCGGTTGAAGCCGAAGCGCGCGATGTAGTCGATGGTCTTGTCCACTCCCATGGCTTGCAGCAGGCGGATGGAGACCATGTTGCGTGAACGGTTGAGGGCTTCGCGCAGGCGAATCGGCCCGAGGAAGGTGCGGTTCTCATTTTGCGGGCGCCACACCGGGCCGGCGTCGCCGCCGCCCACGACAATGGGCGCATCGTTGACCAGGCTCGCCGGGGTGTAGCCGCTGTCGAGGGCCGCGCAGTAGATGAAGGGCTTGAAGCTCGACCCGGGTTGACGCTTGGCCTGCAGCACCCGGTTGAAGCTGCTTTGCTGAAAATCAAAGCCCCCCACCAGCGCCTGGATCGCCCCGTCTTCCGGGGCGATCGATACCAGCGCGCCCTGGGCCCTGGGCACCTGGCTGAAGCTCAGCAACGAGTCGTTCTGCCGCTCGACGCGCACCACATCCCCGACCTTGACCACATCGGCCGGCCGCGCCGGCACGCGCCCCAGGGCGCTGTGGCCGAGGTAGGGACGCGCCCATTTCATGCTGCTCCAGGGCACGGAGTGTTGCTGGCCGCTGGCGTCCACCAGGCTGATGCTCTGTTCGAAGACCTGGGTCACCGCCATCGCCTGCAAGCCGCCATAGGCCGGATAACGCTTGAGTTGCTCGGGCCATTGATCGCTGACCTTGCCGGCAAAATGGCCTTCGGGGCCGCGGTAGCCGTGGCGCTTGTCGTAGGTCTTCAAGCCGTTGCGCAACGCCGAGGTGGCCGACGCCTGCAACTGGCTGGGCACCGTGGTCACCACCCGCAAGCCCAGGGTATAGGCCTCATCGCCAAAGCGCCGGAGCATGTCCGCCCTGGCCATTTCGGCGATATAGGGGGCATCGACCTCCGGCTCCGGAGCGTGGTAACTGGCATCGACGCCTTCCGCCAACGCGGCTTGGTAACGCTGCCGATCAATGCTGCCCAGCTCGTACATGCGCCCCAGGATCCAGTCGCGACGCTGCTGGGCCCGGGCCGGGTTATTGATCGGGTTGTAGCGCGATGGCGCCTTGGGCAGCCCGGCAATCATCGCCACCTGGGCCAGGCTCAGCTGCGCTACCGGTTTGCCGTAGTAGATGTTGGCCGCCGCCGCGATGCCGTAGGCGCGCTTGCCCAGGTAGATCTTGTTCACATACAGGTTGAAGATTTCCTCCTTGCTCAGGCTGCGCTCGATCTGCAGGGCCAGGAGGATCTCGGTCAGCTTGCGCGACAGGGTTCGCTCGCGGCTGAGGAAGAAGTTCTTCGCCACTTGCATGGTGATGGTGCTGCCCCCGGAGCGCACGTGGCCGCTCTTGAGCAGTTGCAGCGCAGCCCGCAGCAGGCCGACCGGGTCGACCCCGGCATGCTGATAGAAGTTGCCGTCCTCGGCGGCCATCAAGGCCGAGCGAAAATCCGGCGGAATGTCCGCGCTGGCAAGGGGTATGCGCCGCACCTCACCGAACTCGGCGATCAGCTTGCCATCCCGGCTGAAGACCTGCAGCGGCTCCTGCAGGTGCACGTCCTTGAGAGCCTCGACATCGGGCAGTTGGGGTTGCAGATAAAGGTAGGTGCCGCTGGCGGCGAGCAGCAGCACGCTGATCAGCGCCAGCAGGCTCCAGCCCAGATAGTGAATGACTCGCACCCGTAGTTTCCTCATTGAGCGTTTTTGAATTCGAACGCGGCGGGCCCTGAAGCCCTGGCCGGTGTCTTGCGCGCTACAGGCTGCAGCCTCGGGCCTGCCGCGTCAGCCCCACATGGACAACGCCTGCGCGGCTAGCTGGCATTCACCGTCAGCGGGCTGGGGTTGGGCTCCAGGGCCGCCGGTGCCGCGAACTGCGCTTTCAGCTGGCCACGGCTATCCAGCAGCCAGGCATCCATGACCTTGCGCACCACCGGACCGGCGACCCGGGCCCCGGCCTCGCCGTTCTCGATCATCACCGCCACCACGATGGCCGGATGCTCGGCCGGGGCGAAGCCGACAAACAGCGCGTTGTCCCGATGGCGTTCATGGGTCTTGTTGCGGTTGTAGCGTTCGCCCTGCTTGATCGCCACCACCTGCGCCGTGCCGCTCTTGCCGGCGATGCGGTACTGCGCGCCCCGGGCGGCAGCGCGGCCGACGCCACGGGGGTTGTGCATGACCATCTGCATGCCCTGGATCACCTGATCCCAGGTTCGCGCCTGTTTCAGCACGATGTTGGGCATCGGCTTGGGGTCCACCGGCGCCTGGCCGCCCACCGCCAGCGCCAGGTGCGGCCGGTGCCAGACGCCGCGGTTGGCGATCAGGCTGGTGGCCTGGGCCAGCTGCAGGGGCGTGACCTGCATGTAGCCCTGGCCGATGCCCAGAATCAGGGTTTCCCCGGGGTACCACTGTTGCCGGCGGGTGGCGCGTTTCCACTCCGGCGACGGCATCAACCCCGCCGCCTCTTCGAACAGGTCGATGGACACCTTTTGCCCCAGGCCGAATTCGCTGAGGTAGCTGTGCAGCCGCCTGACGCCCAGCTTGTGGGCCAGGTCATAGAAGTAGGTGTCATTGGAACGCATGATCGCGTCGTACATGTCCACCCAGCCTTCGCCACCGCGGTTCCAGTTGCGGTACTTGTGCTTGTAGTTGGGCAGCTCGAAGTAGCCGCGGTCGAACACCTGGCTGGTGGGGGTGATCACGCCGCTGTCCAGGCCGGCCACCACCACCATGGGCTTGATGGTCGAGCCCGGCGGATAGAGCCCGCGCAGCACCCGGTTGAACAGCGGCATGTCCTCCGAGTCGCGCAGGGCGGCGTAACCGGGCGCAGAGATGCCCTTGACGAAGGGGTTGGGGTCGAAGCTCGGCCGGCTGACCATGGCCAGCACCTGGCCGGTGGCCGGGTCCAGGGCCACCACGGCGCCGCGCCGGTCCCCCAGGGCCTCCTCTGCCGCACCTTGCAGCCGCACATCCAGGGTCAGGACGATGTCCTGCCCGGCAATCGGATTGTGCCGGCGCAACACCCGCATCACCCGGCCCTGGGCGTTGGTCTCGACCTCTTCAAAGCCCATCTGGCCATGCAGGGCGTCTTCGTAGAAACGCTCGATCCCGGTCTTGCCGATCAGTTGGCTGCGCAGGTATCGGGCCGGGTCGAGGCGCTTGTATTCCTGCTCGTTGATCCGCCCGACATAGCCCACCGAGTGGGCAAAATGCTCGCCCTGGGGGTACTGCCTGAGAAACTGCGCCTGGACCTCGACACCGGGCAGCAGGAACTGATTGACCGCCACCTGCGCGATCTGTTTTTCCGTCAGGTCCAGCATCAGCGTCACGGGCTCGAAGGCTCTTCTTGCGCGGCGCAGTTCTTTCTCGATCCTGCTGCGTTCGGCCTCGGGCAATTGCAGAATCCGCAGCAGATGGCCCATGACGGCACTGACATCCCCGGCGCGTTCGCGGGTCAGGGTCAAGTTGAAACTGGGTACGTTATCGGCCAGAACCACGTGGTTGCGGTCATAGATAAGCCCCCGCTCTGGCGGGATGAGCCTTAAGTGCACGCGGTTCTTTTCCGCCACCGCCACCTGGTAGTCATGTTGCGTCACTTGCAGGAAATAAAGCCTGACCACCAGTGCCCCTGTCAGCAGGATCACCAGCACGGCACTGGCCATTATTCGTTTGGAGACGATGGCATCTTCTGTTTGCTGGTGATTGAAGTTACTGATTTGCGGCATGGGCAACTCTTGCTGCATAGGCTTCAAATATCATCGGGAGCCACATTAGTGAGACGCAGAGCCTGCGACATGATCTTGCTGAACAACGGGGCGGATACCAGCCCGCCAAAAAAGCCGTGGTTCCTGGGGTTGTCCACCACCACCACGATCACCAACCTGGGGTTTGCCGCCGGGGCAAAGCCGGCAAACATGGCGCGGTAGGAGTGGGCCAGATAACCCTTGGCCCCCTGGCTGGTCTTTCTCGCGGTGCCGCTCTTTCCACCCACGTGATAGCCCGGAACCTTGGCCCGATAGATGCCCCGGGGGCCTTCAACCACCTGCACCAGCATGTCTTTCACGGTGTTGGCGACGCTGGCCGGCATCACCTGGACGCCCTTGGGCGCGGCAGAAACCCGCAGCAGCGAAGCGGGCACCCGGACACCGCCGTTGACCAGGGTGGCGTACGCCCTGGCCAGCTGTACCGCAGTAACGGACACCCCATAGCCGTAGGCCAGGGTTGCGGTTTCGGTGGGCCGCCACTCCCGGCGCAGGGGCAGCACCCCGCTCTGTTCACCGGGGAACCCGATGCCCGTGTCCTGGCCCAGGCCCACCCGCTGCAGCAGGTCATGAATCCGCGGCCCGCCGATATCGAAGGCCACCTGGCTGATGGCGACGTTGCTCGAACGCACCAGGATGCCGGTCAGGTCCAGGGTTTCGCCCGCGGTCCTGGAAGCATCGCGAATGGTGTATTGGCCGATCTGCAGGGTGCCGGTTGCCACATGCACCGTATCCGTCGGCTTCCAGCGCCGGCTTTCCAGCGCGGCGGCCACCGAGAATGGCTTGAGGGTTGAAGCCGGCTCGAATACATCGACCACCGCCCGATTGCGCATCATCGACGGCGTCAGCCGGGAGCGGTTGTTCGGGTTGTAGCTGGGCTGATTGGCCAGGGCCAGGATCTCGCCGGTGCGCACATCCATGATCACCACGCTGCCGGCATCCGCACCGTTGCTGGCAATGCCCTCGCGCAGCTCTCGATCGGCCACGTATTGCAGGCGCAGATCCACAGACAGCTCAAGCGTCTGCCCGGGCCTGGCCAGGCGTGCAACCCCCAGGTCCTCGATCAAGTGGCCGCGCCGATCCTTCAGTACCAGCTGCTTGCCATCGCGCCCGCGCAGCACATTCTCATAAGCCAGTTCGAGCCCTTCGCTGCCGCGGTTGTCGATATCGGTAAAGCCGATGATATGCGCCGTGGTTGCGCCCGCCGGATAAAACCTGCGGGACTCTTGCAGCGTGTAGACACCCGTGGCCTTGAGCGCCTGCACCGCCTGCATCATCTGCTCCGCCACCTGGGGAGCAACGCGCCGATGCAGGTAGGCAAACTCTTTCTGCGGGTTGCGCAGAATGATCGAACTCAAGCGGCTCTGTGGCACCTCAAGGGCCTGGGCCAATGCAGCCCAGTGGTCCTGCTGGCCCATCAACTCCCGGGGGTTGAGCCAGACCGTGGTCACCGGCGTGCTGACGGACAACGGCTGCCCATGGCGATCGGTGATCAAGCCTCGGTAGGCCGGGATAGCCACAGAGCGCAGGCTACGGGCATCGCCCTGCCTGATCAGAAACGCCTTGTCGGCGATCTGCAGTTGAATGATCCGGCCGCACACAATGGCGGCCATCACCCCCACCAGACCAACAGCCAGCCTGAAGCGCCATGGAGAACCCGACGCCGGGCCATGGGTTAAAGCCATAAGAGTAAAACCACTTTCCAGCCACTGACCTTTGATAGCGAAACAATGATGTTTCCCTGCGCTGGCCCTGCCAGCCATGAACTTATTCCGATAACCACGAGGGTGGCCTTATATCCAGCCGTTGCAGGACCTGCGAGTTGAGACTGCCGGTTAACGGAAGTTCGCAGTCCAACTGGAACAGAAAGATGGCCTCGGCGGTTTTCTCCCCCACCACACCATCTATTGTTCCCTGATAATAATTTCGCTCTGCCAAGGCCTGCTGCAACTTGCCCACAACTTCTTCGGCCAAAGGGCAAGCCGTGGCGGTTTCAAACAGGCAGGCAGAAAGTTCAAACGCCCAGGCAAAGAGCACCATGGCCGCAAGATATTTAACGTGGCGCGCCATACTTCAACCTCTGGCTTAAACCTTTGATCCCACAGCCAAGGCTTGTGCCGGCGCAGAAAAGACCGAACTGACTGGCACTCGCCAAGTATTGGCAACATCAGCAACGGCCCTGCAATTCGAGCCGCTGTTTGTTTAGGCAGGCCATTTTATGGCTGATACAATATAGATCAATGCGCCATTCAAGCTATCTGATATGAACCCTATTGATATCGAAAACATCGACCTGAATCTGCTCAGGGTTTTTGTCGCCCTGGTCGAAGAAGGCGGTGCCAGCCGGGCGGCGCTGCGGCTGGGGGTTACCCAGCCGGCGGTGAGTGCATCCCTCGCACGCTTGAGGGAGCTCTATGGCGACCCCTTGTTTGAACGCACGGGGCGCGGCCTGCGCCCGACCATGCGCGCAAACCAGCTGTACCCCCTGGTGGAAGAAGCCATCAACCGCTGCAGGCTGGCCCTGGCCATGGCCTCCGACGGCCAGCAAGTGAAGGGCCGCACCCTCACCATCGGCCTGTCCGATGACAGTGAAATAGCCCTGGGGCAGAAGATTCTTTCGATGGTGGAGGAGCGCCTGCCCGGCCTGCGCATCCTGTTCCGGCAAACCCACAGCGGCGTCGTGCAAGACATGCTGATGGGCCAGAAGATCGACATCGCCATCTCCGCCGGAGGCCTGTCCTCGCACCTGATTACCCGCATCAGGCTCGGCCGCGGCAACTACCTGGGCATCGCCGACGCCCAGAACTCCATCCCGCTGACCGCAGAAGACTACGCTCAGCGCCCGCACTTGCTGGTGTCGTCCGCAGGTTATGTCGGCATCGTCGACGAAGGGCTGAACAACGTCGGCCTGACCCGCACGATCAAGGCTTCGACCTCGCACTTCGCCGCCGTTCCCTTCCTGCTGGTGGGTTCGAAACTGATCACCACCGTGCCCACCCATGCCGCACACGCCATGCAACGGATCAGTTCACTGCAAACCTTCCCCTGCCCCGTGCCCATGCCTTCCTACGAACTGGAGATCGGCATGCGCGTGGGCAGCAAGCACGACAGCGCGCTGCAGATCGTCAAGTCACTGCTGCTGGATTCGATCAAGGAGGATTTCTTTCTGCAGTGAAGGGCTGGGGTTCACAAGCGCCTCAGAACAGACACTTTGCACTGCGCCCCTCATAACCCGAGGGCCGCATCCTGTACTCCCCAACCCCGCTGCCTGAAGGATCAGCCATGTCCATCACCAACCCAAGGGTCATCGATATCTGGGCAACCCCAAAACGCGAGCCCGACAGCGTGATCCTGATCATTACCGACCACCTCGAATGGGGCGGCAAGGCGGAGCAAGGCGAACACCTGCTCATGCTGCAAGAGAAAATCAACACCTACATCGCCTTCATCGAAAGTGGCGAGATCTACAGTGAAATCCCCGGCGCCTACGGCAAGTACCCGATCATCCGTGTCCTGGGGCTGTATGAACTCCCCGAGCAAGCCGAGTGTTTCATGGGCCGGGTTACAGAGACCCTCAATGAAGTAGGCATTGGCTTCGAGTTTGAGCTCAAGGCCGATGAAAGCATTCGCAGCCTGTAGCGCATGAGCTGGGCGGTTGCCGACCGAGCACAGCGTCAGGGTGCCTCATGCCGGCTTGATCAGCGTCTGGTTGAGGGCAATCACGTCCACATGTTCCTGAGGTGAGAAGTTCTCGATCAGGTCCTGCAGGTGCACATGCTCCAGCCCGTTCGCCGACATCTCGTGTGCCGCGTTGATCAGGAACACACCCAGCTCCCTGAGCGTGTCCGGCTCGGCGAGAATTGAAATCTCATCCAGCTGGATGCTCTGCTCGCTGCCGACGGCGGTTCCATGAAGGGTAAATTTTTTCAGCGTGCTCAAAGGTTGAATTCCTGCACTGGTCAGTCGCTTCTGCATCGAGACCACCGGCAGGATTTGACCAGTACCTGCTCGGGGCCCGAGTGCCTGCCTCTGCTCGAAAGCCACCGCCCAAATCGGCCGGCAAGTTCAGGGCGGAGCTATTCGAGATTGCTCCCTGGGGATTGCTCCCTGGCGATTGTTCCTCGCCGCCCATCATCGACTTCTTGAAATCAAGCCACTCATGTATTGATTCAAATCGCGAAAGTCCTGAACGCTCCAGGCGTGCGGCGCAATCTTTACCCCATTCTCGCGCAGCGTTCTTGGAATCAAGTCTCCGTTAGGGCGCAGTATGACCGATGAGACGATTACCCCTGGATAATCATTCAGCCGCTTCTTGAAAGCGGCAGTTGTCAGGTCCGGGGTTGGAGGATTGCTCTTATGAGCCAGTGGTCCGCTTGCCTTGATATCGGCTCCATGGCACACGGCACACCTCTGCACATAGAGATTCTTGCCATTGGCATTATCCGCGAAGGACAGTGTTGCTTGAGCCAGCGATAACAGCCCCAGCGCAGCGATGAGCAATATTCTTGTTTTCACTTTCCATACATCCTTGTTATATAGAGCCCACATCAAACGCGCCGAATTAGTACAGCTCCCCACTAACTCGACAACACCAGCACCGAGACTGTTCATCAGCAATGAGTTCACTTCGCGAGAGATGGACTTCAGCCCAAACGGAGTTTTACTTTAAATCTTTGCTTCACACAGCTGCCGTCAACTGTTTTCTTTAAACTAACACCCACTAATGGAGATCGTTAGAAGCCCGCCATTCTCCGTTGAGACGTTATTGCTTGCAAGGATCTCCTGCGGGACTAATGAATAAACTTGCCTTATAGCAACTGCCAAGCCCGCGCAGGAGACCCGGTGTCTTTATTCGCCCCTCCTGTACTTCGCCATCTAAGCAAGAGACACCTCGAAGCCCCCCCGTTCACAACTTGCGAAGAGCTCCCTCCCCCCTGATCGTCCAAGGCCGCCGTCGTGATCTTGATCTGCTGGCCCCGTTAACCACGATGGCGAACGCAGGCATTGAACCGTGGCTAACCCGGCCGGGATGCCAGGTTAGCCGCCACCGACCATGAATGGCCGGTGGCGGCAGCCCAGGGATCAAAGCCGGAGTGAGGGCATGCCTCGCGATGCGAGGCACCAAGTGGAGGGGCAGAAGCCTGTGGTTGCGTTGGGCTGGGCGACATTCCAGTGTTTCCAAAGTGACTCGCGGTCAGCGCCAACCCATAGAAGGCCGTTACCGCAGCACTGGAGATCTACCCCGACCTCCCAGCAAGAGCACCGCCCCAAGCAGCCATGACCGCAGCATCGGCTACGCCCCAAAGCCAACACTGCGCCCGCTACCGCAACGGCACATAAATATCCGTCAACCACTGCTCCAGCGGCGTCTGCGGATAAACACTCAGATACTCAAAAAACAACGGCTGATCCCGCAACTCCTCGCCACTGCCCGGCAGCCAATCGCGATAGATCGGATAGATGGATTCACCGATATGATCCGGCGACCCTACATGCCGCACCACCGCGCAGCGGCCCCCGGCAATGACCATCTCCCGAATATCCGACTCATTGGCCGCCACGGCTTGATGAATCTCCCCGCAGATGGCAAAGCGAAACTCCTGCGGCGGCGTGGTATCGGGATTGCCAAAGGGCACTCCAAAGCTGCGACTCGACGCCACCGGCGACTGCCCGCTCTGCATGCGCCAGTCGAGGAATCGGCGCACGCTTTCACCGACCAGCCCCGCAGGCCCACAGTGCTCCAGCGCTGCGACCCGAGTTTGGGCAAAGTCCACGATTCGTACTTGCATGATGATGCTCCTGGAAAAATGAGGGATAGCGAACACCGCATTCCAGACCTGCCAGTTCGGCTGCTTCCTGAACACGCTCGGCGTCATGCCGAACCCGCGCCTGAACGCCCTGGAGAATGCCTCGGGACTTTCGAAACCCGCACCCAGTGCGGCCTCCAGCACCGAGTAATCTGCCTGAGAGGCCAGGCGATGCGCCGCATCCCGTAACCGCATCAACTGCACATAACGGGACACAGGCACACCCACGAACGCCGTGAACTGCCGATGGAAATGAAACTCCGAGAAGTTCGCCACACGGCTCAAGGTTCTCACCGACAGATCGCCTTCGAGGTTCCCATCGATATAGGCGAGTACCGCGTTGAAGCGTTTCGCATAGGCGGCGTTGATCGACATGTCAGGCACTGGGCAAAGACTCCGGGAATTACGGTAGGCAAAGGATCGGCTATCCCGGCATGAGCACGCCTAGCCGCTCTTGCTCAAGGTGCACCCGGGTTGCCCGCGGCAGCCCCTCGGGTGCGCACATCCAGGCGATGAAAAAAATCTTCTCCTGTGCTTTTGCTGCTTTACCTGTCTACAACTTCATAGTTTAGGGTGCTACGCCCTACAACGAGGGAAAGGTCATGTATCGCATTTCCGAGCTGGCGCAAAAGGTCGGTCTAAGCCGTTCTACCCTGCTCTATTACGAAAAGCTGGGGCTGATTGCATCCCGGCGCCAGGCCAATGGCTACCGCGTCTATGCCGAGCATGACCTGCAACAGCTGAAGTTGCTGCAACAGCTTCAGGCCGGCGGGCTGACCTTGAAGGAGTGCCAGGCATGCCTGGACACCTGCATAGACCGCTCATTGCTGCTTCAACGCTTGCAGGCCCTGGACCAGGAGATTGCACACAAGCAGCAAGCCCGGGACCTGCTCGCCGCCATGCTGGGGCAAGCGTCCCTGCGCGGCTGGCATCAAGCCCTGGAGCACCAGGCCCCGGGCGCGCACCTGGCCTGGCTGCTGAAGCAGGGGTTCAACGAAAAGCAGGCATTGCGCCTGAAATGGTTATCCAAAGACATGAATGAGCACGACCATTACATGGCCGATTTCGAGCGCATCGTCGAGGGCCTGGAGCGCCTCGGGCCGGGGTCTGCCGAAGACAGGTTGCAGGCCCTGCACAGCCTGCCCGTGCTGCCACAGAGCCTGCTGGACATCGGCTGCGGCCGTGGCCCCAGCAGCTTGCTGCTGGCCAGGCACAGCCAGGGGCAGGTCACCGCCCTGGACAACGACCAATACAGCCTGGCCCAACTGCAGGCCGCCGCCACCGCCGAGGCCTTGGCGCAGCAGGTCCAGCCCCTGTGCGCGAGCATGAGCGAGCTGCCCTTTGCACCAGCTTCGTTCGATGCCATCTGGGCCGAGGGCAGCGCCTACATCATCGGCTTTGCCAACGCCTTGCAAGACTGGAGGCGGTTTATCAGGCCGCAGGGATTCCTGGTGATCAGCGACCTGATCTGGCTGACCCGGCAGCCCGCGCCGCAAGCCTCGGCGTTCTGGCACAGCAACTACCCGGACATGGCCACACTGGAGCGCCGAGTGGTGGACATCCACTCGCAGGGCTATCAGTTGCTGCACAGTTTTCCATTGAGCCGCCAAGCCTGGGACAACTACCTGGTGCCCCTGCGTGCGAAGGTCGTCGCACTGTCCGCTCAAGGCATGGGCTCCAGGGCCCTGGCAGACATCCAGGAGGAGCTGGAGATTCACGAGCGCTTCCTGGGCGACTACGGCTATCAGTTTTTCGTCCTGCAGAAAAACCCCGCCTAGCGCTGCCTTGGCCGGCAACCCATTGCACACCCCCGAACCACGGCGCGACAGCCACCTGACGCGGCTTGGGCCTTCGGCCTGAAAGGCCGCGCGCCATACCGTAAAAAGCCACCGCGCTGTTTCTCACTTGGCGCGGCCTGATCCATCCCTCATGAAGGAGTCAACGAGATGAACCTGACCATCCGCAACGAAAGCACCGAAGACATCGAGACCATCACTGAACTGACTGCCGCGGCGTTCGCCCAGCAAGCCCACTCCAGCCACACCGAGCACTTCATCGTCAACGCACTGCGCCGTGCCGGGCAATTGACCCTGTCCCTGGTGGCCGAAGAGCAGGGCACCCTGGTTGGGCATGTGGCGATTTCGCCGGTCACCCTGTCGGGCGGGGAAGTCGGCTGGTACGGGCTCGGGCCCATATCCGTGCGGCCGGACCGACAAGGCCAGGGCATCGGCTCAAGCCTGATGCGAGCCGCGCTGGCCGACTTGCAGAACCTTGGGGCCCAGGGCTGCGTGGTGCTGGGCGACCCTGGCTACTACCAACGCTTCGGCTTCCAAGCCTATGACGGTTTGCAGTTGCCCGGCGTGCCTCAAGGGTATTTCCAGACGTTGTCCTTCGGCGGTGCCTTGCCTGCAGGCACGGTGCACTACGCGGAATCCTTCGCCGCCAGCCAATAAGGCCTGAGGCGCCTGATTCAAGGGCCGCCCTGCCCCCTGGCCGAACTGTTCAGCGGGCGGCGACCGGACGCCGGGGGCGGTTCAATCCTGTGCTGCCGGCCGTCTCGCCCGGCGGCGCCTCAGCCGACTTCTGCAACCCTGCAATCAAAGTCTCGATAAAAAACCCCAGGCTCTGCGGCAGCACCCGCTTGGGCATGGTCAGCACCTGGATGTCCCGATCGCCCAGGCGCGGGTTGGACAGCGGCACCGACACCAGCCCATCCATGCCCTGCCCTTCGCCACTGATGGCGCTGGCAAAGGCCACCGTATCCGACTGGCGCACAAACTCATGCAGGGCCCCGGAAAAGTTGCAGGTCATCACCTGATCGAAGCTCAGGCCGTCCAGCTGGCACACCAGGTCCAGCAGTTGCCGCTGGGTGGTGCCCTTGGGCGTCAAGGCCACGGGAAACGCCTGTACCTGCTCCAACGACAGCACCCCAGCGTTGGCCAGTGGATGCCCCGCCCGCATCAGGGCGCGAATCGGCGAGCGGATCGAGTAGCACACATTTACCCCCTCCACCGGTTCGGTGCTGAAGGTCAGCCCGACA
This sequence comes from Pseudomonas sp. PH1b, assembly GCF_000633395.1. Taxonomy (GTDB): domain Bacteria; phylum Pseudomonadota; class Gammaproteobacteria; order Pseudomonadales; family Pseudomonadaceae; genus Aquipseudomonas. Next base: position 55,866 of record NZ_AYMU01000012.1, read on the forward strand.
TCCGCCTCGCCGCGGCGAATGCGCTGCACGCACTCGTGGGGCGAGATCACGTCCAGGCGGTACTCGGCTCCGGGCCGCAGGCGGTAATGCTCCAGCAGCACCCGCGGCAGGAAATACCGCGACAGGCCCTCGGTGGATACCAGGCGGATCACCTTGGCTCCCGGGTAACCCTCGCCGCGCAGCTCGGCCAGGATGTTCTCCTGCTCCAGCCAGGTACGCCGGGCATGTTCGGCCAGGGCCTCGCCGGCAGCGGTGAGTTGCATGCCCCGCGGACGCCGCTCGAACAGCGCCACGCCAACGCTCTCTTCCAGCAGGGCGATCTGCCGGCTCACCGCGCTGGGGGCGATGTGCAAACGCTCCCCTGCGGCGGCCAGGGAGCCGGCATCGATCACCGCCAGAAAATACCGATAGTCCATCTGCGTCTCCTTGCAGGCATCCAATTTTTAGAATCATGCCTTCAAAAAACAGCAATATACAGATGCCTTGGCCAACTCCACCATGGGCCCGTTCCCCTTGCCCGACCGGAGTTGCAATGACCAAGCAAGCTGCCCTGACTGGCGTGCGCCAGTACCTGGACGACGGCCACTTTGAACAGGACCTGCGGCGCCGGGTGGCGTTTCGCAGTGACAGCCAGGACCCGGCCCACGCCAGCGAGCTGCCGCGCTATTTGCTGGAAGAAATCCAGCCACTGCTGCAGCGCCTGGGCTTCGACTGCCAACTGCTGGCCAACCCCGAGGCCGGTGGGCCGTTCCTGATTGCCACGCGCCTGGAAGACCCGGCGCTGCACACGGTGCTCAGCTACGGCCACGGCGACGTGGTGCCGGGTTACGCCGAACAGTGGCGCGCCGGCCTGAATCCCTGGCAACTGACCCTGGAGGGCGAGCGCTGGTACGGCCGTGGCACCGCCGACAACAAGGGCCAGCACAGCATCAACCTGGCGGCCCTGGAGCAGGTGCTCAAGGCCCGCAACGGGCGCCTGGGTTTCAACCTCAAGCTGCTGTTCGAAATGGGCGAGGAAGCCGGTTCCCCGGGGCTGCGCCAACTGTGCCAGGAGCAGCGCGAACTGCTGCGGGCCGATGTGTTCATCGCCTCCGACGGCCCACGGCTGAATCAGGCGCGGCCGACGCTGTTCCTCGGCTCCCGGGGCTCGGCGCAGTTCCGCCTGGAGCTCAACACCCGGGACAAAGGCCTGCACTCGGGCAACTGGGGCGGGGTCATGAGCAACCCCGGCGTGGTGCTGGCCAACGCCCTGGCCAGCCTGGTGGACCAGCACGGCCGCATCCGCTGCCGCGAACTGCTGCCGGCGCACATTCCCGACAATGTGCGCGCCGCCATCGCCGACCTGGAGATTGATCGCGACTCCCTGGGCCGGCCCCTGGACGAAAACTGGGGCGAACCGGGGCTGACCCTGGGCGAGCGCCTGTTCGCCTGGAACACCCTGGAGATTCTCGCCTTCAGCACCGGCAACCCGCAAAAACCGGTGAACGCGATCCCACCCCGGGCCGTGGCCTTCTGCCAACTGCGCTTTGTTCTCGGCACCCCCTGGCAGCAGCTGGAAAGCCTGCTGCGGGCGCACCTGGACCGCGAAGGTTTCCACCAGGTCGAGATCATCATGGAGCGCTGCTCCCCGGCCACCCGCCTGGACCCGGACAACCCCTGGGTCCGGTTCGCCAAAACCTCGATTGCAGGCAGCAGTGCGCAGCGCCTGGCGCTGTTGCCGAACCTGGCGGGCACCCTGCCCAACGACATCTTTGCCGAAGTGCTGGGGCTGCCGACCCTGTGGATTCCCCACTCCTACCCCGGCTGCTCGCAGCACGCCCCGGACGAACACCTGCTGCTGCCGGTGATTCGTGAAGGCCTGGAGATCATGACGGCCCTGTTCTGGGACCTGGGGGACCTGCCCCGGGCCTGAGGCCATCGCTTACCCCGCTCGACTCTGGTCGAGCACCTGTCGCTCAAAATCCAACAATAAGCAGGAGCGTCTCGTATGACAGAGTTAGCCGCCACCTCGACCGCGATCCGGGTCGAACCCAAGGCCCTGTGGAAACCCATAGGCGCCGCCCTGATCGGCAACACCCTGGAGTGGTTCGACCTGTCGATCTACGCCTACTTCGCCCTGACCATCAGCCAGGTGTTCTTTCCCACGGCCGACCCGACCTTTTCCCTGCTGCTGGCCTTTGCCACCTTCGGCATCTCGTTCCTGATCCGCCCCCTGGGCGCGGCAGTGCTGGGCTCCTACGCCGACCGCCGGGGCCGCAAGAAGGCCCTGACCCTGTCGATCCTGATCATGCTGGCGGGCACCCTGCTGATCGCCATCATGCCCAGCTACGCCACCCTGGGCATCGCCGCGCCGATCGGCATTCTTGTGGCCCGGCTGCTGCAGGGCTTCTCCGCCGGTGGCGAGTTCGGCACCTCCACCGCCTTCATGCTCGAACACGCGCCGCCGCGCACCCGGCACTTTGTCGCCAGCCTGCAGTTCGCCAGCCAGGGTTTTGGCGTGGTCATCGCCTCGACCTTCGGCTACTTCCTGACCAAGCACCTCGATCCCCAGCAGATGCTCGACTGGGGCTGGCGCGTACCGTTCTTCTTCGGCCTGCTGCTGGGCCCGGTGGGCCTGTACATCCGCCGCACGGTGGACGAGTCGCCGGACTTCAAGGCCAGCGAACCAGGGGAGCGCCCATTGCGCGAAGTGCTGGTGACCCAGAAGACCCTGCTGTTGATCGCCATGGGCACCCTGGTGGTGTCCACCGCCTCGAACTACATGATCCAGTACATGCCGTCCTACGCTGCCACCAGCCTGAACATCGCCCAGTCCTCGGGCTTTCTGGCGACCCTCACCGGCGGCCTGATCCTGACCCTAGTCACGCCCATCGTCGGCTACCTGTCCGGCCATATCGGGCGCCTGAAAATCATGCTGGCAGCCGCGGTGGTCTACGCCGTGGCGATCCTGCCGGCGTTCTTCTGGCTCAACAGCCGCCCCAGCGCCAGCTCCCTGCTGTTGGTGGTGGCGATGATGGCCCTGATCAAGGCGGTGTACTTCGCCCCGTTGCCGTCGCTGATGGCGGACATCTTCCCGGTGCGCACCCGGGTCACCGGCATGTCCCTGAGCTACAACCTCGGCGTCACGATCTTCGGTGGTTTTGCCCCGGTGATCGCCACCGGACTGATTGCTCTGAGCGGCTCGCAACTGGCGCCGAGTTTCTACCTGATGCTGGCGGCAGCGTTGAGCGTCGCAGCCCTGTTGATGGCGCGCAAAAAACTTGGAATGACCTGAGAGAGGGCCAAGCCAAACTCCGTGTAGGAGCCGGCTTGCCGGCGAACAGGCCCTTGGGCTTTGCAGCGTCTGGGCGGACGCCTTCGCTGGCAAGCCAGCTCCTACAGCAGGCAGATAGTCCGCGCCGTTCCCCGTAGGAGCCGGCTTGCCGGCGAACAGGCCCTTGGGCCTTGCATCGTCTGGGCGGACGCCTTCGCTGGCAAGCCAGCTCCTACAGCAGGCAGATGGTCCGTGCAGATCCCTGTAGGAGCCGGCTTGCCGGCGAACAGGCCCTTGGGCCTTGCAGCGTCTGGGTGGGCGCCTTCGCTGGCAAGCCAGCTCCTACTGGACCGGCAAGAAATTCATCAGCAACAAGCTCTGCGCATAATTGAGCCCCACCCGACGGTAGCGCTCGTCGAGCATATGCGTCAGTAGATCCAGGCGCGCGACGATCTTGCCGAACTCCACGGCAAAACTCAGGTTGCTGCCCTCTTCGGAAATCTCGTTGGAGAACAGCAACAGTACGCCGTTGGCATCCTGGCGTTGGCTCAGCAGCCAGGTGGCCTTTTCGATGTTGCGCGCGGCGTTGCTGACAAATTGCGGGTCGATGCTGTCGGTCATGTAGAACTCGGTCCGCCCGCCATGGGCCGTCACCAGCATGCTGCCAATGGCATAGATAAAGGCCCCGACCCGATCGCCCTGGAACTCCGGGCTCAGGGAATAACTCAGGGCCGCCAGGTCGCGGCGATCCCCCAGGGCCGGTAGCGGCTGGCGCTGTTCAATGGCATTGCGGATCTGCCGCTGGGCCGTGGTGCCATCGGGATAGCCCGACTTGCGCCACTGGCTGGGGTTGCGCAGGTAGAGCTTGCTCATCAGCAGGTACAGGCTCTGCAGGTTGTCGCGCATGCCGATGGTGGCCATGCGGTCGACGCTGGTCTGGAAGAATTCGTCAGGCTTGCCTTCACGAAACTGTTTGGCGATGTCGCGCCCTTGCTGCTGGGTGCAGGCGCTGGCGCTGAGTATCAGCAGCCCTGCCAGCAGCAGGCGCTGAAAGCGGGTTTGCATCATGCAAGAAGAGGGAGCGTAGGCCATCGGCACCGGGTCAGGATTCACGGGCTGCGGCGGGGATCGGCGCGGCCAGGCCTGGTGATAGAACGCAAAACTGTAAAAAAGTGCGATGACCGCTGGCGGCCATCGCCAAATCGCTCGTTTACGAGCGTCGCAACTGACCGGGGGAAACAATGATCTTGACGTTGTGCTCCTTGTTGTTGACCAGCTCTTCGAAGCCCTGGCCAACGATCTCTTCCAGCTGAATGCGCCCAGTCACCAGGGGTGAGATATCCAGGCGGCCATCGGCGATAAAGGCGATCACATCGGCGAACTCACCGTTGTAGGCCAGGGCCCCCAGCACCTGTTTCTCGGTGGCCACCAGCTCGAAGAAGTTGAACTCGCTGGGCTCTTCGAAGATCCCCACCAGCACGCACTTGCCGGCCTTGCGGATCAGGTCGATGGCCAGCTTGGCGGTGTGCTTGTTGCCGATGCATTCAAAGCTGACATCGGCCCCCAGCCCGCCGGTCAGGCGCTTGACCTCGGCCAGGGCGTCGCACTCCTTGGGATCGAGCACGTGGGTCGCGCCGACTTCCAGGGCCTTGGCCTTGCGTGCGCCGGACATTTCCAGGGCGATCACCTGGGCCGCACCGGCGGCCTTGGCGCACATGATGGTGCACAGGCCGATGGTGCCGGCACCGACCACCACCACGTTCTGCCCCAGCAGGCTGCCGGCCTTTTTCACCGCGTGCATGCCCACCGCCAGCGGCTCGATCAGCGCTCCGGCCTCGGCGGGAAAGTTGGCCGGCAAGGCGTACAGCAGGTTGGCCGGGACGTTGACCAATTCGGCGAAGGCGCCGTTGTTCATCAGCCCGGTAAAGGCCAGGTTTTCACAGATGTTGTACAGGCCGTGGGTGCAGTAGTAGCAGGTGCCGCAGTGCTGGCAGGCGTCGGCGGCCACTGGCTGGCCGACGCTGAAACCCTGGACCCCTTCGCCCAGGGCGACTATCTCGCCGCAGAACTCGTGGCCGAGGATGCACTGGCCCTTGATCCCGGTCAGCGGGTGCGGTGCGTCCACCGGAATGAACACCGGCCCGGCCACGTACTCGTGCAGGTCAGAGCCGCAGATGCCGCACCAGTCGACGCGGATCTGCACCCAGCCGGCAGGCGGCGCGTCGGGCAGCGGTACGTCTTCGACGCGGATATCGTGGCGGCCGTGCCAGACCGCGGCACGCATGCTGGGAACCGGCTTGAGGGAAACACTCATCTTGGCTTCTCCTTATTCTTGTAGAGATGCGACGGCCCCCTGGCCGCCGCAGAACACCTCAGTGCTGCTGGATAAAGTCGAGGATCAGGCGGTTGACCTGCTCCGCCGCTTCCATCTGCAGCATGTGCCCCTGCCCCGGTAGCACCTCGATCTGCGCCTTGAGATCGGCGCTGTGGCTCACCGGGATGATCCGGTCATCGCTGCCCCAGATCACCAGCACCGGCTGCGGCCCGTCCTGCACCACCGGGCGCAGGTCGGCCTGCTGGCGGCCGTCGGCGAAGAGGTTGCTAGCAAGCTGCCCGAGGGCCGCCTGCACCCCTTCCAGGCGCTTGTACTTGAGCATGTCGTCGAGCATCTGCCGGTTCACCAGCTCGGCATTGCAGAACAGCTGCACCAGCTGCGGCTTGAGGGCATTGCGGTTGCTGGCCTCGACAAAGCCTTGCAGGTAGTCGCCGTTGATCTCGCGGCCCAGCCCGGCGCTGCCGATCAGGGTCAGGGAACGCACGCGGTCTGGCGCCAGCCGCGCGGTGTTGAGGGACACCGCGCCGCCCATGGAGTGGCCCACCAGATGGGCCACGGGAATCTCCAGGTGATCCAGCAGCGCCAGCAGCACTTCGCTCAACTCGTCCAGGTCACCCCGTTGCAGGGCCTTGGTCGACTCGCCGTGGCCCGGCAGGTCCAGGGCGATCACCCGGCGCCCGACGGCCAGGGCTTCGTGGTTGAACAGCCAGTTGTTGAGGTCACCGCCAAAGCCGTGCACCAGCAGCACTGGCGTGGCGCCTTCACCGCGCTCGAAATAACGGATCAGCCGGCCGCCGATTTCCACCTTCTGCGGCGCCGGGCCGCTGTCTTCGTCGGCGCTGTCGCCGGGCACGAAGCTGGCCTGGAACTGCTCGATCACCGCGTCGATCTCGGCGTCGCTGGCCTCGCCATCGACCACGATGCCCAGCAGCGCGCCCACCGCCAGGGTCTCGTCCTGACGGGCGATCTGCCGGCGCAGGATGCCGGAGAACGGCGCCTCGACGCTGCTGGAGATCTTGTCGGTCTCCACGTCCAGCACTTCATCGCCCTTGCTGATGCTCTGGCCTTCTTCCTTGAGCCAGGCATCGACCCGGCCCTCGGTCATCGACAGGCCCCACTTGGGCATGGTCAGGGTATGGATCTGGCTCATCAGCGGCTCCACTCGATCACGTTGAGCACGGCTTTCTCGATCTTCGCCGCGTCAGGGATGTACAGGTCTTCCAGGGCGTCGGAGAACGGCACTGGCGTATGGGGCGCGGTGACCATTTCGATCGGCGCCTTGAGGGCGGCGAAGGCTTTCTGCGCCACCAGCGCCGAGATGTCGGTGGCCATGGAGCAGCGCGGGTTGGCTTCGTCGATCACCACCAGGCGCCCGGTCTTCTCCACGCTTTCCAGGATGCTGTCTTCGTCCAGGGGGCTGGTGGTGCGCAGGTCGATCACCTCGCAGTCGATGCCGCGCGCGGACAGCGCGCGGGCCGCCTCCAGGGCGGTGTTCACCGTGCGCCCGTAGGACACCAGGGTCACGTCCTTGCCGTCGCGCAGGAAGTTGGCCTCGCCGAAGGGAATCACGTAGGACTCTTCCGGCACTTCGCCCTGCAGGCTGTAGAGCAGCTTGTGCTCGCAGAAGATCACCGGGTCGTTGTCGCGGATCGCCTGGATCAGCAGGCCCTTGGCGTCGTAGGGCGACGACGGGCAAACCACTTTCAGCCCGGGGATGTGGGTCCACAGCGAGGTGAGCATCTGCGAGTGCTGGGCCGCGGCGCGCAGGCCGGCGCCGACCATGGTGCGGATCACCAGCGGGGTCTGGGCCTTGCCGCCGAACATGTAGCGAAACTTCGCCGCCTGGTTGAGGATCTGGTCCAGGCAGCAGCCGGCGAAGTCGACGAACATCAGCTCGCACACCGGGCGCACGCCACGGGTGGCGGCGCCGACTGCGGCGCCGACGTAGCCGATCTCCGACAACGGGGTGTCCAGCACCCGCCCGGGGAATTGATGGTAGAGGCCCTTGGTCACCCCGAGCACGCCGCCCCAGGCGTCGTTGTCGCCGGGGGCGCCGGCACCGCCGGCCACGTCTTCCCCCATGATGAACACGCTGGGGTCGCGCCGCATTTCCTGGGCCAGGGCTTCGTTGATGGCCTGCTGGTAACTGATTTTTCTCGCCATGATGGTGGTCTCTTGTTGTTCTGTGGGGCGTTATGGGTAAGCGACGTACACATCGCTCAGCAGATCGGCCGGGCTCGGCTTGGGGTCCGACTTGGCCTTGCGCACCGCGTCCTCGATCAGCGCTTCCACCTCTGCATCGATCTGCTCCAGCTGGCTGGCCTGCAGCAGTCCGGAACGAGTGGTGCTCTGGCGAAACTGCATCAGGCAGTCGTTGTGCTCGCGGTAATGCTTGACCTCGTCGGGGGCGCGGTAGGTCTGGGCGTCGCCCTCGAAGTGGCCGTAGTAGCGGGTCAGCTTGACCTCGATCAGCGACGGCCCTTCCCCGGCCCGAGCCCGCTCCACGGCAGCGCAGGCGGCTTCGTGCACGGCGAAGAAATCAAATCCGTCCACCGTCACCCCGGGCATGCCGAAGCCGGCGGCGCGGTCGGCGATGTGATCGCAGGCCACCGACCAGTTGGACGCCGTGGCCTCGGCGTAGCCGTTGTTCTCGGCGATGAACAGGCACGGCAGGTTCCATACCGAGGCCATGTTCATGGCCTCGAACACCGCACCCTCGTTGGAGCCGCCGTCGCCGAAGAACACCACGGACACACCGTCAGTGCCTTGCAGCCGGGCGGCCAGGGCCGCGCCCACCACCAGCGGCGCACCGGCACCGACGATGCCATTGGCGCCGAGCATGCCCTTCTCGAAATCGGCGATGTGCATGGAGCCGCCCTTGCCCTGGCAGACCCCGGTCTTCTTGCCGTAGATCTCCGCCATCATCCCGTAGACGTCCACGCCCTTGGCGATGCAATGGCCGTGGCCACGGTGGTTGGAGGCGATGCAGTCATCGTCCCGCAGGTGGGCCATGACCCCGGCCGCCGAGGCTTCTTCGCCGGCGTAGAGGTGGACGAAACCGGGGATCTCGCCGGTGGCGAATTCCACGTGCAGGCGTTCTTCGAATGCGCGGATGGTACGCATCACCCGGTAGGCGTGGAGCAATTGGTCAGTGGTCAAGGGTGTCGACATTTTTATTCTCCAGGGTGTCTTGGGACTGAAGGTTCAAGGGGTGTTGCCGGTGCTCGCGATCGATGGCCAGCAGGCGCTGGCGCGCCGCGTGTGCCAGGACCGCGTTGACGTCGATGCTCAGCGGGCCGCCGGCATCCAGGGTGACCGTGGGCCGGTCGTGGGGGTTGAATTCGATCTCGCGCTCGCCATCCAGGGCCAGGGTGCCGGCGTTCAGGCACAGCGGTTGGGGCACCTCGGGTTGCAGGTAGCCGGCGTCCAGCACCCCGCAGCCCTGCAACAGGCCCGGGGCCAGGGGCACCAGCAGCGCTTCGGGGGACTGCGGGTCCAGGCGCATCCAGGCGCCGTGGGGCTCCTGGCGGGTCACCGGCAGCCACAGCCCGCAGAGCGCGGAAATGCCGATGGACTGGGGTTCGGCAAAGGTCACGAAGACCTGCGCCAGGTCGCTGGCGCGGCTGATGGCCCGGGCGCCGACGAAGGCCAGGGGCGACACCGCCACATCCACCAGGGCCACTTCGCACAGGCCCCGGGCCGGCTCGCGCACCAGCAGCCGCTTGTTGCGCCGCAGGGCGATCTCGGCGGGCACCCGGCCACTGGCGTAGAGCCCACCGGCGAGGCCGGCGCTGGTGGCTTCGCGCAGCTCCGGGAAAGCATTGTTGGTGCCGGTGGACAGGGTCAGCAGCGGTATATCACCGACCTCGGCGGCCACCGCCTTGTGGGTGCCGTCGCCGCCGAGCACGGCGATCAGCGCCACTCCGCGCTCGGCCATCCAACGTGCGGCCTGGCGGGTGTCCTCGACGCTCTGGCGCAGGGTCAGGTCGAGGAACTCCAGGGCCGGCCAGTGCTGCTCCCGGGCCTGGCGGCTGCGGCTGTTCTTGTGCACCGCGGCGGCGATCCCGGTCATGTCGGTGGGCATCAGCACCTGGGTGATGCCGGTGGCACCGAAGGCCGCCAGCAGGCGCTGGATCACCGAGACCTTGTCGGTGCTGGAGAACAGCCCGGCATTGGCGGTCAGGCGGCGCACATCACGACCCGACGCCGGGTTGGCAATGATGCCGACGGTGAGGGGGCGGCGGCTCATGGGCTCACCGCGGGCGGAGCACAGGCAGGAGAAAACATCGGGCACCTCGTTCTTATTCTTCGATGGGCCAGTCGGCGCGGGTTGCCAAGGGCTGGTTGCCAAGGGCTAGAGCAAGGCCGGTGCCAGTTGTCGAAAAACCTCTGAAGATGGCCGTTCCAGAGCGGCTGCTGCATCTTTTGCAGAGCGTTGAAGAAAGCGTTCCGTGAGACGTTGCATGTCAGGCTGCACAGGGCTCTGGCGAGACCTTGAGACGTTGCGTCTCACTGTCGTCCCGGCGGCGTTCGGTGCTTGTCGAGGGGCGCGGATCGGCGCTTAATGCGCCCACAACGATAAGAAGCTGCAACCGGAGGCCCCCATGCTTTCCGCACATTCAAGAGCCCACGTGGACTGTGTCAGCCGGGTGCTGAAGAACGCCGCGCACCTGCCCCAGGCCCCCGTCCCAAGCCTGATCCTCGACTCCTGGCGCCGCTCCATGGAGCAGCACCACCTGGACCCCGGCTCCCTGCAAGGGCCGCGCATCCTGTCCCAGGACCTGCTCAAGGAATGCCGCGAGCGCTCCGAGCTGTTCCTGCACATCGCCAGCGAAGAAGTGGCGCGCCTGCATGGCCGGGTGCGCGACGCCGACTACTGCGTGCTGCTCACCGATGCCCAGGGCCGGACCATCGACTACCGTGTGGAGTCGACCCTGCGTAACGACTGCCGCAAGGCCGGGCTGTACCTGGGCACCTGCTGGTCCGAGGGCGAGGAAGGCACCTGCGGCGTGGCCGCAGTGCTGACCGCGCGGGCCCCGGTGACGGTGCACAAGCGCGACCACTTCCGAGCGGCCTTCATCGGCCTGACCTGCTCCGCCGCCCCGGTGTTCGACCCCCAGGGTGAGTTGCTCGGGGTGCTCGATGTGTCGGCGGTGCGCTCCCCGGACGACCGCCGCTCCCAGCACCTGATCCGGCAGATGGTGGTGCAGAGCGCCCGGGAGATCGAACAGGCGTTCTTCATGAGCAGCGCCCAGGGCTGCTGGGTGCTGCGGGCCCACGGCAGCCCGGGGTATGTCGACAGCCAGCCCGACTACCTGCTGGCCTGGGACGACGACGGCGTGCTGCAAGCGCTGAACCCGGCGGCCCGGGACTACCTGCTGCGGCGCCATGGAACATTGCCCCAGCACATCGCCCAGGTGTTCGACCCGCAGCTGCTGCACCGCGCCAGCGACGAAAGCCTGTGCTCCTTGCACAGCCCCGCCGCGCCCCATGCCCTGCACGGTCGCCTGCGGGCACCGCGGCGGGCGCCCAGCCGAGCGCGCCTGACGCTGGCTGCCGCCCCCCTGGACCCGCGCGTGGAGCAAAGCCTGCGCCTGGCGGTGCGGGTCAAGGACCGCCACCTGCCGGTGCTGGTGCAAGGCGAGACCGGTTCCGGCAAGGAAGTCTTCGCCCGTCAGCTGCACCAGGCCAGCCAGCGCCGCGACCGGCCCTTCGTCGCACTGAACTGCGCGGCAATCCCGGAGAGCCTGATCGAGAGCGAGCTGTTCGGCTACGCCGCCGGCGCCTTTACCGGGGCCTCCAGCAAGGGCATGCAGGGCCTGCTGCAACAGGCCGACGGCGGCACCCTGTTCCTCGATGAAATCGGCGACATGCCCCTGGCCTTGCAGACCCGTCTGCTACGGGTGCTGGCCGAGGGCGAAGTGGCGCCGCTGGGGGCTGCGCAACGCAAGACCGTGGATATCCAGGTGATCTGCGCCACCCACCGCGACCTGCAAGCCCTGGTGGCTGAGGGCAGCTTTCGCGAGGACCTGTATTTTCGCCTCGGCGGCGCGTGCTTCCAGTTGCCGCCCCTGCGTGAACGCAGCGATCGCCTGGGGCTGATCCGGCAGATCGTCGAGGAAGAATCCAAGCGCTGTGGGGCCCCGGTGCAACTGGGCGATCGGGCGCTGGAGTGCCTGCTGGGTTATCGCTGGCCGGGCAACGTGCGCCAGCTGCGGCATGTCCTGCGCTATGCCTGCGCGGTGTGCGAAGGGCCGCTGATCCAGCTGCAGGATCTGCCCGAGCAGTTGCGCGGCAGCGATGGGCCTGAGGCCCAGCCGGTGCTCCAGGGCAGCACCAGCCCGGAACGCCAGGTGCTGCTGGATGCCTTGGTGCGCCATCGCTGGAAACCGCTGGCGGCGGCCAAGGCCCTGGGCATTTCCCGGGCGACCCTGTATCGGCGGGTGCAGCAGCACGGCATCCAGATGCCCGGCCGCAGCCCGGCCTGAGCCACACCCAGCGACCGTAGGAGCCGGCTTGCCGGCGAAGAGGCCCCTGGATTGTGCGGCGATCTTGCGGGCGCCTTCGCTGGCAAGCCAGCTCCTACAGCAGGCAGATAGACCGTGCAGCTCCCTGTAGGAGCCGGCTTGCCGGCGAAGGGGCCCCTGGATTGTGCGGTGATCTTGCGGGCGCCTTCGCTGGCAAGCCAGCTCCTACACAAGGCTGCGCGCCGTGGCGAGATCCGTAGGAACCGTGAGGTCGTGGGGTCAGGCTGGGCCGGGCTGGAAACGCGCGCGGTAGCGCCCGGGGCTTTCGCCGGTCCATTTCTTGAACGCGCGGTGGAAGGCGCTGGGCTCCTGGAAGCCGGTCAGTTCGGCAATCTCGCTGATGCTGGCCGCCGAGCGCCGCAGCAGCTCGACCGCCACGCCACGGCGCACTTCGTCCTTGATCTCCTGGTAGGAGCCGCCCTCGCGCTCCAGGCGCCGGCGCAAGGTGCTGGGGCTCATCTGCAACTCATTGGCGAAGGCTTCCAGGGTCGGCCACTGGCTGTAGTGGCTGGCCCGCAGGCGCTGGTGCACCTGGGTGATCAGGCCGTGCTGGTTGCGAAAACGGATCACCAGCCATTGCGGCGCGCTGCGCAGGAACACCTTGAGCGAGGCCAGGTCCTGGACCACCGGCAGGCGCAGCCAGCGGCTGGCAAATTCGATCTCGGTGCGCCCAGCGTTCCAGCTCAGGTTGCTGCCCCACAGCAGCGGGTCGTCGCTGAGGCTCAGGCGTGCATGGCGAAAGTCCGCGCGGTCGATGGGAATGCGTCGCCCGCCGAGCCAACACAGCAGGCTGATCACCAGCACCAGCAAGGTCTCTTCGCCATAACGGCGGCGCTCCGGGTCGGCGCTGTGGTTGTCCAGGCTGATCACCGCACGCTTGCCCCGCAGGCTGAGGCTGCCGCGAAAGTCCCGCAGGAACAGGTTGAAGTTGCCCAGGCACTGGCGCAGGGCCTTTTCCAGGTTGGGCTCCTGGATCAGCCCGCGGCAGATCAGGGCAAAGGCTCCCGGTGGCATGCCGTGGGCGTCGAGCTGGAAGAACTCGTCCTGCAGTTCGCGGATCTGTATCAGCCACAGCGCGGCGAAGGCACTGCCGGGCACTCGCGCCCGGGGCTGGTCGAGCAGCGCCGGGTCAATCCCCGCCTCCTCCAGCACCGCCGCCAGGCGCGCCGGCTGCTCGCGCAGGGCATGGGTCATCACCCGGACAAAGTAGACCGCGACCGAATCCGTTTCACGCATGTAGAGGCTGTGCTCCCGTAGCTGGACCTATGGCAAAAAACGCCAGCCCCCTTGACCGCTTTCGGCATAGGCCGGCCGCGGTGCGGGGCTCTAGACTCTCGCTGGATAATGCGCGGAGCAAGGCGTGCGCGCCATGCTCCGCGAAGGCCACGAACAAAGGAAGAGCTGAAGATGAATCTTGCAAACATCGGTGTGATCGGCGCCGGCACCATGGGCAACGGTATCGCCCAGGTCTGCGCCCAGGCGGGCTTGGAGGTGACCCTGCTGGACATCGCCCAGCTGGCCCTGGAAAAGGCCCTGGCCACCATCGGCAAGAACCTCGACCGCCTGATCGCCAAGGGCAGCCTGAACGAGGAGCAGAAGCTCGCCGCCCTGGGGCGGATCCGCATCAGCACCGACTACAGCGCACTCAAGGACGCCCAGTTGGTGATCGAAGCGGCCACCGAGAACCTCGACCTCAAGCTGCGGGTGCTGCAGCAGATTGCCGACCAGGTTGGCCCCGGGTGCGTGATTGCCTCCAACACCTCGTCGCTGTCGATCACTCAGTTGGCCGCCAGCGTCAGCGTTCCGCAGCGCTTCATCGGCCTGCATTTTTTCAACCCGGTGCCGGTGATGGGCCTGATCGAGGTGATCCGCGGCCTGCAGACCAGCGACGCGACCCACGCCCTGGCCATGGAGATGGCCCAGCGCCTGGGCAAGACCGCGATCACCGCCGGCAACCGCCCGGGTTTTGTGGTCAACCGCATCCTGGTGCCGATGATCAACGAGGCGATCCTGGTGTTCCAGGAGGGCCTGGCCAGCGCCGAGGACATCGACGCCGGCATGCGCCTGGGCTGCAACCAGCCGATCGGCCCCCTGGCCCTGGCCGACCTGATCGGCCTGGACACCCTGCTGGCGATCCTCGAGGCGTTCTACGACGGCTTCAACGACAGCAAGTACCGGCCAGCGCCGCTGCTCAAGGAAATGGTCGCCGCCGGCTACCTGGGGCGCAAGAGCCGACGGGGTTTCCATCTCTATGGCTGAGCGTTGCTCGCGCTTTGCCGAAAGCCGCGACAAGGCCCTGGAGCTGTTCGCCAGCAAGGGCTTCGGCCAGGTCGGCATGCGCGAGCTGGCGAGCCATCTGGGCTTGACCCCGGGCTCGCTGTACCACCACTACCCGAGCAAGCAGCACCTGCTGCTGGACCTGATCGAGGAGTTCTTCGACGAGCTGCACGGCACCCTCAAGCGCCTGCAGCGACGCAAGGCCCAGGGCAGTTGCCTGCCGGCGCTGATCCGGGCCCACCTCAAGCTGCACCGGGAGCTACCGCGGCACTTTCGCCTGGTGGAGCGCGACAGCGGCTGCCTGAATGCCGACCAGCAACAGCGCGTGCACCAGCTGCGCCAAGGCTACGAACAGCAGTTGCTGCAACTGCTGGGCACCCCGCCCGGCCTCAGTGCCAGCCTGCAGCAGGCCACCGCCCACGCCGTGGCCAACCTGCTGAACAATGCCCCCAGTTGGCTCAGTGAACAGGCCTTGAGTGATGGCGAACGCGAGACGTTGCTGGAGAACCTGTTGAGCGGCGCCATCGAACGCCTGATCGGCACCGCGCCGCCCCAGAGCGCGGTGGCCTGAGGCTCAACGCAGCTGCAGAGGGTCGACCAGGCCCGCGGCGATGGCCATGCCCACCAGTTGCGGCAGGTGCTCGGCCTGCATGCGCTTCATCACCCGGGAACGGTAGAGGTCGATGGTCTTGATGCTGACCCCGAGCTGCTGGGCAATCTCACGGTTGGCATAACCCTGCACCAGGGGCAATAGCACGTCCCTTTCCCGTGGGGTCAGGCTGGCCAGCCGCGCCGTCACCTGGGCCTGTCCGGCGCTCTGGCTCTGCTGCCGGCCGGCGCGACTCAGGGCCTGCTGCACGCTGTCCAGCAGCAGTTGCTCGTTGTAGGGCTTCTCGATGAAATCCTGGGCCCCGGCCTTGAACGCCCGCACCACGATGGGCACATCGGCGTGGCCGCTGACGAAGATCACCGGCAGTTGGATATCCCGCTGGCGCAACTCTTCCTGGACATTCAGCCCGCCCATGCCGGGCATCCGCACATCCAGCAGCACGCAGGCATCCAGGCGCGGATCGACCTGTTCAAGGAACTCGCGGCCACTGGTGAAAGGCATGGCCTTGAGGCCCACCGACTCCAGCAGCCAGACCGTGGAATCGAGCATGCCCGGGTCGTCGTCGACCACGTACACCAACTGCTGCGCCACACTCGTCATGCTCGGGTTCCTGTCTGTGAATGGGAGACTGAATCGGGATCAACCGGGGCGCTGGCCGGCAGTCGGCAGCACATCCTCAAGCCTTGCGCCTGAGGCTCGGCCTGCAGGTCGCCGCCGAAGCCCTCGACGATGCTGCGGCTCATGGACAGCCCCAGGCCCAGGCCGTTGGCCTTGCTGGTGTAGAACGGGGTGAACAACTGCGGCAACTGCTCCGCCGACACCCCGGGGCCCTGGTCGCTGACACTGATCCGCACCCCGCCTTCGCTGGCCGCCGCAGCGTCGAGGACGATCTGCGAAGGCTGCTGCGGGTGCACTTCGCGGTTGGCTTCGATGGCGTTGCGCAGCAGGTTCAGCAGCACCTGTTCCAGCAGTACCCGGTCGGCGTACACCGGCGACAGATTATCCGCGAGATGCAGCTGGATCGCCACCTGGCTGGCCTGGGCTTCCCAGGCACACAGGCGCACGGTCTCCCGGGCCACTTCGGCGATATCCAAGGCCTGGACCCGGCGCCCGCCCTTGCGCAGGAAGGCCCGCAGGCGCTTGATCACCTCGGCGGCGTGGGTCGCCTGCTCGGCGATCCGCTCCAGGCCCTGGGCGACCTTGCGGGCGGCCTCCGGCTGAGTGTCCAGGGCCTGCAAGTAGCGCAGGCTGGCGTTGGCGTAATTGACCACCGCCGCCAACGGCTGGTTGATCTCGTGGGCGATCCCGGAGGCCAGTTCCCCCAGGGTCACCAGCCGGGCGCTGTGGGCCAGTTCGTCCTGGTGATGGCGCTGCTGGGCCTCGCGCAATTCACGCTCGCTCTGGTCGTGGGCCACCAGGGAATAGAAGCGCTCGCCGCTGGCCGCACGATGGGCCAGGAGCATCAGCGACACCGGCACCGAGGCCGCGCCGTCCAGGGGTTGCAGGCGCGCCTCCAGGCTCCAGCGGCCGCTGCTTTCGGCGCGGTTCCAGCCCTCGTCCTGCAGGCTGTGCAGCACCTCTTCGGTGAGAAACGCCGCCAGTGGCGGCATCCCCTGCCCCACCTGCAGGCCCAGGGTGCGCCGGGCCGCCGGGTTGAGGTAGGTCACCGCCCCGCCGGGCTGGACGAACAGCACCGGGTCGGGGTTGGCTTCCACCACGTCCGCCAGCCGCCGCTTGTTTTCTTCGGCCTCGATCCGCGCGGTGATGTCCCGGGACACCGCCACCACCTCCACCACCATGCCGGTGTAGGTGTCGCGAATCGCCCGGCAGGCGGTCTCGAACCACAGGTAGTGGCCGTCGCGGTGGCGGATGCGGTAGGTCATGGTGTGGTAGCCGTCCTGCTCCAGGGCGTCCTGGGTGCGCTGCATCAGCCCGGCCAGGTTCCGCCGGTGGAACAGGCTGCGGGCCAGGCGCCCGCGCAGTTGTTCGGGCCAGTAGCCGAGCAGGGTCCAGGAAGCCGGCGAGGCATCGAGAAAGCTGCCGTCCGGGGTGTGCCGGGAAATCAGGTCGGTGGTGTTTTCGGTGATCAGCCGGTACAGGCGCCGGGCCTTGGCCGACTCGCGTTCGGCGAGGATTTGCCCGGTGGCCTCCTGGCAGCGGGCCAATACCCGTTGCCGCAGCGGGTCGGGGATGAAGGTCCAGAGCAGGATGCGTTCGCCCCATTGGGCCTCCACGTGCTCGATGGCCCGCTGCTGCTCCAGGCAAGCCCGCACCAGGGCCGGGTGATTGACCGGCAGCAGCGCCGCCGCCTCGCCTTCGGGCTGGCCTTCCAGCCATTGCCGCAGCGCCGGGTTCAGGTCCAGGGGCCGGGCCTCGGCGTCCAGCAGCAGGCTGGGCTGGGGGTCATGGCCGAGCCAGGGCGAGTCCGGCAAGCGGCCTTGGCGCTGCAGGCGCAGCCAGTGGCTCAAGTGGGTGGAGTCGGGCATGGTCGATCAATCTCGGGGCCGGAGTGGCGAATTCTTCTTATAGTACAACTACTATACAACTCAGGCAGTACTTCCATATCAATCGACAAACAGTATATAAAAGACCCCGGATAAGTCACCGAGCTTTCGCTGGGTGTGCTGCGTACCTGAGCGTAGGAGCTGGCTTGCCAGCGAAGGGGCCCGTGAGAGCGCCTTCGCCGGCAAGCCGGCTCCTACAGGCGCAGGTGTTCTTGAGAACACCTTCGCCGGCAAGCCGGCTCCTACAGGCGCAGGTGTTCTTGAGAGCGCCTTCGCCGGCAAGTCGGCTCCTACAGGCGCAGGTGTTCTTGAGAGCGCCTTCGCCGGCAAGCCGGCTCCTACCAGGCGCAGGTGTTCTTGAGAGTGCCTTCGCCGGCAAGCCGGCTCCTACAGGCGCAGGTGTTCTTGAGAGCGCCTGCGCCGGTAGGCCGGCTCCTGCAGTGGGGGCCCCAGGTACACAGCACACGCCACCCAAGCCTCGGCCAATAGAGCTAATAATCAGCCACCGGGTACCCGAACCATGTCCATCTACGAGCAAGGCCTGGCGCCGACTGCCGTCAACCATATCGCCCTCTCCCCCTTGAGCTTCATCGAGCGCACCGCCGCCGTTTACCCCGATTACCCAGCGGTGATCCACGGTTCGATCCGTCGCACCTGGGCCCAGACCTACAGCCGCTGCCGGCGCCTGGCTTCGGCCCTGGCCGGGCGCGGCATCGGCAAGAACGACACGGTGGCGGTGATGCTGCCGAACATCCCGGCGATGCTCGAAGCACACTTCGGCGTGCCGATGATCGGCGCCGTGCTCAATGCCCTCAACGTGCGCCTGGACGCCGAGGCCATCGCCTTCATGCTGGCCCACGGCGAAGCCAAGGTGCTGATCGCCGACCGCGAATTCCATGAGGTGATCCACGCCGCCGTGGCCATGCTCGACCACCCGCCGCTGGTGATCGATCTGGACGACCCCGAGTACGGCGAAGGCCAGCCGGTCAGCGACCTGGACTACGAGGCGTTCCTCGCCGAGGGCGACCCCGAGTTCGCCTGGCAGTGGCCCGCTGACGAGTGGCAGGCCATCGCCCTGAACTACACCTCGGGCACCACCGGCAACTCCAAGGGCGTGGTCTACCACCACCGCGGCGCCTACCTCAATGCCCTGGGCAACCAGATGACCTGGGCCATGGGCAACCACCCGGTGTACCTGTGGACCCTGCCGATGTTTCACTGCAACGGCTGGTGCTACCCCTGGACCGTGACCGCCCTGGCCGGGGTCCATGTGTTCCTGCGCCGGGTCGACCCGCAGAAGATCCTCACCCTGATCCGCGAGCACCAGGTCAGCCACCTGTGCGGCGCGCCGATCGTGCTCAATGCCCTGGTGAACATGCCGGAGTCGGCCAAGGCGGCCATCGACCACCCGGTCAACGCCATGGTGGCCGGGGCCGCGCCGCCGGCCAAGGTGATCGGCGCGGTGGAGCAAATGGGCATCCAGGTAACCCACGTCTACGGTCTGACCGAGGTCTACGGCCCGGTAACCCTGTGCGCCTGGCACGCCGCCTGGGATGAGTTGCCCCTGGAGCAGCGGGCGCAGATCAAGTCGCGCCAGGGGGTGCGCTACCCGACTCTGGAAGGGGTGATGGTGGCCGACCCGAAAACCCTCGAACCCACGCCCCGGGACGGCCAGACCATCGGCGAGATCTTCATGCGCGGCAACACCGTGATGAAGGGCTACCTGAAGAACCCCACGGCCACCGCCGAAGCCTTCGAGGGTGGCTGGTTCCACACCGGCGACCTGGGGGTGACTCACCCGGACGGCTACGTGGAGATCCGCGACCGGCTCAAGGACATCATCATTTCCGGCGGCGAGAACATCTCCACCATCGAACTCGAAGGCGTGCTCTATCGCCACCCGGCGGTGCTGGAAGCGGCGGTGGTGGCCCGGCCCGACGAAAAATGGGGCGAGACGCCCTGCGCCTTCATCACCCTCAAGGCCGACCATCAGGAGGTGCGCGAAGCCGAGATCATCGCCTTCTGTCGCGAACACCTGGCGGGCTTCAAGGTGCCGCGTACCGTGGTCTTCAGCCTGTTGCCCAAGACCTCCACCGGCAAGATCCAGAAGTTCGTCCTGCGCGACATGGCGAAAAACCTCTAGCCTGACTACACCTACCCAGCCCTTGTAGGAGCTGGCCGGGCGGCGCTCCGCTTGCCAGCGAAGGCGCCCTCACCAGCCCATCCCCCGTAGGAGCTGGCTTGCCAGCGAAAGCGCCCTCACCAGCGCCATCGCCCGTAGGGGCTGGCCTGCCATGCGGCGCCAGGCTCTCGGGCCCCTTCGCCGGCAAGCCGGCTCCTACAGGGGGGTGGGGTTTTCGTTATTGATTCATGCGGCCACGGCCGTTCAACCTCCCCTTTTGCCCGAGGTTCCTGCAATGCCCGAATTCAACGCTCCGCTGCGCGACATGCGCTTTGTCCTGCATGAAGTGTTCAACGCGCCCAAGCTCTGGGCCCGTCTGCCGGCCCTGGCCGACACCGTGGACGGCGACACCGCCGACGCCATTCTCGAAGAGGCGGCCAAGGTCACCGGCAACCTGATCGCCCCGCTCAACCGCAGCGGCGACGAGGAAGGCGCCACCTGGCACAACGGCCAGGTGACCACCCCGGCCGGTTTCAAGGAGGCCTACAGCACCTACATCCAGGGTGGCTGGGTCGGCCTGAGCGGCAACCCGGCCTACGGCGGCATGGGCATGCCGAAGATGCTCGCGGTGCAGTTCGAGGAAATGCTCTACGCCGCCAACTCCAGTTTCGCCCTGTATTCGGCCCTGAGTTCCGGGGCCTGCCTGGCCATCGACGCCCACGCCAGCGAAACGCTGAAGCAGCTGTACCTGCCGCCGATGTACGAAGGCCGCTGGGCCGGTTCCATGTGCCTCACCGAAGCCCATGCCGGCACCGACCTGGGGATCATCCGCACCCGCGCCGAGCCCCAGGCCGACGGCAGCTACCGCATCAGCGGCAGCAAGATCTTCATCACCGGCGGCGAGCAGGACCTGACCGAGAACATCATCCACCTGGTGCTGGCCAAGCTGCCGGACGCCCCCGCCGGCCCCAAGGGCATCTCGCTGTTCCTGGTGCCGAAGATCCATGTCGACGCCAACGGCGTGCTCGGCGCGGCCAATGCGGTGAGCTGCGGTTCCATCGAGCACAAGATGGGCATCAAGGCCTCGGCCACCTGCGTGCTGAACTTCGACGGCGCCAGCGGCTGGCTGATCGGCGAGGCCAACAAGGGCCTGGCGGCGATGTTCACCATGATGAACTACGAGCGCCTGTCCATCGGCATCCAGGGCATCGGCTGCGCCGAAAACTCCTACCAGAACGCCCGCACCTATGCCCGGGAACGGATCCAGAGCCGCTCCCCGGCAGGCCCGGTGGCCAAGGACCAGGTCGCCGACCCGATCATCGTCCACCCCGATGTGCGGCGCATGCTGCTGAGCATGAAGGCCATGACCGAAGGTGGCCGGGCGTTTGCCAGCTACGTCGGCCAGCAGCTGGACCTGGCCAAGTTCGCCGATCAGCCCCACGAGCGGCACAACGCCGAGGCCCTGGTGGCGCTGCTGACCCCGGTGGCCAAGGCCTTCTTCACCGACACCGGCCTGGACAGCTGCGTGCTCGGCCAGCAGGTCTTCGGCGGCCACGGCTACATCCGCGAATGGGGCCAGGAGCAGCTGGTGCGCGACGTGCGCATCGCCCAGATCTACGAAGGCACCAACGGCATCCAGGCCCTGGACTTGCTGGGGCGCAAGGTGGTGGGCAACGGCGGCGTGGCCCTGCGCCTGTTCACCGGCGAGATCCGCGACTACGCCTACCTGCCCGGCGCCGCCTACGCCGCCGAGCTGCTGGATGCGGTGCAGCGCCTGGAAGACCTCAGCGACTGGCTGCGCGAGCAGGCGGTGCACAACCCCTATGCGGTGGGCAGTGCCTGCGTCGAATACCTGCAGCTGTTCGGCTACGTGGCCTACGCCTACCTGTGGGCGCGCATGGCCCAGGTGGCCGAGCACAAGCGTTCCGAGGACCACGGCTTCTACGGCGCCAAGCTGGCCACCGCACGCTTCTACTTCAGCCGCCTGCTGCCGCGCATCCTCAGCCTGGAGCAGAGCATCCGCGCTGGCAGTTCGTCGTTGTTCGGCCTTGAGGCCGAGCAGTTCTGAGCCCCTGGGCCGGGCCGCCGGCGCCCTGCCCCAGGGCGCTAAAAAACCACCGCCCGCAGGTGCAAAACCCCGGGCGGCGCGGCATACTCCGCGCACCCGGACACCGCCCAAGGAAGAAACGTGTTGGCCCCCGCCCTGATCATCGCCAGCTCAGCCATCGTGCTGCTGCTCGGCAGCCTGCACCTGCTCTACACCTTCGCCAGCGACAAGTTCCAGCCCCGTGATCCGGCCCTGGCCGAACGCATGCGCCAGGTGTCGCCGGTGATCAGCCGCCAGACCAGCCTGTGGCGGGCCTGGGTCGGCTTCAATGCCAGCCACAGCCTGGGGGCCATGCTGTTTGGCCTGATCTACGGCTACCTGGCCTGGCTGCACCCGGCGCTGCTGCTGGAGGCCCGTGGCTTGCTGCTGATCGGCCTGGGGTTTCTCGCCAGCCTGTGGGTGCTGGCCATTCGTTACTGGTTTCGCATTCCCCTGGCGGGCATCAGCCTCGCGCTGGTGCTGTTCAGTGCCGGCACCCTGCTGCTTTTCAGCTGACTGACACCCATTGCGCAGCAGCCCTGGCCCTGCCCGACATCCATGAGTCCCACAGCCCCCGGCCATGGCCCGGGGCAAATCACCCACTTCGAGTTTGCCCATGTCCCGCCTGTACACCCTCTGGTCCCGGCTTTACTACCCGCTGTGCTGGATCGCCGTCGCCGCGCCCACGGCCACCATGATCCATTGCAACCTGAACCTGATCGTCCCCCGGGAAGTCGGCGGCACCCTGTTCGGCGGTTCCATGGGTTTTCTGATGTACCTGGGCGCCTGGGCTCTCAGCGTCCTGGGCCTGGTGCTGGCGCTGCTGACCCGGATGCCCGGCGCGCGCCTGGCCTGGATCGTCGCCGGGCTGGTGCAGTTGCTGCTGGGCCTGTGGTGGCGGATCAACTACCCGGATGATTTCGACGGCAACCTGATCTTCAGCATCCAGGCCCGGGAGCTGGACTATGTGATGGTCTTCGGCTTTGCCCTGGTCTACAGCGGCGTCTACCTGTTGCGCCAGCAGCGGCTCAAGCCGCGTCCACCCGCCACTGGCAATCTGCTGTTGCTGCGCACCCTGTGGGCCCTGGTGCTCGGGGCAGCCTTCATCCTGCCACCGCTGCAGGCCATCACCCGCAAGCCACTGCCCTATTGCGCCTTCGACCGGGCCGGCAATCAGTTGAGCCTATGCCTAGGCCCGGGCACCCGGGTGATTGTCGACTGAACGGCCCCCTGACTTCATTCCTCCTTTTCTCGACCTTGATGAGTGTGCCCATGTCTCGCCTGTTTACCCTGTGGTTGTGGCTGTACCGCCCCCTGTGCTGGATCGTCGTCGCCATCCCGCTGTCGGTGATGCTGGTGTGCGACGTGCAAATGATGCAACCGCGGGATGTCAGCGGCACGTTGTTCGGCGGCGCCATGGGTTTTCAGCTGTACCTGTTTGCCTGGGTGCTGTGCCTGATCGGCCTGGTCCTGGCCCTGCTGACTCGTATGCCCGGCGCGCGCATGGCCTGGCTGATGGCCGGGCTCGTGCCCTTGCTGCTGGGGGCCTGGTGGCGGCTCACCTACCCGGATGATGAAGATGGCAGCCGCTCCTTCAGCCCCCAGGACTGGGAACTGGACTACATGATGGGCATCGTGTGCCTGTTCGTTATCAGCGGCCTGTACTTCTACTGGCGCCGACGCCTCGTCTCACGGCCCGCCGCCACCAGCGCCGATGTGCTGTTTCTGCAAACCCTGTGGGCGCTGGTCCTGGCGGCGGCGTTCATCCTGCCACCGCTGAGCTTCATCAAGCAGCAATCCCTGCCCCGCTGCGCGTTCAACAAGGCCGGGGAGCAATTGACCGTGTGCCTGAGCGATGATCCGAACGAGCCGGTGATTGTCGACTGAGCCGCCGCTGGCAGCAGCCCGGACACAAAAAAGCCCCGAACCGATCGGGGCTTTTTTTTCTGCCGGGCGCTATCGATGCTGGGTGGCCGGTGACGCCCTGCGCACCGGCAAGGCGGCAGCAAAGGCCAGGGCTTCTTCCCGAGTGCCGAAAGTGGCGAGCCGGTCACCCGCTGTGCAGACCTTCCAGGGGCCGTGGTTGACGCTCAATACCTGATAACCGTTGATCTGCAGCTTGTTCAGCAGCGGCGTACTCATGGACACCTCCTTTTTTTTCAGCGTGCCTGGGGCTTGGCCGTTTTACCTTACACCCGCAGAACGGCCCGGCGACGGCCGCATGTCGGCGTGCCGCGGTCATTTCCTCAGGTTGGCCAGGGGATCGTAGGCCCGCGAGCGTTTGCGCCGGTGCTCGGGTTCAGGGCGGTCCAGGGGTGCCCTGGCCGGGCCTACCGGGTCTACCTGGGGGTCGGCCAGGTCTGGCGAATCGGGGTCGAAACCCGGGTCATGATGATTCGAGGCATGCTCGGACGAGCGCGGCCCCGTGGGATTCTTGGCAGTCATGGGCAGCTCCTGTGCCAGCCTGGAAAAGGCCGGATACAGGGGTTGGATCGCGATCCGTTGCGAGGGTGCCGGCAAGCGGACCAATGGCCAGCGGAAAATTGCATTGCGCTGCGCAGCGTCGCAGGATGACGCCCTGACCCACAACCGCTGAAAAGGAAGTGTTGATGACGATTCGTGCTGTGGTTTTCGATTTTGGTGGGGTGCTGTTCGACTGGAGCCCGCACCACCTGTACCGCCAACTGATCCCTGACGACGAGCGTCGCCAGTGGTTCCTCGACACCGTCTGCACCCAGGCCTGGAACACCCTGCAGGACGCTGGCCGGCCCCTGGCCGAAGCCACCCGCAGCCTGGTGGCCGAGCACCCCGAACATGCGCCGTTGATCGAGGCCTATTACGGGCGCTGGCCGGAGATGCTCAAGGGCCCGCTGGATGCGGGGGTGGCCCTGCTGGAGGAGCTGCACCAGGCACAGGTGCCGCTGTTCGGGTTGACCAACTGGTCTCAGGAAACCTTTCCCTATGCCTGGGAGCACTATCCGTTCCTGCAGCGGTTCCGCGACATCGTGGTGTCGGGGCAGGAGCGGCAGATCAAGCCGGATGCCGAGATCTACCACACCACCCTGGGGCGGATTCGCGCGCATTTGCCGGGGGTAGCGCCCGAGGAGCTGGTGTTCATCGATGACCATGCGCCGAATATCGTCGCGGCCAGAGCCCTGGGCTGGCGGGCGATTCATCATGTGGCGGCGAGTGAGACCCGGCGCCAGCTGCAGGAGCTGGGGCTGGTTTGAAAGGGGCGCCTCCCCCGTAGGAGCTGGCTTGCCAGCGAAGGCGCCCGTCCAGGCGCGGCATCACTTGCGCGCCTCTTCGCCGGCAAGCCGGCTCCTGCGCACAGCGCCTGAAGAAGCTTGCTCTTCAGGCCCCCTCCCCGCGGCGAAAAAATCCCCCCTCTATCGCCATCCGCAATCACCTCCCTCCTGCATATCGCCCTTTGGAATGTCCACAAAATCAACCTTTTACCTGCTGTGAATCCACCTGTCGGAAAGCCACAAAATCAATGTGCCATTACCCTGCCAATTCCATCCGCGCTGCTTAACTGCAAAAGCTGCCGAGTACCGCAGCACCCATCCACACCCACGGAAGGCACACGCCATGAGCAATGCATCTCAACATGTGATTCCACCCTACGGGGTGGCCATTCAATCGGCGATCTCCGAAGGCAAACTGCCGCAGATGAAAGCCCTGTTGGCCAAGCGCGGTCCGAAAGAGTCCGAACCCAAGGATCTGCACAGCGCCTACGAACAGCTAGCCAAGGAAGTCGCCCGCCTGGAACAGCACTAGTCGCTGTTTCCCCGTCATTGAATGGAGGCAAAGCATATGTCTGGTTCTATCCCCCAAGAAGGCCTGTTCCCCCTGAGCTACCGCATCGGTACCTCGCAACCCGGGGCTCAGACCCTGATCCTCAACCTGCTGGTGTACACCCCCGAGCACAGCGTGCGCGGCACGTCGTCCATCACTCAGGCGGTCAATCCGCCTCTGGACCTGCACAGCGATGTCTGGGGTCAGTACACCTACCTGACGGTCATGTCACCGAGCACCAGCAAGATCCTCATCACCGCCCAGGGCAATCAGGGCGGCCCCGGTTCCAACTCCGTCATCAACTTCAAGCTGCATCTGGTGGTCGGCGAGGACTGGAAGGAAGGCGTGGCCAACTACCAGTACTACAACGGGCACAGCTGGGTAACGGTCAATCAGGTCCCCGCCCATCTGCAGGAATCCGTGCAGTCGAGCACCCTCTCGGCCCCCCAGCATGGCCAGCACAACCGCCCGCTGCCACCGATCTCGGCGCTGTACGCGGCACCGATCCACGGCGCCATCGCCAGCGGCGACCTGGCGCAGATGAAGAGCCTGCACCGAGTGGCCACGCAGCAGCTGGAACAGTTGCCGCTGATCCGCACGGCGCTGGATGCGGCCAAGGCCGAGATCGGCAAGCACGAGCGGCGCTGACTGCGGCAGTCCCGCGAACCTGATGTCTTCTATCGAGATAAGGAGTTGCAGCATGACAATCGGACTGTTCCATACCCGCATCATCGTCGCCAACCCTGTGATCGGGGGGCCGGTGCTGACCCTCGATCTGCTGGTCAACACGCCGCAGAAGAAAGTCAGCGGCGTGGCCCGGGTGACTCAGAGCACCTCGCCACCGGTGCACTTTCTCGCAGATGTCTGGGGCGACTACTCCCAGGTCAAACTGGACCCCTCCAGTGAGGGCCATATCATCCTCAACCTGGCCGGCAACCCCAGCGGGCCCACCAGCCAGATCGCCGAGACTTTCCATCTGCAGGGCATTCTCGGCCTCGACTGGGCCAGCGGTTTCGCCAGTTATCGCTACCAGTACCAGGGCCATTGGCATGTGGTCCAGCATGCCGCCGTGAGCCAGGCGCCCGTGGATCAAGCGGCCAACGCCGAGCTGGCGCCCAAGGACAATCAGCGGCACCTGTATCCGCAGCCGCTGTATGCCGTGGCGCTGCAGCAGGCCCAGAGCAGCGGCGATCTGGCGCGGCTCAAGGCGCTGGTGGCCCAGGGCGAGCAGCAGCTGGCCAACAGTGACAACCTGAGCCAGGCGGTGCAGCAGTTGCAGGCGGAAATCAGCCGCCTGGAACGTCGCTGAGTAAAGGCACCCGGGGCCGGCCGACAACGGGCGGCCCCGGGTTGCGCTAAACCGATCGCGCCATTGCCGCACAAGGAAGGCGCGCCTATTTCGATGGGTTGGTGCCGCGTACCGCTGGGTACGCAAGGATCTTTCATGTCAGACAGTCTCCCCGCCCGCTTCCTCAGCGAAACCGACCTCAAGCGCTATGTACCGGTGCACGTGGTCTGGGAAATCACCCTCGCCTGCGACCTGAAATGCCTGCATTGCGGCTCGCGCGCGGGCCATCGGCGCCCCGGCGAGCTGAACACCCAGGAATGCCTGTCGGTGATCGACTCGATCGCCGCCCTGGGCACCCGGGAGGTGACCCTGATCGGTGGCGAAGCCTATTTGCGCAAGGACTGGACGCGGCTGATCCAGGCCATTCACGACCACGGCATGTACGTGGCGATCCAGACCGGCGGGCGCAACCTGACCCCGGCCAAGATGCAGGCCGCGGTGGACGCCGGGCTCAACGGCGTCGGCGTGTCCCTGGACGGCCTGGCGCCGCTGCATGACGCGGTGCGCAACGTGCCCGGCTCCTTCGACAAGGCCCTGGACACCCTGCGCCGGGCCAAGCAGGCCGGGCTCAAGGTCAGCGTCAACACGCAGATCGGCGCCGCCACCCTGCCCGACCTGCCGGCCCTGATGGAGCTGATCATCGACGCCGGCGCCAGTCACTGGCAGATCCAGTTGACGGTGGCCATGGGCAACGCCGTGGATCATCCCGAGCTGCTGTTGCAGCCCTACCAGCTGCTGGAGGTGATGCCGCTGCTGGCACGCCTGTACCGCGAAGGCAGCGAGCGCGGGCTGCTGATGAATGTGGGCAACAACATCGGCTACTACGGCCCCTACGAACACATGTGGCGCGGCTTCGGCGACGACCGCGTGCACTGGAGCGGTTGCGCCGCCGGGCAGACGGTGCTGGCCCTGGAGGCCGATGGCACAGTCAAGGGCTGCCCGTCCCTGGCCACCGTGGGCTTCTCCGGCGGCAACGTGCGCAGCATGAGCCTGCACGATATCTGGCACTACAGCGAAGGCATCCATTTCGGCCGCCTGCGCTCGGTGGACGACCTCTGGGGCTACTGCCGCAGCTGCTACTACAACGATGTCTGCCGCGGCGGCTGCACCTGGACCTCGCACTCGCTGCTGGGCAAGCCGGGCAACAACCCCTACTGCCACTACCGGACCCTGGAGTTGCAGAAGAAGGGCCTGCGCGAACGCATCGTCAAGCTTGAAGAAGCCGGCCCGGCATCCTTTTCCGTGGGGCGCTTCGACCTGATCACCGAACGCATCGACACCGGCGAAGCGGTGTCCAGCGTCAGCGACAGCGGCCAGGTGATCAAGCTGGCCTGGATCAACCAGGGCCAGGCCTCTCCCGAGGAGGGCCGGATCCCGCCGCGCCTGGCCCTGTGTCGCGGGTGCCTGCAGTACATCCATGCCCATGAGAGCACTTGCCCCCACTGCCACGCCGATGTCGCCGAGGCCGAGGCCCGGCACCAGGAAGACCGACTGCGCCAGCAGGCGCTGATCAATACCCTGCACCAGTTGCTCGGCCTGCCCCAGGAACAGCCGCGCCTGTAGCCCGGCCTTGTCCCCAGCCGCACCGGAGTCGGTGCGGCTGGTGCTAAGCCCTGTGCATGTCATGGAAAAAACGTCTAAAAAAACTTCCCGTGCACGGCCGATTGGGGCTTTGCTATGGAAGGTCTTCCGGCAGGCCCTGGCGCCCGTCGGTTCCTCCGGGGCATTGCCCTGACTGACGCCTGCGAGCGGGAGCAGCAGATGAAAATCAACCCCTACCTGGTCTTCAACGGCGACTGCCGGGCCGCCTTCACCTTCTATGCCCAATGCCTGAACGGCACCCTGGAAATGATGATGACCTTCGGCGAAAGCCCGGCTCGCGAGCATCTCTCGGCCGACTGTCACGAACGCATCATGCACACCCGACTGAGTGTCGGCGGCCAGCTGCTGATGGGCTCGGACACCACCCCCGAACTGCCCTACCAGGGCATCCACGGCTGCTCGATTTCCCTCAACATCGACAGCGCCAGCGAAGCCGAACGGGTGTTCGCCGCCCTGGCACACCAGGGCACCGTGCAGATGCCCCTGGAGGCGACCTTCTGGGCCGAGCGCTTCGGCATGCTGGTGGACCGTTTCGGCGTGCCGTGGATGGTCAACTGCGAGAAGAGCCAGTAACCCCACGACCGCTGCCCGGCGTTGCGCCGAGTCGGCCACAACCGGGAGCGGGTGTGCCAATGCACGGCGACGGGCGGAACCGCAGCGGTGCAATGGCCTCTGTGAGCAAGCCCTGGAAGATCGCGGCGGGCGTCGCGGCCTAGGCGTGCACATCGACCCCGATGCGCGCCTGCAGCCAATCCTGGTAGGCCGCGACACTGTCGGTGGCCTGGCTGCCGTTTTTTGCGCTGACGCTCTGTCCGTCCAGCCGTCCGATCGCCATCAGGTACTGCAGGCCCTTGAGCACATGGGCCGCGTCGCTCTTGTTCAGGCCCTGCACATCGGGCAGTGCGACGCTGTTGTTTTCCGTGTCGAAGCTTGCCCAGCTGGGGTTGGCCCGGTGGTAGGCGGTCATGTTGGCCAGGCTGCGCTCCGATTCGGCAAAGGTCGCGTCGAGCTGCGCCTGGATCTGCGGCGTGGCGTTGGCGACCTGGATCTTCGCCGAGGTCAGGGTGCCGCTCTCCAGAGACTGTCTGAGGGCCACACCGTAAGGCTGTGAAGAAAAAGTGCTTCCTATCATGTCGTTACTCCCTGGTTGGTCAGCTCGGCAGAGCAAAAGCCGGGCCAACAGGTTCCAGGCAGGCCGAGCAAGGCCCGGGAAGTACCGCGCGGGCAGCGTTGTGGCAGGCCCTTGCCGAGACTGGCAACGCCTTGCCTCTGGCGCCACAATGCCGCATTCGGGACAAGCACAAGCCTGCCGGACCTGGGGCTCTCCCCACCGTTTTCCAGCTCTGCCCAAGCAAGCGCAGATGACGCAGTGGGCAGATTTTGCGCAGTTCATCAAACGGCCACCAAAACCCTGTACTAGGATACGAGGCGACCCTTTGTCGATCCGCTTGAACAGGAGGTAAATCAACCACCCGCCAAACTCGTTGCTATAAGGCAACCTGCCTAGAAAAACTTCACATTCATGGATGAAATGATGAACTCACAAGTACTGTTTCCACACATTGGCAAGGTCATCGCCAGCACCGGTAGCCGCAGTT
Source organism: Pseudomonas sp. PH1b (assembly GCF_000633395.1). Classification (GTDB taxonomy): domain Bacteria; phylum Pseudomonadota; class Gammaproteobacteria; order Pseudomonadales; family Pseudomonadaceae; genus Aquipseudomonas. The sequence continues at coordinate 85,926 of NZ_AYMU01000012.1, forward strand.
TTCCGCGCATGCTGCACGACCTGATACTCACCCAACTGGCTGTGGACGCCACCCATATCACCCAGTTGCGGGCCGACCCGGAGCACCCCGCCGCCCGAACCGAGCAGGCCGGCGTGCCGGCCCGGCACCCGTTGTACAGCGACCTCATCGACGTTGACGACCCGCTGCTGCAGGCCGGATTCCCCGAGCAGCCCCTGGAGTCCATCATCGTCGCGCCCCCTCAGCACCGCCGCGACCAGGACGCCCCGGCGCAGTTGCACCTGACCGGCCGCAAAGACTCGTACCACTACGTGCTTTCGGTGTATCGCAGCGGCCAGGCCGAACGCTTTTCCCAGCAGGAACGCCTGCTGCTCGAGGACATCTCGCCGCTGTTGCTGCCCATGGTGGAAAAACACATCAGCGCCCTGCAACCGCGCGGCACCTCGCCGGAGCAGGACAGCGCCGCCATCGAGGGCCTGGAAACCCTGCGCCAGCGCTTTGCCGAGCGCTTGGCACAAACCGGCTTGCGCCTGTCCAACCGTGAGATGGAGGTCTGTGTCGGGCTGCTGGCCGGACGCACCGCGCCGCAATTGGCCGAGCAGTTCCAGCTCAAGGTCAATACGGTGGAGAGCTACCTCAAGCGTGCGGCCATCAAGCTGGGCATCAGCGGCCGGCATTCCCTGCTGCGCTGGATGTACTCCCCCGAGGACACCCCGGTCGACAGCTCGCCGGCCTGATCCTGCGCCCGTTCCATCCCCAGCCCCGCCGGCCCTGAAAGCCGGCGGGGCCTTTTGCCCCGCCCAGCACCGGCTCACCCTCCACGGGCGATGCCCGGCACCAGCGACATGGCCAAGGACGCAAAGCGATCCGCGCCAAGCCGGTCCGCCCCCCGCGGCCAGGCTCTCAGTCCCGGGCCAGGGCCTCGATCGGGTCCAGCCGCGCGGCGTTGCGCGCCGGCACGAAGCCGAAGACGATGCCGATCAGGGTCGAACAGGCGAACGCGGTAATGATCGAGCCCATGGAAAACACCATCTCCCATTCCTTGATGAACAGGGTGAACAGGTAGCCGATGGCGAAGGACAAGGCGATGCCGATGGCCCCGCCGATCAGGCAGACCATCACCGCCTCCACCAGGAACTGCTGGCGGATGTCCGATTGCCGCGCGCCCACCGCCATGCGGATGCCGATCTCCCGGGTTCGCTCGGTGACCGACACCAGCATGATGTTCATCACCCCGATGCCGCCCACCACCAGGGAAATCACCGCGATCAACGACAGCAGCAGGGCCAGGGAACGGCTGGTGCGCTGCACCGTCTGCATGATGCTGTCGAGGTTGTTGGTGAAGAAGTCCTTGGTGCCGTGGCGCTGCTCCATCAGCTTTTTCACATGTTCTTCCACCACCTTGCTCGGCTGGCCGTCCTTGATCCGCACGCTGATGCTGTCCAGGTGGCGCTGGCCGAGCACCCGCCCGGCTGCGGTCTCGTAGGGCACCCAGACGTTGAGCAGGTTGCTGGCGGCGAACATGTTCTTGTTCTCCCGGGTCACGCCGATCACCGTGCACGGCAGGTTGCCCACCAGGATCACCTGGCCCAGGGGGTCCACGTCGGCGCCGAACAGGCGGTTGCGGGTGTTGTGGTCGATGACCACCACCTGGGCCTGGCGCCGGGCATCGTTCTCGCTGAAGGAAATGCCGCTCGCCAGCTTGATGTCGCGCACCTGGAAGTACAGGTGGCTGACGCCGTTGACCGTGGCGTTGAGGTCGATGTTGCCGTAGCGCAGCAACAGGCTGCGGCCGACCATCGGCGTGGCACTGTCGACGTAGTACAGCTGGTTCAGGGCCGCCACATCGGCGGGCATCAGGGTCTGGATCGCCGCCGCCCGGCTGTCGCCGAAGCTGGCCCCGGGAAAGATGTCGATGGTGTTGCTGCCGATGGCCTGGATGTCCTTGAGCACGTAGCGCTTGGCGCCCTCGCCGATGGCCACGATGGACACCACCGAGGTGATGCCGATGACGATCCCGAGCATGGTCAGCAAGGTGCGCATGCGGTGCGAGACCAGTGCCACCCAGGCCATCACGAAGGCTTCCTTGAACAGCCCCAGGCTGGCCACCAGGCGCCGCGCACCGGCCGGCCGCGCGGTCACCGGCGGCTCGCTCGGCGCCTCGTCGGCCGGACGCTGGTTGGCCTGGTCGCTGACGATCTCGCCGTCGCGCACCTCGATGATGCGCTGGGCGTTGGCCGCCACCTTGGGGTCGTGGGTGACGATGATCACTGTGTGCCCGGCGGCGTGCAGTTCCTGGAGGATGCGCATCACCTCCTTGCCGCTGCTGGTGTCCAGGGCCCCGGTGGGTTCGTCGGCGAGGATCACCTCGCCGCCGTTCATCAGCGCCCGGGCGATGCTCACCCGCTGCTGCTGGCCCCCCGACAGCTGGTTGGGCCGGTGGCTCAGGTGCCCGGACAGGCCCAGGCGTGCCAGCAGCTCCCGGGCCCGGCCATGGCGCCTGACTTGCGGGGTGCCGGCGTAGATCGCCGGCATCTCGACGTTGTGCATCGCGCTCAGGTGCGGCAACAGGTGGTAGCGCTGGAAGATGAAGCCGAAGTAGTCGCGGCGCAGCTCCGCCAGGGCCTGGTCATCGAGGTCGCGGGTTTCCCGGCCGTTGACCTTGTAGCTGCCGGCGGTGGCGTAGTCCAGGCAACCGAGGATGTTCATCAGGGTCGACTTGCCGGACCCCGAGGCCCCGGTGATCGCCACCATTTCCCCGGCCTGGATGCTCAGGTTGATGTTCTTCAGGGCCAGGAACTCTCGCTCCCCGGCAATGAAACTGCGGCTGATGCCAATGAGTTCCAACAGTGGCTGGGTCATGCTCAGGCCCCTGCCGTGCCGGGCACCGGATCACCGATCACCACCTTGTCACCCTCGGCCAGGCCGTCCTTGATCTGCACCTTGACGTTGTTGTTGATCCCGGTGCTGACGTTGCGCGCCTGGGCATGGCCCTTGGCGTCCAGCACCCGCACCGCGAAGCTGCCGTCGGCATTGCGCGGGCCCAGGGCGGCCACGGGCACCATCAGCACGTCCTTGGCGGTGTCGAGGACGATGCGCACCTGGGCGGTCATGGAGATGCGCAGCCGGTGGTCCGGGTTGGGCACATCGAACAAGGCGTTGTAGAACACCGCGGTGTTCTGCTTGGGGGTGCCGGTGGTCTGGGTCTCGAGAAAGTTCTGCGGCGCCGGTTCAGTGCCCCGCAGCTTGGCGTAGTAACGCTTCTCGGCCTCGCCGAGGATGGTGAAATACACCTGCTGGCCCGGGGCGATGTGGATCACGTCGGCTTCCGAGACCTGGGCCTTGACGGTCATGGTGTCCAGGTCCGCCAGCTTCAGCAGCACCGGCGCCAGCTGGTTGGCGATCACCGTCTGGCCTTCCTGGGTCACCACCCCCACCACGTCGCCGTCGATGGGCGCGATGATACGGGTGTAGGCCAGGTTGACCTTGGCCGTGTCGATCTGGATATGGGCACTCTTGATCTGCGCATCCAGGGACAGCAGGTTGGCCCGCTGCACCTCGTAGTTGGACTCGGCGGTCTCGTAATCCTGCTGGGAAATCGAGGCGTCCGACTGCAGGTCACGGTAACGCTCGTAGATCGCCTTGGTCTCCTTGAGCTGGGCCGCGGTGGCGCGGCGCTTGGCCTGCAGGTTCTCCTCGTCGACCTGGGCCTGGCGCAAGGTGTTCTGCAACACCAGCGGATCGATTTCCGCCAGCCACTGGCCCTTCTTCACCTTGTCGCCGACCTTGACCTTGAGGGACTTCAACTGCCCCGAGACCTGGGCCCCGACATCCACCTGCTTGATGCCCTCCAGCAGGCCGGAGGCCAGGACCGCGTTCTCGATATCCCCCCGCTCGACCTTGGCCGTCAGGTACTGCGGCGCCTGCGCCGGGGCCTGCACCGTATAGAAAATCAACCCGGCCACAACCACCAGCAACAGCCCCATACCGATTTTGCGAAACTTCGACTTTTCCATAGATGACCACAAGTGCGTTGAGGGTGGGCTCCACCGGCCAGCGGCAAGCCCCTTGCGAAACACCGTGCTGCCGTTGTGAGCGGTGTTCCAGATGAATGAAACGGCTGCCTCAGCCGGTGGCGGGCACCTCGCCCGCCACCGTCCCCGACACCCCGGGACTCATGACACGACCTCCCCCTGGGGCAGCGACAGACCGTCGTGCCACCAGGCCGCCAAGTGATAGACGTTGGGCGCCTTGAGCAGGCTGAAATGGTTGCCCGGGCCATACCAGACCTGCAGCTCCGTGGCCTGCCGGCGCCAACCGTGGATCATCCCCTGCTGCTCGCGGCGGTTGCCGGCAGCGTCCAGGCTCGGGTCGTCCGCCAGCACCAGGCGCACCTTGCCCCGGTAGCCATCCCGGGGCTGGTAGCGGGTGCGCAAGGCGGTGGCGAAGGTCCGCGCCGGGCCGTGCATGGCCCGAGGATCGGCACGCTGGGAGAGCAAGCCGACCCGCACCATGCCGGCGTGCAGCAGGTGCATCTGCAGGGCATCGTCCTGCGCCGCGAACTGCTCGGGGTCGATGCCCAGGCTCTGCCCTGCGGCCAGTTGCATCGACTCGATCAAGCGCTGCAGGGCCTGGGTGGTGGTGTAGGGCCGCCCCACCACCCCGTTGCCGCCGGGGGCTTCGCTGTCGATCAGGGTCAGGGACGCCACCTCGCGGCCGGCGGCCTGCAGCAGCCCGGCCATCTCGAACGCCACCCAGCCGCCGAAGGAATGACCGATCAGGTGCAAGGGCCCGGCCGGGTATTCCTCTTCCAGTGCCTGCAGGTAATGCCGGGCGGCGACCTCGACCTGGCCGTGGGGCACCCCGCCGTCCAGGCCCCGGGCCTGCAGCCCGAGGATCGGCCACTCGGCCCCCAGGGCCTCGGTCAGGCCGATGAAGCCGGTGATGCTGTCACCGGCCCCGGGCACGCAGAAGATCGGGGTCTGCCCGCTGCGCCCGGTCTGGATCCGCAGCAACGGCTGATGCCGCGGCGCACGCACCGCGCAGGCGCTGCGAGCGTGCTCCAGGGCCTGGCTCATGGCCTCGCCCAACGCCTGGATATGGGGCGCCTTCATCATGCTCAGGTGGTCCCCCGGCACGCTGATGCAGTGCAGGTTGTGCCCCGGCAGCACCTCGCCCCAGCCCAGGGTCGGGCTGCGCCGGGACAGCTCGGTAGGCCGCTGCGCGGCGCAGAACAGATGCACCGGCATCTCGAGCGGATGCAGGCAATAATGGGCCAGGGCATGCCCGTGGGCCACCTCGCGGTCCAGGTAATGCCAGAGCTGATCGGGGGCTGCGCTCGCCAGTTGCTCGAACAAAAGGCCCTGTTCACGGCAGCGTTGCAGCAGGCCGTGGAAGTCCAGGTGGTCGAGGTCCTGCTGCAGCTGTTCCAGGGCCGCCAGGCGCTCAACGCCGGCGGCGCCCTGGGCACTCCAGAACGCCTGGCACTGCAACAGCAGGTGCTGCTGGAGGGCATGCTCCCCGGACCAGCGCGCCTTGCCTTGGTCGGTCAGGCGTGGCACGTAGCTGTCGATCAGGCCAAGGAACTCCACCTGCTCATCCAGCCCCAGCAACTGCTGGGCGATCTCGTAGGCCAGCACGCCACCGAAGGACCAGCCGGCCAGGCGGTACGGCCCTTGTGGCTGCAGCTCGCGCATCACCTGGAGCAAGCGTGTGGCCAGGCATTCCAGGGTGCGCAACTGCGGCTGCCCAACCGCCACGCCCGGCAGACCGTAGATCGGGAAGTCGCCTGCCAGGTGCTGCCCCAGCGCCGGGAAATACACATCCAGGCCGGTGAATTCGTGCACCAGGAACAACGCCGGCCCAGCGCCGCCGCTGCGTACCGCAATCCATTGCTCCGGGCGTTCCGGCGCGGCCGCACGTTCACTCAACAGACGTGCCATGGCCGCCACACTGGGGTGCTGGAACAGCTCCGCCAGGGTCACGTCGAACCCGGTCTGTTGCAGCCGGTTGACCAGTTGGATCGCCAGCAGCGAATGCCCGCCCTGCTCGAAGAAATGAGTGTGGCGGCCCACCTCGGGCAGTTTCAGGACCTCGGCCCAGAGTGGCGCCAGGCTCTGTTCCAAAGGCGTTTGCGCAGCCTCGTCGGCCACGCTGACCTGGGCCTGCGCCGTCGGTGCCGGCAGGGCCTTGCGGTCCAGCTTGCCGTTGTTGGTCAGGGGCAAGGCGTCGAGGCGGACATAGGCCAGGGGCACCATGTACTCCGGCAAGCGCTCCTGCAGGTGCGTGCGCAAGTCCTCAAGGGCCGGCTCCGCCACCTGTTGCTGCAAGGTGTAGTAGGCCACCAGGCGCTTGTCCCCGGGGGTGTCTTCACGTACCTGCAGCACTCCGTCGCGCAGGCCAGGGAAGCTGGCCAGGTGCACTTCGATTTCCCCCGGTTCGATGCGAAAGCCGCGGATCTTCACTTGCTCGTCATTGCGTCCGATGCACTCCAGCAGGCCGTTCTCCAGCCAGCGGCCCAGATCGCCGGTGCGGTACATCAAGGCCGCGGGCTCGGGGCTGAAGGGGTCGGCGAGAAACTTCTCGGCGCTGAGTTCGGGACGGTTGAAGTAGCCCAGCGCCACGCCCTGGCCACCGATGTACAGCTCCCCCACCACACCGATGGGCACGGGCTGGCCCAGGGCGTCCAGAACGTACACCCGGGTGTTGGACAATGGCCGGCCGATGGGCACGCTGTCGGCATCGGCAGGCAGTTCGCCGGGCTCGTGGGTCACGGCGAAGGTGGTGGTTTCGGTTGGCCCGTAGCCATTGACCAGGCGCAGCTGCGGCGCCTCGGCCCGCATCCGCCGGAACGCCGTGGGGTCGGCCCGCTCGCCGCCGCACAGGAGCATCCGCAGGCCCTTGAAGGCCTGGGGAATCAACTGCACGTACTGGTTGAACAGGCTGGTGGTGAGGAACAGCAGCGTGGCCCCGGAGCTCGCCAGCAACTGGCCGAAGGCTGCCGGGTCGAGCAGGGTTGCTGGGTCCACCACCACAACCCGCCCGCCATTGAGCAGTGGCCCCCAGACGTCCATGGTGCTGGCGTCGAAGGCCGGGTTGGAGGCGAACGCCACCCGGTCCTCGGGGTTGAAGTCGGCATAGCCGTTGTTGATCACCAACCGGGTAATGGCCCGATGGGGCACCAGCACCCCCTTGGGCGTGCCGGTGGAGCCCGAGGTGTACATGAGGTAGGCCACCGTCTCGGACGACTGCACAAGGTTCGGGTTGTGACCGGGCAGGCGATCGAAGCGCAGCCGGTCCAGCTCGACCTGCGGCGTAGCGCTGGCCAGCGCCTCGCCACTGTGCCCCAGAATCATCGTCGCCTGACTGTCCTCGAGCAAAAAGCGCAGGCGCTCTGGCGGGGCCTTGATATCCAGGGGCACATAGGCCGCGGCGCACTTGCTGACGGCCAACTGGCTCACCAGCAGGTCCAGGCAGCGCGGCAACAGCAAGGCCACATGGTCCCCAGGTTGCACGCCCAGCCCCAGCAGGTGATGGGCCAACTGGTTGGCCCGGGCATTGAGCTGCAGGTAGCTCAATTGCTCTGCGCCATGGACCGCCGCCACGGCGTGCGGATGGGCCAGCACCTGCTCCTCGAAACGCTGGTGCAGGGTCTGCCGGCGCGGGTAGTCGCGCAGCGTCGCGTTGAAGCCCTCCAGCACCTGCCGGCGTTCGGCCGGCGGCAGTACCGCCACCGTACCAATGGCCTGTTGCGGGTCCTGCTCCAGGGCCTGCAGCAGGTTCTCCAGGGTGCACTGCAGGTAGTCGCACAGCCGCCGGGCATCGATCCCGGCCGCCACCGCCGTGAGCATGAAGCCGTCCCCCAGGTCGTCGATGCTCAGGGTCAGCGGGTAGTTGCTGCGCTCCTGGGCATTGAGCAGTTGCACGCCTTCCCAGGCACTGTCCGAGGCTCCCGCCGCCGCGGCTGCGCTGTGGCGGTAGTTGAGCAGGCTGCTGAACAGCGGCGTGCCCGGCTCCACTGCGCTGCAACGCTGCACCAGGGCCAGGGGCGCCTGTTCATGGCCGAGCAATTGCGCCAGGCGTTCATGGGTGGCCAGCAGCGCCTCGCGCACCGTTATCTCTCCCAGGTCCACCCGCAGCGGCAAGGTGTTGATGAACACCCCCAGGGCCCGTTCGGCGCCCTCGCCGCCCTGCATCCTTCCCAGCAGCACGGTGCCGAACACCACCCGCTGCTGCGCCGACAGGCTGCCCAGGACCCGAGCCCAGGCCAGGTGCATCAGGCTCGCAGCGCTGACCCCCAGCTGCCGCGCCTGCAACCGCAGGCGCCGGCCCAGCAGGCGGTCCACGGCCTGGCGTGCCTCGTTGACCACGGCCTGGGTGCCCTGCACTTCCTGCAGGCCCAGGGGCAGGGTCGGCTGGTCGATATCACCGAGCATTTCACGGAAGAACGCCGCATGTTCCTCCTCACCGATGCCCAGGCGAGCCTGGGCCACGTAGTTGCGATACGGCACCGCTTCGCCCAGCCGCGCCTGCTGGCCGAGCAGGAAGGCTTGCAGTTCGTGCTGCAGTACTTCCAGGGCCACGTGGTCCATCACCAAGTGATGGAACAGCAACAGCGCCACCACCCGCCGGTTGGCTGGGTCCTGGGCATACACCAGGCGCAGCAGCGGCGCCTGGGCGATGTCCAGGCGATAGCGACGGCTGTCGAAACGCGCCTGCAACTGCTCCAGCACCGCGCCCTGGCCAGGCTCCAGAACGATCTCCTCGCTACTCAGCGGCGCCTGGCGCCAGACCACTTGCAGCGGCTCTTCGAGCCCTTCCCAGAGCACCGCGCTGCGCAGGATGTCATTGCGCTCGATCACCCCCTGCAAGGCCCGGGCAAAGGTTTGCAGGCGCTCGACCCGGTCGAAGGCGAACTGCGCCTGCAGCACATAGGGATCGCCCTGGCCGGCAGCCAGGTGGTGATAGAGAATGCCGGCCTGCAATGGCGCCAGCGGGTAGATGTCCTGGACGTTGGCGGTGCCACCGGGAACCGTGGCCACCACTCGGTCGATGGCGGCCTGGTCCAGGGTCAGCAACGGCAGCAACTGCGGGGTGATGCGCGGACAATCGCGGTAGATCAGGTTGGCCGGCACCTGCACTTCCCGGCCCCGGCCCACGGCGGCGGCCAGGGCCGCCAGGGTCGGCTGGCCGAACAGCACCCGCACATCCGCCGACAGCCCGGCGCGGCGCATGCGCCCGATCAGGCTCACCGCCAGCAGCGAGTGGCCGCCTAGTTCGAAGAAGTGGTCGTGGCGCCCCACCCGCTCGACCTTGAGCAGCTCGGCCCAGAGCCGGGCCAGGAGGATCTCGGTGTCGCCGATGGGCGCCTGGTACTCGCGCACCTGAACCGCCTCCAGCCCCGGCGCCGGCAGTTCCTTGCGCGCCAGCTTGCCGTTGGGGCTCAGGGGCAACGCTTCCAGGTGCACGAACAGCGCCGGCACCATGTACTCCGGCAACTGCTCCAGCAACGCTCGACGCAACGGCTCCAGCGGCAACGCCGACTGCCCCTCGGCGGTGGTGTAGTAGGCCACCAGGCGCTGGTCGCCGGGCACGTCTTCGCGGGCCAGGACCACCGCTTCCTTGACCCCTGGCTGCTGGGTCAGGCGGGCCTGGATTTCCCCCAGCTCGATGCGCAGGCCACGGATCTTGACTTGATCATCGTTACGCCCCAGGTACTCGATATTGCCGTCCGCCAGGTAGCGGCCCAGGTCGCCGGTGCGGTACATCCGCGCCCCGGGTTCAGCACTGAACGGGTCATCGAGGAAGCGCTCGGCGCTGAGTTGCGGGCGATTCAGGTAGCCCCGCGCCACTTGCACCCCGCCGATGTACAGCTCGCCCACCACGCCCCGTGGCACCGGCTGGCGCTGCGGGTCCAGCAGGTACATCCGGGTGTTGGCGATCGGCTTGCCGATCGGCGTGTTGTCCGGGGTCTGCGCCAGCGGGCCGGCGCAATCCCAGGCGGTGACGTCCACCGCCGCCTCGGTGGGGCCGTACAGGTTGTGCAGCGCGGTGGCCGGCAACTGCTGTTTGAAGCGCCGCACCAGGCTGCCCGGCAGGGCCTCGCCGCTGCACATCACCTGGCGCAGGCCACTGCAGTCCTGGGTATCGCCATAGGCCAGGAACACGTCGAGCATCGAGGGCACGAAGTGCAAGGTAGTGATGCCCTGCTCGCGGATCAGTTGCCGCAGGTAGGCCGGGTCCTTGTGCCCCTCGGGGCGCGCCATCACCAGCCGTGCGCCAGTGAACAACGGCCAGAAGAACTCCCAGACCGACACGTCGAAACTGAACGGGGTCTTCTGCAACACCGCATCGTCCGCCGTCAGGCGGTACTGCTCCTGCATCCACAGCAGGCGGTTGACCACCGCCCGGTGCTCGTTCATCGCCCCCTTGGGCTGGCCGGTGGAACCGGAGGTGTAGATCACGTAAGCCAGGTGCCCCGGGGTCAACCCGCTCACCCGCGGGTTGACCCGTGGCTGGCGCTGCCACAGCGGCTGGTCGAGGTCCACCAGGGGCAGGTTCAACTCACCCAGCAATTCGCGGGTCGAGCCTTCGGCGAGCACCGCCAGGGGCGCGCTGTCCTGCAGCATGTAGGCGATGCGCTCACGGGGATAGCTCGGGTCGATCGGCACATAGGTGCCACCGGCCTTGAGGATCGCCAGCAGGCCGACCACCATGCCCAGCCCGCGCTCGACGCAGATCGCCACCCGCGCGTCCGGGCCCACGCCCAGTTGCAGCAGGTGCCCGGCCAGCTGGTTGGCCTGCTGGTTGAGCTCGCGGTAGCTCAGCGACTGCTCGCCGGCCTGCACCGCCAGGGCCTCGGGGCTGCGTTGCACCTGCGCCTCGAACAGCCCTTGCAGAGTCTGTTCCAGGGGGTAGTCGCGGGCCGTGGCGTTGAAGCCTTCCAGCAGTTGCTGGCGCTCCTGGGCATCAATCAGCGGCAGCGCTTCCAGCAACTGCTGGTCGTCCGCCACCATGGCCTGCAGCACCCGCTGCAGGTAACCGACATAACGCTGCATGGTCGCCTCGTCGAACAGCGCCGTGGCGTATTCCAGGGTGCCTTCGATGTGGTCCTGGACCTCCCCCAGGCTCAGGGACAGGTCGAACTTGGCGAAGTGGCTGGCCTCGTGGATGCCCTCCAGTTGCAGGTCCCCCAGCACAAGTTGCGGGCCGTCGCCGTTCTGCCAGGTCAGCAGGGTCTGGAACAGCGGGCTGTGGGACAGGCTGCGCAGCGGCCGAAGGATTTCCACCACCTGCTCGAACGGCAGGTGCTGATGGGCCTGGGCCTCCAGGGTGCGAGCCTTGACCTGGGCCAGCAAGGCCTCCACCCGGGGCGCGGCCCCCAGGTCCAGGCGCAGGGCCAGGGTGTTGACGAACAGGCCGATCAAGCCTTCGACCTCGGCGCGCATGCGGTTGGCCACCGGGGTGCCGATCACCACCTCGGCCTGCCCCGACAAGCGCCCGAGCAACAGCGCCCAGGCGCCCATCAGGGTCATGTACAAGGTCGTACCGTGGCGCTGGCTCAAGGCCCGCAGGCCGGCGGTCAGCTGGCTGTCCAGGCGCACCTCGACGCTGCTGCCGGCATAGTCCTGCTGGGCCGGCCGCGGCCGGTCGGTGGGCAACATGAGCAAGGCCGGGGCCCCGTCCAGGGCCTGACGCCAGTACTGCGCCTGCTGCTCCAGCACCGCGCCGCTGAGCCATTGCCGTTGCCAGTGGGCGAAATCGCTGTACTGCACCGCCAGCGGCGGCAACGGGTCGGGCAGGCCACGGCTGAAGGCGGCGTACAGCGCCACCAGCTCGCGGGTCAGCACGCCCATGGACCAGCCGTCGCTGACGATGTGGTGCAGGGTCAGCAACAGTACATGGTGCTCGTCCGCCAAGCGGATCAGGCGCCCGCGGATCAACGGCCCGCGTTCCAGGTCGAACGGCGCCGAGGCCTCGCCCTGGACCAGGGCCTGCAAGGCCTCCTGGGCCTGGGGATGGCCCCGCAGGTTTTCCACTTGCAGGTCCAGCCCGGCTTCCAGCGGCGCGATCAGCACCTCGGCTTCATCCGCGTACTGGGCGAAGCGACTGCGCAGGGTTTCGTGGCGCGCGACGATGCGCTCCAGGGCCCGCTGCAGCGCCTCACCGTCCAGTTGCCCGCGCAGGCGCAGGCCGATGGGAATGTTGTAGGCGGTGTTGGCGCCCTCCATCTGCGCCAGGAACCACAGCCGCTGCTGGGCGAAGGACAGCGGCAACGGCTGGTCCCGCGGGGCCGGCAACAAGTCCGGCAGGCTGCTGTGCGCGGATCGGGCCAGGGCCTCGGCCACCGCGCTCAGCTCGGCATTGGCGAACAGCTCGCCCAGGGCCAGCTCCCGGCCCAGGCGCTGGCGCACCTGGGACAGCATGCGCATGGCCAGCAGCGAGTGGCCGCCCAGCTCGAAGAAGTGATCGTGACGCCCGACCCGCGGCACCTGCAGCAACTCGCTCCAGATCTCGGCCAGGGCCTGCTCGCTGGCGCCCTGGGGCGCCACATAGTCCCGGGACAGCAGCGCATCCAGGGGCGGCAGTGGCAGCGCCCGGCGATCCAGCTTGCCGTTGGCGGTCAGGGGCAAGGCGTCCAGGCGCACATAGGCCGCCGGCACCATGTACTCGGGCAATTGCCCGAGCAGTTGCGCGCGCAGTTCACCCGGGGTCGGCGCCCGGTTGCCGGACGCGGTGAAATAGGCCACCAGGCGGGTCTGCCCCGGCTGGTCTTCCCGGGCCAGCAGCACCGCCTCCTGGATCCCCGGGAGCTGGTTGAGGCAGGTCTCGATCTCCCCCAGTTCGATGCGCACACCGCGGATCTTCACCTGGTCGTCGTTGCGCCCCAGGTACTCGATGCGCCCGTCGGCACGCCAGCGGGCCAGGTCGCCGGTGCGGTACATGCGCGCCGCAGGCTGGGAACTGAACGGGTCGTCAAGGAAGCGCTCGGCGGTCAGTTCAGGGCGATTGAGGTAACCCCGGGCCACCCCGGCACCGCCCACGTAAAGCTCGCCCGGCACACCGATGGGCACCGGCCGCTGCTGTTCATCCAGCAGGTAGATGCGCGCGTTGGCGATCGGCCGACCGATGTCCAGGCTGCCGCCGGCTTCGATCAGGCCGGAGGTGGCGACCACCGTGGCCTCGGTGGGGCCGTAGTTGTTGACCAGGGCATAACCCTGCTCGCGGCTGAACTGGCGCAGGCGGTCACCGCCCACCAGCAGGCTGCGCAGGCGCGGATGGCCGAGGTCCTGGCTGAAGGCGTATTCGGCCACCGGGGTCGGCAGGAAACTCACATCCAGCGGCTGGGCACGCCACCAGTGCAGCAGCTGGTCGATGTCCTGGTGGCCGATGCTGGCCGGCGCCAGGTGCAGGGTCGCGCCGCCGCAGAGGGCTGGCCAGAGTTCCCAGGCCATGGCGTCGAAGCCGAAGCCGGCGACGCTGGAGGTGTGCCGGCCCGGCCCCAGGTCGAACGCCTGGCAATGCCAGTCCAGCAGGTTTTCCAGGCTGTCGTGCTCCACCATCACGCCCTTGGGCTCGCCGGTGGAGCCGGAGGTGTAGATCACATAGGCCAGGTGGCGAGTGTTCAGCCCCGGCACCTGGGGATTGCTCAAAGGCTGCGAGCCCCAGTCCGGCCGGTCGAGGTCGAGCACCGGCAGTGCCGGGGCACCGACCAGGGCCCGGGTCGCGCCCTGCACCAGCAGCACCAGCGGCGCACTGTCCTGCAGCAGGTAGGCAATGCGCTCCTGCGGGTGGCTGGGGTCGATGGGTACATAGGCGCCGCCGGCCTTGAGAATCGCCAGCAGGCCGACCAGCATCTCCAGGCCGCGCTCGACACAGATCGCCACCCGCACGTCCGGGCCAACCCCGAGCTGGCGCAGGTGATGGGCCAGTTGATTGGCCCGGCCATTGAGCTCGGTGTAGCTCAGCTGCTGCTCGCCGGCCTGCACCGCGATGGCCTCGGGCTGCTCGGCAACCCAGGCTTGAAAACGCTGGTGCAGGGTCCGGCCCCGTGGGTAGTCGGCGCTGCTGGCGTTGAAATCCTCTAGCAATTGCCGGCGCCCGGCCTGTTCCAGCAACGGCACCTGGGCCAGGGCTTGCCGGTCGTCCGCCACCATCGCCCGCAGCACCTGCACCAGATAGCCGGCATAGCGCTGCACGGTCTCGGCATCGAACAGCGCCGTGGCGTAGTCCAGGGAACCGAGGATCTGCCCCTGACTCTCCCCCAGGCTCAGGGTCAGGTCGAACTTGGCCACCTGGCTGGCGCCGGCCACGCCTTCGAGCTTCAGCTCGCCCAGCACCAGGTCCTGGGCGAAGTTGTCGACCCAGGTCAGCACCGCCTGGAACAACGGGCTGTGGGACAGGCTGCGCTGGGGCCGGACGATTTCCACCACCTGCTCGAACGGCAGGTCCTGGTGGGCCTGGGCCGCCAGGCTACGGGCGCGGACCTGGGCCAGCAGTTCGGCCACGCTCTGTTCGCCGCTCACCTCCAGGCGCAGGGCCAGGGTGTTGACGAACAGGCCGATCAGGCCCTCGACCTCGGCGCGCATGCGGTTGGCCACCGGCGTGCCGATCACCAGGTCGCTCTGGGCCGACAGCCGCCCCAGCAGCAAGCCCCAGCCCGCCAGCAGGGTCATGTACAAGGTGCAGCCATGGCGCTGGCCCAGGGCCTTGAGCTGGGTGCTCAGTTGCGGATCGAGCAGGATCGGCACACTGCCCCCGCGATAATCCTGCTGCAACGGCCGCGGCCGGTCAGTGGGCAGCATCAGCAAGGTCGGGGCATCGGCCAGGGTCTGGCGCCAGTAGTCGCCCTGCTGTTGCAGCACCTCGCCGCTGAGCCAGCGCCGCTGCCACAGGGCAAAGTCGCTGTACTGCACCGGCAGCGGTGGCAGCGGGTCCGGCCGGCCCTGGCTGAAGGCCTCGTACAGGGCCACCAGTTCACGGGTCAGCACGCCCATGGACCAGCCGTCGGTGACGATGTGGTGCAGGGTCAGCAGCAGCACGTGGTGATCGTCCGCCAGGGCCAGCAGGCGCCCGCGGATCACCGGCCCCTGCTCCAGATCGAAAGGCATGGCAGCTTCCTGGCGCACCCGCTCGGCCAGGGTCAGGGGCGCTTCGCGCAGGTCCTCGAACACCAGCTCCAGGGCGGCGTCCACCGGGCCCACCAGCACCTGGGGTTGCTCGTCGAGGCAGACGAAGCGGCTGCGCAGGGTGGCGTGCCGGGCAACGATGGTCGACAGGGCCTGCTGCAGCGCCTGGCGATCCAGCTGGCCGCGCAGGCCCAGGCCCACGGGAATGTTGTAGGCGCTGGCGGCGCCGTCCATCTGTGCCAGGAACCACAGGCGCTGCTGGGCAAAGGACAGCGGCAGGTCCTGGTCCTGGGTCGCCGGGAAGATCTCCGGCAACTGGCTGCGCCCGGCGCGGTCGAGCACCGCGGCCACGGCGCTCAATTCGGCATTGGCGAACAGCTCGCCCAGGGCCAGCTCCAGCCCCAGGCGCTGGCGCACCTGGGACACCATGCGCATGGCCAGCAACGAGTGGCCGCCCAGCTCGAAGAAGTGGTCATGCCGGCCCACTCGCTGCAGGTGCAGGACTTCGGCCCAGATGGCCGCCAGGGCGATTTCCGTGGGGCCGGCAGGGGCCTGGTATTCACGGCTGAACAGCGCCGCCTGATCCGGCGCCGGCAAGGCCTTGCGGTCGAGCTTGCCGTTGGCGGTCAGGGGCAAGGCGTCGAGCTTCACGTAGGCCACCGGCACCATGTAGTCCGGCAGTTGCGCCAGCAGGTGGGCGCGCAATTCGCCGGGCAGCACTTGGCCGGCACTGTCCTGCACGGTGAAATAGGCCACCAGCCGCGGGTTGCCGGGCTGGTCTTCACGGGCCAGGAGTACTGCTTCCTGGACCCCCGGATACTGATTGAGGCGAGTCTCGATTTCCCCCAGTTCGATGCGCACGCCACGGATCTTCACCTGGTCGTCGTTGCGCCCCAGGTACTCGATGCGCCCGTCCGCCAGCCAGCGGGCCAGGTCGCCGGTGCGGTACATGCGCGCCGCAGGCTGGGGGCTGAACGGGTCGTCGAGAAAGCGTTCGGCGGTCAGCTCGGGCCGGTTGAGGTAACCCCGGGCCACCCCGGCGCCGCCCACATAGAGTTCACCGGCCACGCCAATCGGCACTGGCTGCTGGCGCTCGTCCAGCAGGTAGATGCGTGCGTTGTCCATCGGCCGGCCGATGTCCAGCCCCTGCCCGGCCTCGATCGGGCCGGAGGTGGCGACCACCGTGGCCTCGGTGGGGCCGTAGTTGTTGATCAGGGCAAACCCCGGGTCGTGGCTGAACTGGCGCAAGCGGTCGCCACCGATCAGCAGGCTGCGCAGGCTCGGGTGTCCGAGCGCCTGGCTGAAGGCGTACTCGGCCACCGGCGTCGGCAGGAAGCTCACGTCCAGGGGCTGGGCGCGCCACCAGGCGAGCAAGGCGTCCACGTCCTCGCTGCCGTCATGGGCCGGCGCCAGGTGCAGGGTGGCGCCCACGCACAGCGCCGGCCAGACTTCCCAGGCCATGGCATCGAAACCGAAACCGGCGAGGCTGGAGGTCTGGCTGCCGGGGCGCAGTTCGAAGACCCGGGCGTGCCAGTCCACCAGGTTGCACAGGCTCTGGTGCTCCACCATCACCCCCTTGGGCAGGCCGGTGGAGCCGGAGGTGTAGATCACGTAGGCCAGGTGCGCGGGGGTCAGCCCGGGCACCTGCAGGGGGGCACTGGCCGGGCCTTGCCACAGGCGCGAATCGAGTTCGATCAGCGGCACTGCCAGGGGGGGCAGGCGGCTCAGCAGCTCGGCCTGGGTCAGCACGGCCCGGGGCGCGCTGTCCTGCAGCAGGTAGTTCAGGCGCTCGGTGGGATGGGCCGGATCGATGGGCACGTAGCAGGCCCCGGCCTTGAGGATCGCCAGCAGGCCCACCAGGGTTTCCAGACTGCGCCGGGCGACGATTGCCACCCGGTCGTCGGGGCCGATCCCCAGCTCGTGCAACTGGCGGGCCAGCAGGTTGGCCTGGCGATCGAGTTCGCCATAACTCAGGCTCCGGCCCTGGCAACAGGCCGCCAGCGCGTCCGGGTTGCGCGCCGCCTGGGCCTCGATGCGCCCGTGGACGGTCTGGCCCTGGGGGTAGTCGACGGTGCTGCGGTTGAAGCCTTGCAGCACCAGCTCACGCTCGGCCGACGGCAGGATCGACAACTGGTCCAGGGCCCGTTGCGGGCTGTGCTCCAGCGCCTGGGCAAGGTTCTCCAGGGTGCACAGCAGGTAGCCGAGGATGCGTTGCGGGTCGACCTGGGTGCTGGCCAGCAAGGTCAGGCTGAAGCCTTCGCCGAGGTCGTCGACGCTCAGGGTCAGGGGGTAGTTGGTGCGCTCCTCGGAGTGCAGGGTGCTGATCCCGGCCCAGGCGGCCTGGGCCTCGGCGCTGGCACCCGCGGCGCTGTGGCGGTAGTTGAGCAAGGCGCTGAACAGCGGGGTCGGCGCGCTGACTCCGCTGCAACGCTGGGCCAGGGCCAGGGCCGCGTGTTCGTGGCGGAGCAAGGTGGTCAGGCGCCCGTGGGTGGCCTTGAGCGCGTCGCTCAGGCCCTGCCCGTCCAGGTCCTGGCGAAACGGCAAGGTGTTGATGAAAATCCCCAGGGCCCGCTCGGTGGCCTCGGCGCCTTGCAGGCGCCCCATCAGCACGGTGCCGAACACCACCTTGTGCTTGCCGGCCAGGGTCCCCAGCACCCGGCCCCAGGCCAGGTGGAACAGGCTCGCGGCACTGACCCCGGCCTGCCGCGCCTGGGTTCGCAGGCGCTGGCTCAACAGCGCCGACAGGGCCAGGCTGCGCTCTTCGATGGCACGGCCATCGCCTTGCACGTCCTGCAGGCCGAACGGCAGGGTCGGCTCGTCGATGTCCCCGAGCATCTGGCGGAAGAAGGCTTCGTGCTCCTCTTCGCTGATGCCCAGCCGGGCCTGGGCCACGTAGTTGCGAAACGGCAGGGCCGGCCCCAGGAGTTCGGCCTTGCCGCTGAGGAAGGCCTGCATCTCATGGCGCACCACATCCAGGGCGCTGTGGTCCAGGGCCATGTGATGGAACAGCAGGATGGCAACGATGCGCCCGCCGGCCTCGTCCCGGGCATGGACCAGGCGCAGCATCGGCGCCTGGCTGATGTCCAGGCGGTAGTGCCGGGCGTCGAAACGCCCGTGCAACTGGGCCAGGACATCACCGCCCGCAGGGTCGCTCTCGACCTCCTGCAGGGTCAGCCCAGCCTCGCGCCAGACCACCTGCATCGGTTGTTCCAGGCCATCCCAGAGCACCGCGGTGCGCAGGATGTCGTGACGCGCGATGACCCCGCGCAAGGCTTCGGCGAAGGCCTCGAGGCGCGCCAGGCTGGCGAAGGCGAACTGCGCCTGCATGACATAGGGATCACCCTGCACGGCACTCACGTGGTGATAGAGAATCCCCTCCTGCAACGGCGCCAGGGGGTAGATGTCCTGCACGTTGGCGACCCCGCCCGGCACCGTGGCGACGATGCGCTCGATGGCCTCCTGGTCGAGCTGGGCCAGGGGCAGCAGGTCCGGGGTGATGCGGGTGGTGTGAAGGCTGATGCCATTGGCCGGCACGGCCACCTGACCGGCCTTGGCCGGCCGGTACTGCCCGGCCCTGATCAGTTCGATCAGCTCCGGCTTGTACTCGCGCAGCCGCGCCAGCAAGGCCGGCTCGCTCAGGGCCTGCTTGTTGCCCTGGACCACCAGTTGGTCACCCTTGAGCACCAGCTGGACGTCCTTTTCCTTCAGTGTCGCCAACAGTTCGATCACGCTCACAGGACGATCTCCATTCGTTCGGTAATTGCCGCGTAGTCCGCCAGGGTCGGGTGTTCGAACAACGCCCTGACATCGGCTTCCAGGCCTTCATCACGCATCCGGCTGATCAGGCTGACCGCCAGCAGCGAGTGGCCGCCCAGCTCAAAGAAATGATCATCGCGCCCCACCCGCTCGACCTTGAGCAGTTCGGCCCAGAGCCGGGCCAGGAGGATCTCGGTGTCGCCGACGGGCGCCTGGTACTCGCGCACCTGAACCGCCTCCAGCCCCGGCGCCGGCAGCTCCTTGCGCGCCAGCTTGCCGTTGGGGCTCAGGGGCCAGGCCTGCAGGTGCACGAACTGCGCCGGCACCATGTAGTCCGGCAACTGCTGCAGCAACCGGGCCCGCAGCTGTTCCACCGGCAGTGGCCGGGCCGCCTCGGCGGTGGTGTAGTAGGCCACCAGGCGCTGGTCGCCGGGCACGTCTTCGCGGGCCAGGACCAGCGCTTCCTTGACCTCCTCCAGCTGGCTCAGGCGGGCCTGGATTTCCCCCAGCTCGATGCGCAGGCCGCGGATCTTCACCTGGTCGTCGTTGCGCCCCAGGTAGTCGAGGGTGCCGTCGGCCTGATAGCGGCCCAGGTCGCCGGTGCGGTACATCCGCGCCCCGGGTTCGGCGCTGAACGGGTCATCGAGGAAGCGCTCGGCGCTGAGTTGCGGGCGATTCAGGTAGCCCCGGGCCACCTGCACCCCGCCGATGTACAGCTCGCCCACCACCCCCAGGGGCACCGGCTGCAGCTGGGCATCCAGCAGGTACATCCGGGTGTTGGCGATCGGCTTGCCGATCGGCGTGTGGTCCGGGGTCTGCGCCAGCGGGCCGGCGCAGTCCCAGGCGGTGACGTCCACCGCCGCCTCGGTAGGACCGTACAGGTTGTACAGCCCGACCTCTGGCAACTGCGCCTTGAAGCGGCGCACCAGGCTGCCCGGCAGGGCCTCGCCGCTGCACATCACCTGGCGCAGGCCGAGGCTGTCCACACTGTCGCCATGGGCCAGGAACACGTCGAGCATCGACGGCACGAAGTGCAAGGTGCTGATGCCCTGCTCGCGGATCACCTGGCGCAGGTAGGCGGGGTCCTTGTGGCCGTGGGGACGGGCCATCACCAGGCGTGCCCCGGTGAACAGCGGCCAGAAGAATTCCCAGACCGACACGTCGAAGCTGAACGGGGTCTTCTGCAGCACCGCGTCGTCGGCGCCCAGACTGTATTGCTCCTGCATCCACAGCAGGCGGTTGACCACCGCCCGGTGCTCGTTCATCGCCCCCTTGGGCTGGCCGGTGGAACCGGAGGTGTAGATCACGTACGCCAGGTGGCTCGGGCTCAGGCCGCCAAGCTCCGGGTTGGCCACCGGCTGCCCGCGCCAGAGTGGCTGGTCGAGGTCCACCCGGGGCACGCTCAACTCACCCAGCAGTTCACGGGTCGAACCTTCGGCGAGCACCGCCAGGGGCGCACTGTCCTGCAGCATGTAGGCGATGCGCTCGGGCGGGTAAGCCGGGTCGATCGGCACATAGGCGCCACCGGCCTTGAGGATCGCCAGCAAGCCGATGACCATGCCCAGCCCGCGCTCGACGCAGATTGCCACCCGGGCGTCCGGGCCGACGCCCAGTTGCCGCAGGTGCCCGGCCAGTTGATTGGCCTGCTGATTGAGTTCGCGGTAGCTCAGCGACTGCTCGCCAGCCTGCACCGCCGGGGCGTCGGGGCTGCGCCGCACCTGGGCCTCGAACAGCCCGTGCAGGGTCTGTTCCAGGGGGTAGTCGCGGGCCGTGGCGTTGAAGCCTTCCAGCAGTTGCCGGCGTTCCTGCTGCGGCAGGATCGGCACCTGGCGCAGTGGCCGTTGCGGCGCCTGTTCGAGGTTGTCCACCAAGGCTGTCAGGGCCTGTTCCATATAGCCACAGATACGCTGCGCGCCGATCCGCGCCAGGGTCATCGCGGTGAGCCGAAAGCCTTGCCCGAGGTCATCGACGTTGAGGCTCAGGGGGTAGTTGGTGCGCTCCTCGCTGTGCAGGGTCTGGATGCCCTGCCAGGCCCGTTGCACCGCCTCGCTCGGGGCCGCGTCGGAACCATGGCGGTAGTTGAGCATGGCGCTGAACAGCGGCAACGGCGCGGCGACTGCGCTGCAACGCTGGGCCAGGGCCAGGGAGGCATGTTCATGCCCCAGCAAGGCGCTGAGCCGGGCGTGGGTGGCCTTGACCGCAGCGCGAGTGCCACGGTCGTCGAAATCGACCCGCAACGGCAGGGTGTTGATGAACATGCCCAGGGCCCGGTCGGCGCCCTGCCCGGCTTGCAGGCGCCCCAGCAACACGGTGCCGAACACCACGTGCTCCTGGCCCGAAGTGACACTCAGGACCCGGGCCCAGGCCAGGTGGAACAGGCTCGCGGCGCTGACCCCGAGCAACCGCGCCTGGGCGCGCAGGCGCGTGCTCAGCCCGGCCTCCAGGGACTGCTGGAACTCCTCGATGGCGTCACCGTCGCCCTGCACGTCCTGCAGGCCGAACGCCAGGGTCGGCTCGTCGATGTCGCCGAGCATGTCGCCAAAGAACGCCTCGTGCTCCTCGCGGCTGCCCCCCAGGCGCGCCTGGGCCACGTAGTTGCGGTAGGGGATCGCCTTGCCCACCGGTTCCTGCCCCAGCAGGCAGGCCTGGATTTCCTCGCGCACCACGTCCAGGGCGGTGTGGTCCAGGACCATGTGATGGAACAGCAGGATCGCCACGGTCCGCTGCCGGGCAGGGTCCTGGGCATGCACCAGGCGCATCAGCGGCGCACGGCTCAGGTCCAGTCGCGAATGCCGCGGATCGCAGCGCTGGAGCAACTGCTGCAGCGCATCGCCAGCGCTGACAGTGACCTCCTCCAGCTCGACCCGGGCCTGGCGCCAGACCACTTGCACCGGCTGTTTCAAGCCCTCCCAGAGCACCGCCGTGCGCAGGATGTCGTGGCGTTCGACAACCCGTTGCAGGGCTGCGGCGAAATCCTCCAGGCGCTGCCGGCTGTCGAACGCCAGCTGCGATTGCAGCAGGTAGGGGTCGCCTTGGCGTGCACTCAGGTGGTGGTAGAGAATGCCTTCCTGCAACGGCGCCAGGGGGTAGATGTCCTGCACGTTGCCGACCCCGCCGGGCACCGTGGCGACGATACGCTCGATGGCCGCCTGGTCCAGCTCGATCAATGGCAACAGCTGCGGGGTGATGCTCAGGCAATCGGCGGCGATGAGGTTGGCCGGCACCGGCACTTCGCGGCCGCTGCCCACGGCAGCCGCCAGGGCGGCCAGGGTCGGCTGGCTGAACAGCGCCCGCACATCGGTACTCAGGCCCATCTGGCGCATGCGCTCGATCAGGCTCACCGCCAGCAGCGAATGCCCGCCCAGTTCGAAGAAGTGATCGTGGCGGCCGACCCGCTCGACCTGCAGCAACTCGCTCCAGATCTGCGCCAGGGCAATTTCCACCTCGCCCTCGGGGGCCTGGTATTCCCGGCTCAGCCAGGCGCCCTGCTCCGGCTGTGGCAGGGCCTTGCGGTCGAGCTTGCCGTTGGCGGTCAGGGGCAAGGCATCCAGTTGCACATAGGCCACCGGCAGCATGGCGTCCGGCAAGCGGCCCAGCAGATGGTCGCGCAGGTCCTCGGGCGCCGGCCCCTGGCCGCGGGCGTGCAGGGTGAAATAGGCCAGCAGGCGCCCTTGCGCCACCAGCACCAGGGCCTCCTTGAGGGCCCCATGGGTCAGCAGCGCCGCCTCGATTTCCCCGGGCTCGATGCGCATGCCGCGAATCTTCACCTGATCATCGTTGCGCCCCAGGTACTCGATGCTGCCGTCCGCCAGGTAGCGGCCCAGGTCGCCGGTGCGGTACATGCGCGCCTCGGGCTCGGCGCGAAACGGGTCATTGAGGAAACGCTCGGCGCTCAGTTCGGGACGGTTGAGATAACCCCGGGCCACCCCGGCACCCGCCACGTACAGCTCGCCGCACACCCCCAGGGGCACCGGGCGCTGCGCCTCGTCCAGCAGGTAGACCCGGGCATTGGCCATGGGCCGGCCGATGTGCAGCACACCACCGGCGCTCATCCGTCCGGAGGTGGCGACCACCGTGGCTTCGGTGGGGCCGTAGTTGTTGATCACCGCGAACCCCGGGTCCCGGGGGAACTGGCGCAGGCGATCACCGCCCACCAGCAGGGTGCGCAGGCTCGGGTGCCCGAGCGCCTGGCTGAAGGCGTATTCGGCCACCGGGGTCGGCAGGAAGCTCACGTCCAGGGGCTGGGCCCGCCACCAGTCCAGCAGTGCGTCGAGGTCCTGGCTGCCGACCTCGCTCGGCGGCAGGTGCAAGGTCGCGCCGCTGCACAGGGCCGGCCAGACTTCCCAGGCCATGGCGTCAAACCCCAGGCCGGCAAGGCTGGAGACCTGGCTGCCGGGGCCCACGCCAAAACTTGCGCAGTGCCAGTGAATCAG
Organism: Pseudomonas sp. PH1b; assembly: GCF_000633395.1. Classification (GTDB taxonomy): domain Bacteria; phylum Pseudomonadota; class Gammaproteobacteria; order Pseudomonadales; family Pseudomonadaceae; genus Aquipseudomonas. Next base: position 109,222 of record NZ_AYMU01000012.1, read on the forward strand.
ATTCTCCAGGCTCTGGTGCTCCACCATCACGCCCTTGGGCAGCCCGGTGGAGCCGGAGGTGTAGATCACATAGGCCAGGTGCGCCGGGGTCAAACCGGCCACCTGCGGATTGTCCGGCCCGCTCATCTGCCAGTCGCAGCCGTCGAGATCGATCTGCACGCCCCCGTGGTTCCCCGGCAACTCGCAGGTAGCGCCCTGCACCAGCACCGCCCGGGGTGCGCTGTCCTGCAGCAGGTAGGCGATGCGCTCCAGTGGCTGGCCCGGGTCGATGGGCACGTAGCCGGCCCCGGCCTTGAGGATCGCCAGCATCCCCAGCAGCAGTTGCGGGCCACGCGGCAGGCACAGCGCCACGCGGTCGTCAGGGCGCACCCCGAGCGCCAGCAGCTGCCGGGCCAGTTGATTGGCCCGCCGGTTGAGCTCGCGATAACTCAGCTGCAACGGCCCCTGGACCACGGCCAGGGCCTCGGGCGCTTGCTGCACCCGGGCTTCGAACAGGCCATGCAAGGTTTGCCCGCGGGGGTAGTCGGCGCCCTGGGCATTGAAGCCCTCCAGCAGTTGCTCGCGCTCCGCCACCGGCAATACCGACAGCTGTGCCAGGGGCAGGTCCGGGTGCTGTTCCAGGGCATCGGCCAATTGTTCCAGGGTGCCGAGCATGTAGTCGCCCAGGCGCCGGGCGCCGATCGAGGCCAGGGCCAGCAGCGACAGGCCGAAGCCTTGGCCCAGGTCATCGACGCTCAGGCTCAGGGGGTAGTTGCTGCGCTCTTCGCCCCCCAGCAGCTGCACCCCCTGCCAGATATCCAGGCCCTCCCGGGCTCCGGCATCCGCGGCGCTGTGGCGGTAGTTGAGCAAGGCGCTGAACAGCGGCGCGCCGGCCGCCACGGCGCTGCAGCGCTGGGCCAGGGCCAGGGACGCGTGTTCGTGGCCGAGCAAGGCGCTGAGCCGGGCATGGGTGGCCTTGACCCCGGCCCGCACCCCGCCCTGCACATCCACCCGCACCGGCAGGGTGTTGATGAACACCCCCAGGGCACGGTCGGCACCCTCGCCGCCCTGCATGCGCCCCATGAGCACGGTGCCGAACACCACCTGCTGGCGGTTGGACACCTGGCCCAGCACCAGCCCCCAGGCCAGGTGCATCAGCGCCGCGGCGCTGACTCCCAGCTGCCGGGCCTGCTCGCGCAGGCGCCGGCTCAGCGGGTCCGGCAGGGGCACATGGGCCTCTTCGATGTCGCGGCCATCGCCCTGCACATCCGCCACGGCGAACGGCAGGGTCGGCTCGTCGATGTCACCGAGCATCTCGCGGAAGAAGGCCTCGTTCTCCGCCTGCCCGGCCCCCAGCAGCGCCTGAGCCACGTAGTTGCGGTAAGGCACCGGGGTGCCGAGGCGCTCGGGCTGGTCGAACAGCAGCGCGCGCATTTCCTCGCCCACCACCTCCATCGCGGTATGGTCCAGGGCCAGGTGGTGGAACAGCAGGATCGCCACCACCCGCTGCTGCGCCGGGTCCTGGGCGTAGACCATGCGGATCAGCGGCGCCTGGGCCAGGTCCAGGCGCCAATGCCGGGCGTCGAAGCGCTGGTGCAGTTGCTCCAGCAGATCGCCCTGCGCCGGGTCCAGGAACTGCTCCAGGACCTGCAGCCGAGCCTCGCGCCAGACCACTTGCAGCGGCTGCGGCAAGCCTTCCCAGAGCACCGCGGTGCGCAAGATATCATGGCGCTGGATCACCTGTTGCAAGGCCCCGGCAAAGCGTTGCAGGCGCTCCAGGCTGTCGAACGCCAGGCGTGACTGCAGCAGGTAGGGGTCGCCCTGTTCGGCGCTCAGGTGGTGGTAGACGATGCCCTCCTGCAGCGGCGCCAGGGGGTAGATGTCCTGCACATTGGCGACGCCGCCGGGCACGCTGGCGACCACCCGGTCGATGGCCGCCTGGTCCAGGGTCACCAGGGGCAGCAGGTCGGGGGTGATGCGCGGGCAATCGACGGTGATGCGGTTGCCCGGCACCTGCACCTCGCGGCCGCTGCCCACGGCGCCTGCCAGGGCCGCCAGGGTCGGCTGGCTGAACAGCACCCGCACATCGGCGTTGAGGCCGATCTGGCGCATGCGTTCGATCAGGCTCACCGCCAACAGCGAATGCCCGCCGAGTTCGAAGAAATGATCGTGGCGGCCGACCTGCTCGACCTTCAGCAGCTCGCTCCAGATCCGCGCCAGGGCCGTCTCCACTTCGCCCTCAGGGGCCACGAAGGCGCGACTGAGCAGGGCCGAAGGGTCCGGTGCCGGCAAGGCCTTGCGGTCGAGCTTGCCGTTGTTGGTCAGGGGCAGCGCGTCGAGGCGCACATAGGCCAGGGGCACCATGTAGTCCGGCAACTGCTGTTGCAGGTGCTCGCGCAAGGCTTCGCCGGTCGGCGCCGGGGTCCCGGCCGGCACCGTGTAATAGGCCACCAGGCGCTTGTCCCCCGGTTCATCCTCGCGGGCCAGGACCACGCCGTCCTTGACTCCGGGGCAGGCCGTCAGGCGGGCCTCGATTTCTCCCAGCTCGATGCGCAGGCCGCGGATCTTCACCTGGTCGTCGTTGCGCCCCAGGCATTCCAGCAGCCCGCTCTGCAGCCAGCGGCCAATGTCCCCAGTGCGATACAGCAAGGCACCGGGGCGCTCGCTGAAGGGGTCGCGAATGAACTTCTCGGCGTTCAGTTCGGGGCGGTTGAGATAGCCCAGGGCCACGCCGTCGCCACCGATGACGATCTCGCCCTGGGCGCCGATGGGCAGCAACTGCTGCCGGGCATCCAGGACATACACCCGGGTGTTGGAAATCGGCCGGCCAATGGGCACGTGCTCGGCGTCCGCGGGCAGGGAGTGGACGTCGTGGGTGGTGGCGTAGGTGGTGGTTTCGGTGGGGCCGTAGCAATGCACCAGACGCAGTTGCGGCGCCTCGGCCAGCAACCGGCGGAAGGCCGCCGGATCGGCCCGTTCACCACCGCAGAGGAGGATCCGCAAGCCCTTGAGGGCCTGGGGAATCAGCTGCACGTACTGGTTGAACAAGGCCGTGGTGACGAACAGCACGGTGGCCCCCGAGGCACTCAGCGCGTGGCCGAAGCGCGCCGGTTCGAGCAGGGTGTGGTGATCGATCACCACCACTCGCCCCCCGTTGAGCAAGGCGCCCCAGACGTCCATGGTGCTGGCATCGAAGGCTGGATTGGAGGCGAAGGCCACCCGGTCCTGGGGATTGAAATCGGCGTAGCCGTTGTTGATCACCAGCCGGCTCACGGCCCGGTGCGGCACCTGCACGCCCTTGGGCTGGCCGGTGGAGCCGGAGGTGTACATGACGTACACCGGGGTCTCGGCGGACTGGGCCAGGGCCGGGTTGTGCTCGGGCAACAGGTCCAGGCGCACGCGGTCCAGGTCGACGCGCCGCGCCGGGCACTCCAGTACCTGGTCGCTGCGGGTCAGCCAGGCCACGCTCTGGCTGTCGTGCACCATGAAGCCCTGGCGCTGGGCCGGGGCGTTGATGTCCAGGGGCACATAGGCCGCGGCGCACTTGCTGATGGCCAGCTGGCTCACCAGCAGGTCCTGGGAGCGCGGCAACAGGATCGCCACCGCGTCGCCGGGTTGCACCCCCAGTTCCAGCAGGTGGTGGGCCAACTGGTTGGCCCGGCGGTTGAGTTCGCCGTAGCTCAGTTGCCCATCGCCCTCCACCACTGCCACCCGCTGCGGATGGGCCAGGGCCAGGGCCTCGAACTGCTGGTGCAGGGTCTGCTCACGGGGGTAATCGCGGTCGGTGGCGTTGAAGGCCTGCAGCAGTTGCCGACGCTCGGCGTCCGGCAGCACCGGGATCTGCTCCAGAGCCTGGGTCGGTGCCTGTTCGAGGGCCTGGGCCAGGTGTTCCAGGGTGCACTCCAGGTAAGCGCAGACCCGCGCCCCCTCCACCTGCGCCACGGCTTGCACGGTGAGGCGCAAGCTTTCGGCGTCATCGTCGATGTTCAGGGCCAGCGGGTAGTTGCTGCGCTCCTCGGAATCGAGCACGCGAATGCCCTCCCAGGCCGCGGCTCCCTGGCCATTGGCAGCGGCGCTGTGGCGGTAGTTGAGCAAGCTGTTGAACAGCGGCAGCGACGCCGGCACAGCGCTGCAACGCTGGGCCAGGGCCAGGGACGCGTGCTCATGCCCAAGCAACTGCGAGAGCCGCGCATGGGTGCTGCGCAGCGCTGCTGCCACGCCCTGGGCACCAAGGCTGACCCGCAGCGGCAGGGTGTTGATGAACATGCCCAGGGCCCGATCGGCCCCGGCACCGCCGTGCAGGCGGCCCAGCAGCACGGTGCCGAACACCACCTCGTCACGACCGGACAATTGCCCGAGCACCCGGCCCCAGGCCAGGTGCATCAGGCTGGCGACGCTGACCCCGAGCCGCCGCGCCTGCACCCGCAGGCGCCGGCACAAGGCCGGTGGCAGGTGCCGCTGGGATTCGCGAATGCCACTGCCGTCGCGGTTGACGTCCTGCAGACCGAACGCCAGGGTCGGCTCGTCGATGTCCCCGAGCATCTCGCGAAAGAACCCCTGATGGTCCGCTTCGCTAAGCCCCAGGCGGGCCTGGGCCACATAGTTGCGGTACGGCGCCGGCGCCGGCAACTGCCCGGCACGGCCCTGCAGTACGCTGCTGATTTCCTCCACCAGCACTTCCAGGGAGGTGTGATCCAGGGCCAGGTGATGGAACAACAGGCTGGCGAACCAGCGTTGCTGCCCCGGCTCCTGGGCACAGGCCAGGCGCAGCAGAGGCGCCCGGGTCAGGTCCAGGCGATAGCGCCGGGGATCGAAGTGCGCCTGCAACTGCTCCAGGGTCGAGCCCGCGGCCGGGTCCGGCGCCAGCACTTCCACCGCCAGCGAGGCCCGACGCCAGACCACCTGCACCGGTTCGTCGAGGCCTTCCCAGACCACGCTGGTGCGCAGGATGTCGTGGCGCTGGATCACCTGCTGCAACGCCAGGGTGAAGGTCTGCAGGGCGTCTTCGCCGTCGAATTCGAACTGCACCTGGAGCCCGTAGGGATCGCCCTCGGCGCTGCTCAGGTGGTGATAGAGGATCCCCGCCTGCAGGGGCGCCAGGGCATAGATGTCCTGGACGTTGGCGACCCCGCCGGGCACCTGTGCCAGGACCCGGTCGATGCCCGGCTGGTCGAGGTCCGCCAGGGGCAGCAACTGCGGGGTGATGTGCTGGCACGTCGGCTCGATGCGGTTGGCCGGCACCTGCACCTCGCGCTGGCTACCCACCGCCCCTGCCAGGGCGGCCAGGGTCGGCTGGCCGAACAGCACCCGCACGTCGGCGCACAGGTTCACCTGGCGCATGCGTTCCATCAGCTTGACCGCCAGCAGCGAATGCCCGCCCAGCTCGAAGAAATTGTCCTGACGGCCCACCTGCGGCAGGTGCAACAGCTCCTGCCAGATCCGCGCGATGGCCTGCTCCACCTCACCCTCGGGCGCCTGGTATTCACGCCGGGCCAGCGACTCGCCGTCCGGGGCCGGCAGGGCCTTGCGGTCGAGCTTGCCGTTGGTGGTCAGAGGCCAGGCCTGCAGCCGCACGAAAGCGCTGGGCAGCATGTAGTCGGCGAGGGTCCGCTGCAGTTGCTCGCGCAGGTGCGCGGCGCTTGGCGTCGCGCCTGGCCGGGCAATCACATAGGCCACCAGGCGCTTGTCCCCCGGGCTGTCTTCCCGGGCGATCACCACCGCCTCGCGCACCCCGTCGCAGTCCGCCAGGCGGGCTTCGATCTCCCCCAGCTCGATGCGGAAACCGCGGATCTTCACCTGGTCGTCATTGCGCCCCAGGTACTCCAGGCTGCCATCGCCGCGCCAGCGGGCCAGGTCGCCGGTCTTGTACAAGCGTGCGCCCGGCTGGGCACTGAAGGGGTCGACGATGAAGCGCTCGGCGGTGAGCTGATCGCGGTTGAGGTAGCCCCGGGCGACCCCGGCCCCGCCAACATACAGCTCGCCCACCACGCCAGTGGGCACCGGCTCGCGCCGGGCATCGAGGACGTACAGCTGCAGGTCGGGAATGCGCCGGCCGATGGGGCTGCTGCCCACCAGTTGGGCATCCGCTGCCTGCAGCGGGCGATAGGTCACGTGCACCGTGGTTTCGGTGATGCCGTACATGTTCACCAGCTGAGTGCCGACATTCTCCACCCGGGCGTACCAGGGCTTGAGCATTCCCGGCTCCAGGGCTTCGCCACCAAAGATCACCTGGCGCAGGGAGTGCTTGAGCGAGCTCTGGCCCTGGGCCGCGATCAACGAGCGGAAGGCGCTAGGGGTCTGGTTGAGGATGCTCACCGAGGCTTCGCAGAGCAGCGCGTAGCAGGCCTCTGGCGAACGGCTGAGGGCCTGGGGCACCACCAGCAGTTGCCCGCCATGAACCAGCGCGCCCCAGATCTCCCACACCGAGAAATCGAAGGCAAAGGAATGGAACAGCGCCCACACATCGCGCCAGTTGAAATCGAACCAGTCGCGGGTGGCGGCAAACAGCCGGGTGACGTTGCGGTGCTCCACCATCACCCCTTTGGGCAGGCCGGTGGAACCGGAGGTGTAGATCACATAGGCCAGGTGCGCCGGGGTCAGCCCCGGCACCTCGGGGTTGTCCCGGGACTCGTAGGCCAGGGTCGGGCTGTCGAGGTCCAGCAGCGGCACTTGCAACTCGGCCACCAGGGCCTGGGTCTGGGCCTGTACCAGCAACGCCACCGGGGCACTGTCCTGCAGGGTGTAGGCGATGCGTTCCCGGGGGTAGGCCGGGTCGATGGGCACGTAGGCGCCGCCGGCCTTGAGGATCCCCAGCAGGCCAATGATCATTTCCGGGCCACGTTCGACGCAGATCGCCACTCGCTGGTCCGGGCGCACCCCCAGCGCCAGCAAGCGATGGGCCACCTGGTTGGCACGCTGGTTGAGTTCGCCGTAGCTCATGCGTTGCTGCAGGTGGATCAGCGCCGGGGCCTCGGGCTGGACCCGGGCCTGGGCCTCTACCTGCTGATGGATCAGCAGGGGTTCCGGGTAATGCCCCAGGGGCGTGTTCAGCCCTTGCAGCAGGTAGCGCCGCTCGCTGGCCGGGAGTATTTCCAGGCTGTGCAGAGGCGCCTCGGGCGTGGCCTGCAGGGCCAGGGCCAGGCTCTCCAGGGCGGTCAGCAGGTAACCGCCGATGCGCTCGGCGCCCAGGCGCAGGTCCGCCAGGGCAGTAATACGCAGGTCCTCGCCCAGGTCGTCGATGTTGATCGTCAGCGGGTAGTTGGTGCGCTCCTCGGCCCCCAGCACCTGGATGCCCGGCACCAGTTCCTGGACCTCGGCGCCGTCCCCGGCGTGGCTGTGACGGTAGTTGAGCATGGCGCTGAACAACGGGGTCGGCGCGCTGACCCCGCTGCAGCGCTGGGCCAGGGCCAGGGACGCGTGCTCATGGGCCAGCAGCGCGGTCAGCCGCTGGTGCGTGGCCAGGACCCCAGCACGCACGCCCTGGGCGCCCACATCCACCCGCAAGGGCAAGGTGTTGATGAACATGCCCAGGGCCCGCTCGCCGCCTTCGCCAGCCTCCATGCGCCCCAGCAGCACGGTGCCGAAGACCACCGCCTCGCGCCCCGACAACTGCCCCAGGACCCGGGCCAGGGCCAGGTGCATCAGGCTCGCGGTGCTCACCCCCAGTTGCCGGGCCTGACTGCGCAGGCGCTGGCTCAGGGAGCGGTCCAGGGTCACCCGGTGTTCTTCGATCTGCCCGCCCGTACCCTGCACGTCCCCCAGGCCACAGGGCAGGGTCGGCTCGTCGATGTCGCCAAGCATCTCGCGAAAAAAGGCTTCGTGCTGCGCCGCGCTCTGGCCCAGGCGGGCCTGGGCGAGGTGATTGCGAAAGGCCACGGGTGCCGGCAGCTGTGCCCGGTGCCCCAGCAGGAAGGCCTGGATTTCCTGGCGCACCACGTCCAGGGCCGAGTGGTCCAGGGCGATGTGGTGGAACAGCAGCAGCGCCACCTGGCGCCGATTCTCCGGGTCCGCGGCATGCACCAGGCGCAGCAGTGGTGCCTGGCGCAGATCCAGGCGCCAGTGCCGGGCATCGTAGCGCGCCTGCAACTGGCTCAGGACGTCGCCGCCAGGCGCCAGCGTCACCGCTTCACACACCAGCGCAGCGTGACGCCAGACCACCTGCAGCGGTTCATCGAGGCTTTCCCAGGCAATCGCCGTGCGCAGGATGTCATGGCGCTCGACCACCCATTGCAGGGCCTCGGCAAAGACCTGCAGGTGTTCATCGCTGGCAAACGCGAAGCGCGCCTGCAGCACGTAGGGATCGCCCTCGGGCGCGGACAGGTAGTGATAGAGCATGCCCTCCTGCAGCGGCGCCAGGGGGTAGATGTCCTGCACGTTGGCGGCGCCGCCCGGCACCCCGGCGACGATGCGCTCGATGGCCGGCGGGTCCAGTTGCACCAGGGGCAGCATCTCCGGGGTGATCCGGAACGCCGGGCTCAGCCAGGCGCCGCCCTGCTCCGTCACCAGCGCCAGAAGCTGCGCCTTGTGCTCGATCAGGCGGTCCCAGAGGGCGTCATCCAGCGCCTCGTCATCCCCCTGGACGATCAGGTCCTGCGCCTCCCGTTGAAGACGGATCGCGAGGGTCGAAAGAACTGCCATCAATTCGCTGAACTGCATGAGTAACCTGCCTGAGAATTCGGTAACGGTTGAAGAGAACGTCCTTGTTTCAGATGCAACCTGGCCTTACGCGAAACCTGTAGCCGAACATCGACCCCCTGCTGCGAGAACGCCGGGGACAGCGCACCCGCCAGGGGCTCCCCGGCAGCCTGGAAACGCTAAAACATCCGCTCGGGGGTGTCTGACATGGGAAGCCGGGACAGGGTCCCGGCCCTGTCCCGGGGTTGCACCACGCCGCGCGCCGGCCCTGGGGCCGGCGCATCGGGTGGGGCTCGGCAGGCGCTTAAAGGCGCCGTTGGCGCTTGAGCTGAGGGATGGTGGTGGCGGGGATTTCCAGGCGCTGCAACTGACCCAGGGTGTTGGCTGCCAGCGCCGCCAGGGTCGGCTGGCTGAACAGCATTCGTGCATCGGCGTACAGGCCCTCCTGACGCATCCGCGCCACCAGGCTGACTGCCAGCAGTGAATGCCCGCCCAGCTCGAAGAAGTGGTCGTGGCGCCCTACCCGCTCGACCTGCAGCACTTCGGCCCAGAGCCGTGCCAGGGTGGTTTCCAGTTCGCCCTGGGGGGCCTCGAACGCCCGGCTCAGCACCGCGTCCGCCCCGGGTTCCGGCAGCGCCTTGCGGTCCAGCTTGCCATTGCCGCTCAGGGGCAAGGCCGCCAGCTGCACATAGGCCGCCGGCACCATGTACTCCGGCAGGCGCTCCAGTACATGGGCCCGCAGCGCTTGGATGCCCGGCGCCGGCACGCCGTCGCGCAGGCTGAAATAAGCCACCAGGCGCTCGTCGCGCATCAGCACCGCCACCTCGCGCAGGGCCGGATGGCTGGCCAGCCGCGCCTCGATCTCCCCCAGTTCCAGGCGCAGGCCGCGCAGCTTGACCTGGAAGTCGTTGCGGCCGAGGAATTCCAGGTCGCCGTCGGCGTTGCAGCGCACCCGGTCTCCAGTGCGATACAAGCGGTCACCGGCGACGAAGGGGCTGGCGATAAAGCGCTCGGCCTGCAACTGCGGCAGGCCCAGATAGCCCCGGGCGACCCCGACCCCGCCAATGTGCAACTGCCCGCTGACGCCACGGGGCACGGGCTGGTCGTGGGCGTCGAGCACATACAGCCGGGTGTTGCTGATGGCCCGGCCGATGGGCAACTGCACCGCAGGCACCGGCGCCCCGGGTTCCAGGGTCCAGGCACTGCTGTCCACCGTGGCTTCGGTGGGGCCGTAGACGTTGTGCAGGCGAGCTCCGGGCAGGCGCTGCTGGAACAGCCGGGCGATGGCTTCGGTCAACTCGCCACCGCCGCACAGCACGTCGGTCAGGCTGTGGCACTGGCCGGCTTCTTCCAGCTGCAGGAACTGCAGGAGCATGGCGGGCACGAACTTGATCAGGGTCACCTGCTGCTCTTGCACCAGTTGCGCCAGGTAGGCCGGATCGCGGTGGCCATCGGGGCGCGCCAGGAGCAGGCGCAGGCCGCTGACCAGGGGCCAGAACAGCTCCCAGACCGAACCGTCGAAACTGAACGGCGCCTTTTGCAGCAAAGTGCCGCCGGCGGCGTCCGGGCACAACTGCGAGCCCCAGTGCATCAGGTTGCCCAGACCGCGGTGCTCCACCATCACCCCCTTGGGTGTGCCGGTGGAGCCGGAGGTGTAGATCACATAGGCCAGGTGCGAGACGTCCAGCCCCGGCACCCGCGGATTGTCCAGCGGCTGCTGTTGCCAGTGGCTGCGGTCGAGGTCGATCAAGGGCAGTGCCAGTGTCGTCAGCAGCTCCCGGGTCGGCTGATGCACCAGCACCGCCTGTGGCTGGCTGTCCTGCAGCAGGTAACGCAGGCGCTCCAGGGGGTACTGCGGATCCAGGGGCACGTAGGCGCCACCGGCCTTGAGAATCCCCAGCAGGCCGATCACCAGCTCCGGGCTGCGCTCGATGCACACACCGACGCGTACGTCCGGCCCCACGCCCAGCTCACGCAGGTGGTGAGCCAGTTGATTGGCCCGCTGATTGAGGTGCTCGTAGCTCAGTCGCAGCTCGCCAGCCTGCAAGGCGATGGCCTGGGGCGTGCGCCGCACCTGGGCTTCGAACAGCCCGTGCAGGGTTTGCTCCCGGGGGTAGTCGGACGCGGTGGCATTGAGCTCCAGCACCAGCTCCCGGTACTCCGCCGCCGGCAGGATCGACAAGCGCTGGAGCGGGGTCTGCGGCGCCTGTTCCAGGGCCTGCAGCAACGCCTCGACAGCGCTCGTCAGGTGGTCCAGCAGGCGCTGCGCGCCGACCTGCTGCGGCGCCCGGGCACCCAGGCGAAAGCCCGTGTCCAGGTCATCCACCGCCAGCATCAGCGGATAGCTGACCACTTCTTCGCTGCTGAGCAGGGTCACGCCCGGCTGGCCCGGCAACAGCTGTTGCCCGTCGGCGCCCAGCCCATGGCGGTAGTTGAGCAAGGCGTTGAACAGCGGCGTCGGCGCCGCCACCCCGCTGCAACGCTGGGCCAGGGACAGGGGCGCCTGCTCGTGGGCCAGCAGTGCGCTGAGGCGCTCCTGGGTCTGCAGCAGGCCGGCGGCGACGCTCTGCCCCTCCAGTTCCAGGCGCAGCGGCAAGGTGTTGATGAACATCCCCAGGGCCTGGTCGGCGCCGACACCGGCCTGCAAGCGGCCCAGCAACACGGTGCCGAACAGCACGTCCTCGCGACCGCTGGCACGCCCCAGCACCAGGGCCCAGGCCAGGTGAAACAGGCTCGCGGCACTGACCCCAAACTGGCGCACCCGGGCCCGCAGCCGCTCGCCGAGAGCCGGGTCCAGCAGGATTCGGGCCTCCTGCAGATCCAGGGCCTGCCCCGGGCGCTCCTGCAGTTCGAAGGCCAGGGTCGGTTCGTCCACCCGGGACAGGCCCTCACGGAAAAACGCCGCGTGGGATTCCAGCCCCAGCCCTGTGCGCGCCACGTAATCGCGGTAGGCAAAGGCCGGCGCCAGCAGCCCTTGCCGACCGCCCATGTGGGCGGCGATTTCCGCCATCAGCACGGCGGTGGAGGTGGCGTCGTTGACCAGGTGATGGAAACGCAGCAGAGCGAGCCAGCGCTGGTTCGCCCGGTCCTCGGCCCAGGCCAGGGCCAGCATCGGTGCCTGGCGAATGTCCAGCGGGTTGTGGCGCGGATCGTAATGCCGGCGCAACTGCTCCAGCACGGCCCCGCCAGCGGGATCCGGCACCCGCTCCTCCACCGTCAGCCGAGCCTCGCGCCAGACCACCTGCACCGGCTGCTCGAGCACTTCCCAGACCAGGCTGGTGCGCAGGATGTCGTGCCGGGCAATCACCGCCTGCAGGGCCTCGGCGAAGGCCTCAAGCTCTGCCCGATGGGCAAAGGCGAACGTTGCGTGCTGCTGATAGGGATCGCGCGCGGTGTAGGTCATGTGGTGGTAGAGCAACCCTGCCTGCAGCGGCGCCAGGGGGTAGATTTCCTGCACATTGGCGGCGCCTCCGGGGATGCCGGCCACCACCCGGTCGATGCTGTCCTGGTCCAGCTCCACCAGCGCCAGCATCGACGGGGTGATCCGCTGGCAGCCGGAGGGCACCCGATTGGCCGGGATCTCCAGCGCCGGCTGAGCGTGCACCGCCGCCGCGAGGCTGGCCAGGGTCGGCTGGCCGAACAGCACCCGCACGTCAGCCTGCATGCCGGCCTGAGCCATGCGCTGGATCAGTTGCAGGGCCAGCAGCGAGTGGCCGCCCAGTTCGAAGAAGTGGTCCTGGCGCCCTACCCGCTCCACCTGCAGCAGCTCGCACCAGAGTTGCGCCAGGGTGGTTTCCACGGTGCCCCGGGGGGCCTCGTATTCACGGCTGATCAACGCCTGCGCCCCCGGGGCCGGCAGGGCCTGGCGGTCCAGCTTGCCATTGCTGGTCAGGGGCAGTGTGTCGAGCTGCACATAGGCCATGGGCACCATGTAGTCCGGCAAATACTGGCGAAGATAGTCCCGCAGCGCGCTGATCGACACCTCCTCGCGGGCGCTGAACCAGGCCACCAGTTGGCCGTCGCGGGCCTGGACCACCGCCTCGCGCAATGCCGGGTGGGCGCCCAGGCGGGTTTCGATTTCCCCCAACTCGATGCGCTGGCCACGGATCTTCACCTGGTCGTCATTGCGCCCCAGGTATTCCAGGGTGCCGTCCGCCAGCCAGCGGGCCAGGTCGCCGGTGCGGTACAGACGCGCCCCGGGCCGAGCGCTGAACGGGTCCTGCAGAAAACGCTCGGCCGTCAGTTGATCGCGGTTGAGGTAGCCACGGGCGACGCCAGCGCCACCGACATAGAGTTCGCCAACGATGCCGATGGGCACCGGGCGTTGCTGCTCATCCAGCAGATGGACCTGGGTATTGGCGATGGGCCGGCCAATATGCAAGGCCTGACCGGCCTCGATGACCCCGGAGGTGGCGACCACCGTGGCCTCGGTAGGGCCATAGTTGTTGACCACGGCAAAGCCCTGCCCCTGGGGCATCTGCCGCAGGCGGTCGCCGCCGATCAGCAGGGTGCGCAGGGTCGGATGGCCCAGTGCCTGGCTGAAGGCGTACTCGGCCACCGGGGTCGGCAGGAAGCTCACGTCGAGGGGCTGCTGGCGCCACCAGGCGAGCAAGGCTTGCAGGTCTTCGAGGCCGTCGCTGACCGGCGCCAGGTGCAGGGTGGCACCGGCGCACAAGGTCGGCCAGACCTCCCAGGCCATGGCGTCAAAACCGAACCCGGCCAGGCACGAGACTTGGCTGGCAGGCTGCAGGTCGAAGGCCTGGCAGTGCCAGTCCACCAGGCTGGACAGGCTCCGGTGCTCAACCATCACGCCCTTGGGCAGGCCGGTGGAACCGGAGGTGTAGATCACGTAGGCCAGGTGTTCCGGACTCAGCCCCGGCACCTGTGGCGCAACCCGCGAGCCCGGCAGCCACTGGCGGCTGTCCAGCTCGACCAACGGCACGCTCAAGGCCGGCAATTGCTCACGCAGGGCGTGCTGGGTCAGCACCGCCACGGGGGCGCTGTCGGTCAGCAGATAGGCCAGGCGCTCCGCAGGATGGGCCGGGTCCAGGGGCACGTAGGCGCCGCCGGCCTTGAGAATCGCCAGCAACCCCACCAGGGTTTCCAGGCTGCGCCGGGCAACGATCGCCACCCGGTCATCCGGGCGCACCCCCAGCCCCTGCAGGTGCAACGCAAGGGCGTTGGCCCGCTGATCGAGCTGCGCGTAACTCAGGGACTGCCCCTGGGCCAGCAGGGCAATCGCCTCGGGCGTGCGCCGGGCCCATTCCTCGACCCGCCGGTGAATCCGCTGCTCGGCGGCCGGCGGTCGCTGCGTGGCGTTCCATTGCTCCAGCTGCGCGCATTCGGCAGCGGTCAGCAGGGAAAATTGCCGGACCGGCAAGTCGACATCCTCCAGCCCCTGCTCCAGCACATGGATCAGCCGCGCCGCCAGGGCCTCGACTTCCTCGGCCTGGAAATAGGCGCTGTCGTAGACGTAGTGCATCCATGCGGTGTCATCGAAACTGTTGCTGCGCAGGTGAATCGCCAGGGGCGTCGGCTCGTGGCGGTTGGAGACTTTCACCGACGAGGCGTCCGCCTCGCCATAGCGGTAGTCGAGGTCTTCCAGCTCATAGGACAGCGACAGCTCGAACAGCTGCGCGCGGTCCTCGCGCAACAGGCCGAGGGAACGGTTGAGCTCGCTCAGGGGAAAGCGCTGGTGGCGAAAATCCTGTTTCAGCACGTCGCGCACCGCGCCCACCAGGGCCTCGAACCTCAGCTCGCGGCCAAAGTCCATGCGCACCGCGCTGACCTGGGTGAAGGAGCCCAGGGTCACCTTGAAGGCCGCGTTGGGCCGGTTGAGCACCGGCATGCCGACCACCCACTCGTCACGCTGCCCGGTGCCGGTGAAGTACACGTGCAGCGCCGCCAGCAGCACATGGAAGGCCGAGGCCCCGGCCTGCTTGCCCAGGGCTTTCATGCGCTCGTGCAGGACCGCCGGAAAGGGCTGCACCAGGGTCGCTCCCGGGGTGGGGCCGTCCGCGGAGGCAGGGTGGCGCGCACGCAGCAATGGCTCCGGCAAGGTGCGGTACTTGTCCAGCCAGTAGTCGCGGTCACGGGCGTAGCGGCTGGACTGGTGATAGCGCGCGTCGTCCTCGATGAAGTCGATGAAGGACGGCGCCGACACCTGGGGCTCCTGCCCTTGCACCAGGGCGCTGTAGATCCCTCCCAGGGACTGGGACAGCTGGGCAAACCCCCAGCCGTCGAGAATCAGGTGGTGGGCCTCGACTTCCATCAGGTGATGCTCGGGGCTCAGGCGAAACAGCGAGAAGCGGCACAGGCGCTCGCCGTTGAGCTTGAACGCCTGCTGCATCTGCCGGCCAATCTGTGCCTGCGCCGCGGCCAGTGGATCGGTGTGGCCCGACAGGTCATGGAACACCAGCTGCACCGGCCAGTGCCGGTCGAAGTGCTGCAACGGCAGGCCGTCGTCGCAGCCCTCCAGGGACAGTACCGTGCGCAGCACGTCGTGCTTGTCCACCAGCAGTTCCACCGTGCGCTGCATCAGCTCGGGCCGGAAGGGCCCCCGGAGGACCGCATAGCCGCCGATGTTGTACAGCGGCGAATCGCCACGGCTCAGTTGGTCGAGCCAGATATCCCGTTGCCCGGCGGTCAGCGGCCGGCCCGGGCCCTGCATCGGACCCAGGTTCATGGGCGCCCCCGAGCCGCGCAGCGTGCGGCAGGCGAGCGTGGAAGGGGGCTGGTTTGTGCGGCGAGGTCGCCCACGACAACGGCAGAAAAAAGCGTCATAAGATCCTTCTCATGTGATGGCCCGGGCACCGGCGTTCGCGGATTTAAGCATCGGCCCCACGGCCTGTATGTCACCCGAAACCCGGACAATTCGGGCCGCCACCGGCCCTGGCCCGGCCCGTTGCAAGGCAATCTGTCGCCTGCTGCCGGGGCCACGCCCGGGACGCTGCGGATCAGCTGAAATGGCTGTAGGAGATTGGCTATCCGTCAACGACGCTCCTGGCTGCAAAAGCGCCTTCGGCAGCGGCTGATCCCTTCGCTATTTCAGCGACTTGCGCAGGCCTCGCGCCGAACGCCTACGGGCTCGACAAGCCCCTCGCAACCCCTTGATCCAGAGCCCTCGACACCGGCAGGCCGAGGCATGCTGTCCCGGTTTCCCCCTACAGACGCCAGGCAAATGCATAGGCTTAAATTACCTTCCGGGAACCGGCTCAGGTTCATGAAGAATCTGCTGCGGTGCACCCTGGCCACCGCGCTTCGATCAGCGATTTGTCTCGATCAAGGATGATAAGGATATGAGTCTGACCAGCAGTATTGCGAACATGGAAACCCCGCATTTCTACTTCGAGATGGGGCAATTGATCTCCAGCACCGGGCACCCGCAATTCGCCAGCAACATGCTCCAGCTGGTGGACAAGCTGGTGCCGGCAACCCAGCTGGTGCTCAGTGAATGGACCCTCGACGAGCGCCAGACCAGCCCGTTGGAAATTTCCCTGCTGGGCCGCGCCGGGTTGCAGGACGACCTGCCACTGCCCGAGCCGCCGCGACGCCACGACCCGCTGCTGCACAAGATGCTGGAAATGGACGACTCGCTGCTGATTCAAATGAATGCCCAGGGCGGCCATTCGCGCAATCCCCCGCACCAGTGCCATCTGGTCTCGCGCAAGGCCAACCGGCGCTGTGTCATCGGCCTCTACCGCGAGCCGTCCCAGGGGGTCTATTCCTTGGCCGAACTGTCGTTTCTCAAGAGCCTCTCGGCAACCCTGCTGCCCCTGCTGGAGCGGCATGCCCAGTTCCATCGCCAACAGGTGCTGAAGAACCTGCGCAGCTGGAGCACCCGGCCCTTCGATGCCCTGCAGCGGACGCCGTTGCAACGGGAATTCGACGAGCGCCTGTCGCTGGGGGACATCAACCTTTCGGCCCGGGAAAAGGAAGTCTGCCTGGGGCTGCTGACCGGCGGCACCGTACCGGAAATGGCCCAGCGCCTGAGCGTCAAGAACAGCTCGGTTGAAACCTACCTCAAGCGTGCCGCCGCCAAGCTCGGGGTCAGTGGCCGCCACGGACTGGCCAAGTGGATGGTCGGCGCCTGAAACCTGCTCCCGTCCCCCTGCCGTCCGCCATCAGGATGTCCTTGTCACGAGGCTGATCAATGCGTAACTCCCCCCTCCCCCTGGCGATCCTGGCCCTGGCCCTCGGTGGCTGCTCGCTGATCCCGGACTACCAGCGCCCGCCGCCACCGGTGGCTGCCCACTACCCCGAGGGCGAGGCCTATGCGCCAGCCAGCGGGGCGCCAGGGGCCAACTGGCACAGCCTGTTCCAGGACCCGCTGCTGCAACAGCTGATCCGCGATGCCCTGGAGAACAACCGCGACCTGCGGGTGGCCGCGCTGAACGTGGCGGCCTACCAGGCCCAGTACCGCATCCAGCGGGCCGACCTGTTCCCCGCGGTGTCGGCCAGCGGCCTGGAAAAACGCCAGCGCCTGCCCGAGCGAATGACCGGGGGCAAGGCGCAGATCAGCTCCAGCTACTCGGCGAACCTGGGCATCAGCGCCTACGAACTGGATTTCTTCGGCCGCATCCGCAGCCTCAGCGAACAGGCGCTGATGACCTACCTGTCCAGCGAACAGGCCCGGCGCAGCGCGCAGTTGAGCCTGGTGGCCAACGTCGCCAGCGCCTACCTGACCTGGTGCGCCGACCTGGAATTGCTGGAGCTGACCCGCAAGACCCTGGCGGCGGACGAGCAGAGCCTGCGCCTGACCACACGCAACGGCAACGCCGGCAAGGTCTCGGCCCTGGACGTGGCCCAGGCCCGGACCAGCGTCGACAGCGCTCGCGCCAGCCTGGCCCGCTACCAGCGCCAGGTGGCCCAGGACCTGAACAACCTGACCCTGCTGGTGGGCGCCCCGCTGCCGGCGGACATGCCGAGGCGTGGGCTGGCCGACGGCATGCTGGCCCAGGTGCCCGCCGGGCTGCCATCGAGCCTGCTGCAGCGACGCCCGGACATTCTCCAGGCCGAGTACCAGTTGCAGGCTGCCAACGCCAACATCGGCGCAGCGCGGGCAGCGTTCTTCCCCAGCGTCAGCCTGACCGCCAACGCCGGCAGCTCCAGCAAGGAACTCTCGGGGCTGTTCAAGGGCGGTTCCGGCGGCTGGCTGTTCCAGCCACAGATCAACCTGCCGATCTTCAACGCCGGCAACCTGCGGGCCAGCCTGGACTATGCCCGGCTGCAGAAGGACATCGGCGTCGCCCAGTACGAGAAGGCCATCCAGACCGCCTTCCAGGAAGTGGCCGACGGCCTGGCCGCGCGCCAGACCTACCAGCAGCAACTGACGGCCCAACGCAACCTGGTGCAGGCGACCCAGAACTACTACGACCTGGCGGAGCATCGCTATCGCATCGGCGTCGACAGCAACCTGGTGTTCCTCGACGCCCAGCGCTCGCTGTTCAGTGCCCAGCAGGGGCTGATCAACGATCACCTGGCGCAGCTGATTGCCGAGGTCAACCTGTACCGGGCCCTGGGCGGCGCCTGGGACGAGACACCGAGCCTGGCCCGCGGGCAGAGTCAGCCCTGAGCAACTGGCGAGCTTTGCCCAGGAGCGTCCAGGCGCCTTCCGGCCAGGCATCGGGCGGTTGGACGAGGGGCTGTTCGGGGAGGGCGGCGAGTGGGGCAATGAATGAATGTTGCAGGCTGTAGAACCAACCCGGTCAGCCAGGGCAGTAGGCGAAACATGGACCGGGCAGGCAAGTACAGCAGAGTTGCAGCCCGCCCTGACCAGCCACCGTCATTCAGCGTGTTGCCTGAGGTAGCAGGCCGGGCGAACAGGGAGCGAGTCTAGACAGAGGCTCCAGCAGCGTATGTAGGAACATTCTGAATCCAGACCAATACACATCTTGGTTTGGCCCCGGATAAAACAGGCTCGCACCCAGCCCCCGGCTGCGGGGGCCGGCCGCCAGCGCCTAACGGGTACCCGGCACCAGGTCGAGGATTTCATCGATGCCCAGGCACCGAGGCTCCACCTCCAGAGTCCGGCCGTGCTCAAGAATCCCCACCGCCACATCACGCATGGCCATATAGGCACTGCGCAGCATGTGGTTGGCGTAGATCACCGCGTTGAAACCGGCCCCCTCCAGCTCGTCGAAACCCAGGTGCGCATAGCTGGTGGGCACGCAGATCAGCGGCACCCGCGGGCAGTGGCGACGGAACAGCCGGGCGAACTCGAGGATCTCCAGGCCGTCCTTCTTGCGGCTGTGGATCATGATCCCGTCGGCGCCGGCCGCAACATAGGCCAGGCAGCGTTCGAGGGCGTCGTCCATGCCCTTGTCGAGGATCAGGCTTTCACAACGGGCGATGATCAGCAGGTCCTCGTGGCTGCGGCTGCTGCAGCCCACGCGAATCTTCTCGCAGAACTCCTCGATGGAGTCCTGCAGCTGGCTCACCGCGTTGCCGAACAGCGAGTTTTTCTTCAGCCCGCACTTGTCCTCGATCACCACCGCCGAGACCCCGGCCCGGTCGAGCATCTTCACGTGGATCGCGAAGTGCTCGGCCTTGCCGCCGGTGTCGCCGTCGAAAATCATCGGCAGCGAACACACATCGAAGATCTCGCGGATGCCGTGCAAGCGGTTGCTCGGCGAGAGGATCTCGATGTCTGGCAGGCCCTTGTGGGTGGAGTCGGTCAATGAACTGGACCAGATGGCGTCGTACACCAGGCTCGGCCCGGCGCCCCGCTCCAGCCTGGACTGCTCCGCCAGCAGCGCGGAAATCGGACTGTGGGCTTCGAGCACGCGAAGGCAGCGCTTGCGGCGCAGCAACTGGCTCAGGTTGGTTCGGCGAATATCAGCTTCCTGCATGGGATTCACGCGCCTCTTGTGATGGGGGAACAGCGGGTTCGCTCAGGGGTGGGTCATGTCCAGGGCCACCACGTAGCGGTCGAAATCCGCCGCCGAGACATAGCCCAGCTGCTGGGCCACTTCCCGCAGCGACTTGCCCTCGTGGTGGGCGGTCTTGGCGATGATCGCGGCCTTGTCATAGCCGATGTGGCGGTTGAGGGCCGTCACCAGCATCAGGTTCTTCTCGATGTTGGCCTCGATGCGCGCGAGGTTTGGCTCGATGCCCAGCGCGCAGTGGTCGTTGAAGGCCCGGCAGGACTCAGCCAGCAAGGTGATGCTTTCCAGCACGTTGTGCACCATCACCGGCTTGTAGACGTTGAGCTGGAAATTGCCCTGGCTGCCGGCGAAGGCCACGGTGGCGTCGTTGCCGAAGACCTGGGTGCAGACCATGGTCAGCGCCTCGCACTGGGTCGGGTTGACCTTGCCCGGCATGATCGAGGAGCCCGGTTCGTTCTCCGGGATATCGATCTCGCCGATGCCGCAGCGCGGCCCGCTGGCCAGCCAGCGCACATCGTTGGCGATCTTCATCAGGGCCATGGCCAGGGTACGGATCGCCGCGGAGGTGTTGACCAGGGCATCGTGGGCCGACAGGGCGAAGAACTTGTTGGCGCAGGACTTGAACGGATAGCCGGTGAGCTCGGCGATGATCCGCGCGCATTCGTCGCCGAACTGCGGATGGGAGTTGAGCCCGGTGCCCACTGCCGTGCCGCCGATGGCCAGGTCGTAGAGGCCGGCGAGGTTGTGCTGGATAGCCGCCACGGCGTAGTCGATCTGCTCGACCCAGCCGCCGATTTCCTGGCCCAGGGTGATGGGGGTGGCGTCCTGCAAGTGGGTACGCCCGACCTTGACCACGTCGCGGTACTGCTCGGCCTTCTCGAACAGCGTGTCACGCAGCACCGAGACGCCCGGCAGCAGGGTTTCGAAGATTTCCGCCACCACCACCATGTACATCGCCGTGGGGAAGGTGTCGTTGGACGACTGGCCACGGTTGACGTGGTCGTTGGGGTGAATCGGCTTTTTGCTGCCCAACTCGCCGCCGAGCATCTCGATCGCTCGGTTGGCGATCACTTCGTTGGCGTTCATGTTGGACTGGGTGCCGGAACCGGTCTGGAACACCACCAGCGGGAAGTGCTCGTCCAGTTGCCCGCTGATCACTTCATCCGCGGCCTTGGCGATGGGCAGCGCAATGGCTTCCGGCAGCTCGCCGAGCTTGAGGTTGGCCAGGGCCGCAGCCTTCTTCAGGATGCCCAGGCTGCGGATCATCGGTGCCCCCCACTGGAAGCGTGCACGGCCGATGGGGAAGTTGTGGATGGAGCGCTCGGTCTGGGCGCCCCAGTACTTGTTGGACGGTACCGAAATGGAACCCATCGAGTCGGATTCAAGACGCATGTGGGTAGTTCTCCAATAAATGAATGAGGGGCTGGCCTTTGGTGCCGGGCAGGCGCCCTGCCCGGCCTGGTGGGCAGGCGCTTACTCCTTGAGTACCGAGGCCATCTTCTCCAGGTGCTGGCAGGCGCGCAGCACGTACTCATCGGACAGGGCAGCGATGCGCCGGTAGTTGATCTGCTGGCCGGTGGCCTGGGTGTAGAGCTTCAGGGCGTCGGTGGCGTGGCGGAAATGCCGGGCCTCGACGGCGCCGCAGTGAACGCTGAGGAAGCCGGCGATGCGGTTCGCCTCCCCGGTGGGGTAACCACAGGATTCGCGCAGCCAGTTCTTCCACAGCGGCGTCATCAGGTTGTACTCGCCGGTGTTGAACAGCTCGGTCAGGGCCATCATCTCCAGGGCTTCCACCAGGTTCGGCGCCAGCGGACGCTTCTCTCCGACCCAGGTGGAGAACTCCTTGGTGATGGGGTTCAGGTACTTGTCCTGCAGGCGCCAGTTGTCCGAGCCACAGATGGCCGAGGCCATGCGGTGATAGAGCTTGGAATGGTGGGGATGGCCGTGCATCTCACCCAGGCCGACGTCCTCGACGATGATCTCGCCGCAGTGCCGGGCGGCCTCCAGCAGCTTGAGTTTGTTGTCGTCGCCGGGCAGGTCCTCGGATTCCTGCAGCAGCCGCACGATGATGCTGGACACCGCATGGGCCGCGCCGTCCGGGCTGCGCCAGCCGCAGAAGAAGGTGCACAGCGAATCCTCGGACCACTTGCGCGAGGTCATGCGCTGGTAGGTCAGGCAGTAGCCGTCCAGCTTGTCGGGGTGGTTTTCAAAGCCCGTCAGCAGGGCCTCCACCAGGTTGCGGTCCTCGACATCCACCAGGGCCTGGTGCACGTAGCCGATGAACTCCTTGCGCGAACTCTCCATGTTTCTCTCCTGTAATTATTCTTCACATCACGGACAACAAGATGAACGACGCCGGCCCGAGCCTCGGCGGGCTCGGGAACGGGCTCGGTCCCCCTGGGGGTTGGGCTGCCGGGAACCGCTTCAGTCGATGACGATGGCCGAGATGAACTGGGCGAAACGGCTCAGGCCTTCGATCAGCTCCTCATATTCCACGGCGTAGGAAATGCGGATGCAGTGGGGGTCGCCACAACCGGAGCCGGGCACCACGGCGATGTGCGCCTCGGTCAGCAGCAGGTCGGCCAGGTGATCGACATCGCGCACCGCTTCGCCGCGGTAGTAGCCGCCGAGCCGGGAAGAGACATCGATATACAGGTAGAAGGCGCCTTCTGGCGGTGCGTAGCTCACCCCTTGCAGGCGATCGAGGTAGGTGCGTGCGGCGTGCAGCTGGCGTTGCAGGAACGGGTTGACCAGGTCGGCAAAGTGCGACGAATCGGCGTTCAGGGTATTGAGCGCAGCGTACTGGGACAGGCTGCTGGGGTTGGAGGTGGTGTGCCCCTGCAGGTTGTGCATGGCCGCGATCACCGGCGCCGGAGCGCAGGCATAGCCAACCCGCCAGCCGGTCACCGCCTGGCTCTTGGAGAAGGAGTCGATCAGCACCGTCTGCCCTTTCAATGCCGGGCACAGCGCGAGAATGTTGTGGTGCTGGTGGCCCTCGCGCACCAGGCCGCGGTAGCACTCGTCGAACATCACCCACAGTTGCCGCTCCTGGGCCAACTGGGCGATGGCCAGCAGTTGCTCGCGCTCATAGACGGTGCCGGTGGGGTTGTTGGGGGTGTTGATGACGATCATCCGGGTGCGCTCGGTGAGCGCGCCACGCACCGCCTCCACCGTCAGCCGGTAATGGTCGGAGCGGGTCTCGATGCACACCGGGGTGGCGCCGGCCAGGCGGATCTGGGTGGGAAAGGTTTCCCAGTACGGGGTCGGCACTATCACCTCGTCGCCGGGGTTGAGCAGCACCATGCAGGCGTTGTACAGCGCTTGTTTGGCCCCGGCGGTGACTGCCACTTCATTGGCGGCGAACGCAGCCCCGGTGCGCTGGCTGACCCGCTGCGCGAGCTTCTCGCGCAGGGCCGGCAGGCCGATGGGCGGGGTGTAGCGGTTGCGCGCATTGGCGATGGCTTCGATGGCCCCGGCGCGCATGTCCTCGCAGGCATCGAAGGACAATTCGCCGGCGGCGAAATTGATCACCTTGATCCCGCTTTCCTTCAGGGCGTTGGCTTTGCTGCGCATGCTCGAGGTGCCTGGGGCACTGAGGCCCAGCGCACGCTGGGACAAGGAAAAACGGACGGCCGTGGCTTCGCTGTTTGTCATTTTTGTACCTGCGAAAACAATCGGGAAACAGAGCGACCCAAACCTGTGCCAATGCGTCCCCGGCAACCTGGAAAGCTGGTCTAGGCTGGTCGTCTTACATTCTGATGACAGTCGCAAATAGCGGCCAATACTGTTTGCGTCGTGATTGATACTGGAAAAACAAGAAATGCTAGAACTGCGTCGTCTGCGTTATTTCGTCACCGTTGCCGATGAATTGCACTTCGGCCGCGCCGCCCTGCGCCTGCGGATTGCCCAGCCGCCCCTGACCCGACATATCGCCGCCCTGGAGGCGCGGCTGGGTATCCGCCTGTTCGAACGCTCGACCCGCACCGTGTGCCTGACCCCGGAGGGCGAACTGTTCCTGCGGCAGGCCCGGGGGGTGATCAGCGCCGTTGGCGAGGCCGAGGCCACGGCGCGCAAGATCGCCCATGGCGCCATTGGCCGTATCGTCATCGGTTATGCCAGCTCGATCCCTTTGTCCAACGCCTTCTCCGAGATGATCCGCAACACCAGCCGCAGCCTGCCGGAAGTGGAGTTGGCGTTTCGCGAGGTGTCCACCGCCAGCCAGCGCCAGCAGTTGATCGATGGCAGCCTGGATATCGGCTTTGGCTGGGGAGCGCCCAAATTGCCGGCCCACGGTTTGCAGTCGCTGGTGAGTTCGCGCGATTCCCTGGTGGTGGCGGTGCCGTCGCGCAGCGCCTTCGCCGGCAGGAGCAGCCTGGGGTTTGGCGAACTGGCCGGGGAATCCTTCGTGACCTTTCCCAGCGCCTACGGCTCGGCTCTGAACACCGCCCTGGAGGACCTCTGCGCCCACAGCGGAATCATCCCGCGCCTGGGGCCGACGGCGTCGCAGATGACCACCCTGGTGTCCCTGGTGGCGGCGGAACGCGGGGTGGCGGTGGTCCCCGACTACACCGCGACCCTGCAACGCCCCGGGGTGGTCTACGTGCCGCTCGCCGAGCCCTATGTGCTGGAACAGACGGTCAGCTGGCGCGAACCCCTGGGGTCGCGCTGCCTGGAGCGTTTCGTCGAACAGGCCAGGACCCTGGCGGCACCGCTGCCGGCCCCTGCCGTGGGGCCTGAATGGCGCCTGCGCGGCTAGCGGCTCCACCAGCCAGCAGCAGGCCCGGACCATCCAGCGCCGGGCCTGCGCTTTCAGTGCATTGGCGGGACCTCAGCCGGGGCTGGGCAAGGACCGGGCGTCGGCGTCCAGGCCGCGCTGCACGTACCAGGACAGCGGCAGGGTCAGCAGCAGGGTCGCGGCCAGGGCCATCACCGCCAGGGGAATCCCGGTGACGTCGCCGAGGCTGCCGAACAGCACCGGGGCCAGCGCCCCGCCGCCGATGGTGCCGGTGTAGAACAGCGAGAACGCCTGCTCGCGCTTGCCCGCTCCCGCGAGGTCCGGCACTGCGCCATAGAGCACCGAGGAGGTGCCGTTCAGCGCCAGCCCCAGCAGCGGCAGCATCACCATCAACCCCATATAGGGCAGGAACACCGCCAGCACGATCAGGCTGGCGGTGGTGAACTCGGTGATCCACACGGTCTTCATCATGCCGATGCGCGCGCCGAGGTAGCCGCACAGCAGTTTGCCGAAGGCGCCGCCGACAAACAGCAAGGTCAGGGCCAGGCCGATACCGGCGGTGCCGGCGCCCTTGGCCTTGAGCAGGAACGGCAGGAACGTCAGGAAGCCCATGCGCACCGCGCTGTCCAGGGTGCCGGTGAGGATCAGCGCCCGCAGGCCGCCGACCGAACCCTGGCCCTGGACGGTCTTCGGCGCTTTCTCCTGCATGGCCTGGGTCGCCGCCCGTGACGGGATCAGCCACCACAGCGCCAGCGCAGCACCCAGCCCCAGGAGGCCGATCAGAGTCACGCTGGCGCGCCAGCTGATCACGGTCAGCAGCAGCCCCACCAGCCCGGGAATCAGGGTCTTGCCGATGTCCCCGGCGAAGTTGTACTGGGACAGCGCTTCCTTGACCCCGCCGCCAGCCTCATGGGTGTCGGTGATGATCGAGGACGCCAGCGGGTGCTGGGTACTGGCCCCCAGGCCGCCCAGCAGCAGCGCCAGGAGCAGCACCCCCAGCCCTCCCGCCTGGCCCGCCAGCAGGTAGGCCAGGCCGGCCAGGGCGGTGCCGCCCACCAGCAGGCGCTCGCGCCCCCAGCGCTTGGCGCCACGGCTGGCCAGCAACTGGAAGCCGGCCATCATCCCGGAATAGGCACCGCGCAGCAGGCCGATCTGGGCATAGCTCATGGCGAACTGCGCCTGCCAGATCGGCAGCAGCACATAGATCACGTCAGTCAGGCCGTCATGCACCGCGTGGGCGCCGCAACCGGCCACCAGGGAACGGCGGCGCACCGACACATCGGACGCCGGCAATGCCTCCGGGGAGGCGTGATGTTTCAGGTCATTCATTGTCGAGGCAGGCTGCAAAATGAAAAGGAAGGGTCAATCAGCAACAGGATAGGCGAGCCTGGGTCAGCCACAAGCCCCGTTGCCGGGGCCGGGCCGGAACCATCAACGCAGCAGCTGGGCACAGTCGCGCATTACCCGAGCCTTGCGCTGCAGGTATTCAGCGAAGATTTCCCGCGCCGCCTGCGGGTCGACCCGCACCTGCATGGCATCGACGAACTCGTTGACCGCCGCCACCGCATGGGCGAAGTGATTGCTCTCGGTGCCGCCGGTGTGCACCGTGACCCAGGCCACGGTGGTGCGCGCCTTCTCTGCCGGCACCCCCATGTCGCGGACGAACCACTGCTTGTACAGCGGGTGGATGAACTCCACTTCGCCGTGGGTGTAGACCTCGTGGATCAGGGTGGTCAGCAGGCCTTGCAGCAGGTCGCGGTCACGCAGGCGGCGGAAATCCGTCCAGTCCTTGAAGCCCTGGGCCGAAGGCAGGCAGTTTTCCTTGAGCAGCCACTGGTCATCACCGCAGATGGGCGTGGCCATGTTGTAGAACAGGTCCGAGTGCAGGGTGTTGCCCAGAGCGCCCAGGTCTTCATCGGTGATCCGCTGCAGGCTGCCGCAGGCCCGGTACAAACCGTCGGCCGCTGCCGAGCCCTGCCCGGAACGGGCCAGCAAGGTGATGCGGTTGGCCAGCCCAGACACACTGGTGGCGGAGTTGTTGGTCTTCGACCAGCTGGCGAAGAACTTGCGCAGCACCGCAGGCTCGTGGCGACGGGAGGTGAGCTTCTCGAAGGCATGCTCGATGTCCACCAGGGCGCCCTCTTCGCTCCAGAACGCCTCGAACAGCGCATGCTTCAAGACACTGGCCGGCATGTCGTTCAACACAGGTTCGACAATCTTCAGCAACTGGCTCTGCCGGGTCAGTACGTTATTCATGGTCACCTCACGTATTCCTTGTTGGATGATGAATCTATCGGGTTGGACGGTCCGCGAGCGGCGACCGGGGTTTCGGGTTTGAGGGGCTTCCAGCCGCCCCAGGCAATCAGCAACGACAACACTTGGAACAGCACGATCAGCGCCACGCAGCCCGGCCAGCCCCAATGGCTCCAGAACAAGGCCGGGACCACGGCGCCAAAGCTGCCGCCCAGGTAGTAGCAGGTCAGATACAGGCCCACGGCGCCGGCCTTGTTGTGGCCGGCGGTGGCGGTGGTAAAGGAGTTGGCGGCGGCCTGGGCCAGGAACACCCCGGTGGAGCTCAGGGCCAGGCCCAGCACGATCAGCCACAGCGACGCCAGCAGGGTCAGGGCCGAACCGCAGACCCCGAGCAACGCCGCGGCCACCAGCAGCTCGGCCTGGGGCCGCGACTTGCTCAAGCGCCCGGCGATGGGAATGACCACCAGGGCCAGCAGGAACACGCTGTAGATCGCCCCCAGGGCGGCGGCGCCCAGATCGAAGGGTGCCTGGCTCAGGTAGAGCCCGGCGTAGGTAAAGGTGGCCACTTGCGAAAACAGCACGCAAAAACCCACGCCGTAGGCCGCCAGCAAGGGCCGCCGACACAGCTCGCGCAGCCCGCTGAGGCCGCTGGTTGCCCGGCGCACGGCCAAGGGAGGATTGGCCGGCAGCAGGAAATGAATGGCCACACCAATCAGCAGGCTCAGGCCCCCGAGCAGGACAAAGGCTTCGCGCCAGCCCACATATTCCGTCATGAAACCGCTGATGAAACGCCCGGCAAAGCCGCCCAGCACGGTGCCGGCGACATACAGGCTGGTGACCTCGGTGACGGTGCCGCCGCTCCAGCGGTCGCCGATGTAGGCCACGCTGGTGGCAAAGACCACCGGAATCAGCATGCCTTCGACCAGGCGCCAGACCAGCAACTGGGCAAAGCTTGCGGCATAGGCCGCCAGCACCGCCGGTACCGCCAGCAGCAAGGCAGCCATCACAATCACCCGGCGCTGATCGAAACGCCTGGTGCAGCGGCTGACGAAAGGTGCGGTGAACGCCACTGCCAGGGTGCTGACCGTGATGCTCCAGCCGGCCTCGCGGATGCTCACCTGAAAGCTCTGGGCCAATTCCTGGAGAATGCCCTGGGTCGCATACAGGTTGAGAAATGCCGCACAACCACACAAAAACAGCGCGATGCGAGCACAATGCTGACGCGAATTCATGAAACCTCTCGTTTTATGAGCAAAGGCCTTTATAAAATACGTCGCCAAGCCAAGACCAATACCGAATTCAGACCGATCAATACCCAGGGAACAGGATGCTCGATCTACGCAGGTTGCGTTATTTTCTGACGGTCGCCGAAGAGCTGCACTTTGGTCGCGCCGCCCTGCGCCTGCACCTGGCGCAACCGCCGTTGACCCGGCAGATTTCAACCCTGGAAACCGAGCTGGGCTTTCGCCTGTTCGACCGCACCAGCCGTACCGTGACCCTCACCGCCCAGGGCCGGCATTTCCTGCCGTACGCCCGGGCGGTGCTGGAACAGGTGGACCTGGCCCAGGTCATGGCCGGCAAGCTGGCCGCCGGCTGCGCCGGGCAACTGGCCCTGGGCTACGCCAGTTCCATCGCCCTCTCGGACCTGTTCAGCCAGGCGATCCAGGCCTTCGCCCAACGCTTCCCGGACGTGCAATTGACCCTGGTGGAAGGCGCTTCGGTCAGCCAGTGGTCGCAGCTTATCGACGGGCGCATCGATATTGGCCTGAGCCGGATGCAGCCTCCCGGCGAGCACAGTGAAATCCAGGCCCTGTCTCTGGGAGACGAGCCGCTGGTGGCGGCCATCTCCAGTGACAGCCCCCTGGCCATGCGGGACCAGGTGACCCTGGCCGAACTCAGCGAACATCCCCTGATTCTGTTTCCGGCCGACTACGGTTCTGGATTGAACGAGGCGATCGAACAGTTGTACCGGCGCAACGGCCTGGCCCTGCGCCCTGGCCCCAGCGGGCGCCAGATCACGTCAATCATCGCTCTGGTGGCTGCCGGCCAGGGCATCGCCCTGGTGCCGCGCTGCACCCAGACCCTGGCGAAAAAAGGCGTGACCTACCGGCCCCTGGCGGCCGCGGACGCCACCGCGCAGTTGCTGGTATTGACCCGTCGCCAGGGGCACAGCCCACTGGTGGAGGCCTTCATGGGGGTACTCGACGAACTGCTGCAGGCGCAACCGAAAACAACGGGGATACTGCTTTCGCCCCCAGGCCAAGCAAGCCAGTAAAGCGCCACCCCTAGGCTCCCCCGCATGCAAATGACGGGTTTGTGCCCTATGGAATGGCCATTCTGGCTTTGAGTTTTATTGACCTGAAGAATCCGCCCAACACGTCAGACCTATACTGAAAAATAGGGAGCCGATTTCCCTGCTGTGACCGATGAGGTGATGTGATTGGGCTGGAATAGTAACGATGGCAAGTGCTATCAGGGCAAGCTGTTCAAGGTATTCGTTTCGCTCAACGAATCACTGGAGATAGAGGACTACATCGATCACTTCCTGCGAACCCGCGGGTATGAACTGACAGAGGCAAACAGGAAGAAGATCGCCGAAAAACTTGAGCATATTGCAGACCGGTCTCACCACGCGCTCAGTGAACTGGACCATTGGCTGGACATTCAATTCAGCGGGTAGGACCTCACGACAGGAGCTTGCCGGAACGGATGAGCCGAAAGGAGAAAAGCTGCATGGGGCAATTGGAAACCTCAGCGGCTCCTGAAATGAACAACCCAGCCGATGGCTGGGTTGTTTATTTTCTGGGAAGTTCTTTTCCCGTGACTTCCAGATATTTCTGCTTGTATTTCTCGGTCATTTTATCCGCATAACCAGCCGCCGACTTTGTTGCATCCTTTGCCGAGCCGCCCCCTGATTTACCGGCGATGTAGCCACTCAAGGCCTGACCGGCAAAGAACTTCCATGCTTCAATTTCACTCATGCTCTTATCCTCCAATTTGAACAGGGAACCTAACACCCACCCTGGATGCAGACAACCCGCGACATGGAAACCGATCAGCAAAGGAATGCGAGCTCTCCAGCCTGAAGAAGCTGTCGGTGAGTGACAGGCATATACCCTTGGTGGGCGGTTCGCCTTGCAAGACAGTCGAGCTCAGCTAGCAAGACACAGGTGGTAATGTATTCGCACTGCCCTCCCCCCTGCAGAAGCCTTTTCCGATGACCAAGAAACACCCGGCGGACACCAACGCCGCCACAGCCGCTGACATCGAACGCTCCATTCAAGCCCTCAATAAAATGGCGGAACGCCTGTGGGGGGACGGTCGAGAAGTAGAGGCAAAGGCTCTCCTGGACGCCCTGGATGGGTTAAACAGGGCACTGGACCGAATCAGAATTGGCGAAAGCCGCAGGCTCAAGACACTCCATTGAAATAGCCACGGCACACCAACCTGGCGTGGAGCTCGGTCAAGAAAACTCAAGGCTTCGGCATTTACCGAGGCCCAAATAACCTGAAGTGAATGCAAAAGCCCAACCCAGCCCCCGGACTTTGTGCACTCGCCCTGCTCGTCGACGCAGCAGACGCCAGGAAATCGATCTGCCGCCGGCTCCACTGCTGATGGATCGACCCAGCACAGGGCTTCAGGAATCTGGAATGCCAGGCAACCCTCTCCATCCCTATCCGGCAAACAATGTGAAATTCTTCACAGTTATGGAGCGTCAGGGTTGAAGGTCAATAATTGACCAAATTATATTTTTTCTCGCCCGAGCGCTCATTTCTAATACGGATATTGTTCTGCGCCAGCTCGGGCCCCTCTGTGCGCAGGCAATCAAACATTGAGGTTTGCCATGCGTCTCTCCAAACTCGTGCCAGTCACCGCTCTGTTCAGCCTGTTCGCCCTGAATGCCCACGCCGCCGACCTGACCGCCCTGACAGGCGCCCTTGGATCGGTTCTAGGAGGGGCCAGCAACACCACGGCCAATGCAAACAACACCTCCTGCCAGCAACAGATCCGCGACCTGCAGGCAAACATCAATGCTGCCAATGCCAAGGGTGATACCTTGCGAGCGAATGCCTTTCAGGCAGCCCTGACGCAGACCAACAAAAGCTGCAGCGGTGCCAACTACAACGCTCAGACTCAGGTGGACACCAACTCCCAGCGCCAGCAGAACATGAACAAGGCCGCAGATGCGATTAACGCCATTGGAGGCCTGTTCAAATAAACCGGAATGCCCTCTGAAAAGGCCCGCGCTTGCGGGCTTTTTTCTGCCAGTCCAAGAGGCGGCGGTTACTCGACCAAGGCGAATTCGTCATTCAAGTCAGCGAACGACAAAGAATCCAGCCCTCCCCCAAAAAAGCGAATGTTGCTGTCCAGAGGAGAGAACGGATTCAAGTTCGTTGAAATGCCCTGCAGCGCATCGGCAAAGTGGGTTGCCGATCGTATGAATGATTCGCTAGGGAAAAGAACCTCGGCGAGCGAGACCCGATCCTGGCCAGAGAAGTAGCTGTGAACGCTATTGCCTGGCTTTGTACCGGTCCTGCCAGGCACTGAAGTACAAGGCTATAGCAAACGAGAAAGAGGAAGAGAGGCCATCAATAAAGCATCGATCAGGAGTTGACGCGAGCCTGCACTGGCAGTGCCAAGAGGGAAAGCGAAGCCTCTCCCTGCAGATGTCCCAGACATGAAAAAGCCCAACCTGTGAAGATTGGGCTAAGTCATTGAATAATATGGTCGGGACGGAGTGATTCGAACACTCGACCCCTAGCACCCCATGCTAGTGCGCTACCGGACTGCGCTACGCCCCGACTAGGCGTGAAACCTGTTTCACTTCTCAGGAAACGTTGAGGAATATACCGCAACCTTTTGAAAAGTGGAAGTATTTAAACACTGAATTATTTCTTGAGCACCACAAGCACATCTTCCAGCTCGGAAATCATCTGGCGGATCAGTTGCTTGTACTGAGTGGTGTCGTCTTTGGCCTCATCACCAGACAAACGCAGGCGCGCGCCGCCGATGGTGAACCCCTGATCGTACAGCAACGCACGGATCTGCCGGATCATCAGCACATCCTGGCGCTGATAATACCGGCGATTTCCGCGGCGTTTGACGGGGTTGAGTTGAGGAAACTCCTGCTCCCAATAACGCAGCACATGCGGCTTGACCGCACAGAGCTCACTGACCTCACCAATGGTGAAGTAGCGTTTACCCGGGATGACCGGGAGCTCGTCGTTATGACTTGGTTCCAGCATAAGCCTCAACTCGGGCCTTCAACTTCTGCCCTGGACGAAAGGTGACCACACGGCGAGCCGTGATCGGGATTTCTTCACCCGTTTTCGGGTTGCGGCCAGGACGCTGGCGTTTATCCCGAAGGTCGAAGTTACCGAAACCGGACAATTTGACCTGTTCGTTGTCTTCGAGAGCGTGCCTGATTTCTTCAAAGAATAGCTCGACCAATTCCTTGGCCTCGCGTTTATTCAGGCCTAGCTCTTCGTAGAGACGTTCGGCCATTTCAGCTTTCGTCAGAGCCCCCATACGTCACTTCCTTAACGTGGCGTTCAACCTTTGTTCGAGCGAGGTGAGGATGTTTTGCGTCGTGGAGTTCACCTCATCGTCATTAAGAGTGCGCGATGGATGCTGCCAGGTCAAGCCAACGGCCAGGCTTTTTCTATGCGGATCAATGCCTTTACCCTGATACACGTCAAATAGCCTGAGGTCCGTCAGCCATTCACCTGCATTCTCACGGATTACGTCCATTACCGCACTGGCTGCCACGTCACGATCGGCCAGCAGCGCCAGGTCACGGCGCACTTCCGGGAAACGCGACAGTTCGTGGAACTTCGGCAAACGGCCTTGGGCCACTTCACTCAGGACCAATTCGAACACATAGACCGGACGATCCAGGCCGAGGTGCTTGGCCAACTCAGGGTGAATGGCTCCCAGGTAGCCGACTTCACGACCATCACGCTCGATACGTGCAGTCTGGCCAGGGTGCAGGGCAGGATGCTTGCCCGGAGCAAAGGTAAATGCATCCAGCGCACCCGCAAAGCCCAGTACCGCCTCGACATCTGCCTTGACGTCAAAGAAGTCCACACCATCACGGCCCTGTGCCCAGCCTTCTGGCAAGCGGCTGCCACAAACGACACCGGCGAGCATAGGCTGCTGCTTCAGGCCTTCCAACTGACCGACAAAACGCAAGCCGCTTTCAAACATGCGGACGCGGTCCTGCTGGCGGTTCAGGTTGTGTTGCAGCGACTTGACCAGGCCGGGCCACAACGAGGAACGCATGGCTGCCATGTCCGCCGAAATCGGATTGGCCAGCAGTAGCGGTTCGACGCCTGGGTTGAACAGCTCAAACAGTTTCGGATCGATGAAGCTATAGGTGATCGCTTCCTGATAACCACGTGCCACCAGCAAACGGCGCAATGCTGGCAGGTCACCTTGGGCTTCCGCCTTGGCCTGAGGAGCAAGGCGCGCCTGCGGGTAACGAACCGGCAAGCGGTTGTAGCCGTAAAGACGTGCCAGCTCTTCGATCAAGTCGACCTCAAGGCTGATATCGAAACGATGACTTGGCACCTCGACACGCCATTGCCCCGCCCCATCAGCGGTCACGGTCAGGCCCAGACCGGTGAGCAGACGCTCCACCTCGGGACCGTCGAGTTCCATGCCCAGCATCTGAGTAATACGCTCGGCGCGCAAAGTCACGGGCGCTACGGATGGCAGGTACTGTTCGCTGACGGTCTCGATAATCGGACCGGCATCGCCTCCTGTGATTTCCAGCAGCAGCCCCGTAGCACGCTCCATGGCCTCACGGGCCAGTTGCCAGTCCACACCACGCTCATAGCGATGGGAGGCATCGGTGTGCAGGCCGTAGGAGCGGGCCTTGCCGGCAACCGCGATCTGGTCGAAGAAAGCGCTTTCCAGGAACAGGTCACGGGTCGTTGCAGTAACGCCGCTGTGCTCTCCCCCCATCACGCCGGCAATTGCCAGGGCCCGGGTGTGGTCAGCAATCACCAGGGTATCGCTGCGCAGCGCGACTTCCTGACCGTCCAGCAGTACCAGCTTCTCGCCCTCTTCCGCCATCCGAACTCGGATGCCACCGTTGATCTCGGCGAGATCGAAAGCGTGCAGCGGCTGACCCAGTTCAAGCATCACGTAGTTGGTGATATCCACTGCTGCATCGATGCTGCGTACATCGGCACGGCGCAAGCGCTCGACCATCCACAGCGGAGTCGGCTTGGACAGGTCGACATTACGAATCACTCGGCCCAGATAACGCGGGCAAGCTGCAGGTGCCAATACTTCTACAGGGCGCACTTCATCATGCACCGCCGGGACCGCTTGCACTTTCGGACGCCGCACTTCAGCCCCGTAGAGGGCTCCGACTTCACGGGCCAGGCCAGCCAACGACAGGCAGTCACCGCGGTTCGGAGTCAGGTCGACCTCAATGCTGGCATCTTCCAGATTCAGGTAGACACGAACGTCCTCCCCTACTGGCGCATCAACCGGCAGTTCCATCAGGCCGTCATTGCCTTCACCAATCTGCAGCTCCGCCTGGGAGCACAGCATGCCGTTGGAC
Source organism: Pseudomonas sp. PH1b (assembly GCF_000633395.1). Classification (GTDB taxonomy): domain Bacteria; phylum Pseudomonadota; class Gammaproteobacteria; order Pseudomonadales; family Pseudomonadaceae; genus Aquipseudomonas. Next base: position 143,282 of record NZ_AYMU01000012.1, read on the forward strand.
TCAATGCCACGCAGCTTGGCCTTCTTGATCTTGAAGTCACCCGGCAGCTCGGCACCGATCATCGCAAACGGGGTCTTCAGGCCAGGGCGCACATTGGGCGCGCCACAAACAACCTGGAAAGTTTCCACGCCATTACTGACCTGGCAAACCCGAAGTTTGTCGGCATCCGGGTGCTGCTCGGTGCTCAGCACCTCGCCCACCACTACACCACTGAAATCACCGGCGGCTGGTGTAACGCTGTCAACCTCAAGACCGGCCATCGACAGACGAGCTACCAGCTCATCGCGACTTACCTGCGGGCTAACCCAGCCGCGCAGCCATTGTTCACTGAATTTCATCCTGCTCTCCTAATAGATTCGTTACGGACGCGCGACTAGCGAAATTGCGCGAGGAACCGCAAGTCGTTGTCGAAGAACAGGCGCAAGTCATTCACACCGTAACGCAGCATGGCCAGACGCTCGGCGCCCATGCCGAAGGCAAAGCCCTGGAATTCTTCCGGATCGATCCCGGACATACGCAGCACGTTCGGGTGAACCATGCCGCAACCCATGACTTCCAGCCAGCCGGTTTGTTTGCAGACACGGCAGCCTTTACCGCTGCACATCACGCATTCCATGTCGACTTCAGCGGATGGCTCGGTGAACGGGAAGTACGAAGGGCGGAAACGCACGGCCAGTTCTTTTTCAAAGAACACCCGCAGGAATTCCTCGATGGTGCCTTTCAGGTCGGCGAAGTTGATGTCGCGATCAACCAGCAGGCCTTCGACCTGGTGGAACATCGGCGAGTGGGTGATATCCGAGTCGCTACGATACACACGGCCTGGGCAAACGATGCGGATCGGCGGCTGCTGCGACTCCATGGTGCGAACCTGTACCGGGGAGGTATGGGTGCGCAACAGCATGTTCGCATTGAAATAGAAGGTGTCATGCATCGACCGGGCCGGGTGATGGCCAGGGATGTTGAGCGCCTCGAAGTTGTGATAGTCGTCTTCAACCTCAGGGCCTTCGGCAATGCCGTAGCCGATACGGGTGAAGAACTGCTCGATACGTTCCAGGGTCCGCGTAATCGGGTGCAGACCGCCAGAGGTCTGGCCACGGCCCGGCAGGGTCACGTCAATGCATTCAGCGGCGAGCTTGGCGCTGAGTTCCGCCTCCTCGAAAGCCGCTTTACGGGCATTGAGAACCTCTGTCACACGCTCCTTGGCCACGTTGATCAGCGCACCGACTTGCGGACGCTCTTCGGCTGGCAGGTTGCCCAGGGTCTTCATCACCTGAGTCAGCTCGCCCTTCTTGCCAAGGAAGTGAACCCGGATCTGCTCCAGGGCATTGATGTCTTCAGCGTGTTGCACGGCCTCAAGTGCTTGAGAAACCAGCGCATCCAGGTTTTCCATGTACAGACTCCAGATACAAAATAGGGGAAGAGCTTGAAGGCTCTTCCCCTATTTATGACGTTTAACACCAGAGCCCACGGAAGTGAGCCCGGATGACTGTCGGGGGTACTTAAGCCAAGGTGGCTTTAGCTTTCTCGACAATCGCAGCAAACGCCGCTTTTTCGTTCACTGCCAGATCAGCCAGAACCTTACGGTCGATCTCGATGGACGCTTTTTTCAGGCCAGCGATCAGACGGCTGTAAGACAGACCGTTGATACGAGCACCAGCATTGATACGAGCGATCCACAGAGCGCGGAACTGACGCTTTTTCTGACGACGGTCACGGTAGGCGTATTGGCCTGCCTTGATTACCGCTTGCTTGGCAACACGGAATACGCGCGAGCGTGCACCGTAGTAGCCTTTAGCAAGTTTCAGAATTTTTTTGTGACGCTTACGGGCAATGACGCCACGCTTTACACGAGCCATGAGTTACTTCCTCTATTCTTGATCCAAAAATTAACGAAGGCGCAGCATGCGCTCGACTTTTGCCACGTCAGACGGATGCAGCAAGCTGCTACCGCGCAGTTGACGCTTACGCTTGGTCGACATTTTGGTCAGGATGTGGCTCTTGAAAGCGTGCTTGTGCTTGATACCGTTAGCAGTTTTCAGAAACCGCTTAGCAGCACCACTTTTGGTTTTCATCTTTGGCATGTTCGGATACTCCGCATTCAGTTGATAAACATAATCAGAAGGCCTGCCGTGCCCTATTGATTACTTCTTCTTTTTCGGGGCGATGACCATGATCAGCTGGCGTCCTTCCATCTTAGGATGCTGTTCGACCGAACCGTACTCTTGCAGGTCAGCTTCAACCCGCTTGAGGAGTTCCATCCCCAGCTCCTGGTGGGCCATCTCACGGCCGCGGAATCGCAAGGATACCTTGGCCCTGTCCCCATCACTCAGGAAACGTACCAGGTTGCGCAGTTTTACCTGGTAATCCCCTTCCTCCGTCCCTGGACGAAACTTGATTTCTTTAACCTGAATCTGCTTCTGGTTCTTCTTCGCCGCAGCAATCTGCTTCTTCTTCTCGAAGATCGACTTGCCGTAATCCATCACCCGGCAAACCGGCGGGACTGCGTCGGCGGAGATTTCCACCAGATCCAGCTTGGCTTCTTCAGCTATACGAAGCGCTTCATCAATCGAGACGATGCCAATCTGCTCGCCGTCAGCGCCAATTAACCGAACCTCGCGTGCCGAGATATTCTCGTTGATCGGGGCTTTCGGTGCAGCTCGTTTATCTTGTCTCATATCACGCTTAATAATAATTACTCCGAATCTTGGCGACCACGCCGGGAAACCGCTTGTGCGAGGAACGCCGAGAATTGGTCCACAGGCATCGAGCCCAGGTCTTCACCTTCACGGGTGCGCACAGCGACAGTCTGCATCTCGACCTCCCGATCTCCAATAACCAAGAGATAGGGAACCTTGAGCAAAGTATGCTCGCGGATTTTAAAGCCGATCTTTTCATTTCTCAAGTCGGACTTGGCACGAAATCCGCTTTGATTGAGTGTTTTTTCCACTTCAAGGGCAAAGTCTGCCTGTTTATCAGTGATATTCATCACCACAGCCTGGGTCGGAGCCAGCCACGCAGGGAACGCGCCCTCGTAATGCTCGATCAGAATCCCGACAAAACGCTCGAAGGAACCGAGGATCGCCCGGTGCAGCATCACCGGATGCTTGCGGCTGTTGTCTTCGGATACGTATTCGGCACCCAGACGAATCGGCAGGTTGAAGTCCAGCTGCAAGGTACCGCATTGCCAAACGCGGCCCAGGCAATCCTTCAGCGAGAATTCAATCTTCGGACCATAGAACGCGCCCTCACCCGGCTGCAGATCATACGGCAACCCTGCGCTGTCCAGAGCGGCAGCCAGCGCACTTTCCGCGCGATCCCACAGCTCATCGGAACCCACGCGCTTTTCAGGGCGAGTGGACAGCTTCATTTCGATGTCCTTGAAGCCGAAGTCGGCATAGACATCCATGGTCAGCTTGATGAACGCAGCGGACTCGGCCTGCATCTGGTCTTCAGTACAGAAGATGTGAGCATCGTCCTGAGTGAAGCCACGCACGCGCATGATGCCGTGCAGCGCGCCGGACGGCTCGTTACGGTGGCAAGCACCGAACTCGGCCAGACGCATCGGCAGCTCGCGGTAGCTCTTCAAGCCCTGATTGAACACTTGCACGTGGCACGGGCAGTTCATCGGCTTGATCGCGTAATCGCGGCTTTCCGACTCAGTGGTGAACATGTTCTCGGCATAGTTGGCCCAATGCCCGGATTTCTCCCAGAGACTGCGATCGACCACTTGCGGCGTCTTGATCTCCAGGTAACCGTTTTCACGCTGCACCTTGCGCATGTACTGCTCGAGCACCTGGTACAGGGTCCAGCCATTCGGGTGCCAGAACACCATGCCCGGTGCTTCTTCCTGGGTATGGAACAGGCCCAGGCGCTTGCCGATCTTGCGATGGTCGCGCTTTTCAGCTTCTTCGATACGCTGGATATAGGCAGCGAGCTGCTTCTTATCCGCCCAGGCAGTACCGTAGATCCGCTGCAACTGCTCGTTCTTGGCATCACCGCGCCAGTAGGCGCCGGACAACTTGGTCAGCTTGAAGGACTTCAGGAAACGTGTGTTCGGCACGTGCGGACCGCGGCACATGTCGACATATTCTTCGTGGTAGTAAAGGCCCATGGCCTGCTCGTTCGGCATGTCTTCGACCAAACGCAGCTTGTAGTCCTCACCACGAGCCTTGAACACTTCGATCACTTCGGCGCGCGGCGTGACCTTCTTGATCACGTCGTAATCTTTCTCGATCAGCTGTTGCATGCGCTGCTCGATGGCGGCCATGTCTTCAGGCGTGAAAGGACGCTCGTAGGCGATGTCGTAATAGAAGCCTTCATCGATGACCGGGCCGATGACCATCCGGGCCGTCGGATACAGCTGCTTGACCGCATGCCCCACCAAGTGAGCGCATGAGTGGCGAATGATTTCCAGCCCCTCCTGGTCTTTTGGCGTGATGATTTGCAAGGTCGCATCGCCGTCGATCACATCGCAGGCGTCGACCAGCTTGCCATTGACCTTGCCGGCCAGAGTGGCCTTGGCCAGGCCGGCACCAATGGATGCAGCGACCTCTGCGACTGAAACCGCATGGTCGAATGAACGTTGACTGCCGTCGGGAAGAGTAATGGTGGGCATGGCGCCTCCTCTCCTAGTGGTGACCCCTACCAAAGGTCACGTGGGTTGGGATGAGCCAGTACGCGATTCAGTCCGGCCGTTCTATTCAGAACGCCTGCCTCACAGTGGCAAGAGCCTTACGGCCAACCGGGAAACCGAACCAGAGTGACTGGGGTTCACATCAAGAATTAATGAGGCATCGACCGCGTGGACAGAAAAACGCCCAGTGCTTGAAAACACCCAAGCCGGGCATGCTAGCACAGATAAATCGCAATCCGCGCGCAAGGCCTTTAGCTATGAGGAGCTTTCCGGTCTTTTAATGAAGAAAATGAACTTGGGATGTACGCCGGGCCTCAAATACCCGGAGAATCGTCGTCCTTGCTATCGACTTCAGGAGAACCCGACTCATGCGTCTGATCAAATCCCTTGCCCTTGCTGCACCACTCGCCCTACTGCTGCCCTTGAGCGCACACGCCGCCTGGCCAGCAGGAGCACGTGCCGACTATATGAAGGACTGCACCGCCGCTGCCAGCCAGAGCATCGACGCCAAAAGCGCCGAGAAACATTGCGCCTGCGGTGCAGAGAAACTGAATGAGAAATTCACCACCGAGGAAATCAAGGAACTGATGAGCAAGAGCAAGCAGCCGAGTGCAGAATTGAGAACCCGAGCACTGGATGCCATCGCAGCTTGCCGGGTAACCAAATAACCCGCCAATGCTCGAAACGGGCTGCGCCGAGGCTTGCCAGAGAGCCTGAAACGCGGTCTTTTTCACAATTTACGCAGCTTTTACGGGTTTTTTTATCTCCGCTTATTTTCGGCGAAACCCTTTTAAACCGGGGCCTTCAGCCAACCTAAGCGGCAAAACACAAGGATACACCGAGCAAACAGCTTCCAGAGGGGGCTCCCAAGCCGAACATTTCGACTATGATAGCTCGGTGTGCCCAGTTGGCCTGAGCAGCACAGCACTACTGAAAATATATGTTTCTTGGAGATACACCATGTCTAATCGCCAAACCGGCACCGTAAAATGGTTCAACGATGAAAAAGGCTTCGGCTTCATCACTCCTCAAGGTGGCGGTGACGACCTGTTCGTACACTTCAAAGCTATTGAAAGCGACGGTTTCAAAAGCCTGAAAGAAGGCCAGACCGTTTCCTTCGTGGCTGAGAAAGGCCAAAAGGGTATGCAAGCTGCACAAGTTCGCCCTGAGTAATTTCTCAGCGAGCTAAAAAAACCCCGTCCATGTGACGGGGTTTTTTATGGACGACTGAAAAGCCTCAGCCTTCAACCACAATTGACCCGGGTTATCACCAGAGCGTCGTCAGTGTTGAGGTTCAGGCGATCAGAACGGTATTCCAAGGTGATCATGTCGTTGGGCTTGAGGAACCTTGCATACTGCGCTCCAGCGCGAGTACGGGCCTGCTCGAGGAGCTCGGGAGAGGCCTTCTTGCCAATAGCGAATTCAGCGGCTGTTGCTTCACAACGCGTGTGCCCGGACTCCGAGGCCACAGGTGCCTTTGTCGACCCGTCGGTGCTGCACCCACTGAGGACAACGGCGGCCAACAAGGTTCCGAATGAAGCGAGCTTCCAAGGCATGAAGCCTCCTTTTCAAAATTAAGCAGAGATCGTGCGACAACCGATTCGGCCTTTGGTTTCAAAACAAAATGGCCATTTGCCCTATCGCTTGGGCAGCGGGCAAGTCTGCCTCAGCTGCCGCCATACTTTCAGGGGACAATCGTCACTGAATATGAACAGCACTCAATAGATATCGATGTAATCGAACGCAGGCTTCGGCCAGTTCTGCTTGAGCGCGTTGAAGATCTGCATCACCCAGACCTCATCATTGGCCGCCACATTGCCCACATAACCGGATCCGGCGGCCCAGGTTTCCAGCCGAAACAGCAGCCCCTCGATCTCGACCCCACCCACCACTCCCGAAGAAATGTAGGCAATCCCGCTTTTGGTCACCCGCAATTGGGTATGCGCGTTATCACTGGCCGAAGCCAGTAGCTGGCGCACCGCCTCCAGGGTCAGGGCATCGGGCTGGTTCAAATCGATTTGCACACCGGCTTCCTTGATCACAGGAAAAATGCAAGTGTCGCATAGCCCCGAGCCTGATGCCTAAGTCGGAGTGCCAAACGCCCGGCAACATGGTTAACTCTGCGCGGTAGCAAGCATCGCCCAGGATTTCCCTGACGCCCGCCTTATCCGAATTCGTGAGACTGTCATGGCCACCGTGAGTATCGACGCCGACATCAAAGCCAAATGGCCCCAGGGCCAGTGCTCCTACAGCCCGGGGAGCGCAGAGGAGTTGGCGATCATTGGCATAGACCTGCTGGTCAAGGAACTGGGGACTCAGTCGGCCCTGGCGTTTATCGAGCAGGTATTCGAGAAATACCCCGCCGATCACCTGGGCGCACAAGCCCCGGAACGGGAATAGAACCCCGCAGGCAGGCGCCTGCGGGGGCACTGTTTACTTCAAACGCGCCAGGCGCTCGGTGAGCAGGTCAAAGAAACCCTGAGCATCGCCGTTCTCGACCCAGAACACGTTCTTTTCCTGCTTCAAGCCGTCATACCAGTCGACAATGGTCTGGCCAAAAGTAGGCCCTTCACGACTGTCGATTACCATATTGGCCTGACGCCCGCTGAACAGCTCGGGCTTGAGCAGGTAGGCGATCACGGTCGCATCGTGCACTGGGCCGCCAGGAATGCCGTAGTGCTCCATGTCGCCCTTGACGTATTCATTGAGAATATCGCCCACCACCTTGCTGGCGTTGTTGTTCAACGCGGCAATCTTCTTCAGGCGCGCCTCGCTGGTCAGCACCTTGTGGGTCACGTCCAGCGGTAGGTAGGTCAACTTGACCCCGCTCTTGAGTACCACCTCCGCCGCCTGAGGGTCGGCGAACAGGTTGAACTCGGCCACCGGGGTGATATTGCCGCCGTTGAAATGCGCACCACCCATGACCACCACTTCCTTGATGCCCTGGGTAATGTCCGGCGCCTGGATCAGCGCCAGTGCCAGGTTGGTCTGCGGACCGAGCATGGCGATGGTGATGCTGTGGGGCTTGGCTGCGCGCAACGTGTCGATCAGGTAGTTGATCGCGCTGCCCTGGGCCAGTGGCGCCTTGGGCTCATGCACGGTCACACCGGAAATGCCTTCCTTGCCGTGGATGTTCTCGGCATAGATCGGCGTACGCAGCAGCGGTTTTGGCGCCCCGGCATAGACCGGCACTTCTTCGCGCCCAGCCCATTCACGCGCCAACCGAGCGTTGCGCGATGTCTTGTCCAGGCGCACGTTGCCTGCCACGGTGGTCAAGGCCCGAATCTGCAACTCCTCGGGCGAGGCCAGGGCAAACAGCAGGGCCACCACATCATCGGCCCCCGGATCGGTGTCGATGATCAGATCGATTTTTTCCGCCGCCTGAGCGCCGGTAGCAGTGAGCAGAGACAAGAGCAACAGACTCCGAAACCAGTGATGAAACAGCTGAGCATAGCGGCGCATGGCGCACTCCTTGTGCAAGTTAAGGAAAAGCCTGAAAGCGGCCTAGAAGGTCACCCCGGCAATCAGGGCGATGTTGCAATACGGCTGGCACTCTCCCGTGCGAATCACCGCACGGGCCTGTCGAGTGAGCGCCTTGAAATCCTCGTGGCTCAAGAGCTGGCGTTGACCCAACTCGGCGCTGGCGGTCAAGGCTTCAAGGGCTGGCAGTGGTGTCGGTTGCTTGAGCAGAATTTCTTCGGCCAGCACATGGCGCTCCACCTGCATCTCGCTGAGCAGCACCTTGAGGGTGCCGAGAAAATCGGGAACGCCATGGGTCAGCGCCAGATCGATCAACTCGACACCGGGCGGCACCGGCAGGCCGGCATCGCCAATCACCACGATATCGCCGTGCCCCAGGGAGGCCACCAGGCGTGACAGGGCAATGTTGAGCAAGGGTGTTTTCTTCATGAGGGGACAAACGCCTGAACGTCGGATAACGAGGGAATGGAAGGCTGCGCACCAGCGCGCGTCACTGAGAGGGCGGCGGCGATCTGGCCAAAGCGAATGGCCTCGGCCTCGCTCCTGCCGTTCGCCAGGGCCGCGGCAAAACCTCCAACGAAGGTATCCCCGGCCGCCGTGGTATCGATCGCCCTGACCTTGGGCGCCGGAAAGTGCTCGAAACTGCTGCCATTGGCAAACAATGAGCCTTGCGCACCCAGCGTGACGATGACCTTGCCGGCACCCGCCGCGATCAAGCGCCCGGCCGCCGCTTCGGCGCTCGCCAGGGAATCCACCGGCAATCCGCTGAGGGCCGATGCCTCGCTCTCGTTGGGAATCAGGTAGTCAATCGAGCTATACCACTCGACGGGCAGCGGGCCGCTGGCGGGCGCCGGGTTGAGAATCACCGTCTTGCCCAGTTCACGCCCGCGCTTGAGGGTGTAGCCCACCGTTGCCAGTGGTACTTCAAGCTGGCAGATGATCACCTCGGCCTGCTGCAACACTGGATCAAAAGCCGCGACCGTCTCGGGAGCGAGCCGGCCATTGCCACCGGCGACGATGACGATTGCATTCTGACTGCTGTCATCCACCACGATCAGGGCCACGCCACTGGAACCCTCGACCACGCTCACCGCCTGGCAATCGATCTGTTCGGCGAGCAAGGCATCGCGCAATTGCCCGCCATAAGCGTCATCGCCGACACAACCGACCATAGACACTTGCGCCCCCAGGCGCGCCGCCGCCACCGCCTGGTTGGCCCCCTTGCCGCCGGATACGGTGGCGAAAGACTTGCCGATCAGCGTCTCTCCCCCTCGAGGCAAGCGCTCGGCCCGAGTCACCAGGTCCATGTTGAGGCTACCCACTACCACTACTTTTGCTGGCATACATCATTACTCATCAATTCGGTTCAGCGGTATTCGGCAAAGGCGCCACTGAGCGGCGCTGTCGATTCCCGCAGGACAATATTCGGCGTGACGATTCGCTGGTCGACCGGCAGATCTCGGCTAGCGATCCGCCGCAACAACAACTCCGCCGCGGTCTCCCCCAACTGCAGGATCGACTGGCCAACCGTGGTCAGTGCCGGGAAGACATAACGGCTCATGAGAATGTCGTCGAACCCGATCACTGAAAGTTCGCTGGGCACGCGAATGTTGCGTTCCGCCGCTGCCCGCAATACACCGATGCCCATCATGTCGTTCGCGGCGAAAATCGCGCTCGGCGGATCCCGTTCCAGCAACTGCGCCGCCGCACGGTAACCGCCGGTACTGCTGAAATCGCTCTCCAGGATGCGCCCCGCAGGCACCTCGACCCCCGCCTCTTGCAGCGCCTGGTGAAACCCGGCCAGACGCATCTGCGCCACACTGGTGTTGGCCGGGCCACCAATACAGGCAATGTCCCGATGCCCCAGCTCAAGCAAGTGCCGGGTGGCCAGATAGGCGCCATGGTGGTGATCGATACGCACCAGGTCCGCATCCACCCCTTCCAGCCCACGGTCGACAATCACCATTGGCGTGCGCACACCGGCCAACCCCTGGGCCAGGCCGCTGTCTCCACCGGCAGAGGTCACGATCAGGCCGTCGATGCGCTTTTCCAGCAACACCCGCAGGTAGTTGCGCTGCTTCTGCGGGTTATCGTCGGAATTGCAGAGGATCACGCAGTAGCCGTTGCGCTCGCAGTAATCCTCAATTCCTCGGGCCAGCTCGGCAAAGTACGGGTTGAGGCTGTTGGGCACCAGCAAGCCGATGGTCGCCGTGGTCTTGGCCTTCAACGAACGCGCCACCGCGCTGGGCACATAGTCCAGTTGCTGGATCGCCGCCTCGACCTTGACCCGCACCTCTTCACTGACCGGACGCGTCTTGTTCAGCACATGGGACACCGTGGTGTAGGAAATCCCCGCCAGCGCCGCCACATCCTTGATTGTTGCCATGAATCAAACCCGCCGATTGGCGCGCTGGCTGCGATAGGTGTCCAGCACCACGGCAATCACGATGACTGCACCGGTGATGATGCGCTTGGTCGGCTCCGTTGCACCGATTTGCGCAAGGCCTGCAGCCAGCACGGAAATAATCAAGACGCCGAAGAAGGTACTGATCACCGAACCACGTCCGCCCATCAGGCTGGTGCCGCCGATCACCACCGCGGCGATGACCTGCAGCTCCAGACCGGAGCCCGCATTCGGGTCTGCCGCTTCCAGGCGAGAAATTTGAAACAGCGCAGCAATGCCTGCCAGCAGCCCCATCAGGCTGAACACCAGGATCTTGTAGGGCTTGGGATTGATCCCCGCCAGGCGCACCGCCTCTTCGTTGGTTCCGATGCCGATCAGATAGCGGCCGAACACGGTGCGGGTCAGCACCGCCTGAGCCAGGAAGATAATCAGCAGGGCAATGATAAACGACGGTGAAATGCCAAAGGCAATTGGATTCGACAACCAGGCAAAGGCATCCCCGATATAGGCCGTGCGCGAGCCGGTCATCTGGTAGGCGACGCCACGGGCCATTTCCAGCACGCCCAGGGAAACGATGAACGACGGAATACGCCAGGCCACGGTGATCGAACCGGTGATGGTTCCGGCCAGCGCCGCGCAAGCCATGCCCAGCAGCGCCGCGGGCACCACGCTCCAACCCCAGCCGAGGATCGCCACACTGACCGCCGAGGCGGCCAGGGCCAGTACCGAGCCCACCGACAGATCGATGCCACCGATGATCAGGACGAAAGTCATGCCCACTGCCAGCACCATCAGGTCGGGAATCTGGTTGGCCAGGGTGCTGAAGGTGTCATAGGAGAGAAAATGGCTACTGAGCAGGGAGAACAGCACGATCATCGCCAACAGCGCGCCGGCCAATCCCAGGTATGTGCCAAGGCCGTAGTAATGGCCGCCGCGCTTGGCGCTCGCAGGTGCAGTTTTCATGAGGCATTCCTAGGCGCCGCTTCATTGAGCAGCGCATCTCGTTTTTGATAGCCGGCAAATGCGGCAGCCAGTAACTCGTCCTGGGTCCAGCTGTCGCGCTCGAAGGTCTCGATCAATTGCCCAGCGGAAAGCACCCCGATGCGATCGCAGATCAGCATCAGCTCTCGCAGGTCGCTGGACACCACCACCAACGCCTTGCCCTGGCGAGTCAGCTCGCCCAACAGGCCATAGATGTCGAACTTGGCACCGACATCGATGCCACGGGTCGGCTCGTCGAACAACAACACCGAACAGTCGCGCTCCAGCCAGCGGCCGATCACCACTTTCTGCTGATTGCCGCCGGACAGCTCGGACACCAGTTGCGCCGGGCTGGAACTGCGAATGCGCATGGCGTCGATCTGGCGCTGGGCCAATTGCCCTTCATCCTGGGGCCTGACCAGACCACCGCTGGAGATCGCCGGCATGTTGCCCAGGGCGATATTGGCGCTGATGGACTGCGTCAGCAGCAGCCCCTCGCCCTTGCGGTCCTCGGTGATCAACGCAATACCATTGGCGACGGCGTCGACAGGAGAACGAATGCTCACCGGTCGCGCCGGCGTACCCAGGGCAATGCTGCCGCTGTCGGCAACATCAGCCCCGAAGATCAGCCGCAGAAGCTCGGTGCGCCCTGCCCCGATCAGCCCGGAAATCCCGAAAATCTCGCCGCTGCGCACCTCGAAGGACACATTGCGAACCTTGTCCGAGCGACTGAGATTGCTGACAGTCAACGCCGGGGCACCGATGTGGCGCTCACCCAAGTCGATGTGTTCGCCCAGCTCGCGACCCACCATCAGGTTCACCAGCTGCTCGCTGTTGTAGTTGGCCATGGGCTCGACGCAGACCAGACAGCCGTCGCGCAGCACGGCAATGCGCTGGGCCACCCGGGCCAGCTCTTCCAGTCGATGGGAGATGTAGATGATCGACACACCACGGGCCTGCAGGCGAGTGATCTGCTCGAAGAGCATTTCCACCTCGCGGGAAGTGAGCATGGCGGTTGGCTCGTCGAGAATCAGCACGTGGCAATCGCCGATCAGGTTGCGGGCGATCTCCACCATCTGCTGGTGCCCAATGCCCAGTTCGCCCACCGGGGTGTCGGGGTCGATGGCATCCAGGCCGACCTGGGCCATGGCCTCGATCGCCGCCTTGCGCAGTTGCTTGCGACTGATCCAGCCGCCCGTGCTGGGTAGGTTGTCGAGGAACAGGTTCTCGGCCACCGACAGTGTCGGCAGCAGGTTGAGCTCCTGCATCACCATGCGGATACCGGACTCCTCGGCCTGGGTCCGACTGCCCGGACGGTAGTCCTGGCCATTGAACTGCATGTGGCCAGTGGTGGGGCTGACCAGGCCACCGATGATCTTCGACAAGGTGCTCTTGCCGGCGCCGTTCTCACCGGTCAGCGCCAGCACTTCCCCGCGCATCAGCGTCAGGTCGATGCCGGTCAATACCGGTTGCACATAGGTTTTGCCGATGCCGCTGACCGAGAGGACAGCGTTCGCAGCGGAAACTGACATAGGAAAATCTCCATGCGCCCGCCCGGTCGGGCGAGCGCCGTTGTACCGCTGGAAAGACTACTGGGTGACCAGCTCAACCGGAGTTTCGATCACGCCATTGGTGCCGCTGTCGACCTTCTCGCCCTTGAGGATCTTCAGTGCCGTCTCGATGCCAAACACCGCTTGCTTGGCAGCGAACTGGTCGGCGGTAGCCAGGACCCGGCCATCCTTGAGCATCGGCTTGATGGCATTGATGTTGTCGTAGCCCACAACCTGCACCTTGCCAGCCTTGCCGGCAGCACGCACGGCGGAAACCGCACCCACGGCCATGCTGTCGTTGCCGGCCAGCAGCGCCTTGAGGTTCGGGTACTCACTGAGCATGGCCGCGGCCACACGGTTGCCCGCGTCGATTTCCCAGTCGCCGGACTGCAGTGAAACCACCTTGATCTGCGCAGCCTCCATGGCATCCTTGAAGCCGGCGGTGCGCTGCTGCGCATTGGTGGTGGTGGAGACTCCTTCAATGATCCCCACCTCGTCGCCGGCCTTCAGCTGCTTGGCCAGGTATTCACCCACCAGACGCGCGCCCTTGCGGTTGTCCGGCCCCACGAAAGGCACGCTGATGTTCTTGCTTTTCAACACGCCGGGGTCGAGCTGGTTATCGATGTTGATGACCGTGATCCCGGCGTCCACCGCCTTCTTGATCACCGGCACCATGGCTTTGGAGTCAGCCGGGGCAATCACCAGGGCGTTGACCTTGGAGACGATCATCTGCTCGACGATACGGATCTGGTTGGCGGTATCGGTTTCATCCTTGATGCCGTTGGACACCAGGTCGAAATCGGCGGAATGGTCTTTCTGATACGCCTTGGCGCCATCTTCCATGGTCAGGAAGAATTCGTTGGCCAGGGACTTCATGACCAGGGCGACCTTGGGCTTTTGCGCCGTGTCGGCATGGGCCGAAGAGAGAGGAAGGGCAGCGGATGCGGCGGCCAGGACAGCAACAGCGAGCAGACGTCCAGCGAAGGGCAGCTTCATGAATTCACTCCGATCTTATGATTATTGTGAGCAGCGTTCGCACGGCAGGGTGAGCAGGTCGTCATCAGCATGGATGAGAGGCCGCTGCCGCACCTTGGAAAGATAGACGATTGTCGTTATCCAAAGACCGCGCAAACGTTTGCGTAAAACGAACTATGCGAACCTCGCCAGAGTTTGTCAACGCCGATCAGAGTCTGGAAATAGAACAACGACAGGGGGCAAAACCCGGCTGTACGAGAAGAGGAAACTGTCCGCAGCGCAGTGTCGAACAGGTTCTGAGGGTCATGCGGTGGTGTTGACCAGACCACCCGAGGAGGAGTCCTTGGCCAGCTCCCGAACCAGATTGCCCGATACCTCTGCCAGGGCACCGTTGGTTTGGGCGATCTGCCCTTGAAGCCCCATGACCACGGTCTGCTTGGCTTCAGGGGTCGGATAGTCGGCGGCCTGGGCGGCAGCCAGTTGCTGTTGCTGCTGCTTGAGCTGCTCCTGCAACTCTTGCATGCGCTTGAGCAGCATCTTGACGACGATACTCTGATTATCTCCACCCGAGTCTGCGGCTTCGGACTTTTCGGACTGCTTGCTGGAACCAACCCGGAGGGGGCCCGACTCATCAGTGCCCAGCGCCGTGGACGCCTCCTCGGCAGTGGCGTTACTCAATGCATCAATGGTCGCCGGCGACTTGCCATTGATCAAAATCGCTCCTGCGCCAGGAAATCCGACCGACAGAGACATATGAACTCCTGAAAAAAAAGATCCTGTCGGGTCATCGACCATCTCGCGACATTCTTTAATGACGCCCACCTGTCCCCTTGTGCCGAACCACTGACGGGCATTTTCGGATTGCCGAACACCCACCCGCAAAACGTTCGGAAACCCGGACGCACGTCACTCCATTGCCGCTAAAAATACAAATAAAATTGATATAAATCAGTAACTTAAAATACTTATCAGGCCAAGGTAGCGCTGGTACAGATCCTGCTCAATCCTCGCTGCCCCGCCGCATCCAGATCTGCAGCCGGGGTGTTTCTAGATGA
Organism: Pseudomonas sp. PH1b; assembly: GCF_000633395.1. Lineage (GTDB taxonomy): Bacteria > Pseudomonadota > Gammaproteobacteria > Pseudomonadales > Pseudomonadaceae > Aquipseudomonas. Next base: position 158,360 of record NZ_AYMU01000012.1, read on the forward strand.
ACCTGCATCAGCACCGTCTCACTACTAGAGAGAAAATAATGAAATCTGCCTTCAAAACTTTCGTCCCGGGCGCTTTGGCCCTCCTTCTGCTTCTGCCTGCGGCAGCACACGCCAAAGAAGCTGAAACTCAACAGAAACTCGCTAACGTCGTAGTGCTCGCCACCGGCGGCACCATTGCCGGCGCCGGCGCCAGTGCGGCCAACAGCGCGACCTATCAAGCGGCCAAGGTCGGCATCGAACAACTGATCGCCGGCATCCCCGAGCTGAACCAACTGGCCAACGTGCGTGGCGAGCAGGTCATGCAGATTGCCTCGGAAAGCATCACCAACGAAAACTTGCTGCAATTGGGTCGTCGCGTTGCCGAACTGGCCGACAGCAAGGACGTCGATGGGATTGTCATCACCCACGGCACCGACACCCTGGAAGAAACCGCCTACTTCCTCAACCTGGTGGAAAAGACCGACAAGCCCATCGTAGTGGTCGGCTCCATGCGCCCAGGCACCGCCATGTCGGCTGACGGCATGCTCAACCTGTACAACGCCGTGGCCGTGGCTGGCAGCAAGAACGCCCGCGGCAAAGGCGTGCTGGTGACCATGAACGACGAGATCCAGTCTGGCCGCGATGTAAGCAAGATGATCAACATCAAGACCGAAGCCTTCAAGAGCCCCTGGGGCCCGCTGGGCATGGTGGTGGAAGGCAAATCCTACTGGTTCCGCCTGCCAGCCAAGCGCCACACCATGGATTCGGAATTCGACATCAAGAACATCAAGAGCCTGCCTGACGTAGAAATCGCCTACGGCTACGGCAACGTCGATGACACCGCCTACAAGGCCCTGGCTCAAGCCGGCGCCAAGGCCATCATCCACGCCGGCACCGGCAACGGCTCGGTGTCCTCTCGCGTAGTGCCGGCCCTGCAGGAACTGCGCAAGAACGGCGTACAGATCATTCGCTCTTCCCACGTCAACGCCGGCGGTTTCGTCCTGCGCAACGCCGAGCAGCCTGACGACAAGAACGACTGGGTCGTAGCACACGACCTGAACCCGCAAAAAGCCCGCATCCTGGCCATGGTCGCTCTGACCAAGACCCAGGACAGCAAAGAACTGCAGCGCATGTTCTGGGAATACTGATGGCCCCCGCTCGACCGGATCCGGTCGGGCACGCTCCAGACCACTCGCCCGCCCGGGCGGGTGGCTCCAGCCCCCCATGCCGGAGTCCGGCATCCCTCCCGTAAAAATATCTGCGTGTGCAGCGAGACAAATGCACAAAGTGTTGTCAGAGGAACTTCTTGAATTATAAGCAGTTGCGAAATGTCCTACAGTTAAATACTGTATGCACGTACAGCTTATTAAGGATTGTTCCGTGGCCACGACTCAAACACCCCTCAGCTCCTACGAACGCCTGGGTGTGCGCATCCAGAAAATCATCAACGCTCCCACCGCACAGAAAGCCAAGGCCGCGCTGATCTTTCGCCTTGCCGATGAGCCTCAGGACGAGTGGGAACGCCTGCTGGAGGAAATCGCCGAGAACGACAACGTCACCCTCGCCTATCGCGATGACGGCGGCGTACAGATTTTCTGGGTCGTGCCGAAGGAAGATTGAGTCAATGAGTGTTCGCTGTTTTGCCCTGCTGTTGCTGTTTCTTACTTTCACCGCCCAGGCCGATGCGCCCCGCACCTTCAGCGAAGCCAAAAAGGTCGCCTGGAAACTCTATGCCCCTCAATCCACCGAGTTCTATTGCGGCTGCAAGTACAGTGGCAACCGGGTCAACCTGGCGGCCTGCGGCTACGTTCCGCGCAAGAACGCCAAACGTGCGCAACGCATCGAATGGGAGCACATAGTGCCGGCCTGGCAGATTGGCCATCAGCGTCAGTGCTGGCAGCAAGGCGGTCGCAAGAACTGCACCCGCAGCGATTCGGTCTATCAGCGTGCCGAAGCCGACCTGCACAATCTGGTGCCGAGCATTGGTGAAGTGAACGGCGACCGCAGCAACTTCAGCTTCGGCTGGCTGCCAGAGCAATCGGGACAGTACGGCTCATGCCTGACTCAAGTGGACTTCAAGTCCAAGAAGGTCATGCCCCGCCCTTCGATCCGCGGCATGATCGCTCGCACTTACTTCTACATGAGCAAGCAGTACGGCCTGCGCCTGTCCAAACAGGATCGGCAGCTCTTCGAGGCCTGGAACAAGACCTACCCAGTGCAGGACTGGGAGCGCCAGCGCAACCAGACCGTAGCCTGCGTGATGGGGCGCGGTAACGAGTTCGTCGGCGCGGTCAACCTCAAGGCTTGTGGCTGACCGGGAGACGCCCGCCGGGAGCGGGCACTATTAGACGTTGCGTGAACAGGCTTACTGCGCAGCCCGGTGCTCGATCACCGTCGCCTCGATATCGCGCTTTTTAGCCTTGGCCAGCTTCTCGACGATTTCCCCCTGCTTCGCCTCGGCCTCGGCCTGGGTCGCGAATGGCCCGACCAGGACTCGCCGCTTGCCCTCCACGGTATCCACGCTGGACATGATCCCGTGCTCGATCAGCCACCCGGTCAGGTCACTCACCGCCAAGGGCAGCTCGCTACCCACCAGCACATCCCACTGCGGTGCGGTGGAGGCTTCGGCCGGCTGAACCTGTACCGCTGCGGCAGCACTCTTGTTCGCTTCGACGCGCTTGCCTTCGCCACAACCGGCCAACACCAATACCGCCATCATCATCGCTACTGTGCGCACAACCTACCCCTAGAAAGTCTGAGGCGCCGATTTTAGCACTCAAGACACAAGAGCCCCTGTCACAAAATCAGGCCGAAACAGGAAGATTGATATTTATTGCCTCTGTATAGTTGCGCCTTGGGAATTAATAGATCGTCTGCGCGTCAGAAAGATGCACCCACTCAGTGGAACTTCGCACTAATCTATACCTAAGACCGACCTCTGCACTGTTTGAATCTGGTGCCCTACAAAGCTATCAAGGAGAAGATCATGCTGATACTCACCCGCAAAGTCGGTGAAAGCATAAACATCGGTGACGACATTACGATCACCATTCTCGGCGTCAGTGGCCAACAGGTCCGTATCGGGATCAACGCGCCAAAAGACGTTGCGGTACACCGTGAAGAAATCTATCAACGCATTCAGGCAGGACTTACAGCTCCGGACAAACGCGAGACTCCTTGAACAGCATGCGCCCCAGCCCTTTGCCCAGGCACAATGGCTGGCGCAACGCGCGTCTTGCTTGCCTTGAGCTTTGCCCCGCAGAAAGCCCGCATGCCCCGACCGGACTGCGGCCACAGCCGATTCCCAGCCACTGGATTGCCCCCCACCACTGACCATCGCCTGCTCCAGGCGACAGACCCGACCGCCGGTGCCCGGCGCGCGGCGCCATAACAGTGCAGGCGTCGCCCCGGGGCCAGCCGTCAGTTGCCGGCTTCCGGCTCCACCGCCTTGAACCCCAATCCCTGATTGAACCGCAGCAGGTAACCGTCCGGGTCCAGCACCAGCAGGTTCAACTGGCCACACAACACGCCGTCCTGCCGATACCAGCACTCCTCGATCTCCCTGCGCAAAGCAATACCGGCCTGCGCCATCGCGGCGGCCAGTTGCCGGATATCCGGACACTCGATCGACAAGTTCATTCCACGACCGAAAGGCGCCTGCAGAGGACCGACACGCCAGGCCGACTCCTGCTGATCATCCTGCTCGAGCATTAACTGGCTGCCATTGAAGGATAGAAAGGCAAAGAAGTGTTCCGGACGCTGATACTCCACCTTGAAATCCAGAGTATCGCGATAGAAAGTCAAACTACGCTCCAGGTCCGAGACCAGCATCTCTGGAACCAGGCTATTCATTTGAAACATCGAAGGCTTCCATTGCACATTGATCGAGCCGCGAGACTACTCTCAAGCCCTACTTGGACGCAGCCCCCGCTTACCAATGTTTACAACTGAGCCCAGGTCACCCCACGCGCCATGCCACTGGCCGCGACGACCAGCAATACCACCAGTAGCGCCTGCAAGTGACTGACACGGGCGAACAACACGGCTTGGCCTGTCTCGATCGCCCCACTTCGTCCCAGGGCGATGCGCCACTTGATCAGGGCAATCATTGGCCGGACTTCCAACAGCAAAATTGCGATGAACAACGCCATCTTCAGATGAAACAACGGCTGGTGCAGGTAATAGTCCGTGCCTTTCTCATAACCACCAAAGGCCCTCAAGAGGCCGGTGACCAGCAACACCAGCGCCGCCAGCCCCCAGATATTGTCCGCCAGCAACACAACGCGAGGCGCACCCTGCCCAGCGGCCAAGCGCCTGAACGCCGAGCCACGTGCCAGCACCGCAGCAAAAGCGCCGGCAAACGCCAGCAAATGCACAGCCGCCAACAACCAATGCATCAACATCGGGCTCATCTCCGCTTGACTGCTCGACAGACTCGGGTAGCTCAGTAATAGCTCATGAGCAGACGATCTGCAGCGAACCTGCAACGAGCCAGAGGCAGACGCACACTGCACAAAAAAAGCGGCCCATCGCCGATCAACAAGATCGGCAATGGGCCGCCCGGTCATTTACAGCTTCAATGACCTGTACGGTTCAGCCGTGACTCTTCAGCAGTACCTTGCTCCACAGCGTAAAGGCCGCGGATGGCGTCCAGGCCGGGTTCGAGGTGTGCTCCTGAAGACACAGGTAACGGCTGCCTTCATAAGTGACCCCATCTTCCTTGAGATAGTGCTGGCTGGTGCGCCACTCGGGAAAACTCGGGTCAACGACACCGCCGGCAGTCCGGGTACTCACGCTACGACTGGGCAAGGACTCGCGCCCTTGAGTATCAGTGGCCGTGACGAAGTAGCTGTACTGGGTATCGGCGCTCAACCCCTGGTCCTCGAAAACCTGGGCCGGAGTCTGCCCCACCGCACGGCCATCGCGGTACAGGGTATAGAACTCCACCGGACGTACACCGCTGGAAAGGCTCCAGCTCAGACGGACGCTGTTGCGAGCGCTTTCCAGCACCTGCAGGTTGCCTGGAGCTCCGGGACGTTCCGGCTCGCTGCCATCACCATGAATCAGCGGTGCATAGCGATCACGAAACTCCCAGTTGTAGTGCACGCCTTGCCGGCTGATCCCTGCGTCCCAGTTCACCGACCAGGTCATCAAGCCCTTGATGGCGTGACCGGCACCCTGCAAACGCTTGAAGGCATTGCTCAGCGCAGTCGGATCGACGACGTAGCCGGTGGCCGCGGCGTCAACGTTGCTCGGCAGTCCGATCACCAGTTTGTCCGCCGCAATCGGCGTGTAGCCGCGGGTACCCGAGGCCAGGCTGTCGGTCAGGTAGAACAGGAAATCCTCCTTCATCGCGTCATTGTTCTGAGCGATCCAGGCCCCCTGTCCACCATTGGCCTCCTGCACCCAGAGCCCATCGCCGCCCTGGTTGTAGTACTGCGGCGCGACAAAGTCGTAATAGCCTTCCAACGCCTGCAGGTAAGCCACGTACTTGCCATTACTGGTCAGGTAGGGAAACTCCGGCGCCATGCTGATGATGAAATGCTTGCCTTGACCGGCGTAGTGATCCTTCACCAACTTCAGCGCCGCGGGCAGCACTGTCTTGTTGTCGGCAAAGTCGATGGCGCTCTGCTCCAGATCGATATCCAGGCCATCGAAGCCATAGGTTTCCACCAGGCGGATGATTTCATTGGCCAGGGGCTGCTCGTTGCCCTTGTGCAATTCGATATGCGCATCGGCGCCGCCCAGGGAGATCAGCACCGCCCGCCCCTGGCTGTTGAGCACGCCGACCTGGCGCCGGAACTCGGCATCCGACAGGTTATAGGGCTTGAAGGTGGGTATGCCGTTGCCCTTCATGAAGGCCACCGCAACCACGTTGTACTCCTTGGGCACATCCAGCAGGCTCAGGTTGGCGAACTGGCCCTGCTGGTACCCGTCACCAGGGCCCGCCGCCCAGTTGTGCCAGAAGCCCATGAGGATTTTCTTGCCGGCAATGCTCGGCATCAGCGACGCAGCATCCGCCGCTTGACTCTTGATCAATGCAAAGTCGATTTTATTCACGTTCTAATCCTTCAGAACTGTTAAAGAACCTTAAGTGGGCTTATTTGAAGTCCAGATCGAAAGCCTGGTAAAAGCCGTTACCGGTGTTGGCAACGTTCCACACCAACACTACAACATGGTGGCCTCTCTTATTTTTCGGCAGCACAACTTCGTGATGCGTCTTGGCTTTCAATACCGAGCCAAATTTATCGAATGGCACTTCGGTATAAAAATCCTTATAGAAAGCCGCCGGCTCCAGTTGTGCACGGCTGATACGTTGTTTCGGATCCCAGCCATCTTTGGTGATGAACCAGCTGTAACCACGCGTCACGTGTGGCGCGCTATATTCCCATTGCACCTGAAACACCTGGCCCGGATCCACATTGACCATGGGCCAGGTGAAGGGGCGTCCGATTTTTTTTGTCATTTCTTCATCGGTGAAGTTGATGCAGTCACGTTCATCAACCTTGCCACCGCTGAGAATATGGCCGTCGGCGGGCGGCGCAACGCTTGCTACATCACTGTCGTAGGGCTTCGGAAAAGGACCCGCGACCAAAGCCGGGAAATTCTTCCCGCCCTCCATTTCGTTGACCTGCCAGGTTCCCAGCAGCCCCAGATCCACGGCTACCGAACCGCGGCTGGATGGCGAAACGACGCGACCATGTTTAAGTTGAGCTTGTGGCTTGTTCATATCTTTCACTCCATTGATTAATTAACTTCTGCTCCATGTTGAGCACTTTAAACCTAGCGCATTTTTTCTGGCTTTTTTCATAAAACAGCAAACTAACCATTCAGGACAAAACATTAATAATGGCGCAAACCCCCTCACCCCTTAGACTTGCTTGTTCAAACTTACGCCTGGAATAGTCAATGTATTACACGCTTTGCCACACTAAGACCTGAGCATTCCCGGGAACAAGGCCTCAATTAGTGCAACTCACCGTGGACAGCACCCCCAAAAAACAAAAACCCGGCCTGAGCCGGGTCTGTGTACCGATGAGATGAACGCCTGTAGTGAAAAGCCGCGCCGCGTTACAAACAGGTCGCCAACGCCGCCAAACGACGTTTCGAGACATAGCTGTCTTCGATTGCGTAGTAGTGAACAGTGGTTCCCGAGGCTTCGGCCTTGATATCGACGAACACCTCGGCGCCACGGGTGTACACGGTATATCCACCGACCTTGCCAGCTTGCAGATAGGCGGCGGCATCAACGCCAAAGACGGCTTCATCCTGCCAGGCGAACTGCACGCACTGCGCCACCAACTGATCCGCCTTGGCCGACGCCAGAGTCTTGCTGGGGGCAGCTGTTCGAGCCCTGTCCATGGTGGAGCTCGCACAACCCGCCAGCAAGACCGCCACCATCACTGCCATCAACACCCGCATGCTGTCACCTCGTCCTTAAAACGCGAGAGTATCGCTCAGGCGACGGAAAAAAGGCGCCCAGACCAAAGAAAAAGCCGGCGCAGGTGTGTTTTCAGCACTCGGCCAAGGAGGCTGCCAACTGGGCGATAGCCTCCTGATCCTCGTTATCGAGATGCCGGTAATTCTCAATGATGGCGCGCTCATTGGTGTTCAGGCTGCCCTCGGGCAGCCTGGAGCGCTCCCCCGTCAACACATAGAGCAGGTCCACACCCTTGCGACCGAGCGCCATCAGGTAATCGGTTTTGGGCATGCGCTCACCGCTCTCGTATCGCCCCTGGGCATTGGCCTCGACCCCACCGACAGCACCAAATTCCTGCTGGGAGAGCCCCAGGGCCTTGCGCTGCTCTTTCAACCGCTCGCCAAAAGTCTGCATGATCGTCCTCACCCAACACGCTGATGAAGTTACGACCGCCGACATAAGGGAACGTGCCTTTTGTTTGCGCCCCCCATTGCCAGCCTCCAGGCAAAAGATTAACCTTCGCGCCCCTTCCCACACTTTTGCCAAGGAGATCCACCATGCAACAGCTGATCACCCCTTGCAGGACGTGCCTGGTTTAAACGCTGCAACCGCTATCCTATAGCGCCTTCGCTTAACCCCGCTTCGTCCTGCCATTACCTGAATTTATTTTTTCCAATCAGGAATTGGACATGGACAATTGCATCCGTCATTTGTCGAGCGGCATCTCTCTGATCGCCTCCGACACCACCTGGATCGAAGATAAAGCGCTCCAGCAACTGCACACCACCGCACAACTGACCGGCATGCGCCAGGTCGTTGGCATGCCTGACCTGCACCCGGGCCGAGGCTATCCGGTAGGCGCGGCATTTTTTTCCACCGAGGTGATCTATCCGGCACTGGTGGGCAACGATATCGGCTGCGGCATGGCGCTGTGGCAAACCGATCTTTCCAGCAAGCGCCTGAACCTCGACAAGCTGGAAAAGAAAATCGGCAACATCGACCGCCCCCTGGATGAACACTGGGACCAGGACCTCGCACAACTGGCGCTTCCTGCCAGCGGTCACGAACACTCACTGGGCACCATCGGTGGCGGCAACCATTTCGCCGAACTGCAACAGCTTGACGACGTATACGACACCCAGGCTGTGCAGGAGCTGGAGCTCGATCCACAAGCCCTGTTGCTGCTGGTGCACAGCGGGTCTCGCGGCCTGGGAGAGGCCGTTTTGCGCCGCCACATGGACCAGCACGGCCACAACGGCCTGGACATGGCCAGCGCAGCCGGCGCCCGCTACCTGCAAGAGCACGATGAAGCCCTGGTCTTCGCCGAAGCCAACCGCCGCCTGATAGCCCAGCGCCTGCTACACAATCTGCGCGCCAAGGGCCGGAGCATCCTGGACATCAACCACAACCTGGTGTCCGCGGCGAACGTTGACGGCGTCCCGGGCTGGTTGCACCGCAAGGGCGCTACACCTTCGGACCAGGGCCTGGTGGTGATTCCCGGCTCTCGCGGAGACTACAGCTACCTGGTGAAACCCGATCCATCACCAGTCAGCCTCTATTCGCTGGCCCATGGCGCCGGGCGCAAATGGCTGCGCAGCGACTGCAAGGATCGACTGGCAAACCGCTTCAGCTTCGATCAGCTCAAACGGACCCAACTGGGCAGCCGGGTGATCTGTGAAGATCGCGGGCTGATGTACGAGGAGGCTCCCGAAGCCTACAAGAGTATCGACACTGTCCTGGGCAGCCTGCGTGACGCCGGCCTGGTGAAGATCATTGCCCGGCTCAAGCCGGTACTGACCTACAAACGCCGGGGGTGCTGCTGATGATTCTTCTACAACTTTCTTCCGCCCAGGGGCCGGTCGAATGCGAACTGGCAGTGACTCAGGCCCTGCGTCGACTGCACGATGAAGCCGAGGCACGGGGCGTACGCCTCGGCATCGTCGAGCGAGTTGCCGGCCAGGCTCGCGACACCTGCCGATCGGTGCTGGTCAGCCTTGATGGCAATCAGGCAGCGAGCCTTGCCGAGCACTGGACAGGCACCCTGCTCTGGACCTGCAAGAGCCCCTATCGTCCCGGCCACAAGCGCAAGAACTGGTTCTTTGCCGGGCAACTGTTCAGCGCGCCGGCGGAGAGCCTGGAAGGCGAGATCCGCTTTGAGGCCATGCGCGCTTCGGGTCCGGGCGGACAACACGTGAACAAGACCGACTCCGCCGTACGCGCCACGCACCTGGCAACCGGCATCAGCGTGAAAGTGCAATCCGAGCGCAGTCAGCACGACAACAAGCGCCTGGCGCGCCTGCTGATCCAGCAACGCCTGGCAGCACGGCAACAGCAATCCGAAGACGACCTACGCCTGCAACGCCGCGAGGCCCATCACCGGGTCGAGCGTGGCAACCCGCGGCGCACCTTCAACGGCAGCACCTTTATTCCCCTGGACTGACCAACCCAGCCACAGGGAGCCGGCAGGCTCCCCACCAAGGGCATCTGCCGCTCCGGGAGCTGAAGGCGCGAGATGATGTGCAAAAAATTTTTAACCCATCAAGACCACAAGTGCCAGAACACTCCGTCGACTCCTGGCATCCCGCACAACAGACAAGTACGTCAGCGCAGCCAGGCGAAAGGCCGGGCTGCCAGTCGCACGATAGAACGCACGACTGAAAGCCACACGCCTGAAGACATGGAGAATGAGCGGCGATGAGCAATTATTTCGAAAGCCCCTTCAAGGGCATCACACTTGAGCAGCAGGTGACCCATCCAAATATCCGGGTGGGTCGCTACAGCTACTATTCCGGCTACTACCACAGCCACAGCTTCGATGATTGCGCGCGATACCTCTCTCACGAGGCAGGAGCGGACCAACTGATCATTGGCAGCTTCTGCTCGATCGGATCAGGCGCTGCATTCATCATGGCCGGCAATCAAGGCCATCGGAACGAGTGGATCAGCACCTTCCCCTTCTATTGGATGAATGAGGAACCCTCCTTTAACGAAGCACTGAATGGATATGAACCCGCCGGCGACACCGTGATCGGCAATGACGTCTGGATCGGCTCAGAAGCCATTGTCATGCCAGGCATCAAGGTCGGCCACGGCGCCGTAATAGGCACACGCGCCCTGGTGGCCCGAGATGTCGAACCTTATGCAATCGTCGGCGGAAACCCTGCCAAGACACTGCGCAAACGCTTTGACGATTGCAGGATCGAGCTGCTTCTTGAGATGGAGTGGTGGAACTGGACCAATGACCAGTTAAAGACGGCGATGCCGCTGATGACCTGTGCCAATGTCGAGGCGCTGCACGAGTATTGGCTAAAGTCCATCCACCGCACTTGAGCGCGCTAATCTTTCCTGCATCGACAGTTCAGGGCGGTCTTGATGCCCAGAGCACTTTTCGAACGGCCGGTTAGAACAGTCGGATCCAGCGTCCCCGGGTCAGTCACGAAAGGCCATCGACCCGACTGCCCGCCGAAGCACTCGATAGCCATTAAAATGCCCAGAAACAAAAAAGGGGTTCACCTTTCGGTGAACCCCTTCTAGACCGCCCAGCAGAGCGGATTTTGTTTGGTAGGCGCGATTGGACTCGAACCAACGACCCCCACCATGTCAAGGTGGTGCTCTAACCAACTGAGCTACGTGCCTGCTGTGAGGCGGCATTCTACGGAATTTCGAAGGGGTGTCAACACCTTTTTTTCAGCTAAGCCTATGAATATGCGAATTTTTTATTTTCAGGGCCGAGAAGAAGTTATGGCTCCCGTCTGGCAGCCAATTTGCAACTCAGGTAGCATCGGCGCACTCGTAAAATATATTAAACACATGAGGTCGCAGGATGGCGAACATTCCTTACCCACAGTCCTATTACGCCGCCTCGGCCAATGCGGCGCCAGAGCGGCCGTCGCTGCAAGGCGAGGTTGAAACCGATGTCTGCGTGATCGGCGCGGGCTACACCGGCCTGTCCAGCGCCCTGTTTCTTCTGGAGAACGGTTTTCGCGTAACGGTGCTGGAGGCCGCCAAGGTCGGCTTTGGTGCGTCCGGGCGCAACGGCGGGCAGATCGTCAACAGCTACAGCCGTGACATTGACGTGATCGAGCGCACTGTCGGCCCCAAGCAGGCGCAACTGCTGGGACAGATGGCCTTCGAGGGCGGCAGGATCATCCGCGAGCGCGTTGCCAAGTATCAGATCCAGTGCGACCTGAAGGACGGCGGCGTCTTCGCAGCAATGACCAGCAAGCAGATGGGCCACCTGGAGTCCCAGAAGCGCCTCTGGGAGCGCTACGGGCACACCCAGTTGGAATTACTGGATGAGCGGCGGATTCGTGAGGTAGTGGCCTGCGATCAATACAAGGGCGGCATGCTCGACATGAGCGGTGGCCATATCCACCCGCTGAACCTGGCACTGGGCGAGGCCGCGGCCGTGGAGTCCCTCGGCGGCACTCTGTACGAACAGTCCCCAGCGGTGCGCATCGAGCGCGGCGCCAATCCCGTGGTCCACACGCCGGAAGGAAAGGTACGCGCCAAGTTCGTCATCGTCGCTGGCAACGCCTACCTCGGCAACTTGGTTCCCGAGCTGGCAGCCAAGTCCATGCCATGCGGCACCCAGGTGATCACCACGGAGCCCCTGAGCGATGAACTGGCCGCCAGCCTCCTGCCCCAGGACTACTGCGTCGAGGACTGCAATTATCTGCTGGACTATTACCGCCTTTCCGGCGACAAGCGCCTGATCTTCGGCGGCGGCGTGGTCTATGGCGCACGTGATCCAGCCAATATCGAAGCGATCATTCGGCCAAAGATGCTCAAGGCCTTCCCACAACTCAAGGATGTGAAGATCGACTACGCCTGGACCGGCAACTTCCTGCTGACCCTGTCACGCCTGCCGCAAGTTGGCCGCCTGGGGGACAACATCTATTACTCCCAGGGCTGCAGTGGCCATGGCGTGACCTATACCCACCTGGCGGGCAAGGTCCTGGCAGAGGCCCTGCGCGGCCAGGCAGAGCGTTTCGACGCCTTCGCCGACCTGCCCCACTACCCCTTCCCTGGCGGCCAGCTGTTGCGCACGCCATTCACCGCCCTGGGCGCCTGGTACTACAGCCTGCGGGATAAATTCGGTTTCTGAGCAAAGGCTTTTCGCAACCCCAAAAAAACCGCCATGCAGGCGGTTTTTTTATGGTTTGTCATCGCGGCCGACAACCGCCGGAAAAACATGAATCCCGAAAACAAAAAACCCCGGTCTTTCGACCAGGGTCTTTGCTATCGATCCGAAACAAGCCTTCGGCTTTTTTCGTTGCTTCAAGGCGTTCAGTGATCCTTGAGGCAGATATGGCGCAGCGGACGGGACTCGAACCCGCGACCCCCGGCGTGACAGGCCGGTATTCTAACCTACTGAACTACCGCTGCGTATCGCTTGGACTTGCGTCCATGTGAACCTTTTGAATTGTCCGACTGATCAGCCTAGAGGCTTTTCAATCTCAAACCAGGCAAGCCTGATCTGGAAAATATGGCGCAGCGGACGGGACTCGAACCCGCGACCCCCGGCGTGACAGGCCGGTATTCTAACCGACTGAACTACCGCTGCGCGTCGGTTGGATGCTTCTGTGGAAGCTTCCACCTTTCTTGCGAAAGGTACTCAGGAAGTGGTGGGTGATGACGGGATCGAACCGCCGACATTCTGCTTGTAAGGCAGACGCTCTCCCGGCTGAGCTAATCACCCTTTGCTTCGTTGAGGCCGCGAAATTTACGCAGGTATCGAAGCTAAGTCAATAGCAGGGTTGAAGTTTTTTTCAAAAACAGCGGTAAACCCCACGCTTCAGACCAGCAGCAAACACAACCACGTCATCAGGCCTTTCCCTGTCGCTCGAAGCCTGAAGCGTGAAGCTCGCCACACCTTAGCCCTGATAAATCATTTTCCTGGTCATGCCGCCGTCCACCACGAATTCCTGGCCGGTGACAAAACCCGAATTGCGCGACAGCAGCCAGGCCACCATCGACGCCACATCCTCCACCGTCCCCACCCGCCCCGCAGGATGCTGGGTATGGTCGGCATCAGACAGAGGCTCGGCACGGCGCGCTGCAGGGTCACGGGCATCGATCCATCCAGGGCTGACCGCATTGACCCGGACCTCCGGGCCCAGGCTGATCGCCAGGGCGTGAGTAAGGGAGAGTAAACCACCCTTGCTCGCCGCATAGGCCTCACTGTCGGGTTCCGATTGCCGGGCACGGGTGGACGCCAGATTGACGATCGAGCCGCCATGGGCCCGCAGGTAGGGTGCACAATGCTTGGCCAGCAGCATGGGGCCACTCAGGTTCACGGCCAGCACCCGATTCCAGTACGCCAGATCCAGGCTTTCCAGGGTGATGTTGTGCGGCTCGGCCATAGCAGCGTTGCACACCAGGCCGTCGAGACGCCCGAACTGCCCCAGCACCTCGGCAATACCTCGAGCCACCTGTTCTTCATCCGCCACATCCATGGTGATGAACCAGGCGCTGTCACCCAACGCCTTGGCCACCTTGGAGCCCCGCTGCCGATCCAGATCAGCCAGGACCACCTGCCAGCCTTCACTGATCAGCCAGGCCGCGATACCAAGGCCAATTCCCCGCGCCGCGCCAGTAACCAGCGCGACACGACCGATGCCAGCCACCTGAGGTGCGGACAACTCGATCACAAGGCTGCCAACCCGCGGGCCAGGTCGGCCTGCAGGTCAGCCACATCCTCAAGCCCCACGGCGATACGGATCAGGCTGTCGCGAATACCCGCCGCTTCACGTTCCTGGGGTGCGAGGCGTCCATGGGAAGTGGTGCTCGGGTGGGTGATGGTGGTCTTGCTGTCACCCAGGTTGGCGGTAATCGAAATCAGGCGAGTGGCATCGATAAAGCGCCAGGCCCCCTCCTTGCCTCCCTTGACCTCGAAACTCACCACCGCGCCAAAGCCACGCTGCTGGCGCTTGGCCAACTCGTGCTGCGGGTGGCTGGCCAGGCCGGCGTAGTGCACCTTCTCGACTCCGTCCTGCCGCTCCAGCCACTCGGCCAGGGCCAAGGCATTGGAGCAATGGGCGCGCATCCGCAGGTTCAGGGTTTCCAGGCCCTTGAGGAAAATCCAGGCATTGAACGGACTCAGGGTCGGCCCCGCGGTACGCAGGAACCCCACCACTTCCTTCATCTGCTCGCTGCGCCCCGCCACCACGCCGCCCATGCAACGACCCTGGCCGTCGATGAACTTGGTTGCCGAGTGCAGCACCACGTCTGCCCCCAGCTTCAGCGGCTGCTGCAAGGCCGGCGTGCAAAAACAGTTGTCGACTACCAGCATTGCGCCCTTGGCGTGGGCCACCTCGGCCAGCGCGGCGATATCCACTAACTCAGCCAGGGGATTGGACGGCGACTCGACGAACAGCAGCTTGGTATTGCCCTTGATTGCCGCATCCCAGCCGGAGAGATCCGCCAGGGGGACATAATCGACTTCCACACCAAAACGCTTGAAGTACTTCTCGAACAGACTGATGGTCGAACCGAACACGCTGCGCGACACCAGCACATGATCACCCGCACTGCACAAGCTCATGACCACCGACAGAATCGCTGCCATGCCGGTGGCCGTGGCCACCGCCTGCTCCGCACCTTCCAGCGCCGCGATACGCTCCTCGAAAGAGCGCACGGTCGGGTTGGTGTAACGGGAATAGACATTGCCCGGCACTTCGCCAGCGAACCGTGCGGCCGCATCGGCGGCCGTGCGGAACACATAGCTGGAGGTGAAGAACATCGGATCACCGTGCTCACCTTCCGGCGAACGGTGCTGGCCGGCGCGCACCGCCAGGGTATCGAACGCTACGCCTTCAAGGTCGCTGTCCAGCCGACCGGCATCCCAATCCTGACTCATGCCGCCTACTCCTAATGTCTTCTTGAATGCTCTGAATCAGTTGTTGTACAGATCGATGATGGCGCTGACCGCCTGGGTCTTGACCTTGGACGCGTCGTTACGGGCGTTCTCGATCTTGTTCAGATAGGCCTCGTCGACGTCGCCGGTGACGTACTTGCCATCGAACACGGCGCAATCGAAATGCTCGATCTTGATCTTGCCGCCACCGACCGCCTCGATCAGGTCAGGCAGGTCCTGGTAGATCAGCCAATCGGCACCGATCAGGTCGGCCACATCCTGGGTCGAACGATTGTGGGCAATCAGCTCGTGAGCACTCGGCATGTCGATGCCGTACACGTTTGGATAACGCACGGCCGGCGCTGCGGAACAGAAGTAGACGTTTTTCGCACCGGCTTCACGGGCCATCTGAATGATCTGCTTGCAAGTGGTGCCACGCACGATGGAGTCATCCACCAGCATCACGTTCTTGCCGCGGAACTCCAGCTCAATGGCGTTGAGCTTCTGGCGCACGGATTTTTTCCGTGCAGCCTGGCCCGGCATGATGAAGGTCCGGCCGATGTAGCGGTTCTTCACGAAGCCTTCGCGGAACTTGACTCCCAGGTGGTTGGCCAGCTCCAGGGCAGCGGTGCGGCTGGTGTCCGGGATCGGGATCACCACATCGATATCGTGCTCGGGACGCTCGCGTAGGATTTTCTCCGCCAGCTTCTCACCCATGCGCAGCCGGGCCTTGTAGACCGATACACCGTCGATGATCGAATCGGGACGCGCCAGGTACACGTGCTCGAAGATGCACGGAGTGAGCTGCGGATCGTTCGCGCACTGACGGGTATACAGCTTGCCCTCTTCAGTGATGTAGACCGCCTCGCCCGGGGCCAGGTCGCGGATCAGGGTGAAACCCAGCACGTCCAGGGACACGCTTTCCGAGGCGATCATGTACTCCACGCCCTCGTCGGTATGGCGCTGGCCGAACACAATCGGACGGATGCCATGAGGATCCCGGAACCCCACGATGCCGTAGCCGGTGATCATCGCCACCACCGCATAGCCGCCTACACAACGGTTGTGCACGTCGGTTACCGCGGCGAACACGTCTTCTTCGGTAGGCTGCAGCTTGCCGCGCTGGGCCAGCTCGTGGGCGAACACGTTGAGCAGCACTTCAGAGTCGGAGTTGGTGTTGACGTGGCGCAGGTCAGACTCGTAGATCTCCTTGGCCAACTGCTCGACATTGGTCAGGTTGCCGTTGTGCGCCAGGGTGATGCCATACGGTGAGTTGACGTAGAACGGCTGGGCCTCGGCCGAGGTCGAGCTGCCCGCGGTTGGATAGCGGACATGACCGATGCCCATGTGACCGACCAGGCGCTGCATGTGGCGCTGCTGGAACACATCACGGACCAGGCCATTATCCTTGCGCAGGAATAACCGGCCATCATGGCTGGTCACGATACCGGCAGCGTCCTGGCCGCGGTGCTGGAGGACGGTTAGCGCGTCATACAGCGCCTGATTGACGTTCGACTTACCGACGATACCGACGATGCCACACATGCGACGCAACCCCTACTTAATGAAACTGAACTGAACCCATCTTACTGAGGCGTTTTGGCCGGTAAGAGGTGCTCCTTGAACGGTATATCAGCGGGTACGCTGATACCGCTGGCCAGCCACTGACTGCTCCACCCCAGAATGAGGTTCTTGGACCAGTCTGCAACCAATAGAAATTGTGGCACCAGTCGCGACTGTTGCCACCAGGAATCCTGCTGTACCGGCCCCAGGCTCAGAAGCCCGACCGCCACGACCACCAGCAACGCGCCACGCGCCGCGCCGAAGGCCATGCCGAGGAATCGATCGGTTCCGGAGAGGCCGGTGACGCGAATCAATTCGCCGATGAGATAGTTGACCATTGCCCCCACCAGCAAGGTGGCGACAAACATGATTGCGCAGCCCGCGATCACGCGAGCCGAAGGAGTTTCGATATAACCGCCGAGGTACTCGGACAGTGAGCCACCAAACATCCAGGCAACGACTCCTGCGATGATCCAGGTAAGCAACGACAAGGCTTCTTTGACGAAACCGCGGCTCAAGCTGATCAAAGCGGAGATGGCGATTATTGCAACGATCGCCCAGTCAACCCAGGTAAATGGCACAGTGCAGCCTACAGACGGATAAGGCGGCGCATTTTAACAGAGCGCTTGGCTGTCGGTAAGCTGCGATTCACTGTGCTTTTAAAATCAGCCAGATAGCTTCAGCCACGCTCTGGCTGGAAGCGCACCACGAAGCCCTTGAGGTTCTGCTGACGCCCCAAAAGGTCACGCAGGCGATCTGCCTCGGCACGCTCGATCAACGGGCCGACAAACACTCGATTCTTACCTTCGGCCGAACGGATATAGGCGTTATAACCCTGGCTGCGCAGGGTTTTCTGCAGGTTTTCCGCACTTTCACGACTCGACAGGCTGGCCAATTGCACCGACCAGCTGACGGACAGGCCATTGGCATCTACCCGGCTCTGGGTCGTATCGGGCTTGGCCACGGCCACCGGCTGAGGTGGCGCCGGAACAGGTTTCGGCGCCGGCGTCGGCTTGCTCGCCACAACGGGCGCCGCAGCGGCCACTGGCGCGCTTGGAGCAATCGGCATCGAAGGCGCCGACTGCTGAACCACTGGCTCATCGGCCGGCACCGAGCCTTCAGGCAACGCCTGAGGCTCGGGCACCACCACCGGCTCGACCTGAACCTGGGGCATCACCGAAGCCTGAGGCGCCGGCGGTGCTTCGACCGTAACACGGCGCTGCTCGTCCTCTCGCGAGAACAGCATCGGCAGAAAGATCACCGCCAACGCCACCAACACCAGAGCCCCCACCATTCGCTGCTTGTAGACGTTATCCAACATAGCCATGTGCAGCTTCCTCCGTGGAGCGCCGGGCGAGCCACTCGAGCGCCTCGGCAACACAATAAAAAGACCCGAACAGCAGGATTTCGTCATCGGCATCCGCTTGCGCACACTGCCCTTCCAACGCTGCCGCCACACTGGCATAGGACGTTACTGGCGCCCCCAGGTTCTCCAGCGCCGCTTGCAGATCCTCGACCGGGCGTGCCCGCGGCGAATCCAGAGGTGCCACCGCCCAGTGCTGGACAGCCGCCTGCAGGCAGCCAATCACACCAGGAAGATCCTTGTCCGCCAGCAAACCGAACACCGCCAGGCGCCTGCCCACCACCGGACGACGCGCCAGGCGCTCGGCCAGATACTGCGCCGCATGGGGGTTATGACCAACATCCAGCAACAGGTTCAGGCGCTTGCCATGCCAATCGATCTGTCGACGATCCAGTCGACCGGTTACCCGGGTCTGCTGCAAGGCTGCCGCGATCTGCCCAGGCTGCCAAGGCAAGCCCATGAGCAGGTAGGCCTGCAAGGCCAGCGCGGCGTTTTCCATCGGCAGATCGAGCAGCGGCAGCCCTCTCAGTTCGACCTGGTTGCCCTGGGCATCAAGACCGCGCCACTGCCAATGCTGCTCAGTCAGGCCCAGGTCGAAATCCCGCCCGCGGAGAAAGAACGGACAGCCCAGTTCCCGCGCCTTGTCCAGCAACGGCTGCGGCGGATTCAGATCGCCACAGAGTGCCGGCGCGCCAGGACGGAAGATCCCGGCCTTCTCGAAGGCCACGGACTCACGAGAATCACCCAGGTATTCGATATGGTCGACGCCAATGCTGGTGACCAATGCCAGGTCGGCATCCACCAGATTGACCGTATCCAGGCGACCGCCCAGGCCGACTTCCAGGACCACGGCATCCAGTGCCGACTGCTGAAACAGCCAGAACGCAGCCAGTGTCCCCATCTCGAAGTAGGTCAGGGTAATGTCACCGCGCCCCGCCTCGACCGCCGCAAAGGCCTCGCACAACTGCTGGTCAGTGGCTTCCTCGCCATTGACCTGCACCCGCTCGTTGTAACGCAGCAGGTGCGGAGAGCTGTAGACACCGACCTTCAGGCCCTGGGAGCGCAGCAAGGACGCGACAAAGGCACAGGTGGAACCCTTGCCGTTGGTCCCCGTGACCGTGACGACCCGGGGCGCCGGTTTGCCCAGCCCCATCTGGGACGCTACCTGTTGCGAGCGCGCCAGCCCCATGTCGATGGCCGAAGGGTGCAACTGCTCGAGATAGGCGAGCCATTCGCCCAGGGTACGTTCGGTCATAGGTTTGCAGGAATCGGCGGAACCACGATCGGCTCGACAGGTGCAGCCACGAACTCCGGCGTCGGCAGGCCCATGAGCTGAGCCAGCAGGTTACCCAAGCGCGGACGCAGTTCCTGACGGGAAATAATCATGTCGATCGCACCGTGCTCCAGCAGGAACTCGCTGCGCTGGAAACCTTCCGGCAGCTTTTCCCGCACGGTCTGCTCGATCACGCGAGGGCCGGCGAAGCCAACCAGGGCCTTGGGCTCGGCAACGATCACATCACCCAGCATCGCCAGGCTGGCGGAAACACCACCATAGACCGGGTCGGTCAACACGGAGATGAACGGAATGCCCTCTTCACGCAGGCGCGCCAGCACCGCGGAGGTCTTGGCCATCTGCATCAGGGAAATCAGTGCCTCCTGCATCCGCGCACCACCGGATGCGGAGAAGCAGATCATCGGGCAGCGGTTTTCCAGGGCATAGTTGGCCGCACGCACGAAACGCTCACCGACGATGGCGCCCATGGAACCGCCCATGAAGGAGAATTCGAAAGCCGAGACCACCACCGGCATGCCCAGCAGGGTGCCGCTCATGGAGATCAGCGCATCTTTCTCGCCGGTCTGCTTCTGCGCCGCGGTCAGGCGGTCCTTGTACTTCTTGCCGTCGCGAAACTTCAGGCGATCCACGGGCTCCAGGTCGGCCCCCAGCTCATCGCGGCCCTCGGCGTCGAGGAAGATATCGATACGCGCGCGTGCGCCGATCCGCATGTGATGGTTGCACTTGGGGCAAACATCCAGGGTCTTTTCCAATTCTGGGCGATAGAGCACCGCCTCACAGGATGGGCACTTGTGCCAAAGACCTTCGGGCACCGAGCTTTTCTTCACCTCGGAACGCATGATCGAAGGGATCAGTTTGTCTACCAACCAGTTGCTCATGCTTTCTTTCTCCAGTACCGGCGACCCGAACGCTTTGGTTCGCAGCCCCGTGTATGCCCTTGAGCTAAATTCATGTGTGCGGCGATGATCGATTCGCTACCGCGGTCAGCACCCGGCTCGACCTGCCTGCAGCGAACCTTTCCTCAGCCATCCCGGCACCCGCAATAGAGCGGTTGCCACTCGATTCCAACCCCGCCTGAAGGCGGCGCCTGCCTGTTTTGTACAGTGGTGTTATGGACGGCGGCAGACTGCCAGCCGTCACATCGACTCACTGCCGCGACGCACGGCCTGCATAAATGCATGAATCTTCGCCTGATCCTTGATGCCCTTGCTTTGTTCCACGCCACCGCTGACGTCCACGGCATAAGGACGAACCTGGGCGATGGCCTCACCGACGTTTTCCGCCGACAGGCCACCGGCGAGAATCAGCGGCTTGCTAACCTCCCGAGGAATCAGGGACCAGTCAAAGGTCTCGCCGGTTCCGCCCGGCACACCTTCGACGTAGGCATCCAGCAGAATCCCGCTGGCCCGAGGGTGCGCCAGGCAGGCCGCGGCGATATCGTCCCCGGCCTTGACCCGCAAGGCCTTGATATAGGGCCGGTGATAGCCTTCGCAGTCAGCCGCCGACTCATCACCGTGAAACTGCAGGAGGTCCAGCGGCACCGCATCGAGTATCTCCCCCAACTCGCAGCGACTGGCATTGACGAACAGGCCCACGGTGGTCACGAACGGCGGCAAGGCGGCAATGATCGCCCGCGCCTGCTGCACCGTTACCGCCCGCGGGCTCTTGGCGTAGAACACCAGGCCGATGGCGTCAGCCCCCGCCGCCACTGCCGCCAACGCATCTTCTATGCGGGTAATCCCGCAAATCTTGCTGCGAACAGCTGGCATGTCGTTTGAACCTCAGGGGTAAATCCGGAAAGTCCCGGATGGTAGCAAATGCTTTTCCGGGCGTCAGCCGTCAAGTTCCGAGAATCCACTGAGGAAATGTGGCCCGATGTATCGCTCGGGCAACTGGAACTCATCGTTGTATTCGACCTTGACCAGGTACAGGCCGAAAGGATGGGCCGTCACCCCACCGGTACGGCGAATGCGGCTCTCCAGCACCTCCCGCGCCCACTCCACCGGGCGCTCGCCGGCACCGATGGTCATCAATACACCGGCGATATTGCGCACCATGTGATGAAGGAAGGCACTGGCACGAATATCCAGGACGATCATCTTGCCGTGCCGGGTGACCCGCAGGTGATGAAGCTCCTTGATCGGCGACTTGGCCTGGCACTGCCCCGCCCGGAACGCACTGAAATCATGGGTACCGACCAGAAACGCAGCCGCCTGGGCCATCCGCTCGACGTCCAGCGGCCGATGGTTCCAGGTGATTTCTTCGTTGAGATGGGCCGGGCGGATCTGATCGTTATAGATCACATAGCGGTAGCGCCGGGCAATCGCCTTGAACCGCGCATGAAAATGCGCCGGCATCTCCTGGGCCCAGCTGACGCTGATGTCATGGGGCAGGTTAATGTTGGCGCCCATGACCCAGGCCTTCGCCGAGCGCACGGCCTGGGTATCGAAATGCACCACCTGACCACAGGCATGCACACCGGCATCGGTGCGCCCGGCACAAGAAAGCAGTACCGGAGAGTCCGCCACTCTGGACAGGGCCTTCTCCAGGGTTTCCTGGACACTGGGCACGCCAGACGCCTGGCGCTGCCAGCCGCGATAGCGCGAACCCTTGTATTCAACACCCAGAGCGATTCGGGAAAAGCCTGCGGCCGCCATTTCGGCGGCCGCGTTATCTATATTTGCCAAGAACTTACAGCCTGCTGATATGCGCAAAGGCGCCCATTATAAGGCCGTCGGAAACAGACGCCATGCACTGCCGAGCTTTAGTTGCCGATTACCCCCCAAGACAGCCGGGCCACAGGAAGATTGCATGACCTTCAGGCAATCGCTATATAGAAAAATATATATCGAAAACAACAAAGCACCTGATCGAGAATCGACGAATGATCGCAACCAGCAAAGAAGCCGTAGGCCTGGCCTACAGCCTGGAGGGCATGCTTCACGCCAAGCGCATGACCTGGGAAGCCATTGCGCAAATGGCCAGGCAGATCAAGCCGGGCATGCATGAATCCTGCGCCAGGGAAATGGGTCTTGAGGTGTTGCGGGAACTGGGCATGGAACGGATCTGGCACCCGCTGCTGATCCGTTTTGGCGCCAACACCTTGAAAACTTTCAAGCAGCGCTCCGATGGCGATCCGCAACTAGGGGAAAACGACCTGTTCTTCATCGACCTGGGGGTTGTCTGGGACCGCCACGAAGGCGATTGCGGCGCCACATTCGTCAGCGGTGACGACGCCGAGATGCACGCCTGCGCCGCCGCGGCCAAGAACCTGTTCGATCAGGTGCATGAGCAGTGGAAGACCCATCAGATGGCCGGCCCGGAACTGTACCGCTATGCCGCAGAACAAGCCCGCGCCATGGGCTGGGTGCTCAACCTGGACATCAAGGGACATCGGGTCAGCGACTTCCCCCACGCCATTTATCGCGCCGGAGACCTGGGAGATTTCGCCGACTGCCCACAAGTGGGGCTGTGGATCCTGGAAATACAGATCGCCCATCCCACCCGCCCTTTTGGCGCCTTCTACGAAGACCTGCTGATCTGAGCAGCGCCTAGGTCAGCATCAACAAAAACGGCAGCCTCATCGGCTGCCGTTCTGTTCAAGCATCGAATTGCTTCAAGCCAATCGCGCCAGCATTTCCTGCGCTTCGCTCTTCTGCCCTTCGCTGCCCTCGCTCAACACTTCACCCAGGATGTCCCGCGCGCCGTCGTTATCACCCATATCGATGTAGGCCTGAGCCAGATCCAGCTTGGTGGCGACCTCATCACTGCCGGAAAGGAAGTCAAAATCCGCCTCTTCAGGTTCTGCCGCCGCATCTTCAGCGGTGAAGCTCGGCGCATCCAGCGGCTGATCAAGGCTCTGGGACAGGCGATCCAGCTCGGCGTTGACATCATCCAGCTCGGAAGCGAAAGCGTCCTTGGGCTCTGCAACCGCGTCCATCTCGTCCGCCAGGGACAGATCGAAGTCCGCCGACAGATCCAAGTCATCCAGGGCCGATTCGGTGACGGTTGGCACGTCGCCAGCCGGCAGGTCCTTGAGGTCATCTTCCAGGCTCAGCAGGAAGTCGTCGTCGCTCTGGGTCGCGGCAGGCAGGTCAGCCCCCAGATCCAGATCGAAGTCTCCCAGGTCATCGAGGTTCTCCTCTGGCGCCGTCTGCTGCTCGAGCACCGAACCGAAGCTCAGGTCATCATCCAGCGGGAAGTCTTCCAGCTCGGGCTCAGACTCAGGTTCAGCCGCTACCACTGCCGGCGAAGCCACTTCCAGATCATCCAGGCTCAGATCGAAGTCGGCGTCCAGGCCTTCCATAGGCGCAGCAGGCTCGGGAGCCTGTGGCTCATCCAGCAACAGGTCCTTGACATACTGGGCGTCCAGCTCGGCAGCCACCGCCGCGGTAGCCAGGCCGGCCGCCGCTGCCACTGCAACCATTGCCGGGAAGCGACTTTTCAGTTCCTCGACCCGGGCATGGTTATCACCATTGGCCACCAATTGCCGCTCTTCAGCGACAAAAGCACTGCGGTCCCCCTGATGCGCGTAGACCTCCATCAGCTTGAGACGCAGATCACTGCGCTGGGGCTCGAGCTTGACGGCCTCTTCAAGAATCGCCGCCGCCTGGTTCAGGCGGCCGCCATCGATGTGGTTCTGCGCCTGCCCCAAGACATCGGTTGCCCGCTCGACCGGCGCCGCAGGCACCGGCACGGGCTCCACCACCGGAGCTGGAGCTGGAGCTGGAGCTGGAGCTGGAGCTGGAGCTGGAGCGAGCTTGACGCTTGGCGGCGGAACTTCAAGGCCTTCGAAACTGCCTTCCGGCAGCTCCATGTCCTCGCTGAACTCATTTTCCTCGGACAATGCCCGAGCCATGCGCAGATGCTTTTCCGCCTCCTGCTGGGCCTTGCGCCGGCGCGCCCACAGCAGCAGCAACAACAGCACGACCAATACGCCGCCACCGCCCACCAGACCCAACAGGATCGGATTGCTCAGCAGATCGCCGTACTTGTCTTCGTCCGTCTTCGCAGCGGCCGCATCCGGCACCGCAGCGACAACGGGCTCAGCCACCGGGGCGGCAGGAGCCGCTGCAGGCGCTTCAGGCTTGGCCACCAGTTCCGCCGGCATCGCCGGAGCGGTTGGAGCCGCAGGAACAGCAGCCGAGCCATCGGCCTGCAGCTTGGCCAACTGGTTGTTTTTCAATTCGATCAGGCGCTGCAGCTTGTCCAGCTGGCTTTGCAGGTCCGCCATGCGCTCCTTGAGCTCGGCATTGTCGCGACGGGTCGCATCCAGGCTTTCCTGGGTCACTGCCAGCTTGTTGTTCAGCGCCTTGCTGTCACCCGCGGCCCCCTTGCCACGCGCTTTGCCGCTCTCCGCAGAGACCAGGCTGAGGTTGTCCTTGGCGTTGGCCTGCTTGGGCGCCTTGTCAGCACCCGCACGCCGGGTTGCATCCACTTGCTGCTGGCCGCGGGCACCGGAACGACGCCCCTGGCGCCAGGCGGCGTTTTGCGCGGCAACTTCGGCAATTGCCTTGGGCTGCGGCAGCGCGGTGCTCTGCACCACATCGGGCAGGCGCAGGACCTTGCCGGTCTTCAAGCGGTTGATGTTGCCATCGATGAAGGCATCCGGGTTCAGCGCCTGGATCGCCAGCATGGTCTGCTGGATCGAAGCACCATTACGGTTCTTCGCGGCGATTTCCCAGAGCGTGTCACGGGCCGAGGTGGTGTATTGCTCAGGCTTGCTGACCTTGCTTGCACCCGTCGCCGGGGCGCTGATCGCCGGGGCGGCTTGAGCCGCGGCGGCCGCCTGCGGGGAAAACTTCGAAGGATCCAGCAGCACACTGTAATCGCGCAGCAGACGGCCGTTGGGCCACATCACCTGCACCAGGAACTTGACCATCGGCTCCGACAGCGGCTGGCTCGAGGTCACCCGCAGCACACTCTTGCCGCCGGGATTGAGGATCGGGGTAAAACTCAAGTCGTTGAGGAAGGCCTGGCGATCGACGCCGGCCTTGGCGAACTCTTCTGCCGGGGCCAGGCTAGGCACCACCTCCGCAGCAGTAAGGTCCTTGATATCGAGCAATTCGATTTCTGCTACCAGAGGCTGGTTCAGACTCGACTTCAGGGTCAGCTCCCCGAGCCCAAGCGCCTGCGCCATACCGGAGGACAGCGCCGAGGCGGCCGCTATTGCTAACACCAGTTTGCGAACTTGAACCATAGCCTCATCCTTTGTTTGAACATTCCTCGGCCAGCGAGAAGGTTTTGTAGCGGCTGCCATAAGGCACTGCGCGGGGCCATGAACGACCACGACGCGCGACTATTTCCTGCATGCCCCGGGAGCACCTGACGGCCACTCACCTCCAGCAACTTGCCAAGCATAGCGCCCAGCTAGATTCATTCTGCAAATTGTTGCCAAGTATCTTTTACAGCTGGTCTTTTATCAACAATTCAGCCAACTGCACAGCGTTCAACGCCGCGCCTTTGCGGACGTTGTCCGAGGTCAGCCACAGATTCAGTTCCGTCGGATCATCGACACCGCCGCGAACCCGTCCCACATAGACTACGTCCTGGCCCACGGCGTCACCTACAGCCGTTGGATAATCCCCGGCTTCCACCAGCTCCAGGCCGGGAGCCGCCTCCAGTGCAGCATTCACGGCCGCCAGATCAACAGCGCTGGCTGACTGCAGAGTCACGCTATAGCTATCGCCAAAAAACACCGGCGCTTGAATGCAAGTGACAGAAATCTTTAATAAAGGTTGCCGCAGAACCTCGCGCAGCTCCCTGACCAGACGCTTTTCCAGCAGGGTATGACCCTGGGCATCGGGCGTACCAACCTGGGCCAACAGGTTGAAGGCCACCTGACGATCAAAGACCCGCGGCTCCAGCGGGCGCACATTCAGCAGCTCAGCGGTCTGCCGGGCCAGTTCGCTGACGGCTTCGCGACCCTGGCTGGAAATCGCCAGGCTGGCGGTCAGGTTGACCCGCTGGATGTCCAGCAATCCCTGCAAAGGTGCAAGCACTACCGCCAGCGCGGTGGCCGAAGCACTGGGACTGCTCAATTGCACCGGCTTCTTCAGGCCTGCCAGAACCTCGGCATTGGCTTCAGGCACGACATTCGGCGCCTGGGCCGAAGGCAAGGCGCCCGACAGATCGATGACCGTGCAATTGGCCGCCGTGGCCCGCGAGGCAAAACTCAGGGTCACCGCCGGCCCCGCTGCGAAAAACACCAGCTGGACCTTGCTGAAATCGAACTCGTCGACCTCACGCACCCGGACATTCTTGCCGCGAAACGGCACCGAATGACCGGCCGACTCGCTGCTCGCCAACAGGTGCAGATTGCCAATGGGGAAATCACGCTCTTCGAGAATCTGCACCAGGGTTTCGCCGACCGTGCCGGTGGCACCGATCACGGCAATATCAAAGGACGGGGTCATGGTGCTTACCTCAGGTAGAACGGGGGAGCGGCACTTTACCCGGCACAGGGTGGCGAGGCAATTCATGGGGCCCTCGCAACGGCAGCGAGAACCGCCTCAGAAGCCACTGAGCCCCAGCGCGCCCATAAAAAAACCCGCACCTGGCAGCAGGGGCGGGTTCTTTCAGAGCCTCAGGCGATCAACGCTCGAGCAGGATCCGCAGCATGCGGCGCAGCGGCTCGGCCGCGCCCCACAGCAGTTGGTCGCCCACGGTGAAGGCGCCAAGGAACTGCGAGCCCATGTTGAGCTTGCGCAGACGGCCAACCGGCACGTTCAGGGTGCCGGTAACCTTGGTCGGGCTCAGCTCCTGCATGCTGATCTCGCGCTGGTTCGGCACCAGTTTGACCCAAGGGTTGTGCTGGCTGATCAGCCCTTCGATATCGGCGATCGGTACGTCCTTGTTGAGCTTGATGGTCAGCGCCTGGCTGTGGCAGCGCATGGCGCCGATACGCACGCAGATGCCGTCCACCGGGATCGGGTTCTTGAAGCGACCGAGGATCTTGTTGGTCTCGGCCTGGGCCTTCCACTCTTCACGGCTCTGGCCGTTGGGCAGTTCCTTGTCGATCCACGGGATCAGGCTGCCGGCCAGCGGCACGCCGAAGTTCTCGGTCGGATAGGCATCGCTGCGCATGGCCTCGGCCACTTTGCGGTCGATGTCGAGGATGGCGCTGGCCGGGTTGGCCAGGTCATCGGCAACCGCAGCGTGGGTTGCGCCCATCTGCTTGATCAGCTCGCGCATGTTCTGCGCACCCGCGCCCGAGGCCGCCTGGTAGGTCATGGCGCTCATCCACTCCACCAGGCCGGCTTCGAACAGGCCGCCCAGGCCCATCAGCATCAGGCTGACGGTGCAGTTGCCGCCGATGTAGTTCTTGGTCCCGGCATCCAGCTGCTGATCGATGACCTTGCGATTCACCGGGTCGAGGATGATCACCGCGTCATCCTGCATGCGCAGGCTGGAAGCGGCGTCGATCCAGTAGCCCTGCCAGCCGGCTTCGCGCAGCTTGGGGAAGACTTCACTGGTGTAGTCGCCACCCTGGCAGGTCAGAATCACGTCGAGGGTTTTCAACTCTTCAATGCTGTAGGCATCCTTCAGCGGAGCAATGTCCTTGCCCACCGACGGCCCTTGGCCACCGACATTGGAAGTGCTGAAAAACACCGGTTCAATAAGATCGAAGTCCTGCTCTTCCAGCATCCGCTGCATGAGCACGGAACCGACCATACCGCGCCAACCGATCAGACCTACACGTTTCATCGCAACTACACCTATACAAAAGTGGGCCACTGTCTGTGCAGTGGGCCGCAAAGATTACAGATTCCGCAGCGCGGCGACTACTGCATCGCCCATTTCCTGCGTACCGACTTTGGTGCAACCTGCCGACCAGATGTCACCGGTGCGCAAGCCTTGATCCAGCACCCGGCTCACGGCCTGCTCGATGGCGTCCGCCGCCTCGTTCAGGTTGAAGCTGTAGCGCAGCATCATCGACACCGAGAGGATGGTCGCCAAGGGGTTGGCAATGCCCTGCCCGGCAATGTCCGGCGCCGAGCCGTGGCAAGGCTCGTACATGCCCTTGTTGTTGGCATCCAGGGAGGCCGAGGGCAGCATGCCGATGGAACCGGTGAGCATCGAGGCTTCGTCGGACAGGATGTCGCCGAACATATTGTCGGTCACCATCACGTCGAACTGCTTTGGGGCGCGGACCAGTTGCATGGCGGCGTTGTCGACGTACATATGGCTCAGTTCGACATCCGGGTAGTCCTTGGCCACCTCCTCGACCACTTCGCGCCACAGCTGGCTGGAGGCCAGGACATTGGCCTTGTCCACCGAGCAGAGCTTCTTGCCGCGCACCCGCGCCATGTCGAAGCCGACCCGGGCGATGCGACGGATCTCGCTCTCGCTGTATGGCAGGGTGTCGTAGGACTGGCGCTCGCCGTTTTCCAGCTCGCGGGTGCCGCGGGGCGCACCGAAGTAGATGCCGCCGGTCAGCTCGCGAACGATGAGGATGTCCAGGCCGGAGACAATTTCCGGCTTCAGGCTCGAGGCATCCGCCAGTTGCGGGTAGAGAATTGCCGGGCGCAGGTTGCCGAACAGGCCCAATTGCGCACGGATCTTCAACAGGCCGCGCTCAGGACGGATGTCACGTTCGATCTTGTCCCATTTCGGACCACCCACAGCCCCCAGCAGCACCGCGTCGGCGGCACGAGCGCGCTCCAGGGTCTCATCGGCCAGCGGCACGCCGTGCTTGTCGATGGCGGCGCCGCCGATCACGTCGTGGCTCAGCTCGAAGCCCAGGCGGTACTTGTCATTGGCCAGTTCCAGCACCTTGACCGCCTCGGCCATGATTTCCGGGCCGATACCGTCGCCAGGGAGAATCAGAATCTGTTTGCTCATGGGTTCCTCATTTACTCTGTCGGCACGCCCGCAGGCGTACCCGGAAAAATTCTATCGTTCGGCCCACAGCACCAGTACATCTGTACTGAACGAACCATCGGCCTCGATCTCAAAATATTCGCGCACTTCATTGCCCATGGCCTGCTGCAGCTCGCGGATCGCCGCACGCATGACCTGGGGCGTACGCATGCGTTCGACCCAGGAGCTGTACTCCAGGCGCAGGCGCTGACGAGCGGTGCTGCGCGTGTGCAAACCGGCCTCACTGACCTGGCGCAACCACTCCCCTGCCGAATAATCGCGCACATGGCTGGTATCACGCAGCACTTCCACGCTCTGCAGGTAAGTGTCGAACAGCGGACTGCCCGGCGACAAGACATCGATGAACGCCGCCACGCCACCCGGTTTCAATACCCGGCGCACCTCGCGCAGGGCCAGGCCCAGGTCGCTCCAGTGGTGAGCCGAATAACGGCTGAACACGAAGTCGAACTCGCCATCGGCGAACGGCAAGCGTTCGGCGGCGCCATGCCGGGTGCTGATATTACCCAGATTGCGCTCAGCCGCTGCACTGGCCACCACATCAAGCATCTGCGGCGAAAGGTCATAGGCCACCACCTCCCTGACCAGCGGTGCGACATGAAAGCTCACATGCCCAGCGCCACAGCCCAGGTCCAGCACTCGCGCATCGCCGCGCTGCGCAACCTCGGCCTGTAGCAGGGCGAACTCGACACCTTGAGCGTGCACCGCACTGCTCAGGTAGGCCGAAGCCTGCTCGCCGAATTGCGTCTGTACCACTTGGCTATGGGCCTTGCTGGTCATGATGCGGTCCTTTTGATCAGGGAAAAACAGCATTCACCGGCCAGCCGCCAGCTGCACCGATCGGCAGCCAGCGGCCAGCAGGCAGACAGTCACTCAGGCGTCGCGGAACAACCAGGGCTGGCTGGCGCGATGCTTGGCCTCAAAGGCGGCGATGGCATCACCGTCCTGTAGGGTCAGGCCGATGTCGTCGAGGCCGTTGAGCAGGCAATGCTTGCGGAACGCGTCGATCTCGAACGTCAGCACCTTGCCGTCAGGACGGGTCACGGTCTGCGCCTCAAGGTCGATGCGCAACTGGTAGCCCGGGGTGCCTTCCACCTGCTGGAACAGCTCGTCGACCTCCTCGTCGCTCAAGATGATCGGCAGCAGGCCGTTCTTGAAGCTGTTGTTGAAGAAGATGTCGGCATAGCTCGGCGCGATGATGCTGCGAAAACCGTACTCTTCCAACGCCCAGGGCGCGTGTTCGCGGCTGGAGCCGCAACCGAAGTTTTCCCGCGCCAGCAACACGCTGGCGCCCTGGTAACGCTCGGCGTTGAGCACGAAGTCCTTGTTCAGCGGACGCTTGGAGTTGTCCTGGTACGGTTGCCCCACATCCAGGTAGCGCCACTCGTCGAACAGGTTGGGGCCAAAGCCGGTGCGCTTGATCGACTTGAGGAACTGCTT
The DNA here is from genome assembly GCF_000633395.1 of Pseudomonas sp. PH1b. GTDB lineage: Bacteria > Pseudomonadota > Gammaproteobacteria > Pseudomonadales > Pseudomonadaceae > Aquipseudomonas. The sequence continues at coordinate 189,156 of NZ_AYMU01000012.1, forward strand.
GGGGATGATCTGATCGGTGTCGACGTTGGCACGATCCAAGGGCGCGACCAAACCAGTGTGCTGGGTGAAAGCTTTCATGCTGCGCTCCTTTAGATCAATTCACGGACGTCGACGAAACGACCGCTGACAGCGGCGGCGGCGGCCATGGCCGGGCTGACCAGGTGGGTACGGCCACCTGCGCCCTGGCGCCCTTCGAAGTTGCGGTTCGAGGTCGAGGCACAATGCTCGCCGGATTCCAGGCGGTCCGGGTTCATCGCCAGGCACATCGAGCAGCCCGGCTCACGCCATTCGAAACCGGCCTCGAGGAAGATCTTGTCCAGACCTTCCGACTCGGCCTGAGCCTTCACCAGGCCCGAGCCCGGGACCACGATCGCCTGCTTGATGGTGGAAGCCACCTTACGGCCCTTGGCGATCACTGCGGCAGCGCGCAGGTCTTCGATCCGCGAGTTGGTGCAGGAACCGATGAACACCCGATCCAGCTGGATATCGGTGATCGCCTGGTTGGCGCTCAAGCCCATGTACTTCAAGGCACGGACGATGGAATCGCGCTTGACCAGGTCCATTTCCTTGGCCGGATCCGGTACGTTCTGATCCACCGCCAGGACCATTTCCGGGGAAGTGCCCCAGCTGACCTGCGGCTTGATCTGTGCGGCATCGAGTTCGACCACGGTGTCGAATCTGGCATCGGCATCGGACACCAGGTCTTTCCAGGCCTCGACAGCCAGGTCCCATTCCGCGCCCTTGGGGGCGAAAGGACGGCCCTTGACGTATTCCACGGTCTTTTCATCCGCAGCGACCAAGCCGACACGGGCACCGGCTTCGATGGACATGTTGCAGATGGTCATGCGGCCTTCGACCGACAGGTCGCGAATCGCGCTGCCAGCGAACTCGATGGCATGGCCGTTGCCGCCGGCGGTGCCGATCTTGCCGATCACCGCGAGGACGATGTCCTTGGCGGTCACGCCGAAAGGCAAGATGCCTTCGACCCGCACCAGCATGTTCTTCATCTTCTTGGCCACCAGGCACTGGGTGGCGAGTACGTGCTCCACCTCGGAAGTGCCGATGCCGTGGGCCAGGGCGCCAAAAGCACCGTGGGTGGAGGTGTGCGAGTCGCCGCAGACCACGGTCATGCCCGGCAAGGTCGCGCCCTGCTCCGGGCCGATCACGTGGACGATGCCCTGGCGCACGTCGTTCATCTTGAATTCGACGATGCCGTATTCGTCACAGTTGTCATCGAGGGTCTGCACCTGAAGACGCGACACCTGGTCGGCAATCGCCTCGATTCCGCCCTTGCGTTCAGGGGTGGTCGGCACGTTGTGGTCCGGGGTGGCGATGTTGGCATCGATGCGCCACGGCTTGCGCCCAGCCAGACGCAGGCCCTCGAAGGCTTGCGGGGAGGTCACTTCGTGGATGATGTGACGATCGATATAGATCAGCGCCGAACCATCGTCGCGCTGCTTGACCAAATGCGAATCCCAGAGCTTGTCGTAGAGCGTCTTGCCGGCCATCGGACCATTCCTCATCAGCTTGTTTCTATGCCCCGGGCCCTGATCGCCTGCCGATCAATAACCCCTTGGCTTGTGAGGCTGATGCTATGGGGTTAGATTAAATAACTCAAATTCATATTTTTCATGCTTTGGATAACCAACTGGAATGCGACCATGGACCTGGCCAACCTCAACGCCTTTATAGCCATTGCCGAGACCGGCAGTTTTTCCGCTGCCGGAGAACGCCTGCACCTGACCCAGCCCGCCATCAGCAAACGTATCGCCGGGCTGGAACAGCAGCTCAATGTGCGGCTGTTCGACCGCCTGGGCCGCGAGATCGGCCTGACCGAGGCCGGACGCGCCCTGCTGCCCCGGGCCTACCAGATCATTAACGTGCTGGATGACACGCGCCGAGCCCTGACCAACCTCACGGGCGAAGTCAGTGGGCGCCTGACCCTGGCCACCAGCCATCACATCGGCCTGCATCGCTTGCCGCCACTGCTGCGGGCCTTCACCCGGCGCTATCCGCAAGTGGCCCTGGATATCCAATTCCTCGACTCCGAAGTGGCCTATGAGGAAATCCTGCACGGCCGGGCCGAGCTGGCGGTGATCACCCTGGCGCCCGAACCCCACAGCCTGATCCAGGCCACGGCGGTCTGGGACGACCCATTGGACTTCGTCGCGGCCCCGGAGCACCCGCTGGTCAGCAATGGCCAGGTCAGCCTGGCGGACATTGCCCTGCACCCCGCTGTATTTCCCGGCGGCAACACCTTCACCCACCATATTGTCCAACGCCTGTTTGAAGCCCAGGGCCTGACGCCGAACATCGCCATGAGCACTAACTACCTGGAAACTATCAAGATGATGGTCTCCATCGGCCTGGCCTGGAGCGTGCTCCCGCGCACCATGCTCGATGATCAGGTGGCGCGCATTCCTTTGCCGGGCATACAACTGCGACGCCAGCTAGGCTATATCCTGCACACCGAACGGACGCTGTCGAATGCGGCGCGGGCTTTCATGGCCTTACTGGATGCACAAGTCGATTGGCCAGGGACCCCGGCATAGATTTCTGGGTTTTGTCCGTGCCAGATCACACCACCATGAGTACCCCGCCCAAACGAACTACTCAGCCCAAGGCCTGACCCCATGCCCAAACCCGCTGACCGTATTCCGCCCTTGCCGCGCATTCACGCTGTCGACCCCCGGGAGTCGGAGCAGAGCTGGGAAAGCGCGCCGCAGCTGCTCGCCGCACTCAACGGTGCGCGGTTGGGGGCCTGGTATTGGGATATCGAAAGCGGGCAGATCAGCTGGTCCCGGGGGACCCAGGCCCTGTTTGGCTTCGACCCGCGCCAACCGCTGCCGGAAAACCTCGAGTACCTCGACCTGCTGCCGATCGAGGACCGGGCCAGGACCGTACGCGCCTTCCACTCGGTACTGGCTGGCGCGCCCCTGGAGCACGCCATGCATCACCGCATTCGCTGGCCTGACGGCAGCCTGCATTGGCTGGAAATCAGCGGCAGTGTCCAGCCGGACAAGCACGGCAAGCCCCGAATGATCGGGGTGATCCGCGAGATCACCCACCAGCGCCAGCGTGAAGAAGCCCTGAGCAGCTCGGAAAAACGCTTCGCCACCCTGTTTCACCTGTGCCCCAACACCGTACTGCTGAGCCGCCTGGAAGACGGCCTGATCAGCGAGGCCAACCAGTACTTCGAAAGCCAGTTCGGCTGGCCCGCCGCCCACGTGATCGGCCGCACCACCCTGGAGATCGGCCTCTGGGTCAACCCCGAGCAACGCGCCCAACTGATCAAGGCCGTGCAGAAAAAGGGCCAGACCGCGAGCCTGGAAGTCCAGTTCCGCGCCAGCAACGGGCAAATCCACGATGGCATTCTCAGCGCGCAGAAGGTCGAACTGGAAGGCAAGGCCTACCTGTTGAGCACCTTCCTCGACACCAGCGAACGCAAAAGAGCCGAACAGGCCCTCAAGGACAGCCAGGAACGCCTTGACCTGGCCCTGGACTCGGCGCAATTGGGCACCTGGGACTGGCACATTCCCAGCGGCATGCTCTACGGCTCGGCCCGTGCAGCACAATTGCACGGCCTGGAACCGGCGCCCTTTCACGAGTCCTTCGATGCCTTCTTCGAAGGTGTACCCACCGAAGAGCGCAATTCCATGCGCGATGCCTACCGCAGCCTGCGCGAGGGCCCGGCAGGCAACTACCAGTTGACCTACCGGGTGCAACTGCTGGACGGCAGCTCGCGCTACCTGGAAAGCCGGGCGCGCCTGTACCGCGACGAACAGGGCAATCCGCTGCGCATGGCCGGCACGCTACTGGACATCACTGAACAGGTGGAGCGCGAACAGCGCCTGATCACCTCGGAAGAAAAGTTCGCCAGCCTGTTCCAGGTCAGCCCAGACCCGATCTGCGTCACCTTGCGGGAAACCGGCCAGTTCATCGAGATCAACTCCAGCTTCACCCAGACCTTCGGCTGGACTCTGGAGGAGGTGATCAACCGCAGCGCCGAGCAGATCGGGCTCTGGGAAGATCCCGCCCCGCGCCTGCGACGGATCGAGCAAGTGATTCGTGAACAGGCACTGAACAACGTGGCGGTGGTGGTCAACCACAAGGACGGCCAGCCCCTGACCTGCATCATTTCCAGCCGCCAGATCACTGTCGACAAGCAACTGTGCATCGTCACCACGCTGCGGGACATCACCCAGCAACAGCGCTCGGAAGCCGCCCTCAAGGCCAGCGAGGAGAAGTTCGCCAAGGCCTTCCACTCCAGCCCCGACGCCATCACCATCACCGAGCGTGACACCGGGCGCTACCTGGAGGTCAACGACGGCTTCTGCCGCCTGACCGGCTATCGCACCGATGAAGTGATCGGCCGCACCATGTATGAAATTGGCATCTGGGCCGAAGAGGCCCAACTTTCCACGTTGCTGGCCGAGCTCAAGCTCAAGGGCCGGGTGCATCACCTGGAGATGCTGGGGCGCAACAAGCGCGGGGAAATCCTCACCCTAGAAGCCTCGGTCGAACCGATCACCCTCAATGAAACCCCGTGCCTGCTGCTCACCGCACGGGATGTCAGCCTGCTGAAGAACGCCCAGGCGCAGATCCGCCACCTGGCCTACCACGACCCCCTGACCAACCTGCCCAACCGCGCCCTGCTGATGGACCGCCTGAGCCAGCAGATTGCCCTGCTCAAGCGCCACAACCTGCGGGGCGCCCTGCTGTTCCTCGACCTCGACCACTTCAAGCACATCAACGACTCCCTTGGTCACCCGGTGGGCGACACGGTACTGAAGATCATCACGGCGCGGCTGGAGGCCAGCGTGCGCATGGAAGACACCGTGGCCCGCCTGGGCGGCGATGAATTCGTGGTGCTGCTGAGCGGCCTGGAAGGTTCGCGCAACGAAGTCAGCGACCAGGTCCGGCAACTGGCCGGCACCTTGCGCGAGCTGCTCTCGGAGCCCATGTTCCTCGACGGCCAGCGCCTGCAGGTCACCCCCAGCATCGGCGTAGCACTGATTCCCGATCACGGCTCGACCCCCACCGACCTGCTCAAGCGCGCCGACATCGCCCTCTATCGGGCCAAGGATTCGGGGCGCAACACCACGCAGATGTTCCACAACACCATGCAGAAAGCCGCCAGCGAGCGCCTGCGCATGGAAACCGACTTGCGCCTGGCCTTGTCTCGCGGCGAATTCAGTGTGCACTTCCAGCCCCAGGTGGACGCCCGCGACAACCGCATCGTCGGCGCCGAAGCCCTGGTTCGCTGGCAGCATCCGGAGCTGGGCGCCCAGTCACCCACCGAGTTCATCAAGGTGCTGGAGGACAGCGGGTTGATTCTCGAAGTAGGCACCTGGATTCTCGACGAAGCCTGCCTGGCCTTCAGCCAATTGATCGATCAGCAACTGGTGGACCCTCATCACTTCAGCCTGTGCGTCAACATCAGCCCGCGGCAGTTCCGCCAGAACGATTTTGTCGAACGAATCGAGCACAGCCTGACCGCCTACGCCCTGCCCTCGTCCCTGCTGAAACTGGAGATCACCGAGGGCATCGTGATCCAGAACCTGGACGACACCATCAGCAAGATGCGCCGACTGAAAAAGCTCGGGGTCAGCTTCGCCATGGATGATTTTGGCACTGGCTACTCCTCGCTGACCTACCTCAAGCGCCTGCCGGTGGACACCTTGAAGATCGACCAGTCTTTCGTCCGCGATGCGACCCACGACCCCAACGATGCGGAAATCATCCGGGCGATTGTCGCCATGGCCCGCAGCCTGGACCTGAAGGTGATTGCCGAGGGGGTGGAAACCCCGCAGCAACTGGAGTTCCTGCAAGGACTGGAGTGCCACCTGTACCAGGGATACCTGCACAGCCGGCCCCTGCCCCTGAGCGAGTTCAAGAAACTGCTGGAATGACAGGCACAAAAAAGGGCGCCACCAGGGCGCCCTTTTTCATGCAGCGGTCTTAGTGTTGCAGAGCCTGCTGCTGCGCACCGTTGATGGCGATGCGCTTAGGCTTGGCCTCTTCCGGCACGACCCGCAGCAAGTCGATACTCAGCAGACCGTTGCTCAGGCCGGCAGCCTTGACCTCGATATGGTCGGCCAGGCGGAAGGACAGCTTGAATGCACGCTGGGCAATGCCCTGGTGCAGGTAGGTCACACTGTCATTGGCGTCGCGCTTGCCACCGCTCACGGTCAACACACCTTTCTCCACTTGCAGCTCCAGGTCTTCTTCCTGGAAGCCGGCAGCGGCGATGACGATGCGGTATTGATCGTCGGCGTGCTTCTCAACGTTGTAGGGTGGGTAGCTGCTGCCAGGCTCGTTGCGCAGTGCCGATTCGAACAGATCGTTGAAACGGTCGAAGCCGACAGAGGAACGGAACAGTGGAGCCAGGGAAAATGCAGTACTCATGGGTCTATCTCCTGATATTCAGCGAGTGGTTGTCTACGCGACCCGAATTCGGCATCGCGTACCCAAGAGATAAGGATCGACCCTGGTATTTCAAGAGAGGCCCGCTGAATTTTTTAAGCGGCTTCCGGCTGGGGCATACCCAACAGGCGACCGACCTGATCCAGATCGGTTTCCCGGCGCAGGGCGGTAAACAGCTCGACCGCTTCCGGGTAATTGCGGGTCAGCATTGCCAGCCACTGCTTCAAGCGCCCAGGTGCCGAGCGCGGGGTCAACTGCACCACCACCTGGGCCCAGAAGTCTTGCAGCATGGGCTGCAAATCAGCCCAGGACATTGCCATCACTTCTTCACCGGCCCGGGCTGCGGCAATCTGCCGGGCAAGGTCCGGGCGCGAGACCAGGCCGCGCCCCAGCATGATGTCCTCGACGCCACTGATTTCCCGGCAGCGCCGCCAATCCTCGACGCTCCAGATATCACCGTTGGCGAACACCGGCACCTTGACCACCTCTTGCACCCGGGGAATCCACTCCCAGTGGGCCGGTGGCTTGTAGCCGTCGACCTTGGTCCGTGCGTGCACAACGATGTGCTCGGCGCCGCCCTCGGCCAGCGCCGTGGCGCACACCAGCGAGCCGTCCGGACTGTCGAAGCCCAGGCGCATCTTCGCCGTGACCGGGATATGCGCCGGCACCGCCCGCCGTACGTGCTCGACGATCTGGTTGAGCAGCTCGGGCTCCTTTAGCAGCACCGCGCCACCTCGGGACTTGTTGACAGTCTTGGCCGGGCAGCCGAAATTCAGGTCGATGACCTCGCTGCCCAGCTCGCAGGCCAACGCCGCGTTCTCGGCCAGGCACACCGGATCGGAGCCCAGCAACTGCACCCGCAGCGGCACACCGGCAGCAGTCTGCGCGCCCCGCAGCAGTTCGGGAGCGAGCTTGTGGAAATAGGCAGGCGTGAGCAGGCGATCATTGACCCGGATGAACTCGGTGACACACCAGTCAATCCCGCCAACATGTGTCAGTACATCCCGCAGGATGTTGTCGACCAACCCCTCCATGGGCGCCAAGGCAATTTGCATGAAACACACTCAATGAAAAACACGGGCGAAAAAACGGGCGCCAGTCTACTGGGTTTCGCCCGCTAGCAGGGATTTTGCAGGTTGCGGCCGGTCGGCCAACAGGCCCGCGATCCAGGCGCCCCCTCGTCTCAGAGGCAGCGCAGCCTGGCTCTGCGCAAGGGCAGGAAAATTATTCAGGGGACTGCAGGGCCGGACCATAGCCTTCAAGGAATTCGGCAGGCATGCGTTTGGGCTTGCCGGTAGACAGTTCGATGCAGACAAAGGTGGTCTGCGCCCGTAACAGCGTCGTGCCATCGCTCGGGCGGACCAGCTGGAAGCGCCGGGTCATCTTCAAGCGCTGGTCCCAATCGACAATCCAGGTCGCCAGTTGCAACTCATCCCCTTCATACCCCGCCGCCAGGTAGTCGATCTCGTGACGCACCACCGCCATCGCTCGATCCAGACGACGATATTCTGCCAGGTCCAGCCCCAGGCGCTGCGAATGCCGCCAGGCGCAACGCTCCAACCAGGTCACGTAGACCGCGTTGTTGGCGTGCCCCAGGCCATCGATATCCTCGGCTGCCACCTGCAGGTCGATAGTGAATGGCGTTGCCAGATCCCAACTCATGCCCAACTCCCGGTCAGATTTTTTTGACCGGGGCAGTGTAACGGATGCTCAGGCCGATTGGCGTGCTTGCAGATGCCGGCCGCTGACCAGAGCGACCACGGCATCAACCACCCGAGGATCGGCCAGCACTCGCTGATGCCCTCCGTCGCTCAAGCGCAGCAGGCGACTGTCGAACCAGGCCTGATGGATCACTTCCGACTCCCTGACCGGGACAAACCGATCGTCTTCGGCGTGCACGATCAAGCCGGGCATTTCCAACTGATACTGGTCCACGTCCAGCGTCGCAGCACGCATCCCCACCTCTTTCTCCACCTGGCGGATAAACGCCGAACGGGCCTTGGGCGGCAAGCGCATAGAGCGGGCAAAACCTCGCAGTACGCCCAGGATTCGGGCAGGAGCCGCAATGCTAACCAGGGTTTCGGTACGCAGCCCCAACTGCACCGCCAGCATGGCACTGGCGCCGCCCATGGAGTGACCGATCACGCTCCGCAAGGGCGGCAACTCTGCCGCGGCCTCCAGCATGGCCCGGGCAAACAGCACCACATTGGCCTCATCCCCGGGAGACCGGCCATGGGCAGGTCCGTCCAGCGCCACCGCGGTATAGCCGGCCGCTACCAGCGCCTGGATCAGGCTGGCGAACTGCGTCGGACGCCCTTCCCAACCATGCATCAAGAGCACTGTCAGCCCCTGCCCCCAGCGCAGGGCCGAGAGCCCGAAACGCAGGGTGAGGCGCTCGGCACTCTCGAGCAGCGGCAACTCCCAGTCTCGAGGAGGAAGCTCGCGCGGTGTCATGAACAGTTGGCGCATCCGATTCGCCGCCCAGTGGGGGGCCACCCAGCCCAGGGTGCCATTGACGCCACGAATCCAATTCAATCCGCTCATCACCCGCTACCTCGCCATTGAACGCCCGATCAAAGAACTGCCGACTTGGCAGCCCGCAGCAAACGATCGGACAACTCGCCCGGCCCCAGGGCTCGCGCCAGGGACAGCCCGCCGACCATCAAGGCCATGTCCGCCAGGGCCTTGTCCGTATCCTCGGGACTTGCGGCCAATTGCGCGACCATCAACTCCATATGCTCGCTCAAGGCGTGACGGAATGTCTCCGGCAAACGACCCAGCTCACCGACAGACGCAGGAATCGGACAAGCCTGCTCAGTGGAATCACGGTGCTTGCGAGACAGATAAAATGCCGCCGTCAACGCCCGACGCTCTTCACCGCTCAGGGTCGAGTCCATTTCATCCAGCAGGCCACGACGATGGGCCAGCAGTTGAGTGAAGGCCTCAAGCATCAGCGCGTCCTTGCTCTCGAAGTGCGCATAGAAGCCGCCGACCGTCAGCCCGGCAGCCCCCATCACCTCACCGACACTCGGCTCGGCCGGGCCACGCTGGATCAGTGCGGAACTGGCAGCCTGAAGTATCCGTTCGCGGGTTTGAGCTTTTTTATCGTTCATCATCACCTCCGAATATTACGGACAAAATATTATTCCCATAATAATTTTCCGCAAGCCGCCAGTGCGACCGTCGGTCAGAAGCGCAGGCGGAGGAAGAAAGGGAGAATTGGCTGAACGCCAGACAAACAAAAGGGCCATTCAATAATCGAATGACCCTTATAAATCCCGCAGAGCGGGTAAACGTGGCGTCCCCTAGGGGACTCGAACCCCTGTTACCGCCGTGAAAGGGCGGTGTCCTAGGCCACTAGACGAAGGGGACACAAACCTTCTGACAGCTGATCAGTGCTGAGTACTGATCGATTCAAGGCCGGTGTGGCCAGGCCTTGAACTGTGATTTGGTGGAGCTAGACGGGATCGAACCGTCGACCTCTTGCATGCCATGCAAGCGCTCTCCCAGCTGAGCTATAGCCCCGGATTTTCGCCTCGCGGCGCAGCGATATCTTGCAACATCGCTTGTGTGAAACTGGCGTCCCCTAGGGGACTCGAACCCCTGTTACCGCCGTGAAAGGGCGGTGTCCTAGGCCACTAGACGAAGGGGACGCAAACCCTTCTGTACAACTGATCAGTGCTGAGTACTGATCGATTCAAGGCCGGTGTGGCCAGGCCTTGAACTGTAAATTGGTGGAGCTAGACGGGATCGAACCGTCGACCTCTTGCATGCCATGCAAGCGCTCTCCCAGCTGAGCTATAGCCCCGGATTTTCGCCTCGCGGCGCAGCGACATCTTGCAACATCGCTTGTGTGAAACTGGCGTCCCCTAGGGGACTCGAACCCCTGTTACCGCCGTGAAAGGGCGGTGTCCTAGGCCACTAGACGAAGGGGACGCAAACCCTTCTGTACAACTGATCAGTGCTGAGTACTGATCGATTCAAGGCCGGTGTGGCCAGGCCCTGAACTGTAAATTGGTGGAGCTAGACGGGATCGAACCGTCGACCTCTTGCATGCCATGCAAGCGCTCTCCCAGCTGAGCTATAGCCCCTCGTCGGTGAGGACGGGGCGAATCTTAAGGGGCGATCGGGAGGCTGTCAATTTTTTTTGCGCTTTTTGGAAAAAAATTTGCCGGGATAACAATCACTTACCGCCCCGCCCGGAAAACCCGGGGTTTTGCGGCTCTCTGCGCCTGCGGCGAGTTGCACAAAACACTCGCCGCAAGCCTCAAAGAACCATCAGAAGCCGCAATCAACCCGCCTGGCGCTTGAGTTTCAAGCGTAGTCGAAAAGCTCACCGCCCCTGTCGGTTCCCCTTCGGCAAAAACGCCTCAGGCGATGGCGCCGAGGAGTTTTTCCCATTCCTTGTTTTCTTTCTTCGACACACCACCCAGCAGATCGATGGCCTGGCGCAGACGGAAACGGGTCAGGTCCGGACCGAGGATTTCCATGGCATCGAGCACCGACACCGAACTGGCCTGGCCAGTAATGGCAGCAAACATCAGCGGCATGGCATCGCGCAGTTTCAGCTCCAGAGACTCGACCACCGCCTGGATGGTCGCGGTGATGCTGTCTTTCTCCCACTGACGCAGGCTTTCGAGCTTCCACAGGATCAATTGCATCAGCTGACGCACCTGATCGCCGGACAGCTTCTTGGACTCGAACAGCTTGGCATCCGGGTTCACGCCACCGGCGAAGAAGAAGCCGGCCAAGGGTGCGATCTGGCTGAAGGTCTCGACCCGGCCCTGTACGTGCGGTGCGATCTTCATCATGTATTCGGGGTTCAGCGCCCAGGTTTGCACCCGGCTGGCGAACTCTTCCACCGGCAGGTCACGCAGCCACTGGCCGTTGAGCCAGGAAAGCTTCTCGATATCAAAAATCGGACCGCCCAGGGAAACCCGCGACAAGTCGAAGTTGTCGACCATTTCCTGCAGCGAGAACTTCTCGCGCTCATCCGGCATCGACCAGCCCATGCGGCCCAGGTAGTTGAGCATGGCTTCAGGCATGAAGCCCATGCGCTCGTAGAAGGTCACCGAGGTCGGGTTCTTGCGCTTGGACAGCTTGCTCTTGTCCGGGTTGCGCAGCAGCGGCATGTAGCACAGCTGCGGTTGCTCCCAGCCGAAGTATTCGTACAGCAGGATCAGTTTCGGCGCCGACGGCAGCCACTCTTCGCCGCGCAGTACGTGGGTGATGCCCATCAGATGGTCGTCGACCACGTTGGCCAGGAAGTAGGTCGGCAGGCCATCGGTCTTCATCAGGACCTGCATGTCCATGCGATCCCAGGGGATTTCGACATCGCCGCGCAGCAGGTCCGGCACCACACAGACACCTTCGGTAGGCACCTTCATGCGGATCACGTGAGGCTCACCTGCCGCCAGGCGCTGGGCCACTTCTTCCTTGGACAGCAGCAAGGCACGACCGTCGTAGCGCGGGGTTTCGCCGCGAGCCATCTGCTCGGCACGCATCTGGTCCAGCTCCTCAGCGGTGCAGAAGCACGGGAAGGCATGCCCCAGATCCACCAACTGCTGGGCATACTTCTGGTAGATGTCGCCACGCTCGCTCTGGCGATACGGACCGTGCGGACCACCCACATCCGGGCCTTCGCTCCAGTTGATGCCCAGCCAGCGCAAGGCATCGAAGATCTGCTGCTCGGACTCACGGGTCGAACGCAACTGGTCGGTGTCTTCGATACGCAGGATGAACTCACCGCCATGCTGCTTGGCAAAGCAATAGTTGAACAAAGCGATGTAAGCGGTACCTACGTGGGGATCCCCGGTAGGCGATGGCGCGATGCGCGTGCGGACGGTGGTCATGGCATGTCTCGAAAAGAATAGAAAAGCGAAGAATAAAACAGGGGGCGAATGGTAACAGGCGACACCAGCCCGGCTCCAGTAAGGAGGGCATTTAAGCCAAGGTCGCGACTTCGAGGCGCTGCGCGCGCCAGGAATGGCCAATAATCAATACGGACCATTTACCACCCGGGAGCTATATGCCAGATTCGCCCGCTGATAAATCTCCTTACACTTTATTGGCTACAACCTGCCCATGCCTGCCCAACTCAAGCGCCGCCTGTTCACCTTCCTGTCCCTGGTCCTGTTGATCGCCCTGGGGTTCCTGGCCCATTGGTGGTTCCACGGACGCTTTTATGAAACCACCGACAACGCCTACGTCCAGGGCGAGATCACCCGAGTCTCCAGCCAGTTGAGCGCCCGCATAGATGAGGTGCTGGTACAGGACAACCAGCATGTAGAGAAAGGCCAATTGCTGGTGCGCCTGGAAGGCGAGGACTTCCAGCTGGCCGTGGACCGCGCCCAGGCAGCCCTGGCCACCCGGGAGGCCGAACGCCTGCAGGCCCAGAGCAAACTGACCCAGCAAGCCAGCCTGATTGCCGCCAGCGAAGCCCAAGTGGCCTCAAGCCAGGCCAGTCTCGGCCGCTCGCAGATCGATCTGTCCCGGGCACAGACCCTGCGCAAGCCCGGATACGTTTCCGAAGAACGGGTCACCACCCTCTCCGCCGACAACCATATCGCCCGCTCGCAAGTAGCCAAGGCCCAGGCCGACCTGCAAGGGCAGCGCCAGCAGGTCAACGCCCTGAGCGCCGAGATCAAGCGCCTTGATGCGCAGATTGCCAACGCTCGGGCCGACCTGGCCCAGGTCCAGCTGAATCTCACCCGCAGCGCGATCCACGCCCCCATCAGCGGCCTCATCGGCCAGCGCGCCGCACGCAACGGCCAGGTAGTCCAGGCCGGTGCCTATCTGCTGTCGATCGTCCCCGACCAGGACATTTGGGTCCAGGCCAACTTCAAGGAAACCCAGATCGGCCACATGCAGCCCGGGCAGCAGGCCGAGCTGACCTTCGATGCCTACGGCGACACGCCGATCCAGGCCCGGGTCGAGAGCCTGTTCGCCGCCTCGGGCGCGCAGTTCAGCCTGCTGCCGCCAGACAACGCCACCGGCAACTTCACCAAAGTGGTACAGCGTATCCCGGTCAAGCTGACCTTCGCCGCCGACAACCCGCTGCAGGGCAAGATTCGCCCGGGCATGTCCGTGACCGTCAAGGTCAACGTCAAAGACCCAGTCGATGGCCGGTGATCAACTGCTGCGCCCGGAGGGAGAGCCCACCCGGCGCGACTGGATCGCAGTGATGAGCGCCATGCTCGGCGCGTTCATGGCGGTGCTGGATATCCAGATCACCAACTCTTCGCTCAAGGACATCCAGGGCGCACTCTCCGCCACCCTGGAGGAAGGCTCGTGGATCTCCACCTCCTACCTGGTGGCGGAAATCATCATGATCCCCCTCACCGCGTGGCTGGTGCAGTTGCTCTCGGCACGCCGGCTGGCGGTCTGGGTCTCGGTGGGTTTCCTGATTGCCTCCCTGCTCTGCTCCATGGCCTGGAGCCTGGAAAGCATGATCGTGTTCCGCGCCCTGCAAGGCTTCACCGGTGGTGCGCTGATCCCCCTGGCGTTCACCCTGACCCTGATCAAGCTCCCCGAGCATCACCGAGCCAAAGGCATGGCGATGTTCGCCATGACCGCCACCTTCGCCCCCTCCATCGGCCCCACCATCGGCGGCTGGCTGACGGAGAACTGGGGCTGGGAATACATCTTCTATATCAACGTGCCGCCGGGCCTGCTGATGATTGCCGGCCTGCTCTACGGCCTGGAAAAGAAGGAAGCCCACTGGGAGCTGCTGAAAAGCACCGACTACGCTGGCATTCTCACCCTCGGACTGGGGCTGGGCTGCCTGCAGGTGTTTCTTGAAGAGGGCCACCGCAAGGACTGGCTGGAATCGAGCCTGATCGTGAGCCTGGGCAGCATTGCCCTGCTCAGCCTGATCACTTTTGTGATCGTGCAGGTATCCAGGCCCAACCCGCTGATCAACCTGGGCATCCTGCGCAATCGCAACTGCGGCCTGTCGAGCATCTCCAGCCTGGGCATGGGGGTCGGCCTGTATGGCTCGATCTATCTGCTGCCGCTGTACCTGGCACAGATCCAGAACTACAACGCCCTGCAGATCGGCGAAGTCATCATGTGGATGGGGGTGCCGCAGTTGTTCCTGATCCCCCTGGTGCCCAAGCTGATGCAGTTCATTTCACCAAAGTGGCTGTGCACCCTGGGTTTTGGTCTGTTCGGGCTGGCGAGCTTCTCTTCCGGGGTGCTCAACCCGGACTTCGCCGGGCCGCAGTTCAACCAGATCCAGATCATCCGCGCCCTCGGCCAGCCGCTGATCATGGTCACCATCTCGCTGATCGCCACGGCTTATATACAACCCCAGGACGCAGGATCGGCCTCCAGCCTGTTCAACATCCTGCGCAACCTCGGCGGTGCGATCGGCATCGCCTTGCTGGCGACCCTGCTGGACGCCCGGACCAAGACCTATTTCGACTACCTGCGCGAAGCCGTGGTGCCGAGCAACCCGCAGGTGGCGGAACGCCTGGCCGCACTGACCGAGAAATTCGGCAGCGAAACCGCGGCCCTGGGCAAGCTCAGTGAGATCACCCACCAGCAGGCGCAGATCATGGCCTACAACGACGCCTTCCATTTTGTCGGGATTGCCTTGGGGGTCAGCATGCTGGCTATCCTGCTGACCAAGGCCCTGCCCAAAGGCTTGAAGGCCGGCGAAGCTCACTGACCTGAAGTTGCCAGGTGTGGGAGCTGGCTCGCCAGCGAAGAGGCCACCACCCCTTGCACAGGACTTGAGGACCTCTTCGCCGGCGAGCCGGCTCCTACGGGATGGGCGAGATCAGAGGGTCAGCAGGCGCTCGCGCAACTTGCTGATCTCGTCACGCATCTGCGCTGCCGCTTCGAACTCAAGGTCGCGGGCAAGCTGGTACATCTTCTCTTCAAGCTGGCGAATACGCTTGGTGATCTCGCTCGGCGAACGCAATTCGTTTTCGTAGCGGGCGTTTTCCTCGGCGGCCTTGGCCATGCCCTTGCGCTTCTTGCTGCGCGAGCCCGGCACGGTGGCGCCTTCCATGATGTCGGCGACATCCTTGAACACGCCCTTGGGGGTGATGCCGTTGGCCAGGTTAAAGGCGATCTGCTTGTCGCGGCGACGCTCGGTTTCGCCGATCGCCCGCTCCATCGAACCGGTGATGCGGTCGGCATAGAGAATCGCCCGGCCATTGAGGTTACGCGCGGCCCGGCCGATGGTCTGGATCAACGAACGTTCGGAACGCAGGAAACCTTCCTTGTCGGCGTCGAGAATCGCCACCAGGGACACCTCCGGCATGTCCAGACCTTCGCGCAGCAGGTTGATCCCCACCAGCACGTCGAATGTCCCCAGACGCAGGTCGCGGATGATTTCCACCCGCTCCACGGTGTCGATGTCCGAGTGCAGGTAGCGCACCCGCACGCCGTGGTCGGCCAGGTAATCGGTGAGGTCTTCGGCCATGCGCTTGGTCAGGGTAGTGACCAGCACTCGCTCTTCCACTGCAACCCGCTTGGTGATTTCCGACAGCAGGTCGTCCACCTGGGTCAGGGCCGGGCGCACTTCCACTTGCGGGTCCACCAGCCCGGTGGGGCGCACCACCTGCTCCACCACGCGGCCGGCGTGCTCGGCTTCATAGTTGCCCGGAGTGGCGGAAACGAAGATGGTCTGTGGACTCACCCCTTCCCACTCGTCAAAACGCATTGGCCGGTTATCCAGAGCCGATGGCAGGCGGAAGCCGTACTCAACCAGGGTTTCCTTGCGCGAGCGGTCGCCCTTATACATGGCGCCGACCTGGGGCACGCTGACGTGGGATTCGTCGATCACCAGCAAGGCATCCGCCGGCAGGTAGTCGTACAAGGTAGGTGGCGCGGCGCCAGCGGGACGCCCCGAAAGGTAGCGCGAGTAGTTCTCGATGCCGTTGCAGTAGCCCAGTTCGAGGATCATCTCCAGATCGAAACGGGTGCGCTGCTCCAGGCGCTGGGCTTCCACCAGCTTGTTGTTGGAACGCAGGTACTCCAGGCGTTCCTGCAACTCCACCTTGATCCCTTCGATGGCATCCAGCAGGGTTTCCCGCGGGGTCACGTAGTGGCTCTTGGGGTAGAAGGTGAAGCGCGGCAGTTTGCGGATCACTTCGCCGGTCAGCGGATCGAAGGCACTGATGCTTTCCACCTCGTCGTCGAACAGCTCGATGCGGATCGCTTCCAGGTCCGATTCCGCCGGATAGATGTCGATCACGTCGCCACGCACGCGGAAGGTGGCGCGGGCAAAGTCCATGTCGTTGCGGGTGTACTGCAAGTCCGCCAGGCGGCGCAGCAAGGCGCGCTGGTCGAGCTTGTCGCCACGGTCCACGTGCAGGACCATCTTCAGGTAGGTTTCCGGGCTGCCCAGGCCATAGATGCAGGACACCGTGGTAACGATGATGGCGTCCTTGCGCTCCAGCAGCGCCTTGGTCGCAGACAGGCGCATCTGCTCGATATGGTCGTTGATCGAGGCGTCCTTCTCGATGAAGGTATCGGACGACGGCACATAGGCCTCGGGCTGGTAGTAGTCGTAGTAGGAAACGAAGTACTCCACCGCATTGTTCGGGAAGAACGCCTTGAACTCGCCGTACAACTGCGCCGCCAGGGTCTTGTTCGGTGCCAGTACCAGGGTCGGGCGCTGCACCTGGGCGATCACGTTGGCGATACTGAAGGTCTTGCCCGAGCCGGTTACGCCGAGCAAGGTCTGGTGCGCCAGCCCGGCCTCGATGCCTTCGACCATCAGGCGGATGGCTTCCGGCTGGTCGCCGGCGGGCTGGAAGCGGGTGACAAGCTGGAATTCAGACATAACGTACCTCTGGGATCATTCCTGCGCGGCGGGACCGGACAGCAACGAGAAAGACCGCGCACGACCCATGTCGCCGAGGAAAAAAACGGGAATATCCATGATGTGGAGCCAAATACCACAGCTTTCAAGGTAAAGGCCTGACAACCGCCATTCACCTGTTTATTGCAATAAGACTAACGGTCGAAAAATAAAGCGAAAAACTTGTCGCAAAAGGTCATTAGCCTGTCGCCCCCCGCGATGATGGCCTCTATACTAGCTCCCCGTTTGTGCACCGCTCTAGTGCATTCGGCTGGAGCGCGACACGTCCCTCCACACTCCATTCAGAGCCGCCGTAAAAATGAGCCTGTTCTCCGCTGTCGAAATGGCACCACGCGATCCAATCCTGGGCCTCAACGAAGCATTCAACGCCGACACCCGTACCAACAAGGTCAACCTTGGGGTGGGCGTGTACTGCAACGAGGAGGGACGCATTCCACTCCTGCGCGCCGTTGTCGAAGCCGAGACGATTCGCGCCGCCCAACACGCTTCCCGTGGCTACCTGCCGATCGACGGCATCGCCGCCTACGACCAGGCGGTACAGAAGCTGCTGTTCGGCAACGACTCGCCATTGCTGGCCGCTGGCCGCGTGGTCACCACCCAGGCCGTGGGCGGCACCGGCGCACTGAAGATCGGTGCCGACTTCCTCAAGCAACTACTGCCCAACGCCGTAGTGGCCATCAGTGACCCGAGCTGGGAAAACCACCGCGCGCTGTTCGAAACCGCCGGCTTCCCGGTGCAGAACTACCGCTATTACGACGCCGCCACCCACGACGTGAACCGTGCCGGCCTGCTGGAGGACCTCAACGCCCTGCCAGCCCAGTCGATCGTGGTGCTGCACGCCTGCTGCCACAACCCGACCGGTGTCGACCTGAGCCCAGAGGACTGGAAAAACGTCCTGGACGTGGTCAAGGCAAAAAACCTGGTGCCATTCCTCGACATGGCCTACCAGGGCTTTGGCGCCGGCATCGACGAAGACGCCGCAGCGGTGCGCCTGTTCGCCGAATCGGGCCTGACCTTCTTCGTATCCAGCTCCTTCTCCAAGTCGTTCTCGCTGTACGGCGAACGTGTAGGCGCACTGTCCATCGTCAGCAGCTCGAAAGAAGAAAGTGCCCGCGTGCTGTCCCAGGTCAAGCGCGTGATCCGCACCAACTATTCGAACCCGCCAACCCACGGTGCAACCATCGTTGCCGCCGTGCTGAACAGCCCGGAACTGCGCGCCCAGTGGGAGCAGGAACTGGCAGAAATGCGCCTGCGGATCCGTGGCATGCGCACCCAGATGGTCGACCTGCTGGCCAAGGGCGCGCCAGCGCACGACTTCAGCTTCGTCGGCCGCCAGTGCGGCATGTTCTCCTACTCCGGCCTGACCGTTGAGCAAGTCACCCGCCTGCGCAACGAGTTCGGCATCTATGCCCTGGACACCGGCCGCATCTGCGTTGCCGCGCTGAACCAGAACAACATCGACGTGGTGACCAAGGCCATCCTCCAGGTGATCTGATTCACAGCCGTCGCAAAAAAGGGGAAGCCGCCAGGCTTCCCCTTTTTTATGCTCACAATTCTGTTGATCGCGGCCGCCCTCGCACCCGCTAGACTGTGACCTTGCCTCCAGCTGAACGAGACCTCCAATGAAAGACGATGACCTGCGGGCTGACCGCGATGAACTGGAGCACTACCTGCCCCGCACGCAGAAACGCCAGAAGAGCCTGGTGCTGCAAATTGCCCTCGGGGTATTTCTCGGCGGGCTGGCGCTGTGGCTGGTGCAACTGGCCGCCACTTCGCTGATGGCCAAACTCATGCTCGGAACCCTGACCTTCGGTGGCTGAAGCACAGGACTCAGGGCGGCAGAAAATCATTTTTTCATCGCAGCCGCTTGACTTCCCTTTTTGAATCAGTAAGATACGGCGCATTCCGCGATAGCTCAGTTGGTAGAGCAAGTGACTGTTAATCACTGGGTCCCTGGTTCGAGTCCAGGTCGTGGAGCCATATTCCTACACTGATTTGCCTTTCGTCCTATAAGAGCGCCCTGCTCTTTCAGCAAACCAGTTCCAGCACTACCCCCACTTCGATGACCGATCCGCCTGCCATCCTGGCCTGCGGATACAGTTCGTTCTGCCTCCGAAATGCTCATTCCAAGGTCGGGTTGCTTGCCGCAAATGCCTGTCGTAGGCTGTGCGCTTGTTTTTTCAACCAGTCAGACCATGATGTTCCTGCCAGCACAGTCACCGTGCCCTTCCCCCTCGTTGAGCCCTTCGGCAACCCTGGCCGTTGCCCAGCATGACTGTGCGATCAATCGCCGGCGCCGCAGCGTCCTGTTTGCCTTCACCTTCTCTCCTCCCCGGCCCGCTCACTGATAGCGATTGAGCCCGGCACCTCGCTGAACACCTCCCGGTAGCGAAGGCCTGCCGAACAAGCCCCAGCCAACGGCGTGGGTCTCGCGTCGGCAAGCTGGCGCCTGCATGGCAATCGCTCACCCATCGGTCTGCGTGGTTACGCAGTACCTGCAATCACCGCCTTTTCAGCGCCCGTACTTCAGGCGTGAGTCTTGACCATGAACAAAGCCCTGCTAGCCGCCCTGATCCTGGGCATTTCGATTGTCGGCCTGAGCATCGGTTCGACCGTGCCGATCCTCGCCCTGCGCCTGTATCAGGCCGGCGCTTCCAACAACCAGATCGGCCTGATGTCGGCCCTGCCCGCCGCCGGCATGATGCTTTCGGCCTTCCTGGTCAACGGTATCTGCCAACGCCTGACCCGTCGGCAGATCTACCTGCTGTGCTTCGGCCTCTGTGCCCTCAGTGTCGCCGCCCTGGAATGGCCGGGGGCTGGCCTCTACAGCCTGGGCCTGGCGCGAATCGCCATGGGCCTGGGGGCGGGGCTGATCATCATTCTCGGGGAAACCTGGGTCAATGAAATGGCCGAGGACGCGACTCGCGGACGGCTGGTGGCGGTCTACACCACCTGCTTCACCTTTTTTCAACTGCTGGGCCCTGGCCTGGTGTCTCTGCTGGGCACCGAGGGGCCGGCGGTCCTGGCCATCGTCAGCATCGGCTACGCCGTGGCGATTGCCGTGGTCTGGCTGACTTTGCCCCGGCAAGATGCCCACTCGCCCCATGCCGAAAGCCGCACTTTCTCAGTGCTGGGCTTCTTTCGCATCGCCCCGGCGCTGTGCGTGGGCATCCTGTTCTTCGCCTTCTTCGACAGCGTGGTGCTGTCGCTATTTCCGGTGTACGCCGCCACCCACGGCTACAGCATCAAGCTTGCAGCGCTGATGGTGACCATCATTCTCCTGGGGGACACGGCGTTCCAGTTTCCCCTGGGCTGGCTCTCGGACAAGCTCGGCCGACCCGGCATCTACCTGGGCTGTGGCATCATCGCCCTGCTGATCGGCCTGTGCCTGCCGCTGTTGATGGCAACCCCCCAGCTGCTATGGCCAAGCCTGGTGATTCTCGGCGCAGCGGCCGGCGGTATCTATACCCTGGCTATCGTACTGATCGGACAGTCCTTCAGCGGCGCCGACCTAGTGACCGCCAACGCCAGCGCCGGATTGCTGTGGGGCATCGGCAGCCTGCTCGGGCCTCTGCTCAGCGGTGCGGCCATGAGCGGTGGCAGCTATGGCCTGCCCCTGACGTTATCGGCCGCAGCTGCCGTAGTGGTGCTCTTTGCCCTGTCCCTGGTGCGCCAGGGGCAATTGAGCAGGACCGTCGAATAATATCGGTCGCGCCCAGGACCTTTTCTCGTGGACGCGGCCCGTGAGCATTCACAGGCCGCGCCTTTGTCATTACCATCGCGCCATCCGCCTCCAGATGGACCCTTCTCGATGGATCGAATCCTGCGTCTTGTGCCCCTGTACGGGCTGCTCTCCCTGCTGCCGTTGCCAGCCCAGGCCGACGCGCCGGTGGATTGCGACACCCTCAGCGACAACGCTTCCCTGGAAGCCGGCGAATACCGCCCGCCCCTTGAGGCCAAGGTGATCGGCGAAGGGCGCCTGCACTTTCACAGCGGCCCCGATGCAGCCTGCAAGAACAACAAGCTCTATGTGATCCCCGGCGACGGCCTCACGGTGTATGCCTCCAGTGACAAGGGCTGGGCCCAGGTCATGTACATCGCCAAGGACGGTGAGGACTACACCGGCTGGGTCGAGGAAAAACGTCTGCAACTCGGTGGTCATTACGGCGGCACGCAACTGCCGGCCGAGGTCACGGCCTTCATCCAGCGCCACGAAGAATGCCTGCACTTTGCCGGCGAAGAGCCCTACGACGCCGAGCGTCGGGCAGAGCTGGAGAAAGCGGTCAACGAGGTCTGTGTCGGCCATGATCGCCAACTTGGCAGCTTGCGCGAACAGTACAAGAACGATCCCGACGCCCTGCAAGCCCTGGCGCCCCTGGAGAACCTTGAATAACCAGCCTCGAAAAAAAACCGGCGCCTTCAAGGCGCCGGTTTTGCGTGAGCCTGATGCGCAGGCTCAGTGGGTCGCTTCAGTACTGCCACGGGCGTGGCTCGACGGGGCGCCGTCCCCCGTCGGGTTCGCGACCTCTGCCAGCAAGGGCACTTCGTTGCCTTCGGCATCGTGCAGCTTGCCGCCACTGAAGTAGTCCCCTTCACGCAACAGGGCAATGTCCTGGAAGCGCAGGCTGCGCTCGGTACCAGCAACGAACACCGACTGCTGGTCGGAGTTGCCCGCGGTGAAGTGGTTGAACACCAGGTTCAGCAGGATCGCCATGATCGCCGAAGAACTGATGCCCGAATGGAAGATCGTCGCGAACCAGCTGGGGAAGTGATCGTAGAAGCTCGGTGCGGCAATCGGGATCATGCCGAAGCCAATGGAGGTGGCAACGATGATCAGGTTCATGTTGTTGCGGTAGTCGACCTTGGACAAGGTACGGATGCCGCTGGCAGCCACGGTGCCGAACAGTACGATGCCGGCACCACCGAGTACCGAGGTCGGCACGGCGGCAATCACCCGCCCCATGAATGGCAGCAGGCCGAGGATCACCAGGAACAGCCCGCCGGTGGCCACCACGAAGCGGCTCTTGATCCCCGTGACCGCCACCAGCCCGACGTTCTGGGCAAAGGCACTCTGGGTGAAGGAGCCGAAGATCGGCGCAATCATGCTCGACAGCATGTCCGCGCGCAGGCCATCGCCCAGACGCTTGGAGTCAACCTTGGTGTGGATGATCTCGCCCACCGCAAGAATGTCCGCCGAGGTTTCCACCAGGGTCACCATGACCACGATGCACATCGACAGGATGGCCGCGATATGGAAGGTCGGCATGCCGAAATGGAACGGCGTAGGCAGGCCGAACATCGGCCCCTGGGTGACACCGGAAAAATCCGCCATGCCCAGGAACAGCGCGATCACGGTACCGATGATCATGGCCAGGAGAATCGACAAGCGGGAAATGGTGGCGCTGCCGATCTTGCTCAGCAGCAACACCAGCACCAGGGTGACGGCCGCCAGGCCGATGTTCGACATGCTGCCGAAGTCCGGCGAACGACTGTTGCCTCCCATGGCCCAGCGCGCCGCTACCGGCATCAGCGTCAGGCCGATGGTGGTGATGACGATGCCGGTGACCAGTGGTGGAAAGAACTTGGTGATCCGGGAGAACACCGGAGTGATCAGCAGGCCGATCAGCGAGGCGACAATCACGGCCCCGAGAACCGACTGGAAACCGCCTTCACCACCGCTGGTGACGATCGCCACCATGGTCGATACCCCCGCGAAGGATACCCCCTGTACCAACGGCAACTTACAGCCGAAAAACGGCACGCCGAGGGTTTGCAGCAACGTTGCCAACCCCCCTGCAAACAGCGATGCGGCGATCAGCAGGCCAATCTCCGCCGGCGATAGACCGGCCGCCTGGCCGATGATCAGCGGTACTGCAACGATGCCACCGTACATGGTCAGAACGTGCTGCAGGCCGTAGGCCATATTCGCGCCAACCCCCAAATTTTCATCTTCGGGACGTTGCGGTGAAACCTGGGACGTATTCATGGTGTGCGGTTCCCTGTTTTTGTTATGCGCACACTGTATGCAAGTTCAAAGACAACTGCCCATAGAATTGTATACAGTTTATCGGTCAACCTTCAGGCCTGTTTCCTTTGCCGATTTGCCATGAAAAAGCCCTCTCGAAGCGCAGAGAATGTTGCCTTTTAGTGCATTAAGCACCATTCCAGAGCCTGCGAAAAACACTCGGCCACACATCCGTGCCTGGCCGTTTCGCCATCCCCTCTCGGAGCAAGACACCTTGAGCACAGCGAAAAAAAAGGGCCGTCCCAGGCATTGGTTCGACCCTCTATGCAGATAATGTGCCCAATCAGTTGGCTGGTACGCGGATCTTGTACACATTGGGAGCGACACGGATCCACTGGTCACTGACCAGCGGGTAGACCCGGGTCCGTGACGACAAACGCAACAATTGCGAGTTGATGTCGCCCAGGGTCTTCACATTGCCATCGCGCATATAGCTCTGCATGTTGCTGCGCAGGTTGAGGATGGTGTTCCAGGTGTCCTTGTTGTTGACGATGTACTGGGCATTGGTTTCGAAGTTCTCCCCCGGGTCGTCATTGCGGCCATTCGGACCGAGGAACAGGTTCCACGGCATCCAGGTGTAAAAGCCATGGAAGGTGTCCCAACCCAGGGGCCGTGGCGGAACGCCCGCATTGGCACGGACCACACCGCGGCCGATCTCTTCGAGCAACGTCTTGGCCTGGTCGTAGTCCGCGGCCACTGGCGGCGTGACGTTGACCCCGTTATCACGTCCGTAGCTGGTGAAACGTCCGCCAAAGCCATCCCAGAAGCCCTTCAGCTCCTTCAGATGCCCACGCTGCACCACGGACATGTAGAAGTCCCGCAACTGGTTATAGGCGATGATGTGATGCCGGCTCACCGGCACCGTGTAGGCCGGCCCGACGCCCGAGGTCTTGAGATCGGCGCTGTAGTTGTCGGACGGCGGATAGGGTGAGCCGGCCCGGGCGTCCATGCTCAGGTTGTAGTCACCGGCAGGGTTGGGGACTGCAAAGCTGTTGCTCGAGCACAGGCCAAGCAGCCCCAGCAGGCCGGCAAACAGCCCCAGACGCAGGCGTTGTAGCGGGGAGGCAAGGCTCCGGGATCCGCTTGAACGGGTTATCTTCTGCATGATTCTCTCCATAGAAAAGTGCCATTGCGGCGCTCGATTCTAGGGAGCGAAGGTCTCCGGCTTTAATCGGGAACCGCTTCCGTACCCGACCATTGCCGGCACAGAGAGCACAGCGGCTCAGGCTTCCAGCAACTGCTCCAGCACTCGCGGCAGATCCGGATGGGACGGCAGGCGCAGGCCGAACTCGCCCTGCAGCAGGCTCATCAGCTCCTCGGCACTGGTGATTTCCCGCCGCTCGCTGGGCAACCCCAGCCGATGCAGCGCATAGCTGCCATTGTGCAAGGTACGACGCACACCCGGGCCGATCAGCGCGACCTTCAACTGCCCCACGAAAGGCGAGTCGTGATGGGTCGAGACGTACCAGTTGCCCATTTCGTAATCCACATCTCCCTGCACCTGCAGGTCGAAGACATACATCGCCCGCCATTCACCCGCGACCTTGGCGCGCAAGGTGTAACTGCCCTCACGCGCCGTGATGCGGTAGGGCTCATGGGGCGTGGCCTGTTCGTCCTCGGTATCCAGGAGCAGCGGCGCAGTGGGCACCATGCCACCGAAGCCGACATCGACGACATAGCGCTGCCCATCCAAGTCCAGTACCGACAGGCGATGACTGCGAGAGGTAAGCGCATCTTCCGGCCCGCCCATCACCACCCGTCCGGTGATGCCCCGTGCCTCATAACCCAGGTGCTGCAACAGCGCCAGGAAGCTCTGATTGAGCTCGTAGCAGTAGCCGCCGCGCCCTTCCTGGAGAATCTTGCGTTCCACCGACGCCAGATCGATGGGCACTGGCAGGCGCAACAGGCTCGAGAGGTTCTCGAAGGCAAACTGACAGACGTGGCGCAGTTGCAGCTCCCGCAAGGTGTCCAGAGTCGGCGGCGGCGCACTGTGGTAACCGAGTCGGTGCAGATAGAGATCGAAGTTCATCAGGTGCGGCTGGCTCATGCACAAATCCTTGAAATGAGGGTCGCGCAGGGCCCAGGCGTTATTCCTCGGGCCCTGACAGGTCGGCAATATGTATAAGCCAAAAGCGCGGAGTTTCAACAATCAATGCGGCTGATATTTTTTATTGCATTGGCTCTGGATTGGATCTTGCCAAGCATCGGCGGGGCTCCTGTAATAGCCGCTGCTTTCTTCCCCTCGCTTTACCTGGAGAGCCGTACGCCATGCAGCCATTGGAAGGCCGGAGAATCATATTGCAACCTTTGCAACCCGGCGACGCCAGCGCCCTGGTGGAAGCCGCAAGGGACGGCGAGCTGTGGAACCTGCCCTTCACCCAGGTGCCCTCCCCCGACACCATCGATCACTACCTGGCGGCAGCGCTCAACAATCGCGACGCCGGTACTGCACTGCCCTTTGTCACTCGACTCAAGTCCACCGGCGAGGTGATTGGCTATACGTGTTTCGGCAAGATCGAGCGCCATAACCACACGCTGGAAATCGGCAACACCTGGATCGCCAGAAGCTGGCAGCGCAGCTTCGTCAACACCGAGGCCAAGTACCTGATGCTGAGCCATGCCTTCGAAGACATGGCTTGCATACGGGTACAATTCACCACCGACGAAATCAATCACCCCTCTCGAACGGCGATCCTGCGCCTGGGGGCGCAACAGGAAGGCATTGTGCGCCATGAGCGCATCATGCCCGACGGCCGCAAGCGCAATGCCGTGCGCTTCAGCATCATCGACGATGAGTGGCCCCGGGTACGCCAACACCTGCTGCAACTGCTCGGCCAACCCTGGCCGCGCTGAATGCCAATAACTGCCTACAAGGATGCAGTCATGCCCACCTCTCTTTCCCTGCGCCTCGCTGAAAGCCAAGACGCTCTGTGCATCAGCGGTCTCGCCACCCAGGTTTTCCTCGATACCTATGCCGTCGACGGCATGCGTGCAGACCTGGCCGAGGAAGCCTTGAGCGTGTATGCGCCCAAGCAGTTCCAGCAGCGGCTGGCGGATCCCCACAGGACCCTGCTGCTGGCGGAGCGTAATGGCCATTTGCTGGGCTTCGTGGAAGTCGCGCAGAACACCCGCGCGCCCCAGGCGCAGTTGGCTCAAGGCCTGGAACTGGTGCGCCTGTATGTGCAGCGTCATGCCCACAGGCAGGGCGTCGGCCAGGCCCTGCTGCACCAGGTCGAGAACCTGGCCCGGGCGCAGCAGGCCTGCTGCCTGTGGCTGACCGCCTGGGCGGAAAATCATCCGGCACTGGCCTTCTACCTGGCCCAGGGCTATGACGTCGTCGGTACCACGGCGTATGAATTCGGGGGCAACGCCTACGCCAACCAGATCTTCTGCAAAACCTGGTAACGGCTCAACGGTCGGAGCGCTGCAAATGCTCTCCGGCCTTTTCCACCGCCAGGGCCGCCACCCGGTTGCGGCCCGAGGCCTTGGCCTGGTACAGCGCCGCATCCGCGCGTTCGATGAACATTTCACTGCTGTCGCGTCCCGTGGGCACGAAAGCGTAGCAACCCAGGCTGATGGTCACGCGTCCTTCCGGGGAACCGGAATGAGCGATGTTGCGCGCCATGACGCTCTGGCGAATCTGCTCGGCCATGGCCAGGGCACCGTGAATGTCGGTGTCGGGCAGCAGCACCGCAAACTCTTCGCCACCGTAGCGCACCGCCAGGTCGGCCTTGCGCTGGCAACAGGCTTTCAGGGCCTGGGCCACTTCAGCCAGGCAATGGTCCCCCGCCACATGGCCGTAGGTATCGTTGTAGCGCTTGAAGTAGTCGATGTCGGCCATGATCAGGCTCAGCGGACTGCTTTTTCGTGCGCCACGGCCGAACTCGATCTCCAGGGAGCGCTCGAACAGGCGTCGATTGGCCAGGCCAGTCAGGCTGTCATGGGTGGCAATCACCTCCAGGGCCTCCTGGGCCTCGCGCAAATCGCTCTCGATCCGCTCGTTGTTGCGCACCTGATGCACAAACACCCAACCGAACAGCCCCACCCCCAGCAACACCAGGGCGACAATTGCCGAGGACTGATAGGCCGAGGCATACCAGCCCTGGAGAATCGAGCTCTGGGAGTTCGCCGCTGCCACCACCAGCGGATACGCCTGCAACTGGCGATAACCATACAGGCGCGTCACTCCGTCGACGATCGAGGTGATCATCGCATTGCCCGCAGGGGCCTCCGGCAGGTATTTGCCGAAGATCTCGCCACGGGACAGGGAGGCGCCCACCTGGCGCTCCTCGAACGGTCGTCGGGCCAGCAAGGTACCGTCGGACAGGGCGAGGAACATCACGCCATGTTCATCGATATTGAAGCTTTTGAAGAACTGATCGAAATACGCCAGCTTGATACCGGCCATCAGCACGCCCTGGAAGTTTCCGTCCTGGTCATTGATCCGCCGAGAAATAGGGATGATCCATTCGCCATTGGCACGGCTGCGAATCGCCGGGCTGATGTGCGCCTGCAACGAAGCGTTCTGCTGGTGGAACCTGAAATAGTCGCGGTCTGCCACATCATCGCCATGGGGCGAGTCATCAAAGGAACTGACCACCCAGCGGCCCTGCCTGTCGTAGAGAAACACGCCGCTGAGTTGCGCCAGGGCCTGCACGCGCCGGGC
Organism: Pseudomonas sp. PH1b; assembly: GCF_000633395.1. Classification (GTDB taxonomy): domain Bacteria; phylum Pseudomonadota; class Gammaproteobacteria; order Pseudomonadales; family Pseudomonadaceae; genus Aquipseudomonas. The sequence continues at coordinate 217,110 of NZ_AYMU01000012.1, forward strand.
AAAGATCTGCTGCAGACGAAGCCGCTGCTGGGGCCCATCGCCCAAGGCCTGGATCCATTCGGAGAGGCTCATCAATACCAGGTCGGCCTCCATGAAGGTGTCTTCGGCCTGCTGGGCAATGGCCCGGGTCAGGTTGGTGGAGTTGACTTGCGCCTGGGCCAAGTCATGGCGCCAGGACTGCTCCAGCTGGAGATACAGCAGCCCGCACAGGCACAGAAACACCGTGGCGATGAACGCCACTGCCGCCTTGAGCAGGGGCAGGCGCTTCAGGGTGCCGCCAGGGGCATGATGAGGATCGTATATGGGGACAGGCAAAAGGGTCGTCCTGACGGGAGAGGCCTGAACAGTGGCACAGATCCCTTGTTGTTTTCGAGACTGGCTCATCCGCCAGCGCCGTACAAAATATCGCATCCATGATGAGTCGAACACCGACTCCAGGCCCGGTCGCAACCACACACCGCTTGCCCGCAATGGATTATCGGCCGCGCAAGGCAATGCCTAAAGCCCGGAACGTCGACCGGAGCAATATTCGACAATGACCTGAGCCAGCGCCGCCGTCATAGTCTGATCCGCCTCGGGCGCGGTGAACAGCCGGAACTGAGCCTCGGGCAGCTCCGGTAGACCATGCTCCACTCCCAGGACACAGAGCCCCGCCCCCAGTTGGCTGACCGCCATGGGCGCCACTGCAAAACCCGAGAGCACCGCCGCGCGCAACGCCGAGTTGCTGCTGCAGAGCATCGCCGTGCGCTGCGCGATACCGGCCCTGGCCAACCGCCCCAGGGCCACGGCGCGGTAGGGACAGGGTTCGGGAAACAGCGCCAAGGGCAACGGTGTGGGCAGGGTTGCGACTGCAGCCGGCAGCCCGGCCCAGACCAGCGGTTCGGACCACAGCAGTTGGCCAGGCGCCGCCGTTTCGCATAACGACCCCACCACCACTTGCAGGCTGCCCTGGGCCAGCAAGTCCAGGAGCGTGCCGGGAATGCTGACCTGAATATCGAGCTGGAGGCCCGGGTATTGCCCGGAAAACGCCTGCAGCGCACGCAACAGGCGAGGTTCGGCAAAGTCCTCGGACAGGCCGATCCCCATTCGCCCGTGAAATGGCACTCGAGTCAATTCAGTCCAGGCATCGTGATTCAGCGCCAGGATTGCCCGGGCATAGGCCATCAGCCGCTCCCCGTCCGGGGTCAATTGCTGCGAGCGGGTGGTGCGTTGAAGCAGCGGCTTGCCCACCTGCTGCTCCAAGCGACGCAGATGCCCGCTGACCGCCGACTGGGTCAGGTGCAGCTTGTGCGCGGCACGACTGAATCCCTGCTCATCGACGACGGTGACAAAAGTCCGGAGCAGCAGAGCATCAAACATATTTTATTTCACGATCAATAAGTGGCCGAATGACAATTTATATTTAAAAACAAGCTATGTTGCAATAACGGTCATTGCTGTCCACCCAGAGACTCGTCCATGACCCAGCTCCTGCACATCCAATGCTCTCCCCGCTTGCGCCGTTCCGCCTCGATGGAGATCGCCCGCCAGTTCATTCAACGCTACCAACAACAGGTACCGAGCACCGAAGTTCGCACCCTGGACCTGTGGAGCCTGGACCTTGCGGAGCTCGACCAGACCGCCATGGACGCCAAATACGCCCTGCTCGGTGGCCAACCGCTGAGTCCCGCCGAACAACAGGCCTGGGCCGGGCTCCAGGAACTGGCCGCGCCCCTGCATGAAGCCGATTTGCTGGTGTTCTCGGTGCCACTGTGGAACTTCAGCATTCCCTACAAGCTCAAGCATTTCATCGACCTGGTGTCCCACCAGGGCATCCTCTTCAGCTTCGACCCCGAGCGAGGCCTGCAGGGCCTGCTGAACAACAAGACAGCCGTGGTCAGCTATGCCCGGGGCCTGGATTTTTCGGCCCGCTCGGACACCCCCGCGCAGGCATTCGACTTCCAGAAGCCCTATATCGAGGCATGGCTGAATTTCATCGGCGTCAATGAGCAACATTCGCTGATCGTTGAAAAAACCATCCTGGGAGCCGAGATGGACCTGGCATCCCGACAGGCAGCCACGTGCCAGGCACACGCCCTGGCGGATCAGATGGCAGCGCGCGCACTCTGAGCCGAGAAATGGGGACGCAGTGAGTCAGCCGGCTCGCCGCGCCCTTTCGGCCCCCCCGTGGCAGCGTTCGACCGATGCGCCAATTCGCGGCTTCAGGTGTGGCCACCCCTGCCCGAGGCCCCTCCCATGGGCCATCACTGCAGCGCCTTGCAGCCGACTGCTGGCATCGATGCGTCGACTATTGCTGCTCATCCAAAAAGTCATTGCGGCCATTCACTTCATGGATTCCTGGTCTATAAACAACTCATAAGAATACTTCGCCTCAAACCACCCTCTTGCGCCTGTGTATCTCCAGAGCGCGGATTGAACGGTGTTGAGAACTGAATGAGCAAGGAGCTGCCGTTGACTGGGAGGATTGTGCTTGACCGCTTCACCTTCAGGCCCTGGCGCCACCAAGAACTGCTGCTGGCGCTGATCGAACGCGAAATCATCGGCCGCTATCGCGGCTCGATCGCCGGGCTGCTCTGGTCCTTCCTCAACCCTCTGTTCATGCTGCTGGTGTACACCTTTGTCTTCAGCGTGCTGTTCAAGGTGCGCTGGGGCAGCGAGGACGACTCAAAAAGCCAATTCGCACTGCTGGTGTTCGCCGGGATGATGGTTTTCAACCTGTTTTCCGAGTGCCTTACCCGTGCTCCGAAACTGATCCCGAGCAACGTCAACTACGTGAAGAAAGTGATGTTTCCCCTGGACATCCTGCCCTGCGTGACCCTTGGGGCGGCGCTGTTCCACACCCTGGTGAGCTTCGTCGTCTGGCTGGCATTCCATCTTTTGGCCTTCGGCCTGCCTCCCCTTACCGCCCTGCTGTTTCCACTGGTGCTGCTGCCACTGGCACTCTTCACTCTCGGACTGTCCTGGATACTCGCCTCCCTCGGCGTCTACATTCGGGATATCGACCAGGTCATCGGGGTGCTGATGTCGGCCTTGATGCTGCTGTCGGCGGTGTTCTATCCGGTCAGCGCATTGCCGGCGTCCTATCAGCACTGGCTCTACCTGAATCCGCTGACCCTGGTGATCGAGTCCTCCCGAGACGTAATGATCTGGGGGGTAGTGCCCGATATCCGCCTGTGGTTCGGTGAGTTGATAGTCGCAAGCGCCGTAGCGGTGCTCGGACGGATATGGTTCGAAAAGACCCGCGAGGGGTTTGCCGATGTGCTCTGAGCTGGCGATCAAGACCCAGCAACTGGGCAAGTGCTATCACATCTACCAACAGCCCCGGGACCGCCTGCTGCAATTGCTGCTGCCTCGCGGCAAACGCCGCTATCGCGAATTCTGGGCCTTGCAAGGTGTTTCCCTGGAAGTTCATCGGGGCGAGACCCTGGGCATCATCGGACGCAACGGCAGCGGCAAGTCGACCTTGCTGCAACTTATCTGCGGCACCGTCACCGCCTCGTCCGGCAACGTCGTCAGCCATGGCCGTATCGCCGCCTTGCTGGAGCTGGGCTCGGGCTTCAATCCGGAGTTCACCGGGCGTGAAAACGTCTACCTGAACGGCGCACTGCTGGGGCTCAAGCGCGCAGAAATCGAGGCGCGCTTCGATGAAATTGCCGCGTTCGCCAGCATCGGCGAGTTCATCGACCAACCGACCAAGACCTACTCCAGCGGTATGCTGGTACGCCTGGCCTTTGCCGTATCGGTCTGCGTCGAGCCGGATATCCTGATCGTCGACGAGGCTCTGGCCGTCGGTGATGCATCGTTTCAATTCAAATGCCTGGAGCGCCTGGACCGCCTGACTCGACAAGGCATGACCCTGCTGTTCGTGTCCCATGACATGAGCATGGTCAAGCGCTTCTGCAACCGGGCCCTGTATCTGCGTGATGGCCAAATCCGTGCCAGCGGCGCCCCGGAGGAGATGGCCGAGCTCTACCTGCTGGACATGCGTGATGAACAGCGACGCTGGGCCAGCAACGGCGCCATCCAGGTGACCCCCAAGACCGCCCTCAATCCGGAACACGGCATGGCCTTCGGCACCGCGGAAGGGCGTATCACCGCGGCCTCCTTCCATAGCACCGGGACGCAGTACTCGAGCTTCGCCCATGGCGACACGATCGAGATCGCCATCGACACCCTGATCAGTGACGCCATCGCCCGGCCCAACCTCAGCCTGACCCTCCAGGAAGCCAGGCTGCTGGTGGTCAGCGGAGTCAATGTCGCGCTGCCCTGCGGCCCGTCCCACGGAGGCTGGCGCAGCGCCTCTGTACGTTTGCGCTTCGCTGCCAACCTGGCTGCCGGGCGCTACCACATCACCCTCAAGTTGATGAATGGCGAGACGGAAGAGACCTCTCAGCTGATTGAAAAGCAGGTGGCGGTCCTGGCCTTCGACACTTTGCCAGGCAATACGCATTTCCTCGGAATCGTCGATTTGCATATCGAAAGCGTCACCAGTGAATTGCAAAAATCCATGGCCGTCGAGGAGCGTTCATGAGCAACAAGGTGTGGCAAGTCGGCATTTTCGGCACCTTTGACGTGGCCAACTACGGAGACCTGCTGTTTCCCATCATCGCCAAGGCAGAGTTGCAGGCGCGCCTGGGTGATGTGCAAGTGCATGCCTTCTCCTACCACGACCGCACCCCACCGTCATGGCCTTATCCGGTGACCTCGGTCAGCCAGTTGCCGCAGTTGATCGAGTCCCTGGACGGGGTGTTGATCGGCGGTGGCTTCATCATCCGCTTCGACAAGCTGGTGGCCACTGGGTATTACCCGCCGACTCCGCAGATCCATCACCCTACCGGCTATTGGCTATCGCCCGCATTGATAGCCCTGCAACACAACGTGCCGCTGATCTGGAACGCTCCAGGCATGCACTGCAATGAAATTCCGACCTGGGCCGCGCCCCTGGTCAAGCTGACCCTGGAGCTCAGCCCCCATGTGCAGGTCCGCGATGCCCTGTCTCAAGCCAGTCTGTCGGCCTTGAGTGAGCAGGCTCGGGTGGAGGTACTGCCAGACAGCGCCTTTGGCCTGCCCAACCTGATCGACCTGCAGCAGCCGTCCATCGAGTATCGACAGTTGTGTAGACAGGCAGGCTTGAGCGGCCCCTATCTGGTGGTGCATTCGATTGCCGGCCTGGAAAACTTTCTCCACCTGTGGAAAACCCACTCGGCACTGTTTGCCCAGTGGCAATTGCTGCTACTGCCCATCGGTCCGGTGCTGGGTGATCACGAATCGATCCTCGGTAACGACCTGCCGCGCGCGGCGAGCCTGCCTACCTGGCCGGCGCCACTGCTGCTGGCGGAGGTCCTGGCCCATGCCCAAGGCGTAATTGGCCACAGTTATCACCTGGCAATCACCGCCCTGGTCTTCGGCGTGCCGATCTTCAGCTCGGCCAACCTGGACCAGGGCAAATACACCGCCTTGCGGGACTACCCGGGCATCTACCCTCTGCATGCCGGGCAGGCCATCGACCCGCAATGGCTGCTGGAACGCCTGGGACGGCAGCCTCCCTGCTCTCGGCTGAGCGCAGCCCAGGAACAACTGCGTCACCACTGGGACCAGGTCGCCGAACTCATCCGCCAAGGTCGCCGCCACACCCATCCGGCGATGGATCAACTCTGGCAATCACTGCCTGGCCTGCTGGAGGAAACCCGTCTGGGCGGGCGTGAAGAATGCCTGGAACAGAAAACCGAGCTGGAAGAACTGCGTGCCCAATTACAGCAACTGACGCAAGTGCATCACCACCAGTTGGAACTCATCGGCCAGGTAAACAGGGAGCTGCGCCGAATGCATCGCTCCAACTCCTTTCGCCTCACCGCGCCGCTGCGTTCGATCCGGCGCAGCCTGCAACGCCTTCTAGGAGGATGAACATCATGTTGGACCTGACCATGCTCAGCCGACAGCCATTGCATTCCCAGCCTTTTCGCTGGGGACAGATCAGCCACCTGTTTTCGCCGGAAAACGCCGCGGCGCTGGCCGCGACCTATCCCCATGACGCGTTCAAGACTGTCTCCGGCTATGGCGGCGAAAAGGACTACGAGTATCAGGCGCGGCAGTTGGTGGAAATGGGCACCGGGCGCATTGTCCACGAACCGGGGTTGAGCCCCGCCTGGCAGGAACTGGCCAGGGAGCTGACTGCTCCCGGTTATCGCCTGGCCCTGTCGACGCTGACCGATATCGATCTGCGTACCGTACCGATGGAAATCAACGTCTTCCATTACGGACCACGGGCCTGCCTCGGCCCCCACCCGGACCTCGGCGACAAGCTGGTGACCCACATTCTGTATTTCAACGAGTCCTGGAACATCGAGGACGGTGGCTGCCTGAACATCCTGCGCTCTGCCGACCCAACGGATGTGGTGGCAGTGATACCGCCCTTGGTGGGCCACTCCGCGGTGTTGGTGCGTGCCGACCATTCCTGGCACGCGGTATCGCAAGTGGTGGACAGTTGCAGGACTTCACGACGCAGCATGACCGTGACCTTCTACCGCCCCGGCGCTGTCAGCTCCATGTGGCCGGCCGGAGACCAGCCCTCCCTGCACAGCTATGTGAGCCAACATGGATAAATCGCCCACCTCGCGGCAGGAAAGCGGTGTGGCGCAGCAGGAACGTCGGCAGGCGATCCTGGAACGCGATGCGGCCCTGACCCATATCGAACATATGCGTCGCTCGCGGTCCTGGCGCCTGACCCGGCCCCTGCGCATGCTCCTGCAGTGGCTGCGCCACGGCAAGATCAACGGGGACAGCGAGTACCCCTATCACCATGCCGAACCACTCCAGCCATTGCCGTCCCCACCCGTGCCCGCTTCTGACGACACGCCAGCAGAAACGGCGCAGCCGCTGACCCAGCCCCGTCATTTCGACTTGCTGTGCTTTGCCAACATCGACTGGTCCGCAAGATTCCAGCGGCCCCAGCAACTGATGAGCCAGTTCGCCGCGCACGGTTATCGAGTGTTCTACATCATTCTCTCCCCGTCACCGCTGGCCGATCGGCCCTACTGCGTGCAACAAGTGGCCCCTGGTGTCTTCGAAGTCTGCTTGCGCGGGCATTCACGGCAGGACTACTACGCCACCTGCATCACCGAAGACAACCTGCAGAGCAATGCCAGGGCGCTGCAAGCCCTGGTTGACGACTTCCAGATCAGGACCGCGGTCTCGGTGGTTCACCTGCCCTATTGGACCCGCCTGGTCCTGCACCTGCGCCAGGCACATGGCTGGCTCGTGCAGTACGACTGCATGGACGAATGGCAGGATTTCCCGAACATCGGCAAGCCGCTTCTGGCCCAGGAACAGGTCCTGGTGGAACAAGCCGATCTGGTCACCGTCACCGCTGCCGTGCTTCAGGCCAAATGGGCTCGCCAGAGTCGCCGCTGCCTGCTGGTGAGGAACGGTGTGGACTTCGACTTCTTTGCCAGCCATTGCTCGCCCAACTCACTGCTGGCAGACCTCAAAGGCCCGGTGATCGGTTTTTACGGCGGCCTGGCCGAGTGGGTCGACTTCGAGCTGCTCGCGGCCATCGCCCGGCTACGACCGCAGTGGAACCTGGTGCTGATCGGTGATGTGTTCGTGGACGACCTGGCCGGCCTCGACAACTTGCCCAATGTGCATCTGCTGGGGCGCAGAGCCTATGCGCAGATGCCGCAATATCTCTATCGCTTCGACGTCTGCATCATTCCATTCCGGCTCTACGATGTGACCCACGCGGTGGATCCAGTGAAGTTCTACGAGTACATCAGCGCCGGAAAACCCGTGGTATCGGTGCCACTCCTGGAAATGCAGATCTATGCCCCCTATGTGTACTTTGCCGAGGGACCTACAGGTTTCGTGACGCAGATTGAAGCGGCCCTGGGAGAAACCGATCCCGAGCGCTGGAAACAGCGAATCGCGCTGGCCCGGGACAATGACTGGCGACAGCGCTTCGAGGAAACCCGCAACGCCCTGGTCGATCTGCACCCGAAGGTCTCGGTGATCATCGTCACCTACAACAACGTGCACCTGACCCAGGGCTGCATCGACAGTCTGCTGCGCAATACCCTGTATCCGAATGTCGAACTGATCGTCGTCGACAACAACTCCCGGGACGACACCCGCAACTACCTGCGCTACCTGGCCCGCACCGAGCCCAGGGTGAGCATTGTGTTCAACCAGGACAATCTCGGTTTTGCCGCTGCCAACAACCAGGGGCTGCGCCTCGCCCGGGGCCACTATCTGGTGCTGCTCAACAACGACACCGTGGTGCCCAAGGGCTGGCTGGCGCCCTTGCTGCGACACCTGGACGACCCGCAGATAGGGCTCGTGGGCCCTACTACCAATGCAGTGGGCAACGAGGCCAAGGTTGCCATCGACTACAACGACCTTGCCGATCTGGAAGCCTTCGCCGACCGCCGCGCCAGCCGGTATCAGGGACGCTGCTTCGATATTCCGATGCTGGCGATGTTCTGCGTGGCCCTGCGCCGCGATGTACTGGAACAGGTGGGCTGGCTGGATGAAACCTTCGGCATCGGGATGTTCGAAGACGACGACTATAGCCGTCGCATCCAGGCTGCAGGGTTGCGCACGGTGTGCGCCGAAGACAGCTTCATCCATCACTACGGCCAGGCCTCGTTCAAGCACCTGATCGCCAGCGGGGAATACCAACGCCTATGGGAGAAGAACCAGGCCTATTTCGAAAGCAAGTGGGGCACCTGGCAACCCCATGTCCAGGTACGTAGGCAGGTAGAAGACCGCAAGCCGGGAATACGTCTCGTTGACTGAGCCGGAAAACCGGCTTGAACCAAAGGAAGAGGCCGAACGTGCTGAAAAAAATAATTCACAAGCTCAGTGGTCGAACGCTGGAAACAGTCCATGCCCTACCGGAAGACGACGCCGAGGAGCGCCAGCGCAAGGCGCTGACCGCCGAGCACTGGTCCGAGAACCAGGCCGGATCAGACGCGTTTTCCGCTGATGTCTATTGGCTTGCGGTGCCAGCCGTGCAGCGGCGTCACCAGCACAAGGCGACAGCCGGCAGCGGCCATGGCCACTGGGTAACCTACTGCCTGAATACCTTCCTGGCGGGCCGGCTGCCGGTACAGCGCATGCTGAGCATCGGCTGCGGCACCGGTAGCCTTGAGCGCGAACTCTACGGCCTCAATGCCTTCCAGCACTGCGACGCCCTGGACATCGCACCGGCAGCGCTGGAAACGGCCCGGGCACAAGCGGCGGCTCTCGGTGCCGACAGCCTGGAGTACAGCCTCACCGACGTAGAACGGGTGAGCCTGCCCAGCGCTCATTACGACGCGGTCTGGTTCAACGGTTCACTGCACCACATCCGCGAACTGGAGAGTGTCTGCGCCAATGTCCGCCAATCGTTGAAGGCTGACGGCTGGCTGTTTTTCAATGAGTACGTGGGCGCCAATCACTTTGCCTTCGACGCGCCACAATGCGCGGCCATCAGCCATGCCTTCGCGCTGATTCCTCCCCCCCTGCGCCGCTCCTTCGTCCAGGGTTCCTATGGCCAGTTGCAGCACGACGTACCGCTGCCCGATCCGCTGGAAGTCGTGAAGGTAGACCCCTCGGAGGCCGTGCGCTCCCAGGACATCCTCAAGGTGGTTGGCGAGCATTTTGATATCCAGGTCCTCAATGCCTGCGGCGGCACCCTGCTGCAGTTCCTGCTGCACGGCATCGCCGGCAACTTCAAGGCCGACGATCCGCAATCGATGCGAGTCCTGCAGATGCTCTTCGACATCGAGGATGGGCTGATCGAATCGGGGGCGCTGCACAGCGATTTCGTGATCGTCGCCGCCACGCCCAAAAAAACCGGGCCACGCCATTGAACGCTCCTGCACCGGGAGGCCGACGATGAACGAAAACGTACAGCTCTCACTGCTCAAGCGGTTGCGCGGTGCCTATCATCGCCTGCCATTACCCTCTGCGCTGAAGACCCTGCTGCGACGCCTGTACCACGGCGCCCTGATGCCCCCCTTGCGCGCCCTGCGTCGGCGGCGCCAGGCAGCCAAGGTTTTCCTGGCGCCGAACATCCCTTTGCAGGCACAGCGCCCGGGGCTACCGGACTATGTGATCTGGGGCGTCATCGACTGGGATTTTCGCCACCAGCGCCCACAACACCTGGCCCGGGGATTGAGCCTTGAGCGCCGGCGAGTGTTCTATGTCTCGGCCACCCTGGAGGACGACCTGCGCGACGGCTTCTCGCTGCGCCCGCTTGACGGCCAGGGATGCCTGTTCGAGGTGCGCTTGTTTGCCTGTGGCGCACCGTCCATCTACCTCCAGCCAGCCAGTGAGCCAGAAGTCCGACAACTGCGACGCAGTATTGGTGAACTCTTGAGCTGGGCCGATTCCACTGGGGTCATCTCACTGATCCAGCACCCCTTCTGGTCGACGGTCGCCGGGCGGCTGCCCAACAGCCGGGTGGTCTACGACTGCATGGATCATCATCAGGGATTTGGCCACAACGCCCCGGGCCTGCTGCAGCTCGAACGCGAGCTGATGCACCAGGCCGATGTGACGCTGTTCGCCTCGGCCTGGCTTGAGCAGCACTGGAACGAGCAGTGTCCCGCCAGTGCCTTGCAGCAGCGTGCGGTGCTACGCAACGCTGCCGACTTCGCGTACTTCTCCTCGCGATCGGAGCAGCGCTACCAGGAACCCCAGGGACGTCCGGTAATCGGCTACTACGGGGCACTGGCCCATTGGTTCGATGTAGAGCGGGTTGCGGCGATTGCCGAGGCCTTTGCCCACTGCACTGTCCTGCTGATTGGCGCGGACACCGCCGAGGTCGGCGCGCGCTTGCGCAGCCATGCCAACGTCAGGCTGACTGGCGAAGTCCCCTATGCACAGCTGTCCAGCTACCTGCAGAGCTTTGACGTCTGCATCCTGCCCTTTCGCACCGAACCCCTGACCCTGGCCACCAACCCGGTCAAGGTCTACGAATACCTCAGTGCCGGCAAGCCGGTGGTGGCAGTGGACCTTCCCGAGCTGCATGAATTCGCCCAGCAGCTGTGGATCGCCGGGGATACCCCCGCCTTCATTGCAGCCATCGCTCAGGCGCTGCAAGAGCCTGCCAGCGCAACTGCCCGCCTTCAACGCCAGCAATTTGCCGCGCAACAGACCTGGAAACACCGGGTGCAAGCCCTGGTCAGCCTCGTCGAGGGCACTCATCCCGAGCCCCTGGTGAGTGTGATCGTGGTGACCTACAACAACCTGGCGTTCACTCGCGAATGCCTCGCCAGCCTGGTCGCCGATCCCCAGGGCCAGCAGCTGGAAATCATCGTCGTGGACAACGCCTCCACCGATGGCAGCGTCGAATTTCTGCAACGCTGGGCCAGCGAGCATGGGCACCGGCTCATTCTCAACAACAGTAACCGTGGCTTCGCTGCAGCGAGCAATCAGGGCCTGGCCCAGGCCAAGGGCGAATTTTTAACCCTGCTCAACAATGACACCCAGGTCACGGCCGGTTGGACCCGGACCTTGCGCCGGCATTTGCAGCATGACCCCGGGCTTGGCTTGATCGGGCCGGTCACCAACAACATCGGCAATGAAGCCAGGATCGACATCCACTATCAGGACTCCTGGGAAATGCCGATCCGCGCCCGGCAACACACGTGGCGCCATGCCGGCCTGACCGTGCCATGCGCCACCCTGGGTTTTTTTGCCGTGATGATGCCCAGGTCGACTTTCCAGCGCGTGGGCCCTCTCGACGAAGCCTTCGGCCTGGGCTTTTTCGAGGACGACGATTACTGTCGGCGGGTCGAGGAGGCGGGACTGTCCTGCGCCTTCGCCGAGGACGTGTTCATCCACCATCACCTTTCGGCTTCCTTCAAACAGTTGCCCGGCAACCAGCGCCAGCAACTCTTCGACCGCAACAAAGCCCTCTATGAAGCCAAATGGGCTCGCCCATGGACTCCCCACATAACCCGGGAGAAACCATGAAACTGGTCTATCTTTCGCCGGTCAGCTGGCATAGCTTCGCGCAACGGCCGCACGAACTGGTCAGGCAGTTTCACGCCTTCACCCAGGCCCCGGTGCTGTGGGTCGAACCCTACCCCACTCGTCTGCCGGTGCTCGCCGACCTTCTTGAACGGCGCCCTGCGCATGCCCAGCATCAACCTCAGCCGGACTGGCTGACCCTGAGCCAACCCTGGGCCCTGCCGATCGAACCCCTGCCCGGCTCGGGCTGGTTGAACCGCCTGTTCTGGCGCCCCCTGATACAACAGGTCCGAGACTTTGCCCAGGGCCCTACCCAACTGGGCATTGGCAAGCCCTCTCACCTGGCTCTGCAACTGCTGCGCGAACCGATCTTCGACAGTAGCTTCTATGACGTCATGGACAATATGCCGGCCTTCTATCACGGCTGGTCGCGCCGGGCCATGAGCCGGCGCCAGCACGAAACCGCCAAGGCCGTGACCATGGCCCTGACCTCCTGCTCGAGCCTGCAGCACTACTGGTTGCAGCAAGAGGTCAACGCACGCCTGTTGCTCAACGGCTGCGCCAGCGAACGGCTGCCCCCGCTGCCGCTGTCCCGGCCGGCAACCCCCGGGCAGAGACGGGTGTTCGGCTACGTCGGAACCCTCGCCAAATGGTTCGACTGGGACTTTATCCGCTCCCTGGCACTGGAGTTCCCGGAAGCCGAAGTACGCTTGATCGGCCCGCAACACGGGCCGATTCCTTCCTCACTGCCGCCCAATATCCTGCGCCTGCCGGCGCTTTCGCATGAAGCCGCGCTGGAAACGATGACCGAATTCGACATCGGCCTGATTCCATTCAAGAGAAATGACATCACCCGCTTCGTCGATCCGATCAAATACTACGAATACCGAGCCCTCGGCCTGCCGGTGGTCAGCACGATTTTTGGCGAAATGAGCACCCGACGCCACGCACCGGGAGTTTTTCTCAGTGAGGCCGTCGCGGATATTCCCCGGGTCATACACCAGGCCCTGGCCTTTAACGAGTCTCTGGGTGACACCCTGAGGTTTCGCGAAGCCAACTCCTGGACCAAACGTTTCGAAGTAGCCCATGCCACAATCCTGTGACGTCGTCATCGTCAACTACAACGCCGGCCCTCTGCTCGAAGACTGCGTCGGCTCGGTGCTGGCCCAAGGTGTCAACAGACTGGTGCTGGTGGACAACGCCTCCCACGACGACAGCCTGCAGCGGGTGCAGGCCCGCTACGGTACTGATGAACGCCTGGTGGTCATGCGCAATGAGCGCAATATCGGCTTCGCCGCAGGCTGCAACCTGGGCATCACACTCTGTGTCCAGCCGCATATCCTGTTTCTCAACCCCGACACCGTACTGCAGGCCGGTGCAATTCAACGGATGAGCAACGTCCTGCGTCATTCCAACGACCTTGGCATGGCGGGAGGATTGCTGTGTAACTTCGACGGCAGCGAGCAACCGGGTGGCCGCCGGGTCTTTCCCACCCCACGTCGGGCAATAATCCGCGCCTTCAATCTATCGGGCCTGGCCAAATTGTCGCCGCGACTGTTTTCCGACTTTCTCCTGCATCGCGAGCCCCTGCCTACGCGGCCGCTGAACGTGGAGGCCATTTCCGGGGCCTGCATGCTGGTCAAGCGCGAAGCACTGGACAGTGTTGGCGGCTGGGATGAGGGCTATTTCCTGCACTGCGAAGACCTGGACCTGTGCATGCGTTTTCGTCTGGGTGGCTGGAAGGTCTGCTTCGTCCCCCAGGCCAGGATTTTCCATGCCTGGGGCGCCTGTAGCCGTTCACGCCCGGTTTTTGTCGAATGGCACAAGCACCGCGGCATGATCCGCTTCTACGGCAAGTTCTTTCGTGATGACTATCCAAAAGCACTGTCCTGGTGCATCTCTGCCGGGGTCTGGTTGCGGTTTGCCGTGATGGTGGGGTATCACTCGACGAAGCGTTTGTGGCGCAACTTCGGCCGAGTTCAATGACCTATCAGGGCTCGCTCTCGGCCTTTTGCGGACAGCCCCTGCCGGAGGGGAACAAGCACAATCGCCTGCGGCTTTCCTGATAAACTCGGCGCCATCGAACCTCAGATCCACGGTACGCAGGCATTTGCTGCCTTCGCGCCGCTACGCCTCAAAGCAGAGCCTCATGCCCTCGAACACCACAGCCTCATTGCCACAACCTCTTTCACGCCGCTTCAGCGTTGCGCCGATGATGGGTCGGTGAGAGATAGAAATAATATCGAATAAAATCAGTACCCTACGAAAACAAACAGGTCTGCTGTAGCAAATTCGTAGCAAGGTCGGTAGGACCCACCCCTTCTGGCCCGTCCTGGGCACGCTCATCCTCCTCCCGTCGCCTCACCTTAAAGCTGTGCATGGATACAGCATCTTCCCCTCCCCTGATTCGGGAGGCGGACCATGTACTACACCCAGCAAGAAAATGACCGGCGTCAGCTGAAGTCCCAATGGGAGAATGCGCTGCGCGACAGCATCGCTTTCCTCTACCGAACCGACGACGATTACCACTATCTATTGCTGCAGGCGGACGAGGGCTACCAACTCGGACTGATCTGCCTGTCAGAGCGCCAGGAGATGGTCACTCGCGCGCTCGGCGCCTACTCCTGGAATGTCGAGCACAACATCACCAGGGAAACCCACTGGTGCCTGGGCTGCTGCTACCATTTCCAGGTCGATGGCGAGGTGATCGGCACGATCGGAACCGAGGGCCATTATCGAGACCTGCAAGGGGAGCTGCTCAGCAATATCCTCGGACAGCCGCCGGAGCTATACCTGCGCGCTGGTCGCTTCGACCGGGAGTTCGCTGGCGATGTCGAGGGCCTGCGGATCATGCGCGATGGCTAGGAGCTGTTCGAGCTGCGAGAAGTGATTCCCGCCGGCACCGGCGAGCGCTGGCCATGTTCGGGAGGCTGAGGGAGAAGTTACCGCCCATGACCTTCAACGCCCGAAGCGAGGAAGCGCCGACGAAGCCCCTGTGGCGGAACGCAATCCGACATCGGCGTTGCCTAATGCCAGCATCAGGCTGGTATGAGTGGAGCGAGAGCGAGTCGGCCGAAAACAAGGCCGGGCACTAAGTTGGTCAACCTTACTACTACGCCATCGACGGCGGAGTATTGGCAATCGCCGGGGTCTGGTCGACCTGGTCACCGCCGGAGGGTGAGCCTATCACCTTATGCGCGCTACTGACCAAGGAGGCCGAGGGCCTGGTCTCAGCGATCCACCAGCGGATGCCGATCATCCTGGCTCCCGAGCAGTGGGCCACCTGGTTGTCGCCGGATACATCACTGGAACTGGCCTGCAACACCATCGCCTTGGCGCGGCAGGACTTCGCGGCCCACCGCATTTCGACGGACGTCGGGAGCGTCAGGAACTAGGGTGCGCAGCTGATCGAGCCGATCTTCCCCCATCGTAAGCCGCTTCGCAGCCCCCCTTACTCGGGACGCGTCAGCAGCTTCTGCGTAGCCCCCCCCAGTCGGTCAACTTCTCCAAGCAGTTCGGCGACCACTCCGGCGTGCTTGGCTGCTGCGTCCCGCACGCGCTGATCAGCAGCGGCAGAAGCATCAGCGCGCACCTGGTCAATGTTCCTTTGGCCATCCTCGATCACCTTGTTGATTGATTACTGTCGGCGCTGCTCCTCGGCGCGCTCCCGCGCTTCGAAGACAGTGGCGGCTTACTGATCTTGCTTTTCGTGCACCTCCCATCGGGACTTCCAAGCGGCGTCCAGTCAGGCCCTCCCCTCATGCCAGCCCCCGGCCGCAGCCAGAACCAGCAGAAGAGCGCAGAGCAGTGGCCTCCAGTTGCTGACCAACCAGGTCACGCCAGCGTCCTCTGCACACCCTCGTCAATCACCGCGCCCTGGTACGGCACACTGCTGTTCTCATGCCGGATGATGGCCACCAGCAGCTCGCGCGGGGTCGCCGGCAGCCGAACCTCTATAGCCTGATTGGGCTGCACACCCAGGGCCTTGGCAACGGCGCCAATGTACACCTCGGTGTCGTTCTCGTTACCCGGCGCCCAGCGGCTGATGGTCTCGCACACGGTGTCGATGCCGGGGCCGCCAACACCAGGTATGCTATCCTCGCTGCGATAAGCCAGCAGAAGCTTACCCAGGGCGCGAATTCCGTTCTCGGGAGTGTCGAACCGGGTGAATCGCGGTTTCGGCACGCCGGTCACCAGGTCGAGCTGGCCTTGCCAGGCGTTGCGCGGGTTGAAGTCGATGTTTCCGGGATTATTGTTTCGCACGCCGTGAGTGGTCATTCATCTTTCTCCAGACGAAAAAAAGCCGGCTCGATGGCCAGCATGGTGCAGATTGCAGTCGATGTGGAAACCAAGAAGAAAATGCCGATCTGAGTCGGCATCTATGGATGTTAGCTATGATTCAGCGCCTAAACTTCAAAGAAGTGCGATCGCAGCTCAGCCGGAAAAATATACAAGATCACTAACAGTCCGGCGACTGCGCCAAGAACTCCAGCAAAGGGGCTATGCATCAGACCCAGCACCCCGAATACGACGGAGCTAAGTAATGGCTCAAGAAGAAAAGAAAAAATCTCATAACTATTTCAAGGCCACATAAAACTGACATGCACAGAGCACAAGATTCATTAGCGAATAAATTCATTTGGAAGGCCAGCACAATCACTCCAATTGTAGCAACGCTGCTTTTAGCAGCGCTGTATATCGCTCTGTTTTGGGGGAGCCTCGCACCGTACCCCTACTCTGACGAATGGACATATATACGACCAGATCAGCAGAGTGATCCTATATCGACTGCATCATGGTTCTTCGCATCGAACGGGGAGCATAGAATACCGATCCAAAGGATTCTTCAAACCATTATACTTGAGTTAACTGGTTACGACTTCAGAGTAACTATTGTAGTAAACATTGCGTTAGCAGCTACCGCAATTATCTTCCTGATACTTTCGGCGCAGAACTTTCGAGACAGATCATCGATTCTAGATACAACCCTTCCTATCATTCTGCTTAGCCCAATGGCAGGTTTTGCTATGTGGGGATTTCACCTACAGTTCCTTTCATCATTATTTTTCTTCTGCTTAATAATTTACTTCGAGTCAACAAAATCCGAATATCGTCATTCCAAATCCATAGTCACGAATATATTCCTATCCGCCTGCGGACTGAACGGATTGATATTAAGCATTTGCTTATCACCAGCCCTCATCATTGCTGCGACAAGAAAGAACAGAAACATTATTTCTATCGCCCCGACGCTTCTCTATATAGCGGCAGCTGCCGTTAACATCTCTTCTTTCCATATGGCTGAATCTAGCCAAGGCGAATTCAGCCTAGATTCATTTAAGTCAATATTCGAAGGACTTCTTATTTCCAGCTTAATCCCGGAATCCTTTAGCCAGGCTAGATGGATTATAAACTGCGCTGCTTTCATTTGGGGTATCGCCGCCTTTGGAGTTGCGCTAGAAGCCATAAGAAAAAGAACCATTGAAAGTGCAATCCTGATGGCAATTATCGTCGCCCCCATGGTCCTGCTGATTGCCACAGCATACGGCCGCTCCAAATATCTCGGCGAATGGCAGCCAGGTCTCGCCATGCATTACGGAACACTATCGGCCCTCCTGCCACTGTCCATATGGGTATACGCAGCGAAAACCAAAAGAAATTATATTCTTATACCTCTAGCAGCCGTATTTATCTTCGCCTTCGGAAAGGCAACCTATTCAGCCTTGCAATGGCGCCTGGAATACTCAAAAGCACAAGAGCTTAATGTTGCAAGAATAATGGAGAGCATCCAAAGCAAGGAAATCTCAAGCGATGATATCGTTGATAAGCATTCAGCAGACTTCTGGTTTACCTCGAAAGAAACCACTGAAGTCATGAAGCAGAAGATGCCTATATATAGGAAACACTATCAATAACGCGAGTTGCGCAGCGGAATAAAACTCGCTGCGCAATGCCAACGCCTATTGAATCGCCCCGGATTCTCT
>NZ_AYMU01000013.1 GCF_000633395.1 Pseudomonas sp. PH1b
GCTTTTTTCATGCACGGGCGAAACCTGCAGGAGCGGGCTTGCCCGGGAACGCCAGGCCCTACTTGAACCCCAGTTGCCGCCAGCCTTCATAGACCGCCACGGCCACGGTGTTGGACAGGTTGAGGCTGCGACAGCCTTCGCGCATCGGCAGGCGCAGGCGCTGTTCGCCCGGCAGGGCCTCCAGGACCTCAGCAGGCAGGCCGCGGCTTTCCGGGCCGAACAGGAAGGCGTCGCCTTCCTTGAAGCTGGCGTCGTGGAAGGGCCGCGAGCCCTTGGTGGTGAAGGCGAACAGGCGAGGGTGGCCGAGGCTTTCCAGGCAGCTGGCAAGGTCGGTGTGACGCTGCAGGGTGGCGTATTCGTGGTAGTCGAGGCCGGCGCGGCGCAGGCGCTTGTCGTCCATTTCGAAACCCAGCGGCTCGATCAAATGCAGGTGGCAGCCGCTGTTGGCGCACAGCCTGATAACGTTGCCGGTATTCGGCGGAATTTCTGGTTGAAAGAGGATGACGTGAAACATGCACGGCTCCGAAGAGAAAGACAGGCTGCATTCTACGCCTGAAGCGTACTCGCGGCCGAAGCTAATGCTGCGGGTGTTCGGCTCCCTGGCGATCGCCGGGATGATGGTGGGCCTGATGATCGGTCGCCTGACCCAGCCCGATCCCGTCGAGTTGCAGCAGGTTGAAGTCGCCCCCGATGGCCTGGTGTTGTGGTTCAACCACGAGCCCAAGCTTCACGGTGAACATGTCGATGGCGCCGTAGCGTTGCTGATCGATGCCCAGGGGCATCGGCAAAACGGCCAGTTGCAGGTCAATCGGAAGCAGGTGAACTGGCGAATCCGCCTGGCGGACCAGGGCCTGTTGCTGAACCTGGTGGCGGCCCGGCCGTTGCGCGGTGATTGGGGCGGGGATGAGGTCGATGGGCGCTGGCGCCTGACGATCCACCTGCGGGAGGAATAAAGAGGGAATCCCCGGCCTGCCTGTACCGAGGTTCCCGAAAGCCTGGCCCGTCGCTGTGGGCGAGATGGGCCGGGTGTTAAAGAGGGAATCCCCAGCCTGCCTGTACTGAGGTTCCCGAAAGCGTGGCCCGTCGCTGTGAGCGGGATGGGCCGGGTGTTAAAGAGGGAATCCCCGGCCTGCCTGTACCGAGGTTCCCGAAAGCGTGGCCCGTCGCTGTGGGCGGGATGGGCCGGGTGTTAAAGAGGGAATCCCCAGCCTGCCTGTACTGAGGTTCCCGAAACGCTGGGCCCGTCGCTGTGAGCGGGATGGGCCGGGTGTTAAAGAGGGAATCCCCGGCCTGCCTGTACCGAGGTTCCCGAAAGCGTGGCCCGTCGCTGTGAGCGGGATGGGCCGGGTGTTAAAGAGGGAATCCCCAGCCTGCCTGTACTGAGGTTCCCGAAACGCTGGGCTCGGCCCACGGTGCGTGCCGAACCCGGTATTAAAGCGGGGAGTCCCCGGCCTGCCTGTACCAAGGTCCCCGAAACTGGGTAGTGAGAGGGTTATTGCAGGGGGCGTGCCAATTTTGCCGGGGGCGGGTTCAACTGCCTGGATAAACAGCACAAAGCCCCGTATTCCGGGGCTTTTGCGTTTTCGAAGGAGAGGTTTTCAGATGTGGAACCCAGGTTTTGCCTGTGCCCGATTGCGCTGCGTTGCGCCTTCTGGCAGTGCATGCAACCCATCCTGGTGCACGCTGGACCTTGTTGTAGGAGCCGGCTTGCCGGCGAAAGCGCTTGTCAGCGCGTTGCAAGGGGCAAGGGCCTCTTCGCTGGCAAGCCAGCTCCTACGCAGGGGGGAAGGCTTCAGCCTTCTTCTCCCTCATCCTCGTCGCCACCATCGACCTTCATTCCCAGTTCCTTGATCTTGCGGGTCAGGGTATTGCGCCCCCAGCCCAGCAGGACCGCTGCATCGCGCCGGCGACCGGCAGTGTGCTTGAGGGCTGTCTCGATCATGATCCGTTCGAAACTCGGCACGGCGCTGTCCAGAAGGTTCGATTGGCCCCGGGCCAGGGCCTGGTCGGCCCATTGGCGCAACGCCTGTTCCCAGTTGGTCACGGGGGCCGAATCCTGGGGCAGGCTCAGCAGCTCCGGCGGCAGGTCGCTGATGTGCACTTCGCGCCCCGAGGCCATCACGGTGATCCAGCGGCAGGTGTTTTCCAGCTGGCGCACGTTGCCGGGCCACGGCAGGTTCTTCAGGTATTCCTCGGTTTCGTTCTTCAGCAGCTTGGGTTCCACCGCAAGTTCCTGGGCGGCGCGGCTGAGGAAGTGTCGGGCCAGGGTCGGGATGTCTTCGCGACGGTCTGAGAGGCGCGGGATATGGATACGGATCACGTTGAGGCGGTGGAACAGGTCCTCACGGAACTTGCCGGCGTGCACCAGGGTTTCCAGGTTCTGGTGGGTCGCGGCGATGATGCGCACATCGACCTTGACCGGCGTATGCCCGCCGACCCGGTAGAACTCGCCATCGGCCAGGACGCGCAGCAGGCGGGTCTGGGTTTCCGCCGGCATGTCGCCGATCTCGTCGAGGAACAGGGTGCCGCCATCGGCCTGTTCGAAGCGTCCGCGGCGCAGGTTGGCCGCGCCGGTGAAGGCGCCTTTCTCATGGCCGAACAGCTCGGACTCCATTAGGTCCTTGGGGATCGCCGCCATGTTCAGGGCGATGAACGGCGAGGCTGCCCGCGGGCTGTGGCGGTGCAGGGCGTGGGCCACCAGCTCCTTGCCGGTACCGGACTCGCCGTTGATCAACACCGTGATGTTGGAATGGCTGAGACGGCCGATGGCTCGAAACACCTCCTGCATCGCCGGCGCTTCGCCGATGATCTCCGGGGTGCGGGTCAGGGGCGGGGCGACCTCCAGGCCTTGTTGTTCCTGGGCGTGCTGGTTGGCGCGCTTGACCAGGGACACCGCCTCATCGACATCGAACGGCTTGGGCAGGTACTCGAAGGCGCCGCCCTGGTAGGAGGCGACGGCACTGTCCAGGTCGGAGTGGGCGGTCATGATGATCACCGGCAGGCGCGGGTGCTGTTCGCGAATCCGCGCCAGCAGGTCGAGGCCGCTGGCCCCGGGCATGCGAATGTCGGAAATGATCACGTCGGGAGCCTGGCGGGCCAGGCGGCTCATCACCCCGTCGGCACTGTCGAAGCTCTGGGTGGTCATGCCTTCCTGCTGCAGGGCTTTTTCCAGGACCCAGCGGATAGAACGGTCGTCATCGACGATCCACACGGTTTCACTACGGCTCATGTCGATGGGGCTCCTTGTTCCAGTGGCAGAAAGATCGAGAAGGTGGTGTGGCCGGGATGGCTGTCACATTCGATCAGGCCCTGGTGCTGGCTGATGATGTTCTGGGTAATGGCCAGGCCCAGCCCGGTACCGTCCGGACGGCCACTGACCATGGGGAAGAAGAGCGTGTCCTGCAGCTCGGCGGGTATCCCCGGGCCGTTGTCGATGATCTCGATCTTGGTCACCAGGCGATGGCGCACATGGCCGATGGTGAACTGGCGCATGGTGCGGCTGCGCAGGGTGATGCGCCCCAGGCGCAGTCCATTCTGGCTGCTGATGGCCTGCATCGCGTTGCGCACGATGTTGAGCACCGCCTGGATCATCTGCTCGCGGTCGATCAGTACGTCGGGAATGCTCGGGTCGTAGTCCCGGACCAGGGTGATGCAGCCCTGGCTTTCGGCCTCCACCAGGCTGCTGACCCGCTCCAGCACTTCATGGATGTTGGTCAGCGCCAGGGACGGCAGCTTGTTCGAGCCGAGCATGCGATCCACCAGATTGCGCAGGCGGTCGGCCTCTTCGATGATGACGTTGGTGTAGTCCTTGAGGCTTTCCTCGGGCAGTTCCCGGGCCAGCAGTTGCGCGGCGCCGCGAATCCCGCCCAGGGGATTCTTGATCTCGTGGGCCAGGCCGCGCACCAGCATCTTGCTGGTTTCCTGCTTGGACAGCTGGGCCTCCTCCTTGGTGATCCGCAGCAGGCGGTCTCGGGGGTGCACTTCCAGCAGCAGCAAGGTGGCGCCATTGCTGAGGATTGGCGTCACTGCATAGTCGACGGTCAGGGTCTGGCCGGTCAGGGCGGTGAGCATCGCCTCGCGCTTGGTGAAGGGGTGCGCCTGTTCCACGGCCTGGCGCAGGGAGCTCAGGGCTTCGGCCGATTCGGTGAACAGTTCGCTGATGAATTGCCCATGGCTGCGTTGGCCACTGATGGCCAGGAGCATTTCCGCCGCCGGGTTCATGTACTCAAGGCGCAGGTCGGCGTTGAGCAGGATGGTGGCGGTGGTCAGGTTGTCCAGAAGCAGACGGTGCAGTGGATCGCTGATGGTCATGGGTAGACGTTGACCTCTTTTGAAGCAAGACGATTCAGGGCCGGCCCCGAAATGCGCGCACGGGTTAAGCGCTGATGTGGAGAAAATGCAAAAACCAAACCAAGGCTCCGAAAAGAAGCGTTCGAGCCTTGAAACAGGCGTTTCAAGCCCAATTGCGTGGCGCTTTGCCAGCTCTGGCGGGTATTTTCGAACCAAAATGGGCTGGCAATGGTTCCGGGGCGCATGGTGTTGCACCAATATAGTGCATGATTCCCCAAGGTGCTCGCCGGGTGCGCAGCAGCAGCGGAATCAACGCCCGTTTTTCAGCGGTGGCTGACGGGGAGCGGGTTTAGAGTGTTCGGACTCGATGTTTCAGGATTCAGGATGGAGCCATGGAAAACGCCACTTTGCTGTTCCAGCTTCCCGACGACGACACGCTGTACCAGGCGCTGCTGGAGCGTGATCCGGCCTATGAGGGCTTTGCCTACGTCGGGGTGAAAAGCACCGGTGTGTTCTGCCGCCTGACCTGTGCGGCGCGCAAGCCCAAGCGTCAGAACAGTGTGTTTTTCAGCTCCATCAAGGGCTGCCTCGAAGCGGGTTTCCGTGCTTGCCTGCGCTGTCGCCCCCTGGAGCGGGCCGGGGCCCAGGAGCCCTGGGTCAAGACCCTGCTCGACGCCCTGGAGCATGACGCCGAGCGCCGTTGGTACGAGGGCGACCTGATCCGCCTGGGGCTGGACCCCTCCACCGTGCGGCGGGCGTTCAAGCGTTACTTCGGGGTGACCTTCCTGGAAATGGCCCGCCTGCGCCGCATGGGCCAGGGCATGCAGCAGTTGGCTTCGGGGGAGCCGGTGATCGAGGCGCAGCTCAGTGCCGGCTTTGATTCCGACAGCGGCTTTCGCCGGGCCTTCACGCGCCTTGCCGGCCAGCCGCCATCAAACCTGCGGGGGCGCGAGCTGCTCAAGGTGGATTGGCTGCAGACCCCGATCGGCGTGATGCTGGCGGTGGCCGACGCTCAGGTTTTGCATCTGCTGGAGTTCTTCGATCGTCCGGCCCTGGCCGCCGAGTTGCAGAGCCTGCAGAAAAACAGCGGTTCGAGCATCGGCTTCGGACGCTTTGCCCCCATCGATCAGATCGAGGCGCAATTGCAGCGCTACTTTGCCGGGGAGTCTGGAGACTTCACGACGCCCCTGGCGATGAACGCCTCGCCTTTCACCCGCACGGTCTGGCAGGCATTGCGGGCGATCCCCCTGGGCAGCACCTGCAGTTATGCCGAGGTGGCGAGCCGGATCGGCTCGCCCTCAGCGATACGTGCGGTGGCCCGGGCCAATGGGGCCAACCCGATCGCCATCGTGGTGGCCTGCCACCGGGTGATTGGCAGCGACGGCTCCCTCACCGGCTATGGCGGTGGCCTGTGGCGCAAGCGCTGGCTGCTGGAGCACGAGCGCCGGATGCGCCTTTCCCAGGGAGAGTCAGCGAGCGGCTTGTAGCTGGTTCAGGCAAGTGCCTGCGGCCGGTTCCGTCGGGGCGTCGGCAGCGTGCTGAGGGGGCACCTGCCCGGCCTGCCGGGCCAGCTCATCGGCATCCGCCTGCTCCGCTGTGGACAGCTCGGAGGCGTTGTGGCCGATGCGCTTGAGCAGCAACAGCATGCACACCAGCGAGACCAGGGTGTAGCAGGCCGAGGCGATGGCCACGCCGACGATGCTGCCGGTGCTGTTGAGGATGCTCTGGGCCAGCACCGGGGTGGCGCCCCCCACCAGCAGTGAGCACAGCTGGTAGGAGATCGACAGCCCGCTGTAGCGCACCCGGGTCGGGAAGGCCCGGGCCAGGATACCGCCCACCGCCCCGTAGAACATCGAGTGCGGCACCGTGGCCAGGCACATGCCGAGCACGGCAATCCAGTAGGTGCCGGTCTCCACGGCGAAGAACATCATCGGCATCAGCAGCAACTCTGGCACCACCATCAGCACCATCGCCTTGCGCATGTCGATTCGCGATACCAGTACTGCGCCCAGGGGCTGGGTGATGAACTGCACCACCAGGGCGATGACGATCACGCTGAGGAAGCTGCCCTGGCTGTAGCCCAGTTCCTTGGTGGCCCAGGACAGGGCGAAGGTGCTCTTGAAGTAGGTGACATGGATGATCGGCAGCACCCCGGCGCCCAGCAGCACGATGCGCCAGTGGCTGCGCAGGACTTCGAGAATCGGCAGTTTGACGGTCTTTTTCTGCTCGATCAGGCGCTTCATGTCATCGGACTCCTCGAGCTTGAGGCGGATGATCATGCCGACGATCACCAGCACCGCCGAGAGCAGGAACGGAATGCGCCAGCCCCAGAGCAGGAAGTCCGGCGCTGGCAGGGCGCTGAGGCCGAAGAACACCAGGGTCGCCAGCAGGTTGCCGGCCGGAGAGCCTTGCTGGGCGAAGGCGGCATAGAGGATGCCCTTGCCCTTGGGCGCGCTTTCGCTGGCGATCAGGATTGCCCCGCCCCATTCGCCACCCACGGCGATGCCCTGGATGATTCGCAGTGTCACCAGGGCGATCGGCGCCCAGATGCCGATCTGCAGGTAGCCGGGCAGCAGGCCGATGCAGGTGGTGGCCACGCCCATCATGATCAGGGTGATCACCAGGGTGGTCTTGCGGCCGATCTTGTCGCCCATGTGGCCGAAGATGATGCCGCCGATGGGGCGGGCGATGAAGCCGGCCCACAAGGTCAGGAAAGACAGCAGGGTGGCGGTGCCCGGGGGCAGGTCGGCGGGGAAGAACACCTTGCCGAACACCAGGGCGGCGGCGATCCCGTAGGCGTAGAAGTCGTACCACTCGATGGTGGTGCCGATGAACGAGGCAACGCCCGCCTTGCGGGCTTTCTTGTGGGCGGCAGCTTCCAGGGCGGCGGTCATGTTCAACTCCTGCTTGTTATTTTTATAGGCACCGGCGGCGGGCGCATGGACCTCATGCACGGTCCGACCGCTGGCAGCCTATACAGGCGGGAATCGAAAAATATAATGATTAAATCTTATGGTTTGATACGTGATTTCGTATCGCCAGGCGAGGCTCAAGGCCCCGTGGTTACGGGTGGCAGCAGGGACTTGAGCGTGCCGAGGAAATTCTCGGCGGCGGCCGATGGCTTGGCCTCCAGGCGAATCGCCAGGATCTGCGAAGGCGCGCCCGGGCCTTCGATCTCGCAGTAGCGCACCCCCGGCTGGCCGATCATCGCCAGGGTCTGGGGCACCAGCGCCACCCCCATCTCATGGGTGACCATTGCCACCACGGTTTGCCAGAGCCGGGTTTCGTGACGGATGCGCGGGCTGAAACCGGCCGCTACGCAGCGGGCGATGATCAGGTCGTGATAGTGCGGCGAGACTTCCCGGGGAAACAGGATGAAGTCGTCGTTGGCCAGTTGTGCCAGGTCGATGCGCGACACCTGGGCCAGTCGGTGCCCCAGGGGCAGGCAGCACAGAAAGGGTTCGGCCAGCAGCGTTTCGCTGTGAATGCCGGCGGCAAAGGTGCCGCCATGCACGAAGCCGAGATCGATCTGGCCGCGCTGCAGGGCCTGGGCCTGGTCGGCGCTGTTCATTTCCATCAATACGATCTCGGTGTCCGGGTGGTCGCGTTCGAAGGCCTTGACCGCCTGGGGCAGCCCGCGGTGCAGGATCGAGTTGACGAAGCCCAGGCTCAGGCGTCCGGCAAAACCCTCGGCCGAGCGCTGGGTCAGGCGTCGTGCCTGCTCGGCCCGCAGCAACAGGTAGCGCGCCTCCTCCAGCAACACCTGGCCGGCATTGGTCAGGCTCACGGACTTGTTGTTGCGGTTGAGCAACTGGATATCCAGCTGCCCTTCGAGTTTCTTGATGTCGAAGCTCAGTGCCGGTTGCGAGATGCACAGGCGGCTGGCGGCACGCCCGAAGTGCAGCTCTTCGGCCACCGCGACGAAGTAGCGCAGTTGTTTGAGGTCCATGGCGATCCCGGCTTCTACGATATTGTTTTCTTATCGTAGTTGATGAATTTTGTATTAGATACTTATCGATGGCGGCTCTAGTCTCGGCCTACAAAAATCAGGAGACGCGCCATGACCGCCGAGCCCCGCCCCATTGAAGACAGCCTGAACATCCCCGACAGCCGGGGCATCAACCTTTTCCAGTGCGATGCCGGCCTGGCCGCGTTGCTCAAGGTTTACCTGCCGCCCTCGGTCTATCAGCAATGGCTGCCCAGCCTGCAGCGCCTGGGCGCCCGGGCCGGCGCTGAACTTGATGTACTGGCCCTGTCCGCGGACAAGCACCCGCCGGTGCTGCAGCCGCGCACCCGCCGTGGCGAGAACCTGCAGAGCATTGCCAAACACCCGGACTACGTCGCCCTGGAACGGGTGGCCTACGCCGAGCTGGGCCTGGCCGCCATGAGCCATCGGCCCGGTGGCCCGCCGCCGTTGATCAAGTACGCCCTGACCTACCTGTTCGTCCAGGCCGAGTTCGGCTTGTGCTGCCCGGTGAGCATGACCGACTCGCTGACCCGGACCCTGTGCAAGTTCGGTACGCCGGAACTGGTGGCGCGTTACTTGCCATCCTTGCAGTCCCAGGATTTCGAGCAGTTGTTCCAGGGGGCGATGTTCATGACCGAACAGGCTGCCGGCTCCGATGTCTCGCGTACCGAAACCTGTGCCCGGCTGGAAGACGGCCAGTGGCGCCTGTTTGGCGAGAAGTGGTTCTGCTCCAACCCGGATGCCGACCTGGCCATGGTCCTGGCGCGGCCGCAAGATGCGCCCGCGGGCATGGCCGGGGTCAGCCTGTTCCTGCTGCCGAAGGTGCTGGCGGACGGCTCGCGCAACCACTACCGGATCCAGCGCCTGAAGGACAAGCTGGGCAGCCGCTCCATGGCCAGTGGCGAAATCACCCTGGAAGGCGCCAGCGCCTATTTGATTGGCGAGGTGGGCCGCGGCTTTCAGCAAATGGCCGACATGATCAACATGTCGCGACTGTCCAACGGCGTGCGTGCGGCGGGGCTGATGCGGCGCGGCCTCAACGAGGCCCTGTTCATCGCTCGCCAGCGCAAGGCGTTCGGCAAGCACCTGATCGAGATGCCGCTGATGCAGCGGCAACTGCTGAAGATGATGCTGCCCACCGAACAGGCGCGCTCGATGTTCATGCAGATCGCTACCCTGCTGCCACGGGCCGATGGCGGTGACGAGACGGCGCGCAAGTGCGTGCGCATCCTCACCCCGTTGATCAAGTTCCGCGCCTGCCGGGATGCCCGCCGAGTGACCGGCGATGCCATGGAGGTTCGGGGCGGCGTCGGCTACATCGAAGAGTGGAGCGATGCCCGTCTGGTACGTGATGCCCATCTGGGGTCGATCTGGGAAGGCACCAGCAATATCGTCGCCCTGGACATTGCCCGGGCGGTGACGCGCGAGCAGGCATTGGAACCGCTGCAGGGGTATCTGGCCGGGTTGCTCGCCGAAGCCGATTTGCCCCAGGCCAGCCGCGTGCTGTTCGACTCGGCCCTGCTGCGCAGCGTGACCTGCTTTCACAACGTGGCGCAACAACGCCGGGACGAGCAGGTGCGCCAGGCCGGCAGTGTCCTGTACCACCTGGCCAGTGCGATTTTCATGGCCTGGGAAGCAACGCGCCAGGCGCCGGACTATCGGCGCCTGGCCCTGGCGCACCTGGTGCTGGTGCACAAGGTCCTGCCCCGTGACCCCTTGAATCTGGATGCGCCAATCGACGCCGAGCTGCTGGCGCGCCTGGCCACCGAGAGCCCGCTGTCCCAAGCCGAAGCCATGCGCCTACTGCCGGCCTGAATGACCTTTGTGCAACTCACCGGAGTACTTTCATGACGCTTGCCCAAGGGGCCCTGACGGGCCTGAAAGTCATCGACCTCAGCCGTGTGCTCGGTGGTCCCTACTGTTCCCAGGCCCTGGCCGACCATGGCGCCGAAGTGATCAAGCTGGAGCCCCTGAGCGGCGACGAAACCCGGGGCTGGGGGCCACCTTTCGAAGGCGCCGACGCTTCGTACTATCGCGGCGTCAACCGCAACAAGCAGGGAATCGCCGTCGACCTGTCCCGCCCCGAAGGCCTGGAGTTGCTGATGCAACTGCTCGAAGGGGCCGACGTGCTGATCGAGAACTTCAAGCCCGGCACCCTGCGACGCTGGGGCATCGGTTATGCCGAAGTGCTGAGCCAGCGTTTTCCGGCGTTGATCCACTGCGCGGTTTCCGGCTTTGGGGAGGATGGTCCCCTGGGCGGCTTGCCCGGCTATGACGCGGTGATCCAGGCCATGGCCGGATTGATGAGCGTCAACGGCGAGGACGAGGGTGGGCCGTTGCGCATCGGCCTGCCGATCGTCGACATGGTCACCGGCCTGAATGCCCTGGCGGGGATTCTCCTGGCGCTCAACGAACGTCAGCGCAGCGGCCTGGGCCAGTCCCTGGACATTTCCCTGTACGACTGTGGCGTTTCGTTGCTGCACCCGCATTTGCCGAACTATTTCGCCGCCGGCAAGACCCCGCGGCGCACCGGCAACGCCCATCCCAACATCGCTCCGTACGACAGCTATCGCACGGCTGGCGAGCCGATCTTTCTCGCTGTCGGCAACGACCGCCAGTTCACCCGCCTGTGCCAGGAACTGGGAGCCTGCGAGTTGCTGGATGATCCGCGCTTCGCCAACAACGGCCAGCGCTCGGTCAATCGCGAGGCCTTGAAGCAACAGCTGGAACGGCACCTGCAAGCCCATGATGGTCCCTCACTGGCCCAGCGGTTGATCGGCCTTGGGGTGCCTTGCGGTTCGATTGCCACCGTCGATCAGGTCGTGGCTCATCCCCACACCCGGCACCGCGGCCTGCTGGTGGAGATCGACGACTACCGGGGTATTGGCTCTCCGGTGAAGCTCTCGCGTACCCCGGCCAGTTACCACAGTGCCCCGCCGACCCTGGGGCAGCATACCCGTGCGGTGCTGGAGGGGCTGGGGCTGGATGAGCCGACCATCGCCGCCCTGCTGGCCAGCGGTGTGGTACGGGGTTGAGGCCGGCGCAGGGTCAGGGCCGGCGGGCTCGCAGCAGAGTGAAGGTGAGGTCCGGACTCTGCTGCAAGACTTGCTGCTGGCCGTCGAGCACCTGGACTGCCAGGCGATGCTCGCCCCGGTCGAGGTTCACCAATGGCAGGCTTGGCCCAGGCGTGGCGAGGCCATAGGGCTTGCCGTCCAGTACCAGGCGCAGGCGGTGGGACGCCTGCAGCTCCGGTTGCAACTCCACCTGCACGCTGAAGCTGCCATTGTTGGCCCGCAACGCAGCGTGCTCTGGCACTGCGCTCAACTGCAGCCGGGCGTAGGGCCTGGGGGTGGGTGCTTGCGCTGGCGCTGTTTCCCGGGGCAGTGGCGTGGGGCTCGGCATGCGATTGACCACGGACGTCTCGATCGACGGGTGCCCGGTCTTCGGCGGCTGGTCGCTGTAGGCGCGATGGCCCGTCCCATCGGTGTACTGATAGATCTGGGCGATGGCCGGCAGGGTGATTATCCACAGCAGGCAAAAGACTGCGGCCCGCATGACAGTGCTCCCGGCCGCGAGGGCCTTCGCTGGAAAGGCTCCAGCATAGGGCGCCACACCCATTGGCGTGGCCGTGGTTAACCTTTGAACACACATAACTCGGCCGTGGCGCGGATCATCGCCAGTTGGCGCAGTGGGTCGGTGCTGCTGGTCTTGTTGGCCTGGGCCAGCCATTGCGGGCATTGCGGGTCGGTACGGTGAGGGCTGAAATCGGCCAGTTGCTGCAACAGGCGCTTTTGTAACCGATCGAGTTGCGGACGAATCTGCCCGACCAGGTCCGCCCGTGGCGTATCCGGCGCCTTGCCCTGCAGGTGCCAGGTGGAAAGCCTGGCGTACTGCACCAGTTTGTTGGCTTCGATCTGGGCCGCGAAGAATGGCTCCACCACCTCCTGGCCCAAGTGATAGGTGGCGGCCTGGCTCGCGGCCCCGGCGATCACCTGCTGTTCCCGCGGGCGGTCTTCCACGGCCTTGTGACTGTCCCATTTGCTCAGGGCCACCTGATCGGCAATGTCCAGGCGTTCGCCAATGCTGGCCAGCAGCGGGGCGAGGGCGGTCGGGGCGTCGGCGGCACGGGCGGCGGTGGCGGTGGCGAACAGACTGCAGGTCAGTGCCAGGTACAGCGTGAGGCGTGAGGGCATGGGGAGGCTCGGCTATTGTTCAATGAAGTGGCGCCCATGATGCACGCAACCGCCCTGCACCGGTCAAACCTGCATCCCTCGCCAGCCAAGACTCCGGCTATTTTGCAGGCATAAAAAAAGCCTCCCGAAGGAGGCTTTTTCATCACGCCGTTCGCGCAGGCGCTACCGGATCAGCAGCTGTAGTACAGCTCGTATTCCAGTGGGTGTACGAAGGTACGGACCTTGATTTCTTCTTCGCTTTTCAGGGCGATGTAGGCGTCGATGAAGTCGTCGCTGAAAACGCCGCCTTTGGTCAGGAACGCGCGACCTTTGTCCAGCTCTTCCAGGGCTTCCTTCAGGCTGCCGCAAACTTGTGGGATCTCTTTGGCCTCTTCAGGCGGCAGGTCGTACAGGTTTTTGTCAGCAGCGTCGCCAGGGTGGATCTTGTTCTGGATACCGTCCAGGCCGGCCATCAGCAGGGCAGCGAAGGCCAGGTACGGGTTGGCAGCCGGGTCCGGGAAACGCGCTTCGATACGGCGGGCCTTAGGGCTCGACACGTAAGGAATGCGGATCGAAGCGGAACGGTTGCGCGCCGAGTAGGCCAGCATGACCGGGGCTTCGAAGCCTGGCACCAGACGCTTGTAGGAGTTGGTCGCCGGGTTGGTGAAGCCGTTCAGGGCCTTACCGTGCTTGATGATGCCGCCGATGAAGTACAGGGCGGTGTCGGACAGGCCGGCATAGCCTTCACCCGCGAAGGTGTTCTTGCCGTCTTTCCAGATGGACATGTGCACGTGCATGCCCGAGCCGTTGTCGCCGTACAGAGGCTTGGGCATGAAAGTGGCGGTGCGGCCGTAGGCATCGGCCACGTTGTGCACCACGTACTTCAGGGTCTGGGTTTCGTCGGCTTTCTTCACCAGGGTGTTGAACTTGACGCCGATTTCGTTCTGGCCGGCAGTCGCCACTTCGTGGTGGTGAACTTCGACGGTCAGGCCCATTTCTTCCAGTGCGTTGCACATGGAGGTACGGATTTCGTGGTCGTGGTCGAACGGTGGAACCGGGAAGTAGCCGCCCTTGACGCCAGGACGGTGGCCCTTGTTACCGCCTTCGATGTCCTGGTCGGACATCCACGAACCTTGCTCGGAGTAGATCTTGAACATCGAACCGGAGATGTCGGACTTGAATTTCACCTGGTCGAAGATGAAGAACTCTGGCTCTGGACCGGCGAATACGGTGTCGCCGATACCGGTGGCCTTCAGGTGCTCTTCAGCGCGCTTGGCGATGGCCCGTGGGTCGCGGTCATAACCCTGCATGCTCGAAGGTTCGATGATGTCGCAGACCAGGATCAGGGTCGGTTCTTCGGTGAAGGGGTCCAGTACGGCAGTGCTGTCGTCCGGCATCAGGATCATGTCGGAGGCTTCGATGCCTTTCCAGCCAGCGATGGAGGAGCCGTCGAACATCTTGCCCGCTTCGAAGAAGTCTTCATCCAGCGCATCACGAGCCGGCATGGTCACGTGATGTTGAGTGCCCTTGGTGTCAGTGAAGCGCAGATCAATCCATTTGACGTCATGATCTTTGATGAGTTGAACCGACTTCGACATAGTGTCCTCCGGGTGGCTTCGGGCTTGGTGTTGGAGTGCCCTTAGAATGTGGGTGATGCCGGCGCGAATACTCTGCCATGGCAACCTGCCTCACAAGGGAGCAAATTGCATGCCAGTGCCCCGAGATGGGTTTTCTGCCCCAAAATCACGCTTTATACGGCGGATTCGGTCAAATGCCGGCATCTGGCGCACTGCAATGTAGCGTCTTTGCCAATAAATGACCCGTTTTGGTGCATCGAAAACCTTCTGCACATTAACTGGTTAAACCTTGAGCAATTTCCGCTATAATCCGCGCCCCCCTTTTTCGGCTGGCCCAGCGCGCGCTGTTTTCATGAAACTAATCGTTAAAGTTTTCCCGGAAATCACCATCAAGAGCCGCCCGGTTCGGACGCGTTTCATCCGTCAGTTGGCGAAGAACATCCGTGCCGTGCTCCGCGACCTGGACCCGGCCGTGGTGGTCAATGGTGTATGGGACAACCTCGAGCTGGAAACCGCCGTCAGCGAGCCCAAGGCCCTGAAGGACATGACCGAGCGCCTGGGCTGCATGCCCGGCATCGCGCATTTCCTGCAGGTCGACGAGTACCCTCTGGGCGACTTCGACGACATCGTTGCCAAGTGCCACCAGCACTTTGGCGAGTCCCTGGCGGGGAAGGTTTTTGCCGTGCGCTGCAAGCGTGCCGGCAAGCATGAATTCAGCTCCATGGACGTGGAAAAATACGTCGGCAGCCAACTGCGTCGGCAGTGCGGCGCCGCCGGAATTTCCCTGAAAGCGCCGGAAGTTGAAGTGCGGATGGAAATTCGCGACCAACGGTTGTTCGTGATCCACAGCCAGCACAATGGCATCGGCGGCTACCCGCTGGGCGCCCTGGAACAGACCCTGGTGCTGATGTCCGGCGGTTTCGATTCCACGGTGGCGGCCTACCAGATCATGCGCCGCGGCCTGATGGGGCATTTCTGCTTCTTCAACCTGGGCGGGCGTGCCCATGAACTGGGCGTGATGGAAGTTGCGCACTATATCTGGAAGAAGTACGGCAGCTCCCAGCGCGTGCTGTTCGTCAGCGTGCCGTTCGAGGAAGTGCTCGGGGAAATCCTCGGCAAAGTCGACAACAGTCATATGGGCGTCATTTTGAAGCGTATGATGTTGCGTGCCGCGTCGAGCATCGCCGACCGCCTGCACATCGACGCGCTGGTCACCGGCGAGGCGATTTCCCAGGTGTCCAGCCAGACCTTGCCGAACCTCTCGGTGATCGATTGCGTGACCGACAAGCTGGTGCTGCGTCCGCTGATCGCCAGCCACAAGCAGGACATCATCGACCTGGCCGTGGAGATCGGCACCGCCGACTTCGCCAAGCACATGCCGGAGTACTGCGGGGTCATCTCGGTGAACCCCAAGACCCATGCCAAGCGCCATCGCGTCGAGCATGAAGAGAAAGAATTCGACATGGCCGTGCTCGAGCGTGCGATCGAGCGGGCCAAACTGGTGCCGATCGATCGGGTGATCGATGAGTTGGGCCAGGATGTGCAGATTGAAGAAGTCAGTGAAGCGCTGGCCGGTCAGATCGTCATCGACATCCGTCATCCGGATGCCGAGGAAGATGACCCGCTGGACTTGGCTGGCATCGAAGTAAAAGCGCTGCCGTTCTATGCATTGAACGCCCGCTTCAAGGAACTGGACCCTACGCGCCAGTACCTGCTGTATTGCGACAAAGGCGTCATGAGTCGCCTGCATGCTCACCATCTGCTCAGTGAGGGACATGCCAATGTGCGCGTTTATAGACCGAGCTAAGTGCCCGGGGATGTTTGCCTGTGGCTTGCGTCACCGTCCCCCCGACGCCGCCGTAAAGCTGTAACGGCAAAGCCTGACTCTATTGTTAATCGCTGCCATAACTTGTCAGCACACCGAATCCTCTGATCGAGATACACAAGTGATCGAAAATCTACGCAACATCGCCATCATCGCCCACGTTGACCACGGTAAAACCACCCTGGTAGACAAACTCCTGCGTCAATCCGGCACCCTGGAGCGCAACGAGCTCAACGACGAGCGCGTGATGGACTCCAACGACCAGGAAAAAGAGCGCGGCATTACCATTCTGGCGAAAAACACCGCCATCAACTGGAACGGCTACCACATCAACATCGTGGACACCCCGGGCCACGCCGACTTCGGCGGCGAAGTTGAGCGCGTAATGTCCATGGTCGACTCCGTGCTGCTGCTGGTCGACGCTCAAGACGGCCCTATGCCGCAAACCCGTTTCGTGACCAAGAAGGCTTTCGAAGCCGGCCTGCGTCCAATCGTGGTGATCAACAAGGTTGACCGTCCGGGCGCGCGTCCTGACTGGGTTCTGGACCAGATCTTCGACCTGTTCGACAACCTCGGCGCTACCGAAGAACAGCTGGACTTCAAAGTCGTCTACGCCTCGGCCCTGAACGGCATTGCCGGTCTGGACCACACCGAAATGGCCGAAGACATGACCCCGCTGTACCAGTCGATCGTCGACAACGTGCCAGCGCCAAGCGTTGACCGTGACGGTCCGTTCCAGATGCAGGTTTCCGCTCTGGACTACAACAGCTTCCTGGGTGTGATCGGCGTTGGCCGTATCGCTCGCGGTCGCGTCAAGCCGAACACCCCGGTGGTGGCCATCGACGTCAACGGCAAGCGCCGCAACGGTCGTATCCTCAAGCTGATGGGTCACCACGGTCTGCACCGTGTAGACGTTGAAGAAGCAGCTGCCGGCGACATCGTCTGCATCAGCGGTTTCGACGAGCTGTTCATCTCCGACACTCTGTGCGACCCGACTGTTGTCGAAGCGATGAAGCCACTGAGCGTTGACGAGCCAACCGTTTCCATGACCTTCCAGGTCAACGACTCGCCATTCTGCGGTAAAGAAGGCAAGTTCGTGACCAGCCGTAACATCAAGGAGCGTCTGGACAAGGAGCTGCTGTACAACGTTGCTCTGCGCGTTGAAGAAGGCGACTCGGCTGACAAGTTCAAGGTTTCCGGCCGTGGTGAGCTGCACCTGTCGGTACTGATCGAAACCATGCGTCGCGAAGGCTTCGAGATGGGCGTTGGCCGTCCTGAAGTGATCATCCGTGAAGTTGACGGCGTGAAGCAGGAACCCTTCGAAAACGTCACCATCGACATCCCTGAGGAATCCCAGGGCAAGGTCATGGAAGAAATGGGCCTGCGTAAGGGCGACCTGAGCAACATGGTTCCGGATGGCAAGGGCCGTGTACGCCTGGAGTACAACATCCCGGCTCGTGGTCTGATCGGTTTCCGTAACCAGTTCCTGACCCTGACCAACGGTGCAGGCATCCTGACCTCGATCTTCGATCGTTACGCTCCAATGAAGTCCGGCCACATGTCCGGCCGTCAGAACGGCGTACTGGTATCGGTAGAAACCGGCAAGGCCCTGACCTACTCCCTGGAAACCCTGCAAGCGCGCGGCAAGCTGTTCGTCGAGCACGGCCAGGAAATCTACAACGGTCAGATCGTTGGTCTGAACAGCCGTGACAACGACCTGGGCGTCAACCCTACCAAGGGCAAGAAGCTCGACAACATGCGTGCTTCGGGTAAAGACGAAACCATCGCCCTGGTTCCACCTGTTCGCTTCACCCTGGAACAGGCTCTGGAATTCATCCAGGACGACGAGCTGTGTGAAGTGACTCCTAAGTCCATCCGTCTTCGCAAGAAGATCCTGGACGAAGGCGAGCGTACTCGCGCTGCCAAGAAAGCCAAGAACTGAGTCTTTAGTTCCGGCTGAATGAAAACGCCCCCGGCCTTGCGGTCGGGGGCGTTTTTTTTCGCCCGGAGAAAACGCCGGAGCCTCAGTTGTAGCCGCTGCCGAGCCTGCGATACAGCGACCGCTCGCGCAGCGGCCGCCAACCCGGGCGGCGAGTGCTACCTGAACGGTCGTGGTGGCTGTTTTGCGGCTGCATTGCAGCCGATCGCAGTTGCAGCCTCGGGGCGGCTACAGCAGCGACGGGGGAGGCTCAGAAGCGTTCCAGGGTCCGGCTGCTGGTATTGGTCGGACGCACCTGGGGCTTGGGCTTGTAGGCGCAGTAGCCCGGACGCGGACCGATCTTCGGGTGGTTGCGGCAGGTGTCCGGGCGCTTGTCATAAATGGTGCACAGGCGGCTTTTACGATCCAGATACAGGCAGTCGTTGTTGCTCATGCGCTGCAGGGTGAAGATTTCCGACTTCTGGTTGTAGCGCTCGACGATGCCTTCCTTCTGCAGGCGCTTGGCGATGTTCTTCGCCGGCTCGCCGCGTTCGAATTCATCGACGATGCCAATGCGGATCAGGTCCTTGATCTTCACTTCCACCGGCAGGGTGCAGCAGCTGGACATGCAGGAACCGCACATGGGCGCAGAGTATTTGGCCCAGGTATCGAGACGATCGATTTCCGCGGCGGCGATCAGGTTGGACTTCATCAAGGTGGTTTTTCCGGCATGTTCCAGGGCGCGCGATCATACCGGGACTGGTGGATTTTTGAACAACTTTGTGTCGGATTTTTCGTCATGTGGCGCCGTTCAATGCCTGGCGGCACGGCATCTGCATCTTTTCCCCGGCTGGCGCAGAAGACTCTCTCTTTGACCGAGCCATTTGAAACAGCGTCGAACCAGAGCCTTTGCCTTCTGTCAGACCGACTAGGCTCAGACAATTCCATGCTCACTGTGTATCTCGTCAGAGGTCGTATCGATGACTCAGGAACCCCTTGTTCGTGACGCTGAGGTGGCCGCTTTCCGCGAAGCCGTCTTGACCAAACTCACCTACGCGGTAGGCAAAGACCCGGATCACGCCTTCGACCACGATTGGTTCGAGGCCATTGCCCTGGCCGCGCGGGACCATATGGTCGACCACTGGATGGATCACACCCGGCAGATCTACCGCAAGGGCCAGAAGCGGGTGTACTACCTGTCCCTGGAGTTCCTGATCGGCCGCCTGCTGTTCGACAGCCTGAGCAACCTCGGGCTGCTGGAGGTGGCCCGCGAGGCCTTGACCGACCTCGGGGTGGACCTGGAGCGCATCCGCTTGCTCGAGCCCGATGCGGCCCTGGGCAATGGCGGCCTCGGGCGCCTGGCGGCGTGCTTCATGGAGAGCATGTCGACCCTGGGCATCGCCGGGCATGGCTATGGCATTCGCTATGAACATGGGCTGTTCCGCCAGGCCATCGTCGACGGCTGGCAGCAGGAGCAGACCGAGCACTGGCTGGATTTCGGCAACCCCTGGGAGTTCGAGCGCCCGGAGGTGATCTACTCCATCGGTTTTGGCGGCAGTGTCGACACCGTGACCGACGAGACCGGCAATAGCCGACAGGTCTGGTGGCCGGGGGAAACCGTGCGCGCGGTGGCCTACGACACGCCGGTGGTGGGCTGGCGCGGGGCCAGCGTCAACACCCTGCGCCTGTGGCGGGCCCGGGCCATGGAAGACCTGCACCTGGAGCGCTTCAACGCCGGCGACCACCTGGGGGCGGTGGCAGAAGTGGCCCGGGCCGAAAGTATTTCCCGGGTGCTGTACCCGGCCGACAGCACCGAGGCCGGCCAGGAGCTGCGCCTGCGCCAGGAGTATTTCTTTGTTTCGGCATCGCTGCAGGACCTGTTGCGGCGCCACAAGAACATGCACGACTCGGTGCTCAGCCTCGGCGAGCATGCGGCGATCCAGCTCAACGACACCCACCCGTCTATCGCCGTGGCCGAGCTGATGCGCCAGCTGGTGGACCTGCACGGCATTGCCTGGGATGCAGCGTGGCAGGTCACCGTGGAAACCCTGTCCTACACCAACCACACCCTGCTGCCCGAAGCCCTGGAAACCTGGCCGGTGGGCCTGATGGAACGCATGCTGCCGCGGCACATGCAGATCATCTACCTGATCAACGCCCAGCACATCGACGCCCTGCGGGCCAAGGGCCTGCATGATTTCGACGTGCTGCGGGCAGTGTCGCTGATCGAGGAAGACAACGGCCGCCGGGTGCGCATGGGCAACCTGGCGTTTCTCGGCTCCCACAGCGTCAACGGCGTGTCCGGGCTGCACACCCAGTTGATGCGCAGCACGGTGTTCTCTGAACTGCACAAGCTGTACCCCGAGCGGATCAACAACAAGACCAACGGCATCACCTTCCGCCGCTGGCTGTATCAGGCCAACCCGCAGCTCACCGAGATGCTGGTGGAGGCATTGGGCCCTGAGCTGCTGGACAGCCCAGAGGAACTGCTGCGCGGGCTTGAGCCTTTTGCCGAGAAGCCGGCGTTTCGCAAGCAGTTCGCCGAGCAGCGCCTGCACAGCAAGCGCGCCCTGGCAGCGATCATCCACGAGCGCCTGGGCATCGCGGTCAACCCGGCGGCGCTGTTCGATGTGCAGGTCAAGCGCATCCACGAATACAAGCGCCAGTTGCTCAACCTGCTGCACACCGTGGCGCTGTACCAGGCGATCCGCGCCGAGCCGGAAACCGACTGGGTGCCGCGGGTGAAGATCTTTGCCGGCAAGGCTGCCGCCAGCTATCACCAGGCCAAGCTGATCATCAAGCTGACCAACGATATCGCCCGTACGGTGAACAACGATCCGACCGTGCGCGGGTTGCTCAAGGTGGTGTTCCTGCCCAACTACAACGTCAGTCTGGCGGAGAGCATCATTCCGGCCGCCGACCTGTCGGAGCAGATTTCCACTGCGGGGTTCGAGGCCTCGGGCACCAGCAACATGAAGTTCGGCCTCAATGGCGCCCTGACCATCGGTACCCTGGACGGCGCCAACGTCGAGATGTGCGAGCAGGTCGGCGCCGAGCACATGTTCATCTTCGGCCTCAGCGCCCAGCAGGTGGAGGCACGCAAGCGCAACGGCGAATTCAGTGCCGGGCCGGACATCGCGGCTTCCCATCGTCTCAACGATGTCTTGCAGGCCATCCGGGGCGGGGTGTTCTCCCCGGATGATCCGTCGCGCTACACCGGGCTGATCGATTCGCTGATCGACTACGACCGCTTCCTGGTCTGCGCCGACTTCGATGCTTACTGGAGTGCCCAGGCGCGGGTCGAAGAGCGTTGGCACGACACCAAGGAGTGGTGGCGCTCGGCGGTGCTCAACAGCGCGCGGATGGGCTGGTTCTCCTCGGACCGGACCATTCGCGAATACGCCACGCAGATCTGGAAGGCGCTGGACTGATTGACCAGGAAAACTCTGGAACTGTGCGCGAGGCCCAACGTTTGTTGGGCCTTGTCGCTATACTGACGCGGTTTTTTAGCCCTCTGTTCGTGTCTTTTGGCGGATATTCAACTTCAAACACAAGCGCATGCCTGCCTGCAGGCGTAGGCTGGCCGCAATGCCGCCAGGGCAAGGCGCATAACAAAACGCTGCTCCTGTCCTTCAATGGACTGCTTAGGGATGTCGACACATGCAATGGATGTTCATGGTGTTGGGGGTCGTGCTGGGCTGGATCGTTGACGAGTCGTTCGGCGATGCCCTGATTGGCGCGTTTGTGGGCCTGGCCATCGGCTTGGCCTTGCGTCTCGGCACTGTGCAGCGACAGGTCGCCGGCCAGCAGCGTGAACTGGAGCAGGCCAAGGTGGCCCTCTCCACGCTGGGGCAGCGACTGGCTCAGCTCGAAGCCGCTGGCCCTCCACCTGCCGAGCCGATGCCCGAGCCGCAGGCTGCCGCCAGCCATGCGCCGGCTCCGGAACCGGCCAGCGCCTTCAGCCCGGCAGCAGAGTCGGCACCGCTGCCAGAGTTCATTCTCGACGAAGTCCAGCCCGTTGCACCGGCACCCGCTGCGGTGGAACTGGTCTGGGAGCTGCCGGCCGCAGTACGGCCGGCAACCGACAGCAGCCAGCCCTTGCCCGATTCGGTCTGGCAATCCCAGGTGCCACCTGCGCCTGGGCAGCCACTCGAGCCTGCGCCAGCGCTTCCACGGGAACCGAACCTGATCGAACGCGCCATCAACGGTGCGCGCAACTGGCTGTTCGGCGGCAATACCGTGCTGCGGGTCGGTGCGGTGCTGCTGTTTCTCGGCCTGGCCTTCCTCCTGCGCTATGCCACTGAAGGCATGGTGGTGCCCATCGAACTGCGTTACGCCGGGGTCGCCGCCTGCTCCCTGGGCCTGCTGGGCCTGGGCTGGTGGCTGCGCCGACGCAACAGCAGCTACGCCTTGATGCTGCAAGGCACCGGGATCGCGGTGTTGTACCTGACGGTGTTCGCGGCGATGCGCCTGCACCCGTTGCTCGACCCTTCCGCCGCCTTGGGCCTGCTGGTGGCGGTGACGCTGTTTTCGGCGATCCTGGCCGTGACCCAGGATGCCCTGGGCCTGGCGGCCGCTGCGGCGCTGGGCGGGTTTGCCGCGCCGATCCTCACCTCCACCGGCGCCGGCAGCCATGTGGCGCTGTTCAGCTACTTCGCCCTGCTCAACGCCGGCATCCTGGCCATTGCCTGGTTCAAGGCCTGGCGCCTGCTGAACTTGATCGGCTTTGTCGGCACCTTCGGCATCGGTTTTGCCTGGGGCCTGCGTTCCTATGCCCCGGAGCTGCTGTGGAGTACCGAGCCGTTCCTGATCCTGTTCTTTGTCATGTACCTGGCCATCGGCCTGCTGTTCACCCGGCGCAAGCTGCAGGAGATGACCGATGCACCGGCGGACGACAGCCGCCAGGCGCTGCTGCACTGGTCGGCGCGCAAGGGCGACTACGTCGACGGCACGATGTTGTTCGGCCCGCCGCTGGTGGGGTTCGGCTTGCAGTTGGCGCTGGTTCAGCACCTGGAGTTTGCGGCCTCCTTCAGTGCCCTGGCGCTGGGCCTGATCTACATGCTGCTGGCCCGGGTGCTGT
Organism: Pseudomonas sp. PH1b; assembly: GCF_000633395.1. Lineage (GTDB taxonomy): Bacteria > Pseudomonadota > Gammaproteobacteria > Pseudomonadales > Pseudomonadaceae > Aquipseudomonas. Next base: position 22,830 of record NZ_AYMU01000013.1, read on the forward strand.
TGGGCGGGCGGGCCATGCTGCTGGGTGAAACCTGCCTGGCCCTGGGGGTGATTTTCGCCAGCCTGGCGATTCCCCTGGGCCTGGATGCACGCTGGACCTCCGCCGCCTGGGCGGTGGAAGGCGCGGGAATATTCTGGCTCGGCCTGCGCCAGCAACGGCCGCTGGCTCGGGCTTTCGCTCTGTTGTTGCAAGTGGGTTCGGCCCTGGCCTTCCTCAGTGAGCTGCGTCCTGGCGATACCAGCCTGCTGGCCGGGGCGCCGTTGGGGGCATTGCTGCTGGGCATCGCGTTGCTGTTCAGCTTCGAGCAGTTGCGGCGAGCGCAGAAGACCCAGGTAGCGAGTTGGGAGCTGGGCATTGCGCCGATCCTGGCGGTGGCCGGGCTGGCCTTCCTGTACTTGCTGGCGCCGTTGTTCCTGTTCACCCAGGGCACCGCCATCAGTTGGGCGCTGGCCGGGTTGGCGACGCTGTTCGTCGGCCTGCGCCTGCAATCGCGGACCTTCCTGTTCACCGCCTTCGCCGTGCAGCTGTTGGGCGGTGCGCTGTTCCTGATGCGCCTGCAAGGCGCCGGCGGCGATGCCGGTGCGGTATTCAGTGCTGGCTGGAGCGGCTTGATGAGCGCTTCGCTGATTGGCCTGGCGCTGATCGGCGGCATGCTCCTGGCGGCCCGCGATGACATGGTGCGCAGTGACCCGCGGCTGCTGCGGGGCCTGTCCCTGGTGCTGCTGGCCGGGTTGGTGATGATCAACCTGGCGGTGCTGTTCGTCCTGCCCTGGAACACCGCCAGTGGTGTCTGGGCGGCCAGCGGCCTGCTGATCATCTGGCTCAGCCTGTACCTGCAGCAGCGGGCCAGTTTTGTCTTCGGCCTGGTGCTTCAGGTGATTGGCGGCAGCACCTTCCTGCTGGCCGGTTCGGACGGGTATTTCGTGGCGCTGGCGGATGCTGCGCGGCCCCTGGCCAATGGCGACTTCTGGACGCCGATGGTCCTGGCCCTGGCGGCCCTGGTGGGTGCCTGGCGTTTGCAGCGGGGCAACCATGGCTCGGCCTTCGATGCCTTGAGCCTGGGCCGTCTGTCCGACCTGTTGCTGGCCTGGGGCGCTTGCTGGTGGGCCTTTACCTGGCTCAAGGAAGTGCTGCGCTTCGCTCCGGCCCATTGGCAGGCCAGCCTGCTGTTGCTGATTGCCGCGGCCAGTGTGCTGCTCTGGGCGCTGCTGGCGGTACGCCTGAAATGGTCGTCCCTGGGCTTGCTGTGCAGCCTGTTGATACCGGCCGCTGGCCTGGTGCTGCTGGCGTCCTGGGCGCCGCGCTATCACCCGGCGGCGGATTTCGGCTGGCTGGCCTGGACCCTGCTGTTCGCCGTGCACTTCTTCAGCCTGCGGCGCCTGGCGGCGCTGTTGCCGGAACGGGTGGCGAGCATCGCCCATGTGCTGGGCTGCTGGTTGCTGATCGGCGTGCTGGCCCTGGAACTGCGTTTTGGCCTGCTGCTGTTGTCCGAGCAGTACAACGCCTGGCGCTGGCTGGGCTGGGCGCTTCTGCCGAGCCTGTACCTGGTGGCGATGGCCGCACCGCGCAACTGGCCGTGGCCGGTCTCCGCCTATTCCCGGGAATACCGCCTGTATGCCGCACTGCCCCTGGCGGTGTTGATGCTCGGCTGGTTCTGGCTGGCCAATACCTTCAGCGATGGCCGAGCCGAGCCGCTGCCCTACCTGCCGCTGCTCAACCCGCTGGAGCTGGGGCTGCTGTTCGCCCTGTTCGGCGTCTATGTCTGGTCCCGCAGCGCGGTGCAGGAACTGGCGATCCGCGCCGATTACGCCGAACGCGCCACGCAACTGGTGGCGGGGCTGTCGCTGTTCGCCTTCTTCACCGTGCTGGTGATGCGCGCGGCCCACCATTGGAGCGGCGTGCCGTTCCAGGCGGATGCGTTGCTGGAGTCGATGATGGTCCAGGCCGGGTTGTCCATCGTCTGGACCCTGATTGCCCTGGGGTTGATGATCGGCGGCCATCTGCGCCATCGCCGCGAAGTCTGGCTGATTGGCGCCGTGCTGATCGCGCTGGTGGTGGCCAAACTGTTCCTGGTGGAGCTGAGCAACCGTGGCGGCTTGGCGCGGATCGTCTCGTTTATCGGGGTGGGAGGATTGCTGCTGGTGGTGGGCTATTTCGCCCCGTTGCCGCCCAAGCGTGTCGAGGCTGAAGCCGAGCCCGGCAAACCGTTGAATGAAGGAGTGTCGTCGTGATTTCGAAGCTGAGCCTGGGCTGGTTGGGGGCTGTTGGCCTGTGTGTGGCGCTGTCTGCCGTGGCCCAGGACAAGCCGGGGGATTTCAAGTCCCTGGTGCCCTTGAACCTGAGCGGCGAAGGCCCCTGGTATCGCCTGGAGTTGCCGCTGGCGGTGCAGCTGCATGCCAGCCAGACCGACCTGCAGGATATTCGCGTGTTCAACGCCGCCGGCGAGCCCCAGGCCTATGCCCTGGCGCGCCAGCAGGCGCAAACCCGCGAGCAGCGCCATCTGACCGAGGTGAAGTGGTTCCCGCTGTACAACTCGCTGGATGCTGCCGACAGCCCCCCCAGTGTGCGGGTGCAGTCCACCAGCAATGGCACCCTGGTGGAGGTCCAGCCCTCCACCCAGCTGGAGGCCGGCGAGGAAGTCCTGCGCGGCTGGCTGCTGGACGCCAGTGCGATCAAGGCGCCGTTGCAGCAACTGGTGCTGGACTGGACCAGCGAGCGCGACGGCTTCCAGCGCTTCAGCATCGAGGCCAGCGACGACCTGCAGCACTGGCAGGCCTGGGGTGAAGGCCAGGTGGCGCGCCTGTCGTTTGCCGACGAGCGGGTCGAGCAGCATGAGGTGGCCTTGCCCGGGCAGACGGCGCGCTACCTGCGCCTGTTGTGGAACACCCCGCAGGCGGCGCCGGTGCTGACCTCGGCGCAATTGCAGAGCAGCACCACCAGCAGCCTGCCGTCGCCGCTGGTGTGGTCGCAGCCCCTGGGCGGCAGCAGTTCCAAGGCCGGCGAATACACCTGGCAGTTGCCCATGGGCCTGAACCTGGAGCGGGTGCGGATTGCCCTGACCCAGGCCAACAGCCTGGCCCCGGCCACGCTCTATGGGCGGCGTGAAAGCAGCCTGCCGTGGCAGCCCCTGGGCAACGGCCTGCTGTATCGCCTGACCCAGAGCGGCCAGGACGTGCAACAGAACGAACTGCAGCTGCCGGGGCAGACCGTGCAGCAACTGAGGCTGGTGGTGGACGAGCGCGGCGGCGGCCTGGGGGCCGAGGCCCCAAGCCTGGAGTTCGCCGTGCGCGGCACCCAGCTGGTGTTCCTGGCCCGGGGCGAGGGGCCTTACACCCTGGCCCTGGGCAACCCTACCGCGAGCGCGGCCAACCTGCCCCTGGCGACCCTGATCCCCGACTACAGCCCACAGCGCCTCAAGCAGTTGGGCCAGGCCCGGGTCGAGGGCACGATGCAACTGACATCGGCGACTGGCGCACCTGCCGCTGCCGTGGCGGCCGGCGGGCCGGACTGGAAGAAGATCGGCCTGTGGGCGGTATTGCTCCTGGGGGTGCTGGCCCTGGGCGGCATGGCCTTCAGCATGTTGCGCAAGCCGGCAGCCTGAGGCGGGTACTTGTGCGAGGGCGCGGGCTGCCGCTGGGGCGGCCGGTGCTCCGGGGCGCAGCTGCGCCGATGGCAACAACCCCATTCCCGCAGCCAAGCGACGGCGACAGGTTTTACGAGCGCAGCGCGGCCGAGCGGCAGCCAGCTCCCGCGCCACGGATGCCCAGCGTGTCTGGGGTTTTTGACTACGCTGAAACCGGCGCCTGAACTCTATCTGCCGGTTCCCTGTCTGAGAGGAGGAAATGCGCCTCGACTCGCGTTAAACTGCGCGGGTTTTTAGCCCCCCATTCCTCCGGAGCCTTCCATGTCCCGCGTTACCCTGAGTCGCTATTTGATTGAGCAGACCCGCAGCAACAACACTCCTGCCGATCTGCGCTTCCTGATCGAAGTGGTGGCGCGTGCTTGCAAGGAGATCAGCCACGCTGTGTCCAAGGGCGCCCTGGGCGGTGTCCTGGGCAGCATGGGTACTGAAAACGTGCAGGGCGAAGTGCAGAAGAAGCTCGACGTGATCTCCAACGAGATCCTCCTCGAAGCCAACGAATGGGGCGGTCACCTGGCCGGCATGGCGTCCGAGGAAATGGACAATGCCTACCAGATCCCGGGCAAATACCCGAAAGGCGCCTACCTGCTGGTGTTCGACCCGCTGGACGGTTCGTCGAACATCGATATCAACGCGCCGGTCGGCACCATCTTCTCGGTGCTGCGCTGCCCGAACGAACACCTGAGCCAGAACGAAGCCCTGAACGAAAAGGCCTTCCTGCAGCCAGGCACCCAGCAGGTCGCCGCCGGTTACGCCATCTACGGCCCGCAGACCATGCTGGTGCTGACCCTGGGCGACGGCGTCAAGGGCTTTACCCTGGACCGTGAAATGGGCAGCTTCGTACTGACCCACGAAGACATCAAGATCCCGGAGTCCACCCAGGAGTTCGCGATCAACATGTCCAACCAGCGTCACTGGGAAGCGCCGGTACAACGCTATGTCGGCGAACTGCTGGCAGGCGAAGAAGGCCCGCTGAAGAAAAACTACAACATGCGCTGGGTCGCCGCGATGGTCGCCGACGTGCACCGTATCCTGACCCGTGGCGGTTTGTTCATGTACCCACGTGACAGCCGTGAGCCGGAGAAACCGGGCAAGCTGCGCCTGATGTACGAAGCCAACCCGATGTCCTTCCTCATCGAGCAGGCGGGCGGTGCTTCCAGCAACGGCCACCAGCGCATCCTCGAGATCAAGCCTGAAGGCCTGCACCAGCGTGTGGCGGTGTTCCTCGGTTCGAAAGAGGAAGTGGCTCGCGTAACCGCTTACCACAAGGAATAAACCATGCTTGCGCCCTGGCAGCCTCTGCTCCAATGGTGGTTCGGTCTGGCCGATAAACCGGCCGAGATAGTGGCTGACAAGGGGCGTCTGTGGTTTGGCAAGCGCGACAGCCAGGACCTCGAGGCCCGCGAGCGCTTCGGTGACCTGGTGGAGCAGGCCCTGGCCGGCGGCTTGAGCGAGTGGGCGCAGGATCCGCAAGGTTGGCTGGCCCTGGTGCTGCTGCTCGATCAGTTGCCGCGCATGATCTACCGCGACACCCCCAAGGCGTTCGCCGGCGATCCCCGGGCCCAGGCACTGGTGGCCCAGGGCATCGCCGCGGACCTCGACCGGCGCCTGCCGGCCATGCGGCGCAGTTTCATCTACCTGGTGTTCGAGCATTGCGAGCACCTGGCAGTGCAGAACGAAGGGGTCTCGCGCTTTGCGGCCCTGCACGATGAACAGCCGGCCGAAGATCGCCCGGTGTTCGCCGACCATCTGGACTACGCCGAACGGCACCAGAAAGTCATTGCCCGCTTCGGGCGCTTCCCCCATCGCAATGAAATCCTCGGCCGTGAATCCACCGCCGAAGAACTGGCGTTCCTGAATGAGCCCGGTTCGCGCTTCTGACGGCCGGCCAGCATCACTTCTCCATTCGCCATAGGCGCTTCATCAGCAGTGACTGCAGATCCTTGCGTGTGTCGGCACTGATGTGGATAAAGACCCTGCTCTCCCGCACTTCGTAGATCACCCGGCTCATGCCCCACAGTACCTGGCGCTAGTGGCGCAGATTGAGCTGCTGGATTTCGTCAGCTACTACGCCAGGCTTGGGTAGGGAATCGACTGGTCAGGTAGTGTCTGAGCTCTTTGAGGTCGTGTTCTGCCGAATGCAGAATGACCACCTTGAAGATCATTGCGGGTCGTCCTGCTCCTGCTCGGCAAACACCTGCCCTGTATTACGCAACTGGCCGGCTTCAATCTCCCGGTGGCCCAGGGCCAAAAGCCTCAACATGGCCAGGGTCGCTTGCTGTTTCTCAAAGCTCTGTACATCCATGACCAGCCGCTTGGCTTCAGCATTCTGGGTAACAACCTGCGGCTCGCGGCTCGCCGTCCGTTGCTTGGCGATCTCGGCGGTGTGGTTTTTCAGGTAGCTGATGAGCTTGATCTGGGATGAAAGCTTCATGGGGCAGCTGGAAAGGCAGGGCTGAGCTTAGTCTTAATCCAGTTCTGTTGGGGGCGTACAGACCCGTGACTGTAGGGCTGAATGTCCGCGATCGAATGATTTCGCCGGCACGTCGGCTCCTGCGGGAGGGTGGCAGGAGCCGCTTGCCGGCGAAGTGGTTTCTCAGATCCGGAAGCTGCCCACCAGGTGCTGCAGGCGCTTGGCCTGTTGTTCCAGGTCGGCGCAGGCGCGCAGGGTGGCCTGCAGGTTTTCCACGCCCTCCTGGTTCAAGGTGTTGATCTCGGTGATGTCGACGTTGATCGACTCCACCACCGCGGTCTGCTCTTCGGTGGCGGTGGCCACCGACTGGTTCATGCCGTCGATCTCGCCGATGCGCTGGGTCACGCTGCCCAGGCGCTCGCCAGCCTGATTGGCGATGCCGACGCTGCTTTCGCTCTCGCGCTGGCTTTCGGTCATGGTGCCCACCGCTTCGCGGGCGCCCACCTGCAGTTCTTCGATCATCTTCTGCACTTGCTGCGCCGAGTCCTGGGTGCGGTGGGCGAGGTTGCGCACTTCGTCCGCCACCACCGCGAAGCCACGTCCGGCTTCACCCGCCCGCGCCGCTTCGATGGCGGCGTTGAGGGCCAGCAGGTTGGTCTGTTGGGAAATGCTGGTGATGACCTCGAGGATCTGCCCGATGTTCACCGTGTTGCTGTTGAGGGTCTCGATGTTGTCGCAGGAGCTGCTGATCTTTGCCGACAGCTGATGCATGGCCGCGATGGTCTGGTCCACCACCTGCTGGCCGTCTTGCGCCAGGCTGCGGGCGTCGCTGGAATGCTGGGAGGCGAGGGCGGCGTTCTGGGCGATTTCCTGGGCGGCGGCGCCCAGTTGATTGATGGCCGCGGCCACGCTGCTGGTGCGTGAGGCCTGCTGGTCGGAGTTGAACATCGACGAGTTGGAGGCCGCTACCACCCGCAGCGCCACTTCGTTGACCTGGCCGGTGGCCGAGGAGACCTCGCGGATCGAGCTGTGGATGCGCTCGACGAAGCGGTTGAACGACAGGCCCAGGGTGCCGAATTCGTCGTGGCCGTGGATCACCAGGCGCTTGGTCAGGTCACCTTCGCCTTCGGCGATGTCATGCATGGCCCGGCCCATCAGGTGCAGGGGCTGCATCAGCATGCGGATCAGCATGCCCAGCAGGCCGATGATGATCACCACCGCAATCAGCATGGCGATGATCGCCGAGGTGCGAAATTCGCTGAGCATGCCGTAGGCGGTGTCCTTGTCCAGGACCAGGGCCACGTACCAGTCGGCCGAGGGCACGCCATTGATGTGGGTGAAGGAGATGAACTGGGTCTTGCCATCCAGTTGCACTTCCTTCAGGCCGGGACTGATGCGCGGCGCGCCAGCGGGATAGGCCTCGGCCAGGCTCTTGAGCACCTGCTTGCTGTCGGGATGGATCAGGATCTTGCCATCGGCGCTGACGATGAAGGCCTGGCCATGACCGCCGAAGTTCAGGGAGTTGATGATGCTGCTGATGTTCGACAGGTCGATGTCGGCACCGGCCACGCCGATCATCTGGTTCTGGTGCTGCACCGGGGTGGCGACGGTGATCACCAGCTTGCCCGACGAAGCGGCGATGTAGGGTTCGGTGACTATGGTCTGCTGGGCGCTGTTGGCCGCCTTGTACCAGCCGCGGGAGCGGGGGTCATAGTCGGCGGCGCGGTTGCCGGCGGGCACCGAGAACATCACGCCGTCCTGGCCGCCGAAGTAGCTGAGCTGGAAGTTGCCGGTGTAGGCGGGCAGGCCGATGCTGCGCTTCAGGCTATCGGTGCCGCTGCCATCGACGGCGATCTGCTGGGCCAGGGACTGCAGCAGCTGGATGCGACTTTCCAGCCAGGTCTGGATGTTGCTGGTGGTCAGGCTGCCCAGCTCCTGCATCGATGATTCGGTACTGCTGCGCAGGGCCTCGCGCTGTCGATAGTCGTTGAACAGAATAAAACAGGCGAACGCGACGGCGACCACAAGGGCGGCGGCCAGCAGGATCTTGTGGCTGAACTTCATATTTCTGGTCATTAAGTGAACTACCGCGAGGGGCTGGTCAACGAGGGGCGTCAATTTGCCACAGTAGAGGGCTTTGCGCTGCAGTTATGTCGACTGGCCAGCATCGAACATGAGGCCATCGCCGGGAAAGCCGACGAAGTGCAGGCAGCGGGAAAAAGGTGATTGATTTGCAGAGGAAAATGCCCGAGTTGCCAGGCAACAAATACCCGGCGCTGCGGGGAACCAGATGGGGGTTTTCTCTTCTAAGCTTCTGGTTGGCCGCCAGGCCTTCCCCCTTTTGTCCAGGAGTTCACCATGTCCCTGCGTTCTCTCGCTCTGTTGTCGTTCTGCGTGCTGCTGGCCGCGTGCAGCAAGGTCAATCAGGAAAACTATTCCAAGCTGTCGGCGGGCATGCCCAAGGCCGAGGTAGAACAGCTGCTGGGCAAGCCAACGGACTGTTCAGGCGCGCTGGGCATGTCCAGTTGCACCTGGGGCGACAAGAACAGCTTTATCAGCGTGCAGTATGCCGGTGACAAGGTGCTGATGTTTTCCGGGCAAGGCCTGAAGTAAAAACCGGGGCTTCGGGCCCACGGGAGAAAAATAATGATGCGTTTTGTATTCACTCTTCTGGTCGGCCTGCTTTTGGCCGGCTGCGCCACGTCCCGGGACGATTCGCTGGCGCCCAAGACCGTCAACCACGTCGATCTCAAGCGTTACCAAGGGACCTGGTACGAGCTGGCGCGGTTGCCGATGTATTTCCAGCGCAACTGCGCGCAATCCGAGGCTCGTTACACCTTGCTCCCGGATTCCACGGTGGCGGTGCTCAATCGCTGCCTGACCCCGCAGTGGAAGTGGGAAGAAGCGCGTGGCACGGCGACACCGCAGGTGCCGGGCAAGACCGACAAGCTGTGGGTCCAGTTCGACAACTGGTTCTCGCGGCTGCTGCCAGGGGCGACCAAGGGCGACTACTGGGTGCTGTATGTCAGCGATGACTACAAAACCGCGATTGTCGGTAACCCCAACCGGCGCTACCTGTGGCTGCTGTCGCGTACGCCGGAAGTCAACGAGACGGTGCGTGAAGAGTTGCTGAGCAAGGCTCGCCAGCAGGGTTATGACACCACGCGGCTGATCTGGCGGGTGTCGGATTCGGCCATGGCCCAGACTTCGAAATAAGCTCATCCGTAGGAGCCGGCTTGCCGGCGAAGGCGCTCGTGAGAATGCTTTCGCCGGCAAGCCGGCTCCTGCGGGTTGGGGTCAGTTGAGCAGGTCGCGCAGGACCTGGGTGAAGGCCCGGCTACTGTCTTCTTCGGCAGCGTGGCGCCCGTCACGCACCAGCCACTGGCCACCCACCATCACGTCCCTCACCTGGCGGTCGCCGCCGGCAAACAGCCAGCGGTTGAGAATCCCGTCGCCATCGGCGGTGGCCAGATAGGGGTCGTTGCCATCGAGCACCAGCCAGTCGGCGCGCTTGCCCACCGCCAAGGCGCCGATGGCCTGCCCCAGGGCCTGGGCGCCGCCGTCCAGGGCTGCGTCGTACAGGGTCCGGCCGACCATGGGCTGGTCCGGGCGATACAGGCGGTTGCGCCGCTGATCCCGCAGGCGCTGGCCGTACTCCAGCCAGCGCAACTCTTCCACCAGGCTCAATGACACATGGCTGTCGGAACCGATACCCAGACGGCCCCCTTGAGCGAGGAAGTCCACCGCCGGGAAGATGCCGTCACCCAGGTTGGCCTCGGTGGTCAGGCACAGGCCGGCAATGGCCTGGCTCCTGGCCATGAGGCTGACTTCCTCGGCGTTGGCGTGGGTGGCGTGCACCAGGCACCAGCGCTGATCCACCGCGACGTTTTCATACAGCCATTGCAGCGGACGCCGCCCGCTCCAGCCCAGGCAGTCATCGACTTCCTTCTGCTGTTCGGCAATGTGGATGTGCACCGGGCATTGCTGGTCGCTGGCGGCCAGCACTTCGCTGATCTGTTGCGGGGTGACCGCCCGCAGGGAATGAAAGCACAGGCCCAGTTGCTGGTTGGCCTGCTGGGCCAGCAAGGGCTGCAGGTGTTGCTGCAGCTTGAGGTAGTTGTCCGTGCTGTTGATAAAGCGGCGCTGGCCATCATTGGGTGTCTGGCCGCCGAATCCCGAGTGGCTGTACAGCACGGGCAGCAGGGTCAGGCCGATACCGCTGCTGGCGGCTGCCTGGCTGATGCGCCGGGACAGTTCGGCAGGGTCGGCATAGGGCTGGCCGTCGGTGTCGTGATGCACGTAGTGGAACTCGGCCACCGAGGTATAGCCGGCCTTGAGCATCTCGATGTACAGCTGGCGAGCGATGATCTCCAGCTGTTCGGGGCTGATCTTGCCCACCAGGCGGTACATCAGGTCGCGCCAGGTCCAGAAGCTGTCATTGGGATTGCCGGCCACTTCCGCCAGCCCGGCCATGGCCCGCTGGAATGCATGGGAGTGCAGGTTGGGCATGCCCGGCAGCAGCGGGCCCTTGAGCCGTTCAGCACCTTCTGCGCTGGCATTGGCCTGCAGGTGAGTCAGTCGCCCGTCGGCACCGACCTCAAGACGTACATGGTTGGCCCATCCATCAGGCAGCAGTGCGCGCTCGGCAAAGAAGGCGGACATGGTTCAAGCACCCCATCGTAGGTTGTTTGTTATTTGTATATACATATACAGACGTTTGCCTGCCCGGTAAACTCCGGCAAGCTAGCCTCTTTCTCCGACCAACAAGGACCCATCGTGCCGACTCCGACTGCCACCTCGCTGCTGGCTGCCCATCTGGGCGATAGTCCGGCGCCCTTGTATGCCCGCGTCAAACAGATGATCACCCAGCAGATCGAGAGCGGAAACTGGCCGCCGCACTACCGTGTCCCGTCGGAAAGCGAGCTGGTCAGCCAACTGGGCTTCAGTCGCATGACCATCAACCGCGCACTGCGGGAGATGACTGCCGAAGGCATGCTGGTGCGCATGCAGGGCGTGGGCACTTTCGTCGCCGAGCCCAAGAGCCAGTCGGCGCTGTTCGAAGTGCACAACATCGCCGACGAGATCGCCTCCCGTGGCCATCGCCACACCTGCCAGGTCATTACCCTGGGCGAGGAGGCTGCCGGCTCCGAGCGTGCGCTGGCCCTGGACATGCGCGAAGGGCAGAAGGTCTTCCATTCGCTGATCGTGCATTTCGAGAACGACATCCCGGTGCAGATCGAGGATCGCTTCGTCAATGCGCTGGTGGCACCGGAGTATCTCAAGCAGGATTTCACCCTGCAGACTCCTTATGCCTACCTGTCCCAGGTGGCGCCGCTGACCGAGGGCGAGCATGTGGTGGAGGCGATTCTCGCCGAGCCCGAGGAATGCCGGCTGCTGCAGATCGAGCGGGGCGAGCCGTGCCTGCTGATCCGCCGTCGCACCTGGTCCGGGCGCCAGCCGGTGACGGCCGCGCGCCTGATCCACCCCGGTTCCCGTCACCGCCTTGAAGGACGCTTTCATAAATGATCCAGTCCACGCTGTTACGTGCCGCCGACTACCCGCGCATGCCCTGGAAGAACGGCGGTGGCAGCACTGAAGAGATCGCCCGCGATGCCGGCGCCGGCCTGGATGGCTTCGGCTGGCGCCTGTCGATTGCCGACATTGCCGAGTCCGGTGGCTTTTCCAGCTTTGCCGGGTATCAGCGGATCATTACCGTGCTGCAGGGCTCGGGCATGCAGCTCAGGGTCGATGGCGAGGAGGTGCGGCCCTTGCTGCCCTTCGATGCATTCGCCTTCAAGGGCGACAGTCAAGTGGACTGCACCTTGCTCGACGGGGCGATCCGCGACTTCAACCTGATCTATTCCCCCGAGCGCTACAGCGCCCGTTTGCAGTGGCTCGATGGCCAGCAGCGGTTCTTTACCCAGGCGCACAGCGTGCTGGTGTTCAGCGCGGCCGAACAGGTGTGGGTGGATGTCAATAACGCGCCCGTGCAGGCCTTGGGTCGTTATGACTGCCTGCACCTGGACGGCAATCTCCAGGTGCTGGAAATCGCCCTCGACGGGCATTGCTGCGTGATCGAGCTCAGCGGCGTCTGATCCATCCGCGGTTTCCCCCGGCCTGGGGGCATTGCAGAACTCCCTCTCTCCCTTGATCTGTACCTCGGTCCGTCCCGGACCGAGGCGTTCGATGCTGGGCAAGGCCTAGCCCCTGTATTCCCCCGCAAGCTGTTTCTTCTGTGCAGCAAATTGTTACTGAACGCCCCAATACGGCGCAAAGGCGGGTTCTGGTAACAGCGGCGCGCCTGACGAAAAACGCCAGCCCCCAAAAACCTGTCTAGCCAAAGCCCCGTGCCACAAGGGTTGCAGATTATTTCCGAGGTTTATCAGATTCCTCTCGATGGAGTTGGCCGCTTGATTGCATATGCTTGTATGTACAAGTAAATATGTGTGCGTAAGAGTCGATGGAATCCTCTTCGCACCTTGGACTCATCGCCGAGGAGTTTTTCCGTGACTGACAGCAAACCTACGAAATACCGGAACGTCGAAATTCGCGCTGCCCGTGGCAACAAGCTGACCGCCAAGAGCTGGCTGACCGAAGCGCCGCTGCGCATGCTGATGAACAACCTCGACCCGGAAGTTGCCGAGAACCCCAAGGAACTGGTGGTCTACGGCGGTATCGGCCGCGCTGCGCGCAACTGGGAGTGCTACGACAAAATCGTCGCCGCCCTGACCGAGCTGAATGACGACGAAACCCTGTTGGTGCAATCCGGCAAGCCGGTGGGCGTGTTCAAGACCCACAGCAACGCGCCGCGGGTGCTGATCGCCAACTCCAACCTGGTGCCGCACTGGGCCACCTGGGAACACTTCAACGAACTGGATGCCAAGGGCCTGGCCATGTACGGCCAGATGACCGCCGGCAGTTGGATCTACATCGGCAGCCAGGGCATCGTCCAGGGCACCTACGAGACCTTCGTCGAGGCCGGTCGCCAGCACTACAACGATGACCTCAAGGGCCGCTGGGTCCTGACCGCAGGCCTCGGCGGCATGGGTGGCGCCCAGCCACTGGCCGCGACCCTGGCCGGTGCCTGCTCGCTGAACATCGAGTGCCAACAGACCAGCATCGATTTCCGCCTCAAGACCCGCTATGTCGACGAGCAGGCCAAGGACCTGGACGACGCCCTGGCGCGCATCGCCAAATACACTGCCGAAGGCCGCGCGATCTCCATTGCCTTGTGCGGTAACGCCGCCGAGATTCTTCCGGAAATGGTCCGTCGCGGCGTGCGCCCGGACATGGTCACCGACCAGACCAGCGCCCACGACCCGCTCAACGGCTACCTGCCGGCCGGCTGGACCTGGGACCAGTACCGCGAGCGCGCCAAGACCGAGCCTGCGGCGGTGGTCAAGGCGGCCAAGCAATCGATGGCAGTGCACGTCAAGGCCATGCTCGACTTCCAGAAGCAGGGCATCCCGACCTTCGACTACGGCAACAACATCCGCCAGATGGCTCAAGAAGAAGGCGTCGAGAATGCCTTCGACTTCCCCGGTTTCGTCCCGGCCTATATTCGTCCGCTGTTCTGCCGCGGTATCGGTCCGTTCCGCTGGGCCGCACTGTCGGGTGACCCGCAGGACATCTACAAGACCGACGCCAAGGTCAAGGAACTGATCCCCGACGACGCCCACCTGCACAACTGGCTGGACATGGCGCGCGAGCGCATCAGTTTCCAGGGCCTGCCAGCACGTATCTGCTGGGTCGGCCTGGGCCTGCGCGCCAAGCTCGGCCTGGCGTTCAACGAAATGGTGCGCAGCGGCGAACTGTCGGCGCCGATCGTCATCGGCCGCGACCACCTGGACTCCGGTTCCGTGGCCAGTCCGAACCGTGAAACCGAATCCATGCAGGACGGTTCCGATGCCGTGTCCGACTGGCCATTGCTCAACGCCCTGTTGAACACCGCCAGCGGCGCGACCTGGGTTTCCCTGCACCACGGCGGCGGCGTCGGCATGGGCTTCTCCCAGCATTCGGGGATGGTCATCGTCTGCGACGGTACCGACGAAGCGGCCGAGCGCATCGCCCGGGTCCTGCACAACGATCCGGCCACCGGGGTCATGCGTCACGCCGACGCCGGTTATCAGATCGCTATCGATTGCGCCAAGGAACAGGGCCTGAACCTGCCGATGATCACCGGCCAATAACCACCCCCTCTCTGTAGGAGCCAGCTTGCTGGCGAAGCAAGCAGCGCGCTGCGTCAGACACAGCGCCGCGCGAGCAAGCTCGCTCCTACAGCTGACATCGTCTGCAGTGCCCATAGAGGTTCGACGTCCATGGCTTCATCGAATGATCGTGCAAGCAACAAACCGTTGATCGAAAGGCGTTCGATCGACTACATCCCGGAAGCGGAAAGACACGGTCGTCTGTTGAGCCAGTTCACCCTGTGGCTGGGTGCCAACCTGCAAATCACCGCGATTGTCACGGGTGCCCTGGCGGTGGTGTTGGGCGGTGATGTGTTCTGGTCGTTGATCGGCTTGCTGGTCGGTCAATTGCTGGGAGGCGGGGTCATGGCCCTGCATGCGGCCCAGGGCCCGCAGCTCGGGCTGCCGCAGATGATCTCCAGCCGCGTGCAGTTCGGCGTCTATGGCGCGGTGATTCCCCTGGTGCTGGTGTGCCTGATGTACGTCGGCTTTTCCGCCAGCGGTTCGTTGCTGGCCGGGCAGGCGGTGGCGCAACTGCTGCACGTTGAAGACTGGGTCGGCATCCTGCTGTTCGCCGGCTCGATCATGGTCTTCACCATCTTCGGCTACCGGGTGATCCACGGCATCGGCCGGATTGCCAGCGTGCTCGGCGTGGTGGCCTTCATCTATCTGTTCTACAAGCTGCTGGCAGGCAACGACATCGCGGCCCTGCTCGGCAACAAGCATTTTTCCCTCGCCAGCTTCCTGCTGGCGGTGTCGCTGTCGGCCTCCTGGCAGATCGCCTTCGGCCCCTATGTGGCGGACTACTCGCGTTACCTGCCGCGCAGCACCTCGGCGGCCAAGACCTTCTGGGCAGTGGGCCTGGGTTCGGTGATCGGCGCTCAGGCCTCGATGGTCTTCGGGGTGTTCGCCGCGGCCCTGGCCGGGTCGCAGTTCGCCCACCACGAGGTGTCGTTCATCGTCAGCCTCGGCGGTACCGGGATCGTTGCCGGCCTGCTGTATTTCGCCGTGGCCTTCGGCAAGGTCACGGTGACCACCCTGAACGCTTACGGCAGCTTCATGTCGATCGCCACCATCATCAGCGGCTTCCGTGGCAGCCGGCATATCGGCAGCGGCGTACGCCTGCTCTACATCTTCATCATGGTGTCGCTGGCCGCCACCCTGGCGCTGCTGGGCAAGGATTCGTTCCTCAAGGACTTCTCCGCCTTCATCCTGTTCCTGCTGGCGTTCTTCACGCCCTGGAGCGCGATCAACCTGGTGGACTTCTACTGCATCACCAAAGAGCGCTATGACATCCCGGCGCTGTCCAACCCGGACGGTCGCTACGGTCGCTGGAATGTCATGGGCATCAGTATCTATGTGTTCGGCGTGTTGATTCAGATGCCGTTCATTTCCACCCACTTCTACACCGGCCCCCTGGTGGCGAGCCTGGGAGATACCGACATCTCCTGGATCATCGGCCTGGTGGTGCCCGCGGCGTTGTACTACGTCTGCGCGAAGAAGTGGCATGGCGCGGTGCCCGAGCACCTGATCCTGCCGGTAGAGCAGGACGCGCCCATCGAACAAAAGCTGAGTGAGGCCGGCCGCGCAGCTGCGGTGTGAGTCTTGACGGGACGTGGACAGGGCTGGATGCCTCTTAACTGCCGTAAGCCAACTCATGATTAGGAGCGTCACACAATGAAAATGCATAAGACCCTGCTGACCACGTTGCTGTCCATGGGCCTGCTGGCCGCTTCCGGCGCCCAGGCCGCGGGCTGGTGCGAGTCGGGCAAGGCGGTGAAGTTCGCCGGCCTGAACTGGGAAAGCGGCATGCTGCTGACCGACGTGATGCAGGTGGTCCTGGAGAAGGGCTACGGCTGCAAGACTGACAGCCTGCCAGGCAACTCCATCACCATGGAGAACGCCCTGGGCAGCAATGACATCCAGGTCTTCGCCGAAGAGTGGGTGGGCCGCAGCGAGGTGTGGAACAAGGCCGAGAAGGCCGGCAAGGTGGTGGGTGTCGGCGCGCCAGTGGTGGGAGCCATCGAAGGGTGGTACGTGCCGCGCTATGTGATCGAGGGCGACGCCAAGCGCAAGCTCGAGGCCAAGGCCCCGGACCTGAAGAACATCGCTGACCTGGGCAAGTACGCCAGTGTCTTCAAGGATCAGGAAGAACCGACCAAGGGGCGCTTCTACAACTGCCCGGCGGGCTGGACCTGCGAGCTGGACAACAGCGAGATGCTCAAGAGCTACGGCCTGGAAAGCAGCTACACCAACTTCCGCCCGGGCACTGGCCCGGCCCTGGATGCGGCGGTGCTGTCGAGCTACAAGCGCGGCGAACCGATTCTCTTCTACTACTGGTCGCCGACCCCGCTGATGGGCCAGGTGGACCTGGTCAAGCTCGATGAAAAACCTGGCGTGGACAAGAGCGTGACGGTCAAGGTCGGTCTGTCGAAGACCTTCCATGACGAGGCCCCGGAGCTGGTGGCCGTGCTGGAGAAGGTCAACCTGCCGATCGACCTGCTGAACCAGAACCTGGCGCGCATGACCAAGGAGCGCATCGAGTCGCCGAAACTGGCGAAAGTGTTTCTCAAGGAACATCCTGAAGTCTGGCATGCCTGGGTCAGTGAAGAGGCGGCCAGGAAAATCGACGCGGCCTTGTAGGTGGAGCCTTCCCGGAGATCCCACGGGGTCTTCGGGAGCTGCGCCATCCTCCACCTGATCGAGAGTTTCTTATGTTTCCAGAAAGCTTCACCTTTTCCATCGCCGACTGGGTCAACGGCTGGGTCGACTCCCTGGTGACCAACTATGGCGACGTGTTCCGGCACATCTCCGACACCCTGCTGTGGGCCATCGTCAACCTCGAAGGCCTGCTGCGCATGGCGCCCTGGTGGCTGATGCTGGCGATTGTCGGCGGCATCGCCTGGCACTCGACGCGCAAGCTGCTGACCACCGCGGTGATTGTCGGCCTGCTGTTCCTGGTAGGGGCCGTCGGCCTGTGGGACAAGCTGATGCAGACCCTGGCGCTGATGCTGGTGGCCACGCTGATCTCGGTGCTGATCGGCATTCCCCTGGGGATCCTCTCGGCCCGCAGCAACCGCCTGCGTTCGGTGCTGATGCCGTTGCTGGACATCATGCAGACCATGCCCAGCTTCGTGTACCTGATCCCGGTGCTGATGCTGTTCGGCCTGGGCAAGGTGCCAGCGATCTTCGCCACCGTGATCTATGCCGCGCCGCCGTTGATCCGCCTGACCGACCTGGGCATTCGCCAGGTGGACGGCGAAGTGATGGAGGCGATCAACGCCTTCGGCGCCAACCGCTGGCAGCAACTGTTCGGCGTGCAACTGCCCCTGGCCCTGCCGAGCATCATGGCCGGGATCAACCAGACCACCATGATGGCCCTGTCGATGGTGGTGATCGCCTCGATGATCGGTGCCCGCGGCCTGGGCGAGGATGTGCTGGTGGGCATCCAGACCCTCAACGTCGGTCGTGGCCTGGAAGCCGGGCTGGCGATCGTGATTCTGGCGGTGGTGATCGACCGCATTACCCAGGCCTACGGTCGTCCACGCCATGAGGTGAGCAAATGAGCAGCCCAGCCGTCAGCAAGATCGAAGTGAAGAACGTCTTCAAGATTTTCGGCAGCCGTTCCGCCGACGCCCTGGCGATGATTGGCCAAGGCAAGGGCAAGGACCAGGTGCTGGCCGAAACCGGCTGCGTGGTCGGGGTCAATGACCTGTCCCTGAGCATCGGCACCGGTGAGATCTTCGTCATCATGGGCCTGTCCGGCTCCGGCAAGTCGACCCTGGTGCGCCACTTCAACCGCCTGATCGACCCCACCAGCGGGGCGATCCTGGTGGATGGCGAGGACATCCTGCAGTACGACATGGAAGCCCTGCGCCAATTCCGCCGGCACAAGATCAGCATGGTGTTCCAGAGCTTCGGCCTGCTGCCCCATCGCAACGTCCAGGACAACGTCGCCTATGGCCTCAAGGTGCGCGGCGAGAACAAGTCGCTGTGCGCCGAGCGCGCCCTGCACTGGATCAACACCGTGGGCCTCAAGGGGTACGAGAAGAAGTACCCGCACCAGCTGTCCGGCGGCATGCGCCAGCGGGTCGGCCTGGCCCGGGCCCTGGCCGCGGACACCGACATCATCCTCATGGACGAAGCCTTCAGCGCCCTCGACCCGCTGATCCGCGCGGAGATGCAGGACCAGTTGCTGGAACTGCAGAAGACCCTGCACAAGACCATCGTCTTCATCACCCACGACCTGGACGAGGCGGTGCGCATCGGCAACCGCATCGCGATCCTCAAGGACGGCCGCCTGATCCAGGTCGGCACGCCGAAGGAGATCCTCCACTCGCCGGCGGATGAGTACGTCGACCGCTTCGTCCAGCGCCGCGCCGCGACGGTGTAGGAGCCGGCTTGCCGGCGAATGCCCCACCACAGAGTTCACGATGAGGTTCCCGATGTCCCTGGCTGAAAAGATCGTAATCGCCGACGCCCCCCTGGGTTGGCAGGATGTTGCTGCCGTTGCCCGGCACGGCGCGCAGCTTGAGTTGACGGACTCGGCCTGGGCGCGGATCGACAACGCCCAGGCCATCGTCCGTCGGGTGGTCGACAGCGGCGAGCGCGCCTATGGCATCAGCACCGGCCTTGGAGCCTTGTGCAACGTCATGCTGACCGGCGAGCAACTGAGCCAGCTGTCGCGCAATACCCTGCTCAGCCACGCCTGTGGCGTGGGCCCGGCGCTGGCCGATGAGCAGACCCGGGCCATCCTCTGCGCCGCGATCATCAACTACAGCCATGGCAAGTCCGGCATTCACCGGCAAGTGGTCGAGGCCCTGCTGGCGTTGCTCAATCGCGGAATCACCCCGCAGGTGCCGTCCCAGGGTTCGGTGGGCTACCTGACCCACATGGCGCACATCGGTGTCGCCTTGCTCGGCATCGGCCTGGTCAGCTATCGCGGACGGGTGGTCTCGGCCGAAGTGGCGATGGCGGAGGAGGGGCTGCAACCCGTGCAGTTGGGGGCCAAGGATGGCCTGTGCCTGGTCAACGGCACGCCATGCATGACCGGCCTCGGTTGCCTGGCCCTGGCCGACGCCAGCCGCCTGCTGCAGTGGGCCGACGTGATCGGCGCCATGAGCTTCGAGGCCCTGCGCGGCCAGATCGCCGCCTTCGACCCCGAGATCATTGCCCTCAAGGCCCATCCCGGGATGCAGGTGGTGGGCCGCAACTTGCGGGTGCTGCTCGAAGGCAGTGAGGTGATTGCGTCCAGCCAGGGCATCCGTACCCAGGATGCCCTGAGCATCCGCTCGATTCCCCAGGTGCACGGCGCCGCTCGGGACCAGTTGGCCCATGCGGCGAAACAGCTGGAAACCGAGCTCAACGCCGCCACCGACAACCCGTTGCTGCTCGGCACGCCGGAGCAGTATCGGGTGGTTTCCCAGGCCAATCCCCACGGTCAGTCGGTGGCCCTGGCGGCGGATCTGCTGGCGATTGCCATGGCCGAGATCGGCTCCATTGCCGAGCGTCGCCTGGATCGCCTGATCAATCCTCATGTCAGCGGCTTGCCGGCGTTCCTGGTGGCCGAGCCCGGGGTCAACTCCGGGATGATGATCGTGCAGTACGTGGCCGCCTCGCTGTGCGCGCAGAACCGCCAGCTGGGGCAGCCGGCGGTGCTCGACAACTACGTGACCTCGGGCCTGCAGGAGGACCACCTGAGCCTGGGCACCAATGCCGCGCTGAAGCTGCACCAGGTGCTGGAGAACTGCACCCAGATCCTCGCCATCGAGTACCTGCTGGCAGCCCAGGCTTTTGAGTTTCTCAAGCAGCAACGCTTTGGAACGGGGACCGGGATTGCCTGGTGCCTGCTGCGCGAGCGGGTCCCGGCCTATGACCAGGATCGCTGGCTGGCGCCGGATATCTCCAGTGCGGCGTCGCTGCTCAAGGACCCGCAACTGCTGAACAAACGTTTTTCCAAGGTGCAATAAACGAATTTCCCCATAGCCAGCGTGCCAAGGCGTCACCCGCTCGATACAGCGCGTGACGACGGATAACGGAAGCTTCCGGAGCGACTGGCAGTTATTACAAAACTCTCAAAAGGAGCATGAATGTGACTGCGCTAAACCTGATTCCCGGCCAACTGACCCTGGCCCAACTGCGGGCCATCTATCAGCAGCCGCTGACCCTGACCCTGGATGGCAGCGCTTCGGCGCAGATTGACGCCAGCGTTGCCTGTGTCGAGCAGATCCTTGCCGAGAACCGCACGGCCTACGGGATCAACACCGGTTTTGGCCTGCTGGCTTCGACCCGCATCGCCAGTGCCGATCTGGAAAACCTCCAGCGCTCCCTGGTGCTGTCCCATGCCGCTGGCGTGGGCGAGCCGATCAGCGACGAGCTGGTACGCCTGATCATGGTGCTCAAGGTCAACAGCCTGAGCCGTGGCTTTTCCGGTATCCGCCGCCAGGTGATCGATGCCCTGATCGCCCTGATCAACGCCGAGGTCTATCCGCACATCCCGCTCAAGGGCTCGGTGGGGGCTTCCGGTGACCTGGCGCCACTGGCCCACATGTCCCTGGTGCTGCTGGGCGAGGGCAAGGCGCGCTACAAGGGCCAATGGCTGGAAGCGACCGCAGCCCTGGAAGTTGCCGGTCTCAAGCCCCTGACCCTGGCGGCCAAGGAAGGCCTGGCGCTGCTCAACGGCACCCAGGTTTCCACTGCCTTCGCCCTGCGCGGGTTGTTTGAAGGTGAAGACCTGTTCGCCGGCGCCCTGGTGTGCGGCGGCCTGACCGTGGAAGCGGTGCTCGGCTCGCGCTCGCCCTTCGACGCACGGATCCATGCCGCTCGCGGCCAGCGCGGCCAGATCGACACCGCTGCCGCCTACCGTGCGCTGCTGGGGGACAGCACCGAGGTTTCCGCGTCCCACCAGAACTGCGACAAGGTCCAGGACCCGTACTCCCTGCGTTGCCAGCCCCAGGTCATGGGTGCCTGCCTGACCCAGTTCCGCCAGGCCGCCGAAGTGCTGGTGGTGGAAGCCAACGCGGTCTCGGACAACCCGCTGGTGTTCGCCGCCGAAGGCGACGTGATTTCCGGTGGCAACTTCCACGCCGAGCCGGTGGCCATGGCCGCCGACAACATGGCCCTGGCCATCGCCGAGATCGGCTCCCTGAGCGAGCGTCGCATCTCGCTGATGATGGACAAGCACATGTCCCAGTTGCCGCCGTTCCTGGTGGCCAATGGCGGGGTCAACTCCGGCTTCATGATCGCCCAGGTGACTGCCGCGGCCCTGGCCAGCGAGAACAAGGCCCTGGCCCATCCGCATTCGGTGGACAGCATCCCGACCTCCGCCAACCAGGAAGACCACGTCTCCATGGCCCCGGCCGCCGGCAAACGCCTGTGGGAAATGGCCGAGAACACCCGCGGCGTGCTCGCTGTGGAATGGCTGGCGGCCTGTCAGGGCCTGGACCTGCGCGAAGGCCTGAAAACTTCGCCGGCCCTGGAAAAAGCCCGCGCTACCTTGCGCGAGAAGGCCGCGTACTACGAGAAAGACCGTTTCTTCGCGCCGGACATCAACGCCGCGAGCGAACTGCTGGCCTCGCGCTGCCTGAACGATCTGTTGCCTGCCCGGTTGTTGCCGAGCCTGTGATGGGCGGCGGCCGGCCTGTCACGCGGTGTTCGCTAGACAGGGACGGCCCGTGAGGGGGTGCGTTACCCGCAAGACAGAGCTGGAGCAGCTGCTCCAGTCACCCTGCGCAGCCGCGCAGGGTGGTCCTGTCCGATAACAATAAAAGGGACGAAGACATGCAATCGCAAGAGAAAGGCTTACGCCGGGGCCTGACCGCCCGCCACATACGTTTCATGGCTCTGGGGTCGGCGATCGGCACCGGGCTGTTCTATGGCTCCGCTTCGGCGATCCAGATGGCCGGTCCGGCGGTACTGCTGGCCTACCTGATCGGTGGCGCGGCCGTATTCATGGTGATGCGCGCCCTCGGAGAGATGGCGGTGCACAATCCGGTGTCCGGCTCGTTCGGCCACTACGCCAGCCAGTACCTGGGGCCGTTGCCGGGCTTCATCCTGGGCTGGACCTACGCTTTCGAGATGCTGATCGTCTGCCTGGCGGATGTCACGGCCTTCGGCATCTATATGGGCTTCTGGTTTCCCGAGGTGGCGCGCTGGGTCTGGGTGCTGGCCATCGTGCTGTTCATCGGCGGCCTGAACCTGTGCAACGTCAAGGTGTTCGGCGAGATGGAGTTCTGGCTGTCGCTGCTCAAGGTTGGCGCGATTGTCGCGATGATCCTCGGCGGCTTCGGCATCATGCTGTTCGGTATCGGCAGCGCTGCCAGCGAGCAGGCCACCGGCGCCAGCAACCTCTGGGCCCATGGCGGCTTCATGCCCAATGGCATCTCCGGGTTGATCGCTTCTTTCGCGGTGGTGATGTTCGCCTTCGGCGGTATCGAGATCATCGGTGTCACCGCCGGTGAGGCCCAGGATCCGAAGCGGGTCATTCCCAAGGCGATCAACGCGGTGCCGTTGCGCATCCTGTTGTTCTACGTGCTGACCCTGTTCGTGCTGATGTCGATTTTCCCCTGGCCGCAGATCGGCACCCAGGGCAGCCCCTTCGTGCAGATCTTTGACAGCCTGGGCATCAGCTCGGCGGCGACCATTCTCAATATCGTGGTGATCTCGGCGGCAGTATCGGCCATCAACAGCGATATTTTCGGTGCCGGGCGCATGATGTACGGCCTGGCCCAGCAAGGGCAGGCGCCCAAAGGTTTTGCCCAGGTGTCCAAGCACGGCGTGCCGTGGATGACCGTGGTGGTGATGGCGGCAACCCTGCTGATCGGCGTGGTGCTCAACTACCTGATCCCGGAAAACATCTTCCTGGTGATCGCCTCCCTGGCGACTTTCGCCACGGTCTGGGTGTGGCTGATGATTCTCCTGACCCATGTGGCCATGCGCCGCTCCATGACTGCCGAGCAAGTGGCCAAGCTGGAGTTCAAGGTACCGTTCTGGCCCTGGGCACCGGCAGCGGCCATCGCCTTCATGCTGTTCATCTTCGGTGTGCTGGGCTACTTCCCGAAAACCCAGGCGGCGTTGGCGGTGGGCGTGGTGTGGATTGTTTTGCTGGTGGTGGCCTATATGCTCTGGGTCAAGCCTTTGGCTGGCCAGGTGCAGCGGGTCAATGCCGATACTTCTTTACCTACTGATCATTAACGGAGGCCTTGGATGAAAACTCTTTGGCAACACTGCAACGTCGCCAGCATGGCCCAGGGTAGCTACTCGATCATCGAGGACGCGGCCATCGTGACGTCAGGGGCGCACATCGAGTGGATCGGCCGGCGCCAGCAGGCGCCGGTCGCCGATTACCACCAGGTCCAGGACCTGGCGGGCGCCTGGGTCACCCCGGGCCTGATCGATTGCCACACCCACACGGTATTTGGCGGCAACCGCAGCGGCGAGTTCGAACAGCGCCTGCAGGGCGTGAGCTACGCCGAGATCGCCGCCGCCGGTGGCGGTATTGCCAGCACCGTGCGGGCGACCCGCGCGGCCACTGAGGATGAGCTGTTCGCCAGTGCTCGCAAGCGCCTGCTGAGCCTGCTGCGCGATGGCGTCACCAGTGTCGAGATCAAGTCCGGCTACGGCCTGGACTTGGCCAGCGAGCGCAAGATCCTGCGGGTCATCCGTCGTCTCGGCGAGGCGCTGCCGGTCAGCGTGCGCGGTACCTGCCTGGCGGCCCATGCCCTGCCGCCGGAATACGCCGAGCGCGCCGATGACTACATCGAGCACATCTGCAGCGAGATGCTCCCGGCCCTGGTGGCCGAGGGGCTGGTGGACGCCGTGGATGCCTTCTGTGAGTACCTGGCGTTCTCCCCGGCCCAGGTGGAACGGGTGTTCATTGCCGCGCAAAAGCTCGGCCTGCCGGTCAAGCTGCATGCCGAGCAGCTGTCGTCCTTGCATGGCTCGAGCCTGGCGGCGCGCTACCATGCGCTGTCTGCCGATCACCTGGAGTTCATGACCGAGGATGACGCCATCGCCATGGCGGCTTCGGGCACCGTGGCGGTCTTGCTGCCCGGGGCCTTCTACTTCCTGCGGGAAACCCAGTTGCCGCCGATGGACGCCTTGCGCAAGCACGGGGTGAAGATCGCCGTGGCCAGCGACCTCAATCCTGGTACCTCGCCGGCCCTCTCGCTGCGACTGATGCTGAACATGGCCTGCACCTGCTTTCGCATGACCCCCGAGGAGGCCCTGGCCGGGGTTACCCTGCATGCGGCCCAGGCCCTGGGCATGGAAAACACCCATGGTTCGCTGGAGGTGGGCAAGGTGGCGGATTTCGTCGCCTGGCAGATCGATCGTCCCGCCGACCTGGCCTACTGGCTGGGGG
The DNA here is from genome assembly GCF_000633395.1 of Pseudomonas sp. PH1b. Taxonomy (GTDB): domain Bacteria; phylum Pseudomonadota; class Gammaproteobacteria; order Pseudomonadales; family Pseudomonadaceae; genus Aquipseudomonas. The sequence goes on from NZ_AYMU01000013.1 coordinate 47,429, forward strand.
GCGACCTGGAAAAACGCGTCGTGCGACACGGCGTTGAAGTGACTGTGTAGGAGAAGGGTTGTGGATAAGGTTCTGAATTTCAAACAAGGCCGGGTGCCGCTGCTGATCAGCATGCCCCACGCCGGTACGCGCCTGACCCCGGCGGTAGCCGCCGGGCTGGTGCCCCAGGCGCAGAGCCTGCCGGACACCGACTGGCACATTCCACGGCTGTACCAGTTTGCCCAGGAACTGGGAGCCAGCACCCTGGCGGCCGAGTATTCGCGTTTCGTCATCGACCTGAACCGCCCGTCCGATGACAAGCCCCTGTACGTGGGAGCCACCACGGGCCTGTACCCGGCCACCCTGTTCGACGGCGAACCCTTGTTCGTCGAAGGGCAGGCGCCGTCCAAGGAAGAGCGCGAGCAGTACCTGCACGAGGTGTGGGGGCCTTACCACCGCACCCTGCAGGAGGAGCTGGCGCGGCTCAAGGCCGAGTTCGGCTATGCCTTGCTGTTCGATGCCCACTCCATCCGCTCGCTGATCCCGCACCTGTTCGAGGGCAAGCTGCCGGACTTCAACCTCGGCACCTTCAATGGCGCCAGCTGCGATCCGCAACTGGCCAGCCGGCTGGAGGCGATCTGCGCCGGCCACAGCGACTACACCCATGTGCTCAACGGGCGCTTCAAGGGCGGGCATATCACCCGCCACTACGGCAACCCGGCCGAGCATGTCCATGCCGTGCAACTGGAGCTGGCACAGAGCGCCTATATGGAAGAGTTCGAACCGTTCCGCTATCGCGAGGACCTGGCAGCACCGACCCAGGTGGTGCTCAAGGAATTGCTCCAGGGGCTGCTGGCCTGGGGGCAGGAACGTTACGCCTGACAGCAAGCGCTCCTACCGCGGGTACACGCCTTTGTGTAGGAGCGAGCTTGCTCGCGAAGCGCCTTCGATCCCAGCGTAAACCTGCGAACAACCCTGTTTTCTCCAAGGACATGCTCATTGCGTCATTCGGGTTTATGATGCCGGACGGCAGAATAAATGAAGTCCCCACCAGGGATGAACCCGACCTCCACGGAGCGCGTAATGCAGACTTTGTACCCGCAGATCAAACCCTATGCCCGGCACGATCTGGCCGTCGACAAGCCCCACGTGCTGTATGTCGACGAAAGTGGTTCACCGGAAGGTTTGCCGGTGGTGTTCATTCATGGCGGTCCCGGCGCGGGCTGCGATGGTGCGAGTCGTTGCTACTTCGACCCCAACCTGTATCGCATCGTCACCTTCGACCAGCGCGGTTGCGGCCGTTCCACCCCCCACGCCAGCCTGGAAAACAACACCACCTGGGACCTGGTGGCCGACCTTGAGCGGATTCGCCAGCACCTGGGCATCGACAAGTGGGTGCTGTTTGGTGGTTCCTGGGGGTCGACCCTGGCCCTGGCCTATGCACAAACCCACCCGGATCGGGTCCTCGGCCTGATCGTGCGGGGCATCTTCCTGGCCCGGCCCCAGGAGATCCAGTGGTACTACCAGTGTGGCGCCAGCCGCCTGTTCCCCGACTACTGGCAGGACTACGTGGCGCCGATTCCCCTGGAAGAGCGGCATGACCTGGTCAGCGCCTTCCACAAGCGCCTGACCGGCACCGACCAGATCGCCCAGATGCATGCGGCCAAGGCCTGGTCGGGCTGGGAAGGGCGCACTGCGACCCTGCGCCCCAACCCGTTGGTGGTGGACCGTTTCTCCGAGCCGCAGCGGGCGCTGTCGATTGCCCGGATCGAATGCCATTACTTCACCAATAACGCCTTCCTCGAACCTGACCAGTTGATCCGCGACATGGGCAAGATCGCCCATTTGCCCGGAGTCATCGTCCACGGTCGCTACGATGTGATCTGCCCCCTGGACAACGCCTGGGAGCTACACCAGGCCTGGCCCAACAGCGAACTGCAGGTGATTCGCGACGCCGGTCACGCGGCGTCCGAGCCAGGCATCACCGATGCCCTGGTGCGCGCCACCGACCAGATGGCCCGGCGCCTGCTCGACCTGCCGCCTGAAGAAGCATGAAGGGCCTGTTGCAACGCGTGGCCGGCGCGCGAGTGGAAGTTGCCGGCGAGGTGGTCGGCGCGGTGGACCAGGGTTTGCTGGTGCTGGTGGCGGTAGAGCCCGGGGACACTCGGGCCAGCGCCGACAAACTCCTGCATAAGCTGCTTAACTATCGGGTGTTCAGTGACGCCGAGGGCAAGATGAACCTGTCCTTGGCCGATGTGCAGGGCGGATTGCTGCTGGTGTCGCAATTCACCTTGGCGGCGGACACCAAAAGCGGCCTGCGGCCGAGCTTTTCCACGGCCGCGCCACCGGCCCTTGGCGAAGAGCTTTTCGACTATCTGGTCGCCAAGGCGCAACAGTTACATGGCAAAGTGGCATCAGGGCGTTTTGGTGCTGACATGCAGGTGCACCTGGTCAATGATGGCCCGGTAACCTTCCTGTTACAGGCCTGAAAGCGTCTGAAACATCTTTTTCCGCTGTTTTACCGTGGAAACAGCTGTTTTTCGCGATAAATACTTTGTTACCCCTGATGCGTTGTAACGCGGGCTACTAGATAATCGCGCGCTACGGGGATCAGCGTTCGTTGGCCCATTTTGACTTAAGTAGAGACTTGTCCACGGCCGCTTGGGGAATCATTTAGCCCCATCGGAGTCGGAACAATGCTCGCCAACCTGGCATATAGATAGCTGGCCGTTGGTTTTTTGATCTGTTTTCGGCGAGGGTTGCTCGTGATTGTTAGTCCCTGTAATGCACCAAACTTGTTTGCCAAACGGTTACGAAACGCACTGGTGACGGGCTCTGCGCTGGCCTGCCTGTTCGGTGCTGGCCAACTCATGGCATTCAACCTGGATGACGTGTCGGCCAAAGCCAAGGAACTGGCCGGGCAGAAATACGAGGCTCCGCGCAGTAACCTGCCGAACGAGTTCCGTGAGATGAAGTTCGCGGATTACCAGAAAATTCGCTTCCTCACCGAAAAAGCCGAATGGGCCGATCAGAAAACCCCGTTCAAGCTGTCGTTCTATCACCAGGGCATGCACTTCGACACGCCGGTGAAGATCAACGAGATCAGCGCCAACACCGTTACCGAGATCAAGTACGACCCCAACCGTTTCGATTTCGGCGACGTGAAGTTCGATCCCAAGGCCACCGAGAAACTCGGCTACGCCGGTTTCCGGGTGCTGTACCCGATCAACAAGGCCGACAAGCAAGACGAGATCATGACCATGCTCGGCGCGAGCTATTTCCGCGTCGTCGGCAAGGGCCACACCTATGGTCTGTCCGCCCGTGGCCTGGCGATCGATACCGCCTTGCCGTCCGGTGAAGAGTTCCCGCGCTTCAGCGAGTTCTGGATCCAGCAACCCAAGCCGACCGACAAGCACCTGGTGATCTATGCCCTGCTGGATTCGCCGCGCGCCAGTGGCGCCTATCGCCTGACCCTGCGCCCGGGCGCCGACACCATCGTCGACGTCAAGGCCCGGGTGTTCCTGCGTGACAATGTCGGCAAGCTGGGCCTGGCCCCGCTGACCAGCATGTACCTGTTCGGTGCCAACCAGCCGTCGAAAGTCCTCAACTACCGTCGCGAGCTGCACGACTCCAGCGGCCTGTCGATCCATGCCGGCAATGGCGAGTGGATCTGGCGTCCGCTGAACAACCCGAAACACCTGGCCGTGAGCAACTTCTCGGTGGAGAACCCGCGCGGCTTCGGCCTGCTGCAACGTGGCCGCGACTTCAGCCACTATGAAGACCTCGACGATCGCTACGACAAGCGCCCAAGCGCCTGGATCGAGCCCAAGGGCGACTGGGGCAAGGGCACCGTCGACCTGGTGGAAATCCCGACGGCAGACGAAACCAACGACAACATCGTGGCGTTCTGGAACCCGGAAAAACAACCTGAGCCAGGCAAGCCGCTGGACTTCGCCTACCGTCTGCACTGGACCATCGACGAAGCCGCCCTGCATTCCCCTGACAGCGCCTGGGTACAACAGACCCTGCGCTCCACCGGCGACGTCAAGCAGTCCAACCTGATTCGCCAGCCTGATGGCAGCGTGGCCTACCTGGTGGACTTCGAAGGTCCGTCCCTGGCGGCATTGCCGGAGAACGCCGACGTTCGCAGCCAGGTCAGCGTCGGCGACAACGCCGAGCTGGTGGAAAACAGCGTTCGCCACAACCCGGAAACCAAGGGCTGGCGCCTGACCCTGCGGATGAAGATCAAGGACGCGAGCAAGTCCACCGAGATGCGCGCTGCCCTGGTCCGTGATATTCCGCAACCCGAGCCGGCCAAGGCCTCGACGCCCAACTCCAATTCTTCCATTGCCAAGGCCGACAAGCTCGCCGCCAAGCAGCAGGAGAAGAAAGACAAGGAAGCCGCCGCGGCCGCTGCCAAGCAGGCGCAAGCCAAGCCGGCCCAAGAGGCTAAAGACGCCAAGAACGCCAAGGACAAGGACCACAAAGACGCCAAGCAGCCAGCGGCTGCAGAAGCGGCCCCAGCCACACCGGAACCGGTTAAAACTGAACAAGTCCTGACCGAGACCTGGAGCTACCAGTTGCCTGCCGATGAGTAACTCTCAACTACAGCCAGCGTCTCTTGCCGAGTACCTGGCGCACCTGCCGATGTCGGATGAGCAGCGCGCGGAACTCGCGGGCTGCCAGTCCTTCAGCGAACTGCACCAACGCTTGTCGTCATCGACCTTCGATGGCCCCACCGACGCCGCCCAGGCCTCGGTGGGCCCGCGCCTGAGCCTGAGCACCGCCGCTGAACTTGAAGACGCGGAAATGCTCGCGGTCGACGCTGAAGGCCGGGTCTGCCTCAAGGCCACGCCGCCGATCCGCCGGACCAAGGTGGTCCCGGAGCCGTGGCGCACCAATATCCTGGTGCGTGGCTGGCGGCGCCTGACCGGGCGCACCAATCCACCGGCACCGAAGAAGGACGAACGCGTGCTGCCGGCGGCCCGCTGGCGCACCGTGGGTTCGATCCGCCGCTATATCCTGCTGGTGCTGATGCTCGGCCAGACCATCGTCGCCGGCTGGTACATGAAAGGCATCATGCCGTACCAGGGCTGGTCCTTCGTCGACCTGGAAGAGGTCATGCACCAGCCGCTGATGCAGACCGCCCAGCAAGTGCTGCCTTATGCCCTGCAGACCAGCATCCTGATTCTGTTCGGGATCCTGTTCTGCTGGGTGTCCGCTGGTTTCTGGACCGCGTTGATGGGTTTCCTGGAACTGCTCACCGGCCATGACAAGTACCGGATTTCCGGTGCCAGTGCCGGCAACGAGCCGATTCCCAAGGACGCTCGTACCGCGCTGGTGATGCCGATCTGCAACGAAGACGTGCCCCGGGTGTTTGCCGGCCTGCGTGCGACCTTCGAGTCGGTGGCGGCCACCGGTGACCTGGACCGTTTCGATTTCTTCGTCCTCAGCGACAGTAACGACAGCGATATCTGCGTGGCCGAACAGCAGGCCTGGCTGGACGTCTGCCGGGAAGCCAAGGGCTTCGGCAAGATCTTCTACCGCCGCCGTCGCCGTCGGGTGAAGCGCAAGAGCGGCAACCTCGACGACTTCTGCCGCCGCTGGGGCGGCGACTACAAGTACATGGTGGTGCTCGACGCCGACAGCGTGATGAGCGGCGAATGCCTGACCAGCCTGGTGCGCCTGATGGAGGCCACGCCGGATGCGGGGATCATCCAGACCGCGCCCCGGGCTTCAGGCATGGACACCCTGTATGCGCGCATGCAGCAGTTCGCCACCCGGGTCTACGGCCCGCTGTTCACCGCCGGCCTGCACTTCTGGCAGTTGGGTGAATCCCACTACTGGGGCCACAACGCGATCATTCGCATGCAGCCGTTCATCGAGCACTGCGCCCTGGCGCCGTTGCCCGGTAAAGGTGCCTTCGCCGGTGCGATCCTCTCTCACGACTTCGTCGAAGCCGCGCTGATGCGCCGTGCCGGCTGGGGCGTGTGGATTGCCTACGACCTGCCGGGCAGCTACGAAGAACTGCCGCCGAACCTGCTGGACGAGCTCAAGCGTGACCGGCGCTGGTGCCACGGCAACCTGATGAACTTCCGCCTGTTCCTGGTCAAGGGCATGCACCCGGTGCACCGTGCGGTGTTCCTCACCGGGGTGATGTCCTACCTCTCGGCGCCGCTGTGGTTCTTCTTCCTGGTGCTGTCCACTGCATTGCTGGCGGTCAACACCCTGATGGAGCCGCAGTACTTCCTCGAGCCGCGGCAGCTGTATCCGCTGTGGCCGCAGTGGCACCCGGACAAGGCCATCGCCCTGTTCTCCACCACTATCGTGCTGCTGTTCCTGCCCAAGCTGTTGAGCATCATCCTGATCTGGGCCAAGGGCGCGAAAGAGTTCGGCGGCAAGTTCAAGGTGACCCTGTCGATGCTCCTGGAGATGCTGTTCTCCATGTTGCTGGCGCCGGTGCGGATGATCTTCCACACCCGTTTCGTACTGGCCGCGTTCCTCGGCTGGGCTGCGACCTGGAATTCGCCGCAGCGTGACGACGACTCCACGCCGTGGAGCGAAGCGGTGCGCCGCCACGGTCCGCAGACCTTGCTGGGCTTCTGCTGGGCGCTGCTGGTGATCTGGCTGAACCCGAGCTTCCTCTGGTGGCTGGTGCCGATCGTCGGTTCGTTGATGCTGTCGATCCCGGTCTCGGTGATCTCCAGCCGGGTGGGCCTGGGCCTGAAGTCCCGTGATGAAAGCCTGTTCCTGATCCCCGAGGAATACGCTCCGCCCCAGGCGCTGCTGGCCACCGACCAGTACACCCACGAAAACCGCTGGCATGCGCTCAACGACGGCTTTGTCCGGGCCGTGGTCGACCCGCAGCAGAACGCCCTGGCCTGTGCCCTGGCGACCTCCCGCCATACCCAGGCCGAGCCGATCGAATGGCTGCGCCAGGAGCGGGTGCGCCATGCCCTTAAAGTCGGCCCACAGGCCTTGAACAACAGCGAGCGCCTGGCGCTGTTGAGCGATCCGGTGGCCTTGGGGCGCCTGCACCAGCAAGTCTGGAGCGAAGGCCACAGCGATTGGCTGAGTGCCTGGCGCCAGTCGGTGGATGCCGATCCCCATGCGCCGCTGCTGCCGTTGCAGCCGCTGAACACGGCGCCGCAACCGGCTTGAAGCCAACGCCCTTGAGCTCCCACTCAAGGGCGTTTTGCTGTGTGCGACCAATAGTCCCCCATCCCCCTCTGTAACAACAAAAATCCTTGTGCAAATGGCCGAGTGCGTTAGCATCGCACCCGCAAATTTCTGTGCGTGATCGACAACGGCTTGATGTCCGAAGGTTTCCGTTCCAGGCCCGCTGCGCGCAGACACCACAATAAAATGGTTTCAGGGGACTTGAGATGAAGAAGTATCTTTCGCTGCTGCTGGCAGGTGCCGCAGCCATGCTGGCGGTCAATGCGGCCCAGGCCGGCGCCATCGACGATGCGGTCAAGCGCGGCACACTGAAAGTCGGCATGGACCCGACCTACATGCCGTTCCAGATGACCAACAAGCGCGGCGAGATCATCGGTTTCGAAGTCGACCTGCTCAAGGCCATGGCCAAGTCCATGGGGGTCAAGCTGGAGCCGGTTTCCACCGGCTATGACGGCATCATCCCGGCCCTGTTGACCGACAAGTTCGACATGATCGGCAGCGGCATGACCCTGACCCAGGAGCGCAACCTGCGCCTGAACTTCAGCGAACCCTTCATCGTGGTCGGCCAGACCCTGCTGATCCGCAAGGAACTGGAAGGCACCATCAAGTCCTACAAGGACCTCAACAGCGCCGACTACCGCATCACTTCCAAGCTGGGCACCACCGGGGAAATGGTCGCCAAGAAGCTGATCGCCAAGGCCAAGTACCACGGCTATGACAACGAGCAGGAAGCGGTGCTGGACGTGGTCAACGGCAAGGCCGATGCCTTCATCTACGACGCCCCGTACAACGTGGTGGCGGTGAGCAAGGTCGGCAATGGCAAGCTGGTCTTCCTCGACAAGCCGTTCACCTACGAGCCCCTGGCATTCGGCTTGAAGAAGGGTGACTACGACAGCATCAACTTCATCAACAACTTCCTGCACCAGATCCATGAAGACGGCACCTACGATCGCATCCATGACAAGTGGTTCAAGAGCACCGAGTGGCTCAAGGACATGGAATAACGCGGGTCGTGCGCTGCGCGCCGCTTTGCTGGTTGCGCGCCGTTTTCCTGCGCCGGCAAGCCGGCTCCTACGAGGGCATGTGTAGGAGCCGGCTTGCTGGCGAAAGCGTCTGATTTCGCCACACCCACCCCGGAACCTGCACAGTAATGAAACAGAAAAAAGCCCAATGGCCCTGGCACCTGCTGACGGTGCTGGTGTTGGTCGGCCTGGCCGGCTCCCTGTACTACGCCACCTCGCTGATGTCCTACGAGTGGCGCTGGAACCGCGTCCCGCAGTACTTCGCCTATCAGGCCGAAGAGTCCCAGCGGGCGGCGGAAATCTCCACGGTCGCCGAGGTCGTGCGCCAGGGCGGCAAGGCGCAGGTCACCCTGCGCGGTGACTCGGGTGCCGAGCAGCACCTGAGCGTCGATGAAAACAGCCTGCAGGTGGCTAGCGGTGATGACGTGGCCGAAGGCGATGTCATCGGCGTGACCCGGCACTGGGCCGCGGGCCCGTTGCTCTGGGGCCTGTGGACCACTTTGTGGCTGTCGGTGGTATCCGGGGTGCTGGGCTTGCTGATCGGCCTCGGCACCGGCCTGTGCCGGCTGTCGAGCAACCCGACCCTGCGTGACCTGTCGACGATCTATGTCGAGTTGGTGCGGGGCACGCCACTTTTGGTGCAGATCTTCATCTTCTACTTCTTCATCGGCACGGTGCTCAACCTGTCCCGGGAGTTCGCCGGGATTGCCGCGCTGTCGCTGTTCACCGGGGCCTATGTGGCGGAAATCGTCCGCGCCGGGGTGCAGTCCATTGCCCGCGGGCAGAACGAAGCAGCCCGCTCCCTGGGACTGAGCGCCGGCCAGTCGATGCGGCATGTGGTGCTGCCCCAGGCTTTCAAGCGGGTGCTGCCGCCATTGGCCGGGCAGTTCATCAGCCTGGTCAAGGACACCTCGCTGGTGTCGGTGATCGCCATTACCGAACTGCTCAAGAGCGGCCGGGAGGTGATTACCACCTCGTTTTCGCCGTTCGAGATCCTGTTCTGTGTGGCGGGCCTGTATTTGTTGATCAACCTGCCGCTGTCGAAGATGGCCAGCCGGCTTGAGCGGAGGCTCGCGCAAAGTGATTGAAGTCCGCGATCTGGTAAAAGTCTTCAACACCCGCGGCCAGGTGGTGCGTGCGGTGGATAACGTCACCACCCAGGTGGCCAAGGGCGAAGTGCTGGTGGTGATCGGTCCGTCCGGGTCCGGCAAGTCGACTTTCCTGCGCTGCCTCAACGGCCTGGAGACGTTCGACTCCGGCTCGGTGAGCATCGACGGCCTGCAGTTGGCCGATCCCAAGACCGATGTGAACGCCTATCGCCGGGAAGTCGGCATGGTGTTTCAGCACTTCAACCTGTTCCCCCACATGACGGTGCTGGAAAACCTCTGCCTGGCGCAGAAGGTGGTGCGCAAGCGCGGCAAGCAGGAGCGCGAGGCCAAGGCCCTGGTGCTGCTGGAGAAGGTCGGCATTGCCCAGAAGGCCCACGAGTTCCCCTCGCGGCTGTCCGGCGGCCAGCAGCAGCGAGTGGCGATTGCCCGCGCCTTGGCCATGGAGCCCAAGGTCATGCTGTTCGATGAGCCGACCTCGGCCCTGGACCCGGAGATGGTCGGCGAGGTGCTGGACGTGATGAAGACCCTGGCCGTGGAAGGCATGACCATGGTCTGTGTGACCCACGAAATGGGCTTTGCCCGGGAAGTGGCGGACCGGGTGCTGTTCTTCGATCACGGCAAACTGCTGGAAGATGCGGCGCCGGATGTCTTCTTCGACGCCCCGAAAGACCCACGGGCCCAGGCGTTCCTGCGTCAGGTGCTGTAAAGCCTTCGCCGGCAAACCGGCTCCTACATTCCCCTGTAGGAACCGGCTTGCCGGCGAAGTGGGTCAGACCCGGAAGCGTCCCACCAGGCCCTGCAGATGGATCCCCAGGCGCGCCAGCTCGGCGCTGGAAGCTGCGGTTTCTTCGCTGGCCGATGAGGTCTGTTCAGACACATCACGCACATTCAGCACGCTGCGGTTGATCTCTTCCGCCACGGCGCTCTGCTGCTCGGCCGCTGCGGCGATCTGCTGGTTCATCGCCTGGATCGCAGACACCGTGCGGGTGATGTTTTCCAGTGAGCCGCCGGCGCGGCGGGTCAGTTCGACACTGCTGTCGGTCAGGCTGCGGCTGGTGTCCAGGGTGCTGGCCACCTGTTGAGTACCGCTTTGCAGGCCGACAATCAGCTCGGCGATCTCTTCGGTCGACTGCTGGGTGCGTTGTGCCAGGCTGCGCACTTCGTCCGCCACCACGGCAAAACCGCGTCCGGCTTCACCGGCCCGGGCCGCTTCGATGGCCGCGTTGAGGGCCAGCAGGTTGGTCTGCTGGGCCACCGACTTGATCACGTCGAGGACGCTGCCGATCTTGTCGCTTTCCTGCTTGAGGTGGCCCATGGCTTCGGTGGAATGGCCCACCTCGCTGGCCAGGCGCTCGATCTGGGCGATGGCTTCGTTGACCACCCGGTCGCCCTCGCGAGCCTGTTGGTCGGCGGCCACTGCGGCCTCGGAAGCCTCTTCGGCGTTACGTGCGACCTCCTGCACCGTGGCGGCCATTTCATTCATCGCCGTGGCCACCTGGTCGGTTTCGACTTTCTGGCTGTTGACCCCGGCACTGGTCTGCTCGGTGACCGCGGACAGCTGTTCGGCGGCGCTGGCGATCTGGGTCACGCCGTCGCTGATGCCGCCGATCAGTTCCCGCAGCCCCAGGGTCATGCGCTGCATGGCCTTCTGTAGCTGGCCAAGTTCGTCGCGCCGGTCCACCGCGAGGTTTTGGCTGAGGTCGCCGGATGCGACGCGCTCGGCGGCCTTGAGGGTCTGTTGCAGGGGCTGGATGATCTGCCGGGTGATGGCCCAGGCGGCGACCAGGCCGAACACCAGGGCCAGCAGCGTGGCGATCAACAGGGTGCTTTGGGCCTGCGCGGCGTCGCTGTCGCGCTTGGCGGTCTGGGCGCTGGTCAGTTGCTTGCTCAGGTCCATCAGCCGGTCGCCCTGGGCGGCCATGCGTTGCAGGGCGTCGGCGCTGGCCACCTGGGAGGCGCCGAAGTCGCTGACCGCGGTGCGATAGTCCTTCAGCGAGGCAGCGGCCTGTTGCAGGTTGGCAATGTGCTGTTCCGGCAGCTTGGCGGGCAGGCTGTCCAGGTTATTCAGGGCATTGTCGATGGCGTCCAGCGCGGGTTGCCGGGCATCGGCCTTGCCGCTGTAGGTGTAGCCACGGACCTGGAAGCGGGCCTGCTGGAGCAGCTTGGAGAGTTCGATGACGCTGTTGAACTGGGTGACGCTGTCGCCTTGCAGCAGGGATTTCTCGACCTCGCCAACCCGAGCCACGGCATTGTCCGCGGTGGCGCCAAGCCTGGCGCGGGCGGCTTCGCGGCTGGCAGTGGCCCGGGTCATGTCGGCGAAGGCCTGTTGGTACTCGGTCACGGCGCTCAATTGCTGGTCGACCATGGCGATGCTTTCAGGTTGCTGCAACTGGTCGCGGGCTGCTCGCAAGCCGTCGTTGAGCTGTTTGAGAATATCGTTGACTGCCGCCGGGCCTTGTTCGCCGTGTTGCATCTCGTAGGAGAGGCGGGCGATGCGCAGGTCCTTGGTCATGGCGTAGAGAATGGAGATGTTGCCCAGCTTGTCGCCGCGGTCGATCACCCGGCCCAGGCCGGTCCAGCCGGTGGCGGTAATCACCAGGGTGAGGAGCAGTACCAGGCCGAAGCCGATACCGAGTTTACGGCTGACGCTCACATTTCCCAGTTTTTGGGCTAGCCAACGGTACATGCTGCGAACTCCCTTTGAGCAGATTGTGCTTAACCATAGGCTATCGGCGGCAACAGGCATTCCTGTAGGTGCCGACGGCCTGGCATGGGCGGTTTCCGGTGCAGGAAGACCCCGGCGGGCTGCCGGGGACGGGGCTCAGAACAGGCGTGAGAGCAGGGCGGTGACGGCGATTTCGACCCGCAGGATGCGTTCGCCCAGCTGCACCGGTTGCAGGCCGGCCTTGCCCAGCAGATCGATCTCGTAGGGGATCCAGCCGCCTTCAGGGCCGATGGCCAGGGTCACGGCTTGTTCCAGGCCACGGGGGCAGGGCGGGTACTGGCCGGGGTGGCCCACCAGGCCCAGGGTGCCTTCGGTCAGGGCTGGCAGGCGGTCCTCGACGAAAGGCTTGAAGCGTTTTTCGATCAGCACTTCGGGCAGTACGCTGTCGCGTGCTTGTTCCAGGCCGAGGATCAGTTGTTCGCGAATGGCCTCGGGTTCCAGGAACGGGGTTTGCCAGAAGCTCTTCTCCACCCGGTAGCTGTTGACCAGCACCAGCCGGGGCACGCCCATGGCGGCAACGGTCTGCAGGACCCGACGGAGCATCTTCGGTCGGGGCAGGGCCAACACCATGGTCAACGGCAGCTTGGCCGGGGGCGGCAGGTCGAGGGTCACTTGCAGTTCGGCTTCGCCAGGTTCCAGGCGCAGCACCTGAGCCGAGCCCATCAGCCCGCCGATACGCCCGACCCGCAGGCTGTCGCCTACGGCCACGCGATGCACTTCCTGCATGTGGGTCAGGCGTCGGTCGCGCAGCACTACACGGTCGGCCGCGATGAAGTCGGCCTCCTCAAGCAGCAGCAGGTTCACGCTTGGGTCGCTGGCGGCTGGTCGTTGTGATCGTCAGCCGGCGCATCGTCCGGATGGTCGCCGCGCTTGCTGATCAGCCCGCCAAACAGCACGCCGATCTCGAACAGCAGCCACATGGGCACGGCCAGCAGGGTCTGGGAGAAGATGTCCGGCGGGGTGAGGATCATGCCCACCACGAAGCAGCCGATGATCACGTAGGGGCGGATCTTGCGCAGGTACGCCACGTTGACCACACCGATCCACACCAGCAGGACCACGGCCACCGGGATCTCGAACGCCACGCCGAAGGCGAAGAACAGGGTCATGACGAAATCGAGGTAGCTGGTGATGTCGGTCATCATTTCCACGCCGGCCGGGGTGGCGGCAGCGAAGAACTTGAAGATCAGCGGAAACACCAGAAAGTAGGCGAAGGCCATGCCGGTATAGAACAGCAGGATGCTCGACACCAGCAGTGGCACGGCGATACGTTTTTCATGCTTGTACAGGCCGGGAGCGATAAAGCCCCAGATCTGGTGCAGGATCACCGGGATCGCCAGGAACAGCGAGACCATCATGGTCAGCTTCAACGGCGTGAGGAATGGCGAGGCGACGTCGGTGGCGATCATCGTCGCCCCCACCGGCAGGTACTGGCGCAGTGGCGTGGAGACGATGGTGTAGATCTGCTGGGTGAAGGCGAACAGCCCGGCGAAGATGATGAAGATCGCCGCTACGCAGCGCAGCAGGCGGGTGCGCAGCTCGGTGAGGTGCGACACCAGCGGCATGTGTTGGTCGTTCTCGGGGATATCGCTCATGGTGCTCGCGGCGGCAAAGTGGAGTCGTGGGAAGCCGTGGTGGCGGGTGTCGCCACTGGGGCTGCGGGCTCTGCGGTCGGTGCCGCAGCTTCGGGCGCGGGCACTTCGCTGGCTGGCGGCGCTTCGGCGACCACAGCGGCGCCTGGGGCGTGAATCGTCTGCTCGGCCACAGGCTCTACCGGAGTCGGCTGCTGCTGGGTCGGCGCGAGGATTTTCCGCGCTTCCTGCTCCAGGGACAGAATGTGCTCGTTGTGCAGTTGCCGGCGGATTTCGTCGGCACCGATTTCACGTTCAACTTCCTGTTTTATCGCGTTGAAGCTGCGCTTGAGGCGCCCGACCCACAGGCCGGCGGTGCGCGCAGCGCCGGGCAGGCGCTCGGGGCCGAGCACCAGCAGGGCCACCAGGCCCACCAGCAGCAGTTCAGAGAAGCTGATACCAAACATTAGTCAGTGCTCACGAGTCTTTGCGGGTCGGCTCTTCGACTTTCTGCGCCTGCACATCAATGGTGTGCGGCTGGTTCAACGGCGCGCTTTGCTGCGGCTGAACCGGTGGCGCCGGCTGTGCGGTCGGTGGCACCACGGGATCGGCGGGCTTTTCATCGTCGTTCATGGCCTTGCGAAAGCCCTTGATCGATTCGCCGACGTCGGTGCCCAGGTTCTTGAGCTTCTTGGTGCCGAATACCAGTACCACGACCACCAGGATGACGATCCAGTGTTTCCAGTCAAAAATGCCCATGCTGCGTTTCCTCTTAGAAAGTTGTTCAGGCGGACGGACGCGAGGCTTTCTCGGCGTGTCCGGACAAGCCGAAGCGACGGTCCAGCTCATCGAGCACGGCCTGGGGATGCTGCCCCAGTTGCGCGAGCATGACCAGAGTATGGAACCACAGGTCCGCGGTTTCGTAGATCACATCGCTGCAGTCACCGCTGATGGCGGCATCCTTGGCGGCGATGATGGTTTCCACCGACTCTTCGCCGACTTTTTCCAGAATCTTGTTCAGACCCTTGTGATACAGGCTGGCCACATAGGAGCTATCGGCGGCAGCATCTTTACGCTCTTCCAGCACCTGGGCCAGACGGGTGAGGGTATCGCTCATGTCAGTGTCCTGCAGAATAAATCGCGTGCGGGTCCTTGAGGACCGGTTCGACGGTTTTCCACTCGCCGTCTTCATAGACGCGGTAGAAACAGCTGTGGCGGCCGGTGTGACAGGCAATGTCGCCGATCTGCTCGACCATCAGGATGATCACGTCAGCGTCGCAGTCCAGGCGCATTTCATGAAGCTTCTGCACATGCCCGGACTCTTCGCCCTTGCGCCATAGCTTGCCACGGGAACGTGACCAATAAATGGCGCGGTTCTCGGCAGCGGTCAGGCCCAGGGCCTCGCGGTTCATCCAGGCCATCATCAGCACGCGCCCGGTCTTGTGGTCCTGGGCGATGGCCGGCACCAGGCCGTCCGCGTCCCATTTGATCTGGTCCAGCCAATCTTTCATGTTCGACTCCGACAACCGGGCTCAACCCGCTGGTGACGCCTCGGCGATTGCGACAGTTTGCCAGCAGGTCGCGCCACTGGCTATCGACGAACGATCAGATACAAACCGACCGCAATCATGATGCCTGCGGGCCAGTGCCCCAGCTCATGCAATGGACCGCCGGCAGCCAGGACGGCACCGCCGCCCAGATGGGCGGTGCCCAGCAGGCGCAGGAACCAGTCGTCCTTGCGCTTGTGCCAGGGCGCCGGTGGATCGGCGGCGTGGGGCTGCGACATGCGTTCCAGCAGGTCGCGGGTCATGTTGGCCAGGTGCGGCAGTTGTTCGATCTGGCTGTGGATATTGCCGAGCACGACTTTCGGGCTGACACGCTCGCGCATCCAGCGTTCGAGGAAGGGTTGCGCGGTGTTCCACAGGTCCAGTTCCGGGTACAGCTGGCGCCCCAGGCCCTCGATGTTGAGCAGGGTCTTTTGCAGCAGCACAAGCTGCGGCTGCACTTCCATGTTGAAGCGTCGGGCGGTCTGGAACAGGCGCATCAGTACCTGGCCGAAGGAAATGTCCTTCAGCGGTTTTTCGAAGATCGGCTCGCACACGGTGCGGATCGCCGCCTCGAATTCGTTGAGCTTGGTTTCCGCCGGGACCCAGCCGGAATCGATGTGCAACTGGGCCACGCGGCGATAGTCGCGCTTGAAGAAGGCGAACAGGTTGCGTGCCAGGTAGTCCTGGTCTTCCGGGGTCAGGCTGCCGACGATGCCGCAGTCGATGGCGATGTACTGCGGGCTCCAGGGCTGCACGGTGCTGACGAAGATGTTGCCCGGGTGCATGTCGGCGTGGAAGAAACTGTCGCGGAACACCTGGGTGAAGAAGATTTCCACGCCGCGCTCGGCGAGCATCTTCATGTCGGTGCGCTGGTCGGCCAGGGTGGCCAGGTCGGTGACCTGGATCCCGTAGATGCGCTCCATCACCAGCACTTTGGGCCGGCACCAGTCCCAATAGACCTGGGGCACATACAGCAGGGGCGAGCCTTCGAAGTTGCGCTTGAGCTGGCTGGCGTTGGCCGCTTCGCGCAGCAGGTCGAGCTCGTCGTAGATGGTTTTCTCGTAGTCGCTGACCACGTCCACCGGGTGCAGCAGGCGCGCATCGGCAGAGACCTTTTCCGCAGCCCGGGCGAGGATGAACAGCCACGCCAGGTCCTGGGCGATGATCTGCTTGAGCCCGGGGCGGATCACCTTGACCACCACTTCTTCGCCGGTCTTGAGCTTGGCGGCGTGGACCTGGGCCACCGAGGCCGAGGCCAGGGGTTCGATGTCGAAGCGGCTGAACACCTCGTCGATCTTCTTGCCCAGTTGCTCTTCGATCAGGGCCACGGACTTTTGCGAATCGAAGGGGGGCACCCGGTCCTGCAGCAGCATCAGTTCATCGGCGATGTCTTCGGGCAGCAGGTCGCGACGGGTCGAGAGGATCTGCCCGAACTTGATGAAGATCGGCCCCAGGTCCTGCAGCGCCAGGCGCAGGCGCGCGCCGCGGCTCAGGTCCAGGGGCTTGCGCGGGAACCAGCGCCAGGGCAGGGCGAAGCGCAGGGCCAGGAGAAACCAGGGCAGGGGCAGCTCGAACAGCAGGTCATCGAGACGGTAGCGGATCACAACGCGCTGGATGCGCAACAGGCGGCGGACGGCAAGCAGCTTCATGCGTTATCGCTTGGGTCAAGGGATCGGGAGAGGCGCTCGAAGCGCGCCTCGAGACGTTCCAGGTCGAGTTTGGCCTGGTCCAGCTCGCGAAACCGCGCTTCGGCTTCGCGCAGGCCGACCAGGGTCCGCGATTCTTCGGCGAGGAATTCGCCGAGGTTCTGATTGAGGCTGGCAAACCCCTGCTGATACCAGCGTGCGCGGCTGCGCACGTGGCCGCTGAACAGTTGAGTGGCCACCGGGCCGAGCCAGCGGGAGAGCTCGTACTCCCAGTCCAGTTCCAGGTCCTGGAGGATTGCCGCCAGGTCCAGCAGCACGCCACTGTCACCTTCAAGCTCCACTTCGGGGCCGTGCAGGACGCCAGTCTTGTCCTTGCTCAGGGCCAGGCGCACCAGGCTGGAGGCCGGTGCCCGCAGGGTGCAGTCCGGGTCCGCAGCCCACTGGCTGGCGAGCATCAGGCCCTCATCGCTGGGCAGGATGAACAGCTGCAGCGCCGGGCTGCGGCAATCCACGGCGATCACCTTGCCCGTGAGGTGCTGCAGGCGCGGCAAGGCCGTGCTGTCCAGACGCAGCACCCGATTGATGCCGGTCTCGACGCTGGCGAGCAGGCCGCTGAGCAACATCAGGGCTTGATGCCGCGGTGCAGAGCGACGATGCCTGCGGTCATGTTGTGATAGGTCACGCGGTCGAAACCGGCCTCGACCATCATCGACTTCAGGGTTTCCTGGTTCGGGTGCATGCGGATCGATTCGGCCAGGTAGCGGTAGCTTTCCGAGTCGTTGGTGATCAGCTTGCCGGCCAGGGGCATGAAGGCGAACGAGTAGGCGTCGTAGACCTTGGACATCAGCGCGTTGGTCGGCTTGGAGAACTCCAGCACCAACAGGCGGCCGCCAGGCTTGAGCACCCGCAGCATGGAGCGCAGGGCGTCTTCTTTATGGGTCACGTTGCGCAGGCCGAAAGCGATGGTCACGCAGTCGAAGTGGTTGTCCGGGAACGGCAGTTTTTCCGCGTCGGCCTGGACGAACTCGACATTGCCGGCCACGCCCAGGTCCAGCAGGCGGTCACGGCCGACCTTGAGCATCGATTCGTTGATGTCCGCCAGCACCACCTGGCCGCTAGGGCCGACCAGTTGGGAGAAACGCCGGGTCAGGTCGCCCGTGCCGCCGGCGATGTCCAGCACGCGGTTGCCGGCGCGTACGCCGGACAGCTCGATCGTGAAGCGTTTCCACAGACGGTGCATGCCCCCGGAGAGCACGTCGTTCATCAGGTCGTACTTGGCCGCCACCGAGTGGAACACCTCAGCGACTTTTTCCGCTTTCTGGCTTTCAGGAACGTTCTTGAAGCCGAAGTGAGTGGTGGGTTCGGCATCGCTGCCTTTGCGCTGATCAGTCATATCGCTGTCACCAAAAGAGAATGCGGGACATTCTAATGCCGGTGGCGGCCTTTGTCTTGGCAAGGCTGAAGGTAAGATAGCGAACCGCCGGGACGTTTTGACGCACGCAGGGTCAAGATGCTTCAGGCAAGTCCCGAAACAGCAGGAGTCCTTAGATGGCCCGTATTAGTGTTGAACGTGCCCATGGCCTGGGTAAGCAGGCAGCCCGTGAAAAGGCCGACAAACTGGCGCAGAAACTCGCCGATCAGTATGGCCTTGAGCCCAAGTGGGCGGGGGATGTCCTGAATCTCAAGCGCTCCGGGGTCAAGGGGGCGGTGCATGTGGGCGAGGCATCCATCAGGATCGATGTGGAGCTGGGCCTGCTGATGTCGGCCATGAGCGGCACCATCAAGTCCGAGATCGAAAAGGCCCTGGACAAGGCCCTGGCCTGACCCCACCGGTAGGAGTCGGCTTGCCGGCGAATCCCAGGCACTGCAACGGTGCCAGGCAAAGAGCCTTTGCGGCGAGCCGGCTCCTACATGAATTCATGACATTCGTTAGGGTGCCGATTCTAATTTTTCTCTCTAGGTTGTGCCTCAGGTCCTCAATCCGAGGGCAGTTCCTCAAACCTTCTGCGCGTGAGGTGCACCATGGCCAAAGTAATTCTGAAGAAAAAAGTTGATGCCCAATCGACTGCTCTGAGCGAAGTCAAATCCTATGCCCGCAAGATCTGGCTGGCAGGCCTGGGTGCCTACGCCAAAGTCGGTCAGGAAGGCAGCGAGTACTTCCAGGAGTTGATCAAGGCAGGTCAATCCGTTGAAAAGAAAGGCAAAAAAGTTGTCACTGAACAACTTGAGGCCGCCAACAGTCAGATAGACAACGTCAAGGGCGATGTCACCACGCTCAAGGGCAAAGTCGAAGTGCAGTTGGACAAGGTCGAGAAGGCTTTTGACACGCGCGTCGCCAGTGCCTTGAATCGTATCGGCATTCCGTCTAAACATGACGTTGAGACACTCTCTGCTAAGCTCGATGAGCTGACGGCGTTGCTCGAACGTGTCGCGCGTAAACATTAAGGAGAACGGGATGGCTGGTAAAAAGAATACTGAAAAAGAAGGCAGCTCGTGGATCGGGAAAGTCGAAGAGTACTCCCGTAAAATTTGGCTTGCTGGTTTAGGCGTGTACTCGAAAATCGACTCCGACGGCAGCAAGCTTTTCGAGACGCTGGTCAAGGACGGCGAGAAAGCCGAGAAACTCACCAAAAGCGTAGTCGGCAAGAAAGTCGATGCCGCCAAGGACTCCGCAAGCTCGGCCAAGTCGCGCATCAGCGACGTCAAGGACCGCGCTCTGGGCAAGTGGGATGAGCTGGAAGGCGCTTTCGACAAGCGCTTGAACAGTGCCATCTCGCGTCTGGGCGTGCCTAGCCGCAATGAAGTGAAGGTGCTGCACGACAAGGTCGACACCTTGACCAAGCAGATTGAAAAACTCACCGGTGCCAAGGTTGCGCCAGTGGCGACCAAGACCGCCGCTGCCAAACCCGCGCCCAAGGCTGCCGCCAAACCTCTGGCCAAGCCCGCTGCCAAGCCGGCCGCCAAAGCCGCTGCCAAACCTGCCGCCAAGCCAGCAGTGAAAACTGCTGCGGCCAAGCCGGCTGCTAAACCGGCTGCCAAGCCTGTCGCCGCCAAGCCAGCGGCAAAACCTGCCGCGAAGCCGGCTGCCAAGCCTGCGCTGAAAGCTGCCGCCAAACCAGCGGCCAAACCCGCGGCCAAGCCTGCGGCGAAACCGGCTGTGGCGAAAAAGCCCGTGGCCAAGAAGCCTGCGGCCAAACCTGCTGCTGCCAAGCCTGCAGTTGCGGCCAAGCCAGCCACGCCAACGGCCTCGGCCACCTCGGCAAACTCTGCCGCAGCGCCAAGCCCGGCCGTCACCCCGACTGCTGCGTCGACCCCAGCGACGCCAAGCAGCCAGTCCTGATTGCATCAGGAACACTGAAAACGCCCGGCCTGCAAAGTCCGGGCGTTTTTTATCGGCGAAGCAATCAGCAGGGCGGGTCTACCGCTGTTCATCCAGGTAGCGTAGCGCCATCTGCTCGGTGGCCAGTTTTGCCGGCGGCAACAGGTGGGGAGCCACCAGCATCATGATCTGGTAGACCACCAGGCGCACTTCGCCCTCGCGATCGAGAATCCGCTGGTAGTCCAGGGAAAACAGCAAGGTCAGGGTGATTTGTTCCACCAGTTGCCCCAGGGCCTGGGTGCCACTGACCAGTTGCCCCATCGCCTTGAGCCGGGCCAGCAGGGAGGCCAGGGTGCGCTTGAGGGCATTGAGCAGGTTGCGGATGCCCTTGGCCAGTTTCGGCAGGCGCCCGGCGAGGTTGGACAGGTCCTGGAACAGGAAACGATAGTGGGCCAGGCGTTCGACGATCAGGTGCAGGAAAAGCCAGTAGTCTTCCGGTGCCAGCTGGGCGTCGGACGGGGGATCCAGCAACGGGGTCAACTCGTTCTGGAAGCGCTCGAACAGGCCAAGCACCAGCGGTTCCTTGCCGTGGAAGTGGTAGTAGAGATTGCCGGGGCTGATCCCCATTTCATTGGCCACCTCCATGGTGGAGACGTTGGGCTCGCCCTTCTGGTTGAACAGCTGCAGGGCACATTCGAGAATCCGGTCGCGGGTCTTCATCCTGACTTCTTGTCGGTCCATTGAGGGTGCGGCTCCGCGGTGGAGCCGGGTGCAAATGGGGCTTCAGCGTACGCGCACGTAGGTGCCCGGGGCCGCCTCCATCGGTGGGTAGTTCTGGTTGCCGAGAGTGGCCAGGGTTTCCCGTTGCGCCCCCGAACGCTCCTGGACCCATGCCAGCCACTGGCTCCACCAACTGCCGTCGACATGCTTGGCGTCGTAGTACCAGGCCCGAGGATCGCTGCTGAGCTTGGGGTTCTCCACGTAGTTGGCCTTGGGGTTGCTCGGCGGGTTGAGGATGCTCTGGACATGGCCGCTGTTGGACAGCACGAAGCGACGCTCACCGCCCAGTAGCAGGGTCGAGCGGTAGACCGCGTCCCAGGGGGTGATGTGGTCGTTGATCCCGGCCACGCTGAAACTGTCCACCGTGACCTTCTGCAGGTCGATGGGGGTGCCGCACACCTCCAGTCCTCCAACATGGCTCAGCGGGTTGTGCTTGAAGAAGTCCAGCAGGTCACCGTGCAGGGCCGCGGGCAGGCGGGTGCTGTCGTTGTTCCAGTAGAGGATGTCGAAGACCGGCGGTTCCTTGCCCAGCAGGTAGTTGTTGACCCAGTAGTTCCAGATCAGGTCGTTGGGGCGCATCCAGGCAAACACCTTGGCCATGTCGCGGCCGTCGAGAACGCCCTGCTGGTAGGAGCGCCGCTTGGCTGCCTCCAGGGTCTTTTCGTCGGCGAACAGCGTGGCCGGGCTGTCCAACTGGCTGTCCAGCAGGCTCACCAGGTAGGTGGCACTGGAGACCCGACGCATCTGCCGCTTGGCCTGCAGGTGGCCTTGCAGGGCGGCAATGGTCAAGCCGCCGGCACAGGCCCCCACCAGGTTGACTTCCCGGCTGCCGGTAATGGCTCGGGTAACGTTCAAGGCTTCCTCGGCGGCTTCGACATAGGTCGACAGGCCCCATTCGCGGTGGCGCACATCGGGGTTGCGCCAGCTGACCATGAACACCTGCAGGCCGTTCTTCAGCGCGTACTGGACGAAGCTGTTGGCGGGGCTGAGGTCGAATATGTAGTACTTGTTGATCTGCGGCGGCACGATCAGGAGCGGCTTGGCGTACTGTTTTTCACTCATGGGGCTGTACTGGATCAACTCCAGCAGCTCGTTGCGAAACACCACCGAGCCAGGGGTGACCGCCAGGTTCTTGCCGATCTCGAAGGCGTGCTTGGTCACCTGGCTGGGCAGGCCGTTGTTGTGCAACAGGTCATTGACCAGATTGCCGATGCCGCGCACCACGCTGTTACCCCCGGTGTTGAAGATCTCCTTGAGCGCCAGGGGATTGAGCAGGGTGTTGGAGGGCGCCACGGCGTCGTTGAGCAGGGAGAAGGCAAAGTGCGCCCGAGCCCGGTCGTCTTCGCTCATGCCGCTGTCGTCGATCCAGTGCCGTACCTGTTTCTGCCAGCTCAGGTAGGCCTGCAGGCCCCGCTTGTAGAAGGGGTTGAGGCTCCAGGCCGGGTCGGCGAAACGATTGTCCTTGGGGTTGGTTTTATGCAGGGTCTCGCCCAGCAGCACGCGCCCCAGCTGGCCACCCAGGGCCAGGGTATGACGGGCACTGTGCAACGGGTTGCGCAGGCTGTGGCTGGCAAGGCTGCGCAATGTGGAGAGCAGGTCCCGGCCGCGCAGGCCGGTGATCGCACTCTGCGCATTGATATACGCGGCAGGGGAGGGCAACGCGCCCTGCGCAGGTTTGTCTTGCATGAGTCAACACTCCTTCGTCAAACCACTAACAAGCAGACCAATCCAAGAGAGACAACATAGTCGCTCCCGGCCCTTCTTGCGCGCGACGATCCTGTCGACCTATGTCTTTTTATCGGGTGGGACGCAGAGGCTCGGGGTGCGGGTGCATGACTGCCCTCTGCCGCTCCTCCTGGAGAAACTTCATGATGATGGGGGCGACGGCTTCGGCCCGGGTGATCAGGAACAGGTGGCCGTCGTCGATGATGTGCAACTGGGCATTGGGAATTCGCCAGGCCAGCATGCGCATGTTGATCAGCGGGATCAGCGGGTCGTCATCCCCGGCCAGTACCAGGGTTGGCTGATGGATCTTGTGCAACCAGTGGATGCTGGTCCAGCCCAGGCCGGCGAACAGTTGCCAGTAGTAGCCCAGCTTGCCGGCCGAGCGCACTTTGGCCGCGTGCTCGGCGGCCAGGCTCGGGTCGCGACGGAAGGAACCGCCGTAGATCAGCGGCGCGATGCGCATGACATGGGAGGGCTGCACATAACGCCGCGGGCTGGCCATCATCCACAGCACCTTGGGTTTGCCCGGGACCATGAAGGCCCCGGCTGCGGTGGCGGCCAGCACCAGCTTCTTGCAACGCTCCGGGTAGTCGTAGGCGAACTGCTGGGCCAGCGCTCCACCCCAGGACACACCGACGGCATTGACCTGGCCGTAGTCCAGGTAGTCGAGCATCCGCGCGGTCAGCTTGGCCAGGCCAGGGAACCGGTAGGGATGGCTTGGGGTCGAGGATCCGCCAACACCCGGCACATCGAAGGCAATGACCTCCAGATCCGGGTCCAGGGCCTGGACGAAGGGGAACACCAGCTCCAGGTTGGCGCCGATACCGTTGAAGATCAGCAAGGGCGTCAAGTGAGGCTTGCCGGGACGTACCGCGGTACGGATGGTCTGGCCATCCAGGTCGACGGTGCGGAAGATAAAGGAATGTGGCATGCCGTAGCCCTGTGAATTGAACCATTGGAGGCGCCGTCCCGGGCGACATCCGGATTTCCTGAGGCCTGGCCTCGTACCAAGAATAGGGCGTGGCGGCACCTCCTGGTGCCGCATCATGCAAAATCGGGTCTCAACGTTCGTGGACGTAGGTTCCCGGTGCCGCCTCGGCGGCCGCGTACTTCTTGTTGCCCAGCACGCTCGGTGCCGGCTTCAGTTCGCCCGAGCGCTCCGCCTGCCAGGCTTGCCAGTGCAGCCACCAGGAGTCGGTGTGCTTCACCGAGTTTTCCTGCCACTGGTCAGGGCAGGCGGGAATCTCGGTGCTGGTCATGTAGCGCGCCTTGGGGTTGCCCGGCGGGTTGAGGATGCTCTGGATATGGCCGCTGCTGGAGAGCACGAACTCCACATTGCCACCAAAGAGTTGCGCCGACTTGTAGCAGGACTTCCACGGGGTGATGTGGTCGTTGGTGCCGGCCAGGGAAAAAATGTCGGCGGTCACCTGCTTCAGGTCGATTGGCGTGCCGCACACTTCCAGTGCATCGGCCCGGGTCAGCGGGTTGTTCTTGAACATCTCGATCAGGTCGCCGTGGAACGCCGCGGGCAGGCGGGTGGTGTCGTTGTTCCAGAACAGGATGTCGAACACCGGCGGTTCGTTGCCCAGCAGGTAGTTGTTGACCCAGTAGTTCCAGATCAGGTCGTTGGGGCGCATCCAGGCGAACACCTTGGCCATGTCGCGTCCCTCCAGAACCCCGGCCTGGTAGGAGTGGCGCTTGGCCGCCTCCAGGGTCTGTTCGTCGACGAACAGCGCCACTTGGGTATCCAGGGTGGTGTCGAGCACGCTGACCAGCAGGGTCAGGGCATTGACTTTCTGTTCTCCCAACGCGGCGTAGTGGCCCAGCAGCGCGGTGCAGGTGATGCCCCCGGAGCAGGCGCCGAGCATGTTCACGTCCTTGCTGCCGGTGATCGCGGTGACCACGTCGACGGCCTCTTTCAGGGCCTCGATGTAAGTGGACAGGCCCCATTCCCGTTGCGCCTTGGTAGGGTTGCGCCAGCTGACGATGAAGGTCTGCACGTTGTTGCGCAGGCAGAAGCGCGCCAGGCTCTTGTCCGGGCTGAGGTCGAAGACATAGAACTTATTGATCTGTGGCGGCACCACCAGCAGCGGGCGCTCGTGCACCTGCTCGGTGATCGGCCGGTACTGGATCAGCTCCAGCACGTCGTTGCGAAACACCACCGCGCCTTCACTGGTGCCGAGGTTCTTGCCCACTTCGAAGGCGTCCATGTTGACCTGGCTGGGCATGCCGCCGTTGTGCACCAGGTCCTTGGCCAGGTGGGACAGGCCGTCCAGCAGGCTCTTGCCGCCGGTTTCGAAGAAGCGCTTGACCGCGGCAGGGTTGGCCGCGCTGTTGGTCGGGGCCATGGCTTCGGTCATCAGGTTGATCACGAAGTGCCCGCGGCTGATGTCCTGTTCCGACAGGCTGCTGTCGCCGATCCAGTCGTGGAGCTCCTTGCGCCACGCCAGGTAGGTCTGCAGGTAGCGTTTGTACAGCGGGTTCTGGCTCCAGGCCGGATCACTGAAGCGACGGTCGTCGCCCTCCGGCTGCAGGGTCGATTTGCCGAACATCACGTTCTTCAGTTCAAGGCCGAAGTGCGCGACATGCTTGACGCTGTGGATGGGTTGTTTGATGGCCTGGGCAAGCACCATACGAGCAGAGGTAAGCAGGTCCTTTCTACGCAAGCCGATGACTGGATTGAGCCCCAGGGTGTTTTCCGAGGCTTGGCGTTTCAGGTCATCGTTATTCTTGTTACTCATCTACGACGCTCCATTGTCCTGAGACGAGTACCGGACCTGCTGTGCAGTCACACAGCACGACGCCAGGTACTACTGCTCGGGTAACCGTTGATTGCGCACCGCTGCTTTTTGGTTGGCAAAGCTCTGCAGGGAACTTGCCAGATCCATTGGTTACCCGAGTTTAATTTTTTTCGCAAGCAGGCCATTCATTGGCCATACCGCCACGCATTCAAACAGATGGAATTAGAAAATGCCCTCTAAACAACTGGAGGCTTGAGCTAGAGCATCAGCTTGATGACGGACTGATGGGGATCGCGGGTTTTTCCGGCGGCCTTCAGCTCGGCCAGATAGTCGTTCCACAGGTCTTCCTGGCGCAGTGCCAACTGATACAGGTAGTCCCAGGTGAACAGTCCGCTGTCATGGCCGTCGTCGAAGGTCAATTTCAGTGCGTACTGGCCGGCCGGTTCGATCTTGCTCAGGCCGACGCCGAGCTTGCCGAATTGCAGGATGGGTTTGCCGTGGCCCTGGACCTCGGCGGAGGGGGAGTGCACCCGCAGGAATTCCGCAGGCAGGTGATAGACCTCGTCCGGCCCGTAGGTCAGGCTCAGGGTCTTGGAGGCTTTGTGCAGATTGATACCGGTGGGGAGTTTGCTCATCAGTTGTAGTCCTTCCGGTAGGAGCCGGCTTGCCGGCGATCGGGGGGTGGCCCTATCGCTGGCAAGCCAGCTCCTACATGGGTGGCGAAGGCTTACAGGATATAACGGGAAAGGTCTTCGTTCTGCGCCAGTTCACCCAGGTGGCTGTTGACGTAGGCCGCGTCGATACGGATCGGCTCTTCGTTGTGGGCGCTGGCCAGGTCGCCGGCGCTGAACGACACCTCTTCGAGCAGGCGCTCGAGCAGGGTGTGCAGGCGACGGGCACCGATGTTCTCGGTCTTTTCGTTGACCTGCCAGGCGATTTCCGCCAGGCGCTTGATACCGTCTGCCTGGAACTCGATGGCCAGGCCTTCGGTCTTCAGCAGCTCGCGGTACTGCTCGGTCAGCGATGCATGGGGCTCGCTGAGGATGCGCTCGAAATCTTCCGGCGACAGGGCCTTGAGCTCGACGCGGATCGGCAGGCGACCTTGCAGCTCGGGGACCAGGTCGCTGGGCTTGCTCAGGTGGAAGGCACCGGAAGCGATGAACAGGATGTGGTCGGTCTTGACCATGCCCAGCTTGGTGTTGACGGTGCAGCCCTCGATCAGTGGCAGCAGGTCGCGCTGCACGCCTTCGCGGGACACGTCGACGCCGCCGGCATTGCCGCGCTTGGCCACCTTGTCGATTTCGTCGATGAACACGATGCCGTGCTGCTCGACGGCTTCCAGGGCCTTGGCTTTCAACTCTTCGTCGTTGACCAGGCGGCTGGCTTCTTCATCGCGCACCAGTTTCAGCGCTTCCTTGACCTTGAGCTTGCGGCTCTTGCGCTTGCCCTTGCCCATGTTGGCGAACAGGCTCTGCAGCTGGTTGGTCATCTCTTCCATGCCCGGTGGCGCGGAGATATCGACACCGGCGACTTCCGCCACTTCGATCTCGATTTCCTTGTCGTCCAGCTGGCCCTCGCGCAGGCGTTTGCGGAACAGCTGGCGGGTGTTGGAGTCCTGGGCCGGTGCTTCGTCGCTGCTGAAACCCATGCGTGCCGGTGGCAGCAGGGCATCGAGGATGCGCTCTTCGGCGGCATCCTCGGCACGGTGGCGCACCCGGACCATTTCCTGTTCGCGGAACATCTTGATCGCCGCATCGGCCAGGTCACGGATGATCGACTCGACGTCGCGGCCGACATAGCCGACCTCGGTGAACTTGGTGGCTTCGACCTTGATGAACGGGGCGTTGGCCAGCTTGGCCAGGCGCCTTGCGATCTCGGTCTTGCCGACACCGGTCGGACCAATCATCAGGATGTTCTTGGGGGTCACTTCAACGCGCAGCTCGGCCGGCAGCTGCATGCGACGCCAGCGGTTGCGCAGGGCGATGGCGACGGCGCGCTTGGCATCGTCCTGGCCGATGATATGGCGGTTGAGTTCGTGGACGATTTCGCGGGGTGTCATGGACATAGTAATTGGCGGTCCTCAAGCAAGAATGAAAGCCGTGGCGCTAAGGCCGAAACAGGCTTATTCCGCGAGATCCTGCTCCTCGATGGTTTGAGTGTGGTTGGTGAATACACAGATGTCGCCGGCGATGCCAAGAGCGGTCTCGACGATCTCGCGGGCCGACAGGTCGGTCTTTTTCAGCAGGGCGCTGGCAGCGGCCTGGGCGTAGGCGCCACCGGAGCCCATGGCGATTAGGCCGTCTTCGGGTTCAACCACGTCGCCGTTGCCGGTGATGATCAGGGAGGCGTCCTTGTTGGCCACGGCCAGCATGGCTTCCAGGCGGCTCAGGGAACGGTCGGTGCGCCATTCCTTGGCCAGTTCGACGGCGGCCCGGACCAGATGGCCCTGGTGCTTCTCCAGTTGGCCTTCGAAGCGTTCGAACAGGGTGAAGGCGTCAGCGGTGGCACCGGCAAAGCCGGCGATGACCTGGCCGTGGTACAGGCGACGGACTTTTTTCGCGTTGCCTTTCATCACGGTGTTGCCGAGAGAAACCTGGCCGTCGCCGCCCATGACGACTTTGCCGTGGCGGCGGACTGAAACGATGGTGGTCAAGGGGGTGTCTCCACGCAGCGGGGCGAAAGTGCCCTGATGGAAACTCATATGGGGGTGGCGAGAGGTTTTTCAACTGCAAGGCCGGCAGAGAGACGAGTGGCGTGCAGTACTGGGTGCGCGAGCCCGGCCAGAGGCTGTGGCCGCAAGGCTGGCTATGCTGCGGCGAGCGTCAGGGGCCGACCCCGCTGTCGAAGCGGGGTGGCTGCTGCGTGCCGGCGCTCGGCTTCGGGTTGCAGTGCGCCGGCACGTCCTTTGACCTGACGGCAGCAGGCTCCCCCTTGACGGGGGATCAGCGGCTTTGGCGCTGTTGTAACAACAGGTTGCTGAAACCGGCACCCGCCAGTTGTTTCTGGGCCACGGTCAGTTGTTCACGGTTGCTGAACGGACCAACCAATACCCGGTACCAGGTTTCCTCTTTTACCGTGCCGGATTCGACCGCAACCGACTGCCCGAGCAGGATGATCTGCGCGCGGACTTTGTCGGCATCGGCTTCCTTGCGAAACGAGCCGGCCTGGAGGAAGAACTTGGTCACCGGAGCCGCCTTGGCCACAGGGGGCGCTGGCGGCGGCGTGATCCCGGCCAGGGCCGCCTGGGCCCGGGCGGTGTCGATCTTCGCCGCTTCCGCTGGAGTCACCGGGGTGGTTGGCACCGTCGGCACCTGGGGCGTCGGCAGGGTTTTTTCCGGCACCGCTTCGGGCGGCACTATGACTTCCGATTCCGGCAGCAGGGTATAGAAGTCGTATTTGGGCTTCACCGGTTGCTGCGGGCTTGGCGGGGTCTTGTTGGCCTCGGCGATCTTGCTGGCTTTTTGCTGCTCGATCTTTTCGCGCTTGACGCTGTCGCCGCCCTTGCCAGGTTCGAGCTTCATCAGGAATACGATGAAGGCGCCAATGGTCAGGCCGATGGCCAGCCACAGCCAGCCCGGAATCGGCTGTTTGGCCGGGGCCTGGTAACGGCTGGCGCCACGCTTGGGTGCAGGTTTTTTCTTGGCAGCCAACTTACATTTGCTCCAGGACTTCAAGGCCCAGCAATTCCAGACCTTGCTTGAGGGTACGGCGAGTCAGCTCGGTGAGGCGCAGGCGGCTGTGCATCTGCGCCGGCGTCTGGGCCGCGAGGATCGGGCAGTTCTCGTAGAAGCTGGAGAACAGCCCGGCGACGTCGTACAGGTAGGTGCAGAGGGTGTGCGGCGTGCCTTTCTCGGCGACGCCGTTGAGGATCTCGCCAAACTGCGCCAGCTTGGCCGCCAGTTCCAGCTCATGGGCGGCGTCGAGGGTGATCTGGCCCTGCACTTCGCTGAAGTCCTTGCCCAGCTTGCGGAACACCCCGGCGGCGCGGGTGTAGGCGTACAGCAGGTAAGGCGCGGTGTTGCCTTCGAAGTTGAGCATCAGGTCGAAGTTGAAGCTGTAGTCGCTGGTGCGGTGCTTGGACAGGTCGGCATATTTCACCGAATCAATGCCCACCACCTTGGCAATGCGGCGCAGGTCGGCTTCCGGCAGTTGCGGGTTCTTTTCCTTCACCAGGACGTAGGCGCGTTCTTCGGCCTCGGTCAACAGGTCGATCAGCTTCACGGTGCCGCCATCGCGGGTCTTGAACGGGCGGCCGTCGGCGCCGTTCATGGTGCCGAAGCCCATGTGCTCCATTTCCATCGGATGGGTCACGAAGCCGGCCTTGCGGGCCACGGCGAACACCTGCTGGAAGTGCAGGGCCTGGCGCTGGTCGACGAAGTACAGGGCGCGATCGGCCTTGAGCGTGCCGCTGCGGTAGCGCACGGCAGCGAGGTCAGTGGTGGCGTACAGGTAGCCGCCGTCGGCCTTGACGATGATCACCGGCAGCGGCTCGCCTTCGGCGTTCTTGAACTCGTCGAGGAACACGCATTGGGCGCCGTTGCTTTCCACCAGCATGCCCTGGGCCTTGAGGTCGTTGACCACATTGATCAGGTCGTCGTTGTAGGCACTCTCGCCCATCACGTCGGCCATGGTCAGCTTGACGTTGAGCAGCTCGTAGATCTTCTGGCAGTGGGACAGGGAGATGTCCTTGAACTTGGTCCACAGTTCCAGGCACTCCGGGTCGCCGGCCTGCAGCTTGACCACCAGGCCGCGGGCGCGGTCGGCGAAGGTTTCGGACTCGTCGAAGCGCTGCTTGGCGGCGCGGTAGAAGTTTTCCAGGTCCGACAGCTCGTCGCTGGTGATGGGGTTTTCTTCCAGGTAGGCCATCAGCATGCCGAACTGGGTGCCCCAGTCGCCCACGTGGTTCTGGCGGATCACGGTGTCGCCGAGGAACTCCAGGACCCGGGCCACGCCGTCGCCGATGATGGTCGAACGCAAGTGGCCGACGTGCATTTCCTTGGCCAGGTTCGGCGCCGACATGTCGATCACGGTGCGTTGTACCGGGCCGGCCTTGCGCACGCCCAGGTGCTCGTCACCGAGGGCGGCGTCCAGGCGTGCAGCCAGGGCCTGGGTGTTCTGGAAGAAGTTGATGAAGCCCGGGCCGGCGATTTCCGCCTTGCTCAGGTTCTCGTCGGCCGGCAGCGCGGCAATGATCTTCTCCGCCAGGTCGCGGGGTTTCATGCCGGCCGGCTTGGCCAGCATCATGGCGATGTTGCTGGCGAAGTCGCCGTGGGTCTTGTCGCGGGTGTTTTCAACCTGGATCGCCGGCGTCAGGCCTTCTGGCAACACACCTTCGGTGACGAGTTGGGTGATGGCTTGCTGGATGAGCTGGCGAATGGTGTCTTTCATGGGCTTCTCTTTCGACCGCTGGCGCGGCGGCGCTTCAGTGCGCAGGTGGAAAAACTGGGTATTATCCGTTGCCGGAACGGGCTTGCCAACCATTGGCGGGCGAGCGGCAAGCGGCAGGCTATCAAGATAGAGCACTCTGCACGCCCGCCGCCGTGCCTTGCAGCTTAAAGCTTGAAGCTTGCCACTTATCTAGTACAAATCCACCGGATCCACATCCAGCGACCAGCGGACTTGTCGCCCGCTGGGCATCTGCTCCAGCACCAGCAGCCAACTGCTCAGCAGGCGGTGCAGGGGCGCCCGGGCATTGGCCTGCAGCAGCAATTGCGCGCGATAGCGTCCGGCCCGGCGCTCCATGGGGGCCGGCACTGGCCCCAGCAATTCGATGCCCCCCAGGTTCTGCTCCGTGAGCAAGCGCTCGGCTTCGCTACAGGCTTCATCGAGAAATCCTTCGGCCTGTCCCGGTTTGTGGGCCTCTGCTCGGAGCAGGGCCAGGTGGGCGAAAGGCGGCAGGCCGGCGGCCCGGCGTTCGCTCAGGGCCTGCTCGGCAAAGGCGAAATAGCCCTGCTCGGTGAGTTGCACCAGCAGCGGATGGTCGGCCAGGTGGGTCTGGATGATCACCTTGCCCGGTTCTTCGGCGCGGCCGGCGCGGCCGGCCACCTGGACAATCAACTGGGCCATGCGCTCGCTGGCGCGGAAGTCCCCGGAGAACAGGCCGCCGTCGGCATCGAGGATCGACACCAGAGTGACCCGGGGGAAGTGGTGCCCCTTGGCGAGCATCTGGGTGCCCACCAGGATGCACGGGTTGCCTTTCTGGATCGTGGCGAACAGCTGGTTCATCGCGTCTTTGCGCGAGGTGCTGTCGCGATCCACTCGCAGTACCGGGTAATCGGGGAACAGGATTCCCAGTCGCTCCTCGGCCCGCTCGGTGCCGGCCCCCACCGGCCGCAGGTCGACCTTGCCGCATTGCGGGCAGTGCCGGGGCACCCGCTCGACATGGCCGCAGTGGTGGCAGCGCAGCTCGCCGGAGCGCTGGTGCACAGTCATGCGTGCGTCACAGCGCTGGCACTCGGACATCCAGCCGCAGTCGTGGCACAGCAGGGTCGGGGCAAAGCCGCGCCGGTTGAGGAACACCAGCACCTGCTGGCCGGCGGCCAGGGTTTGGCCAATGGCTTGTTGCATGGGGCCGGAAATGCCGCTGTCGAGGGGGCGGCTCTTCACATCCAGGCGCAGGAAGCGCGGTTGCTTGGCGCCCCCGGCCCGTTCATTCAGGCGCAGCAGGCCATAGCGACCGATGTAGGCGTTATGCAGGCTTTCCAGGGATGGCGTGGCCGAGCCAAGGACGATCGGAATGTTTTCCTGGCGGGCGCGTACCAGGGCCAGGTCGCGGGCGTGGTAACGCAGGCCTTCCTGCTGTTTATAGGAGCCGTCGTGCTCCTCGTCGATGATGATCAGTCCGGGGTTCTTCATCGGCGTGAACAGGGCCGAGCGGGTGCCGATGATGATGTCGGCCTCGCCGTCCCGGGCGGCCAGCCAGGCGTCCAGGCGCTCGCGATCGTTGACCGCCGAGTGCAGCAGGGCGATGCGCGCGTTGAAGCGCTGTTCGAAGCGCGCCAGGGTCTGGGGGCCGAGGTTGATCTCGGGGATCAGCACCAGGGCCTGCTTGCCGGCTTCGAGGGTTTCGCGGATCAGTTGCAGGTAGACCTCGGTCTTGCCGCTGCCGGTGACCCCGGCCAGGAGAAACGCGTGGTAGCTGTCGAAGCCGGAACGGATGGCCTCGTAGGCGGCGCGCTGTTCGCTGTTCAGTGGCAGTTCCGGCTGGGCCAGCCAGTGTTCGTGGCGCGCCCCGGGGGCATGCTTGCGTACTTCCACCTGGACCAGGTCCTTGGCCAGCAGCAGGTCCAGGCTGTCCTTGCTCAGCATCAGCTTGCTCAGCAGCGTATGGGGCACGCCGTGGGGATGCTGGGCCAGGGTCGCCAGGGCCTCGCGCTGACGCGGGGCGCGGGCGATGCGCGGATCGTCGTGGCGGGCACCGGGAACGATGGACCAGAAGCGCTCCTGGCGGGCCTCGGCCAGTTCGCCCTGGCGCAGCAGTACCGGCAAGGCCCAGCTCAGGGTGTCGCCCAGGCTGTGCTGGTAGTACTGGGCGGTCCACAGGCAGAGCTTGAACAGGGCTGGCGGCAAGGGCGGCGTGGGGTCGAGCAGGGCCAGTGCCGGCTTGAGCTTCTCGGCCGGGACTTCGCTGTGATCCGCCACTTCCACCAGGATGCCGATCATTTCCCGGCGGCCGAACGGCACCCGCAGGCGCATGCCCGGGTGCAACTGGGCACGCAGTACACCGGCCGGGGCACGGTAGTCGAACAGGCGGCGCAGGGGCGAGGGCAGGGCGAGGCGCAGAATGGCGTCGGGCACGCGGGACAGTCTCTTTGGGCGAACGGTAAATAGGCCTCGGAGCCTAACAGACGAGCGGTGGAGTGTCCTGCACAAGCGCGCGAGGTCCCCGCTGGCCGGGGGCTGATGCTGTTCAGGTCGGCAGTTGCGTGGCGCCCAGGGGCAAAGAGGGGGCTGTCAAGGTGGCCAGCGGTTTTTCTGATGGAGTGTCATCAGGATCTCTTGCGCGATTGACGCGGTCTGGTAGAATTCGCGCCCTAATTCGTGCGGTATTCAACAATAGTGTTGGGTGGCGGCACGCTAGCCTGAGGAATACACCATGAAAGCCGATATCCATCCAGTATACGAAGCCATTACCGCTACCTGCAGCTGCGGTAACGTCATCGAAACTCGCTCCACCCTGGCCAAGCCTCTGAGCCTGGACGTGTGCAACGAGTGCCACCCGTTCTACACCGGTAAGCAAAAGACTCTGGACGTTGGCGGTCGTGTCGACAAGTTCAAATCGCGCTTCGGTGCTTTCGGCGCAACGAAAAAGGCCTGAGGCTGATCGTTCTGGAAAGCCGATACCGACTTTCCTCGCTGATGAAAAAGGCGTCCCTAGCGGGCGCCTTTTTTGTGTCTGCGATTTGGCTGACAGCCGCCCAGGCATTTTGCCCGGCGCCCAAGGGGCTGGCCCCGGTCATTGTGCAGCGGGTGGTTGATGGCGACACCCTGCGCCTCAAGGACGGTCGCAGCGTGCGCATGATCGGTCTCAACGCGCCGGAACTGGCCGGCAGGGGGCGGCCCGCGGAACCCTTTGCCGTCGCGGCGCGGCAACGCCTGGAGCA
This sequence comes from Pseudomonas sp. PH1b, assembly GCF_000633395.1. Lineage (GTDB taxonomy): Bacteria > Pseudomonadota > Gammaproteobacteria > Pseudomonadales > Pseudomonadaceae > Aquipseudomonas. The sequence continues at coordinate 81,375 of NZ_AYMU01000013.1, forward strand.
GTTGGTGGCGCAGAGTGGTGGCCGGCTCGGCCTGTTGCCAGGGCGCGAGCGACGCGATCGCTATGGCCGCACCCTGGCTCACCTGTACGGCGCCAATGGCCGTAACCTCGAAGCGCAGTTGATTGCCGAAGGGCTCGCCTACCAGATCGCGGTGGTACCGAACGTCGCTCTGGTGGCTTGCCAGCAGGCTGCTGAAAACCATGCGCGGCGAGCCAGGCTGGGGCTTTGGCGGCATTCGCCTGTACTGAAAGCGGAGCAGATCCGCCGCTCGGGTTTTGCCCTGCTCAAGGGGCGTGTGAGCAAGGTGCAGCGCAATCGTGGCGGGCTTTGGATCACATTGCAGGGTTCGGTTGTATTGCGTATTGCACCCAATGTGCAGAGCAGGTTCGCGCGCGGGTTGCCCAGACGCCTGGTTGGGCGGCAGATCGAGGCACGGGGCTGGGTGGTGGAGCGCTTGCCTCGAGGGCAATCATCGGGGGGGTATTCACGCTGGATAATGTCTCTGAGTGACGGCTCAATGCTCAGACTTCTCTGATAAAGAAAAAATTGTAGACATTTTTTAAATGGATTGTGAACAGTTGAAAGCCTTGTACCCCGCGGCTCTTGGCCCAAAGTCGTACGCTAGGGGCCTTGACAGGGGTGACTGGCCAGTCTTGTGGGGACTATGCGACACGCGTATCCTCGGCGGTCCGTCTGTCCAACAGCAAAAAGCGGAATGCCCACATGTCTGATTTGAAAACTGCCGCTCTCGAATATCATGCCAATCCTCGTCCAGGAAAGCTGAGTGTCGAGCTCACCAAGGCCACTGCTACCGCTCGTGATCTGGCGCTGGCCTACAGCCCCGGCGTAGCCGAACCGGTACGCGAAATCGCTCGCGATCCGGAACTGGCCTACAAGTACACCGGCAAAGGCAACCTGGTTGCCGTCATTTCCGATGGCACCGCAATTCTCGGCCTGGGCAACCTCGGCCCATTGGCCTCCAAGCCAGTGATGGAAGGCAAGGGCGTACTGTTCAAGCGTTTCGCCGGCATTGACGTCTTCGACATCGAAGTCGACTCCGAAAGCCCACAGGCCTTCATCGACACCGTCAAGCGCATCTCCATCACCTTCGGTGGCATCAACCTGGAAGACATCAAGGCCCCTGAGTGCTTTGAGATCGAGCGCGCTCTGATCGAGCAGTGCGACATCCCGGTTTTCCACGATGACCAGCACGGCACCGCGATCGTGACCGCTGCCGGCATGATCAATGCCCTGGAAATCGCTGGCAAAACCCTGTCCGATGCCAAGATCGTCTGCCTGGGTGCCGGCGCCGCCGCCATCTCCTGCATGAAGCTGCTGGTGAGCATGGGCGCGCAGATCGAGAACATCTTCATGGTGGACCGTACTGGCGTGATCCACGCTGGCCGTGACGACCTGAACCAGTACAAGGCCGTGTTCGCCCACACCACCGACAAGCGCACCCTGGCCGACGCCCTGCAAGGCGCCGACGTGTTCGTTGGCCTGTCCGGCCCGAACCTGCTGAGCGCTGAAGGCCTGAAGTCCATGGCACCCAACCCGATCGTGTTCGCCTGCTCGAACCCGGATCCGGAAATCGCTCCAGAGCTGGCTCACGCCACCCGTGACGATGTGATCATGGCCACCGGCCGTTCGGACTACCCGAACCAGGTCAACAACGTACTGGGCTTCCCGTTCATCTTCCGTGGTGCCCTGGACGTTCGCGCCAAGCGCATCAACGAAGAAATGAAGATCGCTGCGGCCAACGCCCTGCGTGAACTGGCCAAGCTGCCAGTGCCACAGGAAGTGTGCGACGCCTACGGCGGCATCAAGCTGGAGTTCGGTCGTGAGTACATCATTCCGAAGCCGATGGATGCCCGTCTGATCACCGTGATCTCCGATGCCGTGGCCAAGGCCGCTATCGAGACCGGTGTTGCTACCCTGCCGTATCCGAAGAACTACCCGCTGAAAAGCGTGAACGACGTGTTCAACGGTTGATAGCAGACCCATAAAAAACCCGGCCTTGGAGCCGGGTTTTTTTATGGGGAAGTTTCAAGCTGCAAGCTGCAAGAGGGGCTGTGTTGCTTTCTCTTGCGGCTTGTACGCGCCTCTTCGTCGGCCGGTAGCGGGCTGCCTGGGACGGCGCCATTGCCCAGCTCGTGGACCTAAGGCGTGGTTTTTTTGAACAGCTCGAAACAGGCATTGGCGCGGCCGATGTCGATCCGCAAACTGAGAGCCGTTAACAGCAGACCCATAAAAAACCCGGCCTTTGAGCCGGGTTTTTTATGGGGAGTTTCAAGCTGCAAGCTGCAGGAGGGCTGTGTCGCTTTCTCTTGCGGCTTGCAGCTTGCACTGCTGTCCTCTTAGAAGAGGTCGATCGGCGCCGCTTCGTCGGCCGGCAGCGGGCTGCCAGGAGCCGCGCCATTGCCCAGCTCGTTGACCGAGGGCGGGGTGTCTTCGCTCTTGAACAGTTCGAAATAGGCGTTCGGCGTGCCCGGGGTCGCGGCGCGGCCACTCACCGGGTCGACCCGCAGGCTGAGGATGCCTTCCGGTTCCGGCTGGGTGTGCGCCGGCTTGTCCTTGAGGGCGGCGCCCATGAAGCTCATCCAGATCGGCAGGGCCACAGTGCCCCCATACTCGCGGCGTCCCAGGCTTTCCGGTTGGTCGAAACCGGTCCAGACGGTGGTCACGTAGTCGGCGTTGTAGCCGGAGAACCAGGCATCCTTGGATTCGTTGGTGGTACCGGTCTTGCCTGCCAGGTCCGTGCGGCCCAGGGCCAGTGCGCGGCGACCGGTGCCCAGCTTGATCACGTCCTGGAGCATGCTGTTGAGGATGTAGGTGGTGCGCCCGTCAATGATTCGCTCGGCAATCGCCGGTGTCTGGACCGGTGCCTGGGTCGGGGTCTCGCCGGCCACGGTATTGACCGTGAAGCTTTGCTCCGGCGCGGCAACACCGCTGCTGGCGGTATTGCCAGTGGGGACGCTGGGCGGGTTGGCGCTGAACAGGGGCTCGCCGTTGCGGCTTTCGATCTTGTCGATGATGTACGGGGTGATCTTGTAGCCACCGTTGGCAAAGGTGCTCCAGCCGGTGGCGATCTCCATCGGCGTCAGGGTCGCAGTGCCCAGGGCCAGGGACAGGTTGCGCGGCAGGTCCTGCTTGTTGAAGCCGAACTTGCTGATGTAGTCGATGGTGTGGTCCACGCCCATGCTTTGCAGCAGGCGGATCGACACCAGGTTGCGCGACTTGTACAGCGCCTCGCGCATGCGGATCGGCCCGAGGAAGGTGTTGGTGTCGTTCTTCGGACGCCAGACCTTGTCCAGGTATTCGTCGACGAACACGATCGGCGCATCATTCACCAGGCTGGCCGGGGTGTAGCCGTTGTCCAGGGCGGCGCTATAGATGAACGGCTTGAAGCTCGAACCGGGCTGGCGCTTGGCCTGCATCGCACGGTTGTAGTTGCTCTGTTCGAAAGCGAAGCCTCCCACCAGTGCGCGGATCGCACCGTTTTGCGGGTCCAGGGTCACCAGGGCGCCCTGGGCCACCGGGATCTGGCTGAACTTCAGCGAGTTGTCTGCCTGGCGCTGTACGCGAATCAGGTCGCCGACCTGGACCACGTCCGCCGGCTGGCGAGGTGTCGGGCCCATGCTGTTGGTGTTGAGGAAGGGGCGAGCCCATTTCATGCTGTCCCAGGCCAGATGCTCCTCGCCGTTGCGGGTCAGTACCTGGGCGCCGTTCTTCTCGACCTGGGTGACAATCGCCGGCTCCAGCCCGCTGATGGTCCGCTGCTTGGTCAATTCGGCGGCCCAGGCGGCGTGGGTCTTGCCCGGCAGGCGGGATTCCGGCCCGCGATAGCCGTGGCGCTGGTCGTAGGTCATCAAGCCTTCGTGGACCGCGGTATTGGCCATTTCCTGCAGGTCGCTGGGCACCGTGGTGGTCACCCGGAAACCTTCGGTGTAGGCGTCGCTGCCGTAACGGCCGACCATTTCGGCGCGGGCCATTTCGGCAATATAGGGGGCGTTCACTTCCGGCGTCGGCACGTGATAGCTGGCGTTCAGCGGTTCGTTGATCGCCTCGGTGTAGGCCGCCTCGTTGATCTTGCCGAGCTTGTACATGCGCCCGAGGATCCAGTCGCGACGCTCTTTGCTGCGCGCCGGGTTGGCCAGGGGGTTGAAGCGCGAAGGCGCCTTGGGCAGGCCGGCGATCATCGCCATCTGCGCCAGGCTCACGTCACGGATGGACTTGCCGTAATAGACCTGGGCCGCTGCCTCGATCCCGTAGGCACGGTTGCCCAGGTAGATCTTGTTGACGTACAGCTCGAGGATCTCGTCCTTGGTCAACTGCCGCTCGATCTGCAGGGCCAGGAGGATCTCGGTGGTCTTGCGCGAGAAGCTGCGCTCGCTGCTGAGGAAGAAGTTCTTCGCCACTTGCATGGTGATGGTGCTGCCGCCGGACTGGATGTGTCCGCTCTTGACCAGTTGGGTTGCGGCGCGCATCAGGCTGCTGGGGTCAACCCCGTAATGGTTAGCGAAGTTGTCGTCTTCAGCACTTAGTAACGCATTGATGAAGTTGGGGGGAATGTCGGCGAAACGTATGGGTGTGCGGCGCATTTCACCGAATTCGGCGATCAACTTGCCGTCGCTGCTGTACACCCGCAGAGGGATCTGCAACTGGATGCTTCTCAGGGCCTCTACCGAGGGCAGGCCGGGACTAAGATAGAGAAACGCACCGGAGAGGGCGAGGAGGAGCCCGCAGAACACCGCGACGATGGACCACCCGAAAAACTTCAGCAGACGAATCAAGGCTTTTGGATTTCCAGAGAAAGGAATGAATTAGGCGTCAGGGTATTCACGGTAATCAGGGACCGACCCACGCAGCAGGTAAAAGCGGAAAAAAACGCTGGGCATTATAAGCATTTTCCGAAGAGAGCGTCATTTGGCCGTCTGTCAAGATGCGGCGATTGAACGCAATGTCGCTTAAGGAGTCCGTAAGTCACGGATAGTCATAGGGAATTGGTCGTGCTTGGACTCTTCAGCAAAAAGCCGAGTTCCCTATTGGGGATCGATATCAGTGCGACATCGGTCACGCTTCTGGCCTTGAGTCGGCGGGGGCGGGGTTACCGGGTCGACGCCTATGCCAGGGAAGACCTGGCGCCCAACGCCTTGCAAGATCAGCACATCGCCGACCCCGAGGCCGTGGCAATGGCGCTGTCGAGGGCCTGGCTCAAGAGTGGCAGCCGGCTCAAGCGTGCTGCAGTGGCGGTGGCTGGCGAGGCGGTGATCAGCAAGCTGATCGAGATGCCGGCGGGGCTGTCTGCCGATGAACTGGAGCAACAGCTCAGGCTGGAGGCCGGCCAGTACATTCCCTACCCCCTGGAGGAGGCCGCCATCGACTTCGAGGAGCAGGGTATGGTCCCTGGCAATCCCCAGAGGGTCCGGGTGCTGCTGGTGGCCTGTCGCAATGAGCCGGTAGAGTCCCTGGAGGCGGTGCTGGCTCTGGCCGGCCTGACCCCCCGAGTGGTGGACACCGCACCGCTGGCCGTGGAGCGCTGCCTGGCGATGCTGGCAGCGCAGAGCCCGATGGCGTCCCAGGGTGCCATGGCATTGGTGGATATCGGCTCGAGCCTGAGCGTCTTCAGCGTGTTGCATGATCAGCAATTGATCTTCAGCCGGGAGCAGCTGTTCGGCAGTCGGCAACTGAGCGAGGCCCTCGAGCGGCGCTATGCACTGACATTGCCGGCGGCGTTGCAGGCCGAGCGCGAGGGGCGTCTGCCGGCGGGTTGCGCCGAGGAATTGCTGCAACCGTTCGAGCAGGAGTTGCAGTTGCAGGTAACCCGATCCCTGCAGCTGTTCGCCGCATCGCCTGGACAGCAGCCGGTGACGCAGTTGTTGCTGGCTGGCGCCGCCAGTCGCCTGACCGGCCTGGATCGGCGGCTGGCCGAGCGAATGGGAATCGCCACGGCGGTCGCCGATCCGTTCGTCGCTATGGCCTTGGGCGGTCAGATCGATGCCCGCGCGCTGGCCGACCAGGCGCCACAACTGCTGCTTGCCTGCGGCCTGGCCTTGAGGGGGTGTGACTGATGGCCGGGATCAATCTTCTGCCCTGGCGCGAGACCGAGCGTGCCTTGCGCCGCAAGCGCTTCCTGCTGGCACTGGCGGCCATGGTCCTGCTGGGGCTGGCTCTGGTGTTGCTGATCGATGGGTTTATCGCTCGGGCGATCGAGCGGCAACAGGCGCGTAACCACTATCTGGGGCAGGCGACTGCCCGACTGGATCAGCAGATCGCCAGCATCCACGAGCTCAAGGCCAGGCGTCAGCAATTGCTCGAACGGATGGAGGTCATCGAAGGCCTGCAGGGCAATCGTTCGGCCAGCGTGCGGATTTTCGAGCAGTTGGCGCGCAGCCTGCCCGATGGCGTGTACTTCACCGAAGTGGACCTGCAGGGGCAAAGCCTGAGCGTCAGTGGCGCGGCGGAATCGAACAATCGGGTATCCGATCTGATGCGCAACCTGCAGGCCGCGCAGGGTTTTGCCGCTCCCAGTCTGACCGAGGTAAAGAATGCGGCCCAGGCCGACCAGGGATTGGGCAACCTGTTCCGGCTCAGTGTGGAGCAAGTACCCCGGGTGCCCGAGGAGCCGAAACCATGAGCCTTGGGCAATGGCTGGCACAAATGCGCCGCACCGACCTGAGGGAACTGGGGCTGGAAGACCTGGGTTCCTGGCCCGGCCCGGCCAAGACGCTGGCGGCGGCGATGCTGTTGCTACTGGTGCTGGTGGCGGGCTACAGCCTTTACCTGAGCCCGCATCTGGAGCAACTGGCCCGGCAGCGCCAAGAAGAGACCGGGCTCAAGCAGCAGTTCGCCGGCAAGGCCCGGGAAGGTGCCAATCTTGAACGCTACCGTGAGCAGCTCAAGGTCATCCAGGGCAGCTTCGATGCTTTGTTGCGCCAGTTGCCCAGGGGCACCGAAGTCCCGGGGCTGCTGGAAGACATCAGCCGGGTTGGTCTGGGCAGTGGCCTGGCGTTCGAAGAGATCAGGCTGCAGCCCGAGGAGAGCCGGCAGTTCTATGTCGAGCTGCCGATTCAGATCACCGTCACCGGGGCCTATCACGATCTGGCGACATTCGTCAGTGGCGTTGCCGGCCTGCCGCGCATCGTCACCCTGCATGATTTCCAGGTCCGGCCCGTGGAGGCCGGCCATCCCGACCGGCTGCGCATGAGCATCGAGGCGCGCACCTACCGCTATGACCGTCCGGGGCCGCAGTCATGAAGCGCTTGCGCTGGCTTGCGCCCGGGTTGTTATGGATGGGCCTGTGGGGCTGTGGTAGTGGCGAAGACTTCGCCGACCTGGATGCCTACATGAATGAAATGCGCCTGCAATCGCCTGGGCCAATTGAACCAACACCGGTAATCCGGTCTTACCCCTCATTCACCTACAGCGCTGGTGCACTGCGCAGCCCGTTCCAGCCACCGCAAAGAGCCGAGCTTGTCGCAGGCCCCCAGGGTGCCAGTGCGGTCCGGCCCGATCCTGACCGGCTCCGGCAATACCTTGAAGGCTTCGACATCGAGCAGATGCAGATGGTCGGGACCCTGTCCAACGCCTCCGGAAGCTTCGCCCTGTTGCGCGCGGCCGGTGGGATACACCGCTTGCAGGTGGGCGACTACCTGGGGCGCAACGAAGGACGGATCGTGGCCATCAGTGATTCACAGCTGGAGGTGGTGGAGATTGTTCCCGATGGAGCGGGAGCCTGGCAGCAGCGCCCGCGGACACTGCCCCTGAAAAAGCACTCTTAAGTGGGATCTGGAAAATGAACAGGATTGTTTCAGCCTTCGGCGTGGCGCTATGGATGGCGCTGCTGACGCCGCTGGTCGGCGCCGCCGAACTCAAGGGCGCCTCGGTCGGTGCACCGGGCCCGTTGCCCGCCGTTCGTGCGGCCGCCAACGAAAACATGCCGCGCTCGATCCAGGGCGTGGATTTCCAGCGCGGCGAGCGGGGCGAGGGTAACGTCCTGATCGACTTGTCGGATCCAGGGATCAGTGCCGACATCCAGCAGCGTGATGGCAAGATCGTTCTCGGCTTTGCCGGAACCCGGTTGCCCGAATCATTGCGGGTGCGCCTGGACGTCAAGGATTTCGCCACGCCGCTGCAGTTCATCAGCGCCGATACACAGAACGGGCGCACCACCATCACCCTGGAGCCCAGGGGGGCTTTCGACTATTCGACGTTCCAGACCGACAACCGGCTGACCATCAGTGTCCGCCCCCTGGCCGAGGCCGGGGCTCGGCGCGAGGGCGGGCGTCCAGCCTACAGGGGCGAAAAGCTCTCGCTGAATTTCCAGGACATCGAAGTGCGTTCAGTGCTGCAACTGATCGCCGATTTCACCGGCCTCAATCTGGTAGCCAGCGACACTGTTCAGGGCGGCATCACCCTGCGTCTGCAGAATGTGCCCTGGGATCAGGCTCTGGACCTGGTGCTCAAGACCAAAGGCCTGGACCAGCGCAAGATCGGCAACGTGCTGCTGGTGGCCCCGGCGGATGAAATAGCCGCCCGGGAGCGCCAGGAGCTGGAGTCGCAGAAGCAGCTGGAAGACCTGGCGCCGCTGCGCCGGGAACTGCTGCAGGTCAACTACGCCAAGGCGGCAGATATTGCCAAGCTGTTCCAGTCGGTGACCGGCGCCGAGGAAAGGGCCGACGAGCGAGGTTCGATCACCGTCGATGAGCGCACCAACAACATCATTGCCTATCAGACCCAGGAGCGCCTCGACGAGCTGCGGCGCATCGTCACGCAACTGGATATCCCGGTGCGCCAGGTGATGATCGAGGCGCGCATCGTCGAGGCCAATGTCGACTATGACAAGAGCCTGGGCGTGCGCTGGGGCGGTTCGGTGCAGAACAGGGGCAACTGGAATGCCTCCGGCGTGCAGAACGGTGCCAATGGTTCGTCCACCATCGGCACCCCGGGCAGCAGTGGCAGCAACACGCCTTTCGTCGACCTGGGAGCCACGGCCAACACCTCGGGCATTGGTATCGCCTACATCACCGACAATGTATTGCTGGACCTGGAACTGACCGCCATGGAAAAGACCGGCAATGGCGAGATCGTCTCCCAGCCCAAGGTGGTCACCTCCGACAAGGAGACTGCGAAGATCCTCAAGGGCACCGAGATTCCCTACCAGGAAGCCAGCTCCAGTGGCGCCACCTCGGTGTCGTTCAAGGAGGCCTCGCTGTCCCTGGAGGTCACGCCGCAGATCACCCCGGATAACCGCATCATCATGGAGGTCAAGGTCACCAAGGATGAGCCGGACTACCTGAACAAGGTCCAGGATGTGCCGCCGATCAAGAAGAACGAGGTCAATGCCAAGGTGCTGGTCAACGACGGGGAGACCATTGTCATCGGTGGGGTTTTCTCCAACACCCAGAGCAAGGTTGTAGATAAAGTGCCATTTCTTGGCGATGTGCCGTATCTTGGCCGCCTTTTCCGGCGTGACGTGGTGTTGGAGAAAAAATCCGAGCTGCTGGTATTTCTCACTCCGCGTATCATGAACAACCAGGCGATTGCTGTGAGTCGTTGATTCTGTGCGAAATTTGATTCTTGTTGGGCCGATGGGGGCTGGAAAAAGCACCATAGGCCGTCTACTGGCCAAAGAGCTGCGCCTGCCATTCAAGGATTCCGATAAGGAAATTGAACTGCGCACCGGCGCGAACATCCCGTGGATCTTCGATAAGGAAGGCGAACCGGGCTTTCGTGATCGCGAGCAGGCGATGATCGCCGAGCTGTGCGAAACCGACGGTGTGGTCCTTGCCACGGGCGGGGGCGCAGTGATGCGCGAAGCCAATCGTCGGGCATTGCATGCTGGCGGACGAGTGGTCTATCTGCATGCTTCGGTGGAGCAGCAGGTGGGGCGCACCGCCCGGGACCGCAATCGTCCCCTGCTGCGCACCGCCGATCCGGCCAAGACCCTGCGCGACCTGCTGGAACTCCGCGACCCGCTTTATCGGGAAATCGCCGATCTGGTGGTGGAAACCGATGAGCGGCCGCCACGAATGGTGGTGCTGGACATACTGGAGCGCCTGCAGCAGCTGCCACCCCGTTAATGCGCCGAGCGAAATGCGCTATTCTCGGCGTCGCGCCAGACCGCCAAGGTGTGGCGCAGAGCTATCGGGCTGCGTCACAAGACCAGGCGAGGCTCAACGTCAATACAAGGCAGAATGCCTGCTTCCATCTTCACTGTGGGGACACATGCAGACACTTAAGGTCGATCTAGGCGAGCGCAGCTACCCGATTCACATTGGTGCAGGACTGCTGGACCAGCCCGAGCTGCTGGTGCCGCATATCGCCGGGCGGCAAGTGGCGATCATTTCCAATGAAACCGTCGCGCCCCTGTACCTTGAGCGTCTGACCCGCAGCCTGGGGCAGTTCTCGGTGATCTCGGTGGTCCTGCCCGATGGCGAGGCCTACAAGAACTGGGAAACCCTGCAGCTGATTTTCGACGGCCTGCTCACTGCCCGTCACGATCGGCGCACCACCATCATCGCCCTCGGCGGCGGCGTGATCGGCGACATGGCCGGGTTTGCCGCTGCCTGCTACCAGCGTGGCGTGGACTTCATCCAGGTCCCGACCACCCTGCTGTCCCAGGTCGACTCCTCGGTCGGCGGCAAGACCGGGATCAACCATCCCCTGGGCAAGAACATGGTCGGTGCCTTCTATCAGCCGAACGTGGTGCTGATCGATACCGACAGCCTCAACACTTTGCCCCGCCGCGAGCTGTCGGCGGGCCTGGCAGAAGTGATCAAGTACGGGCTGATCTGCGATGAGCCATTCCTCACTTGGCTGGAAGAGAATGTCGACCGCCTGCTGGCCCTCGACCAGCAGGCGCTGACCTATGCCATCGAGCGCTCCTGCGCGGCCAAGGCTGCGGTGGTGGGCGCCGATGAGCGTGAGTCGGGGGTGCGTGCCACCCTCAACCTGGGCCATACCTTCGGCCACGCCATCGAGACCCACATGGGTTATGGCGTCTGGCTGCACGGCGAGGCGGTGGCTGCTGGCACCGTAATGGCCCTGGAAATGTCCGCGCGCCTGGGCTGGATTTCCAGCCAGGAACGCGACCGCGGTATTCGCCTGTTCCAGCGTGCGGGCTTGCCGGTCATCCCGCCTGAAGAGATGACCGAAGCGGATTTTCTCGAACACATGGCAATTGACAAGAAAGTGATCGACGGTCGTTTGCGTCTGGTGCTGTTGCGCCGCATGGGCGAAGCCGTAGTGACCGACGATTATCCGAAAGAGGTTTTACAGGCCACGCTGGGGGCGGATTACCGCGTCCTGGCTCAGCTTAAAGGTTAATAAGATCCCGATGACTAGTTTGCATGCCGACGAGGCGTTCCTCGGCCATTACCAGTTGAGCCACGATCCTTTCGCTCCCCGGGTCCCTGGCTTCAAGTTCTTTCCTGCCCAGCGCAAGCCTGTGCTGGGGCAACTGCATCACCTGGCCCGCTACAGCCAGCTGTTGCTGGTGGTCACCGGCCCGCAGGGCAGCGGCAAGACCCTGCTGCGTCAGGCGCTGGTGGCCAGTACCAACAAGCAATCGGTGCAGAGCGTGGTGGTTTCCGCTCGTGGCGCCGGCGATGCCGCTGGCGTGCTGCGCCAGGTAGCCCAGGCGCTGAATGTGGCCCAGGCCGAAATCGGCGCGATCCTCGCCCAGGTGGTGCAACTGGCCCTGACCGGCCAGGAAGTCTATCTGCTGGTGGACGATGCCGAGCAGCTTGACGAGTCTGCGCTTGAGGCCCTGCTGGCCCTGGCGGCGGGCGCTCCGGAAGGCCGCCCTCACGTGTTCCTGTTCGGCGAGTCGTCGTTGATCGCGGCCCTGGACCAGTTGAGCACCGAAGAAGAGCGCTTCCACGTCATCGAGTTGCAGCCTTACGCCGAAGAGGAAACCCGTGAATACCTGGCCCAACGCCTCGAAGGCGCGGGTCAGGGCATCGAACTTTTCTCCGCAGATCAGATCAGTGATATTCACGAAAGCTCCGATGGCTGGCCGGGCAACATCAACCAGGTCGCCAGGGATGCAATGATCGAAGCCATGATCGCCAGCCGCTCTGCGGTCAAGCGTCCAAGTATGGGGTTCAACATGCCGAAGAAACACGTATTGGCCATTTCCGCTGTAGTGGTGGTGGCCGTGGCTGCAGCCTGGTTGATGCCGGGTCGCAGTAAGGCGCCAACCACCGGGGCTCCGGCCAGCGAGCAAGCGCAACTGCCTCTGGGGCAGACCCCGACACCGAATGCCAATGGCAGTCCATCGGTGGAATTTGCCGGTTCGTCTCAGCCGATGCCGCTGCCGTTGGTCGGCCAGTCACAACCGGTAATGCGCGGTCCCCTGGCTGAAGCCGCAGGCGGTATCACCGAGGGCGACGATGGCGTTCCTGTAGAAGGTTCCAGCGCCGTTCCGCCAACCGTGACCACTACGGCGCCACCGGCGGGTGCAGTGGCCGGCCCGGCACCGACTCCGGCGGCACGTCCGACTCCGGCCCCGACCCAGGTCGCCACTGCCAAGCCGACGCCTGCGCCCAAGCCGGTAGAGAAACCAGCCGCCGCCAAGCCTGCTGCAGCCGCCAAGCCGGCAGAAAAACCGGTCACCGTAGCCAAGGCTGCCGGTGGCAGCTGGTATGCCGGTCAGGCGCCAGGCAACTACGTGGTGCAGATCCTCGGCACCAGCTCGGAAGCCACCGCGCAGAACTTCGTCAAGGAACAGGGCGGCGAGTACCGCTACTTCAAGAAAGTCCTCAACGGCAAGCCGCTGTACGTGATCACCTACGGCAACTTCACAAGCCGCGATGCCGCGGTCAGCGCCATCAAATCCTTGCCAGCGAAGGTTCAGGCTGGTAAACCTTGGCCTCGCACTGTCGCTAGCGTTCAACAAGAACTGGCAACAACCCGCTGAAGATTCGGCGGCCTTACCCAGGCCGCCTCTCCCGGCAACCTCAAATTTCCGCATCGGCATGCTGCCTTCCGGGCCGCGTGCCTTGTGGTGTCTGCGTTACAGTAGTTTTTGAGTGGCGGCAGTCAGAACCAAAAAATTTTGACTAGCACGACATATCGCTTTAAAACGTTCATAAATGCGACATGAATTTGCGACAAATCGTCGCTAAATTTGTGGGGCTTTGTGTCGGTATGTACAATGACCTCCCTTTTGCCCCCGCAAAGCTGGCGTACGTTCGGCGCGGATTGCAAGTGGTTGAATTGAAAAGAAAATTGTCTCGATAAGAGGCAGCCTGGTGAGAAAGTGTCTATGAAAGCAGGTCTGTACCAACCCGATGAATTTAAGGATAACTGTGGTTTCGGCCTGATAGCCCATATGCAGGGCGAACCCAGTCATACCCTGTTGAAAACGGCCATCGAGGCCCTGACCTGCATGACCCACCGCGGTGGGATCAACGCGGACGGCAAGACCGGTGACGGTTGCGGTCTGCTGATGCAAAAGCCCGACCTGTTCCTGCGTGCTGTCGCCAAGGAGCACTTCGGCACTGACCTGCCCAAGCAATATGCGGTGGGCATGGTGTTCTTCAACCAGGATCCGGCCAAGGCCGAAGCCGCTCGCGAGAACATGAACCGCGAGATCCTCGCCGCCGGCCTGCAACTGGTGGGCTGGCGCAAGGTGCCGATCGATACCAGTGTGCTCGGGCGTCTGGCCCTGGAGCGCCTGCCGCAGATCGAACAAGTGTTCATCGGTGGCGAGTCCCTGAGCGATCAGGATTTCGCCATCAAGCTGTTCAGCTCCCGTCGTCGCTCTTCGGTGGCCAACGCCGCCGACACCGACCACTACATCTGCAGCTTTTCCCACAAGACCATCATCTATAAAGGCCTGATGATGCCGGCGGACCTCGCCGCCTTCTATCCGGACCTGGGTGACGAGCGCCTGCAGACCGCAATCTGCGTGTTCCACCAGCGCTTCTCCACCAACACCCTGCCGAAATGGCCGCTGGCCCAGCCATTCCGCTTCCTCGCCCACAACGGCGAGATCAACACCATCACCGGCAACCGCAATTGGGCCCAGGCCCGGCGCACCAAGTTCAGCAACGACCTGATGGACCTGGAAGAACTCGGCCCGCTGGTCAACCGCGTGGGTTCCGACTCCTCGAGCATGGACAACATGCTGGAACTGATGGTCACCGGCGGCATCGACCTGTTCCGTGGCGTGCGCATGATCATTCCGCCTGCGTGGCAGAACGTCGAAACCATGGACCCGGACCTGCGTGCGTTCTACGAGTACAACTCGATGCACATGGAGCCGTGGGACGGCCCGGCCGGCGTGGTCATGACCGACGGCCGCTACGCCGTCTGCCTGCTGGATCGCAACGGCCTGCGCCCGGCGCGCTGGGTCACCACCACCAACGGCTTCATCACCCTGGCTTCGGAAATCGGCGTGTGGAACTACCAGCCCGAGGACGTGATCGCCAAGGGCCGGGTCGGCCCGGGGCAGATCTTTGCCGTGGACACCGAGACCGGGCAGATCCTCGACACCGATGCCATCGACAACCGTCTGAAATCCCGTCATCCGTACAAGCAATGGCTGCGCAAGAACGCCCTGCGCATCCAGGCCACCATGGAAGACAACGACCACGGCTCGGCCTTCTACGACGTCGACCAGCTCAAGCAGTACATGAAGATGTACCAGGTCACCTTCGAAGAGCGTGACCAGGTGCTGCGGCCCCTGGGCGAGCAGGGCTACGAAGCGGTCGGCTCCATGGGCGACGACACGCCGATGGCCGTGCTGTCCCAGCGCGTGCGCACGCCGTACGACTACTTCCGCCAGCAGTTCGCCCAGGTCACCAACCCGCCGATCGACCCGCTGCGCGAAGCCATCGTCATGTCCCTGGAGATCTGCCTGGGTGCCGAGCGCAACATCTTCCAGGAGTCGCCCGAGCACGCCTCGCGCGTAATCCTCAGCTCGCCAGTGATTTCGCCCGCCAAGTGGCGCTCGCTGATGAACCTCGATCGCCCGGGCTTCGAGCGTCAGGTGATCGACCTCAACTACGACGAGAGCCTTGGCCTGGAAGCGGCGATCCGCAACGTGGCCGACCAGGCTGAAGAAGCCGTACGTGCCGGCCGTACCCAGATCGTCCTCAGCGACCGCCATATCGCGCCGGGCAAGCTGCCGATCCACGCGTCCCTGGCCACCGGCGCGGTGCACCACCGCCTGACCGAGAAGGGCCTGCGCTGCGACTCCAACATCCTGGTGGAAACTGCCACTGCCCGTGACCCGCACCACTTCGCGGTGCTGATCGGTTTCGGCGCCTCGGCGGTCTATCCGTTCCTGGCCTATGAAGTGCTGGGCGACCTGATCCGCACCGGTGAAGTGCTGGGCGACCTCTACGAGGTGTTCAAGAACTACCGCAAGGGCATCACCAAGGGCCTGCTGAAGATCCTGTCGAAGATGGGCATCTCCACCATCGCCTCCTACCGCGGCGCCCAGCTGTTCGAAGCCATCGGCCTGTCCGAGGAAGTCTGCAACCTGAGCTTCCGTGGCGTGCCGAGCCGGATCAAGGGCGCGCGTTTCGTCGACATCGAAGCCGAGCAGAAAGCCCTGGCGACCGAAGCCTGGAGCCCGCGCAAGCCGATCCAGCAAGGCGGCCTGCTGAAGTTCGTCCACGGCGGCGAATACCACGCCTACAACCCGGACGTGGTCAACACCCTGCAAGCCGCCGTGCAGCAGGGCGACTACGCCAAGTTCAAGGAATACACCGCGCTGGTGGACAACCGTCCGGTGTCGATGATCCGCGACCTGTTCCAGGTGAAGACCCTGGACACGCCGATGGACATCAGCGAAGTCGAGCCCCTGGAATCGATCCTCAAGCGTTTCGACTCCGCCGGCATCTCCCTGGGCGCCCTGTCGCCCGAGGCCCACGAAGCCCTGGCCGAAGCCATGAACCGCCTCGGCGCGCGTTCCAACTCCGGTGAAGGCGGCGAAGACCCGGCGCGCTACGGCACCATCAAGAGCTCGAAAATCAAGCAGGTGGCCACTGGCCGTTTCGGCGTGACCCCGGAATACCTGGTCAACGCCGAAGTGCTGCAGATCAAGGTGGCCCAGGGCGCTAAGCCCGGCGAGGGCGGCCAACTGCCTGGCGGCAAGGTCAACGGCCTGATCGCCAAGCTGCGTTACGCAGTGCCTGGCGTGACCCTGATCTCGCCGCCGCCGCACCACGACATCTATTCGATTGAAGACTTGTCGCAGCTGATCTTCGACCTCAAGCAGGTCAACCCTCAGGCGCTGGTCTCGGTGAAGCTGGTGGCGGAAGCCGGGGTCGGCACCATCGCCGCCGGCGTGGCCAAGGCCTATGCCGACCTGATCACCATCTCCGGCTACGACGGCGGCACTGGCGCTTCGCCGCTGACCTCGATCAAGTACGCCGGTGCGCCGTGGGAACTGGGCCTGGCGGAAACCCACCAGACCCTGCGCGGCAACGACCTGCGCGGCAAGGTCCGGGTGCAGACCGACGGCGGCCTGAAAACCGGCCTCGACGTGATCAAGGCAGCGATCCTCGGCGCCGAGAGCTTCGGCTTCGGCACCGCGCCGATGATCGCCCTGGGCTGCAAGTACCTGCGCATCTGCCACCTGAACAACTGCGCCACCGGCGTGGCGACCCAGAACGAGAAGCTGCGCAAGGACCACTACATCGGCACCGTCGACATGGTGGTGAACTTCTTCACCTACGTCGCCGAGGAAACCCGCGAGTGGCTGGCCAAGCTCGGCGTGCGCTCCCTGGAACAACTGATCGGTCGTACCGATCTGCTGGACATCCTCGAAGGCCAGACCGCCAAGCAGCATCACCTGGACCTGACCCCGTTGCTGGGCAGCGACCATATCCCGGCGGACAAACCACAGTTCTGCCAGGTGGACCGCAACCCGCCATTCGACCAAGGCCTGCTGGCCGAGAAAATGGTCGAGATGGCCCGCTCGGCGATCAACGACAAGAGCGGTGCCGACTTCGCCCTGGATATCTGCAACTGCGACCGTTCCATCGGCGCACGGATCTCCGGTGAAATCGCCCGGCTCCACGGCAACCAGGGCATGGCCCAGGCGCCGATCACCTTCCGCTTCAAGGGCACGGCCGGCCAGAGCTTCGGCGTGTGGAACGCCGGCGGCCTGAACCTCTACCTGGAAGGCGACGCCAACGACTACGTGGGCAAGGGCATGACCGGCGGCAAGCTGGTGATCGTTCCGCCCAAGGGCAGCGTCTACAAGACTCAAGACAGCGCGATTATCGGCAACACCTGCCTGTACGGCGCCACCGGCGGCAAGCTGTTCGCCGCCGGCACCGCGGGCGAGCGTTTCGCCGTGCGCAACTCCGGGGCCCACACCGTGGTGGAAGGCACCGGCGATCACTGCTGCGAGTACATGACCGGTGGTTTCGTCTGCGTCCTGGGCAAGACCGGTTACAACTTCGGCTCAGGCATGACCGGTGGTTTCGCCTACGTGCTCGACCAGGACAACACCTTCGTTGACCGGGTCAACCACGAACTGGTGGAAATCCAGCGGATCAGCGGCGAAGCGATGGAAGCCTATCGCAGCCACCTGCAACGCGTGCTGAACGAGTACGTCGAGGAAACCGACAGCGAATGGGGCCGTAATCTCGCCGAGAACCTCGACGACTACCTGCGCCGTTTCTGGCTGGTCAAACCGAAGGCGGCGAGCTTGAAATCTCTGCTCTCCAGTACTCGTGCCAACCCGCAATAAAGCAGCTGCAAGTGGCAAGCCTCAAGCTGCAAGTGAAGCAGTGCGAGGTTTGCCGGGCATACGTGATCGACTTGCGGCTTGCAGCTAAGAGCTTGCAGCTGCTGTATAGAGGTTTTTGAAAATGGCTGAACGTCTGAATAACGACTTCCAGTTCATCGAGGTCGGTCGTAAAGACCCGAAGAAGAAACTGCTGCGCCAGCGCAAGAAGGAGTTCGTGGAAATCTACGAACCCTTCAAGCCCCAGCAGTCCGCCGACCAGGCTCACCGCTGCCTGGGTTGCGGCAACCCGTATTGCGAGTGGAAGTGCCCGGTGCACAACTTCATTCCCAACTGGCTCAAGCTGGTGGCCGAGGGCAACATCCTCGCCGCCGCCGAGCTGTCGCACCAGACCAACACCCTGCCGGAAGTCTGTGGCCGGGTCTGCCCGCAGGATCGTCTGTGCGAGGGTGCCTGTACCCTCAACGACGGCTTTGGCGCGGTGACCATCGGCTCGGTGGAGAAGTACATCACCGACACCGCCTTCGCCATGGGCTGGCGCCCGGATATGTCCAAGGTCAAGCCTACCGGCAAGCGCGTGGCGATCATCGGCGCGGGCCCGGCGGGCCTGGGCTGCGCCGACGTGCTGGTGCGTGGCGGGGTGACCCCGGTGGTGTTCGACAAGAACCCGGAAATCGGCGGCCTGCTGACCTTCGGCATCCCCGAGTTCAAGCTGGAAAAGACCGTGCTGAGCAACCGTCGCGAAGTCTTCAGCGGCATGGGCATCGAATTCCGCCTCAACACCGAGGTCGGCAAGGACGTGACCATGGAGCAACTGCTCGCCGAATACGATGCGGTGTTCATGGGCATGGGCACCTACACCTACATGAAGGGCGGCTTTGCCGGCGAGGACCTGCCAGGGGTGTACGACGCCCTGGATTTCCTGATCGCCAACGTCAACCGCAACCTGGGCTTTGAAAAGTCGCCGGAAGACTTCGTCGACATGAAAGGCAAGAAGGTGGTGGTACTGGGCGGCGGCGACACCGCGATGGACTGCAACCGCACCTCCATCCGTCAGGGCGCCAAGTCGGTGACCTGTGCCTATCGTCGTGACGAAGCCAACATGCCCGGCTCGCGCAAAGAGGTGAAGAACGCCAAGGAAGAGGGCGTGAAATTCCTCTACAACCGCCAGCCGATCGCCATTGTCGGTGAAGACAAGGTCGAAGGCGTGAAGGTGGTCGAGACCCGTCTCGGCGCGCCGGATGCCCGTGGCCGCCGCAGCCCCGAGCCGATCCCGGGTTCCGAAGAGATCATCCCGGCCGACGCCGTGGTCATCGCCTTCGGTTTCCGTCCAAGCCCGGCGCCGTGGTTCGAGCAGTTCAGCATCCAGACCGACAGCCAGGGCCGGGTCGTGGCCCCCGAGCAAGGTCAGTACAAGCACCAGACCAGCAACCCGAAAATCTTCGCCGGTGGCGACATGGTGCGCGGTTCCGACCTGGTGGTGACGGCGATCTTCGAAGGCCGTAACGCCGCCGAAGGCATCCTCGACTACCTGGGCGTCTGATCCAACCTGTAGGAGCCGGCTTGCCGGCGAAAAACCACCACGCGGTGCAACTGGATGCACCGCGTCGTCTGCTTCGCCAGCAAGCTGGCTCCTACGGGATGTGTGCCCGTCCCCGTGACAAATTGCCCCCATAGACATAAAGAAACGGCTCTTGCCGTGCCTTTTGTGTCGCGCTCTGAGAAAATGCCCCCACTTTTTTTCCGGATGCCGACATGACTGCCCTGAAGAACGACCGTTTCCTTCGTGCCCTGCTCAAGCAACCCGTAGACGTCACCCCGGTGTGGATGATGCGGCAAGCCGGGCGCTACCTGCCTGAATACCGCGCCAGCCGTGCCAACGCCGGTGACTTCATGAGCCTGTGCATGAACCCGGAGTTCGCTTGCGAAGTCACCCTGCAGCCTCTGGACCGCTACCCGCAGCTGGATGCGGCGATCCTCTTCTCCGACATCCTGACCATCCCCGATGCCATGGGCCAAGGCCTGTACTTCGAGACCGGCGAAGGCCCGCGCTTCAAGAAAGTGGTCAGCACCCTGGCCGACATCGAGGCCCTGCCGATCCCTGATCCGCAAAAGGACCTGGGCTATGTGATGGATGCGGTCAGCACCATTCGTCGCGAACTCAATGGCCGTGTGCCATTGATCGGTTTCGCCGGCAGCCCCTGGACCCTGGCCACCTACATGGTTGAAGGCGGCTCGTCGAAAGACTTCCGCAAGTCCAAGGCCATGCTCTACGACAACCCGCAAGCCATGCACCTGCTGCTGGACAAGCTGGCGCAGTCGGTGACCTCCTACCTCAACGGGCAGATTCTGGCCGGTGCCCAGGCGGTGCAGATTTTCGACAGCTGGGGCGGCAGCCTCTCGGCGGCGGCTTACCAGGAGTTCTCCCTGGCCTACATGCGCAAGATCGTCAGCGGCCTGATCCGTGAACACGACGGGCGCAAGGTGCCGGTGATCCTGTTCACCAAGGGCGGTGGCCTGTGGCTGGAAAGCATTGCCGATGCCGGCGCCGATGCCCTGGGCCTGGACTGGACCTGCGACATCGGCGAGGCCCGGCGTCGGGTCGGCAGCAAGGTATCGCTGCAAGGCAACATGGACCCCACCGTGCTCTACGCCAACCCGCAGGCGATCCGCAGCGAAGTGGCGCGCATCCTCGCCAGCTACGGCAAGGGCAGCGGCCACGTGTTCAACCTGGGCCACGGCATCACCCCGGAAGTGAAGCCGGAGCATGCCGGTGCTTTCCTGGAAGCGGTTCACGAGCTGTCGGCGCAGTACCACGCATAAGCGCCACCCCATGAAAAAACGCCCGGCACCTGCCGGGCGTTTTCATTGGCGCACCCCTTTTTTGTAGGAGCCGGCTTGCCGGCGAAGGGGCCCTCAAGCCCCGCACCTGCCTGACGGACGCCTTCGCTGGCAAGCCAGCTCCTACAGGAGCCCGGCGGTACGATCTGTTCTGTGTAGGAGCCAGCTTGCTGGCGAAGGGGCCTTCGAGATTTGCACCTGCCTGGCGGACGCTTTCGCTGGCAAGCCAGCTCCTACGAGGGCCCGGCGGTACGATCAGTGCTGTGTAGGAGCCAGCTTGCTGGCGAAGGGGCCTTCGAGATTTGCACCTGCCTGGCGGACGCTTTCGCTGGCAAGCCAGCTCCTACAGGGACCCGGCGGAACGATCTGTGCTGTGTAGGAGCCAGCTTGCTGGCGAAGGGGCCTTCGAGATTTGCACCTGCCTGGCGGACGCTTTCGCTGGCAAGCCAGCTCCTACAAGGGCCCGGCGTAACGATCAGTCCTGTGTAGGAGCCAGCTTGCTGGCGAAGGGGCCTTCGAGATTTGCACCTGCCTGGTGGACGCTTTCGCTGGCAAGCCAGCTCCTACGCAGGCCAGGCGTTACAAAGGCGGGAGTTTGGCCAGCTTCATGGCGATCAGCAGTGCGCCCACCAGCAAGGCACCGATAAACAGGCCAATGCCGTTCCAGCCCGCCAGGTGCCAGAACACGCCACCAGCGGTTCCGGCAATGCTCGAACCCGCGTAGTAGCTGAACAGGTACAGGGAAGAGGCCTGGCCCTTGGCCTTGGTGGCCCGGCGGCCGATCCAGCTGCTGGCCACCGAGTGGGCGCCGAAGAAGCCGAAGGTGAACAGCAGCATGCCGATCAGCACCAGGGACAACGGCGTCAGCAGGGTCAGGGCAATCCCTGCCAGCATCAGCACGATGGTGGCCCAGAGCACCCGGCGCCGCCCCAACTGGTCGGCCAGGGCGCCAATCTTCGCCGAGCTGTAGATCCCCGACAGGTACACCACCGAGAGCATCCCGACCCAGGCCTGGCTCAGTTGATAGGGCTCGGCCAGCAGGCGGTAGCCGATGTAGTTGAACAGGGTGACGAAGGCCCCCATCAGCAGGAAGCCTTCGAGGAACAGCCAGGGCAGGCCAGCATCGCGAAAGTGCATGCTGAAACCCTCCAGCAGGCTGCGCGGGTGCAGCGAGCGAGGGCGGAAGTTGCGCGACTCGGGCAGGATGCGCCAGAACACCGCCGCAGCGATCAGCGCCAGCCCACCGATCACCAGCATCGCCGTGTGCCAGCTGACGAAGTCGATCAGCACCCCGGTGATCAGCCGTCCGCTCATGCCGCCAATGGCGTTGCCGCCGATGTACAGGCCCATGGCCAGGCCGATGTGCTGCGGGTGGATCTCTTCGCTCAGGTAGGTCATGGCCACCGCGGCCAGCCCGCTCAGGGACAGGCCCACCAGCGCACGCATCAGCAGCACCCCGTGCCAGCTGGGCATCAGCGCGCTGGCGATGGTGCACAGGGCGGCG
Organism: Pseudomonas sp. PH1b; assembly: GCF_000633395.1. Taxonomy (GTDB): domain Bacteria; phylum Pseudomonadota; class Gammaproteobacteria; order Pseudomonadales; family Pseudomonadaceae; genus Aquipseudomonas. The sequence goes on from NZ_AYMU01000013.1 coordinate 103,433, forward strand.
GCAAGCAGGGCGGCGACCATCACCGGCTTGCGGCCGATGCGATCGGAAATCGGTCCGGTGATCAGCAGCCCGATGGCCAGCATGCCGGTGGCGACCGAGAGGATCAGGCTGCTCTGGGCGGCGTTGATGGAAAAGTCCCGGGACAGCAGCGGCATCATCGGTTGCACGCAGTACAGCAGGGCGAAGGTGGCGAAACCGCCGGAGAACAGCGCCAGCACCGTGCGCATGAACAGCGGCGTGCCTTTCTCGATATAGACCTCGTTGAGTTGGGCGACCACCTCGTCCAGGGGCGTGGCAGGGGGTTCGTGGGCAGCGGGGGCAACAACGGCAACAGCGGATTTCACGGGGGACCTCGGGGGGGAACGCAGCCGGTCAGGCAATGGAAAAAGCATATAGCTGGCTAATGATTCTTTCCAATATATTGTTCGACCTGTTTGATAGGTTTGAAGACTTAATGAGGTCCCCATGGAATTGCGTCACCTGCGCTACTTCATTGCCGTCGCCGAAGAGCTGCATTTCGGCCGCGCGGCCCAGGTGCTGGGCATCTCCCAGCCGCCCCTGAGCCAGCAGATCCAGGCGCTGGAGCAGGAGGTTGGTGCCCGTTTGTTCGAGCGAACCAATCGTCGGGTCGAACTCAGCGAGGCCGGGCGCCTGTTCCTCGAAGAGGCGCGGCTGGTGCTGGCCCAGGTGGACAAGGCGGCGGATGTGGCGCGGCGTGCGCAACTGGGCGAGTTGGGGGAGTTGAAGATCGGCTTCACCTCGTCGGCTCCGTTCAACTCGACCATTCCCCAGGCGATCTTCGCCTTTCGCCAGCGCTTCCCTGCGGTGCACCTCAAGCTCAAGGAAATGAGCAGCACCCAGGTGGCCGAGGCGCTAGTGGACCAGTCGATCCAGGTCGGCATCATGCGGCCCTTGCCCCTGCCGGATTCGCTGTCGGTGGTGGAGCTGTTGCGCGAGCCGCTGGTGGCGGTGCTCAGCGCCAAGCACCCGCTGGCCGGTGGCAGTGAAGAGGGACTGCATCTGGCGGCGCTGGCCCACGAGCCCTTCGTGTTCTTTCCCCGCAGCTATGGCAGCGGCCTGTACGCCCAGTTGCTGAGCCTGTCTCGGGATGCCGGGTTTACCCCGCATTTTGCCCAGGAGGCGGGCGAAGCCATGACCATCATCGGCCTGGTGGCCGCCGGGCTGGGGGTCTCGGTATTGCCGGCGTCCTACCAGCGCATGCGCATCGATGGCGTGGTCTATCGGCGCCTGCTGGACCCCGAGGCCATGTCGGCGGTGTGGCTGGTGCAGCGCAAGGACCAGAACTCGCCTATGGCCCAGGCCTTTGTCGAGCTACTGACGCGCAAGACCGGGGCCGCGCCCTGAGGGGAGGTTGGGCCGCACCGGGGCCTGGAGGTACACCAGGTCGCCGCGCAGGGCCACGCCGGCCATCAGCACCCCGGCGTGGCATTCGTAGGTGTTCAGGTCCTTGCGCACATGGTGCTTGTAGTAGCTGACGATATTGGTCACCGCGTTGGCACCAACCCGCTTGGCCGCCGCTTGCAGGGTGATCAGGGCCGACTGCAGGGCCCATTCGCAGGCGTCGATGTCGCTCTTGTTGAAGGCATTGGTCTTCTTGTTGGTGGCCAGCTCAGTGACCTGGACCCTGAGCAGCGGCGGATGCGGGTTGCCCGCCAGGTAGAAGCTCACGCTGCCGTCCAGGCGCCCGGCGCGCTGGGCATCGGCGACGACTTTCTCGAAGGGCATGTACATCAGGTTGGTGGCCTGGCTGGTGGGGCTCAGGACAGCTAGCAGGGCCAGGGCAATCAGCGCTTTCACTTGCATGGTCGGCTCCTTGACGGACGTGAAAGGGGTGCCACCGTCACGCCGGTCGAGGCCCGGCCGCGCAGCTTGGCTCCCGCAGGCGGCGATGCTCCGGCCTGCTGTTGCGAGTGTAGACGGCGATTGGCGCGCTTCCGGAAAAATCCCGGAAACGAAAAGGGCGCCCCCAAGGCGCCCTTCGCTGTCGACGGCAGGTCACTGGACCTTGGACAGATCCCCGCGCAGCGCGACGCCAGCCATGATGGCGCCGGCATGGCACTCATAGGTGGTGGCGTCCTTGCGCTCACGGCTCTTGTAGAAGCTGGCGATGTCGGTCACGGCATTGGCGCCGACTTTCTTCGCCGCTTCGTGCAGGGTGATCAGCGCCGACTGCAAGGCCCACTCGCAGGCCACCTGGTCGGCCTTGCCGAAGGCATTGGTCTTCTTGTTGGTCACGGCGCCGGGGCTGAGCACGCTGACCTTGCCGGCCGGCTTGTTGCCCGCCAGGTAGAACTTCACGCTGCCGTCGATCTTGCCGGTGCTGATGGCCTCGGCCACCACCTTGTCGAAGGGCAGGTACAGGGCGGTATCCCGGGCCTGGCTGACGCCGGGCAGGGTGCACAGCAGCAGGGTGGCGGTGGCCGCCAGTGTCTTCAAACGCATCGCATTCTCCATGACATCAAGGGGGGTAAAGCAGCCCGGCGAGCAGGGTCGCCGGGAAGGAATCATTGGGCGGCCGGGAAGCTCTTGGCGGCGCCATCGGACAGCTGTTGTGCGGTCCGCTCGTTCTGGTTGTCTCGCAGTTCGCGCAGGATGCCCTTGTCCAGCAGGCGCACCCAGCGGATGTAGTTCTTGTGGATCTTGCCGTCCTTGTAGTCCAGGTCACGGCTGTCGCGGTAGAGGATCTTGTAGTGGCTGGCGGAGTACTGGATATCGATCTCGGCGTGGAACTGTTCACGCACGGTGATCTCGGCCTGGATCAGCTCCGGGCTGATGCGCTGCACGGTCCACTTGCGGGCGACGAGGTTCTTCAGGATCGCCTGCTTGACCTGTTCCTGGTCGGCCTGGATGGTGGCCGGGATGATGCGGTTGGGGGTGTACATGCGCTTGCTGGTACAGGCGGTGACGCTCAGCAGAGCAAGGACGATGAGGGTGGCGCGAAACAGCGAAGACATTCCATTTCTCCAGAGAGGTGAGGCATCAGGACCAGCGGCGGAAGATCAACGAGGTGTTGACGCCGCCAAAGGCAAAGTTGTTGTTCATCACGTATTCGTGGCTCATGGCGCGAAAGCCGCCCTGCAGGTAGTCCAGCTCGCCGCAGCGGGGGTCGACCTGGTCCAGGTTGCAGGTGTGCACATACAGGTCGCGGTTGAGCATCTCGATGCTGAACCAGGACTCTAGGGCGCCACAGGCCCCCAGGGTGTGGCCAAGGAAACTCTTCTGCGAGCTGATGGGCATGCGGCTGCCGAACAGGCTGCTGGTGGCCTGGGTCTCGGCGATATCGCCCTGCTCGGTGGCGGTGCCATGGCCGTTGACGTAGCCGATGGCCTCCGGGAACAGGGCCGCATCCTCCAGGGCCAGTTCCATGGCCCGACGCATGGTGAGCTGCTCGGGACGGGTGGTGTGCTGGCCGTCGGCATTGCTGCCGAAGCCGACGATTTCCGCATGGATCCGCGCGCCCCGGGCCAGGGCGTGCTCCAGCTCCTCGAGCACCAGCATGCCGCCGCCTTCGCCGATCACCAGGCCGTCGCGATCGCAGTCGTAGGGCCGGGGACTGGTGTGCGGCGCATCGTTTTTCAGGCTGGTGGCATACAGTGCGTCGAACACCATGGCTTCGGTGGGGCACAGTTCCTCGGCGCCGCCGGCGAGCATCAGCGGCAGGCGGCCAAACTTGATCGCCTCGTAGGCGTAGCCGATGCCCTGGCTGCCACTGGTGCAGGCGCTGGAGGTGGGAATCAGGCGTCCGGTGAGGCCGAAGAAGATGCTGATATTGGCCGCGGTGGTGTGGGGCATCATGCGCACGTAGGAATTGGCGTTGAGCCCCTCGGCCACCGAGTTCAGCAGCATGTTGCCGAAGGCCTTGATCTCGTCGGTGCTGCCGGTGGAGGAACCGCAGGCCACCCCCATGCGCCCGTCCTTGATCGACGGGTCGCCCAGCAGCCCGGCGTCGGCCAGGGCCTGCTCGGCGGCGCCCACGGCCAGGCGCGAGACCCGGCCCATGCTGCGCAGTTGCTTGCGGGTCCAGTGTCCGGGCACCTGGAAGTCGTCAATGGGGCCGGCCAGGCGGGTGTTGAGTTCGCTGAAGCGGTCCCATTCGTCCATGCGTCGGATGCCACTGCGGTTGGCGCCGAAGCGCTCGGCGATGCTGGCCCAGTCGCTGCCCAGGGAAGTGATGCCGGCCATGCCGGTGACGACCACGCGTTTCATCAGCACAGGCCCCCGTTGACCGAGAGCACCTGGCGAGTGATGTAGCCGGCTTCGGCGGACATCAGGAAGTTCACCGCGCCGGCCACTTCTTCCGGGGTGCCCATGCGCTGGGCCGGGATCATTTTCAGCAGTTCGTCCACTGGCACGTTTTCATCCAGCATGGCGGTGTCGATCAACCCGGGGGCCACGCAGTTGACGGTGATCTTGCGCTTGCCCAGCTCGATGGCCAGGGCCTTGGCGGCGCCGATCAGACCGGCCTTGGAGGCGCTGTAGTTGACCTGGCCACGGTTGCCGATCAGCCCCGAGACCGAGGTGATGCAGATGATCCGCCCCGGTGCGCGACGACGGATCATCGGCATCATCACCGGGTGCAGAACGTTGTAGAAACCGTCGAGGTTGGTGCGCAGCACCTGGTCCCAGTCCTCTTCGCTGAGGGCCGGGAAGGCACCGTCGCGGGTCAGGCCGGCGTTCAGCACCACGCCGTAATAGGCACCGTGGGCCTCGACGTCGGCTTCCAGGGCGGTCCGGCAGGCATCCCGGTCCGAGACATCGAATTGCAGGATGCGGGCGCTGCGGCCCAGGGCCTCGACCTCGCCCTTGACGGCGTCGGCGTCGCTGCGGCCACTGCGGCAGTGCAGCACCAGGTCATAGCCGGCCTGGGCCAGACGCAGGGCGATGGCGCGGCCGATGCCACGGCTGGAGCCGGTGACCAGTACGGAGTCAGTCATGACGGGGTTCCTGTAGAAGAGGCAGGTGTTTCATCCAGGTAGTCGGCGGCCTGGGGCGGGCGGAACACGTTCAGGCGCGCGCTGGCGGCAATGCCGGGGCCACTGAGGTGGCACTCGAACACGCCCATGCCGTTGTCGTCTTCCAGAGAACGCAGGGCATGGATCTCCAGGGTGCTGCCGACGGCAAAGTGCTCGACATTGCATTCGAATTTACGGGTGCCCAGAAGGAAGCCCAACTCCACCGGCAGACCCTGCTGGCGGGCGCGGCAACCGGCATAGGCGGCCACGCTCTGGGCCATCAGCTCGACCCCGACCCAGGCCGGCAGGCTGCCGTCGGCGCGGTTGAACAGGCCGCCGGGGCGAACTTCGAGGCGGGTGCGGATCTGTTCTTCATCAAAGGCCAGGACCTGATCGATGAGGATCATGTCCCCGGCGTGGGGCAGCAACTCGGCGAGCGGCCAGTCAATCATGGGGCGTCTCCGATAATCAGGCTGACGTTGTTGCCGCCGAAGGCAAAGGAATTGCTCATCAGGCGGCGCGGGGCGTGACGGGGCAGGCGGTCGGCCGGGGTCACCCAGCGCAGCGCCGGCAAGGCAGGGTCGGCCTGGGCATCCCAGACATGGGGTGCCAGTGCCTGGTCGGGGTTGTCGGTGCCCAGGCTCAGCCAGCAGAACGCGGCCTCCAGAGCGCCCGCCGCCCCCAGGGTGTGGCCGCTCATGGGTTTGGTCGATGAGCAGGGCAGGTCCGCGGGGAACAGTTGCGCCACGGCCAGGCTTTCCATGGCGTCGTTGTGCTGGGTGGCGGTGCCGTGCAGGTTCAGGTAGTCGATCTGCTGCGGCTGCAGGGCCGCACTGCGCAGGGCCTGGTTCATGGCCTGGAGCGCGCCGCGACCATCGGGGGCCGGGGCGGAAATATGGTAGGCGTCGGAGCTGGCGCCCCCGCCCAGCAGGGCGATGGACGGCTGCGCGCCGGGGTCCCGGGTCATCAGGAACAGCACCGCCGCTTCACCGATGTTGATCCCGTCGCGGTTGCGCGAAAACGGGTTGCAGCGTTGCCCGGAGACCGCCTCCAGGGCCGTGAAACCGTTGAGGGTGAGCTTGCACAGGCTGTCGACGCCGCCGCACAGCACGGCGTCGCAAAGGCCCAGGTCGAGCAGGCGCCGGGCGCTGATCAGGGCCCGGGCACTGGAGGTGCAGGCGGTGGAGATCACGTAGGCCGGGCCGCTCAATTGCAGCCACTCGGCGAGAAAGTTCGCCGGGGCGCTGAGCTCCTGCTGGCGGTAGTCGTAGTCCGCCGGGAACTGCCGGTCTTGCAGGTAGCGGGCGATGCCGCGGCTGGCTTCGTCGATCCCCGAGGTGCTGGTACCCAGGACGATGCCGATGCGGCCACGGCCGTAGCGCCGGATCGCCTGCTGGATGTCGTCCTCGATCTGTCGCGAGGCTTCCAGCAGCAGTTGGTTGTTGCGACTGTTGTGGGGCTCGAGCCCCGCCGGCATGCAGGGCAGCGGGCCGCGTACGGTCGCCACCGGCAGGGTGCGCCCGGGTACCCAGTGGCTTTCCTCGCGCAGGCCCGAGCAGTCGCCGGCAAACAGGCTGCGGGCGACTTCCCGGCGATTGCGGCCCAGGGCGCAGATCACCCCGAGGGCGTTGAGGTAGGCCGTCATGGCGTGGCCTCGGTGCTCAGTGCAGTGATGTGGTAGTACGGGCCTTGGGGCAGGTTCAAGGTGAAATCCAGAGCGTGTTGATAGTCGACCCGCCAGCGCGGGCCGAGGCTACGTTGGGCGCCCTGTTGCCGGGCGTCCGGATAATTGGCCGTCAGCTCGGCAGTGGGTGTCAGGGCAAACAGCAAGGCCGCGAACAGCTCCCGGGCTTCCGGATTCGGTGGCAGCAGGCCGTCGGCCTGCCAGTGTCCGCCCACCAGGCGCTGACGGGCCTGGGGAATGCCCAGGGGGTCCATCAGTGACCAGCGCAGGCCCGGGCCTTCGGCCTGGATCACCAGCAGCCAGTCCTGGCGCTGGTCCTGTAGCTGGCGCTGGACGTGGAGCTGCAACGGCAGCTCCAGCGAGGGCGTGCGCTCGGGCAGCGGAGCCTGACTGACGCAAGCGCTCAGCAACAGGACACAACCGAGCAGCAGGGCACGGATCATTCGGACAGGCCTTCCTCGGCAACAGGGGGGGCGAGCGGCTTGCGGGCCACCACATTGACCAGGGTTTCCTCGCGCTGGCCCACCGGCGGCGGCCGGCGCAGGCCAAAGCGCTCCAGCAGGCCGAAGTCCTTGGCGCGGCTCCACCACAGGTAGGGATAAGACACGTTCTGCGGGCCGAATTCAAAGCCCTGCCGACCAATCATCTGCAAATATTCGCCGGCGCTCTTCTGCACGTGCATCGGGTGGCGGAACAGCCAGCGGATCACCCAGGTGTCGATGTAGGCTTCGGTGGATTCGGCGAACAGCAGGTAACCCCCGGGCTTGAGCACCCGGTAGAACTCGGCCAGGGCCTTTTCCTGTTCCACCAGGTGGTGGAAGGTCTGGTGGCAGAACAGCAGGTCGACGCTGGCGTCGGCCAGTTCCAGGGTCGCGCAGTCGCTGCCGATCAACTCCACCTGCATCTGCTGGCGCCGGGCTTCCTCGGCGCTGAGCTTGAGGCTGTGGGGATCGGCGTCGAGGCCGATCAGGCGTTGCGGGGCGAACACCTGGCGCAGGTACTGGAACGACTTGCCCTGGCCGCAGCCGGCATCCAGCAGCACCGGGTTGCGCGGCAGCTCGGCGTCGAACAGCGAGCGCAGGTCATTGATCGCCACCCGCAGCACATGGTGCTGCCAGGTGTGGCTGCGCAGGAACCAGAAGCCGAAGCGGGTTTCCTCGACGTAGCTGGCGCTCAGGTACTGGCTGCTCTGGTCATTCATGCGTTGTCCCTCGCGCAGACTTCCGACAGGGCCTTGAGTCGGCGCCGGGGCTCGCTGACAAAGGGGTTGCGCTCATCCCAGGCATAACCGGCGAGGATCGAGCTGATCATGCGGCGGATCTCCGGCGAGCTGCCCGGATGGTAGATCACGTCCTGGAAGGTGCCGGCGTACCAGCCCTCGACGTAGCAGCGGAAGGTGTCGACGCCGCGCTTGAGGGGTTCGGCGAAATCGCTCTGCCAGTCCACGCACTCACCCTGCAACTGCCGGTGCAGTACGGCAGCGGCCATGCTCGAGGAGCGCATGGCGATGGTCACTCCGGAGGAGAACACCGGGTCGAGAAATTCCGCGGCATTGCCCAGCAGGGCAAACCCGGGCCCATGCAGGGTGGTGACGTTGGCCGAGTAGCCGCCGATGGTCCGTGCCGGGGTGTCCCATTCGGCGTATTGCAGGACCCTGGCCAGGCTCGGGGTCTGGGCGATGAAACCGCGCAGGCAGGCGTCGAGGTCGGCGTCGCGGCCGGCGAAATGCTCCTCGGCGGCCACCACCCCCACCGAGCAGCGACCGTTGCTGAAGGGGATGCTCCAGAACCAGATGTCACGGTGTTCCGGGTGGGTGGTGATGAGAATCTTGTCGCGGTCGAAATGCTCGCAGTCGATGCGGTCCTCGACGTGGGTGAACACCGCCCGGCGCACCGGGAAGCTGGATGGCGCTTCCAGTTCCAGCAGCCGTGGCAGGACCCGGCCGTAGCCGCTGGCGTCGAGGATGAAGTCGGCCTCGATGCGGTACTGGCTACCGTCTTCGCGGCGGCAGTCCAGGTACGGCAGCGGGCGTTCGACGTCCACTGCGATGATCTCTTCGCCATAGCGGATCTCCACCCCTTGCAGGGCGGCCTGGTCGGCCAGCAACTTGTCGAAATCGGCCCGCTGCACCTGGAAGGTGGTGGGCTTGCCTTTGCTGAAGGTGTCGCCGAAATCGAAGGTGCTGTAGTGCTCGCCCCAGGCGAAGGCCGCGCCGTTTTTCAGCTGGAAGCCGGCGGCCTGCACGGCCTCGAGCATTCCGGCTTCCTCGACGAAGTCCAGGCAGTGGGACAGCAGGCTTTCACCAATGGAGAACCGCGGGAAATGTTGCCGCTCGACGATCAGCACGTCGTGGCCCTGGCGCTTGAGCAGCGCGGCCGCGATGGCCCCCGAAGGGCCGGCACCGATCACCACGACCTGGCGACGTTCCATTTCAACTGTTGGCACTGGGGCTCCTTGCCGGTTTGGCGATATTCAGGTTCAGGGAGGCCACGTTTGCCGGGGCCAGGGGAATTCGCTGCAGCCCGGCCAGGGCCGGCAGCAGGGTGGCGATCAGGCCCATGAGCATCAGCGCGAAGTACAGCGCCGGGCTGATCAATTGCTGTTGCAGCAGCAGGTTGAGAAAGACGATCTCGCTCAAGCCGCGAATGTTCAGCAGCAGGCTTTCCCGCCAGCGGCTGGCACCCTCGAAAGCAGCGCCGGCCCAGGCCAGGCCCAGCCAGTTGCCCAGCAGCTTGCTGGCGATCGGCAACAGCAACAGCGCCGCCAGCTGTACCCAGCCGAGGCTGCCCATGGCGCTGTGCACATCGATCTGCACGATGCCGAAGGTCAGGATCAGCGGGATGGCGACGTAGGTCTGCAAGCGGTGCATCCAGGCAGCCTGTAACGGCAGCACCAGCGCCAGCTTGAGGGCGGCCATGCACAGCAGGTAGCCGATGCCGAGGATCAGCGCATTGAGCCGGTAGTGCTCGGCCAGCACCAGCAGGCCGAAGAAACCCAGGCTGTAGAGTAGCGGCTGGCGCAGGCCCAGGCCGCGCAGCAGCAGGGGCAGGCAGGCGCCGGCCAGGGGCAGCAGCAGGCTGGCGAGGTGCAGGCTGCCCTGGGCCAGGGCGAACAGGCTCCAGCAGGTCAGGTCAATGAGGATTGCGCTCTGCACCAGGCGCCGGGTGGCGGCGGGCGGGTACTGGATGTGCCGCAGGTACAGGTAGAGCACCGGGATCGCGGTGATGGCGAACAGCAGGCCGACCGCCAGGGAGCTGATCCAGGGTTGCGCCGGCAGCAGGCAGAAAGCCGTGGCCAGGCCGCAGGCGAAGGGAATGCCGAAGCTTGGCACGGCGATCTTCAGGCTCTGGCGGTCCAGGCGCAGGTCGATCACGTCACTGAGGATATGCCCCAGCAGCAGGGCAAAGCCCAGGCTGTACAGGTGCTTGAGCCAGGGCGGCGAAACCAGTTGTGCGCCGCTGAGCTGCCAGTGCGGCTCGATCCACAGCAGCATCAGCAAGGGCAGGCCGAAGGTCGCCAGCAGCAGCTGGCTGACAATCGGAATCAGGCCCAGGCGCCGGCCGATGTGGGTGGCCAGGGCAAACAGCGCCAGGGCCAGCAGCCAGAACAGCAGGGTCAGCATGGCGCACGCTCTGCTTCGGGCGCCGGGTGCGGCGTGTGCCCGGCCCAGGGCGCGAGGATAAAGCTGAAGGCCAGCCCGAGGCTGACCGCCAGGCCGAAGTTGCTCACCGCCGGAGTGCTGGAAATTGCCAGCAGGCCGAACGACAGCCAGGTGGTCAGGGCCGCCAGCAGCGTGCCCAGCAGGCTCACCGCGGCGCCGCCGATCTGCTCGCGCATGAGGATCGCGTAGTCGACGCTGATGGCCGTCACCAGCAGCAGGCCGAACAGGCTGAACAGGGTCAGCGGCTGCCCCAGCCAGCCGAGGCTGGCCAGGCTGCACAGGGCCGCGAGCAAGGGCAAGGCCACCAGGCGCAGGGCACCGCCGACGCCGAAGGGCAGAATCAGCAGCAGCACGATCAGCCCGCAGGAGGCCAGCTTGAGCTCGGCGGCGCTGACCTGGGTGGCGGCGAACACCCGGTTCAGTTCACCCAGGCGGTCCACCAGTTGCACCCCTGGCAGGTCATCGGCCTGGATGCGCAGCAGGGTGGCGTCGTTCAGCCCCTGCAGGCTGACCATGGCCGCCACGCCGTTGGCGTTGGCTCCCAGCCACAGCGGGCGATAGGGCTCGGCCAGAGGCCCGGAAAGCGCCGCGTCGAGGTCTTCCACCGGCAATTGCTGCAGCTGTTCCAGCTCCGCTTGCAGCGCTGCCTGGGGCACCCCCAGGTCCAGCAGTGGCTGCCAGAAGCGCGGCAGTTGCTTGAGGGCCTCGCGCACCCGCTGCTGTTCGGTGGGTTGGCTGAGCAACTGGTTCAGCGACAGGTAGCCCTTGAGCTTGCTCAGGTTCACCAGTGGTTGCAGGCGCAGGTCCAGGGCGTCCAGGCGTTCCAGCAGTTGCTGCTGATCGGCAGCGCGCACCAGGAAGAACTGGCTGGTGGGCTGATAGCCGGTGATCCGCGCGATGGCCTGGGCTTCCTGCAACAGTTGCGGCGGTGCGCCGACCCACTGGCGGATGTCGTTCTTGCTCTCGAGCTGCCACAGGCCGGCGGCGCAGAACAGCGCCAGCAACACCAGCAGCACCGGGCTCGGCACGCGCTTGAGCAGGGCCGCGCGAACCTTGAGCAAGGCTTCGGCCACTTGCAGCGGCCACTGCGCCGGGCGCAGCTCCACACCCTTGAGCAGCGCCGGCAGCAGGCACACCGCTGCCAGGTAGGCGCCCACCAGGCCGGCGGCGGAGAACACGGCGATCTGGGTCAGGGCCGGGAACGGGGTCCAGGCCAGGGCCAGGTAGCCGATGCAACTGGTGGCCAGGCTCAGGCTCAGCCCCGGCAGGGTCAGGCGCAGCGCCGGCCAGCTGCGCCAGGGTTTCAGGCTCCAGCTCTTGGACAGGTAATGCAGCGGGTAGTCGACGGCCACGCCGATCAGGCTCGACCCCAACACCAGGGTCATCACGTGCATGTGGCCGAACAGCGCCACGCAGGCCACGGCGCCGAACAGCATGCCCACCAGCACCGGGACGAAGGCCAGCAGGGCGCGCCAGCGGCGAAAGGCCAACAGCAGCAGCAAAAGAATGCCCAGGGTGGCGCCACCGCCGACCCAGGTGATTTCCCGGGTGGCCTGTTGCTGGCCGTTGGCGGCGTACAGCAGGCCGCTGGCGGCCAACAGCTGTACCTGTTGCTGGCTGGCCTGCTCACGGCTGTGGCTCAGCAGTTCGGCCACTTGCAGCGGCAGTTGCATGTCGAAGGCGTTGCCGCCGGTGCGGGCCCGCAGCAGCACCCAGTGCTGGCCGTCGGCCTCGGCCACCAGGGCGCCGCTGCCGATGTCCAGCTGTACCGCGCCGTGTTGCGGCTGGCTGTTCTGGATGCGCCCGGTCAGGCCCAGCCAGTCATCCTGGCTGGGCACCAGGGTAAAGCCGGCGAAGGGGTCGAACAGGCTCTGCACCCGTTGCTGGATAAACGCCTGGGGCTGCTGGACCAGTTGCTCGCGGTCCTTGGCCCCAAGCATCGCCAGGCGGCCTTGCAGCAGTTGCTTGCGCAGGGCCGGCAGGTCGGCCTGGAGGTTCCACTGGACCTTCTCGAACAGCCCGCTGGCCTGCCATTGCTCGGCCAGTTGGCGAGCCATGGCCACCGCCTGCTGGCGCTCGGCATGGCCCACCAGCACCAGGATTTCCCGGTTCAGCGGTTCCTGCATGCGTTGCTCGGCCTGCAGCTCCAGGGCATCCGGCGCGGTGCCGGGCACCAGTTCCATGAGGTTGGCCGACAACGGTGCGCCATGGCGCCATTGCCAGGCACCCAGGGCCAGGACCAGGGCCAGCAGGATCAGGAACAACCGCGGCAGCCAGCGTTCACTCGGCAAAGTCATGTTGCTCCGTCTCGCTGAGCGGCTGGGCGCTGCTGCTGTCCTGCATGCTCAGCACGGTGCGGTCGCCCTGGGCTTCCAGCAGTTCGATGCGTTGCACCAGCTCGCCGCCGTCGATATTGATCTGGGTGAAGATCTGTTGCAGCAGCAGGGACCGGGGCAGCAGTTGCAACTGCCAGTGCTGCGCACTGCCTTGCAGCTTGAGTTCGAAGTCCCGCTGCAGGCCGCTGCTGTCGCCCTGCAGCACGGCGAGGAACAGGCGGTTCTGTTCGGCCCCGGCGCTCTTGCCCGGGAGCATCTGCCAGCCGCCGCCATCGCGCCGGGCGATGCCCTGGGCGGTGATGCGGTAGTCCTGTTGCAGCGGGGTCTGCAGCAGCCACAGCAGGCCGTGGTTTTTCGCCAGCACGAAGTGGCCCTTGCTGGTCAGCGGCTGGGGCAGGGCCCGCAGGTGTTTTTCCTGGATGAAACGGCCGTGGATCACCTCCGGCCGCGACAGCTGCTCGCTCAACTGCTGCAGATCGAATGCCTGGGCCAGCCCCGGCACCAGCAGCAACACCAATACCCTAGGAGCGAGCTTGCTCGCGAACCGCCGCACCACCGTGCTCAGCGCCGTGTACAGGGCAGCCAGACCGACCCTCTTCGCGAGCAAGCTCGCTCCTACGGTCATGGCAAGGCCCTCGCGACGGCATCGGTGAAGACCTTGGGCGAGGCCAGTTGCATCTCGCGGCTGGCGATCTCCACCGCCACTTGCACCGAGCTGGCGCGGGTCATGCGCTCGCCCGTGGCCTGGTCGGTGATCAGGTAGTTGATCTTCAGCCGGCTTTCCCACTCCACCAGGCTGGCGCGCACGTTCAGGGTCTGGCCGAACACCGCGCCGCGCACGTAGCGCAGTTGCAGGTCGATCACCGGCCAGGCGTAGCCGGATTCGAGCATCTGGTTGTAGTTGTGGCCGAGCTTGTCCAGCAGGGCGCAGCGGGCGACCTCCAGGTACTTGACGTAATGCCCGTGCCAGACGACGTGCATGGTGTCGACGTCGAAGAACGGCACCTGGACCTGGGTGTCGGCGTGAATCACTCCCTTGCTACGCATGCAGCCTCCAGTGTTGTTCGCCGATGCGCTGCAGGCACAGGCGCAGTTCGCGCTCCAGGGCGCGGTCTTCGATCACCGGCGCAAAATCCTCGGCCAGTTGCCGGTGCATGGCATCCAGGGCCGGTGGCAGTGGCCGGGCATCGGCCTCCTGGCTGCGCAGCCAGACGCCCTGGTTGGCGGCGAGCAAGGTGGCCGCGGCCACTTGCTCGGTAAGCTCGAGCACGCGGATGGCGTCGCGGGCGGCGATGGTGCCCATGCTTACCTTGTCCTGGTTGTGGCACTCGGTGGAGCGCGAGAACACGCTGGCCGGCATGGTGTTCTTCAGGGCTTCGGCGGTCCAGGCGCTGGCGCCGATCTGCACCGCCTTGAAGCCGTGGTTGAGCATGGCGCGCTCGGCGCTGGCGCCGGACAGGTTGCTCGGCAGGCCGTGGTTGTAGCGCACGTCCACCAGCAGCGCCAGCTGCCGGTCCAGCAGGTCGGCGACGTTGGCCACCAGGTTCTTCAGGCTGTCCATGGCGAAGGCGATGTGCCCACCGTAGAAGTGCCCGCCGTGCAGCACGCGCTCGGCCTCGGCGTCGATGATCGGGTTGTCGTTGGCACTGTTGAGTTCGGTTTCGATAAAGCTGCGCAGCCAGTTCAGGCTGTCGGCCAGCACCCCCAGCACATGGGGCGCGCAGCGCAGCGAGTAGCGGTCCTGCAGGCGGTGCAGGGGCGCGGTGGGGGCGTCGATCGCCAGGTCCTGGCGCAGCCAGGCGGCCACTTGCATCTGCCCGGGGTGCGGCTTGGCGGCGAACAGGCGCTCGTCGAAGTGCTCCGGGTTGCCTTGCAGGGCCACCACGTTGAGGGCAGTGATGCGGGTCGCCAGGCGCAGCAGGTAGTCGGCCCGGGCAAAGGCCAGGCAGGCCAGCCCGGTCATCACCGCGGTGCCGTTCATCAGCGCCAGGGCTTCCTTGGGCCGCAGCACCAGGGGTTCCCAGCCCAGCTCACGGTGTACGTCGGCGGCTTCACGGCGCTCGCCACGGAACATCACCTCACGCTCGCCGGACAGGGTCGCGGCCACATAGGACAGTGGCGTCAGGTCGCCGCTGGCGCCCACCGAGCCTTCCTCGGGGATCAGCGGCAGGATGTCCTGGTCGAGGAACGCCTGCAGGCGCTCCAGCAGTTCCACGCGGACCCCGGAAACCCCGTGGCACAGCGACTGCAAGCGCGCCGCCAGCACCGCGCGGGTGGCCTGGGCGTCCAGCAGCTTGCCCAGGCCGCAACCGTGGAAGGTGTACAGATGGCGCGGCAGGGCCTCGACGTGCTGCAGTGGTACCGCCACCACGCAGGAGTCGCCGTAGCCGGTGGTCACGCCGTAGATCACCCCTTCCTTGTCCAGCAGGGAGTCGAGGAACTGCGCGCCCTTGGCAATCCGCTGGCGCCAGGCGGCGTCGCCTTGCAGGCGCGTCGGCACCTGGCGGTTGGCCAGGGCCAGCACGTCTTCGATGTGCAGGGGGTGTTCGCCGAAGGTTACCGGCTCATGGGTCGAGGTCGTCATCGGTCTTCCAGAATGGGTAAAAGTTGAACCATTGTTGCGGGGCTTGCAGGCAGTACTGGCCCAGGCGCTCGGCGTAGCGGGCGGTCCACTGGGCGATCACCTGCTGGCGGTCGCTGCGCTTCCACTGCACGGCCTCGGCGAAGGGTTCGAGGATCACCTGGTAGCGGCCCTGCTGTTTCAGGCACAGCAGCAGGTTGACCGGGCACTTGAGCAGCCCGGCCAGCAGCCAGGGGCCCTGGGGGAAGGCCGCCTGGTGGCCGAGAAAGTCCACCCGCACGTTGCGCCCGCCGTGCAGCGGCACGCGGTCGCCGGCAATCGCCAGCCACTCGCCGCGATCCAGGCGCTGGCTCAGTTGCAGCATGATCGCCGGGTCCAGCTCGCTGACCTGGATCAGCCGCAGGTGGCTGGCTCCGGCTTCGCCCAGCAGGCGGTTGAAGCGTTCGGCGTGCTTGGTGTGCACCAGCACGTTCATGGTCACCTGCTCCCCCAGCTCGGCCAGGGCCCGGCACACTTCCAGGTTGCCCAGGTGCGCACCCACCAGCATCTGCCCGCGTTCGCCGCGCAGCTGATGGCGCAGCTGCGCCGGGTCGACGATCTCGATCTGCTCGATGCGCAGCTTGCCGTTCCACACGTCGAGCTTGTCCAGCAGAGCATCGGCGAAGGCCATGAACTGGCCGAACACCCGCCCCTGGCTGGGGCGCAACTCATCGCGCCCGCTCCAGGTCGCCAGGCGCTCCTGGTACTGCCAGATGCTGCGCCGGGCGCGGCGGCCGAACAGGAAGAAGTAGAACACGATGGCGTACAGCACCGGGCTCAGCAGCCGGCGCCCCAGCACCCGCACGCCGAAGGCGGTGAGCTTCATCAGCCAGAAGCTGCCGCGCTCCTGATGGCTGGCCCAGTGTTCGTTGCCGGGCTCCTTGGGTTGCTCCTGGCTCATGGACGCCACCGCCGCCAGAGGATCAGCGGCAGGCGCGCCAACATGCCGAAGAACAGCTTGGCGTGCATCTTCGAGATCAGGGCGTTGTCGTGGAACAGGCGAAAATGCGACAGGCCGTCCTGGGGATAGTGCACCCGGGTCGGCAGCCAGTGCATGGCCTGATTGCGCCAGGACAGGCGCACCAGGATCTCCGGGTCGAAATCCATGCGCCGGCCCAGTTGCACCGAATCGATCAGGGCCAGGGTCGCCGGCAGCGGATAGACCCGGAAGCCGCACATGGAATCCGGGATCTGCAGCGACAGGCTGTTGATCCAGACCCAGACATGGGTCAGGTAGCGTGCATACAGGCGGCCCTTGGGCACGCTGGCGTCGTACTGTGGATAACCGCAGATCAGCGCCTCGGGGCGGGCCTGGGAGTGGTGGATGAAGTTATCCACATCCGCCAGGTCATGCTGGCCGTCGGCGTCCACTTGCAAGGCATGGCTGAAACCCAGCTGCACCGCTTCGCGCAGGCCGGCCATGACCGCGCCGCCCTTGCCCTGGTTGAGGGCCAGGCGGATCAGGAACACCTGCTCCAGCTCGGCCATCTGTTCCAGCACCGCCGCGCAGGCGGGGCTGCTGGCGTCGTCCACCAGCACGCAGGGCAGGCCCCGGGCCAGGAGCGCGTCGACCACGGCGGGCACGGCGGTTTCGTGGTTGTAGACCGGGATGACGGCGCAGGGCCTGTGGCTCGGGGTTGGCCCCTTCGCTGGCAAGCCAGCTCCTACAGCCGTGAAGCCGGAAGAGTTATCCACAGCTGGCCTCCAGGACGATCCGCCCGCTGGAGCAGGGGGCGCCATCGTTGAGGTAGGCGAAATACAGTTTCTGGCGCTGGGCATCGAAGCGCAGATTGAACTGGATCCGGTCGCCGGGGCGTACCAGTTGCTGGAACTTCAGCACTTCCATGCCGGCGAAGCGGCCCGGCAGCTGGAGCAGTTGCTGGCCCAGGGCCAGGGCCCAGTCCACTTGCACCACCCCCGGCAGCACCGGGGTGGCGGGGAAGTGCCCGCTGAAATACGCCAGGTCTGGCGGGATCGCCAGTCGCAGCTGCCACTCTTCCTCGTGCTGCACCTGCTCCAGCACCTCTGGCGCTTGCGGGCGCGGCGCCAGGAGCAGGGCCTGGACCTCGGCCTGGGGCAGTTTGCCCTGGTTGTTCAGGGGCATTTGCCGCAGCAGGCGCCAGCGCCGGGGCAGGGCCAGGGCTTCGCAGTGCCGGGACAGGTGCTGGCGCAGGGCCTGGGTCAGGTGGCGTCGGCCCTGGTTGCGCAGGGCATGCAGGCCGGACTCGCTGAGCACCAGCAGGGCACCAAGGTAGGCGCGGTTGTCTTCGATCACCCCCAGGCGTGCTTCCGCCACCCAGTCGTGCTGCTCCAGGGCCTGTTCCAGCATGGGCAGGGAAATGCGCTTTTCTTCCAGCTTGACGATGCGGTCCAGGCGGCCCAGCAGTTCGAAGCGCCCGTCGGCGGCAATCCGTGCGGCGTCGGCGCTGTGTTCCACATGCCCGGCGGGCAGATAGGGTGAGGCGATCAACAGCGCGCCGTCGGCATCCTGGCTCAGCCGTACATCGGCGAAGGGCTGCCACAGGGTCGGGCCCTGGCGCCAGGCGATACCGCCGGTTTCCGAGCTGCCGAGGATTTCCGTCGGCCATTGCTGCAGGCGCTGTTGCAGCCCGCTGGCGGCCTCGGCAGGCAAGGCGCCACCGGAGGAGAACACCCGTCGCACCGGGCTCAGGGCCGACCAGTCGAGGTTGTCACCCATGCGCTTGAGCAGTGCGGGGCTGGCCACCCAGGCGAATACCGGGCATTCGCGGCTGGCCCGTTGCAGGTCTTCGGGGAAGGGCAATTGTCGGCGCACGAACGGGCGTGCGGCGCACAGTGGCCAGAGCACGCGGAACAGCAGGCCATAGATATGCTGGGTGGCGACGCTGCCGATGATCCAGGCCGGGCCCAGGTCTGCGCCCCACAGCTGCTCCAGGGCCTGGACCTCATTGGCCAGCTGGCGCAGGTTTTTTTCGATGCGTTTGGGTTCGCCGCTGGAGCCTGAGGTGCACAGGCTCAGCCGGCAGGCGTCCAGGTCCAGTTCGGCCGGCTCCAGAGGCGCAGCCGGCAGCGGCTGCAAGGGCGGGTCCTGGTCGGTCAGCCACAGGTCGACGTCCGCCGCCCAGCGCTGGCGGGTCTGGGCCTGCAGGTCGGCGGGGAGCAACACGCTGACCCCGGCGCGCCAGGCGCCCAGCAGCGCCACGGCCAGTTCGACGGCGTCCTCCAGGTGCACGGCCAGGCGCTGCACGCCCCGGGCCTGCAGCGCCGCGGCCAGGCTCAGGGCCTGTTGCTGCAGCTGTTCCAGGTCGATGCCGGGATGGGCGCTGACCACCCGTGATGCGTGCGTCTTGAGCAACAACCGCTCAAGGGGAATCCAGTTCATCTACGGCCTCGTACCCTTTGTCGTAAAAGCCATTCAATGGCAAACAGCAAACCCATCAGCCCGTAGGCGATCAGGCCGTTGTACAACGTCCACCAGCTCAGCGGCGCCCACAGGGTCAGGGCTGCGGCGAGCACTCCGTTACAGAGGAAAAACACACTCCAGGCAATGGTCACCTGGCGGGTATAACGTATGGCCTTTTCCGGCAGGTCCGGCTCGCTGATGCGGGCCAGGCGCTCGGCCACCGGCGGGCCGTACTTCAGGCTCAGGCCGAACAGACCGAGCATGCAGCTGCTGATCAGCACCGGGTACCAGCGCAGCAGCGCCGGCTGGTCGAACCAGGCCAGCAGCAGGCAGAAGACGATCGCCGCCGCGGCCATCCACAGGCTGCCGGGCCGGCGCTCGCCGGTCAGCGCCCGGGCCAGCCACAGGCCGCCCAGCAGCAGGCCGAACTGCCACGGCGCGAAGTGCTCCATGCCGAAGTACACCGCAAAGGGGTAAAGCAGGCCGGCCAGCAACAGGCCGAGGCCGATCAGTCGGCTCATGCGGCCGGCTGGACCAGGCGGTAGACCGCCTCGACCACGTCATTGACGGTGCGCACCGACTTGAACTCTTCGGCGGCGATCTTCTTGCCGGTCTGACGTTTGATGTGGTCGATCAGGTCGACCGCATCGATGCTGTCGATTTCCAGGTCCTGATACAGGTTGGCGTCCAGGCTGATGCGCTCGGGCTCCAGCTCGAAGAGTTCGACCAGGGCATTGCGCAGGGTGTTGAAGATATCGTCACGGGTTTGCATGGTCGGGTCTCAAGCTGCCTTTTTTGCAATGACGAACGCCGCAAGGCTCGCCACGTTACTGAAGTGGTTGCGGGTGTCCTTGGCGTCGGCGTCGATCTTGATGCCGTATTTTTTCTGGATCGCCAGGCCCAGTTCCAGGGCGTCTACCGAATCCAGGCCGAGGCCGTCACCAAACAGTGTCTGATCGTTGCCGATGTCCTGGGCACTGATGTCTTCGAGGCCCAGGGCGTCGATGATCAGCAGCTTGATCTCAAGAATCAGGTCCGGGTGTGTATCGCTCATCTCTGGCGAGCTCCTTGATGAAATAGTGGTGCAAGTGCTCATTGAGCTTGCGCGAAGCCTGGGGCGCCGGGCCCTGGGCTGCAAAGGTTTGTGGGTCTATATCGGCACCGACGTGAAAACTGAAGTGCACACGGCGTTGCGGGATGCGGTACCAGGGCTCGGCCTTGGTCAGGGTAGTGGGGCTGACCTTGATCACCACCGGGGTGATGATCTTCGCACCGCGCAGGGCGATTGCCGCGGCCCCCCGATGAAAGGCGGGCGCACTGCCGGGTTGGGTGCGCGTGCCTTCGGGGAAGACGATCAGCGTCTGGCCTTCCTGCAGCGCCTGGGACGCGGCATCGAGCATGTCCAGGCTGCCGTCGTTGCTGATGTACTGGGTAGCGCGCACCGGCCCACGGGTGAAGGGGTTGTCCCACAGGCTGCGTTTCACCACGCAGTTGGCGTCGCGCACCAGGCCGATCAGGAACACCACGTCGATCAGCGACGGGTGATTGGCGATGATCATCTGCCCCGGGCGCCCGAGCCGCTCGCTGCCCTGGACTTCGTAGGTGAGCACGCCGCTGCGGGCCATGAAGCGGATGAACCGCCAGAACAATCGGCTGACGGTCTGGCGTGCCCGCAGGCGCCGGCTCCGGGCATCGCCCGGCAGGCAGGCGAGCAGGGGGAAGACCACCAGGCGCAGGCACAAACCACCTATTCCGAACAGTGCAAAGCTCAGGGCGGTGGCCAGCAGGCGCCAATAGTAGGCATGGCGGCCCTTGGCGTTCAGGGGTTGCGTTGCCAGGTCCATAGGCGATTCATCCAGGCATGTTGGCAAAAGGGCTGAGCGCCGAGCAGGCTACGCAACAGGTTCAGGGCATGGGGCCACTGGGGCTTGGGAACTTCGCCAGCATGGCTGTCCAGGGTCAGTTGCCAGTCGTCGCCAGGGGTCAGCAGCAGGCCCAGGGCATAGGGGAAGGGCACGTCGTCGATCCAGCTGGCGTAGGCCTCGGGTGGCTGTTCTTCGGTGATCACCAGGAGTACGTGGGGGGCGCCGTCGGCCAGCAGGGTAGCGGCCTCCAGCAGGCCATGCTCCAGGCCGTCGCCGGCAGCGGCCAGGGCGGTCATTTCACTGGTTTCGCCACGCATGATCGACCACAGGCCGATCACCGCATTGTGCACCGAGAGG
The DNA here is from genome assembly GCF_000633395.1 of Pseudomonas sp. PH1b. Taxonomy (GTDB): domain Bacteria; phylum Pseudomonadota; class Gammaproteobacteria; order Pseudomonadales; family Pseudomonadaceae; genus Aquipseudomonas. The sequence continues at coordinate 124,311 of NZ_AYMU01000013.1, forward strand.
CTGAACTGAGTGGGCGACAGCGGCTGTTCGGCGGCCAGGTCGCTGAGGATGTCGAAGGTGCGTGGGGTTTCGCCGTGACGGGAGATGAACACCAGCGGCAGGTGCTCAAGGCCTTCGGCCAAGGGCCAGCCAACGCTGAAGGCCATGCGTGCCAGGCGACTGAGGCGACGGCGCTGCATGGCGGGAAGGAAGGACACATCGGGGACGGCATCGCAGCTTTCAGGCAGGGCCGGCCGTTGGCTCCAGGCCTGCCAGGCGTCCACGCTTTCGAGCCCAGGGGCCCACGCACGCCATTGAGCGATGTTGAACTTGATCACTTGGTTTCATCCCGCCCCTGCGGGCTTCCTTGACGCGGCATATCGCTTCGATCGGCGACTGGCCTGGGTGACGCAAAGGCGTCAGTGGCGCGCATTATCCCGGTGCGACTGGCTTGTAGCAAATGCTGGTTGGGCTGTTGGTCGCAAAAGCGACGATTCTGACGGGATTTTGGATGTCTAGTTGCCACTATCGGTTTTGCCTGCCTGGATTCCTTTCCGCCGCGCCGTTGCGAGGTGGCCTGCCCAGCGGCGCGGCCGCGCAAACTCGTGCACGCCCGAGGTAGCTAAGAAACGGGGCGGGCTACTACACTCGGTGATCTTTGATACACGGAGGTTTAGACATGCGGCGCGTGGTGTTCAATCAGAAAGGTGGCGTTGGCAAGTCCAGCATTGCCTGCAACCTGGCGGCGGTCAGCGCCAGCGAGGGCTATCGCACCTTGCTGGTGGACCTGGATGCCCAGGCCAACTCGACCCAGTACCTCACCGGCCTGACCGGCGAGGACATTCCCATGGGCATCGCCGACTTCTTCAAGCAGACCCTGTCATCCGGCCCGTTCTCGAAAAAGAATCAGGTGGATATCTACGAGACCCCGTTCGACAACCTGCACGTGGTCACGGCCACCGCCGAGCTGGCGGATCTGCAGCCCAAGCTTGAGGCCAAGCACAAGATCAACAAGCTGCGTAAGTTGCTGGACGAGCTGGCCGAGGATTATGACCGGATCTACCTGGATACGCCGCCGGCCTTGAATTTCTATGCGGTATCGGCGCTGATCGCCGCTGATCGCGTGTTGATCCCCTTCGACTGCGACAGCTTTTCCCGCCAGGCGCTGTACGGCCTGCTGGCGGAGATCGAAGAGTTGAAGGAGGACCACAACGAAGGCCTGCAGGTCGAGGGCATCGTGGTCAACCAGTTCCAGGCCCGGGCCAGCCTGCCGCAACAGATGCTCGACGAGCTGATCAGCGAAGGCTTGCCGGTGCTGCCGGTGTACCTGGGCAGCTCGGTGCGCATGCGTGAATCCCACCAGGCCAGCATGCCGCTGATCCATCTCGACCCACGGCACAAGCTGACCCAGCAATTCGTCGACCTGCACAACCTGCTGGAAAACGCCTGACCCTCAAGCTGCCGTGAGCGCAGGTTATGCCTGCGGCTCATGGCGGCGGGTCAAATCCCCTGGCTGCGCAACCAGCTCAACAGCTGCGGCAGCGGCAAGGCGCCGCTTTGCCGGGCCACTTCCCGACCGTTCCTGAACAGGATCAGGCTGGGAATCGAGCGAATGCCCAATTGCCCCGACAACTGCGGGTTGGCTTCGCTGTCCAGCTTGGCCAGGCGGCATTTGCCACTCAATTGCGCGGCGGCCTGCGCAAAGACCGGTGCAAAGGATTTGCACGGCCCGCACCAGTCGGCCCAGACATCCACCAGCAACGGCAGGTCGCCCTTGATCTGGCTGGCGTAGTTGCCCTGTTTCAAGTCAAAGGGTTTGTTCAGCAACACCTCGGCCTTGCAGCGCCCGCACTTGGGGTGGTCCCCCAGGCGTTCGGCGGGGATGCGGTTGAGGCCGTTGCAGTGCGGGCAGGGGATCAGCAGTGGCTCGGTCATGGTTGGGTTCCGCAAACAGGGTAGAGCGCCTTAAATGGCGGTGCCCGGGGTGAATATCAAGTCGCCGCTGCCGGGCGGGCGTCGCCCTGGCTTCAGCTGCTGGGCGGGGCCTGTTCGACGCTGACCAGGCGGTCCATGGAGCGGCCGATGTAAAAGGTAAAGGGGCGGCCCAGGTCCATGGCCATACCCTCGCACCGGCCCATGAAGCCTATGTGTTGCAACGGAGAAATCTCCCCATCCTCGTGGTACTGCAAGCCGAGGGAACCGACACTGAAGCCGACGCGGTCGGCCCGGCGATCCGCTCGCGTGCCCCAGGAGGTCTTGATCGCGGACAGTTGGATGCGGTTGTCGAACAGCATCTGGTTGAGCGTGGGGTTGGCGAACCTGATGTTGCCGAACAAGAACTGCGCCGGTTCGCGCTTGTTGTCCTTCCATTCCAGGTAAACGTTGTAATCCCCAGCTCCGCTCCCGGCCTTGCTGCCCATCTGGCTGAACGGCATGCCCGGCGCCTGGAGGGTGGCCTGGTATTGGCAAAACGCCTCGTTGGGCGTGCCGGTGGCCGAGAGCTTGCCGCTGATCAACTCCTCCATCGAGTAATGAAACAGCACATCGGCGTATTTCACCGGCTCCAGTGCCAGCGAGATACGCCGCGGCAAGGCCATGGCCCTCTTGCGGTACTCGGGGCTGGTGTATTTCCCGGTTTCCGGGGCGATCTCCAGCACCGCCTCGAAGGTGCCGGCTGCGCGAGCCTCGACTATTTCGCTGAACAGTTGCCGCAGACGTTGGCGCTGGGTTTCCGGCACGCTGCTGTCCAGGCTGAGGTGCAGGGTCCTGTCGTCCTTGCGGTCCATCTCCAGGCCGATGTGGTCAGGCTCGATGCCGATCCCCACGGCCATCTGAGTGATGGTTTCTGCAAAGTACGGCACGATCCGGGCCTGTTTGGGGTCACCCACTTCTTCCTGGAAATGCAGGGTGAGGTAGGTCTGCTTGCAGCCGCAGAGCAGCATCAGCAGCAGGGCGGTGGCGTAGAGGCGGCGGTTCAATGGCAATCCTTGGCGTGCACGGGGTGTTAGCGGTAGTCGACGCTGGTCAAGCGATCCAGGGTCCGACCCATTTGAAAGGTAAAGGGCCGACCCAGGGTCTGCATCTTCTGCTCGCACAGCGCTTGCAGTTCGTCCTTGCGGGTGTCGAAGGGCAGGGCTGCGGTCAGGGTCTGGACGCCGATGGAGCCGATGACGATGGCGAACTCATCAAGGGGCACCGGGGCGGGGTGGGTGATTTGCGAACTCGATGGCCAGGCCTGGATGGTTTTCTGTTGCAGGTGCCGGTTCAGGTCCGGGTCGGCGAAATGCACCTTGAGCGCCACCTTGGCAATGTTGCCGCTGCGGGTCAGCAAGGAGATCAGGCCACGCTCGCTGTTGTCCTGTTCCAGGGCTTCGTAGGCGATCAGTTTCAAGCGCGCGGGCATTGCCAGGTGCGCGGTGATCTTGCAACTGACCGGGCCTTCGATTTCGCTCTCGTTGACAATGGCGCGCATGCTGTCGTCGTAGCTGCGGTCCAGCAGCATGCCGAACTCCGGGTCGAACTCCAGGGTGGCGTCAATGCTGTCCGGCAAGTCGCTGGTGCCGGACGGGGTGACCTTGGCATGGGCATTGTCCAGCTCCAGGTGCAGGTTCATCGAGCTGGCCTGGCGTGCAGCGGTGACCTGTTCGAAGAGGGCCTTGAGGCTGCCCCGCTGTTCCGGGCTCAGGGAGTAGTCCACCAGGCGCAGGTGGATCACCTTGTCATCCTCCTTGTCGCGCTCCAGGGCAATGGCGTCCGGGTCCAGGCCCTGGGCAGCGATTGCGGTGTAGATGCTCTGCTTGTACGCCTCGTGCACCAACTGGTCGGAGTATTGCGGGCCGGCCTTGGGGTCGGAACGCACCGAGTCCTGGAAGTGCAGGGTGGCGAAATCTTCCTTGCACCCGGTCAGGGCAAGCAGCAGGGGCAACAGCGATAGGTAGCGAGGTTTCATGATGGACTCTTGCTGGGGGCGACGAGGGCAGGGTTGGCGACAGGGGCGGGCGGTGAGGATGGCTGCCGCTGCGTCACTGGGCCAGGCGATGCCCGTTGAGGCCGATGACTACGGCGAACTTCTTGGCGATGACCACTTCGGCCAGGTTGCTGGCGGCCAGGAAGCTTTCCATCGGGTAGGGGAATTCCACCGGGATGTCGCCGATCGACAGGTGCTGCAGCGCCTGGGCCGGCAGTTCCAGCCCGTCGCTCGCGCTGCCGCCACGAATCAGATAGACGCTCTCGCTGAGCGGCTGGTAGGACATGCCGCCGCTGCCCTGGATGCGTTGCAGGCTGGCGGTCTGCTGGGCAAGCGCGTCCAGTTCGGCCTGGGTGATGGTGCGGTGCGGTTGCCCGTGCAGGCGCAGGTCCTGCAGGTTCATCCGGTACTTGGCGCGCCGGCTCAGGTAGATGACCGCCGACACCAGGCTGATGACGCCGCAAGCCAGGGTGACGAGGTTGAGGAACAGGTTCATGCGCATCCTTGCAGGTACTGGACATCAGGGGCGCGCATTATCCCTGTCCGTCAGTGGCGGGTCCATGTGCAATCGCAGCTCGCGCCAGTGCCGAGTGGCAAGCAGGCGTTCAACCTGCGGCACGTCCGCAGGCTGGCCGAGGGCTTCCTGGGCTCGATGGATAGCGCCGTCCGGCTCAGGACGAACAGCTGATTTCCAGGTGCTTGCCCCACTCCGGTGGGCGCTCGGCATAGCTGCCCATGCCGGCCTGTTCCTCGAAAGGCCGGCTCAGCACCTGATGCAGGCGGCGCACTTCGCTGTAGTCCCCCGCTTCTGCGGCATCGATGGCTTTCTGCGCCAAATAGTTGCGTAGGATGTACAGCGGATTGACCGCGTGCATGCGTTCCCGGCGCAGGTCCTGGCCCTGGATCGGATCCCGGGCGACCCGGGCCTGGTACAGCCCGGCCCAGGCATCGAAACCGTCGCGGTCGACGAAGTCGTCCCGCAGCCGGGCCAGCGCCTGTTCTGGAGCCTCTTCCCCCAGGCGGCGGAAGAACAGGCTGTAGTCGACGCCGCTGTTCTGCATCAGTTGCAGCAGGCGTTCCACCAGCTTCTGGTCGTCGTCCTCGGCCTGGGTGAGGCCCAGGCGCCGGCGCATCAGGTCCAGGTAGTGGGCCTGGTACAGCGGCAGGAACAGGCCCAGGGTTTCGCGCAGCGCCTCGACACTGATGAACGGCGTCAGGGCCTGGGCCAGGGCGCTGAGGTTCCACTGGCCGATGGGCACCTGGTTGCTGAAGGAGTAGCGGCCCTGGTCATCGGAATGGTTGCAGATGAAGTGGGCGTCGAAGTCGTCGAGGAAGGCGAAGGGCCCGAAGTCGAAGGTGATGCCCAGGATCGACATGTTGTCGGTGTTCATCACCCCGTGGCAGAAGCCATAGGCCTGCCATTTGGCGATCAGCTCGGCGTTGCGCTCGACGATCTCGCGAAACATCGCCAGGTAGGGCTCGGGTTGTTCCAGGCACTCGGGGAAGTGCAGGGCCAGCACGTGCTCGCCCAGTTGTTTCTGCTGCTCGGGTTTCTTGGTGTAGTAGAAATATTCGAAATGGCCGAAGCGGATATGGCTGGGTGCCAGGCGCAGGACCATCGCCCCGCGTTCCTGCTTCTCGCGCCAGACCGGGGTGTCCGAGCCGATCACGCACAGCGCCCGGGAGCTGGGGATGCCCAGGGCGTGCAGGGCCTCGGAGGCGAGGAACTCGCGGATCGACGAGCGCAGCACCGCGCGGCCGTCGCCCATGCGCGAGTAGGGTGTCTGCCCTGCGCCCTTGAGGTGCAGGTCCCAATGTTCACCCGCCTGGTTGTAGACCTCGCCCAGCAATAGCCCGCGGCCGTCGCCCAGTTGCGGGTTGTAGGAACCGAACTGATGCCCGGAATAGACCATTGCCCGGGGCTCGGCCTCGGCCCACAGCTTGTGTCCGCCGAACAGTTCGGCGAATACCGGGCTTTGCGCCACGGCCGGGTCCAGGTCCAGCAGCGCCATGGCGGCGGGGCTGGCCGCCACCAGCCTGGGGTGGTCGAGGGGTTCGGGCAGTACGTGGGTCGAGAAGGCGTCGCCCAGGCGGGCGAAGCGGTTGTCGAAGGTCAGTTCGTCGAGGGCTTTCAACGGCCATCTCCCAGCAGAATGTCCGAGCATTCTGCTAGGGATAGAGGCCTTAGTCGAGTTTGCTCGGCGGCGGTTCCTGCAGCGGCTTGCCCTCGGGCGCCGGGACTATGGTCTTGGCCTCCGGCTCGATGGGCACCATCTTGTACTCCTGGCCGTGGAGGTTTTTCAGGTAGACCTCCATCTGCCGGAACGAGATGTTGATGTGCTGCTTCTTGAACTCGCGGTTGATGAAGCGGTTGACCTCGTCCACCACCGGGTTACGGTCCCCCAGTTCGCGCACGTGCATGCGCAGCTCGTGGTCCAGGGTGCTTTCGCCGAAGTTCAGGAAGTACACATGGGGCTCGGGTTCCTTGAGTACCCGCGGGTTGTCCCGGGCGGCCTTGAGCAGCAGCTCCTTCACCAGGTCCAGGTCCGAGCCGTAGTCGACGCCGAGCTTCAGGGTGACCCGGGTGATGGTGTCGGTCAGCGACCAGTTGATCAACTGCCCGGTGATGAAGGTCTGGTTGGGGACGATGATGTCCTTGCGGTCGAAGTCGGTGATGGTGGTGGCGCGGATGCGGATCTTGCTCACCGTGCCCGAGAGGTTGCCGATGGTGATGGTGTCGCCGATGCGCACCGGTCGCTCGAACAGGATGATGATGCCGGAGATGAAGTTGGCGAAGATCGCCTGCATGCCGAAACCCAGGCCCACCGACAAGGCGGCGACCAGCCATTGCAGCTTGTCCCAACTGACCCCGAGGGTCGACAGGGTGGCCACGAAGCCGATCCCGGCGATGGCGTAGGACAGCAGGGTGGTGGTGGCGTAGGCGCTGCCCTGAGCCAGGTCGAGCTTGGACAGCACCAGCACTTCCAGGAGCCCCGGCAGGTTGCGCGCCAGGGCGAAGGTGATGCCGACGATGATCAGCGCGCCGAGCATGTCGCCGATGCTGATGGGCACCATGCTCATGTTGGCGCCGGTGCCGCTGGTGTATTCGTACAGGGTCACGTTGTCGAGGTAGGAGAACACCGTGATCAGGTCCGACCAGACCCAGTACAGCGCGGCCATGAAGCCGCCCAGCAGCGCCAGGCGGATCAGGCGCAGGGACTGCTCGTTGACCTTCTCGATGTCCATGGTCGGTTCTTCGACCACGGCCTCGCCGCTTTCCCCGGCTTCCTTGGCGGCCTGGCGCTTGCTCAGCGCTCGCTGATAGGCCAGGCGCCGCGCGGCGACGCTGAGGCCGCGCACGAAGGTGGCCTCGATCACCAGCCAGAACATCAGCAGGTACAGGGTGTTGATCAGGCGGTCGCTGAGTTTCAGGGCGGTGTAGTAGTAGCCGAAGCACACTGCGATGAACAAGGCGATCGGCAGCAGGGTGAACAGCAATCCCACCGCCTTGCGAAACAACGAGGCGTTCTCGTGGGTCGGGCTGCTCAGCAGCAGGCGGCTCAGCAACCAGGCCATCAGCCCGTAGCAGGTCAGCACCACGGCGATGCCCAGGACGTCATCGGCCAGGGCTGCCGGCTGGTGCTCGGCCACCGCCACCACGGCCACCAGTGCCAGGACCACCAGCCCGAGCCGACGGACCCAGCCCTGGAGGAATTCGACCTGGGGTTTCTCCCAGCGAAAATGCAGCTCGGCCACACCGCCTGGGGCGAGGATCCGGTAGGCGGTGTAGAACACCAGCCAGGCCTGGGCGATCTGCAGCAGCGCCGCGCCGAGGTTGACGTTCTGCCCCCGGGCGTCGGTCTGCAGGGCATAACCGCACAGGGCCAGGGCCAGGCTCACCGGCATCGCCAGCAGAATGTTCACCAGGATCGCCAGCGGTGTGTGCCACTGGCTGTCGCGTTTGAAGTGACCGATGTCCTTGTGCACCTTGTTCAGGCGCGAATAGAGGTTCTTGCGCCGCCACAGCAGGGCACCGAGCAACAGCAGCAGCGGCAGGAACAGCAGCGGCCTTTGCGCCAGGCCATCGGTCAGCTCGCTGAGGCTGGAGGCCCAGGGCAGCGTGGTGATCTGTTTCTGCAGGCGCTCGGGGACTTCCTGCAGCCATTCGGCGTCCAGGGGCTTGTTGCTGGGGATCCAGAACATCTGCTCGTCGAGGGTTGCCCGCAGGTTCTGCGAGGTGCTCAGCAGTTGCTTCTGGTTCAGTTGCAGGGTGATGGATTCGTTGAGCAGCGCGCTCAGCTCGCGGTTCAGGCGTTCCAGCAGGTCGGCGCGGGTGAGTGCCAGGTCGATCAGGGTCCGGCGCAGCTGTGGCGTGACCTGCTCCGGTGGCTGGGTCTTGAGCAGGTTGTCGACGTAGCCGCTGGGGCTGCTGAGCAGTTCGCGCTGCTGGTTGATCTCGAACTGGTAGAGGCGGATGTCGGCGATTTCGTCCGCCAGGTCCCGGTCCAGTTTCAGGCGCGGCAGGGCCTGCTTCTGCTTGTAGAGGATCTTCGACAGCAGCAGGCTGCCCTTGAGCACGTTGATCTGTTCGTCCAGGGCGGCGTCGCTCTGGCTCACGCTGTCCAGTTGCTGCTTGGTCTGCAGGTTCTGCTGGGTCAGCTCGTTGAGGCGGTCGGTGCACACCAGCAGGTAGTCGGAGAGCTTGAGGTTGGTGGCGCTCTCGGTGGCCAGCAGGCTGCTGCCCCCGGCCTTCTGCGCCTCGATGGACTGCTGGGTCACGGTCTCCTGGGACTGGGCCAGGCGTTTCTGGTTGATCAGGGTCTGCAGGTCCTGGATCTCATGTTCCAGGCGCGCGGTCTTTTCCATCAACAGGTCATGCTGGCTGTTGCCCAGGTCCTGCAGCTGGCTGTTGCCCGCCAGTTCCTGGCGGCGCAGGGGAATCAGGGCGTTGATCGCCGCCAGCTCGGCATTGAGCAGGTTGCGCTGGTCGGCACTGAGCAGCTTGCCGCTGTCCTTGCCGGTCTTGAGGGCGGCGTTGATCTGCAGGATCCGCGCCTGGCTGCCGCTGATCTCGGCCTGGGCGCGCTCGGGGCGGGTCTGGGCGGTGATGGTCATGCTGTTGGCGTCCGCCAGAGCCTTCTGCAACTCGCCCTGGGTGGTGGTGCGCTCGGCCAGCAATTGCTCCAGCTGGGCCACTGACAGCGAGGCATAGCGCTGGGCTACCGGCACCACCTTGGTGGCCTTGAGGCGCGCCAGTTCCCGCTGGTTGTCGGCGGTCAGGCGCGGGGCATTGCTCAGTTGCTGCTTCAGGTCCGCCAGGCGGCGTTCGTAGTCCTGCTTGGTATTGAGCTGGCCAAGGGTGTTCTGCAGCAGCGTCTGCAGGGCCTTCTGATCGGCCTCGGGCAGCTTGCGCTCGGCGATCTTATCCAGGTTCTGCTGGACCGACTCGGCACTGGGCGGATCACCGCCCTGTGCGGCGCCGACAGAGAGACTCAGGCCCAGCAGGGCGATAGCGAAAAAGTGGCGCAGGGTAGGCATAGAAGTCGGTCAAGCAAGTAGGGATAGGGGGAACGTGGCGGCGGGGCCGGACGCGTTCCCGAGTTTAGAGGAAGAGTCCGGGGCCTGGGCGACTTCCTTCGGGGAATCTGACGCCGACTTTGCCGATCTTGTTCCCGTCCATCACCGCCACGGTCCAGATGGTGTTGTTCCACTCCACCTGGTCGCCGACCACCGGCGCGCCGCCAACCTTCTGGGCAATGAAGGCCCCCAGGGGCATGTCGGCGTCCTGGCCGTCGAGCTTGAGCCCGTAGAGCGCCGAGACCGCGCCCAGCTGGGCGTCGCCCTCCAGCACGAAGTCGCCGAAGAAACGCAGGTCCAGGCCCCGCTCCGGTGCCTGGCTGAAGAGTTTGCCGAGGGCCGCCAGGTTGTGTTCATGGCCGATCACGCACAGCAGGTCATCGGCTTCGAGCACGGTACTACCCGACGGATGGAGCAGTTGCTGGCCGCGGAACAGTGCCGCGATCCGCGTGCCTTCGGGCATCTTCAGCTCCCGCAGGGCGGCACCGATGCACCACTTCTCGGCGCCCAGGCGGTAGACGAACAGCTCCCACTCGCTGGTGACGTGGACTTCCAGGGCCGCCCGGGAAATCGGCGCCGGTTCCGGCGGCACCGTGACTTTGAGCCACTTGGCCACCCACGGCAGGCTGGTGCCCTGCACCAGCAGCGAGATCAGCACGATGAAGAACGCCAGGTTGAAATACAGCTGGGCGTCGGGCAGCCCGGCCATCAACGGGAACACCGCGAGAATGATCGGCACCGCGCCTCGCAGCCCGACCCAGGAAATGAAGGCCTTTTCCCGGCCGTGGAAGGCCTTGAACGGGGCCAGGCCCACCAGCACCGACAACGGCCGGGCGAACAGGATCATCCACAGCGCCAGGCCCAGGGCCGGCAGGGCGATGGGCAGCAGGTCATGGGGGGTGACCAGCAGCCCGAGCACCAGGAACATGCCGATCTGCGCCAGCCAGGCCATGCCGTCGAGCATGTGCAGGATGCCGTGACGGCTGCGTACCGGACGGTTGCCGATGACCAGGCCGCACAGGTACACCGCCAGGAAGCCGCTGCCGTGCAGGGCGTTGGTCAGGGCGAAGACCACCAGGCCGCCGGCGACCACCAGGATCGGGTACAGGCCGTTGGCCAGGTGGATGCGGTTGACCAGTTGCAGCATCAGCCAGCCGCCGCCCAGGCCAATGATGCCGCCGATGCCGAATTCGCGGATCAGATGCCCCAGCAGGCTCCAGTGCAGGCCGGTCTGGCCGCTGGCGAGCATGTCGATCAGGGTCACGGTGAGGAACACCGCCATCGGATCGTTGCTGCCGGATTCGATCTCCAGGCTGGCACTGACCCGTTCGTTGAGGCCCTTGCCCCCCAGCAGGGAAAACACTGCGGCGGCATCGGTGGAGCCGACGATCGCACCAATCAGCAGGCCCTGGATCGGGTTGAGGTCGAACAGCCAGGCGGCGGCCATGCCGGTCAGCCCGGTGGTGATCAGCACCCCGACCGTGGCCAGAGACAGCGCCGGCCACAGCGCCACCCGAAAACTCGCGACCCGGGTGCGCAGGCCGCCGTCGAGCAGGATCACCGCCAGCGCCAGGTTGCCCACCAGGTAGGCGGTCGGGTAGTTGTTGAAAATGATGCCACCGCCATCGACCCCGGCGGTCATGCCCACGGCGAGGATGATCACCAGGATCGGGATCCCGAGACGGGAGGACAGTGAACTCACCAGAATGCTTGCACCCACCAGCAACGCGCCGATCAAGAACAGGCTGTTGATGGTCGTCGCATTCAAAGGCAGTACTCCAGGGCGAAATGAGGCAGGCGCAAACTGACCATGCAGTCTGCGTGCCAGCGATTCTAACCTGTTGAATTGTGCCGCTGTCAAAAAGCTTTTCGTGACCGCGGCATGCGCCCCGCAGGCAGTCTCCGACGGGGCGTTGCCAAGGCCCCGATGGCGCTGGCCGGGGGCTTTAGAGGTTGAAGCGCGCGACCATGCTGTTGAGGTCCACGGCCAGGCGCGACAGCTCGTTGCTGGCTGCACTGGTCTGGTTGGCGCCGGTGGCCGACTGCACCGACAAGTCGCGGATGTTCACCAGGTTGCGGTCCACCTCCCGGGCGACCTGGGCCTGTTCCTCGGCGGCGCTGGCGATCACCAGGTTGCGTTCGTTGATCTCGATGATGGCGCTGTTGATGGTGTCCAGGGACAGGCCGGCGCCACGGGCGATGTTCAGGGTCGACTCGGCGCGCTCGGTGCTGTTGCGCATGGAGTCCACGGCGTGCTCGGTGCCGCTCTGGATGCTGCCGATCATGCGTTCGATTTCACTGGTGGACTGCTGGGTGCGGTGGGCCAGGGCACGGACTTCGTCGGCGACCACGGCGAAGCCGCGACCGGCTTCACCGGCACGCGCTGCTTCGATGGCGGCATTGAGGGCCAGCAGGTTGGTCTGGTCGGCCAGGCCGCGGATCACATCCAGCACCTTGCCGATGTCCCGGGATTCGTTGGCCAGGTCGCCGATCAGGCTGGCGGTGCCTTGCACGTCGGAGCTCATGCGCTCGATGGCCGAGACGGTCTCCTGCACCAGGTCGCGACCGTCGCCGGCCGAGGTGGTGGCGTTCTTCGAGGCTTCCGAGGTGCTCACGGCGTTGCGCGCCACTTCTTCCACGGCGCTGGTCATTTCATTGACTGCGGTGGCGGCCTGTTCGATTTCGTTGTTTTGCTGGGTCAGGCCACGGGCACTTTCTTCGGTGACGCTGTTGAGCTCTTCGGCAGCCGAGGCCAGCTGGGTGGCGGAGCCGGAAATGCGCTGCAGGGTGTCCCGCAGTTTCTCCTGCATCTTGGCCATGGCCTGCAACAGGCGCCCGGCTTCGTCGCTGCCGTCGACCGTGATCGGTCGGCTCAGGTTGCCTTCGGCGATTTCTTCGGCGGCGCTCAGGGCATTGGCGATCGGGTGGGTGATGCTGCGGGTCAGCAGCCAGGCGAACAGCAAGGTCAGGCCGGTGGCCAGCACCAGCAGTGCCACCACCAGGTTGAAGGCCGAGGAATACTGCTCTGCTGCTTTCTGGTTGGTGTCCACGGTCTGCTGGGTGTTGATCTCCAGCAGGCGGTTGAGCACCGTGTTCATCGCTTCGGAGTTGTTCAGCAGTTCGGTGTTGAGCAGGTTGCGCAGGTCATCCACCTGATTGTTGCGCGACAGCGATTTCATCCGCTCCTCGATCTGCCGGTACTGGCCCAGCAACTGGACGTACTGGTCATAGGCGTTTTTTTCCGCCGGGCTGGTGATGAGTTGTTCGTAGGTGGTCTGGGCGGTGCGGATCTGCTGGTTGCGCATGTCCAGCAGCTCGATGGTCTTTTGCTGGATGTCCGGTTCACGGTTGACCAGCAAGCGATAGGACAGCACCCGCAGGCGCAGGGTCAGCTGGGTAAACTCGTCGAGGCTCTTGATGCTCGGCACGCTGCTCAGGGTGATGTCCTCGGCGGCGCCGCGGATCTTGCTCATCTGGTTCAGGGCGAATACACCGAGGATCAGCATCAAGCCGCCGATCATGGCAAAGCCGAGGAAGGCCCGTGGTGCGATGTTCATATTACGAAGGGACATGGTAAGTACCAAAAAGGGCGCATCCGTGCGGGGGCTTGAGACTGATCTACCGTGACTTATCGGTCGTACGACTAAAGTCTTGAGCCCCGCCGTGGATTTAGCCTTTTGGGTACGCACCCTGCCGGGAGCGTCGCTGGCCGAACGCATCGGCTCCAGGCCCGTAATAGAGCCCTGGAGCCGGAAAAAAGTACTTTTACAGCTGGAATCGGTTCACCAGGTTGTTCAGGTCAACGGCCAGGATCGACAGTTCACTGCTGGCGGAGCGGGTCTGGTTGGCGCCCGTGGTGGACTGTGCCGACAGGTCGCGGATGTTCACCAGATTGCGGTCTACTTCCCGGGCGACCTGGGCCTGTTCTTCGGCGGCGCTGGCAATCACCAGGTTGCGCTCGTTGATCTCGTTGATGGCACTGTTGATGGTGTCCAGGGACAGGCCGGCGCTGCGGGCGATATCCAAGGTCGACTCGGCGCGTTCGGTGCTGTTGCGCATGGAGTCCACGGCGTGCTCGGTGCCGCTCTGGATGCTGCCGACCATGCGTTCGATTTCACTGGTCGATTGCTGGGTGCGGTGCGCCAGCGCGCGGACTTCGTCGGCGACCACGGCAAAGCCACGGCCCGCCTCGCCGGCACGCGCCGCCTCGATGGCGGCATTGAGGGCCAGCAGGTTGGTCTGGTCGGCCAGGCCACGGATCACGTCCAGTACCTTGCCGATGTCCCGGGATTCGTTGGCCAGGTCGCCGATCAGGTTGGCAGTGCTTTGCACGTCACCGGTCATGCGTTCGATGGCCGAGACGGTTTCCTGCACCCTGTCCCGTCCGGCCCCGGCGGAGGTGGTGGCGCTCTGGGAGGCTTCGGAGGTGCTGACCGCGTTGCGCGCGACTTCTTCCACGGCGCTGGTCATTTCATTGACGGCGGTGGCCGCCTGTTCGATTTCATTGTTCTGCTGGCTCAGGCCCCGGGCGCTTTCGTCGGTGACGCTGTTGAGCTCCTCGGCTGCCGAGGCCAGTTGGCTGGCGGAGCCGGAAATGCGCTGCAGGGTATCTCGCAGCTTCTCCTGCATCGTGACCATGGCCTGCAACAGGCGGCCGGCCTCGTCACTGCTGTCGACCGTGATCGGCCGGGTCAGGTTGCCTTCGGCAATCTCTTCGGCCGCGCTTAGGGCATAGGCGATGGGCTGGGTGATGCTGCGGGTCAGCCGCCAGGCAAACAGCAGAGTCAGGGCCGTGGCCAGCACCAGTAGCCCCACCACCAGATTGAAGGCTGTGTTGTATTGATTGGCGGATTCCTGGTCGGCGACGGTGGAGTAGTGGGTGTTGATTTCCACCAATTGATTGAGGGTCGCGTTGATCTTCTCGGCATTGTCCATCAGCTCGGTGTTCAACAGCGTTTGCATCTCGTCGAGCCGGTTGTTGCGTGACAGTTCGATCAGTTGGCCTTCCAGCTCGCGGTGGTGGGTCAGCAGGGTGCTGTACTCATCGTAGGCCGCGCGCTCTTCGGGACTGCTGATGAGTGTCTGGTAGCGCTTCTGGGCTTCATCGATCTGCAGGTTGCGCTGGCTGATGGACTCCAGGGTCCGTTGTTGTGCCTGGGGGTCGCGGTTGAGCAGTAGTCGATAGGCCTGGATTCGCAGGCGCAGGCTTAATTGGGTGAACTCATCGACGCTCTTGATGCTGGGAATGGTGTCCTGGGTGATTCTTTCGGTCGCTGCGCGGATCTTGCTCATCTGATTCAGGGCGAAGACCCCAAGAAACAGCATCAGGCAGCCGATCAGGGCGAATCCGAGGAATGCCCTCGGAGCGATGTTCATGGTGCGCAGGGACATGGAGACTACCTCGAGTGAGCGCTGTTTGCGCCTTATGGGTCAGGGACGTAACCGGGCTATCGCGCTGCGAAAAGGCTTCTTGAATGGTCAGGAGCGAATTCAGAAAAGTCCGACGCCATTAAAGAAAAATCCGAGAAAATGGCATGTCCGACGGAGCGTCAGGAACCGTCGCGGAGAATGGCAGTCTCTAGCAGCTCTCGCGGAAGGGTCATCGCCTGTAAAATCAAGGCTTTGCGCCTGGATAGCCCTGGCATCCACGGTGACTTTTCTTTATCGTACGCGCCCTTTGCAAAAAGCCCGGAAGATCAAAATGTTGGAAGCATCCCTCAGCCAATTGGAACAGCTGGTCAGTGACCTGGTGCTACAGAACCAGGAACTGCTCGGCACGAACGAAACCCTCAAGGACCAACTGGCCCAGGCCAAGGACGAGAACGAAAGCCTGCAGCTGAGCCTGATGGAGCAGGAAGAGAAACAAGGCGCCACGGCCGCGCGCATCCAGGCCCTGGTTGAGCGCGTCAGTGCGGGCCCTGCCAACCCATGAAGCATCACATCGATGGGGTAAAGGTCGTTTCGATCCTCGGCGAGGACTACTCGATCAAGGCGCCGGCCGGTCAGGAACAGACCCTGATGGACGCCGCGCTGATGCTCAAGGCGGCCCTGGCCGACACCAAGAAGAAATACCCGACCCTGATTGGCGAGCGCCTGCTGGTACTGGCGGCGATGAACCTGTGCTCGCAACAGATCGAGATGCGCCAGCGGCATGAGCAGGAACTGGAGCGTTACCAGGAGCAGGTCAGTGCCACCGTCGAGGTGATTGCCAAGACCATTCAACAGAATTGATCAAGATGCACACAGTCAGCGGGTAATAGGTTGGACAAACATTATCAATGTTTGTATACAACTTTCCGCGGCTGGCGCGGTATCTCAGCCTCTTATACCAATAAGAAAGAGGTGGTCCATGCAATTCTGGCGACGCAGTATTCAATGGCAGCTGATCCTCAGCATGGGGTCGGCCCTGCTGGTCAGCCTGCTGGTGGTAGTAGCCCTCTACACCGTGCTGATCAATCACCTGACCCAGAACTACCTGGTGGACAGGGCGCTGCCTTCGAGCATCGAAGCCATGCGCAACGATATCGAACGCATCCTCACCCAGCCGCTGACGGTCGCCCGGGACATCGCCAGCAACGGCATGTTGCGCGACTGGCTGGCGGCCGGCGAGGACCCGGCCCAGGCCCAGGTGTTTGTCGACTACCTGGAAGGCATTCGCGCTGAGAGCCAGGCGTTCACCACCCTGATGGTGGGCACCGCGAGCAACCACTACTACAACGAGAAAGGCCTGGATCGTACCCTCAGCCGAGCCAATCCCAAGGATTCCTGGTTCTACAACTTCATCGACAGTGACAAGCCGCGCCTGCTGAATATCGACACCGACGTGGCGACCGGCGAACTGGCGATGTTCATCGACCTGCGGGTCAAGAAGGACGGCAAGCTGGTGGGCGTCGCCGGGCTTGGGCTGAAGATGAAGGAGTTGTCCGAACTGATCCACAACTTCAGCTTCGGCGAGCGAGGCAAGGTCTATCTGGTGCGCACCGATGGTTTGATCCAGGTCCACCCCCAGGCGCAGTTCAGCGGCAAGCGGCACCTGTCCGAACAGATCGGCACGGCGGCGGCCGAGGCGGTCATGGGGCATGCGGGCCTGGCCAGCAGCCGCTTCGAACGGGACGGCGAAGCCTTCCTGGCCTTGAGCCTGCCGCTGCGCGACATGGGCTGGTCGCTGGTGGCAGAGGTGCCTGAAGCGCAGATTTATGCCGATGCCCGGCAAGTCCTCTGGCTGGCCACTGCTATCGGCCTGGCCATCGCCGTGATCTGCCTGTTGCTGGTGGTGTGGCTGGCCCGGGGGCTGGTGCGGCCCGTGCGCCAGGTGACCGCCGGGCTGGTGGCGATCGGCAGTGGTGGTGGCGACCTGACCCTGCGCCTGGACGCCAGCCGCGCCGATGAACTGGGAGACCTGGCGCGGGGGTTCAATCGTTTTCTCGACAGCCAGCGCGGCATGATCGGTGAAGTGCTGGCCACCACCGAGCGTTTGCGCTCATCGGTCGGCCAAGTGGCGGCGGTGGTGGAGAACACCGCCGAACGCTCCGGTCGGCAGCAGGAGATGACCGACATGGTGGCGACCGCCGTGCATGAGATGGGCCTGACGGTCCAGGACATCGCGCGCAATGCCGGACAGGCAGCAGACGCCTCCCAGGCCGCGCGGGATGAAGCCCTGCAGGCCCGGGACGTGGTGGGCGGGTCGATCCTGCACATCGAAAGCATGTCTGGGGAAATCGCCCGGGCCGCCGGTGCCGTAGGCGAACTGGCGGAGCAAGTGGCCTCCATCGACCAGGTGCTGGCGGTGATCCGCGGGGTTTCCGAACAGACCAACCTGCTGGCGCTCAACGCCGCCATCGAGGCCGCCCGGGCCGGGGAAATGGGCCGCGGCTTTGCCGTGGTGGCCGACGAGGTGCGGACCCTGGCCCAGCGCACCCAGGCTTCCACCGATGAAATCCAGCAGATGATCCAGAGCCTCAAGCTGGGCGCCGAGAATGCGGTGTCCTCGATGCACGCCGGGCGAGCCGCGACCGGCACCGGGGTTCAGTCCAGCCAGCAGACCGGGGCCTCGCTGACGGCAATCACCGGGCAGGTGGAGCACATCAGCGACATGAACCAGCAGGTGGCGGCCGCCACGGAAGAGCAGTCGGCGGTGACCGAAGAGATCAACCGCAATGTCCAGGGCATTTCCGACCTGGCCCGGGCCACGGCGGCTGAAGTGCGGGCCTGCCGTGAAGACTGCCGGACCTTGCAGCGCCTGGCAGAGGACCTCGCCCGCCAGGTCGGCGGGTTCAAGCTGCGCTGAGCGCCCAGCCTGTAGGAGCTGGCTTGCCAGCGAACCGCACACTGCGCAATGTCAGGCCGGACGCTTTCGCCGGCCAGCCGGCTCCTACGAGCGCGGAGCGAAGCCTCATGTAGGAGCTGGCTTGCCAGCGAACCGTGCGCCGCGCAGCGTCAGGCCGGACGCTTGCGCCGGCCAGCCGGCTCCTGCGGCGGTCGCCTCAGAACCAGGCATCCTGCATTTCCAGGCAGGTCGCGTCCCGGGTCTCCAGCAGTGTCAGCTCATGCTGGCATCCCGGCACTTCCCAGGTCAGGAAATACCGCGCGGCCTGCAGCTTGCCCAGGTAGAAGTCCCGATCCCCGGCATCGCCCCGGGCCAGTCCTTCCTCGGCCCGGATGGCCTGCTCCAGCCAGCGCCAGCCGATCACCGCATGGCCGAACGCCTTGAGATACAGCGCCGAATTGGCCAGGGTCGTGCTGACCTTGCCCGTGGCCAGATCCCCCAGCAGACCCAGGGTCACGCTTTGCAGGCGCGTCACCAATTGCTCCAGCGGCAGGCGCAGGGCATCCAGGGAGGCATGGGCCTGGGCCCGCACCCCGGTGTCGGCGATCAGGCGGATCAGGCGCTTGAGCCCGGCGCCGCCGTTCTGCGCCAGCTTGCGGCCCAGCAGGTCCAGGGACTGGATGCCGTGGGTGCCTTCATGGATCGGGTTCAGGCGGTTGTCGCGGTAGTACTGCTCCACCGGGTACTCCCGGGTGTAGCCGTGGCCGCCGAGGATCTGGATCGCCAGCTCGTTGGCCTTGAGGCAGAACTCCGAAGGCCAGGACTTGACGATCGGCGTCAGCAGGTCCAGCAGTTCATGGGCCTGCTGGCGTTCGGCTTCGCCGTCCAGGGTGGTGGTGTCATCGAACAGCCGCGCCGCGTACAACCCCAGGTCGAAGGCACCTTCGACGTAGGCCTTCTGGGTCAGCAGCATGCGCCTGACATCGGCGTGCTGGATGATCGCCACCGGTGCGGTGGTCGGGTCCTTGCTGTCGGGAAGGCGGCCTTGAGGGCGTTCGCGGGCGTAGTCCAGGGAATAGAGATAGCCGGCGTAGCCGAGCATCACCGCGCCCATGCCGACGCCGATCCGCGCCTCGTTCATCATCTGGAACATGTAGCTCAAGCCCTGATGGGGCTTGCCCACCAGGTACCCGACGCACGCCCCGTTATCGCCGAAGTTCAGCGCCGTGGAGGTGGTGCCGCGCCAGCCCATCTTATGGAACAGCCCGGCCAGCAGCACATCGTTGCGCGGCCCCAGGCTGCCGTCGTCATTGACCAGGAACTTGGGCACGATGAACAGCGAGATGCCCTTCACCCCGGGCGGCGCGTCCGGCAGCTTGGCCAGGACCATGTGCACGATGTTTTCCGACAGTGGATGATCGCCGCCGGAGATGAAGATCTTGTTGCCCTTGAGCCGGTAACTGCCGTCGCCAGCGGGCTCGGCGCGGGTGCGCAAGTCCGACAGCGACGAACCGGCGTGGGGCTCGGTGAGGGCCATGGTGCCGAAGAAGCGACCGTCGATCATCGGCTGCAGGAAGCGCCGCTTCTGCTCGTCGGTGCCGAAGCTCTCGATCAGGTTGGCCGCGCCCATGGTCAGGAACGGGTACGACGTGGTGGCCGCGTTGGCCGACTGGAAGTGGGCGAAACAGGCTTGGGACAACAGCGTCGGCAACTGCATGCCACCGGCCTCGAAACTGCGGGCCGCATTGAGAAAGCCGGCTTCGAGAAAGGCATCCACTGCCGGCTTCACTTCCGGGATCAGGATCGCCTGGCCGTTTTCATAGCGCGGCTCGTTCTCATCGCCCTTGCGGTTGTGCGGGGCGAAGAACTTCTCGGCGATATTGCGGGCGGTGCTCAGGGCGGCATCGAAGGTTTCCCGGTTGTGCTCGGCGAACCGCTCGCGCTGGGTCAGGCCTTCGGCATCGAGGACTTCATACAGCTCGAAAGCCAGATTGCGGGAACTGAGCAGCGTCTCGGACATGGCGGCGCACCTTTGAAAGGGGGGAGTGGGCCGAGTCTAGGCGCGTGAATAAAGGCTGGATAGCAAGATTGATCGCGGTGATGCAAAGCCCAAACAGCGGTTGTAGGCGCTGGCTTGTGTAGGAGCTGGCTTGCCAGCGAAGGCGTCATGGAGGGCGATGCAGAGCTCAAGGCCCTTTCGCCGGCAACAGCACAATAGACGGCTGTGATGAAGTCGCCAAACCAGGTGTCAGGCGGCGCCTTGCTCCGCTGCGGCGGTCTCCAGCAGCCACTGGCGAAACAGCAGGACCGAAGGGCTGGGGCGATTTCGGCCTTCGGGCAGCAGCAGGTAATGGCACTGCTCGATGGCCAGTTCGCCGGCAAAGGGCGAGACCAGCCGGCCGCTGTCCAGATAGGGCTTGGCGAAGCTTTGCAGCACCAGGGCGAAGCCCGAGCCTGCACTGGCCAGTTCCAGCGCTGTCAGGGACGTGTCGACCTGAAGCCCCTGGGTGCTTCGGTAGTCCTCGCAGCCGGCAGCGCGAAACCAGCGAGTCCAGAGGTCTTCGCAGCCCATGATATGGATCAGGTTGTCCTGCGCCATCGAGATCAGGGCTGGTTCGTCCTGTGCCTTGTGCAGCCAGTGGGCGCTGCAGACCGGGACCGAGGCTTCCCTCTGGATCAGTTCGACTTCGAAGCCTTCCCAGCGGCCATCGCCGAAGCGGATGTCGATGGCGCTGTCGTCGGCCCCCATGGCGTCCGCCCAGATATCGGCCAGCAGGCGCACGTCGATCCCCGGATAGGCCGCCATGAACCGATGCAGTCGCGGGGCCAGCCAGAGCACCGCAAAGGCAGCGCTGGAACGCACGGTCAGTGACTGATCACCACGGCTGCCGAACAGACCGGCCGTGGACATGGCCAGCCCATCAAAGGCTTTGCGCACCGAAGGCAGATAGGCCTGGCCCATGTCGGTCAGGCGTACGCCGCGCGGCAGCCGCTCGAACAACTGGAACCCCAGGTACTGCTCCAGCGAGCGGATCTGCAGGCTGATGGCGGCCGGCGTCATGTGCAGTTCGTTGGCGGCGGTGGAGAAGCTGAGGTTGCGCGCCGCCGCTTCGAAAGAGCGCAGCCAGGGAAGGTTGGGAAGCTGGTAGCCCATGTTCGAGACCTAAATTTTTTGACCCCAAAGGTGTGTTTTTTCTCGTTTGTCTTGAAGAAGAATTACCTAAATCATGAGGCCATACAAGGGAGGCGCAACGCACCCGGCTCAAAGGTTGATGCGCTTGGGCCACGAATCATTCACACATGGGGCATAGAACATGGAGGTAGCGCAGGAGTTCGATTACATCATCGTCGGCAGCGGCTCGGCGGGGTCGGTGCTGGCGGAACGACTCTCTGCCGATGGTCGTAACCGGGTGCTGGTGCTGGAAGCCGGCGGCAGCGACCGGCGCTTCTTCATCAAGATGCCCATAGGTTACGGGCGCACCTTCTATGACGAGCGAGTCAACTGGAAGTATGAAACCGAGCCCGAGTTGGCCATTGATGCGCGACGTAGCTACTGGCCGCGCGGACGGGTGCTCGGAGGCTCGAGCTCGATCAACGCCATGGTCTACTGCCGCGGCTTGCCAGCAGATTTCGACGCCTGGAAAAATATGGGCAATGTCGGTTGGGGCTGGGAGGATGTGCTGCCCTATTTCCAGCGCTCCGAATGCCAGGTCGATGCCCAGGGCAATGCCGGTCCCGGTGGGCCGTTGTACGTTTCCGATGTCACCTCGCAATTGCACCCCTTGAGACGGCACTTCTTTGCCGCCGCCAAGGAAATGGGATTGCCCTACACCCAGGACTTCAATGGGCCTCACCCGGAAGGCGTGGGGGTCTACAGGATCAATACCCGCAAGGGCATGCGCTGTTCCGCCGCCGATGCGTTCCTGCGCCCGGCCATGCAGCGTCCCAACTTGCACCTGGAAACTCGGGCACTGGTGCGTCGTGTGCTGTTCCAGGGGCGCCGGGCCGTTGGGATCGAGTTCGAGAAAGACGCCAGGATCGTTTCGGTCCGGGCCCGCCGTGAAGTCATCCTCAGTGCCGGCGCGGTGAACTCGCCGCAGTTGCTCCAGCTTTCGGGAGTGGGGCCGGCCCAGTTGCTGCGCCAGCATGGGATCGACCTGGTGCTGGACAATGAGGCCGTGGGAGGGCAACTGCAGGATCACCTGGGGATCAACTACTACTACCAGTGCACCGAGCCGACCCTGAACAACCAACTGTACCCCCTGCACGGCAAGCTGCTGGCCGGGCTGCGCTATGTACTGACGCGCAAGGGCCCGTTGAGCGTCAGCGTCAACCAGTCAGGTGGTTTTGTCCGCTCCAGTGCGGGCATGAGCGCGCCGGACACCCAGCTGTATTTCAACCCCGTGACCTATTCCACGGCACCGGAGGGCAAGCGCCCGCTGATGAATCCGGATCCTTTCCCGGGGTTCATCATTTCCTTTCAGCCTTGCCGCCCCTTGAGCCGTGGCCGAATCGATATCTGTTCGGCCGATCCCAAGGTCGCGCCGACCATCCGGCCGAACTACCTGTCGGTGCAGGCCGATGTTGATGCCGTCATCGCCGGTGGCCGCCTGGTCCAGCAGATGATGCGCACTCGAGCCCTGCAAGGCCTGGTCAAGGAAGCCATTGCGCCGGTGCTGGACAGCATGTCGGACGCGCAGATCCTCAGTGATTTTCGCCAGCGCTGCGGCTCGGTGTTTCATCCCGTGGGCACTTGCGGCATGGGCCCCGACCCCGAGCATTCGGTGGTTGACCTGCGCTTGCGGGTGCATGGCTTGGAGGCGCTGCGGGTAGTGGATGCGTCGATCTTCCCGAGCATCACTTCAGGCAATACCAACGCGCCGACCATCATGGTCGCGCAAAAGGCGGCGGACATGATTCTGGCGGACAACGAAAAGGTGAGGCGACATGCGGATCAAACAGCTTGAGACGTTTTGCGACAGGTACGTGGGTTTTGTCCGTGTAACCAGCGAGTGCGGCGCCGTGGGCTGGGGGCAGTTGTCCACCTACAACGCCGATATCACCGCGCAGATCTTCCATCGCCAGGTCGCCCCATGGGCCCTGGGCGCCGACGGGCAGGAGATCGACAGCCTGATGACCACGATCACCGAGCGCGAGCACAAGTTTCCCGGCTCTTATCTGCTGCGCGCCATGGCCGGCCTGGACACCGCCCTGTGGGATCTGCAGGGCAAGTTGCAGCAAAAACCGGTGGTCGAACTGCTCGGGGGGACGCCGGGGAAGCTGCGCTGCTATGCCTCTTCGATGCAGCGTGAGATCACCCCGGATCAGGAAGCCGAGCGCTTTCTACGTCTACAGGACCGGCACGGCTTCGATGCCTTCAAGTTTCGCGTCGGAGCCGAATGCGGTCATGACCGCGATGAGTGGCCGGGGCGTACTGAAAGCATCGTTCCGACCATTCGCAAGGCCCTGGGCGACCAGGTGTCGTTGCTGGTCGACGGCAACTCCGGTTTTTCTCCGGCACGGGCCATCGAAGTGGGGCGGTTGCTCGAACAGCATGGCATCGAGCATTTCGAGGAGCCCTGCCCTTATTGGGAGCTGGAGCAGACCAGGCAAGTGACCGCTGCGCTGGATCTGGATGTTACCGGAGGCGAGCAGGACTGCGACCTTGCCACCTGGCGGCGAATGATCGAGATGCGCGCGGTGGATATCGTGCAACCGGACGTGCTGTACCTGGGAGGCATCGCCCGCTCAATGAAGGTCGCCCGCATGGCCGAGGAGGCTGGCCTGCCCTGCACCCCCCACAGTGCCAACCTGTCGCTGGTGACCTTGTTCACCATGCATTTTCTCAAGGCCCTGCCCAACGCCGGCAAATACCTGGAGCTGTCCATTGAGGGCGCCGACTACTACCCCTGGCAGGAGGGGCTGTTCGTCGAGTCGCCGTATCGCGTTGAAGACGGCTGCGTGACGGTGTCCGATGCCCCCGGCTGGGGTATCGAGATCGCCCCGCAATGGCTGGAAAAATCCACCTACCAACTGAGCGAGGTGTCGAAATGAGCCGGGTGGCAGAGGCATTGATTGGCGAGTATTTCGCCAGCGGCACCCTGGCGCAGTTGCCCAGCCGTCATTTCATCAACGGCCAGTGGTGTTCGCCGGCCTCGGGGCGTCAGCTGGAGACCTTCGATCCGGGTACCGGGCGTGCTTTTGCCGCAGTTGCCGCAGGTGATGCTGAAGATGTCGAACTGGCGGTGGCTGCGGCAGACAAGGCGATGAATGAGACCTGGCGCAAGGTCTTGCCGGTCGAGCGCAGCCGTATACTGCAGCGTGCGGCCGAAGGCATTCGCACCAACGCCGAGCGCCTGGCGATCGTCGAATGCCTGGACAACGGCAAAACCCTGGACGAAGCGCGGGGCGATGTACGCTCGGCCGCGCGGTTGTTCGAGTACTACGCCGGCGCCGCCGACAAGCTGCAGGGCGACAGCATCCCCCTGGGGCCTGACTATGTGTCATTCACTCACCTGGAGCCGGTGGGTGTCACGGCGCATATCATCCCCTGGAACTATCCCTTCTCCACCGCTGCCCGCGGGCTGGCGCCGGCCTTGGCCGCCGGTTGCACGGCGGTGCTCAAACCGGCGGAGCAGACGCCGCTCAGCGCCTTGCTGCTGGCCGAGATCCTCCACCAGGCCGGTTTGCCGGCCGGGGTGTGCAATGTGTTGACTGGCACCGGCGCCGAGGCGGGAGCACCGCTGGTGGCCAACCCCAAGGTGTGCCATGTGACCTTCACCGGCTCGGTGGGTACCGGCAGCCTGGTGATGCAGGCCGCAGCCCGCAACATCACCAGTGTCACCCTGGAGCTGGGGGGCAAGTCGCCAGCAGTGGTGCTTGCCGATTGCGACCTCGAAGCGGCGGTCGAGGATGTGCTCTGGGGGATATTCTCCAATGCCGGGCAGATCTGTTCGGCGGGCTCGCGGCTGATCATCGAGCGCTCGATTCATGGCGAGTTCGTCGAACGCCTGGCCCTCAGGGCGGCGCAACTGACGCTTGGCCATGGCCTGAAAAACCCGCACATCGGCGCGATTACCTCACTGGAGCAACTCAACAAGATCAGCGCTTATGTCGACGAGGCGAAAAAGCGCGGAGTTAACGTTGTGGTGGGTGGCGCTCGCGGCGTTGATCCGCAAAGCGGCGAGGGCTGGTTCTTCCAGCCCACGGTGCTGGACAACCTGGGCCCGATGGACCGGTTGGTGCAGGAAGAAATCTTCGGCCCGGTGCTTGCAGTGCAGGTAGCCGACTCAGTCGAAGAGGCGTTGCTGCTGGCCAATGCCACGCCCTTTGGCCTGGCGGCCGGGATCTACACCCGGGACATCACCAAGGCCCTGCGTCTGGCACGGGACATCGACGCCGGTCAGGTGTACATCAATGAATACTTTGCCGGAGGAGTGGAAACGCCATTCGGCGGTAACAAACTGTCCGGGTTCGGCCGGGAGAAAGGGCTGGAAGGCCTAGGGAGCTACTGCCGGTCGAAGTCCGTCACGGCACGGATCTGAGGCCACAAGGGACGAAAGAGTGGGCAGCCTGACTGCCGGTTTTGCTGCTGTTTGAGACACATCCTAAAAAATACAATTAATAAAGGAGTCAACTCATGAGCGAACTCATCGACGATCTCACCAGGCGCCTGGTTCAGGGGCGCATCGATCGACGCACTTTCATGTTGAGCATGCTGGCAGCCGGTGCCGGAGTGGCCATGGCCAGCGCCATGCCCGGTATCGCCCTGGCCCAGGGCAAGGGCGCGGTGCCCAAGCGCGGCGGCAATTTCAAGCTGGGCATCAGCACGGGCTCGACCACCGACTCTTTCGATCCGGGTACCTACGGTGACAACTACATGCAATCGGTGGGTCACTCGATCCATAACTACCTGACCGAGATCACCAACAGCGGCGAGCTGGTCGGTGAACTGGCGCAGAGCTGGGAGGCCTCTCCCGATGCAAAGGTCTGGAGCTTCAAACTGCGCCAGGGGGTCGAGTTCCACAATGGCAAGACTGTCGAGGCGCAGGATGTGGCGGCCTCCCTCGAGCACCACCGCGGCGTCGACTCGAAATCCGCCGCCAACAGCTTGCTGGAGCCGGTGGCGAGCATTCAGGTCGACGGCAAGGACCGGGTGATCATCACCCTGAAAAGCGGTAACGCCGACTTTCCCTACCTGATGTCCGACTACCACCTGCCGGTGATGCCCGCCAAGGACGGCAAGGCCGATGCGCTGTCGGGCATCGGCTGTGGCGCCTATGTACTGGAGAGCTTCAACCCCGGGGTGAAGACCGTGGTCAAGCGCAACCCCAATTACTGGAAGAGCGATCGGGGCTGGTTCGATTCCGTGGAGTTCCTGGTCATCGGCGATGTGGGCGCACGCACCAATGCCATGATCACCGGTGAAATCCATGCGATGAACCAGTGTGACCTGAAGACCCTGCACCTGCTGCAGCGTAATCCGGCCATCGAGATCGCCTCCATCAATGGTGGCCAGCACTACAGCTTGCCGATGAACACCACGGCCGCGCCCTTTACCGACAACAACGTGCGCATGGCACTCAAGCATGCGATCGATCGCAAGGCGTTGTTGCAGACCATCCTGCGGGGCCATGGCGAAGTCGCCAACGACCATCCGATCAGCTCCGGTTATCGCTATTTTTCCAGCGACATCCCTCAGCGCGAATACGACCCGGAGAAGGCCCGGTTCTACCTCAAGCAAGCCGGACTCAGCAGCCTCAAGGTTGATCTCAGCGCTGCCGATGCGGCGTTTCCCGGCTCGGTCGATACCGCGGTGCTGTTCAAGGAGCATGCCGCCAAGGCCGGCATCGATATCAACGTGGTGCGCGAGCCGAATGATGGCTACTGGAAAAACGTCTGGATGAAAAAGCCCTGGAGCATGGACTACTGGGGAGGCAAGCCCACGGCGGATTGGGCGTTCTCCCTGGTGTACGGCAAGGGGGCGAGCTGGAACGAAACGTTCTGGGACAACGCCCAGTTCAACAGCTTGCTGCTCAGCGCCCGCTCGGAACTGGACGACAGCAAGCGCCGTGAAATGTATGCCCAGATGCAGCGGCTGCTGCGTGACGAGGGCGGGGCGCTGATTCCGCTGTTCGCCAATTACGTCGATGGCATCTCGAAGAACATCGGCCATGAAACACTGGCCAACAACTGGGATCTGGATGGCTTGCGCGCGGCCGAGCGCTGGTGGTTTGCCTGAGGCGTGTCTTTCGCTCCTGAAGTAGGGCCCGGATCATGAACAACATTGCAAAGATTCTCGCCCAGCGTTTCGCACTGGGTTTGCTCAGCCTGTGGGTGGTCTCGGTGATCATCCTGGTGGGGGTTGAATTCCTGCCCGGGGACATCGCCACGGAGATTCTCGGCCAGGCGGCGACCCCCGAATCCGTCGCCGCCTTTCGTCGCAGCCTGGGGCTCGACCTGCCGCTGTACCTGCGCTACGGCCAATGGCTTGGCGCGCTGCTACAGGGCGACTTCGGGCATTCGCTGGCCAACGGTCGCGAGATCGGTGAGCTGCTGGGTGGCCGATTGCTCAATACCCTGTTCCTGGCGCTGGTCTCGGCCTGCATTGCGGTGCCCCTGGCCCTGGGCCTGGGGTTTCTCGCCGCGATCTACCGCAACAGCATTTTCGATCGGTTCATCAACGGCTTCACCCTGACCTGCATCTCGTTTCCCGAGTTCTTCCTGGCTTACCTGCTGATCCTGGTGTTCTCGGTGAAAGCCGGCTGGTTGCCGAGCCTGGCCAATATCGACCCGTCGCAGCCGCTGCTGGAGCAGCTTTATCGAGTGACCCTGCCAGCCCTCACCCTGACCCTGGTAGTGCTGGCGCACATGATGCGCATGACCCGTGCCGCGATCATCAACCTGCTGGCCAGCCCCTATATCGAAATGGCCAACCTCAAGGGCCTGTCGCGATGGCGGATCATCCTGGTACACGCCTTGCCCAATGCGCTGGCGCCGATCATCAACGTGATCGTGCTCAACCTGGCCTACCTGGTGGTGGGCGTGGTGGTGGTCGAGGTGGTGTTTGTCTATCCAGGAATGGGGCAGTTGATGGTGGACTCGGTGAAGAAGCGCGATCTGCCGGTGGTCCAGGCGTGCAGCCTGGTGTTTGCGGCGACCTACATCCTCCTTAATCTGAGTGCCGATGTGCTCAGTGTGGTCACCAACCCCAGGTTGAGGCACCCACGATGAACGAGCAAGGGATGAACCCCGAACAGGTAGAAAACACGGTGGGCCTGGCGCCTGCCACAACCCGTGCTGGTGTGAAGCAAAGGCTGTGGCGTGGGCTGTGCAAGGCGCCCTGGAGTGCCCGATTCGGCCTGCTGGTGATTGTGCTGTATGTCCTGGCCGCGGTGTTCGCCCCGTTGCTGACGCCTTATGGCGAGAATCAGATTGTCGGCGTCGAGTTCGATGCCTGGGGCCGTGAGTTCCTGCTAGGAACCGACAACCTCGGGCGCGACATGCTTACCCGCCTGCTGTACGGCGGCCGCAATACCATCGGCATTGTGGTGCTTGCGACCTGCCTGGCGTTCCTGGTCGGCGGCGTGGCGGGGTTGCTGGCGGCGACACGGGGTGGCTGGGTCGACCAGTTGCTGTCACGGTTGGTGGACGTGCTGATGGCGATCCCGCAACTGATCTTCGCCTTGCTGTTGCTGACGCTCTTTGGCACGGCGATTCCGGTGCTGATCGTGATCATCGCGTTGCTCGACTCCACGCGGGTGTTCCGCTTGACCCGGGCCGTGGCAACCAACATCGCGGTGCTGGATTTTGTCGAGGCCGCCCGGCTGCGTGGCGAGAGCCGCAGCTGGATCATGTTCCGCGAGATCCTGCCGAACATCCTGCCGCCCCTGGTGGCGGAGTTCGGGTTGCGTTTCTGTTTCACCTTTCTCTTCATTTCCGCCTTGAGCTTCCTCGGGCTGGGTATCCAGCCGCCGACGGCGGACTGGGGCTCGATGGTGCGCGACAACGCGACCTTGATTACCTACGGCGACATCACCCCGCTGCTCCCGGCACTGGCCATTGCCGTGCTGACCATCGGGGTGAACTTCGTGGTGGATTGGTTCCTGCACATGACCAGTGGGCTGCGCGATGAACATTGAAAACAACGGCAAAGCGTTCGACCAAACCCTGTTGAAGATCTCCGGGCTGTGCATCGAGGCCAATCGCGGTGACGCCTGGCACTCCATCGTCAAGGGCATCGACCTGGAATTGCACCGCGGTGAAGTCCTGGGATTGATCGGCGAGTCGGGTGCCGGCAAATCCACCCTGGGCCTGGCGGCCATGGGCTACGAGAAACCGGGTTGCCGGATCACTGCGGGCTCGATCCTGTTCGACGGTGTCGACCTGGCCAGGCTCCCGCGCGAACGCAAGCGCCAGCTGTGGGGCTCGCGCATCGCCTATGTGGCGCAGTCGGCGGCGGCCTCATTCAACCCGGCGCATCGCTTGATCGATCAGTATGTGGAAACCGCGGTGCAGCACCGCGTGTTGCCAGAGTGCAAGGCCCAGGGGGATGCCGTGGAGATGTACCGGCGCATGCGCCTGCCCGATCCGGAGCAGATCGGCTTGCGTTATCCGCACCAGGTCTCCGGTGGTCAGTTGCAGCGGGCGATGACCGCCATGGCCATGGCCTGCCGGCCGGACCTGATCATCTTCGACGAGCCCACCACGGCCCTTGATGTGACGACTCAGATCGAGGTACTGGCAGCCATTCGCGATCTGGTGCAGCAATTCGGCACTGCCGCCATCTATGTCACGCACGATTTGGCGGTGGTGGCACAAATGGCCGACCGGATCATGGTGCTGCGTAACGGTGAAACCGTGGAGCAGGCCGACACCCGGACCATGCTGGCGGCGCCACGCGAGCCCTATACCCGGAGCCTGTGGGCAGTGCGTTCGATGCAGCGAGAGACCAAGCCCCGGTCCACCGAGGCAGCGCTGGTCAAGGTCGAGGGCGTGCATGCGATGTACGGCCAGACCCGGGTGCTGGAGGACGTCTCCCTGGAAATACCCAGGGGCGCTACGTTGGCCGTGGTCGGCGAGTCCGGCTCGGGCAAGTCAACCCTGGCCCGGGTGCTGACTGGCCTGCTACCGCCCACCCAGGGCCGGGTGTTGTTCCAGGGCCAGGCATTGCCGGGCGCCTGTCACCAGCGCAGTAAAACCGTATTGCGGCACATGCAGATGGTCTACCAGATGCCGGACACCGCACTCAATCCCCGGCAGCGGGTGCGGGACATCATCGGCAGGCCGCTCGAGCTTTACCTGGGGCTCAAGGGAAGGGCCAGGGAAGAGCGCATCAGTGAGTTGCTGGAACAGATCGAACTGCCGTCGAGCCGCTTCATCGACTGCTTTCCCGGCGAGCTGTCCGGCGGTCAGAAACAGCGTATCTGCATTGCCCGGGCGCTGGCCGCCGAACCCGAGTTCATCATTTGCGACGAGGTGACTTCAGCGCTGGACCAGGTGGTGGCCAAGGGCATCCTGCAATTGCTCGACCGGCTGCAGGAGCAATTGGGTCTTTCCTATCTGTTCATAACCCATGACCTGGCGACGGTGCGCAGCATCGCCGACGAGGTGGTGGTGATGCTGCAGGGCAAGGTTGTCGAGCAAGGCTCCATCCGGGAAGTGTTCACTCCGCCCCATCATGCCTACACCGAACGGTTGCTGGCCTCCGTTCCGGAGATGGACCCGGGCTGGCTGACCCGGCGTCTGGCCCAGGCACCACAGCAGGCATTGATCAATGGTTGAAGCCCGCAACCCTTCAATCCCACAGGCACTGTTTCACCGGAGAGCGTCATGCATAGCAAACCTGTACTGGATGGGCTCGAGGTGAGCCGGATCCTGGCCGCCGCGCGGCGCGAAGCGCAGCACAACGACTGGGCGGTATCCATTGCCGTGGTCGATGACGGGGGCCACCCGCTGGGCCTGGAACGCCTGGATGGCGCCGCGCCGATCAGCGCCTATATCGCCCTTGAAAAGGCACGAACAGCGGCCCTGGGACGACGGGAAAGCAAGGCTTATGAAGACATGGTCAATGGAGGGCGAACAGCCTTTCTGTCAGCGCCGTTGCTGACGTCCCTGGAAGGTGGCGTACCGCTGGTCGTGGCAGGGCAGGTCGTGGGAGCGATCGGTGTATCGGGGGTACAAGCCGGGCAAGATGCCCAAGTGGCCAAGGTCGGCGGTAAACCGCTGAACCAAGCGGCAGGCTAGGACTGCAAGCGGCAAGCAAAGGCGTTGCACCCTTGCTTGCCGCTTGAAGCTTACCGCTTGCCGCTGCTCTTAACCGATGGTCATCAGGCTGGCATTACCGCCGGCTGCTGCAGTGTTGACGCTCAGGGCGCGCTCGATCACCAGGCGCTCCAGGGCAATCGTGGTCTCGCCCTGGGACAGGCCCTGGACGCCTACGATCGCACCGGCGCGCTGGGCCACTTGCTGGCAGACGCTGCGCAGCTGGTCGGAGTCGCCGTGGTGCAGGACGGCGTCGAACACCACCTCGTCCTTGGTCCAGTCGGCCACGCGCTGGATGCGCGCCTGGACTTCCTTGGGCAGACGGGCAAACAGTGCCTTGCCGATCTCGCTCTCTGGCCACACTGCCGAGCCGCCAACCGCCAGGACGGCAGCCAGTTGCGTCAGCAGGTCGCCTTCGATTTCCGCCAGGCACAGCACGTGCTCGCGCGGCAGGATGGCGTAGCTGTTGCGCTCGCCGGTCGGGCCGGCCAGCGGGCGGGTGATGCCGCTCTGGGATTGCTCGGCGAACTGTTTGCACAGGGCTCCCAGCTCCGTCAGCTTGCTGCTCTCGGCCCAGGCTTGCAGGGCGTTCAGCGGCTTGAGCAGCACTTCGCGCAGGCGCAGGTCCGGGGTGGCTGCGGCATCGGCACGGGCGAAGGACTGTTCGATGGCATCCACCGGGCGGGTCGACAGCAGGCGGTACAGGTACAGCGGGCCACCGGCTTTCGGGCCGGTGCCCGACAGGCCTTCGCCGCCGAACGGTTGTACGCCGACCACGGCACCGACGATGTTGCGGTTGACGTAGACGTTGCCGGCATGGACGTTGTCCACCACCTTGGCGATGGTTTCGTCGATGCGGGTGTGCACGCCCAGGGTCAGGCCGTAGCCGGACGCGTTGATCTGGGCGATCAACTGGTCGATTTCCTTGCGCTTGTAGCGCACCACGTGCAGCACCGGGCCGAAGATTTCGCGCTGCAGCTCATCGAAGCTTTCCAGCTCGATCAGGGTTGGCATCACGAAGGTGCCACGCTTGCATTCTTCGCTGTCGGCGATGGCCATCTGGTACACGTTGCGGCCTTTGTCGCGCATGGCCTGGATGTGCTTCTCGATGCCGGCCTTGGCTTCGGCGTCGATCACCGGGCCGATGTCCACCGACAGGCGCTCCGGGTTGCCCAGGCGGTTTTCAGCCATGGCGCCCTTGAGCATTTCGATCACGCGGTCTGCGGAATCTTCCTGCAGGCACAGTACGCGCAGGGCCGAGCAACGCTGGCCGGCACTGTCGAAGGCCGAGGACACCACGTCGATCACCACTTGTTCGGTCAGCGCCGAGGAGTCGACGATCATCGCGTTCTGGCCACCGGTTTCGGCGATCAGCGGGATCGGCCGGCCCTGGTTGTCCAGGCGCCCGGCGATGTTGCGTTGCAGCAGGCGTGCAACTTCGGTGGAGCCGGTGAACATCACGCCCTTGACGCGCTCGTCACCCACCAGGCGGGCACCGACGCTTTCGCCCTGGCCCGGCAGCAGTTGCAGCACGCCTTCGGGAATCCCGGCTTCGAGCAGCAGGCGCACGGCCTGGGCCGCCACCAGTGGGGTCTGTTCGGCCGGCTTGGCCAGTACCGGGTTACCGGCAGCCAGGGCCGCGGCGACCTGGCCACTGAAGATCGCCAGCGGGAAGTTCCACGGGCTGATGCACACTACCGGGCCCAATGGACGGTGGGCGTCGTTGCTGAAGTCGTTGCGCGCCTGCACCGCGTAGTAGCGCAGGAAATCCACGGCTTCACGCACTTCGGCGATGGCGTTGGCGAAGGTCTTGCCGGCCTCGCGGGCCAGCAGGCCCATCAGCGGCTGGATCTCGCCTTCCATCAGGTCGGCGGCGCGCTCGAGGATCGCGGCGCG
This sequence comes from Pseudomonas sp. PH1b, assembly GCF_000633395.1. Taxonomy (GTDB): domain Bacteria; phylum Pseudomonadota; class Gammaproteobacteria; order Pseudomonadales; family Pseudomonadaceae; genus Aquipseudomonas. The sequence goes on from NZ_AYMU01000013.1 coordinate 157,259, forward strand.
CTCGGCCGGCGGCGTGGCCTGCCAGATCGGCGCGGCATTCAGGGCGCACTGGATCGCATTGTCGACGTCTTCGACCGTGGCTTCCTGGACGTGGCCCACCACATCGCGATGGTCGGACGGGTTGAGTACCGGCGCCGGGGTTTCGCTGCTGGCGGCGCAACCGAGCATCGGTGCGGCCTTCCAGTGGTTGTGGGCGCTGGCCAGCAGGGCGCAGGACAGGGACGCCAGGCGGTGTTCGTTGGCCATGTCGATGCCGGCCGAGTTGGCGCGTTCGGCGCCATACAGGTCACGCGGCAGGGCAATGCGCGGGTGCGGCAGGCCGAGGCCGCCTTCCAGGGTGGCCATCTGCTCGATCTGCGCGACCGGATCGGCCACCAGTTCCTGGATCGAGATCGACTGGTCGGCAATGCGGTTGACGAACGAGGTGTTGGCGCCGTTTTCCAGCAGCCGGCGTACCAGGTAGGCCAGCAGGGTTTCGTGGGTGCCCACCGGTGCGTAAACGCGGCACGGACGGTTCAGCTTGCCCTCGGCAACCTTGCCCACCACTTGTTCGTACAGCGGTTCGCCCATGCCGTGCAGGCACTGGAACTCGTACTGGCCGGGGTAATAGTTCTGACCGGCAATGTGGTAGATGGCCGACAGGGTGTGGGCGTTGTGGGTAGCGAACTGCGGGTAGATGACTTCCGGCACCGACAGCAGCTTGCGTGCGCAGGCGATGTAGGAAACGTCGGTGTACACCTTGCGGGTATAGACCGGATAGCCTTCCAGGCCCTCGACCTGAGCGCGCTTGATCTCGCTGTCCCAGTAGGCGCCTTTCACCAGGCGGATCATCAGGCGGTGACGGCTGCGGCGGGCCAGGTCGATCACGTAGTCGATCACGTACGGGCAACGCTTCTGGTAGGCCTGGATCACGAAGCCGATGCCGTTCCAGCCGGTCAGTTGCGGTTCGAAGCACAGGCGCTCGAGCAGGTCCAGGGACAGCTCCAGGCGGTCGGCTTCCTCGGCGTCGATGTTCAGGCCGATGTCGTACTGCTTGGCCAGCAGGGTCAGGGACAGCAGGCGCGGGTACAGCTCGTCCATCACGCGCTCGTACTGGGCGCGGCTGTAGCGTGGGTGCAGGGCCGAGAGCTTGATCGAGATGCCCGGGCCTTCATAGATGCCGCGACCGTGGGAGGCCTTGCCGATCGAGTGGATGGCCTGCTCGTAGGAGGCGAGGTATTTCTGCGCATCGTGCTCGGTCAGTGCGGCTTCGCCGAGCATGTCGTAGGAGTAGCGGAAGCCTTTGGCTTCGAACTTGCTGGCGTTGGCCAGGGCTTCGGCGATGGTTTCGCCGGTGACGAACTGCTCGCCCATCAGGCGCATGGCCATGTCCACGCCCTTGCGGATCATCGGCTCGCCGCTCTTGCCGATGATGCGGCTCAGGGAGGAGGTCAGGCCGGCCTCGTTGTGGGTCGACACCAGCTTGCCGGTGAGCAGCAGGCCCCAGGTGGCGGCGTTGACGAACAGCGACGGGCTGTTGCCCAGGTGCGGGTGCCAGTTGCCGGTGCTGATCTTGTCGCGGATCAGCGCGTCACGGGTGCCCTTGTCGGGGATGCGCAGCAGGGCCTCGGCCAGGCACATCAGCGCCACGCCTTCCTGGGACGACAGGGAGAACTCCTGCAGCAGGCCCTGGACGATACCGGCACGGCCGCCGGCGCTCTTCTGGTTGCGCAGTTTCTCGGCGATCGAGGAGGCCAGCTTGTTGGTGGCTTCGGCGGTGTCGGCCGGCAGGCGCGCCTGCTCCAGCAGCATCGGCACCACTTCCGGTTCCGGGCGACGGTAGGCGGCGGTGATCGAGGCGCGCAGCACCGATTGCGGCAGGATGCTTTCAGCGAACTCGAGGAAGCACTGGTGGGCGTGGTCGGTCTGGACCTCGCCGGCTTCCTCGGTGTCCCGGCTGGCGGTAGCGCTCAGCTCGGTCAGGGTTGCACCACCCTCGAGTTTTTCCAGGTAATTGAAAATCGCCTGCTTGATCAGCCAGTGCGGCGTACGATCAATCGAGGCCGCGGCGGCCTTGAGGCGCTCGCGGGTAGGGTCGTCGAGTTTGACCCCGAGGGTGGTGGTAGCCATATTTTTATCCTCATGTTTGCCACGCACGTGTGGCATCAGCTGGCGGCAAGATTATCCGCGCACTGCAATAGGTGCAACCGGGTGCAACCCATTTTTAGCTGGAAAAAGAAGCAGCTTGTCAGGAATAAAATTCCTGCATGGAGTGGCTTGCCTCCTACTGGTGCCTTTGCTTCTGAAAACGCCATTTCTTGCTCCAAAAAGGAGCAAAAGCGTCGTCAACGACCAGTTTTTGGACAAGGTGCAACTGATTCGACGCAAATTGGTTGCACCTTGTTCGTCTTGTTGCATAGGATTCGCGGCCAAGGTGCAACCGTCCTACAAGACTGGTTCATCGGCTGATGGCTTTCCTGGGGAAACATCAGTCATAAATGCGCGGCCCGCCTGATCGTTTCCCAAGTGTCATCGTTTGGCGGCGGGTGGCAGTGGCCGCCGCACCATAAAAACAAAGCCAGGGCGTAACTCAATGAGTGCAAGCAATCCAACCCTGATCACCTTCGTGATCTACATCGCGGCAATGGTGCTGATCGGCTTCATGGCCTATCGCTCCACCAACAACCTTTCCGACTACATCCTTGGCGGCCGCAGCCTGGGCAGCGTGGTGACCGCGCTTTCCGCCGGTGCTTCCGACATGAGTGGCTGGCTGCTGATGGGCCTGCCGGGCGCCATCTACATGTCCGGCCTGTCCGAGAGCTGGATCGCCATCGGCCTGATCGTCGGTGCCTACCTGAACTGGCTGTTCGTTGCCGGTCGCCTGCGGGTGCAGACCGAGCACAACGGTGATGCACTGACCCTGCCGGACTACTTCTCCAGCCGTTTTGAAGACAAGAGCGGCCTGCTGCGGATCATCTCCGCGGTGGTGATCCTGGTGTTCTTCACCATCTACTGCGCCTCCGGCATCGTCGCCGGTGCCCGCCTGTTCGAAAGCACCTTCGGCATGTCCTACGAGACCGCGCTGTGGGCCGGTGCGGCGGCAACCATTGCCTACACCTTCGTCGGTGGTTTCCTGGCAGTGAGCTGGACCGATACCGTTCAGGCCACGCTGATGATTTTCGCCCTGATCCTGACGCCGATCATCGTCCTGCTGGCCACCGGTGGCGTCGACACCACCTTCCTGGCGATCGAAGCCCAGGACCCGAGCAACTTCAACATGCTCAAGAACACCACCTTCATCGGCGTGATCTCGCTGCTGGGCTGGGGCCTGGGCTACTTCGGCCAGCCGCACATCCTGGCGCGCTTCATGGCCGCCGATTCGGTGAAATCGATTGCCAATGCCCGGCGCATCTCCATGACCTGGATGATCCTGTGCCTGGGCGGCACCGTGGCCGTGGGCTTCTTCGGCATCGCCTACTTCTCGGCGCACCCTGAAGTGGCCGGTCCCGTGACCGAGAACCATGAGCGGGTGTTCATCGAGCTGGCCAAGCTGCTGTTCAACCCATGGATCGCCGGTGTGCTGCTGTCGGCCATCCTGGCCGCCGTCATGAGCACCCTGAGCTGCCAGCTGCTGGTGTGCTCCAGTGCCCTGACCGAGGACTTCTACAAGGCCTTCCTGCGCAAGCACGCCTCCCAGCTGGAACTGGTGTGGGTCGGTCGCGCCATGGTGCTGGTGGTGGCCCTGATCGCCATCGCCATGGCTGCCAACCCCGAGAACCGCGTACTGGGCCTGGTGAGCTACGCCTGGGCCGGCTTCGGCGCAGCCTTCGGTCCGGTGGTGCTGATTTCGGTGATGTGGAAAGGCATGACCCGCGACGGCGCGCTGGCCGGGATCATCGTCGGTGCCGTCACCGTGATCCTGTGGAAGCACTTCGCCCTGTTGGGTCTGTACGAAATCATCCCGGGCTTCATCTTCGCCAGCCTGGCGATTGTGCTGGTGAGCAAGATGGGGGCTCCGAGCGCCGGCATGGTCCAGCGTTTCGAAGCTGCCGAGAAGGATTTCAAGCTCAATCAGTGAGTGTTGAACCCCGGCCCTGATTCCCCAGGGCAATGAAAACGGCCCGCTGCGTCATCGCAGCGGGCCGTTTTTTTATGCCTGACGGGCCGGGAGCGGGGTCTTGGCTCAGTGCAGCTCGGCGTCGGGCTGGTTGAGGAAGATCAGCACCCCGAGGATCGCCATGTAGAACTTGAACGCAGCGTCCTGGCCGTTCCAGGTCGGTGACTGCCACATCATGAACCACTCGCCGCCGACCACCATGAAGCCGAAGAACCAGACGCAGAAGCCCAGGCAGAAACCGGCGATGGCCCAGCGTTTGGAGCGGTTGAAGTCGCTGGCCACGCCGTGGCGCGCCCGCCACAGGCCTACGGCGCCGAAGGTCAGGAGCAGCCCGGTCAGGGCTTCACCGGCGATGATCAGCCAGTATCCGGCGTTCCACAGCAGCGGCAGGGTCACGGCCCGGTCGGTGGCGCTGTTGCCGGCGAATACGCTGTCCATGCTCAGCACGTGCTGGACGAAGGCGAAGTTGGAGCCGTAGTCGCTGATGTTGTTGTAGGCCACCAGCAAGGCGAAGGCGGCAACGGCCAGGGTCATGATGATCTTTACGTAACGCACAGTCATGTTGGAGTCCTTTGCGGGTGAGAAATGATCCTGCGGGCTGAGGGCTGGGTAAGGCATTGCTGCCAACGCGGGTTCGGCGAGCCCCGGCGCGATGGCCGGGGCAGGGTGGCAAGGGGCCTGCCGGTGCCGGCTGGCGGGCCCGCTCCGATCAGGCCTGCTTCAACGCCTGGTCGAGGTCTTCGAGCAAGTCTTCGATGGCTTCGATGCCCACCGAGAGACGGATCATTTCCGGCTTGACCCCGGCCTTGGCCTGTTCTTCTTCGTTCATCTGCCGGTGGGTGGTGGAAGCCGGATGGCAGGCCAGGGACTTGGCGTCGCCGATGTTCACCAGGCGCTTGAAGATCTGCAGCGCATCGTAGAAGCGCACGCCCGCGGCGTAACCGCCCTTGAGGCCGAAGGAGAGGATTGCCGAGGGCTTGCCCTGCATGTACTTGCGCGCCAGTTCGTGGTGCGGGTGGTTCGCCAGGCCGGCGTAGCTGACCCAGGCCACCAGTGGGTGGTTCTCGAGGAACTGCGCCACCTTGAGGGCGTTGTCGGTGTGGCGCTCCATGCGCAGGGCCAGGGTTTCCAGGCCTTGCAGCAGGAGGAAGGCGTTCATCGGTGCCAGCGCCGCGCCGGTGTTGCGCAGGGGCACGGTGCGGGCCCGGGCGATGAAGGCCGCGGGGCCGAATTTCTCGGTGTAGACCACGCCGTGGTAGGCCGGCTCCGGGGTGTTGAGGCTGGCGAACTTCTGCGGGTGGTCGGTCCAGGGGAAGTTGCCGCTGTCGACGATCACCCCGCCCAGGGAGTTGCCGTGGCCACCGACGTACTTGGTCACCGAGTGCACGACGATGTCGGCGCCGAACTGGATCGGCTTGCACAGGATCGGCGTGGCCACGGTGTTGTCCACCATCAGCGGCACGCCGCGGGCGTGAGCGGCCTGGGCCAGGCCTTCGATATCGACGATGTTGCCGGCCGGGTTGCCGATGCTTTCGCAGTACACCAGCTTGGTCTGGTCGTCGATCAGCTCGGCGATGGCCTCGGGGGAATCGTCCCGGGCAAAGCGTACTTCGACGCCGAAGCTCGGCAGCAGGTGGGCGAACAGGGTGTAGGTGCCGCCGTACAGCTGCGGAGTGGAGACGATATTGTCGCCGGCCTGGGTCAGGGTCTGGATCGCGTAGTGGATGGCAGCGCTGCCGGCCGCCACTGCCAGCCCGGCGATCCCGCCTTCCAGGGCGGCCATGCGCTGTTCCAGCACATCGTTGGTGGGGTTCATGATGCGGGTGTAGATGTTGCCGGGCACATCGAGGTTGAACAGGTCGGCCCCGTGCTGGGCGTTGTCGAACTCGAAGGCGACGTTCTGGTAGATGGGCACGGCCACGGCCTTGGTGGTCGGGTCCGACTTGAATCCATGGTGCAGCGCAATCGTTGCGTCTTTCATAGTTCCTCGACTTAGGGTCCGTTACCGCTTGGTG
>NZ_AYMU01000014.1 GCF_000633395.1 Pseudomonas sp. PH1b
TCGCCAACCCCTATGGCGTGAGCTGCAACGGCTGCGGTTTCATCAACACCCCGAAAGCCACCCTGACCACCGGCAAGCCGGTGATCGAGAACGGCCAGATCCAGCGTTATCAGGTGGACCAGGGCAGCGTCGCCATCGACGGCGCGGGGCTCAATGCGAGCAACGTCGACCAGTTCGAAATCATCACCCGCAGCGCCAGGATCAACGCCGAGATCCAGGCCCAGCACCTGGCGCTGATCGCCGGGGCCAACGACGTCGACGCCAAGACCTTGAACGCCACGGCACGCACCGCCAACCCGGCGGATGCACCGCAACTGGCCATCGACTCATCGGCCCTGGGCGGCATGTACGCCGGGGCGATCAAGCTGGTGGGCACCGAGGCAGGGGTTGGGGTCAAGCTCGATGGCAAGTTGATTGCCAGCGGTGGCGACATCCAGCTCGATGCCAACGGCCAGTTGCGCATGGTGGACGCGAGCGCCGAGAAAGGCGCGGTGGCGATCAAGGCCGGCAGCCTCGATGCCCAGGGAGCGGTCTACGCCGGCAGCGATCTCAAGGTGCAGACCCGGGGCGACCTGAGCAACCAGAAAACCCTTGCCGCCCGCGACAGCATCCAGCTGGACAGCGGTGGCCAACTGAGCAACCACGGCATCATCGAGGCTGGGGTCAATGCCGATAACAGCCGCAACGCCAGCGGCGATATCACCCTCAGCGCCAAGAGCCTCAACAACAATGGCCAGAGCGTGGTGGCCAGCCGCGATCTGACGGTCACGGCAGCCCAGACCCTGGACAACCGGGGCGGCACCCTCAGTGGGCAGCGGCAAGTGAAGGTCAATGCCGGGACCCTGGACAACCAGAACCAGGGCCGGGTCCTGAGCAGCGATAGCCTGGTGCTGCAGGCCAGCGAGGTGCTGAACCACAACGCCCTGATCGCCAGCGACGGCCAACTCCTGGCCGAGATCGGCCACCTGGGCAATCGCCACGGTGAGCTCAGCAGCCTGGACCAGGTCACTCTGCAACTGGCTTCGCTGGACAACGTCGCCGGGCTGGTGATGGCCGGTGAAACCCTGGATATCAACGCCAGCGGGGCCATCGACAACCGTGGTGGTGCCCTGGGGGCGGAGCGTTTGCTGAAGGTGCAGGCCGCGTCCCTGGACAACAGCAAGGCCGGCAACCTGCGCAGCGAAGAGCGCTTGGAGGTCCGGGTTGCCGGACGCCTCGACAACCAGGACCAGGGCCTGATCCAGGCCACCGCGGCCATGGAGGTGCAGGCCGGGCAACTGGACAACCGCAAGGGCAAGATTTCCGCCAGCGACACCCTGCTGGTGCGCGGCGAGAGCCTGGACAACCGCGGCGGGGTGATCCGCGCCGATCAGGCCCTGGGCCTGCACAGCCGCGACGTGGACAACCGCGACAAGGGCCGCCTGGAAAGCCGGACCGCGGTCACCGTCGAAGGTCGCCGGCTGGACAACAGCGGTGGCCTGCTCAGCGCCACTTCAACCCTGGTGCTGAACAGCGGCGAGGTGCTCAACCACGCCGGCCGCATCGCCAGCAAAGGCGAACTCCAGGCCCAGGTGGACAGCCTCGCCCAGCGCGGCGGCGAGTTGGTGGCCGAAGGTGACCTGCACCTGCAGGGCCAGACCCTGGACAACCGGGACCAGGGCCTGGTGGCGTCCCTCAAGGCCCTGACCCTGGACGTCGCCGAGGTGGATAACCGTGGCGGCGCGCTGTCGGGCCAGGGAGAGCTGCAGATCAACGGCCAGGGGCTGAACAACAGTGATGGCGGCAAGGTCCTGGCCGACCAGCGCCTGCTGCTCCAGGTGACTCGGGTGGTCAACCAGAACCAGGGGCTGCTGTTCAGCAAGCAGGGGCTGAACCTGACTGGCGCCAGCCTGGACAACAGCGGCGGCCAACTGGTGAGCCAGAAACCGTTGCTGCTGACCCTCAGCGCAGCCCTGGACAACCAGCGCGGCCTGATCAGCGGCGAAGACCTGCTGACCCTCAAGGTCGGCAGCCTGGACAACCGTGGCGGGCGCCTGACCGGTGCCCGGGCCCTGAGCCTCGACAGCAGCGGGGCGCTGCTCAACCAGGGCGGCTCGATCGTCGCCGAACAGGGCCTGAGCCTGGACAGCGCCAGCCTGAACAACAGCGACAAGGGGGTGATCAGCGCCAAGGCCGACACACGCCTGGGCACCGGCGCTTTCGACAACAGCCAGGGCGGCAGCTTGACCAGCGTCGGGCAGTTGACCCTGAGCACTGCCCAGTTGACCAACAACCAGGGCCGGATCGGCAGCGACCAGGCCCTCAACGCCAGCGTCACTGGTCTGGAACAGCAGGGCGGCGAGCTGTTCAGCAACGCCGACCTGAGCCTGGACCTGAACCACGGCCTGCTGGACAACCAGGGCGGCAATCTGCACACCCCGGGGCAACTGCTGTTGCACAACCTCGAGCGGGTGGACAACCGCGGCGGGGAAATCTCCGGGGCCAAGGCCTTCAGCCTCAACGCCCGGCAACTGGACAACGGTGCCGGCAAGCTCCTGAGCAACCAGGCCCTGACCCTGCGCATCGAGCAGGCCCTGGCCAACGTCAAGGGCCTGATCTCGGCGGCGGCCATCGACAGCCGCAGCGCCAGCCTGGACAACCGCAACGGCCAGCTGCACAGCCGTGGCGACAGCCTGCTGCAGGTCAGCGGGCACGCCGACAACCAGGGCGCAATCCTGCTGGCCGCAGGGCAGATGACCCTCAAGGCCGCCAGCCTGGACAACCGCCAGGAGGGGCTGGTGGGCGCCACCCGCGCCCTGGACCTGCAGATCGGGCAACTGGACAACCGCGGCGGTGAAGTATCGAGCCAGCAGATCGGCCTGAGCGGTGCGCGCCTGGACAACAGCGACCAGGGCCGGCTGCTGGCCAGCGGCGACCTGACACTGAACGTGGCCCGGGTGATCAACCAGAGCCTCGGGCTGATATCCGCGGACCAGGGCCTGAGCCTCACCGGCACCGGCCTGGACAACCAGGGCGGGCAGTTGCTGGGCGTCCAGCGCCTGGACCTTGGGCTGGGTGAAGACCTGGACAACCGCAAAGGCCGGATCAGCAGCGAAGGCCGCCTGGCGCTCCAGGCGCGCAACCTGAACAACGACCAGGGCAGCCTCTCCAGTGGCGGCGCCTTGCACATCAGCGCCGGGCAAGCCTTGAGCAACCAGGGCGGCAAGCTGCTGAGCGACGCCGCCCTGACCCTGGCCAGTGCCCGGCTGGACAACCAGCAGCAGGGCATCATCAGCGCCAAGGGGCGGCTGTCGCTCACCACCGGCGCCCTGGACAACAGCCAGGGCGGCCACCTCAACAGCGGTGATGAACTGAGCCTGAACGCGGCCCAGGTCAACAACGACCAGGGCAGCATCGGCAGTGCCAAGGCCCTGACGGCCTCGGTCACCGGCTGGCAGCAGCAGGGCGGCAAGCTGTTCAGCAAGAGCACCCTGAGCCTGGACCTGAACCACGGCACCCTGAACAACCAGGGCGGCCTGATCAATGCCCCGGGTGCGCTGCTGCTGAGCAACCTCGGCGCAGTGGACAACCGCCAGGGTGAAATTTCCAGCCAGCAGGCTTTCGAACTGGCTGCCCGCAGCCTGGACAACAGCGCCGGGCAACTGCTCAGCAACCAGGCCCTGACCCTGCGCATCGAGGGCGCGCTGACCGCGCTCAAGGGCAAGATCGCCGCCGCTGCGCTGCAGATCGACGCCGCCAGCCTGGACCACAGCGGTTCGCTGCTCAGCGACACTGAACTGGGCCTGCGGGTCACTGGCCCGTTGCGCAACCAGGGCCTGATCCAGGCCGTCGGGCCGCTGCAGATCAGCGCCAACGGCCTGGACAACCAGGGCGGGCGCCTGCTCGGTGGCACCGGCCTGGGCATCGACCTGGGGCATCAAGGCTCGGATCTGGACAACCGCCAGGGCCTGATCAACACCCAGGGCGTGCTGAGCATTGCCGGGCTGCGGGACCTGCAGAACCAGGCCGGTGAAATCTCCAGCACCCAGGGCTTCACCCTGGCCGGGCGTAGCCTGGACAACAGTGGCGGCACGCTGATCAGCCACCAGCAACTGGGGATCGAGGCCGTGCACCTGGGCAACCAGCAGGGCCTGATATCAGGCTGGCAGGGGCTCAAGGTCAGCGGCGGCAGCCTGGACAACCGCCAGCAAGGCACCTTGTCGAGCCTGCAGGGTGACCTGCACATCGACCTTGGCGGCGCCTTGCTCAACAGCGCGGCGGGCGGGCTGGCCAGCCAGGGCCAGCTGACGCTCAAGGCCGCCAGCCTGGACAACAGCGACAAGGGCATCGTCACCAGCCAGGGCGGGCAGCAACTGGTCCTCGGCGGCGCCTTGAACAACGCCCGGGGCGGGCTGATCGAAAGCAGCGCTGGCCTCGACATCGCCGCTGGCGACCTGGACAACCAGGGCGGCAGCCTCAACGCCGCGGGGGCCCTGAACCTCAGTGGCAACCACCTGAACAACCAGGGCGGCAAGCTGCGCGGCGAAGGCGCGGTAACCCTCGATCTGCTGGGCGCGTTGATCAACACCCAGGGCCAGTTGGCCGCCAGCGGCCCGCTGCTGCTCAAGCGTTCCAGCCGGATCGACAACCAGGGCGGGCAGTTGATCAGCCAGAACCTGATGACCCTGTTCAGCGACCGCCTGGACAACAGCAACCGCGGCACCCTGGCCGCCAACGGCGCACTGCAGATCAACGCCAGTGGCGAGGTGCGCAACCAGAACGACGGCCTGATCTACAGCCGCGACGCCGGCCTGAACCTGCGCGCCGGCAGCCTGGAGAATGCCAAGGGCGCGATCCAGAGCGCCAAGGCCCAGACCCTGGTGACGACCGGGGGCATCGATAACCAGGGCGGCAAGCTGATTGCCGAGGACGGTGACCTGGACATCCAGGGCTCCAGCCTGGACAACCGCGCGGGTGTGCTGTCGAGCCTCAAGGGCCTGTTCCAGGCCCGGGTGTCGGGCGTGCTGAACAACCATGGCGGCCAGGCCGAGGCCCAGCGCCTGGACCTGCAGGCCCTGGCCGGGATCGACAACGGCGCCGGACGCATGGCGGCCAAGGGCGGCGACCTGCTGCTCAATGCCGGCAGCGCCGGGGTGGATAACCGCCAGGGTGGCCTGTACGCCAGCGGGCGGATCAAGGCCAGCGGCAATCAGTTGAACAACAGCGCCGGGCAAATCAACGGCCAGCACATCGGCCTGGATTTCAACGGCGCTCTGCTCAACCAGGGCGGCCTGGTCGAAAGCCGCGAGAGCCTGGCGCTGCGCGGCGCCAGCCTCGACAACCAGGGCGGCAAACTGCGCGCCCTGGCCCCTGGCGGCATGACCGACCTGCAGCTCGGCGGGCTGTTCGACAACCGCAACGGCCTGCTGGAAACCGCCAACACCGACCTGAGGCTGGCGGCCTCGGGCCTGCTCAACGGCGGCGGCAGCCTGCTGCACCTGGGGGATGGCAACTTCGATATCGCCACCGGCAACGTGATCAATGCTGGCGGCAGCCTGGTCACCCAGGGCGGGCTGACACTGACCGCCGACAACTGGACCAACAGCAGCGTGATCCAGGCCGGGCGCCTGAACCTCAACGTCAATACCTTCAGCCAGACCGCCAGCGGCCAGTTGCTGGCCAGCCAGCACTTGCAGGCCCGGGGCGGCAACTGGAACAACGACGGGCTGTTGGCCAGCGATGGCAGCCTGGACCTGCAGATCGGTGGCAGCTATTCCGGCAACGGCCGGGTGTCCAGCCTGGGCACCCTTGGCCTGGGTGCTGCCCAGGTCAATCTCGGCGCGGCAGGCAGCATCGCCGGTGGCGGCGATACCCAGGTCACGGTTGCCGGGCAACTGAACAACGCCGGGCGCCTGACATCCAACGCCAAGCTCACGGTGAATGCCGGCGGCGTGCTCAACACCGGGACCCTGGGCGCCGCCCAGGACCTGAGCCTGAGCACCCCGACCCTGGTCAACGACCATGGGTTCGTGTTCAGCGGCCAGAACGCCAACTTCAACGTCAACACCCTGAGCAACAGCTATGGTGAGTTCTACAGCCTGGGCGGCCTGAGCGTGGCGGGCATGGCTCCAGGCACCTCGGCCCAGAGCCTGAGAAACATCTCCGGCAATATCCAGAGCGGCGGTGATATCAACATCGCCGTGGCGGACCTGGTCAACGACCGCGAGAAGTACGAAGCCAGCCAGCAGTACACCGACGGGCGCATCACCATACGGTGCGTGCAGCACTGCGGTGGTGGTGCCAGCTGGGTCCGCGGGCCGGTGTACGTGTACCGCACCGTGACCGGGGTGGTGACCAGCGATTCACCGACCTCGACCCTCAATGCCGGGGGCAACCTGACGGTCAACAGCGGCAGCTTCCTCAACCGCTACAGCACCGTCTCGGCGGGCAATGACCTGACCATCACCAGCGGCACCATCACCAACCAGGCCTCCCTGGTGGCCTCCGGCAGCTCGGCCGTTCAGGTGGGCGCCGGGGTCAAGATCAAGCGCGGGCTGTTCTTCCAGCTGGCCCGAGAGGTGCAGGCCTACGACAGAGCGCACCCCCAGGGCTCGGCCTTCGACCAGCAGGCGTTCGCCGCGCTGATCGCCAAGTTCAGCCCGGGCATCTTCACCGGCATCGACCAGCCCGTGCAGACCTCGACCCAGGGCACTTCCGCCGCGCCGGCGATCATCCAGGCCGGCGGCAAGGCGCGCCTCACGGCGGCCAATGACATCAGCAACATCAGCGTGATCAAGAGTGCCATCGCCGTGGGCGGCAGTGCCCGCGACACGGCGGTGGGCGCTGCCAGCAAGCCGTTGATGGTGGTACTCAATTCCCAGCTGCCGCCGGACCTGGCGCAGCAGCAGGTCAACCCCCTGAGCCTGCCCAACTTCAGCCTGCCGTCCGGGCAGAACGGCCTGTTCCGCTTGAGTGGCCAGGGCGGCGCAGCGCAGCCCACGGCCCCGACCCAGGGCTGGAGCATGGCCGGCGCCAGCCTCGAACTGAGCACCCGCCAGGCCGGTCCGGCGCCGGTCCGGCCCCGGGAGCTGAGCAACCAGCCACTGCCGCAAGTGGCCCAGAGCGCTCGTGACCTGAACCTGGTGGATCACCAGGCCACGGGCATCGATGGCCGCACCGCCACGGTGCAGGTGAACGCCGCGTCCGGGGCTGGGCCGGTGGGCGTGCTGCTGCCCGCGGGCGGCGCTGGCAACCAGAGCGTCAAGCGGGTCCAGGGGCTGCCAGACAGCAGTGTGCGCAGCAACCCGCACAAGTACCTGATCGAGACCAACCCGCTACTCACCGACCTCAAGCAGTTCATGGGCTCGGACTACCTGCTGTCGAACCTGGGTTATGACCCGGACCAGAGCGCCAAGCGCCTGGGGGATGGTTTCTATGAGCAGCGCCTGATCCAGCAGGCGGTCACGGCCCGCACCGGCCAGCGTTTCCTCGACGGCCAGAACAGTGACGAGGGCATGTTCAAGTACCTGATGAACAATGCCATTGCCAGCAAGGACTCGCTCAACCTGGCCGTGGGCGTGACCCTGACCTCCCAACAGGTGGCGGCCCTGACCCACGACATCGTCTGGCTCGAAGAGCAGGAGGTGAACGGCGAGAAGGTGCTGGTGCCGGTGCTGTACCTGGCCCACGCCAACAACCGCCTGGCGCCCAATGGTGCGCTGGTCCAGGGCCGCGACGTGACCCTGATCGCCGGCAAGGACCTGGTCAACTCCGGGACCTTGCGCGCCAGTGAGAACCTCAGTGCGACCACCGGCAACAACCTGATCAATGGCGGCCTGATCGAGGCCGGTGGGCGCCTCGATCTGCTGGCCGGTGACAACCTGGTCAACCGTTCTGGCGGCATCATTGCCGGGCGCGATGTGACGGCCCGCGCCCTGGCCGGGGATGTGATCAACGAGCGCAGCATCAGCACCTTCCAGAGCAACCCCGGGAACACCACCCAGCGCCTGGACTACGCCGACAACGCGGCGCGGATCGAGGCCCGCAATGACCTGAGTGTGCGGGCAGGCCGCGATATCAATAACGTCGGCGGGGCGCTGAGCGCTGGCGCCGACATCGCCCTGATCGCGGGACGCGACGTCAACCTGACGTCGGCCCAGGAGCACGACAAAGTCACTCGCGACCGGTATTTGAATGAAAGCATCACTCAGCACGGTTCCAGCGTCAGTGCCGGGCGTGACATCGCGGTCAGCGCCGGACGCGATCTGACGGCGGTCGCCAGCCAGATCGAGGCCAAGCGCACCATTGCCATGGATGCAGTGGGGGACATGACCCTGGCTTCGGCGGCGGATGAGCAGCACAGCTACTCCAAGACCAAGAAGGTCACCCGCCAGGAAGACCACGAGCACCAGGTCGGCACGTCCCTCACCGCCGGGGCCGATGTGGTCCTCAGTGCCGGTAATGACCTGAGGCTGATTTCCAGCCGCATCAATGCTGGCAACGAAGCCTACCTGGTGGCCGGTGACAACCTGGAACTGCTGGCGGCCCAGGACAGCGACTACTCGTTGTACGACATGAAGAAGAAAGGCAGCTGGGGGCGCAAGAAAGCGCGCCACGACGAGGTGACTCAGGTCACCAACATCGGCAGCCAGATCAGCACCGGTGGCGACCTGACCCTCAAGAGCGGCGGCGATCAGCGATACCAGGTGGCCAAGCTGGAAAGCGCCAAGGACCTGACCCTGGACAGTGGCGGCGCGATCACCTTCGAAGGGGTCAAGGACCTGCATGACGAGACGCACACCAAGAGCAAGAGCGATCTCTCCTGGTACTCGATGAAGGGCAAGGGCCGCACCGATGAAACCCTGCGCCAGAGCACCCTGGTGGCCCAGGGCAATCTGCTGATCAAGGCGGCCGACGGCCTGCGCGTGGATATCCGCCAGGTCGACCAGCAGACGGTCAGCCAGACCATCGATGCCATGGTCCAGGCCGACCCGGGCCTGGCGTGGATGAAGGACGCCCAGGCGCGTGGGGACATCGACTGGCGCCAGGTCCGGGAAATCCACGAGAGCTTCAAGTACGACTCCTCGGGCCTCGGCGCGGGGGCCAAGCTGGTGGTCGCGATTCTGATGTCCCTGGCCATGGGCCCGGCGGGCCTCGGCCTGGCGGCGCCTCAGGCAGCGGTGGCCGGCAGCCTGGCCACTACCGGGGTCAGCAGCACCATCAGCAACAAGGGCAACCTGGGACGGGCGCTCAAGGAGACCCTCAGCGCCGACAGCCTGAAAAACGCTGCCATCGCCGGGTTCACCGCGGGCGCCTTCGAGTATGCCGACACCAACTGGTTCGGCGGTGCAGACAGTGCCGGAGCGGGCGCCGCAGCCCCGGGCAGCGAAGGCACCACGGCCTCGACCTTGAACAATGCCAACCCGTCCAAGGACATCTTCCGCTGGAGCACGGCGGCCGACACCCTGACCCGCACCACCGGGCGGGCACTGATCTCCAGTGGCATTTCCACGGCGATCGGCGGCGGCAGCTTTGGCGACAACTTGGGTGCGGCCCTGCTCGCAGAGGCGGGCAACGTGGCCATGGCGACGGGGTTCAACTGGGTCGGCGACAACGTCCGGTTCCCCAATGGCGGGCTCGAGAAGGTCGTCGCCCATGCGCTGATGGGCGGCCTGCTGGCGGAAGCCACCGGCGGCGACTTCAAGACCGGCGCTGCGGCGGCCGGCTTGAACGAAGCTTTGATCAACCAACTGGCGAGCGTGGCCGACGGCAACAAGGACCTGCAATTGGCGCTGTCGCAATTGACCGGCCTGGTGGCGGCTGCGGCGGTGGGCAAGGATCTGGACCAGGGGGCGCAGATCGCTCAGATGGCGACGGCCTACAACTACCTGTTCCACGAGGAAATCCTCGAGAAAGACCGCAAGCTGGGCGCCTGCACGACGAAAACCGAGTGCGACTCCATTCGTGCCTACTACCGCACTCTGGATGAGACCCGGAACAAGGAGTTCCCGCAGCTTTGCCAGCAGAACCCCACCTTGTGCCAGGCGGTATTCGAGCGCCTCAGGTCCGAGGAAGGCACCAACCAGCAATGGATGAGCGACCTGCGCAAATCGGGCCGGCCCGAGCTGTTTGGCCAGTTGACCGACCTGTATCTTGTCCTGGGCAACAATCAGGCTGCGCTCAACCGCTATATCGCCAATGCCCAGCGGGACAAGTATGGAACCCTGGGGGTCGCTGCTGCCGACTACATCCTCGAAGCGGCGGACCCCAGGTCGAAACTCTTCACCCCGGGAGGGGGCGCCAAGGGCCTGGCGGACGGTATCAAGCGCGGGATGGTGGGTGGTGGGGCCGGCCAGAACGGCGGCATCAAGCATGTCTACGACTCTCTGCGCAAAGCGCCGCAGTACCCCGAGGGCTTCAAGGAGCGCGCGGGAGGAACCAGCCGCAACGCGATCAAGAACGGGGACGTGCTGGCTGACCTGCGCAAAGTGGAACCCGGCAAGTGGAGCAAGGTGTACAAGGACGGTTTCGACAGCAACGGTGCACGTGTTTCGGTGCACTATTTCCAGAGTGAAAGTGGCAAGGTCTTCAACGTGAAGACCAAGAACGGTTGGAGTAATACCCAGTGAAGGAAATATCGTTGATGGTTGAAGCCCTGGGCGCTGAACAGGCCACCCGGCTGGTGTGCACGCTGGCGATTGGCTTGTTGACCTCGCTGCGCGATGAGGCCATCACCCTGGAGGAGGCCGAGTGGACCCTGTTCACGCCGCGTACCGCCAGCCTGTTGCAGGACAAGGGGCTATCGCCCGAGCTCTGCAGCCTGATCATGGAGGCATGCGAACTGGAGGATGTGCAGAGCCTGAGGCCGGATCGCCTGGAGGCCAGTGTGCAACTGCTGAGGGAACGTTTTGCAGCGATCCTGCACAGCGATCCCGGTTATGCCCAGAGGGCCAGTGAAAAGATCGGGAGGCAAGACTTGTATGTCATCCGTTAGCCCTCGGCCTGCGGTTCTCCAGTGATTCGCTCCCCTGGCTGCGCTGATTGACAGCCGGGGGGCCCAGCGCGAATTATCCAGCCCCTGGATAACCGCGGTGGGCATTATTCATGAAGCTCAATGTGCAGCGCCTGGACCTCAACCTGTTGCGGGTGTTCGACGCCCTGATGCAGGAGCAGAACCTGTCCCGGGCGGCGGTACGCCTGAACCTCAGCCAGCCGGCGGTGAGCAATGCCCTGGCGCGCCTGCGCCGGCACCTCGACGAGCCGCTGTTCATCCGTACGGCGCGGGGCATGCAACCCACGTCTCGGGCCACCAGCCTGCACCTGGTGGTGCGCCAGGCCCTGCACCTGTTGCAGCAGGGGCTGGACCCCGGTGCGGTGTTCGACCCGGCGGCGGCCGACCAACTGTTCACCCTGTCGATGAACGACTATGCCCAGGCGCGCCTGCTGCCGGCCCTGTCCCGGCGCTTGCAGCTCGTGGCGCCCGGGGTGCGGCTGGCGGTGCGCAGCGACAGCGCCGACTCCATCGCCGCCTGGCTCAGTGCCGGCATGCTCGACCTGGCGGTGGACTACCTGTACTTCGACAACCCGGAGCTGTGCTACCAGCCCCTGCTGGAAGAGCAACTGCTGGTGATCGGCCGCCGCGACCACCCGGCATTCGTCCCCGAACTGAGCCTGGAGGCCTACCAGGGCTGCCAGCACGTCGCGATTCCCGACCGTGGCGGCCGGGGCTCGCCGCTGGAAATCGTCCTCGGCTCGGCCAAGGTCCAGCGCCAGGTGCAGGTGTTCGTGCCCAACTACCTGAGCATCCCGCTGATCGTCGCCCAGTCCGACCTGCTGGGCACCGTGCCGCGGCATCTGGCGGAGCATTTCTGCGCCTTGCTGCCGCTGCGCAGCGCCCACCTGCCACTGCCGGCGGCGCCGGTGCAGGTCAGCCTGATCTGGCATCGCCAGCAGCAACAGGCGCCGGGGCTGCAATGGCTGCGGGGCGAGATCGATGCCATCGCCCGGGCGCCGGAGCACTCGCTGCATAGCGCTCCGGGGCATTGAGGCGTCGACCCTTTCAGAGTCTTCTCAATGGCCGTGGCGCGGCGAGCCAGGCGTTGAGGGTGGGAGGGGGCCGAGGTCTTGGTGGGGGTCTGGCCGAAAATCAAGAATCTTCTCGAAGAAAGCACAGAGTCGTCCCGTCTCGTTCGCTGCTTAACCTTTGTAGGCTGGGTCTGCCTTGAGGAAAAAGGCCAACGTCAAACACGAGATAGGTAAGTAAACCCATGAAATTCATCAAGTCTGCACTGGCTGTCGCGACGTGCTGCATGGCCGCCCAGGCCATGGCGGCCGACGGCGAAATCAACTTCACCGGTTCCATCACCGCCAACACCTGTTCGGTGAATGTCGGTGACCTCAACGGCGGTGCCGGCACCAACGTTTCCCTGGGCAACGCGCCGTCCCTGTCGCTGAAAAAGGCCGGAGACACCGCCGGTGCCGGTTCCTTTGCCCTGACCCTGACCGCCCCCACGGTGGAAGAGGGTGAAACCGATCACTGCGTACTGACCGGCAAGACTGCCACGGTGCGCTTTCTCAGCATGAACGGTGCCGCCGGCCCCAACGGCGAATGGCTAGCCCTGGAGGGCGCAGGCGGCGCCGGGGTGGCGAAGAACGTCGCGGTGCAGATCCGTGATGCCAAGGGCCAGGATGTGCAGCTGGGGCGTGCCTCCAGCGAATACGCGGACCTGACCCAGCCCATGCGCTTCACCGCCAACTACATCGCCACGGGTGAAGCCACGCCGGGCACCGCCAACGCCAAGGCTTCCTTCAGCGTCGATTACAAGTAAGACACATCCCGACCGGGGTCGATGGTGCCGGATGCACTCGGCCCCGCTGTCTGCAGCCCCCTCCCCAGGTTTTAAGTTGATATGAAGACTGCTTTTCTGCGCGCCGCTTTCTCTAGCAGGAGCTGGCTCTTTGGCGCGGCCCTGGCCGCACTCTGCCCGGTGCCCCTGGCGTCTGCCGGCATCATGCTCAATGGCACGCGAATCATCCTCGGGGCCGATGAGCGCAGTGCCTCGACGATTGTTTCCAACCTCACCCGCAGCGACTACGCGGTGCAGACCTGGGTCAACGACGCCCGTGACAGCAAGGACCAGCGCAGCCCGTTCATTGCCATGCCGGCCCTGTTCAAGGTGCGCGCGGGCGAGGAGCAAGTGGTGCGGATCATCAAGACCCCGGGGCAACTGCCGCAGGACCGGGAGTCGGTGTTCTATTTCAACGCCCAGGAAATCCCGGTGCTGGAGCACAAGCAGGAAAACGCCTTGAAAGTGGCGGTGCGCACCCGGGTGAAGCTGTTCTATCGCCCCGCCAATCTGCCGGGCAACGTCCAGGAGGCGCCTGCGCTGCTGGCCTGGAAACTGGTCGAGCAACCTGGTGGTGGCGCCGTCTTGCGGGTCAGCAACCCCAGCGCCTACCACATCACGTTCATCGGGATCCGGGTGCTGGACGGTGGCACGCCCGTCGAACTGCCAGACGTCGACATGGTGGCGCCCAAGTCCAGCCAGGACTACCCGATTCCCCGCCGGCTCACGTCCAGGACGGTGCTTGTGGAGTTCTCCACCATCAACGATTACGGCGGCTACAGCGAACCGGTCAAGTCCAGTGCCGGGTTCTAGGTCATTGGCGCATCGATGGAGTGCAACCCCTGGGAAGTCATTGCAAGTGCTGAGGTCAGGATGGGTGTTTATTTGAGGGCTTTGAGCGGCTGTCTGGTTGGGTCGTTGTTGCTGACGACGCTCAAGAGCAACCAACTGTTCGCCGCCGAGTTCGATACCGGGTTCGTGGCGGATTTCGGCGACGGTACCGCGTTGAAAAGCGACCTCGAAGCCATGCTCCATGAGCAGGAGGTCGGCCCCGGCAGCTACCTGGTGGGGATCACCCTGAACCGTGACTATTTTGGCCAGCGTGAAGTCAGCTTTGTCCGTGCGGGGCCGGACCTGAAGGCCTGCCTGCCCCAGGCGTTGCTCGTGGAAATGGGCGTCAAGCTGGCGCCGCGCAAGGATTCACCGGGGGACCAGCACTGCCTGGACCTGCCGACCCTGGTGGAAGGCGCGACGGTGCGGTTTGACAGCCGGCAGCTCAAGCTGGACATCAGCGTGCCGCAGATCGCCATGAACCGTGATGCCCGGGGGTATGTGGCCCCCGAAGAGTGGGACAGCGGCATCAATGCCGGTTTTCTCAACTACCAGTTCTCCGGATCGCAGAGCAAGAGCCGGCAACGCAGTGCGGCCAACTACAATCTGTATCTCAATGGCGGCCTCAACCTGGGGGAGTGGCGCCTGCGTTCCAGTTCCTCCTACCGCAAGGATGGCACCTGGGAGCGCGCGGCCACTTATGTGCAGCGCGACTTGCCGGGCACCTTTGGCAACCTGACCCTGGGGGAAAGCGTGACCCCGGGTGATACCTTCCAGAGCGTGCCGTTTCGCGGGGTGCAGGTGGCCAGCGACACCCAGATGCTCCCCGATTCGCTGCAAGGCTATGCGCCGGTGATCCATGGCGTGGCCCAGACCCAGGCCCGGGTCGAGGTGCGCCAGCATGGTTATTCGCTGTACAGCACCTTCGTCACCCCGGGGCCCTTCGAGATCCGCGACCTCAACGCCGCCTCCGGCAGTGGCGACCTGGAAGTGATCATCACCGAAGCCGACGGTAGCGAGCGGCGCTTTATCCAACCCTATGCGACCCTGGGCAACCTGCTGCGCGACGGCACCTGGCGCTACAGCGTGACGGCAGGCCAATACCATGAACCCACGGCCTTGATCGACCAACCGACCTTCACCCAGGTCTCCCTGGCCTATGGCTTGCCGAGGGACTACACCTTGTCCCTGGGGGGGCTGCTGGGGGAGGGCTATCGCGCTTATCAGGTGGGCGTGGGCAAGGGGCTGGGGAGCCTGGGCGCACTGTCCCTGGATGCGACTCAGGCGCTGACCGACACCCGCCAGGAGTCTGTCAGTGGCCAGAGCTATGGCCTGCGCTACGGCAAGGCATTCGCCGGTGGTACCAACCTGCGCTTTGCCGGCTATCGCTATTCGACCCCGGGCTACCGGGATTTCAGCGAGGTGGTGAGCCAGGGCTCCTGGCGCAGCGATGGGGGCGCAAGCGGCGGTTATCGCCGGGTCAGCCGGCGCAGCCGCCTGGAGGCCAATATTTCCCAGACCCTGGCCGACAGCACGTCGCTGTACCTGAACCTGTCGCAGCAGGACTACTGGAACTCATCCCGGCAACAGCGCCAGTTGCAGTTTGGAGTCAGCGGCCAGGTGCAACGGGTCAACCTGTCGCTGTACGCCAGCAAAAGCCTGAGCGACAGCGACAACGAAGGTGTACAGGTGGGCCTGACCCTGAGCTTCCCGCTGGGACGGCAGAACGCCAGTGTCAGCCTGGAGCGCAACGCCGATGGCAGCAATGACCAGCGCCTGGGCCTGAGCGGCCTGGCCGGGGACTACAACCAACTCAACTACAACCTTGATATGCAACGCAGCGAGCGTTCGGCCAACACCGGCTCGGCCTCGGCCGGTTATCGCGCGCCCTGGGCCAACCTCAGTGCGGGCCTGAGCAGCAGCAGCGCCTACAAGACCGTCAACGTCGGCATGTCCGGTTCGGTGCTGGCCCATGGCGGGGGCGTGCAGCTGGGGCAGAGCCTGGGCGAAACCATGGCCCTGGTGGAGGTCAAGGACACCCCCGACGTCGGTGTCAACAATGCCCCGGGAACCTTCACCAACGCCAAGGGCTATAGCCTGGTGCCCTATGTCCAGCCTTATCGGCGCAATCGCATCAGCCTGGACACCAGCAAGCTGGACGCCAATACCGATATCGACAGCGGCGTGGGCACGGTGACGCCGCGTCGCGGAGCGGTGGTGCTGGCGCAGTTCAACGCCCGGCATACGCAGAAGGTCCTGGCGACCATCGCGTTGCCCGATGGCACGCTGGTGCCTTTCGGCAGCGCGGTGCTGGATGCCGCGGGCCAGCGGGTCAATGCCGTGGGGCCGATGGGCCAGGTGTTGCTGTCGGTGGGCGAGAGCACGGATTTCCGCCTGGTCTGGGGCAACGCGGCGCAGCAGCAGTGCGCGTTCAGCCTGGATCTTGAGCAGGCCCATGAACAGGAGGGGTTCAAGCTGGCTCAGGTACGCTGCACGGCCCCGCACGGTTAGTTTCAATCCGCGGTGCCCAGGGCCCGCAGCCGAGGCTTGCGGGCCTTTTTCGTGGCCGCCCGGCAGCTCACGGCGGACCGGCGGCTGCGGCCAGGGTGCTGTTGAGCCTGTCCATCAGTTGCCGCAGTTCCTGGCACAGCAGAGACAGGCCACTGACCGGGGCATTGTTTTCAAGGGCGTCTTCCAGGGTTTCGCACAGCCGCATCAGCGGCTCGGACTGCATCATCTGCGCCGCGCTCTTGAGCTTGTGGGCAAGCCCTGCCACGGCCTTGAGATCGAGGCGCGCCATGGCGTCTTCCAGGGCCTGCAGGTCCTGCTGGTTGCACAGGATCAGGTTGCCCAACAGGCTGCGCCGCTTGTCCTCCGGCAAATTGAAGCGCACCAGCGCCGCAGCGCCGTCTTCGTCTTCCGGGGGCGTCGCGCTCGCGGTGAATACCGGCACGTAGCGGGCCAGCATCGATACGCTCAGGGGCTTGAGCAGGCAGGCATCCATGCCGGCGGCGAGAGCGGCCTGGCGATCCTCTTCCCGGGCACTGGCAGTGGTGCCGATGATGGTGCACGGGCGTATGCACAGTGTCTGCTCCAGGCGGCGGATTTCCTCGGTCAGGGCGATGCCGTCCAGTTCCGGCATGTTGCAGTCGGTGATGACCAGGTCGATGTCGTGGTCCTCCCAGATGAACAGCGCCTGCAGTCCGTCCTGGGCCAGGATCGGCTCATGGCCGAGCAGTTCGATCTGCTCCTTGAGCAGGGTCAGGCTGGGCAGGTGGTCTTCGGCGATGAGGATCTTCAGGCGCTGCCGGGTCGGCACGGCGGGTTCGCTCGCTGGCAACGCCAACGGTGTTTCGCTGGGGGTGGCCTGTTGGGCAGTGGCGGTCAGGGTCATGGTGGTGCCCTGGCCCAGGGTGCTGTCCACCAGCAGGTCGCCGCCAATGATCCGGCTCAGGGACTGCGAGATGCACAGGCCGATTCCCGCGCCGCTGTTGCGATTGACGGTCACCCGGGAGAACGGCGTGAACAGGCTGGGCCGGTCGGCGGGGTCGATGCCCGGGCCGCTGTCCTCGACGCTGACGGTGAAGGCGAAATGCACGGGATCCAAGGGCGAACCCCGGACCCGCAGGGTGATGCCGCCGGTGTCGGTGAACTTGATCGCGTTGCTCATCAGGTTGCTCAGGATCTGCTTGATCTTCTGTCGGTCCAGGCGCGCGGGCAGATCGGCCCAGGCATCCACATCGAGCCGGATCCACAGGCCCTTGCGGGCCGCCAGGCTGTCGAAGATGGTCCGAGTGGTATTGACGATGTCCTTCAGGGTGCAGGTTTCCAGGTGCAGGCGAGTCTGCCCGGACTCGATGCTGGAGATGTCCAGGATGCCCCCCAGCAGCTCCAGCAGGCTGACGGCGGCGTCATGGGCCACTTGCAGCGATTCGAGGTTCTTGCCCTGGGGCGCCTTGCGAGTCAGCACCAGTTCCAGCATGCCGATGATGGCGTTCATCGGCGTACGGATTTCATGGCTCATGGTGGCGAGGAAGGTCGACTTGGCTCTGTTGGCCTGGTCCGCCGAATCCTTGGCCTGGCGCAGTTCTTCGAGAATGCGCAGGCGATCGCCGATCTCCAGCCAACCGCAGACCACCCCGAAGATCTGCTGCCGGTCATCTCGCAGGGGTTGCGCCCAGTGATAGATGTCCAGGGCTTTGCCGCCCAGGGGCAGGGTCTGGTCGCGGGAGATGGCAGTACCGCTGTTCACCACCTGTTCATAGTCCTGGAGCCACTGACCGAGCACCGCCTGGCCCAGCATGGCGTCGAGCATCTTGCTGTTGGTGCTGGAGCTGGCGCCGGGGACGAAGGTCTGGGCGTAGGAGGTGTTGAACAGCAGCAGTTCGCCTTCGCGGTCGCGCACGTAGATGGGGTGGGGAATGCTGTCGACGATGTTCTGGATCAGGCTCAGGCGCTCCTGCAACTGCCTGCGCACGATGGATTTCTTGAAGATCAGTTTGCGCAGGTAAAGGATCCAGATGCAGGTGGCCAGGAGCAGCACGAAGGAGACGCTGAGTGCTTGGTAGATGCGCAGGCTGACGGCTTCCCAATACAAGTTGTCGGTAGCGGCATTGGCCCGCCAGCGCCCGGAGATCGCCGCGATTTCACTGGGGGAGATGCGCCGCAGGGCTTTTTCGATGATGGAGATCAGCACCCGGTTCTGCGGCAGGCTGGCGATGCCCACCCGGGCGCTGACGCCCTTGAGCTGCTCCGAGGCGTGGAGGGCGTCCTCGTACTTGTAAGACAGGTAGTACCTGGCTTGGTGGGTGGACGTCAGGGTGAAGTCGCTGTCACCGTCGCGGACCCTGTTCAGGGCGTCGGGGACGTTGTCGGTGGTGTGGATCTTCAGGTGTGGGTAGTGCATGCGGATGTGCTCCAGCAAGGCATCGGAGTGGGGCAGGGCGATGCTTTGGCCGGCACTGTTGAGGTCGGGTTTGGGCTTGCCGTCATTCTTGCTGATGAGCAGGTAGGGTGTGGTGATCACCGGCAGGGTAAACAGGTACTTGGGCTCCCTGAAGTCGGTTTCCGACATGATGGCCAGGTCCACCTGGCCGCTGTCGAGCAACTCCATGGCCTTGTGTACCGAGCGAGTGCGCACGATCTCGAAACGCAGTCCGGAGTTGAGGCGCACCAGTTCCATGATGTCGGACATGGTGCCGCCGAACTGTCCGTTGCTGTCGAACAGGGCGTAGGGCGCCAGGTCCTCGCTGACGGCAATCCGGAATGGCAGCTTTCTGTCCAGCAGCTGTTTTTCCTCGCTATCGAGCACGCTGACGAATTCCTCGTCACTGCACTTGAGCGTCATGACCCACCAGTTGACCATCCTGATGACCTGGCAGCGGCTGCGCGATTGCAGTTGCTGGTCAATCAGGGCGGCCAGCCGTGCGTTGGCGCCGGTGTAGGCCAGGCCGATATGGGTCTCCAGGCCGTTGACACTGATATTGGTCACCAACTGATTGTTGAAGCTCTGGTTCAGCAGGTAGTTGGTGCTGACGGTATCTCCCAGGTAGGCCTGGGCATTGCCCTTGAGCACGGCGGCAATGGCGTCATAGGGGGAGGTGTAGTTGTTGATGGTGGCGCTGCGAAAGATCTTGAAGGTGTTGGCATCGATGAAGCCGTCGGGGGTGGAAGAAATCTGCGAGGCCTTATCGCGCAGATCGATCTCCAGCAGGCTGCCGGTGGTGGAGTACAGGGCGATCTGGGTGTAGGCATAAGGAGCCGATATCTGCACGCCATACTTTTGCACTTCCGGCCGGGTCGCGGCGTCCAGCAGGTCGATCTCGCCGGCCTTGAGTGCTCTATAGGCGCTGTCGCGGCCGGCATACAGGCTGATCGCGAAGCGGATGCCCAGGGCCTTTTGCAGCGCCAGCAGGTTCTCCGCGAGGATGCCCTCCAGCGCGTTTTTTTCGGAAAAGATGGTCAGGGGCGGGTAGTCGGGGGAGGTGACGCCCAGGCGTACGGTTTTTCTCTTGGCGAGCCAGGCCTGGTTCTCGGGGCTGACAGGAGCGGAAAACTCCAGGGCTTGCCCTCGTGAGGATAAATGCAAGGTTTGAGCACCTTGTGTTGTACCTGGCAGCAGCGCCAGGTGCAGCGCCAGGAGTAGCGTCATCAGGATGGCTTTCATGTCGGGCAAGTCAGACCAGGCTCATTTCTTTGGCGATCTCGGCCAGTTCTATGGTGGTGCGTACTCCCAACTTGCGCAGGATATTGATCTTGTGTCCGCTGACGGTCTTGTTACTCAAATGCAGCTTTTCACCGATGGCTACATTGCTCAGCCCCTGCACCAGAAGTTGCAGCACGATGATTTCCTTGTTGGTCAACTTCGGTGTGCCGCAGGTGCTATCGGACTTGTACTCCATGTAGTGCCCCAACACTTCCTTGGGGAAGTAGAGGTAGCCATCGTTGAGGGTATCAAGGCCCTTTATCAGTTCTTCCAGGCTTGCACTCTTGTTGATGAAGCCCAAGGCGCCGGCTTGCATACAGCGCGCTGCATAGGTACTGGCCAGTTGCGAGGTGAACACCAGGGACTTGATCTTGATGTTCTCGGAATTGATCCGCTGCAACACCGAAAGTCCATCCAGGCTATTGAGCCCGATGTCCAATAAGAGGTATTCCGGGGCAAGCTTGCGGACCTTGGACAGAGCGTCCAGGCCGTCGGTTGACTCTCCTACGACCTGATAACCGTGTTGCTCTAACATGGCTTTGATCGCACCACAGATGACGGGGTGATCGTCCACTATTAGTACAGTTCTGCTCATGACTACCTCATTTTGATTACTTTTTTTAGAGCTTTATCGCGTTACGTGATAAAGCGCTGGTTCAGTGTTTTTATTGTACGCCCGGCGTTTGGCAGTCGGTTGTCGAGCCTGCCGTCCGGTGGTTTTTTAAGGATGTTCTTGGTTTTATATGAGAAGCGTCTTGGTCTTTAGGGCAAGTGGCTTTGTTAGTCTGAGTACCCTTGTAGTTAAGTGGTACTAGAGGCTTAGAGACAGTCAATGCGTGCTCAATTGTTGTTCTTGTTTTGCTGTATAAGTGGCGGCGCCTGGGCCGATTGTTCAGGGGGGCAGACCGACTTTTATCCGGGGTTCGACATGGGGACACACTATGTGCCCCGGGATGCGCCCCTTGGTTCGGTGATCGGCACGGCCAACGTCAGCTACAGCTACCAGCATTCCAGCACGATCTCGTGTCGGGTCGGTGACACCTGGGAAACCCGGCAGAACCCCTGGCCCAAGGTCACAGGCATCAGCCTGCCGCCTATCACCGGGCTGGACATGGGCAATGCCACCATCCTGAAACCAATGTGCCTGGGGTTGGCCTGGTAGTGATCGCACCCGGTCGCAACATGACGCGTTGGAACACCACTGGCGGGGTCGCCCCCTATGTGCCATTCAAGCTGACCAATACCACGGCGACCAACATCACCGAGCCGATAGAAACTCGGTTCACCTTGATCAAGATCAGCGACGAGATTCCCATGGGCAGCTCGGCGATCAAGAACTCCACCTCGGCGGTGGCGTTCTGGTCTGGCAGCCGACGCCTGCATGCGGTGTTCCTGACCGGCACGGTGATCCGCTCGGAGTGCTCGGTAGTCGGTGGTGCCAATGCCTACATCGAGGTGCCCATGGGCGAAGTCATGCGCCGCCAGTTCAACGGCAAGGACAGCCATATGGACAACAAGGACCTGCGCATTGCCCTGACCGATTGCACGGCGGGCACCTACCCGACCAACCAGGGCTGGAACTTCTACCAGAGCTCCAACGCCCACCTGCGTCTGGATGGTGTCCAGGGTTCGGCCATCCTCGACGCCAACCGGGGCATTCTCGGCCTGACCACCGACTCCACCGCCAAGGGCGTGGCCGTGCAGGTCCTGCACAAGGATGGCCTCACGCCCTTTACCCTGGGCCAGGATGTGTCGATGGGCCGCCTGAGCGGCACCGGCATGAACATCGAACTCAAGGCGCGCTACATCCAGACCTCCGATACCGCGGCCGGGCCCGAGCCGGGCAAGGCCAATGCCCGAGCGGCCTTTACCCTGACCTACAAGTAGCGATGAAGGTCGGCCGTCACGGTGGTGGGGCCTACCAGGAAAACCCCAGGCTCAGAAGCTTCCTACCTTTATTCGAGAAGTATCCTGAATTCACTTGAGCCAATTTTGGCTAGCATGATTTTTTATCCGGAGCCGCAGGTCATGTCGACACTGAGCGTACTGTTGTTGTGTTCGAACGCTTTTCGAGTTCGACGGTTTTCAAGAATTCTCGCGGCCTCCGGTTTTGCTCAGGTACAGGTGATTGGCGACGACGCCGATTGGGCCCGATTTCCGCCGGCCCTGGCCGAGCTGGACCTGGTGATCTGCGATTCGCTGCACGCTGTGAGCGCCATCCCTTACCTGCGCCGCCTCTGCGAACACTACGGGTTTTTCTCGATGATGGAGTGCGAGGCGCTGCAAGCCCCGATTCGCTGGGGGCTGGCGAATTTTCGCGAGCGCTCCGGCAAATACCGGGTGGGCAGCTACAACGAACTGGATACGGCGCAGATCAGCGGCCTGCTGCTGAAGGCGTTGACGGTCAAGCGCACGGTCAAGCGCCGTGCTCCAGGCTATGCCCAGGCGGCGCGGGGGCGCGCATCCGCCGGCAATGACTGGATCGCCGAGCTGGATGTGGCACAGGCCCTGGAGCAGCGGCAGATCGTTCCCTACTTCCAGCCCCAGGTCTGCATGAAGACTCGGCGCATCACCGGGGCCGAGGTGCTGGCCCGCTGGCAGCATCCGCGCAAGGGCGTGCTGGGGCCGCAGTTTTTCCTTGACCTGTTCAACAGCCCCGAGCACCAGCGCCTGCTGTTCGATTGCCTGTTGCAACAGGGGCTGATGCTGCAGCGGCAGCTGCAGGCCCCCGGTAGCCATGGGGCCCTGGTGTTTTCCTACAACGTCGAGGCCAGCCAGTTGACCGAGCCGCAATTCGCCACCCGGCTGGTGCAGCGGATCGACGAGGCAGGGGTGCCCAAGCACCAGGTCACCCTGGAAATCACCGAGCGCCAGGCCCTGGTTCTGGACATGCAGGGCATCGAGAACATCAGCGTGCTGGTGAACAGCGGCGTGCGCCTGTCCCTTGACGACTTCGGCACCGGGCATTCATCGATCATGCGTCTGGCGGATATTCCCTTCGGCCAGATCAAGCTGGATTCGGAGTTTGTCGCCAACGCCCTGGGGCTCAAGGAAACCCGGATCATCGAGGCTATCGTGGGAATGGCCCGTTCGCTGAACCTGGAGCTGGTGGCCGAAGGCATCGAAACCGAGCCGCAACGTGCCCACCTGCAGCGCCTGGGAGTCGATGCGGCCCAGGGCTTTCTGTTTTACAAGCCGATGAATGCGGCAGCCCTGGTCCAGGTCCTGGCGTCGAGCCATTTGCCCCAGCGGCAGATCAGCCAGGGCTAGTGCGGCAACGGCCGTTGCGCGATCACTGCGCCTTGAGCATCACATAGGCTTCGCCGCCACGGCGGTCGTGCATGACGATGAAGGTCTGCCCGTTCAGGGTGATCTTGCTCGGCACAGTCTGCGCCACCGGGGTGCTGGAAAACTTGCCGACCACGCTGAGAAACTGCTGGGTCAGCGAGCTGTCGTTCTGGGACGGGGTAGTGATCGCGCATTCCTTGTTGGCTTGTACCTGCACCCCCAGGCTCTGGTCCTGGTTCATGCCCATCTTGGCAAAACCGGCATCGGTCAGGTCGCTGATGCCGTGGGCCCGGGCGGCGGTTTCGGCGCCGGCGAAGGACGGTGCGGACTTCAGGCAGATATCGCGAAAGGCCAGGATCCCGGCGGAGGTGATGGTGGGCTCCGGGTTGATCTCCCGGGTCACGCTGGTGCAGGCGCCGAGGAGCGCCAGGGCAGTGAGAAGGGCGGTGCGGGGCAGAGTACTCATGGACAATCCTTGGCAACAGGTCGGCAGGAACGCGGGTGGGGTCATGCCGAATCGGGCATCGGCGTTCCAGCAGGGTAGGCAGGGGCGCTGTGCAGATCAATCTTTTGTGTGAGATTCCGCGCACCGCTGCCCGCCATGGAGGGTGGCTGGCGCAGTAATTGCGTGACCCATGCATCAGTTCAGCCATGGGGCCTGTGGCCATGCAATTACGAGCGTTGCGTTACTTCCACGAGGTGGCCCGGTGCGCCTCTTTGCGTCAGGCGGCGGAGCGCCTGTACGTGACCCCCACCGCGGTCAGCCGGCAGATCGAGCAGTTGGAGCACTTCTTCGGCACCGCACTGATCGAGCGCGGGCCCCGGGGCATTCGCCTGACCGTGGAGGGCGAGTGCCTGGCCGAGCAGGTCACCTCGACCTTGCGCGGCTTCGACCAGGTGCGGGATGTGATTGCCAGCCGGCAGAGCCAGGTCGCGGGTAACGTCAGCATCCATGTGTCGGAAAGTATCGTTTCCAGCGTGCTGGCGCCGGTGCTCGCGGCGTTCACCCGGGCCCACCCGAAAGTCACTTTCAATATTGTCATCGCCAGTGCCGGCGCCACCCTGGATGCGCTGTGCAGCGCAGAGGCCGACCTGGGCCTGGCCTTCTACCTGCAGGAGCGTGCCGAGGTGGAGGTGACAGCCCATTGCCAGCTGTGGCACCGGGTGCTGGTCAGCGCCGAGCATCCGTTTGCCCAGTGCCCGAGCATTCGCCTGCAAGACCTGGAAGGCCAGCCCCTGGCGATACCCGACTCGGCCTACGGCGTGCGCCAGGCCCTGGAGGGCGCAGCGAAGAAACGTGGAGTGAACATTCTTCCGGTGTTCACCACCAGTTCACTGGAAGTGCAGAAAAGCCTGGCCCGCCAGCGTGCGGCGGTGCTGATCCTGCCCCAGGTGGATGCCGAGGCCCGGGAACTGGGGGACGGCCTGGTGGCGGTGCCCATCGACGACGAACACCTGGAGCGGATCCGCGTCGACCTGTGCGTGGTGCGCAACCGGCCCTTGTCCGTGGCCACCTTGCGCTGCCAGGAAATGCTCGCCCGCGCCATGCAGCGCCACGGATTGCTGTAGGAGCTGGCTTGCCAGCGAAAGCGGCCTTGTGGTTTGCACCGGGCTTGAGGGCCTCTTCGCCGGCAAGCCGGCTCCTACGGAGGTGCAGGTGATATCGGTTGTTGTAGGAGCTGGCTTGCCAGCGAAAGTGGCCTTGGGGTTTGCACCGGGCTTGCGGACCTCTTCGCCGGCAAGCCGGCTCCTACGGAGGTGCGGGCGGTCTCGGGTGCTGTAGGAGCTGGCTTGCCAGCGAAAGCGGCCGTGGGGTTTGCACCGGGCTTGAGGGCCTCTTCGCCGGCAAGCCGGCTCCTACGGAGGTGCAGGTGATATCGGTTGTTGTAGGCGCTGGCTTGCCAGCGAAAGCGGCCTTGGGGTTTGCGCCGGGCTTGCGGACCTCTTCGCCGGCAAGCCGGCTCCTACGGAGGTGCGGGCGGTATCGGGTGTTGTAGGAGCTGGCTTACCAGCGAAA
Source organism: Pseudomonas sp. PH1b (assembly GCF_000633395.1). Taxonomy (GTDB): domain Bacteria; phylum Pseudomonadota; class Gammaproteobacteria; order Pseudomonadales; family Pseudomonadaceae; genus Aquipseudomonas. The sequence continues at coordinate 25,166 of NZ_AYMU01000014.1, forward strand.
AAGGCGCCGGGATTCAGAACAGGTTGAAGGGGAAGTTGCCCACCAGGCGTAACTCGTCATAGCTGCCGTCGATCTGTCCGCCGCTGGCGCGGTGGTTGTAGACGATGGTGCGCAGCACTGCATCCTTGAGCCGTCCGGACTGCACCACATACGCCAGCATCAATCCGTTTTCGTTGTGCTTGGCGCCCTCCAGGCCGCGCACGTTGTAGCCGCGGTTGCGGCCGTTGCGGTCACCGTCGTAGTGCGTGCCATCGATCCCCCAGCCCTTGGCGTGCCACAGGCTGGCGCTCAGCCCCGGTACGCCGTAGGCGGCGAAATCCAGGTCGTAGCGCAATTGCCAGGATTTTTCATTGGGGCCGTTGTAGTCCGAGTACAGGGAGTTGGCCATGTAGTTGCCGGTGGATTCCCACACGTAGTCGAAGTACTCGTCGCCGAACACTTGCTGCCAGGCCAGGGTCAGGCTGTGGGCCTGGTGGCTGCCGGTGACGGCCAGGCTCAGGGCGTCGTTGTCGATGTAGCCCAGGCGCTGCTGGCCCTGGTCTTGGGTGCGGTAGTAGTTGAACGCGGTCTTCAGTGCCAGCTGGCTTTTGTCCCCGGCGTGGTGGATCAGGCCCAGGTAGTACTGGTCCCACATGTTCTCGAAGCGCGAGGCATACAGGCTGCCCTCCAGGCCCAGGCCGGGTTTCACGGTCGCCCCCAGGTAGCTGATGCGCTCGCCACTGTAGGCGCGGTTGCCAAAGGTGGTGGTCAGGCGTTCGCTGCCGGTGCCGGTGCGGGGGATGGCCCGGTCGAAGCTGTCGGCCTGCACCGACAGCCAGTCGGTTTCGTTGCTGTACAGGCCCACGCCCTGGAAGCTGGAGGGCAGGGCGCGGTTGTCCTTGTAGCGCAGCACCGGGTTGTCGGTCATCAGGCGCCCGGCCTTGAGCTCGGTGTTGGACAAGCGCAGGCGCACATCGCCAATGCCCAGGCGGCTCCAGGTGGGCAGGGCGTCGCCGTCGCTGTCCACCAGTACCCGGTCGCCGCCATTGGCCACCCGGCCATGGCCGCGCTCCAGGTTGACCGCGCTGAACAGGCCGGCGTCCACGCCGAAGCCGATCAGGCCCTGGGTGTAGCCCGAGCTGTACTTGAGCATGCCGGTCTGCACCCAGGTCTGCCGCACCCGGGTGCGCTGGTTGCCGCCGGGTTTCTTGACCGTCAGGTAGGTGTCGCGCTGGGTGTGCTGGTTGGAGTAGTAGTGGCGCAGGTTGAGGTCCAGGCTGCTGCCTTCGATGAACCCCGGGGCCTGGGCCTGCTGGCTTGGGCGCGGATTGTCCTGGGCCAGCAGGGGGCTACTGGCGCTCATGGCCAGGAGGCAAAGTACGAGCTGTTTCATGTCGCTTCCCCACAAATCAAAGGCGTCGGTCCACCGCCCGGCCGCGGTCATGCGCGGCCGGCAGGGTAGAGAAAAACGCGGTGCCGGAAAAGGGTGTTGGGCGGTGAGGCGAATGCTCAGCGGGCGCGGGCTTCTGCGAGCCGTTGGCCGGGGGTGCTGCGTCCGGGAGTCTGCGGGCGGGTTTCCTTGGCGAACCAGGCCGCAGTCAGGCACACCAGGTTGGCCACCAGCAGGTAGCCCACCGGCGACATCGGATTGCCGGTGGTGCCGATCAGCCAGGTGATGATGATCTGCGCGGTGCCGCCGAAAGCCGCCACGCCGACGGCGTAGACGATGGAGAAACCGGTGGAGCGCACCGCCTTGGGAAAGCTTTCCACCAACAGCACGATCAGCGCCGCGCCGCTCATGCCGTGCAAGCCGGAAAGCACCGCCAGGGTCAGCAGAAAGGTCGCCGGGCTGGGGTGTTTGGTCATCAGCTGCAGGGCTGGGAACAGTACCAGCAACAACACTACCCGCGGCGCCATGAGGATGGTGCGGCGGCCGAAACGGTCGCAGAGCATGCCACCGACAATCGCGCACACCGCCATCGCCGCGCCGGCCACCAGGGTCGAGAGCATGGAGATGCTGGTGGGCAGCTTGAGCTCGGTGAGGGCGAAGGTGGTCATGTAGTTGATGAAGTACTGGGTGATGGTGCTGCCGGACAGAATCAGCAGCCCCAGCACCAGGGCCCGTCGATGTTCGCCGAACACCTGGCGCACCAGGCTGCCGGTGCTGGTCTGCTCGCCCTGGCCGTGGAAGGTTTCCGCCAGGTTGCGGCGGATGTAGATGCCGATCGGCAGCACCAGCAGGCCGAACACGAAAGGTACGCGCCAGCCCCAACTGTTGAGGTCCTCGGGGGACAGCACCTGGGTCAGGGTGTAACCCACGGTGCCGGCGGCCATGGCGGCGACGCCCTGGGCCACCACCTGCCAGCAGGCGTAGGTGCCGCGCTTGTGGGGCGGCGCGGCTTCGAGGATGTAGGTGGTGGCGGGGCCGGCCTCGCCGCCCCAGGCCAGGCCCTGGATCAGCCGCGTGAGCACCAGCAGGATCGGCGCGGCGATGCCGATGCTTTCATAGCTGGGCAGGATGGCGATGCTGCCGGTGCCCACGGCCATCATCACCAGGGTCAGGAGCATTGCCGGCTTGCGCCCGACACGGTCGGCGTAGGCGCCGATCAGCACCGCGCCCAGGGGCCGGACGATAAAGCCGACGCCGAAGGCGGTGACCGACAGCATCAGGCTGACGAAGGCGCTGTCGGAGGGGAAGAAGGTGTGGCCGATCATCACCGCGAAGGTGGCGTAGACCCCGAAATCGAAGAACTCCACGGCGTTGCCGAGAATCACTGCGAACACGCTGCGCTTGCCCCCTGCAGCGTTGGGCGTTGCGGGCTCGGGTGTGGCTGACGGATTGGACGCTTGGCTGTGCATACTGGCCCCTCGAATTTTTATTCATAGGTTGCCCAGGCCCCGGGCGGCGAGGCCCGGGGCTGGGGTGAAGGTGGCAGTTTCGGTGTGTCAGTGGGACGGCGGGCTTGGCCAGCTGTGGATCGCTCCACGCCAGCTCTCATAGGTCCTGGCCACTTGCAGCAGCCATTGATCGGCAAAGCGCGGGGCGATCATCTGCAGGCCGATGGGCATGCCATCGGCAGCGAACCCGCAGTTGATCGATAGCGCCGGCTGTTCGCCCATGTTCCAGGGCAGGGTGAAGACGATGTGCTCGAACGGTTGCTGCGGGTCGTTGCTCGGCGACGGCCACTCGGCGGGAAAATGGTTGATCTGGTTGGTGGGCGAGAGCACCAGGTCGAACTCGCTGAACACCTGGGCGGCGCGGCGGCGCATTTCGAAGGTCTGGTTGAAACCCAGCACCGCCTCGACCCCGGACAGATCGGCGCCAGGGGCGGCCCAGTCGCGGATATAGGGCAGCACCCTGGCGAACTGCTCGGCGCCGAGGGCTGAGAGCTCCGCCCATTGCCGGGCCCGCCAGAAGCGGTCGAGGCCGTCCAGTTGCGCCCGGTCCATGATCGGCGCGAGGGTCTGCACCTGGGCGCCGTGGCTTTCGAACAGCCGCGCGGCGCGTTCCACCGCCTCGCAGACAAAGCCTTCCGGTTGCAGCCCGGCGCCGGGTTGCAGCATCAGGCCGATCTTCAAACCGTTGACCGACACCGGCTCATCGCTCCAGTCGCTGGTCAAGGGCGGCAGGCTGGTGGCGTCCCGGGCATCGGGCTTGGCCAGGTAGCGCATCAGCAGCACCGTATCCTCGACGCTGCGGGTCATGGGCCCGGCGCAACGCCCGGTGTAGTACGGGTCGATGGGAATCCGCCCGAGGGTCGGCTTGAACCCCACCAGAGCGCACCAGGCGGCGGGCAGGCGTACCGAGCCGCCGATATCGGTGCCGATGTGCAGCGGCCCGTAGCCGGCCGCGGCCGCCGCCCCGGCGCCGGAGCTGGAGCCGCCGGTATTGCAGGCGGTGTTCCAGGGATTGCGGGTGATGCCGTGGAAGCTCGACAGCCCCGAAGACAACATGCCGAAATCCGGCACCGTGGTCTTGGCCAGGATGATCGCCCCGGCTTCGCGCATCCGCGCGGCGGGCGGGGCATCCTGCAAGGCCGGTTTCAGCGTGGTGGTCGCGCTGCCCAGGGGAATGGGCGTGCCCTGGGTGGCGATCAGCTCCTTGACCGTCACCGGAATCCCGTCCAGCGGGCCGTTGGGGGCGCCCTTGTTCCAGCGCTCGGTAGAAGCCCGGGCCTGCTGGCGCACCTGCTCGGGATCGAAAGCGTAGAGCGCGCGGATATGGGGTTCCCAGCGTTGGATATGGGTCAGCAGATGTTCGTAATAGTCGAGGGGAGACAGCTGGCGGCTGGCAAATTGCGCCAGCAGCTGGGCGGCTTGTAGATCGTGCAAATCAGTCATCGAACGCATCCTTGTGTCGGGCGTCAGTCGGGTTGCTGATGGCCCGACTGTATCGTTTCCACCCTAGCCCAACCATCACAAAGGACGCAGTGTGGTGTTGCGTTTTTGTGAGCACTGCCTCCCAATGCCCACGCCCCCGAACAGCCATTTTTCTTGAACTCTGGAGACCAGCATGATCATCAGGACCTGGCACGGATGTGTTCCCAACCTGCACGCGCAGGGCTTCAGCCAACACCTTGAAGTGACCGGCATTCAGCACGCCGAGGGTGTTCCGGGCAACCTCGGCGCCTTTGTACGGCAGGAACGCCAGGGCGACTGGACGCATTTCTTCCTGGCGACGTATTGGCAGGATATCGACGCGATCAAGGCCTTTGCGGGCGAGGATTACCACGTGGCGGTGACCTATCCGGATGACGAACAGTTCGAGCTGCTGTCGGATCCTTACGTGTTTCAGCATGAGGTGCAGCGGATCGTTGCTCTTTAAGGCTCGGTAGCTGGAGGTTACAGCGGCGGGTGGCGGTGGCAGGCGCGGGCGTAACCAGGGAACGCGCAGGGCCGCCACCGCGGCTAGTGATACAAAGGCACCTGAACGAGGAGGGGAGGGATTGTGCAACCGTTACCAAAGTCGAGAGTTGGAGCTTCAACCACTGTTCTCATGAAAAAACTATTCTTTATTTTATCTGTCCTGCTGGTCGCTTATCTGTATATCGGGTTCTACGAGAAAATCGAGGATGCCTATCCGGAAAAAGTGTTTTTCATCAAGAGGTATCCATCTTTTCAAATGGAGTTTGAGAATATCTTTGCCTATGAGTCAGACGATAAAACACTCTCTGAGTTAAGCGATCTGGAGAGGCAGAAAGTAATTGCCTACTGTAAATATCGGTTGGGTTTAGCGACAACGTTGACCACTCAAAGTGAGTTGGATAGCTGTAAGGCCAGATAAGGTATGCCCTGATCTCGGCTTAGTGCTTTCCAAACTTGTCATTCGGCTCAGGTCCTCGCCCGCAAACGGTGCCTCAACAGATCCAGCACACGAAAGGCTTTTCGTAGGAGCTGGCTTGCCAGCGAAGGGGTCGAAAAGGTTTGCCCAAGGCTCACGGGCCTCTTCGCCGGCAAGCCGGCTCCTACAGGTTCAGCGCGGCTGCGCTTGCAGCTGGCGGCCCAGCACATCCAGTACATCGCGCAGCGGTATGGCGCAGATCAGTGCCAGCTCTTGCAGCACCACGGCATCGCCGGGGGGGGCGGGGCGGGCTGCAAAGTTTTCCAGCAGTTGAGTGACGGCGCGGATGCGATAGGCCGCCGCTTCGTAGAGCACGTCGGCAGGGGCCTGGGTATCGATCAGCAGGGAAGGGATGGTGCAGTCGTGGCCGGTGATCGGCATGTATCTGTTCATAAGTAACGCCTCGGTCGGTTGAGAGCGCCACTGGATCGTCGCCAAACGAAGGGTGGCAGCTGTACGCAGGTTGGCGAACCGGGACCGGGGAGCCGGCAGACCCGAAGGTCTCCCGCGTACAGCCGCCATAAAGCAGCGTACGGATGCGAAAAGCCCTGCAAACAAGCGCAGGGCTCTCGCACACGGTCACAGGGTCGCCAAACCCGATCGTCATCAGCACGACCCGGAACTTTAGGTATGCACCCCAGAACGGAACAAGGCCCTGGCAGGGCAGGACTTTCTGAGTTTGCTGTAGGACTCAGGAGCGCGAGTGTGGCTCAAGCGCCCGCGGGTTCAGTGACCCGTCTCAGTCGAAGCCGACGCTTGCGCTGTGGCGGGTTTCGCGATCGTGCAGCTGATCGATATTGGTTTCGTAGGTGCATTGCCCGCTGCAACTGTGCTCGTAGCTGATGGCCGGCTTGAACTGCAGCTTGAGTGTCGGCCTGTCGTTCTGGGGCGTCGGGGCCTGGGTGGGCGTGGCCGGCAGCGGGGGCTGCGGGTAGCTCAGGTCGAGGCCCTCAGCCTGGGCCGAGAGGGCTGCCGCGAGCAATACACCCGGGAAAAACGCTTTGCAACTGAACATCTTTGAATCCGCATGGCCATAAAAGGGTTGCCGATTATAACGAGCCAGGCGCGGAAAATTTAGCCGCAATGGCTCTGGCCCGGGTTTTTCGAGCGGTTAATGAGCCTCGGGTCTTCGTACCATGAAATATTTGTCATGGGGCGCCGAGGCCGGCCGCTCTTACACTGCAAGTCACCTCCATGGCCAAGGACACCTCCCATGCCGGCAAAACCTGCGACCCGCATTCTCGATACCCTTGAGGGCCTGCGCCTGCAAGGCAGCGAGGCCGAGCACTGGCGCCAGTGGGGGCCCTACCTCAGCGAGCGGCAGTGGGGCACGGTGCGCGAGGACTACAGCGCCGACGGCGACGCCTGGAAGTATTTCCCCCACGATCACGCCCGCAGCCGCGCCTACCGCTGGGGTGAGGACGGCCTGGCGGGGTTTTCCGACAAGGCCCAGCACTGGTGCCTGGGGCTGGCGCTGTGGAATGAACACGACAGCATTCTCAAGGAGCGTCTGTTCGGCCTGAACAACGCCGAGGGCAATCACGGTGAGGACGTCAAGGAGCTGTATTTCTACCTCGACGGGGTGCCCAGCCATGCCTACATGCGCATGCTCTACAAATACCCCCAGGCCGCCTTTCCCTACGCCGACCTGGTGGCGGAAAACGCCCGCCGCGGCCTGCACGACACCGAGTACGAGATCCTCGACACCGGGGTCTTCGAAGACGACCGCTACTTCGACGTGACGGTGGAATACGCCAAGCACACCGCCGATGACATTTTCATGCACATCACCGTGCACAACCGTTTCCACCTGCCGGCACGGCTGCGGGTACTGCCCCAGGTCTGGGCGCGCAACACCTGGAGCTGGGGCGGCAGCGAAGCGCGGCCGAGCCTGCGCCTGGAGGGCGACCGGGTGCTGGCGCGGCATGGGCCATTGCCCGATCGGCAGATCACTGCCTGGGGCGCCGAGCCCTGCCAGTGGCTGTTCTGCAACAACGACAGCAACTTTCCCAGGCTTGATGGGCTTTCTGCGCCGGGGCCGTTCAAGGACGGGATCAATGACTACCTGGTCGAGGGCCAGGCCAACGCCGTGGCCTTCGATGGCGGTACCAAGGTGGCGGCGCACTTTGTTCTGGAGCTGGCAGGCGGCGAGAGCCAGAGCCTGTTCCTGCGTTTTGCCCCGGCGGGCAGCGAGCAGGTCAGTGCGCGCAACCTGTTCGAGCAGCGCCGCCGCGAAGCCGATGAGTTCTACGCGGCCTTGCAGCAGGGCATTGCCGACGCGGATGCGCGCAATGTCCAGCGTCAGGCCCTGGCCGGGCTGCTGTGGTCCAAGCAGTTGTACTATTTCGACGTCAACCAGTGGCTCGACGGCGATCCCGGGCAGCCGGCGCCACCGAGCGAGCATGGGCAACTGCGCAATACCCATTGGCGGCACCTGTCCAACTGCGACATCGTCTCCATGCCCGATACCTGGGAATACCCCTGGTACGCCTCCTGGGACCTGGGTTTCCAGGCCGTGGCCTTTGCCCTGATCGACCCGGCCTTCGCCAAGCAGCAGCTGCTGTTGCTGGTGAAAGACCGCTTCATGCATCCCAATGGCCAGCTGCCGGCCTACGAGTGGCGTTTCGACGATGCCAACCCGCCGGTGCACGCCTGGGCCTGCTGGCGGGTCTACCAGCAGGAAAAGGCCCTGGTGGGTGAGGGCGACCTGGACTTTCTCGAACGGATCTTCCACAAGCTGTTGCTGAACTTTTCCTGGTGGGTCAACCGCAAGGACGCCGAGGGCCGCAACCTGTTCCAAGGCGGTTTCCTCGGCCTGGACAATATCGCCCTGTTCGACCGCTCCGCCGCCTTGCCTGAAGGTTTCGCCCTGGATCAGGCCGACGGCACGGCCTGGGTCGCGGCCTACGCCCTGGACCTGATGCGCATCGCCCTGGAGCTGGCCAAGCGCAACGGGGTGTACGTGGACATTGCGGTGAAGTTCTTCGAGCACTTCCTCTATATCGCCGGGGCCATCAACCGGGTGGACGAAAGCGCCGAGGGGCTGTGGGACGAGCAGGACCAGTTTTTCTACGATGTGCTGCACCGTCCCGACGGGCAGAACGAGCCGCTGCGCCTGCGCTCCATCGTTGGCCTGATGCCGCTGTTCGCGGTGCAGGTGCTGGAGCAGCACGAGCATGAGGGCCTGCCAGGGCTGGCCCAGCGCCTGCTGGGCTTCATGCACCACCGGCCGGACCTGGCGAGCCTGGTGTCGCGCTGGTACGAGCCGGGCAAGGGCAACCGCATGCTTCTGGCGCTGTTGCGCGGCGAGCGCACCAAGGACCTGCTCAAGCGCATGCTCGATGAGAGCGAGTTTCTCTCGGCATTTGGCATCCGCTCCCTGTCCAAGGCTTTCGAGCAGCCCTTTGCCCTGCAGGTGGACGGCAAGCAGTTGTGCGCCCGTTACGAACCGGCGGAATCCGATTCACGGCTGTACGGCGGCAATTCCAACTGGCGCGGGCCGCTGTGGATGCCGATCAATTACATGCTGATTGAATCCCTGCGCGAGTTTCATCGTTACTACGACGTCAACTTCTCGGTGGAATACCCGCGGGGTTCCGGGTACCTGGCGTCGTTGGCGGAAGTGGCCGATGGCTTGAGCCAGCGCCTGACGCGCTTGTTCCTGCTGGACGAGGAAGGGCGCAGGCCGTCCATGAGCGGCTACCCGCAGTTGCAGGTGGCGGCCGAGGACCGGGAGCTGGTGCTGTTCCATGAATACTTCCATGGCGAAACCGGACGCGGCCTGGGGGCCAGCCACCAGACCGGCTGGACGGCGCTGGTGGCCTTGCTGCTGCAAGCTTAGTTGCGGCAGCCGGGGAGGTTGCGCCGCAGTGTTCAATTGGCTTGCTGCGCCTTGAGTTTTTCCGCGACATCCGACACCACCCAATTCAGCGTGGCGATCGGCACCGTGATCACCTTCCCATCGGCGTACAGCGCGCAGAAGGTTGTCGAGCACTGCATGACCCGGTAAGTGCGTTTATGCCCATCGGGGTCGTTGACGGCCACCTGGGGCGAGTCCTTGAAGCCGTTTTTCAGATCTTCGGCCGCCAAGTCTTTGCCGATCAGCACAAAGGGGGTGATGGTGACCATCAAGATGAAGGAGATGAAAAACATCGTCACAAACAGGCCGTAGCTGGGGATGAAGATGTACAGCGCGCATTTGCCTATCTCCCTGAACAATGACGGAGCGGGAGTGCTGGCCTGCGGCTGCTTGGCGGACTCTTTGTTGTCCGTGAGTTTTTTGTTGAACAGGGCGATCAGATAGTTGAAGCCGCCGAACACCAGAATGCTCAGCACACAGACGATTGCAGCCCACAGCCAGTGCTGCCCGATGAACTCCAACCCGCCTTTCAAGCCGTTGGTCATGGCGTGGTACCAGGCCAGAACTGCGTTGACGAAGGTGGTGGAGGTGTCCATGGGAAACATCGAGGTTTCCAGCTGAAAGTAGCCGAGGTAACCATCGTGGTAGGCCTTGCCGTTCAAATAGAAGAACGGCGTGGTGATTGCCAGAATCACCGAGCCGATCATGCCCCAGGCAATCGGGCTTTTAGCGGTCTTTTCCTGGGCGTGTTCTGTGTTCTTGAGCTTGGCGTTCATGGTCTTTCCTTAGATTTTTCCAATGGGGTCTTCAAGGCTGCGATCCGCGCGGGGCGAAATCATCGCAGCTGCTTTCTTTGTTGTGATCGAGCAAGCGGGGGAAGCCGGGCTGCGTCGCCTATCAGCGATACCAATGAGGCTCATGCCCGGAAAAACCATCGAAGTCCTCCCAGACCTTTTGCGTGCGTTGCAGGCTGGCGTGGACTTCCTGCTCGCCGAAGGCCATGGCCCAGAGCACGCTGAAGAAGGTATCGAACGCGGCGTAGAACGCCATGCGAGTGAGAAAAACAGAGTCGGGCTGGCCTGCGCAGTAGCCGTCGACCTGGCCGCGGGCGAAATCGTGGCTGAGGTTGCAGGAAAACAGCGCCAGCCGGTTGAAGTCCCGTGCCGGATCCCCGAAACGGTAGCGGTTGAAGTCGATGATCGACAACTGCTCATCGGCGCCGACGATCATGTTGCTCAGGTGATAGTCGCCATGGAGAAATACCAGGGGGGTGTCGGCCAGCAGATGAAAGTGCTGTTCGAGAAACTGCAGGAAGTCTTGTTCATGGGCCACCTGATGGCCGCAACCCCGGTACTGTTCGAGTTTCTTGCGGTAGATGGCGCGCATCTGCTGTTCGGCGTTTGCAGTGCCTGGGGGCGCGTTAACGCTGTGGATCTGCTGGAGTGTGCGGCCAGCTTGCAGGCCCAGTTCATAGCAGGCCGCGGCGGGCTGTTCGGTGACCCATTGCGCACCGTCCTGGCCTTCGATCCACGACAGCAGCGAGTAGACCTGGCGCCCTGAATCGAACAGGCCGAAGGCCAGGGGCTGGGACATGGCGATGCCGGTCGCCGCCAGGTGCCGGGTCCACTGGAATTCGTCGCGTTTGCTGGTGTACTGGGCAGCATCACTGGTGCGCAGGAGCAGGTGCTGGCCCTGTTCATCGACGATGTGAAAGATCCGGTCGCTGGACCAGCCAAGGGTCTGTGCTTGGATACTGCGCCACGTGGCGTGGCCTGGAATGTCCTGCATGATCGCCTCCTTGCAAACCACTGCCGCCCCTGGGGGGCGGCAGCAAAAGGCGGCGAATGCTACGTGGCCTGGCGGTGTTTTGGAAGCTTGCCGCGCAGGCGGTGGATCAACCCACCAAGGCGATGTCCTGGGGTTTGGCCCAGTCCTCGATCAGCCGCTCTGGGGTGCAGCAGGTCTTGCGCTTGTAGACGAAGTTGCTGCATTTCTCGGCGAAGCCCTTGCGGTTCTGCACCATGTCCATGTGCATTTCCTCCAGCTCGGCATTGCGGCAGTGCTGCATCAGTTGCGGGTCGGCGTCCAGCTTGCGCTGGCGCAGGTGCTGGTAGCGCGGGTCGTTGAGCACAGCGTTGGCCCGCTGCAGCAGCCACAGGCTGAACTCTTCCGGGCAACGCGGGCCGATCTCCTGGACCATGCCCATCTGCAGGGCCTGGAGGGCGCTGATGGGCAGGCAGGCTTCGGTCAGTTGCCGGGCCATGGCCTGGCCGACGGCGCGGGGCAGGCTGTAGGTCCAGTACTCGGAACCGTACAGGCCCATGCTCTTGTAATGGGGGTTGTACACGGTGTCGGCGCGGGCCAGGACGATGTCCGCCGCCAGGGCCAGCATCAGTCCGCCGGCGCCGGCGTTGCCGGTCAGGCCGCTGACCACAAGTTGCCGCGCGGTCAGCAGTTCCAGGCAGACGTCGTCGATGGCCTGGATGTTGGCCCAGGCTTCCAGGCCGGGCTCTTCAGCGGCCTGGATCACGTTGAGGTGCACACCGTTGCTGAAGGCGCCGCGCCCGCCACGCACCAGCAGTACCTGGGTGTCCTGGGCCTTGGCCCAGCGCAGGGCCTCGACCAGGCGCTGGCACTGTTCGGTGCTCATGGCGCCGTTGTAGAACTCGAAAGTCAGTTCGCCGACCTTGCCCGACTCGCGATAGCGGATCGGCTGGTACGGTTCGCTACTGAACGGGCTGCTGGCCACCGACCATTCGAGGACCGGCACCTCGTTCAGGCGTTCGGCCAGTACGTGGCGGGCCGGACGCTTGAAGGTTTCCTCGCCGGGCTGGGGCTTGAGGCGTAGGGAGCCGATCCACAGGCTTTGATCGCCGCAGGCCACCAGCACCGCATCGTCGTGTACCGCCAGCAGTTGGCCGGGCATGCCGCTGCGTGAATCCAGGTGGGCGTCGTACACGTAGTACTGGCCGCCGGCGAGGCTGGCCAGGACCCCGGGCTGGCCGTCGGCGGCGTCGATGCTGCGCTTGATGAACTGAGCGCAGTCGTGCCAGCTGAAGGTGCGGTCGCACTGTTTCATGTTCGGTTGCAGGCGGCCGAGTACGGAAGGCTTGTCGTAGTCCAGGGGCTCGGGGGTGTAGCCGTTGCGGAATTTCTCCACCACGTCGCGGATGCAATGGATCGCGGCGTCGCTCACCAGGCCGTTGTACAGCTCGGATTTGCGCAGGCCGGTCGGCAGGTTGAATTCATGGGTGGACCAGATCGGCCCGGCGTCCATTTCTTCCACCGCCTGCAGTGCGGTGACGCCCCAGCGCTTGAGTTCCTTGCTGATGGCCCAGTCCAGGGCGCTGGCGCCGCGGTCGCCGACGATGCCCGGGTGGATGATCACCACTGGACGCTTGGGGTTGCTCCACAGCTGCTGGGGGACCCGGTCCTTGAGGAAGGGGCAGATCACCAGGTCGGCCTTGGCGTCCTCGATCTGCTGGCAGACTTCCTCTTCGCTGGTGAACAACACGACGCTGGGGCGGTGCCCGGCGTGGCGCAGGTCGAGCCAGGCGCGTTGGGTCAGGCCGTTGAAGGCGGTGGACAGCAGGATGATCTTCAGTGATCGCATAATGCAGACTCTTCCGTGAGTGATGGCGGTATGGCAGGTGGCTCCGGCTGAGCCTTCCCTGGCCGCGATGGAAGGCGCAAGAGTAGAGGGGCGTTGCGGAGGGGGAACTGACCGAGATCAATCAAGCGTCTCGCCTGAAATGCCAGCTGCCCAGCGGTATTGATTCAGGGCAAAGGCACGGGCCAGAGCGGTTGCGCCAGCCAGAAACGACGAATCCCGCCACAGGGGCGGGATTCGGGTACAGCCGGACCTTGCGCGGTCTTAGGCTGGGAACAGCTCGCTCAGTTTCATCGCCAGCATCATGTCGCCTTCGGCGCGCAGCTTGCCGCCCATGAAGGCCTGCATGCCGTCGGTTTCGCCGCTGACGATACCGTCCAGGGTTTCGCCGTCCATCACCAGGGTGACCTGGGCGTCTGGGTTCTCGCCTTCCTTGAGTTCGCAGGTGCTGTCCTTGACGACCAGCGAGAAGTGCTTGGAGTCATCGATGCGGAAACCGAAAACCAGGTCCAGGCCGGCAGCGGCAGCTGGGTTGAACTTGGCTTGCATGGCTTGTACGGCGTCAGCTACGGAGGTCATGGTTCGATCCTTTTATGGGGTGGTTACAGCAAGGGTCACAGTAAGCCGGGCTCAACGGAAAGTGATGAGCTCCGGGGCCTTCAACAGTTGCAGATGGGCATGACCGTTGAAGGAAGCCAGGGACACCTCGCGCCCGCGAAATTTCAGCAGGTTGAGCGAGGTGTTGACGATTTGCCAATTCAGTTCGAACGCCTGTTCGGCCGGCATTCGGGTAATCAGGTGGAGCAGGGCGGTGATGGTGCCGCCAGAGGTGAACACGGCGATCTTCTGCTGGTTGTTGGCGGCTTCGAGAATCCGCTGCAGGCCGCCCTGGACCCGCTCGACGAAGCCCAGCCAGCTTTCCAGGCCTGGCGGATCGTAGGTGCCGGCCAGCCAGCGCTGGATGATCAGGGCGAAGATGCGCTGGAACTCGGCGCGGTTCTGCGCGGCATTGCGCAGGATATTCACGGCATCGGGTTCTTGCGCCAGCAGGTCGGGCAGCAGGGCGCGGATGACGGCATCGGCGTCGAATTCATTGAAGGCCGTGTCGATTTCCAGCTGCGGGCTGGGGGCCCCGGCGGCGCTCATCTGCTCCAGGGCGGCTTGCGCGGTGTGTTGCTGGCGGCGCAGGTCGCCAGACAGGCAGCGATCGAAGCTCAGGCCCAGCTCGGCCAGGTGCTCGCCAAGCAGCGCCGCCTGGCGTACGCCAGTGGCCGACAGCACGTCGTAGTCGTCTGCACCGAAGGAGGCCTGGCCATGTCGAATCAAGTAGATGCTGCCCACGTCCGCGTCATCCCGGTACGTTGAAAGTTTTGCGAGGTTATGAGGATGCCGGGGAGCTGTCAATGAAAAAACATACGCTTGTTTGAAATGATTGTTGGAGCTTGGTTACACAAGGTTTCCCGACTGGTGGCCGACCGGTCACGCCGGTATGCTTGAGCCCATTACGCCGCTCGTTGGCAGCGGTCCATGTTTGAGGAGTCCCTGTGGAGTTTATCGCCGAATACGCCAGTTTCCTGGCCAAGACTGTGACCCTGGTGGTCGCCATCCTGGTGGTGCTGATCACCGCCGCTGCGCTGCGCAGCAAGGGCCGGCGCAAGGGTGTGGGGCAGTTGCAGGTCAGCAAGCTGAATGATTTCTACAAGGACCTGCGCGAGCGCCTGGAGCAGAGCCTGCTGGACAAGGATCAGCTCAAGGCCCTGCGCAAGGCCAAGAGCAAGGCGGAAAAGAGCCAGAAGAAGCAGAAGAAACAACCGGCCGAGGTCAAGCCACGGGTCTTCGTGCTGGACTTCAATGGCGACATCAAGGCCTCGGCCACCGAAGGCCTGCGCCACGAAATCACTGCCCTGCTGAGCCTGGCCACGCCCAAGGATGAAGTGGTGCTGCGTCTGGAGAGCGGTGGCGGCATGGTCCACAGCTACGGGTTGGCCTCGTCGCAGCTGGCGCGTATCCGCCAGGCCGGAGTGCCGCTGACGGTGTGCATCGACAAGGTGGCGGCCAGCGGCGGCTACATGATGGCTTGCATCGGCGAAAAGATTATCAGCGCGCCGTTCGCCATCCTCGGCTCCATTGGCGTGGTGGCCCAGTTGCCCAACGTCAACCGCCTGCTGAAGAAGCACGACATCGATTTCGAGGTGCTCACCGCTGGTGAGTACAAGCGCACCCTGACGGTGTTTGGCGAAAACACCGAGAAGGGCCGGGAGAAGTTCCAGGAAGACCTGGACGTCACCCACCAGCTGTTCAAGAACTTCGTCTCCCGCTATCGCCCGCAACTGGCCATTGATGAAGTGGCCACCGGTGAAGTCTGGCTGGGGGTGGCGGCGCAGGAAAAGCTGCTGGTGGACGAGTTGCAGACCAGCGACGAATACCTGGCGGACAAGGCCAAGAACGCTGAGGTCTTCCACCTGCACTATGCCGAGCGCAAGAGCCTGCAGGAGCGGGTAGGGCTGGCGGCCAGCGGTTCCATCGACCGCGTGCTGCTGACCTGGTGGAGTCGCCTGACCCAGCAGCGCTTCTGGTAACCCCGCGGGCCTTGTAGAAGCCGGTTTCGTAGGAGCTGGCTTTGTAGGAGCTGGCTTGCCAGCGAATGAGGTCGCAAGGTTTGTGCAAGGTTCGAAGGCCCCTTCGCCGGCAAGCCGGCTCCTACGGAGAGTGCGTCGTTTGTGGGCCTGGGCTGTAGGAGCTGGCTTGCCAGCGAAGGCGGTCGCAAGGTTTGTGCAAGGTTCGAGGGCCGCTTCGCCGGCAAGCCGGCTCCTACGGGGAGTGCGTCGTTTGTGGGGCTGTGCTGTAGGAGCTGGCTTGCCAGCGAAGGCGGTCGCAAGGTTTGTGCGAGGTTCGAGGGCCTCTTCGCCGGCAAGCCGGCTCCTACGGGAGTGCGTCGTTTGTGGGGCTGTGCTGTAGGAGCTGGCTTGCCAGCGAAAGCGGTCGCAAGGCTTGTACAAGGTTCGACGGCCTCTTCGCCGGCAAGCCGGCTCCTACGGTCGGTCGGAGGCAGAGGCGGATACAAAAAAGCCCTGAAGCGGTTTCCCGCTTCAGGGCTTTTTGTTGGCACCAGGGTTTAGCGACGACGGAACAGCGGCAGCGGTTCGTCGGTGGCGGCCTGGTAGGTCACCGAGAAGTCCTTGAGGCTTTCCAGGGCTTCGTAGGGGTCCTTGTCGGCCCGCAGCGCGTAGGCATCGAAGCCGCAGCGATGCAGGTAGAACAACTGGTCGCGCAGTACGTCGCCAATGGCTCGCAACTCGCCCTTGTAGCCGTAGCGGTCACGCAGCAGGCGGGCGTTGGAGTAGTTGCGGCCATCGGTGAAGGCCGGGAAGTTCAGGGCTATCACCTGGAACTGCTCGACGTCGTCACCGATTTCTTCGGCTTCTTCGTCCGCATCCAGCCACACGCCGAGGCCGCCATCGCGGGCCTTGAGGGCATGAGCGTGCTCGCGCCACAGGGCCAGCGGCACGATCAGGTCGTCGCAGTTGGAGATGCCGTCGAGGGTCGCGTCCTTGGGCAGCAGGTGCCAGGTTTCGTCGATGACCTCGTTGTTCTTAATGATTCGCTGCATAGACGCGCTCCTTGAAGAGGTCGATGCCAATACGTTGATAGGTGTCGATGAAGCGTTCGTCTTCGGTACGTTGTTCCACGTACACGTCGATCAGCTTCGAGATCACGTCGGGCATGGCTTCCTGGGCGAAGGACGGGCCGAGGATCTTGCCCAGGCTGGCGTCGCGGCTGGCGCTGCCACCCAGGGACACCTGGTAGAACTCCTCGCCTTTCTTGTCGACCCCGAGGATGCCGATGTGGCCCACGTGGTGGTGACCGCAGGCGTTCATGCAACCGGAGATGTTCAGGTCCAGCTCGCCGATGTCGAACAGGTAGTCCAGGTCGTCGAAACGGCGCTGGATGGATTCGGCAATCGGGATCGACTTGGCGTTGGCCAGGGAGCAGAAGTCGCCGCCCGGGCAGCAGATGATGTCGGTCAAAAGGCCGATGTTCGGCGTGGCGAAGCCGTTCTCCCGCAACTCGCCCCACAGGGTGAACAGTTGGCTCTGCTCGACGTCGGCAAGGATGATGTTCTGCTCGTGGGAGGTGCGCAGCTGGCCGAAGCTGTAACGGTCGGCCAGGTCGGCGATGGCGTCGAACTGCTTGTCGGTGACGTCCCCCGGCGCTACGCCAGTGGGCTTGAGCGACAGGGTCACGGCTACATAGCCCGGCTTCTTGTGGGCCAGGGTGTTGCGCACGCGCCAACGGGCGAAGCCCGGGTGCTCTTTGTCCAGGGCCGCGAGTTCTGCGTCCTGGCTGGGCAGGGTCTTGTAGTCCGGGTCGACGAAGTGCTTGGCCACCCGGTGCACTTCGGCATCGGTGAGGGTGGTCTGGCCACCCCGCAGGTGGGCCATTTCCGCCTCGACCTTCTCGGCGAACACTTCGGGGGTCAGGGCCTTGACCAGGATCTTGATCCGCGCCTTGTACTTGTTGTCGCGACGGCCATAGCGGTTGTAGACCCGCAGGATGGCGTCGAGGTAGCTTAACAGGTCCCGCCACGGCAGGAACTCGTTGATGAACGCGCCGACCACCGGGGTACGGCCCAGGCCGCCACCCACCAAGACCCGGAAGCCCAGCTCGCCGGCGGCGTTGTACACCGGCTCCAGGCCGATGTCATGGACTTCGATGGCCGCGCGGTCGGAGGTCGAGCCATTGATGGCGATCTTGAACTTGCGCGGCAGGTAGGCGAATTCAGGGTGGAAGGTGGTCCATTGACGGACGATCTCGCACCACGGACGCGGGTCGATCAACTCGTCGGCAGCAACACCGGCGAACTGGTCGGTGGTGACGTTGCGCAGGCAGTTGCCGCTGGTCTGGATGGCGTGCATCTGCACGGTGGCCAGCTCGGCGAGGATGTCCGGGATGTCTTCCAGGGCCGGCCAGTTGAACTGCACGTTCTGCCGGGTACTGATGTGGGCGTAGCCCTTGTCATAGTCGCGGGCGATCTTGGCCATCATCCGCGCCTGGCGCGAGGTCAGTTGGCCGTAAGGCACGGCGACCCGCAGCATCGGGGCAAAACGTTGGATATAGAGGCCATTCTGCAGGCGCAGGGGGCGGAATTCTTCTTCGCTCAGCTCGCCTGCCAGATAGCGTCGGGTCTGATCACGGAACTGCTTGACGCGGTCCTCGATGATCCGCTGATCGTACTCGTCGTATACGTACATATAGGTCCAGTTCTCAGGCTACAGGTGGCGCACAAGCGGCACTTGGCAAATACTGCGGTGAACGTCTTCTACGCGGTGCCTGGGCCTGATCGACCCGGCTTGGCTGCCGGTTTCACCTCGTCCTGCCTTCGTTTTCGCTCAACGCCACCCATGTCAGCAAATCTGCGCGCACGGCCGCGCACTCCGATCGGAGCCGCCGAACGATACCAGCTTGCGGTTATGCGCAAAAGTGAAGTTTTAGTATATGCAAAGAACCAAAACGACTAACGGTAGGGGGTTGTGAGTGCCCACATTTGTGATGGGGGCAATCCTGGGCTTAACTGTGGGCGTGTCTTTAGAGCAGTCACCGAAAAATCCAATTAGAGGCGATGCTATGACTCATCCAACCAAAGTGAGGAAAAGCGACAGCAGTGTTGATGCTTGGGCCATTCTCTTTCTGATCATACTGGTCGTGGGTACGGCCGTGTTTTGGGTCAGCCACCAGTAGTTAAGTGAATAAAAGAGCCTGGATTGTCGGACAATCATGACAATTTGCCGTCATTGGCCAGTATTTTGCCCGTTATACTGCCTGGGTTAATTCTGGGGCTCTTCTCGTCATGTTCAAGGTGCTGTGCAGGTGTGTGTTTTGGCTGAGTCTGCCGTTCTGGACGGTGGCTCAGGCGACATCGGTGGTGTTTCTCAATCCCGGCAACTCGACGGAAACCTTCTGGGTCAGCTACTCGCACTTCATGCAGGCCGCCGCCCGCAGCCTGGACATGGACTTGAGCATTCTCTATTCCGAGCGTGACCCGCAAAAGACCCTGGAGCAGGCTCGCGAGCTGTTCCAGAGCGCGCAGAAGCCCGATTACCTGATCCTGGTGAACGAGCAGTACATCGCGCCGCAAATCCTGCGTTTGTCCCAAGGCTCCGGAATCAAGCTGTTTATCGTCAACAGCCCCTTGACCCTGGACCAGCGCGAATTGATCGGCCAAAGCCAGCACATCTACGCCGAGTGGTTCGCCAGCATGGTGGGCGATGACGAGGAGGCCGGCTACCAGATGCTCAAGGAGCTGCTGCGCAAGCACGGCCCTGTGCCCGAAGGCCAGACCCTCGATCTGCTGGCGTTCTCCGGCCTCAAGGTCACGCCCTCGGCGCAACTGCGCGAGCAGGGCCTGCACCGGGCCCTGGCCGAGCACCCCGAGGTGCATTTGCGCCAGCTGGTCTATGGCGAGTGGAACCGCGAGCGAGCCTACCGGCAGGCGGAACAGTTGCTCCGGCGTTATCCGCAAACACAGCTGATCTGGTCGGCCAACGATGAAATGGCCCTGGGGGCGATGGAGGCTGCCCGGGAGGTGGGGCGCAAGCCGGGCGTGGATCTGCTTTTCAGCGGAGTCAACAGTTCGCCGGAGGCCTTGCGGGCGTTTATCGACGGGCAATTGTCAGTGCTGGTGGCCGGGCACTTCACCCTCGGTGGCTGGGCCATGGTGGTGATTCACGATGATGCCCTGGGGCTGGATGCCCGGCGTTTGGGCGGTCCGAACTGGCAGTTGTCGCTGTTCCAGGCACTGACCCGTACCCAGGCTCAGCAATTGCTGGAAAAGGGTGATCAGATCGGGGCCCGGTTCGATTTTCGCGGGCTGTCCGGCCAAGGCAAGCCGGACAGCTACCGCTATCCCTTCGGATTGCAGCTACTGCTGCGATAACGCCGGTTCAGACTCCCGCCAGGTGCATCGCCAGCTTGGCAATGCCCAGCAGCACCAGGACGAAGAGGGTGGTGAACAGGATGCCCAGCACAATGAAGTGGCTGGGCTTGCCGTGGCTGAAGTCGCGGGCGCGGTTCTTCCCGCTCTGTACGCCGAAGGCGGCGGCCAGCACGCTTTGCAACATCTGCAGGAAGGTCGGAGGCTGATTGTCCTTGCTTGGATCGTCCATAAATCCCTCGACACGGTGGAGTGTCAACAGAGCATAGACAATGCCGCCGCTGATGGCGGGCTAGTGTCGGAGCTGGCTTGCCAGCGAAGAAGCCTCGATCGAGGACCGCCTTCGCCGGCAAGCCGGCTCCTACAGAACCCGGGTCAGTTGTCGTAACCCAGGTTTGGTGCCAGCCAGCGCTCGCTCACGGCCAGGTCCTGGCCCTTGCGCGCGGTGTAGCTCTGCACCTGGTCCTGGTCGACCTTGCCCACGGCGAAGTACTGCGCCTGGGGGTGGGCGAAGTACCAGCCGCTGACCGCCGCCGCCGGGAACATGGCGAAGTGTTCGGTGAGGAACACGCCGCTGCGGCCGGCACGGCCTTCGGATGCCTCGGGGTCGAGCAGGGCGAACAGGGTGCTCTTCTCGGTGTGATCGGGGCAGGCCGGGTAGCCCGGGGCCGGACGGATGCCGCTGTACTGCTCCTTGATCAGCGCCTCGTTGTCCAGCTCTTCGTCCTTGGCATAACCCCAATAGTCTTTGCGCACCTGCTGGTGCAGCCACTCGGCGCAGGCCTCGGCCAGGCGGTCGGCCAGGGCCTTGACCATGATCGAGTTGTAGTCGTCGCCGGCGTCCTGGTAGGCCTTGGCCACCTCTTCGGCGCCGATCCCGGCGGTGGTGATGAAGCCGCCAACGTAGTCGGTGATGCCGCTGTCCTTGGGTGCGACGAAGTCCGCCAGGGAGAAGTTCGGCTTGCCGTCGGTCTTGATGATCTGCTGGCGCAGGTGATGCAGGCGCGCCAGTGGCTGGCCGTCGTCACCATAGACTTCCAGGTCGTCGTCCTGCACCTGGTTGGCCGGCCAGAAGCCGAACACCGCGCGGGCGCTGATCAGCTTCTCGTCGATCAGCTTGTCGAGCATCTCCCGGGCGTCCTTGTACAGCGCGGTAGCGGCTTCGCCCACCACTTCGTCGTCGAGGATGCGCGGGAACTTGCCGGCCAGGTCCCAGGAGATGAAGAACGGCGTCCAGTCGATGTACTCGGCCAGTACCTTGAGGTCGATATTGTCCAGTACCCGGGCGCCGGTGAAGGTTGGCTTGACCGGCTGGTAGCTGCTCCAGTCGAACTGCGGCTTCTTGGCGATGGCCGCGGCGTAGCTCAGGCGCTCGGTGCGGGCGCTGCGGTTGGCGGTGCGCTCGCGCACCTCGACGTATTCCTCGCGGGTCTTGTCGACGAAGCCGGCCTTGAGTTCCTTGGACAGCAGCTGGGTGGCCACGCCCACGGCGCGCGAGGCGTCGGTCACATAGACCACCGCATCATTGCTGTACTTGGGTTCGATCTTCACCGCGGTGTGGGCCTTGGAGGTGGTGGCACCACCGATCATCAGCGGCAGGTGGAAATCCTGGCGCTGCATTTCCCGGGCGACATGGACCATCTCGTCCAGGGACGGGGTGATCAGCCCGGACAGGCCGATGATGTCGCACTTCTGCTCCTTGGCCACCTGGAGGATCTTCTCCGCCGGCACCATGACCCCGAGGTCGACGATGTCATAGCCGTTGCAACCGAGCACCACGCCGACGATGTTCTTGCCGATGTCGTGCACGTCGCCCTTGACCGTGGCCATGAGGATCTTGCCCTTGGCTTCCGGCTTGTCGCCTTTCTCCAGTTCGATGAAGGGGATCAGGTGAGCCACCGCCTGCTTCATCACCCGGGCGGATTTCACCACCTGGGGCAGGAACATCTTGCCCGCGCCGAACAGGTCGCCGACCACGTTCATGCCGGACATCAGCGGGCCTTCGATCACTTCGATCGGGCGGCTGAAGCTCTGGCGCGATTCTTCGGTGTCTTCGACGATGTGGGTGGTGATGCCCTTGACCAAGGCATGCTCCAGGCGCTTGTTGACTTCCCAGCTGCGCCATTCCTCGGTTTCCGCTTCCTTGACGCTGCCGTCGCCCTTGAACTGGTCGGCGATGGCCAGCAGCGCATCGGTGCCGTTCGGCGTGCGATTGAGCACCACGTCTTCCACCGCATCACGCAGCTGTTGCGGGATCTGATCGTAGATCTCCAGCTGGCCGGCGTTGACGATGCCCATGGTCAGGCCGTTGCGGATCGCATACAGCAGGAACACCGAGTGGATCGCCTCGCGCACCGGGTTGTTGCCGCGGAACGAGAACGACACGTTGGACACGCCACCGGAGCTCAGGGCGTAGGGCAGCTCGTCGCGGATGTAGGCGCAGGCGTTGATGAAATCAACCGCGTAGTTGTTGTGTTCCTCGATGCCGGTGGCCACGGCGAAGATGTTCGGGTCGAAGATGATGTCTTCCGGCGGGAAGCCCACTTCGTTGACCAGGATGTCGTAGGAGCGCTTGCAGATTTCCTTCTTGCGCGCCTCGGTGTCGGCCTGGCCGACCTCGTCGAAGGCCATCACCACCACGGCAGCGCCGTAGCGCTTGCACAGCTTGGCGTGGTGGATGAACTGCTCGACGCCTTCCTTCATGCTGATGGAGTTGACGATGCCCTTGCCCTGGATGCATTTGAGGCCGGCTTCGATCACTTCCCATTTGGAGGAGTCGATCATGATCGGCACCCGGGAGATGTCCGGTTCGCCGGCAATCAGGTTGAGGAAGGTGATCATCGCCTTCTTCGAATCCAGCATGCCCTCGTCCATGTTGATGTCGATCACCTGGGCGCCGGCTTCCACCTGCTGCAGGGCGACTTCCAGGGCCTCGGTGTAGTTGTCCTCGCGGATCAGCCGGGCGAATTTCGCCGAACCGGTGATGTTGGTCCGCTCGCCGACGTTCACGAACAGCGAGTTGCGATCGATGGTGAAGGGTTCCAGGCCCGACAGGCGGCAGGCCTTGGGGATCTCCGGGATCTGCCGCGGGGCGTAGCCGGCCACGGCCTTGGCGATGGCGCCGATGTGCCCCGGGGTGGTGCCGCAGCAGCCGCCGACGATGTTGAGGAAGCCGCTCTGGGCGAACTCCTCGATGACCTTGGCGGTTTCTTCCGGCAGTTCGTCGTACTCGCCGAATTCGTTGGGCAGGCCGGCGTTGGGGTGGGCCGAGACGTGGGTGCTGGCCTTGTTCGACAGCTCTTCCAGGTAAGGGCGCAGTTCACGGGCGCCCAGGGCGCAGTTCAGGCCCACCGAGATCGGCTTGGCGTGGGCCACGGAGTTCCAGAAGGCTTCGGTGGTCTGCCCGGACAGGGTGCGGCCGGAGGCGTCGGTGATGGTCCCGGAAATCATGATCGGCAACTCGATGCCCAGTTCCTCGAACACGCCCTGCACGGCGAAGATCGCCGCCTTGGCGTTCAAGGTGTCGAAGATGGTCTCGATCAGGATCAGGTCGGCGCCGCCCTCGATCAGGCCCTTGGTGGCCTCGGTGTAGTTTTCCACCAGTTCATCGAAGGTGACGTTGCGGTAGCCGGGGTTGTTGACGTCCGGCGACAGCGAGCAGGTGCGGCTGGTCGGGCCCAGGACGCCGGCGACGAAACGTGGTTTGTCCGGGTTCTCCTGGGTCTTGGCGTCGGCCACCTTGCGTGCCAGTCGTGCGCCCTCTACGTTTAATTCGTAGGCCAGTTCTTCCATGCCGTAATCGGCCATGGAAATGCGCGTGGCGTTGAAGGTGTTGGTTTCCAGGATGTCGGCGCCGGCATCCAGATAGGCTTTTTCGATGCCACCGATCACGTCCGGACGGGTGATCACCAGCAGGTCGTTGTTGCCCTTGACGTCGCTGGGCCAGTCGGCGAAACGCTTGCCACGGTAGTCCTGTTCTTCGAGCTTGTAGCTCTGGATCATGGTGCCCATGCCGCCATCGAGAATCAGGATGCGCTCTTTGAGGGCTTGTTGAAGAGCATGGAGGCGAGCACTGCGATCAGACATGAGAACTACCCGGTAAGGCCATTACGAAGGGCGTGGATCATAGCAAACCTGCATGGTTTTGCAGCATGGCCGGTTTTTGCATGAATATCGCTCATGTTGGCCGGCGGGCCAGACCGGTAGAATCGCGGCGTTTTTCATTTTCGGGACCAGGGACATGCCGTATCGTTTTGTCGTCAGCAGCGTGGTGCTGCTTTTCAGTTCACTGTGCATGGCGCAAGGTCCGGCGCCGGTGATTTCCTACACCCGTGATGTCCAGCCGATCTTTACCGAGAAGTGCGTGGCCTGCCATGCCTGCTACGACTCCGCCTGCCAGCTCAACCTGGGCAGTGGCGAGGGAGCTGCTCGCGGTGCCTCGAAGATCCCGGTGTATGACGGCGAACGCAGCAAGGCCCAGGCCCCCACGCGGCTGTTCTACGACGGATTCGGCAAGGCCGCCTGGCAGCGCCAGGGTTTCTATTCGGTACTCGATGCCCAGGGCAGCCAGGCCGCGCTGATGGCGCGGATGCTGGAGCTCGGGCACCGCACCCCGCTGCAACCCAACGCCAAGCTGCCCAGCGAGATCGTGCTGGGCCTGAATCGCGAGAACATGTGCGCTCAGCCTGCCGAGTTTGACGGTTACGCCAGCGCCCATCCCAAGGAAGGCATGCCCCTGGCGGTGACCGGCCTGACCGACCAGCAGTACCAGACCTTGCAGCGCTGGCTGGCCTCGGGCGCGCCGATCGATGAGCAGGGCCTGGCCCCCAGCGCCCGTGAAGCGTTGCAGGTGAGCCAGTGGGAAAACCTGCTCAACGCCCCCGGCGCCCGGGAAAGCCTGGTGGCGCGCTGGCTCTATGAGCACCTGTTCCTGGCCCACCTCTATTTCGAGGGGGGCGAGCCGGGCCACTTCTTCCAGTGGGTACGTTCGCGGACCCCCAGCGGCCAGCCGATCGACCTGATCAACACCCGTCGCCCCAACGACGATCCGGGCACCCAGGTCTACTACCGCCTGTGGCCGGTGCAAGGGGTGATCGTGCACAAGACCCACATCACCTACCCGCTGAGCGCGGCGAAGATGGCCCGGGTCAAGACCCTGTTCTACAGCGGCGACTGGCAGGTCACTGCGTTGCCGGGCTACGGCCCGGGTCGCCGGGCCAACCCGTTCGAGACCTTCGAGGCGATCCCGGCCAAGGCCCGCTACCAGTTCATGCTGGATAACGCGGAATACTTCGTGCGCACCTTTATCCGCGGCCCGGTGTGCCGCGGGCAGATCGCTACCGACGTGATCCGCGACAACTTCTGGGCATTGTTCCAGGCGCCGGAACACGACCTCTACATCACTGATCCGGCGTATCGCGGCCAGGCCACGCCGCTGCTGGCCATGCCTGGGCAGAACGACGATGTCGGCAGCGTGCTGGGCCTGTGGTTGTCCTACCGCGACAAGCGCAACGAGTACGAGGTCCTGCGCCGTGACTCCTATGCCGATGCTCCAGCGCCCAGTTGGTCGACCCTGTGGGCCGGCAACGACAACGCGCTGCTGAGCATTTTCCGTCACTTCGACAGCGCCTCGGTGACCAAGGGCCTGATCGGTGAAGTGCCGCAGACGATGTGGCTGTTCGACTACCCGCTGCTGGAGCGCACCTACTATCAATTGGCGGTGAACTTCGATGTGTTCGGCAACGTCTCGCACCAGGCCCAGACCCGGCTGTACTTCGACCTGATCCGCAATGGCGCGGAGCAGAACTTCCTGCGCCTGATGCCCGCCGGCACCCGCGAGGATTTCCTCGACGATTGGTACCAGAACAGCGGCAAGTTCAAGATGTGGCTGGATTACGAGTCCATCGACGACGACAAGCGCAGTGCTCTCAAGCTTGACCTCAAGGACCCGAAAAAGGATTTCGCCAACCAGTTGCTGGCCCGCTATGGCGACCTCAACGCCAAGCCGGACCCGATCAACCGCTGTGACAGCGCCTACTGCTCGCGACCCAATATCGACCCGGCGCTGCAGGATGCCGAACAGGCCCTGAGCCGCCTGGCGTCGCGTCCGGCAGCGGGGCTCAAGGTCATCGACCAGTTACCGGAAACGACCTTGCTGCGGATCCAGACCCTGAGCGGCAAGCGCGAGTTCTACAGCATGATGCGCAACCGCGCCCACAGTAACGTGGCCTTCATGCTTGGCGAATCCTTGCGCTACCAGCCAGGCCTGGACACCCTGACCATTTACCCGGGCATTCTCAGCAGCTATCCGAACTTCATGTTCAACGTTCCGGCCGAGCAGGTGCCGGATTTTGTCCAGGCCATGCAGCAAGCCCGCGATGGCGCGAGTTTCGAGAAAGTGGTGGAGCGCTGGGGCATTCGTCGCAGTCACCCGCAGTTCTGGCAGTACTTTCACGATCAGACCCGCTATCTGCAGGAAACCGATCCGATAGAAGCGGGTGTCCTGGACATGAACCGCTACGAAAACCTCTGATAGACCGCCGTTGTCCGCCCACGGGCCGCTGCTGGCGGGGTCGTGGGCGGCCCCTACCAAGGTCTATCCCGACAAAAATACTAGGACTTTGTCAGCGGCGTCGATTGGCGTAAACTGCGCCCACGTCTGCGAGGAACCACCATGAGCGCCATAACCATTACCGACGCCGCCCACGATTATCTGGCTGATCTGCTATCCAAGCAGAACACCCCGGGGATTGGCATCCGCATTTTCATCACCCAGCCAGGGACTCAGTACGCCGAGACCTGCATCGCCTACTGCAAGCCGGGCGAAGAGAAACCCGAAGACAAGGCCCTGGGCCTGAAGAGTTTCACCGCCTACATCGACGCCTTCAGCGAAGGTTTCCTCGATGATGCGGTTGTCGACTACGCCACCGATCGCATGGGCGGCCAATTGACCATCAAGGCGCCCAACGCCAAGGTGCCGATGGTCAATGCCGACAGCCCGATCAACGAGCGGATCAACTACTACCTGCAAACCGAGATCAACCCGGGTCTGGCCAGCCATGGCGGCCAGGTCAGCCTGATCGAGGTGGTGGAGGATGGCATTGCCGTCTTGCAGTTCGGCGGTGGTTGCCAGGGTTGCGGCCAGGCCGATGTGACCCTGAAGGAAGGCATCGAGCGCACCTTGCTTGAGCGCATCCCCGAGCTCAAGGGCGTCCGTGACGTCACTGACCACACGCAGAAAGAAAACGCCTACTACTAAGGCGTTCGCTGCGACTTGAAAAAACGGCGCCCCGTGAGCGCCGTTTTTTTATGCCTGCAAGCCGGCTCCTCCCCCCAAAAAACGTCTTCCGTAGGAGCCGGCTTGCCGGCGAATGGGCCCTTGAGCCCTGCACCGATACCGAAGACGCCTTCGCTGGCAAGCCAGCTCCTACAAGGTGTCAGGTGCGGCAATGATGGGCGGCGCCCAACCTCGCAGGAGCCGGCTTGCCGGCGAATAGGTCCTTGAGCTCTGCACCGATACCGAGAACGCCTTCGCTGGCAAGCCAGCTCCTACAAGGCGTCAGGCACGGCAATGAAGGGAGGCGCGCAACCTCGTAGGAGCCGGCTTGCCGGCGAATGGGCCCTCGAGCCTTGCACCGATACCGAGACCGCCTTCGCTGGCAAGCCAGCTCCTACGGGCCAACTCCTGCGGGTGGGCGCTTGGGCTCAGGGGCGGTAGAGGTGGGCGTGCCCGGCGCGGTACAGCGAGGATTCGCTGAATGCATCGGTGGCCAGCACCCGGCCCACCAGGATCAGTGCCGTGCGCCGGAAGCCCTTGGCCGCCACCTGATCGATGATGTCCGCCAGGGTTCCCAGGGCCCAGTCCTGATCCGGCCAGGTGGCCCGGTGCACCACGGCAATCGGGCAGTCGGCGCCGTAGTGCGGCAGCAGTTCGGCGACGATCTTCGGTAGGTGATTGACCCCCAGGTGGATCGCCATGGTCGCGCCATGGGCCGCCAGGCTGGCGAACTCCTCGCCGGCCGGCATCGCTGTCTTGTCGGCGTAGCGGGTGAGAATCACGCTCTGGGACACGTCCGGCAGGGTCAGTTCGGCCCCCAGCAACGCGGCGCAGGCGGCGGTGGCGGTGACCCCGGGGATGATCTCGAAGGCAATGCCCAGCTCCCGCAGGCAGCGGATCTGCTCGCCGATGGCGCCGTACAGGCTCGGGTCGCCGGAATGCACCCGGGCCACATCCTGGCCCTGGTCATGGGCTTGCTTGATCACTTCGATGATCTGTTCCAAGTGCAGTTCGGCGCTGTTGACCAGCCGTTCGGCGTGATGCCCTTCAAGTACCGCCTGGGGCACCAGGGAGCCGGCGTAGATGATCACCGGGCAACGCTGGATCAGGCGCAGGCCCTTGACGGTGATCAATTCGGGGTCGCCGGGGCCGGCACCGATGAAGTAGACAGTCATGGCTGTTTCCTGTGAAAAAAAGGCGGTAGCGCCGCTTCAGATGAAGATTGCTCATGATCGAGGGCGGGGATTATCGGCGATTCTACCGGCAGGCGGCCAATGCCAGGGTGGCCTGGGCGTATTTCTGGCGGGGCACCCAGAGCCTGGCGGGCTGCTGATGCAGGTGCTCGGCCAGGGCCAGGGCGGCGCTTTCGGCCACGCCGTAGCAGCCGGTACGCTCGAAGGCGATCTGCGAGCGATGGCTCAGGCGCAGGGCGTAGGGGGCGAGCTGACTGCTGCTGAAACAGGTCAGCGGCAGTTCCAGTTGCTCCGCCAGTTGCAGCAGGCCGGGCTCGTTGCGCTTGAGGTCGATGCTGGCCAGGGCCAAGACCTGCGCGGTCTGCAACTGGTGTGCCGCCAGGACCTGGTCGAGCAAGGCGCGCAGCGTGGTCACCGGGCAGCCTTTCTGGCAACCCAGGCCGACCACCAGGGTCGGCGCTGCGCTTGAATCACTCATGCCGAGTACGGGTCCGCACCCTTGCGCCGGAACAGCCAGGCGCTGATCAGCCCCAGCGCCAGCCAGAACGCGGCGTTGGTCAGTTGCGAGGCGATCTTGAACTGCGCTTCCAGGGCTTCGGGAGCCAGCATGGAGTGCACTTCCGGCTGTGGCGCGCCGATCACATGGGGGACGGCGATGATGGCCGCACCCAGGATCTTCAGCAGCCAGTTCTGGGCGAACACGATCAGCGCGATGCCCACGGCGGTGGAGGCGGCGGTGCCGACCCACCAGACCTGGCGCTGCACCAGATCGGCGGCTGCGGTGCCCGGCAATTCCGGTGGCAGCCCCAGGGTGGGCGCCAGGCAGAAGGTGGCGTAGCCGGCCAGGCCCCAGAGCAGCCCCTGGGAGGTGCGGTTAGGTGCGCGCAGGGTGTAGAGCCCGGCCAGCATCAGGGCAAAACCCACTGCCACCACCAGGTTGCCGCCGGTGGTGGACAGCACGCGCTGCCAGCCGTCTTCCGGTTCCCAGGCTTCGGCGTCGTGGCTATGCCCGGCCATGGCGCCCTCGGCGTGTTCATGGACTTCGGCCGCGGGGGCCTTTTCATAGGTTTCCGCCTGGAGGATCAACGGGGCGACCCAGAAGCTTTGCAGCAGGGTCAGCAGCAGGGCGGCCAGCAGCCCGGTGAAACCTGCGGTTTGCGCGATACGCTTGATCATCTCGGCAGGCCTCAGTGGCAAGGGAACGCGGCGCTGTGGCGGGTATCGTGGGCAGCGTTGTGCACCGCTTCGATATGGGAGAAACCGGCGAAGTACACCAGGCACGCGCCCAGGATCGAGGCACCGATGGCGGCCACCAGGCGCTGGCTCAGGGTGGAGGTGCTGGTGGTGGTATGGCTGGTGCTGCTGATGATCGACATGGCGCTTCCCTTTGGAGTGTCGGCGGGGAGCGGCGCAGGAAAACCCCGCGTGACGGCCACGCAGGGTTTGCAACAGCGCCCGCCCACCGCGGGTTTGTTATCTGTGTGTTGCGGGCCGGTCTCCGGGCTTGCGAGGGGCAGGGCAGTGTCATGCCGTGCCGGCAAGTGTCGCCTTCCCATGCCTTGGCACAGTGGATTCGACACTTCGCTCGCTTACCGTTGCGGGGGCAGCACCGGACTGGTCACGACTTTGTAGTAAAGCACGTGATTCACCGGTTTCCCGTTTCACCCTGTGAAGGGCACCCGTAACAAGGCGCGTAGCAAATCATGGGCGGGGCAGGGGCGTCAATTGCCATGAACGCAGGCGCAGGTGCCGGCTGGTCGGCGCATTGCCGATTGACCGTCTCCCGCGCTCTGCGTAGCCTTGCGCCTTCGAGGTTCTTCGGCCAGGGGTCGAAGCTAAGAAGGGAACGCGGTCGATGCCGCGGCTGCCCCCGCAACTGTGAAGGGTTTGATTGCTGCAAGGCCACTGCACGAGCGTCGACGACGCCGGCGGGAAGGCGCAGCAAGCGCCGGTGCCAACGACCGGCCAGCCCTCAGCCAGGAGACCTGCCTCGATCCAAGATTCTCACTACAACCGGGCGGGGTGATCCGGTGGCGAAATCTCCGTGCGCCTGGCGCTGCGGCTCTCGTCCCGTTTGCCCACCTGCTTTGCCAAAAGGGCATCCGATGAAAACACTGGCCAAACTCCCTGTCACCATCGTCACCGGCTTCCTTGGCTCGGGCAAGACCACCTTGCTGCGGCACATGCTGGACAACGCCCAGGGCCGGCGCATTGCAGTGATCGTCAACGAATTCGGCGAGCTGGGCATCGACGGCGAGATCCTCAAGCAGTGCTCCATCGGCTGCACCGAGGAAGAGGCCAGCGGCCGGGTCTACGAGCTGGCCAACGGCTGCCTGTGCTGCACCGTGCAGGAAGAGTTCTTCCCGGTGATGCGTGAACTGGTGGCGCGCCGCGGCGACCTGGACCACATCCTCATCGAAACCTCCGGCCTGGCCCTGCCCAAGCCCCTGGTCCAGGCCTTCCAGTGGCCGGAAATCCGCAGCGCCTGCACCGTCGACGCAGTGATCACTGTGGTCGACAGCCCGGCGGTGGCCGCCGGCACCTTCGCCGCCTTCCCCGACCAGGTGGACGCCCAGCGCAAGCTCGACCCCAACCTG
The DNA here is from genome assembly GCF_000633395.1 of Pseudomonas sp. PH1b. Taxonomy (GTDB): domain Bacteria; phylum Pseudomonadota; class Gammaproteobacteria; order Pseudomonadales; family Pseudomonadaceae; genus Aquipseudomonas. The sequence goes on from NZ_AYMU01000014.1 coordinate 55,952, forward strand.
GACCACGAATCGCCCCTGCATGAGCTGTTCGCCGACCAGCTGTCCAGCGCCGACCTGGTGATCCTCAACAAGACCGACCTGATCAGCCCCGAAGACCTGGCCAAGGTCCGCCTGGAAGTGGCCGAGGAGCTGCCGCCGGCGGTCAAGGTCATCGAAGCCAGCAGCGGGCGCCTGCCCCTGGACGTGCTGCTGGGCGTGGGAGCCGGCTCCGAGGAACACATCGACAGCCGCCACAGCCACCACGACCATCACCACGACGGCGATGACGATCACGACGACCATGATCACGATGCCTTCGACTCGATCTCCATCGAACTGCCGCAAGCCGATGAAAGCCTGCTGCTGGATGCCCTGACCCAGCTGGTGGTCAAGCACGGCATCCTGCGGGTCAAGGGGTTCGCTGCCATCCCCAACAAGCCGATGCGCCTGTTGATCCAGGGCGTGGGCACCCGTTTCGACAAGCACTTCGACCGCAAGTGGGGCGCCGATGAGGCCCGCACCACGCGCCTGGTGCTGATCGGCCAGGAACTGGACGCCGCCCAGCTGGAAGCCCAGCTGCGCGCTGCCCTCAGCGTCTAAGCCATGCACCTGCTCAGGACCCAGCCCGGCGGTTTCGTGTCGGATGACAACATTGCCGACCTGGGACAAACCCCCGCCGAGCTGGTGATCCTGTGCAGCGGCGACTCCAGCCTGGCGCTGCTGGCGGACGCCGCCGAGCAGCTGCCCGCGGACTACCCCAGCTTTCGCCTGGCCAACCCGATGCAGGTGCAGAACCACGCCTCGGTGGACCTGTATGTGGACCAGGTGCTGCGCCACGCCAAGGTCATCCTGATTTCCCTGCACGGCGGCATCGCCTACTGGCGCTACGGCGTCGAGCAGTTGGTGGAACTGTCCCAGCGCGGGGTGCAATTGATCCTGGTGCCGGGTGACGATCGCCCGGACCCGGAGCTCAGCGACTTGAGCACGGTTGCTGCCAGCGAACGCGACCGCCTGTGGCAGTTTTTGCGCCAGGGCGGGCGCGACAACGCGCTGAATTTCTACCGCTGCCTGGCCAGCGGCCTGTTGGCGCGCGACTACCCCTGGAGCGAACCGCAGACCCTGCCGCGCACGGCGATCTACCACCCGCACAAAAGCCAGGCCGCCCTTTGCGACTGGCAGGCCGACTGGCAGGAGGGACAAGCGGTGGCGGCGCTGCTGTTCTACCGCTCCCACCTGCAGGCGGCCAACACCGGCTTTATCGACCTGTTCTGCCAGCGCTTGCTGGCGGCGGGCCTCAACCCCTTGCCCATAGCGGTGGCCAGCCTCAAGGAGCCCGGTTGCCTGAGCCAGGTGGAAGACTGGCTGGATGAAACCGCGGCCGCGGTGATCCTCAATACCACCGGCTTTGCCCAGTCCAGCCCCGAAGCCCCGCACCTGCGGCCGTTTCGTCGCAATATCCCGGTGATCCAGGCGATCTGCGCCCAGGACAACGAACCGGGCTGGCGGGACAGCGAGCAGGGCCTGGGCCCCCGGGACCTGGCCATGCACATCGCCCTGCCGGAACTGGACGGACGGATCATCAGCCGGCCCATCAGCTTCAAGGACCTGGCCTGGCGCAGCGAGCGCAGCCAGTCGGACGTGGTCTGCTACCGCGGCCAGCCCGAACGCATGGATTTCGTCGCCCAGCTGGCGCGGCGCTGGGTCGAGCTGGGGCGCCTAGACAACGGCCAGAAACGCATCGCCCTGGTGCTGGCCAACTACCCGACCCGGGATGGTCGCATCGGCAATGGCGTCGGTCTGGACACCCCGGCCGCGGCATTGAACATCCTCAAGGCCCTGCACGCCGAAGGCTATCCGCTGCCTGCCGAACTGCCGGCCAGCGGCACCGAGCTGATCCGGCAGTTGCTCGGCGGGGTCAGCAATGACCTGGACAGCCTCGACCAGCGCCCCTGCCAGCAGAGCCTGGCCCTGGACGAGTACCTGGCGCTGTTCCAGGCGTTGCCCGAGGCCAACCGGGAAGCCTTGCTGGAACGCTGGGGCCCGCCGCAGCAGGACCCGATGTACCGCGACGGGCGGATGATGATCGCCGGCCTGCGCTTTGGCCTGACGTTCGTCGGCATCCAGCCGGCCCGGGGTTACCAGGTGGACCCCAGCGCGGTGTACCACGACCCGGACCTGGTGCCGCCCCACGGCTACCTGGCCTTCTACTTCTGGCTGCGCCAGACCTACGGCGCCCATGGGGTGATCCACGTCGGCAAGCACGGCAACCTGGAATGGCTGCCGGGCAAGGGCGTTGGCCTTTCCGAGCAATGCTGGCCCGATGCGCTGCTGGGGCCGCTGCCGAACATCTACCCGTTCATCGTCAACGATCCGGGGGAGGGCGCCCAGGCCAAGCGTCGCACCCAGGCGGTGATCATCGACCACCTGATGCCGCCCCTGACCCGCGCCGAAACCTACGGCCCGCTGCGCAACCTGGAACTGCTGGCAGACGAATACTACGAAGCCCAGTTGCTCGACCCACGGCGGGCCCGGGAGCTGCAGCGGGACATTCTCAAGCTGGTGCGCGAGACCCACATCGACCGCGAACTGCAGCTCGGTGAACAGCTCGACAGCGACGCCGATGCGGCGATCTGGCTGCCGCGCCTGGACACCTACCTGTGCGACCTCAAGGAATCGCAGATCCGTGATGGCCTGCATGTGTTCGGTGAGTCCCCCGAGGGGCGCTTGCGCATCGACACGTTGCTGGCCCTGCTGCGCATTCCCCGGGGTGACGGCAAGGGCCCGCACGCCAGCCTGCTGCGGGCTCTGGCCAAGGCCTTCGAGCTGGGGTTCGACCCGCTGGACTGTGCCCTTGCCGAGCCCTGGACCGGCCGCCGCCCGCAACCCCTGCAAGCCCTCGACGGCGCCCTGTGGCGCACCGCCGGCGATACCCGCGAGCGCCTGGAGCTCTACGCTGGCCAGTTGATCGAGGCGGCGCTGCAGGGCCCGCTGGCGCAGTTGCAGCAACCCGGCTGGGAGCCGGTGCAGATCATTGTCGAGGCGCTGCGGGAGGTCGTGGCGCCGCGCCTGGATGCTTGCGGCCCGGCAGAAATGCACGGCCTGCTGGATGCCTTGAGCGGGCGCTTCGTTCCCGCCGGCCCCAGCGGTGCCCCCAGCCGCGGGCGCCTGGATGTGCTGCCCACCGGGCGCAACTTCTACTCGGTGGACGTGCGCAACCTGCCCACCACCACTGCCTGGCGCATCGGTTTCCAGTCGGCCAACCTGATCCTCGAACGCCACCTGCAGGACCACGGCGACCACCTGCTGCAACTGGGCCTGTCGGTGTGGGGCACGGCCACCATGCGCACCGGCGGCGACGATATCGCCCAGGCCATGGCGCTGATGGGCGTGCGCCCGGTGTGGGCCACCGGCAGCCAGCGGGTGGACGACTTCGAGATCCTGCCCCTGAGCCTGCTGGACCGGCCCCGGGTCGACGTGACCCTGCGGGTGTCCGGGTTCTTCCGCGACGCCTTCGCCAACCTGATCCGCCTGTTCGACGCCGCGGTGCAAGCGGTGGCCGCCCTCGACGAACCCGAAGAGTTGAACCCCCTGGCCGCCCGAGTTCGCGCCGAGCGTGCAGCCCTGGCGGCCTCCGGCCTGGATGCCGAGGCGGCGGCGCGCCAGGCCGGCTGGCGGATCTTCGGCGCCAAGCCCGGGGCCTATGGCGCCGGAGTCCAGGGTGCGATCGACGGCCGCTTGTGGCAGAGCCGAGAGGACCTGGCCGAGGTCTACCTCAACTGGGGCGGCTACGCCTACGGCGGCAGCGACGAAGGCACCGCCGCCCGCGAGCAGTTCGCCACGCGCCTCGCCCGGGTGCAGGCGGTGTTGCAGAACCAGGACAACCGCGAGCACGACCTGCTCGATTCCAACGACTACTACCAGTTCCAGGGCGGCATGCTGGCGGCGGTGGAAAGCCTCAGCGGGGCCAAGGCCGCCAGCTACCACGGCGACCACAGCCAGCCGGACCTGCCGAAGATCCGCAGCCTCAAGGAAGAGCTGAACCGGGTGATCCGCTCCCGGGCGGCCAACCCGAAGTGGATCGAAGGGGTCAAGCGCCATGGCTACAAGGGCGCCTTCGAAATGGCGGCGACCCTGGACAACCTGTTTGCCTTCGACGCCACCACCGAGCTGATCGATGATCACCAATACGCCTTGCTGGCCGACGCCTACCTGCTGGATGACTCGACCCGCGAGTTCGTCCGCCAGCATAATCCCCACGCCCTGCGGGACATGACCGAGCGCTTGCTGGAGGCCCAGCAGCGTGGCCTGTGGCAGGAGCCCGGCGATTACCGCGAGGCCCTGGAAAACCTGCTGCTGGATATTGAAGAAGATTCCTGAGGCGTGCTGTGCACTCGATCGCGAGCAAGCTCGCTCCTACAACGGCAATGCGCTACCTGTAGGAGCGAGCTTGCTCGCGAAAGCCTCTCCCGGACACCCCCGACCCGACCCAAGCGAGACCCCGACATGAGCGACACCCCACATTTCCCGCTGTCCGCCGTGGTCGGCGCCGATGCCCTGAAACTGGCGCTGTGCCTGACCGCCATCGACCCGAAGATCGGCGGCGTACTGATCGAAGGGCCCCGGGGCATGGCCAAGTCGACCCTGGCCCGGGGCCTGGCGGATCTCTTGGCCAGCGGGCCGTTCGTCACCTTGCCCCTGGGCGCCACCGAGGAGCGCCTGGTGGGCACCCTGGACCTGGACGCCGCCCTGGGCCAGGGCCGGGCGCAGTTCTCTCCCGGGGTGCTGGCCAAGGCCGATGGCGGGGTGCTGTATGTCGATGAGGTCAACCTGCTGCCCGATCACCTGGTGGACCTGCTGCTGGACGTGGCGGCCAGCGGCACCAACCTGATCGAGCGCGACGGCATTTCCCACCGTCACTCGGCCAAGTTCGTGCTGATCGGCACCATGAACCCGGAGGAGGGCGAACTGCGCCCGCAACTGCTTGACCGCTTCGGCCTCAACGTGGCCTTGAGCGGCCAGACCGCGCCCCTGGAGCGGGGGCAGATCATTCGCCGGCGGCTGGATTTCGACAGTGACCCCGAAGGCTTCTGCGCCCAGTGGGCCGAGGCCCAGGCCGCACTGCGCGAGCGTTGCCAGCAGGCGCGAGGCGCCCTGCCGAACATCCCGCTGGACGATCAGGCCCTGGCGCTGATCACCGAGCGCTGCTTTGCCGCTGCCGTGGACGGCCTGCGCGCCGACCTGGTGTGGTTGCGGGCGGCCCGGGCCCACGCTGCCTGGCGTGGCGCCAGCGCCATCGCCGAGGAAGATATCGACGCCGTGGCCGAGTTCGCCTTGCGCCACCGCCGCCGAGAGAATGCGCCCAGTGCCCCTCCAGCAGGGCAAAGCCCCCAGGCCCCGGCCCCGAATAATGCCCAGCCCAGCGAAGGCCAGGGGCAATGGGGCGAAATGCCGGCCCAGGCCCTGCCCACGGGGGCTCGTCGTGAAGTGCCGAGCTGGCCAAAAAAGCCCTAGGCATCCGTCCCCGGTCTGACGCGGGGGCGGATGCCAGGCCCCGTGCGGGGCACCTGAACCACGGCAGGCAAGGTCGCAGCCGCAGTGCCGGCCAAGGCCGGATCAATTGGCCGGGCACCTTGCTCAAGGGCCGGCCACATCAGCGCGAAGACCTGCTGTTTCAACTGCGCAGTCGTTCGCCCCATGAACTGTGGCTGGTGATAGTCGACGCCTCGGCATCGACCCGCCGGCACAATGCCTTGAGCGATGCCAAGGGCTTGCTGGCGCAACTGTTCGACGATGCCTACCGCCAGCGCGCGCGCCTGGCGCTGCTGACCGCCAGCGGCCGCGCCCCGCATTGGCAAGTGCAGGGCCTGAAGGCTTCCAAGGACCTGCGGCACTGGCTTGACGGCCTGGGGGCCGGCGGCGGCACGCCGCTGTCACAGGCCCTGCACGAAGCCGCGCACTGGCTGGAGCAGCGTCAGCGGCGGCTGCCGGCGGAACAGCAACGGCTGTTGCTGATCACCGACGGGCGCTTGAAAACCTTGCCAGCCCTGGCCCCCTTGTACTGTCCGACCCTGCTGATCGATATCGAGCGCGGCCCGATCCGCCTGGGACGGGCCCGCGATCTGGCGACTCTCCTCAACGCTGGCTACCAGCACCTCGACGTCCATACGCCCTGACGACCTCCCCGACACACCGCACATCCCCCGTAGGAGCTGGCTCGCCAGCGAAGGCGTCCGCAAGGACAGCGCAAGACTCAAGGGCCTCTTCGCCGGCAAGCCGGCTCCTACAAGAACGACGCCGCTGTCGCGCCAGCTGTAGGAGCTGGCTCGCCAGCGAAGGCGTCCGCAAGGACAGCGCAAGACTCAAGGGCCTCTTCGCCGGCAAGCCGGCTCCTGCACCGGGCGAGGCTGTTGTTGTCTGCAGTGGGGCGGGAAGCGGCTACGCTTTGCGCTGTCTTTCACAGGAGTGACTTCATGCGTGTACTGGTGCGTAACGATAAGGACGATTTTCGGGTCAAGGCCTATGCCGGAACCAACGGGGTGCTGCTGGCCATGGACCTGGATGCGTCGCGGCGCCAGGGGCTGCTGGGGTTTGCCATCGAAAAACAGACCGGTAGCAAACCCTGGCTGTTTCTGTTCAACAGCCTGACTTTCCCCGGCAAGCCCCACACCTTTCCCCAGTACAACGCCACCCCCAGCGATCAGGCGCCGCTGCAGAAATTCCGCTGGGCCGACTACGCGGTCAACCCAGGCGCCACCCTCAACTACCGGGTGCACCTGGTCTATGGCAGCAGCGATGCGCCGCAACTGGGCGAGTCGTTGCTGCTGAGCCTCACCGCCGACAATGGCCAGCCCCCGGGGCAGCGGGTGATCTTCAACCGCGCGGTGGCCGCCAGCCAGGCGTTTTCCCGCAAGTTTCCCGAGTTGGACTCCCAGCTCAGTGGCAACAAGACCCTGCCCATCGAAGCCTGGCCGGACGCGGCGCGGCAGTGGCTGGAAAACGGCCTGCTGGAGCAATTGCTGGGCTTCATCCAGCGAGCGGTCGACAACAGTTGGTGCCTGGACATCGCCATCTACGAGTACCAGTTGCAGTCGATCATCGACGCGGTCAACGCCGCCTTCGATCGCGGCGTCCAGGTGCGGGTGCTGTACCACGCCGCCCCTGGCGATGCCGACACCACGATGAACCAGGCCAGCCTGCAGCACCTGCCCGAGGCCAACAAGCGCGGGCGGGTGACCCACGCGATCTTCCACGACAAGTTCATCGTCCTCAGCCGCCTCGACGCCAACGGCCAGCGCCAGCCCGGCGCGGTGCTCTGCGGCAGCACCAACTTCACCGCCAACGGGGTCTACCGGCAGGCCAACGTGGTTCATTGCCTCGACAACCCCGCGCTTGCCGCGCGCTACCTGCAGGTGTTCGAGCAGGTCTGGGCCAACCCCGCGGATGTGGGCAGTACCCGCAAATGGCTGACCCAGAACAACCCCATGCAAGCGGATGCCGCGTTGTTTGCCGGGTTCTCCCCACGCAGCGGCCAGGGCGACCTGAGCGAGTTCGTCGAGATCATCAACAGCGCCCGCCGCGACCTGCTGTTCGTCACCGCCTTCGCCTTGCCCGACAGCCTGCTCGATGCCTTGCTCGGCCAGCCCCATGACGATGTGCTGCGCTACGGCCTGCAGAACACCGCCAGCCGCATCACTGGCTTCCACGCCGACCGCAGCGCCGAGTTCGCCGCCACCGCCTTGCTCAACAACGGCCTGGAGGGCTGGCTCAAGGAAGGCCTCAAGGGCCAGAAGGGCAACCTGCTGGTGCACACCAAGGCCATCGTCACCGACTTCACCAGCGACGCGCCGGTGATCATCAGCGGCAGCCACAACCTCAGCGTCGGCGCCAGCCAGAGCAATGACGAGAACTTCCTGATCATCCGTGGCGACATGGATCTTGCGGACCGCTACGGCCTGGAACTGCTGCGTTTCTACGAGCATTACCGGTTTCGCTACTTCGCCAGGCAACTGGCCTTGAAACAGGTGCAGCCGCTGGCAGTGGATGACAGCTGGAGCGATGCCTATTACCTGGAGGGCGATCTGCGCCAGCTGTCACGGCTGCGCTTTTCCGGGCGTTGAGCGGGCACCGGCGCCTGGCCCGGCTTTTCTCCCAGGGCCAGGCACCGCACTCACGCGCTAGAGCCTGGGCACCGGGCTCACCGTGGCGTTGCGCCAGGCGCTCTGCAGTTGTTCGTCCAGCAGCGCCGGCACGGTTTTGCCGGGCTGGTTCTGCAGGCTCAGCTTGAGGCCGTTGAGGGAACGGCCGCTGAGGCGATTGCCCGCCAGGTCCTCGCGAAAGACCCGCTCCGCCTCGGCGTACTGCTTCTGCTCCAGCAGGGCGTAACCCAGGGATTCGCGCAGGGTGTAGTACCAGTCCGGCGGCTCGTTGTAGGCCAGGGCATCCTGCACTTGCACCGCCTTGCGCCAGGCGGCGATCTGCTGTTTGCCGGCGTCGCCATCGAGGGCCTGCAGGTCGCCGTTGAGGCCGTCCTGCTGCTGCTTGAACACCTGGTTACCGAGGTTCTTGAGGGCTGCCAGGTCCAGCGGCCCGGCGGCGCTGGACTGGGCCCGATTGATCAGCACCAGGTTGGCGATGCGCAGCAGTTGCAGGGCCGGGTTGTTGCCATACTGCAGGGCGTTCTCACCCGTGAGCGGGGCCGCGGCGACGGCCTGCCAGAAGCCCTTTAGGGCCTCCCGGGCCTGGTCCTGATTGAGGTGTTGGGCGCTCAGTTGCCGGTAGGCCAGGGCATAGCTCTTCATCAGTTGGGAGTAGGGCCGGGTCAGTGCCTGCCAGTCCTGGCTGGCCGCCTTGCAGGTCTGGTTGATGGTCGCCAGGCCCGCGTCGATCTTCGGTTCGATCCGCGCCAGGGCGTCCCAGTCTTCGAAGCGCACGGCGAAGTAGTAGGGCACGGCGTAGAAGTAGTCGGTCTTGGTCTTGAGCTCGGCCGGGTACTGCTGGCAGAGGAAGGGCAGCGCCGAGTATTGTGTGGTGTTCTCCACCAGTTCCTCGGCCATGTTCATGGCTTCGTTGTGGCGCCCCTCGATGGACAGGGTCCAGGTCAGGAAGTGGATGTTGTGCCCCAGGTAGTGCAGGGCGTAGGGGCTTTGTGGCTGCACCTGATGGGTGTAGGCGCGGTCCACCGAGACCGCGGTGTAGTTGGCGGTGCTGGCCAGGGCGTTGTTGCCGATGCGCTGGTAGATGTGCGAGGCCATGTGCACCAGGTGGCCGATGGCCGGGTTCTGGTCGCGAAAGCGATCGGCCATGGGCAGCCCGCTGGCCGGGAACGGCGACTCCTCGATGGCGTGGATGTAGAAGTGGTTGGCCCCGGTGTGCTGGTCGTCCTGCACCAGCACCCGGTTCAGCACCTGCAGCGCCTCGTAGGCCTCGTGGGTCGGTTTGACCCTGTCGGAGATCGCCTCGGTGCCTTCCCACCACTTCCAGGGATCGAGGCTGAGCAGGGCGTCGGCGTACAGGGTGGCGGCATCCAGGTCGTCGAAATAGGTTTCCGACAGCGTCTTCATGGCGTCGGCGTAGCGCCGGTTGCCTTCGCCGCTGAGGATAATCTGGCCGTCCTGTTCACTGTAGAGGCTCAGCAGTGCCTGGGCGTAGTCCACCTCGCGCTGCAGCTGGCGGGGGCTGAAGGCGGCCTGGGCGGCGCTGTCCTTGAGCCGGGCCTGGGCATGTTCCAGGGCGATCTGCACCGAGCGGTAGGCCAGTTGGTTGCAGCCGGTGGTGGCGACGCTGTTGATGTTGGAGTTGGCCGACAGGGCAATGCCCCAGTAGGGCATGGCCGCGTCGTCGTCGAAACGGCTGGCCTGGTAGAAGGCGCGGATCGCCGCGGAGAAGTTGAAGCCGTATTGCAGGGCCATGCCTTGGCTGTAGAAGGCTTGCACCTGCTCTGGCTGCGTGAGGCTGACCAGCGGGTAGCGGGTGCCGCCCAGGCCCGAGAGCAGTTGGTCGGGCTCGGTGTCCTGGCGGCTGACGCAGTGTTGCAGCACCTGCTCGTAGGGCATGTCCGGCGGCACGGGGGTAAAGCGGATGACCTTGGCCTCGGCACCATGGTTCATGGTGTGGGCCTGGGCACTGCAGGCGGCGAGCAGCAGGCCGGCGACCAGGCTGCTGCGCAGAAAGGGGACGTCCATGATTTGTGGCTCCTTGGTTTTTTAGCGCCATGGCCGGGCAGCGCAGGTGTGCCGGCGAAAGCAGTGCGATGCATGCGTTCGCCGGCCGGCCGGTGCCTGGCTTGGGCCTGTGTCAGTCGTTGTCGTGGCTGTGGCGGGCGACGAACAGCGGGCCGTCCGGCTTGGCCAGGCGCTTGATCTGCGGCGCCAGGTCACGTTGGGGGATGACCACCTGGATCAGTGCCGGCCGGTCCTTGAGCCGCAGCAACTGCGGCAGCAACTGCTCCAGCCCGCTGCGGGTCGAGACCTTGAAACCCTCGGCGCCAAAACCCTTGGCCAGGGCCAGGTAGTCCCAGGTGGGCAGGAGGTCGAAGGGGGCGAACTGGCCGCCGGGCTCGAATGCATCGATGTCGACGAAGGCCTGTTCGATGGCGTAGGCCTCGTTGCTCATGACGAACACCAGGGCATTGATGCGGTTGCGGGCCAGGGTCGACAGCGACTGGCAGATCATCATGAAGCCGCCGTCGCCGGCCACCACCACCGGGCGTCGGCCACTGGCCAGGGCGACTCCCAGGGCGCAGCCGGTCTCGTGGCCCAGGGAACCCCAGATGGCATCGGCGACAAAACTGTCCCGGGGCAGGCCGTTGAGGTTGCTGGCGGCGTACAGCGCCGAGCTTTCGCCGAGGATCAGGCTGCTGTCGGCCCACAGGTTCTGCTCGCGGGCGACGCGCTCGAGAATCTCCAGGAACAGCTCGTAGCCCAGGGGATCGTCGGCGCTGCCCTGCTGCAGGCGCACCGCCGGGGGCGGTTCATGAGCACTGCAGGGCAACGGGTAATCGCTGTCCAGGCCCATGGCCCCCAACAGCCTCTGCAGGTATTGCGGCAGCGGCACATGGGGGTAGTACTGCAGGCCGGTACGGGCCAGCTGGGTGTTGACCAGAATGATCTGGCTGAAGTCCTTTGCCAGCAGTTGCAGGTAGTCGTCGGTGAAGATCACCCCCAGGGCGAGGATGCAGTCCACGTCCTTCATCAAGGCCTGGGTCCACAGGCGCGAGGCAGTGCCGGCGTAGGTGCCGATGAACTGCGGGTGACTCTCGTCGACCACGGTCTTGGCTTCGAGGCTGGTGGTGAAGGGCAGGCCGCTGGCTTCGATCAGGCGCATGACCTGCTCCTGCAGGCCGAAGCGGGCCACCTCGATGCCGAGCATGATCACCGGCGAGCGAGCGTTGCCCAGGCGCAGCAGGGTGGCCTCGATGGCCGCTCGCAGCGAGTCGTCGTCACAGCGGGCGGCCAGGGCTTGCAGTTCGCCCTGGGGGTGGGGGCAGGGCTCGCCCCAGACGTTCTGCCAGGCTTCCAGGTAGATCGGCCGGCGTTCGCTGATGGCCTTGACCAGGGCCTCGTCGATCAGCGCCGGAGCGTGCTCGCTGTCGTCGAGGATCAGGCTGGCCACGGTCACGGGTTCGAAGACCTTGCGCCCCACCTGCAGATCCCCCGTGGAGTGGTGGAACAGCACGTCCTGGGACCAGATCAACTGGCGGTTCTGCGCCGACGGGCTGGCGCTGATCAGCACCACCGGGTTGCGCTCGACATAGGCGCCGGCAATGGCGTTCAGGCCGCTGAAGGTGCCGACGCTGTACTGCAGCGATACGGCGCCGATGCCGGCGTAGCGGGCGTAACCGTCGGCGGCGTAGGCCGCAGCCATTTCATTGACCTCGCCGACGGCGTCGATACCGTCGAAATCGTCCAGGGCCGACATGAAGTGCGAGACGTAGTCTCCGGGCACCTGGAACACCTTGCGCAGGCCCAGTTGGTGCAGGCGGGTGAGCAGGTAGTCGGCGACGGTAAAGGGCTTATTGCTGGCCATGGTCGATCCCCTCGTAGGCGAACTGGGTGACGCCATCCAGGGTCTTGGCGCAGTCCTGGCACGGCAACGGCTGGTCGCTGGGCAGGGTGCAGCCGTCCGCGGGCAGCGCGGGCAGCAGGGCATAGTCCTTGGACAGCCAGTTGGGGCGCTTGAGGCCGAAGAAGTCCTGCAAGGTCGATTCGGCCACGGTCAGTGCGCCTTCCACCCAGCCCTGGCCGATGGAGTAGGCCTCGCCGACGATGTGGATCTGCTGGTCCGCGACCGGATGGCGCATGCGGTAGATGATCTGGTCGAGCCGGTAGTTGGCTTTCCATTCGTGCCAGCCGCCACCGTAGGGATCGGCGTCCCAGGCGTGATAGACCGCCGAGTAGGGCCGTGGCAGTTCCACCTGGTCATGGACCTGGGTGACCTGCATCTGCGCCACCCGGACCATTTCGTCGCTGACCTGGAACTCGGTTTTAGGCACCACCTGCGCAAGCTGCAGGCGCCCGGCCAGGTTGGCGGGCAGGTGGCCGACAAAGGGTGCGCCGCCTTCCAGGCCTTTCCAGAAGGGCACGGTGCCGATGTCGTTGTAGGAGGCCATCAGCAGCGAGTTGAGATTCGCCTCGCCGCCGGGCTGCTCGCATTCGGTGCCCATGTAGTAGATCTGTCGCACCGGCAGGTCGGTGACCGAGCGCCCGGCCACCAGGCCCAGGCTGCGCCACCAGGGCTGCTCGTAGGCCAGGAACAGCTTGAACGCCGACTGCATCAGCACCGAGCCGAGGTTCTCCTTGAGCCAGGGATCCTCGAACAGCGGTGCGTCGATCAGCTCCAGGGCCCGGCGCGGCATGGCCAGGATGATCTTCCTGGCCTTGACCACCTGGTGGCCGGCGGCGTCCCGGGTGTTGCCGTCTTCGGTGACGGTGCTCTGGAAATGCAGGCGATAGGGGAACTCAGGGTCCTTGGCGTAGCTGATCTTCGCCAGGCGCTGGTTCATCTGCACCCGCTGCTTGCCAGGCAGCACCCCCGGCAGCTTGGCGAACTTCGCCGCCAGGGTCAGGGGCAGGCTCTGGAAGCCCTTGGTCAGGGTCAGGAAGACCGTGTCGTCGCTGTATTCGGTGGCGGGCAACTGGGTCACCGCGCTGGCGTTGGCAACGTTGGCGTCATAACCGCCGGCGTCCTTCATGAACTGGTAGCCCTCGTTGCTCATGACCCGGTACAGCAAGTCCCAGAAGCCGTACTTCCAGATTTCCTTGCCGAACACCTTGACCTGCATCTGCTGGCACAGGCTGAGCTGGTCGAAGCCCGGGTACACGTAGTTCATCACCTTGACCTGCAGGTCCTCGGGGCCGTAGCCGCGCTCGGACCAGGCCAGGTCATAGGGGATCTTGTGCGGCGCTTCCTTGAAGTCGCGGTAGCGAAAGCGCTTGCCCCGCAGGTAGAACAGGTTGTTTTTCGAGCCCACCGGCGCGGGCGCGCCCATGGGAAAGGGTTGGCTCGGCAGGCGCAGTTGCTTGACCAGGCTGTCCACCAGCACATGGCCCCCGGGGCCGGGGATGTAGCGCATGCCGCCGACTTCGGCGACCACGTTGGGCAGGCCCGGCAGGTTGATGCTGAACAGCCGGCCACCGATGCGCGCGCTGTATTCGAACAGGCCGATCCGGAGTTTTTCACCCTGTTCATGCTGCAGGCGCCAGGCACTGTAGGTGCCCGACGCACCCCCGCCAACCACCGCGACATCGAGTTCGAGTTCTTGAGTGCTCATGCTGAATTCCTTTTCGCTGGAAGGCGGGCAGAGAGGCCCGTTGGCGACGTAGTATTGTTCAGTTCCAGCGAAATTCCAGTTTGCCATCATCGGCGGTTTCGTCCCGTGCAGCCGGGGACTTGCCATTGATTGTCGGACAATGTAAAGGCGCTGATACAGTCCGTGTCGCCGGCCCCGGCTTCGGGTCGACGGCAGGCGCAGAGGCCCTTGGATCAGGGCAAGGTCTGCACGCTGCAGGTGCCGACCGCCGATCACGGTGACGAGCCGTTGGTGCAGGGGGGGGCACTTGATGGGTTTAAACACTGAACGTCACGCACTTCAGGGCAGGTATGATCGCTCCTTTGCCCATCGCCGATCTGTCAGCAAGCCAAGGCCATGCAGGCGAGCCGCGTTCGAGGTCTCTTGAGGAGTTGTCGATTCATATGTTCAAACCCTTGGCATGTATCGTTCTCAGCAGTTTTTTCCTCACGGCGGCGGTTGCCGATACGGGATTGAGCGGAGTCTGGGAGGGGGTTCTTGAGGGCAAGCAAATCAGGCTGTGTTTCAACTCTTCAGAGCCGGCCACGGCGGGTTGGTACGAGCTGGACCTTGCGACTGTGCAAGCACTGGGGCTGGTTCGCGACGCGGGTGCCTGGAGCGAGCCGGAGAACAAGGCGCGCTGGATGTTCAAGGTCGCTGAGTCGGGAGTATTGAACGCCGCCAGAACGGCAAGTGTCGACGGCCATGAACAGCGCCTGCGCCTGCTACGACAAAGCGGCACCAGCAGCGCGGACAACTGTGCCAGTGAGGCCTTTCGCAAACCGGTGGAAACCGCGTTGTCGAACACCCGGCTCAGCCGTCGCGACATAGCGGGTTATCCCTATGAGCGCAGGGAGCGTTATGGCCAGGAGGTCATGGTGCTGGTGGGAGAGGGGGACGTGATCGCGAAGGTCAATGCTGATGCCGCGCGCGAAAAA
>NZ_AYMU01000015.1 GCF_000633395.1 Pseudomonas sp. PH1b
CACCAAGCGGTAACGGACCCTGGTTAATCCATTAATGAGTGCAGCAGGCAGGGTGGGCGCCCGCGCAGCAGTCAGTGGTCCCGTGTGTCTGAGTCGCCAGCAACCGCTTGATGTACCTGCTGCTTGGCCGCAGGCAGGCGCGCCAGTGTCCAACAGGCGTGGCGGATCGGCAAGGGGCAGCCGGCCGCGGGAACGCCAGGGCCATCCTTGGCCCTGGGGTGTTTTCAGCGCGGTTGCGACCAGCCCTGGGAGCGGCTGACCGCGCCGCTGAAGGTCTGGCGCCAGGCAGCGGCGGTGGCCGGGTCGATGCGTGGCCGATAGTCGGTACGGGTGTTGTCCAGGGCCGGCAGCTCCAGGCCCAGGCCGCGGGCGGCAAGGCCGGCGCACCCCAGGGCGGTGAGTTCGTCGAAGCGCTGGGTGACGATGGTGCGCTGCAGGATGTCGGCCAGGAACTGGGCGAAATACGGGCTGCGGGCCAGGCCGCCGTCGATCGACAACTGGTCGGTGACGCTCAAGTGCTCGTCCATGGCGCTGATCACTTCGGCGCTGCGCAGGGCCACGCCTTCCAGTACCGCCTGGCACAGGTCCAGGCGGCTGGTGGCGGCGTTCATGCCGATCCATACCGCGCCGGCGCTGCGGTCCCAGTGGGGGCAGGCGAGCCCGGAGAGCGCAGGCACAAAGGCCAGGTCGCGGGAGATCGCCGGGGGCTGGTCGAAGCTCGCCAGTTCCGAGAAGTCGCTGAACAGGCCCAGGCGCCCGGCCCATTCCACTGCCGCGCTGGCGTCGTACACGCCACCGTCCATGGCGTACACCGGTTGGCCGTCGGCCTGCCAGGCGATGGTCGCCAGCAGGCCTTTTTCCGGGGCGCGGATGATCTGCTCGCCGGTGACGGTCAGGGCGAAGGCGCCGGTGCCGAAGGTGATCTTGGCGTCACCGGGGCGGCGGCAGCCGTGGCCGTAGAGCGAGGCCTGCTGGTCCACCACCGAGGCGTTGATCGGGGTCTGGCCGATGCGCCCGAAGTCGCCGACCGTGGCACGGATCTCGGGCAGTGCCTGCAAGGGAACGCCGAACAGCTCACAGAGTTCGGGGTCCCACTGGCCGGTGGCGAGGTTCATCAGCGAGGTGCGCGAGGCGGTGGTGATGTCGGTGGCGTAGACCCCCGCCAGGCGGTCGAGAAAGTACGCATCGGTGGTGCCCAGGCGCAGGCGTCCGGTATCCAGGGCGGCCTTTGCGGCGGGCAGGTGCTCCAGGATCCAGGCCAGCTTGCTGGCAGAAAAGTAGGCGTCCAGGGGCAGGCCGGCCCGTTCCAGGGTCAAGGCCTCGGCGCCGTTGGCGCGCAACTCCTCGATGCGGGCGGCGCTGCGGTTGTCCTGCCAGACGATCACCGGTGACAGCGGTGCGCCACTGATGGCGTCCCAGGCCAGGCAGCTTTCACCCTGGTTGGCCAGGCCGATGGCATCGACCCGGCCGGTGGCTTCCAGGCAGCGTTGCAGGTTGGCCAGCAATTCCAGCGGGTCGTGCTCGACCCAGCCGGGGCGCGGGTGGTGCTGCTGGTGACGCAGCGACAGTTGGATATCGGCTCGGCCCTGCATGTCCACCACCAGCACGCGGGTGCTGGTGGTGCCCTGGTCAAGTGCGGCTATTCGCATGGTCTTCTCTCTTGTTGTGGGACGGGCCTAGTCGATGCAAATGTCCAGTTGGTCGATGTGCGCCGGCAACTGCAACTCCTTGAGGGGGATCAGCAGGCGGCGCTCAGGCAGGGCGGACACCGGCCGGCTCCAGAGCTCCTTGCCCTGGGCGCTGACCCGCAGCGTGCCGCTGACCGCCCGGCTGACCCGCAGTTGCAGGTGCGCCAGGCCGGGGAGTTCGCCGCGCACCAGTTGCGCCGGCACACCGAGCTTGATCGGCGCGGCGTATTTCAGGCTCAGGGCGTCATGGGCATCAGGCAGTTGGCCACGCAGGGCCAGGGCCATCAGGGCGCCGATGCGCCGCCCCTCACGGTAGGACCAGCCGGCGGTCTCGATGGGCCGCAACAGGTTGCCGGCGGCAAAGTAGGCCGGGTCCGAACAGCGGCCGAACTGATCGATCCTGGGCCCGCCACTGCCGCTGTCCAGTTGCAGGTGGCTCAGGCGCACCAGGCTCGACTCCGGGGTGAACTGGCCGGTGAGCAGAACACCGTCACAGGGCATCTCGCGAACCTCGCCGTCGGCCATGCGCACGGTGGCCGACTCCACGCGGCCGGTGCCGTTGATCGCCAGCAGTTGCGCGCCCAGGTGCAGGGGAATGCCCAGCAACCGTGGGAACAGCGACAGCGGCCAGCGGGCGGTGGCACGGCTATTGGCCTCCAGCACGGCCACCGGGCGGATACCGGCGCGCCGGCAACTGAGCACGGCGGACAGGCTGACCAGTTCGGTGCCGATGATCAGTGGCCGTTCGAAGGGCTTGAGGCGCTGTACATAGAGGAAGTTCTGCAGGGCGCCGGTGTTGATCACCCCCACCGGCCGGTCACCGGACAGCAGGCGTGCCGAGCGCGGGGTTTCCCGGGCACCGGTGGCGATCAGCACCTGCTGTGCCTGGATCGTCAGCGGCCCCTCGGGGCTGGCCAGGCGCAGCAGGCCACCGGGTTCGAGGCTGACCACGCTATGGCGCAGCAGGATCACCACCCCCGCCTTCAGGGCGGCCGCGACGTTGCGCCGGGCATAGGCCGGCCCGCTGAGAATGCGCTGGTACTCGCGCATGCCGAAGGGCGGGTGAGCGCAATGCCGGGGGATGCCGCCGGCTTCGTTCTCACGCTCGATGACGATGACCGGGCCTACGCCCTGGCGCCGTAGCTCGATGGCCGCGGCGAGTCCCGCCGGGCCGCTGCCGATGATGGCCGCTTCGGCCTGGCGCAAAGTTTCAGTGCTGTTCATGGCAACGACCTGTGGCAAGGGGGATGGCCAGGCGACTGGCGCTGAGTTCGGCGACCTGGGCCGAGCAGTAGAAACCCTGGCAGCGCCCCATGCAGGCCCGGGTGCGGCGCTTGAGGCCGCCCAGGTCGCCGGGGGCCAGGGGGCCGTTCAGGGCTGCTTCGATCTCGCGCCGGGTAACCAGCTCGCAGTGGCAGACGATTTCGCCATAGCCGGGCTGCTGCCAGTCACGGGGCAGGTGTTCGGCCAGGTTGGGCAACTGCGGCCAGACCGGCTCGCGCACCGGGTAGTGCTGGCAGCGCTGGCTATAGAGTGAGTAGACATGCCGGGCAATGCCCAGGGCGGCGGTGAGCCCGGTGGAGCGGATACCGCCGACGGTGATCCAGTGCCGGGAGTGGTCGGCCGAGATCCGGTATTCCTTCTTTTCGCTGGCGGGGCGCAACCCGGCGTAGGTGGCGGTCACGGGGATGCCGGCAAGCGCTGGAATCCGTTCCACGGCGGCGTCGATCAGGCTTTGCAGGGTCGCCTGGTCGAGGCCGGCGTGGATCCGGTCCTCCTGTTCTTCGGCAGTCGGGCCCACCAGCAGATTGCCGTACACGGTGCGGGTCAGGACGATGCCCTTGGTCCGCTCGTTGGGCACTGGCAGGACGATGCGCTGCAGCAACTGGGCCGCGGCCTTGTCGAAGACCACGAACTGGCCCTTGCGCGGCATGATCCGGAACCCGCTGTGGCCCAGCAGGTTGTGCTCCAGGGTGTCGCCGAACAGCCCGGCGCAGTTGACCACCTGGGCTGCGCGCAGGGAGCCGAGGCTGGTGTGCAGGGTCCAGCAATCGCCGTCGAACTGGCCTTGCTGCACCTCGCATTGCCGGTGCACCCGGGTGCCATGGGCCATGGCCTGTTGCAGATAGCCCAGGGGCGCGGACCAGGGATCGATCAGGTGTTCATCCGGCACCAGCACCGCGCCGACGGCATGGTTGGCCAGCTGCGGTTCCAGGGCCAGGAGCTCGCCGGGTTCCAGCAGGCGCGCGTTATCGACCCCATTGGCCTGGGCCTGGGCGAGGATGCCGGGAAGCTTGGCCTGGTCCTCGGCGTTCCAGGCCACCACCAGGGCCCCGCTCTTGAGCAGCGGCAGGTTCATCGCGCCGTGGATCTCCAGGTACTCCTGGTACCCGGCCTGCATGCACTGCAGTTCCAGGCTGCCGCTGGGGGCATCGAAACCGGTGTGCAGAATGGCGCTGTTGGCCTTGCTCGCGCCCGAGAGGATGTCGCTGCCTTTTTCAAGCAACACCACCCGTGCCCCCTCCAGGGCAAAGCGTCGGGCCATGGCGCAACCGACAACACCGCCACCGACGACGGCCACATCGAAAGTCACATTGTTCGGATAAAGCTCGGTCATATAAATGCCTGTTTCCTGCGGTAGCACCCAAGGATCGGTGCGACAAGCAAAGCATAATATGGGCCATATTTGTTGATTTAATTTGTTATTCGGTCACTAGTCGGTCATTTATTGTGGTTTTAAGGGCCCCGGCCTGTGCGCTACCCGCTGCCGGCCAGCCTTGCCCAGGCGGCGCTTCAGGCGGGGTTGACCACGTGCACTTCGACCTTGGCCTTTTCCAGCGCGGCCTGCAGTTGCGGGCCGGGCTGGCGATCGATCACCAGGCGGTCGATGCGCTCCAGCGGGAATACCTTGAACAGGCCGCGGCGCTCCAGCTTCGACGAGTCGGCGATCACTGTCAGCTGGCGGGCCTGGGCAATCATCCCGCGGGCGATCTCGGCTTCTTCGATGGAGAAGTCCATGGCGCCGTCTTCATTCAGTGCGCCGATGGTGATCACGGCATGTTCAGCGTTGAACCGGGTGATCTGCTCCAGGGCCAGGGTGCCGACGTTCTGGGTCGAGTCGGGGCGGTATTCGCCGCCAATCATGAACACCCGATTGCCTGATTCGCCAATGCAGCCAGCGATTGGCAGGGAGTTGGTGATCACCGTCAGGCGCGTGTGCTGCGCCAGCTCCCGGGCGAAGAACAGGGTGGTGGTGCCGGTGTCGATGAAGATGCTGTCGCCGGCGCAGAACAGCCCGGCGGCATAGCGGGCAATCGCGCGTTTCTCCTGGGCATGCTCGTTCATCCGGGTCTGGAAGGTGTTCTCGTGTTCGCCAGTGGGAGGCAGTGCGGCGCCCCCGTGAAACTTGGTGACCAGGCCGCTTTCCGCCAGTTCGCTGAGGTCGCGGCGGATGGTTTCCTGGGAGGTGGCGGTGATGCGAGCCAGCTCCTCCACGGAGATCCGTTCGCGCTGGCGCAGGAGTTCGAGAATGTGCTGTCGGCGTTCGTTGGGGCGCATGGTGGTTTTCCGTCAGTGGTACTTCGCCACACAAATGGGCAGTTTCTGTTACTTACGCACACCTTTGGCGCAACAGGATGCGGATTCGGTCAAGTTCTCTGGAAAAGTTAAGCATTTAGTTGCCCATTTAACAATGGGTCGCGGTCACCATCCAAGCCATTGCTAGCGGATATCATTGAAAGAACTCAAGATTTTATTGACCGTTACTGAGTTGTTTTTCGGTAATAACCACAACTAATACACATTGTGGCACAGGAAATGCCCTGTATTTCGTTACCGGATCCATCACTTGCCTGTGCGCAGGGGTGGCCGGGCTGGCCTCAACAAGAACGTCCCCGGCGGGGGAACTTATAAATGACGCTCAGAGAGATG
Source organism: Pseudomonas sp. PH1b (assembly GCF_000633395.1). Lineage (GTDB taxonomy): Bacteria > Pseudomonadota > Gammaproteobacteria > Pseudomonadales > Pseudomonadaceae > Aquipseudomonas. Next base: position 5,619 of record NZ_AYMU01000015.1, read on the forward strand.
AACCCACATGGCTGAATTTGGAAACTACGTCATTTACCTGATCATGCTCGGCGCGGTGCTCGGCGCCCTGTCATCCATCATCAAGCCCGAGAGTGGCCTGGGTAAGGAGTTCGTCAACGGCATCCACTCCATCGGCCCGGTGTTCCTGGCCCAGGCCGGGATCATGGTGGCGATTCCCTACCTGTCCCAGGGTATTTCCCACGCCCTGGGGCCGTTCTTCAACGCCCTGGGCTCGGACGTCTCCATCGCCGCGCTGTCGATCATCGCCGTGGACATGGGCGGCTACCAGTTGGCCAATGCCCTGACCGCCAACCGCGACCTGTGGATCACCGCGATGCTGGTGGGCTACACCTCGGGGGCGACCATCGTCTACCTGATCCCCGTGGGCCTGACCATGCTCGAGCGCAAGGACCACAAGTACCTGGCCCTGGGCGCCATGGCCGGGCTGATCAGCATTCCGTTCGCGGTGCTGATGTCGCTGCTGATCATCACCGCCACTAATCTGCCGGTGCGGGATATCGTTTCCACCAACTCCGAGGCGCTGTACTACCTGTCCCTGGGCTTCGTCGACATGCTCAAGCTGCTGGCGCCGCTGTTCGTGTTCTGCTTCCTGCTGGCGGCGGGGCTGCGCTACCGGCCGCAGATGATGGTCAGGGGCTTTCTGGTGTTCGGCAAGATCATGGATGCGGCGATCAAGCTGATCCTGGCCCTGAGCATCGTCGAGCACTTCACCAAGTTCTTCAGCATCACCTTCGGCGGCTGGGGCTTCGACCCGATGTTCGCCGATGAAAAGGAGCTGTTCCGGGCCATCGAGATCGCCGGCTACATCGGCATCATGCTCGCCGGCACCTTCCCCATCTGCTACCTGTTCCAGCGCTACTGCAAGAAGCCCATGGCGCTGCTGGGGCGCCATCTGAACCTGTCGAGCACCGGTGCCGCGGGGTTCATCATGGTGTTTGCCAACATCATTGCCACCTTCCACCTGTTCAAGCACATGACCGCCCGCGACAAGGTGCTGTGCGTGGCCCTGGGGGTCTGCGCCCAGGCACTGATCGGCGACCACCTGGCGTTCACCGCGAATTTCCAGCCGAGCCTGATCCTGCCGATTCTGCTCGGCAAGCTGTTCGGCGGCTTGCTGGCGGTGGCGATCGCCATCCGCATCTCGGTGCCGGCCGCCCAGCGCTATGAGCAGCAAGAGCAGGAGCAGGCCGCGGCCTTTGCCCTGCAACCTGCGCGGGCCTGACGGCCCGCGTCACCTATCCCTGAAGTCGAGGTAACGATGCGCAAGATTTTCCTGGCCTGCCCCTACAGCCATTCCGAGCCGGCCGTCATCAACGAACGTTTTCTCCAATGCAACCAGGTCGCGGCGCAGATACTGGAAGCCGGCCATGCGGTGTTCAGCCAGGTGAGCATGTCCCACCCGATCAACCTGTGCCTGGCGGGCAAGGACAATGCCGCCATCGGCAAGCTCTGGGCGCCGGTGGATGCCTTGTACATGGCGATGATGGAGGAGCTGATCGTGCTCGACCTGCCGGGCTGGAAGGACAGCGGCGGGATCAAGCGCGAGATCGAGGTGTTCGAAACGTCCGGGCGGCGGGTCAGCCTGTGGTCGCAAGTCCGCCACGAGTTTGCCTGAAGCCCTGGCCGTGCCCGTCGTCGCCTGCGCCGGGTGCGGCCCCGCTCTGAACTGACGACAGCCTGCGCACAGGGTAAACTTGCCCCCCTGCGCAGGAGCAACCATGAACTATCGTCACGCCTTCCACGCCGGCAATCACGCCGACGTCTTCAAACACCTGACCCTGACCCGCCTCATCGCCCTGATGTCGCGCAAGGAACAGCCGTTCGCCTACCTCGACAGCCATGCCGGCATTGGTCTGTATGACCTCAAGGGCGACCAGGCCACGCGCACCGGCGAGTACCTGGAAGGCATCGCACGGCTGTGGGGTGACGAGGATCTGCCGGCACTCACCGCCGACTACATGGCGGTGGTGCACAAGATGAACCCCGATGGCGAGTTGCGTTACTACCCGGGCTCACCGGAGCTGGCGCGGCGCCTGACCCGTTCCCAGGACCGGGTGCTGCTCAACGAGAAACACCCGGAAGACGGCGTGCTGCTCAAGGACAACATGAAGGGTGATCGTCGAGTGGCGGTGCACCTGGGCGAAGGCTGGCACCTGGCACGGGCCCTGCTGCCGGTGGCGGAGAAGCGTGCAGTGATGCTGATCGACCCGCCTTTCGAACAGCTCGATGAGATGCAGCGTTGCGCCGCGTCGTTGAAAGAAGCCATCGGCCGCATGCGCCAGACCGTGGCGGCCATCTGGTACCCGGTCAAGGACCAGCGCGCGCTGCGGCGTTTCTACCAGGACCTGGCCGGCACCGGCGCACCGAAATTGCTGCGGGTGGAATTGCTGGTGCATCCCCTGGACACCCCCAACAGTCTCAACGGTTCGGGCCTGGCGATCGCCAACCCGCCTTGGGGGCTTGAAGAAGAACTGCGCGAGCTGCTGCCCTGGCTGTCGAAGAAGCTCGGCCAGACCCAGGGCGGCTGGCAAATGGACTGGCTGATCGCGGAGTAGCAGCCACAAGCTATAAACCTCAAGCCTCAAGCCTCAGCCGACCACTTGCAGCTTGAGGCTTGCCGCTTGTAGCGGCGTCAGATAGGGCAGGTGACGCCAGTGCCGCCGATGCCGCAGTAGCCCTCTGGGTTCTTCGCCAGGTACTGCTGGTGGTACGCCTCGGCGAAGTACACGGTCGGGGCTTCTTCGATTTCAGTGGTGATGGTGCCTAGGCCAGCCTTGGTCAGTTCGGCCTGGAACACCTCCTTGCTGTGCAGCGCCTGCTCCAGCTGGGTCGGATTGGTGGTGTAGATCACCGAGCGGTACTGGGTGCCGATATCATTGCCCTGGCGCATGCCCTGGGTCGGGTTGTGCAGCTCCCAGAACATTGCCAGCAGTTCTTTGTAGCTGACCTTGGCCTTGTCATACACCACGAGCACCACTTCGGTGTGGCCGGTTAAGCCCGAGCAGACCTCTTCATAGGTCGGATTCGGGGTGAAGCCGCCGGCGTAACCGACAACGGTGCTGACCACGCCCTCGCGCTGCCAGAAACGGCGTTCGGCGCCCCAGAAACAGCCCAGGCCGAAGATCGCGAAGTCGACGTCCTGGAAGAACGGGCCAAGCAGCGGGGTGTCTTCGAAGACAAAGTGCTTTTCAGGCAGAGTCATCGGGGTTTCGCGGCCAGGCAGAGCTTGTTCTTTGGTCGGTAGCACGTTTTTGTTCACCAGAATTTCCGAGCGTAGAACCATGATCAGTCCTCTCAGTCAGGGTGGGATCGAGTAATTAATCAGACACGCAGTTTGCCCGAGTGTTACAGCGCTGTCAGGCAATTGGACCACGAGGATAACGCTTGAGCTTGGCAATCAGCTCGGAGCCGGGAATCGGCCGGTCGAACAGGTAACCCTGGCCGACGTCGCAGCGATGGCGGCGCAGGAAGGCCAGTTGCTCGGCGGTCTCGATGCCTTCGGCCACCACCTTGATCTTCAGGTTGTGGGCCATGGCGATCACCGCGGAGGTGATTTCCATGTCGTCCTGGTTGTCGGGGATCTCGTGGATGAAGCTGCGATCGATCTTGATGATGTCGATGGGGAATTTTTTCAGGTAGCTCAGGGACGAGTAGCCGGTACCGAAATCGTCCATGGCCAGGGTCAGGCCGAGTTTTTTCAGCTGTTCGAGCTGCTGGTGGGTGTCGTCGGTGGCTTCCAGCAGCAAGCCCTCTGTCAACTCAAGTTCCAGCAGTGAAGAGGGCAGCTGCTCTTCCTTGAGGATGCTGGCAATGGAGGCCACCAGGTCCGGGTCGGAAAACTGTTTGGGCGATAGGTTGATCGCCACGTGCAGATTGCCCATGCCGGCAGCCGTCAGTTGCTTGCTCATGCGGCAGGCCTGGCGGGCGATCCATTTGCCGATGGGGATGATCAGGCCGGTTTCTTCCGCCACGCTGATGAACTGGTCGGGGCGGATCATGCCTTTTTCCGGGTGGTTCCAGCGCAGCAGCGCCTCCATGCCCAGCAGGCGACCGCTGCGCAGGCACAGCTTGGGCTGATAGAACACATCCAGCTCGTTCTGGGTCAGGGCGCGGCGCAGGTTGTTCTCGACGAACAGCTTGTAGCTGGCCTCGGCGTTCAGGGCTTCGGTGAACACCTGCACCTGATGCTTGCCGTTGGCCTTGGCCTTGTGCAGCGCCAGGCCAGCGTTGCGCATCAGGGTCTGCGGGTCGCGGCCATGCAGCGGCGCGCTGGCCAGGCCCACGGACCCCGTGACGCTGATCAGCTGGTTGTCGACGAACATCGGCTTGTCCAGGGTCATCAGCAATTGGCTGGCGATCTGCTGGCCGGTTTCCAGGTCGGTGTTGTCCAGCAACACGGCGAACTCGTTGCTGGCGAAACGCGCCAGGCTGCCGCTGGGGCTCAGGCTGTTGCGCAGGCGTCGGGCCAGGCTGATCAGCAGTTTGTCGCCGGTCTGATGGCCGAGGCTGTCGTTGATCCGCTTGAAGTTGTCGATGTCCACCAGCAACAGGCTGATCGGGGTATCGCTGTCTCGGGCAAAGCGCTCGTCGAGATTGCGGATGAACGCCGGGCGATTGCCCAGGTTGGTCAGGTTGTCGGTGTAGGCCAGGCGCTCGATGCGCTGCTGGGCGAGCTTGGTCTGGGTGATGTCTTCGTAGATGCCGATGTAGTGGGTCAGCTCGCGATTGTCGCCATACACCTTGGAGATCGACAGCTGGCCCCAGTAGGGCTCGAGGTTCTTGCGCCGGCTCTTGAACTCGCCCTGCCAGCTGTTGCTCTTGGCCAGGCTGGAGGGGGCGTCGAACAGCAGCTCGCTGAGGTTCTCCAGGGCCGGCAGCTCGGATAGCCGGTGGCCGTGGACCTCTTCAGTGCTGTACTGGGTGATGGCGGTAAAGCTTGGATTGACGTATTCCACCACGCCGTCGCAATTGACCAGCAGAAAGGCGTTGGCGCTCTGTTCCACGGCGCGCTGGAACAGGTGCAGGGCGCTGGTGGCGGCCCGTCGGTTGTGGTTGTTGATGACTTGGGCGAACTGGTCGGCCAACTCGCCGGCGAAGGCGATCTCGTCGGACTGCCAGGCCCGAGTCATGCCGGTCTGTTCCAGGCACAGCACGCCGACCACCTGGCCGTCGATGCGGATGCTGGCGTCGAGCATGGCGTTCACATCCCGCGGGCGCAGGCTCTCGGCCATTTCCCGGGTGCGCGGGTCGCGCATGGCGTTCTGGGCGTCGATGGCACGGCAACTGTGCAGGGCTTCCAGGTAGTCGGGAAAGTTGCTGGCGTCGATGGGCTCCGGCATTTGGTATTCCTGGGTGCCGCGATGGTAGGCGGCAATCGGCACCAGTTGCTGCTCTTCCAGGTTCCAGATGCTCGCGCAATCGATCTGGTAGATGTCGCAGGCGCAGCGAGTGATCAGTTCGGCGGCCTCCTTCAGGGAGTTGCCGCTGCTGTAGCGCTGGCGGGTCAGGAGCAGGATCAGGTCCTGCTGCGCACGTACCCGCTCCAGGTGCTGCAGTTGTTCCTGCTGCGCCCGCTGGTTGAGCTCCAGGGCGATCTGCAGGCGGGTGTTCTGAGTCTCGAGGTCCAGGGTCGGCAGGGGCGAGGCGTTGCTGAACAGCCCTTCGACCACCAGCAGATAACCGCGCAGCAGGTGCCGGTTGTGCTGTTTGTAGGCCTCGCCCAGCTCGAGGATGCTCAAGGGGCCCTGGCCGGTATGCAGGGTATAGCGGATCAGGTAATGGGGGTTGTGGCTCAGTTGCTCCTGGATGGCGTCATGCAACTGATAGCGCGCCTCGGGCTCCATCAGGCTGGCATAGGGAGAGCCGACCAGGGCGCAGAGTTCGACGGCGGGCAGGCCGAACTGGCGTTCGCAATTGGGATCGAGAAACAGCAGCGCCCAGCTCGCTTCATTCAGCCGCTCGAAACGCAACATGCCGAGCCGCGAGGGCACGGGCAACTGCGTCACTACCTCGGCCGCCATACGGCTGGCGGCATCGGGTTGGCTTTTCATGGGGAAACTCGCTTCGAAATTGCTGATCGCGCCGGGCTCACGCCCTCTTTACTGTTGCCTGCGGCAAGGTTGCATCATGGCGCATCGACTGACAAGTAAGATGAAGGCTAAGTGCTATAAACCTGTATCGGCAGGCCGAAGGATTTCTGAAAAGTAACTTTTCAGTGCTTTTGGCTCGGCGACCGGCGGGCAATTGGCGGCGTTTTTCTGGCAAAAAAAGCCCCGCCAAATTGACGGGGTTGAGGTACGAGCGTGGCGCTCGGAAAGGGTGCGCAACCGGCCCGCCCATGACGGGAGGGCCGGCTCGCGGGTTACAGCAGGATGGTGCGGATGTCTGCCAGCAGGTCGCTCAGGCGCTTGGTGAAGCGTGCGGCGGCCGCGCCATTGATCACGCGGTGATCGTAGGACAGCGACAGGGGCAGCATCAGCTTCGGCTGGAAGGCCTTGCCGTCCCAGACGGGCTGGATGGTGGCCTTGGAAACACCGAGGATCGCCACTTCCGGCGCGTTGACGATCGGCGTGAAGCCGGTGCCGCCAATGTGGCCGAGGCTGGAAATGGTGAAGCAGGCGCCTTGCATGTCGTCAGCGGTAAGCTTCTTGTCGCGGGCCTTGGCGGCCAGCGCAGCGGCTTCGGCTGCCAGTTGCAACAGGCTCTTCTGGTCGACGTTCTTGATCACCGGTACCAGCAGGCCATCCGGGGTGTCGACGGCGAAGCCGATGTTCACGTACTTCTTGCGGATGATCGCTTTGCCGCTGGGCGCCAGCGAACTGTTGAAGTCCGGCAGTTCCTTGAGCAAGTGCGCGCACGACTTGAGCAGCAGCGGCAGGATGGTCAGCTTGACGCCGGCCTTCTCTGCAACGGCTTTCTGCGCAACACGGAACGCTTCCAGCTCGGTGATATCAGCCGAGTCGAACTGAGTCACGTGCGGGATGTTCAGCCAGCTGCGGTGCAGGCTCGACGCGCCGATTTGCATCAGGCGGGTCATCGGCACTTCTTCGATTTCGCCGAAGCGGCTGAAGTCGACGGCCGGAATCGGCGGGATGCCCGCGCCACCGGTTGCGCCAGCAGCAGCGGCTGGTGCTTCCTTGGCCTTCTGCATCATTGCCTTGACGTAAGCCTGCACGTCTTCTTTCAGGATGCGACCGTGGGGACCGCTCGGGCTCACCGCGTTCAGCTCGACGCCGAACTCGCGAGCCAGCTGACGCACGGCTGGGCCCGCGTGCACTTTCGCGCCCGGCTTGGCAGGCGCGGCAGCCGGGGCTGCAGCAGGTGCAGCAGCGGCCGGAGCAGCGGCTGGAGCGGCGGCGGGTGCCGGAGCGCTGGCAGCAGGGGCCGCCGGGGCAGCAGCAGGCGCCGCGCCTTTGACTTTCAGCTTGAGGATCAGGTCGCCAGTACCGACTTCGTCGTCCAGCTTGATCAGTACGCTTTCCACGATACCGGCGGCGGGCGATGGAATTTCCATGCTGGCCTTGTCGGATTCGAGGGTGATCAGCGACTGGTCGGCTTCAACGCTGTCGCCGGCCTTGACCAGTACTTCGATGATCTTGGCCTTGCCGGCCGAGCCGATGTCCGGAACGTGGATGTCCTGGACGCTGTCGGCCACAGGCGCTGCCGGGGCTGCGGCCGGAGCAGGCGCAGCGGCAGCGGCTGGAGCCGCAGCCTGGGCTGGCGCGGCAGCAGGAGCTGCAGCCCCGGCCACTTCCAGGTCCAGGATCAGATCGCCGGTGCCGACTTCGTCGTTGAGCTTGACGTTGATGGCCTTGACCACGCCAGCGGCAGGCGACGGGATTTCCATGCTGGCCTTGTCGGATTCCAGGGTGATCAAGGATTGATCAGCCTCGACGGTATCGCCGACCTTGACCTGAAGCTCGATGATCTGGGCCTTGCCCGACGAACCGATGTCCGGCACGTGCACCTGCTGCACCGAAGCGGCAGCAGGGGCTGCTGGCGCAGCGGCCGGAGCCGGCGCGGCAGCGGCTTTTTCAGCCTTGGCGGCAGGAGCGGCGGCAGGCGCAGGGGCCGCAGCTGCGGCGCCCTCGACTTCCAGTTCCAGCAGTTCGTCGCCTTCTTTCAGGCGATCGCCCAGCTTCACTTTCAGGCTCTTGACCACACCGGCCTTCGGCGCAGGGATTTCCATGCTGGCCTTGTCCGACTCCAGCGTCAGGATGCTCTGGTCGGCTTCGACACGGTCGCCGACCTTCACAAACAGTTCAATTACTTCACCTTCACCGCTGCCGATGTCAGGTACGCGAATGAGTTCGCTCACAAAAAGTCTCCTCAGCAGTCCAGTGGGTTGCGTTTTTCCGGGTTGATACCGAACTTCGTGATGGCTTCAGCCACGACCTTAGGTTCGATGTCACCACGGTCAGCCAAGGCTTCCAGGGCTGCCAACACCACGAAATGACGATCGACTTCGAAGAAGTGACGCAGTTTCTTGCGGCTGTCGCTGCGGCCGAAACCGTCGGTGCCCAGGACCTTGAATTCCTTGGACGGGACCCACTGGCGGATCTGTTCGGCAAACAGCTTCATGTAGTCGGTGGAGGCGATGACCGGACCTTTACGGCCGCTCAGGCATTCCTCGACATAGCTCAGCTTCGGTTTCTGGCCAGGGTGCAGGCGGTTGCTGCGTTCTACGGCCAGGCCGTCGCGACGCAATTCGTTGAAGCTGGTCACGCTCCATACGTCAGCGCCGACGTTGAACTCTTCACGCAGGATCTTCGCTGCTTCACGGACTTCACGCAGGATGGTGCCGGAGCCCATCAGCTGCACGTGGTGCGCGGCTTCCTTGGTGTCTTCCTCGAGCAGGTACATGCCCTTGACGATGCCTTCTTCGGCACCGGCCGGCATGGCTGGCTGCTGGTACGACTCGTTCATCACGGTGATGTAGTAGAAGACGTCCTGCTGCTCTTCGGTCATCTTCTTCATGCCGTCCTGGATGATCACCGCCAGCTCATAGCCATAGGTCGGATCAAAGGTGCGGCAGTTCGGAATGGTGGCCGCCAGGATGTGGCTGTGACCGTCTTCGTGCTGCAGGCCTTCACCGTTGAGGGTGGTACGGCCGGCAGTACCGCCGATCAGGAAACCACGGGTGCGGCTGTCGCCGGCAGCCCAGGCCAGGTCGCCGATACGCTGGAAGCCGAACATCGAGTAGAAGATGTAGAACGGCAGCATCGGCTGGTTGTGGCTGGAGTACGAAGTGCCGGCAGCGATGAAGGAGCTCATGGCGCCCGCTTCGTTGATGCCTTCTTCGAGGATCTGGCCCTTCTTGTCTTCCTTGTAGAACATCACCTGGTCTTTATCGACTGGCTCGTAGAGCTGGCCGACGGACGAGTAGATGCCCAGCTGGCGGAACATGCCTTCCATACCGAAGGTACGGGCTTCGTCCGGGATGATCGGCACGATGCGCGGGCCGATGTCCTTGTCCTTGACCAGTTGTGCAAGGATCCGCACGAAGGCCATGGTGGTGGAGATTTCACGGTCGCCCGAGCCGTCCAGGATAGCCTTGAGGGTATCGAGGGGTGGGGTCGGAATGCCGAAGCTTTGAGCGCGGCGTTGTGGCACGAAACCGCCCAGGGCAGTGCGGCGCTCGCTGAGGTAGCGGGCTTCGGCGCTGTTCGGCTCCGGCTTGAAGAACGGCAGGTTTTCCAGTTCTTCGTCCTTGACCGGAATGTCGAAGCGGTCACGGAACAACTTCAGGCTGTCGACATCGACTTTCTTGGTGTTGTGCGCAGTGTTCTTCGCTTCGCCGGCGCCGGTGCCATAACCCTTGATGGTCTTGGCCAGGATGACGGTTGGCTGCTCTTTGTGGTTGACCGCTTCGTGGTAGGCCGCATAGACCTTGTACGGGTCGTGGCCGCCACGGTTGAGTTTCCAGATCTCGTCGTCGGACAGATCGGCAACCATCGCCTTGAGTTCAGGGGTGTTGAAGAAGTGCTCGCGGACGAACGCGCCGTCCTTGGCCTTGTAGTTCTGGTACTCGCCGTCGATGACTTCGTCCATGCGGCGCTGCAGGATGCCGTCGACGTCCTTGGCCAGCAGTGGGTCCCAGAAACGGCCCCAGATGACTTTGGTGACGTTCCACTGGGCACCACGGAACACGCCTTCGAGTTCCTGGATGATCTTGCCGTTGCCGCGAACCGGGCCGTCGAGGCGCTGCAGGTTGCAGTTGATGACGAAGATCAGGTTGTCCAGCTTCTCGCGGCCGGCCAGGGAGATTGCGCCCAGGGATTCCGGTTCGTCGCACTCGCCGTCGCCCAGGAAGCACCAGACTTTCTGCTTGCCTTCCGGGATGAAGCCACGGGCTTCCAGGTACTTCATGAAGCGTGCCTGGTAGATCGCCTGGATCGGGCCCAGACCCATGGATACGGTCGGGAACTGCCAGAAGTCAGGCATCAGCCAAGGGTGCGGGTAGGACGACAGGCCCTGACCGTCGACTTCCTGGCGGAAGTTGTTCATCTGCTCTTCGGTGATGCGGCCTTCCATGAACGCACGGGCATAGACGCCTGGCGAGGTGTGGCCCTGGAAGTAGATCAGGTCGCCGCCGTGTTCGTCGGTCGGGGCCTGGAAGAAGTAGTTGAAGCCAATGTCATACAGGGTTGCGCTGGAGGCGAAGCTGGAGATGTGACCGCCCAGGTCAGAATCTTTCAGGTTCGTGCGCATAACCATGGCCATCGCGTTCCAGCGAACCAACGAGCGAATGCGGCGTTCCATGAACAGGTCGCCAGGCATGCGTGCTTCGTGGGTGACGGGAATCGTGTTGCGGTACGGCGTGGTGATGGCGTAGGGCAGTTGCGAGCCGCTGCGGGTCGCGAGTTCGCCCATACGGGTCATCAGATAGTGAGCACGGTCTTCGCCTTCTTTATCGAGAACCGATTCCAGGGCGTCCAGCCATTCCTGGGTTTCGACGGGATCGAGGTCTTGCATGGCTTGCTCCAGGGCGGAAAGGCTTCCAGAATCGGTTGCCTGAGTTTGCGACTGGCCTTGTGGGCAGACGATTATAAATTCTTGGATTGCCGGAGGTTGATCCGGCGGCGTGTAGTTTTACTACAAATCGTCGGCCATTTCAGCCTTTCGAATGTATATACGAGTAGTAAAACTACAGAAGAGCGGCTTGTGGCCTCCAGCTGCGTTGTGAGAATAATCGTTACTGTTGGTCGATGACTAACGGGAATAGGTAATAAATTAATGCCAGCTGCTAAAAAAAACCTATTTTCAGCTATTTCTAACTTTTGTTCGACAGTCCATCACGCCGCCTGCCCTCGACATCCGTTCCCGCCCGCGTTTTCCACGCCGATCAAGGATAGCCCATGAGCCTGCCCGCGCTTGCCCCAGTCCCCGCGATTCTCCTGCCACTGGTCAGCCGTGGCGAGCAGTCGTTTCGCAGCGCCGTCGAGGCCCTCGAGGGTGACCCCGGCGTAGCGGACTGGAGCGTCGAGCGCTGGGCCGAGTTTGCCCGGGTGGCGGCCGCCAGCGACTTTTTCATTGAACAGACGCTGCGTGACCCTTTGATGTTGCTGGAGCTGGTACGTTCCGGAGAGTTGGATCGCCGTTTCGCCCCTGGTGAGCTGTGCGGGCAGATTGCCGCCGCGGTGCAGGCCGCCGAGACCGAAGATCAACTGGGGCGCGTGCTGCGCCGCCAGCGTACCCGGCAGCAGGTGCGGATCATCTGGCGCGACCTGACCCGCCAGGCGGACCTGGTGCAGACCTGCCGCGACCTTTCCGACCTGGCCGATGCCTGTATCGATCAGGCCTATCAATGGCTGTACCTGCGTCACAGCCAGCAGTTCGGCATTCCCACCGGTGGCCGCAGCGGCGAGCCGCAGCAGATGGTCATCCTCGGCATGGGCAAGTTGGGGGCGGTGGAGCTCAACCTGTCTTCGGACATCGACCTGATCTTCGCCTACCCCGAGGGCGGCGAGACCGTGGGGGTCAAGCGGCCCCTGGATAACCAGGAGTTCTTCATCCGCCTGGGGCAGCGTCTGATCAAGGCCCTGGATCCGATGACCGTCGATGGCTTTGTGTTTCGTGTCGACATGCGCCTGCGGCCCTATGGTTCCGCCGGCGCCCTGGTGCTGAGCTTCAATGCCCTGGAACAGTACTACCAGGATCAGGGTCGCGACTGGGAACGCTACGCGATGATCAAGGCGCGGGTGGTGGCCGGGGACCAGGTCGCCGGGGCGCAGTTGCTGGATATGCTGCGGCCCTTCGTCTATCGGCGCTACCTGGACTTCTCCGCGATCGAGGCGCTGCGCACCATGAAGCAGCTGATCCAGCAGGAAGTCCGGCGCAAGGGCATGGCCGACAACATCAAGCTGGGCTCGGGAGGCATTCGCGAAGTCGAGTTCATCGCCCAGGCTTTCCAGCTGATCCATGGCGGCCGTGATCTGAGCCTGCAGCAGCGTCCTCTATTAAAGGTGCTTGGCACCCTGGAGGGGCAGGGTTACTTGCCGGCGGCGGTGATTGATGAATTGAGGGACGGCTACGAGTTCCTGCGTTACACCGAGCATGCGATCCAGGCGATTGCCGATCGCCAGACCCAAATGCTTCCGGACAACCCCCAGGATCAGGCGCGGATCGCCTTCATGCTGGGCTTTGCCGACTGGAACGCCTTCCATGAACAACTGATGTACTGGCGCGGCCGGGTGGAGTGGCACTTCCGCCAGGTCATTGCCGACCCGGATGAGGACGAAGGCGCGGAAAGCGAGGTGGTGGTGGGCGGCGAATGGCTGCCGCTGTGGGAGGAGGCCCAGGACGAAGAGGCGGCCTGTCGCCAACTGCAGGAGGGTGGTTTCATCGACGCGCCCAAAGCCCTACGGGCCCTCGCCGGACTGCGCGGCAGCCCGCAATTGCGGGCGATGCAGCGCTTGGGACGTGAGCGCCTGGACGCCTTCATTCCGCGTTTGCTGGCCCAGGCGGTGGAACATGCCAATCCGGACCTGGTGCTGGAGCGGGTTCTGCCGCTGGTGGAAGCCGTGGCGCGGCGCTCGGCTTACCTGGTGCTGCTGACGGAAAACCCTGGTGCCCTGCGGCGCTTGCTGACCCTGTGCGCCGCCAGCCCATGGATCGCCGAGCAGATCACCCGCTTTCCCTTGCTGCTGGACGAGTTGCTCAACGAGGGGCGTTTGTTCAAGCCGCCGCAGGCCCCGGAGCTGGCGGCCGAGTTGCGCGAGCGCCTGACGCGCATTCCCGAGGATGACCTGGAACAGCAGATGGAGGCTCTGCGCCACTTCAAGCTGGCCCACCGCTTGCGGGTGGCCGCCTCGGAGATTGCCGGCAGCCTGCCGTTGATGAAGGTCAGCGACTACCTGACCTGGCTCGCCGAGGCGATCCTGGAGCAGGTACTGGCCCTGGCCTGGCGCCAGACGGTGGCCAAGTACGGCGCGCCTCTGCGTACCGATGGCACCCTGTGTGACCCGGGGTTCATCATTGTCGGCTACGGCAAGGTGGGGGGAATCGAGCTCGGACACGGTTCCGACCTGGACCTGGTGTTCATCCACGATGGTGATCCCCAGGCGGAAACCGACGGCCCCAAACCCATCGACGGTGCGCAGTTCTTCACTCGGCTCGGGCAGCGCATCATCCATCTGCTGACCACCCAGACCAACTCCGGCCAGCTGTACGAAGTGGACATGCGCCTGCGGCCGTCCGGTGCCTCGGGCCTGTTGGTGAGTTCCCTGGGGGCCTTTGCTCGCTACCAAGAGAACGAAGCCTGGACCTGGGAACACCAGGCGCTGGTGCGGGCCCGGGTGCTGGTGGGCAGCCAGGATGTGGGCCAGGCCTTTGAAAAGGTCCGGGCTGCGGTGCTGGGGAAAAGCCGCGACCTGCCCAAGCTGCGCCAGGAAGTCAGCGAGATGCGGGCCAAGATGCGTGACAACCTGGGCAGCCGCCTGACCGCCGCCGGAACCGCGGCCAATGCCTTCGAGGCCACGGCGCCGTTCGACCTCAAGCAGGACGCCGGAGGTATCGTCGATATCGAATTTATGGTGCAATACGCGGCCCTGGCGTGGTCCGAAGAGCACCCGTCATTGCTGCGCTACACCGATAACATCCGCATCCTGGAAGGTCTGGAGCACGTCGGGCTGATGCCGGCGAGCGATGCCAGCCTGCTGCGCGAGGTCTACAAGGCCTACCGCTCCGCGGCTCACCGACAGGCGTTGCAGAATGAGGCCGGAATCATTGCCGGTGATCAATTTGTGACCGAACGACGGGAAGTGTTACGGATTTGGCGTGAGCTGGGGCTAAGCTAATCGGCATAATGCGGCCGCAAATGTATTCGGCGAGCCGCGAAGCTCGCCCCAACCGAACCGACGGTGAAGGCCGCGGTGCTGGATTCTCGAGGCGGGGAGGCGTATGCCTCCCCGGTTCGTTTATGGAAACCACATGAATATTCTGATCGTTGGGCCCAGTTGGGTCGGTGACATGGTGATGGCGCAGACACTCTTCGAGTGCCTGAAACAGCGCCATCCGCAATGCGAGATCGACGTGCTGGCCCCCGAGTGGAGCCGGCCGATCCTTGAGCGCATGCCCCAGGTACGCCAGGCCTTGAGTTTTCCCCTCGGTCACGGCGCCCTGGAACTGGCGACCCGTCGGCGCATCGGCAAATCCCTGGTCGGTCAGTACGATCAGGCGATCCTGCTGCCCAACTCGCTGAAGTCGGCGCTGGTGCCGTTTTTTGCCGGCATTGCCAAGCGCACCGGCTGGCGCGGCGAGTTCCGCTACGGCCTGCTCAACGACGTGCGCAAGCTGGACAAAGAACGCTATCCACTGATGATCGAGCGTTTCATGGCCCTGGCCTATGAGCCGGGCGCCGAGCTGCCCCAGCCTTACCCTCGCCCGAGCCTGCAGATCGATCCGCAAAGCCGTGATGCGGCCCTGGCCAAATTCGGCCTGAGCCTGGACCGGCCGGTGCTGGCGCTGTGCCCGGGAGCCGAGTTCGGTGAAGCCAAGCGCTGGCCGTCCGAGCACTACGCCCAGGTTGCCGAAGCGAAGATCCGTGAAGGCTGGCAAGTCTGGCTGTTTGGTTCGAAGAACGATCATGGCGTCGGCGAAGAGATTCGCGGGCGGCTGATCCCCGGGTTGCGCGAGGAGTCGAGCAACCTCAGTGGCGAGACATCCCTGGCCGAGGCCATCGACCTGCTGTCCTGCGCCGATTCGGTGGTGTCCAACGATTCCGGGCTGATGCACGTGGCCGCGGCGCTGAATCGCCCGCTGGTGGCGGTGTACGGCTCCACCTCGCCGGGCTTCACTCCGCCCCTGGCTGACCAGGTCGAAGTGGTGCGCCTGGGGATCGAGTGCAGCCCGTGTTTCGACCGTACCTGTCGCTTCGGTCACTACAACTGCCTGCGCCAGCTCCTGCCACAGCCGGTGAACGAAGCCCTGCAACGGTTGCAGGGCTCTGTGGTCGAGGTTCAATAAGTTGCGGGTACTGTTGATCAAGACCTCTTCCCTGGGGGATGTGATTCACGCGCTGCCAGCGCTGACCGACGCCGCGCGAGCGATTCCGGGGATCAAGTTCGACTGGGTGGTGGAAGAAGGCTTTGCCGAGATTCCCAGCTGGCACCCGGCAGTGGGCAAGGTGATTCCAGTGGCGATCCGCCGCTGGCGCAAGAACATCTGGCAGACCATCAAGAGCGGTGAATGGCGGCGTTTCAAGCAGAGCGTGCGTTCGACCAAATACGATCTGGTGATTGACGCCCAGGGCCTGCTGAAGAGTGCCTGGCTGACCCGTTATGTCCGTGCCCCGGTGGCGGGCCTGGACAAGGACTCGGCGCGCGAGCCCCTGGCTTCGCGCTTCTATTCCCGGCGCCTGGCAGTGGCCCGTGGGCAGCACGCTGTGGAGCGGGTACGCCAGCTGTTTGCCGTGGCCTTGGGCTACGACCTGCCCCAGGGCCTGGGCGATTACGGGCTGAATGTCGACAAGCTGGTGGAACTGCCGCGCAAGAATCCCTTTGTGCTGTTCTTGCACGGCACCACCTGGGACACCAAGCACTGGCCTGAAGCCTATTGGCGCGAGTTGACCGAGCGCATGGGCATGCTCGGGGTCGAGGTCAAGCTGCCCTGGGGCAATCCTGCGGAAAAGGCCCGTGCCGAGCGCATCGCCAGCGGCCTGAAAAACGCCACGGTCCTGCCCAGGCTGAACCTGGCCGGGGTCGCCCGGGTACTGGCCGATGCCCAGGCCTGTGTGGCCGTGGACACCGGGCTTGGGCACCTTGCCGCGGCCCTGGATGTGCCGACCATCTCACTGTTTGGGCCGACCAATCCGGGGCTGACCGGTGCCTACGGCAAGGTGCAGATCCACCTGGGGAGCAACTTCCCCTGTGCGCCCTGCCTGCAGAAGAAGTGCACCTACCAGCCCACCGCTGTGGACCAGCAGCGTCATGACCTCAAGCGTGAGTGGCCGCTGTGCTTCACGCGCTTGAACCCCGAGCGTGTCGCCAGCCGACTGAGCGCCTTGTTACTGGCTGAGGAGCCGCGCTGATGCAATTGGCTTTTGTCCTTTATAAGTATTTCCCCTTCGGTGGCCTGCAGCGTGACTTCATGCGCATTGCCCTGGAGTGCCAGAGCCGCGGCCATCAGATCCGTGTCTACACCCTGATCTGGGAGGGCGATGTCCCTCCGGGTTTCGAAGTGCTGGTGGCGCCGGTCAAGGCGCTGTTCAACCATCGCCGCAATGAAAAGCTCAGCGCCTGGATGGAGGCCGACCTGGCCAAGCGTCCGGTGGACCGGCTGGTGGGCTTCAACAAGATGCCGGGGCTGGACGTGTACTACGCCGCCGATGGCTGTTTCGAGGACAAGGCGCAGAACCTGCGGCACTCGCTGTACCGTCGCTGGGGCCGCTACCGGCACTTTGCCGAGTACGAGCGGGCGGTGTTCGCCAAGGACGCCAAGACCGAGATCCTGATGATCTCCGAGGTCCAGCAGCCACTGTTCAT
Source organism: Pseudomonas sp. PH1b (assembly GCF_000633395.1). Classification (GTDB taxonomy): domain Bacteria; phylum Pseudomonadota; class Gammaproteobacteria; order Pseudomonadales; family Pseudomonadaceae; genus Aquipseudomonas. Next base: position 22,622 of record NZ_AYMU01000015.1, read on the forward strand.
CAAGCATTACGACACCCCGCTGGAACGCTTCCACCTGCTGCCGCCGGGGATCGCCCAGGACCGTCGGGCACCGGCCAACGCCGCCGAGATCCGGGCGGATTTCCGCCGTGAGTTCAAGCTCAAGGATGATGACCTGTTGCTGGTGCAGATCGGTTCCGGGTTCAAGACCAAGGGCGTGGATCGCAGCCTCAAGGCCCTGGCGGCACTGCCGTCAGCGTTGAAGAAGCGCACCCGGCTATTTGTAATCGGCCAGGACGACCCCAAGGTATTCCAGGTACAGAGCGCTGCGCTGGGCCTGAGCGACCAGGTGCAGTTCATGAAGGGCCGCAGTGATATTCCGCGGTTCCTGCTGGGGGCCGACCTGCTGATTCACCCGGCCTACAACGAAAACACCGGCACCGTATTGCTGGAGGCCCTGGTGGCCGGGCTGCCGGTGCTGGTCAGCGCGGTCTGCGGTTATGCCCATTACATTGCCGAGGCGCAGAGCGGCCTGGTCCTGGATGAGCCGCTGGAACAGTCGCAGCTCAATCAATACCTCACCACCATGTTGACCGACGACGCTGCACGCGCGACCTGGAGCCGTAATGGCCTGGCGTTCGCCGAGACGGCCGACCTCTATAGCATGCCGCAGCACGCTGCGGATGTGATTCTGGCGGAGCAACACCGATGAAGTTGATGCTTGCCGAACCCTTCAAGACCCTCTGGGCCGGACGCGATGCGTTCGCCGAAGTCGAGGGGCTCAAGGGCCAGGTCTACCGCGAGCTGGAAGCGCGCCGTACCTTGCGTACGGAAGTCGACGGCCGCGGTTATTTTGTCAAGATCCACCGCGGTATCGGCTGGGGCGAGATCGTCAAGAACCTGATCACCGCCAAACTGCCGGTGCTCGGCGCCGGCCAGGAGTGGCAGGCCCTCGAGCGCCTGCATCAAGTCGGTGTGCCGACCATGACTGCAGTGGCCTACGGCGAGCGCGGCGCCAATCCGGCAGACCAGCACTCGTTCATCGTCACCGAGGAGCTGGCTCCTACCGTCAGCCTTGAAGACTTCAGCATCGACTGGGTCAAGCAACCGCCGCTGCCTGCGCTCAAGCGAGCGCTGATTGCCGAAGTGGCCCGCATGACCGGGATGATGCACCGCGCCGGGGTCAACCATCGCGACTGCTACATCTGCCACTTCCTGCTGCACACCGACCGGCCGATCACCCCTGCGGGGCTCAAGCTCTCGGTGATCGACCTGCATCGGGCCCAGACCCGGCCGAAGATCACCCAGCGCTGGCGCAACAAGGATCTGGCCGCGCTGTATTTCTCGGCCCTGGACATAGGCCTGACGCGTCGCGACAAGCTGCGTTTTCTCAAGGGCTACTTCCAGCAACCGTTGCGCCAGATCCTGGCCGAAGAGGCTGCGCTGCTGTCCTGGCTGGAAGGCAAGGCGGAAAAGCTCTACGCACGTAAACAACGGTACGGAGACGCGCTCTGATGGCGAGCTGGAACCTGGATCCTGCTTATCAGGCATTGGCGCACGATTTTGGCAGTCTGCAAGCGGTGTTTGAACTTGAGGGCGAGCGCCTGACCCGTGATCCGTTGTCCGAGGTGGTTCGCGTCGAGCGTGATGGGGTCAACTACTACGTCAAGCGCTACACCGGCGCCGGCAAGAACCTGCGGCGCTACCTGGGCAAGCCTCGGGTCAAGTTCGAGTGGCAGAACCTCAAGCGCTTCGCCAAATGGGGCATCCCCACCGCCGATGTGGTGGCCTGGGGCCTGGAGCGGCGTGGCCTGGCCTACTCCCGTGGGGCGATGATTACCCGCGAACTGCCGCGCACCGAAGACTTGTCGGTGCTGGCCGAGCGCGACGATCCGAAGCTCAAGGACCGGCGCTGGGTCGATGGGGTCAGCCGGCAGTTGGCCAGCTACACCCGCATCATGCACGACCATCGTTTTACCCATAACGATTTGAAGTGGCGCAACCTGCTGGTCGACGATCAGGACCGGCTGTACCTGATTGACTGCCCGAACGGTGATTTCTGGCGTGGATTCTGGCTCAAATACCGGATCACCAAGGACCTGGCCTGCCTGGACAAGGTGGCCAAGTATCATCTGTCGGCGACTCAGCGCCTGCGCTTCTATCTGCAATACCGCCAGCGTGACCGTCTGAGCGCTGCCGACAAGGAGCGTATTCGTCACGTGGTGAGATTTTTCGAGGGGCGCGAATGACTGATTTCCTGGCGTCCGAGGAACGAGCGCTGCTGGAGCGCCACGGCCTTGGCACTTTTGACCAGTTGTGGGCGGCGAAGCTGCATGCGGTGGACGAACCCAATACCAGCCGCGGTGGCTACAGCACGGTCTTTCGCCTGGATCTGGAAGGGCAGGGGTTCTATCTCAAGCGCCAGAGCAACTACCTGACCCGGACCCTGCACCGGCCTTTTGGCGAGCCGAGTTTCGCTCGCGAATTCCGCAATATCCGCCGCTATCAGCAGATGGGCATTCCGGCGTTGCAGGCGGTGTTCTTCGGGATGCGCAAGGTGGCCGGAGAGTCCCGGGCGATTCTTTTGACGCGAGCGCTGGATGGCTGGGACGATCTGGACGCTCTGTTGCTGCGCTGGGAACAGCTCGACGAGGCGCAGCGCCAGGCGGTGCTCAAGGCCTGCGGCCTGCTGGCCCGGCAACTGCACGGCCTGCGGCAGGTGCATGGCTGTTTCTATCCCAAGCATATTTTCCTGCAGGCCAGCGGCGAGGGTTATCTGGCGCAACTGATCGACCTGGAGAAAACCCGCCCTTTGCTGTTCGGCCAGCGTGATCGGGTCAAGGACCTTGAGCCTCTGTTGCGCCGGGCCTCGGTGTGGCGTCCCGATGAGGTGCGCAGCCTGCTGGCGGCCTATCTGGATCAGCCGCTGGACAGTTCACTGGTGGATGCCTGGGGTACGCGCCTCAGTGCACGGAGCAGCCACAAGGAGGCCCGCTGATGCGCTTGTCCGAGTTGAAGAACAGCGGGCGCAGCCCGGCCCTGCCCCTGAGTCTGGACCTGGCAGACGCTGCCGGCCCGGCGCAGTTGCAGTTGTTGACCCTGCTGCGGGTATTGCCGGGCCAGCGTTATGTCGGCGCCGGAGTCTGGCGTGGGCGCCCGGTGCTGGCCAAGTTGCTGGTGGGGCCCAAGGCGGCCCGGCATTTCCAGCGCGAGCTTGCGGGGGTCAAGTTGCTGGCGGAGCAGGGGCTGACCACGCCGTTGCTGCTGGCTGATGGCTTGCAGGAAGGCGAGGGCGGCTGGCTGCTGTTCGAGTTCCTGGAGGGGGCGCAGAGCCTGGGTGACGCCTGGAAACAAGTGGAAACACTACGGGTGCTGGCGGATGAACAGGTCGCCGTGCTGGCAGAGGCACTGGGCGCGATCGCCGAGCTGCATGCCAAGGGCCTGTGGCAGGAGGACCTGCACCTGGACAACTTGCTGCGCCATGACGGCAAGCTGTATTTGATCGATGGTGCAGGCATCTGCGTCGAAGCAGCGGGCCAGCCCCTGTCGCGGCCCAAGGTGCTGGAGAACCTCGGGGTGTTCTTCGCCCAGTTGCCCAAAAGCCTGGAGCCCTTCACTGAAGAGTTGCTGGTGCATTACCTGTTGAGCAATGCCGAGCATGCCTTGCCCCTGGAAGCCCTGCAAAAGCAGGTGAACAAGGTGCGTGGCTGGCGCCTGCGGGATTTTCTCGCCAAGGTCGGCCGCGAATGCACGCTGTTCTGCGTGCAGCGGGGGCCGTTTGCCTTACGCGCGATTCGTCGTGAGGAGGCGTCGGCAATGTTGCCGGTACTCGAACAGGCCGATGCCCTGCTGGACCAGGGGCATTTGTACAAGACCGGTGGCGCAGCCAGTGTCGGCCGGGTCGAGGTGGCGGGGCGCAGCCTGGTGATCAAGCGCTACAACATCAAGGGGTTTGCCCATTGGCTCAAGCGCTTCTGGCGGCCAAGCCGGGCGTGGCACTCCTGGCGTGAAGGCAATCGCCTGGCGTTTCTGGGCATAGCCACGCCCAGGCCTCTGGCGGTGCTGGAGCAGCGTTTTTTCTGGTTGCGCCGGCGTGCCTACCTGGTGACCGAGTACCTGCCCGGGCCGGACATCATCGAGCGCTTTGCGCCGTTCGTGGCCAAAGGCGACGCGCCTGAGGCTGAGCTGCAGGCTCTGGACCAGCTGTTTGCGGAGCTGATCAAGGAACGCATCAGCCATGGCGACTTCAAGGGCCACAACCTGTTCTGGCAGGAAGACCGCTGGTCCCTGATCGACCTCGATGCCATGCGCCAGCATTCGAGCCTGGGCAGTTTCGCGCCGGCGTACGCCCGTGACCGCGCGCGCTTCATGCGCAACTGGCCCGAAAGCAGTGCCTTGTACCAGGTGATCGACCAGCGCTTGCCGAAGACGGCACACGCCTCCCAGGCTTGAGCCTGCGACCTGTCGTCGCTGGTTGAGCCGCTGAAACGGCCCGCAGGGGCATACCGAGGGCCGGCCGGTGCGCCTCCTGTACCGGCGGCCCCGACCCTTGCCGCTTGCCGCTAGAGGCTTGCCCCTGCTTTTACGTTATAATCCCGCCCTTTCGTTGTTTCTCGCCCCTTGCGAGCACACATCATTTTCAAGGCGCACTGCGCCCGCATGCAGACTAAACGAGGCTAGACCCCTGTGGCATTGACGATTCTTGGCCTGTCCGGCGCCCTTAGCCATGATCCTTCAGCGGCCCTGTACATCGACGGCAAACTGGTTGCCGCCGCTGAAGAAGAGCGTTTCGTGCGCGACAAGCATGCAAAGAACCGCATGCCCTACGAGTCGGCGAAGTTCTGCCTGGAACAGGCCGGGATCAAACCGTCCGACGTCGACGTGGTGGCGATTCCCTTTGCCCCGATCAGCCTGTTCGGCAAGGCGCGCTGGCACTATGCCAAGCGCTACTGGTACGCCCCGGATCGCGCCCTGGATGCGATCCTGATGGGCAACCGTCGCTACAAGCGCTATCGCAACAAGATCGTCTGGTGCCTGGAGCAACTGGGTTTTGACCCGAAGAAGATCAAGATCGAGCCGGTGGAGCACCACCTGGCCCACGCCTCCAGTGCCTACCACTGCTCGGGCTTCAAGGAGAAGACCGCGATCCTCGGGATCGACGGCAAGGGCGAGTACGCCACCACCTTCTTCGGCTACGGCGAAAACGGCAAGATCCACAAGATCAAGGAATTCTTCGACCCGGACTCCCTGGGCGGCCTGTACGGTGCGATCACCGAGTTCCTCGGCTTCGAGATGCTCGACGGCGAGTTCAAGGTCATGGGCATGGCGCCGTATGGCGATGCCAGCAAATACGATTTCTCGCGCCTGGCCAGCTTTGAAAACGGCGAGCTGGTGATCAACACCGACTACGCCAACGTCATCGGCCTGCGTCGCTACAAAGAGAAAGGCAAGGGGTTCTACTTCTCGCCAAAACTCATCGAGTGGCTGGGTCCCAAGCGCGAAGGCGACATCGCCGACGAGCCTTACATCCACTACGCGGCGAGCATGCAGGCCTTGTTCGAGAAGCTGGCCCTGCAGATGATCGACCACTACCTGGGCGACATCCTCAAGGAAACCGGCAAGCTGGCCTTCGCCGGCGGCTGTGCGCTGAACGTCAAGCTGAACCAGAAGATCATCGCCCGTCCCGAGGTCAAGGAGCTGTTCGTGCAGCCGGCTTCCGGTGACGCGGGTACCGCAGTCGGTGCCGCGGCCTATGTGTCCCACGCTCGCGGTGTGCCGGTAGAGAAGATGGAGCACGTCTATCTCGGCCCGTCCTACAGCAACGAAGACGTGATCGCCGCCTGTGCCCGTCACCCGCACAAGCCGGCCTGGCGCCAGATCGACAACACCCCGGAGCGGATCGCCAAGATCATGGTCGACGGCAACCCGGTGGCCTGGTTCCAGGGCCGCATGGAGTTCGGTCCGCGGGCCCTGGGCGGTCGTTCGATCATTGGTTGCCCGAGCGCCGCAGGCGTGGCCGACCGGATCAACGAGCAGATCAAGTTCCGCGAGCGCTGGAGGCCTTTCTGCCCGTCGATGCTCGACACCGTCGGCCCGCAAATGATCAAGGTCGACCACCCGGCGCCCTTCATGACCTTCACCTTCGAAGTGGCTGAAGAGTGGAAGACCCGAGTGCCGGAAGTGGTCCACGAGGACGGTACGTCCCGGGCCCAGGTGCTCAAGCGCGAGTACAACCCGCGCTACTACGACATGATGAAGGCCCTGGAAGTCCTGACCGGCAACGGCGTGTCGCTGAATACTTCGCTGAACCGTCGTGGCGAGCCGATGATCTGCTCGCCTACCGATGCCTTGAACATGTTCTACGGTTCCGATCTGCAGTACCTGATCATGGAAGACATCCTGGTGGTCAAAGACGGCGTGGATCCTTATGACACGCTCGGCTGAGCGCCATGTGCTGCAGTTCTGCCACGGCTATGACGGGCCGTTCCTGGACTGCGCCCGGCAATACGCCAGCCTCTTCGCGGGCAGCGGCTATCGGGTGACCACGGTGTTTCTCACCGGGGCCGCCGATGCCGATGTCGCCGCCGGTTGCGCGTCCGACGAAGTGCTGTTCATGGAGTACAGCTCCAAGGCCATTCGTGGCCTGAAGCTGGGCGCCATCCGCGACCTGCGCAAGATCGCCGCATCACGCAATTTCAGCTTCTGCATCGCCCACCGGTTCAAGCCGATTTACATCGCCTTGCTGGGCACCGGCTTGCCGGTGATCGGTGTCCATCATGCGTTTTCCGATTACAAGCGCGGCAGCCGCAAGCTCTTCGCCCAGCTGTTCCGCAAGCGCCTGAGCCTGCTCGGGGTGTCCGATGCCGTGCGTGACGACATGCGCACCTGCCTGCCGAAATGGCCGGCGCAGCGGATTCAGACCCTGTACAACCGCATCGACCTGGAGGCCTTGCAGGCCGAGCAACTGAGCGCTGCCCAGGCCCGCAGCGAGTTGGGGCTGTCCGCCGATGCCTGGATTGTCGGCAACGTCGGGCGCCTGCACCCGGACAAGGACCAGGCCACCTTGCTGCGTGGCTTCGCCGCGGCCGTGCCACAGTTGCCGGTACACAGCCAACTGGCGATTCTTGGAACCGGGCGCCTGGAAAAAGACCTGAAATCCCTGGCCCGGGAACTGGGGATTGCCGATCGCGTGTTGTTCCTTGGGCAGGTGGCCCAGGCCCGACGCTATTTCCGCGCCTTCGATGTGTTCGCCCTGAGCTCCGATCACGAGCCATTCGGCATGGTGCTGCTGGAGGCCATGGCCGCTGGCGTGCCGCTGCTGGCCACCGCCTGTGGCGGTGCCCGGGAAGTGGTCGAGGGAGTGGGCATCCTGTTCCCCCTGGGCGACGTCGAGCATATGGCCCAGGGGCTGCAGCACCTGGCCGCGATGGACGATCACCAGCGCCGGGTCTGTGCCGAACTGATGCTTGATCGCCTGCGCGAGCGCTTTTCCGATCGCGCCGTGCGCGACGTATTCTGGCGTTTGCCGCACGTCATCGACCTGACCGCGAGGGGCTGATGCTCAACCGATTTCAAGGCTGGCGCGAACGTGGCTGGTCAGTCATTGACGCCTCGACCTATGCCGATGCCTGGCAGCGTTTCGGGGGCAGTGTGGCCACCCATCCGCTGGTGGTCGAACAACTGGCGGACCTGGCACAGATCCCGGTGCGCTACCTGGCCTGGGAGCACAATGGCCAGTTGCAGGCCGCCATCGCCACCTGGGGACGGGACTTGGCCCTGTCCAAGGATGTGCTCAAGCGTGCCGGCAAGAAGGGTTTGTTCGACATCGGCAATGCCGAGTTGATCCTCCCGGCCGCCGCCGATGCCCAGGCGCCGTTGCGCCATCGCGGGCGTTATCTCTCGGCATTGAACCAGGGCCGTTTCGGCACCCTCAAGCCACAGGCCGAACAGTTGGCCATGGCCCGCACGCCGGAAGAACTGTCGAAAAAGTTTCGCTACAACCAGCGTCGTGAATTGCGCCTGCTGGAAGAGGCGGGCGGTGTGGTGCGTGGGGTCGGAGATTTCACCAGCGCGGAACTGGCAGCTATCTACTGTGACCTGTTCCAGCGCCGCTGGGGCTTTGCCGCCACCGGCGCCGAGCGTATGGCCGAAGTACTGGAGCGCTTGCGCGAGCTGCTGATAGGTTCGGTGATTTTCCTCAATGACGCACCGATTGCCGTGCAGTTGATCTATCGGGTTGAAGCGCCGGAGTGGATCAGCGTCGAATACGTCAATGGCGGGGTCGACCCTGAGACCCGTGAATTCAGTCCGGGTAGCGTGCTGAGCTTTCTCAACACCCAGGGTGCCTGGGAGCAGGCCCGGGCCTTGAACAAGCCGCTGCGTTTCTCCTTCGGTCGTGCCGACCGTGAATACAAGGACCGTTGGTGCAATCCTGTGCCGGTTTTCCAGGTATGAGTCAGCCCATGAGTCGCAAGCAGCAATTGCTCAAGCGCCATCGCCGGAATAAGCGCATTGCCCTGTTGATCGGGCTGGTGCTGTTGCTGCTGGCCGGCGTGCTGCTGGCCTGGTGGCTGCCGATCCTGCTGGCCGTGCTCGGCTGGCTGGCCCATGAAGCCTGGTTTGCCGATCACCTGTTCTACTCGCCCAAGGATGACTACCACTACGACTTCGGCAGCGAGGCGCAGCAGGTGGCGGTGCGTCTGGAGGCGGGGCGCTTGTTGCTGGATTCGGCGCCGCAATGGGCGGGGGACGAGACCCTGGTGCTTGGGGTGCAGGTCAAGAGCTCATGGCTGGGGCGCTTCCTGGATCCGGCCATCGAGGTGCTGGGTGGCCCGAGCGCCGATCGCCAGGCATTCGAGCGCGGGGTCAACGGCCTGCGCTATCTCAATCTCAGTGGTTTGGCGGGCCCCCTGGGCCGTGGCGAGCTGCAGTTGCGCGGGCGTTTCTGCCGGATCCGGATCCAGCCTCAGTTGATGGCCTGGTGTGATCCGGATTATCGGCGCCAGCGGGTGATGGTGATCGCCCCCCATGCCGACGACGCCGAGCTGGCGGCATTCGGCCTTTACAGCCAGGCCGATGAAACCTGGATCGTGACCCTGACCGCCGGGGAAATCGAGGCCGAGCATTACCAGGCCATGGGCCTGGAGGCGGCCGAAGCATCGCGGCTCAAGGGCCGGCTGCGGGCCTGGGACAGTATTGCCGTACCGCACTGGGCCGGCGTCCCGCAAGCCCAGTGCGTGCAGCTGGGGTACTTCTGCCTGCAATTGTCCGCGATGCAGGCTGCGCCAGAGCAGCCGATCGCCTCCCGCGAGGCCCAGCTGAGCGATATCCGCCTGTTCCGCCAGTTCAATCCGTTTGCGCTGCCGGCCGACCAGGATGGATTGCCGACCTGGAACAACCTCCTGGCCGATCTGCGTGCGCTGCTGCTCAAGGCGCGTCCGCAGGTGATCGTGCTGCCACACCCGTCACTGGACCCGCACCCCGACCATATCTGTGCCCAGGCAGCGGTGATGCAGGCCCTGCAAGGGCTGGAGTGGCAGCCGAGCACGGTGCTCGGTTACGCCAATCACCTGCACGACAATGATCGCTGGCCGATGGGTGATTCGGGGGCGGGCATCGCATTGCCGCCGGTATTTGCCTCGACTGCGGTCCTGCGCCCCTGGTGCCTGGCGCTTTCCCCGGCCGAGCAATATGACAAGGCCATGGCCTTGGGCATGATGCATGATTTGCAACCGAGAATGCCGTTCAAGCGCCGCCTGCGCAGGTCGATACAACGGCTTCTGGCTGGTAGGGTGCCCTCGGCGCTGGGGGAGAATGAGTTCTTTCGCAAGGCGGTCAGGCGCCATGAGCTGTTCTGGCTATTGCAACAGCGATAAACCGACATAACCATAGGGGCATTTTGTGCCCCTAATCACGACAGTGAGTCCTTTGTGATCAATCCTCGCCCGCGAATCTTGTTTCTCATGCCCTACTTCGGGCGCTGGCCTTTCTGGCTGCCGTTCTTCCTCGAGAGCTGCCGGCGCAATCCGGATATCGACTGGCTGTTTTTCAGCGACTGCGGGATCCCGGATAACCTGCCGCCGAACGTCATTTATGAAAGCATGAGCTTTGCCGATTACTGCGCCCTGGTATCCCAGCGCCTGGACATCGACTTTGCCCCCGATGCGGCCTACAAGATCTGTGACATCCGGCCGGCAATGGGGCTGATCCATGCTGACCGGCTGGAGGGCTACGACTTCTGGGCCTTCGGCGATATCGACCTGGTCTACGGTGATCTGCGGGCCTATTTCACGGATGACCGCCTGGCACAGTACGACCTGTTCTCCACCCACGAGCGGCGGGTTGCCGGGCACTTGTGCCTGATACGCAACAATGCACGCCAGCGGGAGCTGTTCAGGCAGATCAAGAACTGGCAGGTACGCTTTACCGATAAGCAGCATCACGCACTGGATGAGGGGGCGTTCAGCCGGATTTTCCTCTGGCGCAAGAACTTCCCGGAGCCGCTGTTCAAGCTGGTGGGCAAGTTCAATCCGGCACGCCGTCGCAGTGAGTTCACCGAGGCGTTCAGTACCCCGGGTGGAGTGATCAAGTGGCATGATGGCAGTCGGGATTTTCCCTCGTGCTGGTACTGGAAGGATGGGCGCCTGACCAATGACCGCGACGCCGACCGCACCTTTGCGTATTTCCACTTCGTGTGCTGGAAGCGCAATGAATGGGCGGCCCTGCCGGACCCTGATCCGCAAGCGGTCCAGGCCCTGGCCAGCGAATCGTCCTGGGTCATCGATGCCACAGGTTTTCACCGGGGAGAGTCATGAGCCAGCGCTTCAAGGTCCTGCAATTGCAGCCGGACTACAACGTCAAGTCCCACGACTTCGCAGACCTGGCGGAGCAGATCGTCAAGGCATTGCCGGCGGAACGCTACGAGGTCACCGCGGCCTTTCTGCGGGGGCGCCCTGGGCCTTCCGATCCGGTGAGCCGGGCTGATCATTCGGTGTATTTCGAGTTTTCCGACAAGTCCCTCAAGGGCATGCGCCTGCGGGCCATGTGGCGGCTGTACCAGTTCTGCCGCAAGGAAAAGTTCGATGTGGTGATCTGCAACCGCTTCAAGCCGGTGAACATGATGCTGACCCTCAACCGCTGGTTGAAGGTGCCGCTGTGCATCGGCATCTCCCATGGGTTCGGCGAGTACGATCGGCTGTACCGTCGCCGCCAGACCCAGCGCCTGATCGACCGGCACTGGCGTTTTGTCGGGGTGTCGCCGGCAGTCAAGCAGTACCTGCTGGATTGCCAGTGCGGCTTCACCGACCAGAATACCTGGGCGATCACCAACGCCATCGATATCGAACAGGCCGAGGCCCTGCAGCATTCCCGCGAGCGTTCCCGGGAGTTGCTGGGGCTGGATCCGTCGGTGCGCCTGATCGGCGCCCTGGGTCGCCTGGTGCCGGTGAAAGGCCAGACCTACCTGTTGCAGGCCTTTGCCCAGCTCAAGGACAAATACCCCGAGGCGCAACTGGCGATCATCGGTGCCGGGCGTGAAGAGGCCAATCTGCGTGCCGAGATCGAGCGCCTGGGGCTGCAGGGCCGGGCACACCTGCTGGGGTTCAAGGAAAACGCCCTGCAATACGTGCGGGCCTTCGATATCTGGACCATGCCGTCATTGGCCGAAGGCCTGGGCCTGGCATTGCTGGAAGGCATGAGCGGGCACCTGCCGGTGATTGCCTCGAATGTGCCGGCGATGTTGCCGCTGATCGAGGGGGCTGGCGGCCTGGCGGTGGAGCCGGCCAATGTGCCGGCCCTGGCAGCGGCCCTGGACAACTACCTGGGGCTTAGCGACGAGGCACTGGCCGCCAAGGGTGAGCAGGCTTATCGCTATCTGCAGAACGAACATGATATCGAGGTGTTCCGCGAGGAATACCGGCAATTGATCGACTCGGGATTGAGTCAGGCGGGCAAGGGGCAGTAATGACGGACCAGCAACCTGTGGTGACAGTGATCATCGCTTCCTACAACCACGCGCCCTACATTGAGCAAAGCATCCTCAGCGTGCTCAACCAGACCTATTCGAACATCGAATTGCTGGTGGTCGATGACGGTTCCAGCGACGACAGTGTCGAGCGTATCCGGCGCTTGCAGGAACAGCATGGTTTCGATTTTCGGGTCCAGCAGAACCAGGGCCTGACCAACACCCTCAATGGCGCCATCGCGCGCGCCAAGGGCAGCCTGATCGTGCCCTTCGGCTCCGACGACATCATGCTGCCCGAGCGCATCGCGACTCAGGTGGCCCATATGGACGGCAAGCCCGAAGTCGGGATCTGTGCCGGCAATATCGAGTTGATCGACAGCGAAGGCAATCTGTTTCCCGAGAAACGCCAGCGTCGGGACGTGCCGTTTCGGCGCCTGGACTTCGACGACATGTTCCTTGAGCGCAAGCCTTACCCGCCGGCACCGACCCTGATGATTCGCCGCGAGGCGCTGGACAAGGTCGGTGGTTTCGACCCGAACATCCGCCTGGAAGACTTGCTGATCGAGTTGAAGATCACCCATGCGGGTTATTTCATCGATGGCTTGAATGTGGTGATGGCGCGCTATCGCAAACACGCCACCAACTCCTACAAGAACCACCGCTTCATGATCGACAACATCCTGCGGACCTATGCCCTGTTCAGCGATCACCCGCTGTACGACGAGGTGCGCTACAAGTTCCTCAGCTCGATGTTCCTCAAGGTTTCCAATCGTGATCGCAAGCTGGCCCGCGAGCTGCTGGCGCAGATTCCGTTCAAGGCCTGGAACAAGAAGACCTGGCGTGGTCTGGCCCGCCTGTGCTTCTCGCCTCTGGAAAAAGACTGAGGCAAGGCCCAGCCTCGAAGCGGGGGCGATCCGGATCTACACAACAAGACAGCCCCTCGGGGCTGTCTTGTTGTGTGTCGGGTCTTGATGTCAGTGAAGGCCTTTGGCGGCGCTGGCGGGCATCAGTGGTTTGAGCAGCCCCAGTGCCTGGACCATGGACGTCTGCTGGGCGTAGCCCGCCTGCAATGCCGGCAGATGCTCCTGGAACAGCCATTGGCTGTCTTCGGCATAGCGTTGCATGTGACGCAGGTTGCGCTGGCGCAACGAGGTTCGCAGCGCCGACGGATAAACCCGCAGGTCGGCCAGGTCGATCAGACCGAACTCTCCATTTTCCAGAACCAGCACATTGGCCAGGTGCAGGGAGCGGAAATACACCCCGCGTTGGTGCAGGCTGGCCATGAACGCGCCAAAACGCTCAATCAGTGCACTGCGCTCCTGCGCTGACGCCGCCGACTGCAGGCTCTGGCGCAGGGTCTGCCCCGGCAGTGGCTGATAGCGCACGGCGCTGCTGCCATCGGCGAGGCGGTACAAGGCCAGAGTGGTCGGCGTGACAATGCCCAGGTCGCGCAGTTGTTCGCTGTTCTCGGCGAAACGTTGGGAATAGGGGTTGAAGCCCCCGGAGGTATACCAGCGCCGAGGACGGAACAGTTTGAGGAAGCTGCCGTCTTCCAGGCGCAGGACCTTGGGCCCTAGGCCATCGGATTCGATGACGTGAGCGTTGGCAGTGAGTTGCTCCAGGGCGGCCGGAGTCAGCGCCTGCTGGGGCAGGGGAGGCGAGCGCCGGGCTCTCTGGCTGATGCACAAGGCGGCAATCAGGGCCAGGGGGATCCACAGCAGGAACCAGTGCTCCTTGGGACGAGAAAGGATTCCGCCGCCTTCTGTCAGGCCGGCGCCTATACCGAATATGAGCCAGGTCGAGGCCAGGATGAGCAGCGGGGTGCTACGCAGTTGCCAGCTTTTGAACAATCCCCAGGCTTGCATGAACAGCCAGGGAAGCAAGCCTATGATACCGACGTAGTACAGCACGCCCAGCGTGAAGTTATGAGGTTCCGCCAGCAGATAGCCAATGCCGGCGTCCACTACCAGATCGGCGTTGTAGCCGTGACCAATCCAGGGATGTTCTGCAATGTAGCCAAGCATCAAGGTCCAGATTTCGATGCGATAGGAGTTACGTTCGCCCAGCATATGAGAGAACAGAAACAGCACGGTTGTACCGCAAATCAGCATTGCCGCGATTAAAATTATCGAGCGGCGATTCCAGCAGATGAAGCTGATCCAGGCGGCTGCTAGCGTCAAGGCCACCAATGGTGTTCGTGAACCGGTAGCCAGGACCGTGGCAAACATGATGCCCATGGCCGGAATGGTCAGGAAAAGAACGCGCATGCGCTGACAGGTCATGCTCAGCCATAGCCAATAGACTAAGTAAAAACCGAATAGGTGAGAGCTCAGCAGTGGGTTGTCGAAGGCGCCGCCACCAATCATGCGGGCTCCATGGGTATATACCTTGCTGAATGCATACAGATTGAGAACAGATGCAATGAGCGCCACGGTTGCCGCGCAGAAGAGCAGTGGCTGCAACATCTCCCTACGGTAGTTGACCAGGAGGCTGCAGCCGGCAAAGAGCATCAGCAGGTGCAGAGGTGTTTTGAACTCGCCGGCCACGCTATCGACTGGCGGGCTCCAGGCCAGGCTGATCAGGGCCCAACTGCAAAACAGCAGAACGGCGATGAAAATCGGTTCACGCAACAGGTTCTTGAGTTCACTTGGACGCATGCACAGGGCAATCAAGGTCGGGATACTGAATAGCCCGTAATACAGCTTGTGCAATCCACTGCGCCCTGGAAGGAAGAACAGCGCGCACAGCAGGAGCAGATAGCCGATCGGCAGAATCCACAGGCAAATGAAATCGAATACTCGATTGGACGTATTGCGAAGAGCATTGAGTTGCATGCTTAGACGTTCATCCCGGAAGTTAAGCTGGCCATCATAACGACTATTGTCGGGCCCTGTCGTTTGTCCGTTGAACAATAATCAGCCGTTCGGGGATTCTCGGTGCCGTAGGCAAGCTGTGCTAAAGTCAGCCTCCTTTTTGACGACATTCGCGTGATATGACCGACTCCAGTCCCAGCGCAAGCCCCTCGAGCTTGAAAATCTACTTCCGTCTGCTCGGCTATGTGCGGCCATATATTGGTCTGTTCCTCATCAGCATCGTCGGGTTCCTGATCTTCGCCTCAACCCAGCCCATGCTCGGCTACATTCTCAAGTATTTCGTCGACGGTCTGTCCAATCCCGAGGCGGCGCTGTTCCCCACGGTTCCCTACCTGCGAGACATGCGCTTGCTGCAGGCGGTGCCGCTGCTGATCGTACTGATCGCCGCCTGGCAGGGGCTGGGCTCCTACCTGGGCAACTACTTCCTGGCCAAGGTTTCCCTGGGGCTGGTGCACGACCTGCGGGTGCAGTTGTTCAACAACCTGCTGACCCTGCCCAACCGCTACTTCGACAAGCACAACTCCGGGCACCTGATCTCGCGGATCACCTTCAACGTGACCATGGTCACGGGGGCGGCAACGGATGCGATCAAGGTGGTGATTCGCGAAGGCATGACGGTGATCTTCCTGTTCGGCTCGCTGCTGTGGATGAACTGGCGCCTGACCCTGGTGATGATCGCCATCCTGCCGCTGATCGCCATCATGGTCCGTACCGCCAGCAAGAAATTCCGCAAGCAGAGCAAGAAGATCCAGGCCGCCATGGGCGATGTGACCCACGTGGCTTCGGAAACCATCCAGGGCTATCGCGTGGTGCGCAGCTTCGGTGGCGAGACTTATGAGCAGCAGCGTTTCCTCGCGGCCAGCCAGGGCAACACCGACAAGCAATTGCGCATGACCCGCACCGGAGCCATCTACACCCCGCTACTGCAGTTGGTGATCTACAGCGCCATGGCGGTGCTGATGTTCCTGGTCCTGTACCTGCGCGGCGACGCTTCGGCGGGCGAGATGGTGGCCTACATCACCATGGCCGGCCTGCTGCCCAAGCCGATCCGCCAACTGTCCGAAGTCAGTTCGACCATCCAGAAGGGCGTGGCCGGTGCGGAAAGCATTTTCGAGCAACTGGACGTCGAGCCGGAAATCGATCGTGGCACCGTGGAACATGCGAGCATCAGTGGGCACCTGGAAGTGCGCAACCTGAGCTTCACCTACCCGGGAACCGAGCGCCAGGTGCTCGACGACATCAGCTTCAGCGTCGAGCCCGGAAAAATGGTGGCCCTGGTGGGCCGGTCCGGCAGCGGCAAGTCGACCCTGGCCAACCTGATTCCGCGTTTCTATCACCATGACAAGGGCCAGATCCTCCTGGACGGCACCGAGGTCGAAGACTATCGCCTGCTCAACCTGCGCCGGCATATTGCCCAGGTTACCCAGCATGTCACCTTGTTCAGTGACACCGTGGCCAACAACATCGCTTACGGCGATCTGGCTGGCGCGCCGCGGGCGGACATCGAAAAAGCCGCGACCGATGCCTACGCCATGGACTTCATCAGCCAGTTGCCCGAAGGCCTCGATACCCAAGTGGGGGAGAACGGCGTGCTGCTTTCGGGTGGCCAGCGCCAGCGCCTGGCGATTGCCAGGGCCTTGCTGAAGAACGCGCCGCTGTTGATTCTCGATGAGGCCACTTCGGCCCTGGATACCGAATCCGAGCGGCATATCCAGGCCGCCCTGGACAAGGTCATGAAAGGCCGTACCACGTTGGTCATCGCTCACCGTCTGTCGACCATCGAGAAGGCCGACATGATCCTGGTCATGGATCAGGGACGGATTGTCGAGCGTGGCAGCCATGCCCAGTTGCTGGCGCAGAACGGCTATTACGCGCGCTTGCATGCCATGGGCCTGGATGAGCCCGCACCGAGCGGGATCGCCTGATCCACGACGGGGAGCGAGCAGGCTCGCTCCCCGCAGCTCTCAAGGGGTTCAAGGCTCCTTGCCATCATTTGTAGCGCCCTCCTTACAGTCTTGACCAAGGCTAAATATTTCTGCGTTTCACGCTTGTTATGGTTCCCGCCTGAATCGTCGAATGGATCGAGAAGGCCAATCTTCTCGTGCGAGTGCCGGAATGCTGCAACGCTTTGTGTGGAAGCTATTACCCAAGACCCAGCGCAATTTCCTGCTGGGGCGCCTGTCGGTGGTGGACCGCCAGGTCGTGAACAAATCGATGTCCGCAAACCTGCGCTTTCCAGATGCCTTCGCCCGTCGCTCCTGCCTGTTCATCCATGTACCCAAGTGTGCCGGCAGCAGCATCTGCTCGGCCCTGTTCGACGGCTGGATGCCCGGGCACCTGCCGCTGTACTGGTACGAACAGCAGTTTCCCCAGGCTTTTGCCAGCAGTTTCAAGTTCGCGTTCGTGCGCGATCCTCTGGAACGTGCCTATTCGGCTTACACCTTCCTGCGGGGCAATGCGTTGGGGCGACGGGACCAGGCCGCCCAGGAACTGGTGAGGCATTACCGGGACTTCGATGACTTCGTCGGTCGCTGGCTGCATGCGGAGACCATCCACAAACAGATGCACTTTGCCGCCCAGAGTGACTTTCTCACCGACTCCCTGGGGCGCCTGTGCCTGGATTTCGTGGGTTACCAGGAACATCTGGGACGGGACTTCCAGCTGCTGTGCGAGCAGTTGCAAATCAGCGCCTGCCTGCCGCACGTCAACAGCACCCAGCAACGCCAGGACACCCCCGTCAGGAATTTCTGTTCGGTACGTACCCGGCGCCAGGTGCGTCGTGTCTATCAACGCGACTACGAGATGCTCGGTTATGAATAAGCCTGCCTGGGTAGCTGCAGACCAGCCGCAGATCCGGCCCTACACGCTCTCGCTGTCCAGCGATGCCCGGGCGGCGCTCAAGCATCAGCAGCCATGCTGCCTGTGGTTGACCGGCCTGTCGGGAGCGGGAAAGTCGACCCTGGCCAATCTGCTGGAGTTGCGGCTCAACGAACTGGGGATGCACACCTTCGTGCTGGATGGCGACAACGTGCGCAGCGGGCTGTGCCGCGACCTGGGCATGGGCGCCGAGGCGCGCAAGGAAAATATCCGCCGCATGGCCGAGGTGGCGCGGTTGATGGTGGATGCCGGGTTGCTGGTGATCGTCTCGGCGATCTCGCCCTTTCGTGGTGAGCGCGACGCCGCCCGGGCGCTGTTCGATCCCGGACAGTTTCTCGAGGTGTACATCAGCACCCCGTTCGACACCTGTGCCCAGCGTGACCCCAAGGGGCTGTATCAAGCGGCGATGGCGGGCCGGATCAAGGACTTCACCGGGCTCGATAGCCCTTACGAGGCGCCGCTGTACGCCGAGTGCGAGATCGATACCGCGAGCGTGGCGCTGCCGGAGGCGATCCAGCGCTTGCTGCAGCTTTTGCCGCGTAAATAAGCCGCAAACAATCTTCGTCGGCACCACACAAGGCATAGAACTAGGCAGCGCCCACCCTGTGTTAATATCGCGCCCCTGTTCATTTTGTATGTGGGATGCTCCATGAAGTTGTCCATGCCGCGATTCGATCAAGCCCCTGTCTTGGTGGTCGGCGATGTCATGCTCGACCGTTACTGGCATGGTGGTACCTCACGGATTTCCCCTGAGGCGCCGGTGCCGGTGGTCAAGGTCGAGCAGATCGAGGACCGCCCGGGTGGTGCCGCCAACGTTGCCCTGAATATCGCCGCCCTCGGCGCGCCAGCGTCCCTGGTGGGAGTGACCGGCGATGACGAGGCCGCTGACAGCCTGGCCAACAGCCTGCAAGGCGCGGGCGTGCGTGCCCTGTTCCAGCGCATCAAGCACCAGCCGACCATCGTCAAGCTGCGGGTCATGAGCCGTCACCAGCAACTGCTGCGCATTGATTTCGAAGAACCCTTCGCCACCGATGCCCTGGCCCTGGCGGCCGAGGTCGATGCCCTGCTCGACGGGATCAAGGTGCTGGTGCTGTCCGACTACGGCAAAGGCGCCCTGCGCAATCACCAGGTGCTGATCGCGGCGGCGCGGGCCCGTGGCATTCCGGTGCTGGCGGACCCTAAAGGCAAGGATTTCTCCATCTACCGTGGGGCGAGCCTGATCACGCCGAACCTCAGCGAGTTCGAAACCATCGTCGGCGGCTGCGCCGATGAGCACGAACTGGTGAGCAAGGGCGCCCAGCTCATGCACGACTTGGAACTGGGCGCCTTGCTGGTGACCCGTGGCGAGCATGGCATGACCCTGCTGCGTCCCGATCACCCGGCCCTGCACCTGCCGGCCCGTGCCCGTGAAGTGTTCGACGTCACCGGCGCCGGGGATACGGTGATCTCCACCCTGGCGGCGGCGATCGCCGCCGGCGAGGAGCTGCCGCACGCGGTGGGCCTGGCCAATCTGGCGGCCGGGATCGTGGTCGGCAAGCTGGGGACGGCTGCCATCAGTGCGCCCGAGCTGCGCCGGGCGATCCAGCGCGAGGAAGGTTCCGAGCGCGGTGTGCTGAGTCTCGACCAGTTGTTGCTGGCCATCGATGACGCCCGGGCGCACAACGAGAAGATCGTCTTCACCAACGGCTGCTTCGACATCCTCCACGCCGGACACGTGACCTACCTCGAACAGGCGCGGGCCCAGGGTGACCGGCTGATCGTGGCGATCAATGATGATGCTTCGGTCAGCCGCCTCAAGGGCCCGGGGCGTCCGATCAACAGTGTGGATCGGCGCATGGCGGTGCTCGCAGGATTGGGGGCGGTGGACTGGGTGATCAGTTTCCCTGAAGGCACTCCGGAAAACCTTCTGTCCCAGGTTCGCCCGGATGTGCTGGTCAAGGGCGGCGACTACGCCATCGATCAGGTGGTGGGCGCCGATATCGTCAGTGCCTATGGCGGCACCGTGAAGGTGCTGGGCCTGGTGGAGAACAGCTCGACCACGGCCATCGTCGAGAAGATCCGCAAGACCGACACGGCTCAATAGCCGTACTGGCCATGGCGATCGGCATCCGCCCGGGTGCCGATCCCTGTGGCTCAGCCTTGGCGCCGGGCCTTGGCGGGCACGATCTTGTGCAGGATCTGCCGGGCCTTGCCGGTCAGGCGCGACAGCTTTGAATCCTTTGGTGGCTCGCTCAGGCCACGTTCGCGCAGCCAGTCCTTCCAGCGAATCCTTTCATCACGTACCACCCAGCCATCCTGCTGGGCGAAGCTTTCTGCCAGGTACAGGCCGCGGGTGCTGGCCGGGTGCAGTTGATCCTTCTTCAAGGTATACAGCTCGGCACAGGGCTGGCCGTTGTCCAGGGGCATCAGGTACAGGTCAGGCCGCTTGCGGTCCAGGCGTGCCACCAACTGGTCGCCCTCCAGGCGCTCGTCGACATGGAACAGGCTCAGGGACTTGGCTTCCTTGGGCACATCCAGGCGCAGGTCATAGATCAGTTGCAGCGAGGCCGTGGGCAAATGCACGTAGGCCTGGGGGCGTTCGAGCAATTGCAGGTTGGCGCAGCGAACCGGGCGCGCGGCGCCGGACAGCGGCGTCAGGCGAAAGGGCAAGGCCTCTCGGTAGTGCAGGGCGCCGGCATAGGGCGCAGGCAGCCAGGTGTCGTTGAAGCGTCCGCCGAGCCAGCCTTCCGGGGTTTCCAGCAGGCATTCCTCGGCGATTTCCTGGATGGCGGTGTGCAGCGGCAGGTTCAGCTCGTGGGCCGGCACGTAGCCGGAGATCAGCTTGAGCACCACATCGCCGCGGTCCTGGCGCCGTTGGCGCACCAGCACCCAGTAGTCGCGGTTCTGCCAGTGCAGGGTCAGGCGCACCGAGACCCCGAGGTTGGCCAGCTCCAGGGCGAAACGCTGGTTGTCGGCCACCGTCACGGCGCGCCTGCGCTGCAGGGTCTGGGCGAAGTTCAGCGGCATCCCCACGCTCTGGTAGCTGAGGCCTTCGGGAGTCGCTTCGACGAACAGAGGCAGGGTCTTGAAGTTGCTGGGGTTCTTTCTAATGAGCGGTCGCGACATCTCGGCTCCTTCTTGCGTCGGGGTCGGCCGCGTCGGCGGCATCAGTTGTTGCTTAGGGTCTGTTCCTGTTTGCTGACGAGCCGCGTTGCTGGGCCAAACGGGGCGAGGCAAGGCGCGGGATGGCGCTAATGGTGTGCCCTTGGCAAATCCCGCAACACCGCCTCGTGCCGTTTGGCACCCAACCCGAAGGGCCGCCGTCGCGGCCTGTCACCAACCGGAAGCAGCCCCTATAACCTGTGCCACGGTTGCCACGTTATGGGCCAGGTGCAACGGATTGATGGTCCCGACAATAGCACTGGCGACACCGGGCCGGTCAAACAGCAGTTCGAAGCTGGCCCGCACGGGGTCGGTGCCGGGGCTCAGGCAGGCATGGCCACTGGCGAGGGCCTTTTTCACCAGGATGCCCTTGTGGTGGGCAGCGGCATAGTCAATGACCGCCCGCTCCGCCTGTTCGTTCAGATTGTAGGTAACCATGGCGCAATCGCCTTGCTCCAGAGCCTTCAAGCCGCCATCGACGGTCTTGCCGGAAAAGCCGAAGCCGCGGATCTTGCCTTCTTGCTTGAGCTGCGCCAGGGTCTGGTAGACCTCGCACTGTTCGAGAATCGCCAGGTCGTTGCCGTCGGAGTGCACCAGCACCAGGTCGATGAAGTCGGTTTCCAGGCGTTGCAGGCTGCGCTCCACGGAGCGCCGGGTGTGTGCGGCGCTGAAATCGTGGCGGGAGACGCCGTCGCTGAACTCCTCTCCGACCTTGCTGACGATCACCCACTCCTGGCGCTGGCCCCGCAGCAGCGGCCCCAGGCGTTCTTCGCTGCGGCCATAGGCGGGGGCCGTGTCGATCAGGTTGATGCCCAGGTCGCGGGTCAACTTGAGCAGCATGCGGGCTTCCTGGTCGTCCGGGATCTGGAAACCGTTGGGGTATTTCACCCCCTGGTCGCGGCCCAGCTTGACCGTACCCAGGCCCAGGGGTGAAACCATCAGGCCGGTGCTGCCGAACGGGCGATGCAGGTCGTGCAGGGTTGGCTGGCTCATGGCAGCAGTTGCTCCCAGGCCGGTTGCCCCAGGGGCGGCTTGGGCAGGGAGGGCAGGGCGTCACCGTGGAGCGGGCGGACGCCATCGCGCTCCAGCGCGCTCAACACTCGGTCGGCGAAGTCCGGGGCCAGGGCCAGTTTGGTCGGCCAGCCCACTAGCAGGCGCTCCTGTTCGGCGAGGAAGGCGTTGTCCGGGCGCGTCAGGCCCGATTGCGCGGGCTCGGCACGGTCGACGCGCAAGGTGGCCCATCGGGCGCTGCTCAGATCGATCCAGGGCAGCAACTGGCCCAGTTCCTTCTGTGCTGCGGCGATCTGCTGCGCCGGCTCGCGGGCGACGCCTTCGGCCTCGGCGATGTCCCCGCCCACGTACCAGACCCATTGGCCATCAGCCGCGGGGTGGGTGGTGACGGTGATCCGCGGCTTTGGCCCGCCGCCCAGGCAATGGGCGTACAGCGGTTTCAGGCTCGGCCCCTTGACCAGCACCATGTGCAAGGGTCGCCGCTGCATGGCCGGCTGGCTCAGGCCCAGGGTATCGAGCAGCGCGGCATTGCCGGCGCCGGCACTGAGGACGATGCGTTGCGCGCGGACTTCCCGTCCATCGACGCGCAATCCCAGCAACTGGCCATTTTCCAGCAGCGGCTCGATCTGCTGTCCGGCCAGCAGGCTGTCACCGCCCAGGTCGGCCAGGCGCTCGATCAGGCTTGGCACATCCACCACCAGTTCCGCCAGGCGATAGACCTTGCCCTTGAAGCGCTTGTCCTGCAGGGCCGGGGGCAGTTGCTCGCCCTTGACCTGATCGACCCGGCCACGCACGGCCTTGCTGGCGAAAAAGCTGGTGAGGTTGCCGGCCAGGGTGCCGGGAGACCAGAGGTAGTGGGCTTCAGACAGCAGGCGCACCCCGGACAGGTCCAGCTCGCCCGTGCCTGCCAGCGCTTCGCGCCAGCGCCGAGGCATGTCGGCGATGGCTTCCGAGGCACCGGTGAGGGCGCCATGCAGGGCGTACTTGGCGCCGCCGTGGATGATCCCCTGGGACTTCACGCTCTGCCCGCCGCCGAGGCTGGCGCTTTCCACCAGCACAGTGGAGAAACCCTGGCGGCGCAGACGGGCATTGAGCCAGAGCCCGGCGACGCCGGCGCCGACAATCAGCACGTCAGTGGAAATAGCGGATGGCATGCACGGACCTCGGAGAACAAATCGAAGTCGCAAGTTTCAAGCTTCAAGCCTCAAGCTGCAAGCAACAACCGGTCATCGCGTCCTCTTGCCGCTATCGGCTCAACGCTTGCAGCGGCTTTCAATGGCCTGCGGTTTTCGAGAACAGCTGGATCACCACCACGCCGAGGACGATCAGGGCCATGCCGAGCATGGCCGGGACATCCAGCTTCTGGCCGTACAGGAACAGCGCGGCGATGCTGACCATGACAATGCCCATGCCGGCCCACACGGCGTAGGCCACACCCACTGGAACCGTGCGCACCACCAGGGTCAGCATCCAGAAGGCCACGCCGTAGCCGACGATGATCAGCGCCAGGGGCAGCGGAGTGCTCAAGCCCTTGACCGCTTTCATTGAAACAGTGGCAATCACTTCCGCGCAGATGGCGATAGCCAGGTAGTAGTAAGCGTTCATGGGAGGTTCCTCGTGTCTTGGACTGCTTTCTGAGGTCGGCATTCTAGAGCTTGTTCAGATGGGGTAAAGTCATTACCTATCTGAATTGAAGATAGGTTGGTTCATGAACATGCAGTGGAACCTGGAGCAGTTGCGGCTGTTTGTCAGTGTCGCCGAGTTGCGTTCGTTTTCTGCGGTAGCCCGCCAGCAACGCAAGGCCCAGTCGGCCATCAGCAGTGCCATTGCGTTGCTGGAGGAGGACCTGGGGGTGGGCCTGTTCGAGCGTAGCAGTGGTCGCCAGCCGAAACTGACCGAGGCGGGCAGTGCATTGCTGCAGGAGGCGCGGGAGATCTTGCGTCAGTGCGACCGACTCAACGGCCGGGCACTGGCCCTGATGCGCGGCCAGGAGGCGCGCCTGCGCCTGGCCCAGGACGAGGCGATGCCCTATCAGCCGGTGCTCGATGGCCTGGAAGCCCTGGCGGAACGATTTCCCAGCCTGGAAGTGCAACTGGCCAGCGGCGCCCAGGGTGATGTGGCGCGCAAGCTGGTGGAGCGCCGGGCGGACCTGGGGTTGCTGTTTCACCATGAGCAGATGCCCGAAACCCTGGAGCGTCGGGCCCTGGGCAGCGTTGAAATGGTCACTGTGTGCGGCGTAGGCCATCCGCTGGCCAGCGAAAAGCGGGTCAACCGTCAGTTGCTGGCCCTGCACCGCCAGTTGCTGATCGCTCCGCAACTGAGCGGTTATCCCGGGGGCGAGCAGGTCAGCCCCCAGGTCTGGCGGGCCGACAGCTTCTACGTCATGGCCGAATGGTTGATGCGCGGCCTGGGCTGGGCCTGGCTGCCACGGCATGTGGTGCAGTACCCGGCCTATCAGCAGCAGATGGTGGAGCTGGTTAGCGAATGGACCCCGCCAGCGCTGGTGGTAGAGCTGGTGTGGCGACGTGATGAGCCACTGGGGCTGGCGGCGCGCTGGCTGGCGGAACGTTTTGCGGTGCACTTGAAGGCGATCGGCTAAAAAACCGATAAACTCCGCCGCCATGAATAGAACTCTCTACACCGCACTGTTTTACCTGGGGCTGCCGCTGGTAGCGATTCGGCTGTGGTTGCGCTCGCGCAAGGCGCCGGCCTATGCCAAGCGCATTGGTGAGCGTTTCTCCATCGGCTTGCCACCGCTGCAGAGCGGTGGCATCTGGGTGCATGCGGTGTCGGTGGGCGAAAGCATTGCCGCCGCACCGATGATCCGCGCGCTGCTGGCTCGCTACCCGGGGTTGCCGATCACGGTGACCTGCATGACGCCCACCGGCTCCGAGCGTATCCAGGCGCTGTTCGCCAATGAACCGCGGATCCAGCATTGCTACCTGCCCTATGACTTGCCTTGCGCCGCGGCGCGCTTTCTCGAGCGGGCGCAGCCCAGGCTGGCGGTGATCATGGAAACCGAGCTGTGGCCCAACCACATCGACCAATGTGCCCGCCGCGGGATCCCGGTGGCCCTGGCCAATGCCCGGCTGTCCGAGCGCTCGGCCAAAGGGTATGGGCGCTTTGCCGGCCTGACCGCACCAATGCTGGCGCAGATGAGCCTGTTCGCGGTGCAGACCGAAGCCGAGGCCGAGCGCTTCCGTCAGTTGGGCGCGCGCCCCGAGACCGTGGAAGTGACTGGTTCGATCAAGTTCGACCTGAGCATCGATCCGCTGTTGTTGGCGCGGGCCACCCAGTTGCGCGAGCAATGGCAGGCCATGGAGCGCCCGGTGTGGATTGCCGCCAGTACCCATGAGGGTGAAGACGCGGTGGTGCTCGAGGCCCACCGGCTACTGCTGAGTCAATACCCCAATGCCTTGCTGATTCTGGTGCCGCGGCATCCGGAGCGCTTCAACTCGGTATATGAGCTGTGCCTGCAGCAGGGCTTCGCCACGGTCCGCCGCTCCGCTGACGAGCCGGTGCTTGCCACCACCTCGGTCTTGCTGGGGGACACCATGGGCGAGTTGCTGTTTCTCTATGCCCTGGCCGACAGCGCCTTTGTCGGCGGCAGCCTGGTGCCCAATGGCGGCCACAACCTGCTGGAGCCGGCAGCCCTGGCCAAGCCGGTGATCAGCGGGCCGCACCTGTTCAACTTCCTGGAGATTGCCGCGATGCTGCGTGAAGCCGGGGCCTTGCAGGAAGTGGATGATGCCCAGGGACTGGCCGTGGCGGTACAGCGTCTGTTCGAACTGCCCCAGGATGCACGCAAGATGGCCGACGCCGGGCTCAAGGTACTCAAGGCCAACCAGGGCGCCTTGCAGCGATTGCTCGACGGCCTCGATCGTCTCTTGAAGCACTGATCAGCAGCGCTCTGTAGCCGCTGGCGCAGTCTGCAAACGGCTGCAGAGCCGCCGCAAAGAGCCATGACAGCAGCGCCCTCACGATGCAAAAGGCCACCGGCAAAGGTGGCCTTTTTCATTCCCGCAATCTTCAGGGGCGAGCTTTGAGCTGCTCCTGCGCGGCCTTGGCCAGGTCCGGTGGCAGGAAGTCACGGTCCGGGTTGTAGTCGGCCTTGAGGAAGCGCGACAGGTCCTGCAGGTCCCCGGGGTTGAGGGTGCCGGCCGCCTGCTTCAGGCGCAGGTTGTCGAGGATGTAGTCGTAGCGGCTGTTGTTGTAGTTGCGCACCGAGGTGTACAGCTGGCGCTGGGCGTCGAGTACGTCGACGATATTGCGCGTGCCCACCTGGTAGCCGATTTCAGTGGCTTCCACCGCGCTCTGGTTGGAGATGATCGATTGGCGCCGGGCCTGGACCTGCTCGACATCGGTGTTCACCGCGCGGTGCAGGTTGCGGGTGTTTTCCACCACCTGGCGACGCAGGGATTCGCGTTGCTGTTCGGTCTGGCTCAGGCGCGAGTAGGACTCGCGGACCTGGGAGCTGGTCAGCCCGCCGCTGTAGATCGGAATGTTCAACTGCAGGCCGATGGAGCGCTGCTCGACATCACTGCCGTAGCGCGTCAGCGGGTTGGGATTGCTGAAGCCCAGGGCGTCGTTGTCGCCTTTCTTGTATTGGGCCACGGCGTCCAGGGTCGGGGCGTGCCCGGCCTTGCGCTGCTTGAGGGTTTCCTCGGCGGCGCTGACCGCGTAGTTGCTGGCCAGCAGGTTGAGGTTCTGCCGGGCGGCGGTGTCGACCCAGGCCTTGGCGTCGTTGGGGGTTGGAGCGAGGACGGGCAGGGTATGGACGATGCCCTGGATCGAGTTGTATTCACGGTTGGTCAGGGTGATCAGGGCCTCGAAGGCATCGTCGACCTGGCGCTGGGCGACGATCCGGTTGGCCCGGGCGGTGTCGTAGCTGGCCTGGGACTGGAGCACGTCGGTCTTGTCCGAGAGGCCCACGTCGAAGCGTTCGTTGGACTGATCGAGCTGGCGCTTGAAGGCTGCTTCCTCGGCCTTGGTCGAGGCCAGGTTGTCCTGGGCACGCAAGACTGCGAAGTAGTTCTCGGCGCTCTGCAGGATCAGGTTCTGCTCGGTGGCCGAGAGTTGCAGCGAAGCCTGCTCGTTGATGTCCTTGGCGGCCTGCAACTGGAACCAGCGGTCGGCGCGGAACAGCGGCTGGGCCAGGGTGGCCTGGTAGACGTTACCGCTGCGGGTAGAGGTCATCGAGGGTTCATCGAACTTGGTGCGGGTGTTGTTCATGTCCGCGCCGGCCGACAGGTTGGGCAGCAGCCCGGCGCGGGCCTGGGGTACCACTTCCTTCTGGGCGCCGTACTGGGCGCGCGCAGCGGCCAGATCGGCATTATTGTCTACCGCTTCCTGGTAGACACTGACCAGGTCGGTCTTGGTGGTCAAAGGCGCTTCTGCTGCCCATGCCATTCCATTGGACGCACAAGACACGGCAACAGCCAGTGAGAGTTTGCGCAGCATTCGGCGATCCCTAGAGTTGATATTACGGAGATAATCCAGGCGCCAAGGCTAAGGCGCGACCCACAGAGCGTCAAGGTTCGACACAGGGCAACGAGTGTAGATGCGCTGGGGGGTGGCAACAATCCTGCAATTACGCCATTCATCATGCTGATCGTACGGGGGTTGGCGTTCTGCTGCGGCTTTGTCTAGACTGGCCCGGTTCTTGTCGGGGTGCCTTGCTATGAGGCTGAGATCGGATAATCCGGATCCCGTTGAACCTGATCAGGTTAGCGCCTGCGTAGGGAACAAGATTTCTCGTCACCCGGCGAGTCCTCTTGTGCTTCGTCCGGGATGTTGTTCGACAATCGAACACCCCTCGCGTACCAAGCACTGCACTCCACTAGTTGCTTAGACAGGGTGCGTCCGTCCGTTACAGGTTCACTCCGACAAAATTCCACTGCCTGGATGCTGTCTGGAGAGCCCGTGATGACTACAAAATTAAAAAACGCTAGCAACCTCAGTGAGTCGGCCCAAGTCGACCAACAATCGGTTCAGCCCTTTACCCGCTCGCAAAAAGTCTATGTCCAGGGTTCCCGCCCGGACATCCGCGTGCCCATGCGCGAAATCACCCTGGACGTGACCCCCACCGATTTCGGCGGCGAGATCAACGCACCGGTGACCGTGTACGACACCTCGGGCCCCTACACCGATCCCAACGTGGTGATCGATGTGCGCAAGGGCCTGGGCGATGTGCGCTCGGCCTGGATCGAGGACCGCGGCGACACCGAACGCCTGGCGGGCCTGAGCTCCAATTTCGGCCAGCAGCGCCTGGCCGATCCGGAGCTGACCAAGCTGCGTTTTGCCCACGTCAACAACCCGCGCCGGGCCAAGGCCGGGGCCAACGTCAGCCAGATGCACTACGCGCGTCAGGGCATCATCACCGCCGAGATGGAATACGTTGCCATCCGCGAGAACATGAAACTGCAGGAGGCCCGCGCCGCTGGCCTGTTGAAGCAGCAACACGCCGGCCACAGTTTCGGTGCCAGCATCCCCAAGGAAATCACCCCTGAGTTCGTGCGTGAGGAAATCGCCCGTGGCCGGGCGATCATCCCGGCCAACATCAACCACGTCGAACTGGAGCCGATGATCATCGGCCGCAACTTCCTGGTGAAGATCAACGGCAACATCGGCAACAGCGCCCTGGGTTCGTCCATCGAGGAAGAAGTGGCGAAGCTGACCTGGGGCATCCGCTGGGGTTCGGACACGGTGATGGACCTGTCCACCGGCAAGCACATCCACGAAACCCGCGAATGGATCATCCGCAACTCGCCGGTGCCGATCGGCACCGTGCCGATCTACCAGGCCCTGGAGAAGGTCAACGGGGTGGCCGAGGACCTGACCTGGGAACTGTTCCGCGACACCCTGATCGAGCAGGCCGAGCAAGGCGTGGACTACTTCACCATCCACGCCGGGGTGCTGCTGCGCTATGTGCCGCTGACCGCCAAGCGGGTCACCGGCATCGTGTCCCGGGGCGGCTCGATCATGGCCAAGTGGTGCCTGGCGCACCACAAGGAGAACTTCCTCTACACCCATTTCGACGAAATCTGCGAAATCATGAAGGCCTACGACGTCAGCTTCTCCCTGGGAGACGGCCTGCGCCCGGGATCGATTGCCGACGCCAACGACGAAGCCCAGTTCGGTGAACTGGAAACCCTGGGCGAGCTGACCAAGATCGCCTGGAAGCACGATGTGCAATGCATGATCGAGGGCCCCGGCCACGTGCCGATGCAGTTGATCAAGGAGAACATGGACAAGCAGCTGGAGTGCTGCGACGAGGCGCCGTTCTACACCCTCGGCCCGCTGACCACCGACATCGCTCCGGGCTACGACCACATCACTTCGGGGATCGGCGCGGCGATGATCGGCTGGTTCGGCTGCGCCATGCTCTGCTACGTCACGCCCAAGGAACACCTGGGCCTGCCGAACAAGGATGACGTGAAGACCGGGATCATCACCTACAAGATCGCCGCCCACGCCGCGGACCTCGCCAAAGGTCACCCTGGCGCGCAGATCCGCGACAACGCCCTGTCCAAGGCACGTTTCGAGTTCCGCTGGGAAGACCAGTTCAACCTCGGCCTGGACCCGGACACCGCCCGTTCGTACCACGATGAAACCCTGCCCAAGGACTCGGCCAAGGTCGCGCATTTCTGCTCCATGTGCGGGCCGAAGTTCTGCTCGATGAAGATCACCCAGGAAGTGCGTGAGTACGCGGCCAACCAGCGCATCGAAGCGGTGGATGTGGACGTCGCCAAGGGACTGGCGGAACAGGCCGAGCGCTTCAAGCAGGAAGGCAGCCAGCTGTACAAGAAAGTCTGACCCCCCTGTAGGAGCGGGCTTGCCCGCGAACCAGGCGCCGCGCCCTCACCGGTGCGACGCCTTCGCCGGCAAGCCGGCTCCTACAAGGCCCCATTTCTTCGAGAGATCAACATTGAGCACTTCAACCAGTACCTACTCTCCCGAACTCGCGGTGCCGGCCGACAAGCGCGTATTCGGTGCTCGCGATCTGTTTTCCCTGTGGTTCTCCCTCGGTATCGGCCTGATGGTGCTGCAGACCGGCGCCTTGCTGGCGCCGGGCCTGGGGCTGGCCCATTCGCTGCTGGCGATCCTGCTCGGCACGGCGGTCGGCGTTTTGCTGCTGGCGGCGGTGGGGGTGATCGGCAGCGACACCGGCCTGTCGTCCATGGCCGCCCTCAAGCTCAGCCTGGGGCAGCGCGGCGCCAGCCTGCCGGCATTGCTCAACCTGCTGCAGTTGGTGGGCTGGGGCTCGTTCGAGATCATCGTCATGCGCGATGCAGCGAGCCTGCTGGGCACCCGGGCCTTCAGCGAGGGCAGCCTGTGGGCCAACCCGCTGCTCTGGACCCTGTTTTTCGGTGCCCTGGCCACCTTGCTGGCGGTCAGCGGGCCCCTGACTTTCGTGCGTCAGATCCTGCGCAAGTGGGGCATCTGGCTGTTGTTGGCGGCGTGCCTGTGGCTGACCTGGAACCTCTTCGCCCGGGCCGACCTGGCGGCGCTCTGGGCCCAGGCCGGGGATGGCTCGATGCCGTTCGCCGTGGGTTTTGATATCGCCATCGCCATGCCTTTGTCCTGGTTGCCACTGATCGCCGACTACTCGCGGTTCGGCAAGCGTGCCAAGAGCGTGTTCGGCGGCACGGCCCTGGGCTTTTTCATCGGCAATTTCTGGTTGATGAGCCTGGGCGTCGCCTACACCCTGGCGTTCGCTCCCAGTGGTGAAGTCAATGCCTTGCTGCTGGCGCTGGCCGGGGCCGGGCTGGGGATTCCGCTGCTGCTGATCCTGCTGGACGAGTCGGAGAATGCCTTTGCCGATATCCATTCGGCGGCGGTCTCCAGCGGCATCCTGCTGCGTCTGAAGGTCGAGCACCTGGCCTTGGCCATCGGCGTGCTCTGCACCCTGATCGCCTGCCTGGCGCCGTTGGCCCAGTACCAGAACTTCCTGTTGCTGATCGGCTCGGTATTCGCGCCGTTGTTTGGCGTGGTGCTGGTGGATCACTTCATCCTGCGTCGGCGCTTGGGGCAGAACTCGGTGTCGGCCTTGCGCTGGCCGGCGCTGCTGGCCTGGCTGGGTGGGGTGAGCACCTATCATCTGCTGGCCAATCTGTACCCGGATATCGGTGCAACCCTGCCGTCACTGGTGCTGGCAGGGCTGCTGCAATGGCTGCTGGGCCGGGCGTTCAGTTACCGCCAGGAAACAGCTCGGGCTTGAGTACGCCCTTGAGGCGGTCGTAGGGGATCTGCAGCTCGACGTGGCCTAGCACCGAGGGGGCGATGGTGGTGACGTCGTACTTGAGGGTCACGGCGTTGCGGGTCAGCGCCACGTTCTGGGTCTTCTGGAAGGGCCAGGTCTTCACGAATTCGGCCTCGCGATCCAGGTGGGTGCTGATCAGCCAGTTGTTGTGGGCGACCCGTGCGGCCTTCCAGAACATGTCTTCCTGGCCGGGCAGCAGCATGTCTGACAGGTTCAGGGCCTTGTGCTGCTGACGCGAATAGTTGACGAAGCCGCGGCCCGGGGTGCCGTTGGCGGCGCCGGTGTCCAGGTAGCTGGCCAGTTCGATGATCACCAGGCCGTCATGCTGCTCGCGTAGCTTGGATTGCAGGTACATGCCGTGGCGGTCCGGCGCGCTTCGCAGGAACTGCTCGCGGTAGGCCGCCAGGCTGGCCGGCAGCGCTGCATCAGGGCTGGTGCGAGTCATTTGCAGCAGGCGCTTTTCGACGATGGCATCCAGTTGCGGCTCGGCAGG
The DNA here is from genome assembly GCF_000633395.1 of Pseudomonas sp. PH1b. Classification (GTDB taxonomy): domain Bacteria; phylum Pseudomonadota; class Gammaproteobacteria; order Pseudomonadales; family Pseudomonadaceae; genus Aquipseudomonas. The sequence goes on from NZ_AYMU01000015.1 coordinate 54,199, forward strand.
GAAGTGCACGGTGTCGAGGTTGACCAGCGGGCATTCGGCGCCGCTGCAGCCGGGCTTGAGTTGCTCGGACTTGTCCCGGGTGGTTTCCAGCGGAGTCATGTAGCTGGGTTGAAACAGGCTTTGGCAGGCGCCCAGGGTCAGGGCGATACAGGCCACGGAGGCGATTTTGACAAGCGACATGGGCGTCCTTCATAAACCAGGGGGAGGCAAAAGTTACCGGCTTCGACTGCCTGCGGGGCAGTCGGTTCGCCACTAAGCTCAATGGAGGCAATTAGAGTAGGTTTCGCCCCCCGCCGTCTATCCCGCTGAGGGTAAAGGGGCTGCATGATCCACCGCGAGCACGTTAGGATGGCGCGAAGTCGAGGGGGATCCTCGGGTCGAATACGTTGTACACGAGGATTGTTATGACTGACTTTGCCAACTCCACGCCGAGTGCCGTCGAGATCATCCAGCGCGAAAACTGCTTTCAGGGTTTCTACCGGCTCGATCGCCTGCAACTGCGTCATGAGCTGTTTGCCGGTGGCATGGGGCGTGAAATCAATCGTGAAGTCTTTGTTCGTCACGATGCGGTCTGCGTACTGCCGTACGACCCGCAACGCGATGAGGTGGTGCTGATCGAGCAGTTTCGCGTTGGCGCCATGGGCAAGACGGCTTCACCCTGGCTGGTGGAACTGGTGGCCGGGCTGATCGACAAGGACGAGCAGCCGGAAGAAGTTGCCCGCCGCGAGGCACAGGAGGAAGCTGGCCTGGACATCGCAGCGCTGTGGCCGATGACCCAGTACTTCCCGTCGCCCGGAGGCAGCACCGAGTTCGTCCACCTGTACCTGGGACGGTGCGACAGCAGCGGTGCCGGCGGGCTGCACGGGCTGGAAGAGGAGGCGGAAGATATCCGGGTTTCAGTGATGGCCTACGAGGATGCCTTGCAGGCTGTGCGTGATGGTCGGATTTGCAATGCGGCAAGCATCATTGCCTTGCAGTGGCTGGCGCTCAATCGCGCTGAAGTGAGGGGGTTATGGTCGTAAACAAGGTACGCGACCGCTATCGGGTGGATCTCGCGGGGCTGCAAGCTTCCTGCGAGGCCAACTACGCCCGGTTGATGCGCCTGTTGCCCGACATGCGCAACCAGCCCGTGGCGCGTCGGGTCGCGGTGACCCAGGGCGACCAGATGCTCGGTGTGCTGGCCCTGGAAGTGGTCCTGGCCTGCCCGTACACCACCACCTTGCAGGTGCGCCAGGAACACAGCCTGCCGTGGCTGCCGGTGCCGCAGCTGGAAGTGCAGGTCTATCACGATGCGCGCATGGCGGAGGTGGTGAGTGCCGAACATGCCCGGCGTTTTCGCAGCATCTATCCCTATCCCAACGCCTTCATGCATCAGCCGGATGAAAAGGCCCAGCTCAATGTCTTCCTGGGAGAGTGGCTGAGTCACTGCCTGGCCTGCGGGCATGAGTTCGAAGCCGTGCGATAGATGTGAACTGGGTCCGCTTCCCAGGTTTCCTCTTTGTTGTTTCCCCCAGCATAATTGCCCCATTCTTCATGCCTTGTGACTCTGCCCCGGGAGAAACGCCGTGCCAAGCGTATCCGCTCTGACCGCCGACGACTCCGTGTTGCTGGTACAGCTGTCCGACAGCCATCTGTTTGCCGAAGCGGACGCTGCACTGCTGGGCATGAATACCGGCGACAGCCTGCAGCGGGTGATCGAGCTGGTGCTGGCGCAGCAACCGCGGATCGACTTGATGCTGGCCACCGGCGACCTGTCCCAGGACGGTTCACTGGAGTCCTATCAGCGTTTTCGCCAGTTGACCCGGCAGATCCCGGCCCCGGGCCGTTGGTTGCCTGGCAACCACGACGAGCCGCAAGTCATGCAGCAGGCCACGCGGGACAGTGATTTGCTGGAACCGGTGGTGGATATCGGCAACTGGCGCATTACCCTGCTGGATTCGGCGGTGCCTGGCTCGGTGCCCGGGTATCTGCAGGATGATCAACTGCAATTGCTGGCCCGCTCACTGAGCGAAGCCCCAGAGCGGCATCACTTGATCTGCCTGCACCATCACCCGGTGTCCATCGATTGCGCCTGGATGGAGCCCATCGGTCTGCGCAACGCCGAGGCGCTGTTTGCCGTGATCGAGGGGTTTGCACAGGTCCGGGCAGTGCTCTGGGGGCATGTGCACCAGGAGATCGATCGCCTGCGTGGCGATGTGCGGCTGTTGGCCTCACCCTCTACCTGCATCCAGTTCGAGCCCCTGAGCGACGATTTCAAGGTTCAGGAGCTTGCGCCAGGCTATCGCTGGCTGCGGCTGTTGCCCGATGGACGGCTGGAAACCGGCGTGCAGCGGGTCGAGGGCTACGCCTTTACCGTCGACTACGGCAGCAACGGTTACTGAACCGGCTTCGTTAGCCGCCTTCATCCCTGTAAACTGCGGCTTTTGCCCAGGCCCAATGCACAGGGAGTTCGCATGTCCGGTTCGATCCTCTATATCCATGGCTTCAACAGTGCTCCCGCGTCGATCAAGGCCACCCAGCTGCGCAGCGTCATGGAGCAGCTCGGCCTGGCCGGGCAATTGCGGGTGCCGGCCCTGCACCATCACCCGCGTCAGGCCATTGGCCAGCTGGAACAGGCGATTGCCGAGCTTGGTCGACCATTGCTGGTCGGCAGCTCGCTCGGCGGCTACTATGCGACTCACCTTGCCGAGCGCTACGGCCTGAAAGCCCTGCTGGTCAACCCAGCTGTCAGCCCGCACCGGATGTTCGACGGTTATCTGGGCACACAGAAGAACCTGTACACCGATGAAACCTGGGAGCTGACCCACGATCATGTCGCGGCCCTGGCGGCGCTGGAAGTCGCGCCGCCCCAGGACCCCGAGCGTTATCAGGTGTGGTTGCAGACAGGGGACGAGACGCTGGATTATCGCAGCGCGCAAACGTATTACCGTGCCTGCGCCTTGCGCATCCAGGCCGGCGGCGATCATAGTTTCCAAGGTTTTACCGGACAATTGCCGGCGATGTTGAATTTTGCCGGCATCACTGCCGATCAGTACCAGGCGATCGACTTCACAGCACTGTGAGCCTTCGCCCCATATTCATTGAACGACTAACGACGAGAACCCATGGCCACTCCCAGCGCTAGCTCTTATAACGCAGACGCCATCGAAGTCCTCTCGGGACTCGACCCGGTGCGCAAACGCCCGGGCATGTATACCGACACCACGCGGCCCAACCACCTGGCCCAGGAAGTCATCGACAACAGTGTCGACGAAGCCCTGGCCGGCCATGCGAAGTCGATACAGGTCATCCTGCACGCCGACCATTCCCTGGAAGTCTCCGATGACGGCCGCGGCATGCCCGTGGACATCCACCCGGAAGAGGGGGTGTCCGGGATCGAGCTGATCCTCACCAAGCTTCATGCGGGGGGCAAGTTCTCCAACAAGAACTACCAGTTCTCCGGCGGTCTGCACGGGGTGGGTATTTCCGTGGTCAACGCCCTGTCGAACCAGGTGCGGGTGCGGGTCAAGCGCGACGGCAACGAATACCAGATGACCTTCGCCGACGGCTACAAGGCCACCGAGCTGGAAGTGGTCGGCACCGTGGGCAAGCGCAACACCGGCACTAGTGTGTTCTTTGCGCCGGACCCGAAATACTTCGATTCGCCGAAATTTTCCGTCAGCCGCCTCAAGCACGTGCTCAAGGCCAAGGCTGTGCTGTGCCCGGGGCTGCTGGTCAGCTTCGAAGACAAGTCCAGCGGCGAGAAGGTCGAGTGGCACTACGAAGACGGCCTGCGCTCCTACCTGGTGGATGCGGTCAGCGAATTCGAGCGCCTGCCGGACGAGCCGTTCTGCGGCAGCCTGGCGGGTAACAAGGAAGCGGTGGACTGGGCCCTGCTGTGGCTGCCCGAAGGTGGCGACAGCGTCCAGGAAAGCTACGTCAACCTGATTCCCACGGCCCAGGGCGGCACCCACGTCAACGGTTTGCGCCAGGGCTTGCTGGACGCCATGCGCGAGTTCTGCGAGTTCCGCAACCTGCTGCCCCGTGGCCTCAAGCTGGCCCCGGAAGACGTCTGGGAGCGCATCGCCTTTGTCCTGTCGATGAAGATGCAGGACGCGCAATTCTCCGGCCAGACCAAAGAGCGTCTGTCGTCCCGCGAGGCGGCGGCTTTCGTTTCCGGCGTGGTCAAGGACGCCTTCAGCCTGTGGCTCAACGCCAACCCCGAGCTGGGCATGCAACTGGCGGAGCTGGCCATCAGTAACGCCGGTCGTCGCCTGAAGGCCAGCAAGAAAGTCGAGCGCAAGCGCATTACCCAGGGCCCGGCGCTGCCGGGCAAGCTGGCGGATTGCGCCGGCCAGGACCCGATGCGCTCCGAGCTGTTCCTGGTGGAGGGTGACTCCGCCGGCGGTTCGGCCAAGCAGGCACGAGACAAGGAATTCCAGGCGATCCTGCCGTTGCGCGGCAAGATCCTCAACACCTGGGAAGTGGACGGCAGCGAAGTCCTGGCCAGCCAGGAAGTGCACAACATCGCCGTGGCCATCGGGGTCGATCCGGGCGCCGAGGACATGAGCCAACTGCGCTACGGCAAGATCTGCATCCTCGCCGACGCCGACTCCGACGGCCTGCACATCGCCACCTTGCTCTGTGCCCTGTTCGTCCAGCATTTCCGCCCGCTGGTGGATGCCGGGCACGTTTACGTGGCCATGCCGCCGCTGTACCGCATCGACCTGGGCAAGGAAATCTACTACGCCCTCGACGAGGCCGAGCGCGATGGCATTCTCGATCGCCTGGTGGCCGAGAAGAAGCGTGGCAAGCCGCAAGTCACCCGATTCAAGGGCCTGGGTGAAATGAACCCGCCGCAACTGCGCGAAACCACCATGGACCCGAACACCCGGCGTCTGGTGCAGTTGACCCTCGGCGAGGACTTTGCCGCGACTTCGGAAATGATGGACATGCTGCTGGCGAAGAAACGCGCCGGTGATCGCAAGTCCTGGCTGGAGTCCAAGGGCAACCTGGCCGAGGTGCTGGCCTGATGCACAGAGGTTTTGCCCTGGCTCTAGCGCTATTGGCAACCTCGGTGGTGGCCGCGCCGATGCCCGAACTGAGCTTGTTGTCCGAGCATCCCGTTGAGGGCATGCGCGGCGGCAATCTGTCCGGGCTGGCGCTCTGTGGCCAGGATTTGTGGACGGTCTCCGACCGCGATGACGATCAAATCTACAAACTCGATACCCGCGACAGCGTCTGGCAGGCCGAGACCGTCAAGCTGGAGGTGCCTGCGGTGCCCGACAGCGGCTTGCCCTGGGGGTTGAAGTCGCGGACCTGGGCGGCGTCCTTCGTGCGCGGTGGCGATCTGGATTTCGAGGGCATCTCCTGCGATGCCGCCGGCAACAAATACCTGGTCAGCGAAGCTCATGCCGCGGTGTTGCAAGTGCCGGCGCAAGGCGCTCCGGCCTGGTTGAAGATCTCGCCGATCATGGTTCGCGAGGCTCGGGCCAGTGGCATGCTCCTGCACTTCAATGCCTTGTTCGAGGGCCTGGCGGTGAACCCCGCCGGCGACCGGATCTGGCTGGCGGCGGAGCGCGAGCGGCGCGGGCTGTTGTTGATCAAGCGCGGGCAGACCACCTGGGATTGCGATGGCGGTTGCGTGCTGCTCAGCGAAGCCGGTTCGGAAATGCAGCCAGCACAGGTGCCCGACGCCAAGGCGGTGTCCCGGGATTTTGCCGACCTGTCACTGTTTGACGGCAAGCTGTTCACCCTGGAGCGCAACGCCTACCAGATCTGTCGCCGGGATGCGCTGAGCGCCAAGGTCGAGCAGTGCTGGTCGTTTGCTGCCCAGGCGCTGGTGGCGCATCGACGTTATCCACAGCCCTACGGGCTGACGGAAGCCCTGGTGGTAGACGCCAAGGGGGCCTGGATCGGTGTGGACAACAACAACGGCGCCCGCGCCGATGGCGAGGCACGTCCCATCGTCTGGCGCTTTGCCGCTCCTGAAGGTGGCTGGAGTAGCAAGCCATGAGCCAGCAACCGGGCAAGAGTGCCGGGCGAGTGATGCTGATCATGGCCTGGGCCGCGGCGCTGTTCCTGGCCACGCGTTTTTTCGCCGATTGGGAAGCTCGTCAGGAAAATCCCAACACCGTCGTCAGTTCGCAACAACATGAGGGTTACATCGAAGTGCAACTGGTCGGCAACAGCCAGGGGCATTTCGTCGCCAGCGGCCATATCAACGGCCAGCCGGTGCAGTTCATGCTCGATACCGGTGCTACCGAGGTATCGATTCCTTCCGGGCTGGCCGAGCGCCTGGGCCTGGAACGCGGGGTGCCGGTCACCCTGAGTACCGCCAACGGGCGCAGCGAGGGTTACCGGACCCGCATCGACCGTCTGCAACTGGGGGACATTGTCCTGCGGGATGTCCGGGCCCTGGTGGCTCCGGGGCTCGATGGCGAGCAGGTCTTGCTGGGCATGAGCGCTTTGAAGAAACTTGAATTCACTCAGCGTGGCGGCACCATGCTGCTGCGCCAGACCACGAACCAATGAGGCCCGCATGAGCGACTCCCTTGATCTCAGCCTGGATGGCGTAGAACGCCGGTCACTGGCTGACTTCACCGAAAATGCCTACCTCAACTACTCCATGTACGTGATCATGGACCGTGCTCTGCCGCATATCGGCGACGGCCTGAAACCGGTACAGCGGCGTATCGTCTACGCCATGAGCGAGCTGGGGCTGGATGCCGACTCCAAGCACAAGAAATCCGCGCGTACCGTGGGTGACGTACTGGGCAAGTTCCACCCCCACGGCGACTCAGCCTGCTACGAGGCCATGGTGCTGATGGCCCAGCCGTTCAGCTACCGCTACACGCTGGTGGACGGCCAGGGCAACTGGGGTGCACCGGACGATCCCAAGTCCTTCGCCGCCATGCGTTATACCGAGGCGCGCCTGTCGCGCTACTCCGAAGTGCTGCTCAGCGAGCTCGGGCAGGGCACCGCCGACTGGGGGCCGAACTTCGATGGCACGCTGCAGGAGCCGCTGGTATTGCCGGCCCGCTTGCCGAACATCCTGCTCAACGGCACCACCGGTATCGCCGTGGGCATGGCCACCGACGTGCCGCCCCACAACCTGCGGGAAGTGGCGTCCGCTTGCGTGCGCCTGCTGGACGAGCCCAAGGCCACGGTGGAGCAGCTCTGTGAGCATATCCAGGGCCCGGATTACCCCACCGAAGCGGAAATCATCACCCCCCGCGCCGACCTGCTGAAGATCTATGAGACCGGCCGTGGCTCGGTGCGCATGCGCGCCGTGTACCGCGTCGAAGATGGCGACATCATCGTCACCGCGTTGCCGCATCAGGTCTCCGGGGCCAAGGTGCTGGAGCAGATCGCCGCGCAGATGCAGGCCAAGAAGCTGCCAATGGTGGCTGACCTGCGGGACGAGTCGGACCACGAGAACCCGTGCCGCATCGTGATCATCCCGCGCTCCAACCGGGTCGATCCCGAGGAGCTGATGCAGCACCTGTTCGCCACTACCGAGCTGGAGTCCACTTACCGGGTCAACGTCAACATCATCGGCCTGGACGGCAAGCCGCAGTTGAAGAACCTGCGAGCCCTGCTGGTGGAATGGCTGGAGTTCCGGGTCGCCACCGTGCGCCGGCGCCTGCAGTTCCGCCTGGACAAGGTCGAGCGTCGCCTGCACCTGTTGGACGGCTTGCTGATCGCCTACCTCAACCTGGATGAAGTGATCCACATCATCCGTACCGAGGAGCACCCGCGGGCCAAGCTGATCGAGCGTTTTGCCCTCAGCGAGATCCAGGCCGACTACATCCTCGACACCCGCCTGCGGCAGTTGGCGCGGTTGGAAGAAATGAAGTTGCGGGCCGAGCAGGATGAGCTGCTCAAGGAGCAGGCCAAGCTGCAGGCCCTGCTCAACAGCGAAGCCAAGCTGAAGAAGCTGGTGCGCACCGAATTGCTGCAAGACGCTGAAACTTATGGCGACGATCGCCGTTCGCCGATCGTTGCCCGGGCGGAAGCCAAGGCGCTGTCGGAAAACGAGCTGATGCCGACTGAACCGGTGACCATCGTTCTGTCGGAAAAAGGCTGGGTCCGCTGTGCCAAGGGGCATGATATTGACGCCACTGGTTTGTCCTACAAGGCCGGTGACGGTTACAAGACCGCGGCTGCCGGGCGCTCCAACCAGTTTGCGGTGTTCATCGACTCCACCGGTCGCAGTTATTCGGTGGCAGCCCACACCTTGCCGTCGGCCCGTGGCCAGGGCGAGCCGTTGACCGGCCGCCTGACGCCGCCGCCGGGGGCAACGTTCGAGTGCGTGCTGCTGCCCGATGACGATGCGCTGTATGTGATTGCCTCCGACGCCGGCTACGGTTTCGTGGTCAAGGGCGAGGACCTGCAAGCCAAGAACAAGGCGGGCAAGGCACTGTTGAGCCTGCCGAACAACGCCAAGGTCCTGGCACCACGGCCGGTGGCCGATCGTGAGCAGAACTGGCTGGCCTCGGTGACCACCGAAGGTCGCCTGCTGGTGTTCAAGATCAGCGACCTGCCGCAGCTGGGCAAGGGCAAGGGCAACAAGATCATCGGCATTCCCGGTGAGCGAGTGGCCAGCCGCGAAGAGTACGTGACCGACATCGCGGTGCTGCCCGATGGCGCGACCCTGGTCCTGCAGGCCGGCAAGCGCACCCTGTCGCTGAAGGCTGACGACCTTGAGCACTACAAGGGCGAGCGTGGGCGCCGTGGCAACAAATTGCCTCGCGGTTTCCAGCGGGTCGATGCCTTATTGGTAGAGACTCTCAATTAAGGGCGGGCTAGAGCGCTCGATCTGCGATTTAAGCGCTGGATCGACGCTAGAACACTGGAGTCATGGCGCATATTCACGGATGATATGCGCTTTCAAACGCCAGCGTGGCTGGGCGTTATTCAGGTTTTTTTGAGTATTTACACTGTGGCTAGCCTTGTGGCCGCCACCTGGATGGGATGATGACTGCTCTGCGCCTTCCTTTTGTTTTCTTGCTCGCTGGCGTTCTTGGCCTGGCGGGTTGCAGCGTACACCAGCCGGTGTCGCTGTATCAGCTGGACAGCGGAAGTCCAGCCCAGCCGGCCAGCGCCGGCATGTCGGTATTGCTGGGCCCGGTGCTGATCGCCGATTACCTGCAACGTGAAACCCTTCTGCAACGCCAGGATGATGGCAGCCTGCAAGCCTCGACCGACGGTCGTTGGGCCGGCAGCCTGTCTTCGGACATCGACCAGTTGCTGCTGCGCCAGGTGGCTGGCCACCTGGACAGCCAGCGTGTGGTGTTGGCCCCGGCCACCAGCGGCTTCACCCCGGATGTACAGGTGTTGCTGTCGATCACCCGCCTGGATTCGGGCAAGTCGCAGCCGGCGGTGCTGGATGCGCAATGGCGCCTGATCGACCGTCGTGGCCAGGTGCGGGACAACCGCATCGTTCACCTGCAGGAGCAGCACGCAGGCACCACGGCCTCCCAGGTCCAGGCTCAAGGCGTGTTGTTGCAGCGTCTGGCCGAGCAATTGTCGGGCGCCCTCAAGCCCCTGGCCAACCAGCCAGCAGTGGCCGAAGTGCCACGCAAGGCGCCACCGGCGCCGGTGGCCAAGCCGACAGAGCAGGAGAAGCAGCCGAAGATTCCGATGGCCACGCCGATCCGCACGGACATGGAAGTGTTCAGGTTCTGAGGTGATTGGCTGCAAGACCAGGCCCGCCCATTGGCGGGCCTTGTCGTTTCTGCAGTGAGCGTGTCTGGTCGATTGCCTTCGCCGGCAAGCCGGCTGCTACCCAGTTCGCCAGGGCTATTGTCGGAGCTGGCGTGCCAGCGAAGGGCGCCACACCGCCCGCCCGCCAGGCACAAAAAAGCCCGCACTGGGCGGGCGTTTTCTTGCACGGCTTCAGCCTTACAGCTTGGCCCGTGTCTCATGCATGCGTGCCAGTTGCCGTTCAAGCATCGACGGATAGGGCTCCATCAGGCGCTCGACACAGCAAGCGCCTTCCGGACTGGCGATCGGGCGGATACGCGCCCGCTGACGAATCAGCGGGTCGTCGTTGATCTTGCGCTCCACCAGCAGCAGGTTGCGGCTGTGCTGGGACAGGGCCAGGGCGTCCTGGGCGGTCTCGGTCAGCAGCAGGTCGATCTGGCTCAGGCCGAACAGCTCGTCACCCAGGGTCAGGCCCAACTGCAGTTGCAGGGTGATGCCGCTGTCCGCCACTTCGATCTGCAGGGCGTGGCCCAGGGCGCGCAGCAGCTCGCCGCAGCAGATGGCGTTGGTCAGGTAGTCGTCGCCGCTGTCTTCGCTGTGGAACAGCATCAAGGTGCTACCGTCGTTCAGGGTGTGCAGTTCGCTCTGGTACAGCGACGCAGCCTGGTCGAGGCAGTCGCGATAGCGCTCCAGCAATTCCATCAGGCGCGCGCGGGGCAGGCGGCGCAGTTGTTCCTGGGCGCCCAGTTGCACGGCCAGCACGGCACTGTGCTGAGGTTGTGTCGGAGCCTGAGGCTGTAGCGGCGGCTGGGGTTTGGCGGCAGGAGCCGACGAGTGATCGCGCAGGTCGGCGAAAGGGTCTTCTTCGTCCTGTTCATCTTCTTCGGCGTTGACCTGATGCCGCGGCGCAGGCTTGAGGCCGGCGATCGGGGCGCTTTCGTCAAAGCTTGGGTCGCGCAGGTTGCGCACTTCGAAGGCCGGTTCGTCTTCCTCGGCATCCTCATAGGCGTCGTGGTCTGCTTCCGGCTGGGGTTCGGGCTCGGGTTTCTCGGGTACCAGGCGTGCGTGCAGCTGACGCGCCAGGTCGCCGATTTCGTCCTGGCGCTGGATCGCCGGGGTGTGCTCGTCCAGGTCCCGCAGCCAGACCCGCAGTTGCAGCAGCGGGGTGGAGATGTGCCGCCCCAGGCGCAGGCTCAGGGCCAATGCCAGGGCCAGCAGGATGGCGCTAAGGATGCCCATGCTCTGCAGGCTGATGGTCATCGGTTGCTGGAACTGGGCCATGTCCAGGCTGATCCGCAGGTTGCCGGCGGTCACGTCCTGGAAGGTGATCTTGGTCTGGTAAACGCCCTCGGTTTCACCCAGCAGGCTGCTTTTCGGGCGCTGGCCGGCCTCGGCGAGGATGCGGTTGTCGACGCTGTAGATCGCCGCGTGGGCCACCAGCGGGTTCTTGGTCAGGTTGTTGAGCAGGACATTGAGGCTGAGGATGTCGTTGGACACCAGCAGCTCGGTGGCCGAGGTGGCGGTCTGGGTGGTCAGGCTCTGACCCAGGGCGTCGGCTTGTTCGTGCATGGCTTGCTTGAACTGCAGGCCCATCACGCCGGCATAGATCACCAGGGCCAGGGCGACCAGGATCACGTTATGGCTGGCAATGCGCAATGCAATCGGCACACGGCGGTGGCGCAGTGCACGGAAGATCAGCAGGAAGAAGTTATCGGTTTTAACTGGCGTGGGCCGGTTCACTGAGCTCGGCTCTTTTGTCCGTGAAGTTGACGCGCAGTATAGCGACAGGCCCTAGACCGGCAAAGCGCTGGCTGTGCCCGATGGTCACCGAAAGTGGGTAGAATGCGCTTTTTTTCCACCTGCGGGGGTGCGCCTTGCGTGAAATTGTCCTGATAAACATCACCGGCGAAGATCGTCCCGGTCTGACTGCGGCCATTACCGGCGTTCTGGCCCAGGGTGGTGTGAACATTCTCGACATCGGTCAGGCGGTGATCCACGACACCCTGTCGTTCGGCATCCTGGTTGAAATCCCGAGCAACGAGCAGAGCTCGTCGGTGCTCAAGGACATTCTGTTCACCGCCTACAAGCTCGACCAGCAGGTGCGCTTCACTCCGGTTTCCGAGGCGGACTACCAGCAGTGGGTCGACGGGCAGGGCAAGAAGCGCCATATCGTCACCCTGCTGACCCGCAAGGTCACCGCCGAGCAGTTGCAGCGGGTGAGTTCGATCACCGCCCAGTATGGGTTGAACATCGACCATATCGATCGCCTGTCCGGGCGCATGCCCCTGGACATGCCGGCCGATCAGGGCAAGGGCTGCATCGAGTTCTCGGTGCGGGGCGAAGCCGCCGATCCTCAAGCCCTCCGGGCCGAGTTCCTCAGTGTGGCCCAGGAACTGAACGTCGATATCGCCTTCCAGGAAGACTCGCTGTTCCGCCGCAACCGGCGCCTGGCGGTGTTCGACATGGACTCGACACTGATCGAGGCGGAGGTCATCGACGAGTTGGCCAAGGCGGCGGGAGTGGGCGACCGGGTGGCGGAAATCACCGAGCGGGCCATGGCAGGCGAGCTGGATTTTCGTGCCAGCTTCAAGGAGCGCCTGGCGCTGCTCAAGGGCCTGGACGTCAAGGTGCTGGACTCCATCGGCGCCTCGCTGCGCCTGACCGAGGGGGCTGAAACCCTGTTCGCCGAACTCAAGCGCCTGGGTTACAAAACCGCGATCCTCTCCGGCGGCTTCACCTACTTCGCCAAGCAATTGCAAGCCAAGCTGGGCATCGACTACGTGTTCGCCAACGAGCTGGAAGTGCTGGATGGCAAGGTGACCGGCGTAGCCGTGGAGCCGATTGTCGACGCCCAGCGCAAGGCCGACCTGCTGCGCGAACTGGCCCACAAGGAGGGCCTGCGCCTGGAGCAGACCATTGCCGTGGGCGATGGTGCCAACGACCTGCCGATGCTGGCCATTGCCGGTCTAGGGGTGGCGTTCCGCGCCAAGCCCCTGGTCAAGCAGTCGGCCAAGCAGGCGATCTCGACCCTGGGCCTGGATGGCGTGCTGTACCTGTTGGGGTTCCGCGATCGTGACGGGCAGCTCTGAGCCGCTCTCATCCCGGGTGGGGTGAAAACTGCCCCGATAAAAAAACGCCGCTGATTCGCGGCGTTTTTTTATTCGTTCTTCCTGCGTCAGGCCTTGGGCTCGCCCAGGCGCTGGCCCATCTGTACCGGCGAACCGGCTGCCAGTTCTTCGGCCCATTTCACCTGATCCGGACCAAACAGCACGATGGCGGTGGAGCCCAGCTTGAAGCGGCCCATCTCGGCGCCTTTCTCCAGGTGGATTGGCGCCCGTGCGGCTTCGTCGTAGCGCACGGTCTTGAGTTCGCGCTTGGGCGGCGTCACCAGGCCGGCCCAGACGGTTTCGATCGAGGCGACGATCATTGCGCCCACCAGCACCAGCGCCATTGGCCCGCGCTCGGTGTCGAAGATGCACACGACGCGCTCGTTGCGGGCGAACAGCTCGGGGACGTTTTCCGCGGTGGTCTGGTTGACCGAGAAGATCCGGCCGGGAACATAGACCATTTCCCGCAGGGTGCCGGCCAATGGCATGTGTACACGGTGATAGTCCTTGGGCGACAGGTAGATGGTGGCAAAGTCGCCGCCCATGAACGGCTGGGCCAGGGTCGGATCGCCGCCCAGCAGTTCCAGCACGCTGTAGCTGTGGCCCTTGGCTTGGAATACCCGGCCATGCTCGATCGGGCCCAGCTGGCTGACTGCGCCATCGGCGGGGCTGAGAACCGCGCCCGGGGTCGGGTCCAGTGGCCGTGCACCGTCTTTCAGGGCGCGAGTGAAGAAGGCGTTGAAGTGCTCATAGGCGGTCACGTCCTCCACTTGGGCCTCGGACATGTTCACCTGATACTGCTTGGCGAACCAGCTGGTGAAGGCATTCTTGAACCAGCGCACGCGGCACTCGGCAATGCAGCCGGCCAGGCGCGACAGCAGGTGGTGAGGCAGCAGGTACTGGCTGATGATGAACAGACGCTTTTTCATTGGGTGTCCTTAAAAAACTCAAATCTCTACGGGCGTATCGGGATGATTGCCCCATTCGCCCCAGGAACCGGCGTAGCCCTTGACCCGTGGGTAGCCCAGCGCCTTGGCCACCAGGTAGGTGAAGCCGGAGCGGTGGTGGGTCTGGCAGTGGGTGATCACTTCTTTGTCTTTGCTGATGCCCAGGTCCGCAAGGATCTGTGGCATGTCGCGGCGGATGCGCAAATGGCGCGCCTGATCCATCCCGGCGGTCCACTCGAAGTTCACCGCACCGGGGATGTGCCCGCCCTTGGCGGCCAGGACCTTCTCGCCGGAATACTCCAGCGGCCCGCGAGCGTCCCAGATCGCCAGGTCGGCGGCGCCGAGGCGGCTTTGCAGGTACTCGCGGGTGGCTGTGGGTTCGTCATGCAGGGTCAGTGGTACGGGGCCGCCTTTCGAGGCCGGAACCTCGGTGGCTAGCGGCAGGCCCTCTGCGAGCCAGGCAGGCAGGCCGCCGTCCAGATAGTGGTAGCGCTGATGACCGATGACGTCCAGCAACCAGATGAAGCGTCCGGCCCAGCCGCCGCCTTCGTCGTCATAGACCACGTAGACCGCGTCCGGGTTGTGCCCGAGCTCGCCGAACAGCGCCTCGAGGGCGGACTGCGGCGGCAGCAGGCCCGGGGCCGGGGCCTGGCCGAGCTGGGTGCGCTTGGGGTCGATGAAGCGTGCCCCGGGAATATGCCCGGCAGCGTAGCGGGCGGCGCTGGTCAGGTCGACCAGGATCAGTTCGCGGGCAGCGAGACGGGCGAGCAAGTCGCTCGGTTCGATGACCAGCGGCAAGCCAGAGAATTCAGACATGGCAGGTTCCCAGGGCGCAAAGGGAGGGATTGTAGCGCAAGCGTCATTGGCTGCGGTTGGTAAAGCTGTGCAAGGCTTTTTCAATGCACTGAGCGGTCTTGCCGAACGCCTGGACGCTGGTTTCCGAGAACGGCACTCCGCCTTGGTCGGCCACGGCCAGCATCAGGACCCGGCCGTTGCACGACAGGGAGCGCATCAGCAGGTGTTCGCCACGAAACAGCTGGCGCAGGACGCCTGGCAAATGGGCAGAGAACTGCCTGTGGTTGCTTGGGGTGATGCGAACCTGCGCGGACTTTTCCAGCAGGCGTTGCAGTAGCGTGCTCTGCTTGGCTTGCAGGGTCAGGCCGGCGGCCTCCTGGGGCAAGCCATGCAGCTGTTGCACCCGCAGGTGGTTCAGGCCGCGATCGACCATCAACAGCATGACTCGCTGCATGCCGCAGGCGGCCAGGGCGTCCCGGGCAAAGCCGGTGAGGTGCACGGCATTGGTAAAGGGGCTGGGGTCCAGCAGCAGCTCGCTGCAGAGCTTGCGCCATTTGCCCAGCTCTGCGGCGGTCGGGGCCGGCGCGGGTTGTTCGCCCGGGTGCAGGCGGCGCGCGTCCCAGGGCCAGAGCAGTGCCTGTGCCGGGTGCCAGAGATCGGGCTGGCTGTCGTTGCGGGCGCTGGTGGCGGCCTGTTGGTGCAGCTGTTGCTGGACCTCGGTCACCGGCATTTGCAGATACAGCCCGGTGAGGTTCTGCCAGCGGCGGCCGTGGGGGTTGTTCCAGGAGTGCTGCGCGGCCAGCGCCATGCCGTTGGCCAGCAGCACGCAATTGGCCGGCTGATTCAGCCAGCGCTGTAGATCCGGGTCGGCGTCCAGGCGCTGCTGTTGGCGCAGTGGATGATCGCCATCGCGGGCGATCAGCATGACCTTGGCCAACTGGTGTTGTTCACGGGTCAGCAGCCGGTAACCTTGTTGCACCCAGATCGGCAGGTGCCAGGCCTGTACCAGGGCCTGGCACAGCTCCATCAGCCGTACCCCGAACAACTGCATCTCGACGTGCCGTGCCGACTCGTGCTTATAGATGACCCGCAGTTCCCACTCTTCCAGGAGCTTTGGGTAGGTCAGGGCCATGGCCCATAGCGGCGACAGAAACAGCAAGCTGCCCCAGTGGATGTCCTGCCACAGGCGGGCCAGGCGCCCGGCGAAAAAGCCGTTGGCTTGCTGGGAAGCGTGCTGGCTGACCAATTGCAACTGCCGCAATGCCCGGGGGATTTGTGCCTCCGGCAGGGTCGGTAACTGCTCGAGCAACTCCTGGGTACGCGTGAGGCCCAGGCGATTGACCGCAATCTCCAGGTTTTCTGCCGGCTCGCTCATGCTGCCGTGGGAGTGGCGGTTGGCTTCGCGGATCACGCTCAGGGCCAGCGCTGGGCTGTTCTGCATCAGATCGGCGATGTCCCGCAGTGAGCTGCGGTTGTTGGCGATGGCTTTGCAGACGCGATCATGACTGACCTGCGGCACGGGCAGGCGCACGGCATTGAGGAGCTTTACCCAGGCGTCTAGAGAGGTGGGCGGGGAGGTTGGGACGCTGGTTTCATTGGACATGGTCGGGCGCAATCATCGTCTGCTGTGAACACGCCCAGAACGGGCCAAACTGGCTTTTCGCCTTAACTGGCTATAGTCTGGCGCAGTTTTGCCGATAAGTAGAAGAAGAGTTTTAAGAACTTCCGAATATGACCTTGAACCCGACTCAATAAGTACTCTCCTACCTATGGCTAAAATTATCGGCATCATCGTCGTATTCGCGAGCGTGCTCGGCGGATACGTGCTCTCTCACGGCAAGATCGCAGCGCTGATCCAGCCTTTCGAGGTTCTGATCATTGGCGGGGCTGCCTTGGGTGCATTCCTCCAGGCCAACCCCGGCTACATGACCATGCACGTGCTCAAGAAGTCCCTGGGCATGTTCAGTTCGCGCTTCACCCACACCTTCTACCTGGAAGTACTGGGCCTGATCTACGAGATCCTCAACAAGAGTCGCCGCGAAGGCATGATGGCCATCGAAGGGGACATCGAGGACGCCGCCGCCAGCCCGATTTTCGCCAAGTACCCTGCGGTGCTCAAAGACGAGCGCATGACGGCCTTCGTCTGTGACTACCTGCGCATCATGTCCTCCGGCAACATGGCCCCCCACGAGCTGGAAGGCCTGTTCGACATGGAACTGTTCAGCCTCAAGGAAGACCTTGAGCATCCTTCCCACGCGGTCAACGGGATCGCCGACGGCATGCCGGGTTTCGGTATCGTCGCGGCCGTACTGGGGATCGTGGTGACCATGGCGTCCCTGGGGGACGGCGACCAGAAGTCCATCGGCCTGCACGTAGGTGCGGCCCTGGTGGGTACCTTCTTCGGTATTCTCGCGGCCTATGGTTTCTTCGGCCCGCTGGCTCATTCCCTGGCCCACGACGCCAAGGAAGAGCTGAATGTCTACGAGGCCATCAAGGCGTCCCTGGTGGCTTCGGCCTCCGGCATGCCGCCTTCGCTGGCGGTGGAGTTCGGGCGCAAGGTTCTGTATCCAGCGCACCGTCCTAGCTTCGCCGAGCTGGAACAAGCGGTCCGCGGTCGCTAAGTCATGGAAAATAATCAGCCGATTATCATCAAGCGCGTCAAGCGCTTCGCTGGCGGACATCACGGAGGCGCCTGGAAAATCGCCTTCGCCGACTTCGCCACGGCGATGATGGCGTTCTTCCTGGTGCTGTGGCTGCTGTCCACGGCCACCCCGGAGCAGAAGATCGCCATCGCCGGTTACTTCAAGGACCCGATCGGCTTCTCGGAAAGCGGCACGCCCTACATCATTGACCTGGGTGGTTCCCCGGAACTGGCGCCGGACAACACCCTCAACCCCGAGATCAAGTCCCAGCCACAGCCGGACAAGGTCACGGTGGACGCCGATCAGGTGGAGGGCATGGCCGAGCAAGTGGAGCGCGAGCGCCTGGAACTGTTGCTGCAGGAGCTGCAGAACAAGGTCGAAGAGAACCCCCAGCTGCAGAAGTTCAAGGACCAGATTCTCTTCGAGATCACGCCGGACGGCCTGCGGATCCAGATCATCGACTCCGAGAACCGGCCGATGTTCGACTCCGGCAGCGCACGCCTGAAACCGTACTTCGAGGACATCCTGCTGGCCATGGCCGACACCATCAAGGCGGTGCCGAACAAGATCAGCATCAGCGGCCACACCGATGCCAAGCCTTACTCGGGCAGCGGTGATTTCGGCAACTGGGAGCTGTCTGCCAACCGTGCCAACGCTGCGCGTCGGGCTCTGGTGGCTGGGAGTTATCCGGATGCCCAGGTTGCTCGTGTCGTGGGGTATGCCTCCTCGTCGCTGTTTGATCGCCAGGACCCGTTCAACCCGATCAACCGCCGTATCGACATCGTGGTGCTGACCAAGAAGGCTCAACGCGCCATCGAGGGTGAAGGTGCTCCCGAGGCACCCGTACCGACCCAGGGTACGGGAGCGCCGGGCGAGGTTCCGGCGGATCCGAACGCCCTGCCGCCGGAGCAGGAGCCGTTGCCGGCCCACGAGCTGCGCGAGCGCTTGAATATCTTCGATGATCCGGCGCCGAAACCCGCCGAGCCGCCGAAGCCCTAACCGACAAAAAAGCCGACTGTGAGGTCGGCTTTTTTGTGGGCGCTGGCAGGCTCGGAAGAGCCTGACGGATCTGGGGCTTGAGGTGTTGTAGAGGTGCTTGGCATGGGCCGCTGTCGGCCCGGAGCGAAGGTCGAGGGTAACTCCGCGCAGGCGCGGAGTTACGGGCGGCGGCTCAGTAGCTGCTGTCAGGCAGGCTGGCGAGGATCGAGCGGTAGCTGTTCATCCGCTGTTGCTGGATGCGTCCGTCTTCCAGGGCCTTGAGCAGGGCGCAGCCTGGCTCGCGGTCGTGCTTGCAGTCACGGAAGCGACAGGTGCCCAGCAGGTCGTTGAACTCGATGAAACCAGCCTCGACATCGGCCCGGCTGACATGGCCCAGGCCGAACTCGCGGATACCGGGAGAGTCGATCAGCTCGCCGCCACCGGGGAAGTGGAACAGTCGCGCGGTGGTGGTGGTGTGGGTGCCCTGGCCGGAGAACTCCGACAACGGCCCGACCCGGGTTTCGACTTCCGGTAGCAGGCTGTTGACCAGGGAGGATTTGCCCACCCCCGACTGGCCGACGAACACGCTGATGCGCCCGTCCAGCTGGGCTTGCAGTTGTTCCATGCCGTCGCCGTGATGCGCCGAGACTTCCAGCAGCGGATAGCCCAGTTGGCGATAGACCGCCAGCAGCGCGTTGAGCGCCGGAGCGTTCTGCTCGTCGATCAGGTCGGCCTTGTTCAGCAACAGCAATGGACGGATGCCGGCGTGTTCAGCGGCCACCAGGTAGCGGTCGATGAGGTTGGCATGGGGCTCGGGCATGGGCGCGAACACGATCACGATCATGTCGACGTTGGCCGCCACCGGCTTGAGCTGGCCACGGCTGTCCGGGCGGCACAGCTCGGTAGTGCGCGGCAATTGCGCGACGATCACCCCGATGCCCTGGTTGCCGGCGCGCCAGACCACCTGATCACCGGTCACCAGGGCCGGCAGGTTGGCTCGCAGGTAGCAGCGGAATACCTGTCCGGCCAACTCGCCGTCGCGGGCCTCGACCTCGACCTGGACGCCGAAGTGGGCAATCACCAGGCCGGTCTGTTCCGGACCCAGGTCGCCACCTTCGAGCGCCTCGACGGCAGAGGACTCGCGTTTGGCGGCGCGGGCAGCGCGCTCACCTTGAATCTTTTCGATGCGCCAGTTTTGGCGACGGTTGAGCTGGCGTTTGGCCATTGGTGTTCCGTGTCGATAATTACGGCGGTTGGGTAAAACGGCGGCGAGTTTAGCACGCCGGGCAGGCCCTCTAGGCTAAACTGCGCAACTACGCCGAGGAGCCCACCCCATGCAAAACCCGCAGAACCTGATTTGGATCGACCTGGAAATGACCGGTCTGAACCCTGACACCGACGTCATCATCGAAATGGCGACCATTGTCACTGACAGCAATCTCAACACCTTGGCTGAAGGGCCGGTCATTGCCATCCACCAGAGCGACGAGATCCTCGCCGGCATGGATGAGTGGAACACCCGCCAGCACGGCGGTTCGGGCCTGACCCAACGGGTTCGAGACAGCCGCATCAGCATGGCCGAAGCCGAAGCCCAGACCATTGCCTTCCTCGAGCAGTGGGTGCCCAGGGGCAAGTCTCCGATCTGCGGCAACAGCATCTGCCAGGACCGGCGTTTCCTCTATCGCCATATGAAAGACCTGGAAAGCTACTTCCATTACCGCAACCTTGATGTGTCGACCCTCAAGGAGCTTGCCGCGCGCTGGGCGCCGGACGTGCGCGACAGTTTCAAGAAAGGTGGCACCCACCTGGCGCTGGACGACATCCGCGACTCGATCGCCGAGCTGCAGCACTACCGCAAGCACTTCATCAAGTATTGATGGCGGGCACAGGTTTGCTCGCAGGCGGGCGCGGTGGATCACTCGCGCCGCGTGACCGCCCTCTTTTGGTGCCTGCTTCAACTGAGTAGACTGCGCGCCTTCCCGTAAGGACCGCCATCATGCTGTTGATGCTTTATCTGATCGCCATTACCGCCGAAGCCATGACCGGCGCCCTGTCTGCCGGTCGTCGAGGCATGGACTGGTTCGGCGTGGTGCTGATTGCCTGCGTCACCGCGCTGGGCGGCGGCTCGGTCCGTGATGTGCTGCTCGGGCACTACCCGCTGACGTGGGTCAAGCATCCGGAGTACTTGGTGCTGACCTCGGTGGCTGCACTGGTGACGATCTTTATCGCGCCGCTGATGCGCCACTTGCGCTCGCTGTTCCTGGTGCTCGACGCCGTGGGTCTGGTGGCCTTTACCCTGATCGGCTGCATGACCGCACTGGAAATGGGTCATGGCATGCTGGTGGCTGCGGTCAGTGGGGTGATCACCGGGGTCTTTGGCGGCATCCTCCGGGATATCTTCTGCAACGACATTCCGTTGATCTTTCGCCGCGAGCTGTATGCCAGCGTGTCCTTCGCCGCGGCCTGGTGCTACATGCTGTGCATCTACCTGCAGTTGCCCAGCGAGCAGTCGATCCTGGTCACCCTGTTCGGTGGTTTCCTATTGCGCCTGTTGGCGATCCGCTTTCACTGGGAAATGCCCAAGTTCGTCTATAACGACGAGCATTGACGGTTGGCGTGCTGGTTCAGCGCCCATTGCACGTGCTCGCGCACCAGTTCCGAGGGGTAGTCCTGGCGGGCCTTGAGGGCCTCCAGCACCGGAATGCTCGACGGCGCGTTGCCCAGGCCCACCGCGAGGTTGCGCAGCCAGCGCTCGTAGCCGGCGCGACGTAGGGGCGAGCCCTCGGTGCTGCTGAGGAACCGGTCCTCGTCCCACATGAACAGTTCGGCCAGTTCGGCATTGTCCAGGTTGTGCCGCGGCTTGAAGTCACCTTCGCCCGAGGTTCGGGCGAAGCGGTTCCAGGGGCAGACGATCTGGCAGTCGTCACAACCGAATACCCGGTTGCCGATCAGTGGGCGCAGGTCTTCGGGGATGGCGTTTTTCAGCTCGATGGTCAGATAGGAGATGCAGCGTCGTGCATCCAGCACGTAGGGGCCGACGAAGGCATTGGTCGGACAGATGTCCAGGCAGGCGGTG
This sequence comes from Pseudomonas sp. PH1b, assembly GCF_000633395.1. GTDB lineage: Bacteria > Pseudomonadota > Gammaproteobacteria > Pseudomonadales > Pseudomonadaceae > Aquipseudomonas. The sequence goes on from NZ_AYMU01000015.1 coordinate 75,431, forward strand.
CAGCGCCCGCAATGCTCGGTGGTGTGTGGGGCGTCCACCGGCAGCGGCAGGTCGACGAACAGTTCGCTGAGGAAGAAGTAGCTGCCGGCCTTGCGGTTGAGCACCAGGGTGTTCTTGCCGATCCAGCCCAGGCCGGCCTGCTCGGCAATGGCTTTCTCCAGCACTGGAGCGCTGTCGACGAAGGCGCGATAGCCAAAGGGGCCGATGGCTTGCTGGATGCGCTCGGCCAGTTGCTGGACGCGTTTGCGGATCAGCTTGTGGTAGTCGCGGCCCAGGGCGTAACGCGAGACATAGGCCTTGGAAGGCTCGGCGAGGCGCTTTGCCATTTCAGTATCGCCGGGCAGGTAGTCCATGCGCAGCGAAACCACTCGCAAGGTGCCGGGCACCAGTTGCTCGGGATGGGAGCGCTTGCTGCCGTGGGCGCCCATGTATTCCATCTCGCCGTGGTAGCCGGCGGCGAGCCAGCGCTCCAGGTGCTGCTCATGCTCGGCCAGGTCCAGGCCGCTGATGCCGACTTGTTGAAAGCCCAGTTCACGGCCCCAGTCCTTGATCGATTGGGCGAGAGCGGGGAGATCCTGGGTAATAGCGGGCATGAGGCGAGAGAAACCGGGGCTGAGGTGCGTATAATTCTGCCAGACATCGGAGCCCGAAGACGCATGCCGCAGACAAAACACCCATTACCTGACGTTCAGTTGCTGACAGCTGGCCATTTGCCGTGTCTGAGTGCGCGTTCTCCGGATGCCCACAAAGGACAGTTCGGCCACCTGCTGCTGATAGGTGGCGACCGTGGTTTTGCCGGCGCCGCTCTGCTGGCCGCAGAAAGTGCCTTGCGCAGCGGCGCAGGGCTGGTGTCCCTGGCTACCCGCAACGAACACGTGGCGGCGGCCGGCGCACGCTTGCCAGAAGTCATGACCCAGGGCACCGATTCGGCCAATCAGCTGATGGGCTTGCTGGCGCGGGCCACGGTGGTGGTGGTCGGTCCCGGGCTGGGCCAGGGGGCCTGGGGCCGCAGCCTGCTGTCGGCGGCGGCCAATGCGTCATTGCCCCAGGTCTGGGATGCCGATGCCTTGAATCTGTTGGCCGGGGGCGAGGTGCAACTGCCGGCCGCCAGTGTGATCACGCCCCACCCGGGGGAGGCGGCGCGCCTGCTGGGGCTGTCCATCGGCGAAGTGCAAGGCGATCGCCCCGCGGCGGCGTTGGCGCTGAGCCGCAAGTTTGCGGCTGTGGCCGTGCTCAAGGGCGCCGGCAGTCTGATCGCCAGCCCGGACGGACGCCTGGCCCGTTGTGATGCCGGGCATCCGGCAATGGCCACGGCAGGGTTGGGGGATGTGCTTGCCGGGTTGATCGGTGCGCTGCTGGCCCAGGGGCTGCCGGCATTCGATGCCGCCTGCCTGGCGGTCTGGCTGCATGCCAGTGCCGGTGAGCAGCAAGGGAAATTGGGCCGTGGGCTGGCGGCCAGTGATCTGATACCAGCCATTCGTCAGTTGTTGGAGGAGCAATCACCGTGTCTGAGTTAACCCTTTATCTGGCCGATGAACAGGCCATGGTGGAATTTGGAACGCGCATTGCTCGGGTGACCCAAGGGGTAGGGGTGATATTTCTCGAGGGCGACCTGGGGGCGGGGAAAACCACCCTGTCCCGGGGAATCATCCGTGGGCTGGGGCATGTAGGGGCGGTCAAGAGCCCGACCTTTACCCTGGTGGAGCCTTACGAGATAGGTTCGGTGCGGGCCTTTCACTTTGATCTCTATCGTCTGGTAGACCCAGAGGAGCTGGAGTTCCTGGGGATTCGCGACTACTTCGAGGGTGATGCTCTGTGTCTTCTGGAGTGGCCTCAGCGTGGTGCAGGCTTTTTGCCAAAGCCCGACCTGACCATTACCATAACCCCGCATAACAATGGGCGTTCTGTACATCTGTTGTCTCAAGGCTCGCGCGGCGAGTCCTGGTGTGCCGCTTTGGCGTTGGAATTCAAATAATTGATGGGGTTAGGTATGCGCATTCGCGCGTTGGTTGCTGTCGTAGGACTGTTGCTTACGGCATTGGCCGTCGATGCTGTGGCCGCTACACAGGTTCGCAGCGTCCGCCTGTGGCGGGCACCGGATAACACGCGGCTGGTGTTCGACCTGTCCGGCCCGGTTCAGCACAGCGTCTTCACCCTGACGGCCCCCGATCGCCTGGTGATCGACATCAACGGCGCGACTCTGGGCGGTCCGCTGAATGTCGCCACGGCCAACACGCCGATTACCGCCATGCGCTCGGCGCAGCGGACCCCGAGTGACCTGCGGGTGGTCATCGACCTGAAAAAAGCGGTCACGCCGAAGAGCTTTACCCTGGCCCCCAATGCCCAGTACGGCAACCGCCTGGTGGTCGACCTGTTCGATAACCCGGCCGATGCCGCGCCGCCGGTCGCTCCACCCCCTTCCGTGGCGACCGTGCCGGCAGTCCCTGTCACACCGACCGCACCGGCGATCAAGCTGCCTCCGGCTCCTGCGGGCAAGCGCGACATCATTGTGGTGATCGACGCCGGTCACGGTGGCGAAGACCCGGGTGCCTCCGGTTCTCGCGGCCAGCATGAAAAAGATGTGGTGCTGGCCATTGCCCGGGAGCTGCAACGCCAGGTCAATGGCCTCAAGGGCTTCCGGGCCGAACTGACCCGTACCGGCGACTACTTCATTCCATTGCGCGGCCGTACCGAGATCGCCCGCAAGAAAGGCGCCGACCTCTTCGTTTCCATTCACGCCGATGCCGCGCCTTCCACCGCCGCTTTCGGGGCCTCGGTGTTTGCCTTGTCCGAGCGCGGAGCGACCTCCGAAACCGCCCGCTGGCTGGCGGACAGTGAAAACCGTTCCGACCTGATTGGCGGTGCCGGCAATGTCAGTCTCGATGACAAGGACCGGATGCTGGCCGGGGTGCTGCTGGACCTGTCGATGACTGCGTCCCTGACCTCCAGCCTGAATGTCGGGCAGAAGGTCCTGAACAACATCGGCCGGGTCACGCCGCTGCACAAGCAGCGGGTGGAGCAGGCCGGGTTCATGGTGCTCAAGTCCCCGGACATCCCATCGATCCTGGTGGAAACCGGCTTCATCTCCAACTCCAACGAAGCCTCGAAGCTGGCTACTGCCAGCCATCAACAGGCCCTGGCCCGCTCCATCAGCAGCGGTGTACGGCAGTTCTTCCAGCAGAATCCACCACCGGGTACCTACATCGCCTGGCTGCGGGATTCCGGGAAGATCGCCCAGGGGCCTCGCGACCACCGGGTCAGTCCGGGCGAAACCCTGGCCATGATCGCCGTGCGTTATCAGGTTTCGGCGGCGGCCTTGCGCAGCGCCAACAACCTGAAAAGCGATGAATTGAAAGTGGGGCAGGTCCTGACCGTCCCTGGTACAGAACTGGCGGCCAAGGAATGAGTGAGTCGCTAATCAGTGGCGCCCGCATCGAGCTGCTCAGCCCGCGCCTGGCCAACCAGATCGCTGCGGGCGAGGTGGTCGAACGCCCGGCTTCGGTGATCAAGGAGTTGCTGGAAAACAGCCTGGATTCCGGCGCCAAGCGTATCGATGTGGATGTCGAGCAGGCTGGGGTCAAGCTGCTGCGGGTCCGCGATGATGGCAGCGGCATTTCTTCCGATGACTTGCCCCTGGCCCTGGCGCGCCACGCCACCAGCAAGATCCGCGACCTGGAAGACCTTGAACGGGTGATGAGCCTGGGGTTCCGCGGCGAGGCCCTGGCCTCCATCAGTTCGGTGGCGCGTCTGACCCTGACTTCTCGTACCCGGGAGGCCGAGCAGGCCTGGCAGGTGGAGACCGAGGGCCGGGACATGGCGCCGCGGGTTCAGCCAGCGGCGCACCCGGTGGGCACCTCGGTGGAAGTGCGCGATCTGTTTTTCAACACCCCGGCCCGACGCAAGTTCCTCAAGGCCGAGAAGACCGAGTTCGATCATCTGCAGGAAGTGATCAAGCGCCTGGCACTGGCCCGTTTCGACGTGGCGTTCCATTTGCGTCACAACGGCAAGAGCATCCTCAGCTTGCACGAGGCCAAGGACGATGCGGCCCGGGCCCGGCGCGTGGCGGCGATCTGTGGCTCGGGTTTCCTGGAGCAGGCGTTGCCCATCGAAGTCGAGCGCAATGGCCTGCACCTGTGGGGTTGGGTAGGTTTGCCGACCTTCTCCCGCAGCCAGGCAGACTTGCAGTACTTCTACGTCAATGGCCGGGCCGTGCGTGACAAGCTGGTGGCGCATGCGGTGCGCCAGGCTTACCGCGATGTGTTGTTCAACGGCCGGCACCCGACCTTCGTGCTGTTTTTCGAGGTCGACCCGTCGGTGGTCGACGTCAACGTGCACCCGACCAAGCACGAAGTGCGCTTTCGTGATGGACGCATGGTGCATGACTTCCTGTATGGCACCTTGCACCGTGCCTTGGGCGATGTGCGTCCCGAAGACCAGTTGGCAGCGCCGGCGGCGGTTGCCGGCATCGTGCGGCCAACCGGTATCGAGGCCGGAGAGTTCGGGCCTCAGGGCGAGATGCGCCTGGCCGCCAACCTGGCCCTGGAGCAGCCGCAGTCTCAGCCAGGCTTCAGCGCGCCGGGCAGTGGCGCCGGCAGTGGCTATCAATACCAGTACACGCCCCGCCCCCAGCCGGTGCTGCCGGCAGCGGAGGCCCAGGGCGCCTATCGCGAGTTCTTTGCACCGCTGCCTGGCGCCGCCACTGCTGCCCTGCCAGAGGGGCAGGAGGACATTCCCCCCTTGGGTTACGCCCTGGCTCAGCTCAAGGGGATCTACATCCTCGCGGAGAACGCCCATGGCCTGGTGCTGGTGGACATGCACGCGGCCCATGAACGGATCATGTACGAGCGCCTGAAAGTGGCGATGGCCAGCGAAGGCCTGAGTGGCCAGCCACTGCTGGTGCCGGAGTCGATTGCGGTCAGCCAGCGCGAAGCCGATTGTGCGGAAGAACACGCCAGCTGGTTCCAGCGTCTGGGCTTCGAGCTGCAGCGCCTGGGCCCAGAGTCCCTGGCGATCCGGCAGATTCCGGCGCTGTTGAAGCAGGCCGAGGCCAATCGACTGGTGCATGACGTGCTCGCGGACCTGATGGAGTACGGCACCAGCGACCGGATCCAGGCTCACCTCAACGAGTTGCTGGGAACCATGGCCTGCCACGGTGCGATCCGTGCCAATCGGCGCCTGGCCTTGCCGGAAATGAACGGCTTGCTGCGGGACATGGAAAACACCGAGCGCAGCGGCCAATGCAACCACGGTCGACCGACCTGGACCCAGATGGGCCTGGACGATCTGGACAAACTCTTTCTGCGCGGCCGTTGATGACTCAGCTTCCTCCAGCGATTTTCCTCATGGGCCCGACCGCTGCGGGCAAGACCGATCTGGCCATCGAGCTGACCAAGGTACTGCCTTGCGAGTTGATCAGTGTCGACTCGGCGTTGGTTTACCGGGGGATGGACATTGGTACCGCCAAGCCTTCCAGGGAGCTCCTGGCAGAATTTCCCCATCGCCTGATCGACATCCTCGACCCGGCTGAAAGCTACTCGGCGGCGGACTTTCGTCACGATGCCCTGGCGGCGATGGCCGATATCACCGCCAGGGGCAAGATCCCGCTGCTGGTGGGCGGCACCATGCTGTATTACAAGGCGTTGCTCGAAGGCCTGGCGGACATGCCCGCAGCGGACCCTCAGGTGCGCGCCGAGCTCGAAGAAGAGGCGGCACGCCTGGGCTGGCAAGCGCTCCATGAACAACTGGCGGCGGTGGATCCCGAGTCCGCGGCAAGGATCCACCCCAATGATCCCCAGCGCTTGAGCCGGGCCCTGGAAGTCTATCGGGTCAGTGGCCTGACGATGACCGCACATCGTCAGCGTCAATTGGCGCAAAGTGCTGAAGCAGGCGCATCGGGACGCAGTCAATTGCCCTATACTGTCGCCAATCTGGCCATCGCTCCGGCGAATCGCCAGGTGCTTCACCAGCGTATTGCACAAAGATTCACACAAATGTTGGAACAGGGATTCATTGACGAGGTCGTAGCTCTGCGTTCCAGAAGTGACCTGCATGCCGGGTTGCCGTCTATACGTGCAGTGGGTTATCGCCAAGTCTGGGATCATCTGGATGGCAAGCTGACGTCAGCCGAAATGCAGGAACGGGGCATTATTGCCACGCGCCAGTTGGCGAAACGACAGTTCACCTGGTTACGCAGTTGGGCTGACCTGCAATGGTTGGACAGCCTCGATTGCGACAATCTGCCACGCGCCTTGAAATACTTAGGGACGATCTCCATATTGAGCTGAGTCCCTGCAATTGCCGTCTATCCTTGGGGGTGTGACGGCTTTGGCCATCTGTTTTCTGATTTTTTATTATTGATCCTTAAAGGAGTGCGGCACATGTCAAAAGGGCATTCGCTACAAGACCCTTACTTGAATACATTGCGTAAAGAGAAGGTTGGGGTTTCCATCTATCTGGTCAACGGGATCAAGCTGCAAGGTACGATCGAGTCTTTCGACCAGTTCGTCATCCTGCTGAAAAACACCGTCAGCCAGATGGTTTACAAGCACGCTATCTCGACAGTGGTTCCAGTTCGCCCAATTCGCCTGCCTAGCGCATCCGAATCCGAACAGGGTGACGCTGAGCCAGGTAACGCCTGATAGGAGTCTCCTTTGTTCTTTGAGCGCCACGGTGGTGGTGAACGGGCCATTCTCGTTCACTTGGATGGTCAGGACCCTGAGGCGCGCGAAGATCCGCAGGAGTTTCAGGAGCTGGCATTATCGGCCGGCGCCGAGACCGTCGCGTTTGTTAGCGTGCCGCGTCATCGGCCAACCGCCAAATACCTGGTTGGCAGCGGCAAGGTCGAGGAATTACGCGACCTGGTCAAAGCCGAACAGGTAGACCTGGTGATTTTCAATCACATCCTCACGCCCAGTCAGGAGCGCAACCTCGAACGAGTCTTCGAGTGTCGCGTGATTGATCGCACGGGTCTGATCCTCGATATCTTCGCCCAACGCGCACGCACCCATGAAGGCAAGCTCCAGGTCGAACTGGCCCAGCTTGAGCACATGAGTACGCGACTGGTTCGTGGCTGGACTCACCTTGAGCGGCAGAAGGGCGGTATCGGTCTGCGCGGCCCGGGTGAAACCCAGCTGGAAACCGACCGGCGCCTGTTGCGCGTCCGTCTGCGGCAGATCAAGGCGCGCCTGGAAAAGGTTCGCAGCCAGCGTGAGCAGTCCCGTCGAGGGCGCAAGCGCGCCGACATTCCGACCGTATCGCTGGTGGGATACACCAACGCCGGCAAGTCGACCTTGTTCAATGCGGTGACCGAATCCGACGTCTACGCTGCCGACCAGTTGTTCGCCACGCTCGATCCGACTTTGCGCCGGCTTGATCTGGATGACCTGGGGCCGATTGTGCTGGCAGATACCGTGGGTTTTATCCGGCACTTGCCGCATAAGCTGGTGGAGGCATTTCGCGCGACCCTCGAAGAGTCGAGCAACTCCGACCTGCTGCTCCATGTGATCGACTCCCATGAGCCTGAGCGCATGGCCCAGATCGAGCAGGTGATGGTGGTGTTGGGGGAGATCGGGGCTCAAGACTTGCCGATCCTGGAGGTCTATAACAAACTCGATTTGCTCGAGGGCGTGGAGCCGCAGATCCAGCGCGATCCAGACGGCAAGCCGCAACGGGTCTGGTTGTCGGCTCGTGACGGTCAGGGGTTGGATCTGCTCAAGCAGGCCATCGCCGAGCTGCTGGGGGAAGATTTGTTCGTGGGCACCTTGCGCTTGCCTCAGCGTTTTGCTCGACTGCGAGCACAGTTTTTCCAGTTGAACGCTGTGCAGAAAGAAGAGCACGACGACGAAGGCGTCAGTTTGCTGGCCGTTCGCCTGCCACGCGCCGAGTTGAATCGGCTGGTCAGTCGCGAAGGTCTGCAGCCGTCGGAATTCATCGAGCAACACACTTTGCAATAAAAGCCTGGGTAAGCGGTTGTGCCGCTGTAGCAGGCATTCTGTAGCATTGGTCGGCGCGCCGTGGGTGCGTCTTTGCTTTATCAGATGGAGAGCGCTATGGCTTGGAATGAGCCGGGTGGCAACTCGAATAATCAGGACCCTTGGGGTGGCAAGCGCCGCAATAATGGCGATCGCAAGGGGCCACCAGATCTCGACGAGGCCTTCCGTAAGCTGCAGGAAAGCCTGAATGGGTTGTTCGGTGGTGGTAAGAAACGTGGTGATGACGGCGGTAGCTCCAGCAAGGGCGGTGGTTTCGGCTTGCTGGGTATCGGTCTTGTCGTGCTGGCGGCCGTGTGGCTGTACAGCGCGGTTTATGTAGTCGACGAGCAGGAGCAGGCCGTGGTGCTGCGCCTCGGCAAATACTACGAAACCGTTGGCCCGGGTCTGAATATCTACTTCCCGCCGATGGACAAGAAGTACATGGAGAACGTCACGCGTGAGCGTGCCTATACCAAGCAGGGCCAGATGCTCACCGAAGACGAGAACATCGTCGAAGTGCCGCTGACCGTGCAGTACAAGATCAGCAATCTGCAGGACTTCGTGCTGAACGTCGATCAGCCGGAAATCAGCCTGCAGCACGCGACCGACAGTGCCCTGCGCCACGTGGTGGGTTCTACCGCCATGGACCAGGTACTGACCGAGGGTCGTGAATTGATGGCCAGCGAGATCAAGGAGCGCCTGCAACGGTTCCTCGACAACTATCGCACTGGCATCACCGTTACTCAGGTGAACGTACAGAGCGCAGCGGCACCGCGTGAAGTGCAGGAAGCCTTCGATGACGTGATCCGTGCCCGTGAAGATGAGCAGCGTTCGCGCAACCAGGCTGAAACCTATGCCAACGGCGTTGTGCCGGAAGCCCGTGGTCAAGCCCAGCGTATCCTCGAGGATGCCAACGGTTACCGCGATGAAGTGGTCTCCCGCGCCAAGGGTGAGGCGGATCGCTTTACCAAACTGGTCGCCGAGTACCGCAAGGCTCCCGAGGTCACTCGCCAGCGCTTGTACCTGGACACCATGCAGGAAGTCTTCAGCAATACCAGCAAGGTATTGGTGACTGGCAGCAAAGGTGGGCAGAACAACCTGCTCTACCTGCCGCTGGACAAGATGATCGACAGTGGTCGTGGCGCCGGCACTCCGGTAACGGGCTCGGCTTCTGCGGCCAGCAATGAAGCGAATGCGCGTGCGGCGGCTGATCATATGCAGCAACAGCAGCAAACGCGTTCTAGGGAGAGTCGCTGATGAGCAATAAATCGCTGATCGCCCTGATCGTGGGCGTTGTCGTGGCGGTGGTTGCCTGGAACAGCTTCTACATCGTCGCTCAGACCGAGCGCGCGGTGTTGCTGCAGTTCGGTCGTGTGGTTCAGGCCGATGTCCAGCCTGGCCCCCACTGGAAAGTGCCCTACATCAACCAGGTGCGTAAGTTTGACGCCCGCCTGATGACCCTGGATGCACCGACACAGCGCTTCCTGACCCTGGAAAAGAAAGCCGTGATGGTCGATGCCTACGCCAAGTGGCGGGTTAAAGATGCCGAGCGCTTCTATACCGCGACTTCCGGCCTCAAGCAGATTGCCGACGAGCGTCTTTCCCGTCGTCTGGAATCGGGCCTGCGTGACCAGTTTGGTAAGCGCACCCTGCACGAAGTGGTTTCCGGTGAACGTGACGCGCTGATGGCTGACATCACTGCATCGCTGAACAAGATGGCGGAAAAGGAACTGGGCATCGAAGTCGTCGACGTCCGGGTCAAGGCCATCGACCTGCCGAAGGAAGTGAACCGCAGCGTGTTCGAACGCATGAGCACCGAGCGTGAGCGTGAGGCTCGCGAGCACCGGGCCAAGGGCAACGAGTTGGCGGAAGGCATCCGTGCCGACGCCGATCGCCAGCGTCGCGTGTTGCTGGCAGAAGCTTATCGCGAGTCTGAAGAGGCCCGCGGTGATGGTGATGCCCAGGCTGCGGCGATCTACGCCAAGGCCTACGGCCAGGACCAGGAGTTCTACGCGTTCTACCGTAGCCTGCGTGCCTACCGTGAAAGCTTCGCGAACAAAACCGACGTCATGGTCCTGGACCCAAGCAGCGACTTCTTCCATTACCTGGAAAAGTCCAAGCCTTGATCAGGCCCTGACCCTGGGCACCCCGCTGGGCGGCTAAAACGCCTCGCGGGGTGATCCTTTGGGAAAACGGGTGTATGATGCGGCAGCCGGGAAATTCCCGGCTTTTTTGCGTCTGCATCTTTGATTGGCCGTGGCTCGTTCAAGAGTCCGGCGAGATTTTTCGAGGAAAATGGTCTGTACAGCTGATTCCTGGCTGCCTGTCCGGCTGAGCTCGCGTCGGATGCGACTGTTTTCTGCTTCACTCTAAGGCTGGCCCCAGGCTTGCCGCCCGGACCATAGGGGAATGGCGTAATGGCAACGGTAGACCGCTGGCTGCTGCCAGATGGCATCGAAGAAGTATTGCCGCCGGAAGCGGCGCGCATCGAAGTGGCGCGTCGTCAGGTGTTGGATCTGTTTCAGAGTTGGGGTTACGAGTTTGTCGTCACTCCCCATATCGAATACCTGGAATCCCTGCTGACAGGCGCCGGCCAGGACCTGGATCTGCGTACCTTCAAGGTCATCGACCCGCAGTCGGGCCGGCAGATGGGCTTTCGGGCCGACATCACGCCGCAGGTGGCGCGGATCGACGCCCACACCCTGCGCCGTGAAGGGCCGAGCCGCCTGTGCTACGCCGGCAGTGTGCTGCATGCTCAGCCGCGGGCCTTGTCGTCCTCGCGCAGCCCGATCCAACTGGGTGCCGAGTTGTACGGCGATGCCAGCCCGAGCAGCGACGTTGAAGTGATCAGCCTGATGCTGGCGATGCTGCAACTGGCCGATGTGCCGGATGTGCACATGGATCTGGGGCACGTGGGTATCTACCGTGGCCTGGCCCAGGCAGCCGGCTTGTCCGGTGCTGTGGAGCAACAGTTGTTCGACGCCCTGCAGCGCAAGGCGATCGATGAAGTCATCAGCCTGACCGCAGGGCTGCCGGCGGATCTGGCTGACATGCTGCGCTCCCTGGTGGACCTGTGTGGCAGTCGCGAAGTGCTGGGTGACGCCCGTCGCCGCCTGGCGGGTGCCCCGACCTCGGTGTTGCTGGCCCTGGATGAATTGCTGACGATCGCCGAGCGCTTGTCGGTGCGCTTCCCGGAACTGCCGCTGTATTTCGACCTGGGCGAGTTGCGCGGCTACCACTACCACACCGGTGTGGTGTTCGCGGTGTTCGTGCCGGGCATGGGTCAATCCATCGCCCAGGGCGGTCGCTACGATGACATCGGTGCGGACTTCGGGCGCGCCCGTCCAGCCACCGGCTTTTCCACCGATTTGAAAACCCTGGTGACCCTGGGGCGTGCTGAAGTCGAGCTACCGTCTGGCGGTATCTGGATGCCAGACAACACTGACGCGGCACTCTGGCAGACCGTCTGCCAGTTGCGCAGTGAGGGTCAGCGTGTGGTTCAGGCCCTGCCTGGACAGCCATTGGCCGCTGCCCGTGAGGCGGACTGCGACCGGCAATTGATTCAGCAGAATGGGCTTTGGCAAGTATTGCCGCTGGCTTCTTGAGTTTTCCTGCCGGCGGCTGCCGGCACCAAGTTTGCGCGAATGAGGACAAGTGTTATGGGTAAGAATGTCGTAGTCCTGGGCACCCAGTGGGGTGATGAGGGCAAAGGCAAGATCGTTGATCTGCTGACCGAACATGCCGCCGCCGTAGTGCGCTACCAAGGTGGCCACAACGCTGGCCACACACTGGTGATCGACGGTGAGAAGACCGTCCTGCACCTGATCCCGTCCGGCGTGCTGCGCGAAGGCGTGCAGTGCTTGATCGGCAACGGCGTGGTGGTAGCACCGGATGCCTTGATGCGTGAAATCGTCAAGCTGGAAGAGAAAGGCGTACCGGTGCGCGAGCGCCTGCGTATCAGCCCGTCCTGCCCGCTGATCCTGTCCTATCACGTGGCCCTGGACCAGGCTCGCGAGAAAGCCCGTGGCGAACAGAAGATCGGTACCACCGGTCGCGGTATCGGCCCGGCTTACGAAGATAAAGTGGCGCGCCGTGGCCTGCGCATCGGCGATCTGTTCCACCGTGAGCGTTTCGCCGCCAAGCTGGGCGAGTTGCTGGACTACCACAACTTCGTCCTGGTGAATTACTACAAAGAGCCGGCCATCGACTTCCAGAAGACCCTGGACGAGTGCATGGAATACGCCGAGCTGCTCAAGCCGATGATGCTCGACGTTACCGCTGAGCTGCACCAGCTGCGCCGCGCCGGCAAGGACATCATGTTCGAAGGTGCCCAGGGCTCGCTGCTGGACATCGACCACGGTACCTACCCGTACGTCACCAGCTCCAACACCACCGCTGGCGGCATCGCCACTGGTTCGGGCGTGGGTCCGATGTACCTGGACTACATCCTGGGCATCACCAAGGCCTACACCACCCGCGTGGGTTCGGGTCCGTTCCCGACTGAACTGTTCGATGACATCGGTGCTTTCCTGGCCAAGCGCGGCCATGAGTTCGGTGCCACCACCGGCCGTGCCCGTCGTTGCGGCTGGTTCGACGCCGTGATCCTGCGTCGCGCCATCGACGTCAACAGCATCTCGGGCCTGTGCCTGACCAAGCTGGACGTGCTGGATGGCCTGGAAACCATCAACATCTGTGTCGGCTACAAGAACCAGGATGGTGCAGTCATCGACGCACCGACCGACGCTGACAGCTACATCGGCCTGGAGCCGGTGTACGAGCAGATGCCGGGCTGGAGCGAGTCGACCCTGGGTGCCAAGACCCTGCAAGAGCTGCCTGCCGCCGCCCAGGCCTACATCAAGCGCATCGAAGAGTTGGTCGGCGCGCCGATCGACATTATTTCGACAGGCCCGGACCGCAACGAAACCATCGTTCTGCGCCATCCGTTTGCTTGATAAGCCGTTGATGTAAAAAACAAAGGGCCCCTGATGGGCCCTTTGTCGTTTCTGCCTGCCGTACGGCACGACCCTTGCTGTGAAATTTGCTTCTAGAGTGCCATCAGAATAATGGCGTCAAAAGTAGAGGGATTTCCTGTGTCGGCCGTTCTCTCACTGTTACAAAGCCGTTTATTGCGGCCTGTGTTCGTTACTCTCGGTATCGCCCTTTTGGTGCAAGTGCTGGTAGCCGTTGCCCTGACTCGGAGCACGGTAACGGCCCTGGAGGCTGATCTGGCCTCTCGCCTGGGGGTGGACAGCCAGAAACTGGCTGGCGAGCTCGAGCAGGCGGGCAAGGAGGTCACCTCCAGTCTCGAAAGCCTGTCCAGCAGCACCCGCCAGCGCCTTACGGCTGGCCTGTCTTCGCGGCTCAAGGAAGAACAGGTCCAGTTGCGGGCGGCTTTGGAGAAGGACCTGAAAGACTCCGCCAATGACATGGCCCAATTGCTGGCTTCCGTAGCGCCTCGCGCCATGTGGGACAGCGATGTGCCCACCCTGTCCGAGTTCGCACGGCGTGCCCAGCGTAATCCCAATGTGTTGTTCGTGGTCTATGACGATGCTGCGGGCGAGCACCTGACTCGTTACCTGAACCGGGAAAACCCGATCAACAAGGCCCTGCTGGAAAAGGGCAAGGGCGATCGGGCCCTGGACAAGGTTCTGGACGCGGCGAAGAACGATCCTTCGGTCTACTACCTCGAGGCGTCGATCAATCCCAATGGGGTGGAGATCGGCAAGGTGCTGATGGGCGTGTCTACGGCATCGGTGGAGGCCGATATCGCCGCGCTCGATCAGCGCTTCGGGGCGTTGATTGCCAGCAGTGATCAGTTGGTAGGCGACAGCCTCAAGGGAGCCTCTGCCGACAGTTCGGCGGCGATGCGCGCGCGCCTGCAGTCGGCCCAGGGCACTGCAGCACAAATGCAGATCAACACCGCCAGCACCGTGCAGGAGGCAGCAGCCACCTTGCGCTGGCAGATTGGCGTGGGCCTGGCGCTGGTGGGCCTGGCCTTGCTGTTGCTGCTGGCCGTGGTGCTGGGCCGGCGCGTGGTAAACAAGCTGCATCTGCTGATCAGCGCCCTCAATGATCTGGCGGCAGGCGAGGGTGACCTGACCAAGCGGGTGCCACTCAACAGCAATGATGAAATCGGCGATATGGCTTCGGCGGTGAACCGCTTTGTGGATAAGTTGCAGCCCATTGTGCGTGAGGCGGGTGATGTGGCGCAGCGTACCGGGGTCGAGATTGGTGCCATGAGCTTGCGTAATGCCGGAGCCGATGCGGCAGCCGAAGCTCAGCGTGACGAGGTGGCTGAAAGCTTGCGGGCACTGTCGCAAATGGCCGATGAGGCCCAGGCGGAAAGCCAGGCCATGCAGGCAGCGCTGCAGCAGGTGGTGGAGATCCGCCAGGCCACTGATGAAACCACGCGGACCTCTGAGCAGGTCGGCAGCCTGATCGAAGCCCTGGCCGGCCAGGTGGACACCGGGGCCAAGGTGATCGAGCGACTGGCTCAGCAGAGCGAGCAGATCGAGGTGGTGCTGACGGTGATCCATGGCATTGCCGAGCAGACCAATCTGCTGGCGTTGAATGCAGCGATCGAGGCGGCCCGTGCGGGCGAGACCGGGCGTGGGTTTGCCGTGGTGGCGGATGAGGTGCGGGCCCTTGCCAGCAAGACCCAGAGCTCCACTGGCGATATCCAGGCTCACATCGGCGCCCTGCAGCAAGGCGCGCGGGAGGCGGTAGCGGCCATTGGTCAGGCTGGGCGTCAGGCCAGTGAAGGCTTGCTGGTACTGCGTGACAGTGCCCGCCTGCAGCAGTCGGTGCAGTCTTCGGTGGAGCAGGTGCACACCGCCATTGGCCTGGCTACCCAAGCTGCGGCGCATCAGGCCCAGGGCGCGCAGGCAGTGCGCGGGCGGGTGGAAACCATCCATGCCCAGGCCGAGCGGGCAGCTCAGGCGGTGGTGGAGACTACTGCCAGTGGCAAGGTGCTGGATGGTCTGGCGGCCCAGCTCAAGGCCAGCCTGGGACAATTCCGTGCCTGAGGCTTGGCTGGCAACTTGCTTCCTGCCGGTGATGGAGCAAGCAAGTTGTCGCCAAGGCCGGCCTCAGCGGCTCAGGTACATCCGCGTCGTCAGCAGGTACACCGGCAGGCCGGACACCAGGATCAGCAGCGCCGCATAAGGGGCTGCTGCCGCAAACTCCACATTCGCCGTGTGCGCCCAAACCTCAGTCGCCAGGGTGTTCAGTCCGGTAGGGCTGAGCAGCAGGGTGGCGGTCAGTTCCTTCATGGCATCCAGGAACACCAGGGCGAAGGCGGCGCCCAGTGCCGGGAAGATGATGGGCAGGGTCACTCGGCAAAAGGCGCTGAAGGAAGAGGCCCCCAGGGTTCTGGCGGCCTCTTCCAGCTGTGGTGCAGCCTTGTTCAGGGCGGTGCGGATCGGGGCCTGCGCCAGGGGCAGGAACAGTAGGGCGTAGGCGATCAGCAACAGGGCGGACGTCTGATACAGCACGGGTACATAGTGCAGGGCGAAGTACACCAGGGTCAGCGCAATCACCAGGCCGGGCAAGGCATGCAGCAGGTAGGGCAGGCGTTCCGCCCAGATCGCCAGTTGCCCTTTGTAGCGCACCACCAGCAGGCCCACCGGTACGGCCAATGCCAGGCATAGACCGGCGCCACCCAGGGACAGAGCCAGGGAGGAGAGCAGGGCTTCGCTGATGGCCGCGATCGGAAAGGCCGCCGATGAACCCACTGCCAGCCAATAGGCGAGCATGCCCAGGGGCACGCCGCTGCCGATCAAGGCCAGGACCAGGCAGAACAGCTGCCCGCCGATACTCCAGCGTCCCAGGCGTACCTGCTCTGCATGTCGCGCTGCACCTTGGCCGGTACGTACGTGCCGGCCCTTGCCGCGAACCCGCAGCTCCAGGCCCAGCAGGATCAGGCACAGCGCCAGCAGTACTGCTGAAAGCATCGCCGCATTGGCGTTGCTGAATTCGAGCTCGAATTGCTGGTAGATCGCCGTGGTAAAGGTTTGCAGGCCGATGATCGACAGCGCGCCGAACTCCACCAGCATGTGCAGGGCAATCAGTAATGATCCGGCCAATAGCGAGGGCCAGAGCAGGGGCAGGGTGATCCTGAAGAACACGCCCCAGCGGTTTTGCCCCAGGGTGCGCGCCGACTCTTCCAGGGAGGGGTCGAGATTGCGCAGGGTGGCCGCTACCGGCAGAAACACCAGGGGGTACTTGGACAGGGTCATGACCAGGATCGCGCCGCCAAGCCCTTCGAAGCCGGCGCTCAGCGATACCCAGGTAAAGCTGCTGACAAAGGCCGGCACGGCAAAGGGCAGGCACAGCACCACGCCCCAGATGCGTCGTCCCGGCAGGTCGCTGCGTTCCAGCAGCCAGGCCAGGGACAGGCCGATGATCGCGCAGGCGCTGGTCACTCCGAGCATCAGCAGCAGGGTGTTGCTCAGCAAGCGGAACACGTAGGGGCGCCACAGCAGGTGCAGTGCCTCGGCCCAGCCGGCCTGCCAGGCCTTGAGCCCTACATAGCCCAGTGGCAGCAGGCTCAGGCAGACCAGCAGCAGGACCGGAAGCAGCAGCCAGATCGAGGGCCGCTTGCGTCCTGGCACGTAACTGCTGGGCATGGCAGGGGCGGATGGCGATGGGTTCATCAATTCAGGCCGACGTCACGTTCCAGGTCCAGCGCTTCCTCGGCATTGCCGAGGTCGGCAGGGGTCACCTTCGGGGCTTCCAGCTCGCTGAACGGCTTGAGTCCGCGATCCGATTCCATGCCTTTGTGCAGAGGGTACTCGGCCGTGGTCTGGGTGATGACTCGCTGGCCTTCTTCGCTGGCCATGTAGGCGAGGAATTGCTGGGCCTCTTTCGGGTGTTTGCTGGACTTGAGCACCGCAGCGCTGGACACGGTAATCAAGCCGCCGACGTCGCCACCGGTGAAGTAGTGCAGTTTCGAGTCGAGTTGGCCTTTCTCTCGTTGCAGGGCGAACCAGTAATAGTTGTTCACCAGCACCGTGGCGACTTCGCCGTTTTCCACGGCCTTCAGGGCCACCATGTTGTTGCTGTAGACCTTGCCGAACGCCCGCAGGCCGGTCAGCCACTCTTCGGCGGCGTCCATGCCGTGCAGTTTGATGATGGCCACGGCCTGTTCCTGGAAGGCGCCGCTGGTGGGGACGAAGCCGACCTTGCCCTGCCATTGCGGTTGGGAGAACTCCATGACCGACTTGGGCAGATCCTTCTCTTCGATCAGTTTCGGATTGAAGGCCACGACCCTTACACGGGCGGTGATGCCGATCCAGGTGCCGTTGCCGGCCACATATTCCTTGGGCAGCACTGCCAGCGTCGCAGCATCGGTCTGTGCCAGCAGGCCTTGTTCGCCGAGTTTGTTCAGGGGCGGGGATTCTTCGGTGTAGATCACGTCGGCAGGAGAGCGGTCGCCTTCTTCAACGACCTGGCTGGCCAATTGGTTGCTGCTGCCTTTGCGCACATTGACATGAATCCCGGTCTTGGCTTCGAAAGCCTTGGCGACGGCGTCACCGACTTCCTTGTGCTGGCCGTTGTACAGGGTCAGGGAAACCGCATCGGCGGCCTGGGTGAGTGGAGATGCCAGGGTCAGTCCCAGCAAAGTGATGGTCAAGCCGCGCAGAAGGGAGATTGGAAGGAGGGTATTTCTGAACATCATTCGCAGGTTTCCTCACTGTAGTGCCGCAAAAACTTGTAACAATCATAAACGATATCGTTTCTCATGTGCGGCTTGCGGAGTTCGGATGACTTGAGGTAGAGCGGCGAGAGGGCAGCGACCCGGGGATTTCTCTGGGGGCAGAAACGCAAAAACCCGCTTTCGCGGGTTTTTGTGAGACTTGAAAACAATGCTTTCAAGTTTTGAATTGGTGCCCAGAAGAAGACTCGAACTTCCACGACCTTGCGGTCACCAGCACCTGAAGCTGGCGTGTCTACCAATTTCACCATCTGGGCAGTATCGACGTTGTCGCCGTGTCGATGGAGCGCACTATACGGACCGCGTTTTGATCTGTAAACCCCTGTTTTGGTTTTATTAAATCAAACACTTAGAATGCAAAAACCCGCTTTCGCGGGTTTTTGTTTGAGCCTTGAAACTGATCTAATCTCAAGCTCTTGAATTGGTGCCCAGAAGAAGACTCGAACTTCCACGACCTTGCGGTCACCAGCACCTGAAGCTGGCGTGTCTACCAATTTCACCATCTGGGCAGCATCGTTGACGTCTCCGTCGTCGATGGCGCGCACTATACGGAGGGACCTTTAAGCTGTAAACCCCTACCTTCAAAAAAATCTGAAAAAAGCATCAGCGGGTTGTCCTGGGGATGTATCCGAACCCCCGGCAGGGAATTTTCCAGTGTTGTCTGAGCCTGAAATTTCCCGTTTCAATACGCGTATGCCAAACTAACCCGCATATAGACAAGGTGAAATTTATCTAATGGCCGATTGGCAGTCCCTCGATCCCGAGGCCGCTCGTGAAGCGGAAAAATACGAAAACCCTATTCCTAGCCGCGAACTCATCCTCCAGCACCTTGCTGACCGGGGTTCGCCTGCTAGTCGCGAGCAGTTGGTCGACGAGTTCGGTCTGACCACCGAAGACCAGCTCGAAGCCCTGCGCCGCCGCCTGCGCGCCATGGAGCGTGATGCTCAACTGATCTACACCCGCCGTGGCACTTATGCACCGGTGGACAAGCTTGACCTGATTCTCGGCCGTATCAGCGGCCACCGCGATGGCTTCGGCTTCCTGGTGCCCGATGATGGTAGCGATGACCTGTTCATGAGCCCGGCGCAGATGCGCCTGGTGTTCGATGGCGACCGTGCACTGGCCCGGGTTTCCGGCCTGGATCGCCGTGGCCGTCGTGAGGGCGTGATCGTCGAAGTCGTATCCCGTGCCCACGAGAGCATCGTCGGTCGCTACTTCGAAGAAGGCGGTATCGGTTTTGTCGTGGCGGATAACCCGAAGATCCAGCAGGAAGTGCTGGTCACTCCGGGGCGCAACGCCAATGCCAAGATTGGTCAGTTCGTTGAGGTGAAAATCACTCACTGGCCGACACCACGCTTCCAGCCGCAAGGCGATGTGGTGGAAGTGGTGGGTAACTACATGGCTCCGGGCATGGAAATCGACGTTGCCCTGCGCACCTACGATATTCCCCATGTCTGGCCAGAGGCCGTGCTCAAGGAAGCCGCCAAGCTCAAGCCGGAAGTGGAAGAAAAGGACAAAGAGAAGCGCATCGACCTGCGTGATCTGCCGTTCGTCACCATCGACGGCGAAGACGCTCGCGACTTCGACGACGCGGTGTTCTGCGAAGCCAAGCCGGGCAAGCTGCGCCTGTTCGGCGGTGGCTGGAAGCTGTACGTGGCGATTGCCGACGTTTCCAGCTATGTGAAGATCGGCTCGGCCCTGGATGCTGAAGCCCAGGTGCGTGGCAACTCGGTGTATTTCCCTGAGCGGGTGATCCCGATGCTGCCCGAGCAGTTGTCCAATGGCCTGTGCTCGCTGAACCCGAAAGTCGATCGCCTGGCCATGGTCTGCGAGATGACCATCTCCAAGTCCGGCGAGATGACCGATTACCAGTTCTACGAAGCGGTGATCCACTCCAAGGCGCGCCTGACCTACAACAAGGTCAGCAGCATGCTCGAGCAGCCGAAAACCAGCGAAGCCAAGCAGCTGCGCAGCGAGTACGCGGATGTCGTGCCACACCTCAAGCAGCTCTACGCGCTGTACAAGGTTTTGCTCGGTGCCCGTCACACCCGTGGCGCCATCGATTTTGAAACCCAGGAAACCCGGATCATCTTCGGTTCCGAGCGCAAGATCGCCGAAATTCGCCCAACCACTCGCAACGATGCTCACAAACTGATCGAAGAGTGCATGCTGGCGGCCAACGTGGCCACTGCCGAATTCCTCAAGAAACACGAAATTCCGGCCTTGTACCGGGTGCACGATGGTCCGCCGCCGGAGCGTCTGGAAAAACTTCGCGCCTTTCTCGGCGAGCTGGGTTTGTCCCTGCATAAAAGCAAGGACGGCCCGACACCGAAGGACTACCAGGCCCTGCTGGAAACCATCAAGGATCGTCCGGATTACCACCTGATCCAGACCGTGATGCTGCGCTCCCTGAGCCAGGCGGTATACAGCGCCGATAATCAGGGCCACTTCGGCCTGAACTACGAAGCCTATACCCACTTCACTTCGCCGATCCGTCGCTATCCGGACCTGTTGACCCACAGGGCCATCCGCAGCGTCATCCACTCCAAGCAGGACACGCCGCACGTGCGCCGTGCCGGGGCCATGACGATTCCGAAGGCACGCATCTATCCGTACGACGAGGCGCTCCTGGAGCAGCTCGGCGAACAGTGCTCGATGAGCGAGCGCCGTGCCGACGAGGCCACCCGCGATGTGGTGAACTGGCTCAAGTGCGAGTTCATGAAGGATCGCGTCGGCGAGTCCTTCCCGGGGGTGATCACCGCGGTTACCGGTTTCGGCCTGTTCGTCGAGCTGACCGACATCTATGTCGAAGGTCTGGTGCACGTCACGGCCTTGCCGGGTGACTACTACCACTTCGACCCTGTGCACCACCGCCTGGCGGGCGAGCGCACCGGCCGCAGCTTCCGCCTGGGCGATACCGTGGAAGTGCGGGTCATGCGTGTGGACCTGGACGAGCGCAAGATCGATTTCGAGATGGCGGAAAAAACCATCAGCGCGCCGATCGGTCGCAAGAAGCGTGGCGCTGCCGATGTGCCGGCGAGCAAAGTCGTTGAAGAGCCTGCTCCAGCCAAGGCGGGGCGTCGCAGCGCTTCCAAGGAAAAGGCCAGCGAGGCTTATCGTCCGAGCGACGCTGCGGCGAAGAACGCCGAGCTGCGCAAAAGCCGCGAAATGAAGCAGGCGCTGCTGGCCGAAGCCAAGGGCGGTGGTCGGGCGTCGTCGGCTGGAAAGCCCGGCAAGTCGTCTTCCGCGCGTGACGGCGACAAGCCCGCCAAGCCGAGCAAACACCGTAAGGGGCCGCCAAAAGCGGGCTCTGCTTCCGGCGCGAAGAGCGGCGGGGCGCGTAAACCTAAGGCGAAGTCATGAGTCAGTTGGAAAAAATCTACGGTGTGCATGCCGTGGAGGCGCTGCTGCGCCACCACCCCAAGCGGGTCAAGCAGATCTGGTTGGCTGAAGGTCGCAGCGATCCACGGGTCCAGGTGCTGGTAGAGCTGGCCGCACAGAACCGTGTGTCGGTCGGTCAGGCCGAGCGTCGGGAAATGGACGCCTGGGTCGAAGGCGTGCACCAGGGCGTTGTGGCTGAAGTCAGCCCGAGCCAGGTGTGGGGCGAAGCCATGCTCGACGAGCTGCTGGATCGCACCGAAGGCGCGCCGCTGCTGCTGGTGCTGGATGGCGTGACCGATCCGCACAACCTAGGTGCCTGCCTGCGCACTGCCGATGCGGCGGGTGCCCTGGCGGTGCTGGTGCCCAAGGACAAGTCGGCAACCCTGACGCCGACCGTGCGCAAAGTTGCCTGCGGCGCTGCCGAAGTGATCCCGCTGGTGGCCGTGACCAACCTGGCGCGCACCCTGGAAAAGCTCCAGCAGCGTGGCTTGTGGATCGTCGGCACCGCCGGCGAGGCCGAGCAGGAACTGTACGATCAGGACCTGACCGGCCCGACCATCATCATCATGGGCGCCGAAGGCAAGGGCATGCGTCGCCTGACCCGCGAGCACTGCGACTACCTGGTGCGCCTGCCGATGGCCGGCAGTGTCAGCAGCCTCAATGTCTCCGTGGCCACAGGCGTCTGCCTGTTCGAAGCCATGCGCCAGCGCGGCGTCAAGGCCAAGGCCAGCGCCAAGAAGGCCTGACCGTCCCGCTGTAGGAGCCGGCTTGCCGGCGAACCACGTGCCGTCGTTCATTGTCGGCCACCGGCTCCTTCAGGTGATTGTTCAAATATTCACCAATTGCCTTGCGCCGCTGTTCCCCCTTCTCTACAATTGCGCCCCTTGCCGTGACGGCAGGCGCATATGTGCCTATCTGTGGCAAGACACACCAGTGTCATTCACTCCTTGTCTGACCGCTTATAGGCGGCAGGCTACAACCCGTAAGGAGCATTCATGCGTCATTACGAAATCATCTTTTTGGTCCACCCGGATCAAAGCGAGCAAGTCGGCGGCATGGTTGAGCGTTACACCAAGCTGATCGAAGAAGACGGCGGCAAAATCCACCGTCTGGAAGATTGGGGCCGTCGTCAACTGGCCTACGCAATCAACAATGTTCACAAGGCTCACTACGTGATGCTGAACGTTGAGTGCACCGGCAAGGCCCTGGCTGAGCTGGAAGACAACTTCCGTTACAACGATGCTGTGATCCGTAACCTGGTCATCCGTCGCGAAGAAGCCGTTACCGGCCAATCCGAGATGCTCAAGGCTGAAGAAAACCGCAGTGAGCGCCGTGAGCGTCGTGACCGTCCTGAGCACTCTGACAGCGCCGATGGCGATGACAGCGATAACAGCGACGCCAGCGACAACGCTGACGAGTAATCCACGGACCTTTTGAGGAGCCAATTACATGGCACGTTTCTTCCGTCGTCGTAAATTCTGCCGCTTCACCGCTGAAGACGTGAAAGAGATCGATTACAAAGATCTCAACACTCTGAAAGCCTACGTATCCGAGACCGGCAAAATCGTTCCAAGCCGCATCACCGGTACCAAAGCTCGTTATCAGCGTCAGCTGGCCACCGCTATCAAGCGCGCCCGCTTCCTGGCCCTGCTGGCCTACACCGACAGCCACGGCCGCTGAGATCGGGCAGTCGACAAGTAGTAAGGGATTGAATGCATGCGCGCCTTAGCTGAGTTCATCATGCGCGGTCGTGTGCAGGCCACGTTAGTCGTGGCCGGATCTGCGGCATTGCCGCTGTTGTTCTGGTTGAGTGCCGCTGCGGGTTGCCTTGTGCTCCTTCGGCGCGGTTCGGACGCCCTTGGCGTCCTCGGAGTCGGGGTGCTTTCAGCATTGATTTGCTGGCACTTCCAGAAAGACCCCAGTGCACTGTTGGTGCTGCTTGGGTCTTGCGGTCTGGCGCTGGTGTTGCGCGCCGGCCACTCCTGGAATCGTGTGCTGTTGGCGAGCGTGGCGATTGCGCTGTTGTGTGCAGCGATATTGGGGACGCTGTTCAGTCCCTTTGTCGACGCGGTGACGCAGGAACTTGTAAAGGTCCTGCCACTGATGTTGGGTGAGGTCTACCAGCAGCTTTCGGTAGATCAGCGAGCCAATCTCGCCTCACTCGTTGCACCCATGGTGATCGGTTCGATTGCGATGATGTTCCAGGTCTTCAGCGTGCTGTGCCTGATTCTTGGGCGCTACTGGCAAGCGTCGTTGTACAACCCCGGTGGTTTTGGTCGCGAATTTCGCCAGATCAGAATCCCCAAGGGACCCTTGATGTTGCTGCTGGCATTGATGTTTGTGGGGCCGATTCTGAGCCCGCAAATGTGGATTCTGGTGCCGTTTTGCAGCGTACCACTGGTCCTCGCCGGGCTGGCCCTGATGCACGGGCTGGTGGCGCAGAAAAGACTGGCCAATTTCTGGCTGGTCGGGGTTTACGTCACGCTGCTGCCTTTGATGCACCTGCTCGTCCCGTTGCTCGTGGTCCTGACCATTGTTGACAGCCTGATTGATTTTCGCGGTCGTTTGGCGCCGAAAGACGCCGATGACGGCTCTGCGAACGGTGAAGGTTAAAAGTTAAGAGGATTTTCACATGCAACTGATCCTTCTGGAAAAAGTCGCCAACCTGGGCAACCTGGGCGACAAAGTGAACGTTAAGGCTGGTTACGGCCGTAACTACCTGCTGCCTTACGGCAAAGCCACCGCTGCGACCGCTGCCAACCTGGCTGCGTTCGAAGAGCGTCGTGCTGAGCTGGAAAAACTGGCTGCAGACCGTAAAGCTTCGGCTGAAAGCCGTGCTGCCCAACTGGCCGAGCTGGAAGTGACCATCACTGCCACCGCCGGTGACGAAGGCAAGCTGTTCGGTTCGATCGGCACCCACGACATCGCTGATGCACTGACCGCCTCCGGCGTTGAAGTTGCAAAAAGCGAAGTTCGTCTGCCGAACGGCACCATCCGCAACGTGGGTGAATTCGACGTAGCCGTGCACCTGCACGCTGAAGTTGAAGCAACCGTACGCGTTGTCGTGGTGGCTGCTTAAGCAGTACCAAATCGTCTGGCACCTTGTGTGGCTGACGGTTAACATCGGGCACGATCCTGTTTACAGGTCGTGCCCTTTGTCTTTCTGCAGACCCTGATTTTTAGCCCCCCGAATTCCAAGTGGCCATGAACGATATCTCCGCTCCCGAACAATATGATCTGCAAACCGCTGCCCTGAAGGTGCCGCCGCACTCCATCGAGGCCGAACAGGCCGTGCTCGGTGGTCTGATGCTGGACAACAACGCCTGGGAACGCGTGTTGGATCAAGTGTCCGATGGTGATTTCTACCGGCATGACCACCGCTTGATCTTCCGTGCCATCGCCAAGCTGGCCGACCAGAACATGCCGATCGACGTGGTGACCTTGTCCGAGCAGCTGGACAAGGAAGGCCAGACCTCCCAGGTCGGCGGCCTGGGCTACCTCGGCGAGCTGGCGAAGAACACCCCGTCGGTGGCCAACATCAAGGCCTATGCACAGATCGTTCGCCAACGGGCGACCCTGCGCCAGCTGATCGGCATCAGCACCGAGATCGCCGATAGCGCGTTCAACCCCGAGGGGCGTACGGCCGAGGAGATCCTCGACGAGGCCGAGCGGCAGATCTTCCAGATCGCCGAGGCCCGGCCCAAGACGGGTGGCCCGGTAGGCGTCAACGAGCTGCTGACCAAGGCCATCGATCGTATCGACACCCTGTTCAACACCGACAACGCCATCACTGGCCTGTCCACCGGCTACACCGACCTCGACGAGAAGACCAGCGGCCTGCAGCCTGCCGACCTGATCATCGTTGCCGGTCGTCCGTCCATGGGTAAGACCACCTTCGCCATGAACCTGGTGGAGAACGCGGTGCTGCGCAGTGACAAGGCGGTACTGGTGTACTCCCTGGAGATGCCAGGTGAATCGCTGATCATGCGTATGCTCTCGTCCCTGGGACGGATCGACCAGACCAAGGTCCGTTCCGGCCAGCTGGAAGACGATGACTGGCCACGCCTGACCTCGGCGGTCAACCTGCTCAATGATCGCAAGCTGTTCATCGATGACACCGCGGGTATCAGCCCCTCGGAAATGCGCGCGCGGACCCGGCGCCTGGTGCGTGAGCACGGCGACATCGGTCTGATCATGATCGACTACCTGCAACTGATGCAGATCCCCGGTTCCAGTGGTGACAACCGGACCAACGAGATTTCCGAGATCTCCCGCTCCCTGAAAGCCCTGGCCAAGGAATTCAACTGCCCGGTGGTGGCCCTGTCCCAGCTCAACCGCTCCCTGGAACAGCGTCCCAACAAGCGCCCGGTGAACTCCGACTTGCGGGAATCCGGAGCGATCGAGCAGGACGCCGACGTGATCATGTTCGTTTACCGCGACGAGGTGTATCACCCGGAAACCGAGCACAAGGGCATTGCCGAGATCATCATCGGCAAGCAGCGTAACGGCCCCATCGGGTTTATCCGCCTGGCCTTCATCGGCAAGTACACCCGCTTCGAGAACCTCGCCCCGGGCAGCTACAACTTCGACGACGACGAATAACCGCGCGGCCAACCGCCTGTGGTGGCGAGGGAGCCTGCTGCCGCCGCGGGCGCCCGGTACGCCTGGAGCCCGGCGGTGCCCTCATGCTGGCTCGGTGATTGCTGATCCGCGTCTGCCGCGGGTGAGAGCACAAGCGCGCTGCCTTGCCACAGGTCGTGATCTTGAAACGATGAATTCCGACCCTTTTGGTCGGAATTGGTTATTTTTTGTGCTATATTCCGCGCCCGCGAATTTTCCTGTCATTCATCGCGTCCCTATCTACGCCAACACCGGTCATCGACATGCAAGCAGCCAAGCCATTATTTGACTATCCCAAGTACTGGGCCGAATGTTTCGGGCCGGCGCCGTTCCTGCCCATGAGCAGGGAGGAGATGGATCAGCTCGGCTGGGATTCCTGCGACATCATCATCGTCACCGGTGATGCCTACGTCGATCACCCGTCGTTCGGCATGGCGATCATCGGCCGGCTGCTGGAGTCCCAGGGCTTTCGCGTCGGGATCATCGCCCAGCCCAACTGGCAGTCCAAGGACGACTTCATGAAGCTTGGCGAGCCGAACCTGTTCTTCGGGGTCGCCGCCGGCAACATGGACTCGATGATCAACCGCTACACCGCGGACAAGAAGATCCGCTCCGACGACGCCTATACCCCGGGTGGCCTGGCGGGCAAACGTCCGGACCGCGCCAGCCTGGTGTACAGCCAGCGTTGCAAGGAAGCCTACAAGCATGTGCCGATCGTCCTTGGCGGCATCGAGGCCTCCCTGCGCCGGATCGCCCACTACGACTACTGGCAGGACCGGGTGCGCAACTCGATCCTGATCGATGCCAGCGCCGACATCCTGCTGTACGGCAACGCCGAGCGGGCCATCGTCGAGGTCGCCCAGCGCCTGTCCTACGGCCACAAGATCGAAGACATCACCGACGTGCGCGGCACCGCCTTCATTCGCCGCGATACGCCCAAGGACTGGTACGAAGTGGACTCCACCCGTATCGACCGTCCGGGGAAGGTCGACAAGATCATCAACCCCTATGTGAATACCCAGGACACCCAGGCCTGTGCCATCGAGCAGGAAAAGGGCCCGGTGGAAGACCCCAGCGAAGCCAAGGTGGTGCAGATCCTTGCCAGCCCGCGCATGACCCGGGACAAGACCGTGATCCGCCTGCCGTCCATGGAGAAGGTGCGCAACGACCCGGTCCTGTACGCCCACGCCAACCGCGTGCTGCACCTGGAAACCAACCCGGGCAACGCCCGTGCCCTGGTACAGAAGCATGGTGAAGTGGACGTGTGGTTCAACCCGCCGCCCATTCCC
The DNA here is from genome assembly GCF_000633395.1 of Pseudomonas sp. PH1b. Lineage (GTDB taxonomy): Bacteria > Pseudomonadota > Gammaproteobacteria > Pseudomonadales > Pseudomonadaceae > Aquipseudomonas. The sequence goes on from NZ_AYMU01000015.1 coordinate 102,406, forward strand.
ATGACCACCGAAGAGATGGACTACGTGTTCGGCATGCCCTACCAGCGCATTCCGCACCCGGCCTATGGCAAGGAGAAGATCCCGGCCTACGACATGATCCGTTTCTCGGTGAACATCATGCGCGGCTGCTTCGGCGGCTGTACCTTCTGCTCGATCACCGAGCACGAAGGACGGATCATCCAGAACCGTTCCGAAGAATCGATCATTCGCGAGATCGAAGAAATTCGTGACAAGGTTCCCGGCTTCACCGGGGTGATCTCCGACCTTGGCGGCCCGACCGCGAACATGTACCGCATCGCCTGCAAGAGCCCGGAGATCGAATCCGCGTGCCGCAAGCCGTCCTGCGTGTTCCCGGGCATCTGCCCGAACCTCAACACCGACCACTCTTCGCTGATCCAGTTGTACCGCAGTGCCCGTGCGCTGCCGGGGGTGAAGAAGATCCTCATTGCCTCGGGCCTGCGCTACGACCTGGCGGTGGAGTCGCCGGAGTACGTCAAGGAACTGGTGACCCACCACGTCGGTGGCTACCTGAAGATCGCCCCGGAACACACCGAGGAAGGTCCGCTCAACCAGATGATGAAACCGGGCATCGGCAGCTATGACAAGTTCAAGCGCATGTTCGAGAAGTACTCCAAGGAAGCGGGCAAGGAGCAGTACCTGATTCCGTACTTCATCGCGGCCCACCCGGGCACCACCGACGAAGACATGATGAACCTGGCCCTGTGGCTCAAGGGCAACGGTTTCCGTGCCGATCAGGTGCAGGCGTTCTACCCGTCGCCGATGGCCACCGCCACCGCCATGTACCACTCGGGCAAGAACCCGCTGCGCAAGGTCACCTACAAGAGTGGCGAGGTGACCATCGTCAAGAGCGAGGAACAGCGCCGTCTGCACAAGGCCTTCCTGCGTTACCACGACCCGAAAGGCTGGCCGATGCTGCGTGAAGCCTTGCTGCGCATGGGCCGTGGTGACCTGATCGGCCCGGGCAAGAACCAGCTGATCCCGACCCACCAGCCGGCAACCGACAGCTACCAGAGTGCCCGGCGCAAGAACTCGACACCGGCCGGCAGCCACAAGGTGGCCAAGGAAACCAAGATCCTCACCCAGCACACCGGCCTGCCACCTCGGGGCAGTGACGGCGGCAATGCCTGGGACAAGCGCGAGCAGGCCAAGGCTGCGGCATTCGCCCGCAACAAGCAGGCGGCCAAGGAGCGTGCCGACGCGGCCAAGGGCAAAGGCAAGAAGCCGACCCGCAAGCCGGTAGTGCCGCGCTGATCCACGCAAACGCCAGCCGCAGAGCTGGCGTTTTGCCTTTATGGGGATCGGTTTTTTTTGCCCGGGAGTGGGCAACAGCCCCCCTGAGCTTTGCTAAGGTGGCCCGGTTTTTTCAATCTGGTGCCACCGGCCTTGCGCCTTGCTCCGGTGGTGGATGTCCTCTTCAGTTCAAGGATGAGTAGCGTGACCAGCCCGTTAGCCGGCATCGGCATGGATTCCAACCGTTCGCAGTTTTTCGCCCGTCAACGCATCGAAAGCGAGGTCAACCTGCCTCGGCTGTTCGCCGCCATCGATGCCGATCCGGCGATCGTCGGGGCCGGGGTGGTGTACATCGATGCCGACTTCAATGTGGTGACCCTGCGCGAGTTCAAGCCGATCTGCAGCATCACGCCCAAGCGGCTGATCCTGCGGGAGGTGAAGAAATACATCACCCCCCAGCAGTACATCGAAGAAGTGAAGAAGAACCCCCGGGAGTCCCGGCTGGCCAGCGAGGCGATGAATGCCACGCTGTCCTGTGGCGCGGCGGTACTGGGCTGGATCGTGGTGCTCAGCGGCAGCATTGCCGTGCCGTTCACCGCGGGTGCCAGTGTCTTCATGGTCGGCCTGGGGGTGGCCGCCGCCACAGCCGGCACCGCGCAGTGCGCGATAGGTGGCGTGCGGGTACTGAATGAAATCCAGAACCCCGAAGCCAACGACGAGATGGACGATGCCGAGTGGTACACCACGGTATCGCCGATTCTCGACGGCATCTCCCTGGTGGGCGTGGGCGGCTCGGCGCTGACCACGGTCAAGCTGCTCAAGGCCAGCAAGGCCTCCGGGGTCGGCAAGAGCTGGTATCAACTGTTGCGTGGGCTCAATCGCCAGGAGCGGGCCAAGCTCACCCGCGAGCTGCTGACCCTGCGCGACCCGAGCCTGACCTCCAAGCTGTTGAAGCTGCGGCAACGGGCCGGTGCACTGCCCAAGCGCTATGCCTCTAGCGAGATCCGCCACGCCACAGTGACCCAGATCAAGGACGCCGTGGGCGGCGGCATGTCGGTCTGGGGGAGCTACCGGGCGGGCAATCTGAAAGAGGGCAAGACGTTGGCCGTGGGGCTGTACGAGGAGTTCAACGAATGAAGGTGGTTGGCGGCGGATCGCTGCGGGCATTCCTCGCACAGTACTTCCCGGTTTTCATGTGCACGGTGCTGCTGGGCTGTTTCAGCGCCTCGACCCTGCTGTCCCTGGCTGGCACCACCTACTGGCGTGGCCTGCCGCCGGCACAGCGCACCGATTATCTGGGGATCGCCCTGCTGGTGCTGATACCGGTGCTGGTGCTGGGCAACCTGATGATCATCCGTGGCCGTTCCTGGGCGGTGTGGGTGGTGGCCGGGTATTTTCTTGGCTGCCTGGTGATGACCGCTCCGATGATCCTGTACCACCCCCATCAGGCGGTGTATGCGTTTGCTCTTCTGCTGCCACTGCTGGGGTTGCTGCTGCTCAATAGCAAGCGGCATCGGGAAATGCGCGAAAAACTGCTGGGTATTCGCCATGAGCGCCAGCGCATCAAGAAGGCGGCCGGGCAACCCCGCCGCCGGGGGTGAGTGGGGGCTGGCGTGCGCTGCATCCGAGTGCGTCCGGTTGCACCTCGACACGCCGATTGCGCGGTTTTGGTGCTCTGCTGCCCCGGGTTGCTGAGCAAACCCTGGAGCTGTGCGCTGGCATAAGTCTTGCGCAGGTTGCTCCACCGCTCAGGCCCGCAGGAGGCACGCCGTGTCGATTCATGTCGGATTGCACCACGTCACCCACTATCGCTACGCCCGCGCCGTGGAACTGGGCCCGCAGATCGTTCGCCTGCGCCCGGCCCCCCACAGCCGCACGCGGATTCTGTCCTATGGGCTGAAGGTCCAGCCCGAGCAGCATTTCATCAACTGGCAGCAGGATCCCCAGGGCAATTACCTGGCGCGTCTGGTATTCCCGGAAAAAACCACCGAGCTGCGCATCGAAGTGGATCTGCTGGCAGAGATGGCAGTCTTCAATCCGTTCGACTTCTTTCTCGAGCCCTACGCCGAACGCATTCCCTTTGCCTATGCCGCCGATGAGGGGCGGGAGCTGGCGCCCTATCTGCAGACCCTGCCCCTGACTCCGACTTTCCAGGCCTACTTGCAAGGCATCCCGCGTGCACCCTTGCCGGCGGTGGACTTCCTGGTGGGCTTGAACCAGCGGCTCAGCGCCGACATCACCTACCTGATCCGCATGGAGCCCGGGGTACAGACCCCGGAGCAGACCCTGGCCAATGCGTCCGGCTCCTGCCGGGACTCGGCCTGGCTGCTGGTGCAGTTGCTGCGCCACCTGGGGCTGGCGGCGCGTTTCGTCTCCGGTTACCTGATCCAGCTGACGGCGGACGTCAAAGCCCTGGACGGTCCAGCGGGTACCGAGGCGGATTTCACCGACCTGCACGCCTGGTGCGAGGTCTACCTGCCGGGTGCCGGCTGGATCGGCCTGGACGCCACCTCCGGGTTGTTCGCCGGCGAGGGGCACATTCCCCTGGCTTGCAGTCCCGATCCGTCCTCCGCAGCGCCCATCAGCGGTCTGGTCGAGCCCTGCGAGTGCGAGTTCAGCCATGAGATGAGCGTGGAGCGGATCTGGGAAGCGCCCCGGGTGACCAAGCCCTACAGCGACGAGCAATGGCTGGCGATCCAGGCTCTGGGCCGGCAGATCGACGTCGACCTGCTGGAAGGCGATGTGCGCCTGACCATGGGCGGCGAGCCGACTTTCGTGGCCATCGACGACCCGGATGGCGCCGAATGGAACACCGCGGCCCTGGGCCCAAACAAGCGGCGCCTGGCCGGTGAGCTGTTCCAGCGCCTGCGCCAGCACTATGCACCTCAGGGGCTGGTGCACTTCGGCCAGGGCAAGTGGTATCCGGGAGAGCAACTGCCGCGCTGGTCGCTGAACTGTCACTGGCGGCGCGATGGCGTGCCGGTCTGGCGCAACGGCGCCTTGATTGCCGATGAGCATCAGGACTATCAGGCTGACGCGTCGCTGGCCGAGCGTTTTCTCGCCCGTGTTGCCGAGCGCCTGAAGCTGCCGGCGCGCTTTGTGTTCCCGGCCTACGAGGACACTTTCTACTACCTGTGGCGCGAAGGCCGCCTGCCATCGAATGTCAGCGCCGAGGACTCGCGTCTGGAAGATGCACTGGAGCGCCAGCGGTTGCGCCAGGTATTCAGCCAGGGGCTGGACCAGGTCATTGGCCAGGTCCTGCCCCTGGCTCGCACGGCCAAGGGTGATCAATGGCAGAGCGGGCGCTGGTACTTGCGCGACAGCCATTGCCGCCTGGTGCCGGGGGACTCGCCCCTGGGCTATCGCCTGCCCCTGGCCTCCCAGCCCTGGGTCAGCGCGGCGGAGTACCCGTTCATTCACGCCAGCGACCCGAACCAGGATTTTGCCGAACTGCCGGACCCTGCCCAGCTGGCCGCGATCGGCGATCCCGGGCCCTTGGATGAGCGCCAACCGACCATCGATCAGTCGGCCGATTGGCTGACCCGCACCGCCCTCTGCGCGCAAGCGCGGGAAGGGCGCCTGTACCTGTTCATGCCGCCCCTGGAGCGCCTGGAAGATTACTTGCAGCTGGTCAGCGTGATCGAGGCCACTGCTGAAGAACTGCATAGCCCGGTGCTGCTGGAGGGCTATGAGCCTCCGGCGGACCCGCGCCTGTGCAGCTTCCGGGTGACCCCGGACCCCGGGGTGATCGAAGTCAACGTACAGCCTTGCGCGAGTTGGGACGAGCTGGTGGAGCGCACCGAGTTCCTCTACGAAGCAGCCCGGCAGACGCGCCTGGCCAGTGAGAAGTTCATGATCGATGGGCGCCACACCGGCACCGGCGGAGGCAACCACTTCGTCCTAGGCGGCGCGACCCCGGCGGATTCGCCGTTCCTGCGGCGTCCCGATCTGCTGCGCAGCCTGATCAGCTACTGGCACCATCACCCGTCGCTGTCCTATCTGTTTTCCGGGTTGTTCATCGGCCCGACGTCCCAGGCTCCGCGGATCGACGAGGCGCGCAACGACGCGCTGTATGAGTTGGAAATCGCCTTTGCGCAGATGCCGGCCGCCGGCGAGGAATGCCCACCCTGGCAAGTGGACCGGCTACTGCGCAACCTGCTGATCGATGTCACCGGCAATACCCACCGCACCGAGTTCTGCATCGACAAGCTGTACGCGCCGGAAGGCGCCAGCGGGCGTCTCGGATTGCTGGAACTGCGGGCCTTTGAAATGCCGCCCCACGCGCGCATGAGCCTGGTCCAGCAGTTACTGTTGCGGGCGCTGGTGGCGCGTTTCTGGCGCGAGCCCTACGCCCCTGACAAGCTGGTGCGCTGGGGCACCGAACTGCACGATCGTTACCTGCTGCCGCACTTTATCGAACAGGATTTTGCCGATGTGCTGGTGGAGCTCAATGCCGCCGGCTACCCGCTGCGGGCCGAATGGTTTGCTGCCCACTTGGCGTTCCGTTTTCCCAAGGTTGGCGACTATGCGCTCAGCGGTATCGAACTGGAGCTGCGCCAGGCCCTGGAACCCTGGCATGTGCTGGGCGAGGAGGGCGGCGCCGGTGGCGCGGTGCGCTACGTCGACTCTTCCCTGGAGCGGCTGCAAGTCAAGGTCAGCGGGCTGACGCCGCAGCGGCATGTACTGACCTGCAACGGCGTGGCGGTGCCCCTGTACCCCACCGGGCGGGTGGGCGAGTACGTGGCCGGCGTGCGCTACCGCGCCTGGCAGCCGGCCAACTGCCTGCAACCGACCATCGCGGTGCACGCGCCGCTGGTGTTCGATCTGCTGGACACCTGGGTGCAGCGTTCCCTGGGCGGATGCCAATACCATGTGGCCCATCCCGGCGGGCGCAACTACGACAGCCTGCCGGTGAACGCCAATGAGGCGGAAAGCCGGCGCATGGCGCGCTTCTTCCGTCTGGGGCACAGCCCCGGCAGCCTGCCGGTACCGCCTCTGGTGATCAACGATGAGCTGCCCATGACCCTGGATTTGCGACGTTTCTAATCCACCTGCAACGCCTGCGAGATAGCCATATCCGGGTGTCATGGCCGTGCGTTAATCTGACTTTCCCTGCCGTCTGCCGAGTGTTCCATGCCTGACTTGCTAGACCGTTACCCGCTGACGGCGGGTACCTACCACGAGTTGCTGGATGACCAGGGCGCGGTCCGGGCGCACTGGCAGCGCCTGCTCGAGCAGTTGCAACGCAGCAGCCCGGCGCAGTTGGCCCAGCGCCAGGCGCTGCTGACCCGGCAGATCCACGAGAACGGCGTCACCTACAACGTCTATGCCGACCCCAAGGGCGCCGACCGGCCCTGGGAGCTGGACCTGCTGCCCCATGTGATTCCAGCGGATGAGTGGCAGCGGCTGGCAGCGGGGATTGCCCAGCGCGCGCGCCTGCTCAACGCGGTGCTGGCAGACCTGTACGGCCCGCAGCGTTTGATCAGCGAAGGGCTGCTGCCGGCTGAGCTGGTGTTTGGCCACAACAACTTTCTCTGGCCGTGCCAGGGCATCCGGCCGCCGCAGGAAACCTTCCTGCACCTGTATGCGGTGGATCTGGCGCGTACCCCCGATGGACGCTGGTGGGTCACTGCCGATCGTACCCAGGCGCCTTCCGGGGCCGGTTATGCCCTGGAGAACCGAATGATTGTGTCCCGGGCCTTCCCCGACCTGTACCGCGACCTGCAAGTGCAGCACCTGGCCGGGTTCTTTCGCACCCTGCAGGAAACCCTGGCCCGCCAGGCCCCCCGGGATGCCGAGGCGCCGCTGATCGTGCTGCTGACCCCGGGACGCTTCAACGAGAGCTATTTCGAACACCTGTACCTGGCGCGCCAATTGGGGTACCCGCTGGTGGAGGGCGGTGACCTGACGGTGCGCGACGCCACGGTGTACCTCAAGACCCTCAGTGGCCTGCGTCGGGTGCACGCCATCATGCGGCGCCTGGACGACGATTTCTGCGATCCCCTGGAGCTGCGCACCGATTCGGCCCTGGGGGTTCCCGGCCTGCTGGATGCGGTGCGCCAGGGCCGGGTGCTGGTGGCCAATGCCCTGGGCTGTGGCGTGCTGGAGTCGCCCGGACTGCTGGGCTTTCTGCCGAAAATCAGCCAGTACCTGCTGGGTGAAGAACTGCTCCTGCCGTCCATTGCCACCTGGTGGTGCGGCGAGGCGCCGGTGTTGCAACAGGCCCTGGAGGCACTTCCCGAGTTGCTGGTCAAGCCGGCCTTTGCGTCTCAGAGCTTCACCCCGGTGCTGGGGCGTGACCTGAATCCGGAGCAGCGCCGACGTCTCGCCGAGCGCATGCGTGCCCGGCCCTATGCCTATGTCGCCCAGGCGTTGCCGCAACTGTCCCAGGCTCCGGTCTGGCAAGCCGAAGAGGGTTGCTTGCAACCCCGGGCCATTGGCATGCGGGTGTATGCGGTGGCCTGCGAAGCAGGCTATCGGGTGTTGCCTGGCGGCCTGACCCGGGTCGCCGCCGATGCCGATGCCGAGGTGGTGTCGATGCAGCGTGGTGGGGCCAGCAAGGACACCTGGGTACTAGGAGAACGGGTGCCCAGTGGCGAGCAGTGGAAGGCCCAGCGCACCATTGGCGTCTATGACCTGGTGCGCCGCGATCCCTACCTGCCGTCGCGGGTGGTGGAAAACCTGTTCTGGTTCGGTCGTTATTGCGAGCGCTGTGATGGCAGTGCACGGTTGCTGCGGATCATGCTGGCGCGCTACGTCGATGGCGATGACCCGCGCGCGCTGCTGGCGGCGGTGGACCTGGGGGAAAGCCTGATGCTGCTGCCCGACGAAGGCGAATTGCCCGAGCGCCTGCTGCAGGCCCTGCTGGGTGAAGACTGGTCCTTCAGCCTGCGTTGCAACCTGCAGCGCCTGCAGTGGGCGGCGTCCCAGGTGCGTGGCAAGCTGTCCCGGGAAAACTGGCAGGCCCTGGTGGAGTTGCAGCGCGAGTCCCAGGAGCTGGACACCGCGCAACCGGACTTTGGGGAGCTGCTGGACTTCCTCAATCGCCTGGTGATGTCTCTGGCCGCGCTCTCCGGCTTTGCCCTGGACGACATGACCCGGGATGAAGGCTGGCGCTTCCTGATGATCGGCCGACGCATTGAACGCCTGCAGTTCCTGAGCAGCAGCCTGGCGGCGTTCCTGCGAGGCCCCGCGGCCTTCGACCAGGCCAGCCTGGAATGGCTGCTGGAGCTGGGCAACAGCAGCATCACTTATCGTTCGCGCTACCTGGCGGTGGCCCAGTTGATCCCGGTCCTCGACCTGTTGCTGCTGGATGAGCAGAACCCCCACGCGGTGCTGTTCCAGCTCAAGCTGGTGACCCGCACGCTGAAGCGCCTCAACGACGATTTTGGTGCGCCCCGGGAGCTGGCGCTGCCGAGGCTGGTGCAGCGCCTGGCGCATTTCGACCTGGGTTGCCTGGAGAACGCTCTGTTTGGCGAGGCCAGTGTCCGGGCCGCGCTGGAAGGGCTGGCGGAGCTGTTGGCGGAAATCGCCGAGGTCAGCGGTCAGGTTTCCGATCGCCTGGCCTTGCGGCACTTCGCCCATGTAGAGGGTGTCAGCCAGCAAACGGTGTCGGTCTGATGAGCGCGCGCTACCAGGTTTTCCACGACACTCACTACCGCTACGACAGCCCGGTGTCCCTGGCCCAGCAACTGGCCCACCTGTGGCCTCGGGCCTGCGCCTGGCAGCACTGCACCGAGCGCCAGTTGCTGATCAGCCCGCAGCCCACCTCCCGCCGCGATGAGCAGGACGTATTCGGCAACCCGCTGACTCGCCTGGCGTTCGAGCGGCCCCATGACGAGTTGCAGGTCAATGCCCAGCTCAGTGTCGAGGTGCTGGAGCGGCCGGCCCTGGACTTCGCGGCGTCCCTGGCCTGGGACGCCGCCTGTGAGGCCCTGACCTACAGTGGCCGGCCGCTGTCCGTGGCCTTGTTGGAGGCTTGCCGCTTTCGTTTCGAATCGCCCTATGTGCACCTCAAGCAGCGTTTCGTCGAGTTCTGCGAGGGCTGCTTCCCTCCCGGGCGGCCCGTGTTGCAAGGGTGCCAGGCGCTGATGGAGCAGATTCACCGCGAGTTCACCTTCGATGCCGAGGCGACCCAGGTGGCCACTCCATTGGTAGAGGTCCTGGAACGCCGCCGCGGGGTATGCCAGGATTTCGCTCATCTGATGCTGGCCTGCCTGCGCTCGCGGGGGCTGGCGGCGCGGTATGTCAGTGGCTATCTGCTGACTCAGCCGCCGCCGGGGCAGCCACGGCTGATCGGCGCCGATGCCTCCCATGCCTGGGTCTCGGTGTTCTGTCCGGTGCTGGGCTGGGTGGACTTTGATCCCACCAACAATGTGCAGCCGGCGCTGGAGCACATCACCCTGGCCTGGGGCCGGGACTTTTCCGATGTCTCGCCGTTGCGCGGGGTGATTCTTGGCGGTGGCAACCATGATCCGGAGGTCCGGGTGACTGTCATGCCCCTGGAGTGATCCGGGGCTTGCGGTGGCGCAGTGATAAACGATTGCACGGCTGCAACGACAGGTTGCAGGGCACAAGGGAGGCAGTGATGTTTGCAGTGTCGATCAAGGGCGTCTTGCAGTCCCCGGACGGTCGGGTGGTGCTGATGCTCAACGAGCGTGACGAGTGGGAATTGCCGGGCGGGCGGATCGAGGTGGGGGAGAGTGCCCCGCAGTGCCTGGCCCGGGAGATCGCCGAGGAGCTGGATCTGCAGGTGAGGGTGGGCGAGCCGCTGGATTCGTACCTGTTCGAGGTGATTCCCGGCAAGCGGGTGTTCATTTCAACCTACCGCTGCCAGTTGCAGGGCGGCTTCGAGCCGAAGGTCAGCCATGAGCACAAGGAGGTCGGCCTGTTCGCCGCCACCGGGTTGCCGGCCAATCTGCCCCAGGGGTATCGCGATTCGATTTTCAGGGCACTGGGCCTGAGCTGATGCTCAGGCCTCGCGCTGCTCAGGCCTGGGGCGCCTGATGCTCGGCGTCGTCGACGCCCACTTCACCTTCCGCATCCGGGCTCAGTGTGCCGGCTTCTTCTGCGGCGGCTTTCTTGCGTTGCAGCTTTTCCTCTTTCTTCTGTTCCTTGGCCAGGTCGCGTTGACGTTTGGCGAAGGAGTAGTTGGGTTTGGCCATGGGCGATCCTCTGGGGTCGAAGGTGAGGTTGAGCGGCGCGTATTCTGCCTGTTATCGGGCCTGGGTGGTTAGCTGGGTTTGCGCTCGGCCCATTTGTCCGGGACAGAGGGCTGCCAGGCGTCCAGGGCAGCCAGCAGGCTGGCGGGCGACTCGCTCATTTGCAGCATGTCACGGTGCGGGGCACGGACGAAGCCTTCGCCGACGATATGGTCGAGAAAACCACTGAGTTTTTCATAGAAGCCGTTCACTTCCAGGAGGCCCAGGGGCTTGTGGTGGTAGCCCAGTTGGCCCCAGGTCCAGACTTCGAACAGCTCTTCGAGGGTGCCGAGGCCACCAGGCAGGGCGATGAAGGCGTCGCTGAGTTCGGCCATGCGGGCCTTGCGGGCATGCATGCCGTCCACCACTTCCAGGCGGGTCAGGCCGCTGTGGCCGATTTCCTTGTCCTTCAGGCTTTGCGGGATGATCCCGATGACTTCACCGCCAGCCGCCAGGGCCGCGTCGGCGACGATGCCCATCAGGCCCACTGCGCCACCGCCATAGACCAGGGTCAGCTTGCGCTCGGCCAGGGCACGGCCCAGGGCCTGGGCGGCTTCACGGTAGGCGGGATTGGCACCGGTGCTGGCGCCACAGAATACACAGACAGAAGTTAACGACATGCCTTGCTCCGAGGTCATTGATGGCATCAGGGTAAAGGCTCCAAGGCGTGGCTCCAAGCATTAAACCGCAGTTGCATGGGTGCCACTGGCGCCACAGGCATAGGCGGCGAGCAGGCTCTGCAGCAGGCTGTTGAGGGGCATGGCGATGGCTCCGGCAGGGATGATGGGGCGATTCTAGGGCCGGGTTTGGACGCTGGCCGCTTGATTGTCTCGATCGGTCCGATAGCAGAGAGTTGTATACAATTTTTTGATGCAAATCATAGGAACTTGCGAGAAATTCAGGCAGTCTTCCGTCCCATGGATTCAGATGGATTTTGTTAACCCTGCCTTGGAGATTCACCATGTTTGCCAAACTCGTTGCGGTATCCCTGTTGACACTGGCCAGCAGCCAACTGATGGCTGCCGAATGCAAGGTCGATGTCGACTCTACCGACCAGATGTCCTTCAACACTAAGGAAATCACCATCGACAAGAGCTGCAAGACCTTCACCGTGAACCTGACCCACTCCGGCAGCCTGCCGAAGAACGTCATGGGCCATAACTGGGTCCTGAGCAAAACCGCAGACATGGCTGGCATCGCCACCGACGGCATGGCCGCCGGCATCGACAAGAACTACCTGAAGGAAGGTGACACCCGCGTCATCGCCCACACCAAGATCATCGGTGCTGGCGAGAAAGACTCGGTGACCTTCGACGTATCGAAGCTGACCGCGGGCGAAAGCTACGAGTTCTTCTGCTCGTTCCCAGGCCACAACTCGATGATGAAGGGCGCTATCGTCCTGAAGTAAGCATCAGGCCTGGCTGCAACAAGAAAGCGCCCCGAGGGGCGCTTTTTTGTGTGCATCCGTAGGAGCGGGCTTGCTTGCGAAGAGGTCCTGAGCCTTGTGCAGCATCAGGCTGCCTTTTCGCCGGCAAGCCGGCTCCTACAGCGCGAGGCGGGTCATGGGGCGAAGGGCATCACGCGTTTGTGCTGGGTCTTGCGGTAGGTGTCGCAGATGATCCTGAAGGCCTCTTCGCGTACCGGGTGGCCGTGCAGGAAGGCGTCGATCTCGGTGTAGGTGACGCCGTGGGAGGCTTCGTCCGGCTTGCCCGGGGAGAGGTCCTCGAGGTCGGCAGTAGGGACTTTCTCCACCAGCGACTCCGGAGCACCGAAATACCGGGCGATGGAGCGCACCTGGTTTTTCACCAGCCCGCTCAGCGGCGCGAGGTCGCAGGCGCCATCACCGAACTTGGTGAAAAAGCCCATCACGGCCTCGGCGGCGTGGTCGGTGCCGATCACCAGGCCATGGGCGGCGCCGGCGATGGTGTACTGGGCGACCATGCGCATCCGCGCCTTGGTGTTGCCGAGGACGAAATCCCGGGACACCGCATGCTGTCCCTCGAAGGCCGCCACTTCATTGGCCAGGGCCTTGACCGCCGGGCCGATGTTCACCGTGTGGCGTTCATCGGGGTTGATGAAATCCACCGAAGCCTGGGCATCGTGCTCGTCGAACTGGGTTTCATAGGGCAGGCGCACGGCGATGAAACGGTAGCTGCCATCACCGCTGCGCTCGCGCAGTTCACGCATGGCGCGTTGGGCCAGCAGGCCGGCGGTCAGCGAGTCGACGCCGCCGCTGATGCCCAGCACCAGGGACTTGAGCCCGGAATTGACCAGGCAATCCTGGATGAAGCGGATGCGCCGGGCGACTTCCGCCTCAAGGGCGGCGTGGTCGGAAAAAGGTGCTTGGACCTTGAGCTGCTGCGCAATCTCACGCTGTACGGCTTGCATGATTCACTCCTTGCCAGGTTGGGCTGGTACTTGGAAAACGTGGCGCAAGTAAGCGACGAAGTTCGGATCCTTGCAATGGGTCTTGCCCGCTTCATCGGAGATCTTGGCGACGGGCTGGCCATTGCAGGCAGCCATTTTAAGCACGATGCTCATCGGCTCGACACCGGGAATGTCACAGGTCAGGTTGGTGCCGATGCCGAAGCTGACATTGATCCGACCCCGCAGTGCACGGAAGATTTCCAGGGAACGGGGCAGGGTCAGGCTGTCGGAGAACACCAGGGTCTTGCTCATCGGCTCGATGCCCAGCTTGTGATAGTGGGCGATGGCCTTTTCCGCCCAGAGGATCGGGTCCCCGGAGTCGTGGCGCAGGCCGTCGAACAGCTTGGCGAAGAACAGGTCGAAGTCGCCGAGGAAGGCATCGGTGGTGATGCAGTCGGTCAAGGCGATGCCCAGCAGACCGCGGTATTCGCGGACCCAGCAATCGAGGGCGGCAATCTGGCTGTCGATCAGCCGTGGCCCGAGTTGCTGGTGGGCCATGATCCATTCGTGGGCCATGGTGCCCAGGGGCTTCATGTTCAGCTCGCGGGACAGGTGGACGTTGCTGGTGCCGACAAAACGCCCGGGGAAATCGTGCTTGAGCACGTTCACCACTTCTTCCTGGACCCGGTAGGAAAAGCGCCGGCGGGTGCCGAAATCCGCCACCTGCAGTTCGGACAACTCTTCACTGCTGGCGTTGGCGCTCAGCCAGTCGAACTTGCGGTACAGCTGTTCGCGGGCCTGTACCAGCAGCACTTCACGGTAGCGATAGCGGTTGCGCACTTCACTGATGATGGCCAGCATCGGCACTTCAAACAGGATCACGTGCAGCCAGGGGCCGCGCAGGCGGATGAACAGCTCGCCGTTCTCGATGCCGGTGTGCACGTAGCGCAGGTTGAAGCGGAACAACCCGAGAAAACGCAGGAAGTCCGGCTTGAGAAAACTGATGCGTTCGAGAAAACCCAGTTGGTCGGCGCTCAGGCTCAATTCCGCCAGGCGCTCGAACTGATAGCGGATCTCGGCCAGGTAGGGCCGTAGGTCCTCGCTGTTACGGCAACGAAACTCCCATTCCACTTCCACGTTGGGATAGTTGTGCAGCACCGCCTGCATCATGGTCAGTTTGTAGAAGTCGGTGTCGAGCAGGTTCTGCACGATGCGATCGGCAAACACACTCTCGCTCATAACGGGAATCTCCATGCTGGCCGCAACAGACAGCGGCGGCTTCAGCTCTTTCTGTGAAGGCGCTAGTGGCGCATAGACGCCCGGCGCTTTGCCAGTGTTTTTTCGTGGTGGGTGATTGTCCGGCCGCAGGAGCTGGCTCGCCAGCGAATCAACCTTCAGCCTTGTGCAGGGCTCAAGGGCCTGTTCGCCGGCAAGCCGGCTCCTACGGGAGAGGGGAATCGTTGTGTTCCAGCATCCAGCGCACGAAGTCGCGGACCTTGGGCACCTCCGCCGAATGCTCGGGATAGGCCAGGTAGTAGGCGTCCTGGCTGGGCATCGCGTGTTTCCAGGCGATCACCAATTTGCCCTCGGCCAGCTCTTCCTCCACCAGGAACCGGGGCAGCAGCGCCACGCCGCAGCCGACCTGGGCCGCGCGGATGCACATATAGAAGGTCTCGAAGCGCGGGCCGTGGTAGCTGTGCTCGGTCTGGTAGCCCTGCTGGTCGAACCACTCGTGCCAGCCCTGGGGCCGCGAGGCGTTCTGCAGCAGCACCAGCTCGGTGAGTTGCCGCGGATCGGTCAAGGGCTCGGCAGGCAGGCTGTCGGGGGCGCACACCGCCACCAGTTCCTCGCTGAACAGTTTCAGGCTCTCGGTGCCGGGGCGCGAACCCTGGCCGAAGTAGAACGCCAGGTCGGCGTGGCCCTGGAGCAGCTCGTCCGGCTCCTGTTCGTTGCACAAGTCCAGATGGATGTGCGGGTGGCGCAGGCGCCAGCCCTTGAGCCTTGGCACCAGCCAGCGCGCGCCGAAGGTGTAGGGCGTGGACACCCGCAGCACCTCGGTCTCGCCGCCGTAGGAGCGCAGGTAATGGGTGGACATCTCCACCTGGGTGAGGATCTTGCGCACTTCCACCAGGTACAGGTCGCCGGCCGGGGTCAGTTGCAGGCGTCGGCGCACGCGGCGAAACAGCAGGTGCTGCAGCAGTTCTTCCAACTGCGCCACCTGTTTGCTCACGGCGCTCTGGGTGAGGTTGAGTTCCTCGGCGGCGCGGGTGAAGCTCAGGTGCCGGGTCACGGCTTCAAAGCACTGCAGGGCAGTGATCGACGGCAGGTAGCGTTTGTTCAGCATGGCTTGTCCTTGTTCTTATCGGTGCTGGAGGCCGGCTCAGCATGAATAAACGGAATGATATCTCGCTTAAAGGTCGTTTGTTGGCAAGTCTCGGGCCAGCTACAACTACAGGCCTTGATGGCCGTCGCAGCGGTCGGGATTTTTCGCATTCATCTGTAAGGAGTGACCCCCATGGTTGCCGCATTGCTTGATCGTCTGGGTGTGAACCCGGCTCTGTACCAGTCGGGCACACAGCCTGTGCATTCGCCCATCGACGGCAGCCGCATCGCCGCGGTGAACTGGCAGGGCGCTGCCGAAGTGGAGCAGCAGGTCAGTCGCGCAGAGCATGCATTTGCCCTGTGGCGCAAGGTGCCGGCACCGCGCCGTGGCGAGCTGGTGCGCCAGTTCGGCGAAGTGCTGCGCGAGTACAAGGCCGACCTCGGGGAACTGGTGTCCTGGGAAGCCGGCAAGATCACCCAGGAGGGGCTGGGGGAAGTGCAGGAGATGATCGACATCTGCGACTTCGCCGTCGGCCTGTCGCGCCAGCTCTACGGTCTGACCATCGCTTCCGAGCGCCCGGGCCACCACATGCGTGAAACCTGGCATCCGCTGGGCGTGGTCGGGGTCATCAGCGCCTTCAACTTCCCGGTGGCGGTCTGGGCCTGGAACACCACCCTGGCGCTGGTGTGCGGCAACTCGGTGATCTGGAAACCTTCGGAGAAGACCCCGCTCACCGCCCTGGCCTGCCAGGCGCTGCTGGAGCGTGTGCTGAAGAACTTCAGCGATGCCCCCGAGTACCTGAGCCAGGTGATCATCGGTGGCCGTGATGCCGGTGCCGCCCTGGTGGACGATCCGCGGGTGGCCCTGATCAGCGCCACCGGCAGTACCCGCATGGGCCGCGAAGTGGCGCCGAAAGTGGCCGCACGCTTTGCCCGCAGCATCCTCGAACTGGGGGGCAACAATGCCATGATCCTCGGCCCGAGCGCCGATCTGGACATGGCGGTGCGCGCCATCCTGTTCAGTGCCGTGGGTACCGCCGGCCAGCGTTGCACCACCCTGCGTCGCCTGATTGCCCACGAGTCGGTGAAAGAGGAAATCATCAGCCGCCTCAAGACGGCCTATTCCAAGGTGCGCATCGGCCACCCGCTGGAAGGCAACCTGATCGGCCCGCTGATCGACAAACACAGTTTCGAGGCCATGCAGGATGCCCTGGAGCAGGCCCTGAGCGAGGGCGGCCGGGTCTTCGGTGGCCAGCGCCAGCTGCAGGACCAGTTCCCCAATGCCTACTACGTATCGCCGGCCATCGTTGAAATGCCCGAGCAGAGCGAGGTGGTGTGCAGCGAAACCTTCGCCCCGATCCTCTATGTGATTGGCTACAGCGACTTCGAAGAAGCCCTGCGCCTGAACAACGCCGTGCCCCAGGGCCTGTCCTCGTGCATCTTCACCACCGATGTGCGCGAAGCCGAGCAGTTCATGTCGGCGGTGGGCAGCGACTGCGGGATTGCCAACGTCAACATCGGCCCGAGCGGCGCCGAGATCGGCGGCGCCTTCGGCGGCGAGAAGGAAACCGGGGGCGGTCGCGAGTCCGGCTCCGATGCCTGGCGCGGCTACATGCGGCGCCAGACCAACACCGTCAACTACTCCTGGGAGCTGCCATTGGCCCAGGGCATCACCTTCGATTGAAGTTGTTCGCGAGCAAGCTGGCTCCTACAGGTCGGTTTGTAGGAGCCAGCTGGCTGGCGAATCGCGATCAATGCGTTTCAGCGTCTGTGGTTCGTTGATTTCGGAGTCTGGCAATGGCGCTACAAGAACAATGTCTATGGGAAACACTCACCCCGCAACGGCCTGACAAGGCGCCACTCCAGGGCGAACTGACGGCGGATGTGTGCATCATCGGCGCCGGCTTCACCGGGCTGTCGGCCGCCGTGCATTTGCTGGAGCAGGGCAAGCGGGTCTGTGTGGTCGAAGCCCACCGCGCGGGGCACGGCGGCTCGGGGCGCAACGTCGGGCTGGTGAACGCCGGCATGTGGATCCCCCCGGACGAGATCGAGGCCGGTTTCGGCGAGCAGGTGGGCAGCCAGCTCAACCGCATGCTCGGCGCGGCGCCGGCTTTGGTGTTCAGCCTGGTGGACAAGTACCGCATCGATTGCCAGCTGCGCCGCGAAGGCACCTTGCACATGGCCCACAATGCCCGGGGCGAGGCCGATCTGCGCAGCCGTGAAGAGCAATGGAAACGTCGCGGGGCTCCCGTGGAGTTGCTGACCGGCGCGGCATGCGAGGCGGCAACCGGCACCCGCAAGATTGCCGCGGCCCTGCTCGACCGGCGGGCGGGGACCCTCAACCCCATGGCTTACGTCAGCGGCCTGGCCAGGGCCGCCACGGAAATGGGCGGGCGTCTGTTCGACCATTCCCCGGTCACCCGTCTGGAACGCCAGGGCCAGCGCTGGTCGGTGCAGACCGAGCAGGGCTCGGTACTGGCCGAACAAGTGGTGATCGCCTCCAACGCCTACACCGAAGGCGACTGGACCGAATTGCGCCGCAACTTTTTCCCCGGCTACTACTACCAGGTGGCTTCTGCGCCCCTGACCGAAGAGGCGGCGCAGCAGATCCTGCCCGGGGGGCAGGGCTCCTGGGATACCCGCCAGGTGCTCAGCAGCATTCGCCGGGATGCCGAGGGCCGCCTGCTGCTGGGCAGCCTGGGCAACGGTCGCCAGAAGCCCATGTGGTTCCTCAAGGCCTGGGCCGATCGGGTGCAGCAGCATTACTTCCCCTACCTCAAGCCGGTGCAGTGGGAATGCACCTGGACCGGCTGCATCGCCTTCACCCCGGACCACCTGATGCGCCTGTTCGAGCCGGCCCCGGGCCTGGTGGCCGTGACCGGTTACAACGGCCGTGGGGTGACCACCGGAACCGTGGTCGGCAAGGCCTTCGCCGACTACCTGTGCAACGGCGACCCCCAGGCCCTGCCGATCCCCTTCGCAGCCATGCAGCCCCTGGCCGGCGTGGGCTTGCGCAGTTGCCTGTACGAAGCCGGCTTCTCCCTCTACCACGCGGGCCAGTGCCTGCGAATCGTGATCTGAACAAGGAAATAATAGGCTGCCGACGACGCTTTTCGATGCAGCGACTAGCCTGTAATGGTGCGGCTCGTAGCAGTCCCGCACCAGCAGTGTGCAGTTCGGTGACGCGGGCTGTTACAGCAGGGTTGCACGTTGAATTGTGTCGCGGTTGCAATGATGGCACGCATGGGTTGCGCCCATTAAAAAGCAGGGTTTTACCTTCCGCGGTTTAGACGGTTGCACGCCCAATAAAAAAGGGCTCGAAACAGTCGAAATAACAATAAGACAGCGACTTTTTTCAGAATAAAAAACCACTGGCACGGCGCTTGCTCTGAGCAACCTTAGTGAAGTCGCAGTGCCAACTAAAAAAACCTTGGAGCACCACCTCATGTCCCAGACGTTTTACAAGAAAGGCTTTCTGGCCCTCGCAGTGGCAACTGCGCTGGGTGTTTCTGCGTTTGCTCAAGCCGACCTGAAGATCGGCGTAGCGGGTCCCATGACAGGCGCCAACGCGGCATTTGGCGAGCAGTACATGAAGGGTGCACAGGCAGCGGCTGACGAGATCAATGCCAAGGGTGGGGTCAACGGCGAGAAGATTGTCCTGGTGAAAGGCGACGACGCCTGCGAGCCGAAACAGGCCGTGGCCGTGGCCAACCGCCTGGTGGACCAGGACAAGGTGGCCGGGGTGGTCGGGCATTTCTGTTCTTCTTCGACCATTCCGGCTTCCGAGGTGTACAGCGATGCCGGGGTGATTGCCATCACTCCGGGCTCCACCAACCCCCAGGTCACCGAGCGCGGCCTCTCCGCGATGTTCCGCATGTGCGGGCGTGACGACCAGCAGGGCATCGTCGCCGGCGACTACATCGTCGACGTGCTCAAGGGCAAGAAAGTCGCGGTGCTGCACGACAAGGACACCTACGGCCAAGGCCTGGCGGATGCGACCAAGGCGCAGCTGACCAAGCGCGGTGTGACCCCGGTGCTGTATGAAGGCCTGACCCGTGGCGAGAAGGACTTCAGCGCCGTGGTGACCAAGATCCGCGCCGCCGGCGCCGATGTGGTGTATTTCGGCGGCTTGCATCCGGAAGCCGGCCCGCTGGTGCGCCAACTGCGTGAGCAGGGCCTGAAGGACGTCAAGTTCATGTCCGACGACGGCATCGTCACCGACGAGCTGGTGACCACCGCCGGTGGCCCGCAGTACGTCGACGGCGTGTACATGACCTTCGGCGCCGACCCGCGCCTGCTGCCGGACAGCAAGGCGGTGGTGGATGCGTTCCGCAAGGCCGGCACCGAGCCTGAAGGCTACACCCTGTACGCCTACGCTTCGATCCAGGCCCTGGCCGCCGGCTTCGGCGGTGCCAAATCCAACAAGGGCGAAGACGCCGCCAAGTGGCTCAAGGCCAACCCGGTGAAAACCGTGATGGGCGAGAAGTCCTGGGACGCCAAGGGCGACCTGAAGATCTCCGACTACGTGGTCTACCAGTGGGACAAGGACGGCAAGTACCACCAGCTGGAAAAACAGAAGTGACATGAGTCCGTCCGGGTCGGCACCACCCCCTGGTGTCGGCCCGTGCTCGTGCAGTACTTGCCTTTTTTCGTAGAGCTGCACAACGGACGTGTTGCGCGGACGGGTGATCCCTGTCCGGCGTTGACGCCCTGTGCCGTCTCTCAAGTCCGTGAGATTGCGTTATGGATGGTATTTTCCTGCAGCAACTGATCAATGGACTGACCCTCGGGTCCGTCTATGGTCTGATCGCCATCGGCTACACAATGGTCTATGGCATCATCGGCATGATCAACTTCGCCCACGGCGAGGTTTACATGATTTCCGCCTACCTCGCGGCAATCAGTCTGGCTCTGCTGGCCTACTTCGGCATCGAATCCTTCCCGCTACTCATTCTCGGCACCCTGATCTTCACCGTGGTGGTGACGGGGATCTATGGCTGGGTCATCGAGCGCGTGGCCTACAAGCCCCTGCGCAACTCCACCCGGCTGGCACCGCTGATCAGTGCCATCGGTATTTCGCTGATCCTGCAGAACTACGCGCAGATCAGCCAGGGCGCCAAGCAGCAAGGGGTGCCTACCTTGCTGGCCGGGGCCTTGAAGGTCGATATCGGCACCGGCTTCGTGCAGCTCACCTACACCAAGATCTTCATCCTGGTGGCGGCGTTCGCTGGCATGGCGCTGCTCACCTACATCATCAAGTACACCAAGCTCGGGCGCATGTGCCGGGCCACCCAGCAAGACCGCAAGATGGCCTCGATCCTCGGGATCAACACCGACCGGGTGATCTCCTACGTGTTCGTCATCGGTGCCGCCATGGCGGCCCTGGCCGGCGTGCTGATCACCATGAACTACGGCACCTTCGACTTCTATGCCGGCTTCGTCATCGGCATCAAGGCGTTCACTGCCGCGGTGCTCGGCGGCATTGGCTCGCTGCCCGGGGCGATGCTCGGGGGGATCATCCTCGGCATCTCCGAATCGCTGTTTTCCGGCTTGATCAACTCCGACTACAAAGACGTGTTCAGTTTCTCACTGCTGGTGCTGATTCTGATTTTCCGTCCCCAAGGCCTGCTGGGTCGCCCACTCGTGGCGAAGGTATAAGTATGTCTGCTGCCAATAAATCGATTGATATCAAAAAGAGCGTTGTCGACAGCGTCCTGGCCGGACTGATCTCGCTGATCGTGTTCGGGCCTATCGTGGGTGTGGTGCTCGACGGCTACAGCTTCAACCTGCAACCGGCGCGCGTCGGCTGGCTGGTGGCGATCGTGATGCTGGGGCGCTTTGCCCTGAGCCTGTTCCTGCAGACCCCCAAGGGCCTGAAGATTCTCCAGGGCTTCGAAAGCACCGGCTCCGGCGTGCATGTGCTCAAGCCGGATTACAAGTCGCGGCTGCGCTGGATCATCCCGGCGCTGATCGTGATCGCCATCGTGTTTCCGTTCTTCGCCAACAAGTACTTGCTGACCGTGGTGATCCTCGGCCTGATCTACGTGCTGCTGGGCCTGGGGCTGAACATTGTGGTGGGCCTGGCCGGGCTGCTGGACCTGGGCTACGTGGCGTTCTACGCCATCGGCGCCTATGGCCTGGCCCTGGGCTACCAGTACCTGGGGCTGGGCTTCTGGAGCGTGCTGCCCCTGGCGGCGATCGCCGCAGCCTTGGCGGGGTGCATATTGGGCTTCCCGGTGCTGCGCATGCATGGCGACTACCTGGCCATCGTGACCCTGGGTTTCGGCGAGATCATCCGCCTGGTGCTCAACAACTGGCTGTCCTTCACCGGCGGGCCCAACGGCATGCCGGTGCCGTCGCCGACCTTCTTCGGCCTGGAGTTCGGCCGCAAGGCCAAGGACGGCGGGGTGCCCTTCCATGAGTTCTTCGGCATGGACTACAACCCCAACCTGAAATTCCTGTTCATCTACATCGTGCTGTTCCTGGTGGTGTTGCTGGTGCTCTACATCAAGCACCGGCTGACCCGCATGCCGGTGGGCCGGGCCTGGGAAGCTTTGCGTGAAGACGAGATCGCCTGTCGCGCCATGGGCCTGAACCATGTGCTGGTGAAACTCTCGGCCTTCACCATCGGCGCCTCCACCGCCGGGCTGGCCGGGGTGTTCTTCGCCAGCTACCAGGGCTTCGTCAACCCGTCGTCCTTCACCTTCTTCGAGTCGGCGCTGATCCTCGCCATCGTGGTATTGGGCGGTATGGGCTCGACGGTCGGGGTGGTGATCGCGGCCTTCGTGCTGACGGTGGCGCCGGAGCTGCTGCGCAGCTTCTCCGAGTACCGGGTGCTGCTGTTCGGCGTGCTGATGGTGTTGATGATGATCTGGCGACCGCGAGGGCTGATCCGCATCAGCCGCACCGGTGTCACTCCACGCAAAGGTGCCCTGGCCGAGAGGAGCGCGTCATGAGCGAATACATTCTCTCGGTTGAAAACCTGATGATGCACTTCGGTGGCATCAAGGCCCTCAGTGACGTCAGCCTCAAGGTCAAGCGCAACTCGATCTTCGCCCTGATCGGCCCCAACGGGGCCGGCAAGACCACGGTGTTCAACTGCCTGACCGGTTTCTACAAGGCCTCCGGCGGGCGCATCGAGCTCAATACCCGCGGCCAGCAGACCAACGTCATCAAGCTGCTGGGCGAACCCTTTCGCGCCAGCGACTTCGTCTCGCCGAAAAGCTTCGCCAGCCGCCTGTACTACAAGATGTTCGGCGGTACCCACCTGGTGAACCGTGCCGGGCTGGCGCGGACTTTCCAGAACATTCGCCTGTTCAAGGAAATGTCCGTGGTGGAGAACCTGCTGGTGGCCCAGCACATGTGGGTCAACCGCAACCTGCTGGCCGGCATCCTCAATACCAAGGGTTACCGCAAGGCCGAAAGCGATGCCCTGGATCACGCCTTCTACTGGCTGGAAGTGGTGGACCTGGTGGACTGCGCCAACCGCCTGGCGGGCGAGCTTTCCTATGGCCAGCAACGGCGCCTGGAAATTGCCCGGGCCATGTGCACGCGGCCGCAGATCATCTGCCTCGACGAACCGGCTGCCGGCCTCAACCCCCAGGAAACCGAAGCGCTGAGCGCGATGATCCGGCTGCTGCGCGACGAGCACGATCTGACCGTGGTGCTGATTGAACATGACATGGGCATGGTGATGAGTATTTCCGACCATATCGTGGTGCTCGACCACGGCAACGTGATCGCCGAAGGCGGCCCCGAGGCAATCCGCAACGACCCGAAAGTGATCGCCGCCTACCTGGGTGCGGACGAAGAGGAACTGGTATGACGCAGACCATCCTCGAACTCAAGGACCTGGATGTGTACTACGGACCGATCCAGGCCCTGAAGAAAGTCTCGCTGCACATCAACGAAGGGGAAACCGTGAGCCTGATCGGCTCCAACGGTGCCGGCAAGTCGACCCTGCTGATGTCGATCTTCGGCCAGCCCCGGGCCGAGTCCGGGCAGATCCTCTACCGCGGCGTGGACATCACCCACAAGTCGTCCCACTACATTGCCTCCAACGGGATCGCCCAGTCCCCGGAGGGGCGCCGGGTGTTCCCCGACATGACGGTGGAAGAGAACCTGCTGATGGGCACCATCCCCATTGGCGACCAGTACGCCAGCGAGGACATGCAGCGCATGTTCGAGCTGTTCCCCAGGCTCAAGGAGCGGCGTACCCAGCGGGCCATGACCATGTCCGGCGGCGAGCAGCAGATGCTGGCCATTGCCCGGGCGCTGATGAGCCGGCCCAAGTTGCTGCTGCTGGACGAACCGAGCCTGGGCCTGGCGCCGATCGTGGTGAAACAGATCTTCGCCACCCTGCGTGAGCTGGCGGCCTCCGGCATGACCATCTTCCTGGTGGAGCAGAACGCCAACCATGCACTGAAGCTGTCGGACCGGGCCTATGTGATGGTCAACGGCGAGATCCGCCTCAGCGGTACCGGGCAGGAGCTGCTGGTCAACGAGGAGGTGCGCAACGCCTACCTGGGCGGCCACTGATCGCAATCGTTGTGGATAAGCCACGCCCCGGCGGGATGACCGCCGGGGCGTTGGTGTTATCCACAGCATGGTTTTTTCGCAAGCCGCCCCCCGCGATCCACCGTTTATTCCCCGGGGGCGGTCGAGGAGCCCTG
Source organism: Pseudomonas sp. PH1b (assembly GCF_000633395.1). GTDB lineage: Bacteria > Pseudomonadota > Gammaproteobacteria > Pseudomonadales > Pseudomonadaceae > Aquipseudomonas. The sequence continues at coordinate 126,218 of NZ_AYMU01000015.1, forward strand.
GAGGGCGTCGGACAATTGTGGAAAACATTCTTTGCAAGCTATCAAAACGCGGCATAAAGACGCTGCAAACAGTTGTTTTTCCACTGTTTTGACTTGTCCCCGTTTGCTGTGGAGCGGGCTGTGGGTAACGTGGGAGTAGCTGGCTGGACGCCTTGATCCACGTGGCCTGCAGGCGATTGATTGTTTTTTGAGCAGTGGTTTTTGTGGAGGCTCAAGGTGCGCTTGTCAACCTTTTTATTGTCGCAGGCGTACCCGAAAAAGGGCTGGGACAAGGCTGTGGATAACTCTGTGGTTAAACTCTGGAAAGACGGCCCTGAGCAGCGTAGTTACTGGCCTCTGGCCTTATCGTCCTTGACCGCTCGGTCATCTTTTACCGGGGTGGCTGCATGGACCCACGGTCGGGGTCAAGCAAAAAACTTCCGTTGAACCAGCGCAAGCCCTGTGGATAGCGGCTTGCAGCCGTTTGCACTTGCCCCCAAAGACTGTGGACCGGCCTGTGGATAAGGTGCGCGCATATGGCTGCGGGCCACGTCATGCGTGGCTTGGCGCCTGGTGAGCATTTTTTGTACAGCCCGGCAGCGGGTGCGAGGGGGATTCGCGACGCTTTACGGCCAAAGGCGCGGTTGCCGCTAAGAGCCGGCCCGGGCATGCTGCGAAGCGTTTTTTATTGATTCGGCGGCTGGCCATCCAGCAAGGAGAACACCATGACTTCCACACTGTTCATCACGGGCGCGACCTCTGGTTTCGGCGAAGCCTGCGCTCGTCGTTTTGCCGAGGCCGGCTGGTCGCTGGTGCTTACCGGTCGTCGTGAGGAGCGTCTCAATGCCCTGTGCGCGGAGCTGTCCAAGCAGACCGAAGTGCACGGCCTGGTGCTCGATGTGCGGGACCGCAAGGCCATGGAGGCGGCAATCGCCAACCTGCCACCGTCCTTCGGCACACTGCGTGGCCTGATCAACAATGCCGGCCTGGCCCTGGGCGTCGACCCGGCGCCCAAGTGCGACCTGGATGACTGGGACACCATGGTCGACACCAACATCAAGGGCCTGATGTACAGCACCCGCCTGCTGCTGCCACGGCTGATCGCCCACGGCCGCGGTGCCGGGATCGTCAACCTCGGTTCCATCGCCGGCAACTACCCATACCCGGGCAGCCACATCTATGGCGCGAGCAAAGCCTTCGTCAAACAGTTCTCCCTGAACCTGCGCTGCGACCTGCAGGGCACGGGCGTGCGGGTGACCAACATCGAACCTGGCCTGTGTGAAAGCGAATTCTCCCTGGTGCGCTTCGCCGGCGACCAGGCGCGCTACGACGCCACCTACGCCGGTGCCGAACCTATCCAGCCCCAGGACATCGCCGAGACCATCTTCTGGGTCATGAACACCCCGGCCCATATCAACATCAACCGCCTTGAACTGATGCCGGTCAGCCAGACCTGGGCCGGGTTCGCCATCGAGCGCAACGCCAAGCCCTGAAGCTTGCGCGGCGCCTGCAGCCCCGGCGGGATCCGCGCGGCCGGGCGCTGGCGCCGAGTGTTGCCCGGGGCCAAAAGGCGCTCTCGCCGGACCGGCGCCACGAAGCTCCGGCCCGGTGGCGACGGCTTGCCATCCACTGCGGATTGCAAGGCAATCGGGAAGCAGGCTTGGCGGCAGGCGCTACAGTTGGTTGTACTCGGAAATAAATAAGCTGATTCGTTTCAGCTTACGCTCAGCCTTGGCAGGGTAGAATTCCGGCCCGAAATTTCGCTGTCGCCTCACACGGGGCGCTGTCTTCGAAGTTCGCTAGGAGGAATCGTGAGTAACCGAGGTGAGCAGGCACTGCTCAAGCAATCCACCGTACTGATGTTCGCCGTGGCGATCGCCGGTATCGTCACGGGGTTCGTTTCCGGATCCCAGTCCATCCTGTTTGATGGATTCTTTTCGCTGATCGCCACCTTCATCAAGGTCCTGATGCTGATCACGGCCAAGTTGATCGCCAAGGAAAGCAACCAGCGCTTCCAGTTTGGTTTCTGGCACCTGGAACCCATGGTGCTGCTGATCGAAGGCAGCTTCCTGCTGCTGATCGCCATCTATGCGTTTCTCAACGGGGTGTTCGGCATCATCAACGGGGGCCGGGAGATCGAGTTGGGCCTGGTGATCCTCTACGCCGCAGTGTTCACGGTGGTGGAGTTCGCCTACTTCTTCTACGTGCGCCATCGCAACCGCACCCTCAAGTCGTCACTGATCCAGTTCGACAACATCAGCTGGCTGGTGGACGCGATGCTTTCGGTGGGGCTGCTGGTGAGCTTTGTCACCGCCCTGCTGCTCAAGCAGTACGGTCATGGCGAGTGGGCGGCCTATGTCGACCCGGCGATCCTGATCCTGCTGGCCCTGAGCATGCTGCCGCCGGCGTTGAAGATTCTCCGCCCGGCACTGCGCGATGTATTGGGCATGGCCCCTGACCAGCTTGATGACAAGGTGCGCACGGTCATGGAAGAGGCCAGGCAGGCGCATGGCTTTGACGATTACATTTCCTATGTGCAGAAGCACGGTCGGGCGCGTTTCATCGAGATCCATATCGTGCTGCCGGCGGACTATCCGTTGCAGGATGTGGCCACTCTGGACCGGTTGCGCGAGGAGATCTCCAGCCGGCTCGGTGAGGCCGATGCGGCCCGCTGGCTGACCATCAGCTTCACTGGCGACCGCAAGTGGATTGCCTGAAGCCTGAAGGCCTGGTGGCCGCTCGGTTGCTCAACCGAGCGGCCGGGGCCTGGCTCAGGCGAAGTACTGCGCCAGCCCGTGGTAACAGGTGAGCAGATGGTAGGGCGTGGTTGATGGCATGTCCCGCCGGCTGACTGCGCCGCTGGCATCCAGGCACTCGTTCCAGCCCCGGTCATGCAGGAAGTGGGTCTTCAGCGCCAGCAACTGGCGTTGCAGGGCTTCCTGGCTGTGGGGGCGCAGGGTCAGGGCGCGCAGGTATTCGGCCTGGGCCCAGATGCGCTGGGTGGCATCCAGGGGCGGCTGCGTCGGGGGCAGGGTGAGCATCGCGACCACTGCACCGCTGTGGGGGGCCACGCCTTGCTGTTCGGTGTAGGCGAAGGCTCGCTCCAGCGATGCATGCAGCGGGCTGCCCCGCAGCAAGGCTGAAGATTGCAGCAGGAAGAACCATTCGAACTGGTGCCCTGGTTCGAACCAGTTATCCACAGCCCCAAGGGGTTTCTCCAGCATCAGGCCCTGGTCCGGTTCGATGAAGTTGTCTTGCATTGCTTCGCACAGCCCCAGCAGGTCGGCTTGTACTTGCGCATCCTCGCGTACTGCCAGGGTTGCAAGGAACGCCTCGGCCAGGTGCATCAGCGGGTTCTGCAGAGGGCCGGAGCCCAGGGGCGACCAGTCCTGTTCGAGGCTCGCCTCATACAGCCGGTCTGCACTGGCAAAGCGCTGGGACACGACTTCCAGGGCGGCATTGAGCACCGACTCCACCAGCGGTTCGCGGACCTTGTCCCAGTAGTGGGCGCAGGCAAAGATGATGAACGCGTGGGTGTAGAGGTCCTTGCGCCGGTCCAGCGGAGCAGCTTGCGCGTCGATGCTGTAGAACCAGCCACCGTGCTCGGCATCGTGGAAGTGCCGTTGCAGGGAGCGGAACAGGGCGGCGGCGCGTTCGGCAGCGAAGGGGGCTGCCGGGTCGCCGATCAGTTGAGAAAAGACATACAACTGGCGCGCGCAAGCCATGGCCCGATAACGCTGTGGCGGCAGCGGTTGGTGCTCGCCGTCCAGGGCTTCGTAAGGCAATGCCAACTGCGGATTCCAGCCTGGACCCAGCCACAAGGGCACGATCACCTCTTGAAAATGCTGGTGCACGGCTCGAAACAGAGCCTTCGATTCAGGCGAGAAGGTGAGGTGGGCTACATCGGGCATTGGCTGGCGTCGTCACGGCAGGTTTGAATGCGCGACATGTTAACAGAGAAGGTCCCGGGGATTGCTTCCCCGGCACCGGCCGGCCAGCGCCGACTTGTTGCGCTGCACCGGCCGGCCCGAATGGCTCAGCCTGCCAGCAGCCACACACCGGCGGCGGCGGAGGCGGCGCCGGCTACGCGCACCAGTGGTGCGGCAGCCCGGGGCAGGACCCGCACCACACCGTAACCGGCGGCGTGCAGGGCGGCGGTGGCGGCGACAAAGCCTGCGGCGTAGGCCCAGGGGCTGGACATGTCCGGCAGCTCAAGGCCGTGGGCCACGCCATGGAACAGGGCAAACAGCGCGGTGGCGGCCACCGCCAGGCTCAACGGCGGGCGTACCGCCAGGGCCACGGCCAGGCCCAGGGCCAGGACAGAGGCGGCAATGCCGCTTTCCAGGGCCGGCAGGTTCAACCCCTCGAACCCCAGCAGGCCGCCGATCAGCATGGTGCCGACAAAGGTGCAGGGCAGCGCCCAGCGCGCCGCGCCTTGCTGCTGCGCGGCCCACAGGCCGACGGCAACCATGGCCAGCAGGTGGTCGAGACCGCCGATGGGGTGGCTGATGCCGGCCATCAGGCCATTGTCACCATGGCCCGGGTGGGCGAAGGCCAGGGCTGGGGTCAGCAGCAGGGCCAGGGCCCCGAGGATTCGGTTCAATGTCATGGGTGGGCTTCCTTGTTGAGTTTTAAGCGTTGCTCTCAGGCCGCGGTCAGCAGGCCCTGGCGTTCGATGAAGGCGATGATTGCTTCCAGACCCTGGCCGGTCTTCTGGTTGCTGAAGACAAACGGCTTGCCGCCGCGCATGCGCTGGGTGTCGCTGTCCATCATTTCCAGGGAGGCGCCCACCAGTGGCGCGAGGTCGATCTTGTTGATCACCAGCAGGTCGGATTTGCAGATGCCCGGACCGCCCTTGCGCGGCAGCTTGTCGCCGGCAGAGACATCGATCACGTAGATGGTCAGGTCCGAGAGTTCAGGGCTGAAGGTGGCCGAGAGGTTGTCGCCACCGGACTCCACCAGGATCAGGTCGAGCCCCGGGAAGCGTCGGTTCAACTGGTCCACCGCTTCCAGGTTGATCGAGGCGTCTTCGCGGATTGCGGTGTGCGGGCAGCCGCCGGTTTCCACCCCGATGATCCGTTCCGGTGCCAGGGCCTGGTTGCGCACCAGGAAATCGGCGTCTTCGCGGGTATAGATATCGTTGGTAACCACCGCCAGGTTGTAGCGCTCGCGCAGGGCCAGGCACAGGGCCAGGGTCAGGGCGGTCTTGCCGGAGCCCACCGGGCCACCGATGCCGACGCGCAAAGGTTGTGCGTTCATGAGTTTCTCCTAGGAACGGAACAGGCGGCTGTACTGGCGCTCGTGGGCCATGCTCGCCAGGGACAGGCCGAAAGCGGCGCTGCCGTAGTGGTGGGGGTCAAGGTTGGCGGCGTGCCCTTGGGCCTGCTGCAGCAGGGGAAGCAGCTCGCTGGTCAGGCGCTGGGCCGCTTGCTGGCCCAGGGGCAGGGTTTTCATCAGTACCGCCAGCTGGTTTTCCAGCCAGCTCCAGAGCCAGGCGGCCAGCGCGTCTTCGGGGCGCATGCCCCAGGCGCGCGCCGCCAGGGCCCAGCCCAGTGCCAGGTGCGCTTCGTCCTGGCGTGCCAACAGTTCTCGGGCAGGGGCATCCAGTTCCGGCAGGCCTTCGAGCAATTGCTTGAGGGAATAGCCCATTTGCCGGCTTTCCTGGTACAGCTCGCGGGTCTCGCGGCTGGCCCGATGCTCATCACAGAGTCGTTGCAGCGCGGCCCAGTCCTGATCGGCGGCGGCCTGGCAGTGGGCCAGCAACAAGGGCGCTTCAAAGCGCGCCAGGTTGAGCAGCAACTGGTCTCTGAGCCAGTGTCGGGCGCTCTCGGGGTCATTCACCCGCTGTTGCTCCACGGCCATCTCCAGGCCTTGGGAATAGCTGTAGCCGCCAATCGGCAGCTGCGGGCTGGCCAGGCGCAACAGGGCCCAGGCGGGGTTCATGGGCGGACGCCGAACTGGTGCAGGCGTGGCGGGTAGTTGAAATCCTCATCGCCGTGGCGTGAATGGTGGTGACCACCGCCATAGGCGCCGTGCTCGGGCTGGAAAGGGGCTTCGAGGGTTTCGGTGGTGGCACCCAGTTGCTCGAGCATGGCCTTGAGCACGTAGTCGTCCAGCAGCCGCAGCCAGCCGTCGCCCACTTGCAGGGCCACGTGGCGGTTGCCCAGGTGATAGGCGGCGCGAGTCAGTTCGAAGGCGTTGCGGCAACTGACATGGAGCAGGGTTTCGGGGCGGGCGCAGACCTTGACGATGCGCCCGTCTTCGGCCTGGAGAAATTCGCCATCGTGCAGTGGCGGCTGGCCACGCTCCAGAAACAGGCCGACGTCTTCGCCGTCGGCACTGAAACAGCGCAGACGGCTTTTGCTGCGGGCCTCATAGGTGAGGTGCAGTTCGGCAGACCAGGTGGCTTGGGGATCGGTCCTGCGGTGAATCACCAGCATCGGTAAGCTTCCAGCTATGAGCGATACACAAGCCAGAGCAAGGGCCTTGCCAATCACTCGGTGGAAAAGAAAATCCCTTTAGGCACCCGTATCTGCGCCTGAAAATGGGGCAGAACTCTGTTTTATCTTGTTACAAATTGGGCGCTGAACAGATTTATAGCACTGACTTGGTGCAGGCGAAATGCTTTTTGCTGCAACAAGGTGCTGTGCCGAGGGTTGGCGCAAAGGTGCAACCCAGAGCAGGGCGTGGGGATTGGGAGGGGGGGGCCTACTCGGTGCTGCCGAGGCCTTGCCAATGTTTCAGGCCGATGAAGATGAAGCGCAGTTGCTGGGTGATCTTGGCCTGGGGCGTCAGGTGATCGGGCAGGGCCTGGGCGGGGGGATCGATGATGTCCGGCAGGGTGGCGAACACGCTTTTGACGATCAGGTCGGCCATCACGCTCAGGTCGGCGGCATTCAGGTGCTGCAGCTTGGGCATCAGGGTCAGGTCGGTGGCCAGGTCCGCACTGATGTTCTCGCGCAAGTGGGCGATCGCTTGGCGCACCGGCAGCGAACCGCCGTATTGCTCACGAGCGAGGAACAGGAATTGCCCGCGCTTGGCCTCCACCACATCGAGGAAGATGCGCACCGAGGCATCGATGATGCCGCCCATGACGAATTCATTGTGGCGCACCAGGCGCAGGGTTTCGCGAAAGGTCTGGCCAACTTCGCTGACCAGCTCCAGGCCCAGTTGGTCCATGTCGCTGAAGTGCCGATAAAAACCGGTGGGCACGATGCCGGCGGCTTTTGATACTTCCCGCAGGCTCAGGCTGCCGAAACCACGGCCACACTCCATCAGGTGCCGGGCGGCATCCATCAGGGCGTTGCGGGTCTGTTGCTTCTGTTCGGCGCGGGGCAGCATCGGCGGGTGAATTCTTGGCTCAATGGGAGCGGCGCACTCTAGCAAATCAGCTTTGCCGGAGTCGAACTGGCGTCAGGACAGTGCAGGGGGGAAGGCGGGGGAAATACAGCACCCATGAAAGTCAAAGCCCGATTCGGTGATCGGGCTTTTTTCCAGGGCCGTCATGGCCTTAGCTCGCAGCTTGATGACGTTCGGCCAGGCGATCGGCACCGCCTTCGGCAACAGTCTGACCTTGTGGAGTGCGGCTGTAGCCGTCTTCAACCAGGCCTTTCTCTTCGAGGCGATCGCGGCCGCCTTCGGCAACAGTCTGGCCTTGTGGGGTACGGCTGTAGCCGTCTTCAACCAGGCCTTTCTCTTCCAGGCGATCACGGCCGCCTTCAGCTACGTTTTGACCTTGTGGAGTGCGGTCGTAGCCATCTTCGGCAACGTTCTGGCCTTGTGGGGTGCGATCATAGCCGTCTTCGGCAACGCTCTGGCCCTGTGGAGTGCGGTCATAACCGTCGGCAGCGACTTTGTTGCGTTCGATCAGGCGATCCGAACCACCTTCGGCCAGGGTCTGGGTGAACACGCTGTGGCTGGCCTTGACCTGTGGAGTGGCTTGCTCGGCTGCAGGCAAGGCGAAGGCGTTGGCAGCCAGGATCGATAAGGTGAGGCTCAGTAGGATGTGGCGTTTCATGATGGGTTGCTCCTTGGGAGGGCGATAAACTGGGTACGGAGCTAATGTTACCGCCGCTAAATCGATATAAAAGTTCATAAACACAATGGTAATAATCAACAGAATTGATTGTTTGCCCCGAAGGCTCTAGCCCGGGCATTTCCGCCGATGGCTTTTGCACCAGGCTGGGTATTTTCGACCCACTTGTGCGTCACGCCGGGGCGGTTCGAGGTAACACAAAGCTGCCTGAATGATCAGGAATACGGGTTTTTGCGCCGGATCGGGCACCCGGATTAAACCTGCGCGGGCTTTGTCAGTCGTAGTTTTCATGGCCGGTGGTTTTTCCATCGGCGTTTCATCGATGCGTCGTAGTTTGGCGCCCAGTTGTGTTCAGGAGCCTCGTGCAATGACGCGCACTCGTAAAATTCTCGCCTGGACGGTCACCAGCCTGATCCTGCTCGTGGCAGTGTTGGTGTTGGTGATTGCGTTCTTCGATTGGAACCGGATCAAACCAACCCTCAATGCCAAGGTCTCCGAGGAGTTGCACCGGCCGTTCGCGATCAATGGTGACTTGTCGGTGGTCTGGCAGCGCGAGCCCGACGAGGGCGGCTGGCGCGCCTGGGTGCCCTGGCCGCACGTGGTGGCCCAGGACCTGACGCTGGGCAACCCGGACTGGTCCAAGGCGCCGCAGATGGTCAGCCTCAAGCAGGTCGAGCTGCGTATTTCCCCCCTGGCCCTGTTGGCGCAGCGGGTGAGCATTCCGCGCATCGATCTCACCGAGCCTGATGCGGCCTTGCAGCGCCTGGCCGACGGCCGCGCCAACTGGACCTTCAAGTTCGACCCCAAGGACCCCAGCGCCGAGCCTTCCAACTGGACGGTGGACATCGGCGCCATCGGCTTCGACAAGGGGCATGTGACCCTGGATGACCAGAGCCTGAAGACCCAACTGGACCTGCAAGTGGAACTGCTCGGCAAACCGATTCCCTTCAGTGACATCGTCGGAGAGAACGAGGCGAAGAAAATCGCCGAGAAAGGCGCTGAACCCCAGGCCTATGCCTTTGCCCTCAAGGTCAAGGGCCAGTACCACGGGCAGAAGCTCGCCGGCACCGGCAAGGTGGGTGGCTTGCTGGCGCTGCAGGACGAGCGCAAGCCCTTTCCATTGCAGGCCCAGGCGCAGATTGGCGACACCAGGGTGGAGCTGCGGGGCAGCCTGACCGACCCGCTGAACCTCGGTGCCCTGGACCTGCGCCTGAAGCTGGCCGGCGCCAGCCTGGGCAATCTCTACCCGCTGACCGGGGTGACCCTGCCGGATTCGCCGCCGTACTCCACCGACGGCCACCTGACGGCCAAGCTGCACGACCCGGCAGGTGCGACCTTCAGCTACCAGGATTTCAACGGCAAGATCGGCGACAGCGACATCCACGGCAACCTGACCTATGTCGCCAGCCAGCCGCGGCCCAAGCTCAGCGGCGCGCTGGTGTCCAACCAGTTGCTGTTTGCCGACCTGGCGCCGCTGATCGGTGCCGACTCCAATGCCAAGCAGAAGGCCCGCGGTGGTGAAAGCAAGCAGCCGGCGGACAAGGTGCTGCCGGTGGAAGAGTTCCGTACCGAGCGCTGGCGGGATATGGATGCCGATGTCGAGTTCACCGGCAAGCGCATCGTCCACAGCGCCGAGCTGCCGTTCACCGATCTGTACACTCACCTGGTGCTCAACGACGGCCAGCTCAGCCTGGAGCCCCTGCGTTTCGGCGTGGCCGGCGGCAAGCTCGATGCCCAGGTGCGTCTCAACGGCCGTACCACGCCGTTGGAAGGCCGGGCCAGGCTGACCGCGCGCAACTTCAAGCTCAAGCAACTGTTCCCCACCTTCGAGCCAATGAAGACCAGCTTCGGCGAGCTCAACGGCGATGCCGATCTCGCCGGTCGCGGCAACTCGGTGGCGGCTCTGCTGGGCAGCGCCAACGGCGACCTGAAGATGTTGATCAATGATGGCGCCATCAGCCGCGGCCTGATGGAAATCGCCGGCCTCAACGTCGGCAACTATGTGGTCGGCAAGATGTTTGGCGACAAGGAAGTGAAGATCAATTGCGCCGCCGCCGACTTCGGCATCAAGACCGGCCTGGCCACTTCGCGGCTGTTCGTCTTCGACACCGAGAACGCGATCATCTACATCGATGGCACGGCCAACATGGCCACCGAGCAACTGGATTTGACCATCACTCCGGAGTCCAAGGGCCTGCGCCTGTTTTCCCTGCGCTCGCCGCTCTATGTGCAAGGCAAGTTCATCAAGCCCAGTGCCGGGGTCAAGGCTGTGCCCCTGGTATTGCGCGGTGCCGGGATGCTGGCGCTGGGCGTGATTGCCGGGCCGGCGGCGGGCCTGCTGGCGCTGGTGGCGCCCAGTGGCGATGAGCCCAACCAGTGTGCGCCCCTGCTGGAACAGATGCGTTCGGGCAAGGCGCCGGTGACGGTCAAACCCACCCGTTGAGACAGCTGGCGGGCAGGGCCCGGCCACAAAAAAGCCAGTGCGCCGCCAAGCGCACTGGCCCTGGAGTGGTTGCTAGAGGTCGTTGAGGATGTCCGCCATGTCATCGGCGTGTTCTTCTTCCTGGGCGAGGATTTCCTCGAACAAGCGGCGAGTGGTGGGATCCTTGTCACCGATGTACTGAATGATCTCGCGGTAGCTGTCGATGGCGATCCGCTCCGCCACCAGGTCTTCGTAGACCATCTCCTTCAGGGTGTTGCCGGCCACGTACTGGGCATGGGAGTGCTTGGACAGCAGGTCGGGGTTGAACTCCGGCTCGCCGCCGAGCTGGACGATGCGCTCGGCCAGTTTGTCGGCGTGCTCGGCTTCCTGGGTGGCGTGCTCGAGGAACTCGTCGGCGGCCACGCTGGCCTTGAGGCCGTTGGCCATGAAGTAGTGGCGCTTGTAGCGCAGGACACAGACCAGTTCGGTGGCCAGCGACTCGTTTAACAGGCGCAGCACCTGTTCACGGTCGGCGTTGTAGCCCTCGGTCACGGCGCCGTTTTCCACGTGTTGGCGGGCGCGTTCGCGCAGGCTTTTTACATCAGACAAATGCTTGTCGCTCATCTCGATCTCCTGGAGGCTAATCCGATTGCGCCAGGCTCTGTTGGCCTGGTCGCTACCTAGGGTGTGAGTGGCGGGCGAGGCAAAAAGTTTTATCGAATGTGGCCGGTGGTCGCTGGCGCGCGCTGGCGGGCCCGGAGCTCAACTGCGGCTCAGCAGCGGATGCCCGGCCAGAAGTGACTCTTCCTGCAGCCACTGGAAGAATGCCCGCACCGGCGGGTGCCGCTCGCGTCCCGGCACGCACAGGGCGCTATAGCCGGCGCCGTCCACCAGGACCTCGGGCCGATAGGCCTGCAGCAGGCCGCTGGCCACGCTCTGGGACACCAGGATGTTGCTTGCCAGCACCAGCCCCTGGCCGGCGATGGCGGCTTGCAGGGCGTACTGTTCCTCGTCGTAGGAGCGGATCAGCGGACGGTCATCGAGCCAGTTTTCCCCGGCCTGGGCGCACCAGGCTTGCCAGCCATCGGCATAGAGACTGGAGTTGCGCCAATGCACGCTGATCAGGGCCGGCCGCTGGGTCCTGGCCAGGGCCACCTGTTGCGGCGAGCCGTAGACGGCAAAGCGTTCGTCAAACAGGCACAGGCCGTGGAGGTTCAGGTAACCGTCCTGGCTGTAGCGGATCGCCAGGTCGATGCTCGCGTCCTGTTGCAGGTCCACCACCTCGCACCGGGTGTCCAGGCGCAGGCTGATACCGGGGTGCCGGGCATAGAAACGTCCCAGTCGCGGTACCAGCCACAGGGCGGCGAAGGCGGCCGTGGTGGAAACGGTCAACTGTGTGCTGCTGGGCTTGGGGCGCAGGGTATCGACGCTCTGTGCCACGTCCAGCAGCGCGCCATGCAGGCTGTGGAACAGCCGGTTGCCGGACTCGGTCAGGCGCACCTGACGCGGCAGGCGCTCGAACAGGGGGACCCCCAGCCAGTGCTCGAGGCTGCGGATCTGATGGGACACCGCCGTGGGGGTTACCGCTAGGTCTTCGGCGGCGGCCTTGAAGCTCAGCAGGCGTGCGGCGGATTCAAAGGTCCGCAGGGCGGTGAGGGGCAGGTGGGCAAACATGCTGTGCTCCATGGATGAGCTGAATTCATCCGAATGAATATTTACTCATTTGTTGGCGAGTCGCTGAGCTCTTAGCTTTAGCGCGAATGCAGGCCGGAGTTCAAGGCCTTTCCAGTCCAGCTCAGTGAGTAAAACAGATGAGTACAGTTCTTGCGATTCACGGCAGCCCGCGAGGCGAGCGTTCCCATAGCCGGCGTCTGACCGAGGCCTTTCTACACGCCTGGCAAGCAGCCAACCCCGCGGGCAGCCTGACTCGGCGCGAGGTCGGCCGAGGTTCGCTGCCTCATGTCAGCGAGGCGTTTATCGCCGCTGCCTTTTATCCACAGCCTGAAGCGCGACCGCTGTCGATGCAGGCCGACCTGGCCTTGAGCGACGAACTGGTGAAGGAGTTGCTCGGCCATCAGCGCCTGGTGATCTCGGCGCCCATGCACAACTTCAGCGTGCCCAGCGGGATCAAGGCCTGGGTCGATCACATCGTGCGCCTGGGGTTGACCTTCAACACCCTGCAGGACAACGGCGTGGCCCAGTATCAGCCCCTGGTCCAGGACAAGAAGGTGTTGATCGTCACCTGTCGCGGTGGCGGTGGCTTTGGTCCGGGAGGTGAGTTCGAAGCGTTCAACCATGCCGATCGCTGGTTGCGCACGGCCCTGGGCTTCATCGGTATCGAGGACGTCACGGTGATTGCCGCCGAGGGCGAAGAGTCGGTGGCCGAGAGGTTCGAGCAGTCCTGCGCGCAAGCGCAAGAGCGCCTCCTGGCCCTGGCCCGGACCTTCTGAGGAGCACGCCATGGCCTGGTTGTTTCTGCTGTTGGCGGCGGCCTTCGAGGTCACTTTCGCCATGGGCATGAAGTACGCCGAGGGTTTCACCCGGCCCTGGCCTTCCCTGGTGACCGTGGTGGCTGCGGTGGGCGGCATCTACTTCCTGACCCTGGCCATGCGCGAATTGCCGGTGAGCGTGGCCTACCCGATCTGGACCGCCATCGGCACCCTGGGCACGGTGCTGCTGGGGTTCGCGCTGCTGGGAGAGAGCCTGACGCCGGTCAAGCTGGTGTCGGTGGGCTTGATTGTCGCCGGGGTGATCGGACTCAAGTAGGGAGAGGGCCTGTCATGGCTCTGTCGTCAAAGTGTCACGGAGACTGACGACGCCCTTGGTTATGGTCTAGTTTTCAGCCTGGGCCCATCGAGGTCATCACAAGGATGTCGCTGCATGTCCCAAGAGCTTGCCACGCGTTACCCCCTGGTGCTGGTGCCTGGCATGCTCGGCTTCGTCCGGCTGCTGCTGTACCCCTATTGGTACGGTATCGTCCCGGCCTTGTGCCAGGGCGGGGCCCGGGTGTTCCCGGTGCAGGTCTCGCCGCTCAACTCCAGTGAGGTGCGTGGCGAGCAACTGCTGGTCCAGATCCAGCGGATCATGGCCGAGACCGGCGCCGACAAGGTCAACCTGATCGGGCATAGCCAGGGCGCGCTGACCGCCCGCTACGCGGCCGCCCGCCGCCCGGACTGGGTCGCCTCGGTGACGTCGGTGGCAGGCCCCAACCACGGTTCCGAGCTGGCCGACTACCTGCAGCGGCATTCCCCTGCCCATAGCCTGCGGGGGCGAGTGCTGAGCCTGGTGCTGCGTGGCGTCTCGGCGTTGATGACACTGTTGGAGACCGGCTATCGCGGGCCGAAGCTGGCGGTGGATATCCATGCCTCGCACCAGTCCCTGACCACCGAGGGCGTGGCGCTGTTCAATCGCCAGTACCCCCAGGGGCTGCCCCAGACCTGGGGCGGACAGGGGCCGGAAGAGGTCGCCGGGGTGCGCTACTACTCCTGGTCCGGCACCTTGCAGCCAGGCAAGACCAACCGTGGCCGCAACCTGTTCGACGGCACCAACCGCAGCTGCCGGCTGTTTGCCCGAACCTTCGTCCGCGAGGCCGGGCAGTGTGACGGCATGGTCGGGCGCTACAGCTCGCACCTGGGGCAGGTCATCGGCGACGACTATCCGCTGGATCACTTCGATATCGTCAACCAGTCCCTGGGGCTGGTGGGCAAGGGCGCCGAGCCGATCCGCCTGTTTGTCGAACATGCCCGGCGCCTGAAAGCTGCCGGTGTCTGAGGCGATCCGGGGGCCAAGGGCCGGCGTGCAGCGATGCGCGCCATTGGCCGGGCTCGGCCCGAGCCTTCAGGATTTGCAGCTGGCGACCGCGCACTGGTTGCGGCCCAGGACTGTGGTCCAGCGCTCCGACAGAATGACCCCACCCAGGGTCAGCAGGCCGCCTACCAGATGGAACCACGCCAGTTGCTCATGCAGTACCACCGCGGCAATCAGCGCCGTGATCAGTGGCAGCAGATTGAAAAACAGCGTGGTCCGGCTTGGTCCCAGGCGTGCCACCGCCTGCATCCAGGCCAGGGGCGCGAGCATCGAGGCCAGCAGGCAGGCATAGAGCACCAGCGGGATGTTCTGCAGGTTCGGCCCGACCTTGGGCGAGGCGAGGAACAACGGCAGCAGCACCAGTACCGCCACCAGCACCTGCAGGTACAGCAGCACCAGCGGCGGCAGGCGCAGTTGCCACTTCTTCAACAGGGTGCTGTAGATCGCGTAGGCCAGGGTGGCCACCAGCATCATCGCGTCCCCCAGGTTGACTCCATGCTGCAGCAGGGCGGCCAGGCTGCCGGAAGACACCACCACCAGCACGCCGGCGAAGGACAGCACCGCGCCCACCAGGGCTCCGGCAGTCAGGCGCTGGCCGAGGGCGGCGATGGCCATGGCCAGGGACATCAACGGCATCAGGGACAGGATGATGCCCATGTTGGTGGCTGAGGTCAGGGTCGCGGCGTAGTAGGCCAGGCTCTGGTACACCGCCATGCCGAGTACGCCAAGGATGAAGATCCGCCCCAGGTTGGGACGGATCACCGACCAGTGGCGGATCACCGGCCTGAGCATGAAAGGGGTGAACAGCAGGCCCGCCAGCAACCAGCGATAGAAGCCGATCTCCGCGGGAAAGATGGCGCCCACGGCGAGTTTGTTGATCACGGTATTGCCGGCCCAGATGAAGATGGCCAGCAGGGGATAAGCGTATTGCATGGAAACAACCAGAAAGTTGATGAGGGCTGATTATCCCCTGTCCGGATCAATGCCTATACTGCGATCCAGACAACCCGCCCTTGCATCCGGACAGCATGAGCAAAAAACACATCGATCTCCTGGATTTCCACGGGCTGCCTGCGCCGGTGTACTTCCGCTATGCCGACTTCGCCGCCCACAGCCATGCCCTGGAGCACCGCCATCCCTGGGGCTGCCTGGAGTATTCGGCCCATGGCGTGATGCACATGGAAATTGCCGGGCAGCGCTTCATGTCGCCGCCGCAATACGCGATCTGGGTACCGCCGTACACCGCCCACAGTTTCTACACCCCGCAGCCGATCAACTACCGCGCAGTGCTGCTGGCGCCGGACCTCTGCCAGGGATTGCCGCAGCAGGGCAGTACCTTGGCCATCAGCGACATTCTCAAGGCGATCCTCAAGGATTTTGCCGCCCGCGACGTACAGGTTCCCGAGGGCGCGGCCGACTTGCGTCTGGCCCAGGTGCTGCTGGATCAACTGCGCCAGGCGCCGGTGCATACCTGCTACCTGCCGTACGCCAGCAGCCCTGACCTGGCCCGGGTGCTCCAGGCCCTGCAGGATGACCCCGGCAACAGTCAGCCCCTGGCGCATTGGGCACAGCAGGCTCACGTCAGCGAGCGCACCCTGGCCCGGCAATTCGTTCGTGAGCTGGGCATGAGCTTCGGCGAGTGGCGCCAGCGCCAGCGCTTTCTGGCTGCGATCGAGGCCCTGGAACGTGCACGCAGCGTCCAGGAAATCGCCTTTGACATGGGCTACAGCAGCGCCTCGGCGTTTATCGCGATGTTCCAGCGCCAGGCAGGCTGCACCCCGGAGCAATACCGCCGGGCCAGCCTGCAGAACAGGTGAAGGTGTAACAGGCTTTGTCTACACTGCGCAGGAGGCCGTGCCCGTCGGTGCGGTGACCAGGAGAAAACTCCATGAAGATGTTGCGTATCCCTTTGTTGATGGTGGGCCTGCTGCTCTGCTCCCAAGGTTTTGCCGCCACTGCCCAGCAAAACAAGATGACCACCTGTAACGCCGAGGCTACCGCCAAGACCCTCAAGGGCGACGAGCGCAAGGCCTTCATGAGCACCTGCCTCAAGGCGGCTCCGGCCGCTGCCGCGACACCTTCCACCCCTCAGGAAAGAATGAAATCGTGCAACGCCACCGCCACCACCCAGGCCCTCAAAGGCGATGCGCGCAAGGCGTTCATGAGTGATTGCCTGAAGAAAAAGTGAGCCTGAATCGATGGGGCCAAGGTATCCGGGCCGGTACAGGGCCTTGGTCTGCATCGGTTTTGATGATTTCAGGATCATAAAAGTTATTTAATTTCAATGAGATAAGTCAGAAAGTTGCCATTCGTCGCTTTTTTTAATGTCATAAATTTTACATTTAGACTTGATTCCCTTCGAAAACAGGTGCCGGGATGCACCGCGCGGCCGCTCTAGTACTGGCGTCTGCGAATCAAGGGAATGCAAAGCATGTCGCGTTTTGGCTGGTTCAGGCCTGTAGTAGCGTTTTGTGCTTTATCTGGCTCGTTGACCCTCAGCGCCGCGCCGCTGCAGACGCCGGGTGACCGAGATCTGATCCGTGATCGCCAGCAGCAGTTGCTGCAAGAACAGCAAAAGCGCCTCGACGAACTGCAGCAACTGCCGGGCAAGACCTTGCCCCCCGAACCTGCTCCGCAACCTGGCGAGCAGCGTTGCTTCACCATCAAGACCGTGGTTCTCAAAGGTGCCGACCACCTCTCGGCGGCCGACCAGGAACGCCTGGTGGCGCCCTATCGCGACCAGTGCCTGTCGGTGGCGCAGATCAACACCCTGCTCAAGGCCATTACCCACCACTACCTGGAACGGGGCTACGTCACCACCCGCGCCTATCTGCCTGCCCAGGAGCTGGCGTCGGGGCAGTTGATCATCGTCATCGTCGAGGGCCGCCTGGAAAGCCTGGACAGCTCGGCCCTGGCCAGTTCCCGAGAGTTGGCCATGGCCTTTCCCGGGGCCACCGGCGAGGTGCTGAACCTGCGGGAGCTGGAACAGTTGGTGGATCAGCTGAGCCGCCTGCCTTCGCGTCAGGTCGAGTTGGAGCTGGCCCCGGGGGAGAAACTGGGCGACAGCCGCGTCGGCCTCAAGGGCCAGCGTCTGAAGCCGTGGCGGGTGTCGGCGACGCGCAACAACGATGGCGATAAAAGCACCGGCGAGCAGCAGATGGGCGTCGGCCTGGATTGGGACAGCCCCCTGGGGCTGGCGGACCAGTTGAGCCTGCGGGCCAACCAGGATGCGGTCAGCGACCGCTGGCGCCACTCCGACAACCAGAGCCTCTACTACAGCTTGCCCTGGGGCTGGTGGACCTTCAATTACAGCTACAGCCAGAGCTACTACCGCACCCGCAACGATGTCACGGGCTTCAAGTTCGACATGGACGGCGTGAGCAAGAACCAGCAACTGCGCGCCGAACGGGTGCTGCACCGCGACAACCTGAGCAAGACCGGCATGAGCCTGGGCCTCAGCCACCTGCGCACGCGCAACTACATCGATGACAACCTGATCGATGTCTCCAGCAACCGGATCACCGAAACCCAACTGGGCTTCAATCACGGACGCCGCATCGGCAACGCCCTGGTCAACGCCGACATTGGCTGGCAACAAGGCATCGGCGCACTGGATGCCCAGGCCAGCGGCCACCCCCAGGGCAGCGAGCCGGTGTCGCGCTACAACAAATACAGCCTGACCCTGAGCTACCTGCAGCCGTTGCGGCTGTGGGGCGAGAACTTCAGTTTCGACAGCCTGGCCACCGGCCAGCGCAGTGAGGATGTGCTGTTCAGCCCCCAGCGGATCAGTCTGGGCGGGCTCAATTCGGTTCGTGGCTTCCAGGACCAGAGCCTGTCCGGCAACAGCGGTGGCTACTGGCGCAATCAGCTGCGCTGGCGCCGTGCGGTGACCTGGCCGGTGCTGCAGCCGTTCCTCCAGGAATACGGCATGGCGTTCGCCTATGACGTTGGCGTGATCAAGGCCGATCGCTACAACCATGACGCCAGGGGCCGGATGACCGGCAACGCTTTCGAACTCAATACCCGCGGCCAGTACCTGGCCGCGTCTGTCAGTTTCGCGCGCTCCCTGGAGCGACCGGCAATCATCGAGCGGCGAGAACATCCGGTGTACTTCCGGGTAGACCTGTTCTTCTGACCTGACTCAAACGTTATTGGATGGATGATTCGCATATGGACGTACGCAAGCCTTTTGCCCAATGCATTGCCCTGTCGCTGTCGGGGATCCTGCTGCTCAATCCGATCGTCAGCGTCGCTGCCGGCCTGACCCTGGACCCGGCGGCCGGGGGCAATGCCAGCATTGGTGCCGCGGGCAACGGCGTCCCCGTGGTCAATATCAACGGGGCCAACGGCAGTGGCCTGTCCCATAACAAATTCAGCGAATACAACGTCGGCAGCAATGGCCTGATCCTCAACAATGGCACCGGCCCCACCCAGAACACCCAGCTGGGTGGCTACATCCTCGGCAACCCCAATCTCAAGGGCACGGCGGCCCAGGTGATCCTCAACGAAGTCACCGGCAGCAACCGCAGCAAGCTGGCGGGCTTTACCGAAGTCGCGGGCCAGTCGGCCCGGGTGATCGTCGCCAACCCCCATGGCATCACCTGCAACGGTTGTGGCTTCATCAACACCCCGCGAGCCACCCTGACCACCGGCAAGCCGGTGATCGAGGGGCAGAAGCTCGATCGCTTCCAGGTGGATGGTGGCGATATCAGCATCGAGGGCGCGGGGCTCAATGCGAGCAATATCGACCAGTTCGACCTGATCACCCGCAGCACCCAGCTCAATGCCAACCTCTACGCCAAGAAGCTCAACGTCATTACCGGACGCAACGACGTCAAGGCCGACGATCTGACGGTCACTGCCCGTGATGACGACGCCAGCGCCAAGCCGGCCCTGGCCATCGACAGTTCGGCCCTGGGAGGCATGTACGCCGGGGCGATTCGCCTGGTGGGCACGGAGAAAGGCGTCGGCGTGAACGTCTCCGGGGAAATGGCCGCCAGCACCGGCGACATCCAGATCGATGCCAACGGCAGGGTCACAGTGGCGAACATGGGCGCCAACCAGGCGATCGCGATCAAGGCCCAGAGCATCGACGTGCAAGGCAAGGCCTATGCCGGTACCGACGCGACGCTGCAGGCCCAGGAGCAGATCAAGGTCCAGACCAGCCTCGCGGCCCGTGATCAGGTGCGGGTGGTGGAGGCCGCCCAGGTGGTCAACCACGGCATCATCGAGGCCGGGGTCAACAGCGACAACAGCCGCAATGACCACGGCGAGGTCAAGCTGACCGCCGACCATCTGGAGAACCGTGGCAATGTACTGGCCAGCCGCAACCTGGAACTGACCGCACGCCAGACCCTGAACAACCAGAATGGCGTGATCCAGGGGCCCAAGGTCGAGGTCAAGACCGCGCGCCTGGTCAACCAGGGCGCGCAGGCCCGGGTCCTGGCGCAGAACGAGCTGCTACTCAACACCCCAGCGATCGCCAACCTCGACGGCCTGATCCGTTTCGGCGATCGCCAGGCCGCGACTTTGTCCCTCGACACCTTCAACAACAACGGCGGACGCCTTGAAGTGGCCGGGGCCGACCTGACCCTCAACGCCCGCGAGGTGAGCAACCAGAAAGGTTCGATGATCGCCGACCAGGTGGAGATCCGCGCCGATCGCCTGGACAACCAGCAAGGCCTGATCGGATCCAGCCAGGGCCGCGCCACCTTCAAGGTCAGCGAGCAGTTGAACAACAACGGCGGTCAGTTGCAGGCCCAGACCCTGCTGGAGACCGAGGGCGGGGAACTGCTCAACCAGGGCGGCAAGCTGCTGGCGGACCAGATCAAGGTCACCGGCAAGCGCCTGGACAACAGCCAGAAGGGCCTGATCAGCGCCGAGCAGGGCGCCCTGCAAGTGAGCCTCGATCAGGACCTGATCAATGCCGGTGGCAAGCTCCAGGCCACTTCGCTCCTCAACCTCAAGGCTGCCAGCGTGGACAACCGCGGCGGCACCCTGGTCGCCCCGCAACTGACCCTCAACAGCGCCGGCAAGCTCGGCAACCAGGGCGGCACCCTCACCGCCGACAGCCTGGAACTGCACAGCGCAGACATCGACAACCAGGGCGGCCTGCTGCAAGGCAAGAACAACCTGCTGCTGGAAGCCCGGGACCTGGCCAACAACCAGGGCCAGGTCATCGGCAACGCACTGACCGCCAACCTCGACAGCCTCAGCCAGAACCAGGCCGGGGTGCTCAGTGCCGAGACCGGCAAGCTGACGCTGACGGTCAAGCAGCACCTGAACAACGCCCTGGGCCACCTGCAGGCCAAGGCGGGCGACGTGCAGATCGTTTCGGGCAGCCTGAACAACCAGGGCGGTGTGGTGGTGGGCAACCAGCTGCAGCTGACCAACAGCGGCCTGCTAGACAACCGTGGCGGGCAACTGGCCGCGGATCGGCTGACCGTCACCACCCAACGCCTGGACAACCAGGCGTCGGGCCTGCTGGCAGCCGGCAGCGATGGCCTGCAGTTGACCTTGACGGCCGACGGCACAGCGCCGGGGCAACTGCTCAACAACCAGGGGCACCTGCAAAGCGACGGGCATCTGCAGATCGACGGTGGTCAGTTGAACAACAGCGGCGGCGTGCTGCTGGGCCGCAGCATCGGCATCGATGCCGCCGGCCTCGACAACAGCACCAAGGGGGCGGTGGTGGCCAGCCAGGGAGTGCTGGAACTGAACCTCAACCACGGCGCACTGAACAACAACGCCGGGGTCATCGACGCCGGTGACCAGGCGCTGCGAGTGACCCGGGGCGGGCAACTGGACAACCAGGGCGGCACCCTCAAGGGCAAACGCCTGGAGGTGGCGGGCACGGCCCTGGATAACCGCCAGGGGCAACTGTTGGCCGGCAGCGATGGCTTGAACCTGGTGGCCGGCGGCCTGAATAACGCCGCCGGGCTGATCCTGGCCAAGGACAGCCACGGCGAAGTGGCGCTGGGCCAAGGCACCCTGGATAACCGTGGCGGCACCCTCCAGGGCGCGACCCTGGGGATCACCGCCGGGGCTGTGGATAACAGTGCCCTGAACGGCAAGGCCGGGCTGATCAGCAGCCAGGCCGGAGCGCTCAAACTGGTGGTCGACCGCCTTACCAACCAGGCTGGCAAGCTCTACACCAATGGCCTGCTCAGCAGCACCGGGCAGACCCTGGACAACCGCCTTGGCGGTGAAATCAGCGCCCAGCAGCTGGACTTGAACGTCGCGGCCAACCTCTACAACCAGGGCGGCCTGGTGGAGTCGGCCGGCTCGTTGCTGCTGGTGGGCGGCAACCTCGACAACAGTGCCGGGGGCCGGGTCCGTGCGTTGGGCGGCGAGCAAAGCCGGATCAGCCTCGGCGGCGTCCTCAACAACCAGGGCGGCACCCTGGCCCTGGGCTCCAGCGCCTTTGCCCTGAATGCCGCACAGCTGAACAACATCGGCGGCGGCATCGAACATGCCGGCGGCGGCCTGTTCAAGCTCGACCTGGGCACACTGTCCGGCTACCAGGGACGGATCACCGGCCTCGGCCGAGGCGACTGGGATGTGGCGGTGGTGGATCGCAGCGGGCTGATGCAACTCAACGGTGCGCTGGACCTGAGCACCGGGGGCGACCTCAACCTGAGCGCCGGCGACCGCATCGCCAGCGCCACGGGCCTGCGAGTGGGCGCGAGCACCCTGAACAATGCCGGGGAACTGGCCACTGACGGCTACCTGACCCTGGACCTGGGGGGCAACCTGAACAACAGCGGCCTGCTGTCGTCCCGAGGCAAGCTGACGGTCGGCGCCACCGACCTGAACCAGAATGGCGGACGTATCGCCAGCGGCGGTGACAGCGAACTCAACCTGCGCGGCACCCTGGACAACCTGGGGCGGCTGATCGCCAGCCAGAACCTCAATGTCTCGGCGGCGCAGATCAACAACCGCGGCACCCTCGGGGCGCTGGGGCAGATGCAACTGCGCTCCAGCAACGGCATCACCACCTCGGCCGACACCCTGATCTACAGCGGCGCCGACATGCTCCTGCGGGCCAACGGCCTGGCCAACAGCTACGGCGACATCTACAGCGCCGGCAACCTCAGCTTCGCCGCCCTCGACGGCGGCCGTGCGGCCCTGCTCAGCAACCGCTCCGGGACCATCGAGAGCGAGGGCGACATGAACCTCAACGTGGCGTCGCTGCAAAACGCCATGGACAAGTACCAGGTCGGCGAAGTCATCACCCGGCGCAATATCGAGATCAACTGCACCGACTGCTCCGGCGATCACCACACCGCCACTTACATCGTCAACACCACTTATGAAGGCACCATGGGCGAGCACTCCGCTGGCGCGCGCCTGGTGTCCAACCGTGACCTGACCATCAATGCCGACACGGTGGAAAACGATCAGAGCCTGATCGCCGCCAACCGCGATGTCTCCATCACCGCCAACAATCTCTACAACCGTGGCCTGACCCTGGGCCAGCGGATCGAGACCGTCAGCTATCTGCTGCTGGGGGTATCCCAGGGGGCCTTCCGGGCCGCCGAGCGGGCCACGATCCAGTGGAACGCCAACAACGCCAATCGCGCGCCGGGCCAGCAGGACCCGCTGCCAACCGTGGTGACTCAGTACCCGATCTACCAACCGGGCACTCACACCGTGCTGGTACCGGGAAACCAGACCGCCTACGCCTCCACCTTGCAGGCCGGCCAGCGCCTGCACCTGCAGGTCAGCGGCACCCTCGAGAACGGCGTGCAGAACGAGCAGAGCCGCGCCCAGCTCACCGGGCAGTCGCTGCAGAACAATCTGTCCCAGGTGGGTGGCCAGGTGATCACGGTCAACGCCCAAAGCTCGGCAGCCGCCAACCAGGTGGCCAAGGATGTACAACGCATCGAAAAAGTCGCCGCCGACGGCACGACCCAGGTCAGCTTCGTGCCAGTGGACTTCGCCGGCGTGCCTTTCGCCGCCGTGGACCCGACTTCCCTGTCGAGCTTCCGCGTGCCTCAGGGCGAGTACGGCTTGTTCGTCAAGAGCCAGAACCCCCAGGGTCGCTACCTGATCGAGACCAACCCGACCTTCACCGACCTGTCGCGCTTCATGAGCTCGGACTACATGCTCGGCCACCTCAACTACAACACCGACCAGACCTGGCGCCGCCTGGGTGACGGCCTGTATGAGACCCGGCTGATCCGCGATGCAGTGCTGGCCCAGACCGGCCAGCGCTTCCTGGCCGCCGGGCTGACCAGCGACTACGACCAGTATCGCTACCTGATGGACAACGCCATCGCCTCCAAGGACCAGTTGAACCTCAGTGTCGGGGTCTCCCTGACCGCGGCGCAGGTGGCTTCGCTGACCCATGACATCGTGTGGATGGAAACCCGCGAGGTGCAGGGCGAGAAGGTACTGGTGCCGGTGCTGTACCTGGCCCAGGCGGAAACCCGCAACCTGCGCGGCGGCAGCCTGGTGCAGGGGCGCGACATGACCCTGATCGCCGGTGGCGACCTGAGCAACGTCGGCACCCTGCGCGCCAGCAACGACCTGAGCGTGAATGCCGGCGGCAGCCTGTACCAGGGCGGCCTGATCGAAGCCAACGAGCGGGTCAGCCTGATGGCCCAGGACAGCGTGCGCAACGCCCTGGCCGGGGAAATCCGCGGCAACCAGGTCAGCGTCACCTCGATCAAGGGCGACATCATCAACGACCGCACGGCGGTGGCCGTGGGCTATGGCTCGGGCAACCGCACCATCCTCGACCAGGGCAGCCAGATCACCGCGCGCCAGCAGCTGGACCTCAGTGCCGGCCGCGACCTGAGCAACCTCGGCCAACTCGCCAGTGCCGGTGATGCCAAGCTCAGTGCCGGTCGCGACATCGACTTGCTGGCGGTGCAGGATCACACCTTCACCCAGAGCGCGATCCGTCGCGGCCTGGTGACCCACGACACGGTGCAGACCCTGGGCTCCAGCGTGACCACCGGCGGCAACCTGGAACTCAACGCCGGGCGCGACCTGGCGGTGGTGGCGAGCAAGGTCGATGCCGGCCACGACCTGTCCCTGAATGCCAAGCGCGATGTGGTCATCGCCTCGGCCCAGGACGAGCAGTCCTCGACCTTCTACCAGAAGAAGAAAGGCTCCTGGGGCAAGAGCAAGACCACCCAGAGCGCCGACTCCTCGACCACCAACGTGGCCTCCGAGATCAGCGCCGGGCACGACCTGATGGTCAACGTCAGCCAGGACAAGGACGGCCGCATCAGCCTCAACGGCGGGCGCGACGTGACCGTGGTCGGCAGCCAGCTCAAGGCCGGCAACGACCTGCTGGTGGGCGCCACCCGGGACGTCAGCCTGGTCTCGGCCCAGGAGCAGCAGGACAGCGCCTACAGCCAGAAGAAGAAAGGCAGCTTCGGCCTGAGCAAGAGCGGCAACAGCCGCACTTCCAGCAGTACCACCCAGGTGGGCAGCGAGCTCAGCGCCGGCAACGACGCGGTGGTGATCGCCGGGACCAACGTCAACCTCTCGGCCAGCTCCATCGAGGCCAAGCGCGATGCCGAAGTGCGCGCCGGGATGATCGACAAGAATGGCGACATCAACCTGATGGACGCCGCCAACACCTCCAGCAGCCAGAGCGACAAGTACAAGAGCAAGGTCGGGTTCTCCAGCTCCGGCAGCTTCACTTCGATTGCTTCGGCGAAGAAGTCCGGCCAGGAAAACACTCAGTCCCAGAGCGTGGGCAGTGTGGTCAGTGGCGGGCGTGACACCACTCTGCAAGCCTCCCGCGACGTCAACATGATCGGCAGCACCGCGGCGGCCGAGCGCAACCTCAACGTAGGGGCGGGGCGCGATATCAACGTGCTGGCCGGCAGCAACAGCTCGGACCAGAGCAACTGGAAATCCGAGAAGCATGTGGGGCTGTCCCTTGAGAGCGATCGCAACGGCGTCACCGCGTTCCTGGGCAGCGAAGGCCTCAAGAAGAAGTCGCGCAATGCCGAGCAGACGGTAGCGCCAAGCCAGTTGCTGGCCGGGCAGGATGCAACCATCAAGGCCGGGCGCGACCTGACCCTGGAAGGCTCGCGAGTGGACACCGGGCGCGATATCAACCTGCAGGCCGGGCGCGATATCAGCATCGACGCCGGCAAGGAAACCTCGATCGAGGAGCGCAGCAAGAGCCGTGACCGCAATGGCCTGACGGTCAACGTCAGCCACAACTACGGCAACACCATGGACGCCCTCAAGGGCACCGGCAAAGGTGAGGACAACACCAGCAAGGCGTCCAGCGTGCTGAGCACCGTGGATGCGATCAACCAGTTCACCTCGGGCCCGACCACCGCGACCCACTTCGGTACGGCCAGCCAGTCCAGCAGCTCGCGCCAGGAAGTGCACAGCAACAGCCCTGCCAGCCTTGGTGCCGGACGGGACATCAGCGCCGTGGCCGGCAATGACATCAACATTCGCGGTGGTCAGTTCGACGCCGGGCGTGACATCACCCTGGTGGGTCGCGACATCAATGTGGATGTGGCCCGCGGCTCGGTTTCCGAAGAGAGCAAGACCGCCCGCAGCCAGGGTGGCATCAACGGCCAGAGCGGTGGCGGCAGCGCCCGTGCCGGTATCGGCGGCAGCAACGGTGTGGCCAGCGAGCAGATGAACCAGGGCACCAACACTCCGTCGGTGTTCCTCGCCGGGCGCGATGTCAGCCTTGAGGCGCGCAACGACCTGACCCTGATCGGGACCCAGGTCCATGCCGGGCGCGATATCGACCTGGGGGCGGGCAATGACCTGACCATCCGCGCCGCGCAGAACGATTCCAGCAGCGAATCCAGCCGTCGCAGCGGCGGTGGCGAAGTGGGCCTGGCGGTGGGCGGCAAGGATTTCATCTCGGTCTATGCCAGCGTCGACATGGGCAAGGGCCAACTGGACCGGGACAACCAGCGGCAACAGAACGCCAACCTGGTGGCCGGTGACCAGCTGCGTTTCAGCAGCGGCAAGGACACCACCATTGCCGGCGCCACCCTGCGTGGCGGCGAAGTCGTCGGCCGGGTTGGCGGCGACCTGACCGTGTCCTCGGTGCCGGACACCGGCAAGGTCAGCGGCAAGGAGCTGGATGCCAGCGTCACCGTGAGCATCGGCCTGGGCGGTGGTGGCAGCGTCAGCGGTTCCCTGGGCGTGGGCAAGACCACCGGCAAGACCAACTGGGTCCAGGAGCAGACCAGCATCACCGGCAAGAACGGCGTGGACATCCGCACCGAGAAGCACACCCAGCTCGATGGCGCGCTGGTTGCCGCCGACAACGGCAACCTCAAGCTGGACACCGGCACCCTGGGCTTCCGTGACATCTCCGGCCAGGACAAGGAGCACAGCTACTACGTGAACGCGGGCGGCACCTTTGGCTGGGGCGGCGGCGACGGCGCCAAGGCCACCGGTGGCAAGGACGTGGCCTTCACCACCGACAAGAGCCAGGAAGGCAAGGGCAAGACCGGTGCCTCCGGCTGGAGCGTCAGTGGTTATGACTACCGCAAGGAGCGTGAGCAGGAAGTGCGCGCCACGGTGGGCGCGGGCACCATCACCGTGCGCAACGACGCCAAGACCGGCGCGGACTCCACTGCGGGTCTGAACCGCGATGTGTCCCAGGCCTATGAAATCACCAAGGACAAGGAAAAGCGTACCGACCTGTATGTGTCCCAATCGTCCCTGGAGGCGGTGGGCCATCCGGTGCAGACCCTCAACCAATGGGCCCAGGGGCTCAAGGACTATGGCAAGAATGCGTCGGCGGCTTTTTCCCAATACGGTGATCTGACCAAGGCAGCGGACAAGGCACTGGCAGACAACCCGGCACTGGCGCCCCTGGCCTGGATACCGGGGCTCTTGCAGAAAGCCATGGACGAGTCGGCCTACTACACCGGCGGAGTGATGCCGGGCGTCATCAGCCATGGCGGCGTCATCACCCAGGTCCCGGCGCTGCTGACGGGGGACATGAGCTTCTATCATGTGACGATGCAGTACAAAAAGGATAAAGACGGCCATGTCTTCATCGACCCGGAAACCGGCAAGCCGGTTATGGACGTGGATGCGACACGCGAAGGCCTGAAGACCCTGCTGACACCTGACGGTAACGGTGCGGTGTTCACCAACGGGATTCAGAACTCGCTGGATGCGGCGCTGGTCAATGGCGGCATGCAGACCGGCCAGGACCAGTTCATGCAGGCCTACAACCCGGAACACGGCCTGCTGGGCGACCTGGTGGAGTCGCTGTGGGATGTGATGCTCGGCGGTGCCGTGCGTTCGGGGAACGCACGGCAGCTCAGCGACTTCCTCGGCGCCGGTATAGACCAGGGCAACAAGCTGGATGTCTTCGGGCACAGCCAGGGCGGCTTGCTGACCTACCGGGCCATTGCCGGGCTCAATTTCAACGTCAATGGCAATGCGGGTAGCATCCAGCTGTCGGGCGCGCCCGTCGGCTCGACGGACTTCTTCGCGGCGGCCAAGAATGCCGGGTTCGATATCAGTGAAGGGGCGTTCTTCCAGGTCAACCGGCCGACATCGAGCATGCTCTTCAATACGTTGCCGGTGACCGATACAGTGTCCGACTTGCTGGGGCTGAATGCGTGGCACTCGTCCGATACGGTTGCCCGATTCTTCGGCGCCGCGGCCACTTCAGGCAAGTTGTTGGGCGCGGACAGTCCTCACTCCAACTACCTGTGTGTGGCCAAGGACATTTGTGGTGGGGCTGGCAGTAAACTGCAAGACACCTTCAAGCGCAGCGACAAGTACATTGTCCCGACCTTGATCGATCAGTACGGCAACGACAAATTACTGGGCACGCAATGAAGGCTGCACGGATCGCGCTGATAGTACTGACCAGTGGGTTGCTGCCGGCTTGCGGCGGCCCACCCTTGGTCTATGAAAATGCGCGCCTGGATGCCCGAATGCTGTGCCAGGAGGGCGCGAAGCGGGTCACCCTGATGCAGCGTTATTCCTTCGATCTGCCTGGGCCATATCGGCAGGCGCCGTGCGGCACCGTCACCGGTGGCTTCGACTATGAAAAGGGCCGTGACGCGCTGTCGGTCGGTACCTCCGGAACCTTCTCCTACGGTACGGTCCAGGTGACGGCTGCGGCGCTGTACATGCGGGTCAACAGCTTTCTCGATGGCCGGGCGGACGGGCTTTTGTATCCCCGCCAGGCTTTTCTGGATGATCTGCTGGCTCGGCAGGCGTTGTCGTCCCATACCGGGGTCAAGCCCAGCAGCCTGGAGTGGGTGACAGTGCAGGGCTTTCAATGCCTGCGTGCCTACGAGCGCTGGGAAGGGAGCGCGGTGGGCATTCTCGAAGACAAGGTCAAGTACTGGTGCTGGGAACAGGAGAGCGGCCTGCAGCAGCCGTTCTATGTGCATGCCGGGCAGCGCCTGGCCCTCGGCGCCAAGGGCTACGACCTGGATCAGGTGTTCATACTGCCGTTCTTCCAGAGCCTGAAGAT
Source organism: Pseudomonas sp. PH1b (assembly GCF_000633395.1). Classification (GTDB taxonomy): domain Bacteria; phylum Pseudomonadota; class Gammaproteobacteria; order Pseudomonadales; family Pseudomonadaceae; genus Aquipseudomonas. Next base: position 154,913 of record NZ_AYMU01000015.1, read on the forward strand.
CAACCCTTTGCCGGCGCCGGTGCTGGCGAAGGCCCAGGCCGATCTCCAAGGGTTCTGCGCCCATATCAAATCTCGCTACGACCAGAACCTGGTATGGGGGGATGACTACCCCGATAAGCGACTGATCCGGACACAATTGCATTACTGCGGCTACGACGTGGCGCTGCCCGACCTTGCAGCCCCGGTGGCCCGGGCCAAAACCGACTGAACCTTCGCCGGTCACAACACTCCAGTACCCTGTAGACCCATGCCCTTGGGGCGCCTGCCACTATTCCTCCGGGGTGAAGGCTGGCAGACTGCCGGTCTTTTCCCCGCTGTTTGTCTTGAGGCTATATGCCAGCGTTTTCACAGCGTCATCTGTTGTTCATCAGTTGGATCATCATCTTCGGCGGCCTGCTCCTGGCCTTGCCCTTGCGCCTGCTACCTAGCCTGCTGGCCGGTCTGCTGGTGTTCGAGCTGGTCAACATGCTCACCCCGCAACTGCAGCGCCTGATCGAAGGCCGGCGGGCGCGCTGGCTGGCGGTGGCGTTGCTGGGCACCCTGGTGGTCAGCTTGCTGACCCTGCTGTTCGCCGGAGCCATCAGCTTCCTGCTGCATGAGGCGGAGAACCCCGGGGCGTCACTGGGCAAGTTCATGGTGGTGGTGGACAAGGCCCGGGGCCAGTTGCCGCCGTTCCTCGATTCCTATCTGCCGGCCAGCGCCGCCGAGTTCCAGGCCGCCATCGGTGCCTGGGCCAGCAAGCACCTGAGCGAGTTGCAACTGGTGGGCAAGGACGCGGCGCACATGTTCGTGACCCTGCTGATCGGCATGGTCCTGGGGGCGATCATCGCCCTGCAGCGGATTCCCGACCTGACCAAGCGCAAGCCCCTGGCGGCGGCGCTGTTCGACCGCCTGCACCTGCTGGTTCAGGCGTTTCGCAACATCGTTTTCGCGCAGATCAAGATCTCCCTGCTCAACACCTTCTTCACCGGGATCTTCCTGGCGCTGATCCTGCCGCTGTTCGGGGTCAAGCTGCCGCTGACCAAGACCCTGATCGTGCTGACCTTCCTGCTGGGCCTGCTGCCGGTGATCGGCAACCTGATCTCCAACACCCTGATCACCATCGTCGGCCTGTCGCTGTCGATCTGGGTGGCGGTGGCGGCTTTGGGCTACCTGATCTTTATCCACAAGCTGGAATACTTCCTCAACGCGCGGATCGTCGGCGGGCAGATCAGTGCCAAGTCCTGGGAGCTGCTGCTGGCGATGCTGGTGTTCGAGGCGGCGTTCGGCCTGCCCGGGGTGGTGGCGGGGCCGATCTATTACGCCTACCTGAAAAGCGAGCTGAAGCTGGCGGGCTTGGTTTAACGGCAGCTGCAAGCTTGCAGCTTCAAGCCACAAGCTAAAGCCGCTTTGCTTGCCGCTTGAAGCTTGAAGCTTGCTGCTGCTTTTATCCGTAGCGCTTCTTGGCTTCGATCGCCAGGCCGCTGCCGATGCTGCCGAAGATATTGCCTTCCACATGCCGGGCATTGGGCAGCATCGCCGCCACGCTCTGGCGCAGGGCCGGGATGCCGCTGGAGCCGCCGGTGAAGAACACCGTGTCGACCTGGCCGACGCTGACATTGGCGTCGCTCAGCAAACCGCTGACGCTGGTGCGGATGCGCTCCAGCAGGCTGTCGATGGACGACTCGAACAGGGCCCGGCTGAGGTCGACGCTGAGGTCGCGCTCGATCCGGTCCAGGGGCACCAGGCGATTCTCGGCATGGGTCAGCTGGATCTTGGTTTCCTCGATCTCCATGGCCAGCCAGTGGCCGGCGCGCTGTTCGATCAGCTTGAACAGGCGGTCGATGCCACCGGTGTCCTCGATGTCGTAGCGCATGCTGCCCAGGGCCAGCTGGGACTTCTGCGAGTACACCGAGTTGATGGTGTGCCAGGTCGCCAGGTTCATGTGGTGGCTGGTGGGCATGTAGGCGCCGCTCTTCATCCGGCTGCCGTAGCCGAACAGCGGCATCACGCCCTGCAGGCTCAACTGCTTGTCGAAGTCGGTCCCGCCCACGTGCACGCCGCCGGTGGCGAGGATGTCGTCGTGGCGGTTGTCGACGCCACGGCGCTCGGGGGACAGGCGCACCAGGGAGAAGTCCGAGGTACCACCGCCGATGTCGACGATCAGCACCAGTTCTTCACGTTCGATGCTGGACTCGTAGTCGAAGGCCGCAGCGATGGGTTCGTACTGGAAGGACACTTCCTTGAAGCCGATCTTGCGGGCCACTTGCACCAGGGTGTCTTCGGCTTCTTGGTCGGCGGCGGCATCGTCATCGACGAAGAACACCGGGCGGCCCAGCACCACTTCTTCGAATTCCCGACCGGCGGAGGCTTCGGCACGGCTCTTGAGCTGGCCGATGAACAGCCCCAGCAGGTCCTTGAAGGGCATCGCGGTGCCCAGCACGCTGGTGTCGTGCTTGATCAGCTTGGAGCCCAGCAGGCTCTTGAGCGAGCGCATCAGCCGGCCTTCGTAGCCTTCCAGGTACTCGTGCAGCGCCAGGCGGCCGTACACCGGACGGCGCTCCTCGATGTTGAAGAACACCACCGAGGGCAGGGTGATCTTGTCATCCTCCAGGGCAATCAGCGTCTCCTCGCCGGGGCGCAGCCAGCCGACGGTGGAGTTGGAGGTGCCGAAGTCGATGCCGCAGGCACGGGCCGGGGAGGCGTTGTTCATGTCTTTCGATCCGGTGAAAAAAACGGCCGCGCAGCGTACGCCAGTCCTCGCGCGTTGCAAAGGCCGACTATCTGCTAAATCGCAACCGGTCATGCCTTGAAAGACTATCCTTGACCCCCAAACTTGCAGGCATGAGCCTGGCAGTCCCGGAATGCTCGCAAGATCCGCCAGTGGCTGCCGATAAACTTCTGATGCGCCGTTCAGTCAGAGGATTGAGACCGATCAATTCTCATGCTGCCAGACCGGGCATGCTGTGCTGCACGCCGCGCGACATTGATAACGGATGGTGATTCCCGCGATGGACTTCAAAGACTATTACAAGATTCTCGGCGTGGAGCCGACGGCTGACGATAAGGCGATCAAGGCCGCCTATCGCAAGCTGGCGCGCAAGTACCACCCCGACGTCAGCAAGGAAAAGGACGCCGAGGCCAAGTTCAAGGACGCCTCGGAAGCCTATGAAGCGCTGAAAAGCGCCGACAAGCGCGCCGAGTACGATGACCTGCGCAAGTACGGCCAGCATGGCCAGCCGTTTCAGGGCCCGCCGGGCTGGCAGAGCCGTGGCGGCTTTGGCGGCGGCGACGGTGGCGACTTCTCGGACTTCTTCAGTTCGATCTTTGGTAACCGGGGGCCAGGATTCGGCGGCCCGGAGCAGCGCCGCAGCAGTGGCCGTCGTGGACAGGATGTGGAAATGGAACTACCGATCTTTCTTGAGGAAACCCTGTCGACCGAGTCGAAGAAGATCAGTTTCCAGGTCCCGCAGTACAACGCGGCTGGCCAGCATGTGAGCAACACCAGCAAGAGCCTGAACGTGAAGATCCCTGCCGGGGTCACCGACGGCGAGCGCATCCGCCTCAAGGGCCAGGGCGCCCCGGGTGTCGGCGGTGGGGCCAATGGCGATCTGTACCTGACCATTCGCTTCGCCCCTCATCCGAAATTCGATGTCGAGGGCGAGGACCTGATCATCACCCTGCCACTGGCTCCCTGGGAGCTGGCGCTGGGTACCGAGGTGGCGGTGCCGACCCTGACCGGCAAGATCAACCTCAAGGTCCCGGCCGGCAGCCAGAACGGCCAGCGCATGCGCGCCAAGGGCCACGGCCTGCTGAACAAGGCCGGCCAGCGCGGCAACCTGTTCGTACAGCTCAAGGCGGTGATGCCCAAGCAGGCCGGCGACGACGTCAAGGCGCTGTGGCAGGAGCTGGCGAAGAAGGCCGCGTTCGATCCTCGGGAACATTTCTGATTCGACACTAGGAGGCGCTGACCATGAGCACCCTGATCGTTCAGCTGGACATGGAAGAGTTCTGTGAAGTGGCTGACCTGCCGGCGGCCTATGTGATCGAAATCGTCGAACACGGCATTCTCGAGCCTCAGGGCCGTGCGCCCAAGGATTGGCGGTTCAACGATGTCGAACTGGCCCTGGCCAAGCGTGCGGCGAAGCTGCGCCGTGACCTGGAGCTGGAATGGGAAGGCGTCGCCCTGGCGCTGGACCTGCTGGAGGAAGTCCAGCAATTGCGCGCCGAGAACCAGATGCTCAAGCAGCGCCTGGGCCGCCTGCTGGTGGACTGAGCGCCCCGTAGGAGCCGGCTTGCCGGCGAAGCGGCCCTCGGGCCTTGCGCAATCTGTGCCGACGCCTTCGCTGGCAAGCCAGCTCCTACGGTTTGCCCCCGTTCGTTGTAGGAGCCGGCTTGCCGGCGAAAGGGCCCTCGAGCCTTGCGCAATCTGTGCCGACGCCTTCGCTGGCAAGCCAGCTCCTACGGTTTGCCACTCGTTCGTTGTAGGAGCCGGCTTGCCGGCGAAGAGGCCCTCGAGCCTTGCGCAATCTGTGCCGACGCCTTCGCTGGCAAGCCAGCTCCTACGGTTTGCCCCCGTTCATTGTAGGAGCCGGCTTGCCGGCGAAGAGGCCCTTGAGCCTTGCGCAATCTGTGCCGACGCCTTCGCTGGCAAGCCTGCGCCTACGAGCTGGCGCGGGACACCCGTGGCAGGATCACGGTGAAGGTGGTGCCGTCGCTCTCGTTGGAACTGACTTCGATGCTGCCCTGGTGCGCGGTCACCACTTCCTTGACGATGAACAGGCCCAGGCCAAGGCTGGTGCTGGGGTTGCCCAGGGCCTCGTCGGCGCTGCGCACCAGGGGGTCGAACAGGGTGCTCAGGGCCTCCTTGGGAATGGGCGCGCCATAGTTGTGGATGGTCAGCAGCACCTGCTCGGCACCGCCGGTGAGGGTCACCGTGACCGTGCGGCGGTTGCTGCCGTGTTGCAGGGCATTGCCAATCAGGTTCTGCAGCAGTTGCTCGATCCGTCCACGGTCCCAGATGCCATGGCTGTCGCCATGAAAACTCAGCTGCGGGGTGCAGTCGGGCTGCCCGGCGCAGGCTTCGTCCATGGCCGCCTTGACCGCGCTGGCCAGGTCCATGGGCGCCGGCTCGATGGGCAGGCTGGTGCCCAGGCGGCTGCGCACGAACTCCAGCAAATCACTGACCATCGCCCCCATGTGCCGGGTGCCACTCTTGATCCGCGATACGAACGCCTGGGCATCGGCGTCCAGCGCCACTTTGCGCGCCAGCATCTCGGTGGACATGCTCACCGCCTGCAGCGGCGCTCGCAGGTCGTGGCCGAGGATCGCCAGGAAGATGTCCCGCGAGCGATTGACCTGTTCGGCATAGGCCGCCGTCGACTCGGCCAGGGCCTCGTCGATGGCTTCGTTGAAGCGGATCATGTCCTGGAAGTACGCCAGCTCCGGCGAGTCCAGGCTGTCGACCCAGAGGCGGATCACACAGGCGCGCAGGTGACGGAATTCCGACGTCATCTGCACCAGATCGAAACCCACGTGGTGGCGCAGTTCGCCATGGCTGGCGGCGGCCGCGTCCAGGCTCGGGGTCTTTTCCGGGCCTTCGCCGCGGGCCTTGGCCAACTGCTCGCCAGGGCTCTGGGCGGTGCACATGTCGCGGGCAGCGGCCAGCAGGATCGACTTGGCGTGGTCGCGCAGTTGCAAGCGGCTCATGGAGTCGGCTTCAGGGGCAATGGACCGGGCGAACTGCTCCCATTTATCAACGATTCGATCTACGTGTTGCACGATGAAATCGGACAGGTGCATGGCCGGATACCTTGCAGGGCAGAGAGTGAGGAGGCGAGTCGCATATTAGCGCCTCGATGGCGTCTTTCAACACGGCCTCCGCTCAGTGGATAGCGCTTCTAGAACAGAAAGTAGCGCTGGGCCATGGGCAGCACATCCGCCGGTTCACACCACAGCAGAACGCCGTCGGCCTTGACCTGGTAGGTCTGCGGGTCGACGTCGATGTTCGGCAGGTAGTCGTTGTGGATCAGGTCGGCTTTCTGCACGTTGCGACAGCCCTTGACCACCGCAATGCGTTTTTTCAGGCCCAACTGCTCTGGCACGCCGGCCTCCAGGGCCGCCTGGCTGATGAAGGTCAGGCTGGTGGCATGGCGGCTGCCGCCGTAGCTGGCGAACATCGGTTTGTAGTGCACCGGTTGCGGGGTCGGGATCGAGGCGTTGGCGTCGCCCATCAGGCTGGCGGCAATCGCCCCGCCCTTGAGGATCAGGGTCGGCTTGACCCCGAAGAATGCCGGGCGCCAGAGCACCAGGTCGGCCCACTTGCCGACTTCGACGGAGCCCACCTCATGGCTGATGCCGTGGGTGATCGCCGGGTTGATGGTGTATTTGGCGATGTAGCGCTTGACCCGGAAGTTGCTGTTGCCCGGGCCATCCCCTGGCAGCGGGCCGCGCTGCTTGTGCATCTTGTCGGCGGTCTGCCAGGTGCGGGTCACCACTTCGCCGACCCGGCCCATGGCCTGGCTGTCGGAACTGATCATGGAGAAGGCCCCCAGGTCGTGAAGGATGTCCTCGGCGGCAATGGTTTCCCGGCGGATGCGGCTTTCGGCGAAGGCCACGTCCTCGGCAATGCTCGGGTCCAGGTGGTGGCAGACCATGAGCATGTCCAGGTGTTCGTCGATGGTGTTGCGGGTGAAGGGCCGGGTCGGGTTGGTGGAGCTGGGCAGCACGTTGGCGAAGCCGCAGGCCTTGATGATGTCCGGCGCATGGCCGCCGCCGGCGCCTTCGGTGTGGTAGGTGTGGATGGTGCGGCCCTTGAAGGCGCCGAGGGTGGTTTCGACGAAGCCCGATTCGTTGAGGGTGTCGGTGTGGATCGCCACCTGCACATCGTACTGGTCGGCGACGTTCAGGCAGTTGTCGATGCTGGCCGGGGTGCTGCCCCAGTCCTCGTGCAGCTTGAGGCCGATGGCCCCGGCCTTGACCTGTTCGATCAGCGGCTCCGGCAGGCTGGCGTTGCCCTTGCCGGTGAAGCCGATGTTCATCGGGAAGGCGTCTGCCGCCTGAAGCATGCGCGCCATGTGCCAGGGGCCCGAGGTGCAGGTGGTTGCATTGGTACCGGTGGCCGGGCCGGTGCCGCCGCCGATCATGGTGGTGACGCCGCTCATCAGCGCTTCTTCGATCTGCTGCGGGCAGATGAAGTGGATATGGGTGTCGATGCCGCCGGCGGTGAGGATCATGCCTTCACCGGCAATCACCTCGGTGCTGGCGCCGATGGCGATGCTCACGTCGGGCTGGATGTCCGGGTTGCCGGCCTTGCCAATGGCGGCGATGCGTCCGTCCTTCAAGCCGACGTCGGCCTTGACGATGCCCCAGTGATCGATGATCAGCGCGTTGGTGATCAGGGTGTCCACCACTTCGGCGGCCAGCAGCTGGCTCTGGCCCATGCCGTCGCGGATCACTTTGCCGCCGCCGAACTTCACTTCTTCACCGTAGGTGGTGAAGTCCTTCTCCACTTCGATCCACAGCTCGGTGTCGGCCAGCCGCACCTTGTCGCCCACGGTAGGGCCGAACATATCGGCATAGGCCTCACGGGAAATCTTCATCGCAGCTCCTTACAGAAAACAAAACCTGTAGGAGCTGGCTTGTCAGCGAAGGCGGCCTCTCGGGCCCTTTCGCCGGCAAGCCGGCTCCTACGCGCGTGGCGTCGAGGGGCTCAGAGGTCGCCCATGATGCGTCCGGCAAAACCGAAGACCCGGCGATGACCCGCCAGGTCCACCAGTTCCACTTCCCGGGTTTGTCCCGGTTCGAAGCGCACGGCGGTGCCGGCCGGAATGTTCAGGCGCATGCCGCGGCTGGCGGCGCGGTCGAAGGTCAGGGCGTCGTTGGTTTCGAAGAAGTGGTAGTGAGAGCCGACCTGGATCGGCCGGTCACCGCTGTTGGCAACGCTCAGCCTGAGGGTACGGCGCCCGGCATTGAGTTCGATCTCGCCAGGCTGGATCTGGTATTGGCCAGGAATCATAGGGGTTGTCCCAAGGTCTTGAAGTAGATGGCGGTGGGGGTATAGGTGCCGTCCGGGCTCTGGCAGTAGTTGGGCAGTTCGCCGACCCGGGTATAGCCCAGGGAGCGGTAGAAGTCTTCGGCCGCCGACCCCGCTTCGGTGTCCAGGTAGAGCAGGCCGCGCTTGTGCTGGCGAGCGGCCTGTTCCAGGGCTGTCATCAGTTGCTGGCCCAGGCCCCGGCGCCGGGCGCTGTGCAGGACCTGGAGCTTCTGCACTTCGCCACGATTGCGCCCGTTGGCTTTCATGCACAGCGCCAGTTGCACGCTGGCCAGGACCTTTTCATCGTGGACCACCACCCACAGCAGCAGGCTGCCGTCCTCGACGCCGGCCTGGACCTGATTCAGATAGGCCCGGGCCTGGCTGTCATCCAGGTCGGCCATGAAACCTATCGATGCGCCGTGCTGCACCGAGTCGAACAGCAGGTCGATCAATCCCTGGCGGTAGTGGGCAAAGCTTTCTCCATGGACTCGGCGCAGTTGGGCGGCGTTCATCGACAGGTCACTCCTTGTGAGGGGCGGGCGGTTGGGCCCCGGGGTTGAGCGTCAGTTGCATGAAGGTCAGGTCCAGCCAGCGCCCGAACTTGGTGCCCACCTGGGGCATCTGCCCGGTGATGATGAACCCCAGGCGCTCATGCAGGCGGATCGAGGCGCTGTTGCCGGTTTCGATGGCGGCCACCATCACGTGCTTGTCACAGCCGCGGGCGCGTTCCAGCAGCGCCTCCATCAGGCGCGGTCCCAGGCCATTGCCGCGCTGGTCGCCGCGTACATAGACCGAATGCTCCACGGTGTGGCGAAAGCCGTCGAAGGGCCGCCAGTCGCCGAAAGAAGCGTAGCCGAGCACCTGCTCCTCGGGGGTGACGATCACCAGGATCGGATAACCCTGGGCCTGGCGTGCGCTGAACCAGGCCTGGCGGTTGCCCAGGTCCACCGGTGATTCGTTCCAGATCGCCGTGGTATTGAGCACGGCATCGTTGTAGATATCGCGAATTGCCGGCAGGTCGGCGTGCAGCGCGTCGCGGATGCGATAGGTCATGGCACGGCCTCAGGCGATGGGTTGATGGACGGTGACCAGCTTGGTGCCGTCGGGGAAGGTGGCCTCCACCTGGATGTCCGGGATCATCTCCGGGATGCCTTCCATCACCTGTTCCCGGCTCAGCAGGGTGGTGCCGTAGTGCATCAGCTGGGCCACGGTCTGGCCGTCACGGGCACCTTCGAGCAGGGCCGCGGAAATGTAGGCCATGGTTTCCGGATAGTTGAGCTTGAGGCCGCGGGCCAGTCGCCGCTCGGCCACCAGGCCGGCGGTGAAGATCAGCAGCTTGTCTTTCTCGCGTGGGGTCAGGTCCATCGTGATCAATCCGTTATGGGCAGTTAGAAGAAGTCGGGTGCTTCATGTATTCCAGATCCTCGGCGGCACGGCCTCGCGGCCCAGCAACGCCGGACGCAGCAAGCGCCACAGGTCGATCAGCCAGGCCCGGGCCAGCAGCGCCTCGCTGGCCAGGCAGCGGGCCACCAGCAGGCCGGGCAATTGTGTGAGGTCGCCCCGCACCGGGTGCTCCAGGGCGCGGCAGTGTTCCAGCAGTTCGGCGCTGATCTCGCCGGTGGCCAGCAAGGTGGCAAACACCGGGTGGCCGTCCAGGCCGATGGGTGAGTCCAGCAGGCCATCGCCACCGACGATGCGCTGGCGTTCATGCCACAGCGGCTTGCCGTCACGGCGGATATCCAGGTGCGATTGGAAGTGCCCGTGTGCAAAGTGCTCCCCACTGGCCGGACGTCCCAGGGCCACCACGTCCCAGTAGAACAGCCGGGCATCGCCCTGCAGGTCGACCTGGGTACTGAGCTCGGCCTGGGCGGCGCTGAAGACGATGGTCTCCTGGGGCAGCCACTCCAGGGTCGCCCCCGGTGCCACCTGCAGGGCCAGGGTCTGGCCGGCCGGGCCGTTGGCGCGGTACCACTTGGCGGCCCCGGGGCTGGTCAGTTGGGCCCAGGCACCGTTGTCGACCCGGGCACTGATGGCCAGTTGGTCGCCGCCGGCTATCCCGCCGGGCGGGTGCACGATGATGTGCTGGCACACCTGTGGGCCTTCGGCGTACAGGTGCTTCTGTACCCGCAACGGGCCCAGGTGGCGGCGCAGTACCGGGCGCGTGGTGGCGCCGAAACGGGCGTAGGCCAGTTCCAGCTCGGCGTGCCAGCTGGGGGTGAACAGGGCGGTGGCGGCAGGTGAGTTCATGCTGGGTCGTTATCGTTAGGAGGCTACAGATTAGATCGTAACCAGGCCGCGTACACCTTCTGCCTGCATATTTTCCCCGCGGCCCTGCTGGACGATTTCCCCCCGGGACATCACCAGGTACTGGTCGGCCAGTTCCGCGGCGAAGTCGTAGAACTGTTCCACCAGCAGGATCGCCATGTCGCCCCGGGCGGCAAGCTTTTTGATCACCGCGCCGATCTCCTTGATCACCGAGGGCTGGATGCCTTCGGTGGGTTCATCGAGGATCAGCAGGCGTGGGCGGCTGGCCAGGGCGCGGCCGATGGCCAGCTGTTGCTGCTGGCCGCCGGAGAGGTCGCCGCCCCGGCGTTGCTTCATCTGCAACAGCACCGGAAACAGTTCGTAGATGAAGGGCGGAACCTCTCTGGCCTCGGCACCGGGAAAGCGCGACAGGCCCATCAGCAGGTTTTCCTCCACGGTCAGGCGGGCGAAGATTTCCCGGCCCTGGGGCACATAGGCGATTCCGGCGTGGACCCGCTGGTGCGGCTTGTAGGCGGTGATGGTCCGGCCCTCCCAGTTGACCGCGCCTTCCTTGGCCGGCAGCAAGCCCATCAGGCATTTGAGCAGGGTGGTCTTGCCCACGCCGTTGCGCCCCAGCAGGCAGGTGACTTCACCGATCCGGGCTTCGAAGCTCAGGCCGCGCAGGATGTGGCTACCGCCGTAGTACTGGTGCAACTGGTCGACTTGGAGCATGGTCGGGTACTCGAATCTTGTGGGAATTGCGGGGCGCTCTTCGCTGGCAAGCCAGCTCCTACGGGAGGGTGCAGGCGCAGGCTTGCCGGCGAACGGCGATCGCGTTAACGGCCGAGGTACACCTCGATCACCCGTTGGTTTTCCTGCACCTGCTCCAGGGACCCTTCGGCCAGCACGCTGCCCTGGTGCAGCACGGTGACGTGGTCGGCAATCGCGCCGACAAAGCCCATGTCGTGCTCCACCACCATCAGCGAATGCTTGCCGGCCAGGCTCTTGAACAGCTCGGCGGTGAACTCGGTCTCGGCATCGGTCATGCCCGCCACCGGTTCGTCCAGCAGCAACAGCTGCGGGTCCTGCATCAGCAGCATGCCGATCTCCAGGAACTGTTTCTGGCCGTGGGACAGCAAGCCCGCCTGGCGTTGCGCCGAGGCTGTCAGGCGGATGGTCTCCAGCACCTGTTCGATGCGCGCCCGCTGTTCGTCGCCCAGGCGCGCGCCGAGGCAGGCCCACACCGACTTGTCGGTCTTCTGCGCCAGCTCCAGGTTCTCGAACACCGTCAGGGCCTCGAACACCGTGGGTTTCTGGAACTTGCGGCCGATTCCGGCCTGGGCGATCTGCACTTCGCTCATGCGCCTCAGGTCCAGGGTTTCGCCGAACCAGGCCTTGCCCTGGGTGGGCCGGGTCTTGCCGGTGATCACGTCCATCAGGGTGGTCTTGCCGGCGCCGTTGGGGCCGATGATGCAGCGCAACTCGCCAACGCCGATGTACAGGTTGAGGTCGTTGAGGGCCTTGAAACCGTCGAAGCTGACGCTGATGTCCTCCAGGGTCAGGAGGGTGCCGTGGCGGGTGTTGAGGCCGCTGCCGGCGGCCTGGCCCAGGCCGATGGCGTCGCGGCTGGCGCCGGCGTCCTTGTTGCTGTCGAGAATAGGTTCGAGCATGAACTCCGCCGTCGCTGTGACTCTCATTGTGCACCTCGTTTGTTCAGCAGGCCGATCACGCCCTTGGGCAGGTACAGGGTCACCCCGATGAACAGCGCACCGAGGAAAAACAGCCAGTACTCGGGAAAGGCCACGGTGAACCAGCTCTTCATGCCGTTGACCAGGCCGGCTCCCAGCAGCGGACCGATCAGCGTGCCCCGCCCTCCAAGGGCGACCCACACGGCGGCCTCGATGGAGTTGGTCGGGGACATTTCGCTGGGGTTGATGATGCCCACCTGGGGCACGTACAGGGCCCCGGCCAGGCCGCACAGCACCGCGCTCAGGACCCAGACGAAGAGCTTGAACCCGCGAGGATCGTAACCGCAGAACATCAGGCGGTTCTCGGCATCGCGCAGGGCCGTCAGCACCCGGCCGAACTTGCTTCGGGCCAGGCGCCAGCCGCTGTACAGGCTGGCCACCAGCAACAGCACGGTGGCCAGGAACAGCACCGCCCGAGTGCCCGGTTCGGTGATGCCGAAGCCGAGGATGCTGCGAAAGTTGGTGAAGCCGTTGTTGCCGCCAAAACCGGTCTCGTTACGGAAGAACAGCAGCATCCCGGCGAAGGTCAGGGCCTGGGTCATGATCGAGAAATACACGCCCTTGATCCGCGAGCGGAAGGCGAAGAAACCGAACACCAGGGCCAGCAGCCCCGGGGCCAGCACCACCAGGCACAGGGCCCAGAGGAAGTGCTGGGTGCCGACCCAGTACCAGGGCAGCTCGCTCCACGAGAGGAAGGTCATGAACGCCGGCAGGTCATCGCCTGCGGCCTGGCGCATCAGGTACATGCCCATGGCGTAGCCACCCAGGGCAAAGAACAGCCCGTGGCCCAGGGACAGCAGCCCGGCATAGCCCCAGACCAGGTCCAGGGCCAGGGCGACAATGGCGTAGCAGAGGATCTTGCCCACCAGGGTCAGGGTGTAGGCCGAGACCTGCAGCGGGTTGTCCGCCGGCAGCAGCGACAGCAGCGGCAGGGCCAGCAGCATCAGGAGCAGCAATGCGCCGACGGTGATCGTGACCCTGGGCCCGGCTTTCTGGCTGGCGGTAATCAGCAGTGGTTGATTCATCAGTCGATCACCCGTCCTTTCAATGCGAAGAGTCCTTGCGGGCGTTTCTGGATAAACAGAATGATCAGCGCGAGGATCAGGATCTTGCCCAGCACGGCGCCGATCTGCGGTTCGAGGATCTTGTTGGCGATGCCCAGGCCGAAGGCCGCCATGACACTGCCAGCCAGTTGCCCGACCCCGCCGAGCACCACCACCAGGAACGAATCGATGATGTAGCCCTGGCCCAGGTCCGGGCCGACGTTGCCGATCTGGCTCAGGGCCACGCCACCGAGGCCGGCGATGCCCGAGCCGAGGCCGAAGGCGAGCATGTCCACGCGGCCGGTGGGCACGCCGCAGCAGGCGGCCATGTTGCGGTTCTGGGTCACTGCCCGCACGTTCAGGCCCAGCCGAGTCTTGTTCAGCAGCAGCCAGGTGAGCACCACGACAAACAGCGCGAAGGCGATGATCACGATGCGGTTGTAGGGCAGTACCAGGTTGGGCAGGACCTGGATCCCGCCGGACAGCCACGCCGGGTTCGCCACCTCGACGTTCTGCGCGCCGAACAGCAGGCGCACCAGTTGGATCAGCATCAGGCTGATGCCCCAGGTGGCCAGCAGGGTTTCCAGGGGGCGCCCGTAGAGATGGCGGATCACCGTGCGTTCCAGGGCCATGCCGATCCCGGCGGTGACGAAGAACGCCACCGGCAAGGCCAGCAGCGGGTAGTACTCGATGGCCTGGGGCGCGTAGCGCTGGAACAGCAACTGCACCACATAGGTGGCGTAGGCACCGAGCATCAGCATTTCGCCGTGGGCCATGTTGATCACCCCCAGCAGGCCGAAGGTGATGGCCAGGCCCAGGGCTGCCAGCAACAGGATCGAGCCCAGGGACAGGCCGCTGAAAGCCTGCCCCAGCAGCTCGCCGACCAGCAGCTTGCGCTTGACCTGGGCCAGGCTGGTTTCGGCAGCGGTGCGTACCGCGGCATCGGCTTCGACCCCGGGCTCCAGCAGGCCTTCGAGGCGGGTGCGGGCCAGTGGGTCGCCGGTTTCCCCCAGCAGGCGCACGGCGGCCAGGCGCACCGCCGGGTCGCTGTCCACCAGTTGCAGGTTGGCCAGGGCCAGGCTCAGGGCGTCGTGCACGCCGGGGTCTTGCTCGGCGGCCAGTTGCGCATCGAGGAATTTCAACTGCGCCGGCTTGGCGCTTTTCTGCAATTGGACGGCAGCCGCCAGGCGGCTTTTACTGTCGGCGGCGAGCAGTTGGTGGCTGGCCAGGGCGGTGTCGATCAGGCCCCGCAGGCGGTTGTTCAGGCGCAGGGTCTTGCTTTCGCCGGCGATGTCCAACTGGCCCTGTTGCAGGGCGTTGAGCAGCGCAAGGCGCGTTGGGTCGGGCTGCGCGGCCCAGGTTTCCAGAAGCCGGGCCTGCTCGCTGGAGTTGCCGGCAACGAAGTCTTCGGCATCCCCGGCCTGGGCTGTCCATGGCAGTAACAGCAGGCCGGCGAGGATCAAACGGTAGAGGGCAGTGGGCATATCGGTGTCCTTGAAAGCGCCCGAATAACCTGTAGGAACGAGCTTGCTCGCGATCCGCGCAGCGGCCAGCCGGGCGGTTTCGTTGGAGGTCCTGCGGACCTCATCGCGAGCAAGCTCGCTCCTACGGGGAGGGCGTCAGGTTCGGATCAGTTGCTCTTGACCGCGTAGTCCGGCTTCTTGTCGTTGCCCGGAATGAACGGGCTCCACGGCTGGGCGCGGATCGGGCCCTCGGTCTGCCACACCACGTTGAACTGACCGTCGGGCTGGATCTCGCCGATCATCACCGGCTTGTGCAGGTGGTGGTTGGTCTTGTCCATGGTCAGGGTGTAGCCCGAGGGCGCGGCGAAGGTCTGCCCGGCCAGGGCCTCGCGGACCTTGTCGACATCGGTGGACTTGGCTTTCTCCACCGCCTGGGCCCACATGTGGATGCCCACATAGGTGGCTTCCATCGGGTCGTTGGTCACCGCCTTGTCCGCCCCCGGCAGGTTCTTGGCCTTGGCGTAGGCCTTCCAGGCGGCGACGAACTTCTGGTTCACCGGGTTATCCACCGATTCGAAGTAGTTCCACGCCGCCAGGTTGCCCACCAGCGGCTTGGTGTCGATGCCGCGCAGTTCTTCCTCGCCCACCGAGAAGGCCACCACCGGTACCTCGGTGGCTTTCAGGCCCTGGTTGGCCAGTTCCTTGTAGAAGGGCACGTTGGAGTCGCCGTTGACCGTGGAGATCACCGCAGTCTTGCCGCCGGCGGAGAACTTCTTGATGTTGGCGACGATGGTTTGATAGTCGCTGTGGCCGAACGGGGTGTAGACCTCTTCGATGTCCTTGTCGGCCACGCCCTTGGAGTGCAGGAACGAGCGCAGGATCTTGTTGGTGGTGCGCGGGTAGACGTAGTCGGTGCCCAGGAGGAAGAAGCGCTTGGCGCTGCCGCCGTCTTCGCTCATCAGGTATTCCACCGCCGGGATCGCCTGCTGGTTCGGTGCGGCGCCGGTGTAGAACACGTTGGGCGACAGCTCTTCGCCTTCGTACTGCACCGGGTAGAACAGCAGGCCGTTGAGTTCCTCGAACACCGGCAGCACCGACTTGCGCGACACCGAGGTCCAGCAGCCGAACACCACCGCCACCTTGTCCTGGGTCAGCAACTGGCGGCCCTTTTCAGCGAACAGCGGCCAGTTCGAAGCCGGGTCCACCACCACCGGTTCCAGCAGCTTGCCGTTGACCCCGCCCTTGGCGTTGATCTCGTCGATGGTCATCAGCGCCATGTCCTTCAGGGACGTTTCGGAGATCGCCATGGTGCCCGACAGCGAGTGCAGGATCCCCACCTTGATGGTCTCGGCGGCCTGGACGGTCCAGGTCATGCCCATCGCGGCAATCGATGCCGAGAGGGTGAAAGCCTTGAGCAAGCTACGACGCTTCATTGTGCGATCTCCATGAACTCTTGGTTTTTTTAAGAGGCAGATGCGGACTACTGAAGGGCTGTTTTGCAAGGGGTGTGCCGAGTCGGTGCAGGGCAGGAAAACCTCGCTTTACGCGCGCGCGCAGGAGAATCGATGCCCCAAGACGAGGCCTGGGTCAGGGCGTGGTGCGCCGGGGTGCGTCATTGTGGTGCTGGCGCACAGCGGCAGCCGTGATCGGCGCGGGGCTTCAATTCACGCCGGGGAAGGAGTCGACATATTTGATGGTGAAGTCGGGAAAGGAGTCGACGATCTGGATCTTGTAGTCGGGAAAGCTGTTGACGATTTTCCACTTGCCCGGCGAGTCGGCAAAGGAGTTGACCTGCTTCACCTTCAGGTCGGGGAAGGAGTTCACTACCTTGACCTTGTAGTCGGGGAAGCTGTTGACGATCTGGATGTTGCCGTAGATTTTCGAGACGTCGACGGATGTGGCGGCCACGGCGCCAAGGGATGTACCGAGCAGCAAGGCCAGGAGCAGGGTTTTAAGCATGAGACTCATCCTGAGAGATCGAAGGACGCGATCTTAAAGCACGGGCGACGCTTGTAGGAGCTGGCTTGCCAGCGAAGAGGCCCGCGAATCCGGCATACGGCTCACGGGCGCTTTCGCCGGCAAGCCGGCTCCTACAGGGGCGCGGTCAGCGGCGGCGCATCAGGCCGATGAAGAACAGCCCACCGATGGCCGCGGTGGCCACGCCGATGGGCAGGTCCTCGGGGGCGATCAGGGTGCGGGCGGCGACATCCACCCAGACCAGGAACAGGCTCCCCAGCAGCACGCACACCGGCAGCAAGCGGCGATGCTCGGCGCCCACCAGGCGCCGGGCAATGTGCGGCACCATCAGCCCGACAAAACCGATGGAGCCGCTGATGGACACCAGCACCCCGGTCATCAGCGAGGCAATCAGGAACACCTTGAGGCGCACATTGCGGGCATTCAGGCCCAGGGTCACGGCGGTCTGCTCGCCGGCCATCAGGGCATTCAACGGACGGGCCATGCCCAGCAGCAGGGCCAGCCCCAGCAGCACACTGGCGGCGGGAATCGCCAGCAGCTCCCAGCGCGCCAGGCCCAGGCCGCCGAGCATCCAGAACATCACCGCGGAGCTGGCCCGGTGATCCCCCATGAACAGCAGCAGGTTGGCCACGGCCATCATCACGAAGGACACGGCCACGCCGCATAACAGCAGGCGGTCACTGTCCAGGCGGCCGTTGCGGGCGGCGATGCCGAGCACCAGGACCATGCTGGCCAAGGCGCCGATAAACGCCGCCAGGGGCAAGGTCAGCAGGCCGATCACCTGCCCCAGGTGCAGGACCACGATCACCGCGCCGAGGGTGGCGCCGGAGGTGACGCCCAGCAAGTGCGGGTCGGCCAGGGGGTTGCGGGTCACCGCCTGCAGCACCGCGCCGATCAGCGCCAGCCCGGCCCCCACCAGGGCGCCGAGGAGCATGCGCGGCACGCGAATCAGCCAGACGATGTGTTCCTGCCCGGCAGGCCAGTCCACCACGCCGATACCCAGCGCCTTGTGCAGGAGAATCCGCCACACCAGCTCCGCCGGTACCCGTGCCGGGCCAAAGCCCAGGGACAGCACGCAGGACACCAGCAGCAGGGCGCCAAGGATCAGCAGCAGGCAGGCATAGCGACCCTTGATCATTCGCCGTGGAAACCCTTGGCCAGGGTTTCTACCGCCAGCACATTGTCGATGCCCGGGGTGGCCTGCACGTAGGGGATGACGATGAAGCGCTGGTTCTTGATGGCGTCGATCCCCTGCAGGGCCTTGTTGTCCAGAAGGAACTGCTGCTTCTGCTCGGCTGTGACTTCGCTGTAGTCGACGATCACGATCACCTGTGGGTTGCGCTCGACCACGGTCTCCCAGTTGACCCGAGTCCAGCTGGCGTCGACGTCCTCGAGAATGTTGCGCCCACCGGCAGCCTCGATCAGCGCGTGCGGCATGCCCAGGCGGCCGGAGGTCATGGCCCGGTCTTCGCCGCTGTCATAGAGGAATACTCGCGGCGGGTCCTGGGGCAGGTCCTTCTGCACCTGCGCCACCTGTGCCTGCATCTGGGCGATCAGGGCATTGGCGCGGTCCTGAACATCGAAGATCCGGCCCAGGTTGCGCAGGTCGTTGTAGGTGTCATCGAGGCTGGCGGGCGGGCGCTGCATGACGAAGGCGCAGGACTCGGTCAGCTCATAGACATTGATCCCCAGGGGCGCCAGGGTCTGTGGGGTCAGGTCGCCGCCGACGCGCATGCCGTAGTCCCAGCCGGCAAACAGAAAGTCGACGTTGGCGTTGAGCAGGGTCTCCACCGAGGGGTACTTGGCCGCCAGCTCCGGCAGGCCCTCCAGCAGGGTGCTCATCTCGGGTGTCACGGCCTTCCAGCCGCTGATGCCGCTGTAGCCCACCATGCGCGACTTGAGCCCCAGGGCGAGCATCATCTGGGTCATGTTGATGTCATGGCTGAGGGCGTGCTGCGGCGCTTCCTTGAAGGTCACCTGGCGGTTGCAACTGGTGACGGTCAGCGGGTAGCGGGTGGCTTCGGCGAAGGCCTGGGTGGCCCCCAGCGACAGGGCCAGGAACAGGCTGGAGCGAAACAGAAGGCGCAAGGTCATGGTTGGGTAATCCAGGTGATTCGTGGGTAGCCGGACAGGGGGTGTGCATCGATCAGTGCCTCGACCCCGAACACCTCTCGCAGCAACTCCACGGTGAGCACTTGCGCCGGCGTACCGCTGGCGACGATGCGCCCGTGGTCAAGCACATACAGGCGGTCGCAGAAGGCCGCCGCCAGGTTCAGGTCGTGGATGCTGGCTAGGGTGCCGATGCCCAGGCGCTTGACCCGCTGCAGCAGCTCCAGTTGGTAGCGTGGGTCGAGGTGATTGGTCGGTTCGTCGAGGATCAGCAGTTGAGGTTGCTGGGCCAGGGCGCGGGCCAGGATCACCCGCTGTTTTTCACCCCCGGAGAGGGTGGCGAAGGCATGTTGCTCGAAGCCCAGCAGGCCCACCGATTGCAGGGCCTCACGGGCCAGGTGCCGGTCCTCGTCGGTGTCGCCGTCGAACAGGCCCTTGTGGGGCGTACGGCCCATGGCGACCACTTCTTCCACCGTCAAGCCAAAGGCGTCGGGGAACTCCTGCAGCACCACGGCGATGCGTTGCGCGCACCAGCGTGGCGACTGTTTCCAGACATTCTGGTGACCCAGCTGCACCTCGCCCTGCTCGGGCTTGCTGAAGCGATAGGCGCAGCGCAGCAGGCTGGTCTTGCCGCTGCCATTGGGGCCGATCAGGCCGACGAACTCTCCGGGCGCCACCGACAGGCTGGCCTCACGCAGTTGGAACTGGTGATGGCAGTGGCCCTGGCCCAGGGGCGTCCAGGCCAGGTTGCAGAGGTTCAGCGAGGTCATGCCGTGTCCGTGTGGTCCCTGCGCGGTGGCCGCAGGTGAGGTTAAAAGGTGTAGTCAGCGGTGACGAACAACGAGCGTGGCTCGCCGAGTATCCACTGCTGGCCGTCATTGTATTGGCTTTGCGCGTACTGGCGGTCAAACAGATTGTTCAATTGCAGGCCCAGGGTGGTATTGGGCAGGGCCTTCCACGACAGGCTGGCATCGACCACGGTGTAGCTGGGCAGTTGGTTCTGATTGGCCATGTCGGCGTAGCGTGCGTCCACGTAGCGCACCCCGGCGCCGGCTCGCAGGTCATCGTTGATGGCCTTGCTCAGCCACAGGTTGGCGGTGCGGCGCGGTACGTCCACCGGGCGCTTGCCATCGCGGGAGACTTGCACGCCGTCGACGTCCTGCTGGAAGTCATCGTATTGGGCGCGAACGATGGCGGCGTTGGCTTGCAGTTGCCAGGCGCGGGGCAGTTGCAGGTCCAGGCTGGCCTCCAGGCCGTTGGAGGATTGCTGGCCCACTTGCTGTTTCAGGTCCGGGTCGCCCGGGACATCGGTCAGCAGCTTCTTCTTGACGATGTGGTAGGCCGCCAGGGTCCATTCGCCGCGCTGGTCCCAGAACATCTGCTTGAGGCCGATCTCGGTCTGCCTGGCGCTGGACAGGTCGAATTGCTGCTGGCTCTTGCTCAGGGAAATCAGCCCGCCGACCCCGTCGGTGCTGGTGGAGTACTGGCCGTACACAGATGTATCCGCAGTGACGGCGAACACCAGCCCGGCCTTCCAGTTGTTGCCGGTGAGGGTCTTGTCGTCACGCTCGTTCTTGACCAGGTCATCGCGATCAATATGCACGTAGTCGCGGCGCACACCGGTCACCAGGGACCAGCGCTCACTGAGCTGCAGGCGGTTTTCGGCGAACACCGACATCTGCTTGGTGGTGGTCTTGAACTGGTCGCGGTAGGGGCTGTCGCTGGCGAAGTCACCCGGGGCCGGGTGGTACAGATCCACCGGCTGGCCGTCGGTAAAGTAGTCGGTGAAGGGCGAGTTGCTCTTCATGTGGAAGCGGATGCGGTTGTAGTCGACTCCGGTCAGGGTCTGGCTGTCGAGGCCGAACACGGTGTGCTTGAAGGTGAAGGTCTGGCGGTCGCCAACCTGTTCCTGCTGGTGGCCAATACCGAAGTTGCCGCTGCGGGTCAGCTGCCGGTCCAGGCGGTTGAAGTTGTAGTTCTCGGCGTTCTGCCAGCGGCGCTGAGCCTTGAGGTAGTACAGCTCGTTGCTGGCACTGAGGTTGTCGGAAATCTGCCATTCGCTGGTCAGGCGGGTCCACTGGTCGTTGTAGTGCTGCTGGTCGTTGCGCACGTTGTAGTTCTTGTCCCGCAGGCTGTTGTGAAAGCGCCCATCGATCAGCGGCGTGCCGAAATAGTTCATCGGCTTCTGGTCGCCGTAGTCGTGGGCCAGGGTGAAGGCCAGGTCGTCACGGGCCTGCCAGCGCAGGGCGGCGCTGACGAAGTCGGCGGAGGAATCGCCTCGGTCGATCCAGCCGTTGCTGCGTTCGCGGTTGAGGTTGAGTCGGTAGCTCAGGGTGTCGCTCAGGGAACCGCCGCTGTCCAGGGCCTGCTGCTGGCGGTCGTAGGAGCCGTAGCCCAGGCGCAGGTGGTTTTCGATTTCGCCGCTGAACGGCTTTTTCGCAATGGTGTTGATCACCGCACCGGTGGCGCCTTCGCCGTACAGCACCGAGGCCGGGCCGCGCAGCACGTCGACCCGCTCCACCGCCCAGGTGTCCACCGGGAAGGTCACGGTGCCCATGCCGGTGTACATGCGGTTGCCGTCATACAGCTGCATCACCGAGCTCTGCCCGGTAAAGCCCCGTGCCGACAGCGACGTGCCGCCGTCGCCCGGGGTGCCGGTGCGGCTGATGCCGGCGCTGCGCGATACCGCGTCCTGGATGCTGCGATCGCCCCGGGCGCGGATCCGCTCGCCACTCAGGCTGTCGGTGCTGGCTGGGGTTTCCAGGGCGCTCAGGCCCAGGCGCGAACCGGCGCTGGTGGGGGTCTTCAGGCTGACGCTGCCGTCGGCCTCGCTGGCTGGGGCGGAGATGGTGCCGGTGGGCAGGGTCAGGGCGGAGTCGTCGGCCTGGGCCAGGGAAGGCAGGGCCATCAGGCAGAGGCTGGGCAGCAGGTACTTGTTCATCGGGACGGTGAATCACTTCTTCCAGAGGGTTGCCCGCAGCGGGGACTGCGGGCGAGGATCTTACACTAATTGTTATAAAGTAACATTATGGTGGTGCGCAACTGAAGCGCGCGGATTGTATCGAGCCCTCTGGAATGCGCATCTCGCCTGACTCATGTTGAAGATGAGGCGGATTCAGGATCACGGTTCCAACGTGACAGCAGCAAGCGGTCCAGCAACCACACCACGATCAGCGAAGCCCCCACCAGCGGGAAGGCCAGGGCCAGCAGGCCGATGACCAGCATCGCGGTTTTCCAGCGCGGCAGGTCGTGGCGCAATGGCGGTACGCCGAGCCGACCCTGGGGGCGACGTTGCCACCACATGACGATGCCGCTCACGGCGCCGAGCAGGATCATCAGGCACACCACCAGCACCAGAATCTGGTTGAAGCGGCCGAACATCTTGCCTTCGTGCAGCATCACCCCCAGCTCGGTGGCCCGGGCGACGTTGCTGTAGTCCTTCCAGCGCACATCGGCGAGCACCTTGGCGCTGTACTGGTCGACGTGCAGGGTGGCGTCGTGGCGCGGGTCGTCGGCGAACACGGCGATGGTGAATACCCCTGTCGCAGTGCTCGGCAGGGTGATGCTGTAGCCCGCTTCGACCTGGCGCTGGCGGGCGATGTCCTGCACCGCCTGCAGGCTGATGGCGGGGGCGGCCGGTGCTGCATTGCCAGCGTTGTGGGCCATGTGCTCGGCGTGGTCGCCGGACATCGGCATCGGGGTGTTTTCCAGGGCCCAGGGCACGGTCTGGCGGCTGGCGCTATTGAGCTCGCCAGCCTGCTGGTCGGAGGTCGGCACGTCGTTCCACATGGCCGCCGGGAAGCGGTTCCACAGGTTGGCGTACTGCTTGCCCCAGAAGCCGGTCCAGGTCATGCCGCTGAGCAGCATCAGCAGCAAGAAGGCCGAGCCCCAGAAACCCAGCACGCCGTGCAGGTCACGCCAGAACAGGCGGCCGCGAGCGCCCCAGCGTGGCCAGAGAACCCCGGCCGAAGACTTGCCCCGCGGCCACCACAGGTACAGGCCCGAGACCACCAGGACAATGCCCCAGCTCGCGGCCAGCTCCACCAACCGATCCCCCACGGTGCCGATCATCAGCTCGCCATGAATGGCCCGGGCCATGGCCTGCAGGTTGCCCTTGGCATCCTGCTCGCCAAGCACGTCGCCGTGGTAGGGGTCGATGAACACATTGAGTTCCTGGCCTTTGTGCTGCACCACGAACTGCGCGCTGCGCTCGGCGTCCACAGGGGGTAGGTACTGCTTGATATGGCCCTGGGGGTAGGCCGTTTGCACCCGCTGCAACAGCTCATCGGCGCTGAGGCTGTGGTGGCTGGCGGGCACCTTGAGCAGGCTGGAGTACATCAGCGGGTCCAGCTGCGGCTTGAACAGGTAGACGATGCCGGTCAGGGCCAGCATCACCATGAAGGGGGCGACGAACAGCCCAGCGTAGAAATGCCAACGCCAGGCCAGGTTGTAGAACGACACTTTGGGTCGATTCATCGAGGAACGCTCCGCAGGGCTGTGGATCTGTTTTTATGAGGCGCCGATGGCGGCCTGGTAGCCGGCAGGCCGGCCCCTGAACCAGGAGCCGGCCGCTGGCGTTGGGGGGTCAGAAGCTCAGGTCAACCTTGGTCCAGAGCGTGCGCCCCGGTTCCTTGATCGCCTGTGGGTCGGTCGCCGGGTAGCCGAAACCGGCATTGCCCGCCAGGTTCAGGTGCTCGGCGTAGGCCTTGCCGAACAGGTTGTCGACCCCGGTGCTGAGCTTGAGGTTCTTGGTCACCCGGTAGGCGCCGTTGAGGGAGAACACGCCGAAGCCGCCGCTCTTGCCGAAGTCCTTGCCGACCACATTGCCTTTGTTCAGGTCCACCCGGTTCTGCGCGGCGACCACGCGCCACAGGGCTCCGGCGCTCCAGTCGTCCTCGCTGTAGGTCAGGCCGAAGCGCGCATCCAGCGGCGGCATCTGCGGCAGGGCCTTGCCGTCGCTGCTGTTCTTGCCCCAGGCGTAGGCCAGGGTCGCATCGGCTTTCCAGTTGGAGGTCAGCTTGTAGGCCGCCCCCAGTTCGCCGCCCATGATCCGCGCGTCGATGTTCTCGGCCCGGGACATGCTCATGCCGCCCATCGCAGAACTGTAATCGAAGAGGATGTAGTCGCGTACCTGGCCGAGGTAGCCCGAGGCCCAGGCTTCCAGGTCTTCACCCTGGTATTGCAGGCCGAAGTCGAGCTGGGTGGTCTTTTCCGGCTTGATCGAATCGAAGGCGTTCACTGAGCCCGCCGGGCCCATTTTCGGCGAGAACAGCTCCCAGTAGTCGGGGAAGCGCTGGGTGTGGCCAAGGCCGACATAGAGCGTGGTCGGGCTGTCGGCCAGGTCATGCTCGTAGCGCACGAAGCCGCTGGGCAGGGTGTCGGCGCGGGTGTCGCCGGCGGTGGGGTTGGGGCGGCTCATCATTCCCGAGCCGATGCTCTGCCGGTAGTCCTTGGCTGAAGCGCGGTCCAGGCGCGCACCGGTGATCAGGCGGTCACGCTCGGCGGCGTACCAGGTCAGCTCACTGAACGCCCCGTAGTTGTGGAAATCCGCATCCTTGGTGCGGGGCAATTGCTTGTAGGTGTCGATGCCGCTGCTGGCGCGGTTGCGGTGTTCGTTGGTCTGGGCGTCCAGGCCGCTGATCAACTGCACATCGGCCCAGCGCCAAGTGGCCTTGATCCGTGCTCCAAGGGTCCGACGGTCGACGTTGGAGGCCATGGGGCCGGCCATCATCCCGGTGCCGGACGGGGTGCGCAGGCTGTAGTTGTCCATCACGTGGTCGGCGTAGTTGTAGTAGACCTGGGCCTCGACCTTGTCGAGAACGTCGCCGATGTTGGATTTCTCGAAGCGCAGGCCCAGGCTTTCACGCTTGAACTGCGAGCCGTCCATGCCACGCCCGGCATAGCGGGCCTCGCCATCGCCCTTGCCGGCGGTGAGCTCCAGCAGGGTGTCGGCGTCCGGGGTCCAGCCCAGGGCCACGTCACCGTTCCACTTGTCGTAGCGCGAGGCCACGGTGTCGTTGTTGCCGTCGCGGTAGTCGTCGGCGTGGGCGGTGTTGCCGATCACCCGCACATAACCCAGGGGGCCACCGGCAGCGGCGTCCAGAGTCTTGTCGAAGCGCCCGTTGGAGCCGGCCAGCAGGCTGGCATTGACCCGGGTGCCGAGTTCGCCGAAGTGTTCCGGCTCACGCTCGAAGAGCACCGTGCCGGCCGAGGCGCCCGGGCCCCAGAGCACGGTCTGCGGGCCCTTGATCACGGTCAGCTTGTCGTAGGTTTCCGGGGAAATGTAGGAGGTCGGGGCATCCATGCGGCCGGGGCAGGCGCCGAGCATCATGCCGCCGTTGGTGAGGATGTTCAGACGCGAACCGAACATGCCGCGCAATACCGGATCACCGTTGGTGCCGCCGTTGCGCACCAGGGCGAAGCCGGGAATGGTCTTCAGGTAGTCGCCGCCGTCACTGGCCGGCACCGGCTGGCGCGGGTCCTTGGGGTTGGTGACCACGGTCAGGGGCGAGCTGGGGGCGATGGCGGTGATTACCGTCGGGCTCAGCTCGGTGCTGGTGTGCCGGGAGTGGTCCATGGCGTCTTCGGCCAATGCCAGTGGCGTGAGCAGGACGCCGCAGAGCATAGCGATGGCGCTGGTGAAACGCTGGCGCGAAGGGTTCAGGGCAAAGCACTGGAGTGGCTGGGCAACGCCCAGGCGAGTGTCAGCAGAAAACATAGTTGTTCCATCGATCGGTCTTGAATGACACGGCCAGCAATACGCGTCTGTCGCGTTGACAGCCGGCCGTGTGAGATGAGCTAGCGACTCAGCTGGGGATCGGTGGGGCGCGGGTCAGGGCGCCGGGGAACACGGTCTGCCGGGCGTGGCCCAGGCGCGTGGCGGGGATCAGGAACGACTGGGTGGGAGGCGCCGACAGGGCGGCGAACGACAGGCCCGAGGGCAACGCCGGGCAATTGAACAGCAGGCTGCAGTAGCCACATTTTTCCCAGAGCACATGCTGTTCGCCCTGGGGCTTGCCATGCTCGCCGTGGCTGGGGGGCTCGTCGTGGCAGGCGGGCGCGCCGCTGCCCATGTCCATCGAAGCGGACATGTTCATCGGCATCGCGTGATCCATCGGCATCGACTGGGAAATCAGCGGGCCGATAAAGATCATCAGCATGGCGAACAGGCTGATCCAGCTGCCGCGGCGGACTCGGAGTGAGTCTCGACGCGACACAGGGTGCCTGACGCCAGGCCTGAGCGGGGCGTTCACGGTAGAGGCCGGTCAGTGCTTACTGGGCGTGCTGGTGCTCGTGCGTGTTGTCCGGTGCCTGTTTTTGCACTGCGACTTCGACGGTGACGTTACCGGCCTTCTCGAAGTGCAGGGTCAGCGGGAAGCGCTTGCCATCGCTGAGCAGGCTGCGGTCTTTGAGCTCCAGCAGCATCACGTGGTAACCCATGGGCGCAAAGGTCACCTCGCCCCCGGCGGGTACGGCGACTGTGGGCACCTGTTGCATCTTCATCAGGTCGCCCTGCATCACGTGTTCATGCAGCTCGGCCTTGCCGGCGATCGGCGTGTCGACGCTGAGCAGGGTGTCGGCAGTCTTGCCCGGATTGTGCACCACGAAGTAGGCCGCGACGGTCGGCGCATTCGGCGGCAGTTCCTGGGACCAGGGATGGGCGATCTGCAACTCGCCGGCCTTGTAGTCGTGGGCGGTGGCGAAGCAGGCAGGCAGCAGCAGGGCGGCCAGCAGCAGGGATTGCTTGACCAGGGAAGATGTGGACATGGCAGTTCTCCAGAACGATTCAAAAACGCAGATCACTTGCGAAAGGGAATCATGCCAGAGGCGGGGCCCCGGGGTTCAGGCTCGGCCACTGCTGGCGCAGGCTGAGCCATTCGAACGGCGGCTGGGGGATGCCCGGCTGGGCCTGGAAGCGCTTGAAATACAGCTGTGGGACATGCCCGGGCAGCGCCACCAGCGGGGCGGAGCCGGAGCAGCACCAACAGTGCTGCATATTCGAGTGATCGTCGTTCTGCGGGGCTTTCTGTTCAAGCTTGCCCAGGGAGATGGCCACCAGCTTGGTACCGGTGGAAGAGCAGAAGCTGCCCCACAGCAGTTGCTCGTCGACCCCTGAATCGCTGCGCTGCATGGCCCCGGAAAGCGGCATGGCAAGCATGTTGAACAGCACTGCGAAGCAGGCGATCCAGGCAAATGCGAGCCGTTGTCGGGACATGGTGGGCGATCCGTCGGTTGAGCGATCAGGCGGGTATTTAGCCTGATCGCTGTGGATAAGTAAAAAAACACTGTGTGCGGTGTGGTGTCGCAGTGCCCGGTCAAGCCAGGCCGACGTGGAGTTTCAGCCCCAGTGCCTTCATGACCTTGATGATAGTCGCGAACTCGGGATTGCCCTGGCTGCCCAGGGCCTTGTACAGGCTTTCGCGGCCCAGCCCGGTAGCCCGTGCGACCTGGGTCATGCCGCGGGCCCGGGCGATGTCGTTGAGGGCGGCACGGATCAGCACGCCGTCGCCGGTGTCTTCCTCGAAGCAGGCCTCGAGGTAGGCAACCATGTCTTCAGGGGTCTTGAGGTACTCCGCCGCGTCGAAGCGGGTCACTGGGGTGCGCATGTTTCAGCCCTCGCTCATGAGGTCGTGGGCCAGTTGCCTGGCCTGTTGGATGTCGCGTTTCTGGGTGGACTTGTCGCCACCGATCAACAGCAGGTAGATCCGTTTGCCTCGACGGGAGAAGTACACCCGGTAGCCGGGACCGCGATGGATGCGCATTTCATGCACGCCCTCGCCGACGGGCTCGCAGTCTCCGAAGTGCCCCAGTTGCGCGGCCCTCACCCTGGCCAGTACGCGAGTCTTTGCCTGAGGGTCGTTCAGGTGGAGGAGCCAGCGAGTGAACTCCCGAGTCTGCTCGAAGATCAACATAGCGACTGTATTCCTTGGGATACTGACTGGCAACCCATTTGCCAGCTTGATGCTCAATAACGTGACGATCGGTCTTGTGCCGTATCGGCGTCACTGAGGTTGTCCAGGGAGGCTAAGGCATGGGCCAAGGCGGCGCTGTCAGGGGGGTCGCCTGTGAGGGTGAGGCGAGACGTTTTTGTCTGTCAGGCTGTGTACTGTGAGTGCATCGCGGTCAGCAGTTCGGTGACGCTGCTGAACACTCGATCGGCCTCGGGCAGCTCCGGACGCTTGAGTACCAGCACCGGTATTGCACGCTCGCGGGCCACTTCCAACTTCGGCTCGGTGGCGCTGCTACCGCTGTTCTTGCTGATCAGTACATCGATTTGCCGGCGCTCGAACAGGGCGCGCTCGTCCTCGATCAGAAAGGGGCCGCGAGCACCGATCACTTCGCAGCGTTCATTGCCCGCACAGGCTTCCAGTGCACGCAGGGTCCAGAACTGCCCTGCAGGAATCTCGTCCAGGTGCTGCAAGGGTTCGCGGCCCAGGGTGAACAGCGGCCGTTTGAATTCGTCGAGGGCGTCCACCAGTTGCCCCCAATCAGCGACCTCACGCCAGTCATCCCCGGGTTGCGGTTGCCAGGCCGGACGCCGCAAGGCCCAGCAAGCTGTGTTGCTGAGGCGCGCGGCGGCCACTGCATTGGCACTGATCCGGGCGGCATAGGGATGGGTGGCATCGAGCAGCAGGCCGATCCGTTCTTCGCGAATAAACGCCGCCAGGCCATCGGCGCCGCCGTAGCCCCCGACCCGTACCTGACAGTCCAGGTCGCGGGGTACCCGGCCGATGCCGGCCAGGCTGTAGATATGCTGCGGGCCCAGGGTACGGGCGATGGCCAGGGCTTCAGTGACTCCACCCAGGAGCAGGATGCGAGTCATGAAAAGGCTCCAGCATGGCCGACAATGCCGCCCTGGCGATCGATGGCAAAGACCTCCACCTGGACCTGGGACGGCACCACGCTGCGGGCGAATGCCAGGGCGTGCCGGCACACCGCGGCCCCCAGGGCCACCCCGGCGGCGCTGGCCATGGCCAGCGCCTGCTGGCTGGTATTGGCCTCGCGAATGGCCTGTTGCAGGGCCGGATCGGCGCCCTCTTGCGCAGCCCATTCGGCCAGTTGCCCCAGGTCGATGCTGGAGTGACGGCTGTGCAGGTCCATGTGCCCGGCGGCCAGCTTGCTGATCTTGCCGAAACCGCCGCACAGGCTGAGCTTGTCCACAGGCACTTTGCGCAGGTGCTTGAGCACGGCGCCGACAAAGTCGCCCATTTCGATCAGGGCGATTTCCGGCAAGCCGTAGACGCGGCGCATGGTGTCTTCGCTGGCGTTGCCGGTGCAGGCGGCAATGTGCAGGTAGCCATTGGTCTTGGCCACGTCGATGCCCTGGTGGATCGAGGCGATGTAGGCCGAACAGGAAAAAGGCCGGACGATGCCGCTGGTGCCGAGAATCGACAGCCCCCCGAGGATCCCCAGGCGCGGGTTCATGGTTTTCAGGGCCAAGGCCTCGCCGTCGCGGACATTCACCGTGACCTCGAAGCCACCGTGATAGGCCCGCTCTTCGGCCAGGCTCAACAGGTGTTCAGTGATCATCTTGCGCGGCACCGGGTTGATCGCCGGTTCCCCTACGGCCAGGACCAGGCCTGGGCGGGTCACGGTCCCCACGCCTTGGCCGGCGACGAAGCGGATTCCCGGCTCAGGCGTCAGGCGGACCTGGGAATACAACAGCGCGCCGTGGGTCACGTCCGGATCATCCCCGGCGTCCTTGAGGGTGCCCGCTTCCGCGCCGTCCTCAATGTGACGGCAGAACTCCAGGCGCATCTGCACCTGCTTGCCCTTGGGCAGGATGATATCCACCGCGTCCGCGTCGACGCCCCCCAGCAACAGGCGAGCCGCCGCGAGGCTGGTGGCGGTGGCGCAGCTGCCGGTGGTCAGGCCGCTGCGCAGGGGCGCGGGCTGTTCTGCGGTTTCGTCACGCATGCCCTGGCTCCTGTGGCAACGAGCCTGCTGGCGCTAGGGATGACGCCCTGCTCCAGAGTGTTTTCGCGGGGCGTCCCGGGCCTGCAGTACTCATGACGCATCCAGGGGTTTGCACAGGTCCAGCAGGGTGATCGGCAGGGCCTGGCGCCAGGTGTCGAATTCGCCCAGGGGCTGGGCCTGGGCAACATGGATGCGGGTCAGTTCGCCACCGTGCCGGTCGCGCCAGTGCGCCAGGGTCATTTCACTTTGCAGGGTCACCGCGTTGGCCACCAGGCGTCCGCCGGGCTTGAGCTGTTCCCAGCAGGTCTGCAAGACGCCTTCACGGGTCACGCCGCCACCGATGAACACCGCGTCCGGGCGTTCCAGTCCGGCCAGGGCCTGGGGCGCGCTGCCGCGGATCAGTTGCAGCCCGGGCACCCCGAGGGCATCGCGGTTGTATTCGATCAGTTGCTGGCGGCCGTCATCGGCCTCGATGGCCAGGGCCCGGCAGCTGGGATGGGCGCGCATCCATTCGATGCCGATGGAGCCGCTGCCGGCGCCCACGTCCCAGAGCAGCTCACCGGGCACCGGCGCAAGGCGGGCCAGGGTGATGGCGCGCACGTCCCGCTTGGTCAACTGGCCGTCATGGCGAAAGGCCGAATCCGGCAGGCCGGCCAGGCGCGACAGGCGCGGCGCACCTGCCTCGGCCCGACACTCGATGGCCAGCAGGTTGAGGTCGGCAATCGGTGGGTCGCTCCAATCGTGGGCGCTGCCGTCGATACGGCGCTCCAGGGGGCCGCCCAGGTGCTCCAGCACGCTGATCCGGCTCGGGCCGAAGCCGCGCTCGCGCAACAGGGCAGCGATGGCCGCCGGGCTGTGGCCGTCATTGCTCAGCACCAGCAGGCGCACACCGCTGGACAGTTGGGCATTGAGCGCGGCGATCGGCCGCGCCACCACCGACAGGCTGGTCACTTCCTGCAATGGCCAGCCCAGGCGGGCGGCGGCCAGGGAGTAGGAGGAAGGAAAGGGCAGCACCTGCAGCTCTTCCACGGGCAGTTGGCGCGCCAGGCTGGCACCGACACCGAACAGCATCGGATCGCCGCTGGCCAGCACACAGACCGGTGCCCCGCGCTGACTCAGTACCGGCTCCAGGGAAAACGGGCTGGGCCACAGCTGGCGCTCGCCGCGGATGCACGCGGGCAGCAGATCCAGCTGGCGCTGGCCGCCCACGATCCGCGAAGCGCCGAGCAAGGCATGACGGGCATTCCTGCCCAGGCCCTTGAAGCCGTCTTCACCGATTCCCACTACTGTCAGCCAGGGCGACATCTAATTTCCTCAAACCGAAGGTTCCGATGGGCAAGCTTTTCATGCCTTCGGACAAAGCAGGCATAATACCGCGCCTGCGCTGACGAAGCGCTGTTCCCATACTGCCGGTTGCCCCCTTGAACGAACGCTCGATGTCCACCGCCATTCGCCCCTCGGCCTGCCCGGGGTTGCTGCGCATCGTCCCGGCGCTGGACGGCGGCATCTGTCGGATTAAGCTGGCGGGTGGCGTCATCAGCGCAGCCCAGGCGCTGGCGGTGGCCGATGCGGCGCAGGCTTATGCAGGCGGCGTGATCGAGGCCACCAACCGCGCCAACCTGCAGATTCGCGGCATAGGCACCGAGCACCGGGCGCTGATCGAGGGCTTGCTGGCCGCTGGCCTGGGACCCACCACGGCGGCCGGCGACGATGTGCGCAACCTGATGCTCAGCCCCGGCGCCGGCATCGACCGGCAGATGCTGGTCGACACCCGCCCCCTGGCGGGGCAGATCCTCGAGACCTTGCAGAGCCATCCGCGCTTCCATGAACTGTCGGCCAAGTTCGCCGTGCAGCTCGACGGTGGCGAGGCCCTGGCCATGCTTGGGCATCACCACGATCTGTGGCTGGCGGCGATGCGGCAGGACGGACGCTTGCTGCTGGCCTTCGGCCTGGCCGGCAGCCCTGTGGATAAACCGGTGGCGGCGGTGCCCCTCGAAGCCGGCCATGAGCTGCTGGTGGCGGTGCTGGAGCTGTTCCTGGAACGGGCCCGGCCGGAGCAGACGCGCATGCGCCATCTGCTGGCCGAAATGCCCCTGGAGGATTTTCTCGCGCAACTGCGCCAGCGCCTGGGCGTTGCCTTGCTGGATATCGACGGTTGGCAGCGCCCGGCGGCCGTCGAGGGCTTGCACATCGGCACTTATCCACAGCGCGTGGACCCCCTCCTCGCGACGGGCCCGGAGCGCGAGCCGGTCTATATCGGTGCGGTCACGCCCTTGGGGCGCCTTGACCCGGCGATGCTCAAGGGCGTTGCGCAACTGGCTCGGCAGTACGGTGATGGCAGCCTGCGTTTCACGCCCTGGCAGAGCCTGCTGCTGCCCGGGATTGCCTCGGCGAACGCCCCGGCGGTTACTGCGCAACTGGACCAGTTGGGTCTGCTGTGCCGTCCCGAGCAAGCCCTGGCCCACCTGATCGCCTGCACCGGCTCCAGAGGCTGTGGCAAGGCCCTGGCCGAGACCAAGGGCGACGCCCTCCGGCTGGCGGCCTTGCTGCAGGGCCATGGCCGCCAACCGGAGGTACACCTGTCGGCCTGCAGCCGCTCCTGTGCCTCGGCCCATGTGGCCCCAGCCACCTTGCTGGCGGTGGCGCCGGGACGCTACGACCTTTATTTTCGCGATGCCACGCAGCCGGGTTTCGGCAGGCTGCGGGCCCGCAACCTTACTATTGAAGCGGCAGAGGCTCTGCTCGATGCCCGCCCACGGAGCCACCTTGATGATTGATTACATCCGCGATGGTCAGGAGATCTATCGCAACTCCTTCGCGATCATTCGCGAAGAAGCCAGGCTGGATCGCATTCCGGCCGACCTGGAGAAGCTCGCGGTGCGGGTGATTCACGCCTGCGGCATGGTGGAGGCCATCGATGGCCTGCAGTTTTCCACAGGTGCCGGCAAGGCCGGGCGCGAGGCCCTGGCCGCCGGCGCGCCGATCCTCTGTGATGCGCGGATGGTCTCCGAAGGCATTACCCGGGCGCGCCTGCCGGCGAACAACCCGGTGATCTGTACCCTGCGCGACGACAGCGTGCCGGCGCTGGCCAAGGAGCTGGGCAACACCCGCTCGGCGGCCGCCCTGGAACTGTGGCGCCCGCACCTGGAAGGCAGCGTGGTGGTGATTGGCAATGCCCCCACTGCGCTGTTCTATCTCTTGGAAATGCTGGACGCCGGGGCGCCGAAACCGGCTTTGATCCTCGGTTTCCCGGTGGGCTTCGTGGGCGCCGCCGAATCCAAGGCCATGCTCGCTGCTGACAGCCGCGGCGTGCCCTTCGTGATCATGCAGGGGCGCCTGGGCGGCAGCGCCATGGCCGCCGCCGCGGTCAATGCCCTGGCCACGGAGGTCGAATGATGCAGCAGCCTGGACGTTTGATCGGCCTCGGTGTCGGCCCCGGTGACCCGGAACTGATTACCCTCAAGGCCCTGCGCCTGCTGCGCGAATCGCCAGTGGTGGCGTATTTCGTGGCCAAGGGCAAGAAGGGCAACGCCTTCGGCATCATCGAGGCCCACCTGCAACAGGCCCAGACCCTGCTGCCCCTGGTGTACCCGGTGACCACCGAGGTGTTGCCGGAGCCGCTGTCCTATGAGCAGATCATCAGCGACTTCTACGACAGCGCCAGCCAGCAGTTGGCCGAGCACCTGGATGCCGGTCGCGACGTGGCGGTGATCTGCGAAGGCGACCCGTTCTTCTACGGCTCCTACATGTACCTGCACGACCGCCTGGCCGAGCGCTATCAGGCCGAAGTGGTGCCCGGTGTCTGCTCCATGCTGGGCGGCGCCTCCGTGCTGGGTGCGCCCCTGGTGTATCGCAACCAGAGCCTGTCGGTGCTTTCCGGGGTGCTGCCCCATGACGAACTCAAGCGTCGCCTGGCAGATGCCGATGCGGCGGTGGTGATGAAGCTGGGACGCAACTTCCCCAAGGTGCGCCAGGTGCTGGAGGAGCTGGGGCTGGCGGAGCGTGCGCTGTACGTCGAGCGCGCCACCATGGCCAACCAGAAGATCGTGCCCCTCAACGAGGTAGAGCCCATGTCCTCGCCGTACTTCTCGCTGATCATCGTTCCCGGCGAAAGGTGGCAAGGCTGATGGCCCGTTCGCTTGCCGCCATCGTCATCCTGGGCCAAGGCAGCCTGGGCACGGCCCGGAGCATTCAGCGGCTGTATCCCGATGCGTTGATCTACGGCCTGGCCGAGCGGGTCGAGGGTGCGGATCGCAGCTACCAGGAGTTCGGCGCGACGTTGCGCCAGCTTTATCAACAGGACACCCCGATCATCGCCCTGTGCGCGGCGGGCATCGTCATTCGTACCCTGGCACCGTTGCTCCTGGAAAAGGGTGCCGAGCCGCCGGTGCTGGCGGTGGCCGAGGACGGCAGCGCCGTGGTGCCGCTTCTGGGTGGCCTGGGTGGGGTCAATGTCATGGCCCGGGAAATCGCCGCTGGCCTGGGCGTCGCCGCGGCGATCACCACCAGCGGTGAACTGCGCTTCGGCACCTGCCTGCTGAACCCGCCCAGCGGCTATGCCCTGGGCGACCTGGAGCTGGGCAAGCGCTTTGTCTCCGACCTGCTGGGCGGCGAAAGCGTGCGCATCGAAGGCGCCGCGCCCTGGCTGGCCGAGGCCCGGCTGCCGCAAGACCAGCAGGCCCGGCTGACCATTCGCGTCGGCTCGGCCGAGCGCGAGCCCGCCGCCAACGAATTGCTGATCTATCCCCGCAGTGTGCTGATCGCCTGCAACGGCAATATCCATGGCGCCGAGGCATTGCGCGAGGCCCTGCATCAAAAGCGCATCGCCGTGCAATCGCTGGCCTGCCTGCTGGCGGCTGACAGCGACATGGCCCATCGCGGCTTGCATGAGGCCGCTGCCGAACTGGGCGTGCCCCTGCGTTTTGCGCCGGTTGCCAGCAGCGTTGTCGAACTGGCCCAGCGCGCGGTTGCGCAACTGCTGCCGCCCCTGAGCGTGGGTGACGACATCGCCATCGCGGTGGCCAGCCAGCCCCTGGACCCGGAGCAAATCGGCCGCCCCCGTGGGCGCCTGGCCGTGATCGGCCTCGGCCCTGGCGCCGCCGAGCTGATGGTGCCGGCAGTGAAAGCCGAACTGGCCCGGGCCAACGACATTCTGGGTTATGAAACCTACGTGCGCATGGCCGGGCCGTTCCGTGCCGACCAGGTCATGCACTGCACCGACAACCGCGAAGAAATGCAGCGTGCCCGTCACGCCTTCGAACTGGCCGCACAGGGCCGTTCGGTGGTGGTGGTGTCGTCCGGCGACCCGGGGGTGTTCGCCATGGCCGCTGCGGTGCTCGAAGCCCTGCACGAGTCCAGCGACCCGGCCTGGCATCGCGTCGATCTGCAGATCCTCCCAGGCGTTTCCGCCTCCCTGGCCACTGCGGCCCAGGCCGGTGCCCCCCTGGGCCATGACTTCTGCGTGCTGTCGCTGTCGGACAACCTCAAGCCCTGGGACATCATCGAGAAGCGCCTGGACCTCGCCTCCCAGGCCGATCTGGCCTTGGCCTTCTACAACCCGATTTCCCGCTCGCGGCCTTGGCAACTGGGCCGGGCCCTGGAGATCGTGCGCCAGCATCGCACGCCGCAAACCCCGGTGGTGCTGGGGCGTGATATCGGCCGCCCGGGCCAGACCCTGCGGGTGATCACCCTGGGCGAACTGACCCCGGAGCAGGTGGACATGCGCACCATGGTACTGGTGGGTTCCTCCACCACCTGCGTGTTCCCCCGGGCCGAGGGCGGCGAGTGGGTGTACACCCCGCGCTGGTACGGCAACAAACCCGTGTAGGAGCCGGCTTGCCGGCGAAGGCGTCCGCCAGGGCCCTGCAAGGCTCAAGGGCCTCTTCGCCGGCAAGTCGGCTGCTACGAGTCGCTGGGCTCGGCAGTCAGCAGCCAGCTGATGAATTCGAAGAAGCTGGCCCATCTGGCGGGAATGCGGCCGGCGACGAAGGCTTCCCAGTCGCCCAGGTCGAAATCCCAGACACCGCCGCTGTGCTTGTCCAGCAAATAGCCGCCTTCGCCTTGCAATGAGGTGAAGGCGACGAAGTGCTGGGGCAGTTCCCAAACCTCGTGGATGAACTCGGTGGCCGCGAGGATCTCCTCGCCGGGTCCGACAAGGTCGAAGAGCATTTCGTTGCTGGCACGGCTGCTGAAGTCGGCGGGGTGGCAGGCCAGGTGGACCTGCGCGAACTCGCTGTCTTGGGCGATGCCCAGGGCTTCCAGGGCTTGGCTGACTTCGCCGGCTTCAGGGCGCGGGCGGTAGCGGGGCTGGGCTTCGATCAGGGCAATCAGGGGTGCTGGAATCATGTTGGGTACTCGGCGGCGCGAGGCCACTTGTCCAGGGGCAGGTGGTCCTGGTGGCGGGCAAAGTGTTCCCGGGCCTGGCCCAGGGTTTGATGGTTCGGTCCGCTCGGCACATCCAGCGCTTCGCTGCCGTCGTCTTCCCAATGGCACAGGTCGCAGATCTCGTACGTGGCCCGCTCCGACAGGGTTCGATAGCCACAGCAGGGGCAGGCCTCCCGGTGTTCGAGGCCTGGGCTGACGAGGTAATCGCCTAGCCCGGCTTCACGCAGGCAGCGCATCAGATACAGGTGGCTGACGCCACGGTATTCAGCGCGCAGGGCGATCAGCAGCAGCGCTGCGTAGCGTGGGTCCTGTGCCTCTTCCGGGGGCTCCGGTTGCGTCAGGATCTGTTGTTGCAGGCTGGGTGCAAGTGTCGCGAACTCAAGGTCGTCGCTGTCTATCCCCCACCAGTTCAGGAGGTGGGAGGCCCGAGCGTCAGCATTGAGGCCGGGCAGCTGGTGTCTGCTCAAGAGGTCGATGGCGGCGTTGGCGGTGAGTGTTTCCATGGGGCTCGGTTCAGGGCCAGGTCAGGGTCAATTGGTCGGGGCGCTGAATGGGGATTCGCACCCTGACCCCGGAGGTCGATTCGGCAAGGACGTACTGATCCTCAATCTCTACCCGGTTGAAGGGGTTGGTGTCCCGCAAGGCAATCAGCCAGATCAGTGCATCCGCATCTTTTTCCTGCAAGGCCAGGAAGCCATCTGCGCCATGAGCGCTGCACTCGCCGGCCCTGGCCTGCCAAGGCCCGCTGCTGGCGACGCATTGCGCCAGGGCCGCGAGGCCCTCGCAGCCCTGGCCGGCGCTGTAGTCCGAGGCCGGCATCCACCGCTTGTTGATCAGTTGGGGGTGTTCATGGGGCAGCTCGAACAGGCAGTAGAAGCCAGCGCCCAGGGAGATGGAGTTCTCCCGGGGGTAGCGTTCGTCCTGCCATTGCTGCTGGATGAGTTGGCGGTCTTCACTGCCGGGCATGTGATGTTCCTTATCCGCTGCCGGGTCGAGCCGGTGTCAGGGCACCAGATAGCCCCTGACCCCGGTAAAGATGATCTGCGCCGCCAGGGCGCAGACGAACAACCCCATCAGGCGGCTGACGATCTGCAGGCCCTGGTCGCCGAGGATCCGTTCGATGCGGTTGGACAGGTACAGCACCACGCCCACGGTGAGGCTGGCCAGGGCGATGCTGAGGATCGCGGTGAGCTTGTCGTCCCAGTGCGGCTGGCTGACGCCCATGACCAGCAGGGCGCCGATGGTGCCCGGGCCGACGGTGAGAGGAATGGTCAGCGGGACTATGGTCACGTCCTGCTGCACGTTGTCGGTCTGCACCGCCGACTTGCCCTGGGCCATGCCCAGGGCCGAGATGAACAGCACGCTGCCGGCGCCGATGCGAAAGGCGTCCACGGTGATGCCGAACACGCCGAAGATCACCCGGCCGAAGAGGTACAGCAGGACGCTGGAGACCAGGGTCGCCAGGGCGACTTTCCAGGCCAGGCGCCGGCGTTCCTTGAGGGAGTAGCCGCGGGTCAGGCTGATAAAGCACGACAGCACGAAGAACGGGCTATAGAGCACCAGCATCTTCAGGTAAACGCTGAACAGCACGTGGAGCATGGCGGGAGCTCACGACTAAGGAGGGCGAGCGAGAGTTTAACAGGCGCCGCCGAGACTGTCGGCTCAACTGGTGTGCGCGGCGTTGCGTTCGCGCAGGTCGCGCTGGGTCACCCAGTGTTCCACCAGTTCGCGCAGCTGCGAGAGCTCCACCGGCTTGGCCATGTGCCCGTCCATGCCGGCCTGGCGCGCGCGCTCCTTGTGCTCGGCAAGGATGTGCGCGGTGAGCGCCACCACCGGGGTGCGCACCCGCTGGTTGCCGACTTCCCAGGCCCGCAGTTGCTGGGTGGCGGAGAAACCGTCGAGCACCGGCATTTCGCAATCCATCAGCACCAGGTCGTAGCGCTTGGCTTTCATCGCCTGCAGGGCCTCTTCGCCATTGCTGGCGGTATCGGGCTGCAGGTTGAGCTTGCCCAGCATGCCGCGGATGACCTTGGTGGAGATGCTGTTGTCCTCGGCCACCAGGATGCTGAAGTCGCTGGGTACAGTGACCGATGCCGGGGCCGGGGGCGGATTGAGCGGCAGGTTGTAGGGCGCTGTCGGTGCCTTGTCGCGCTGGCTGAGCTCGTCGGCCAGGGTGGTCTTGAGGGTGTAGCCGGCCACTGGCTTGGCGAGGATGCGCTTGATCCCGGCATTGCGTGCAATCACCTTGCTCGGCGCATTGCTGATGCCGGTGAGCATCACCAGCAGAATGTCGTGGTTCAGGCTCGGGTCTTCCTTGATCTTGGCCGCCAGTTGCATGCCGGTCATGCCGGGCATGTTCTGGTCCAGCAATACCACATCGAAGTAGTCCCGCAGGTGCGCCTTGGTGCGCAGCAGGGCCAGGGCTTCCTTGCCCGACGGCACGGCGCTGACGTTCAGGCCCCAGGCGCTGCATTGCTGCACCAGGACCTTGCGGCAGGTGTCGTTGTCGTCCACCACCAGTACCCGGGCGCCTTGCAGCGGGCCGTCGAGGTCGGCGGTCGGGTGCTCCAGGCGCTCGGCGTCCAGGGGCAGGGTCAGCCACAGGGTGCTGCCTTGCTGGGTACCGCTCTTGATGCCGAACTCGCCGTGCATCAGCAAGATCAACTGACGGGCGATCACCAGTCCGAGGTTGCCCCCCAGGCGGGTGGTGGCGAGGAAGTTCTTGCTGTGCAGCTCGGTGTGCAGCAGGGCCTCGCGCTCTTCGGCGTCCATGGGCTGGCCGCTGTCCTGCACGGCGATGCGCAGGCGCGGCTTGCTGCTGCGCTCGTCGAGGGCAACGACGATCAGCACCTCGCCTTCGTCGGTTTTCTTCAGGGCGTTTTCCAGCAGGCTCAGCAGGGCTTGGCGCAGGCGCGTCGGATCGCCGCTGATGACCCGCGGCACTTGCGGCTGGATGAAGCTGATCAGCTCGACATTCTGCTGTTCGGCCTTGGCCCGGAAGATGCTCAGGCAGTCCTCGATCAAGGCGTTGAGGTCGAATTGCACGTCGTCCAGCTCGATCTGCCCGGACTCCAGCTTGGAGATGTCGAGGATCTCGTTGATCAGGGTCAGCAGCTCGTTGCCGGCGCTGTGGATGGTCTGCACGTAGTCGCGCTGCTTGACCGACAGTGGTGTGCCCAGCAGCAGTTCGGTCATGCCCAGCACGCCATTCATGGGGGTGCGGATTTCATGGCTGATCTTGGCCAGGAACTCGGCCTTGGCGTTGACCTCGGCGGTGCTGGCGGCCAGGTCGCGGCTGACGCTGAAGCGGTTCTCGGTGATGCTGCGCTGGCGCTCGCCCAAGGCAACGCTCATCAGCAGGCCGGCGATGCACACCACGCTGAGCAGGGTGACGATCAGGCCTTGCGGCGGTACCAGGGTCAGGCCGAGCAGGGCCGGGAGGATCACCAGGGTGCCGAGGTTGAAGATCACCATCGCGGCCACGAACAGCCGCGCCGGGCGATAGCCCTGATGCCAATGGTAGCCGCCGACGAACAGCATGCTCAGGCCGGCCAGGGCCACCAGGCCATAGGTGATGACATTCAAGGGCAGGGTGCTGACGAACAGCAGCAACAGGCCGAACAGGCTGATCAGCAGGATGTTGCCCAGCAGCAGCCGGTTCAGTGGATGCGGGCCCAGGGGGGCGAAGAAGCGGTAGGCGAACATCATCCCGCATGGGGCGGTCAGCAGCAGGGCGACATAGGCCCCTGGGGTCTGCAGCGCTTGCCAGTCCGGCAGCCAGGGCGCCAGCAGGTTCAGCAGCATCAGCAGGCTGAGGGTCAGCAGGCTCTCGCAGGCCGCCAGCCACAGGCTGCTGCGCGAGCGGGTGTAGGCGAAGCGCGTGAGGTTGTGCAGGATCAGCATCGCCAGGCAGCCGAAGAGCAGGCCGTAGATCAGCGTCTGGCTCTGGTCGGCGGCGGCCGTCACCGCCGATTGCAAGGTGATGTAGGGGCGCAGTTCGTGCTCGGACACCAGGCGCACATAGACTTCCAGGGGCTTGGCGCTTTGCGGCAGCGGTAGCATGAAATCGCTGCTGGGCAGGGGCTTTTGCGCCTGGGAACGGCTGGAGCCGGTGTTCACTTGCTCGATCAGCTTGTCGCCGTCGAGCACATAGAGATTCAGGTGGGACAGGTCGGGCGCGAAGATCCGCAGCACCTGCTCGTGGGTTCCCGGCTGGAGTTTGAAGCGCAGCCACAGGGCGCCATCGGGCTCGGCGGCGGTCAGCTTGTCCAGTTCGATCGGGCTGAATTGATTGGTGTAGCGCGGGGAGCGGATGTCACTGAGCTGCAGGTCGGCCTGTTCGTCGAGCAGCACCGCCCAGCCACTGCCTTGGGCGGCCAGGGCCGGGGTCAAGCAGAGCAGGGTCAGCAATGTGACGGTGAAGCCTAGGGCAATCCTGAGCCAGCGCACGGCGAAATCCCTTCGTTGGTTGATGCCTGATTATAACTATGCGCGGCGTAATAGCCGCCCGGCAAGGGCTTGAACCCCTTGCCGGAGGCT
The DNA here is from genome assembly GCF_000633395.1 of Pseudomonas sp. PH1b. GTDB lineage: Bacteria > Pseudomonadota > Gammaproteobacteria > Pseudomonadales > Pseudomonadaceae > Aquipseudomonas. The sequence goes on from NZ_AYMU01000015.1 coordinate 195,351, forward strand.
TGGACGGCCTTACTCCTGGCCACGCTCGCGGGCAATGGCACGGTAGCCGATGTCCTTGCGGTAGAAGCAGCCTTGCCAGTCGATCTTGGCTGCCAGGCGGTAGGCTTGCTGCTGGGCCGCATCGACGCTGTCCCCCATGGCCGTGGCACAGAGCACCCGGCCGCCGGAGGTCACCACCTGGCCGTCCTTGAGTGCGGTGCCGGCGTGGAAGACCTTGCCTTCCAGAGTGGCGGCGGCGTCCAGGCCGGTGATCGCGGCACCCTTGGCGTAGTCACCCGGGTAGCCGCCGGCGGCCAGCACGATGCCCAGGCTCGGACGTGGATCCCATTGTGCTTCGACCTTGTCCAGGGCCTGGGCCAGGGCGGCTTCCACCAGCAGCACCAGGCTCGACTGCAGGCGCAGCATCACCGGCTGGGTTTCCGGGTCGCCGAAGCGGCAGTTGAACTCGATGACTTTCGGGTTGCCGGCCTTGTCGATCATCAGGCCCGCGTAGAGGAAGCCGGTGTAGACGTTGCCTTCCTCGGCCATGCCGCGCACGGTCGGCCAGATCACCAGGTCCATCACCCGCTGGTGCACATCGGCGGTGACCACCGGTGCCGGCGAGTAGGCGCCCATGCCACCGGTATTGGGGCCAGTGTCGCCGTCACCGACGCGCTTGTGGTCCTGGCTGGTGGCCATGGGCAGGACGTTCTTGCCGTCGACCATGACGATGAAGCTGGCTTCCTCGCCGTCGAGGAACTCCTCGATGACCACGCGGGAACCGGCGTCGCCGAAGGCATTGCCGGCGAGCATGTCACGCACTGCGTCCTCGGCTTCGGCCAGGGTCATGGCGACGATCACGCCCTTGCCGGCGGCCAGGCCGTCGGCCTTGATCACGATCGGTGCGCCTTTCTCGCGCAGGTAGGCCAGGGCCGGCTCGATCTCGGTGAAGTTCTGGTAGTCGGCGGTGGGGATCTTGTGCCGAGCCAGGAAATCCTTGGTGAAGGCTTTCGAGCCTTCCAGCTGAGCCGCGCCGGCGGTCGGGCCGAAGCAGTCCAGGCCACGGGAGCGGAACAGGTCGACCACGCCGGCCACCAGCGGCACTTCCGGGCCGACGATGGTCAGGGACACGTTCTTCTCTGCAAAATCTGCAAGCTGTTCAAGGGCCAGCACGTCGATATCGACGTTCTCGCACTTGGCCTCGATGGCGGTGCCGGCGTTGCCCGGGGCGACGAATACTTTTTCGACCCGTGGGTCCTGAGCGACTTTCCAGGCCAGGGCGTGTTCACGACCGCCGCTACCAATGATCAAAACGTTCAAGTCAGACTCCTTCGGAGGAAGCTACAAGCCGCAAGCTGCAAGTGAAGAGCAATCTGGGTCGCTCTGAAGTGCGGCGTGCGGCTTTGAATGAGAAAGGCTACAAGCGCAAGCAAGGGCGACTGCGGTCGGCTCTGGCTTGTCGCTTGCAGCTTGATGCTTGTGCTGCTCTTAGTGACGGAAGTGGCGCATGCCGGTGAAGACCATGGCAATCCCGGCTTCGTCGGCTGCGGCAATCACTTCGGCATCACGCATCGAGCCGCCCGGCTGGATCACTGCGGTAATACCGACCTTGGCGGCGTTGTCCAGGCCGTCGCGGAACGGGAAGAACGCGTCGGAGGCCATGACCGAACCGGCTACCTGCAGACCGGCGTGCTCAGCCTTGATGGCGGCGATCCGCGCGGAGTTCACACGGCTCATCTGGCCGGCGCCGACACCGATGGTCTGGCGGTTCTTGGCGTAGACGATGGCGTTGGACTTGACGTACTTGGCGACTTTCCAGGCGAAGATCAGGTCGTTGATCTCTTGCTCGGTCGGGGCGCGCTTGGTCACCACTTTCAGGTCATCGGCACCGATCATGCCGATATCACGGCTCTGCACCAGCAGGCCGCCGTTGACGCGCTTGTAGTCCCAGGCTGCGGCGCGGTCAGCCGACCACTCGCCGCAGGCCAGCAGGCGCACGTTGGCCTTGGCGGCGACAATGGCGCGGGCTTCTTCGCTGACGCTCGGGGCAATGATCACTTCGACGAACTGACGCTCGACGATGGCCTTGGCGGTTTCGGCATCCAGCTCGCGGTTGAAGGCGATGATGCCGCCGAAGGCCGACTCGGTGTCGGTGGCGTAGGCCAGTTCGTAGGCCTGGCGGATGCCGCCTTCAGCGTCGGGGCTAACGGCTACGCCGCACGGGTTGGCGTGCTTGACGATGACGCAGGCCGGCTTGACGAAGCTCTTCACGCATTCCAGGGCGGCGTCGGTATCGGCCACGTTGTTGTAGGACAGCTCCTTGCCTTGCAGCTGGGTAGCGGTGGCGATGCCGACCTCGGCCGGCTTGGCTTCCACGTAGAACGCCGCGCTCTGGTGCGGGTTCTCGCCGTAGCGCATTTCCTGGGCCTTGATGAACTGGCTGTTGAAGGTCCGCGGGAACTCGCTGCGGCCTTCTGTGCTCAGGGTCTCGGCGGCCTGGTTCACGGTGCCCATGTAGTTGGCGATCATGCCGTCGTAGGCCGCGGTGTGTTCGAAGGCCTTGAGCATCAGGTCGAAGCGCTGGGCGTAGGTCAGGCCGCCGGCTTTCAGGCCTTGCAGGACGCTGGCGTAGTCGCTGGCGTTGACCACGATGGCCACGTCTTTGTGGTTCTTGGCCGCCGAGCGAACCATGGTCGGGCCGCCGATGTCGATGTTCTCGATGGCGGTCGGCAGGTCGCAGCCTGGCTTGTTGATGGTGGCTTCGAAGGGGTAGAGGTTGACTGCCACCAGGTCGATCGGCTTGATGCCGTGCTCGTTCATGATGGCGTCGTCGATGCCGCGACGACCGAGGATACCGCCGTGGATTTTCGGATGCAGGGTCTTCACCCGGCCGTCCATCATTTCCGCGAAACCGGTGTAATCCGCGACTTCCACTGCGGACACGCCGTTGTCCTGCAGCAGTTTGAAGGTCCCGCCGGTGGAGAGGATCTCCACGCCGAGGGCTTCCAGCTCCTTGGCGAATTCGAGGATCCCGGTCTTGTCGGAAACACTGATCAAGGCGCGGCGGATCGGCAGGCGGGTAGTCTGGTCGGTCATCTCAATTTCCATCAAAAGCAAAGGAGTCAGCAAAAAAGGCGACCGTTTTTTACGCGGGCGCCTTTCTGGTTTGATTGAATGCTTACAACAAATCGTACTGCTTGAGTTTCTTGCGCAGGGTGCCGCGGTTCAGACCCAGGAGTTCGCTGGCCTTGGTCTGGTTGCCCTTGACGTAGTTCATCACGCTTTCGAGCAACGGAGCCTCGACTTCGGAGAGCACCAGGTTGTACACGTCCGTGACGGCAGCGCCCTCAAGGTGGGCGAAATAATTGTGCAGCGCCTTCTCGACACTCCCGCGAAGGGTCTGGCCTTCTTCGCTGGGGGTATTGAGGTGCTGTTTCAAATTCACGTTGTCGCTCACGGGTGTAGTTCCACTCACTAAAGTCTCGGTCATCATCGTCATGCGGCCACCCCCTCTCCGTCCCCTGTCGCCAGGCTCTTGTAACGCCCGGCGAAGAACTCCCGAACGTTGGCGCATTGTGCTTCCGTATCTTCCAAACGATTGAAGTGGGCGCGAAACTCCCTGGCGCCCGGCAGGGTTGCGAGATACCAGCCCACATGCTTGCGCGCAATGCGTACGCCCATGACATCCCCATAGAAGGCATGCAGCGCGGCCAGGTGCTCTAGCAGAATACGTTCCACCTCGAACAGCTCCGGGGCCGGGAGGGTTTCACCGGTGCTCAGGAAGTGTTCGATTTCACGAAAAATCCATGGCCGCCCTTGGGCGGCCCGGCCGATCAACAGCCCGTCGGCGCCGGTAGCGTGCAATACGTGCCGGGCCTTTTCGGGTGAGTCGATGTCGCCATTGGCGAAGACCGGAATCGACACCGCCTGCTTGATCGCGGCAATGGTGTCGTACTCGGCTTCACCGGTATACAGGTCGGCCCGGGTCCGACCATGGACCGCCAGTGCCGTAATGCCTGCCTGCTCGGCGATCTTCGCCACCGTGAGGCCGTTCTTGTTCTCCCGGTCCCAGCCGGTGCGGATCTTCAGGGTGACCGGTACATCCACCGCGGCCACCACCGCCTGGAGAATCTCGTTGACCAGGGCTTCGTCTTTCAGCAACGCGGAACCGGCGGCCTTGTTGCAGACCTTCTTCGCCGGACAACCCATGTTGATGTCAATAATCTGTGCGCCCAACTCGACGTTGGCGCGGGCGGCGTCTGCCAGCATCTGTGCATCGCCACCGGCGATCTGTACCGAGCGGGGCTCGGGATCGCCTTCGTGGATCATGCGCAACCGCGATTTGCGGCTGTTCCACAAGCTCATGTCGCTGGTGACCATTTCCGAGACTACAAGGCCCGCGCCCAATTGCTTGCAAAGCTGACGAAAGGGCTGGTCGGTGACCCCCGCCATCGGGGCGAGAATCAAGCCGTTGTGCACTGTGTATGGGCCGATGCGTACCGCCGACATAGGACTTCCCTGTTGTGGGGCCGGATCATGAGAGTTCGAAAAAGGGTTGGCATGATACCCGCTCTCGATGACCGGATAAAGGCTGAATTGGATAAAATCTGAACAGTTCTTCCGTTATCGCCCCGGGATTAATCTGGGCGATGCAGTCATAAATCTGTCGTCAATCCAGAATTTTCCATCAGCTTGTTTGGCTGATTCACTCGGGCGAGTGGAAACTCAGACTGTAGTTCACAGCTTTCGGTCCTGGGTCGAGAATATCCAGGGCGATGTGAATGGGCGTCTGCGGCGGCATTTCCGCGGCATCCTGCAAGTCGCCACCCAGGTATTCCCCAGGCTTGAAGCTGCGGCTGGCAATCAGATGGCCATTGAGGTCGGCGAAGCGCAGTTCCAACAACGGGAAGGGCTGGGAGAAGGGCGCGCGGTTGTAGATGATGGCGTCCACCACCAGGGCCCCGCTGAACTCCGGATGGCTGCGCACCACCAGGTTGCTGCTCTTGATCCGGGTGATATCGACCCGGGACGGCACTGTGCAGCCCAGTTCCGGGCACAGTTCCTGGAACCAGGGGCGGTACTGGTCCTGGCGCGCCAGTTCATCGAAGTGATAGGCGACGTACTGGCCTACCAGGCCACCGGCAGCCAGCAGGATCAGCAGCAACCAGAGCAGGCGTCGGCCCCAGGGCGAACGTCGCTTTTGCCAATCGAGGTGCAGCGGGTCGTCCACCAGGTCCAGCAGCACCTCTTCCTTGACTCCGGGCTCGTTGCGCTCGCGGCGCTTTTTGCCTTGGGCGGCTGGCTCGGGCGGCTCGTCCTGTTCGCTGGGGTCGGCTGCAGGATGAGCGGCCAGGGGTTCGAGGTCATCATCCAGGCGCAACCGTGGAGCCTGGGGCTCGTCATCCAGGTCCGCCAGGTTGAACGACAGCGACGGTTCGGTGCGGCTGGGCTTGGGTGGCTCGGGGCTGGTCTCGGTGTCGCTCGCTTGCATCTTGAGGGGCGAGGGCTCGTCTTCGTCCTGTTCGGCGGCACTGCCGAACAGCCCATCGGGCCAGTTCGCCTCATCGGCATCCCGGGTATCGCGTCGGGCGCTGAGGCTGCCTTCCTTGTGCTCGCGTTCCTGGCCAAAGGTCTTGGCCGGCTGGATCTCGCGCTGTTCGAGCTTGGCCAGTTCTTCGTCGAGGTCCAGGTGATCCAGGTCCATCTCGGCGGCCGACCACTGTTTCTGGCTGATGGCACGCTGAGGGGGGGCGGGCGCGGTCGGCGGCGGCAGATCCGTTTGGGGCGCCGCGGCTGCCGGTGTTGCCGGCACCGCGGGAGCGACCGGCGGTACTGCCGGTTTGGCAGTGGCTTTCGGCGTGGCAGCGTCCCTGGCCGCCCGTTGCTCGAGCAACTGCCGCGCGGCGTTGAACACCTGCAGGCAGGAGCCACAGCGAACCACCCCGCGGGCCACGCTCAATTGAGCGTGGCTGACGCGGAACCTGGTTTGGCAATGCGGGCACTGGGTGACGAAGCTGTCGGTCATGCGGCCATCCGGATTATGCAGGCGGCCATTCTAGCGCCGACGGCCGGTGATGCGCACCCAGCCATCGAGGGTGGCGATCGGGTCCAGATCGAAGTCCTGGGCATAAGCGGCAGCCACTTCTTCGCCTTGTTCGGCGAGGATGCCCGACAGCGCCAGGCGCCCACCGGACTTGACCAGGCCCGATAGCTGCGGGGCCAGGGAAACCAGGGGGCCGGCGAGAATGTTGGCCACCAGCACGTCGGCCTGGACCTGGGGCAGTTGTTCCGGCAGGTACAGCGGGAACAGAGCCTCGGCAATGTTGTTGCGCCCGGCGTTGTCACGGGAAGCTTCCAGGGCCTGCACGTCGATATCGGTGCCGACGGCCTGCCTGGCTCCCAGCAGCAGGGCGGCGATGGCGAGGATCCCCGAGCCGCAGCCGAAGTCCAGTACGTCGCAGCCCTTGAGGTCCTGGCCGTCCAGCCATTCCAGGCACAGGGCGGTGGTCGGGTGGGTGCCGGTGCCAAAGGCCAGGCCCGGGTCCAGCAGCAGGTTGACGGCCTCCGGCTCCGGCGCGGCGTGCCAGCTCGGGACAATCCACAGGCGCTGGCCGAAGCGCATGGGCTGGAAGTTGTCCATCCAGCTGCGTTCCCAGTCCTGGTCTTCGATGACTTCGCTGTGGTGCTCGGGCAGTGGGCTGCCGGTCAGCAGCTCGAGGTGAGCGAGTACGCTGGCGGCTTCGGTGCCGCCTTCGAACAGGGCCAGCAGGTGGGTGTGGGACCACAGCGGGGTGGTGTTGAGTTCGGGTTCGAAGATCGGTTGATCCTCGGCGTCCATGAAGGTCACCGAGACGGCGCCGACTTCAAGAAAAGCGTCTTCGTAGGTTTCGGCTTGTTCTGGGCTGATGGCGAGACGGACTTGCAGCCAAGGCATGGCGGGCACCTTTGAAAAATGTGATGTGCAGCCTAGCGGGCCGCGAGAAGCGCGCAAGTTTACGCGAGACGACCCGTGGGAGCGAGGGGGATGCCTGGTTCTTGCTTGCGATAGCGGCTGATCAGGCAATCTAGGCAATGGCGCGCTGCGCGGTTCGCGAGCAGGCTCGCTCCTACAGGGCGCGGGGAGACAAGCAGATACGACAAGGCCGCTCGAAAGCGGCCTTGGCGGTGTGGCGGTTGCCGATCAGTGTTGCTCGGCCAGCTTGTGCTCGAGGTAGTGAATGTTCACGCCCCCTTTGCAGAAGCCTTCGTCACGGGTCAGGTCGCGGTGCAGCGGGATGTTGGTCTTGATCCCGTCGACGACGATTTCGTCCAGCGCATTGCGCATGCGCGCCATGGCTTCGTCACGGGTGGCCCCGTAGGTGATCAGCTTGCCGATCAACGAATCGTAGTTCGGTGGAACCGCGTAACCGCTGTACAGGTGCGAGTCGACGCGCACGCCGTTGCCGCCCGGAGCATGGAAATGCTTGACCGTGCCGGGGCTTGGCATGAAGGTTTTCGGGTCTTCGGCGTTGATCCGGCATTCCAGCGCGTGACCACGGATGACCACGTCATCCTGGGTGAACGACAGCTTGTTGCCGGCGGCGATGCTGAGCATCTCCTTGACGATGTCGATACCGGTGACCATTTCCGAAACCGGGTGCTCTACCTGCACGCGAGTGTTCATCTCGATGAAGTAGAAGCGGCCGTTCTCGTAGAGGAACTCGAACGTGCCGGCGCCACGGTAGCCGATGTCGATGCACGCCTTGACGCAGCGGGCGAAGACTTCCTGGCGAGCGGTCTCGTCGATGCCCGGTGCCGGCGCCTCTTCGAGGACCTTCTGGTGCCGACGCTGCAGCGAGCAGTCGCGGTCGCCCAGGTGAATGGCATTGCCCTGGCCGTCGGACAGTACCTGGACTTCCACGTGACGTGGGTTGGTCAGGAACTTCTCCAGGTAGACCATCGGGTTGCCAAACGCCGCGCCCGCTTCGGAGCGAGTCAGCTTGGCCGAGGCGATCAGGTCTTCTTCCTTGTGCACCACGCGCATGCCGCGACCACCGCCGCCGCCAGCGGCCTTGATGATCACCGGGTAGCCGACTTCACGGCCGATGCGCAGCGCGGTTTCCTCGTCTTCCGGCAGCGGGCCGTCGGAACCTGGAACCGTGGGTACGCCGGCGGCGATCATGGCGTGCTTGGCAGAAACCTTGTCGCCCATCAGGCGGATGGTCTCGGCTTTCGGGCCGATGAAGGCGAAGCCGGAGTTTTCCACCTGTTCGGCGAAATCGGCGTTTTCCGCGAGGAAGCCGTAGCCGGGGTGGATAGCGGTGGCGCCAGTGACTTCAGCGGCGGCGATGATGGCCGGGATGTGCAGGTAGGACTGTGCGGCTTGCGCAGGCCCGATGCAGACGGACTCGTCCGCCAGGCCCAGGTGCATCAGCTCCTTGTCGGCCTTGGAGTAGACGGCGACGGTCTTGATCCCCATTTCCTTGCAGGCACGCAGGATCCGCAGGGCGATTTCGCCGCGGTTGGCGATCAGGACTTTTTCCAACTTCGCAGGCTTCAACATCAAAGACTCTCCGCGGTTCAAACGATGGTGAACAGCGGTTGGTCGTACTCAACCGGCTGGCCGTCTTCGACAAGAATGGATTCGATTACACCGCTGGTTTCAGCTTCGATGTGGTTCATCATCTTCATCGCTTCGACGATGCACAGGGTGTCGCCTTTCTTCACGCTTTGGCCGACTTCGACGAAGGCTGGCGAGCTAGGCGAAGATTTGCGGTAGAAGGTACCGACCATCGGCGAGCGGGCCACGGTGCCATTCAGTGCCGGAGCGGCTGGGGCGGCAGGTGCAGCGGCAGCGGCTGGAGCGGCGGCAGGTGCAGCTACGGGGGCGGCTACCGGAGCCGGTGCGTAGTACTGCTGGGCTGGAGTCTTGCTGTGGCGGCTGATGCGTACGGACTCTTCGCCTTCCTTGATCTCCAGCTCGTCGATGCCGGACTCTTCCAGCAGTTCGATCAGTTTCTTAACTTTACGGATATCCATGAATCATCAACTCCCAAGGGTCGGTCAGGGGCGTTTAGCTTGTTGTTCAAGCTGCTCTAGTGCGGCCTCCAGGGCCAGTCGGTAACCGCTGGCGCCAAGGCCGCAGATCACTCCCACCGCAACGTCGGAGAAGTAGGAGTGATGGCGGAAAGGTTCGCGTTTGTGCACGTTAGACAAATGCACTTCGATGAATGGGATGCTCACCGCCAGCAGCGCGTCACGTAATGCGACGCTTGTATGCGTAAAAGCTGCTGGATTGATCAGAATGAAATCCACGCCTTCATCCCGTGCGGCATGGATGCGCTCGATCAATTCGTACTCGGCGTTGCTCTGCAGGTACTGCAGATGGTGCCCGGCATCACGGGCCCGCTGCTCCAGATCCTGATTGATCTGGGCCAGGGTGGTTGCACCGTAGACCCCCGGTTCACGGGTGCCGAGCAGGTTCAGATTGGGTCCGTGAAGAACCAGTAGGGTGGCCATCGGTTGTTCCTTGTTATCGGGGTGCTGTTGTCAGAACCCGGCGACTATGCCGGAAAGACTTTATGACTGTCCAGTTCTCGGCAATAGCCAGCACGATGACCGATGTTTGCGCAAAATATGTGACCAAGCGATTAAATCCGGTCATTTGCCTGCAAGCCATGTGGAGGGGCGTGTTTGCCGTGGGTTTCGCCGATGTTGCGCTCCAGTGCTGTCAGGCTGGGCGCCGCGGGCGAAGCGGGCAGTTTCAGCCCGTCTCCAGGTATTTCATGCGGCGAGGTCCTCGCCCGAGGCGTCGAGGCCGGTCTCGGCCGGGCGTGACCGGGGTCAGACGCGGAAGGCTTGCACTGCCGTGTGCAACTGGCCGCCCAGGTCCAGCAGGTTGTCGCCCTGGGCCCGGCCTTCGCCGATGCGTTGCAGGTTGTCGCCGCCCAGTTGATGGATACGCTCACTGTGGTCGCGGATCTCGCTCACCGCGCCGCTTTGCTGGGCGGTGACATCGGCGATCCGCACGGCGGTCTCGGCAATGGTCTGGATCGCCCCGACGATTTCGTCCAGGGCACCATCGGCAGCCTGGGCCTGGCTGGCGGTGGCCTCGGCATGCTCCACCTGGGCACGCATGCCCTGCACCGATTGCTGCGCGGCGCTCTGCAGGCCGGCGATCAGGCTCTGGATCTCTGCGGTGGCCCCGGCGGTGCGCTGGGCCAGGGTACGCACCTCTTCGGCGACCACCGCAAAGCCGCGGCCCATTTCGCCGGCGCGGGCGGCTTCGATGGCTGCGTTGAGGGCCAGCAGGTTGGTCTGGTCCGCAATCGAACGGATCACCGTCAGCACGCCGCCGATGGTGGCGGACTCCTGTGCCAGGTGTTCGATCATCTGCGCATTGCCCTGCACCTCGCCCACCAGGGCGTGCAGCCCGGTCAGGCTCAGGCCAATGACTTTCTGCCCTTGTTGCACTGCCAGCCCGGCGCTGCGGCTGGCATCGGCGGCCTGGCTGGCGTCGCCGGCCACTTGCTGGATGGTGGCTTCCAGTTCGCCCAGGGCATCGCGGATCTGCGCAGTATCGCCAGCCTGGCGCTCGGCGCCGCTGTGCAGGCCGCTGCTGAGGTCGGCCAGGGCGCGGCTGCTGCCGGCCACCTGTTCGGCGTTCTGGCGAATGGTGCCCACCAGGTCCACCAGATAGGCCCGCAAGCGGTTCAGGGATTCTTCGATGGCGTGCAGTTCGTAATTGGTCTTGCCCAGCTGGATCGGCCGGCTGAAGTCGCCATCGGCCCAGGTCGACAGCGCCGGGGCCAGGTTGGTCAGGACCCGGGCCAGCCGGCGCTGCAAGGTGTCGATCACCAGGGCGATCAGCAGGATCAGGCCGATCATCAGGCCCTGCATCAGTCGTACCTCGCCCTGGATCTGCCCGTGCTGGGCGCGCACCGCCGGTTCCAGCTCGGCGATGGCCTGGCGTACGGCAGTAATCTTCAACAGGGTCGCGGCGCTCAGGTCGGCACGCTTCTGGATCTGTTGCCGGGTGCGCTCAAGTTCTGCGGGATAGCGGTTGAGCAGGCTGTTGAGTTCGCGCTTGAGGCCGACGCCGACGTCTTCGGCAGCGGCCTTCTGGGTGTTTTCCAGCCCCATCAGGGCGGCGAAGTCGTCGGTGCCGGACTCGCTGCTGGCGGTCACGCCCAATAACGGCAGGGCCTCGATCAGCTCGGCCTGGGCGCGGATGTTGTTCACTTCGCGCTCGACGTCGGCAGCCAGTTCGCTGCGGCCACTGCTCACCAGCTTGTCCCGGGCCAGGGACAGCTTGCCCAGGTGCTGCGAAGCCGTCAGCAGCAATGGCAGGTAGGCTGCGGCATCGGTTTTCCCGGTGCCACTGGCGTACTGGCTGAACTGCTCCAGGTTGGCGCTCAGTTCCCGCTCGGCCTGCAGCAGCAGGGCCTGCGGATCGCCCGCCAGCTTGCCTGCCGCCAACAGGTCGGTCTTGCTGAACTCGTCGAGGCTGGCCAGGCTCGGGCGCAGGCTTTGCGCCAGCTGCGGTGGCAGCTCGGCCAGTTCGCTCTGCAGGGTCTCGATCGCCTGGGTGGCACTGCTCAGGCGCAGCGCGTCGCCACTGGCCAGGTAGTCCTCGATATTGCGCGCCACTTGATTCTGAAACTGCTGGGACAACCCCAGGTACCGCTCCATCAGCAGGTAGGGGCGCTCCAGGGCTCGCTGCGACCACCAGAGCGTCGCCCCCAGGGCCAGGCACACGGCAACTAATAGCAGGGTGTTGAGATTGGTCAGCAACTTCAGGCGCATCGGGGCTCTACCAACGGCTTAAATGGTAAGCGCCCGAACTTATTGCGTTTGTATTACAAGGTTATGACCGAATCAGTGGATTCGGATGAAAAAGTGGCACTTTGACTTGATTGCCGCGCGGCCTGCACCCGGTTGCGTCCGCCGTGCTTGGCGCGGTACAGGGCCTCGTCCGCCTGGCTGGCCATCATCAGGCTGTCGGAGTCTTGCTGCATTTCCACCACCCCGGCGCTGAAGGTGCACCACAGGTCCTGGGGCTGGGCCGGGTAGTGGATCTCGGCAAAGCGCTGGCGGATTTCATCGAGCACCTTGCAAGCGGCTTCCTGGTCGGTGTCGGGCATGACGATGGCGAACTCTTCACCGCCGTAGCGGCCGATGAAGTCGGTCTTGCGCAGACGCTGCTTGAGGAACAGCGCCAGGCTCTTGATCACTCGGTCGCCCATGGGGTGGCCGTGGCTGTCGTTGACCCGCTTGAAGTGGTCGATGTCGAGCATGGCGAAGCTCAGTGGCTTGCCCTCGCGGCGAGCGCGGAAGCTGCAGTCTTCGAGCAGTTGCAGGATGTGGGTATGGTTGTACAGCCCGGTGAGGCTGTCGCGGACCATCCGCGCCTTGAGGTTGCGCGCCCGGGCCGCGCGGTTGCGCACGGTGGTGATCAGGTGGCGCGGCTTGATCGGTTTGGTGAGAAAGTCGTCGCCGCCTTCGCTCATGGCGTCGAGCTGCTTGTCCAGGTCGTCCTCGGCCGACAGGTAGATGATCGGCACGCTGACGTAGCGGTCGTTGTGGCGGATCACCTTGGCCAGCTCGGTGCCGGTGCAGGCCGGCATGTACATGTCGAGGATGATCAAGTCCGGCTGGAAGTCCGCCAGCTCGGCCATGGCCTGTATCGGCTCGATCAGGGTACGGGTAACGATCCCGGCGCTGTTGAGCAGGCGCTCGGTGTGCAGCGCCTGGGCCCGGGAATCGTCGATGATCAGCACTTTATAGGGCTCGTACTGGGCGACGCAGGTCAGCACTTCGATCTTTTCCAGCAGGCTGGAGGCTTCCAGGGTGCCGGTGAGAAACTCCTGGCCACCGGCGCGCACGGCCGCCAGGCGGGTCGGGGTATCGGTTTCATGCAGGCTGAAGAACAGCAGCGGCAGCTTCTGCTCCAGTCCGAGCTGGGCCTCATCGGCCAGGGTCAGGCCGATGCCGGGGCCGCAGAAATCCACATCGATGACAATCGCCGCCGGCAGGCGCTCGACCATGGATGAGCGAAACGCCGCGACGCTGTCCAGGGATTGGGCGCTGAGGCCGAAGAACTCCAGTTGCTTGGCCAGGCGCTCGGCCCGGTCGTGATCCTGCAGCATCACGTAGATCGGTTTGCGCAGCGGTGGCAGGAAGGTTTGTTCCAGCTGATCGCCGTGACGCAGCCCGGTACGCGACAGGCGTTGCATCAAACGGTTGAGGTCGGTGATCAGGTTGCTGCTCAGGCGCCCGCGGTTGGCATCCACGGCTTCCAGCGACTGGCTGATGCTGCGGGCCAACTGAGTGTGTTCGGGTTGTTCGAAGCGTTCGGCGAACCGCAGCAGGCGCAGATTGGCCTCGCACAGTTCCGACATGTCAGTGGTCGACCATTCGCTGCGCTGCAGACGCTGCCATATCTCAAGAATCTGACGTGCCTGATGAATTACCCGCTGGGCAAAGTGGTGCTTGAGGCGCTCACGGCTGGGGTCTTCTGGCTCGGTCATATCCTGACTACTAGTTAGGGTGCATGCTGAGATCGACTGGTGGCTCTATGCTAGCACCACTTTTGCGTCCCATGAGTGTCGTACGTCAATAATGTGCAAGGCGAGCCGATTCAGTTCCTGACCGGCTGGTCGCATAGGCTTCGGGACTGTGCTTCATTTATAGTGGCTGCCTGATTCGCAATCATTGCGCGGCGCGCATTTGCCGGAAGAGATATCCCGTCAAGGCAAGGCACGATGGAGTAGGGTTGTGGTCGAACCGATGAACCCAAAAGTGATTGAAAGGACATAGCCATGCTGGATTGGAAGAATCGCGCAGGCAGCGCGCCGGATCGGGCTGCCGAACCCAAGTCGGCGACACGCAGCTATTTCGGTGGCCTGCTGTTCAGCCGCGCCCTGGCCACCTTGCTGGGCCTGTACTTGTTGGTCACCGGTGCCCTGGGCTGGTACTGGAGCCAGGAACCGGCGCTGTTCCCGGTCCAGCAGAACGCCCAGATTGCCGCCGAGAAGGAAGGCCGGCAGATGGTGGTGGGCTACACCACTGTGGAAACCCTCAAGACCGTGGCCGGTACCCTGCTGGACAAGCCGGGCGGCTATATCTCCAACGACCGCTTCCCGCCGGGCCTGTGGATGGACAACATGCCGAGCTGGGAATACGGCGTGCTGGTCCAGGTCCGCGACCTGACTCGTGCCCTGCGCAAGGACTTCGCCCGCTCCCAGTCGCAGTCCGCCGAGGATGCCGACCTGGCCAAGGCCGAGCCGCGCTTCAACTTCGACAACAAGAGCTGGGTGCTGCCATCCAGCGAGTCGGAGTATCAGGACGGCATCAATTCCCTGAGCCGCTACCAGGCGCGCCTGTCCGACCCGAACCAGAAGACTGCGCAGTTCTATGCCCGTGCCGACAACCTCAACAACTGGCTGGGTGATGTCGGTACGCGCCTGGGCTCGCTGTCCCAGCGGCTCTCGGCCAGCGTCGGCCGGGTCAAGCTCAACACCGCGCTGAAAACCGAAACCCCGGCCCCGGGCCAGGCGCCGCAGGTGGACGAGGTGGTGGAGGAAACCCCGTGGATGCAGATCGACAACGTGTTCTACGAGGCCCGTGGCCAGGCCTGGGCGCTGTCGCACCTGTTGCGGGCGATCGAGGTGGATTTCGCTGACGTACTGGCGAAAAAGAATGCCACGGTCAGCGTGCGCCAGATCATCCGTGAACTGGAGGCCTCCCAGGAACCGGTCTGGAGCCCGATGATCCTCAACGGCAGCGGTTTCGGGATTTTGGCCAACCACTCGCTGGTGATGGCCAACTATATTTCCCGGGCCAACGCGGCGGTCATCGACTTGCGCCAACTGCTCAATCAAGGCTGATCCATGGTCGCAACCACCAATGAGGCGGCCCATCGCGCCGCCTCCGACGCAGAACAGATCGCCTGGGTCGATGGCGAAGACCAGTTGCTGGGTGCCATGGTCCGTTCCGAGCTGCGCGAGCGCGGCCTGATCGGCCGGGGCACCTACATCATGCTGTTCAACTCCGCCGGTGAGCTGTGCGTGCACCGGCGCACCCTGAGCAAGGCCATCTACCCGGGCTACTGGGACGTCGCCGCCGGCGGCATGGTCCTGGCCAGCGAGAGCTATGCCGAGTCGGCCGCCCGGGAACTGGAAGAAGAGCTGGGGGTGAGCGGGGTGGAACTGGTCGCCCACGACCACTTCTTTTTCGAGGACACCGGCAACCGTCTCTGGTGCTCGGCGTTCAGTGCCGTGTGGGATGGCCCGCTGCGCCTGCAGCCTGAAGAAGTTCTCGAAGCGCACTTCCTGCCACTGGATCAGGTGCTGCGGGAAATCCACGAAAAGCCCTATTGCCCGGACTCTCTGGCCGCCTTGCAACGCTATCTGGCCCGACGTCGCTAAAGTTGCATAAATTGGTGCTGATTGGCTCTTAGCAAGTGGGCTTTTTGCCGTTACACTGCGCGCCTTTTCAAGCTGAGCCGGCGTTGTCTTTTATCCGCCGTCGGCCCAGTAGCGCTGCCCCTGCCTGAGTGGGGCTTCGCGGTCGATGGCAGCGCCATATGCTTCGACCAGTCTTTGTCCTCCCAAGAGGATTGCCGGTGGCCAAAAAAGCCGCATCCTTCGCCGCCCTTGGTGGCCTGGTGTTTTCCACCGACGCAGGTCGACATTGCCCGGACTGTAGCCAGCCGGTGGCCGCCTGTATCTGCAAACAAACCCTGATTCCGGCCGGCGACGGCATTGCCCGCGTGCGCCGCGAAAGCAAGGGCCGTGGCGGCAAGACGGTGACCACCATCACCGGCGTGCCCCTGGCCGAGGACGCCCTCAAGGAGCTGGCCGCGACGTTGAAGAAACGTTGCGGTACCGGTGGCGCCTTGAAGGACGGTGTCATTGAGATCCAGGGCGATCACGTCGAGCTACTCTTGGCGGAGCTGGTCAAGCAGGGATTCAAGGCGAAGAAGTCCGGCGGCTAGCAGCCTCTGTGAAAACCACCTCTGACTGGATGCGGTCCCGGGTTGCCCGGGATGCAGGCGGCGTCTCCATGGTTTTCACAGAGCCTGTTCATGAACGGTTTCTAAACTCAGTACTGCGAGCGCGGTCTATTGCCCTTGCAGGCTAATCGTCATTTTCATTCTTTAGACTGCGCCAGCCCTGGATTGGGGCGGCGCTCTATGACTTCTTTATAGGGGACTTCGATGTCCGTACGACGCACACGTAAAGACGATGGCAGCCAATGGACCGTTGCGGACAGCCGCAGTGTCTATGGGATTCGCCATTGGGGGGCCGGGTATTTCGCGATCAATGACGCCGGTCGCGTCGAAGTTCGTCCGAACGGCCCGAGCAGCTTGCCCATCGATCTGTTCGAACAAGTCGAGGAGCTGCGCAAGAGCGGCTTGTCCCTGCCTTTGCTGGTGCGCTTCCCGGACATTCTCCAGGACCGCGTGCGCCAGCTGACCGGCGCCTTCGATGCCAACATCGAGCGCCTGGAGTACCAGAGCAAATACACCGCGCTGTACCCGATCAAGGTCAACCAGCAGGAAGCGGTGATCGAGAACATCATCGCCACCCAGAACGTCTCCATCGGCCTGGAAGCTGGCTCCAAGCCGGAGCTGCTGGCGGTCCTGGCCCTGGCGCCCAAGGGCGGCACCATCGTCTGCAACGGCTACAAGGACCGTGAGTTCATCCGCCTGGCGCTGATGGGCCAGAAGCTGGGCCACAACGTGTTCATCGTCATCGAGAAAGAGTCCGAAGTGGGCCTGGTGATCGAGGAAGCGGCATCCCTCAAGGTCAAGCCACAGGTGGGCCTGCGGGTGCGCCTGTCGTCCCTGGCGTCGAGCAAATGGGCCGACACCGGCGGCGAGAAATCCAAGTTCGGCCTGTCGGCGGCGCAGTTGCTGTCGGTGGTCGAACGCTTCCGCGCTGCCGGCCTGGACCAGGGCATCCGCCTGCTGCACTTCCACATGGGTTCGCAGATCGCCAACCTGGCGGACTACCAGCACGGCTTCAAGGAAGCCATCCGCTACTACGGCGAGCTGCGCAACCTCGGCCTGCCGGTGGATCACATCGACGTCGGCGGTGGCCTGGGCGTGGACTACGACGGCACCCATTCGCGCAATGCCAGCTCGATCAACTACGACATGGACGACTACGCCGGCGTGGTGGTGGGCATGCTCAAGGAATTCTGCGATGCGCAGAACCTGCCGCACCCGCACATCTTCTCCGAGAGCGGCCGCTCCCTGACCGCCCACCACGCGATGCTGGTGGTACAGGTGACCGACGTCGAGAAACACAACGACGACGTGCCGCAGATCGACAACAAGGCCGAGCTGCCGGAAACCGTGCAATGGCTGGTGGACCTGCTGGGCCCGACCGACATCGAGATGGTCACTGAAACCTACTGGCGCGCCACCCACTACATGAGCGATGTGGCCGCCCAGTACGCCGACGGCAAGCTGACCCTGGCTGAAAAAGCCCTGGCCGAGCAGTGCTACTTCGCCGTGTGCCGCCGCCTGCACAACTCGTTGAAGGCTCGCCAGCGCTCCCACCGCCAAGTGCTCGACGAACTCAACGACAAGCTGGCCGACAAGTACATCTGCAACTTCTCGGTGTTCCAGAGCCTGCCGGACACCTGGGCCATCGGCCAGGTGCTGCCGATCCTGCCGCTGCACCGTCTCGACGAAGAACCACTGCGCCGTGCGGTGCTGCAGGACCTGACCTGCGATTCCGACGGCAAGATCAAGCAGTACGTCGACGAGCAGAGCATCGAGACCAGCTTGCCGGTGCATGGTCTCAACGAAGGCGAGGACTACCTGCTGGGGATCTTCCTGGTGGGCGCCTACCAGGAAATCCTCGGTGACATGCACAACCTGTTCGGTGACACCGACTCGGTGAACATCTACCAGCGGGCCAATGGCAGCGTGTACCACGCCGGCATCGAGACCCACGACACCATCGAGGACATGCTGCGCTACGTGCACTTGTCGCCGGAGGAGTTGATGACCCACTACCGCGACAAGGTGGCCAGCGCCAAGATCAGTACGGCCGAGCGCACCCAGTTCCTGGACGCCCTGCGCCTGGGCCTGACCCGCTCGTCCTACCTGTCTTCCTGACACCCTGGGCATCCCCGCTGATGCCTGTTGGTCCATGAAAAACGCCGCGTCCTGTCCATCAGGAGGCGGCGTTTTTTTGTACCCGCTGCCCTATCGCTTGGTGGCCAGGAAGCTTGCTCCTGTTCGGTCGCGTCGCGGGCGTGAATCCTGAATCCGATCTTCCCCGGTCACCACCCCACGGCGCCCAGCGCGTGCCGGCCCCCTCGCCACCTGTATGCGCATGACCGGCCTCATCCCGTTCTGTTGCTTGTCAGCGCCCACAACTCAGTCTTTGCAGCTAGCCTGCTGGAAGCGCTCCGCGGTGGAGGCACAGAGGGTTGGCGATGCCTCATCGATCAAGGAACACCTTGCGTCTACTGTTCAGCGGACTGTTGATCAGCCTGCTGGCAGCCTGTTCGCCGCTCAAGGTACTCAACTCCCTCACCCCCGGCAGCAGCTTCACCAAGACCTCGGGCATTGCCTATGGCAGCGACCCGCGGCAACGGCTCGATGTCTACCGGCCCAGGCAGGCCGCGCCCGGTGCACCGGTGGTGGTGTTCTTCTACGGAGGCAGTTGGAACAGTGGTTCACGCAGCGACTACGACTTTGTCGGCGAAGCCCTGGCTTCCCGGGGCATGGTGGTGGTGATTGCCGACTATCGGCTTTATCCCCAGGTGCGCTACCCGGCGTTTCTCCAGGATGGGGCCCGGGCCGTGGCCTGGACCCATGAACATATCGCCGACTTTGGGGCCGACCCGCAGCGCCTGTACCTGATGGGCCATAGCTCGGGGGCCTACAACGCGGCGATGCTGGCCCTGGATCCTCGGTTGCTGGCAGAGGTCGACTTGACGCCGCGGATCATCAAGGGCTGGGTCGGTCTGGCCGGGCCCTATGACTTTCTGCCCATTCGCAACACCGAGGTGCGCCCGGTGTTCTTCTATCCCGACTCGCCGCCGGACTCGCAGCCGATCAACCATGTCAGCCACGACGCTCCGCCGGCGCTGCTGATGGCCTCCAACGATGATTCCCTGGTCAATCCGCAGCGCAACACCGGCGGCCTGGCCAGCAAGTTGCGGGCGGCAGGCGTGCCGGTGCAGGAGTTCTATTTCTCCCGTACCAGCCACGCAACCTTGGTTGCCGCTTTGTCCCGGCCGCTGCGGAGACTGGCCCCGGTGCTTGAGCGGATCAGTGGTTTCGTCGAGTCGACAGCGGTTCAGTGAGCACGAGCAAACCAGCCGTCGCGGCGGTCCAGGCGCCAGGCGAAGGCGCCCAGGGTCAGGCTGCGCAAGAGCATGAACAGTAGGAACGTCAACCACAGGCCATGATTGCCCAAGCCTTGCAGGGCCCAAGCGAACGGTGCGAGCAGTAGCACGCTGAGGAGCATGCCGTTGCGCATTTCCCGGGCCCGGGTGGCGCCGATGAACAGGCCGTCCAGCAGGTAGCTCCAGACCGCAATCAGCGGCAGCACGGCGAGGTAGGGCAGGTAGGTAAAGGCGGTCTGGCGGACTTCGGGGATGTTGGTCTGCATTTCGATGAACAGGTGGCCGCCCAGCAGGAACAGGACGGCGAACCCCAGGCTGGCCAGCAGCGACCAGCCGCCGGCCACCACCAGCGAGCGGCGCAGGGCCTGGCGGTCATGGGCACCGATGGCATGGCCGCACAGTGCCTCCACCGCGTGGGCCAGGCCATCCAGGGCGTGGGCGGTGAGCAGCAGACCATTGAGCAGCAGGGCATTGGCCGCCACCGTCGCATCGCCGAGGCGCGCGCCCTGGACGGTGATCAGGAAAAACACCGATTGCAGGGCCAGGCTGCGGATGAAGATGTCGCGGTTCACCGCCAGCAACGGGCGCCAGCTCTGCCAGCGCCGCAAGGCGGCCCAGACGATCTGGCCCGGGTAGGCGCGCAACGCCGGGCGGGTCATGGCCAGGCCGATCAGCGCGCCACTCCATTCGGCGATGACCGAGGCCCGGGCCGAACCGGCCACGCCCCAGTCCAGCCCGAGGACGAACCACAGGTTGAGGGTGATGTTCAGCAGGTTGGTGCTGAGCAGGATGATCAACGGTGCCCGGGCGTTCTGGGTGCCGAGAAACCAGCCCACCAGGGCGAAACTGGCCAGGGCGGCGGGCAGGCCCAGCAGGCGGGTGTGGAAAAACGTCCGGGTCATCTGCTCCAGCTCTGCCGAGGGTTGCATCAGGTGCAACGCTGCGCCGCTCAGCGGCACCCCGATGCTCCCCAGTAGCAACGCCAGGCCCAGGGCCAGCAGCAGGCCCTGCAACAGGATCTGTCGCAGCGCTGCTCCATCGCCGCGTCCTGCCGCCTGGGCGGCAAAACCGGTGGCGCCCATGCGCAGGAAGCCCATGGCCCAGGCAAGAAAGGTATAGAGGCTGGCGCCGACCGCCACGGCTCCCAACTGATGGGCATGGGGCAGGTGGCCGATGACGGTGCTGTCCACCAGGGCCACCAGGGGCACGGAAATGTTCGACAGGATCATCGGCGCGGCCAGGGCCCAGACGCGACGATGAGTGGGGCGATGACGCCAATCGGTGATCAGGGGGGACATGCGGGCTCCTTGCGAGAGCGAGCATTGTAGCCCGGCGCGCGGTGGCGCCGAGGGTGAAGTAGAGGGATCAGGGACAGCAGGCAATCAATGGATGATCCAGCTCAGCAGCCAGAGGCCGAGTACCAGCCAGATCAGCCCGAGGATGATCGAGGCGCGCATGAAGGCGCGGATTGCCGAGTAGAGGAACATCAGGCCGATGATCAGGGTGATGATGCTGATGATCGAGGCGTCCATGCCCAGGGCCCGGGACAGCCCGTCGATAAAATTGCCTCCGGCGTGGGTCAGGGTATTGAACAACCCGCTGAGCAGGTCGACGATAAACCGGATGACCGAGCCGATGGCCTGGCCGAGCCATTCGAAGAAGCTTTCTACCTGCATGTGTACGTCCTGATGAAAGAGAGGCGGGGTGCCGAAGCTCAACCTTGGGCCACGGATGCCTGGGGCGAGTTCCCCATCAGCATAGAAGCTGGCGGCTGGGTACATTCTATAGGAGCGCCCGGAGGATGTTGCACCTGCCGGCGCATGCCGCCCTTGCGTCCCGTGCCCATCCCCCGGAAGCTATACGCCTTCAGGAGACCCCGATGAACCTAGAGCAACTGACCCAACGCCTGCACGCCATTCGTGATCGCAACGATTGGCGGCCATTCCACAGCCCGAAGAACCTGGCCATGGCCGCCAGTGTCGAGATGGCGGAGCTGGTGGAAATCTTCCAGTGGCTGACCGAAGACCAGTCGCGGCAACTGCCGGCCGACCAGTTGGCCCACGCCGGGCAGGAGATTGGGGACATCGTCCTCTACCTGTTGCTGCTGTGCAGCGAGTTGGGGCTGGACCTGGACCAGGTGGTGCGCAGCAAGCTGGCGGACAGCGAACGGCGGTTCTGCTCATGAGCGATCGTCACTTCGATCAGTTGGCGACCCGTTTCGCCGAGAAAATCTATGGCGGTGCCAAGGGTGCGATCCGCCTCGCCGTGCTTCAGGCCGATCTCAAGGAAAGCCTGCCGGAACGGCCGTTGCGGGTGCTGGATATCGGTGCCGGCCTGGGGCACATGTCCTTGTGGCTGGCGCAGCGCGGGCACCAGGTGACCCTGGCCGAACCGGCGGCGCCGATGCTTGAAGGCGCACGCCAGCGCTTTGCCGAAGCCGAGCAGCAGGCGACCTTCATCCAGGCGCCCTGGCAGGAGTTGCTGGGGCAACTGACCGAGCCTTATGACCTGGTGCTGTGTCACGCGGTGCTGGAATGGCTGGCCGAACCCCACGCGATCCTGCCGGTATTGCACCAATTGACCCGCGCTGACGGTTGGCTGTCCCTGGCTTTCTACAACCGCGATGCCTTGGTGTACCGCAACCTGCTCAAGGGCCACTTTCGCAAGATGCGCAAGAACGACATGGCCGGTGAGAAGCAGAGCCTGACCCCGCAACAACCGCTTGATCCGCGCGAGCTGGCGGCGCAACTTGAGGGCTTGTGGCAGGTCGAAACCCAGAGCGGTGTGCGGGTGTTCCACGATTACATGCCGGTGGAGTTCCAGGCTCGAGCCGAACTGACGGATCTGCTGGAGATGGAGCTGGCCCACCGTCGACACCCAAGTTTTGCCGGGCTTGGGCGTTATCTGCATTGGCTGTGCCGGCCGGTCTAACGGAGTGTGCAATGAAACGCCGCCTGGGTCTGATTCTTGTGTGTGCCGGGCTTGCCGCCTGTCAGGGCAGCAACCCCTATGTCGCCAGTTCCAATCCCTTGCCGCCGGCCCCGCCGCAAGCGGCCACGACCTTTGATCGCAGCGCCTACCCGGCGCCGACCCGAGACTACGGCCGCTACCGCAGTTGGGCCTGGCTCAACGGCCGCCTGCCCAGTGGCTCGGCCTGGGCCGATTCGGCGCAGATCGCCGAAGCGGTGAGCAATGCCCTGGATCAACGTGGGCTGCGCCCCCTGCATGACCAGCGGCCGGCGGATTTGTGGGTCAGCGCCGACCTGCATCTGGAGAAACGCCTGCGCCAGGTCCAGGACGATTACGGTTACGCAGGCTATGGCGGCTACAACCGCTACGGACCGGGCTACGGCATGTACGGCAGTGTGCCGGTGGTGCGCACCTATGAAGTGGAAGTGGTGGTGGTGCGGGTCAACCTGTATGACGGCGCCAATGGCCAGCCGGTATGGAGTGCCAGCGCCGAAACCAGCAGTCGCGGCAGCCTCGGCGAGCGTGCCGATGCATTACGTGAGGCGGTGGAAAAAGCCATGGCCGCCTATCCTCCCAGTTAGCGGTCCCTGTTCAGGCCTCAGCCATGAAGTGGAGAAACAGCATGTTCCATCGAGTCGTTTTACTGGTGTGCATCGCGCTGCTCGGCGCCTGTGCGTCCGACCAGGTCAACCATGATTTCGACGCCAGCCGGGACTTTGGCGCCTACCGCAGTTGGAGCTGGAAAGAACCCGCCCTGCAGTACCGTCCCGATGATCCGCGGATCAAGAGCGACTTGACCGAGCAGCGCATTCGCCAGGCCGTGTCCGAGCAACTGGATCAGCGTGGCCTGCGCCCTGTCCAGGCTGGTGCAAGGGCCGATGTGAACGTCCAGGCCTACCTGATCGTCGAAGACCGCCAGCAACAGGTCACCACCAACTACGGCGGAGGCTGGGGTGGTCCGTGGAACGGCTACTGGGGCGGGCCGATGTACAACGAGACCCGCAACATCACCTACAAGGTGGCGACCATCCAGATCGACCTGCTGGACGGCAAGGACGGCAAGCTGGTCTGGCGTGGCAGTGACGAGCAGATGCTCAGCAGTTCGCCCAACCCTGCGGACCGCAGCGCCGCGGTCCGCGCCACGGTCATGCGAATCCTGCAGAACTACCCGCCTCATTGAGGCCATTCCTTCTCCTGTCATCCGGGGCACGGCAGCACCTTGAGGTGCCTGCGGTGCTCTTGCCCGCCGCCAGTCAGCCGGGCTGGCCTCCTGCCAGCGTGCCCTCCAGGCATTGACTACACTGCTTTCATCCTTGGAGATAGCGCTCGGCTGCGAGCCGGTAAAGGAGTGCCTCGATGTCTCCCCTGAAGCGGTTTTCCGGCCCCGCCCACCAGCGCGGCGCCATTGGCCTGATGGCGGCGGTGACCTTTGCCCTGGCGCTGTTGCTCATGCTTCTGGTGGTGGACAGCGGCCGGCTCTACCTGGAGCAGCGCAGGTTGCAACGGGTTGCGGATAACGCAGCCCTGGAGGCGGTCAGCCGCGGTGGCAATTGCCAGGCCGGCCTGAGCGCCGCCGCCTATGCCGGGCAGAGCGCGACCCGCAACGGTTTTGTCGTGGCCACCGGCAGTACCCTCACCACCACCTGCGGTTCCCTCACCACCGGGGCCAACGGCCTGCGCACCTTCAACGCCAATGCCACGCAGTCTGTAGCCGTGCGGGTGGTTGCCAGCAACACCGTGCCCATCAGCGTCGCCTCGGGAGTTGCCGCGCTGTTTTCTCCTGGGCCGATCAACCTCACCACCCAGCTCAGTGCCACGGCTGTCGCGGCGGCACCGACCCCGACTGTGGCGCAACTGAGCATTCGCAGCACCCTGGCCACGGTCAGCACCGCGCAGTCGAGCATTCTCAACCCGCTGGTGGGAGGAATGCTCGGGGGCAGCCTCAGCCTGAGTGCGGTGGGGTGGAATGGTTTGCTCAACACCAACATCAACCTGCTGAGCTACCTCAATCAACTGGCGATCAACCTGGGCGTGGCGGCGGGCAACTACACCCAGTTGCTCAACACCACCACCAGCGTGACGCAACTGATCCAGGCCGCGATCACCGTGGTCCAGGCCAATGGTGCCACCGCCGATGTGCTGACCGCCCTGGGCAATCTGCAAATCGCGGCGATCAATGCCGCTCCGCTGAAACTGGGGGACATCCTGCAACTGCAGACGGGCTTGCCGAGCACGGCCCTGGACGCCAGCGTGCAACTGTTCCAGTTGCTGCAGGCGGTGGTGCAGTTGTCCAACAGCAACAGCGCGGTGGCGGCGACCTTGCCGATCAACGTGCTGGGGCTGGCCAATATCACGGTGCAGACCAAGGTCATCGAGCCGCCGCAGTTGTCGGCCATCGGCAACCCTGCCCTGGCCAAGGCCAACCCCACTGGGGCCAATCGCATTTATGTGCGTACTGCACAAGTGCGAACCCTGGTGCGGATCAACCTGCCGGTGCTGTCCGGGGTCTCGGGGCTGAGCACGGCGGTGAGCAATCTGGTGGCGCCGCTGACGCCGTTGTTGAACAGCCTGCTGAGCCTGAACCTGGTGGCGACCCTGAGTTCGACGCTGTGCCTGTTGGGCGCCGGGTGTGAGCAACTGTACCCGGCACTTGCGCCTTCTTCGGAGATCGACCTGAGCCTGGATGCAGGAGGGGCAATCGCCTATGTCACCGACTACAGTTGCCCGGTGAACAACAGCGGGACCAAGAGCCTGACCGCCCACACCATTACCTCCATCGCCGACCTGAAAGTCGGCCAGATCGACCCGACCAACGCGTTCTCCTCATCCGCCGAGCCCACGGTGACCCCGCTGCCCCTGGTGGATCTGGGAGTCCGTACCTGTTACCAGTTCCTGATCCTGCCGGGCCGCTGCGATCCGGTGGTGCACTACGCGGGAGGGGGAATCGCGGTGATGGTCAACACCAGCGTGGCGCAGAACACCCAGGACCTGGTGTTCTCCAGTACGGCTTCGCCTTTCCCGGTGCCCCCCAACGTCAACCAGACCCCGAGCTACCAGACGGCGGCGCCGACCACCAATATCATTTCCAGCCTGGCGAGTACCCTCTCGGGCATCAATCTGATTGTCTACAAACCCGTCAACAACAACCCCCTGGGGGCCATCGTCACGGGCCTGGCCTCGGCCATCAGTGGCGTCAGCAACTTGCTGACGCCGGTCATCACCGGGCTCTTGAGCCCAGTGCTTGATCCATTGTTGAACAACTTGCTGTCGGGACTGGGAATCAACCTGATGGATGTCGAAGTAGGCGCCAACCTGACCTGCGGGCAGACCGGCAAGGCCTACCTGGTGATCTGATCCGGCGGGGCGATCGGCAATTCGATGCAGAAGCGCGCGCCTTCCTGGCCGTTGCTGACGCTCAGGCGCCCGCCCATGTTCTCGACGATGCCATAGCTCACCGACAGCCCCAGTCCGGTGCCGACCCCTACTGGCTTGGTGGTGAAGAACGGCTCGAAGATCCGCTCCAGCAGCCGCGGGTCGATGCCGCCGGCGTTGTCCTCGACCCACAGCCGCAGCCACTGTTCGTCACGTTGCCCATGCACGGAAATCCAGGGTTTGAAGTCGGGCTGTTTTTCCCGCTGGCCCAACAGTGCGTCCCGGGCATTGACCAGCAGGTTGATCAGCACTTGTTCCAGCTGGTCGACAAACCCCAGCACCCGGACATCGAAACCCAGCTCGCTGATGCGCAGGTCCAGGCCTTTGCCACGCATGCCTTCGGCCAGCAGCGAGAGCGTGCCCTCGATGGCCTGGGCCGGATCGAACGGCTGTTGCTCCACCTCCGAGCGTCGGCCAAACACCCGCATGTGGTCCACCACTCGGGCAGCCCTCTGGACCTGGGCGTCGATGCGGTGAAGCTTTTCGGTGAGGTAGTCGACCTGGATATCGCCACTGTTCACACGCTTGAGCACATTGACGATGGCCATGCGCATCACGTTCAGGGGCTGGTTGATTTCATGGGCCAGCCCGGTGGCCATTTCCCCGAGGGTGGCCATTTTCGCGCTTTGCGTGAGCTGTTGCTGGGAGCGCCGTACCTCGGTGTTGTCGCGCCCCACCGCCTGGATCTCAAGGAGTTGGCCCCGATCATCGAACACTCCACGGTCCGACCAGACCCACCAGGCATGTTCCCGCCCGGGCAGTTGCAGGTTGATTTCTGCGGTGCTGACCGGAAACTCCGGGCTCAGCAGATTGATCCGGCGCGCGAAGCCTTCGCGCTGCTCGGCGGACAGCCACTGTCCGAGATTGCTTCCTGGCAGATCGGCAGCGGCGCACTCCAGGTAGGCGGCCAATGGCCGGTTGCCGAAGGTCAGGGTCAAGTCCGGGCGGTAGCGGCAGATCATCGCTGGTGAATCCTCCACCAGGATCCGATAGCGCTCCTCGCTCTGGCGCACCTGCTCGGTGGCCAAGGTGGCTTCGGTGACATCCAGCCACAGGCCGACCGCCTCGACCGGCAGGCCGAGGTCGTCACGCAGCAGCCTGGCTTCGTCCAGGACCCAGTGGTAGTTGCCCTGGCGATCTCGCAGGCGATAGCGGCTGTGGACATGGCCTGCGCGCAGCAACTGGCGGCAGCGCTGGAAGTACAGGTCGCGGTCCTCGGGGTGCAGCCAGTCCACTAGCCGGTCCTCCGCGCAGTCTTCCAGGGTCCAGCCCAGCAGAGGCTGCAGGCTGGCGCTGAAGAAACTCGGTTGCAATGCACCTTCGAGGTAACGCTGGACATAGATCACTGCCGGCGAACTGGCGATCAGGTTGTCCAGGCGGGCGTGGGCCGCGGCCGCTTGTTGCTGCTGGTTCTTGATGTCGCTGATATCGAGCATGAAGCCCACCAGGCGCTGGTTTTCTCCCCGCCCCAGGGCCTGGCCCTGCAGGCGATACCAGCGTGCTGGGAATGTCGGCTCGGGGCTGTGCAGGCGCACGCAGAGCAGCAGGGGCTTGCCTTGCTTCAACTCCTGCAGGCGGCTGCCGAGCTCGGCCCGATCGACGGGATGAATCAGCTCCAGCCACGCCTGGACGCTCAGTCGGGTATTGCCCTCGGGTACCTGCAGGGATGCCGCCAGTTGGCTGGCCAGGAGGATCTCGGCGGTGCCTGGGCACAGCTCCCACCACCCGGCCCCCAACAGGCCTTGCAAGGCTTCCAGGCGTTCAAGGTGCAGGTGATGGCGGTGTTCGCGCAGGCGACTGAGCAGCGGCCCGGCGAGGGCTGCGGTGAGCATCAGCCAGTCGCGGTCCAGCAGGTTGGGCGCGTGCTGTTGGCTGCTGTAGCCACCGCACAGGAGCCAGGCGGCGACGCCGTGATCATCCCGGTAAGGCACCAGGAACCCTTCGCGGTGAGCGAAGATGGCCTGCAGGCGCGGGTGTTCATTCAAGCCGGGAACCTGATTCAGGCGCAGGGGCATGTTGCCGCTCAGGCTGTCGAGGCCGATGCCCAGGGCCTGGCCGTCCTGCCACAGCTGTGGTGCGTCGTGGGCGTTGCAGCAACTGTGGATCAGCCAGCTTTGCTCTTGCTCATCCAGCAGTGCCAGGCCGACGCAGGGGATGTGCCAGAAGCGAGCCAGGTCGAGCAGTTGCTCGTGCAGCACCTCCTTCAGGCGCGGCAGGCCGCACAGGCGGATCTGTTCGCTGATCTGCGCGGCAAAGGCCTGGCACTGTTCGCGACTGAAGGCCTGTTCGCGTTGCAGGATCAGGTCGCCGATATCCAGGAGCTGCAGATGCCATTCCTGGGCCTGACGCTGGACCCAGCCGCGCAGGTGCAGGGTCTTCACCCCGAGCCCGCGAAAATCGAGGTCCAGGACTTGCCCGCTCCAGTCGGCGGGGCGGCCTTCGAGCGCCTGGGTGCTGCCGGGCACCACATAGTCCCGCAGATGGGCTGGTTCGGCACTCGGCGGGAGCTGGGCCAGGGCATGGCGCAAGGGCCCGCTGGTGGTCAGGATCCGACCCTGTTGATCCAGTACCAGCAACAGACCGATGGCCTGGGGCGCGGCGGTTGCCTGGGGTTCGTCAGCGACCGCTGGCTGGCGGCCCAGGAGGCGACCGAAGAGCTTGTCGCCAGAGGTCAAAACTGCAGACTCGAAGTGACGGAAAGGTTGCTGGGCAGGTTGGGCACGGTGCCGATAACCGGCAACACCAGCAGCGGCAGCACCTGGTTCAGCTTGCTGGTGGGATAGTTCACCGAGACCGTCAGCACACCGGCGCTGTACACCGCGCTGTAGTCGGTGGCGGCAAAGTTGAAGGCCGCTGGAATCCACTGGGTCTGGGTCTGTATCACGCTGTTGGCGAGGTTCTGCACCGTGGTGGCATAGTTGGCGCTGTTGGGATCGACCATCACCGCACGGCGGATTGCCTCGGCGGTGGCTTGATGGAAGGACTGCATCATCAGCAGCGGCACGCTGTAGCTGACCAGGCCATAGAACACCGCGAAAAAAATCACGAACACAGCAGCAAACTCGATCGCTGCAGCGCCTTTCTGCTTTCTAGGGAGGCCCGGTTTCATCAGTGCGTCTACCCTGACAACCACTATGTTCATTAAGCATAGGATCTTTCCGGAAAAAGGGACCGTTTCGGCCGATGCATTTATTGGTTTTGTGGATCTGGTTGGCAATCTGCGCGCTGCAGGATCTGCGTCAGCGGCATATCGCCAACGCTTTGACCCTGGGCGCTGCGCTGCTGGCCACTCTCTACCTGTCATGGACCGGCACTACCTGGCTCGGGAGCAGTGCCGCGCAAGGTGGCTGGGCCCTGCTGCTGGCCTTGCTGTTCACCTTGCCCGGGTATGCCACGGGAAGAATGGGCGCGGGGGATGTGAAGCTGATGGCGGCCCTGGGGCTGGCCACCGATACCCAGCATCTGCTGGGCGCGTTTATCGGGGCCGGGCTGTGCAGCCTGCTGTGGCTGCTGATCGCTGCCAGGCTCGACCTACAGCCAAAACAAGGGCTTGAGCCCTCGACCGGGGAGCCGGCAAAGCACTTGTCAAAAAAATACCCCTTTGCCCCTTTTGTCCTGCTCGGAATGGTCTTAACTGTGAGCGTGATCCACTAGTCGCCGGGCTGATTAATGCGATGTACATAGTCGGAAAGTAGGTCTAGGTTTTAAGTTGTAGCTGCCCGGATCATGCGTCGCAGCACAGGAGTGGCCCGTCATCGATGGGCCCGCACGGAGTAGCACGTGAACAAGCTCACCTCACAGATGAAAGTGCTCGTGGTCGATGATCAGCCACTGATTGTCGAAGAACTTTGCGAGTTTCTTGAAAACAGTGGTTACCGTTGTGTTCCTTGCCAGTCCAGCCGCGAGGCCGTGGAGTGCTTCAACAAGGATCCGGAAATCTCCCTGGTGCTCTGCGACCTGCACATGCCAGGCCTGGACGGTATCCAACTGGTGCAGGAGCTGCAGCGCATTGCCGGCAAGCAGCGGGTGTTCGAGGCCATCATGTTGACCGGCCAATCCGACAAGCAGGATGTGATCAAGGCCCTGCGTGCCGGGATCGCCGATTACTATCAGAAGCCCATCGATCTGGACGAACTCCTGGAAGGCTTGCAGCGTCAGGAAGTCGCCTTGCAGGAACGGCAGAAAAACCTGCACCTGGGGCACCTGAACCAGAAGCTGCAGTTTCTCTCGGAATCCATCGACGATCTGTATCAGGACCTGGACAAGGTCCGGGGTGCACCAGCCTCCAGCCGCAACGAAGAACCCCGGGGCGAGGGCGGCGGCGATGCCGACAGCATCGAAATCCCGACGATCTTCAATCAGCTTTCGCCACGGCAACTGGATGTCGCGCGCCTGGTGGGCAAGGGCCAGACCAACTACCAGATCGCCTGTGAGCTGGGGATTACCGAAAACACCGTCAAACTCTATGTTTCCCAGGTGCTGCGGCTGACCCACATGCACAATCGCACCCAGCTGGCCCTGGCGCTGTCTCCGAGCAATTCGGGGTTGCGCCAGCGGGTGACGGCACACTGACTGCGAAGCACTGGCGGTGCCGGGTTCACCGCCAGCTGTAGCTTGCGACTATTTGCTTTCCACCTTGCCGCCCGCGTCCGGGTCGTAGAGATCCGGAATCTCGTACTTGTATTTCTTCAGCCAGCGTTGCAACGCCAGCTCGCGTTCGGTGGGGGTCGCCGTCTGTGGTTGCGGCGAGGCTGCCAGGTTGCGGTTCTGCAACAGCAGCCAGCCTTCGGTTTCCTGCTGCTGGGGAGAGGACGGCCCGGCATCGATGGCCTGCGCGACCAGCGGCAGTGTCAGCAGGGCAGTGCAGCAGAGCATGGGCAGTTTCATCTTCAGCGCTCCTTGGCTGGTGCGGCATCAGGCTGCAGGGTGGTGGTTCCTGTAGCCACCTGGGTCACGGGGCCGGTGGTCTTCGACGGGGTCTTGAGCTGTTCGGCACGGGCCTGGGCCTGGGCGAACTGCTGCGGGCTCAAGCTGGCCTGGCTGACCACTTGCGCCGCCTGCTTCCAGTCGTCCTGATAGAGCAGCAGGGTCACCATATTGATCGCCGCCAGCGGCTCGGACTGCTTGAGCTCGATGGCGGTGAGGAACTCGAAGCGGGCCTCTTCGATCCGCAACTGGTTGAGGTAGACCACACCCAGATCATTGCGGATTTTCTCGTTGGTCGGAGCCAGGCGCGCCGCCCGTTGCAAGTGAGCCTGGGCCTGGCCGTTATCGCCCCGGGCTGCTGCCAGCTGACCCAGGCCGTGCTCGCCTTCGGCTGCCAGGCACGAGCCCAGCAGGCTGCGGTACAGCGGTTCGGCCTCGCTGCGTCCCAGCAGCCGGTAGACCCGGGCCTTGCGAACCCGGACTTGCGCCAGGTTGTCCGGCAGGCTCTGCAGGTTGGCCAGGCTGGCGTGCAGCTTGCCGTCGTTGGCCATTTCATCGGCAAGGCTGACTGCCAGTTCCTGCTCGGAGCTGAGTTTGGCGCAACTGCTGGAGTTGGTCAGGGCCGCCCATGGTGGCTGGCCGTTGCTGGCGCATCCGCCGAGCAGCAGCAGGCTTGCAGCGACAATCATGGCTTTCATCAAATTCCCTCTAGGAAGCAAAGGCCCGGGCAATGGCGGTGAAACCCGGCCCGGCCAGCACGATCAACAGGGCGGGGAAGAGAAACAGCATCATCACCACCGACATTTTGGCCGACATTTTCGAGATGTATTCCTGCAGGCGTGTCAGGCGCCGGTCATCGAGCAATTGCTTGAGCGCCTGCAGCGACTTCATCGCACCGCCACCCTGCAGGATCAGTTGCTGGAGGATCACGCAGGTGTCGGTGAATTCGTCCACCGCCAGCAAGGTCGCGGTCTTGTTGATCTCTTGGCCCAGCTCCAGGCCCGAGTCGACTCGCGCCAGGATCAGGCGCAGCTCGTGGGTCAATTCCGGCAGCAGCTTCTGAGCCTCGTTGCCCAGCACGCGCAAGGCCTGTTCCACGGCCATGCCTGATTCGAACAGGATGCGCAGCAGGGGGATGAAGGTGGAGATCTCCACGGCGATGTGTTTCTGCCGGCGTTGGGCGGCGTAGGCCAGCATCCGCTTGGGCAGCAAGTAGCCAGCCCCCAGGGCGAGCATCGGCATCAGCCATTTGCTGGCTTGGGGAAACGCCACCTCCTGGATGAAAAACACCAGGCATGCCAGCAGCACCGGGGTGGCGATCTGGCTGGCGGCAAACAGTGAGCGCTGGCTGGCGCGGCGCCAGCCGAGGCGGTTGAGCAAGGTCTGGGTTTCGCTGTCCATGCTCACGGCGCGCTGGCCGAAACGGCTGTCGCCCAGCAGGCGCAACCAGCTGCCCAGGCGGTTGTCGCGGGTCATGTTGCCTTGCAGTCGCTGGGCAACCTGGCGTTCGCGCCGGCGTTGCTCAAGCAAGCCGTTGCCCAGCAGGAGCAAGGCGGCGAGAAACAGCAGCGCAGCGGCCAGCAGAAGCATCTCAGATACTCCTCAACATGCGCCAAAGGGCGAGGCAGCCGAAGATCTGCAGGCACACGGCAGTGATCAGCATTTTCTGTCCGGCGGAGTCGTGCCACATGCCGAGCATGTAGCCCGGATTGGTGGCCATGAAATAGCTCACTAGAATCAGCGGCAGCAGCCCCAGGACCCAGGCCGTCATGCGGGTCTCCCCGGTCATCGCACTCAATTGCCGGGCCCCTTGCTCACGTTCGCGGATCAGTTTGATCAGGTTTTCCAGCAACTCGCTGGCATTGCCGCCATAGCGGTGATTGACCTTCAAGCCGAGTGCGAACATGCGCAGTTCGTCCTGCTCGTAGAACTCGGCAAAATCACTGACCGCCTCCGGCAGGTTGACCCCCAGTTGCACGTTGCGCTGGACCCGGCCCATGGCCTGCTTCAGTGGATCGTTGCTGGCCTCGATGGCGCCGAGTACCGCATCGGCCAGGGTGCGGCCGGACTTCAGGCTGCGCACGCTGTGGTCGAGCAAGGCGGGCAACTGCTCGATCATGCGCTTGAGCCGGCGCTGGTACAGCCAGGCGATGCACAGCCGCAGGAGCAAGGGCGGACCGAGGAGACCGCCCAGCAGGCCGAGCCAATCCGCCATCAGGTAGCCCAGCAGCGCCAGCGTCACCCAGACTGCCAGCCACAGGCCCAGGCGTTCATTGGGCTGGCCCAGGCCGGCACGGGCAAAGGCTCGCTCCAGGCCGCTCCAGGAGCTGCGTTGCACCTTGAGGTCGGGTTGCCCTTCGGCCAGCCGATTGAGAACCCGCTCACGCTCGGTCTTGCGCACCCCGTGATAGAACAGCCATCCGGAAAGCCCCAGCAGGAGCAGGCAGATCAAGGTAAGCAGCAGGCCGATCATGGGCCACCTCGTCGTTTCAATTGACGCCCAGCCCGCTCTCGCGCCGCAGTTTGTCACCGGCCGGATTCAGCGCCTCGCGCTGGAAGCCGAAGCCGCTGCGTCGGTCCAGGCGGAACAGCGTATTGGTGACATAGATGTCTTCGCGAATGCCCACTACTTCCACGACCTCGCTGACACAGCGCCGGCCGTCGGGCAGGCGGGTCAACTGGATCACCACGTCCAGCGCCGCACAGATCATCTGGCGCAGGGTGCGCTCGGCCACCTGGCGTCCGGTCAGGCCCACCAGGGTTTCCAGGCGCAGCAGGGCGTCCTGGGCGTTGTTGGCGTGCACCGTGCTCATGGAACCGTCGTGGCCGGTGTTCATCGCGGTCAGGACGTCGAGCACTTCCACGCCGCGAATCTCGCCGAGGATGATCCGGTCGGGACGCATCCGCAGGGCGTTGCGGATCAGGTCGCTGGCCTTGACCTCGCCATGGCCCTCGGCATTCGGCGGGCGGGTCTCCAGGCGTACCACGTGGGGGTGCCCCAGCTGCAACTCGGCCACGTCTTCGATGGTGACCAGGCGCTCGTAGGGGTTGATCAGCTGGCTGAGAATGTTCAGCAAGGTGGTCTTGCCGGTACCGGTACCGCCACTGATGAGGATGTTGCAGCGCTTGCCCACGGCCTCCTGGATGAACTCGAAGATCGCCTGGTCAATGGTTTGCATGGCGATCAGGTCGCTGCTGTTGAGCATGTCCTTGCGGAATTTACGAATTGACAGGCAGGGACCGTCCAGGGCGATCGGCGGGATGATTGCATTGACCCGGCTGCCGTCCGGCAGGCGGGCGTCGACCATTGGCGAGGACTCGTCGAGGCGGCGGCCCAGGGGCGCGAGAATTCGCTGCATCACCCGCTCCACATGGTGGGCGTCGATGAAGCGCAAGTCACTCTGGTGCAGCACGCCCTCGCGCTCGACGAACACCCGGTGCGGGCCATTGACCAGGATCTCGGTCACCGCCGGGTCACGCAGCAGCACTTCCAGAGGGCCGAAGCCGGTCAGTTCATCGACGATTTCTTCCGCCAGGCGCTCCATCTCGTAGCGGGAAATGGCCAGGTGCATGCGCGCGATGTATTCCGCCACCTTGTCGATGACGAACTGCGAGAGGTTCTGCCGGGAGCTTTCCAGCAGGTTTTTCCCCGACTCTTCGATGGCATCGATGATGTAGCGGTGCAACACCAGTTTCAGGCCTTCGTGGTCACTGTTGCCCGGGGCCGCGCGAGTGGTGGCGCCAAAGAGTTTTTCGCCGCTCATTTGCCCCCCATGATCCGATTGAGCCAGCCGGCCTTGGGCTGGGGCAGGCCTTCGGAGCGCTTGGCCAGTCGCTCACCCAGGGTTTTCAGGCTTTGGGTCAGGGCCTCGCGGGGGGCCAGTTCAAACAGGCTGACGCCCTGGTTCTTGGCGTTCAGGCGGACTTCCGGGCTGTAGGCCAGTACCGCGATCACTTCCAGGGCGAAGGTCTTGCCCAGGGTTTCGGAGTCCGGCGCGACTGCGCGCAGGTAACGGTCCACCAGCAGGCGGGCATGTTCGAGCTTCATGCCTTTTTCCCGCCAGTGGTTGAGCACCGTCAGGTTGCGTCGGCAGTCGAGCACGCTCTGGTCGGTGCGCCAGAGCAACTTGTCGCAATGGCTGACGAAGGTGCGCAGGGCTTCGCTGTCCGGTTGCCCGGCAAGGTTCACCACGATGTGCTGGAAGTGCTGGCGCAAGGCGCTGAGCAACATGTACAGCTCTGCCGCACTGGTGTGTTCCAGGGGCTCGTCGTGACTGGCGTAGGCGAGGATCCGCAAACCCGAGTCGGTACTGGTGAAGGCGCTGTCGATCAGGGTCGCGTCCAGGCGCCGCAGATGCCTGAGGGCATCGCCAAAGTGGAACGAGCTTTCCAGTCCCATCAGGGCCAGGCTGTCGCCCCGGGGCAGGCCGAGGTCCAGCAGCAGGGTTTGCTGGCCGCTTTTTTGCACCACCAGCGCCAGGTGCCCGGCCAGTAATGCGCCGTCGCCGTCGCTCTGGGTGCCGTAGAGCACGGTCAGCCCCCCCAGCTGGGTACTGGGCGTGACCGCCGGCAGGCGTTTGCTCAGGCGCCTGACCAGGCCGGCAACCTCGCTGGAGCGTGAACCGTAGGCCACGAAGTCTCGAGCGCCAGCACGCATGGCGTTGAGCACCAGTTGGTTGTCCATGCCATCGCCCAGGGCGACGATCGCCAGCATCGGCTTGGCTTCCAGGGCGCCCTCGATCAGTGCTGCCTGGGCCACCACGTGTTCGCGATCGAGGCCGACGAACACCAGGTTGGCGAAGGTCACGTCCACCAGTGCCAGCAGTTCGTCCAGGCTGCCAGCGGTCCCCACGACCTGGCCCAGGGGCGCCAGGGCCCCTTGCAGCCACTCGAGATCGGTGCTGTTGCGGGTGATGGCGAGGAATGTCTGGCTCAGGCTCTGGCTCATTGCGACAGCCCACTGCGCTTGTCGAAGTTGCCGTTCTCGAGGAAGAACATGCGATAGAAGTTCGGGTCGTAGCTGCGCAGGCGTTCGCCGGGCAGGGCGGGCAGCTTGGCGTCGGCGGCCAGGGGCTGGACCAGGTGGGGGGTGACGATCATCAGCAACTCCCGTTCCTCGCGATTGATCGAGGTGTCGCGGAAGAAGGCACCGATGACCGGAATGTCCCCCAACCCTGGAAACTTGTTCACCTGGGAGCTGTTGCGGGTGCTGATCAAGCCACTGATGACGAAGCTTTCGCCGTCGGCCAGGGAAATGCTGGTATCGGTGCGGCGAATGGTCAGGGCCGGGACTTGGGTCCCGGCAATGTTCACGGTG
Source organism: Pseudomonas sp. PH1b (assembly GCF_000633395.1). GTDB lineage: Bacteria > Pseudomonadota > Gammaproteobacteria > Pseudomonadales > Pseudomonadaceae > Aquipseudomonas. The sequence goes on from NZ_AYMU01000015.1 coordinate 231,328, forward strand.
TTGCTGTAGTCCAGCTCGCTGACCTCGGGGGCGACTTTCAGGGATATGCGGCCACGGTCGACGATGGTCGGGGTCAAGGTCAGGCGAATGCCGAACTCCTTGTATTCGATGGTCACGCTGTTGCTGCCGGTACTGGGCACCGGGATCGGGATTTCACCACCGGCGAGGAAGCTTGCGCTCTGGCCACTGAGGGCCACCAGGGACGGGCGGGCCAGGGTGTAGGCGAAGCCGCTGCCTTCCAGGGCATTGATCAGTGTCAGCACCCGGCCATTGCCGAAGCCGATGTTGAAGGTGCCATTGTCCAGGGGAATGCTGTTGCGCCGGCCGCCGAAGGTCGGAGTGACGTTACCGGAAGAGCCGCTGGTGGTCGGGGCGGTACCGGGTGCACCGAACAGGAAGTTGTTGCCATGACCGAAGATCGAGACGCTGGCCTCCTTGAGTTTGGTGCGGCTCACCTCGACGAAGCGAATGTCGGTCTGTACCTGGCTGGGGAGGAGCGGGTCGTCCGTCATGGGCAGGCCGGTGGTGGCCATGTCGGCAGTGGCCCGGCCCTGGACGAACACCATGCTCTGGCGTGGAGTGCCGGAGCAGGGAGTCCAGACCATCAGGCTGGTGGCGCCAGGGGCCATGCCGGTGAGGAGAAAGGCATGGTTGCCATTGGCATGCACGTCGGCGATCTTCGGATCACCAATGGCCAGGCGGGTAATGGCCACCGGGGATTGCAGTTCCTGTTGCAAGCCTTCGCCAACCTCCAGTACCGCTGGCAGGGGGGCAAGGTTCGAGCAGCCCGCCGGTGCGGCCAGGGCCTGATTCCAGAACAATTGACCCAGGCCCAGGGTCAGCAGAGCGGTGAACAACGGCATGGAACGACTGCGCATGTAGTGCATCCTTGCTCAATCAGGGAGTTTGTTGAGTGACCTGGTTGCCACGGATCACCTCCACCGCCGATCGGGGGGCGCCACCGTGGGCGACCGGACTGCGGGGAGCGCTGCCGAGGGCCAGTTGAGTGAACTGGAACAGGTTGCTGTTGGCTGCATCGAGGTGTTCACCGGCGTCCGGGGTGCCGGCCCAGTAGTGAGCCAGGCGCTGCTCCTCGCTGCTGCGTACTGCCAGGCGCAGGACACCGACCTGGGTGGCCAGCATCAACCGGCTCAGGAGGGCTTCGGGAACCGCCAGGACTACCGTCCGGGCCGCCATCCGGCGCTGGTCCTGCTTGAGCTTCTCGTCGCTGCTCAGGGTGGGGGAGGCGGGCTGTCCGTCATTGGTCAGCCCCAATTGCTCGCCCACGGCCAAGACGCGCATGGCCGGCACCGCGATCTGTGCCGACTGCTGCGGGTTGCTGGTGTCCTGGCGCAGGAACAGCAGCACGTCGACATAATCACCCGGGCTCAGTTGGCCGGCTGCGCCTATCACTTCATCGACCGCAACCGCCATGGCTCGCTCATCACCGTGGATCATTCGCGCCAGGGCGCCGCCGCTGTCGAAGCTCTGTTCGTTGAGCCAGGTCCCGGCATTCAATTGCCGCCAGGGCGTGCGACCCACGGCCTGGCTGATGGCGGTAAGGCTGCCGGCAGGGGCGGTGCGCAGTTTTTCCAGCGCCAGATCGGTGGCGCTCAGGGGGACAAAAGGCGGCACATCGCGCACCAGGACCACCACCGGTTGGCGGGTCTGGTCTTCGGCACTGGCAGTGGTTTGTTCGATGACGCTGGGGGGCGCCGGTTGGGGCGCTGGTGTCGGTGCAGGCTGGCGGCTGAGTACCAGGCCCCAGTAGCCGAAAAACACCGCACCCACCAGCAGAAGCCCGGCCAGACCCATGGTGACGCGACTGTTCATGAAGGCTCTCCCTTTCCTGCTGCACCACCAACGCCCGTGCTTCCAAATGAGTCGATTTCGCAATCAGGCAGCTATGAACATGCAACTATTTCGCTATGTGAAGGTAGTAGAGCTAGGACGAAATGCCATTAACTGGCCAAAAAATAGCTATCGAAAGTAGAGGTGATGTCATAGCGGGTGGATTTTTGGCGTTAACCTTCCAATTAATACTTAATGATTAATTCGTTCTTACAGTTGCTGGCCCGTCCTTTGTTGACAATGCTCAGATGGCACCGGGGAAATTCATGCCGGTGCGGTTTTATCGGCGCCGTCTGGCGCTAAGGAGAGCTAGGATGATCCTTCAATATCTGTATCTCAGGGCGCGCCTGTTTTTTGACCGTACCGAAGGCGCTTCAGCCATCGAATACGCAATCGTGGTCGCCATGGTGGCCGTGGTCGTGGTGGCGTTCGTGACTCCGCTGGGTGCTCGGGTACTGGCCATCTTCAACAACGTGCTGGTCGCCTTGGGAGGGACCGCCGTCACCCGTCCAACACCGTGAGTACGCTAGGCAAGGCATGGTTGCCTAGTGCTGCGATTCATGACGGAGGTGCATCATGCTGATTGAATACCTGTTGCTGCGTGCTCGATTGTTCCTGTCCGGGACTGAAGGCGCCTCGGCGATTGAGTACGCGATCGTGGTCGCGATGGTGGCCGTGGTCGTGGTGGTATTCGTGACCCCGTTGGGCGATAGAGTCCTGGCGGTCTTCAACAACATCCTCACGGCCCTGGGAGGTACTGCGGTTACGCGACCTACACCTTGAGGTTCTTGGTTGCTCTTGCAGTACCGACCGCCGGACAGTCCGCTCAAGGTAACGTTAATGAACACGCCCCCCACCCCACGCCAGCAACTTCTTCTTGTGGATGACGAAGAGGACGCGCTGATGGAACTTGCCGAGTTGCTGGAAGGTGAGGGTTTTTGCTGCTTCACCGCGACCTCGGTGAAGCTGGCACTGGAGCATCTCACTCGCCACCCTGACATTGCGCTGGTCATCACTGACCTGCGCATGCCGGAGGAAAGCGGCCTGTCGCTGATCAAGCGCCTGCGCGAACACACTTCACGCCAGCACCTGCCGGTGATCGTCATGTCGGGACATGCCGACATGGACGACGTCAGTGACCTGTTGCGCCTGCAGGTGCTGGACCTGTTCCGCAAACCGATCTATCACGTGCGCCTGCTGGAAACTCTCAACAACCTGTTTCCCGAGCCTCGCCTGCATGTGGTTGGCCCCTGAGTTCCAGCTCCGCTCAAGGCTTGGATCGCCCCTCCTCAGTAGGTTCCTCTGCTTTCGGCTCAGCCGTGGCCCGGTTTTGGCTCCTGTGGGTTGAGCCTGACGCCGAGCCTGTGGCTGGCCGTGCATGAGACCCACTCGACAGCAGGCCTCATGCATGGGCTGTCGCTCAGAGTTGGTAGCTGAAGCTCAGGGTGTAGCGCGGCCGGCGGTTGTAGGTGTCCAGGGCTTCGTCGGACATGGCCTTGGCTGCTTCCAGGGCGATGTTGTAGTGCTTGGCGTCGCCGAAGCGCAAACCGAAGGCCGCGGAGGACAGGCTGCTGCCCTTGACCGGTAGCTGGTTGAACCAGGTCTTGGAGCGGTCGAACACCACGTAGGGTTGCAGCACCCGCACCCAGGGGCCTTCACGGTTGAAGCTGTAGTTCACTTCATAGGCCACGCCCCAGCCCTTGTCGCCGGTAGCCTGGTCATCGGGATAGCCGCGGGCGAAGTTCTGGCCGCCGAAACTCGCGCGTTCACTGTCGGGCAGGTTGTCCTGGCTCCAGTACAGGGCGCCGGACAGTACCCCTTGCCAGTTGTCGAAGAAACGGTTGCTTTGCACCCCGGCCAGACGCAGGCGGAAGAAGTCCAGGTCGTACAACGCGTTGTTGGTCTTGGCGCCCATGCTGTCCAGGCCCCGGTACAGACCGGCACTGAGGATCCGCAACTGGCGGGGGTCTGATTTGCTCCAGTCACTCTCCAGCGCCAAAGCGCGGATATCGGTTTTTTCTTCCAGGGTCAGCGGGGCGCTGGTGAGCTTGTAGCGGGTCTTGTCATTTACCGCATACAGACGTGTGCCGACGGTGAGCATTTCAGTGGGTGAGGCAATGAAGGGGTGGCTGACTCCGATGGAGGCGCGGTCGTTCTCGCGATGGGGTTCCAGTTCGAGGCCGTTGTCCAGTTGCAGGTTGCTGTGAGGGTCGCTGCGGTAGCGCGCGCCACTGAGGGTCAACTGGGTCCCTTCCGAACCCAGCAACTGGCTGTAGTCGAGGCGGTAGTAGTGTTCCTTGTCCTTGCCAGGGGGGAACAGGCCGCTGAGGCTGAGCTGCTCGCCCCAGGCGGTTTGCGAGTTGCTGGTGATGCCCACCAGGGCCTGCAGCCCATTGCGGTTGTCGTCGGTGCTGTTGAGGGTGGTGGCGATGGACTTGCGGCTGGCCACGGCCACCAGGCGGGTTGCGCCGTCGGTGGTTCCGGGCGGGGGAACCACGGCCTGCAGGGTCACTCCGGGAACCCGGCTCATCAGGGTTGTGTAGCGTTCGAAGGTCTTGCGCGTCAGCGGTCGCTCGGCCTTGAGCTTGCTTACCAGCTTGTCCAGGTAGGCGGATACCGGACCGATGTCGCCCTGCAGTTGGTAGTCACGGATGTAGCCTTCCACCAGCACCACGCGCAGGGTGCCCTGGTCTAGATTCTGCTGCGGCATGAAGGCATAGGAGAGCAGGTAGCCGTCGTTCTGGTAGCGGCGAGTGATGCTGCGAGTGGCTTCGATCAGTTGGCCGAAGCTGGTCTCATGCCCGATCAGGGGCTGGTAGATCGCTGCCAGTTCTTCCAGGGGGTAGAGGGTGCCGCCTTCGATCTGTACCTGGCGCACCGTGACCTTGGTACCCATCATCAGCGGCTGCTGTCCCTGGGCGGGCCCGGGCTGGTCGGGCAGTTGCAGTTGCGGAGTTGCCGGGCGGTAGGCGTCTACCGGAAGGTTCGGTATCGGCAGGTTGTTGATACTGTCGTTGCTGTTGAGGAAGCGGGGAAGAGAGTCGGCAAAAGCGGAAGTGCAGCATCCAAGTAACAACAAGCCGGCCAACGTGCGCATAGGACACTCCATGGTCAATCTGCGGCGGTGCTAAACATCCTCATGCCAAGTGTCGCTCGGGGGCTGGGCCCGGATCTGACACCGGGATGTCATGCTCTGGATAAACAAAAAGGCGAGAGACTCACTTGAATCTCTCGCCCTCAACCAAGCGTAGGCGCTGTAGGTGAGGCCGTCGAATCGGCCAGGTGCAAATTATTTTTTGCTGCCGCCCAGGGCGCCGGTCAAGCCACCCAGCACTCCACCCAGGCCGCCGCTGGCTCCGGCGGATGCGCTGCCGCTGGCACCGGCGCTGGCGCCGACACCCACACCCAGGCCACCGAGCAAGCCGCCGCTAGGGGCTGTGCCGCCGTTGACCAGGCCGCCGACCGAGGCCACGGTGCCGCCCACTGCGCCCAGGGTGCTACCCAGGGCAGTGCCTACCTGATTGGTGCCGGTGCTGCCGGCAACATTGCTGCCGACGTTGCTGACGGCGCCGCCGACCTGGCCCAGCAGGCCGCTGACCGGTGCGCCAAGACCTGTGGCTGCTCCCACTTGCTGGGTCAGACCGGTGACCGAGCTGGTCACTGGATTGAGCGCCGAACCCAGGCTGACGCCAACGCTGGCCAGGGGGGCGGAAACCACCAGGTTCGGGGTGCCGCTGCCGCCGAGGGCTCCGCCTACCGAGGCAATCAGACCGCCCGCGGCACTGCCGGTGACGCCGCCGGCACTGACGGTACCGTTGGTGTTGCCGGCGTTGAGGCCGTTGCTCAGGTTGGCCACGGCACCGCCGACGGTTTCCAGCAGGCCGTTGTTGCCGCCGATACCACCGATACCGCCGGTGCCACCGCTGCCTGTGCCGCTGCCACTTCCGGCGCTCACATAGCCGCCTGCGGCGCCCACTGCGGTGCTGCCATTGCTTAGGGCATTGCCCAGCAGGTTGGTCACAGGGTTGCCGTTGCCGGTGCCACTGATTTTATCGCCGGTGCTGTCCACGGCCCCGGCCACGCCATTGAGCAAGCCTTTGACCGGAGTGCCCAGACCAGTAGCGCTGCCGACATTGCCGGTCAAGCCTTCCGCCAGGCTCACCACCGGCACCAGTACCTGGTCGCCTACGCCATCGGTCAGGGTGCCCAGGGGGCCGCTGCTGGTGACGGTGCTCAGGGTATTGCCGAGCATGGTCACCCGAGCGCCGACGCCGCCGAGTACCGGTGCGACCTTGGTGACTACGCCGCCGACCACTGGAACGCTCTGGGTAGCGGTAGCCAGCTTGCCACTTAGATCAGTGACTCCGGTGCCCACGTCGCTGACCACATTGCCAACGGTGGCGGTGGTCTTGCTCAGGGCCTTGGGATCGGTGCCCAGCTTGCCGAGGCCGTCGGTCAAGCCATCGCCCACGGTGTCCACTACGTTGCCGGTGGTGTTGACGGCGCTTTGCACGACACCGCCGACCACTGGAACAGTCGACAGGGAGTTGCCCAGGTTGCTAACGCCTGTACCCACGCCGCTGACGGTGGTGCCCAGGTCGGATACCAGAGTGCTGGTGGTCAAGGTTGTGCCGGTGGTACCACCGCCAGTACCTCCAGTGCCGCCACCGGTCCCACCTCCAGTGCCACCCGTGCCGCCACCGGTCCCGCCCGTACCACCACCTGTACCGCCAGTGCCGCCTCCAGTGCCACCAGTGCCACCACCCGTACCGCCAGTACCACCATCAGTGCCGCCGCCGGTTCCACCATCAGTTCCTCCTCCCGCGCTGGCAGGGGACGAGCTGCTGGAACTGCTCTTATGGCCGCCGCCACCGCCACTGCAGCCTGCCAGGCTGAGGGTCAGGATCAGGGCCAGTGCTGTACATGCTTTCCATCCGAATTGAGTTTTCATGAGAGATATTCCTTGCACCTGTTACAACGTTCGTTGTTTCGATAGCCCCCCAGTTCTTGTGCTGGAGATGCCTTCGTCCGTTGTCTACATAAAAGGCTCGGGAAAGAGTTTGAACAATTATGAGCTTGGTATTAATGACTTATTCTTGGGGGGGTTATTGCCCTACAAGTAGCTAGTAATAAAGTATTGGTTGATGGCTTTTGTTTTAAGAGATGCTTTTTAAATCAATATGTTGATTGTTTTTGTTGGGCCTGATGCAGGCCTGGCCAACTAAAGTTGTATATATACAATTGATGGGCTTTGCTCCTGGCGTTAACGGCCGGTTATAACTTTCTACCCGTCGACTAGTTTTGTTGAAAGACTTCCCGAACATGTCCTGATCTATACTGCACGACCGAAGTTTCCTTGGAGTTCATGATGCCGAGCCCTGTCTGGTGGCTGTTGTGCCTGCCATTTTTTGCCGGCGCCTTCCTGGCCCTGCAAGCCGGGATCAATGGCCAGTTGGCCAAGCAGGTTGGCAGTGTGCTGGCCGCTGCGTTGATTTCCTTCTTGGTTGGCACCGTAGCGTTGCTGGTGCTGGTGTTGCTGCAGCGCGAAATGCCGACACTGAGCGCCCTCAAGGAGCTGACCTGGTGGCATTGGTGCGGCGGTCTGCTAGGGGTGTTCTTTATCACCACCGCCGCTTTTGCCGGCCCCAGGATCGGTGCCTTGCTGTTCATGGCACTGGTGCTGGCTGGCCAACTGGGTATGGCCCTGGCCCTGGATCACTTCGGCTGGGTAGGGTTTCGCGAGGCGCCGGTCAGCCTCGGCAAGATTGCCGGATTGCTGCTGATCGTCGCGGGTGTGGTCTTGATCCGCAGGGGCTGAGGGGCCTGTCAGGCGATTGGCTGCCAACCACCCTGCATGTGCTGCAGGTCGCCGTTGCCCATCAGTCGCAGTGCACCGCTTGAGCCGGCCGCGCTGGCTTGCAAGCGTACCTCGCCTGGCAACAGCACCGGCTTGATGAACTGCACGCGGATGTCCAGGTTCGCTGCCGGCAGGTGTTCGCTCAGCGCTGCCAGGGTGCGTGCCTTGTTCCACAGGCCGTGGGCGATGGCCTGGGGAAAGCCGAACAGTCGAGCACTCCAGGCGCTCAGGTGGATCGGGTTGTAGTCGCCGGAGACCTTGGCGTAGCGCCGGCCAATATCGCTTTCGGCCCGCCAGTGGCTCAGGTCATCAAGCCCTGCGGTCGAGAACGAGGGCGGCTGCGCAGGCTCTCCTGGCAGCTGGACGCCACGACAGAGCATCCGGCTTTGCGCCTCCCATAGCGGACCCAGCAGGTCGTCCACGGTTGTCACCAGGTCGAACACCGCGCCTTTGGCGTGAGGTTGCAGATTTTCCACATGGACGCCGACCCGCACACTGCTGACATTGCCCATGGGCCGCATCACCCGAATCCGGTTGGCCAGGTGAATCAGCCCCAATAGCGGAAAGGGAAAGTCCCGGGCAGTCAGCAGTTGCATCTGCAAGGGGAAGGCCAGCACGTGGGGGTAGGTGGCGGGCAGCAAGCCGTCGTCGGTGAAACCACAGACCTTGCGGTAAGCCAGCAGTTGCCTGGGGTCCAGGCTGATCCAGCAGCGCAGGCCCTGGTCGGGCAACTGCGTGCCGTTGATCCGCCGGCGCATGGCTGCCTTGAGATACAGCGGGGGCAGGGGCGAAGGAATATTCAGTTCGTGCCAGTGGTTTGTCATGTTCAGGCTCCCAGGACGCTCTGGCCGCAAACCCGCAGGGCTTGTCCGCTGACCGCGCCGCTGCCCGGCTGGGCAAGCCAGGCCACGGCCTCGGCGACATCCTGGGGCAAGCCGCCCTGGCCCAGGGAGCTCATGCGACGCCCGGCTTCGCGCAGGGCGAAGGGCACTTTGGCGGTCATCTGGGTCTCGATGAACCCCGGTGCCACGGCGTTGATGCTGATGTCCCGGTCCTGCAGCTGCGGTGCCCAGGCCTGGGCCAGGCCGATCAAGCCGGCCTTGCTCGCAGCGTAGTTGGTCTGTCCGCGGTTGCCGGCGATGCCGCTGATGGAGGCCAGCAGAATCACCCGCCCGTGCTCATGCAGGCGGCCGCTGTCCAGCAGGGCCTGGGTCAGCACCTGGGGCGCATGGAGATTCACCGCCAGCACGGCGTCCCAGAATTCCGGGGTCATGTTGGCCAGGGTCTTGTCCCGGGTGATACCGGCGTTGTGCACCAGGATGTCGATGCCCTCAGGCAGTTGTTCGATCAATTGGCTGGGGGCGTCTTCGGCGCAGATGTCCAGGCTGATTGCACGCCCGCCGAGACGGGCGGCGAGGGCCTCGAGGTCGGCTTGGGCCGGGGGCACATCGAGCAGCAGCACCTGGGCGCCGTCCCGGGCCAGGGTCTCGGCGATGGCCGCGCCGATGCCCCGCGCGGCGCCGGTGACCAGGGCCTTGCGTCCGGCCAGTGGGCGGCTCCAGTCCCGGACCTGCGCGGTGCACGGCTGCAGGCGGATCACCTGCCCGGAGATGAAGGCGCTCTTGGGGGAGAGAAAGAACCGCAGGGCTCCTTCCAACTGGTCTTCGGCACCGGCTCCCACATACAGCAGTTGCAGGGTGGCACCGTCTCTCAGCTCCTTGGCCAGGGAGCGACTGAAGCCCTCCAGGGCCCTTTGCGCGCTGGCAGCAAAGGGCGTCTCCTGGGTTTCCGGGGCGCGCCCGAGGATCACCAGGTGCGCGCTGGGCTCGAGGTTTCTCAGCAGCGGCTGGAAAAACTCGCGCAACTGTTTGAGCTGGTCGGTGTGCAGCAGCTCGCTGGCATCGAACACCACCGCCTTGAGCTTGGGGCCATGTCCGGGAATCCAGGGGGTGGCCAGGGCGGGTTCGATGCCATAGCTGTAGATCCCCTCCGTCAGCCGTGGGGCCAGGCTGCTGACCTGCTGGGCCAGACGGCCACCGCCGATCAGCAAGGCGCCTTCGATGGGGCGCAGGCGGCCGGCCTGCCAGCGCTCCAGGCGTACCGGTGACGGCAGGCCAAGGGCCCCGACCAGGCGCTGGCCGATGGACGAGTTGGCGAAGTCGATATAACGGTCAGACATGGAACGCACTCCGAAGGCTGGGGTTCAAAGTGTGGACCATGAATGGCCCCGGGTCGTTCGATCAGCCAGATCCCTCCTACGCTTGTGGAGGAGGTACTCACCGTAGTCGCACTCACACAATAGGGAGCTTTCCATGACACAGCTGCGTCGCGTCGCGATCATCGGCGGTAACCGCATCCCCTTTGCCCGCTCCAATGGCCCCTACGCCACCGCGAGTAACCAGGCAATGCTCACCGCCGCCCTGGAGGGCCTGATCGAGCGCTACAACCTGCATGGCCTGCGGATCGGTGAAGTGGCGGCCGGGGCAGTCCTCAAGCACTCCCGGGATTTCAACCTGACCCGGGAATGCGTGCTGGGCTCGCGCCTGTCGCCCACCACCCCGGCCTACGACATCCAGCAGGCCTGCGGCACTGGCCTGGAGGCGGCGTTGCTGGTGGCCAACAAGATCGCCCTGGGGCAGATCGACTGCGGCATTGCCGGGGGCGTGGACACCACCTCGGATGCGCCGATCGGTGTCAATGAAGGGTTGCGCAAGATCCTGTTGCAGGCCAACCGGGCCAAGAGCACGGGCGACAAGCTCAAGACTCTGCTGCAACTGCGGCCTCATCACCTCAAGCCGGAGCTGCCGCGCAACGGCGAACCGCGCACCGGCCTGTCCATGGGCGAGCACTGCGAGCAGATGGCCAAGACCTGGAACATCCCCCGTACCGAGCAGGATCAGTTGGCCCTGCAAAGCCATCAGAACATGGCTGCCGCCTATGCCGAGGGCTGGCAGGATGACCTGCTCACGCCGTTCCTCGGCCTGACCCGGGACAACAACCTGCGCCCGGACCTGACCCTGGAAAAACTCGTCAGCCTCAAGCCGGCCTTCGACCGCAGTGGCAGCGGCACCCTGACCGCCGGCAACTCGACGCCGTTGACCGATGGCGCCTCCCTGGTGTTGCTGGGCAGTGAGCAATGGGCCAGGGAGCGCGGGTTGCCGATCCTCGCCTATCTGCGTGACGGCGAGGCCGCGGCGGTGGACTTCGTCAACGGCGCCGAAGGCCTGCTGATGGCGCCGGTGTACGCAGTGCCGCGCTTGCTGGCGCGCAATGGCCTGAGCCTGCAGGACTTCGACTACTACGAGATTCACGAAGCCTTCGCAGCCCAGGTGCTGTGCACCCTCAAGGCCTGGGAGGACCCCGAATACTGCAAGACCCGCCTGGGCCTCGACGCCCCCCTGGGCAGCATCGACCGGGCCCGGCTCAACGTCAAAGGCAGCTCCCTGGCGGCGGGGCATCCCTTTGCCGCCACCGGTGGGCGCATCGTTGCCAACCTGGCGAAGCTGCTGAGTGTGGCGGGGCAGGGCCGCGGGCTGATCTCGATCTGTGCGGCGGGCGGGCAAGGCGTTACGGCGATCATCGAGCGCTGAGGTTCGAGGCATTCGCCGGCCAGCGGCTCCTACACAGAAATGCCGATAATCCGTAGGAGCCGGCTTGCCGGCGAAAGCGTCATCAGGTCTTGAAGCGCCGCACCAGGCTGTCCAGTTCGTTGGACAGCCCGGCCAGGCTCTGGGAGTCCAGGCGCGCCGAGTTGGCCAGTTCCGCCACCAGTTGCGCATCGCCATGGATCTGGCTGATGTGCCGATTGATGTCTTCCGCCACCTGGTGCTGCTCCTCCGCAGCCGTGGCGATCTGGGTGTTCATGTCGCGGATCACGTCCACCGATTCGCGGATCTGCCCGAAGCTGTTGCGTGCCAGGCCGATGCGGCTCACCGATTGCTGGGACACTTCCAGGCTGGCATGCATCTGCTGCGTCACGGCACTGGTGCGCTTGGCCAGGTTGCCGAGCAAACCGTCGATCTCGGCAGTGGAGTCGGCCGTGCGCTTGGCCAGGGCCCGCACTTCGTCGGCGACCACGGCGAAGCCGCGTCCTTGCTCGCCGGCCCGGGCCGCTTCGATGGCGGCGTTGAGGGCCAGCAGGTTGGTCTGCTCGGCGATCGAGCGGATGGTGCCGAGGATCGACTGAATATCGTTGCTGTCGCGCTCCAGCTGTTGCATCGACTGCGCCGACTGTTCGATTTCCTGGCTCAGGCGGTCGACGCTGTGCACGGCGTCGTCGATCTGCTGCTGGCCTTCCCGGGCCTGGCGCTGGCCACTGTCGGCCGACTCGGCGGCCTGGCTGCAGGAGCGGGCCACCTCGTTGGCGGTGGCGACCATTTCGTGGAACGCGGTGGACACCATGTCCACGGCTTCGCGCTGGCGCCCGGCGGCCTCGGCCATGTCGTTGGAGACCTGGGTCGAGGAATGGGAGGTGGCGAGGATCTTCTGCGCTGCCTGACCGATGTTCTGGATCAGGTTGCGAATGGCCGCGAGGAACTGGTTGAACCAGCTGGCCAGTTGCGCGGTTTCATCGCTGCCGCGGATATTCAGGTCCCGGGTCAGGTCGCCTTCACCCTGGGCGATGCCTTCCAGGCCGCTGGCGACGCTGCGGATCGGGCGCACGATCAGGCTGGCGAAACTGGCCCCGACCACCGCGAACACCAGCGCCAGGACCCCGGCAATGATGCCGATGATCCAGGTCAGCTGGGTGGCCGAGCCCATGACTTCGCTCTGCTTGATCAGGCCGATGAAGGTCCAGCCCAACTGCTCCGAGGGCCAGACGTTGGCCATGTAGTGCTCGCCGTTGATCTCCACGTTCACCAGGCCCTTGCCGGCCTTGGCCAGTTGCGCGTAACCGTCGCCGAGGCTGTCCAGGGTCTTGAAGTTGTGCTCCGGTTGCTTGGGGTCCACCAGCACCGTGCCGTTGTTCTCCATCAGCATCAGGTAGCCGGATTCGCCGAGCTTGATCTGCTTGACGATCTCGGTGAGCTGCTTGAGGGTCACGTCGATGCTCACTACGCCGCCGGGGCTGCCCAGCTTGTTGGCTACGGTGCGCACGGTGCTGACATAGGTTGCGTTGTCGGTGGCCCAATAGTAGGCCGCGGTACGAAACGACTTGCCCGGGTTGGCCATGGCCGCCTTGTACCAGGGGCGCTGGCGCGGGTCGTAGTTGTTGAGCTTGGGATCATCCGGCCAGGACACGTAGCCGCCGGCCTGGGTGCCGATGATCGCGTAGGCGTAGGCCGGATGGCTGGTGCCCAGGCGCTCCAGCAAGGCAAATACCTGCTTGTCCATCTCGCCCTGGGGGATCTGCTCGGCATCGGCGCTGCCGTAGTTCTTCAGGCTGGCGTCAGTGTTGGCGATCAGGGGTTGGGAGGCCAGGTAGTCGACGTTCTGGCTGATGCCATCGAAGAAGATCTGCATGGCATTGCTGACCTGGCGAATCTCCCGGCCACTGTTGTCGACGAAGCTGTCCCTGGCATCGCTGCGCAGGTTCATTACCACCAGCGTGGCGACCAGCACCACGGGCAGGCAGGCGATGACGGCGAAGGCCCAGGTGAGTTTCTGCTTGATGTTCATCCGCGCTCCTAATTTTTGTATGACCACGAAGTGCTGGCGACTCGCGGATTATGGGCAGCTTGAAAGATGGCGCTGATTGCAGTCCCTGAGAACGAGGCCGAGCAGGCAAGGATCGAACCTTGGCCGGTTGCTGGCGTCTTTATTGGATTGTCGGACAAACTCCCTCTGTCTCTGATGACTTCGGCGGGTGCGGCGGAATGTTGAGCCGCCCGGAGAAAAAAACTTGCCGAGGGAGTCGAGGGCGGGCCTCGGGCGGCGGCAAACTTGCTGCCTTGGCCGGGGCTTGCAGGCTGGAGTCTCGGCTATGATCTTCGGCGGTGTCGATGGATTGATCTGGCACATTGAGTGCATTGCTGTCGTTCGGTGGTCGGCAGCCCTTTCCCGTCGTGGGAGGATTGCCGTATAACGAGTGACTTTCGCGTGTTTGGTAACAAGGGACCCACAATAAAAGCTGATGAAGACTCCAAAACGCATTGAACCGCTGATCGAAGACGGTCTGGTAGACGAGGTGCTGCGCCCACTCATGAGTGGTAAAGAGGCAGCTGTGTATGTGGTGCGCTGCGGCAACGAGCTACGTTGCGCCAAGGTCTACAAGGAGGCGAACAAACGCAGTTTCCGTCAGGCGGCGGAGTACCAGGAGGGCCGCAAGGTCCGCAACAGTCGCCAGGCACGGGCCATGGCCAAGGGGTCCAAATTTGGCCGCAAGGAAACCGAGGACGCCTGGCAGAACGCCGAAGTGGCGGCCCTGTTTCGTTTGGCCAATGCCGGGGTCCGGGTACCCAAGCCGTTCGACTTCCTCGAAGGCGTGCTGCTCATGGAGCTGGTGTCCGACGAGTACGGCGATGCCGCGCCGCGGCTGAACGATGTGGTGCTGGACGCGGAGCAGGCCCGTGAATATCACGCCTTCCTGATTTCCCAGATCGTGCTGATGTTGTGTACCGGACTGGTGCACGGTGACCTGTCCGAGTTCAACGTGCTGCTGGGCCCCGACGGCCCGGTGATCATCGACCTGCCCCAGGCGGTGGATGCGGCCGGCAACAACCACGCGTTCAGCATGCTCGAGCGTGACGTCGGCAACATGGCTTCCTACTTCGGGCGTTTCGCCCCGGAGCTCAAGCGCACTCGTTATGCCAAGGAAATGTGGGCCTTGTACGAGGCTGGCACCTTGCACCCGGGGAGCGTGCTGAGCGGCGAATTCGATGACCCTGAAGAGCTGGCGGATGTCGGCAGCGTGATCCGCGAGATCGAGGCTGCGCGTCTGGACGACGAGCGCCGCAGGGCGTTGCGTGCGGCTGACGAAGTGCCGCCAGGCAAAGCCGAAGAACCACCGCCTCCGCCCTGGATGCAGTGAGCATGAAAAATCCGGCCTTGGCCGGATTTTTTATGCGCTGAAACTGTCCCGCGGGGGGCCCTGAGACCCCGCGCCGCGCTGCCGTAGAGCGCCCCAAGGCCCTGCAGGCAACGGCCGCAGCGAGGCTGGTGCCCGGGCCTGCAGCACGCCCGCCGGGCCCCGGGCATGTTCAGGAGTGGCAGCAACTGCCGGAGGCCAGTTCCTTGAGAATCGGGCAGTCCGGACGGTGGTCGCCCTGGCAGTGTTCCACCAGGTCCTGCAGGGTGTCGCGCAGGCCGGCCAGTTCGCGGATCTTGCGGTTCAGTTCATCGATGTGCTGGCGCGCCAGGGCTTTCACATCAGCGCTGGCCCGCTGGCGGTCCTGCCACAGGGTCAGCAGCTTGCCGACCTCTTCCAGGGAGAACCCCAGGTCTCGGGAGCGCTTGATGAACGCCAGGCTGTGCAGGTCGTCGTCGCCGTACAGGCGATAGCCGCTGTCGCTGCGGTGCGCCGGCTTGAGCAGGCCGATGGACTCGTAGTAACGGATCATCTTGGCGCTCAGGCCGCTCTTTCGGGCTGCTTGGCCGATGTTCATTCGGCGTTCTCCAGGTCTTTGGGCTTCCAGGTTTTCAACAGTAGCGCATTGCTCACCACGCTGACGCTGGACAGGGCCATGGCGGCCCCGGCCAGTACCGGGTTGAGCAGGCCGAAGGCCGCCAGCGGAATGCCGATCAGGTTGTAGACGAAGGCCCAGAACAGGTTCTGGCGGATTTTTGCGTAGGTCTTGCGGCTGATCTCCAGGGCGGCCGGGATCAACCGCGGGTCGCCGCGCATCAGGGTGATACCGGCTGCGTGCATGGCAACGTCGGTGCCACCGCCCATGGCGATGCCGATGTCCGCTGCGGCCAGCGCCGGGGCATCGTTGATGCCGTCGCCGACCATCGCCACCACCCCGGTCTTCTTCAGCTCGGTCACGGTCGCGGCCTTGTCCGCCGGCAGCACTTCGGCATGTACGTCGGTAATGCCCAGGGCCTCGGCCACCACCTTGGCGCTGCCGCGGTTGTCACCGGTCAGCAGGTGGCTGCTGATGTGTCGTGCGCTAAGTTGTTGCACCGCCTGCAGGGCGCCCGGCTTGAGGGTATCGCCAAAGGCGAACAGGCCCAGCACCCGGGGTTGCGGGCTCTGTTCGATCAGCCAGGACAGGGTCCGGCCTTCGTGCTCCCAGTCCTGGGCCGCTTGCGCCAGGTCGCCCGGGTTCAAGCCGCTTTCTTCCAGCAGGCGCCGGTTGCCCAGGGCCAGTTGGCGGCCGTCCAGGGTGCCGGCGATGCCGCGTCCGGTCAGGGACTGGCTGGCACTGACATCGGCCACCGGCAGTTGGCGTTCCTGGCACAGGTCCAGCACCGCCTTGGCCAGGGGGTGTTCACTGCCGCGCTGCAGGGCGCCGGCCTGTTGCAAGAGGGTGCCCTCGTCGCCTTCCACCGCTTGCAGGTGGGCAATGCGTGGCGTGCCCGAGGTCAGGGTGCCGGTCTTGTCGAAGACCACCGAGCTGACTTCATGGGCCCGCTCCAGGGCTTCGGCGTCCTTGATCAGGATGCCGTGGCGAGCGGCGACGCCGGTGCCGGCCATGATCGCGGTGGGCGTGGCCAGGCCCAGGGCGCAAGGACAGGCGATCACCAGCACTGCCACGGCATTGATCACCGCGGTTTCCAGCGGTGCGCCGTACAGCCACCAGCCCACCAGGGTAAACAACGCCAGTACCAGCACCGCCGGGACGAACACTTGGCTGACCTTGTCCACCAGCTTCTGGATCGGAGCCTTGCCGGCCTGGGCGTCTTCCACCAGGCGAATGATGCGTGCCAGGACGGTTTCCGCCCCCAGGGCCTGGGTCCGAACCAGCAGGCGCCCTTCGCCGTTGATGGCGCCACCGGTGACGGTGTCGCCGGGCTGCTTGGGCACCGGCAGGCTTTCACCACTGATCAGCGCCTCATCGGCGTGGCTCTGGCCTTCGATGACCGCGCCGTCCACCGGGAAGCGTTCACCGGGCTTTACCAGCACCAGGTCACCCAGGCGCAGGGCGCTGATGGCCACATCCTGCTCACGACCGTCGATCACCTGGATCGCCCGCTCGGGGCGCAGGGCCTCCAGGGCGCGGATGGCACTGGCGGTCTGTCGCTTGGCCCGGCTCTCCAGGTACTTGCCCAGCAGCACCAGGGCGATGACCACCGCTGAGGCTTCGAAGTACAGGTGCGGCATGCTGCCGACCGGGGCGGTGGCCCATTCGTACAGGCTCAGGCCGTAGCCGGCGCTGGTACCCAGGGCTACCAGCAGGTCCATGTTGCCGCTGCCGGCGCGCACGGCCTTCCAGGCCGCCACGTAGAAGCGCGCACCGAAGATGAACTGCACCGGAGTGGCCAGGGCGAATTGGGCCCAGGCCGGGAGCATCCAGTGCAGGCCGAAGGGTTGCACCAGCATCGGCAGCACCAGGGGCAGGGCCAGGAGGATGGCCAGCACCAGGCTCCAGCGTTCACGGCGCAAGTGCTGCTGCGGGTCGTCGCTGTGAGCCTGTTCGGCCTGCCACAGGCTGGCGGAGTAGCCGGCCTTGGTCACGGCATTGATCAACTGCGCCGGATCGAGTTGGCCGAGCCCTTCGATGTGGGCCCGTTCGGTGGCCAGGTTGACGCTGGCGTTGCGGACCCCGGGCACTTTGTTCAAGGCCCGTTCGACGCGCCCGGCGCAGGTGGCGCAGGTCATGCCGCCGATGGTCAGTTCAAGGCTCTGCACCGGCACGCTGTAGCCGGCGTTTTCCACCGCTTCGAGCAAGGCGGGCAGACTGTCGCCCGGGGCTTCGACCCGAGCCTGCTCGGTGGCCAGGTTGACGCTGACGGCGCCGGTGCCGGCCACCTTGCCCAGGGCGCGCTCCACGCGCCCGGCGCAACTGGCGCAGGTCATGCCGGCAATCGGCAGGTCGAAGGTGATTGATTCAGGCATGGCTGGCACTCCCTGTAAATGTTGCCCACAGGATCAACCTTGCCACGCAGGCAAGGTCAAGGGGGCATTTTACAGGTGCTTCACTTTGTCCCAGGGGCGCTGCCAGGGAGGGCAGGGCTCGGGGGCAACGGGCCGGAAGCCTACAGGGCAGGGGGCGTCAGTATTCCAGGGCGGCCGGCTTGAGGTACATGCCCGATTGGCCCATGGCGATGCGGAACTTCAGCACGTCGCCAGCGCGCAGGCTGATGTCCTGGGAACCCGGGGCCAGCAGGCCTGGGTTGCAGCCCGGAGCCTGGCCCGGCAGCAGCTTCAGGCGCAGTGA
Source organism: Pseudomonas sp. PH1b (assembly GCF_000633395.1). Classification (GTDB taxonomy): domain Bacteria; phylum Pseudomonadota; class Gammaproteobacteria; order Pseudomonadales; family Pseudomonadaceae; genus Aquipseudomonas. Next base: position 249,295 of record NZ_AYMU01000015.1, read on the forward strand.
GACTTTTCCCGGCGGCAGGTTGAAGGAGACGCTCTGTTCCTGGAACAGCCGGCCGGAGAGCTGGTCCTGGATGTACAGGCCGATCTCGCAGGAGGTGGCGACTTCCAGGCGCTCCCTGGAAATGATCAAGACCCCGTAGTCCTCTCCGGCGGCCAGTGCCGATGGCGCTGTCGCGAACAGGCCAAGGAGGCCGAGGAGGCTGAACGTTGACCAGCGCATGGCTGAATCTCCTGCTGTGATGTCGTAAGACGTGCAGCTTGGCCGAGCGCGGCGATGATTTCCAGCCCGGCAGATTGATCCGGAACTTGACCTTGCCATGGTGGCAAGGACAAGACTGCGCTCAACCCAATACAGGAGAAGCACGATGCAAGTATTCAATGTTCAAGGCATGTCCTGCGGCCACTGCGTGCGAGCCATCACCCAGGCACTGCAAAGCAAGGACCCGGCGGCCACCGTGCGGGTGGATCTGGCCGCCAAGGAAGTCGGGGTCGAGAGCCGTCTGTCCAGCGACGAAGTCATCAGCCTGATCAGCGAGGAAGGCTACGCGGTGCAGGTTGCCTGAGTCTTTTTAATAGTTAGCGACCTATCGGAATGTTCAAGGCGTCCAAGCGCGGCTAGACTGTCGCACCGCTGACCCGACGTTCGTTTGGATGCCATGAACCTCCGTACAATCCTGATTCTCGGCGCCCTGAGCGCGTTCGGCCCTCTGGCCATCGACTTCTACCTGCCGGCTTTCCCGTCGATGGCCCTGGCCTTCGGCACCGATGAAAAACACGTTCAGCTGACCCTGGCGGCCTATTTCCTCGGCCTGTCCATCGGCCAGCTGGCCTATGGCCCGGTGGCCGACCGTTTTGGCCGGCGCCTGCCGTTGCTGGTCGGGGTGGGGCTGTTCACCCTGGCATCCCTGGCCTGCGCCTACGCGCCCAACCTTGAATGGCTGATTGGCGCACGCTTCGTCCAGGCCCTGGGCGGTTGCGCCGGCATGGTGATTTCCCGGGCGGTGGTCAGCGATAAATGCGATGCGGTGGGTTCGGCCAAGGTGTTCTCCCAGCTGATGCTGGTGATGGGCCTGGCACCGATCCTGGCACCGATGCTCGGCGGCCTGCTGGTCAACCTCTACGGTTGGCAATCGATCTTCATCATGCTCACGGTGTTCAGCGCCCTGTCGGGATTGGCGGTGGCCCTGGGCCTGCCGGAAAGCATGCCGGCCACTCGCCCGCGCCTACCGTTGTCCGGAGCGTTGCGCCAATACGGCCTGTTGCTGGCGGACCGGGTGTTTCTCGGTCACGCCCTGACCGGCGGCATCGCCATCGCCGGGATGTTTTCCTACATCGCCGGTTCGCCCTTTGTCTTTATCAAGCTCTATGGCGTGCCGGCGGAGCATTTCGGCTGGTTCTTCGGGATCAATGCCGGTGGCTTCATCCTGGTCGCGCAGATCAATGCACGGCTGTTGGCCAAGCGTGGCCCGGCCTTCCTGCTGGCGCGCACCGTATGGATCTACCTGGCGGCCGGGCTGACCCTGCTGGGGATCAGCGCCTTGCACACCAGCGCGCTGTGGCCGCTGCTTCTGCCGCTGTTCGTGTGCATCGCGAGCCTCGGCTGCATCATTCCCAATGCCGCTGCCTGTGCCATGAATGGCCAGGGGGCACGGGCCGGCAGTGCCTCGGCGATGCTCGGTTGCCTGCAGTTCAGCGTGGCCGCGGGCGCGGCCTATCTGGTGGGTGTCCTGCACGATGGCAGCGCCATGCCGATGGCCATGGTCATCAGCCTGTGCGGTGTGCTGGCGGTGAGCATGGCGGTCATGACCCGGCGCTTGCAAAATGCCCGGGCGCTAAAGGCCGCCGAGCTCTGAGTCAGCCTGCGGCGCGCTGGCTCTGGGGAATCTGGTGGGGGGCTTGCAGACGGCTTTGCAGGGTCTGGGTGAAGGCCCGGGCCTCTGCTTCACTGCGGAATGTCACCACATGCTGGTCGAGGCGAACCTGCCATTGAGAGCCTTGGGGTTTTGCCAATTCTTTTATCAGGATCTTCATTGCTGACCTCCTAACGGTAAAAGACTGCGCTGCAAGGGACCCCAGTGTAGACCTGAATACGGTCACAAATATGACCGAAATCAACTCTCGGACTGACGGCAGCCGCCTCTTGTCAGCCAAGGGCGGCGCCGTCTGTCACGGCCTTAGAAGCCTTCCAGAACGATCTTGCCCTGGGCCTTGCCGCTCTCCAGCAGGGCGTGGGCCCGACGCAGGTTGGCGGCGTTGATCTGGCCGAAGTGCTCGCCCACGGTGGTCTTCAGGGTGCCGGCGTCGATCAGCTCGGCGACCCGGTTGAGCAGCCGGTGCTGCTCTTGCATGTCGGCGGTCTCGAACAGCGAACGGGTGTACATGAACTCCCAGTGCAGCGACAGGCTCTTGCGCTTGAGCTGGGTCACGTCGAGGTGTTTCGGGTCGTCGATCAAGGCCAGCTTGCCCTGGGGCGCGAGGGCTTCCACCAGTTGCTCCAGGTGAGCGTCGGTCTGGGTCAGGCTGGCGACATGGGTCACCGGATACAGATCGAGGCGCTTGAGCTCGGTGCTCAGGGGCTGGCTGTGGTACACCACCGCATGGGCGCCGAGCTCGCGGACCCAGGCCTGGGTCTGTTCGCGGGAGGCGCTGCCGATCACCTTGAGGCCGGTCAGTTGACGGGCCAGTTGGGTGAGGATCGAGCCGACCCCGCCCGCGGCGCCGACGATCAGCAGGCTCTGGCCCAGGTCGGTGGTTCCCTGGGGGATCTGCAGGCGTTCGAACAGCAGCTCCCATGCCGTGATCGCGGTCAGCGGCAGGGCCGCGGCCTCGGCAAAGCCCAGGCTCTTGGGCATGTGGCCGACGATCCGCTCATCCACGGTGTGCAGTTGGCTATTGCCCCCGGCACGGGCGATGGAGCCGGCGTAGAACACCCGGTCACCGACCTTGAACAGGCTGACGTCGCTGCCCACGGCCTTGACCACCCCGGCCACGTCCCAGCCCAGTACCTTGGCTGCACCGCCTTCGGGCTGGACGTTCTGGCGCACCTTGGTGTCCACCGGGTTGACCGAGATGGCCCTGACCTCCACCAGCAGGTCGCGGGGGCCGGCCACGGGCTCGGGCAGCTCGATGTCTTGCAGGGACTTGGGATCATCGATGGGCAGGGAAGTGTAATAGGCGATGGCTTTCATGGTGAATTCCTGATCAGTAGGGAAAAAGGCTCAGACGATCAATTGCAGGCGCTTGAGCGCGAAGTGCTCGATCGCCTCGCGGGTCTGGGCGAGAAAATGCTGGAAGTGCGCGGTGTTGTTGTGAAACTCCAGGGCTGCCTCATCGTCCCAGCGCTCCAGCACGTAGAAGCAGCCCGGCTGCTCGGCGTCCTGGTGCAGCTCGTAGTACTGGCAGCCGCTTTCTTCGCGGCTGGGCTGGACCAGGGCGCTGAGCTCGCGCTTGAGAACGTCTTGCTGCTGGGGCTTGGCGATCAGGGTGGCAATTGCGGTGAAGGCGTGGGACATGTGGGTTTCCTCAGGGAGTTGGGTGATGGCAGGAATGATTGGCTATTTTTCCTGAAGATAAAATCGGCTAAAAGAGCAGGCTCTTTCAATATTTTTTTGATAATCCAGGAAAGCCCCCATGCTGCGATTCGATGACCTGCAGTTGTTCGTGCGTGCCGCAGACCTGGGCAGCCTGTCGGCAGCGGCCCGGGTCATGGACCTTTCACCGGCGGTGGCCAGCGCTGCCCTCAAGCGCATCGAGGAACACCTGGGGGCGCGCCTGCTGGCCCGCTCCACCCGCAGCCTGCGCCTGACCGCCGAGGGCGAGGGCTTTCTCGACTACGCCCGGGCGGCCTTGAGCAGCCTGGATGAAGGGCGGCGGCTGCTGGCCAGTGGTCAGGATCAGGTCAGCGGTGTGTTGCAGCTATCTGCCCCTTCGGATTTTGGCCGCAACCTGCTGTTGCCCTGGCTCGACGAGTTCCAGCGCGAACATCCCCAACTCAGCGTGCGCCTGTTGTTGGGGGACCGGATTGCCGACCTGTTCCGCCAGCCGGTGGACATTGCCCTGCGCTACGGCGAACCGGAGGACTCCAGCCTGGTGGCCCTGCCAGTGGCCCCGGACAACCGCCGGGTGCTGTGTGCCGCCCCCAGCTACCTGGCCCGCTACGGCGAGCCGCGCCAGCTGGAGCAACTGGCCCAGCACAACTGCCTGCTGTACATGCTCGACAGCCGGGCTCACGACCTCTGGAGCTTTCATGACGGCAAGCGTGAGGTGAGCCTCGCCGTCAGTGGCGACCGCCTGAGCGACGATGCCGATGTGGTGCGGCGCTGGGCTGTGGCCGGCGCAGGGATCGCCTACAAGTCCTGGCTGGATGTGGCTGCCGATGTGCTGGCCGGCCGCTTGCAGATCCTGCTGCCGGAGTTGCGCTGCGAAGGTGCGTCATTGAACTTGCTGTGCACCCACCGCGCGCACCTGAGCAAGCCGGTGAAGCTGCTGCGCGACTTGCTCCAGGCCCGCTGCGCCCAGATCAGCGCCCGCCGCCCGTAGGAACCCGCTTGCCGGCGAGCCCGGGCGCCACGCTCCCGCGTCGCTGGTGGACGCGAACAGGTCGCCCTCGGCAATCAGCCCCGGCCTCGATCCCGCACACTCCAACGGTCAAGCATTCAACCGGGGGAACGGGCATGGGCATACAGGGATACAGCGCCGCAGAGCGCCTGGAACGGCTACCCATCAGCGGCTATCACCGGGTGATTTTCATCATCATCGCCCTGGCGTTTTTCTTCGACTCCATGGACCTGGCGATGATGACCTTCCTCCTCGGCTCGATCAAAACCGAGTTCGGCCTGAGCTCGGCCGAGGCCGGCCTGCTGGCCAGCTCGAGTTTCTTCGGCATGGTCCTGGGCGCCTCCCTGTCGGGCATGCTCGCCGACCGCTTCGGGCGCAAGCCGGTGTTCCAGTGGAGCATCGTGCTCTGGGGCCTGGCCAGCTACCTGTGCTCCACCGCCCAGAGCGTGGACAGCCTGACCCTGTTCCGGGTGCTGCTGGGAATCGGCATGGGCATGGAGTTTCCCATCGCCCAGTCGATGCTCTCGGAGATGATTCCGGCTCAGCGACGCGGGCGCTATATCGCCTTGATGGACGGCTTCTGGCCCTTGGGCTTCGTCGCCGCCGGGGTGCTCTCGTACTTCCTTCTGCCGCTGATTGGCTGGCGCGACATCTTCCTGGTCCTGGCGATCCCGGCGGTGTTCGTGCTGGTGATCCGCTTCTTCATTCCCGAGTCGCCGCGCTGGCTGGAACAGGCCGGACGCCACGCCGATGCGGATCAGGTGTTGCGGGGCATCGAGGACAAGGTACGGGCTTCCCTGGGCACCGCCGAACTGCCCGAACCGGTCCGCCTGCCGCGTATCGAGAGTGCGCCGGGGCATTTCTTTTCGGCCCTCAGGCAGATCTGGTCGCCGCTGTATCGCCAGCGCACCTTGATGATCTGGAGTCTGTGGTTCTTTGCCCTGCTGGGGTTCTACGGGCTGACTTCCTGGCTCAGCGCCTTGCTGCAGCAATCCGGTTTTGCGGTGACCCAGTCGGTGTACTACACGGTGCTGATTTCCCTGGGCGGGATTCCCGGGTTTCTCATGGCCGCCTGGCTGGTGGAGCGCTGGGGGCGCAAACCGGTGTGCATCGTCACCTTGCTGGGCGGCGGCGTCATGGCGTTCTTCTACGGGCAGAGCGCGGTGTTTGGTGGCAACGTCAGCCTGCTGATCGGCACCGGGTTGCTGATGCAGTTCTTCCTGTTCGGCATGTGGGCGGTGCTTTACACCTATACGCCGGAGCTGTATCCGACCTCGGCCCGGGCCACGGGCTCGGGGTTCGCTTCGGCGGTGGGGCGCATCGGTTCGCTGCTGGGGCCGCTGGTGACCGGGCTGGTCTTTCCAATCACCGGGCAGGGCGGAGTCTTCGCCCTGGGGGCGGCGTGCTTTGTGATTGCCGCAGGGGTGGTCTGGCTGTTCGGGATGGAAACCCGGGGCAAGACCCTGGAAGAGTTGAGCGAGGCGGGAAACTGAGGTTCGTCGGCAAGCCGGCTCCTACACGAACCTGTAGGAGCCGGCTTGCCGGCGAAGGCCGTTACGGCTTGACCAGCCGTGCATCCAGGCTGTTCTGCGCCAGGCGCCGGGCCTGGTCCTGGGTCATCCCCAGGTGGGTGTGCAGGGCATCGAAGTTCTCGGTGACGTAGCCGCCGAAGTAGGCCGGGTCATCGGAGTTGACCGTGACCTTCACCCCCCGCTCGAGCATCTCGAGGATGTTGTGCTGGGACATGTGGTCGAACACGCAGAGCTTGGTGTTGGACAGTGGGCACACGGTCAGCGGGATCTGCTCGTCGATGATCCGCTGCATCAGCCGCTCGTCCTCGAAGGCGCGCACGCCGTGGTCGATGCGCTGGATCTTCAGCAGGTCGAGGGCTTCCCAGATGTACTCCGGCGGGCCTTCTTCGCCAGCGTGGGCCACGGTGAGGAAGCCTTCGCTGCGGGCCCGATCGAAGACGCGCTGGAACTTGCTCGGCGGGTGGCCCATTTCCGAGCTGTCCAGGCCCACGGCGACAAAGGCCTCGCGAAATGGCAGGGCCTGGTCGAGGGTCTTCTGCGCTTCGTCTTCGCTCAGGTGGCGCAGGAAGCTGAGGATCAGGCCGCTGGTGATGCCCAGTTGCTGTTCGCCGTCCTTGAGTGCGCTGGCGATGCCGTTGAGCACCACTTCGAAGGGCACGCCGCGGTCGGTGTGGGTCTGGGGGTCGAAGAAAGGTTCGGTGTGGATCACGTTCTGGGCTTTGCAGCGCAGCAGGTAGGCCCAGGTCAGGTCGTAGAAATCCTGGGAAGTGCGCAGCACGTCGGCGCCCTGGTAATAGAGGTCGAGAAACTCCTGCAGGTTGTTGAAGGCGTAGGCCTTGCGCAGGGTTTCGACGTCGCTCCAGGGCAGGGCGATCTTGTTGCGCTCGGCCAGGGCGAACAGCAGTTCCGGTTCCAGGGAGCCTTCCAGGTGCAGGTGCAATTCGGCCTTGGGCAAGGCATTCAGCCAGTCATACATGGTGGTGTCTCATCAGGTGCAGGCGGGGGCTGCGAGAGTGGCGCGATGTCCCGGCGATACGCCTCTGCGGGCGGATTGGCCGTGTTTCGCGGATCTTGCCGGGATTTCACCGGGCCCGAAAAAGCCGCCATTCTACAGCCGGCGGCGCAAATGTTCGGTAAAACCTGATCGGGGGCGCGATCAGGCCTGCTCCAGCTCTCGGCGATAGGCGTAGGTGTCGGCGAAGCGCGACAGCAGGAACTCGGCGCAGGTGGTCACCGGGTACTTGGCCGGGTGCGCGGCGTCCTGGCAGCCGGGCAGGCACTCGATACGGGTGTCCGGGTGCGGTTCGGCGAAGAACGGCATCGAGTAGCGATCGACCCCCAGCGGGCTGATGACCCGGTGCGGAGTCGAGAGATAACGGTCGTTGCTCCAGCGCGCCATCATGTCCCCCAGGTTGACCACGAAGCTGCCTTCGATGGGCGGTGCATCGATCCACTGGCCCTGGACGTTGCGCACCTGCAGGCCGCCGGCGGCGTCCTGGTAGAGCAGGGTGATGCAGCCATAGTCGGTGTGGGCCCCGGCGCCTTGCTGCTCTTCGGAGCTGGCCGTGTGGCGCGGCGGGTAGTGAATCATCCGCAGTACGCTGACCGGTTCCTGGAAGCGGCGGTCGAAGAAGTCGCGCTCGATGCCCAGGGCCAGGGTCATGGCTCGCAGCAGAGTCTGGGCCAGGGCCTGCATGTCCTGGTAATGCTGCTCCAGCAATGCCTCCCAGCCGGGCAGATCGGGATGACGGTTGGGCCCGCGCAAGGGCTTGCCCGCGAGGACCTCGGGATGCTCGGCCGGCAGGTGCAGGCCCATATCGAAGGTTTCCTTGAGATCGCTGGGCCGGTGCGGGTCGAGCTGCTCGGTGGCGATGGCGCCGTAGCCTCGATGATGACGAGTCTGGGTAATGTCGATCCTGAGTTTTTCGGCGCTGGGCAGGGCAAAGAACTGCCGGGCGCTGTCGAGCAAGTGCTCGATGCGTTGCGGGCTGATCGGGTGGCCCTTGATATAGAAGAACCCCCACTCGCGGCAGGCCTGGTCGATGGCCCTGGCGACACGTTCCCAGCCTGGTTGCTGATCCTGGTACAGAGGGCTGATGTCGATGATCGGCAGTTGGTTCATGAAAATGCTCCCATCCTGTTGGCGGTCGGTCGCCGCTGTCGTACGCAAGGCACGGCCTGGTCGGCATTGCGTGCGAAGCAGGCGCTGTTCTTGAGCCTGGCGTTCGGACCGGCTCGTCCGCACGCGCCCTAGCTTGTGCGTTGGCTACAGGTCACTTGGGGATATCGGCCTGCATGCCTTGCACGTAGTAATTCATCGCGGCCAGTTCGGCATTGCTGGCACTGACCCCGGCGGCGAGCCTCTCGACCCCGGCCTGATCCTTGATCGGGCCGGTGAACGGGTGGAACTCGCCGTTCTTGATGCTGGCGATGATCTGTTCGGCTTCGCTCTTCACCTGGGCCGGCAGCAGGTCGCTCAGGGGTAGCTCGACCGTACCTTCTTTCAAGCCGCCCCAGTAGTCCTGGGGTTTCCAAGTGTGGTCCATCACGCCTTGGGCTGCCTGGATGTAGTGCGGCCCCCAGTTGTTGACGATGGAGGTCAGCACTGCCTTGGGACCGAAGTGGGCCATGTCCGAGGCATAGCCCACGGCGTACACGCCACGCCGCTCCGCGGCCTGGATCGGTGCCGGGCTGTCGGTGTGCTGGAAGATCACATCGGCGCCCTGGTCGATCAGGGCGTTGGCGGCGTCGGCTTCCTTGCCCGGGTCGAACCAGGAGTTGACCCACACCACCTTGATCTCGGTGCCCGGGTTGTATTTGTTCAGGGCCAGCTGGATGGCGTTGATGTCGCGGATCACTTCCGGGATCGGGAACGAGGCGACGTAGCCGATCTTCTTGCTCCTGGTCATCTTCGCCGCGAGGAAGCCGCCGACGTAGCGGCCTTCATAAGTGCGCGCCAGGTAGGTGCCGAGGTTCTTGTCCTGCTTGTAGCCGGTGGCGTGTTCGAAGGTCACCTTGGGGAACTGCTTGGCGACCTTGAGGGTGGGGTTCATGTAGCCGAAGGAGGTGGTGAAGATCAGGTCGTAATTGTCCTTGGCCATGTTGCGGATCACCCGCTCGGCATCGGCGCCCTCGGCGACGTTCTCCACATAGTTGGTGGTGATCTGCTCGCCGAATTTCTCCATCAGCGCCTTGCGCCCCTGTTCATGCTGATAGGTCCAGCCGTGGTCGCCGATGGGGCCGATGTAGACGAAGCCGACCTTCAGTGGATCGGCGGCGCTGGCGGCGAGGCTGGCACTCAGGCCGGTGGCGGCGAGCAGGGCGCAGAGCAGCTTGTGCAACGGGCGTGTATGCATGAATTGAAGCTCCATCTTGTTGTGGGGGTTGGCTGGGGCGGCAAGCGCTGCAGGGCAATGCAAATAGCTGACCAACAGGACAACAACGCGGGGGGCTGCGCTGGCGAGGCGGTTTCTATGGGGGTTTGGCGCGCGCTTTTCGCTGGCAAGCCAGCTCCTACAGGCTCGGGTGTAGGAGCCGGCTTGCCGGCGCAGCGCTTTTCAGGAACCAACCCGGTGCGTGGCGCCTGAGACTGGTGCACTAAGATGTAACGAAACATTAGTGACTCGACGCAGTCTTCAACTCATCTCCTGTGCTCGTTTTTTATTTCCGCCAAAGGACTGCAATGCTTACTTCTCTCAAGCAAGAACGGCTGTTGCTGCTTGCGCTGCTGGCCGCCGTGGCCGCCTATCCCCTGGAACACCTGCTGCTGGGCAGCGGCCAAGGCATTGCCCTGGCCGCCGGGCTGGTGCTGATCGGTTTTATCGTCATCGCCTCGATGCGTGTTGCCCACCACGCCGAACTGCTGGCGGAAACGGTCGGCGACCCCTACGGCACCATGATCCTGACCCTGGCCGCGGTGCTGGTGGAGGTGGTGATCCTGGCGATCATGATGAACAACGAAGCCTCGCCGACCCTGGTGCGCGACACCATCTATTCGGCGGTGATGCTGGACATCAACGGCATCCTCGGCCTGGCGGCGCTGATGGGCGGCATCAAGCATGGCGAGCAGCCCTACAACGATGACTCGGCGCGTACCTACAGCGTGATGATCCTGACCGCCATGGGGGTTTCCATGGTGGTACCGGAGTTCATTCCCGAATCTGACTGGAAGGTGTACTCGGCCTTCACCATCGGTGCGATGGTGGTGCTCTACACCTTGTTCCTGCGGATGCAGGTCGGGCCCCACAGCTACTTCTTCAGCTACAGCTACCCGGAAAAGCGCCGTGGCAAAGAGGCCCAGCAGCAGCCCGAAGCCATCAATCTTGTGTGGAGCATCGGCATCCTGGTGTTCGGCGTGGTGGTGATCGGAGCCCTGGCCGAGGTGATGTCCAAGACCCTGGACCTGGGCCTGGAAGGCACGGGCGCGCCGCCGGTGATCACGGCGATCCTGGTGGCGGCAATTTCCGCCGCGCCGGAAATTCTGACCGCCTTGCGCGCCGCCCTGGCCAACCGCATGCAGTCGGTGGTCAACGTGGCCCTGGGGGCGTCCTTGTCGACGGTGATCCTCACGGTGCCGGTGATGGAGGCCATGGCCCTGTACACCGGCCAGCCGTTTCAGATGGCCATGACCCCGGTGCAGACGGTGATGGTGTTCATCACCCTGATCGTCAGTGCGATCAATCTCAATGACGGTGAGACCAATGCCATCGAGGGCATGACCCACTTCGTGCTGTTTGCGACCTTCATCATGCTGTCGCTGCTGGGCCTTTAAAGCGCTTGCGCCGACTGGATGGCGCAGCGAAAGCTCACACCGGGGGCATTCCAGGCCGCTAGTGCCCCCCAACGCCAACGACGCACGGTACTGGCCGAAGGCGAAAAGGTCGGGTCGTTGGCAAACTCGTTGTTTGCTCCACGTTGCGCCCGATAAATGCCGGTTTCAGGCCCCTGCGGGTTCTCGACGGGTGATTCGCGATAGTAGTGTTTATCGTACCAATCGTTGACCCATTCACTGGCATTGCCGGTGAGGTTGTAGAGCCCCAGCGGATTAGGCACAAACCGGTCCACGGCGAAGGTTTTGTTGTCGTCAGGCGCCGGAAAGTTGCGGCCGTAGTCCAGGTTGCCGTTGTCGGTGGCAAACATGACCGGCTGGCCACGGTTGCGTGCCGCATATTCCCACTGGGCCTCGGTCGGAAGATCCACGGGGTAGCCGCTGAGGTCCGCCAGCCAGCCGCAGTAATCCTTGGCTTCTTGCCAGTCTCGTGAAGCCGGGGCGGGCAGGTTTGCCTGGTAGAGATGCTGCATGTCGGCGCGCTCGCGCAGTTTCGCGTCGAACGGCGGCTTGCCTTGCGCGAGAAAGAACAGGTCGAAATCGCCCAAAGTGGTTTGCAGCGAGGACAGGTAATAGCTGCTCAATTTGACCGGGTGAACGAAGTCGTCATCGACGTCGAGGCTGATCCGCTCCATTTCTTCCGGGGCCACGCCACAGGGCCATTGGCACAAGGCCTGTGGGTCGAAGCGTCGGGGCCAGCCGAAGTCGCCCATCTGGAATTCGCCACCTTCGATCAGCACCATGTTGTCCAGCGAGCGAACGACCGTGTTCAGCACGGCATCGCGAACTTGCAGCGAAAGGTCCGGGTATTTGTGGTTGATGGTCGAAGCAATTTCCGCAACTTTTCCCGGTGACAGTACTTTGCTGGCGGGGCCCGCAACCTCCTGTTTCCCACAGCCCGAAATCAGCAGCGCGACGCAGAGCGCCAGTCCGTGCCTTGGTTTCACGTAATGTCCCTGTAACGGCTCGTTTGAGCGCGGGAAATTAACATGTTTCCTCAAGCTGATTGTGCTCAAAGACGGCGAGGGACCCGCTCCCTCGCCATCGGCGGCAAAGATCAGGTGCCGGCGATCAATTGCCGGGCTGCCTGGCTGTGATCGGCGATCAGGTTTTTCAGGTCCAGCCCTTCGACCTGCCCGTCGATCACCCGCCACTTCCCGCCGATCATGACCCGGTCCGCCCGATCCGCACCGCACAGCAGCAGCGCCGAAACCGGATCATGGCTGCCCGAGAAACGCAGTTCGTCGAGCTTGAACAACGCCAGGTCCGCCTGCTTGCCCACCGCCAGTTCGCCGATGTCGGTGCGGCCCAACAGGCTCGCCGAGCCCCGGGTCGCCCAGCCCAGCACACGCTCCGGGGTGATCTTTTCGGCGCCGTAGCGCAGGCGTTGGATGTACAGCGCCTGGCGCGCTTCGAGGATCATGTTCGACGCATCATTGGACGCCGAGCCGTCCACGCCCAGGCCCAACAGCGCTCCCGCATCGGTCAGCTCGATACTGGGGCAGATGCCGGACGCCAGGCGCATGTTCGAGCTCGGGCAATGGCAGATGCCGGTGCCGGCCTGGCCGAGGCGGGTGATTTCGTCCGGATTGAAGTGGATGCCGTGGGCCAGCCAGGTACGTGGGCCGAGCCAGCCGACGCTGTCCAGGTAATCCACGGTGCGCAGGCCGAAACGCTGCAGGCAGAAGTCTTCTTCATCCAGGGTCTCGGCGAGGTGGGTGTGCAGGCGCACATCGAGCTGGTTCGCCAGCTCGGCGCTGGCCGCCATGATTTCCGGGGTCACCGAGAACGGCGAGCAGGGTGCCAGCGCGATCTGGATCTGCGCGCCGTCGCCGCGCTCGTGGTAGGCGTGAATCAGGCGCTGACTGTCGTCGAGAATCACCTGGCCCTCCTGCACGGTCTGTTGCGGTGGCAGGCCGCCGTCCTTTTCGCCCAGGCTCATCGAACCGCGGGTGAGCATGGCGCGCATGCCCAGTTCACGCACGCTTTCAACTTGCACGTCGATGGCGTTTTCCAGGCCATCCGGGAACAGATAGTGATGGTCGGCGGCGGTGGTACAACCGGAGAGCAGCAGTTCGGCCAGCGCCACTTTGGTCGCGAGGGCGAGTTTTTCCGGGGTCAGCCGGGCCCAGACCGGGTACAGGGTCTTCAGCCAGGGAAACAGCGGCTGGTTGACCACCGGGCCCCAGGCGCGGGTCAGGGTCTGGTAGAAGTGATGGTGGGTATTGATCAGCCCCGGCAGCAGCACGTGCTCGCGGGCGTCGAAGGTGTGTTGGCAAGGGCTCGCAGGTTGCTGGCCGAGGCCGAGCACTTCAACGATCAGGCCGTCTTGCAGCACCAGGCCGCCGCGGGCGTCGAGGGCATTGCCGGTGAAGATGGCCAGGGGATTTTTTAACCAGGTACGGGTCGCAGGCATGGTTGCCGGCTCCTCTGAAAGTGGGTTCAGGTTAGCCAGCTCAGTGATGCCCTGTCTGCTGATCCAGGGTCGCCTTGGGGGCGAGGTGCGCAGTCTAGCGAAAGATGTGCCGGGGGACAAAACTTGCATTTTGCCCCCCCGTTCCAGAGCCTTCGCTGGCCTGTGCAAGCGCTGCCCGGGACAGCCGTTGCACAGGGGACGGGCTTACCAGGGGATGGTTTCACCCTTGTAGTTGACGAAGTGATGACCGCCCTTGCCGGTGTAGGCGTTGACCTGGGCGATCAGGCCACGGGTGCTGGTCTGCACATCGATTTCCGCGTTTTCGCCACCCATGTCGGTCTTCACCCAGCCCGGGTGCAGCGAGAGCACGGTGAGCTTCTGCTCGAGCTGGTTCACGAAACTGTTGGTCATGGAGTTCAGCGCAGCCTTGCTGGCCTTGTACAGGGCCAGCTCCGGCGCGTCCGGTATGGTCACGCTGCCCAGTACCGAGCTCATGAATGCCAGCACGCCGCTGTCGGCGCGGATCTGCCCGATAAAACGCTGGGCCAGGTTGATCGGCGCCACAGCGTTGGTGAAGAACAGCTGGCCGACTTCGGCCAGGGTCGCGTGGCCGGGGAGCTGGTTGTCCGGGCCCTTGACTCCGGCGTTGACGAACAGCAGGTCGAATACCTGGCCCTTGAGCTTCTGGCTCAGGGCGATCACAGCTTGCTGGTCGTCCATATCCAGCTGTTCGATCTGGACCTTGCCCAAAGCTTGCAGCGCCTCGGCCTTGTGCGGGTTGCGCACGGTGGCGGTGACCTGCCAGCCATCTTCCAGCAGGCGCTGGACCAGGCCCAGGCCCAGGCCTCGGGAGGCGCCGATGATCAGTGCGTTTTTTGCCATGGACATGATGAGGTTCCTTGATAAGTGAGGATCACGGATTCAATGGGCAGGCTTGCCCCAGGCGTTGTTGCAGTTCCTGGCGCAACAGGCCCAGTTCGTTGATACGGGTTTCGATCAGGGTCAGTTTGTCTTGCAGCAGTTGGGTCACGGCCAGGTCCGGTTCGGCACTGTGCCACAGGGCACCGACGCTGCTGCCGATCTCCCCAAGGCTGAAGCCCAGGCGTTGCGCGGTCTTGATGTAGAGCACCAGTTGGACCATTTCCGCCGGGTAGTGGCGATAGCCATTGGCACTGCGCTGGGAGGCGATCAACCCGCGCTGCTCATAGAAGCGCAACGTGTCACGGCTGACGGCGCAGGCTTCGGACAGTTCTCCAATGCGCATGACGGGGTCTCAAAAGGGCTTGACCCTGGAGCATACTCCAGGCTTTAGCCTGCGCGCTCCTTGAATCGATGGAGCGACAACGATGTGGACGATTGAACAGTATCGAAAGCTGGTACGGGCCAGTGGCTGGTATGACTTGCTGGTGACCCTGGCCTTTGTCACGCCCTGGACCTTCCTGGCGCTGCACGGGTTGATGCAGAACACCGCCCTGGCTTTCGACTTGCCGGGCAGCCTGCCGCCGTTCGAGCCCATGCACCTGTTGATGGCCAACCTGATGGGCTCGATTGTCTGCGTATGGTCGGTGCTGCGCATCCGCGATCCGCAGGTGGCGTTCGGTCACTATGACGCGGTGGGGCGCATTCTGTTTGCCACCTGGCAGATCTACGCCCTGGCACACGGCGCCACGGCATTGATCGGGGTGATCCTGTTCTTTGAACTGGCCTGGTGCGTGGCCCAACTGTGGCCGATCCGGCGGCCAGCCGCACTCGCGGCGAGCGCGGCCTAAGCGGGTTGCACGGCGGCTATCCGTTGCTGCCGCTCAGTGCCCGGCACGCCAGGGCTGTCCCAGGGAGACCGGTGCATACAGGCGGGTGCGCAATCCATCCCGGGACAGCAGCACCAGCACGCCAATGGTGGCGACATAGGGCAGCATCGCCAGCAGGTTGGACGGGATCGCCAGGCCCAGGCCCTGGGCCACCAGATGGAGGATGCTCGCCAGGCCGAACAGGTAGGCCCCGAGCAGCAGGCGCCACACCCGCCAGCTGGCGAATACCACCAGGGCCAGGGCGATCCAGCCACGGCCGGCGCTCATGTTCTCGGCCCACATTGGCGTGTAGGCCAGGGACAGGTAGCCCCCCGCCAGCCCGGCCATGGCACCGCCGAACAGCACCGCCAGGGTTCGCACCCGCAGCACGGGCAGGCCCATGGCGCTGGCGGCGTCGGGGTTTTCGCCGACGGCCTGGATGATCAGGCCGATCCGGCTGCCGAGAATGACCCAGGCCACCAGGGCGAACAAGGCAAAGGACAGGTACACCAGCAGGTCCTGGGCGAATAGCATGGGGCCGATCAGCGGGATCTGACTCAGCCAGGGAACGGCCACCGGCTCGAATCCCGCCAGCGGCTTGCCGACCCAGGCCGCGCCGACAAAGCTCGACAGGCCCACGCCGAAGATGGTCAGGGCCAGCCCGGTGGCCACCTGGTTGGCGTTGAACACCAGCGCCACCAGGGCGAACAGTGCCGATAACAGCATCCCCGCGACCATGGCCAGCAGCACGCCGAGCCACAGCTGACCGCTGTTGAGGGCGACGATGAAACCGATCACCGCACCGAACAGCATCATGCCCTCCTGGCCCAGGTTGAGCACGCCGCTCTTTTCGCAGATCAGTTCCCCCAGGGCCACCAACAACAGCGGCGTGCCGCAACGGACCATGGCATAGAGGATATTGCTCAGCAGATCGATGTCCATCACAGGGCTCCGACGGTAGCGGTGGCAGGGGCGGTGCGGCGGGTCCAGCGCAAGTTCAGGCGCGGCCGGTAGAGGATCAGCACATCACTGGCGAGGAGGAAGAACAGCATCATTCCCTGGAACAACTGGGTGATGGCCTGGGGCAGGTTGAGGCTCATCTGTGCACTTTCACCGCCGATGTAGAGCAGCGCCATCAACAGGCTGGCGAACACGATGGCAATGGGGTTCAGGCGCCCGAGAAAGGCCACGGTGATCGCCGCATAGCCATAGCCGGGCGAAACCTGCGGCACCAGTTGACCGATCGGCCCGGTGACTTCGCAGACCCCCGCCAGGCCCGCCAGTGCGCCGCTGATCAGCAGCGCCAGCCAGATCAGGCGCTGCTGGCGAAAGCCGACGAAAGCGGCGGCTCGCGAATCCAGGCCAAGCACCTTGATCTGGAAACCGACGAAGCTTTTCTGCAGCAGCACCCAGACCGCCACCAGCGCCAGCAAGGCGAAATACACCCCGGCGTGTACCCGCCCATCCTCCATCAACAACGGCAGGCGGCTGGCATCGCCGAACATCGCCGACTCGGGGAAGTTGAACCCCGCCGGATCCTTCAGCGGGCCGTGGACGCAATACAGCAGCAGGTTCAAGGCGATGTAATTGAGCATGATGCTGGTGAGGATTTCATTGGCGTTGAAGCGTGTGCGCAGCCAGGCCGTGAGCCCGGCCCAGGCGGCCCCGGCGAGGGTGCCGGCGAACAGGATAAGGACCAGTGCCCAGCGGCTTTGCAGGTCGATGAGGTTGACCGCCAAGGCGCTGCCGGCGAGGGCGCCGAGCAGCAGTTGACCTTCGGCGCCGATGTTCCAGATGCGTGCTCGGTAGGCCACGGCCAGGCCCAGGGCGCAGAGCAGGATCGGCAACGTCTTGACCAGCAGTTCCGAGAGACCGTAGAGGTCGCTGATCGGAGCGATCAGCAAGGTGTGCAAGGTCAGCAGCGGGGCGTGCCCCAGGGCCATGAACAGCAGTGCGCCGCAACCCAGGGTCAGCAGTGCGGCCAGCAGCGGTGAGCACCAGAGCATCAGGCGCGATTGGCGGCCGCGGGGTTCGAGTGAAAGCAGCATGGACGACTCCGTTACACCGGCAGGGCGGTGGGGGATGGGCAGGCTTCGAAGTGGCCGGCCATCCAGCCGCCGACCTCGATCAAGGACGTGTCGGCACAGGCTTTCAAGGCCGAGAGGCGGCCACTGCACAGGGCGCCGAGGCGGTCGCTGATCTGGAACAGTTCATCCAGGTCCTCGGAGATCACCAGGATCGCGGTGCCGGCATCACGCAGGGCAATCAAGGCCTGGTGAATGCTGGCCGCCGCGCCGACATCCACGCCCCAGGTCGGGTGAGCGGCAATCAGCAGACGGGGTTGCTGGAGGATCTCGCGGCCAAGGATGAACTTTTGCAGGTTGCCGCCAGACAGGCTGCGAGCCGGGCTCTGGGCATCGACGGTCTTCACTCCAAAACGCTGGATGATCTGCTCGGCCAGGGCCCGTACTTTGTGCCTTTGGATCAGCCCGTTGCGCACCAGCCCCTGCTGGAAGGCGGTGAGCAGGGCATTGTCTTCCAGGCTCAGTGCCGGCACAGCGCCGTGTCCCAGGCGTTCGGCGGGAACGAAGGCCAGGCCTTGCCCGCGTCGGGTATCGGGGGGCAGGTGGCCCACGGCCTGGTCGGCAAAACAGATGCGTTTGGCCTGATTGCCGGGCAGGCGCTGCTCGCCGCTGAGCAGGGCCAGCAGTTCGTCCTGGCCATTGCCGGCGACCCCGGCGATACCGACGATTTCCCCACTGCGCACCTGCAGGTTGATGCCCTGCAGAGAGCAGCCGAAGGGATCGGGGTTGTGCCAGTTCAAATCGGTGATCTGCAAAAACTCCCGGGTGCCGCTGGCCTTTGTGTAATTGGCGTCCTGGCTGGCAGCGTCGCCCACCATCAGCCGCGCCAACTCCCGGTCCGTGCATTCGGCCGGGCGGCAATACCCCGCCACTCGGCCAGCACGCAGTACCGTAGCGCTGTGGCACAGCGCGCGGACTTCGGCGAGCTTGTGGCTGATGAACAGGATGCTGCAGCCTTCGTCGGCCAGCCGACGCAGGGTGATGAACAGCTCATCGGCCTCCAGGGGCGTGAGCACCGAAGTGGGTTCGTCGAGGATCAGCAGGCGGATGTCCTGCATCAGGCAGCGCACGATCTCCACCCGCTGGCGTTCGCCAATGGACAGGCCGTGCACCAGCCGCCGGGGTTCCAGGGCCATGCCATAGCGCTGGGATACCTCGCGGATCTGCTCTTCCAGCTGGCTCGGGGGGCCGGCTGCCGCGCCCATGGCCAGGGCGATGTTCTGCGCCACGCTGAGGGTCTCGAACAGCGAGAAGTGCTGGAACACCATGCCGATGCCCAGGCTGCGGGCCTGGGCCGGGCTGCTCATGACCTGGCGCCGGCCCTGCCAGATCAGCTCTCCCGAGTCTGCCTGGGTCACGCCGTAGATGATTTTCATCAGGGTGCTCTTGCCGGCGCCGTTCTCGCCGAGCAAGGCCTGGATTTCACCGGGGGCGATGCACAGATCGATGGCATCGTTGGCCAGGCAGCCGGGGTAGCGCTTGCTGATCTGGCGCAGTTGCAGGCGCGGTGTTTGCCCGATGGGCTCGGCGGTATTTGGCATGGCAGGCTCGGGGGGTTGGAGTTGTGCCTGTGGATAAAGCAATTTCCTGGCCAGGGGGTCAGGAAAGCCGGTCAAAGGCCCAAGGCTTGAACCTTGGGCGGCGCAGACGAGCGAAGCAGGGCACCACTTCGGGGCAAAGTGGTTGAAATGGCTCTGTTTTTGTTCGAGGACTGTTGAACAAAAAACGATCAGTTGCCTGCAGGCCCTGTGCAGTCAGTGGCTGGGGCAGCCTTGCACGGGTTATCCACAGCTTGCTCCACAGTATTTGTGTGCAAGCCCGTGGCATGGCTATAAGCGCTCTGCACTTGAAGTCCAAGCGCGATAAAGCGACCTAACCTGCTGTTTTAGGTTGCAAAAAAACTTGTGGGCAGGTCATTGAACAAAAAATGTACAAAGCCCGCAAAACCACGTGACAGAAGGGTTACAGCGCTGTGTGCTCAGGTTATCCACAGCTGGGTGCACAGTAGATGTGGGCAAGTGCGAGAGGTATTGGCCGGTTATGCACAAGGGCGTGGTGCCGGGTTGGTGCACTCAGCGCTGCAAGAGAATGCGTCCGCGGCTCAGGTCAGCCAATTGCTGTTGCAGGGTGTCGATCTGCGCTTCACCGAGTGCCAGTTGCAACTCCACGCCGTTGGCGGTGAATTCTTCCTCCACCAGCAACCCGCCCAGTTCGGTGATGCGCAGCTTGACCAATGCCAGTTCACTGAAGGCGCAGGCACAGCGCAACGGCACGCGGTTGATCAGGGCGACGCGTTCGGCGCCTTGCAGGCATTTGTTGGCACCGCCGCCATAGGCCCGGGCCAGGCCGCCGGTGCCCAGTTGGATGCCGCCGTACCAACGGATCACCAGCACCGCCACCTGGTCGCAGTCCTGGGCTTCGATCGCCGCCAGGATCGGGCGTCCGGCGGTGCCGCCGGGTTCGCCATCGTCGTTGCTGCGGTACTGGTCGGCGAGCTTCCACGCCCAGCAGTTGTGGGAGGCGTTGAGGTCGCTGTGCTGCTGGATGAAGGCTTGGGCCTCGGCGGCGCTGCTGATGGGCGCGGCGAAGGTGATGAAGCGGCTTTTGCGAATCTCTTCGCGGTATTCGCAAAGGCCGGCCAGGGTAAAGGGCATGCGTGTCGGTCTTTTTAAGAGGCTGGGGTCAGGCCGCAGCCTTTGAGGATGATGCGGATCAGGTTGTTGGTGGCGTTTTCGATGTCTTGCTTGGTCAGGCGGCTACGCCCGGTGACGCGGCAGATCTGGGTGGCGAAGTCGGCGTAGTGCTGGGTGCTGCCCCACAGCAGGAAGATCAGGTGCACCGGATCCACCGGGTCCATCTTGCCGGCGTCGATCCAGGCCTGGAAGACATTGGCCCGGCCCTGGAACCAGGCGCGATAGTCCTGGCTGAAGTACTCGCTGAGGCACTCGCCGCCGCTGATGATTTCCATGGCGAAGATCCGTGACGCCTGGGGCTGGCGACGGGAGAATTCCATCTTGGCGCGAATGTAGCGGGTCAAGGCCTCGGCCGGATCGTCCTCGGCAGTCAGGGTGTTGAAGGTACTGTCCCACAGTTCGAGGATGTTGCTCAGCACCGCGACATAGAGCCCGAGCTTGTTGGTGAAGTAGTAGTGCAGGTTGGCTTTGGGCAGACCGGCCTTCTGCGCGATGGTGTTCATGCTGGTGCCTTTGAAGCCGTGACGGGCGAACTCGTCCTCGGCGGCCTGGATAATGGCCTCCTCGTTTTTCTGGCGGATTCGGCTGGCGGGTTTTCCGGGGTGAGGGGCGCTGTGGGCGGGGACTTCAAAGGTCATGGAGGTTTCCGAGCAAGTCTGTGGGTGCAACCTGTGCGTTGATAGCGCACCCAGGTTGATCAGACAAGCCTTGGCGCCACAAAAGCCTCAAAGGACCTTTAAGGTGTCGCTTTCCAGGAACGGATTTGCGTCAACCCGAGAAGGAATACGCGACTTGGTCGTTTGCTAGCGTGTCGCCGCGAGGCTTTCCAGGAAGCTTTCCAGTACCAAATGAGGGCGCCGGCCTTTGCGCGTGACCGATGACAGGCTCAGGTCATAGAAGCGCGACCGAGGCTTGAGCGCTCGCAGCCGGCCTTGCTGTACCCAGAGGCTGGCGTAGTGGTCCGGCAGGTAGCCGATGTAGCGCCCGGTAAGAATTAGAAAGGCCATGCCTTCGCGGTCGGACGCGCTGGCGGTGCAGTTCAGCGCCTGGTAGTGGGCCTGGATCTCCGCTGGCAGGCGAAAGGTTGGGGCAATGGCGTCCTGGTCGTTGAGGCGCTGATCGTCCAGTTGCTTGTCATCCACGTAAAACAGCGGATGGCCCACGGCGCAATACAGCAGTGAGCGCTCGTCGTACAGCGGCTGGTATTCCAGGCCGGAGAGGGCGCTGGCCTGGGGCACCACGCCGACGTGCAGGCGGCCGTCGAGCACCCCTTGCTCGACTTCGTTGGGGGCGATCATGCGGATCTGGATCTGCACGTCCGGCCCGCGCTCCTTGAGCTGGGCCAGGGCGTGGGTGATGCGCATGTGGGGCAGGGTCACCAGGTTGTCGGTGAGGCCGATGATCAACTCGCCCCGCAGATGGCGATGCAGGCCATTGACCTCGGTACGAAAGCTTTCCAGGGCGCTGAGCAGTTGCAGGGTCGACTGGTAGACCTCGCGGCCCTCTTCAGTCAGGGAGAAACCGGCACGTCCGCGTTGGCACAGGCGCAGGCCGACCCGTTGCTCAAGATCGCTCATCTGCTGACTGATGGCCGAGCGGCCAATTCCGAGCACAGTTTCAGCAGCAGAGAAACCACCGCACTCCACCACGCTGCGAAAGATCCGCAGCAAGCGGATATCAAAGTCGCTGACTTGTGCCAGCGGGTCGGCTCGACGGCTGCTCATAGTTTAGTGGGTGCCAGACTGAAGGTTATTAAAGTTGGATTTCACCGACTTTATAGCCGTGGCAACTTAGCTGCAACAACACTGTTTTTCCTACGCCGCTTCATTGCCTTGCGAGGTTTTGCTCATGAACATGCCGGAAACCGCCCCACAGTCCCTGGCCAGCCAGCTCAAGCTTGATGCCCACTGGATGCCCTACACCGCCAACCGCAACTTCCAGCGCGACCCGCGCCTGATCGTCGGCGCCGAAGGCAGCTGGCTGGTGGACGACAAGGGCCGCAAGATTTATGACTCCCTGTCTGGTCTGTGGACCTGCGGTGCCGGTCACTCGCGCAAGGAAATCCAGGAAGCGGTCGCCAAGCAACTGGGCACCCTGGACTACTCCCCGGGCTTCCAGTACGGCCACCCTCTGTCCTTCCAACTGGCAGAAAAGATCACCGACCTGACCCCGGGCAACCTGAATCATGTGTTCTTCACTGACTCTGGCTCCGAGTGCGCCGATACGGCGGTGAAAATGGTGCGCGCCTACTGGCGCCTGAAAGGCCAGTCGACCAAGACCAAGATGATTGGCCGCGCCCGTGGCTACCACGGGGTGAACATCGCCGGCACCAGCCTGGGTGGCGTCAATGGCAATCGCAAGCTGTTCGGTCAGGCAATGATGGATGTCGATCATCTGCCTCATACCTTGCTGGCCAGCAACGCCTATTCCCGCGGCATGCCGGAGCAGGGTGGTATCGCCCTGGCCGATGAACTGCTGAAACTGATCGAGCTGCATGACGCTTCGAATATCGCCGCGGTGTTCGTCGAGCCTCTGGCAGGCTCCGCCGGCGTACTGGTGCCGCCGCAGGGCTACCTCAAGCGCCTGCGCGAAATCTGCGACCAGCACAGCATCCTGCTGGTGTTCGATGAAGTGATCACCGGTTTCGGTCGTACCGGTGCGATGTTCGGTGCCGACAGTTTTGGCGTGACCCCGGACCTGATGTGCGTGGCCAAGCAGGTCACCAACGGTGCGATCCCCATGGGGGCGGTGATTGCCAGCTCCGAGATCTATCAGACCTTCATGAACCAGGCGACCCCTGAGTACGCGGTGGAATTCCCCCACGGCTACACCTACTCGGCGCACCCAGTTGCTTGTGCGGCGGGCCTGGCGGCACTGGATCTGCTGCAGAAGGAAAACCTGGTACAGAGCGTGGCTGAGGTCGCTCCGCACTTCGAGAATGCGCTGCATGGCATCAAGGGTTCGAAGAACGTGATCGACATCCGTAACTATGGCCTGGCCGGAGCGATCCAGATTGCCCCCCGTGATGGCGATGCCATCGTGCGTCCGTTCGAGGCGGGCATGGCTCTGTGGAAAGCCGGCTTCTATGTGCGCTTCGGCGGTGACACCCTGCAGTTCGGCCCAACCTTCAACAGCAAGCCGCAAGACCTCGACCGCCTGTTCGATGCCGTTGGCGAAGTGCTGAACAAGCTCGACTGATTCGATCCTTCTTATATATAGCGGCAGGCGCGAAGTGGTTCGCGCCTGTGCCTTCCCTCTTTCAGGAGTTCCCGCATGAGTCTGATTCAACACCTGATCCACGGTGAGCTGGTAAGCGACAGCGGCCGCAGTGCTGACGTCTTCAATCCATCTACCGGTCAGGCGATTCATAAAGTGCCGCTGGCCAGCCGTGAAACCATCCAGCAAGCCATCGACTCGGCCAAATCGGCATTCCCGGCCTGGCGCAATACGCCACCGGCCAAGCGCGCCCAGGTGATGTTCCGCTTCAAGCAACTGCTGGAGCAGAATGAAGCCCGTATTGCCAAACTGATCAGCGAAGAGCACGGCAAGACCCTGGAAGACGCTGCTGGTGAATTGAAGCGCGGTATCGAGAACGTCGAGTACGCCTGCGCCGCACCGGAAATCCTCAAGGGTGAGTACAGCCGTAACGTGGGCCCGAACATTGACGCCTGGTCCGACTTCCAGCCGCTGGGTGTAGTCGCGGGTATCACCCCGTTCAACTTCCCGGCCATGGTGCCGTTGTGGATGTATCCGCTGGCGATCGTCTGCGGCAACTGCTTCATCCTCAAACCGTCCGAGCGCGACCCAAGTTCGACCTTGCTGATTGCTCAGTTGCTGCAGGAAGCCGGTTTGCCCAAGGGCGTGCTGAACGTGGTGCACGGTGACAAGACTGCGGTGGACGCGCTGATCGAGGCACCGGAAGTCAAGGCTCTGAGCTTTGTGGGTTCGACCCCGATTGCCGAGTACATCTATGCCGAAGGCACCAAGCGTGGCAAGCGTATCCAGGCACTGGGCGGAGCGAAGAACCACGCGGTGCTGATGCCCGATGCCGATCTGGATAACGCCGTCAGTGCGTTGATGGGGGCTGCTTACGGCTCTTGCGGCGAGCGTTGCATGGCAATCTCGGTAGCGGTGTGCGTGGGCGATCAGGTCGCTGACGCCCTGGTGGCCAAGTTGGTGCCACAGATCAAGGCGTTGAAGATTGGCGCTGGCACTTCCTGCGGTCTGGATATGGGGCCGCTGGTGACTGCCCAGGCTCGCGACAAAGTCAGTGGTTATGTAGAGGACGGCGTTGCTGCCGGTGCGCAGCTGGTGGTGGATGGTCGTGGCCTGAGCGTGGCCGGTCACGAAGACGGCTTCTTCCTGGGCGGTTGCCTGTTCGATCGCGTCACTCCAGAGATGCGCATCTATAAGGAAGAGATCTTTGGCCCGGTACTGTGCATCGTGCGAGTCAACAGCCTGGAAGAGGCCATGCAACTGATCAACGATCACGAGTATGGCAACGGCACCTGCATCTTTACCCGTGACGGTGAAGCGGCTCGTCTGTTCTGTGACGAGATCGAAGTGGGCATGGTTGGCGTCAACGTGCCGCTGCCTGTGCCTGTGGCTTATCACAGCTTCGGTGGCTGGAAGCGCTCGCTGTTCGGCGACCTGCATGCCTACGGTCCTGATGGCGTGCGTTTCTATACCCGCCGCAAGGCCATCACCCAGCGTTGGCCGCAGCGCGCGAGTCATGAAGCCTCGCAGTTCGCCTTCCCCAGCTTGTAATAGGTGAGGGATAAAGGCCGGCCCCTTGGGGCCGGCCTTTGCTTTTATAGGCTTTTCTGACCGATATGACAGTTTTATGAAATTAAGGGTTGACGGCAGATTCTACAGGTCTATAATTCGCCCCACTTCCGGCGCAGTCGAAACGGAAAACTCC
>NZ_AYMU01000016.1 GCF_000633395.1 Pseudomonas sp. PH1b
GGCTTGCCAGCGAAGGGGCCCACCAAACCGCCATCGCCGGCAAGCCGGCTCCTACAGAACTCACACCCTCTCATTGCCAGCCGTAGGAGCTGGCTTGCCAGCGAAGGGGCCCGCCAGACCGCCATCACCGGCCAGCCAGCTCCCACACACCAGGGCGCAGCATGGACGCAGGCATTCAACCTACGACCAAATGACGAGGGCCCCCCTGCCAACGATGCATTCGTCGGCGCTGCGGGGCTCTCTACCATCGAGCCATCGCCTGTCGTGGACAGGCATCGACCAGCAGAGGCCCAGCATGATCTACGCACAACCCGGAACCCCAGGCGCCGTCGTGTCCTTCAAGCCACGCTACGGCAATTTCATCGGTGGCCAGTTCGTGCCGCCGGTGGACGGCCAGTACTTCAGCAACACTTCGCCGGTCAACGGTGAGGTGATCGCCGAATTCCCGCGCTCCACTGCCGCCGATATCGACCAGGCCCTGGACGCCGCCCATGCCGCCGCCGAGGCCTGGGGCAAGACCAGCGCCCAGGAGCGCTCGTTGGTGCTGCTGAAGATTGCCGACCGCATCGAGCAGAACCTGGAGATCCTCGCGGTCAGCGAAACCTGGGACAACGGCAAGGCCGTGCGCGAAACCCTCAACGCCGACGTGCCCCTGGCCGCCGACCACTTCCGCTACTTCGCCGGTTGCATCCGTGCCCAGGAAGGCGGCGCCGCGGAAATCAACGAACTGACCACCGCCTACCATTTCCACGAACCCCTGGGCGTGGTCGGGCAGATCATCCCGTGGAACTTCCCGTTGCTGATGGCCGCCTGGAAGCTGGCCCCGGCCCTGGCTGCCGGCAACTGCGTGGTGCTCAAGCCCGCCGAGCAGACCCCGCTGTCGATCATGGTCTTCGCCGAACTGATCGCCGACCTGCTTCCGGCCGGGGTGCTGAACATCGTCCAGGGCTTTGGCCGCGAAGCCGGCGAGGCCCTGGCCACCAGCAAGCGCATCGCCAAGATCGCCTTCACCGGCTCGACCCCGGTGGGCTCGCACATCATGAAATGCGCCGCTGAAAACATCATTCCCTCCACCGTGGAGCTGGGCGGCAAGTCGCCGAACATCTTCTTCGAAGACATCATGCAGGCCGAGCCCAAATTCATCGAAAAGGCTGCCGAAGGCCTGGTGCTGGCGTTCTTCAACCAGGGTGAAGTCTGCACCTGCCCATCCCGGGCCCTGGTCCAGGAGTCGATCTACGAGCCGTTCATGGCCGAGGTGATGAAGAAGATCGTCAAGATCAAGCGCGGCAACCCGCTGGACACCGAGACCATGGTCGGCGCCCAGGCATCGCAGCAGCAGTACGAGAAGATCCTCTCCTACCTGCAGATCGCCCAGGAGGAGGGCGCCGAGCTGCTCACCGGCGGCGCTGCCGAGCGCCTGGAGGGCGACCTTGCCAGCGGCTATTACATCCAGCCGACGCTGCTCAAGGGCCACAACAAGATGCGCGTGTTCCAGGAAGAAATCTTCGGCCCGGTGGTGGGCGTGACCACCTTCAAGGACGAAGCCGAAGCCCTGGCGATCGCCAACGACAGCGAGTTCGGCCTGGGCGCCGGGTTGTGGACCCGCGACATCAACCGCGCCTACCGCATGGGCCGGGCGATCCAGGCCGGGCGCGTGTGGACCAACTGCTACCACTTGTACCCGGCGCACGCCGCGTTCGGTGGCTACAAGAAATCCGGGGTGGGCCGCGAGACCCACAAGATGATGCTCGACCACTACCAGCAGACCAAGAACCTGCTGGTGAGCTACGACATCAACCCCCTGGGCTTCTTCTAAGGGGCGGGAACAGGCGCGGTGGTTGGGTGCCGCCGCGCGTGTGCAGGACGGACACGGGGAGGGCTCATGGGTGGGCACCTCCCCGTGTGCGTTGTGGGCCCAGCACGCGATACACAGCCCCCTGTAGGAGCCAGCTTGCTGGCGAAGGGAGCCGCAAGATCGCTTTCGCCGGCAAGCCGGCTCCTACCGGGGCAAGCCCCACCACCGCCAGCCATGTAGGAGCCAGCTTGCTGGCGAAGAGGGCCGCAAGATCGCCTTCGCCGGCAAGCCGGCTCCTACCGGGGCACGCCCCACCACCGCCATCCGTGTAGGAGCCAGCTTGCTGGCGAAGGGGGCCGCAAGATCGCCTTCGCCGGCAAGCCGGCTCCTACAGGGGCAAGCCCCCACCACCGCCATCCGTGTAGGAGCCAGCTTGCTGGCGAAGGGGGCCGCAAGATCGCTTTCGCCGGCAAGCCGGCTCCTACAGGGGCAAGCCACCCACCACCAATCTCCCCCTACCAACGCACCCCGCCGGTTCGTCCCAAAGTAGCATTCGGCCCCTGCGCTCCCCGTGCATTAATGCCTCTACCGGAATCCCCCGGCACAACAAGAGGCTTGACCCCATGTGGCATAAACCCGCGTACACCGACCTGCGTATCGGCTTTGAAGTGACCATGTACTTCGCCAACCGCTGAGCCGTCCCGCTTCGGCCGGTGCTGGTGTCGGCCGGAGCCTTTTGCCCTTCAGGAGCACGCCATGCACATTCGCATTCTCGGTTCCGCGGCGGGGGGCGGTTTTCCCCAGTGGAACTGCAACTGCCGCAACTGCGCCGGCGTGCGCAACGGCACCCTGCGGGCGCGGCGCCGCAGCCAGTCGTCCATCGCCCTGAGCGACCACGGCAGCGAGTGGATCCTGTGCAACGCCTCCCCGGACATCCGCCAGCAACTGGAATCCTTCCCGGTGCTGCAGCCGGGCCGACAACTGCGGGACACGGCCCTGGCTGGGGTGATCCTGCTGGACAGCCAGATCGACCATTGCACCGGCCTGCTCAGCCTGCGCGAAGGTTGCCCGCATCAGGTCTGGTGCACCGAGATGGTCCACCAGGACCTGAGCAGCGGCTTCCCCCTGTTCAACATGCTCAGTCACTGGAGCGGCGGCTTGCAGTGGCAGCCCATCCACCTCGATGGCCGCGAGTTCAGCCTGCCGGCCTGCCCGGATATCGCCCTGCGGGCCATAGCCCTGCGCAGCAGCGCGCCGCCGTATTCGCCCCATCGCGGCAACCCGCACCCGGGGGACAATATCGGCCTGTTCATAGAGGACCGGCGCAGCGGCGCCAGCCTGTTCTATGCCCCGGGGCTGGGGCAGGTGGACCGGCCCTTGCTGGAATGGATGGCGCGCGCCGACTGCCTACTGGTGGACGGCACCTTGTGGCGCGATGACGAGATGCGCTTGTGTGAAGTGGGCGACAAACTGGGCAGCGAGATGGGCCACCTGGCCCAGAGCGGCCCTGGCGGCATGCTCGACGTGCTGCAGCGTTTCCCCCGTGCGCGCAAGGTGCTGATCCACATCAACAACACCAACCCGATCCTCGACGAGGACTCCGCCGAACGCGCGGAACTGACCCGCCGCGGCATCGAAGTGGCGTACGACGGCATGGACATTCACCTCTGACCCGTACACCGCACACCGTAGGAGCCAGCTTGCTGGCGAAGGCGCCCGCAAGACCGCCTTCGCCGGCAAGCCGGCTCCTGCAGGGGCAGAGGCAGGCAGGGCGCATACCACCACCCAATGGTCGGATTGCTTTCATCGCGGGATGCTTTAGGCTGGCGTTCTTCTCCAGAACAATAAGAAAACAGGCTTCCCCCCATGGGCCAGAATCTCAGTCTGCTGCGCAAGTTCGTCTCTCCGGAAATCATCTTTGGCGCCGGTTGCCGGCACAACGTCGGCAACTATGCGAAGACCTTCGGGGCGCGCAAGGTGCTGGTGGTCACCGACCCCGGGGTGATCGCCGCCGGCTGGGTCGCCGATGTCGAGGCCAGCCTGCTGGCCCAGGGCGTGGAGTACTGCCTGTACAGCGCGGTGTCGCCCAACCCGCGGGTGGAGGAGGTGATGCACGGCGCGCAGATCTACCGGGAAAACGCTTGCGATGTGATCGTCGCGGTCGGTGGCGGCAGCCCCATGGATTGCGGCAAGGGCATCGGCATCGTCGCCGCCCACGGGCGCAGCATCCTCGAGTTCGAGGGGGTGGACACCATCCGTATGCCCAGCCCGCCGCTGATCATGATCCCTACCACCGCCGGCACCTCGGCGGATGTCTCGCAGTTCGTGATCATCTCCAACCAGCAGGAACAGATGAAGTTCTCCATCGTCAGCAAGGCGGTGGTCCCGGATGTGTCGCTGATCGACCCGGAAACCACCCTGGGCATGGACCCCTTCCTCTCCGCCTGCACCGGTATCGACGCCCTGGTACACGCCATCGAGGCCTTCGTTTCCACCGGCCACGGGCCGCTCACCGATCCCCACGCCCTGGAGGCCATGCGCCTGATCAACGGCAACCTGGTGCAGATGATCGCCAACCCTGCGGACATCGCCCTGCGCGAGAAGATCATGCTCGGCAGCATGCAGGCCGGGCTGGCGTTCTCCAATGCCATCCTCGGTGCGGTGCACGCCATGTCCCACAGCCTGGGGGGCTTTCTCGACCTGCCCCACGGGCTGTGCAACGCGGTGCTGGTGGAGCATGTGGTGGCCTTCAACTACAACTCGGCGCCGGAGCGTTTCAAGGTGATCGCCGAGACCTTCGGCATCGATTGCCGCGGCCTCAACCAGCGGCAGATCTGCGGGCGCCTGGTGGAGCACCTGATTGCCCTCAAGCACGCCATCGGCTTTCACGAAACCCTGGGCCTGCACGGGGTCAGCAGCAGCGATATCCCGTTCCTCTCGCAGCACGCGATGGGTGACCCGTGCATCCTCACCAACCCTCGCGAATCCAGCCAGCGCGATGTCGAGGTGGTCTATGGCGAGGCCCTCTGAGGAGCAGCAACGGGCCCTGGCCGGGCTGCTGGGGCTGGGCAACCACTCGGCGCGCAAGAGCCACTACCCGGAGCTGGCGGCGCGCCTGGACGACCTGGAAACCGAACGCAACCGCTACAAGTGGCTGTTCGAGCATGCGGTGCACGGGATCTTCCAGGCCAGCCTGCAAGCCGGCATGCGCGCGGCCAACCCGGCCCTGGCGCGAATGCTGGGTTACCAGGACCCCCAGGAGGTGCTGTTCTCCCTGGCGGACTTGGCGGGCAATCTGTTTGTCGGTGGCGTCGAGGAGCTGACGGCGATCGCTGAGCAGTTGCACAACCAACGTAGCCTCCTGGGTTATGAGACCCAGCTGCGGCGCAAGGACGGCAGCAGCCTCGATGTGCTGATGAACCTGCTGCTCAAGCCGGATCAGGACGGCCTGGTGGAAGGCTTTGTCGCCGACATCACCGAGCGCAAGCTGGCCCAGCAGCACCTGGAACAGCTCAACGATCAGTTGGAGCAACGGGTGGCGGCGCGCACCGATGAGCTGCTGGACGCCAACCGCAACCTGCAGCAGCAGATTGCCCGCCGCGAGCGCATCGAGCGCGACCTGCGCGAGGCCAGGGACGCCGCCGAGGCCGCCAACCGCAGCAAGGACAAGTACCTGGCCGCCGCCAGCCACGACCTGCTGCAACCCTTGAATGCTGCGCGGCTGCTGATTTCCACCCTGCGCGAGCGCCACCTGCCGGCCCCCGAGCAGTTGCTGGTGGAGCGTACCCACCAGGCCCTGGAAGGCGCCGAGGACTTGCTCACCGACCTGCTGGATATTTCCAAGCTGGACCAGGCGGCGGTGAAGCCGGACCTGGCCACCTACCGCCTGGATGAAATGCTCGCGCCGCTGATTTCGGAGTTCCAGTCGGTGGCCGAGGCGGCGGGGCTGGGGTTGCGGGTGCGCTTTGGTGATTTTGCCCTGTTCACCGACCTGCGGCTGATGACCCGGATCCTGCGCAACTTCCTCAGCAATGCCTGCCGCTACACCGAGCACGGCAGCATCCTGCTGGCGGCCCGGCGCCGGGGCGACTGCCTGCGCCTGGAGGTGTGGGACACCGGACGTGGCATCGCCGCCGACCGTTTGCAGTCGATCTTCCTTGAATTCAACCAGCTGGATGTGGGACGCGCCGCCGATCGCAAGGGCGTGGGCCTGGGGCTGGCGATCGTCGAGCGGATTGCGAAAATCCTCGGCTACCGGGTGCAGGTGGATTCGCGCCCCGGGTGCGGTTCGCGGTTCAGCATCGACGTGCCTCTGGCCGCCCGGGTGCCCTTGCCCCTGGCCCAGCAGGCGCCGCAGCCGGGTACCGGCAACCCGCTGCCGGGGCGGCGCCTGCTGGTGCTGGACAATGAGTTGAGCATTCTCGAAAGCATGGCCGCGCTGCTGGGCCAGTGGGGCTGCGAGGTGGTCACTGCCACCGATCAGGCCGCGGCCCTGGAGGTCTTGCAGGGGCGGGCACCGGAGCTGATCCTCGCGGACTTTCACCTGGACCACGGGGTGACCGGCTGCGAGGTGGTTGCACAGTTGCGCGAACATTTCCGGCAGCCATTGCCGGCAGTGATCATCACTGCCGACCGCAGCGACCAGTGCCGCCGGGCCTTGCAGCAGCTGGGGGCGCCGCTGCTCAACAAACCGCTGAAGCCGGGCAAGCTGCGGGCCGTGCTGAGCCAGTTGCTGGGCTAGGGGGCGGCGGCTAGTGAAGGTGCCAGGCAGCGGCTAAGATGCCGCTGTTTTTTCCTTCAAGGACCCACGGCACGCCGTGAATGAATCGATGAAACCCCTGTCGTCGTATCACCCTGCGCTGTACTGGCTGCGGGTTCGCCAAAGGCGCCTGGCGCGCCACCTGGCCTGGCGTTTCTCCGGGCGCCGCTATGCCCGGCCCGAAGCCGGCAGCCCGCGCTTGCCCCATCGCTTCATCAAGCACACCTCGAAACTGATCCGCACCCTGGGGGATTCCGACCTGGCGTTGCAGCACAACAAGGTGATCAACCTGAAGCTCGCGGTGGCCTGCATCGATGGCGTACGCATTGCGCCCGGGGAGTATTTTTCCTTCTGCAAACTGGTGGGCCGGCCCAGCCGCGAGCGGGGTTTTGTCGAGGGCATGGAGCTGTCCTTCGGCGAGGCCCGCAGTGGCATCGGCGGTGGCATCTGCCAACTGAGCAACCTGATCCACTGGATGGCGATCCACTCGCCGCTGCAGGTGGTGGAGCGGGCCAATCACAGTTTTGACCCGTTCCCCGACCAGGGTCGGGTGCTGCCCTTCGGGTCCGGGGCGGCGATCTTCTACAACTACATCGATCTGGTGTTGTACAACCCCGGGCCCCAGACCTTGCAGCTCAAGCTGCAGGTCGGCGCGCAACAGCTGGAGGGCGAGCTGCTCTGCGAGCGACCCAGCGAGCATCGCTATCACGTCTATCAGCGGGCTCATCGCTTTGTTCGCGAGGGCGCCCGGGTGTACCGCGAGAACCAGATCTGGCGCGACATCAGCACCAAGGGCCAGAACCCCGAGCTGCTGCGCCGCGAATGCCTGTATCGCAACCGGGTGGTGGTCAAGTACCCGGTGGCCGACGCGCTGATCGATCCGCCGCCAGCGGGATCAGAGGATGCCCAGCATCCACAGTAGGCCGAGGTACAGCGCGGCGAAGAACAGCGGCCGCACACAGAGCCAGTGGGTCTGGGACAGGAAGCTGACGCCGGGCTCCACCGGGGTCGTGTCTTCCAGTTGCTGCAGGGTCATGGCCGCTACGCCTTCCTCGGCCGGGGTATTGAGCCGGGCCTGGATCAGCGGCTCGACTTCCTCGACCTTGCGCATCAGGCTCCGGCCCCAGCCATACAGCGCCGCGCCAACGAAGATCAGCAGGTAGATCACCAAAAATTTCCAGTGGGACGGGTAGCTCAGGTCGATGAAGCTGGGGAGCGGGCTGTTGTCCCAGAACCAGTTCAGCGGCTGGGTGTAGGCGTTGACCTGGTACACGAAATACTTGATCGGCTGGTTGATCACCGAGGCCATGGTGGTGTAGCTGTCCAGGCGCCAATAGAGCATTTTCAGGGTCGAGATACAGGTCGAGATCAGCGCCCCGCTGAACAGCAATGCGCCTGCGGCGATGGCGAGGCGGTATCTCAACTGGGCCTGGGTGTAGTTCATCGGTGCTTCCTGCAATGGGGGGAAAAGGGGCGCAATACTATATTTCGTGGCGCCGGGCCGATAGGGGCACGCCACGGTTGGCCGGCCCCTGGTGCATCGCCTGCCCGGGGCCTTGAAGGTTTGCCCCGGCCAGGGCACGACACGGGTTATTCTTGGGGCCTTCTTCAGTCGGACGAGCCTGCCCATGCTGCACGTACAAGGAGTGTTCAAGAGCTACGCCACGCCCCAGGGGCCGCTGGCGGTGCTGCAGGGGGTCGACCTGCAGCTGGGGCAGGGCAGCAGCCTGGCGCTGATGGGCGAATCGGGCAGTGGCAAGAGCACCTTGCTGCACCTGGTGGCCGGCCTGGACAAGGTTGACCGCGGCAGTATCCGCATCGGCCAGCAGCAGCTGGAGCAGATGAGCGAACAGCAGTTGGCCAACTGGCGCCGTACCGAGGTGGGCCTGGTGTTCCAGCAGTTCAACCTGATCGGCAGCCTGCGGGTCGCAGACAACCTGGCCTTCCAGGCGCGGCTGGCAGGGCGTTTCGATCCTGTCTGGCAGGCGCAACTGGTGGAGCGCCTGGGGCTCGGTGAGCTGCTGCGGCGCTACCCCGAGCAGCTCTCCGGCGGCCAGCAGCAGCGGGTTGCCCTGGGCCGGGCCCTGGCGTCCAGGCCCGGGCTGTTGCTGGCGGACGAGCCCACCGGCAGCCTCGACGAAACCACCAGTGACGAGGTCTTGCAGCTGTTGCTGGAGTTGCTGGCGGACAGCCCCACCAGCCTGCTGATGGTCACCCACAGCCAGCGCGTGGCCAGCCGCTTGCAACAGGTGGTGGTGCTGCAACGAGGCCGCCTGGCCGGATCGGGTGCGGCTTGATGGCGGTCATGGGCACCACGCTGCAGGCGCTGCTGAGCCACTGGCGCCAGCACCCGGTGCAGTTCTTCAGTGTGCTGACCGGACTGTGGCTGGCCACCAGCCTGCTGACCGGGGTCCTGGCCCTCAACAGCCAGGCTCGCGACAGCTATGCCCGGGCCAGCCAGTTGATCGGTGGCGAGCCCCAGGCCAGCCTGGCCCGTGCCGACGGGGCGAATTTTTCCCAGGCACTGTTCGTGACCTTGCGCCGCGCCGGCTGGCCGGTGTCGCCGGTGCTCCAGGGCCGGGTCCAGCTCAAGGAACATGAAGATCAGCGCCTGCAACTGATGGGCATCGAGCCGCTGTCGCTGCCCACAGGTTCCGCGGTGGCCGGAGAGGCCCTGGGGTTGCAGCAGGTCATCGAGTTCTTCAGCCCGCCGGGGATGACCTGGGTGGCGCCGCAGACCCTGGCCAGCCTGGGCTGGCGAGCAGGGCAACAGCTTGAGGCAAGCAACGGCCAGCGCCTGCCGCCCTTGCAGGTGCGGGCGGACATGGCCCCGGGGCTGCTGTTGATGGACATCGGCTTTGCCCAGCAGGTGCTCGGCCTGCCCGGGCAGGTGACACGCCTGTTGCTGCCCAGGGACGTGGCTGCCGACGCGCCAGCCTTGCCCGAGCAACTGAACGGGCAACTGGTGCTGCAGCCGGGCGAGTCGCAGAACAACCTGGCGCGCCTGACCGAGAGCTTTCATTTGAATCTGGATGCCTTGGGTTTCCTGTCCTTCGTGGTGGGCCTGTTCATTGTCCATGCCGCCATCGGCCTGGCCCTGGAGCAGCGTCGCGGGCTGCTGCGCACCTTGCGCGCCTGTGGCGTCAGCGCGCGCATGCTGCTGGCCTGCCTGACCCTGGAACTGGGTGGGCTGGCGCTGCTGGGCGGGGTGGCGGGGGTGACCAGCGGCTACCTGCTGGCCGGGGTGCTGCTGCCGGATGTGGCCGCCAGCCTGCACGGGTTGTACGGCGCGCAAGTGGCCGGGCAGTTGCACCTGAGCCCCGGCTGGTGGCTCGGCGGAATCGGCCTCAGCCTGTTGGGCGCGCTGCTGGCCGGAGCGTCCAGCCTGTTGCGCGCGGCGCGTCTGCCGCTTCTGGCCCTGGCCAATCCCCAGGCCTGGCACCAGGCCCACGCTCGCTGGCTTCGGCGCCAGGGCTGGGTAGCGACGCTGGCCTTGCTGGTGGCCCTGGCGGCCTGGCAATGGGGAGATAGCCTGGCCAGCGGTTTTGTGCTGATGGCGGCCTTGCTGCTGGGCGCGGCCCTGGGCTTGCCGGTGCTGCTCAATGCGCTGCTGGGGGCGTTGCTGGGGCGCAGCCGTGGGGTGCTGGGGCAGTGGTTCTTGGCGGACTGCCGGCAGCAGTTGCCGGCCCTGAGCCTGGCGCTGATGGCGTTGCTTCTGGCCCTGGCGGCGAACATCGGCGCCGGCAGCATGACCGCAGGCTTTCGCCAGACCTTCAACGACTGGCTGGAGCAGCGCCTGTCCGCCGAGCTCTACGTCAATCCGCAAAGCCCGGAGCAGGCCCGGCAGTTGCTGGACTGGCTGCCGCGCCAGCCCCAGGTGACGGCGGTGCTGCCCAGCTGGCAGGTGCCGATGCAGGTGCAGGGTTGGCCGGCAGACCTGTACGGGGTGATCGACCATCCGTTCTACCTTCAGCATTGGCCGTTGCTGGAAAGCCTCGGCGATGATCCCTGGCAGCAATTGGCGGCGGCGGACACGCTGATGCTCAGCGAGCAACTGGCCCGGCGCCTCAAGGTCCACCCGGGGGACCGGCTCAGCCTGCCGGTGCCGACGGGGCAATGGACGCCCCAGGTGGTGGCGATCTACGCCGACTACGGCAACCCCAAGGGCCACTTGCTGGTGAATGCCCGGCACCTGCTGGAGCATTGGCCGCAGCTGACCCCCAACCGGTTCAACCTGCGCCTGGAGCCGGGAGCCATGGCGCCGCTGCTCAGCACGCTGCAGCAGCATTTCCAGCTGGACGACAGCCGGATCATCGATCAGGCCCGGCTCAAGGGCTGGTCGCTGCAGGTCTTCGAACGCACCTTCGCCGCCACTGCGGCCCTCAACAGCCTGACCCTGGGCGTGTCCGGGGTGGCGCTGTTCATCAGCCTGCTGACCCAGAGCCAGAGCCGCCTGGGCCAGTTGGCGCCGCTCTGGGCCCTGGGCGTGGGGCGGCGCCAGTTGATGCTGCTGAACCTCGGGCAGACCTGGCTGCTGGCCTCGCTGACCCTGGTCCTGGCGCTGCCCCTGGGCATTCTCCTGGCCTGGTGCCTGGACAGCGTGATCAACGTCCAGGCCTTTGGCTGGCGCCTGCCGCTGCGGGTGTTCCCGGGGCAACTGCTGCAGCTGCTGGGGCTGGCATTGCTGGCGACCCTGCTGGCGTCGGCCTGGCCGCTGTGGCAGCTGCAGCGGGCGCAGCCGGCGGATCTGCTGAGGACCTTTGCCCATGAAGATTGAGCGCCTGTACCGCTGCTGCCTGGCCCTGGCGGCGCTGCTGCTCAGTGGCTGCGACCAGCCTGGCGAGGCGCCCCAGGGGTTCGCCGGGCTGGGCAACCAGGCCGCGACCTTCAGCCCGGTGGTGCCGGGGCGGGCGTTCAGCTTTCCTGCCGACCATGGCGCCCATGATGGGTTTCGCATCGAGTGGTGGTACCTCACCGCCGACTTGAGCGACGCCCAGGGCCGGCATTTCGGCGTGCAGTGGACGCTGTTTCGCAGCGCTCTGCGCGCCGCTCCCGAGCAACCGGGCTGGAGTGCGCCCCTGGTCTGGCTGGGGCATGCGGCGGCGACCTCCGCTACCCGCCACTACGCGGCCGAGCGCCATGCCCGGGGCGGTGTCGGGCAGGCCGGGGTGATTGCCCAGCCGTTCCAGGCGTGGATCGATGACTGGCAACTGCGCAGCCTGGCGCCGGGCCAGGATCCCCTGGCGCGAATGCAGGTGCAGGCCAGTGGCAAGGGCTTCGCCTATCAGCTGCAACTCACCAGCAGCCGGCCCCTGGTGCTCCAGGGCGAGGGTGGCTACAGCCGCAAGTCCGACCAGGGCCAGGCGTCCTATTACTACAGCCAGCCATTCTTCCAGGCTTCAGGGCAGTTGCAGATCGATGGCCAGGACTATCAGGTCAGCGGGCCGGCCTGGCTCGACCGCGAGTGGAGCAGCCAGCCCCTGGCCGCCGGCCAGACCGGCTGGGACTGGTTTTCCCTGCACCTGGACAGTGGCGAGCGGCTGATGCTGTTCCGGGTCCGCGACAGCACGCAGGGGCCCTACATCACCGGCACCTGGATCGATGCCCAGGGCCAGGCCCGGAGCCTGAACCGCGAGCAGATCCAGTTGACCCCCCTGGCGTACAGCGAGGTGGCCGGGCGACGGATCCCCACGCGCTGGGGCCTGAAGATCCCGGACAAGGGCCTGGACATCACCACCCGCGCCCTGAACCCCCAGGCCTGGATGAACCTGAGCATTCCCTACTGGGAAGGGCCGGTGACACTGGGCGGCAGCCATACCGGCAGCGGTTATCTGGAAATGACCGGTTACTGAAGCACTGCGACCGGTGGGCGCAGCGGTCGGGTGCAGGCGCAGGGGCGGTCTATGCTCAGTCCCTTGACCTGAACCGTCGGACAGGTTTTTTCACCACTAAGGAAGGTAGAACCATGAAAACCCTCAATACCCTGACCCGCGCCATTGCCCTGGCCACTGTGCTCGGCGCCGCCAGCCTCAGCGCCCAGGCGGCGGATATCCCGCTGTCGGGAAGCATTGAAGCCGACCAACTGGTGACCAAGGTCATTTCGGTGGATGCCGCCAAGCACCAGGTGGTGCTCGAAGGTGCCGGGGGCAAGCCGGTGCATGTGCAACTCAGTGACCAGGCCAAGGACCTGGCCAACCTCAAGAGCGGCGACCAGGTCAAGGTCACCGTCACCCACTCGGTGGTCGCGATGCTGGACACCGATGTGCTCAAGGGCAAGCCCGACGCCAGTGAAACCAGCGGCGTGGTGCGTGCCACCGCAGACAATCCCAACCCCGGTGGCGCGGCGTACCGCCAGGTGCAATTGCAGCTGAAGATCAGCGCCATCGACTTGAAGAAAAACCAGCTGACCTTCGAAGGCCCGGCGGGCAACAAGAAGGTGGTGAGCGTGGAGAAGCCTGAGGTCCAGGAGCGTCTCAAGGACCTCAAGGTGGGCCAGAGCGTGCTGGTGACCTACACCGATATTCTGCAGGTCACCACGGCTCACGAGGGCTGACGGGGCAGGGCAGAATCGTTTCCAGGCCATGGATTTTGCGGATAGTGGCGCTGTTCAGTTTTATTCAGATTCTGTCCTCGGACTTTCCCATTCAGTTGCACTAGAATGCCAACCGTTCGCCCGGTGCAAGGGCTCTTTACCGGTGCAAGGATTGCCAAGGCCAGAGCACTGGGCGAACACCCTCCCTGGGTTGCATTGCGCGACCGTCACGCCTTGCCAACGGCGTTTTACTCCTTGTACTGAAGTCCTTCGTGGTTGTTTGCAGTGGATCGGCTGCCGCTCGACCTGAGCGCTCAGAGATCGATTGGCCGCAGGCTGACCTGACACGCCCGCAGCTTGACGCACTGTGGCGTACACGCCGGGCCGCCCTGCAACGACAGCAGGATGATCGAGCGATCGACGGCCAGGGCCGCCGTCCCATCCGCTTCGACCTGCAGCAGCTGTCCGCTGACCTGCAACGCACCTCGCTGCCAGTGCAGGCGTGCCGGACCCTGGGCCGCCGCGCTGATGTTGGCATTCCAGTGGAATTCGTCCTCCAGGCTCAGCTCCACTTCATAGTCCAGTGCAACCTGGGGCAGGGGGCCCAGCCACTGGCCCCGGCCGTCGCCGCAGGCGCTGCTGAAACTGACCTGCAGAGGGTGTGGCGGGTCGAGGTGCAGCTCGGTCAGGGTGATACGCATGCCAGGATTTTCCGATGTGCAGGGGGAACAGGAGCGGCCATTTTGCCATTGACGCCAGGTCCCCGCAGCAGCCCCGGACAAGGCGCAAGGGCAGGCCATTGCCTGGCACGTGTGCAGCGGTTTTTATTGCGTAGCACCAGGGCCTTCAACAGAATGCGCGCTGGCCCCACCACCCTGGTCGCGGGCCATGGAATGCAGTGGAGATCCTGGAATGATCTGGTTCAAGCGTTTTCTCATGTCGGTGGGTGTCCTGGCGTTACTGGCACTTTCACTGGTGGTTGTCTTCATGGACTATTCCAATCCTGTGGTACCTGTGTTGCCCGAGCATCCTGCCGCTCACTGGCAAGGCGCTGCGGACGGTGGGCACTTTATCGAAATAACCCGTTCCGAGCCGCCTTACTACTTCGTTCAGGTTCGTTATGAAAGCGGCGACCTGTGGAGTGAAGGCTGGCTCAAATATGAGGGGGATAACGGCGTGGCCTTGAGTGCCAACGAAGTCATTGCCTTCGACGGAGACCGGGTTATCTACCTGCAACAGCGCAAAGTGCTCGCGGCGGATCAGCAACTGGCCCGATAAGCCAGGCCCCAGGGTATGCCGCCCCGGCCAGGCACAGCGTTCGCCGGCCGCCCCCGGCAGCAACGATTCTCCTGGCGCTGGCTCATGCTCGAAGGGAGGCGCCTCATGGCTGCGTCCCGTTCTCCCCGGCAGCAACCCCATACGCATCCCACAACTTATTGCGGAACTTGTTCTGCGGATCGACCCGGGCCTTCAACGCGAGAAACTCCCCGGCCCGTGGATAGGCGGCACGAAACTGCTGCGGCGTGGCGTGGATCTGGTAGGGCAGGTAATAGCTGCCACCGTGCTTGATGGCGCTGTCCACCAGGGCGCGGGTCCACTGCCCGACTTCATTGCGCGCGGCTTGCGTGGTGCTCTGCTGGTAGTACAGCACCAGGGCGAAGACCTCGGTCTTGGCCCAGGCCAGCAGCGTGCCGGGGTCGGCCTTGGCGTGGCGGATCGACAGGTTGATCACGTTGACCTTGTGCGCCCGCAGGGTCGTGCCCATCTCCTGGATGAAGCTTTCCAACTGGTCGGGGGGCACGAAGTATTCCTGCAGCACGTAGGTGCGCTTGGCCCTGGAGTCGGGTTCCAGTTCGCGTACGTCGAGGCTGGCTTCGTGGTTGCGCCAGGACACTTGCGGCTTCTTCAGCACCAGAGGGTCGATCACCTCCTGGCGCAGGGTCTTGCCGCCGGGCCACTGGCTCACCACTTTCATGGCTTTGTGTTCTTTCCAGTAGTTCTGGTTCAGGGGCGTGAGGCGCTCCTGGACCGTGAGCGGCAGTTCGGTGCGGCGGTAGGAAACCGCGCGCAGGGTCTGGTACTGGTCGGGGTAGAGCACGGCGTTGTGCAGGATGACCTGCGGGTTGTGCTCGATCTGCGCGGCGAAGTAGTCGCGGTAGTCAGCCAGGGGCATTTCTTCGAAGGTGCGCAGCAAGCGCACGTTGTCGCTCAGGTGCAGGGTGGCTTCGACTATCACCCCCAGGCCGCCGTAGCCGCCGATGGCGCCGTAGAACAATTCGGCGTTGAGCTGCGGGCTGGCCTCCACCACTTGGCCGTCGGCCAGCACCAGCTTGATGGATTTCACCGAACTCACCAGCGGGCCGTAGCCAATGTAACGGCCGTGGGCGTTGACGCTCAGGGCGCCGCCGACGGTGAAGTTGGCGTAGCTCTGCATAATGCTCACGGACAGGTCGTAAGGGTCGATGAAGTCTTGCAGGGCGCGCCAGGTAATGCCGGGCTGGAGCGTGATTTCCTTGCGCTCCCGGGAAAACCCGAGGATCTGCTTGAAGCTGCGCATGTCGATCTGCAGGGCGTGCTCGGTGGCGGTCTGGCCGCCCATGCTGTAGCGGCCACCGCCGATGGCGATGGGGCCGGGGTGGGTGGCGACGAGCTCGACGATCTCTTCCAGGGTTTTGGGGTGTGCCACCCGGTCGACCACGATGGGGTTGAGCTGGGTGATGTCGTTGACGGTTTCTGCGGCGTGGGTAGTGAGTGCGCCGCCGAGTGCCGCGCATAAAAACAGGCCGATCGCGAATCTCATTCGCCGTGTCCATCCCTGGTGGTGAAGCGCCGCGGAACCTGGCGCAAGTGGCGAGAGAATAACCCTCTCGCCAGCTCCTGAACATGGGGCGAGCTCACTGCATCGGCTGGCTGGCGGCGCCGGGGAGGGGACTACAGCGCGGGCAGGCCGAGGGTGGCGGCGCACTGCTGCAGGGAGCGTTGCTGGGCCTGGGCGTAGAGTTGCAGCTCATCCAGGGTGCTGCGGCCCAGGGCGGTTTCGAAGGCCTGGCGGTTGGACTGCCCGGCGTAGTGGCTCTGGCTGTCATCCCCCAGGTTGGACTGGAAGATCCCGGCGGCGCTGACCGGCAGGAAGTCCTCGTACACCAGGGGCTCGAAGCCCAGGTGCCCGGCGGCCAGCAGGGCTTCCAGGGAGGTGGGGCGCGCGGGTTCGGCACGGGCCGCAAGCCCCGCCTCGCTGACGAAGTAGCGGAAATAGGCCAGGCCCTGTTCATGCATGGCGGCGTGGCTGTCGGGAAACGCGTCGAAGTGCTCTTGCATCAACTGCTCGTAGCGCTGCGCATTGGCCTCGCTGGGGAAGTCCCCGAGGGCATCGCGGGCGGCGTTCAACAGCTGGTCGTAGAGCGCCCGCCCCTTGGGCGTGAGGGCCGCGCCGCGCTGTTCGATCTCGCCGAAGCGGGCACTGTGGCTGCCCTGGTTGTGCTCCTGGTCGACAAAGGCCACGGCTTCCTCCAGGGCCTTGAAGCTGGTCTGGCGCAGCAGGATCGGGCAGGCCCGGCGTGGCGGACCTTCGATCACCGCCTTGGGGGTGATGCCGTGCGCAGGCATCAGCCGTTGCACGTCATCGATGTCCAGGGTGCGCGGGGTCAGGTGGTTGATGTGCGGGCCCTTGAAGGCCACCACATCGGCGATCAACCGGTGCTGGGCGCTCAGGGTGGCGTACTGGGCGGCGGTCACCGTGGCGTGGTGGTGCCAGCGGAAGGTCTCCAGGGCTTCCTGGATAAAGCACTGCGCGGCGTCCGCGTCGAGGCCGCCCTGGGCCTGAGCCTGGTCGATCAGCTCCAGTGCCTTGGGCGTGAAGATCGAACGTCGGGCCAGTACCTGTTCGGCAAATTGGCGCAGCTCGGGGTTGTCGATCAGTTCCAGGCGCAGCAGCGAGGTGAAGACCCGGAAGGGGCTGACCTGCAGGGCCTGTTCGTGCACCGCGCGAAAGGCCGTGGAGTGCACCGGCACCCCAGCCGGGGTCAGGTCGTAGTAGCCCACCGGCTGCATGCCCATCACCGCGAACAGCCGGGCCAGGGTCGCCAGTTCCTCGGCCGTGCCGACCCGGATCGCGCCGTGGCGCTCCAGGTCCAGGCGCTGCAGCTCACCGCTGTGCTGCAACTGCCGGGCAATGGCCGGCTGCTGTTCCAGGACCTGGGCATTGACCTGGGCCACCAGTTCCATCAGGGCGCCATAGAGGGGCACCTCCTCGCGGTACATGTCCGACATCGCCCGGGAAAATCCCTGGCGGATCAGGTCAGGACTGACGAAGCGCTGGTTGCTCATGGACAGGGTTCCCGTGGCAGTGGATCGAGGCGTGAGAGGAGCGGGTCGGTCTCGATTCTGCTGGGCCCGGGAGGGGCTGACAAACGAAAGTTCCTCTGAACTTCATTCTGCAAATGAATGCAGCGCAGGGGGCAGGGCGTTTCCGAGCAACGGTCGCGCGCAGAGGGCGCGGGGCATTTGCGGTGATGGCGCTTTGAATGAGGGCTGATAGACTTTCACCGGTTGATTCCTACCCATTCGATCCAACTTCTTTTCCAGCGCGGGACGGAGGCGACTTGGTTTCTGCGTCGTACACCGCAGGCAAGGGACTGTCACTGGCCAGGAGGCTCTACAAGTCACGAACCCTGGGCCTGGCCCTGGGGTTTCTCTGCGTTGGCGCGGGCATGCTGGCGCTGCAACCGGCCCCCTGGGTCTGGGGCCTGATGCTGTTCAATGCCTTCGTCTGGCCGCACCTGGCCTACCAATGGGCGCGTCTGGCGCGGGTGCCGTTTCGCGCCGAGCACCGCAACCTGCTGCTGGACTCGCTGATGGGGGGCTTCTGGGTGGCGGCCATGCACTTCAACCCGCTGCCGACCACCACCACCCTGGGCATGATGGCGATGCACAACATGGCGCTGGGCGGGGTGCGCTTCTTTTTCGCCGGCTGCGCGGCCCAGGCTCTGGGCATCGCTATCGCCCTGTGGCTGTTCGGCGTGTCATTCGTGACCCAGAGCAGCCCGATGCAGGTGTATGCCTGCCTGCCGATGCTGACCCTGTACCCGCTTTCCCTGGGCTATATCTGCTACCAGCAGGCGGTGACCCTGGGCCGGCACAAGCGCGAGCTGCTGGCCCTGAGCCGCACCGACAGCCTGACCGGGCTGCTCAACCACGGGGCCTGGAAGGATCAGCTGGAGATCGAGTTCCAGCGTTGCCGGCGCCAGGCCCAGGGCGGCGCCATTGCCCTGATCGACATCGATCACTTCAAGGCCATCAACGACACCTACGGCCATGTGGCGGGCGACGTGGTGCTGCGCCAGCTGAGCAGGATCCTCAGGCAGAACCTGCGGGCCAGCGATCAGGCCGGACGCTACGGTGGCGACGAGTTCTGCGTGATCCTGCCAGACGTGCCCCTGGAGCATGCCGCCGAACTGATGGAAGCCCTGCGCGGGCGTTTCGGCGCCCTGGGCTACGAGCAGAGTCCGGCGTTGCAGGTCAGCCTGAGCATCGGCCTGGCGGCGTTCAATCCCGAGCACGGGGACGCCATGGGCTGGCTGAACGACGCCGACCAGGCGCTGTACGCGGCCAAGACCGGCGGCCGCAACAACGTCACCTGCCATCCGCCGGAGTCGCCTTCGCGCCGAGTGTTGAACCCTCTGTAAGGCCTGCCCCTTGCCGGTGAAAGCATCTGTGAGGGGGGCCGTGGGATTGGCGGTGCTCCCTTTGCCGGCAAG
This sequence comes from Pseudomonas sp. PH1b, assembly GCF_000633395.1. Taxonomy (GTDB): domain Bacteria; phylum Pseudomonadota; class Gammaproteobacteria; order Pseudomonadales; family Pseudomonadaceae; genus Aquipseudomonas. The sequence continues at coordinate 18,843 of NZ_AYMU01000016.1, forward strand.
CCGGCTCCTACGGACGGTGTGGTGGGTAGGAGCGGGCTTGCCCGCGAAGGCGTCGGTAGGGACGCCGTGGGATTGGCGGTGCTCCCTTCGCCGGCAAGCCGGCTCCTACGGACGGTGTGGTGGGTAGGAGCGGGCTTGCCCGCGAAGGCGTCGGGAGGGATGCCGTGGGATTGGCGGTGCTCCCTTCGCCGGCAAGCCGGCTCCTACAGGGCGGGGTGCAGGCGTCGGGCCAGTTCCAGGGCGGTGCGGCCGCTGGCGATGCCCGGCACCAGTCGGGTGAAGGGGATGTCGATCAGCCGCTCCTCGCGCACTGCCCGCAGCCGCGACAGCACCGGGTCAGTGTGCAGCAATTGGCGCTTGCGTGCGGCCGGCGACCACAGGGCGTCGGCCAGCAGCAGTACGTCAGGGTCCCTGGCCAACAGCGTCTCGCTGTCCACCACGAGGCGTGGGCGGTCGAGGTCGGCGAAGCGGTTGCGCGCGCCGGCGGCTTGCAGCAGCACCCCGACAAAGCCCCGCTGGCCCTGGCTGACGAGGCCATTGACTTCGCTGTCGAGGTAGAACACCGAGGGTGCCGTGCGGCCCTGGTAGAGGGTTGCCGCCGCGGCAAGGTCGGCATCCATCTGGGCGATCAGTTGCCGCGCGCGGTCTTCCTGGTGCAGCAAGCGGCCCAGGGTCGACAGGTCGCGGCGGATATGCCCGAAGTAATCCTGGTCATGCCCGGCGCAGGCCGACTCCAGCAGGTAGCTGCCGACGCCGATGGCCCCCAGGCGTTCCCGGGAGCTGAAGTTGTCGGGAAAGGCCGAGGCAAAACCGCCCACCACCAGATCCGGCTTCAAGCTGTAGAGCACCTCGGCCGAGGGGTACTGGCGTGAGATCACCGGCACCCCGTGGTACTGGCCCTGGCGCTGGGCCTGGCCATCGTCGTCGAGGTAGGCGACGCCGATCATCGAAGGGCCGGCGCCCAGGGCCAGCAGCAGGTCGGCGCTGTGCTGGTTGAGGGCGACGATGCGCTGCGGCGGCCGCTCGAGGTGCCAGCTCCGGCCACAGTTCTCATAGCTGTCCGCCAGGGCCGGCAGGCAGGCCAGCCAGAACAGGGCGCCGAGTATCGGTCTAGGCATCCGCAGCCCCGGCGTAGGGGGACGGGATCAGCAGGTCCGACACGGCTTCACCCTCCCGCAGATGGCCCTGCACCAGGCGCAGTACCTGGCTGTCGTCGCTGACCCGGTACCAGCAGCCGTCGGGGTGCACGGTCAGCACTGGCCCGAGGTTGCAGGGGAACTGGCAAGCGGTGCGGGTCAGCAGCACGCCGCCGGGTTTCTCCATGAGATCCAGGCGCAGCAGTTCGCGGCGCAGGGTCTTCCACAGCGCCAGTGCACCGCGTCGCACGCAGCGCGGGCCGGTGCAGAGAAACACCTGGCGGGCATGGGGCGGCACCCGGGACCAGTCCGGGTCGCTGGCCACCGCATTGACGTTGTCGCACGGCAGGTGCCGCTCGCGCTGGCCGATGCTGGCCCAGGCCTGCGCCGCGTCCAGCCCGCGACGCCCCAGGGCCTGGGCGGTGACCCACAGCTTGGGCGCCTGGGGGTGGGCCTGGGCCAGGCGCCCCAGTTCATCGCGCAGCCAGTCCAGGTAGGCGCTGTCGGACGTGGGTTCCAGGTCCACCACCAGCAGCGCCGCGCCGTTCCCGGGCAAGGGTTCGTCCAGGGCCGCCCAGAGGCTGTCGAAGCCGTCCAGGGTGTCGATCACCCGCGGGGCTTCGCCCTCGCCGCACAGGGCCTTGAGCGCCTTGCGAAAAGCCTCGCCCAAGGCCCCGCCTTGCAGGCCGGGGCCGACGAACAGCACCCGTTGATAGTCTTCATGCATGTCGGTCGGCCTCAGAAGCGGTAGGTGTAGCGCACTTCGGTGGTGAAGGGGCGCCCGAGGTTGTCCACCGCCGGCGAGGTGCTGGTCATGCTGGTGGCGTAGTCGCGGTCCAGCAGGTTCTCCACCAGCAGGCTCAGGCGATGTCGCTGGGGGCCATCGAGGTAGCGGTAGGCGTCGGCATCCACCACCGAGTAGTGGCCGTAGTCGACCTTCTTTGGGCTGTCGATCTGGCCGATGTAGCGGATCGCGCCGCCCACGCCCCACATCCGGTCCAGCGACTCGAAGCCCAGGCGCGAACGGGCGAAGAAACCGGGGATGTTGCTCAAGGTCACGCCGTTGCGCGACTCCACCAGGTTGCGGGTCAGGTCCGCCGAGAGGTTCCACTGCGGGCTGAACTGCCAGCGTCCGTCGGCTTCGATACCGCGGACCCTGACCTGTGCCTCGCCGTTGACGAAGTGAATCCCATCGAGGGCGATCAAGTCATCGATCTTGCGCCGGTAGGCGGTGACGCTGGCGTTGAACTCACCGGCCAGCAGGCTGCCCTTGTAGTCCAGGCCCAGCTCGGCATTGACGCTCTTTTCCGGCTTGAGGTCGGGGTTGCCCTTTTCGTCGTCCTCGTTGGCGTAGAGTTGCTCGGCGTTGGGCAGCTTGAAGGCGCTGCCGTACTGGCCGCGCAGTTGCCAGTTAGCGTTGAGCTCATACAACGACGTGAGCATGCCCACCGTGGCGCTCTCGCCGCCGCTGATCTTCTCGTGGCGCACGCCGAGGCTCGGGTGCCAGTCGGGCAGGGCCTCGAACACCGGGCGCAGCTGGGTGTACAGGGCGCTGGCCCGGGCCTGTTTGTCGTCGATCTTGAGCACATCGTCCTGGCCCTTGAACCACTGGTTGTCACTGCCGAACACCAGGACGTGGCCGCCGTCCAGTTCGGCCTTGCCCTCGGCCTGCAGGCCCCAGTCGGTGAAGCCCCAGTAGTCGTTGTGGTTGATCACCTTGGTGGCGCCGGTCTCGGTGCTGTTGATCCGCGTGTAGCGGGTGTCCCAGTCGTTGACATGGCCCTTGACGAAGTAGCTGAAGCGTTCGTCCAGGTGCTGTTCGAAGGTCGCGGTGGCGATCTGCTGGATACGGTCGTTGGTGGTCTTCTTGTTGTTCACCGCCCGCGCGAAATCCAGGTTGGCATCGCTGTACTGGTAGAACAGTTCCAGGCGCGAGTCGTCGGCAAAACCCTGGATCGCCTTGGCGCCGAAGGTGCTCACCTCATAGGCGCGTTTCTTGTCCCGGGTGCTGGCGCTGTAGGCGCTGTTGCGAAACGGCTGGTAGCCATCGGAGACGTTGTGGCTGACATAGGCCAAGAGACCCAGGTCGCCGAAGCCGTTGCTGACGATCCGTTCCACCCGGGCATCGCCGCTCCTGCCCATGAAGCTGTCCAGGCCCAGGTTGACCTCGCCCGAGGCTTCGCGGGTTTGCGGGCTGCGGGTGACGATGTTGATCACCCCGGCCACCGCCTGGGTGCCGAACAGCAGGCTCTGGCCGCCCTTGAGCACTTCGATGCGCTCGATGGCGTTGGCCGGCAGGGTGTCCAGGTACAGGCCGCCGTACAGGCGGTTGTTCAGGCGCACGCCGTCCAGCAGGATCAGGGTGTCGTCGTTGCGTCCGCCCAGCAGCGAGTAGGTGCCGTAGTCGAAGGGGCCGTTCTTGGGCGCCACGTACAGGCCCGGCACGTACATCTGCAGGACCCGGGTGATGTCGCTGCTGGGGCCGGCGCGCTCGATCTGCTGGCGCTCGATGATCTGCACCTTGCTGCCGAATTTCGCCATTTCGGCGACGGTGGTGGACTCCACCGATGGCGCGGAAACAAATTGCTGTTCAAGCCTGAGGGGACCGTCATCGGCCAGGAGCAGGGGGCTGAACAGGCAGCCGAGCAAGGCGCCACTCAGGGAGTGGCCAGGGGTGCGCCAGGTGCGCACAAGGGACGTATCGATTGTGGTCATTCTTGGTCTTCTCGAAGGTGACTTCGGGAAGCATGCAGGAGAAGGTATCGGCCACGCGCACGAGACCATACCGGCCCATGCCCGCCCACCGCAGGATTGCCAAACACAGGCTTCAGGCCGGTCTCCGGGCTCACGAGGCTCGCTGCATTCGCCTTCCCATACCCAAGTACAGTGGCCTGTTGAATGCAGCACTCGCTTACCGTTGCGGGGGCAGCACCGGACTTGCCGCAAAGGGCTCACCGGTTTCCCGTTTCACTTCATGCACGGCGGCATGAGGCACCTGAAACTGGGCGGCATCTGAACATTGCGCCACAGCTTCGTCAACGTTGCACTTGCATGCAGGTGTTGCCGGGGGCCGGGGATGAACGCCGGTCGGCTGCAAGCCGTTGTGGCTGGGGCTGGCGGATTGCGGCCGTGGCAATCCGGCGGCGCGCCTCGCGGAGCGGCTGCCCGGGGGACGCGGCGCCATGGCCCGTGAGAGCGCCGGGGTTGTTGGGCGCAGCCTGTGTCTGCGAGCGTGGCTCGAGCCCGGGGCTAGAGCAATGCCGGGTCCTGGACCAGGGCCGCGTTGCGGGTGGTCCAGCCTCTGGTGGCTGGCGTCAGGTGGAGCTGCGCCTGGGTCGCGTGGCGCGCAGGGCAGGCCAGCAGCGAAACCGCCCGCACCGTGTCCCCCGGTTGCAGTTGCAGGCGCTTGGCGGTCAGGCGGTCCACCAGCAGGCTGCCGGAGACCAGGCGCCCGGGGGCGGCGGTGATGCGGCAGTTTTCCAGGCGCCGGTTGTGAATCAGCCAGATCGGCGCCTGGTCGTCCGGGCTGCCTACCCGCAGGGGCAGGACCTGGCTTTCCCGCACGCTGCGGACCTTGGCCACTTCGGCTTCGATCAGCGGCCCACCGTCGAAAATGTCGATGCAGCCCTGATGGCTGAAACCTTCGTCACGCAGGATGTTCAGGGCCTGCTCGGTGCTGGCGTGGGCCTGGCCGATGGCGGCCTGGGCCTGGGGGCTGAGCAGGCAGGTGTAGAGCGGCTGGCGCGGCATCAGTTCGGCGATGAACGACTTGCTGCCCAGGCTCGACAGGCGACTGGCCTGCTGGAAACCCATCTTGAAGAAGTGCCGGCCCAGGCTGTCCCAGAACGGCGAGCGGCCCTGGTCATCGAGCTGGCCGCGCAGTTCGGCCACCAGTTTGTCGCCGAACAAGCCAGGGTACTCGGCGACGAACAGCAGGCGCGCAGTGGACAGCAGGCGGCCGGTGTAGCCCTGGCGCTGGTCGCGCCGCAGGTACAGCGAGCAGAGCTGGGATTGCCCGGTCATCTCGTTGCACAGGAACAGGGTCGGGATCTGTTTCTCGATGCCCAGCTCCGGGGCACTGCCATGGGTGGTGCCGACCCGGTAGTTGTAGCAGGGTTCGCGCAGGCCGATGGCGCCGCTCAGGCCACAGACCCCGATCACCTGCTGCTCGTCGTCCTCCATCACGAACAGGTAGTCGGCGTCGGCCCGCTCCACCTGGCCGGCGAACGCCCGTTGCGCCCAGCGCAGCCGATGGGCCAGGTGCTCGGGCTCGGAGGAGAGGTTGTTCAGCTCACGACAGCTGCCTTCCAGCAGGTTCAGGACCGCCGGCAGATCGGTGAGGCGGATCGGACGCACGATCATCGAACAACTCCTTGTCGCGTTCCCGGGCAGTGGCGACGCCGGGACGGTAGTGACCCGCGGTTCACAGGGCAACGCCCCGCACCGCTTCGCCCGGGGTCAGTTGCAGGGCCTGCAGCATCGATGCATCCAGGCCGACCACATCGCCGGGGGCTTCGTCGAGGGGGGCGACGATGGCACGAAACCCCTGCAACCGCTCATTGCTCAGCAACCAGTGCCGGCCCTGGCCACTCTGGGGGCTCAGGTGGCAGATCGCGACGCGGCTCTGGATGATCGAGCGTAGCTGGTTATTGCGCGCCTGCAGGGTCGGTCCGGCATCGAACAGGTCGACATACTGGGTCGGCGCAAACCCCTCGTCGACCAGGATGTCGCAGGCTTCCCGGGCATCGGGGTGAATCCGGCCGATGCAGTCCTGGGCCGGTTGCGCCAGCATCGGGATATACAGCGGGTACTGGGGCATCAGTTCGGCGAGAAAGCCACGGCCCTGCAAGGCGCACAGGCGTTCGGCCTCGACATAGGGCAGGTCGAAGAAGTGCTGGCCCACGGCTGCCCAGAACGGCGACTCGCCGGTGTCGTTGCTGTAGCCGACGATCTCGCTGATGCAGCTGTCGGCGAAGCGTTGGGGGTGGGCGGCGATGAACAGCAGGCGCGCCCGCGAGGTCAGTTGGGCCAGGGGCGTGCCCTCCAGCTCCGGGTCCACGTGGAAGCTGCGCAGCAGGGTCTGCTCGCTGAGGTCCTGGCACAGCGACAGGGTCGGCACCCCGTGCTGGATGTTCAGTTCCCGGGAGCTGCTGATGAAGGGCCGGTTGCGCAGGCTGTAGAAGGGGCTGGAGAACCCCGCGGTGGCGAGGATGTCCGAGCAGCCGCGCAGTTGGCCGCTGTGCGGGTCCTCGAGCACCAGGAAATAGTTTTCCGGGCCCTGGCTGGCCTCGGTCTTGGCAAAGGAGGCCTCGGAATCGAGGATCTTCTCTCGCAGGTAGGCTTCGTCGTCCACCAGCGAAGTCACGCCCAGCAGGCGTTCGCGGGCCAGACGCCGCAGTTGGGGCAAATCGGATAACGCCACGGGACGCAAGGCCAGCATGGGTGTACTCCTGTATCGAGGGCCGCTTTGCCCTTGGAGGCAAAGCGGCCAGACATCACTGTCGGTGACCACGCAGTTCCACGGCCGCGGCATCCTGCGGCCTGTTCCCGGGGCGGCTCTTGCTGGCCGCTTCCGGGGTGGCGCGGCGCCGTCGGGCGCCGCGCGGGTGCGACTATTGCTTGAGCGGATCGGGCAGGGCGGCGCCGCTGCCCAGCTTGTTCAGCAGGAACAGGTAGACCAGCCCGGCGAGAATCCAGATGGCCCCGAGTTTCTGCGCGTCCACGCCCATGTTGTACATGATGGCGCTGACGATCACGAAGCCGATCACCGGGCAGATCAGGTGACGCACCACCTGGCCGGATTTCTGCCGGCGCCAGTAGAAGTTGATCACGGTGATGTGCAGCAGCATGAAGCCGCTCAGGGCGCCGAAGTTGACCAGTGAGGTCAGGGTGTCCACCGAGTTGATGAACAGGTAGCAGATCAGCAGCGACAGCACCGCCACCAGGTAGATGCTGATGTGCGGGGTGTTGTGCTTGGGGTGGACCTTGGCCAGCACCTTGGGCAGCTTGCCGTCGCGGGCCATGCCGAACAGCAGGCGCGACACCGCGGCCTGCGAGGTGATGGCCACCGCCACGCCCCAGGCCAGTGCCGTGGCCACCCCGGTGAGGGTTGCCAGCCAGCTGCCGGCGGCCAGTTCGGCGATCTCGTAGAAGGCGGTGTCGGCGGACTTGAAGCCCATGCCGGCGGCCAGGTCAGTGGCGATCCAGGTCTGCACCACGAAGATCGCGCCCATCACCACCAGGGTGATCAGCGCGGCGCGGCCGACGCTGCGGCCCGGGTCGCCCTTGACCTCTTCGGCGAGCGTGGAGATGGCATCGAAGCCGAGGAACGACAGCACCGCGATCGACACACCCTGCATCAGCATGCCGAAGTGGAAATTCTCCGGGCTGTACAGCGGCGCCAGGGTCAGTTGGCCGTTGCCGGCGCCACCGTGCAGGGCATTCCAGGCGTAGAACAGGAAGATCCCCAGGACCACCAGTTGCGCCAGCAGGAACAGGATGTTCATCCGCGCGGTGAAGGTGATGCCCCGCAGGTTGACGAAGGTCGCGCTGACCAGGAACGCCAGGATGAAACCGACCTTGGGCACTTCCGGGTACAGGTGGTTGAGGGCCATGGCCGCGTAGACATAGAGCAGCGGCGGGATCAGCAGGTAGTCCAGGAGCATCAGCCAGCCGGCGAGAAAACCGACATGGGGGTTGAGGCCGCGCTGGGCATAGGAATAGACCGAACCGGCGATGGGGAAGGCCCGGGCCATGGCGCCATAGCTCAGGGCGGTGAAGACCATCGCCACCATGCCGATGATGTAGGCCAGGGGCACCATGCCCGGGGCTTCCTGGTTGACGTAGCCGTAGACCCCGAACGGGGCGATGGGGATCATGAAAATCATCCCGTAGACCACCAGGTCACGCAGGCTCAGCCCACGCTTGAGTTCCTGTTTGTAGCCGAATTCTTCAATCTCCATGAAGCTGTTCTCCTTGAGCCTGTGTTAGTGGGTAAAGGCGTGGCCTTGGGGGTCGTCATTGACACCGCGGGCCGCGCTTTCGTGTTTGAACCTGGCAGGGTTTAAAGACACACCACAGCGGTTTTTCTAGTTGTTGTACCGGTCCTGCAAACAGCTTTTCTGGCGCGCCGGGTGAGTCCTTCGGGGCGCGCCGGTGAAACCTTCCTGCACCAGCGGCTACAGCAGCGGCGCCAGTGTATCGCTCCAGTGCTGCACTGCCTCCTGGGTGCGCAGCAGATCGTTGCGTACCTCGATCAGCACCGACGCCAGGCCACGGGCATCACCGTGCACCGGCACGGTCATGTCGCTCAGCGGGTCGATCTCGTAGGGCTGGTTGCCGGCGACCTTGATCGGCAGGCTCCACAGCCCTTCGAGGATTCGCGCCGCGTAGTCGGTGGCGCTGCCATACAGCACGCCGACCTCCAGCGAACGCGGCTGGCCGTAGTAGATCGGGGTGAAGCTGTGGATCCCCACCACCCGCACTTCGCGGCCCTGGGCCAGGCGCCGGTCGATGATGCGTTGCAGGCGCTGGTGGAACGGGGTGAACAGCTGCTGGCGGCGGTACTCGCGGGTGGCCTCGTCCAGTTGCTGGTTGCCCGGCACCTGATAGATCTCGCTTTGCAGCGGGATGCTGTCGGGGGCATGCCGCGGGCGGTTGAGGTCGATCAGCAGGCGCGAGTAGTTGGCCGCGATCAGCGTCGCGCCCAGGGCCTGGGACAGGCTTTGGGCCAGTTCCAGGGCGCCCGGGTCCCAGGCGATGTGCTCGCGCGCCGCCACCGGGTCCAGGCCCAGGTCGTGCAGGGCCGGAGGAATGTAGTGGCTGGCGTGTTCGCACACCAGAATCAGCGGATGCTCGGAGTCTTCCCGGAACAGGCGATAGGCCGGCTCGGAATACAACCCCAGCTCGGCGGATTTAGTACAGGTGTCCATAGTGCTCACAGAGTTGGGCAGCGTTCAGGTGTTGGGTCAGGGACACTTCCTTTTGTTTGACGGCGAAATAAGTGGCCAGCAGCGCTGCCGGCAAGAGCTGCAGCAACTCCGTGTTGCTGCGCAGGCATTCCAGGGCCTGGGGCAGGGTCCCGGGCAGCGGCACGATGCCGCTGGCCCGGCGCTGTTCGGCGCTGAGCTCATCGGGGACCTTGTCGGTCACCGCGTTGAGCGCCAGCTTCTGCTCGATGCCCAGGCGTCCGGCCATCAGGATCACCGCCATGGCCAGGTGCGGCGAGGCGGTGGCGTCCAGGGCGCGGAACTCCAGGTTGTACTGCGGCGCCGCGGGCTTGCCACCGATGGTCACGGTGGGGCAGATGCGCAGCGAGGCTTCGCGGTTGCGCAGGCCCAGGCACGCGTAGGAGGCGCTCCAGTGATGGGGCTGCAGGCGCTGGTAGGAGATCGGCGTGGGCGCGGTGAAGGCGCACAGCGCCGGCAGGTGCTTGAGCACCCCGGCGGCCCAGTGCTGGCCGAGGTTCGACAGGTCGTCGCCGCTCACCGCGTGGGCGTCGTAGAGCAGCGGTTCGCCTTCCAGGTCCTGCAGGCTCAGGTGCAGGTGCACGCCGTTGCACACTGCGTTCTCGGCGGTCTTGGGCGCGAAGCTGACCCGGTGCCCGGCTTGCCGGGCGATTTCCCGGGTGATCTCGCGCACGTTCACCGCCCGATCGGCGGCGGCCAGGCCCTGGGTCGGCCGGCAGGTGATTTCGTACTGCTGCTTGCCGTACTCGGGGAGGAACATTTCCGGCTCGACCCCGGCGGCCCGCAAGGCGGCCAGCAGCCAGCCACCGAAGGCCGCGCCCTGGCGCTGGGCCTCCAGGGAAAAGGCCAGGTGTTCGGTTGGCTGGCTGCCGCTGTCGAGGTTGAATTCGTGTTCGAAGGCCGCAGTGACCTGGATCCCCAGCTCGCGGTAGCGCTCCACCTCGGCGCGCAGCAAGGTGCGCGGGCAGGCGGCCCAGGGCTGGCCATCGGTCTCGCAGATATCGGCGTGGATGAAGTCCAGCGCTGGCGCCGAGGCATCCGGGCCCGCGCCGACACTGACCCGGCTGTCGAGGTCGGGGATCAGCCGCAGGTCGCCATAGGCCCCCCAGGGGTTGTCCTCGGCGATCAGGTCCTGGGGGGTCAGGGCACTGTTGGCCGGCACCCAGCCGCAGCCGCCGAGCCGATAGCGCTCCAGCTCATCACTGGGAAACGAGCGCCCGCGGGTCACCCCGATCAGGTCGGTGGTGACAATGCTGGTCATCGCCACCGGTGTCAGGGCCTCGATGCCCTGGCCGCGGCTCACCCGCGGATCTCCCGCAGGCGGCCGAGCACGGTGGCGGTGTCGGTGATCCAGCAGTAGCCCTTGATGGCGTTGAGGCAGGCCTGGTGCCGGGTGTCGCCGTAGGTGGCGCAGGCATCTTCCACCAGGGTCACCAGGTAGCCCCGGTCGGCGGCGTCGCGCACCGCCATGTCCACGCACTGGTCGGTGACTATCCCGGCAATGATCAGGTGACGGGTTTCCAGGTTGCGCAGCACGTAGTCGATGTTGGTGGAGTTGAACACCCCTGACGAGGTCTTGGGCAGCACGATCTCGTTTTCCACCGGCGTCAGCTCATCGATGATCGCCGCCTGGGGGCTGCCCTTGGGCAAATGCATGTCCGACAGCTTGTGGTCCAGGGAGCGGTCGCGGCCGTCGGCGGTGAGGCTTTCGATCAGGGTGTGCAGCACGTTCTGCCGGGCTTCACGCACCGCCGCCAGGAGCTTTTGCTGATTGGGAATCACCACCTCCCGGGCGCGCTTGAGAAATGCCTCGCCCTCGGGGCCTTGCAGGTGCGGGTCGAACTGCGGTTCGAGCCAGGCGCGCTGCATGTCCACCAGCAGCAGCGCGGTGTGATCGACGACGAAGGGCAAGTCCCGGGGCGAACGATGGGGCAGGCTGAACATCCTTATTTTTCCTCCAGCACGTGGGTAGCGAATTCCGCCCGCAGGGCATCGACACCCTCCAGGCGCTGATCAAGATGGGTACTGCGCGGGGTCAGGCAGGCAATCAATGCCTCGACCTGGGCCAGCGCCGGCACCAGGGTGTCGAATGGCGACAGGGATTCCACCGGGGCACTGATGATCAGGTCCGCCAGTTCCCGCAGCGGCGAGGCGTAGATATCGGTGAAAAGCACCACCCGGGCATTGCGCGCCTTGACGGCGCTGGCCACCCGCAGGGCCTGGGACTGATAGCGGCGGTAGTCGAACAGCAGCACCACGTCCTGGCGTTGCACATCGAACAGGCGGTCCGGCAGTTGCGCGTTGTCTTCAAGGAAGAAACAGCCCGGGCGCATCAGCCGCAGGTGGTTAAGCAGGTAATGGGCGAGGAAGCTGCTGAAACGTCCGCCGAAGCAGTAGAGCTGATGGCGGCTGTCGAGCAGCCAGTCCATGAGCACGCGGATGTCTTCGGGCTGGGTCAGGGCCTGGGTGTCTTGCAGTGCGCGCTGGCTGTCGGCCAGGTAGCGGCCCCAGGTGTCGCCCTGGGCCACTTGGGCGCGGGGGTGCAACAGGGTGCTGGGGGACCGCAGGCGGTCGTCCATGTCACTGAGCAGGGCTTCCTGGAATTCGCCGTAGCCGCTGAACCCGAGCTTTTTCACCAGGCGGACGATGGTCGGGTCGCTGACCCCGGCGTGTTCTGCCAGGCGTGACATTGGGCCCAGGCCATTGCGTGGGTAATGGTCGAGCAGGGCGCGCACCACCTTGCGCTCGGAGGGCGTGAGCTCGAGGGCGGGGTCGGTGATCAGGTCTCGTAGAGAGGGCATCGGGGCGCCTTGGACACGGGATGTCGTTTTTATTTCATAAAATGTCTAAATGATATTTATGTAATGGATGCTACATGTCTAGTGAATTTTGCATTAGTGGCGAAATGCCTTGAGGTGGGGGCGTTTTTTGGCGGGAAAGGGGGGTAGAAGGTGTAGCGCGGGACTTGTGTTGGCTTGGCCTGCGTTCGGCCTCCTGCCGGGGCAAAGCGTTTTGCCTCGTTTGCGCTGTTCAACAGTGAGCCGCTGTAACAGCGCACCCCAAGTAGCCCTGACCGCAGCACCGGCCAAACCCCGCCCACCGGCCGCGAGATTCAGGTTCTAGCCACCGGTGCCTCGGCCAACCGAGCGGCAGGCAGCAATTTCCCGTGCCCGACCAGCAGGCGCCCCCGCCCCCAGAGCGCCGCCATTTGCTCCCTTGGCTCAAGGCACCAGGCGCGCCTCTCCCACCTGCGCTGCCTCGGCACTCAAGCCGAACTGCTGCAGAATCCGCGCAATCTCCCCCGATGCATGCAGGGCTTGGATATTGGCGCTCAAGGCCTCTCCCAGGGCGCTGTTGCGCTGGCTGTAGGGAAACGCCACCTGCCCCGGTTGCAAGGTCGCCTGGACCCGCGCATCGGCCTCGGCAACTTTCACCACCTGCCCGGGATAGGCGCCCTTGCCCTGGGAGGCCATCGCCACGGCGTAGCTGTCGACCGCCGCTTCGAGGCGCCCAGCCATCAGGTCCTGGGCCATGGCCACCGGGTTCGGGTAGAGCACCAACTGGCTGCCCAGGAGTTTCTGCAGGTCGGCCTGCCACAGGTAGCCCTGCACCGTGCCAACACGCTTGCCCTCCAGTTGCGCCGGGGTGCTCAGGCCCTGGGCCGAGATGATGCCCATCATGTCCAGGTACAGCGGCGCCGACAGCCCCAGCACCTTGTTGCGCGCTGCGGTGCGGTACCAGTCGCCGATGGCCACGTCGGCCCGCCGGGCGATCACCGACTGGATCACCGCCGCCGGGTCCACCACCGTGGCCTTGATCTGCAGGCATTCGCGGGCGGCAATCAGCTTGATGATCTCGCCATCGACCCCGCTGAGCTGGTTGTCAGGCCCGGGGATGGAGTAGGGCGGGAACACCCAGGCGGCCACGCTGAGCACGCCGGGGGTCAGGGTCTCGAAGCGGTGGGCGGGTTCGCAGGTGGCCGCCGAGGCGCCGTTGCCGATGAGCAGCAGGACGCAGAGTGCCAAGAACTGTTTGAGCGTGCGGGTCATGGTTTCACCTTGCCTGTCGTGGGTGGGAAAGTGCACGGCCAAAGGCCGCATCAGTGCTGCTGGTGGCGCACCAGCCGGCGCTCCAGGGCCGCCACCAGCAAGGTGGCGGGGGCGCAGACGGCGGCGTACATCAGCCCGGCCAGGGACAGCACCGGCATGTATTCGAAGGTCGTCGACCCTATGGACGAGGCCCGGCTCACCAGCTCCGGCAGGGCGATGGTGAAACACAGGGAGGTGGCCTGGAACATCATGATCGAGAAGCCCAGCAACGACGGCAGGGCGACTTTCAGGGCCTGGGGCAGGATCACGAAACGCAGGCTGTCCAAGGGCGTCAGGCCCATGACCCCGGCGGCTTCCAGTTGCCCCCGGGGCACCGCCTGCAGGCCGGCGCGGATAATCTCGCTGGTGTAGGCGCCGGTGCACCAGGCCAGGGCCAGCACCGCCGCCCAGTAGGAGCTGAGGGTCATTCCGGCCGAGGGCAGGCCGAAGTAGAAGAACTGCAAGAGGATCAGCGCCGGCGCCCCGCGGCCGATCTCCACCACCAGCAGCGCCGGGTAGCGCAGCAGCCGCGAGCGGCTCGAGACGCCGAGGGCCAGCACCAGGCCCAGGGCAATCCCCAGGCTCAGGCACAGGGCGGTGATCTGCAGTGACAGGACAAACCCCGGCCACAGTTCCGGCAGCCATTGCCGCCACATCTCCAGCACGGGATTCATGTCGCGCTCCGTTGCCGCAGGCGGCTATCCAGCCAGCGCGAGAACAGCGCCACCGGCAGGCTCAGGACCAGGTACACCAGGGCCGCGGTGGCGTACACCGCCAGCCCCGAGAAGCTTTTCTGGGACAGTGCGTAGGCCTGGAAGCTGACCTCGGCCACTCCCAGGGTCGAGGCCACGGCGGAGTCCTTGAGCAGGCCGATGGCGTAGGTGGCGGCGCTGGGAAGCGCCACTTTCACCAGTTGCGGCAGGATCACGTCGAAAAAGCGCTGGCGGCGGCTCAGGTTGAGCACCGTGGCCGCTTCGAACTGGCCGCGGGGGATCGCCAGCAGGGCGCCGCGATAGACCTCCGACATCTGCGCCGCGGTGATCAGCCCGAGGCCGAGCACTGCGGCGGCAAAGGGCGAGATCGGCAGCAGTTCGCTGCCCAGGCCGAAGAAGATGAAGAACAGCCAGACAATCGGCGGGATCGAACGCAGGGTGAGGATGATCAGCGCTGCGCACAGACTCACCAGCGGCAGGCGCGAAAGGCGCAGGGCGCACAGGGCGAACCCGAGGATCAGGCCCATGGCGAAGGCCGCGCCGGTCAGCGCCAGGGTCCAGGGCACGCCGCGCAGCATCAGCGACAGGTCGGTGAGCATCAGCGATTCCTCACGGCCTGGAGGAACTTCACCACCCGTTCGTTCTGCGGGTGGCGCATCACCGTCTGGCTGGCGCCCTGTTCGATGATCCGCCCCTCGGCCATTACCAGCACCCGGTCGGACACGGTTTCGGCGAAGTGCATCTCATGGGTCACGACAATCATCGACATACCGTCGCGGGCCAGTTCCTTCATCACCGCCAGCACCTCCAGGCCCAGTTCCGGGTCGAGGGCCGAGGTCGGTTCATCGAACAGCATCAGTTGCGGTTCCAGGGCCAGTGCCCGGGCAATGGCGATGCGCTGTTGCTGGCCACCGGAACAGCGCGCCGGGTAGTGGCCGGCCTTGTCCGCCAGGCCGACTCGCTCCAGCAGTTGCATGGACACCCGATCGGCTTCGGCGGGGCTGCGGCCCAGGGTGCGGACCTGCGCCAGGCTGACGTTACGCAGCACCGTCAGGTGCGGAAACAGATTGAACGACTGGAACACCATGCCGATCCGCCGCCGCAGTTGCACCAGCTCGGCGTGCTTGGGCGGGCGCTGGGCGTCGATCTGCAGGCCGGCCATGCTGATCCGCCCGCTGCTGGGCGGCTCCAGCTGGTTGATGCAGCGCAGCAGGGTGCTCTTGCCCGAGCCGCTGGGGCCGATAATGGCCAGCACCTGGCCTTGTTCCATCTCGAAGCTGACCTCGTGCAGGACCTGGTAGGGGCCGAAGTGCTTGCCGATGGCGTGCAGTTGCAGGAAGGGCGGCGCAGTCGCGGCGGCCACGGAAACAGCGGCGTGGGTCTGCAGGTTCAGGTTCATGGTGTTCTCCCATTTGGACCGGCCGGAACAAGGTCGACGACCGGGAACGGCGGGTGCGCCAGTGCTAGAGATCCAGCAGCGGCGTGCGGGAAAGGATCTCGGGCCCGCGGGCGGTGATCAGCACCTGTTCTTCCAGCTTGACCCCCTGGGCAGCGCCTTGCTCGCCGATGAAACTCTCCACCGAGACCACCATGTTTTCCTCGAAGTGGCCGTCGTAGCCCCACTCGGCGAAGTCCACGGCGTAGGCCACGCTGGGGTATTCGTCGACCAGGCCGACACCGTGCAGCATCATCATGTAGCGGTTGTGGCGGTAGCGTTCCGGCACTGCCCAGCAGTGCTCGGCGAACTCGCGGAACGAGCAGCCGGGGCGCAGCAGTTCGAGGTTGCGGCCGATCTGCTCGGCGGCGGTTTCCAGCAGCCGGCGCTGCTCGGCCGCCACCGCTTTGCCGGGGCAGACGAAGCTGCGGGAGATGTCCGAGAGGTAGCCGCCAGGGCCCACCATGTCGGTGTCGAAGCAGACCATCTCGCCGGCGTCGATGGGCTTGTCCGAGGCGTCCTGGAACCAGGGGTTGGTGCGCTGACCGGAGTTCAGCAGGCGGCTCTCGGCCCACTCGCCGCCATGGGCCACGTTGGTGCCGTGGAGGATGCTCCACAGCTGGTTCTCGGTGACCCCCGGCACCAGGCTGTGGCGCATGCGCGCGATGGCCAGGTCGCAGACCGCCATGGACACCCGGTGGCTGGCCACTTCCTCGCGGCACTTGAGCCGTCGTGCCTGTTCCATCAGGGGCTGGGCGTCGAACAGCTGCAAGCCGTGACCGATCAGCTTGGCACTGCCCAGGGGGTCGCAGCGGTCCACCGCCAGGCGGCGGTTGTGGCCAGCGTGTTGCTGCATCAGGGCGGCGATTTCACCGGCCCACTGGCTGGCCTTTTCCTCGACCCTTGGGCCGGCGAGAAAGTACAGCCAGGGAATCGCCGGGCGGATCTGGTCGATGGTCTCCACGGCCTCGCTGTTGTGCCGGCTGCTGCTGAACTCGAACAGCACCAGCGGGCCCTCGGTGGCGATGAACACATAGCGGCTGGGGGAGTGCATGACCCACAGGCCGAGGTTGTTGGTGTCGGTGGCGTAGCGGATGTTGATCGGGTCGGCCAGCAGCACCCCGGCGTAGTCGTGCTCGCGCAGTTGCTGGCGAATGCGCTCCAGGCGGTAGCGACGCAGGGCCACCCGGTCGATGGCGGCGTGGGCCTGGAGCAGGTCCGGGTCCACCGGGGCCAGGCGGTGGTCGGTGACGGCGCGGTCCTGGCGAAAGGCCGGCTGCGGGCGTGGGGGCACAGGCTGATGCAACGGTTGACGACTGTTCATGGCGCAACTCCGCAGGGGCCCGCAGCACCGGAATCCAGAGGTGCGGGTCGACAGTGAGGCAGTGAATCAGGTCATGGCCCGGCGCTCTGGTGGCGCCTGGGCCCCGGGTTCAGAGATCCTTGAGCAGCCGCAGGGCGTCGTAGATCGCTGCGTGGGTATTGCGCGACGACACCGCGTCGCCGATTCGGAACAGCTGGAATTCCCCCTCGGGGTTGTCCGCCACGCTCTGTGGCTGGCCGGCAATCAGTTGCCCGTAGTCCACCGCGCCCTGGTTGCGCGAGCGCGGCAGGAGCTGGAAATACAGCTCGTCCAGGGGCCGGGTGCCGTGGTTGACCACGATCTGGTCGAACTCCCGGTGTTTTTCCAGGGGCCCGTAGTCGCTGCCCAGGTGGGCGATCAGCGTTGTGCCCTGACGCTCCACGCGCTTGAGCCGGTAGGTCACGGTGAAGGTGGTGTCCAGGGTCTGCAGCGAGCGCATGAAGGGCACCAGGTTCATGCCCATCACCTCCGGCGCGAAGGCGCGGTCGGGGGTCATGATCTCGGTGCGGGCGCCGCTCAGGGCAATGACTTCCGCAGCCTGCAGGCCGGCGGCGTCGCCGGCGTCGTCATACACCAGCACATTGCGCCCGGGCTTGATGTCGCCGGAAAGAATGTCCCAGCTCGATACCAGCCACTGGTTGCCCGATTCCAGTACTTCGGTGTGGGGCAGGCCGCCGGTGGCGATGATCACCAGGTCGGGGCGGTGGGCCAGCACGGTGTCCGGCTCGGCCCAGGTGTTGAAGTGGAACTGCACGCCCAGGCGTGCGCACTGGGCCATGCGCCAGTCGATGATGCTGAGCATTTCCTTGCGCCGCGGCGAGCGGGCGGTGAGGCGGATCTGCCCGCCGGGCTGGTCGGCGGCTTCCAGCACCGTCACCTGGTGCCCGCGTTCGCCGGCCACCCGCGCCGCTTCCAGGCCTGCCGGGCCACTGCCGACAATCAGCACCTGGCGCTTGCGGGTGGCCTTGGGAATCTCGTGGGGCATGGTGGTTTCACGGCCGGTGGCGGCGTTGTGGATGCAGTAGGCGGCGCCACCGTGGTAGATGCGGTCCAGGCAATAGTTGGCGCCGACGCAGGGGCGGATGTCGGCCTCGCGGCCCTCGATGATCTTGCGCACCAGGTGCGGGTCGGTCATGTGCGCCCGGGTCATGCCTACCAGATCCACCAGCCCGCTGGCGATGGCATGGCGCGCGGTGGCCACGTCGGGAATCTTTGCCGCGTGCAGGGTCGGCATGCCGGTGTGGGCGCGCACTTCGCCGGCGAAATCCAGATGCGGGGCGTTGCGCATGCCCTGGATCGGAATCACGTCGGTGAGCCCGGCATCGGTTTCGATGTGGCCGCGGATCACGTTGAGAAAATCCACCATGCCGCACTCGCTGAGCAGCTGCGAGATGCGCAGGCCGTCGGCCTTGTCCAGGCCGCCGCTGATCACCTCGTCGGCGGTATAGCGCAGGCCGACGATGAAGCGGTTGCCGACCCGCTGGCGGATTGCCTTGAGCACGTCGAAGGTGAAGCGCAGGCGATTGTCCAGGGAGCCGCCGTAGGGGCCGTCGAGGTCGTTGGTCAGGGGCGACCAGAACTGGTCCATCAAGTGGCCGTAGGCTTGCAGTTCGATGCCGTCCAGGCCGGCCGCCTGCATGTGTTCGGCGGCGCTGGCGTAGTCGCTGATGATGCGTTCGATGTCCCAGTGTTCCAGGCGCTTGGGAAAGGCCCGGTGGGCCGGTTCGCGCTGGTGCGAGGGCGACACCACCGGCAGCCAGTCGCCCTTGTCCCAGCGGGTGCGGCGGCCCAGGTGGGTGAGCTGGATCATCACTGCGGCGCCGTGCTCGTGGCACTCGTCGGCCAGGGCCTTCATCCAGGGCACCACTTCTTCCTTGTAGGCCAGGATGTTGTTGAACACTGGCGGGCTGTCCCGGGAAATCGCCGCAGAACCTGCGGTCATGGTCATGGCCACGCCGGCCTTGGCCCGCTCCACGTGATAGGCCCGATACAACGCCTTGGGCATGCCGTCCTCGGGGTAGGCCGGCTCGTGGGAGGTGGTGATGATGCGGTTGCGCAGGGTCAGGTGCTTGAGCTGGAACGGTTGCAGAAGCGGGTCGTGGTTCATCTTCGTCCCTCAGCAGGTGTATCAGGCGAAATCAACATAGAACCCAATGTACACCTGTGTCAATTAAATCGACATGAGTGAACATTGCGCCTTGCGAGGGCCTGGGGGAGGGGCTAGGATGCCCTTCATGAAAAATACGACCTCCAGTTCCAAAAACGACAAAGGCTCGCTGCAGGCCTGGCTCGACGCCGCTTATGAAAGCCTCAAGGAGTCCGGGGTAGACGCGGTGCGGGTGATGCCCCTGGCGAAGAAACTCAACCTTTCGCGCACCAGCTTCTACTGGTATTTCGAGGACCGCGAAGCCTTGCTCGAAGCCCTGATCGGGCTGTGGAAGAGCAAGAACACCGACACCTTGCTGGCCCACTCCGAGGCCTATGCCGAGTCGATCACCGAGGCCATCCTGAATGTCTTCGACTGCTGGCTGAACCCCGCGCTGTTCGACTCGCAGTTCGAGTTCGCCATGCGCAGCTGGGCCCTGCAGTCGGCAGACGTGGCCCTGGAGCTGGAGAAGGCCGACGAGCAGCGGGTGCAGGCCTTCAAGCGCATGTTCCAGCGCTTCGGCATGGGCGAGGACGCGGCCTTTACCCGGGCCCGCTGCATCTACCTGACGCAGATCGGCTACATCAGCCTCAAGACCCAGGAAACCACCCTGCAGCGCATGCGCTACATCCCGGAGTACCTGCGCATCTTCACCGGCGAAGAACCCCAGCAGCGCGAGCTGGAACGTTTTTACCGGCGCAACGGCCTGTGCCTGGAGACCCTGCTGGAGCAGGCCCCGGCGCCGGTTTGAGGTTCAGCGCAGCAGGGCGCCGCGAAAGGCCGCGCTGAGGGCGCGCAAGGTGTCCGCGGAGCGTTCGTCGGTGGCGCGGGCGTGCAGCACCACCTCGCTCACCGGCAGCCGTGGCAGGCCCAGGCGTTCAGTCACGTCCTGGGCGCCTGCCGGGGCCACGCGCGAAGCCAGGGCGGCGACCCCGAGCCCAGCGCTCACCGCGGCCCCCACGGCCATCACCCCGCCACCGATGAACACCTCGACCCAGGGCCAGCCGGCCGCGTCCAGGGCCTGCACCGCCAGTTGGCGCACGCCGCAGGGCGCGGCCAGGGTCGCCAGGCGCAGGGGGCTGCCGTGGGTGTGCTGCCAGGTGGCGGCGGCGAACCAGGCAAAACTTTCCACCACCAGCACTTCGCCATCGTTGCGGGCGCCTTCGTTGCGCACGATCACCGCGTCCAGCTCAGCGCGATCGAAGCGCGCGGTCAGCTCCCGGGAGGAATCGATGTGCACCTCCAGCAGCAGCAGCGGGTCGTAGCTGGCAATGTGTTGCAGCAACTGCGGCAGGTCGGGGCCGGCCACATGGTCGCTGATGCCTACCTGCAAGCGCCGGGGGGCGCTGTTGTGCAACTCCCCCAGGGCCCGCTCGTGAGCCCGCAGCAGTTCCCGCGCGGCCTGGCTGAAACGCGCACCCGCCGGGGTCAGCCGCACATGGCGCGGGGTGCGTTCCAGCAGGCGCTGGCCGAGGCGCTCTTCAAGGCGCTTGAGCTTGAGGCTGATGGCCGCCTGGGAGGTGTCCAGGGCCTGGGCCGCCCGGGTGAAACTGGCGAAATCGGCGATCAGCACAAAGGCCTGCACGGTATCGATGTCCAGTGGCTTGCCCGGCTCTGACATATTCAATCCTTATCACAGATATATTCGACGATATCTTGTTGTAATCATTGGGCCTGCGCAAGCTGGCCACTCCTTAGCTCCCACGGAGTGTCGCCATGTTTGCCAAACAGTATTCCCATCGCTTGCCGGCCGATTACCCGATGCAGCTGATTCGCCAGCGTGCCGCCGAACGCGGGCCGCTGTGGGATCGGGTCGAGGGCCTGGTGTTCAAGGTGTTTGCCGGGCGCGAACGGGGTGTCCACGGGGCCACCGAAAACCTCTATGCCTCGATCTACCTGTGGCAGGACGCGGCCGGCGCCGGGAAGATGCTGATGGGCCCCGGTTTTCAAGGGGTGATCGACTCCTTTGGCCGCCCGCACATCGAATCCTGGCTGCCCCTGGATTGGCGTCGGGGCCCGGCCGGGCAAGCCCGGGCCCTGTACCGCGAGGTCCAGGCCATCGAGCCAGGGGCGCAGCGCGAGCAGTTGCTGGCCAGCGAGGTGCTGGGCAATCAACGACGGGCCCAGGAGCCAGACACCTTCGCCGTGGTCCTGGCCCTGGACCTGCAGGCTTGGCAACTGGTGCGCTTCACGCTTTCGGCGCAGCCACCTCGGCCACGCCCGGGAAGCGAGTGCTATGAGGTGCTGTACCTGGCGAGGCCCGGGGTGTGCGCAGAACACTGAGCTGCGGGGGAACAAGCCCGCCGAGGCGGGCTTGTCCGTATCAGCCCTTGCAGTGGGCGTCGTGGCTGCTGCGCGGCGAGCCAGGCGAAACCCAGGCCCAGGCTGTAGCTGAACATCAGGGCCAAGAGCCCGCCCAGGGCAGTGCTGGGCAGGGAAAGATCGGCCTGTGTGGTAGCGCTATCAGTGATTGAAACCTCCAGGGCTGACGCGCCGCGGTGCGGGTGACGAGCAGAGAAACGGGGCCTGGCGTACGGCGACAAGGCCGAATACAGTGGCGCGACCACGCCGGGCTGACAGCGGCTTGCCGTTTCGAAATGTCTGCCTGGTACATCTGCAATAAAATGCCATATCCGCCCCGGCAGGCTACGCCTCCCTGCCGATAACGCCAGAGTGATGCACTGTGCAGGCCACCCGTCTGACCCTGATCTGCCACGCCCGTACCGCCGCCCAGAAGCAGGCGTGCTTTCCCTTGGACGAACCCCTGGTACTCGACTGGCAGGCCCAGGCCCTGAGCCGCACCGCCGAGCTCAGGCGTTCGACGCGGGTGCTCTGCGGCCCGGAACTGCGCTGCCGGCAGACGGCCGGCCTGTTCAGCGCCGAAGCCGAGGTACAGGAGGCCTTGCGCGATTGCGCCTTCGGCACTTGGCAGGGCCTGTCCATCAGTGCGCTGCAACAACAGCAGCCCGAGGCTCTGCAGGCCTGGCTGGAGGACCCGCATCAGGCTCCACCGGGCGGCGAGTCGGTGGCCGGTCTGTGCCAGCGGGTGGCCCAGTGGCTGGAGCAGATGGCCGAGCGCCCGGGGCACTGGCTGGCGGTGACCCATCCCTTTGTCATCCGCGCGGTGATGCTCCAGGCGCTGCAAGCGCCCTTGGCCAGCTTCAACCTGATCGACATCGAGCCGTTGTCCAGGCTTGACCTGAGTCACGCCGGCCGCTGGCGCTTGCGCCTGCAGGGTCGTGATTGAACCCCGCGACGTCTGGCCCCGGGCCGCGGCTGCTACTTGCCGGGCCTGCCGGCTTCGCGGCAGCAGGCCGCCGGCTTCAGCCTGAACGATCACGGCTGCACTGCTCGGCGGCGAGCCCCAGTTCGGTCAGCTCGGCCAGGGGCACCGCCGGGGAGAAGAAGTAGCCCTGGGCGTAGCCGATGCCGATGGATGTGAGGATATCGATCTGTTCCTGGGTCTCGACCCCTTCGGCGGTCAGCGTCGCCTGGTACAGGCGCGCGCTTTCCTGGGCAATGGAGACCGCGGTGCGCATCCGTTCGTAATGCAGCAAGGAAATCATCGAGTGGTCGATCTTCACTTCGCCGAACGGGTACTTGGCCAGGATGCTCAGGGCCGAGTAGCCGGTGCCGAAGTCGTCCAGGGCCAGGGCGACCTTGTGCTCCTTGAGCAAAAGCATGTTGCGCGCCACTTGCCGGGTGTCCAGCAGCAAGGTGTTCTCGGTCAGTTCCAGGGCCAGGCGTTGGCCGGGCAGGCCGGCGCTGGCCAGGCGCTGGATCAGCCGCGTGGCAAAGTTCACGTCGCTCAGGGTGGTGGCCGAGACGTTCACCGCCAGGGGCCCCGGCAGGCCGGCCGCGCTGTAGAGGTGGGCATCGCGGATCACCGCTTCGATGGTTGCCCATTCAAAGGCCTGCAGCAGGTCCTGGTGACGCACCACATCGAGGACCAACAGTGGCGAGATCGCCTGGCCCTGGCTATCCCGGGCTCGCAGCAGGGCCTCGGCACCGACCACGGTGCGCCGTTCCAGGCAGAACTTGGGCTGGTAGTGCAAGGGCGGGTTATCGAGGCGCAGCCACTCCAGCAGTTGCAGGCGGATCTGCTCCTTGCTCTGGGCCCGTTCGATCAGCGACTGGCGCAGGTAGCGCACCGGCTGCCGGGAGTCCTGCAGGGCCAGGCTGATATTGCGCAGGGTGATGTTGGCGCTGGCACCGGCGCAGGCGTCGACCACGCAGAACTGCAGCTTCGGCGACAGGCCGCTGCCGTCCGTGAGAGGGTCCAGCAGGGCCGCCTGCAGGGTGGCGATCAAGCGGGATTCCTCAATGAAGTGGATCGAACGGTTGGGCAGGGCCACTACCAGGCTCAGGTCGGAGAACATGAACCGCCTGGGCACCGAGCAGGCGTGCAACACCTGGCCGGCGGCGCCAGTGTCGAGTGCCTCGGCCAGGCTGACCAGCAACTGGTCGGTCCAGTCGTGGCTGTGGATGGCCACCAGGTCCTTGAGATTGATGATCTTGATCACGATCAGGCTGTGGATGCCGGGACGCTGGCCGGTGCGCACCAGCAACTGGTCCAGGTAGCTGCCCAAGGCCCGGCGATTGGGCAGGCGGGTGATCGGGTCGGTCACCGCCAGTTGCAGCAGGCGGCGCTGGGCCTGTTGATAGCGCGCCTCGCGACGCAGCATGGCGAAGATCAGGATGAGCATCGGCAGCGACAGCAGGGTCGTGGCCAGGCGCAGGGACAGCAGTTGCGCAGTGATCACCGAACTGACGCTGCCCATCCAGTCGATTACCTGCATGGGCGCGATCGCGGCGCCCAGGCGTACCAGTAGCACCAGGGCCATGTCCTTGAAGGTCAGGTCGCCCAGGCGGCGTGATTCGAACCAGCGATGCAGCAGCACGCCTCCCAGGGTCATCAGGCTGAAACTGAACAGTGCCTCTTCGAACTGGCCGACGCCGCCAATGCAGAAACGTGCCAGTGCCACCAGCACCAGGCAGCTGATTCCGCCCCACCAGCCCCCGAGCAAACCGGCGAGAAACAGCATGTCGCTGCTCAGGAAGACCTTCACCGGCGTCTGCATGAACTGTGAGGCCAGGGCGATCAAGGCGGCGTTGCTGACGCCGAGGATCAAGCCCAGGAGTATCTTTTTCGACTGGATCAGGCGCTGGGCATCCTGGCGCAGCATCAGCAGGGTACTGAAGATTCCTACCAGGGCTACGTACTGCAGCAGGACGATGGGCAGGAGGGAGGCATTGATCGCAAGATCGAGAGACAGGAGCTCCCACATTTCGCTGTGCATGATTTGGGCGTCACCTGATTGAGTCGCTGCGTGAGAATGCTGCAGAGAATAAGGATGAGAATTTTTCCGGCCTATAAGGAGATTCTTGTTTTAAGGTCCTTTCAGGCATCCCGGCAGACTCACGCCGCGCTAGCGTCCTTGAGCGCTTGCCCTCGAGGCGGCCAGGAAAACGCCCCGGGGAGGGCCATGGCTGATCGGCATCGCCGCTGACGGGGCGCCGCCCAGCGCTTAGTCGGTAGCGGCGGCCAGGAGCGTTCTCGCCCGGCCAATCGCGAGGGGCTAGAACCCACCGTGGCCACTGCGGCTTTTCTCACCCCGCCAAGGCGGCCCATACTTGTCCGCTGAAACAGCAGCGAGAGCATGGCCCATGAAAAACCTCCTGGTGATCGGCATCGGCGCCGGCCACCCCGACTACATCACGATGCAGGCTGTCAAGGCGTTGAACCGCTGCGATGTGGTGTTCCTCATGGACAAGGGGCCGAGCAAGGACTCGCTGATCGACCTGCGCCGCGAGTTGTGCGAACGCTACATCACCGAGCGTCCCTATCGGTTCGTCGAGGCACAGACCCCGGAACGCCAGCGGGGCGAGGTGGACTACCGGAACAGCGTGCAGGCCCTCAACCAGGACAAGCAGCAGATCTTCGAGCGCCTGATCAACGAGGAGTTGGCCGAGGGCGAAACCGGGGCCTTCCTGGCCTGGGGCGACCCGGCCCTGTACGACAGCACCCTGCGCATCCTGCAGGCGATCCTGGCCAGCGGCGCGGCGCAGTTCGACTATCAGGTGATCCCCGGCATCACCAGCGTCCAGGCCCTGGCGGCGCAGCACAAGGTGCCGTTGAACCGCATCGGTCGTTCCGTGGAAATCACCACCGGGCGGCGCCTGGCGGCAGGCCAGGCGAGTGACGCCGACAGCCTGGTGGTGATGCTCGATGCCGAGGATTCCTACCGCCAGTTGCGTGATCAGGACCTGGAGATCTACTGGGGGGCCTACCTGGGCACGGCGGATGAAATCCTCATCAGTGGCCGCCTCGACGAGGTCGCCGACGAGATCCGCCGCGTGCGCCTGCAAGCGCGCCAGAGCCATGGCTGGATCATGGACACCTACCTGCTGCGCAAGCCTGGGGACTGAGCCGCCCCGCGACAGCCGGCCGGGGTGGTGTGGCCGGTTTCAGCCTGCCGGCCCCTGCAAGGGCGCGCCCCGGCCGAAGCGCTCACGGTACACCGAGGGCGCCAGGCCCACCCGACTGCGAAAGGCCACGCGGAAACTCTCCACCGAGTGATAGCCGCAGCGCAGGGCGATGGCCTCCGTGGTTTCGCTGCCGTTTTCCAGCAACTCCCGGGCCCGGGCCAGGCGCTCATGTTGCAGCCAGGCCTTGGGCGCTGCACCGGTGGCCTCGCTGAAGCGCCGCAGGAAGGTGCGTTCGCTCATCAGCGCCTGGGCTGCCAGTTCGCTGACCGTCAGTGGCTGGTGCAGGCGTTCCCGGGCCCATTGCATGACCCGCGACAGGTCGCTGCGCGGCGTGCGGCTGACCGGGGCCGGAATGAACTGCGCCTGGCCACCGGTGCGCTGCGGCGACATCACCAGGCGCCGGGCCACGCTGTTGGCCACCTGGGTGCCGAAGTCCCGGGCCACCAGGTGCAGGCAGGCGTCGATACCGGCGGCGCTGCCGGCGGAGGTGATCAGTTGCCCGGCGTCGACGTAGAGCACGTCCGGGTCCACCTGGATGTTCGGGAAGCGCTGCGCCAGCTCCGCGGCGTAGCGCCAGTGGGTGGTGGCGCCCAAACCGTCCAGCAGGCCGCTGGCCGCCAGGGCGAACACGCCAGAGCAGATCGACAACAACCGTGCGCCACGCTCATGGGCCCGGCGCAGGGCTTCCAGCAGCTCCTGCGGTGGCGCTTCGTCGCGGCTGCGCCAGCCGGGCACGATGATGGTTCGTGCCTGGTCCAGCAGCTCCAGGCCGCCGTCGGCCAGGACCTGGATACCGCCCATGGCACGCATCGGCCCCGGGTCCACGGCAACGATGCACTGGGTGTACCAGGGGAAGTCGAACTCCGGCCGGGCCAGGCCGAAGATCTCCACGGCGATGCCGAACTCGAAGGTGCAGAGGCCGTCGTAGGCCAGGATGGCCACCAGGCCGGGCTGATTGTTCATTTGGCGGAAAATTACCAGTCGCTGTCCGAGGCGCCACTGTAGCGCCCGGGGCCGGGTGGATACAGTGTTTCCCACCCCACCGTGACTTTTTGGAGCGTCCTCATGACCAGCCTGGTACGCAATACCGCCGCTGCCCCTTCGGCCATCGCCCTGATGCACTTTGCCAATCGCCTGAGCTTTGAAACCGATTGTTCCGACGTCTACGCCAGCCAGCAGGCCGGGGAGGTGGATTTTGTCCTGGTGGATGTGCGCAGCCCCGAGGCCTATGCCCGGGGGCATGTGCCGGGGGCGATCAATCTCCCGGGAAACCGCCTCGATGGGCAAACCCTGGCGGCCTATCCCCGGGACAGCCTGTTCGTGGTGTATTGCGCCGGGCCCCACTGCAACGGCGCGAACAAGGCGGCGCTGAAACTGGCGGCCCTGGAATACCCGGTCAAGGAGATGATCGGAGGCGTCACCGGCTGGCTGGACGAAGGCTTCCAGCTCAGTACCCAGGCGCCGCGGGCCGAGGGCCAGCCAATCGCCTGCGCCTGTTGACCGTGCCTGCCGCCGGCGTGCAGTGAGGCGGCTTTAGCAAGGACCGGGAGGACCTGGCGGCGGCACCATTGCAGGGCGTTGCCCGGGGTTTTTCGCCGAGCAGTGCACCACGCCCGAGCGGGGCTGAAAGGCCCCGCCCAGCGCTGTGTTTTTTCTATAAGTATTTGTCGCATAAAAACAATTTGCTTCCCGGGCGCCGCTCTAGACTGCTGGCCACTTCGATGTCACACAATCGAATTCTGCCAATAAAAGTCTCCGGCTCCTGGAGTTATAAATGAACAAGTTTGTGCTGTTCGGTGCCCTGGCACTGTCGCTGTTTTCCCTGACTGCTTCGGCCGACGAGGCCAAGCCGATCCGCATCGGTATCGAAGCCGGCTACCCGCCGTTCTCGATGAAGACCCCCGATGGCAAGCTCACCGGTTTCGACGTCGACCTGGGCGATGCCCTGTGCGAGCAGATGAAAGTCAAGTGCACCTGGGTCGAGCAAGAATTCGACGGCCTGATCCCGGCGCTGAAGGTGAAGAAGATCGACGCCATCCTGTCGTCCATGACCATCACCGACGACCGCAAGAAGAACGTCGATTTCACCATCAAGTACTACCACACCCCGGCGCGCTTCGTGATGAAGGCCGGGACCAGCATCAAGGACCCGCTGACCGAGCTCAAGGGCAAGAAGGTCGGTGTGCTGCGCGCCAGTACCCACGACCGCTTCGCCACTGAAGTGCTGGTGCCGGCGGGCATCGACCTGGTGCGCTACGGCTCCCAGCAAGAAGCCAACCTGGACATGGTTTCCGGCCGCGTCGACGCGCTGCTGGCGGACTCGGTCAACCTCAACGATGGCTTCCTCAAGACCGATGCCGGCAAGGGCTTTGCCTTCGTAGGCCCCGAGTACAACGATCCGAAGTACTTCGGCGGCGGTGCCGGCATTGCCGTGCGCAAGGGCGACAAGGCGCTGGCGGAGCAATTCAACACCGCCATCAGCGAGATCCGCGCCAATGGCAAGTACAAGCAGGTGCAGGACAAGTACTTCGACTTCGACGTCTACGGCGAGTAAGCCGCGGCACTGAAAAAAGGTGGCGGGCGTAATGCGCTCGCCACCTTTTTTGTGCGCGGCTGTTTTATCCTGCGCCACGCCTTTTCTGATCCCGGAGCCACCATGCAACGCATCGACCATTCCTTGCCCTGGGGCCACCTGGGCACTTCGCGCCAGCTCAGCGTGTTCCGCTTCGGCAATGGGCCGCGCAAGGTATACATCCAGGCCAGCCTGCACGCCGATGAACTGCCGGGCATGCGCACCGCCTGGGAATTGAAGCAGCGCCTGGCCGAACTGGAGGCCCGGGGCCAGTTGCAGGCTGTGATCGAGCTGGTGCCGGTGGCCAATCCCATCGGCCTGGACCAGCAGGTGCAGGGCAGCCACCTGGGGCGTTTCGAGCTGGGCAGCGGCAAGAACTTCAACCGCGCCTTCGTTGAACTCAGCGTTCCGGTGGGGAACCTGATCGGCGCGCAACTGGGGGAGGATGCCGCGGCCAACATCGCTCTGATTCGCCGCACCATGGTTCAGGTGCTGGAACAGCTGCCGGCGCCAGCCTCCCAGCTGGAAGCCCTGCATCGCCTGTTGCTGCGCCACGCCTGCGATGCCGATGTCACCCTCGATTTGCACTGCGACTTCGAGGCGGCGATCCATCTCTATGCCTTGCCCCAGCACTGGCCCCGCTGGCAATCCCTGGCGGCGCGCCTGAAGGCCGGGGTGGCGCTGCTGTGCGAAGACTCCGGCGGCAGTTCCTTCGACGAGTCCTGCTCGTCGCCCTGGCTGCGCCTGGCCCGGGATTTTCCTCGGGCGGCGATTCCTCCGGCCAACCTGGCCACCACCCTGGAGCTGGGCAGCATGGGCGATACCCGGGTGGAACAGGCCCGGGCCAACTGTGAAGCGATCCTCGGTTTTCTGGCCGAGCAGGGCTTTATCAGCGGCGACTGGCCGGCGGCGCCCGCCGCCTGTTGCGAAGGCATGCCCTTCGAGGGCACCGAATACCTGTTCGCCCCGCACCACGGGGTGGTCAGTTTTCTGCGTGAAGCCGGGGAGTGGGTGGAGCAGGGCGATGCCCTGTTCGAAGTGGTCGATCCCTTGAACGATCGGCTCAGCACCGTGCGGGCCGGCACCTCTGGCGTGCTCTTCGCCCTCGACCGCGGGCGCTACACCCAGCCGGGGATCTGGCTGGCCAAGGTAGCCGGGCGCGCGGCGATACGCGCGGGCAAGCTGATCAACGATTGAAAGCGCACGCCGGCGACCGGGTCTGGCGCGCAGCGCCGGCCTGTGACGAAAGCTCCTGCAATGAATGGACATCCATGGCCCGACCGTCCCTGTGCATCCGCCTGCTGTTCGCCCTGTGCCTGCTGGCGGCCAGCTTCAACCACCTGCACGCGGCCTTCGAGCACGGCCTGCTCTGGGACTATGGCTACGGCGACGATACGCCCCTGGCCAGCCGGGCTTTCTGGGGGGCGCTGACCCTGTTCGACCCCTTGGCCGTGCTGCTGTTGTGGCGGCGCCCGCGTTGGGGCCTGGGGCTGACCCTGGGGATCATCCTGGTGGATGTGCTGCACAACAGTTTCTATGTGGCCGCCCACCGCCAGTGGCTGGAAACCTTCTACCTGTCCCAGGTGGGGTTCCTGCTTGTGGTGCTCTTGCTGCTGCCCCTGGCCTGGCGCGGGCTGCCAGCCAGGGGGTGAGGCAGCGGGTTCAGGGGGCTTTTTTTGCCATGGCCTCGAACATGTTCCCCAGGCTGATGGGGTCGAGGCAGTTTGGAGCCAGGGCCCGGACTTTTTGGAAATAGCCTCGGGTCGCGGGTTTCTCGATATCGTCCTTGAGTGCCAACAGGTAGTAACCGTCGGCGCGGAACTGCTCCAGGCTCAACTGCACCGGGGTGTAGAGATTTTGCAGCGTGGCCAGCGGCCGCTCCGGCTCGATCTCGGGCATCTTGCTTGGCTTGAAGCAGAAGGAGTTGAGGGCCGGCAACGGGTAGTGCTCCCCATAGGGATCGGGTTGTTCCAGGGTCTTGAGCAGCTGTGCCCGCAGGCGCAGCAGTTCGGGGTCATCGAACTTGAAGCGCTGGAACGCCGTGTCACAGTCACGCAACAGCAGCACTGCGGCCGCCAGCAGCCCTTGGTCCGCAGCGTTTTGGTACAGCCCACAGGCCTTGGCGTGTTGCGCGCTGTAGTCCTTGCTGGCGAGGGTCTTGCGGCGTTCTTCGAGGTTCGCCAGCAGGTAGCTGGCGACCCCGTGCCCGCCATCGCTGGCCTGGCGCAACTGGCGCTCGTAGAGCTCAACGTTGTGCGTCACCTGCTGCATGACCTGGACCATTGCCTGGGTGTCCAACTGCTGTTCCTGCTCGATCATCCGCTCCAGCCGTTGCTGGTTGTCCTCGGCTATCTGCATGGCGTTCTGCAAGGCGCGCTCGGCCTCGGCACTGGGCGCAGCCTGCAGGGAAGTGCTCAGGCCAAGGCTGAACAGCAAGGGTAAAAGATGCCGCTTCAATGACGTTTCCTCCTTGAATGGCCGCGCAGGATACGGGGCGCAAAGGCAGGCGGCCAGTACCGCGCTGATGATCCTTCGGGCCGGGCAATGCTAGGCTTTGGCGATTCGGTTTTTCTCTTCAAGGAGCAGTACATGATCCGCTACCTGGCGTTGTTGGCGCTGTTGGCCGCACCTTGGGTCCAGGCCGGCAGCGCGCTGCACGACGACCTGCCCCTGAGCTATATGGAGCAGGCGCCTGCCGAGACCCGCAACCAGCCGCTGGTGATCTTCCTCCACGGCTACGGCAGCAACGAGGCCGATCTGTTCGGCCTGCGCGAGGGGTTGCCGGCGGGCTACACCTACCTCTCGGCCCGGGCGCCGCAGACCCTGGAAGAGGGCAGCTACCAGTGGTTCCACCGCAAGGGCCAGGGCGCCTATGACGGGGTGACCGAGGAACTGGCCGACAGTGCCAGCCTGATCGGCCAGTTTGTCCGGGCGGCGGTCGCCAAGTACCACACCCAGCCGGACAAAGTGGTGCTGGTGGGTTTCAGCCAGGGCGCGGTGATGGCCTATGAAGTGGGCCTGCGGCATCCGCAGTCGGTGCGCGGGATTGCCGCCCTGAGCGGGAAGATCCTGCCGGTGCTGGCCGCGCAGGTGAAAAACAACCCGGCCTTGCAGCGCCTGGGGATCTTTATCGGCCACGGCACCGCCGACCAGCGTTTGCCCTACAGCGATGGGATCGAGGCCAATCACCTGCTCCAGGGCCTGTCGCTGAAGCCGCAATTCCATGCCTACCCGGGCATGGGCCACAGCATCAGCGAGGTCGAGATCAACGACCTCAGCCACTGGTTGCAGGGGCTCTATCCCTGAACCGGCCGGGGCCTCACTGACCGAGGATCTGCTTCATCAAGGCGGCGTGGCCGGCCGGATCGGCGGCCCGGGAAATCACCTGGATCACCGCCATGCGGGTGCCGGACCCGGCGATCAGCGTCGAGTTCAGGGTCTGCCCGCCGCCCTGGGTGGCGGTGCTGTCGATCTGCCGTACACCCAGGCCCTTGAGGGTCATGCTCTTCTCGCTCTGCTTGCTGAAGTCCGGCAGCGCGGCGGCCTGTTGCGAAAGAAAGCCGCTCACCGCCTCATCGAGAAAGGCCGCGTCGTTGTCCTTGACCTGGGCGCCATTGGGAATGGTGTTCTGCGCGGCGATCACCACGCTGCGGGTGGTCGCGTTGGCGTACAGGGTGCCACTGGCGCCCTCGGTGCCATTGGTTTCGCTGCCTTGCGCCAGGGGAGAGGCGCTGAAGCCCTTGGGCAGGGTGAAGGCGAGCTTGCCGCCGAGCAGCGAGACCTTCTCCCCTGAGCCCTGCTTGGTCGTGGGTTGGCTCGCGGCAACGGCGTTCAGCGCCCCCAGGCTTGCCAGGGTGGCGAACACCAGGACCAGGGCTTTTGTTGCGAAGGATGACATGCACAATCTCCGGGCAGAGGATCAAAGGCGCGCATCATCCCACGGCCGTCACAGCCTGCTCCAGAGGGATTTCTTACGCCGGACCAATGGCCCAGGTCCTTACCGGCAAGGGCGGCAGGGAGCTGTTCGCCCGGGCTGGCTCCCCGGGCCAACCCCATGGACGCGCGGCGGCTGCTCGGCGGCGCCGGAGCCTATGGCCAGGGAAGGGCTCATCCCCTCAATCGCCGGGGGCCCAGTCACTCTTCAGGGGCTCCTCGGTCAGCGCCGCTCATCCCCGGCAGCGCTCGGTTGCAAGAGGTGCTTGCTCAAGGCCAGTACCAGCATCGACACCGCCACCCCCAGTACGAACGCTGCCAGTCCCAGCGCGGGCAAGGCCAGGGCCAATACCAGGCAGAAGGCGGCGAAGGAATACAGGCCCGTGCTCAGGGCGCGCAGCAGTAGCGTGGTAAAGGCTGCACCCTGGCTCTGATGGGAGAATACCGCCAGTACACTGCCCAGGACCGGGAACACCGCGAGCATGCCGCTCCAGCGCTCGCCGACGTGGTTGGCCAGCAGGGTCACGGCCAGGGTCAGCAGGGCGCCAGCGAGCATGCGGTAAGCCAGCCGGTCGGAGGTTGCCGCGGGCAGGGCAGGCCCCGAGCTGACCTTGGGGAAGGCGCGGGGCGCCAGCAGCAGGGCGCTGGCGGCGCAGAAGATGGAGAACCCCAGGGAGGTCGGAACCTGGGCGATGGCCGTGGCCAGCAGTGCCCAGACCAGTGTGGCAATCGCCAGGGCCCCGGGCCAGGCCAGGGTCTGCGCCGCATGGCTGTAGGCGACGCTGAAGGCAATCATGGCGAACACCGCCGACAGCGCGGCCACCGCGGCATGGGCGGCGAACGCCTGACCCTGCTCCAGGGCCAGGAACAGCAGGATCGGCCCCACCACCACCGGAAAACCGGCCAGCCAGCCGGCGACATTGGGCCCCCAGCGTTTTCCCGCCAGGGAGATCAGCAGCAGGAAGCCCGGAACCGTCAGCAGTTTCAACAGCAGCATGGGGGCACTCGGTGGATGAACGGTGCGACACGCTAGCATCCAAATGCGCCTTTGGCGCGTATCACTGGACAAGGGCGGCACAGACCGGCCGGCGCAAGGGCCGGTCGGCAGGGTTCAATGGGGCGGCGCGGCACCGCACGCCCGGGGAACGTCTCACGGGGCTGTGGCCGACCCCGCCGTTGCGGACCTGAGGTCAGGCCCTGATACAGGGCGTGCCAGCTGAGTGATTGGCGGCCTCGGGTCCTTTTCCGTTCTTCGGGCCAGCGCCTGCTGCCGGGCGCTGGCCCACTGCTGGAGGGCAGGGTGAATGAAAGACCGATTGCTGCACTGCATCCGTGGTGGCCTGTGGCTGTTGCTCCTGCTCGGCGCCACGGCCAATGCCGGTTGGCAGGAAGCCTTGCCCGATGCCCGCCTGGTGGGCAGCGGCGAGTTCAGCTGGTTCGGCTTCAAGGTCTACCGGGCGCGGCTCTGGAGCACGCTCACGCCCCTGGCCGCCGACCGCCCTTTTGCCCTGGAGTTGACCTACCGGCGTAACCTCAGCCGCGACGACCTGGTGCAGGCCAGCCTCGATGAGATCAAGCGTCTGTCTGGGGCCAGTATCAGCCCGGGGCAGCTCGAGGCGTGGCAGCGGCAGATGGAGCTGTCCTTTGTCGATGTCACGCCGGGCCGTACCCTCACCGGGGTGCGGCTGCCCGGTCGTGGGGTGCAGTTCTTCGTTGACCAGCGCCTGCAGCACGAGGTGGATGACGAGGCCTTTGCCCAGGCCTTCTTTGCGATCTGGCTCGATCCGCGCACGCGCAATCCGCACCTGCGTGAGCAACTCCTGGGGCCGTAGGCGCAAATGCTCAGGGGGAGGGGGCGTCGTCGAGAAACCGTCCCTGGTGATCCGGGCTGGGCAACAGGCAGACATCGTAGCGGCCGAACCAGCGGTAGCGGTTGCGGGCAATCCGATCGTAGACCCAGTCCCGCAGTGGCCGGGGCACCCCGCGCAGCAGGCGCACCCAGCGCCAGGGTGCGGGGAGCTGGGCCATCAGCCGGATAAAGGCCTCGGAGCGCTGGGACAGGCGCGAGCCCTCGATCAGCACCACGCTGTCGAAACACTCGGTGGGCAAGCCGAACCAGGCCAACAGCGCCTGGCCCTGGGGCGATTGCACCGAGGCCAGCTTGATCCGCCGTTCAGCGTCATGGCCGATGACAAAGCGCACCGAGGCATTGCACAGCTTGCACACGCCGTCGAACAGCAGCACCCGGTCGCCGGGTTGCAGAAAGGGCGGCAGGCGCTCGTCTGCTGAAGGTGTTTCGCAGCTGTTCACAGGGCACCCTGGAAATAAAGTCGATACCCGCAGCAGTTTTCTGCGGGGTGGAAGCTGCGCAGCATACTCCCCTCAAGACAGAAAATTCAGGCTTGGGCGCGCTCGCGCAAACGTCTAAGCTGGGCCCCTGCGCCAATCTGCCGTGGAAGCGTCCGTGAAATTCAGCCTGCCGAAATTAGCCACTGCCCCCTTTTGCCCGCCGGAAGTGGCGGGTTCCGTGTCCGTCGACCCCAGCGCTTCGCTGTGGCGGCGCCTGCTGCGCTTCGCCGGCCCCGGCTTGCTGGTTTCCATCGGCTACATGGACCCCGGCAATTGGGCCACGGCCATCGAGGCCGGCTCGCGCTACGGCTACAGCCTGCTGTTCGTGGTGCTGCTGGCGAGCCTGGCCGGGATGGCCGTGCAGTGCCTCTGCTCGCGCCTGGGGATTGCCACCGGCCGCGACCTGGCGCAGCTTTGCCGGGAGCGCTACAGCACCCGTTCGGCGCGCACCCAGTGGCTGCTGGCGGAGGTCTCGATCATCGCCACGGACCTCGCCGAAGTGCTGGGCTGCGCCCTGGCCTTCCACCTGTTGCTGGGGGTGTCCCTGAGCACCGGGATCGTCATTACCGCCTTCGATACCCTGCTGGTGCTGGCCTTGCAGAACCGCGGCTTTCGCCGGCTGGAGGCGATCATGCTGGCGCTGGTGGCGACCATCGGCGTGTGCTTCTTCATCGAGCTGCTGCTGATCAAACCCTATTGGCCGGAGGTGGCCCGGGGCTTCGTGCCGTCGTTGTCAGCCATCAGCGACGCCGCGCCGCTGTACCTGGCGATCGGCATCCTCGGCGCCACGGTGATGCCCCACAACCTCTACCTGCACACCTCCATCGTGCAGACCCGCCAGGTGGGCCAAGACCTGGCCAGCCGCCGGGAGGCGGTCAAGCTGGCGCGGATCGATACCATCGGTTCCCTGGCCCTGGCGCTGCTGGTCAACGCGGCGATCCTGATCCTTGCCGCTGCGGCCTTTCACAACACCGGCCACAGTGACGTGGTGGAGATCCAGGACGCCTACCACCTGCTCGACCCGCTGGTGGGCGGGGCCCTGGCCAGCGTACTGTTCGGCGTGGCCCTGCTGGCTTCGGGGCAGAGCTCGACCTTCACCGGGACCATTGCTGGCCAGGTGATCATGGAGGGTTACCTCAATCTGCGGATTCCCTGCTGGCAGCGGCGCCTGATCACCCGTGGGCTGGCCCTGATCCCGGCGTTCATCGGCGTCTGGCTGCTGGGCGATGGCGCCGTGGGCCAGTTGCTGGTGCTGAGCCAGGTGGTGCTCAGCCTGCAACTGCCGTTTGCCCTGTACCCGCTGATCCGCATGACCAACGACCGGCGCCTGATGGGCGAGTTCGTCAACCGCTGGCCGACCAAGGCCCTGGCCTGGAGCCTGTTCGCCATCATCAGCGCGGCCAATGCCTGGCTTTTGCTGGCGTTGATCATTTGAACGCGTATGCCCCCTCGGCTTGGGATTGAGAGGATGCTTCAAACGGTGCAGGTTGTAATTTTCTGATGGAGTTATTTTAAGTTGTCTCTCTTTTTATTTCTCAAGCGATCTGGCAGCGTTTGCAACTATAAAGTGAGAAAGTTTTAATGTGATAAGTGGGGTGTGGGGGCTAAAAAAGCTGAGGGGTAATCTATCCAGGCAATGATTTATAGGGGCTGGCTTCGTGCTTGTTAAAAGTTACTTGTATGATCTATTCGGCATTGCTGAATAGTAAAAAAACATCCTTGTCGTGTCTCAGGAAACTTTGGATGCTTGGCGATTTTGCTATGTTTTCTGCTTCGGAGTTTAGCCTGCATTTTCTTGTAAGTTCTTCGAGATGGGGTGGAGAGTTTCTATTTTTGAAGAGGTGCGAGTCATGTTCATGGTTTAAGCTATTATTCATGGGTCAAGTTGTAGTAAGGGACGTATTTGCCTCGATATCGCGATCATGCATAAGACTCAGTAGCAGTTGAGTGTTTGTCTTGCTGGCTCCAGAAAAGTTCGGGAGCTAGCATGAGGTTCTATTTTTATAAACTTGAATATCTGGGTGGGACTAATCTGTAGCTGCGGAATGGGAACATGTCTATATCGCAGTGATTGTCGTGTTGGGTTGGTTGTTAATGAATGCTTTTATTCTTTAGTTAGTTAGGGGCAGTATTTTTAGCGCAGAATGATATGTTGTTTGCCAACCAGTCAAAGTCGAAATAACTTGAGACTTGTGCTGCTTTGGACAAGGCTAAGCAGGGATCTAGGCTGTTGGTTACTCCGAGGGGGCCCAGGACTATCGAGCTGGCTATAAGGAAAATACATGTCTTCTTGTTACTGTGCAAAAATATACAGACATAATCTCTCAGTGAGGAATCTCTATACAGAAAAATAGAAATGGCAATAAAGATGTTGGTGATGGCCAACGACCACCATCTAAAGTGGTCACTTCCTAGGGGGTAAAGTGCTAGCGGAGACAGTGCTGCAAGCATAACCAGAAACATTGGTTTGCTAAGCTTGGGTTTGTTATTCGAATTTATAAATTTTCTTGCTAGGAAAATCATTGGTAATAAAATGAATGTAAATGCGATTAGGCTGTGAAGAATGTATTTGATTGATGCTCCGGCATGTGCTGTCCTGTTTATATTTTGGATAACTCCTCCCTTGTATAAAACATCTAGCGAGTCGCTGACAACCCAGTTCCCGTATTTTTCCCTAGAGAGTAGCAGGTCTTTTTCCAGGTTTTCATGGTTAAGTAACCCTTGTGTGGAAACAATGTAGGTAACTGCCAGTAAAGCTATGAGTGTCAGGAGTTTAATTGGTAGTTTTTTGGGGTCTGGCTCAATGTATATCCAGTAAGCAATAACCAATGGTACATACATGAAGAAAGAAGCTTCATGTGCGAGTATTGAAGTGCTCATCGAAATAAGTACAATCAATGCACCCAGTGGGCCACGGAATCTTGTTATAAAAAGCATTGAGGTTAAGGCGAGAGCTAAGCAGAAGGTATCAAATCTGCCTGGGTCGTAAATGAAATGTTGGAGGGTTGCTGGGTGGGTGAGTGCGATAAAGAAAAAAATCCAGATGCCGGCTTTTCCGCTTTTCGAGACAGGTACGTAGAATACGATTGTGAGGAGGGCAAGTGCACTGCTAAGTATGATGTACGAAGCTATGGCGATATTGTTGCGGTCGATATGGTCTACAAATATTCTTAGCGCTTCGCCTAGTAGACCTCTTTTGACAAAGCTTTCAGAGTAATTGAAAAGCCACTGAGTGGAGTTCCAATTGCTAATTGCAGTGTGCGATCTGAGGAGAATTAGGGTTGATAAGAAGATGAATAGCAATAGCATCACTTTTTTTGGGGGTAGATAAACTCCATGATTATATTGATTCATAGGGGGTCCTAGATTTGAACTCTTGAGTTTTTTCATTTTTTCGAGTGATGGGCTGAATGGTTTATTTCTTTTCGGATGGATGCGTTTTTTATGTGATTGGTTCTTAGATGTTGGTGTGGAAACTGTAGGTCGTTTTTTGTCGTTGCCGACTTTTAGTGTATGTTGCTTACGCTACGAATGTTGCTATACCACAGACTGATAGCTCCAATTCCTACTGCGAACCACAGTGTGGCGAGTCTTATCAGTACTGTTGCTGCGATAGCATCAGGGGTGGGCATACCTTTCCACACCAGCAGGCTAACCATCACTGCTTCGGCGCCGCCCAAGCCTCCTGGCATGAAACTCAAGGCACCTGCCAGCATTGCCAGAGCGTATACGAATACGGCGAATGTGGGAGTGATCTCGGCTCCCATCCAAGAAAGAATCCAATAGAACGCGAGTGCTTCTGAGCTCCAAGCAATAAGACTTAACAACGTTGCGCTAAGTAGTAAGTGCAAGCGGTGGCAGGCTTGGGCGTCTAACAAAATCTGAAGAAGGTGTTTTACCAAGTCGAATATTTTGTGATTTCGTTTATCAACCAGTTTGAGAGATCCTTCGATTACCCGACGTTGAGAAAAGGCCAGGAGACCGATAAGAGCCAACATGGAGGCAAGGAGAACCATCGATTGGGCTGCGGGGTATTGAGTTAAGCCGAACAGTGTCAGCAACACCACCGCAATCAGGTCTGACAATCGCTCACTGAAAAAAGCCGCAAAGCTCTTGGAGTAGGGGACGCCCCAAGGTTTTAGGAGTACCCCGCGCAGAGCCTCTCCAGCTTTGCCTGGGGTGGTAGTCAAGGCAAAGCCGGAAAGATAGATTCTGAGACTTGGTTGCCAGGCGATGGGGTACCCTAGAGCTTTCAGATAGCCTTGCCAGCGCAAGAAGCGTAATGCGTAGTTTAGCGATGACATCAACAGGGCTATGGCAATGCCGATAGCCCCTACTTCTTTGATTGCCGCGTTTACGGCCTGCCAGCCCCCCCATAGGGAGAAGAGTAGATATCCCAAAGCTGACAGTACGACCGAGAAGATGACGGCCCGATACTTCCAGCCAGATAGATAGTTGGCCTCACTCACAAACTGAGTCTCTTGAAAATAGGCTGCGGAATACTACGAATGATCAACATGATCAATGCCCAGAATCCGGGCGTATAAAGGACCGCAGCTTTGCTATTGATTCCCTTGATGATCCGTATCGCAACTTGTTCTGGAGTTGCAACCATCGGGCGTGGGAGAGCAAGCCCCTGAGTCATTGGAGTATCGACAAACCCCGGCTTAATAGTGGTTACATATACACCAGCTTTGAACAGGCGCGCTCGCAGGCCTTCGCAGAAGGTGGATACAGCGGCCTTCGCGGTACCGTAAAGATAGTTGGAGGGGCGTCCACG
Organism: Pseudomonas sp. PH1b; assembly: GCF_000633395.1. Lineage (GTDB taxonomy): Bacteria > Pseudomonadota > Gammaproteobacteria > Pseudomonadales > Pseudomonadaceae > Aquipseudomonas. Next base: position 57,814 of record NZ_AYMU01000016.1, read on the forward strand.
GTCACCTGCGACAGACGAAATGACCGCCAGACTACCGCACCGCTGAGTTTCCAGGTGATTAGCCAGAAGACTCAGCAGAGCGATAACCGAAGTGCCATTTGTAGCAAACTCTTGCAGTGCGACTTTGGTATCCCGCTCACAGGCCTTTTGATCAGGTAAGGTGCCGTGCGCGATGAGGATAATGTCGATTTGCTGCATTGCGGCCAGGCAACTTTCGAGCATGGCTGGGTGCTTATCCAGATGATTGACGTCCATAGAATGCTGGTGGACAGCCTTTGCCCCTCTTACGCTTAGATCCGCTGCAGTATGTTGCAGCTTTTCTTCGTTGCGCGCGACCAGGAATAATTCATTTCCTTGCTCGGCCCACAAGCGGGCGCAGGCTGTAGCAATTGCTGAAGTGGCGCCGATTATCAGTACTCGTTTCATGTTGTGACTCTTTTCCAGAAGCGGGACATCAAGGTGGGGTCGCGTAGTTTTTCCAGTTCTTCCCATGCCGGATAAGCCCGACGAAAGTGCTCGCCACTCATATGTGCATCCTTGGCCGGGTACAATCTGCCGCCGGCGTCATGGACAATGCTGTCAAGGCGCTGAAAAAGTGCGTTGAGCTTGTTGGCCTGAGGAAAGTCCAAGGCCAAGGAGGTACCTGGTAAGGGGAATGACAGGAGCCCGGGCGAGCTGATGTCACCGCAACGTTTGAGGACTGCGAGGAATGAGCCCTGCCCAGTATCAGCAATTGTCTTAAGTAAAAGATGCATGGTGGGCGCTGCCGCGTCATCTGGGATTACACACTGGTATTGTTGGAAGCCTTTACTGCCATAGATACGGTTCCAGTGCAGGATGCGATCCAGCGGGTAAAAGAACGGCTCATAGCTAGCTCGACCGATTGTTCGGCGATTAGGCTGCAGTCTCCAATAAGCCTCATTGAATGCATGCAGTGATACATTGTTGATCATTGAAAAAGGTAGAGTAATCGGTACGCTGAGCTTCGAACGCGCCTCAATTTCCAAGGAGCCGTAGGGCGCATGGTCGCCAACGATAAATACCCCTCGTCCAGTGTTAGAGCCTTTTGCCAGGCAATCTATCCAGGCCACGCTGTATTCATGTTGATTATCGAGTTCGGCGGATAAGTTAAAGAACTCCGTCAGATTGTCGAAGCGAACGGTAACAGTATCGATCTGACTGGTTCGGATCGGTAGCAGTTGAATCTCCACCCAGCTAATGATCCCTGTAAGACCAAGACCGCCAATGGTTGCTGCATATAACTGCGGATTTTCAGTTGGCGAGCATATCAGTGTGCCCTGTTCGTGCCGCACCAATCCAAAGCGCCGTACATGTTTGCCGAAGGTGCCGCGCAGATGATGATTTTTACCGTGAACATCATTGGCCACTGCGCCGCCCAGAGTGACGAACTGAGTTCCGGGGGTGACTGCCAAGAACCATCCCTTGGGGACGGCAACGGCGAGAATGTCGGCCAGTGTTACGCCAGCCTCTGCCAATAACGTACCGTTTTGCCAGTCAGCCTGGATAAAGCGGTTTAGGCCTCGCATATCCAGTACTTGGTTGCTGTTCGCCAGGCAACTGTCACCGTAGCTGCGACCATTGCCGTAAGCGAGAGTGTCGGAATGAGTCTTGATGATGTGACTCAGCTGGCAGGCTATATCACCACGCCAGTTACAGTTATGCGCTATTTGGGGCTCGTGAGGATAGTTTCCCCAGCTATGTAACGAAGTGCTCATGCTGCCACCCAGAACACCAGGCCGAACAAGATGCCCACTAGTACGCTGACTTTATCTTTAATTGCAAAAACTACCGGATCATCGTGCATCTTTCCCCGATGGGTCAGCATCCATATCCGGGTAGTCCAAAACAATAATAACGGGCAGGCCAGCCAGATAATCTGCGGATGGGAGTACAGGCCAATAGTGGCTTGTTCGTGGATGTAAAGCGCCAGAACCATGACCGCCATGTATCCAGAGGATGCCCCTAGGGAAGAGATCATTTCCAAGTCTGCTGGGTAGTAACCTCGCCCCCTGGTTTTTTCGGTACGACCTTTACGACGTGCATCCCAGAGTTCGGCGTATCGTTTGACCAACGCTAGGCTGAGGAAGATAAACATCGAAAAGGCCAGCATCCAGAACGTCAGTACGAGTTCCATTGCTGCGGCGCCGGCGATGATTCTGATGGTATAAAGCAGCGCCAGCGCTATCACATCGATTGCCATATAACGCTTCAGGGAGAGTGAGTAGCCCAAGGTCAGCAAGTAATAGGTCGCCATGACGGCTGCAAATTGCCAGGGTAACAGCAGCAGCGCGCCACTGAAGGCACTGATTATTAAGAGAGGAAAGACCTTAAGGCCGGAGCTAATTGTTAAGCGGCCTGATGCGAACGGACGATGGCGCTTGCTGTGGTGGTGGCGGTCGTCTGTAAGGTCAAGCAGATCATTGAGTAAATACACGCTGGAGGCGCATAGACCGAATAGAACGAAAGCCAGAACTCCCTGCCATAGCAATGTCAGGTTGGTGAGTTGGTGGGCGGCCAGCAGAGGGGCGAAAATCAGTGCGTTTTTCATCCATTGGTGCAGCCTGAGTGCCTTGGTCCAGTCCTTCAGCGAAGAGGATTTTGAGCGGATGACTTGTTGCACGTTGCCATGTACAGCTGCTCGACGCTCAACGCCTTTGTCTGGGTTGACTACATAGACATGTCTTGCCGCTTTCCATACGGGAATATCGTCGTGGGAGTTTCCTGCATAATCAAACCCCTGGTCACCATAGTGCTGGATCAGCAAGTCGCGTTTTTGCTTGCCTGAGAGGTTTTGACTTGAGGTCGTGGCTAGGACCTGATCAAACAGGTTCAGATGCGTTGCTATCTGTTTGGCCAGTGAGTAGTGGCTCGCTGTCGCGAGAACGATGCGACGTCCTAGGCTGCGCTCGGTTTTGATCAGTTCAATGACCTGCGGATCATAGGGAAGAACGCTGACATCGATATTGCTCGCAAGGGCAAGCCCCTCCTTGAGAGCCGCTTTCCCTTTGGTTAGCCAGATAAACGGCTTGAACAGACTCAAAGGCTGGTTGCGTAAGAAGGTCATGCCCGTTTCAAAAAGGAGGTCGGAATTTAGCAGGGTTCCGTCGAGATCAACAACGAGAGGAGGAGTGATTGTTGTCACGAAAGCTTTCTCTGGGTGCAGGTAACTGCAAATTCAATTCTGGGGTCAGCCCTCATTCAACAGGCTGATATTAAACGCTAAAGGATCCTTTAATTTTATAACTTGGTCAATTTGCGTTGATGGTCTTCCGATCAGTGCGAGTCATTGTTTAATTGAAATTACTCGTTGAAAAGTTAGATGAGTCTGAAGAACCTGGATGCTTAGAGGGAATGGGATCAGGGGGTAGATGATCAGCCTTAGTAGCCCGGCTAGGGGACTCCTCACTCAGAGTGTGTAAGCGATCCCAGTAGGGCTCGGGGCCGAATTTCTCGACGAAGAAGTCGATCACCGTGCGCACTTTCACTGACAGCCGTCGGCTGCCGGGCCAGAGGGCGGCGATCTGTTGCGGTTCGAGGCTGGTGGCCACGTCGAAGTCTTCGAACAACGCCACCAGCCGGCCCTGGTGCAGGGCTTCGCCAATCAGCCAGGAAGGGAACATCACCAGCCCCAGGCCCTGTTCGGCGGCCTGGGTCAGGGTGTCGGCGTGGTTGCCGGTCAGCGGGCCCTTGACGCTGTAGGGCGTCCAGTCTGCCCGGCCCTGGCGGAAGAACCAGCGCTGCTGGCCGGTCTCGCCCTTGTAGGCCAGGCACTGGTGCTGGTGCAGTTGCTCCGGGTGCTGCGGGGTGCCGTGCCGGGCCAGGTAGGCCGGGCTGGCCGCTACCCGGTAGCGCTGCGGGGCCAGCAGGCGCGCCTGCATCGAGGAGTCTTCCAGGGTGCCGATGCGAAACAGCAGGTCAGTGCCGTCCTGCAAGGGGTCGATGTAGCTGTCGGTCTGCTGGATATCCAGTTGCAGCTTCGGGTAGCGCCGGTGCAGTTCACCGAGCCAGGGCGACAGGTGGCGCTGGCCAAAGACCACCGGGGCGTTGATCCGCACCAGCCCGGCCGGTTCGTCCTGCTGTTCCTGCAACGCCTGTTCGGCTTCCTCCCACTGCGCCAGCACCCGCCGCGCGTGGTGCCCCAGCAGGCGCCCGGCCTCGGTGGGGCTGACGGCGCGGGTGTGGCGGTAGAGCAACTGCTGGCCCAGGGCCTGTTCCATCAGTTGGATCTGCCGTGAGATGGACGAGGGCGCCAGCCCCTCGCGGCGCGCCACGGCAGAAAAACTGCCCTGGTCGAGCACGGCGATAAACAGGCGCAGGGCCTTGAAACCGAGGTCGTTGAAGCCGTGCATAGGTCGATCCTGCTGTGCGTTTTGCGCAAAGGTGTTGTCGGCATGCTCCCATTTATCGCAAAGCATGCGCAATCGATAATGCCGGCCATTCCTTGATCTCGAGCAGGTGTTGCATGTCCTCTGAAACCATAGAAGTACCGCTGCCCAACCCGGTGGCAAGCGCTCCACCCGCTGCCGGCTGGCAGCGCCTGATGCTGTTGCCGCTGGTGATCCTGGCGGGCATGGGCCTGTCGGTGGAGGCCGGCCTGCTGGGCCCGCTGGGGAGCCAGGTGGGCCATCTGTGGGCCACCCTGAGCATCTTCGGCGTGGGCACGGCGCTGCTGTTGCTGCTGCTGTTGTTCAGCGGCCCGCAGCCCGGCCCGGCCTTCAGCCAGTTGCCGCGCTGGCAGTTGCTGGGCGGAGTGCTGGGGCCGATCTACGTGGTGGTGCTGACGTTGGCCACGCCCCATATCGGCATTGCCATGACCATGATCGCGATCCTTTCCGGGCAGGTGGGCAAAAGCGTGCTGATCGACCATTTCGGCTGGTTCGGCAGTGCCCGCAAGCCGGTCAATGCTGAACGCTGGCTGGCCCTGGCGCTGATTGTGCTGGCCCTGATCCTGATTGCCCGAGGTTGAAGATGAATCTGTTTCTATTGCTGGTTGTGGTGGTGGCCGCCGGTGCGGTGCTGAGTGTGCAGGCGGCGATCAATGGCCGCCTGGGGGAAAGCGTCGGTGTGTTGCGCAGCAGCTTGCTGACCTTTGCCGTAGGTGCCCTGATCACCGGGCTGCTGATCGTGTTTTTCCAGCCGCCCCAGGCCATGAGCCTGCTGCAGGCGCCGAAATGGCAACTGACCGGCGCGCTGTTCGGCGTGGTCTACATGCTGGTGATGGTGGGGGCCGTGCCCCGGGTCGGCACCGCGGTGGCCACGGTGGCGGTGATTCTCGGGCAGTTGGGCATGGGCATGCTGATCGACAACTTCGGCTGGTTCGGCAACCCGGCCATCGAACTGTCGCCCAGCCGCCTGCTGGCGATGCTGTGCCTGGCCCTGGCGCTGCTGTTTATGTACCGCAGCAGCGTACGCCGCGCCTGAACCTGTTCAGTCGCCCTCCAGGCAGGCGGCGCCAGCCAGTGCCACCTGGGCGTCTTCACCGGACTTGACCCCGGAAACCCCCACCGCGCCGACCACCTGGCCGCCGACGCGGAGCGGCACGCCGCCTTCCAGGGAGGTGAGCAGCGGCGCCGAGAGAAAGGCGCTGCGCCCGCCATTGACCATGTCCTCGTAGGCTTTGGATTCGCGCCGGCCGAGGGCCGCGGTGCGGGCCTTTTCGGTGGCGATGTAGGCACTGATCGGCGCGCAGCCGTCGAGGCGCTCCAGGGCCAGGGGATGGCCGCCGTCGTCGACCACGGCGATGCTCACCGCCCATCGGTGGCGCTGGGCCTCGGTGCGGGCGGCGGCGAGGATGCGGCGGGCTTCGTCTTGACCCAGTACGGCTTTGTGCTGCATGGCGATCTCCAGGGGCGTGAGGTTCAGGGCAGGGCAGCTTCCAGCACTTCGATCCAGTGCCGCACCGGGGTCCGGCCGGCGCCGTCGAGGTGGCTCTGGCAGCCGATATTGGCGGTGACGATAAGGTCCGGGCGGCCGCTTTCCAGGGCACAGAGTTTGTCGTCGCGCAGTTGCCGGGCCAGGGCCGGCTGGGTCAATGAGTAGGTGCCTGCCGAACCGCAGCACAGGTGGCTGTCAGGCACCGCGGTGAGGTGGAAGCCCAGGCGTTGCAGCAGGCTTTCCACGGCACCGCCGAGTTGTTGCGCGTGCTGCAGGGTGCAGGGGCAGTGGAACGCCAGGCGCTGGTCGCTGTGGGCGCCGAGCTGTTCCAGGGGTTCGTCCCGCAGCACTTCCACCAGGTCCCGGGCCAGGGCACTGACCCGCTGGGCCTTGCTGCGGTACGCCGGGTCATGGGCCAGCAGGTGCTGGTAATCCTTGATGAAGGCGCCGCAGCCGCTGGCGGTCTGGACGATGGCTTCGGCCCCCAGTTGCAGGTGCGGCCACCAGGCGTCGATATTGCGCCGGGCGCGCTGCAGGCCGGCTTGCTGGGCATCCAGGTGATAGTCCACCGCGCCGCAGCAGCCAGCCTCGCTGACCGGTTGCACGCTGATGCCCAGGCGATCCAGGACCCGCGCTGCCGCAGCGTTGGTATTGGGTGACAGCCCCCGCTGCACACAACCTTCGAGCAGCAGCACGCGCCGCCCATGGTGCATTCCAGGGCGCGGCTTGGCTGTTGGTACCCGGCGCGGCAGCTTGTCCTGCAAGGCCTGGGGCAATAGCGGGCGCAGGCGGCTGCCGCCCTGGATCAGGGCCTTGAACAATTGCGGGTTGGCGCTCAGCGCCCGCAGGCCGCGGCGCAACCATTGCTGGCCGGCGGGCCGAGGCAGGGCCGCATCCACCGCGGCACGGCCGATGTCCAGCAGGTTGTGGTAGTCGACCCCGGACGGGCAGGTGGTCTCGCAATTGCGGCACGACAGGCAGCGGTCCAGGTGCTGCTGGGTCTCGACTGTTGCCGGTGCGCCTTCGAGCACCTGCTTGATCTGGTAGATGCGTCCGCGCGGGCCGTCCAGCTCATCACCGAGCAGTTGATAGGTGGGGCAGGTGGCGTTGCAGAAACCGCAATGCACGCAACTGCGCAGGATGCGTTCGGCTTCCTCGGCGCGGGGCAGTTGCCGGGCGCTGGGGCTGAGGGTGGTCTGCATGGTCTAGAACTCCGCGTAGAGTCGGCCGGGGTTGAAGATCCCTTGCGGGTCCAGTTGCGCCTTGAGGCGCTGGTGGTAGTGCAGCAAGGTCGGCGCCAGGGGCTGGAACGGGCTGTCTTGCAGGCCGTGGCTGTAGCAGCTGGCATGGCCGCCAACGGCGCTGACAACGGTGCGGATCTCGGCCGCGCTGGCGTCGGTCTTCAGCCAGCGCTGGGCGCCGCCCCAGTCCAGCAGTTGTTGGCCGGGCAGGGGTAGCAGCGGCGTGTTGTGCGGCACCGACAGGCGCCACAGCGGCAGGCCGGGGTTGAAGAAGTCCAGTTGCTGTTCGTTGAGCTGGTTCCAGTAGCCCGGGTCCAGGGGCTCGCCGCCGAGCCGGTCATGGGCCGCCGCCACCGAGCCTTCACCGCCCTCCAGGCGCAGGTGCAGGCGTTCGCCGTCATGGCAGGCGGCGCTGATGGGCAAGGGCTGCTGGCCCCATTCGGCAAGCTGGGCGAGGGCCCGCTGGCGGTCCATTTCCAGGCTCAGGCTCAGGCATTGCCGGGGCTTGGGCAGGACCTTCAGCGAGACTTCGGTGATCACGCCAAGGCAGCCGTAGCTGCCGGCCATCAGCCGCGACAGGTCGTAGCCGGCGACGTTCTTCATCACCTCGCCGCCAAAGCGCAGGTGCTGGCCGCTGCCGCTGATGATCCGGGTGCCGAGGACGAAATCGCGCACCGCCCCGGCCCAGGGCCGGCGCGGCCCGGACAGGCCGCTGGCAAGCATGCCGCCCAGGGTCGCGCCCGCGCCGAAGGCCGGCGGTTCGCAGGGCAGCATCTGCCCGGCGGCGTCCAGGGTGGCGTGCAGCTCGGCGAGCGGCGTGCCGGCCCGGGCGCTGATCACCAGCTCCGTGGGGTCGTAGCCGACGATGCCGCGATGGCTGCGGGTATCGAGGATTTCCCCGGCACTCTCGCGGCCAAGAAAGTCCTTGCTGTTGGAACCCTGGATGCGCAGCGGGGTGTTGCTCGCCAAGGCATCGCGCACCTGTTCCAGCAAGGCCTCGGCGGCGTCGAAATCGCTGGCTACGTTCATCAGAATCGCTCCAGTTCGGGGAAGGGCAGTTGCCCTTGGTGGATGTGCATGGCGCCGAACTCGGCGCAGCGGTGCAGGGTCGGGATGTTCTTCCCCGGGTTGAGCAGGCCGCTGGGGTCGAAGGCCGCCTTGACCGCGTGGAACAGGGTCAGTTCGTGGCGGTTGAACTGGGCGCACATCTGGTTGATTTTCTCCCGGCCCACCCCGTGCTCGCCGGTGATGCTGCCGCCCACCGCCACGCACAATTCGAGGATCTTGCCCCCCAGGGCCTCGGCCCGCTCAAGCTCGCCGGGCTGGTTGGCGTCGAACAGGATCAGCGGGTGCATGTTGCCGTCGCCGGCATGGAACACGTTGGCCACCCGCAACTGGTACTCGGCGGCCAGCCGGGCGATGCCCTGCAGTACGCCTGGCAGCTGGCGGCGGGGGATGGTGCCGTCCATGCAGTAGTAGTCCGGGGACAAGCGCCCCACCGCCGGGAAGGCGTTCTTGCGCCCGGCCCAGAAGCGCACGCGCTCGGCCTCGTCCCGGGCCAGGCGCACCTCGCTGGCGCCGGCCCGTTCCAGCACCTGGCGCACGCGCTCGCAATCGTCATGCACATCGGCTTCCACGCCGTCCAGCTCGCACAGCAGGATGGCCTCGGCGTCCACCGGGTAACCGGCGTGGATAAAGTCCTCGGCGGCGCGGATCGCCAGGTTGTCCATCATCTCCAGGCCGCCGGGGATGATGCCCGCGGCGATGATGTCGGCCACGGCACGGCCGGCGGCCTCCACCGAATCGAAGGCTGCCAGTAGCACCTTGGCCACCTGGGGCTTGGGCAGCAGCTTGACCGTGACCTCGGTGATCACCCCCAGCAGGCCTTCGGAGCCGGTGAACAGCGCCAGCAGGTCGAACCCCGGCGTGTCCAGGGCATCGCTGCCCAGGGTCAGGGCCTCGCCCTGCACGGTGAAGGTCTCGACCTTGAGCAGGTTGTGCACGGTCAGGCCGTACTTCAGGCAATGCACGCCGCCGGCGTTTTCCGCGACATTGCCGCCGATGGAGCAGGCGATCTGCGACGAAGGATCGGGGGCGTAGTACAGGCCCAGAGGCGCTGCGGCCTGGGAAATCGCCAGGTTGCGCACCCCCGGCTGGACCCGGGCGCAGCGCGCGGCGGGGTCGATGTGGAGGATGTCCTTGAAACGCGCCATCACCAGCAGCAGGCCCTTTTCCAGGGGCAGGGCCCCCCCGGACAGGCCCGTGCCGGCGCCCCGGGCTACCACGGGCACCCGCTGTGTGTGGCAGATCTGCAACAGCCGCTGCACCTCGTGCAGATGACGGGGCAGGGCCACCAGCATCGGCGTGGTGCGGTAGGCGCTGAGGCCGTCGCATTCATAGGGCTTGAGTTGTTGCGGCCGGTCCAGCAGCTCCAGCTCCGGCAACTGTTGGCGCAGGGTGCGGATCAGGTGCTCGCGGTCGACGTCGGGCAGGGCGCCATCGACTGTTTCGTCGTAGAGAATCGTCATGGGCGGCTAAGGACCTTGTGTGGTTTTTATCAGGTCGCGACGGCAGAACGGTTGCCTTGCATGATTGGCCTGCCGGGCCTTAGTGTCCATGTGTGCCGGCAGTGGTCGAACCACTTTGTTTTTTATCGACTGCCCAGGCTTTCCGAAAATCAGCTATTTATCAGTGCGTTGCATAGCCTGTTGAATGCCCTGGATTGCAGCAAGATAACTGGTCATACCAGTGGGAGGGATCATGCAGGACCAGCCAGCGCCCCGCCGGCCCCAGGTGGCGGACGTGGTTTGCGCCAGGATCGAGCGGCTGATCGTCGACGGGGTGTTCAAGACCGGTCAGTTGCTGCCCTCGGAGCGGCGCCTGACCGTAAAGCTCGGGGTGTCGCGCACTGCCCTGCGCGAGGGCCTGAAGCTGTTGCGCGCCCGAGGCATCATCGACACCGTGCAGGGCCGCGGGTCCCAGGTGGCGCAACTGACGGCGCCGGCTGCGGGCTCGCCGCTGATGCACCTGTTCCGCTCCCAGCCGCGCACCCTCTACGATCTGTTGGAGGTGCGCAGCCTGCTGGAGGGCGAGTCGGCACGGCTGGCGGCGCTGCGGGGCACCGAGGCGGATTTCGTGCTGATCGGCCGCAGCTACCAGGCCCTGCTCGATGCCCAGGCCCAGGCCCTGGAACCGGCTGCCCTGGCGCGCCTGGACCATGCCTTCCACCTGGCCATCTGCGAGGCCTCGCACAACCCGGTGCTGGTGCAGACCCTGGGCTCGCTGACCGACCTGCTGCTCAATTCGGTGTTGGCCTCGGTCAACAATCTCTACCACCGCCCGGCGCCCAAGCGCCAGATCGACCGCCAGCATGCGCGGCTGTACAACGCGGTCACCGGGCGCCTGCCGGAGCAGGCGCGCAAGGCCGCGGTGGCGCATATCCAGGGCATTGCACAGAACCTCAAGGACATCGAGGACGAGGAGCAGAGGCTGGTCCGGGCGACCTTGCGCCTGCAAGGCTGGGACTGAGAGGGCGCAGCTGCCCGTAGGGCGTTTGCGACCATCAGTCGCCTGCGCCGGGGCTGGAGGAGGGGCTGGCCTAACCTGTGAAGACTCGGGGCGCGTCGTGGTGGGGTCGCTGCCAGGCGCCGACCCTCGAGCCCCCTGGAAAAGGAGCCATGCCATGTCCAATGAAACCTGCGCCTGTCCGGCTTGTACCTGCAAGCTGGGTGCCCATTCCATCGTCCGCCACGGCAAGCACTACTGCTGCCAGGCGTGCGCCGACCATCACGCCCATGGCGAACCTTGCGCCTCCACCGAGGGCTGCAAATGCGCCAAGGGCGCCCACGGCTGAACGGCGAGGGCGGGCGGCTCCGTCCGCCCGCCCGCCTCGGCTAGACCGAAGGCCGCCAGGTGACGTTTTCGATGCCGAATTTCTCCGCCATGGGTTTGCTGGTCTTCTTCACCTGTTCCCGGCCAAAGCGCCCGATGCGCCCGACCCCCGCGTCGCAACTGGCCCAGTGCCAGGCCTCGGCATTGTCCATCTTCTCCTGACGGATGATGAAGGACTTGGGGGCGCCGTGAAGGGTGTATTCGATGACGAAAAGTTTTGCGTTGTTCATAGAACCGTTATTCCTCCCTGTGATCTTTCAATGATTCCCCCGGCGCGGAAAAATTCATTCAAATTGCCGGGCCGTGGCACCGACGGTCATGACGCTGTGAGGGCCCGGGCCAAAGCGCTGCTCCTATTGATGGCCGCCCTGGGCCCGGGCGCTACGCCGCACCGGGCAGAGGCTGGCGACGGCTGCCGGGCCTGGTTACCATGGGCGCCCGCCGACCCGCCGCGACCTTGCCATGGCCCTAGCCGCACCCCCCGACCTGAGCGACACCGCGATCCCCGTGCAGCCTTTGGCCCGCACCTACCCGCGAGGCCTGTTCATCGAACCCCACGAGCACGCCTGGGGCCAGTTGCTCTATGCCATGAGCGGAGTGATGTGGGTCGAGACGCCCCATGAGGCGCTGGTGGTGCCGCCGCAGCGGGCGGTGTGGCTGCCGCCGGGAGTGAGGCATGGAATTCGTGTGGTCAGCGACTTGCAGATGCGCAATATCTACCTGCGCCCCTCCCTGGCGGCGACCCTGGATTCCAGTGTCCAGGTGCTGCAGGTGGACAGCCTGCTGCGTGAGCTGATCCTGCGCCTGGTGGATGACCCCGAAGCCCGGCAGCCGGACTATTACGAAGCCCTGGTGGGCCTGGCCCTGCTGGAGTTGCGCCGGGCCCGGCGCTCGCAGCTGAAGATCGCTTTGCCGGACACTTCCGACCGGCGCCTGGTCAACCTGTGCCAGGCGGTGATGGCCGCGCCTTCGGTGGGCATCAGCTTCGAGCAGCATGCCGAAGCGGCGGGGGCCAGCGTGCGCACCCTGGCGCGGCTGTTCAAGGAGCGACTGGGCCTGGGTTTCGCCGATTGGCGACGCCAGGTGCAGTTGGCCATGGCCGCGGCCGAGCTGATCCAGGGCGTGCCGGTGAGTCGCATCGCCCGTGAGCTGGGTTATTCCCCCAGCAGTTTCAGTGACATGTTCCGCCGCGAACTGGGGGTGGCACCCTCCCATTACGCCGCTGGCGAACCTCAGGCCTGAGCCTTCTGCGCTGCATTTGGCCGAAATCCCGAAGCACTTGGCCGATGCCGGCGACGCCTGTTGCCTAGACTTTGCTCCAGACACCACGCCACCTCGGGCCAGCTGTCGCCGTTGGCGCAGGCAGCCAGCGCCGCGAAGAGGTGCCCAGGGTCAACCCGGCGGACCACCCGGGCCCCGAATCGCTGGCCACTGTGTGGCTGGGTTCGGCAAGGGCCGGGCCCCGAGGTCGGCGCCCTGGTCGGCATGCCCCCAACGTTTCCGGAGTGCAACATGAACTACCTGATTTCCCTGGCGGTCGGCCTGCTGGTCGGGCTGCTCTACGGCGCCTTGCAGGTGCGCTCGCCGGCGCCACCGGCGATTGCCCTGGTGGGACTTCTGGGCATGCTCGGCGGTGAACAACTGTGGCCCCTGGGGCGGCACCTGCTGGCCCAGTGGTGGTCTTGAACCCTCACTTCTATCCGATGGAACCGATCATGCAAGCACTGCAATTTTCCACCACTGGCGACCTCGCTTCCCTGCAATGGGTGGAGGTGCCAACCCCGGTGCCGGGGGCCGATCAGGTCCTGGTACGGATCAAGGCCGCCGGCCTCAACCCCAGCGATGTGAAGAACGTTCTCGGGCGTTTTCCCTACACCACCGTGCCACGGATTCCCGGACGGGATTTCGCCGGGGTGGTGGAGCAGGGGCCAGCCGAACTGCTGGGCCAGGCAGTCTGGGGCACCGGCAAGGAGCTGGGCTTTTTCGCCGATGGCAGCCACGCCCAGTACGTGGTCCTGGCGGCCAAGGGCGTGGCCCGCAAACCCACGCACCTGAGCTTTGCCCAGGCCGCCAGCCTCGGCGTGCCCTACACCACCGCCTGGGATGCCCTGGAGCGCAGCGGCGTAGCCAGTGGCACCCGCCTGATGGTGATCGGTGGCGGCGCAGTAGCCACGGCGGCCCTGGCCCTGGCCAAGGTGCGTGGGGCCCAGGTACTGGCGGCAGCACGGCGTCCGGAACAAGTGCGGGACCTGCAGTCCCAGGGGTATCACGCACTGTTGCTGGAGCAGCCGGAAACCTTGGCCGAACAGGTCAACCAGGTGTATGCCGGCGGTGCCGAGGTGATCTTCGACACCACCGGCTTCTGGCTGCCCGCCGCGGTGCCGGCCCTGGCCACCTTTGGCCGCATCGCGATCATCGCCGCCCCCCTGGACGGCCATGTGCAACTGCCGGCCCTGGCCCTGTATCGCAAGGGCGGCTCGGTGGTGGGGATCAACTCGCTGCTGTATGGCGTCGAGGCCTGCGCGGCGATGCTGGAGCAGTTCGGCCGCTATTTCGATGAAGGCCTGCTGCCGCTGCCGGAAGGCCTGGTTGAGTCGCCGCTGGAGCGGGGGCTGGAGCGTTATGCCGAAGTGAACCAGGGGCGCGGCGAAAAAATCATCCTCATCCCCTGAACGCAGCGGCCATCCCTGCGCAGGCGCCAGCTTGCCGGCGAAGGAGGCCCTGAGATCGCCTTCGCCGGCAAGCCGGCTCCTACGGGGGAGGCGTGTGCTGTGTGCTTTGTGTAGGAGCCAGCTTGCTGGCGAAGGAGGCCTTGAGATCGCTTTCGCCGGCAAGCCGGCTCCTACGGGGGAGGCGTGTGCTGTGTGCCCTGTGTAGGAGCCAGCTTGCTGGCGAAGAAGCCTTGAGATCGCCTTCGCCGGCAAGCCGGCTCCTACGGGGGAGGGGTGTGCTGTGTGCTTTGTGTAGGAGCCAGCTTGCTGGCGAAGAGGCCTTGAGATCGCTTTCGCCGGCAAGCCGGCTCCTACGGGGGAGGCGTGTGCTGTGTGCTTTGTGTAGGAGCCAGCTTGCTGGCGAAGGAGGCCTTGAGATCGTCTTCGCCGGCAAGCCGGCTCCTACGGGGGGAGGCGTGCGCTGTGGGCTTTGTGTAGGAGCCAGCTTGCTGGCGAAGAGGCCCCTGGGACCTCCATCACCGGCAAGCGGAACGCCGCCCGGCCGCACCTGGCCGCTCCCGGGAGAGCAATCAGCTCTCGGGCACGCCTTTTTCCCAGGTCGACCAGTGCTTGAGGATGTCCTGGACCAGCGGATTGCCAGCCCGGTACAGGTTCTCCAGGGCCGGGGCGAAGCCGCCCTGGTCGGCGTATTTCAGCAGGTTGTCGACTTCACTGGCGCCCGGTGCCGGGCGATCGAAGTCCGAGCCGGCGCGCACCACCGCCAGGCGCTGGATATCCACCAGGCCTTCGCGGCTGGCCCGCAGTAGCGCTTCGTAGGTGGAGTTGTCTTCCTGCTGGGTGGTGCAGTACAGGCCCTTGCCATCGGTCAGCAGCCGGGTCCAGACCTCGGCCCGTTCACTCAGGCGGGTGCCGGAGAACCAGGTGTTGCCCGCCAGGGTGTCGCAGCGGGTCACCACCGGTGGCTGGTTGGCCGGCGCATAGGGGTATTTCAAGCGCCAGGCGGCCGACTCCTTGCTCTCGCTCAAGGCCACCTTGTGGCTCAGGGCAAAGGCCTTGGCCTGGAGCTTCGGATTGAGCTCGAAGACCTCGGTCTTGTAGTCCAGGGGCGGTTTCTGGTTCGGCCCCTGGGTGTTGATCCCCAGGTAGCCGGTCGGCCAGTCCTTGGGCGCGTCCCGTGAATCCAGCTCCCACTGAGTGCCAAACTCCACCAGGTAATGGGCCCAGGCGGCGGTGCCGATGGTGCCCTGGTGCGGGCTGATGCCGGCGATCCCGGCGATCAGGAAATAGCTCTGGCGCAAATCGAACTTGGGCGACAGGGCCAGGGCCAGGGTCGACGCCGCGGCATTGGTCTGGCCCATGCCCGTGGTCAACAGGCACACATCCTGGTCATTGCAACGAATGTTCGGGTACTGCGCCGCCAGCCCCGGCACCCTGATCTCGCGCTTCAACTCCAGCCGCTCGATCCAGTGCTGCGCCTCCGGCGCAAACATGCTGATCAGCACCACCTTGGGCTTGATTGGCGCCTCGGCGGCCCATGCCCCGCTGGCCAGCACCCCGCCGAGCCCGAGCCCCACCATCCACGAAATTCCCCGCATAACACCTCCATGACTGCCGTTGTTTGGCGTTTATCCTGCCAGACCCAGATTGCAACTCATCACCGCTTGCCACTTGCAGCTTGCAGCTTGCCACTTGCCGCTGCTGTTAAAACTGATACCCAACCCCGGCGTAATAGCCCCAGCCATTGGAGCGTGCGCGGAATTCGCCGTCGCCGAAGTTCAGCACACTGCCGTCCTCCCAATTGCCGCCGTTGTGAAAGTAGCGGCCTACCAGGGTGAAGCGCAGGTGGGTGAAGGAATACAGCAGCACGTTGGTGGCCACCGTGGCATTGGCGGTGCGTGCCGGGTTGTCCTTGTGCAGGTCGGAACCGAAATCGAAGTTGGTGAAGCCGATGTAGGTCAGCGACGCGCCGTTGCTGAAACGGTCGATGGGCACGATGTACTTCAGTTGGGCGCGGTAGCCATCCCAGGAATATTCGTTGCTGGCGCCGTAGTTTTCCCACTGGTAGCGGCCGTAGAAGTTGGCCGACAGGTTGACCCGCGAATGGGTGTCGATGTCGGTGCCCAGGCCGCTGTACAGGGTATTGGCGCGGTTGGCGGTGCGGCTGCCGTGGTCGTAGATCCAGTCGAAGGCCAGGTACCACTCCTTGATCGGGCCGATGGCCAGGCTGCGGCCGGCCAGGTAGTCGATGGAGATCCGTGGTTCGTGCTCCATGAACAGCGGCGAGCCATGGTCCCAGATGCCCTTGTCGTGGCTGTTGCCGATGTCGAGGATCTTCGGCAGGTCGATGTAGCCGTACAGCTCGAACGGCCCCTTGCGCCCGAAGTATTCGTACTCCAGGTAGATATCGTCGGCCGGGCGTGGACCGAAGCTGATGTCCTTGCTGCCGATCAGCATCAGGTCCTGGTTGTACCAGTCGGAGAGGTAGGCGCCGGGCTTGGCCGACTCCACATCGGCGCTGAGGCTTTCGCCCTGGGCTGATTCATCGGCGTTGGGGGGCTGGGCCAGGGTGGTGCAACTGAGTAGTCCTGTAACGCCGGCCAGGAGCAGGGAAACAAGTGACGGCGAGGGGGCCGCCAGGTGTCGGGTGTTGCTGGGCATGGAAAGTCCTTGTTCGTGCGAGATGAAGTCCCTGTCATGGGTACGCCAGAAAAAAGTGGCGAACACAGGTGAACAGGCTGCACGCAAACGTTTGCATATGCCATACCAACTTCAACGCAAGGTTGAGTGACAGCGCCACGGCGGCGGTTCTGGCGGCCGGCAGAAGTGCTGGCGAAAAGGGCAGGGGAAAGGTTGATGAAACGGTCAGGATTTACCCGTCCAGAACGCCGCAGAAGGAGGTTTTGAATCTTGTGGATACAATCGTATTTGAGATAAGCGGTTTTTATAACTAATTGAAAAATAACCAATATTTATCTTTGTTAAACGTTTAATCCGACATTTTCAACCAAAGTATTAATGCTATTTGACGGCGCCGAAAACCAGGCGAGGTTGCGCGCTTCGTCTAGGTTTCGTCCTCAGGAGATTTCACTACTGTCAGGTTTTTACGTCCCTGCGCCCTTGAAACGGATGACACCTTCAGCTCGCGCAGCGGTTCACGGATGAGAAGCCTGACCGATCAAGGAGTTGAGCGTGGAAAAAGGTCAGTTCAAGGATGATGTTGCCCCTCTTTCTCCCCTCTCCATGGCGATTCGCCTGGGCCTTGCCGGGCTGGTGTGGGGGCTGCTCAGCCCGACAGCCATGGCAGCCTGCACACCGGCCACGCCGACCACGGGGGACCTGGTCACCTGCAGTGGCAACGCCACGTCGCTGTTGACCAATGCGTTTTCCAGTACTGCCGATAACCTCACGGTCACCGTCAGCAACGGTGCGACCTTCAACTCGTTGCTCGGCGGTACGGCGATCAACCTCACTGGCAACAACATTACCTTGAACAACTCCGGCACCATCGACCCTTCGCTGCTGGGGGTGGTGACGCTGTTGAGCAACGGCGCGGTGATCGGCAATGGTGCGGCGGGCAATGTGAACATCAACAACACCGCCACCGGGACCATGAACGGCACCGCGGGAATTCTCGGCCTGGACCTGGCCACCCTCAACGGCATGGCGCTCAACGTCAACAACGCTGCGGGGGGCGTCACCACCATTGTCAACAACGGCTCCATCGGTTCATCGTCCCTGCTGGGGCTGACCCTGCTGGGGGCCGACGCCCCGGTGGTGGCGGTGCATGGCGGGTCCCAGGTCAACATGACCAACAACGGCTCCCTGGTGGGCCGGGTGGCTTTCCAATCTGCCACCGGTGGCAACCGTTTCACCAACACCGGCTCGATCACCGGTGGTGTCTCCATGGGGGCCGCGAGCACCAACACCTTCACCGCCGTCACCGGTTCCTCGGTGCTGAGTGGCGGTGGGGTGGGCATCAGCCTGGGCGGCCTGCTGGGCATCGACCTGACCTTTGCCCCCACTGGGCAGATCGACGGTGGCGCCGCCGGCTCCAATACCCTGGTGCTGCAGAACAACCTCGGGGTTGGGGGCGGTACTTCCGGCGCGGGCAGTGCCTCCAGCGCCAACTACATCAACTTCAACAACCTGACTCTCAACAGCGGTACCTGGACCCTGCAGGGGCCGCTGGTCAGCGGCAGTACCACCCTCAACGGCGGCGTGGCGCAGTACAACAACAGCGCTGCGTTCGGCAGCGGGCTGCTGACCTCCAACGGCGGGATACTCCAGGCCAGCATCGCCGGCCTGACCCTCAGCAACCTGGTCAGCCTGGGCAATGGCGGCCTGACGTTGCAAGGCAGCAACAGCACCACCCTGGGCGGCGTGATCTCCGGCACGGGTGGCCTGACCAAAGCCGGCAGCGGACAACTGACCCTCAACGGCGCCAACACCTACAGTGGCACTACCCAGCTCAATGCCGGCTCGCTGCAGGTGGGCAACAACCTGGCCCTGGGGACTGGCAACGTGATCGTCGGCGGCGCGGGCACAATTTCGACCCCGGGCACGGTCAACCTGGCCAACAACTTCACGCTCAACAACAGCCTGAGCACGACGGGCACCGGTGCGCTGACCCTGTCGGGCACGGTCAGCGGCGCCGGCGCAATCACCAAGGCAGGCACCGGCAGCCTGACCCTCAATGGCATCAACAGCGCTTACACCGGCGCCACCACCCTGGCCGCCGGGAGCCTGGTGCTCGGCAACGGTTTGGCGCTGGGCACCGGTAACCTGACGGTCACTGGCAGCTCCAGCCTGGACACCAGTGCCGCGGTGAACCTGAGCAACAATCTGACGCTGAACGCCAACCTGAACCTGCTCGGTAGCAACGCGCTGAGCCTGGATGGAGTCCTGTCGGGGACGGGAGGGTTGAACAAGAGTGGTGCTGGCAGCTTGACCCTCAGCGGCAACAACACCTACCAGGGCGCCACCTCGCTCAATGGCGGCTCCCTGCTGCTGGGCAGCAACACGGCGCTGGGCACCGGAAGCCTGGACACTGCGGCCGGCGTTACCCTGGACAGCACCACGGCGGTGACCCTGGCCAATGCCGTGAACATGGCGGCCAACCTGACCCTGGGTGGCAGTCAGGCGCTGACCCTGGCCGGGGCCCTCAACGGTGCCGGCGGGCTGGTGAAGAACGGCGCTGCCAGCCTGACCCTGTCCGGTAACAACGGTTACCTGGGCAACACCGCGCTCAACAGCGGTTCACTGGTGGTGGGCAGCAATTCGGCCCTGGGCCTGGGGAGCCTGAATGCGGCTGCCAACACCAGCCTCGACGCCAGCTCTGCAGTGACCCTGGGCAACAGCCTGAACCTGGCCGGCAACCTGAACATCGGCGGCAGTGCCAACCTGACCCTGGCCGGGGTCGTCGGGGGCAATGGCGGCCTGACCAAGAACGGTGCGGCCAACCTGGTCCTCAACGGGGCCAATACCTTCCAGGCCGGGACCACCCTGAACGCCGGCACCCTGACCCTGGGCAACAATGCCGCCCTGGGCTCTGGTGCGTTGACCGTGGCCGGCGCCGGACACCTGGCGTCAAGCGCCAGCCTGGACCTGCTCAACGACATCGTGCTCAACGCCGACCTGACCCTGGACGGCCTCAACCCCTTGATCCTGGACGGCGTCATCAGTGGCCCCAACGGCCTGATCAAGAATGGCGCGGCCGGCCTCACCCTCAATGGCAGCAACACCTACCAGGGGGGCACCCTGCTCAATGCCGGCAGCCTGACCCTGGGCAACGGCTCGGCCCTGGGCACCGGCGCCCTGACCGTGGCCGGCGCCGCCGTGTTGAACAACAGCAGCGCCCTGGCCCTGAACAACGCCGTCAACCTCAACGCCAACCTGACGGTGGGAGGCAGCAACGCCTTGACCCTGGGCGGGGTGATCGGGGGCACCGCAGGCTTGATCAAGACGGGAACCTCGAGCCTGACCCTCAACGGCAACAACAGCTACCAGGGCACCACCTCATTGACCGGCGGTTCGCTGATGGTCGGCTCCAACACGGCACTGGGCACCGGCGTCCTGAACGCCTCCGCCGGCACCACACTGGATGCCAGCACCACGGCCAGCCTGGGCAACAACGTCAACCTGCTGGGCAACCTGACCCTTGGCGGCAGCAATGCCCTGACCCTGGGTGGATTGATCAATGGCGCCGGAGGCCTGATCAAGAACGGCAACGCCGACCTGGTGCTCAATGGCGCCAACGGCTACCTGGGCAATACCGCGCTCAATGCCGGCAAGCTGGTGCTGGGCAATGCCAGCGCTCTGGGCAACGGCATCCTCAATGCGGCAGCCGGCACCGCGCTGGACGCCAACACTGCGCTGACCCTGACCAACCAGGTGACCCTGGCGGGCGGGGTGACGGTCGGCGGTACTTCCGACCTGGGGCTTGGCGGCCTGGTCAGTGGCGCGGGCAGCCTGATCAAGAATGGCGCAGCCAATCTGACCCTCAACGGTCTCAACACCTACCAGGGCGGCACCACCCTGAATGCCGGGACCCTGACCCTGGGCAATGGCTCGGCCCTGGGCAGTGGTGCCCTGACGGTGGGCGGCGCCGCGAACCTGGACAGCAGTGCCAGCATCGGCCTGAACAACAGCCTGATACTCAATGGTGCCTTGAGCGTGGCCGGCAGCAATGACCTGACCCTCAATGGCGGCATCAGCGGCAGCGCGGCCTTGATCAAGAATGGCGGGGCGAACCTAGCCCTCAACGGCAACAACAGCTACCAGGGCGGCACTACCCTGAATGCCGGCAGCCTGACCCTGGGCAGCAGCGGTGCCCTGGGCTCCGGCGTGCTGACGGTGGGCGGCGCGGCAACCCTGGACAACAGCATGCCCTTGAGCCTGGCCAACAACCTGGTGCTCAACGCGAACCTGAGCCTGGCCGGCAACAACGACCTGGTGCTTGCCGGGGGCATCAGTGGCAGCGGTGGCCTGGTCAAGAACGGCTTGAGCAACCTGGCCCTGTTGGGCAACAACAGTTTCAGCGGCACCTTGAATATCCTTGCCGGCAGTGTCAGCACCCTGGCCAGTGGCGCCCTGGGCAACAGCTCGGGGGCCAACATCGGTAGCGGTGCGAGCCTCAACCTGGGGGCCAGTGACAGCCTGGCGGGACTGTCCGGCACCGGCTCGCTGCAACTCAGCCCCGGTGCGACCCTGAGTGTCGGCGGCAGCAATACCAGCAGCACTTTTGGCGGCAATATCAATGGCAGTGGCCAATTGACCAAGCAGGGCAGCGGCATCCTGAGCCTGAGCGGAATCAACGATCTGACCGGCGACACCCTGGTCAGCGGCGGCACCTTGAATGTCGGCGGCTCCCTGGGCAGCGCCAACGTCACCGTCAACAGCGGCGCCACCCTGACCGGCAGCGGCTCGCTGCTGGGGGCGGTGAACATCGCCAGCGGCGGCCACCTGGCCCTGAACTCCGGCAGCACCCTGTCCATGGATGCCCTGGCGCTGGCCAGCGGTGCCAACCTGGATGCCAACCTGGGAGCGCCTTCCACCACTTCGCTGCTGAACGTGGGCGGCAACCTGACCCTCAACGGCCAGCTCAATGTCACCGATGCCGGCGGTTTCGGCGTCGGTGTGTATCGCCTGATCAACTACACCGGCAGCCTTTCCGGCCCAGGCCTGAATATCGCCAGCGTGCCGGTGGGCTACAACCTCGGCGATCTGGTGGTGCAGGCCGGTGTCGCCAATCAGGTCAACATTCTGGTCTCGGCGCCCAATGCCAACATCCGTTTCTGGGACGGCAGCCAGACCGTGGCCAACGGCGTGGTGGACGGTGGTAGCGGCACCTGGAACGCAGGGGGCAGCAACTGGACTTCGGTCAACGGCACCCTGAACCAGGCCTGGGCCAATGACTTTGCGGTGTTCCAGGGGACTGCGGGCACCGTGACCGTGGCGGGCGACCAAAGCTTCACCGGCATGCAGTTCCTCACGGACGGCTACAACCTGGTGGCCGGCGCCGCCGGTGCGCTGAACGCCGTCAATGGCACGGGCGGCAACACGGCGATCCGGGTCGACCCGAACGTCACCGCCACCCTGGGAGTCGGCATCCACGGCAGCGGCACCCTGGCCAAGCTCGACACCGGCACCCTGGTGCTCAACGGTGCCAATACCTACAGCGGCGGCACCCTGCTCAATGGCGGCACCCTGGTGGTCGGCAACAACAGCGCCCTGGGCACGGGGGCCTTGACCGCCGCCGCCGGCACCACCCTGGACAGCAACAGCGCGGTCAATCTCGGCAATGCCCTGAACCTGGGCGGCAACCTGACGATCGGCGGCTCCCAGGCCTTGACCCTGAGCGGTGTGCTCAGCGGTGC
This sequence comes from Pseudomonas sp. PH1b, assembly GCF_000633395.1. Classification (GTDB taxonomy): domain Bacteria; phylum Pseudomonadota; class Gammaproteobacteria; order Pseudomonadales; family Pseudomonadaceae; genus Aquipseudomonas. The sequence continues at coordinate 79,888 of NZ_AYMU01000016.1, forward strand.
TGGCGGCCTGCTCAAGAACGGCGCGGCGAGCCTGACCCTGGGCGGCAACAACAGCTACCTGGGACCGACTGCGCTGAATGCCGGTGGGCTGATCCTGGCCAGCAACACGGCCTTGGGCGGCGGTGCGCTCAACGCTGCAGGCGGCACCCAGCTGGATGCCAGCAGCGCCGTCAGCCTGGGCAACACGCTGAACCTGGCCGGCAGCCTGGCAGTGGGCGGCAGCGCCGACCTGACCTTGAATGGCGCGGTCAATGGCGCCGGCAGCCTGGTGAAGAACGGCGCGGCCAACCTGACCCTCAACGGTGGCAATGGCTACAGCGGCGGCACCGTGCTGAATGCCGGAACCCTGACCCTGGGCAACGCCACGGCCCTGGGCAGCGGCGCCCTGGCTGTGGGCGGCGCCTCGAACCTGGACAGCAACACTGCGCTCACCCTGAGCAACGCGCTGCTGCTCAACGCCAGCCTGACCCTGCCTGGCAGTAACGACCTGAGCCTGGGTGGCGTGCTCAGTGGTGCCGGTGCTCTGGTCAAGAACGGTGCTGCCAACCTGAGTCTCAATGGCGTCAACAGCTACCAGGGCGGCACCACCCTGAATGCCGGCACCCTGAGCCTGGGCAACGGCGCGGCCCTGGGCACTGGCGCGTTGACCGTGGCCGGTGCCGCAACGCTGGACAACAGCAGCGCCTTGGCCCTGAACAACAACCTGAACCTCAACGCCGGCTTGACCCTGGCCGGGAACAACGACCTGACCCTGGGCGGGGCGCTGGCCGGCGGCGGCACCCTGAACAAGCACGGCAACAGTGCGCTGACCCTGACCGGCAACAACAGCTTCAATGGCCTGTTCAACCTGGTGGGCGGCAGCCTCAACACGCTGGGGGCGGGCGCCCTGGGCAATAACGCGACGGTCAATCTGGGGGCCGGCACCAGTCTCAACCTGGGTGGCTCCAGCAGCCTGGGTGGCCTCAGTGGCAGCGGCACGGTGCAAGTGCTCGCCGGCAATACCTTGACTCTGGGCGGCAACAATCTCGACAGCAGCTTCGCCGGCAGCCTCAATGGCAGCGGCCAGTTGACCAAGGCCGGCAGTGGCAGCCTCAACCTCAGCGGCAGCAATGGCCTGAGCGGTGCCACCAGCGTCAACGGCGGGACCCTCAACGTCTCCGGAACCCTGGCCAGCACCTCGGTCGCGGTCAACAGCGGCGCCACCCTGACCGGCACCGGTAGCCTCACCGGTGCGGTGACCGTGGCCGACGGCGGCCACCTGGCCCTGAGTTCCGGCAACACCTTGTCGGTGGGTTCGCTGGTGCTCGGCGCCAACTCGAACCTGGATGCCGGCCTCGGCACGCCGGTGACGGGCGGCGGCAATGCCCTGGTGAATGTCGGCGGCAACCTGACCCTCGATGGCACCCTGAATGTCAGCGACATCGGTGGCTTCGGCAGTGGCGTCTATCGGCTGATCAACTACACCGGTGCCCTGACCGACCATGGCCTGGTGATCGGCAGCGTGCCCGGCAGCGTGGTGCCGGGGAACCTGCAGGTGCAGACCGCAGTGGGCAGCCAGGTCAACCTGCTGGTGACCGCACCCAACACCACGGTGCAGTTCTGGGATGGGGCGCAAACCGTGGCCAACGGGGCGATCGATGGCGGCGCGGGCACCTGGAACAGCGCCGGCAGCAACTGGACATCCGCCAACGGCACCACCAATCAGTCCTGGAGCAGCAGTTTTGCAGTGTTCCAGGGGACAGCCGGGACCGTTACCGTGGATGGCACCCAGAACCTGACGGGCATGCAGTTCGTCAGCGATGGCTATTCCCTGGTCGGCGGCAGTGCCGGGCAGTTGAACCTGGTCAATGGCGGCACCGGCAATACCGCCGTGCGAGTCGACCCGAACGTCACCGCCAGCCTGGGCGTGGCACTCAATGGCAGCGGCACCCTGGCCAAGCTCGATAGCGGCACCCTGGTGCTCAACGGCGTCAATGGCTACAGCGGCGGCACCGCGCTCAATGGCGGCACCCTGGTGGTGGGCAATAACAGCGCCCTGGGCAGCGGTGTGCTGACCGCCGCCCAGGGCACCACCCTGGACAGCAACAGCGCTGTGACCCTGGGCAACGCCAGCGTGCTCAACGGCGCATTGACCGTTGCCGGCTCCAATGCCCTGACCCTGGGCGGCGTGGTCAGCGGCAGCGGTAGCCTGATCAAGCATGGCGCCGCCAGCCTGACCCTCAATGGCGTCAATAGCTACCAAGGCGGGACCCAGCTCAACGCCGGGCAATTGATCCTGGGCAACAACGCGGCCCTGGGCAGCGGGGCCCTGGCGGTGACCGGCAATGCCCAGCTGGACAGCCCTGTGGCCTTGCAACTGGCCAATGCCATCAACCTGGGGGCCCAACTGACTCTGGCCGGCACTCAGAACCTGAGCCTGGGAGGCGTCATCAGCGGCAATGGCAGCCTGGTGAAAAATGGCACCGGCGACCTGTTGCTCAGTGGCGCCAACAGCTACAGCGGCGGCACCACCCTGAACGGCGGCACCACCCTGGGCGACAGCAGCAGCCTGCAAGGCTCGATCCTCAACAACGCCTCGCTGACCTTCCAGCAAGCCAGCGACGGCACCTACGCCGGCAGCCTCAGCGGCAATGGTGCGCTGATCAAGAGCGGCAACGGCAGCCTGCTGCTCACGGGCAACAATGGTTTTGTCGGCAATACCCAGGTCCAGGCCGGTTCGTTGCTGGTCAATGGGTCCCTGGCCAGCGCCAGCGTGCAGGTGGCCAGTGGTGCCAGCGTTGGCGGCAGCGGCCAGATCGGCGGTGCCCTGAGCCTGGCCAATGGCGCCACTCTCAAGGCCGGCGGCGGTGCCACGCCGTTGTCGCTGGGCTCCCTGGCGCTGTCCTCCGGCAGCCTCCTGGACTTCACCCTGGGCCAGCCCTCCGGCTCGACCACCGTGGTCAATGTCGCCGGCGACCTGACCCTGGACGGCAGCCTGAACATCACCGACGCCGGTGGCTTTGGCGTTGGTGTCTACCAGCTGTTCCGCTATGGCGGCCATCTCACCGATAACGGCTTGAGCTACGGCACGCTGCCCGGCGGTGTGCTGCCGGCCTCCCTCAGCCTGCAGACGGCGCTGGCCAACCAGGTCAACCTGCTGGTGCAGGGGGCGGCGGGTCAGGTGCAATTCTGGAACGGCGGCAAGACAACTGCCGATGGCAGCATCACCGGTGGCAGCGGGACCTGGGGGCCGGGCACCAACTGGACCGACCCCACCGGCACCCAGAGCCAGGGCGCGGGCAATCAGTTCGCAATCTTTGGCGGGCAGGGTGGCACGGTCACGGTGGCTGGCAACCAGAGCTTTACCGGCCTGCAGGTACTGGACAGCGGCTACAGCTTTGTCGCCGGCAGCAATGGCAGCCTGACCCCGACCAATGCACCTGATGGCAGCCTGGCCAAGGTGCGGATCAATGCCGGGGTCAGCACTCAGATCGATGCACCGCTGGTGGGCAGCGGCGGCATCGAGAAAACCGATGCTGGCCTCTTGCTGCTGACCGGCGCCAATACCTACAGCGGCGGTACCACCGTCAGTGGCGGCACCCTGGCGGGCAACACCACCAGCCTGCAAGGACGGATGCTGGTCAATGCCCGGATGCTGTTCCTGCAAAACACCAACGGCGTGCTGAACGGGGTGCTCAGCGGCACCGGCACCGTGATCAAGCAAGGCGCCGGCCTGCTGCTGATCAATGGCAGCCAGCCTTTCAGTGGCACGCTGGCGGTGGAGCAGGGCACCTTGCAACTCGGCGATGCCCCGGCCTCCCTGGCCGGGCAAGTCACGGTCAGCAACGGCGCCACGCTGCAGGGTAACGGCAGTGTCGGTTCCTTGAGCAACAGCGGCCTGGTGGTGTCCGGTGGTCCGACCGGCAAGCTGAGCGTCGCCGGCAACTTCAGCAACGCCAGCAACGGCACCCTGCAACTGACACCGACCTCGGCCAGCGGCCCGGTGCTGCAAGTGGGCGGCACCGCCAGCCTGGGGGGCAACCTGCAGATCAATGGCCTGACGCCGTCCAGCGGCACCACCAGCTATTCGCTGATCAACGCCGCGGGCGGTATCACCGGCACCTTCGCCGGCAGCAACCTGCCGCAACTGGTGTTCCTCAATACCTCGCTGGTGTATGGCGCCAATCAGGTGGACCTGAATGTCAGCCGCAACCAGACCGGCTTCACCGACGTTGCCCAGACCGGCAACCAGCGTGCGGTGGCGGCTGCCCTGGCGGCCTATTCCGGTGACGACGACGATCCGGCGGACCAGCTCAACAACCAGATCCTGGGGCTCGACCGCGCTGGGGCGCAAAGTGCCTTCGACAGCCTGTCGGGTGAAATCCACGCCAGTACCGTCAGCGCCTTGCTGGAAGACTCACGCTATGTGCGCGATGCCCTCAATGACCGCATGCGGCAACCGGCCTGCGCTGCCCAGGACGATCCACGGCAGGCCCTGGCCGGCAGTGAAAACCGCCTGAGCAGTGGCGGTTGCCAGGGCGAGATGGTCGGCTGGATGCGGGTGCTCGGCACCTGGGGCGAAATGGACGGCAACAGCAACACCGCCAAGCTCGATCGCAACCTCTCCGGGTTCATCCTGGGCAGTGATCGCCAGCTCGATGAAACCTGGCGTGCCGGTGCAGCGGTCGGCTACACCCGCAGCGACCTGAGCGCCAGCCAGCGCCAGTCCGATGCCACGGTCAACACCACGCACCTGGCGGCCTATGTCAATTCCCAGTACGACGCCCTGGCGGTGCGTCTGGGGGCGGCCTACAGCTGGCACAAGATCGAGACCAAGCGCAACGTCAGTGTCGGCAGCTACAACGACCGCCTGAAAGCCGACTATAACGCCCGCAGTGCCCAGGTCTTCGGTGAAGTGGGTTATGCCCTGGACGCCGGCGGCATTGCCCTGGAACCGTTCGTGGGCCTGGCCTATGTCAACTACGACAGCGACACCGGCAAGGAGAAGGGCAGGGCTGCGGCGCTGGAGGCCAAGTCCAGCCAGGACGTGACCTTCTCCACGGTCGGCTTGCGTGCCGGCAAGCGCATCACCCTGGGTAACGGCCAGCAGCTGACCCCGCGGCTGGCGGTGGGTTGGCGCCATGCCTACGGTGATACCAAGCCCGATGCCGACCTGAGCTTCATCGATGGCGGCACGGCGTTCACCACCCAGGGCGTGCCGATCGCCAAGGACAGCGCCTTGCTGGAAGCCGGTGTGGATTACCAGATCAGCCCGGCCGGCAAATTGGGCATCGGCTACTCGGGGCAACTGTCGAAGGAAACCAAGGACCATGCCATGACCTTGAGTCTTACCCTGGGCTTTTGAAGCGAGACAGGTTGATAGCCGCCCGCAAGGGCGGCTTTTTTTTGCCTGGTGCTTGGCGCTGCTCGGTGGCGGTCACGGGCGCTGCAGTGCAGCGGCGCGCTTCCAGGCCGATGCATCCTGCGGGTCGGTTGGCGCGGCTGTACAACGGCTTCGCGGATGCCTGGGCATGGGGGGCATTTTGTCGGGCGTCTGCTTGCTGTACCGCGCAGCACCGGGTTAAAGGATGGCCGCGGCTTTTTTCTCGACGAGCGCCGCACCCATTACCAGCATTTCGGGCAAGCCCCGGCGTTGCTCTGGCGATGCCGTGCCAAGATGCTGATCACCTTGCCAGAGCTCGCCAGCCACAACTCTCAGGTCGAGTCCGGTTTGCGATTCTCGCAGTGCCTCATGGCCGACCCAGTGCCAGCGCTGCCTTTGCACCGGCGCCTTCGAGGTGTAGAGCCGCAGTGCAAAACTGTCTGCAAGCTCGTTGGGCAACTGCTGGATGGTGACGCGGGTGGCGTACAGGCCCAGCAGGATCGTGTCCTTGTAGCGTTGTGAAACGTACAGCACCTTCGCCGGCCTGAAGCCCTCGCTGATAGGGATCAGCAGGATGTCGCCGGCGGTGGTTTGTCGAGTGCTCATGGCCCAGGCCTGTTTAGTGGTTGAGTGAACGGCGAGTCGCTGCCCGGCCCCTCATGCTGCAGCGCAGTATCGCTGGTTCTGCGCTGAGCACCAGTCCTGAATTGCCCTATCACGGAGCGGCCGGGCCAAAGACACCGGGAGAGTTGACTGCACCTGAGGGCCGTGTTGGCCATGGCCTGCCCCCAGGGGTGCAACGGGTTCTGGTACGTGCCGGGATCTTTGGCCGCGTGGGTTGTGCCCCCCAGGCAAAGAGAGGCAGGCATAGCGCTTCAAGCGCCTGGACGTTGCCGCCAAGAACCCGCAATTTGCCGACCTTGGCCAGAGCTGGGAGCCGCGGGGCCATCAGCCTCAGCCTCAGCCTCAGCCTCAGCCGCAGCGCCCCGGCCGGCACCTTGAACGGCACGCGGCGGGGCGTTCTTGTGGGGGGGCATCGGCCCTGGCGGGGCTGTGCAAGCCTAACCGGAGCCCGGGGCTGTTGCTTGGTGCAAGCCGCCCCGCCGTGGTCCGGCCTGAGGGGCACGGATGCTAGAGTGCGCCAGTGATCTGCCGCCACCTCAGGAGTGAACATGGCATTGTCCGAACACCTTTTGTTGCTCGAGCGCCAACTGCAACAGGCCGAAGTGCGGGCCGACCGCCAGGCGCTGGAGGCCTTGCTGGCCGATGAATTCCTTGAGTTCGGCGCCAGCGGTGGGCGCTGGGACAAGGCCCAGGTGCTGGCCGACCTGCCGCAGCAGGCCTTCATCGAACGGCACATCAGCGCGTTCGCCGTGCAGTGCCTGGGCCCCGATCTGGCCCAGGCCACCTATCTGTGCCATAACGCCGCAGCCGGCGAGCGCCCGGCCTCGAGTGCCTGGCGCAGCTCGCTGTGGCGCCACCGCGAGGGGCGCTGGCAGATGCTGTTCCATCAGGCAACGCCCCGGCCAAATCCCTGACCCCTCTGCTAGAATCCCGATCCCAGACTTGACGAGGTGCCCCATGAGCGAGCCGATCCGCCTGACCCAGTACAGCCACGGCGCGGGCTGTGGCTGCAAGATTTCACCCCAGGTACTGGAGGTGATCCTGGCCGGCAGCGGGGCACAGAACCTCGACCCCAAGCTCTGGGTCGGCAACGCTTCGCGCGATGACGCGGCGGTCTATGCCATCGACGAAGAACGCGGCGTGGTTTCCACCACCGACTTCTTCATGCCCATCGTCGACGACCCGTTCGACTTCGGCCGCATCGCCGCCACCAACGCCATCAGCGACATCTACGCCATGGGCGGCGACCCGCTGATGGCCATCGCCATTCTCGGCTGGCCGGTGAACGTGCTGGCCCCGGAAGTCGCCCGGGAAGTGATCCGCGGCGGTCGTGCCGTGTGCGACGCGGCGGGCATTCCCCTGGCGGGCGGCCACTCCATCGACGCGCCGGAGCCGATCTTCGGCCTGGCGGTCACCGGGCTGGTGGAAAAACGCTTCATGAAGCGCAACGACACCGCGACCGCCGGCTGCCTGCTGTACCTGACCAAGCCCTTGGGGATCGGCGTGCTCACCACTGCCGAGAAAAAGGGCAAGCTGCGCAGCGCCGACATCGGCCTGGCCCGTGACTGGATGTGCACCCTGAACAAGCCCGGCAGCCGTTTCGGCAAGCTCGAAGGGGTGACCGCGATGACCGACGTCACCGGTTTCGGCCTGCTCGGGCACCTGGTGGAAATGGCCGATGGCAGCGGCCTCACCGCGCAGATTCACTACGACCGCGTGCCGCGCCTGCCGGGAGTCGAGTACTACCTGGACCAGGGCTGCGTGCCTGGCGGCACGTTGCGCAACTACAGCAGCTACGCGGACAAGATCGGCCGCCTGCAGGAACTGCACAAGCGCGTGCTCTGCGACCCGCAAACCAGCGGCGGCCTGCTGGTGGCGGTGACCCCGCAAGGCAATGCCGAGTTCCTCGCCCTGGCGGCGGAACTGGGCCTGGAACTGGCGCCGATCGGCGAGCTGGTGGAGCGACAGAGTCACGCGGTCGAGGTGTTCTGATGCCTTTGGACTGCACCGACTACCGCGCTATTTTCCTCAACGACCGGCCGATGATGGACACCCGGGCGCCGATCGAATTCACCAAGGGCGCCTTTCCCGGGGTGCTCAACCTGCCGCTGATGACCGACCAGGAACGCCAGCGGGTCGGCACCTGCTACAAGCAGCAGGGCCAGCAGGCGGCCATTGTGCTTGGCCACCAACTGGTGTCCGGGGCGATCAAGGCCCAACGGGTGCAAGCCTGGGCGGATTTTGCCAAGGCCCATCCCGATGGCCTGCTGTACTGCTTTCGCGGCGGCCTGCGCTCGCAGATCGTCCAGCAGTGGCTCAAGGAGGCGGGCATCGACTACCCGCGGGTCGGCGGTGGCTACAAGGCCATGCGTACCTTCCTCCTGGAGACCACCGAGCAGGCCTTGCAACAGTGCGATTTGGTGCTGCTGGGGGGCATGACCGGCACCGGCAAGACCGAGGTGCTGGGGCAACTGGACAACGCCCTGGACCTGGAAGGCCACGCCAACCATCGCGGCTCCAGTTTTGGCCGCCGCGCCACCGGGCAGCCGAGCAACATCGACTTCGAAAACCGCTTGGCAGTGGACCTGCTGAAAAAACGTGATCGCGGCGTGCAGAGTTTCGTCCTTGAAGACGAGAACCGCATGATCGGCAGCTGCGCCTTGCCGCTGCCGCTGTACCAGAGCATGCAGGGGTTGCCCATGGTCTGGCTGGAAGACCGCCTCGACAGCCGGGTGCAGCGCATCCTCGACGACTACGTGGTGAACCTCAGCGCCGAGTTTGTCGCGCTGCATGGCGAGTCGGGTTTCGCCCTGTTTGCCGAACGCCTGCTGGAGAGTTTGAACAAGATCCACAAGCGCCTCGGTGGCGAGCGTCACCAGCGGCTGTTCCTGCTGATGGAAGCGGCGTTGGCGGAACAGGCCCGCAGCGGCGACGTGGAACGGCACCGGGCCTGGATCGAAGGCTTGCTGGGTGAATACTACGACCCGATGTACGCCTTCCAGCGCGAGAGCAAGGGCGCGCGGATCGAGTTCAGCGGCGACCATGCCGCAGTGCTCGATTACCTGCGTCAGCGTTCACCGCGCTGACCCGTTCGCTGGTAAACCGGTTCCTGCGTGGGCAGCTCCGCACCGACCGCAGGAGCTGGCTTGCCCGCGAGATTGCCTTCGCCGGCAAGCCGGCTCCTACAGAGCAGCTCCCTACAGACCGTAGGAGCTGGCTTGCCCGCTAGATCGCCTTCGCCGGCAAGCCGGCTCCTACAGGGCAGCTCCCCACCGACCGCAGGAACTGGCTTGCCCGCTAGATTGCCTTCGCCGGCAAGCCGGCTCCTACAGGGCAGCTCTCCACCGACCGCAGGAGCTGGCTTGCCCGCGAGATTGCCTTCGCCGGCAAGCCGGCTCCTACAGGGCAGCTCCCCACCGGCCGCGGGAACTGGCTTGCTCGCGAGATTGCCTTCGCCGGCAAGCCGGCTCCTACAGGGCAGCTCTCCACCAACCGTAGGAGCTGGCTTGCCAGCGAAAGGGCCTTCCAGCCCTACAACAACGCCGCGCCGATCAAGCCGCAGACAATCCCCACCAGCATGGTCAGCACGGCCACGGTCACCAGCACTCGGGCATCGAAATCCTTACGCAGCATCAGCAGCGACGGCAGGCTGACGCTCGGCAGGGTCATCAGCAGCGCCACCGCCGGACCGGTGCCCAGGCCGAGGGTCATCATGGTCTGGACGATGGGGATTTCCGCTGCCGTGGGGATCACGAACAGGGTCCCGGCAATTGCCAGCGGCACTAGCCACAGCAGGCTGTTGCCCATGGCGCCGTCGATGTGCGGGAACAGCCAGACCCGGGCCGCGCCCAACAGCAGCACGGCGAGGATGTAGATCGGGATGGTGCTCCAGAACAGTTGCCACAGGGTCTTGCCCCAGCGGGTGAGGAATGGCTGCTGGTCGACGCTGCTGGCTTCGACCACGGCGTCCACCGCGGCTTCCGGGAGTGTTTCCGGGCCGGCGATGCGCTGCGCGATCAGCGACACGCCGAGCACCAGGACAATGCCCGCCACCAGGCGCAGGGCGGAAAAGCCCCAGCCGAGGACAAAGCCCATGAACACCAGGGTCGCCGGGTTGAGCACCGGGTTGGCGATCCAGAAGGCCAGGGCCGCGCCCACCGAGACATTCTGCCGGCGCATGCCGGCGGCCACCGGCGCGGCGCAGCAGGAGCACATCATGCCCGGCAGGGCGAACAGCCCGCCGCGCAGGGTCGAGCCGAAGCCGGCCCGGCCGAACAGCCGCAGCAGCCAGTCCCGGGGGATCAGCACCTGCAGCAGGGAGCCGAGGATCACCGCCAGCACCGCGGCTTTCCAGATCGCCAGGAAATACACCTGGGAATAGGCCAGGGCCGCGCTCCAGGGCGAGCTTTGCTGATCGTTGAGGATCGACGCGCCGATGCTGTGGCTGTCGGCGGCGGCAAAGGCCTTGAAGTAGTAGGGCGACCACTTCACGTAGTACAGACCGATGGCGGCGATCAGCAGGAACAGCAAGGGTTTCCACCAGAGCGCCCAGCCTTGGGCCGGGCGGGTGGGGGTGAGGTTGGACATGAAGGGAATTCCACACAAAGACAATAAGCGCGAATTGTAGCCGCTGGCGCCTCCCTAAGCTGCAAGTCTCAAGCTGCAAGCTGCAAGCTGCAAGCTGCAAGCTGCAAGCCGCAAGCCGCAAGCCTCACCGCATGCTTGCCGCTTAAAGCTTAGAGCGTGCGTATCGAGGTGCGGATGGCTCGGGCGCATTCGATCACCGAGGGCGCGAGCTTGCGTTCGGCTTCTTCCAGGGTCCAGCGGCTGCTGGGCACCACCACGTGCACCGCGGCCACCGGCAGGCCCTTGCCGTCGAGGATCGGCGCGGCTATCGCCATGTCGCCCAGGAACAGTTCTTCCGGGTTCAGGGCATAGCCGCGGCGTTGGGTGGCGTCGATCTCGCGCAGGATCTCGTCCAGGTCGGTGCGGGTGTGCCGGGTGTGGGCCTTGCGGTCGCTGGCTTGAAGAATCTGCAGGGCCTCGGCGGCGGGCAGGGCGCTGAGGTAGGCGCGCCCGGAACCGGTGCAGTACATGGGAATGCGACTGCCGATGGGCATGTGGATGGGAATGAACTTGGGCGCCACGAAGCGCGCCACATAGACCATGTCCAGGCCATCAGGCTCGGTGAGGTTGGTGGTTTCTCCAGTGACCTGGGCCAGTTCGGCAAGGAACGGGTTGGCCACATCCACCAAGGTGTCGGCGGCCAGGTAGTTGTAGCCGATCTCCATCACCCGCGGGGTCAGTTGGAAGCGCTTGGTCTGCGGGTGCTTACGCACGTAGCCCAGCTGTTCCAGGGTGTGGATCATGCGCTGCGCCGAGCTTTTGTTGATGTCGGCGGCTACGGCAATTTCCGCCAGGTTCATGGTCCGTTGCGCGGCGTTGAAGGCCCGCAGCACCGCCAGGCCCTTCTCCAGTGACTGGTTGAAAAGGGAGTTGTTGTTATCGCTCATGACCAGTCCTTTCAGGCTATTTTGTGTTTTGAATATCGATATTCGATATTTATAAATCTCTTTACGATTTTTGTAAATTGTTTATAGTCGAGCTCATGCCTCCTGCCTTCCACACCAGAGGCTATCCATCACGGACTTCAAACAATAAAACCGTCCAATGGGAGATTCACCATGCATACCCGCACTCGCGTCCTTGCACCCGCTGTATTTGCCCTCTGTTGCGCCCTTGGCCTGGGTCATTCGGTTTCGGCCCGGGCCGAGCCGCAGTACAAGGTCGGGGCCACCGCCACCGGCATTCCGTTCACCTTTCTTGACGTCAAGAGCCAGAGCATCGAAGGCATGATGATCGATGCCGCCCGGGCCGTGGGCAAGGCCGGCGGTTTCGGCGTGGAGATCCAGCAGACCACCTTTGCTGCGCTGATCCCGTCACTGACCTCGAACAAGATCGACATCATTTCTGCCGCCATGCTGCGCACCCCGGTGCGTGAGAAGGTGGTGCAGTATTCCGACCCGGTGTTCAGCTACGGCGAGGGGCTGATCGTCAAGGCCGACGACGCCACTGACTACAAGAGCATGCAGGACCTGGCCGGGCAAACTGTCGGCGCCCAGGTGGGCACGGTGTTCATCGACGAATTGAACAAGCGCGGGATCTTCAAGGAAGTGCGTGGCTACGACTCGATTCCCGACCTGATGCGCGACCTGGCCCTGGGGCGGATCAAGGCCGGTTTCGCCGACCGCCCGATCCTCGCCTATCAACTGGCCCAGGGCACTCAGAACAAGGTGCGCCTGGTCAAGGGCTACCAGCCGGTGGTCATGGGCGACGTCTGCCTGATCGTGCGCAAGGGCGATGCCCAGACCCTTGCCGAGGTCAATCGCGGGATCGCCGCGATCAAGGCCGACGGCACCCTGCAACGCATTGTCAAGCACTGGAAGCTCGACTGATCCGGCCCTTGGGCCTGCATCAACGTTGCGCAGTGGTCCGGCCGTGCGGCCGGGCCTGTTCTGTCCATTCCTGATTCCACGGGTCTTCCTATGTTTCTCCAGAACGCTCTGGACTTCCTGCCCATTCTATTGAAAGGGGCGGTGGTCACCCTGCAGGTCACGGTAGGGTCCTTCGTGCTCAGTTCGCTGATCGGCCTGCTGTTCGCCTTGATGATGGTCTCCAAGGTACGGACGATCTCCCTGTTCGCCATTGGCGTGGTCAACGTCATTCGCGGACTGCCGATCATCGTCCAGCTGTTCTACATCTACTTCGTGCTGCCGGATTTCGGCATCCAGCTGTCGGCCATGCAGGCCGGGGTGATCGGCCTTGGTATCGCCTACTCGGCGTACCAGGCGGAAAACTTCCGTGCCGGTATCCAGGCCATTCATCAGGGGCAGATCGAGGCCGCCGAATCCATCGGCATGCGCGGCGCCATGATCATGCGCCGGGTGGTCTTGCCCCAGGCCATGCGCATTGCCCTGCCGCCCTACGGCAACACCCTGGTGATGATGCTCAAGGACTCGTCTCTGGTGTCCACCATCACCGTGGCCGAGATGACCCGGGCCGGGCAGCTGATCGCCTCCTCGACCTTCGAGAACATGACCGTCTACACCCTGGTGGCCTTGCTCTACCTGGCCTTGAGCCTGCCGCTGTCCTTTGCCCTGCGCCGCCTGGAAGCGCGCATCAGCACCCGGAGAAAGCCATGATCCAGATCAAGGGCGTACATAAGAGCTTTGGCAGCGTGGCGGTGCTCGAAGGCATCGACCTGCAGGTGCAGAGCGGTGAAGTGGTGTGCCTGATCGGTCCCTCGGGGTCCGGCAAGTCGACCCTGCTGCGCTGCATCAACGGTTTGGAAAGCTATGAACGAGGCGACATCCTGGTCAGTGGCGCGCGGGTCGATCGCCATGCCAAGAGCATCCATGAATTGCGCACCCGGGTGGCCATGGTGTTCCAGCGCTTCAACCTGTTCCCCCATCGCACCGCTTTACAGAACGTCACCGAGGGGCCGATCTACGTCAAGAAGCAGGACCCCAAGCAGGCCCGGCTGCGCGCCGAGGCACTGCTGGAAAAAGTCGGCTTGGGCCATCGCATGCACGCTTATCCGGATGAACTGTCCGGCGGCCAGCAACAGCGGGTGGCGATTGCCCGGGCCCTGGCCATGGACCCGGAAGCGATCCTGTTCGACGAACCGACCTCGGCCCTGGACCCGGAACTGGTGGGGGAGGTGCTGGCAGTGATGCGCAAGCTGGCCGACGAGGGCATGACCATGATCGTGGTCACCCATGAAATGGGCTTTGCCCAGGATGTGGCGGATCAGGTGTGCTTCCTCCACAGCGGGCGCATCGTCGAGGCCGGCCCGGCCCGGACTGTGCTCAGCACCCCGAGCCATCCGCGCACTCAGGATTTCCTGCGACGCCTGCTCAACCAGGGTGCGGAGGTGCAGGCATGAACGCCCCCCGCACCTTGGCAATGCCGCCCTCGCTGTGGGCGGCCACGGCCATGCCGGCCGAGCACACCCCGGCGCTGGTCGAGGACCGGGAGGTCGATGTGGCGATTGTCGGTGCCGGCTACACCGGGCTGGTGAGCGCCCTGCGCCTGGCCCAGAGCGGTGCCAGGGTCTGCCTGCTGGATGCCGGCGAGCCCGGCTGGGGCGCCTCCGGGCGCAACGGCGGGCAGGTGATCCCCGGGCTCAAGTTCGACCCCGAGCAGTTGCTGGCCAAGTTCGGCCCGGTGCAGGGCGACGCGCTGATCGAGGCGGTAGGTTCGGCGGCCGATGAAGTGTTCGAGCTGATCAAGGAGCACGGCATTCGCTGCGACGCCACCCGCAAGGGCTGGATCCAGCCGGCGTTTTCCGGCGCCGCGATGCACACCCTGGAGCAGCGCGCCGAGCAGTGGCGCCAGCGCGGCGTGGCCGTGGAGTTGTTGGACAAAGCTGCGGTGAGCCAACGCATCGGCAGCCCACAGTACCTGGGCGGCTGGGTCGACCCGCGGGCCGGCAGCCTGCACCCCTTGAATTACGCCCGGGGCCTGGCCCGGGTGGCAATGGGGCTGGGGGTGAGCATTCACGGCCAGAGCCGGGTCCGGCAACTGCAGCGCGATGGCGGGCGATGGACCCTGGAGACCGAGCGCGGCGCCCGGGTGCGAGCCTCGAAGGTGCTGCTGGCGACCAATGGCTACACCGACGACCTGTGGCCGGGGCTGCGCCAGACGGTGATCGCCGCCAACAGTTTTATCATCGCCACCCGGCCGCTGCCTGCCGAGCTGCGCCAGAGCATTTTGCCGGGCGGCGAGGTGTGCTCCGATGCCCGGCGCCTATTGCTGTACTTCAAGCAGGATGCCCAGGGGCGCTTGCTGCTGGGTGGGCGCGGGCCGTTTTCCGAGCCGCGTCGGGATGCCGACTGGAACCACCTGGAGCGCTCGTTGCTGAACCTGTTTCCGCAGCTTGCAGGCATCCCTATCGAGTACCGCTGGAGTGGGCGCGTGGCCCTGACCCCGAGCTTTCTGCCGCAGTTGCACGAGCCTGCGCCCGGGCTGTCGATCCTGCTGGGCTACAACGGTCGTGGGATTGCCTTGTCGACCCTGCTGGGCAAGCACTTGGCGATGCGCCTGGTAGAGGCCGGGCAGGGCTTCCCGTTCCCGGTCACGCCGCTGCGGCCAATCCCGCTGCACGGCTTGCAACGTTTGTACCTGGGCGCCGGCATTGCCTGGTACCGCCTGCTCGATGCCCTGGGCTGATCAGCTCGGGCAACTCTGCTCGCCGTTGTCCAGGCCTTGCTTGTAGCTCTGGCTGTGGAGGCGGGCCTTGCCGTTGTGCCAGGTCAGGGTCAGCACATACAGCGAGTCGTAGTCGTTGGAGGCCCAGTCTTCGGTGATCGGGCGTTTTTCGCCAACGGCCTGTTCGGCGACCTTGTTGATCAACTCTGGCAAATAGCCGTGGGACCAGGCGGTGTAGATGATCGCGTTGTGATAACGGTCATGCAGCAATTCGTCGGCCAGGTCGCTGGTGTCGTTGGCGGCGAAGTCGATGTTCACCGGCAGGCCGAGCTTGATGGCGCTGGGGCTGATGGTCATCAACGGGCGGATGTAGCTGTAGGAGTTGTCCAGTTCGCCTTCCTCGACATTGCGTGTCGGGTCGGCGGCGAACACGTACTGGGCCTTGCCGAACTTCTCCGGCAGCAGTGAAGCCAGGTCGATGGCCCGGTTCAGGCCCTGGCAATTGAGCTGGCCGAGACCGCCGGCGGGTTTTTCGGCGTGGCGCAGGAACACCAGGGTCTGGGTGCCGTCCGCCGGTTGTGCACGACTGACGCTGGACTCCAAAGACAGGCACAGGGCGCTGGCCAGCAGCAGGGCCGGCAGCAGCAGGTAGGAGCGCTGCTTGAGGCGATGGGCAAGGCGATAGGGCAGGGGCATGGGCGTGTCATTCTTCGAGGCAATGAGTGGCGGCTGACAAACCGGCGTTCCCTGTCATTGAGCCTGTGGGCAGGCTGTGCTTTCTGAGTCCCTGAATGGCGTTTGGTTCGATTGACCGGCAGGTTAACCGCTGCATGTTGCCGATTTAAGAATCCCGGGCGGATAATCCCCAGCCGTTGCCTGCGTGTTGCGCAGTTCCCCTTTGCCTGTCACTGGAAGCCCGTCATGACCGACCTGTCCGCTTTTGCCGTTACCCAGAAATGGCCCGCGAATTACCCAGAGTGGATCCAGCTGTATTCGTTGCCGACCCCCAACGGGGTCAAGGTCTCGATCATGCTCGAAGAGATTGGCCTGCCTTACGAGGCGCACCGGGTGAGTTTCGAGACCCAGGACCAGATGACCCCGGAGTTTCTCTCGGTAAGCCCGAACAACAAGATTCCGGCGATCCTCGATCCCCATGGGCCGGGGGATCAGCCTCTGGCGTTGTTCGAGTCGGGGGCGATCCTGATCTACCTGGCGGACAAGAGCGGGCAGTTGCTGGCCCAGGAATCTGCCGCGCGCTATGAAACCATTCAGTGGCTGATGTTCCAGATGGGCGGCATCGGGCCGATGTTCGGGCAACTGGGGTTCTTCAACAAGTTTGCCGGCAAGGATTACGAGGACAAGCGCCCGCGTGATCGCTATGTGGCGGAGTCCAAGCGTCTGCTGGGGGTGCTGGACAAGCATCTGCAAGGGCGTGAGTGGATCATGGGCGAGCGTTACACCATCGCCGATATCGCCACCTTCCCGTGGATTCGCAACCTGATCGGGTTTTATGAGGCGGGGGAGTTGGTGGGGATTGACGGGTTTCCCGATGTGCAGCGGGTGCTGGCGAAGTTTTTGGCGCGGCCGGCGGTGGTGAGGGGGTTGGAGATTCCCAAGGCTGTTTGATCGAGGGCATGCCCGCTGCTGCGGTAGCCGTTTCTGGCGATTCTGCCTTGGCGGCGGCGGGCGCTACATGTTTTGTATTGGCGGTCAGGGCAGCTTATGGTTGCGCTCTTACCGCGAGTCACTTCGGGGGGCAAGTAAGTGAAGGCCTCTGCCCCCGCATCCGCCCCCCAGCCACAGTAAACTCCCCCTCCACCCGCCACCCTGCACAGGACCGCGCATGAGCTCCCTTGATTTCAAACAGGTCGACGTCTTCAGTTCCCAGCCTTTCAAGGGCAACCCCGTGGCCGTGGTGTTCGGCGCCGACGCGCTCGATGACCCGCAGATGGCAACCTTCGCCAACTGGACCAACCTCAGCGAAACCACCTTCATTCTCAACCCCCGGGACCCCCGTGCCGACTACCGCCTGCGGATCTTCACCACCCTCCAGGAGCTGCCCTTCGCCGGCCACCCGACCCTGGGCAGTTGCCATGCCTGGCTGGAATCCGGCGGGGTGCCCCGGGGCGAGGAGATCATCCAGGAATGCGAAGTGGGCCTGGTGCGGATCCGCCGCCAGGGGGATCAACTGGCGTTTCTGGCGCCGCCACTGCTGCGCGCCGGCCCGGTAGACGCCGAGTTGCTGGAGCAGGTACGCCTGGGCCTGGGGCTGGCCCAGGGGGCCATAGTCGCTGCCCAGTGGGTCGACAACGGCGCCGGCTGGCTGGCGGTGATGCTCGGTGAGCGCCAGCAGGTACTCGACCTGCAACCCGACTACCCACAACTCACCGGCCTGGCGGTGGGGGTGATCGCTCCCTGTGACCCGCAGCGTGACGCCACCGACGCCCAGTTCGAAGTGCGGGCCTTTATTGCCGGTGATGGCATGCCCGAAGACCCCGCCACCGGCAGCCTGAATGCCGGCATCGCCCAATGGTTGCTGGGCGCCGGCCTGGCCCCGGACCGCTACAGCGTCAGCCAGGGCCTGAGCATGGGGCGTGCGGGGCGTATCGAAGTGGCGCGGATTGGCGACGAAGTCTGGATCGGCGGCACGGCGCTGACGTGCATCGAAGGACGCTTGGGACATCTCCCGGCTAAGGCTCAAGGAGGCAGCCACCCATCCTCGCCCACTGTGCCGGGCCAGCCATGATCCTGCTGGGCCTTGGTGCCGGCGAAGACGCCGGCCAGCGCAAGCAGGCACCACGCCTGGTCGGTGGGGCTGGGGTGGTGTCCCGCAAGGGGCTGCTGGCCTTGGTCCGGTCACTCTGGCCCGTAGGCAAACAGGCGCCGCAAGTGCTGTCGCCTGGGCGCGAAAGAGTGAAGCCCGGCATGCTGCTGACAGGCCTGCTGGGCTGCTTGGTCTTCGTTCCACTGCTCTGTTTTGCAGACACCGCGCCTGTCAAGCAACAGCCCCATGCCGCGGCCTTGCCTGGAAAGCAACCGGGCAGCGAATCCGCAGCCTCTGCGAACCCGGCGCACACCCCCGGCGCGAAGGCGATTGCCATACAGGCCACGTGCAACCTGCCGCGCACGCCGTCGCCGGGCAAAGTCGTTGAAATATATTGGACCCAGGGCCCGGACGATGAGCCTGTCGTGGGGGGCGAGGCAGACCATTACGTCGACCTCAACCTGATCGTTCGAACCCTGGGCTACCCGTCTGGCGAATGCATCGAGGCGACCATTCAAGCTGCAAACGACGCCGATGAAATTGTCGACACGATCAAGCAAATCGTGCTCAGGGGCCCGGTCGACGACCAAGGCATGGCCTACTTCAAAACACCCCTGAAGAACTACACCCTCAACCTCCAGGGCAGCGAACCGGAATAGAAGGGGGCAGGGGCCGCTTGCCGCTTGCCGCTGTTCCTCTGCTCCTGTTGCGTCAGATGGTCGCAGGTGCGCCTCGCCGAACGCCTGGAACCACGCAAATACGGGGCTTTGTGGCGATTGTTACGGCTTTGGCAAGGCTCTCTTGAGGCGCACGGGTTTGTACCGCGGCGGCCGGGGGCATAAGCTTTGGGCCTTTTTTCGACATAGCTCGTGTTCGCCCGCGCTCAGCCTTAGGAAAAATCATGTCCAGCCAGTTCCCAGAAGCCCGTCCTCGTCGCCTGCGTCGCTCCGAACAATTGCGCAGCCTGTTCCAGGAAACCGAGTTCACCCTCAACGACCTGGTGCTGCCGATTTTCGTCGAGGAAGAGATCGACGACTTCGTGCCGATCAAGAGCATGCCCGGGGTGATGCGCATTCCCGAGTCGAAGCTGGCCGGGGAGATCGAGCGCTACGCCCGCGCCGGAATCAAGTCGGTGATGACCTTCGGTGTGTCCCACCACCTGGACTGCGACGGTAGCGATACCTGGAAGGAAAACGGCCTGGTCTCGCGGATGTCGCGCATTGCCAAGGACGCTGTGCCGGAAATGATCGTGATGTCCGACACCTGCTTCTGCGAGTACACCGACCACGGCCATTGCGGGGTGATGCACGGCCATGAGGTGGACAACGATCAGACCCTGGCCAACCTCGGCAAGCAGGCGGTCGCCGCGGCTCGCGCTGGCGCCGATGTGATCGCGCCGTCGGCGGCCATGGACGGCCAGGTCCAGGCCATCCGCCGCGCGCTGGACGCCGCCGGGTTCACCCAGACGCCGATCATGGCCTATTCCACCAAGTTCGCCTCGGCGCTCTACGGTCCGTTCCGTGAAGCCGGCGGCAGTGCGCTCAAGGGCGACCGCAAGAGCTACCAGATGAACCCGATGAACCGCCGCGAAGCGGTGCGCGAGTCTCTGCTGGACGAGCAGGAAGGCGCCGACTCGCTGATGGTCAAGCCTGCCGGGGCCTACCTGGACATCATCCGCGACATCCGCGAGGCTTCGCGCCTGCCGGTGGCGGCGTACCAGGTCAGCGGCGAGTACGCGATGATCAAGTTCGGCGCCCAGGCCGGGGCCATCGACGAGCAGCGGGTGGTGCGCGAGAGCCTGGGGTCGATCAAGCGTGCCGGCGCCGACCTGATCTTCACCTACTTCGCCATGGACCTGGCCCTGGCCGGGATCTGATTAGGCCCCGCAGTACCGCCACGAACGTCGTCCGGCGTTCGTGGCTATTGCCAAGACTTCCGCCTCTACATGACAATGCGATTCATTATCAAATATGAATCCTTACTGTCATGCCCGCCGACGACTTATCCCTGCGCTGTGCCGTCACCGACCTCTACACCCATCACCATGGCTGGTTGCAGGGCTGGTTGCGCCAGCGCCTGGGCAATGCCTTCGATGCCGCTGACCTGGCCCAGGACACCTTCGTGCGGGTGCTCAAGGCGCGCAACGCAGTGGAGATCCGTGAGCCGCGGCCCTACCTGTCGCGCATTGCCCGGGGCCTGCTGATCGATCTGTTTCGCCGCCGTTCTCTGGAACAGGCCTACCTCGAAGCCCTGGCCCTGGTGCCCGAGGGCGAGCACCCGTCGCCGGAGGAGCAGAGCGTGCTGTTCCAGGCGCTGATGGAAATCGACCGGTTGCTGGATGGCCTGGGGCCCAAGGTGAAACAGGCTTTCCTGCTGTCCCAGTGCGACGGCCTGACCTACGAGCAGATCGCCGAACGCCTGCAGATTTCCGTGCGCAGCGTGAGCAACTACATGGCCAAGGCCATGGAGCATTGCTGCCTGATGCAGATGCGGATGCAGCTGTCATGAGTTTCGCCGGCCTGCAACTGAGCGTCGGCGAGCGCCAGGCCATCAGCGGCGCGGCCCGTTGGTACGCGCAATTGCGCTCCGGCAGCGCCAGCGAGCAGGAGCAGGCAGCCTGGCGCGAATGGCTGGCCGCCGACCCTTTGCACCGCCAGGCGTGGGAGCGCATGCAGCAACTGGGCGAGCAGATGTCGGCGCTGCCCGGCGGCCTGGCCGGTTCCACCTTGCGCGGGGCAGGGCGCTCGCGCCGCGAGCTGATGCGCAACCTGGTGGTGCTGGCCTCGGCCGGTTCCCTGGGCTGGCTGGGCTGGCGCAGCGACAGCGCCCAGCAACTGCTGGCAGACTACCGGACCCGGATCGGCGAGCGCCGGCAAGTGCGCCTGGCGGACGGCACTTCGCTACTGCTCAATACCAACACCTCGATCAACGTGCAGTTCGACAGCCAGCAACGCAAGGTGCAGCTGTTGTGGGGCGAGATGCTGGTCAGCACCGCTGCCGATTCCTTGCAGCGACCGTTCCGGGTTTTCACCCGGGACGCCGAGGTGCTGGCCCTGGGCACTCGCTTCGTGCTGCGCAGCGATGAGCGTGAGGAGCAGGTGGCGGTGCTGGAGCACGCGGTGCAGGTCAGCCTGGGCGCAGGCCTTGCGCCGCGTCGGGTCGAGGCCGGCCAGCAACTGGCGTTCAGCGCCGGGGGCTTTGCCGCGCTGCGGCCCAACGATGCCGCTGTGGGTGCCTGGCGCCAGGGCAGCATCATCGCCATCGACCGGCCCCTGGGGGAATTGCTGGCCGACCTGTCGCGCTACCGCCACGGGGTTGTACAGTGCGATCCGCAGATTGCCGGGCTGAAGATTTCCGGGGCCTTCCCCATCGATGACACCGACCGCGCCCTGGCGGCGCTGGAAAGCGGTTTCTCCCTGCAGATCAAGCGCTACACCCGCTACTGGGTACGGGTTTCCGATAGCCGCGTGAGTTGAATCCGCGGGGCGAAAAAAATCAATGGTCTTTGCATGTTTGCCCCTCCTGGTCCGGCTTATCCCCCAGTGGATTCATTTTCGTTAGCGGGGAAGGCAAAGCATGTCTGATGTTCACAAGTCGAAGTTGGCCCAGGCGATCAAGGTCGGGCTTTGGGGCGCACTGGCGGTCTACGGTGCGGCACTGCTGCCGTTGACCGCAGTGGCGGCCAGCGAACAGACCGCGGTGCGCCGCTTCGATATTGCCGCCGGTGACCTGACCGAGGTGCTCAGCCGTTACGCCAGCGCTGCCGGCGCGGCAATTTCCTTCGATGCCCGGCAGACCGCCGGCCTGCGTTCGGCGGGGCTCAAGGGTGAATACGGGGTACAGGAAGGCTTTGCGCGGATTCTCGCCGGCAGCGGCTGGCAGGCCGAGCCGCAGAGCAACGGCAGCTTCGTGCTGCGCCCCGTGCCCCAGGGCAGCGGCGCTTTGGAGCTGGGCACCACCCAGGTGCAGGGCCAGGAGCTGGGGGCCACCACCGAGTATTCTGGTTCCTACACCACCGGCGCTGTCACCATCGGCAAGGGCCAGCACTCGCTCAAGGAAACCCCGCAGTCGGTGACCGTGATCACCCGCAAGATGCTCGATGATCAGAACCTCAACACCATTGACCAGGTGATGGAGAAAACCCCGGGTATCACCCTTTACGACTCGCCCATGGGCGGCAAGTATTTCTACTCCCGGGGCTTTCGCATGACCGGCCAGTACCAGTACGACGGCGTGCCCCTGGACATGGGTAGCAGCTACGTACAGGCCGACAGCTTCAGCAGCGACATGGCCTTCTATGACCGGGTGGAGATCCTGCGTGGCGCCGCCGGCATGCTCAAGGGCGCGGGCGGTACCGCAGGCTCGGTGAACTTCGTGCGCAAGCGCGGCCAGGCCACGCCGCACACCGAGCTGTCGATGTCCGCCGGCAGCTGGGACAACTACCGGGCCCAGGTGGACACCGGCGGGCCGTTGAACGATGCCGGTACCGTCCGCGGCCGGGCGGTGGTGACCCAGCAGACCCGGCAGTACTTCTACGACCTGGGCGAGCGCAAGGACCAGGTCTACTACGGCGCCCTGGATTTCGACCTCAGCGACGCCACCACCCTGGGCCTGGGCATGGCCTATGAAGACGTCGACTCGCGCCCGTGCTGGGGCGGCCTGCCGCGCTACAGCGACGGCAGCGATCTCAAGCTGGGCCGTTCCACCTGCCTGAACACCGCCTGGAACAACTCGCGCAGCAAGCGCGCGACCTATTTCGCCGACCTGCGCCAGCAACTCAACGACGACTGGGCGCTGAAGGTGGCCGGGGTCTACACCCGCAATACCCAGGACATCGAGTACGCCTTCCCCAGCGGTTCGGTGCCGGTGGGGGCCAGCCGTTCCAGCACCCTGATGCTGGGCAGCATCTACGACTACGACCAGGTGGACTACGGCTTCGATGCCTATGTCGACGGGCACTTCCAGGCCTTTGGCCGGGAGCACGAGCTGACCTTCGGCGCCAACGCCAGCCGCTCGATCAAGGACGACTTCTACGCCGTGGCCGGCTTGCCCCAGCGGCAGAACGTGCTGGACCCCGATCACCACCTGCCCAAGCCGGACGCGGGCCTCTACGAAACCAACGCCACCCGCGGCGGCCCGTCGGACACGCGAATCCAGCAACAGGGCCTGTACTCGACCTTGCGCCTGAAACTTGCCGATCCGCTGACCCTGGTGATGGGCGGCCGGGTCAGTTGGTACAAGTCGCAAAGCGATTCGGTTTCCTACTGGTTCAACACTCGCACCCCGCAACGCACCTCGGCCAAGGAAACCGGCGAGGTCACGCCCTTTGCCGGCCTGCTGTATGACCTCAACGACAACCTGACGGCCTACGTCAGCTATTCCAGCATCTTCACCCCCCAGGGCAGCTATCAGACCTTGAGTGGTGCGCCGCTCAAGCCGCTGGTGGGCAAGAGCTACGAAGCTGGGATCAAGGGCGAATGGTTAGACGGGCGCCTGAACACCGCCTTCAGCCTGTTCCGCACGATTCAGCAGGACCAGGCCCAGGACGACCCGGCCTGCCCCGACAGCAGTTGCTCGATGAGCTCGGGCAAGGTTCGCGCCCAGGGGTTTGAAGCCGAGGTCAGTGGCGAGCCGGTCGAGCGCCTGCAACTGCTGGCCGGCTACACCTATACCCAGACCAAGACCCTGGAAGACGCCGACAGTGCCACCGACGGCCAGCCGTTCAACTCCTACGTGCCGCGCCATCTGTTGCGGGTGTGGAGCGACTACGCCCTGGACGGCGCGCTGGAGCGCTTCACCCTGGGGGCCGGGGTCAATGCACAGAGCGACAACTACCGGGTCTCGCCCTCCAGCGGCAAACACATTTCCCAGGCCGGTTATGCGATCTGGAACGGCCGCATCGGCTATCGCATCGACGACACCTGGTCCCTGGCGCTGAACGGCAACAACCTGTTCGACAAGCGCTACTACACCACCATCGGCACCGAGAACTTCGGCAACTTCTATGGTGAACCGCGCAACTTCACGCTGTCGGTCAAGGCCAGCTTCTAAATCGGGCTGCAGGCACGCTGCGAGCCAGGGCCGGGCTGCTACGGCGCTCAGCCCTGGAGGGGCTGGCCTGCTTGGCCTGCTGGCACCGCTGCTGGTGCCAGCAGGCCAAGCAGGTGCTGCAACTGCGGTGAGTGGTTGTCCTGGCGCCAGTTCAGGTACAGGCCCAGGCTGCTGTCGGTGGTGCCGGCCATGGGCCGCAGCGGACGAAACGCCACCTTGTCCTGCCGCACCGAGCGGGCCATGGATTCAGGCACCAGGGCTACGCCGAAGCCGCAGGCCACCAGGCTGACCAGGGTGTGGATCTGCGCCGCTTGCTGGACCACCCGCGGGATGAAACCGGCATCGGCACACAGGGCCAGCAACTGGTCGTGATAACCGCTGCCCAGGTCCCTGGGGGTAAAGACGAAGTCCTGGGTGGCAAAATCCTTCAGGTCCACCGCACCTGCCTGGGC
Source organism: Pseudomonas sp. PH1b (assembly GCF_000633395.1). Taxonomy (GTDB): domain Bacteria; phylum Pseudomonadota; class Gammaproteobacteria; order Pseudomonadales; family Pseudomonadaceae; genus Aquipseudomonas. Next base: position 104,351 of record NZ_AYMU01000016.1, read on the forward strand.
CCCGGGATGTTCGACGGGCAGGGCCAGGACGATCGGCTCGGCGAGGATGCGCCGGGAAACGATGGTCGGTTCCGGCAGTGGCAGGTGGCGCATCAAGGCGACATCCACTTCACCGCTGAGCAGGGCCTGGGCCTGGCTGGCAGACGGCAGTTCCCGCAGCTGCAGGCGGACCTTGGGCCGCTCTTCACGAAACCGCCGCAGGGCGTCCAGCAGCGTCGGGTAGCAGGCGATGGAAATCGAGCTGACCGTCAGCGTGCCGGCCATGCCCAGGCTGACGTTGCGCGCCTGCTCGATGCCTTGCGCCAGGTGCTCCAGGGTGCCTCGGGCGGTCGCCAGGAAGGCCGTGCCGGCCGCAGTCAGCGCGACCCCGCGGCGGTTGCGGTCGAACAGGCCGAAACCGAGCCTTGCCTCCAGCCGGCTGATGGCCTGGCTCAACGGCGGCTGGGCCATGTGCAGCCGCGCAGCGGCCCGGTGAAAGTGCAGCTCTTCAGCGACGACGATGAACTGGCGCAGCAGGCGCGTCTCGACCATGGCGGGGGTCCTTGTCAGTTAGGGCCGAGGCTGGCGGGGTGGCGTGCTCGGGAGCAATGGACTCTAAACCTTTGGGTGCAAGGTTTCACCGGTGTGTGACTGATATTAAAAAGCGCTCACAGCGGCCTCTATTTAGTATTAAGCCAATGACTTTCCTGTTGTTACTCTCTTGTGCAAACGGAGGGTCCAGCATGAATTTCAACGGTAGAACCGCCATCATCACTGGCGCCGCACGGGGCCTGGGCCTGAGTTACGCCAGGGCCCTGGCCGCATGTGGCGCCCAGGTCGTGATCAGTGACCTGGGCACCGACCACCAGGGAGGCGGTGCCGATCCCGGGGTGGTCGAGGCGGCTGTCCGCACCTTGCGCGCCGAGGGTGCCCGGGTGGTCGGCCATAGCGCTAGCCTGGCCGAGGAGGCCGGCTGCCAGGCCCTGGTGGCGCTGGCGCTGGAGTCATTTGGCGGCGTCGACATGCTGATTCACAACGCCGGCTGGGTCGGCTACCAGTCGCTTGAGCAGAGCGATGCCGGGTTTATCCAGAGCATGCTCGACATCAACCTCTACGCGCCGGTGTGGCTGTGCAAGCAGGCCTGGCCGCACCTCAAGCGCTCGCCGGCGCCCCGGGTGCTGCTGACCACCTCGGACCGGGCCCTGTACCTGTGCCATGCCCAACCGGGGTTGCTGGCCTATGCCGCGGGCAAGATGGCCCAGGTCGGCCTGATGAATGCCCTGGGCAAGGAGGGCGCTGAGCACGGGATTCTGGTGAACGCGGTGTCGCCGGTGGCCAAGACCCGCATGTGGGGCGTGACCGAGGCGCCCCAGGAACTCAAGCCGGAATGGGTCACCCCGGGGGTGCTGTTTCTGCTCAGCGAGCTCTGCCATGACAGCGGCTACATCCTGCGAGCCAGCAACGGCCAGTTCAGCGCCACGCGCTTCGAGGAAAACCCCGGCGTCGACTATCCCCGGGACCTGGCGCGGATCAAGGCGGCGACCGTGGCCGAGTTCGCCGAGCGTTGGCCAAGCATCAAGGAGCATTGAAAGGGCTGATCAGGGCCGCAGGTCGCGCTCCTGGAAATAGCGCTCCAGCACCCCAGGGTCGGCCGAACGCTCGGCCAGGGCCACGTAGGTGTCCGGGCGCAGCAGGTAGAAGGCATTGCGCACCAGCCCGGCCTCACCATGGGCCGGGCGCCAGTCGAACACCTGCAATGCCACCCGCTGTTCACTGCACCAGGTGCGCAGGGCGTCGCTGGTGACCCCATACACGTGCACTTGCCAACCGAGGTGGGCGAGGCTGTCGAAGTTGTCGTGCTCGCCGTCTCGCACCCAGGGCAGGCGGTCGCCACCGTGCACGTGCCCGGCGCTGCCGCCGCTCAGGGGCATGCCCCGGTAGTTGAGGGTGATCTGCGACACGGTGCGAAAGAGAAATTCCCGGGCGCTGTCGAAGGCGGCGATCTTCGGCAGCAGCAGGGGTGCCAGGCGCGTGCGCAACAGGTAGGCCACCGGGCCTTCGGCGGTGGCGAAGCTGAACACCCGGTCAGTGGTGGACACCAGGCGTCGGGCGAACTCCATGCGTTCACTGGCGTAGCTGTCCAGCAGGCTGTCCTCGGCCTTGCGCGCGAGAACGGCGGCGAGCTTCCAGGCCAGGTTGATGGCGTCGCCGATCCCGGTGTTCATGCCTTGGCCGCCGGCGGGGCTGTGCACATGGGCGGCATCGCCGAGCAGAAACACCCGACCCTGGCGAAAATGCTCGGCCACCCGGTGGTGCACCCGGTAGCTGGAGAACCAGTTGACCTGGCTGACCTCGACCTTGAGCTGGCGCATGGCACGCTGGCTGACGTCTTCGAAGCGCAGGTTTTCCGGGTGCTCGGCCCGCTCGTCGCGCACCGTGCCGATCAGCCGTGCGCGGCCTCTGTCGGCCAGGGGGAAGACCGCGAGAAAATCCGCTTCGTCCAGGTCCACATGCAACTGGCCATCGAGGGGCGGGCCGCTGGCCTCGACGTCCGCGACGTAGAACACCTGCTGGTAGGTGCCGCCGGGGAAGCCGGTGCCCAGGGTCTTGCGCACCGTGGAGCGGGCGCCGTCGCAGCCGGCCAGGTAGAACGCCTGGCACAGTTCCTCGCGCCCATCGGCGCCGCGCAGCCGGGCGCTGGTCAGGTTGCCGTGGTCGGTGAAGGCCAGCAGTTCGGTGTTGCGCTCCACCCGGGTGCCGAGCTGCTCCAGGCGCTCGATCAGCAGTTGCTCGTGTTCATCCTGGGGAAAGATCTGCAGGAAAGGGTAGGGCGTCAGGCCTTCGCCGATGGCATTGAACGGCAGGTGCGCGGTGCGCTCGCCCTTGACCCAGAGGTTGACCGCCGGCACATGGTGGCCGCGCTGGACGATGGCCTCGGTCAGGTCCAGCTGGCGGTACAGCTCCAGGGTCCGGGCCTGTACCGCCAGGGCCCGGGAGGTGGTGCCGGGGCCGGTGGTCTTGTCGATGATCCGCACCTTGACCCCTTGCTGGCGCAGCCACAGCGCCAGTACCAGGCCGGTGGGCCCGGCACCGATGATCAGTACGTCGCTGCAGTTCATGTCCTTGCCCTCGATTGCAGATCAATCTCATGCCTCTGGCTGCGGGCCAGGCTGGCGCGGGGGTTCAGCGCTGGGCGAAGGCCAGGTTCAGGCCGAGCCCGGCGAAGCTGGCGGCAAAGCTGCGGCGCAGCCAGTTCTGCACCCGGGGCGATTCGATCACCGCACGGCGGAACAGGTTGGCCAGCAGTCCGTAGAGCACGAACACGCAGAAGGTCATGGCCATGAACACGGCGCTGAGCAGGAGCATCTGCGGGACCGGGTCACTGCCGTCATGGGCGATGAACTGGGGCAGGAAGGCGAGGAAGAAGATCGTCAGCTTGGGGTTGAGGATATTCAGCAGGCAGGCCTTGGTCATCAGCGCGCCGGCGCTGCGGCTGACCGCGTTGCTGTCCACGGCGAAGGCCGAGCGATCGCGCCAGGTGGCGTAGGCCAGGTACAGCAGGTAGGCGACCCCGGCAAACTTCAGGCCCTGGAACGCCAGGGCGCTGGTGTGCAGGATCGCCGACAGGCCGAGGATCGACGCCAGCAGGTGCGGCACTATCCCCGCGGTGCAGCCGATGGCGGTGAACAGGCTGGCGCGCTGCCCGGCCACCAGGGCGGCGGAAATGGTCAGGATTACGCCGCTGCCGGGAATCAGCACGACGATCAGGCTGGTGATCAAGAAGTCCAGGGTCAGCATTGCAAGGCGCTCCAGTCCGAGAGGGCGACCAGTGTAGGCCGGGGAAACCCTCACAGCATAGAAGAGCCGAGGTGCCTGTGTCGGCTTTGCTGCATCGCGGGTTCAGGCCCGGGCGTCCCGCGGGAAGAGCAGGCAGGGGGGGCATCCCGCGGGCTGCGGGGCGCTGCGATCATGGCGGGGCCCGTTGCTGGAAATCGCTGCGGCTGAACATGGCGGCTATTCTCGGGTCGGATGACCAGCGGCTGAATGCCGTTCGCACGCTGTCTTGCGGCGAGCGGCCGCCGATTGTCTCTGCACCCCAATGGGGTGTCGTCACTGCCACGCCGTTGCGAGGCGTGAACCAGGACAGGTTTGAACCTTGGCCATTGGGAGCCCTATGTATTTGTGTCGACTGTTGATGATGACCGCGCTGGTGCTCCTGGCCGGTTGTGCCGGCCAGCGCGTCAGCCAGGCTCCGCCGGTGCCGGCGGCCGAGGTCCAGGCCCGAGTCCTGCGCCTGTTGCCGCCCACGGTGGCCGATCGCCCGGGCTGGGCTCGGGATATCCAGGTGGCCTTCAGTGCCCAGGGCCTGGAGCCAACCCCAGGCAACCTGTGCGCGGTGCTGGCGGTGACCGAGCAAGAGTCGACCTTCCAGGTCGACCCGGTGGTGCCGGGGCTGGGGCGCATTGCCCGGGAAGAGATCGACCGCCGCGCCGCCAAGGTGCATGTGCCGGCGCTGTTGGTGAGCGCGGCGCTGCAGGTGCATGCCAGTGATGGCCAGTCCTACAGCCAGCGCCTGGCCAAGGCCCGCACCGAGAAGGAGTTGAGCGCGATCTTCGATGACTTCATCGGCCAGGTGCCCATGGGCAAGACCCTGTTCGGTGGGTTCAACCCGGTGCACACCGGCGGGCCGATGCAAGTCAGCATCGCGTTCGCCGAGCAGCATGCCGAGGGTTATCCGTACCCGCTGCAGGGGTCGATCCGTCATGAGGTCTTCAGCCGCCGCGGCGGCATGTATTTCGGCATCGCCCATCTGTTGGGGTACCCGGTGAACTACCCGCAACCGCTGTATCGCTTCGCCGACTTCAACGCCGGCTGGTACGCCAGCCGCAACGCCGCGTTCCAGAGTGCCGTGAGCCGGGTCAGCGGGATTCGCCTGGCGCTGGATGGCGACCTGATCCGCTACGACTCGATCATGCCCGGCAGCACCGAGTTGGCGGTGCGCACCCTGGGCCGGCAACTGGGCCTGCGCAACCCGAGTATTCGCCAGCAGCTGGAGAAGGGCGACAGCCCGGAGTTCGAGGATACGCCACTGTATCGCCAGGTGTTTGCCCTGGCCGACCAGGCCGCAGGCAAGACTGTGCCGCGTCAACAATTGCCCGGCATCGAACTCAAGAGCCCGAAGATCACCCGCCAACTGACCACGGCCTGGTTTGCCAAAAGGGTGGATGAGCGTTACCAGCGCTGCATGGCAAAAAACCAGAAGTGAATCCTGCTGCAGCGCGCAATGAAAAAAGCCCGGTGGCTTGGACCGGGCTTCTTTTCGGCAACGACGCTTGGGTGGCTCATGCGCGGTTTTGCATCAAGCGATCCGAGCCGCCTTCAGCCACGCGACGTTCGATCAGGCGATCGGAACCGCCCTCAGCTACGCGGCGTTCGATCAGGCGATCGGAACCGCCTTCAGCCACGCGACGTTCGATCAGGCGATCAGAACCGCCTTCAGCTACTCGGCGTTCGATCAGGCGATCAGAACCGCCTTCAGCTACGCGGCGTTCGATCAGGCGATCGGAACCGCCTTCAGCTACGCGACGTTCGATCAGGCGATCAGAACCGCCTTCAGCCACGCGACGTTCGATCAGGCGATCGGAACCGCCTTCGGCCACGCGGCTTTCAATCAGGCGATCCGAGCCGCCTTCGGTGATCACCGGGTAGGCGCTGCTGGCGGCAAATGCGTTGACGGCGAAGGCCGAGAAAACCAGGCTGAGGAAAAGTTGGCGTTTCATGCTGGGGTGCTCCGGGGGTCGCTGTTGTCGGGAATGGAGCCGATCCTACGCCGCGCCAGTTTTTTGAGAACTGCATTGGCTCGATGGTGAATATCGACGTCGCTGATAGCGTCGCCAAGGCCTTTTGCAGAGCCCTTGCGCGCCATCCACCAGGGGTTCGGCGAGGCTTGTCGCAGGCCGGCCGACGAGATCGGCAGCGATACAAAGTCTCCTGCAGCAGGCTTGTCAGCCTGCTGCGGTCCGTGCCAGGATGCGCGATGAATTTTTTCCGCTGCCGTACTCGCCTCCATCATCACCGGACCTCATCCCAGGGGCCGTGGTCGCGTATGCGCATCGAGCCGTCAGTGACCCGCTCCGGCAATCACTGACCGTCGAGACACCACCAAGGCGCCCTGCAAGGCGCCTTTTTTTTGCCTGTCACACACCAGAGGAAACACCCATGACCATGCTTCGTGGCACCCGAATGATCAGCGGCGAACAAGCCGCCACCCTGCGTATCCTGGAAGGAAGGTTCCGGAGCTGGCTTCATCGAAGCGGGCGCTGAAGAAGTCATAGTCCCGGCGCTGTGGGGCCAGGACACCTTTATCGAAAAGGCTGGCGGCAGCGAAGTCATCGGCCAGATGTGGGCCTTCAACGACAAGGCCGGGCGGGCCTGCTGCCTGATCCCGGAAGCCACCGCGCTGTTCCAGGAAACCGCTGCCGAACTGCTCGCCGGGCGCGAACAGGCGAGCTTTTTCTATGTCGCCCGCTGCTACCGCTATGAGCGCCCGCAAGCCGGGCGTTACCGCGAGTTCACCCAGCTGGGCCTGGAGATCCTCGGGCCTGATCCGCAGCAGGCGCTGGAGCAGGCGCGGGCGTTGTGTGTCGGTTTTCTCGATGCCCTGGGGCTGGAATACGAGCTCAACCTGGGGGTCAAGCGCGGGCTGACCTACTACCTCAATGGCGAGGGTTTTGAGGCCCGCTGCCCGCAACTCGGAGCGCAGCAGCAAGTGGTGGGGGCCGGCGCCTATCGCCAGGGTGCGGGCTTCGGCATCGGCCTGGAACGCCTGTTGCTGGCGCTGCAAGCCCAGGGCGCCTAGGGCATTGCGCGAGCCCAATAAAAAGCCCGGCTGAATAGCCGGGCTTTTTATTGGTTGCCGATCAGTGGCGGCGACGCACGAACTTGCGCCACAGCCAGACCCACAGCAGGGCCAGGGGGAAGGCCAGGATCACGAAGGGCAGTACATAGCTGCCTTTCTCCAGGGCTTCGGCGGTGCCGTCGGCCATGTTGTCCAGCAGGTTGCTGAAGGCGAGCTTGAGGTTGGAGCCGCGCTCGGCGTTGTCGCTGGGGGTGAAGTTCAGGGTCAGGCGGTTGGTGTCCAGGCGTCGCTGCTGGCCGGCGGCGACCTGGGCCAGGGCCTGCAGTTCGTTTTCGATGACCGCCTGTTCCTTGCTCAGGGCAATCAGGTCGCTGACGCTGATGTCCTTGCGCGCCGCCAGTTCATCCAGGCGTCGCTGCTGGCTCTTGAGCCGTTCCTGCTGGCGCTGCACATCGGCCACGGAGTCGGCCAGGTCTTCGGCGGTGGTGATGCGCTCGCCCAGTTGGGCACCCTCGGCGGCCAGGCCGACCATCGGCTCGACCCCGCTGGGAGCGATGCGCAGGATCACCTGGGCGCGGTAGGGACCCTGTTCCAGGCGCAGGATGTTGCAGGGGCCGAACTTGGCGCTTTCACAGGCTTGGCGGGTTTGCTCCAGGCGCGGAGCGATCTGTGCGGCGGGCAGCGACAGGCCCAGCTCGTGCTCGTAGGCCAGCAGCGCGCCGGCCTTGCCCTGGGCGCCGCCCATCGCCATGCCAGAGCTGTTGTCATGGCTGGGTGAACAGGCGCCGAGGGCGAGGCTGCCGAGCAGGATGAGGGGCAGCCGGCGTAGCCGCGAGGAGTGATCGTCCTGATACCGCATGGAGGTTCCTTGATTGCATGGGTCTGTGGCTGAATGCCAGGGCGCCTATCTTACCGGGCTTTGGCGCGCCACCCCATGCCGTCTCGGGCTTATTGGCGATAATTTCTCGGGTTGATACTGATGGCTGCGCAGGGCCTGAGGCGCTACACCTCTGCGGGTTGGCATCTGTCATGCCAGTTCATTGCCAGGAGCGTTTCATGGATGTCGTGTCGATCCCCGAAGGCTTTACCCCCTTGTCCCGCAGCAGCCCGCTGCTGGAGCTGATCGGGCCGGTCTATGGCTGCGGCAGTGGCCGTGAACTGCGCCTGGGCCTGCGCGCCGATGCTCGTCACGCCAACGGCCGCGGTACGGTGCACGGCGGCATCATCGCCACCCTGGCGGACATCGGCATGGGTTACGCCATGGCCTTTGCCAGCGACCCGCCGTTGCCGCTGATCACCGCCAGCATGACCCTCGACTACCTGGGCGCGGTGCAGGTGGGGGAGTGGATCGAGGTGCGCCTGGAACATGCCAGGCGCGGCCGGCAGATGGCCTTTGCCACGGTGCTGTTGCAGGTCGGCGAGCGTGAAGTGGCCCGCGCCAGTGGGGTGTTCGCCGTGCCCTTGCCGCGGGACTGAAGCCCGCGCTCACGAGGGATGGAGCTGCTTCCAGTCCAGCCCGAAGCGCGCCAGGTATTTGCGCAGCCGGTCGGCGTCGTTGGGGTTGGCCTTGCCCAGGCGTGACACCCCGAACAACCGTCGACCGGCCTGCGACAGGCTGTCGGCGCGACGGCATTCGGCAAGCACCGCCTTGAGTTGCAGGCGGTCGAACAGGTCCAGTTCCACCTCGTCGCCCAGCAGTGCCTGCAGTTCGTCCTCTTCGTTCTCCAGGCCCCAGGCATGGCGCAGGCGCTGGATCTCTTCCTCGGCCTGGGCCTGGTCGATGCGCCCGCTGTCGGCCAGGGTGGCCATGCGGGTGATGGACGCCGACAGCTCGCGGAAGTTGCCCAGCCACGCCGCCTCGCTGGAGCTGGCGAAGGCCAGGTAGCGGCGACGGGCTTCCAGGTTGAAGCGCACCAGTTGCCCTTGCTCGCGGGCATGGCGCTCCAGCTCGAAATCGATGTTCGGCTCGATGTCTTCGCGGCGCCCTGCAAGCCCCGGCAGGTCGAAGGTCCAGAGGTTGATCCGGGCAAACAGGTCTTCGCGGAACAAGCCCTGGGCAACTCGCCCGCGCAGGTCGCGGTGGGTGCCGGCGATGATCAGGAAGTCGCTCTCGACCTCCTTGTCCGAGCCCATGGGGAAGAAGCGCTTTTCTTCGATGGCCTTGAGCAGCATCGCCTGTTCGTCCAGCCCCAGTTCGCCGATCTCGTCGAGGAACAGCATGCCGCCGTCCGCCGCCCGCAACAGGCCGTCCCGGGCATTCTGCGCGCCGGTGAAGGCGCCCTTGATATGCCCGAACAGCGCCGACATGGCGCCGTCGCCCCGCAGGGTGGCGCAGTTGACCTCGACAAAACGCCCCTGCACCTGATGCCGGCCGCGCTTGAGTTCATAGATGCGCCGGGCCAGGAACGACTTGCCGGCCCCGGTGGGGCCGATCAGCAGCATCGGTGCCTTGGAGCGCACGGCGACGCGTTCGATCTGTTCGATGGAGCGGTTGAACGCCGGGTTGCGAGTGGCAATCCCCGACTTGAGGAAGGCCAGGCCTTCCAGGCGCTTGTGGGCAAAGCGCGAGGCGATGCGGTCGTAGCGCGACAGGTCGAGGTCGATCAGCGCGTGGGTACCGGTGGCGTGTTCCCCCGGGTCGCGGCGCCGCGCCGGTGAGGTCTGGATCAGCCGCGCCGGCAGGTAGCGCGCCTCGGTCAGGAGGAACCAGCAGATCTGCGCCACGTGGGTGCCGGTGGTGATGTGCACCAGGTAATCCTCGCGCTCGGTATCGAACGGGTAGGCGCTGGTGAAGTCGTGCAGGGCGCCGTACACCTCCTCGAAATCCCAGGGGTTGTTCAGGCCCATGGGGTGCAGGCGCACCTCGGTCTCCGGCGATACCTGGCGGATGTCATCGGCAATCCGCCCGGCCAGGCTGATGTCCCGGGCGTCGACGCCGTGGATCAGTTCCAGGCGGTGGATCAGCACATCCTGCTGTTGGCACAGGCCGACGCTGGGCCGCCAGTGGCTCCAGCGATTGGCGCCCTTGCCGACGCGATCGAGGGTGGCGCCGACAAAACCTATGGCCACCGTGGGCTTGCTCGACATGTTTATACCTGAAGATAAATAGCGATAAACAAAGATATAAAAATATCGAGGTGCTTGTCTTCAAAACTTGTTCAAGAACAATCGATAAAAAATAAAAGCCTTTAAAATCAAATATTTAATAAATATTTTTGTGAAAAAATAAAACCTGGCACAGCGGCTGCAATGTATCTGGCAACGAACAAGACAACAGAGCGAGACGCCAAGATGGCCAACATCCAGCTGTTCAACAGCCAACAGGCAAAAGCGCCGGCGAGCAACACCCTGAACGCTTCCAAGGCATCGGCCTATGGCTACAACGCCAAGCATCGCCTGGCTCAGCTGGCGGTCACCGGTTGCCTGAACTCGACCTTCTACACCTCGCCTGAAGGCCAGCTGGAAGCGGTGCTGCAATTGGTCAGCGAACTGGACAGCCGCTTTGTCGCCCAGGCCGCCCGTTACGCTCGGCAGCAAGGCCACATGAAGGACATGCCGGCGCTGCTGCTGGCAGCGCTGACGGCGCAACGCTCGTCCCTGGTGCCGGAGCTGTTCGCCCAGGTGGTGGACAACGGCAAGATGCTGCGCAACTTCGTGCAGATCCTGCGCAGCGGCGTAACCGGACGCAAGTCCCTGGGTTCGCAGCCCAAGCGCCTGGTGCAGAGCTGGTTGAACAACGCCACCGAGCGTCAGCTGTTGCAGGCCTCGGTGGGTAACCAGCCGTCCCTGGCGGACGTGGTGAAGATGGTTCACCCCAAGCCAAGCGAGGCCTGGCGCGAAGCCTTCTTTGCCTGGTTGATCGGCAAGCCGGTGGATGTGCAGGCGCTGCCGCAACTGACCCGCGAACTGCTGGCGTTTCGCAGCGGGGCGACACAGGAGGTGCCGCAGGTGCCGTTCCAGTTGCTCGGCAACGAGACACTGAGCGCCGGACAATGGGCCGCACAGGCCCGCAACATGGGTTGGCAGGGGCTGCGCATGAACCTCAATACCCTGGCCCGCCACGGCGCGTTCCAGGTGCCCGGTTGCACCGAGTACGTGGCGGCGCGGCTGGCGGATGCGGGGGAGGTGGCCAAGGCCCGGGTCTACCCGTACCAGTTGCTGGCGGCGTACCGCATGGCGGGCGAGGAGGTGCCGCAGCAGGTCCGCGAGGCGCTGCAGGATGCTTTGGAGCTGTCCCTGGCCAACGTGCCGGCACTGGCAGGCAATGTGGTGGTTTGCCCGGATGTCTCGGGCTCGATGCACAGCCCGGTCACCGGCTATCGCCAGGGCGCCACCACGGCGGTGCGTTGCATCGATGTGGCGGCGCTGGTGGCGGCCGCGGTGTTGCGCAAGCAGCCGGCGGCGCGGGTCATGCCGTTCGAGCGGGGAGTGGTGAACATCCACCTCAACCCGCGGGACAGCGTGATGAGCAATGCGCAGAAGCTAGCGAACATCGGCGGGGGCGGTACCAACTGCTCGGCGCCCCTGGCTCAGCTGGCCAACGCCAAGAGCCGCGTGGACACCCTGATCCTGGTCTCGGACAACGAGTCGTGGATCGATGCACGGCGCCATGGGGCCACGGAAACCCTGCGCCAGTGGGAGCGGATCCGCGCCATCAACCCGCAGGCGCGGCTGGTGTGCATCGATATGCAACCCGGGGCCACGACCCAGGCGCCGGACCGCGAGGACATCCTCAACGTCGGCGGCTTCAGTGACGCGGTGTTCGATGTGATCGCGCAGTTCACCGCTGGCAACTACGGTGCGCAGCACTGGGTCAAGGCGATCGAGGCAATGGAGCCCTGATCGGCAGAACAGGAGATAAACCGTGCGCCGGCGAGCCGGCGCACACCACGGATTTTTTGATCATTGGCCCTGAATGCCGCTGTGACTACATCTAAAGGCGTCTCAGCAACTCTTGTCAGGGCCGGTGAGGGCACGAATGCCAGTGGCTGTACATCCTGGTCAAGCCGGTTCGATTCCGGCAATCAGTCACTTCTTTTGTCGTGCCACCCTTTTTGTTTTTTGCGACGAATGCTGATGGAACTACATCCAAGGTTCGAGATGCGGGTTCGATTCCCGCCGGTGCTGGAAAACGGCGCCGTGGTTCAATGGTCAGAACGCGAGTGCATTGTTTCATCGACTCCTTGTCGTCGCCGTTTTTCCCCCGCTTCGGCGGGATGGCAGCGAATGCCACAGGTACTACATCGTGTCGCGGGTTCGAGCCCCGCCAGCCGCAAGGCTGTAGCTCAGTGGGTAGAGCAAATGTGCCTGTTCCCTTGTCGCTGCCCGCAGGCCCGGCCTGCACCGATTGACCCGGCGAATGCCGGTGGAACTACAGGACAGCGTGGTCGCGGGTTCGAGTCCCGTTCACCGCAAGGTGCTAGCTCAGTGGCAGAGCGCGCTGCATGTTCCACCTCCACTTGTCGCCGTCTGTACCGAACACCGCAGTCCCGTAGGAGCTGGCTTGCCAGCGAAGAGGCCCTCCAGATGATTTTCTGCGCCCCGGCTCCTGCACACCCTATTGAACAAGGCCGAATCACCGGCCACAGGAAAAAGAGTCAACGACATGGAACACAAAACCTACCAACTGCTGGAAGTCGCCAACGGCAAGCCGATCAAGATGTGGACCCAGGGCGTACCGGTGGAAAACGAAGCGCGCCAGCAATTGATGAACACCGCGAAGATGCCGTTCATCTTCAAGCACCTGGCCGTGATGCCCGACGTGCACCTGGGTAAGGGGTCGACCATCGGTAGCGTGATCCCCACGGTGGGCGCGATCATCCCGGCCGCGGTCGGGGTGGATATCGGTTGCGGAATGATCGCCGCCCGTACCTCGCTGACCGCCTCCGACCTGCCGGATAACCTGGCCGGGCTGCGTAGCGCCATCGAGGCGGCGGTGCCTCACGGTCGTACTTCGCCCCGTAGCGGTCGAGATAAGGGGGCCTGGGGTGATGTGCCGCAACAGACTGACCTGGCCTGGGCGGCCCTGCAGCCACGGTTCAAGGCCATCACCGATAAGTACCCGGCCCTGGCCAACAGCAACAACCGCCAGCACCTGGGAACCCTCGGAGGGGGTAACCACTTCATCGAGGTCTGCCTGGATGAAGCCAACCGGGTCTGGTTCATGCTCCACAGCGGTTCCCGCGGCGTAGGTAACGCCATCGGCAACCTGTTCATTCACCTGGCCCAGGCCGATATGCGTCAACATATCGCCAACTTGCCGGACCGTGACCTGGCCTACTTCGAGGAAGGCAGCCAGCACTTCGATGATTACGTCGAAGCCGTGGCCTGGGCCCAGGATTTTGCCCGGCACAACCGCGAGCTGATGATGCAACTGGTGATCCAGGCCACCCGCAAGGTGATCAGCAAGCCCTTTGAAGTGGCGCTGGAGGCAGTCAACTGCCACCACAACTACGTGCAGAAGGAGCGCCACTTCGGTGAAGAGGTGCTGGTGACCCGCAAGGGGGCAGTGTCGGCGAAGAAGGGCGAGCTGGGGATCATTCCGGGGTCGATGGGGGCCAAGAGCTTCATCGTCCGTGGATTGGGTAACGAGGAGGCGTTCTGCTCCTGCAGCCACGGCGCAGGCCGGGTGATGAGCCGGACCAAGGCCAAGAACACCTTCACCCTGGCCGACCAGATCCGCTCTACCGCCCATGTGGAGTGCCGAAAGGACGAAGCGGTGATCGATGAAATCCCGATGGCCTACAAGGACATCGACCAAGTCATGCACGCCCAGCGCGAGCTGGTGGAAGTGCTGCACACCCTGCGTCAGGTGGTGTGCGTAAAGGGGTAGAACAATGGACGACATGGAAGCCTTGATACCGGTCCCGCTCAGTTGGCATTCCCAGCTGAGCGACTATGAAAGCGGCCGGGTAAGGGAGGTATTGGAAAACCTGGACAGGCACAGTGCCTGGCTGGAGCTGAGCCGCTTCGGCAACGGTTTCGTGCGTCAGGCAGCGGTACGCGGTTTGTCCGCGCAGCCCTCGGCCGAGGCCTTGGCGGCGCTTCTGGAACGCCTCAACGACTGGGTGCCCCAGGTACGCCAGGAGGCGGCCGATGCGGTCGAGGCGTATTGGGCGCCGGAGCACGCCGGGCTGCTGTTGCAGACCCTGGCACCGCTGCTGGCCCTGAGCGGCAAGCAGCGGGCCGACCACGGCGCAACCCTGGAGCGGGCCACCGCGGTGTTGCAGCTGGCCCAGGTGCGCGACGAGGTGCATGGGGCCTTTGGCGCTTGTCGGGGCAAGGCTGCGCGCTTTGTCTTCGAACTGTTGCTCAAGGGCGTCGAGGACCGGCCGGCGCTGCTGGCCATGGCCCTGCGTCACCCGGAGGTCAGCGTGCGGCAGATGGCGGTGGACGCCTGCGCCGAACTGCCCGACGCGCAGGCGCTGCCCTTGCTGGAAGCGGTAATGCACAGCTGCGGTGCCAGTGTGCGGGTCAAGGCCTTGCGGCTGCTGTTGCCGCGCCTTGCCGATTGTCGCGGGTACCTGGCCCAGGCCTTGCTCGACCCTTCGGGGGCCTTGCGCTGCCTGGCCCACTGGGCCGCGCCGCGCCATGGGCTGGACCCGCGGGAGGTGCTGTTGGCCCGCTTGCAGCAGCCGGCCCCGGGCAACAAGCGCCAGTGGCTGGGGCTGCTGGGGCTGGTCAGGGAGCTGCAGGAACCGCAGGCCGACGCCATGGTGCGCCAGGCCCTGGCCTCGCCGGCGCCGAGTGTGCGCCTGCAGGCCCTGCAAACCCTGGGCGAGCGCGGCATGAGCGAGCAACTGGCGGCCCTCGACGATCCCTCGGACAAGGTCTTCGACTGCGCCCTGGGCCTGTTGCGCCAGCAGCCCTGGGCGGTGTTCGACGAAGCCCTGGAGTTGCGCCTGGACCAGCAGTGGCATGAGCTGCCGAAGGCGCGGCGTTGGGCCATGCTCGGGCTCAAGCCCAGTTGGCGGCAGTTGGAATACCTGCTGTGGCGCCTGGGGCAGGCAACGGATGAACGTGCCTATTGGCGCGAGGCCCTGGCCCGCTGGTGCGATGCCCGCTACGGCATGTTCGACCCGGTGACCCCCAAGCCGCTGCGCGAGGCCCTGGCGCAACGGGTGAAGGCCCTGGAAGAAACCGGTGAATTACCCGCAGGTTCGCTCACGCGCCTGCTGTGAAGAATGGAGAGAGTGGCCATGCAATCAGCCCTGCTGACACCGATCGAGAATGAACAGGGCCAGGCCTTGCGCCGGCAGATGAAAGAGGCGCTCTGCGTCTTCGACTTCGCCGTGCTGGCCGTAGCACCCCAGGCGAAGGTGGACCTCGAGCTGCATCGCCAGGCACTGAGTGTGTTGTTCCGACAGGTGCAGCAAGAACGCAGTGAAGACCCGTGTTATGCCAACGTCGGCCAAGGCCAGCCGATGCGCTGGGAGGTGCAGCGGGCACAACCCCGTGAACTGGATGCCGAGCAAATTCGCCAGTTGACCCTGATCCAGCCTGCGGGCGACGCCATGGGGTTGTACCCGGCCTTCAGCGATCCGCCGTACGGCACGCAGTTTGCCGAGAACGGGGAGCGCCCCGAGGTGATCTTCCGCCAATGGCTGGCGCTGCTGGGGCTGGAGCCCGAGGCCGGGCCGGTGGTGATCGACTGGGTGAGCAACCTGGAGCTGGAGTGGGTGACCGAGGCCCGCGTGGGGCCGGAAATGCCGCCCTGGAGCACGTATTTTGAGGAGGGCCTGGAGTGGTGGGGCGTCTGGTGCCTGAGCATCTGGAACCCCCGGCGCCGGACCCTGGCGGTACTGATGGCCAGTGCCACCGATTGAACAGGATGTTGCACATGTACACCGAAGAAGAGCGTCACCCCCTCAGTTGCGCCATGCGCGAACGGGTACTGGAAGAATTGGCGCGCATCGAGCGCGAACGCAAGGTCAAGGTGCTGTATGCCTGCGAGTCGGGCAGCCGTGCCTGGGGTTTTGCCTCCACCGACAGTGACTACGACGTGCGCTTTGTCTATGTGGAAAAACCCGAGTGGTTCATCCAGGTGGACACCGCGCGCGACGTGATCGAGCGCCCGCTGGACGATGAGCTGGACATCAGCGGTTGGGAGTTGCGCAAGACCCTGGGGCTGCTGCGCAAGTCCAACCCGACCTTGCTGGAGTGGCTGGATTCACCCCTGGTGTATTGCAGCGAGCCGGCTGCAGCCGCGCGCTTGCGGGCGCTGGCGGAGGCGTTCTACAGCCCGCCGGCGGCGCGCAATCATTACCTGTCGATGGCCAGGAAGAACTTTCGCGGTTACCTGCAAGGCGACAGCGTGCGGTTCAAGAAGTACTTCTACGTCCTGCGGCCGTTACTGGCGGTGCGTTGGATCGACCAGGGCCGCGGCCGACCGCCGATGACCTTCGCCGAGCTGCTGACCACCGTCGATGATCAGCCCTTGCTGGACGAAGTGGAGGAGCTGCTGGCCCTGAAACGCAGCGCCGATGAGTCGGCCTACGGGCCGCGGCGCCTGGCGCTGCACCGCTTTATCGCCGCCGAGCTGGAGCGCCCGGTGCCGAAGCTGGCGCGCACCCATGAAGACACTGCCGTGCTGGACGCCTACCTGCGGGAAACCGTCCGGCACTACGCTTGAGGAATGTGATGAAACAAGAGGTTATCGAACTGGACGGCGCCATCGGCGGCGGCCAGGTACTGCGCAGCGCCCTGAGCTTGTCGATGCTCACCGGCAAGCCCCTGCGGATCGTCAATATACGCGCCAAGCGCAGCCGTCCGGGGCTGATGCGTCAGCACCTGACTGCGGTGCTGGCGGCGGCCCAGGTCTGCGGCGCGCGGACTTCGGGCGCGGAACTGGGCTCCCAGGCCCTGACCTTCGAACCGGGGCCGATCCGTGGCGGCGACTACCGCTTCGCCATCGGCACCGCCGGCAGTTGCACCCTGGTGCTGCAGACCCTGCTGCCGGCGCTGTTGCAGGCGCCGCAGCCCAGCCGCGTGCACATCAGCGGCGGCACCCATAACCCCCTGGCGCCGCCGGTGGACTTCCTCCAGCAGGCCTGGCTGCCGCAACTGCGGCGCATGGGCGGGCAGGTGGAACTGCAACTGCTGCGCCATGGCTTCGTCCCGGCCGGCGGTGGCGAGCTGGAGGCATTTATCCAGCCTTCGACCCTGCGCCCCCTGCACCTTGAGCAGCGCGGCGCCCTGCTCGAACGCCGGGCCTGGGCCCTGAGTGCCGGTTTGCCGGCCCATGTGGCGGAGCGCGAGCTGCGCCGGGTCGGCAACCGCCTGGACTTGCCCTGGGAAAGCCTGAGCCCGGTGCAGTTGGACGAGCAATATGGCCCGGGCAATGTCCTGCTGCTGGAGTTCGTCTTCGAGCACCTGACCGAGTTGTTCAGCGCGTTCGGCCAGAACAGTCTGCGCGCGGAGCATGTCGCCGACCTGGCCATTGACCAGGCCCGGGACTGGCTGGGGTCCACGGCTGCGGTGGCCGAGCACCTGGCGGACCAATTGCTGCTGCCCATGGCCCTGGCCGGCGGCGGCAGTTTCACCACCCTGCGCATGACCGAGCACCTGCAGAGCAATATCGCGGTGATCGAGGCGTTCCTGCCGGTACGCATCGACTGCCGGCCCCTGGCCGACCAGCTGTTGCAGGTGCAGTGCCGAGCGCAGGCCTGAAGGGCGGCGCCAGCCTGAGCGTTTTATCTGCGCTGTCGGGTTGAATGGGCAGGGTGGAAACTGGCAGTCTGCGCGCCCGCATCTACCCTCGCACCTCCAAGGACGGCCGCCATGAACCGCAACAAAGGGCTCGGTGCTCTGAACACTCTGATCCGTGGACTGCAGATACTCCTGGGCCTGGCCAGCTGGCTGGGCGCGGCGCTGATCATCGGCCTTCACCTGCGCTTCGGCCTGCACTCCGACCTGCAGCCATTCCTGTCGATGATCCTCTCCGCTGGCCTGGTGCTGGTGGCCCTGGCCGTGCACGAAGGCGGCCATTACCTGGGGGCCAGGTTCAATGCCATGCCGGTGCTGCTGATGCGTGTCGCGGCGCTGGAGATCCAGGTGCGGCGTCGGGGCTGGCAGGTGCGCTGGTCGCCCCAGCTCAAGAGCCGCCGGCTTGGTGGTTTCGTGATGGCCGCGGCCAATCCCCGGCGTCCGTTGCGCCGGCAGATGCTGTGGATGGTGGCAATGGGGCCTGTGTTCAACCTGCTGGTGGGCATGACCTGCCTGGGGGTTGCCGGGCTCGGCCAGGGCCTGGTGGCGGCCGTTGCCCTGGCGTTTGCCGTGATCAACCTGTGCATGGCACTGGCCAATTTGCTGCCGACCCTGAGTGTGCATGCCAGCGATGGGGCATTGCTGATTGCCTGGTGGCGGCACCGTGACGACCAGGCTGATGCATTGGCCCCGATGCGCCTGCTCGCCCTGACCGCCGCCGGGGTGCCCAGCGAGCAGCTGCCGGCTGCCGATATTGCCCTGTTGGCCCAGGGCCCGATGCCCCAGCCGTTGCTGGCCTTCGACTATCGTCTCGGCGCACTGCTGAACCAGGGGGACTGGCAGGCGGCGCTGCAACTGGAGCCGGAGCTGGAAGCGGTGCTGCAAAGCCATCGGCAGTCATTGACCGGCATGAGCACCCTGATCACTCTGCTACGCATCGAGCTGGGTTTTCTCCGCGCCTGCCAGCAGCAGGATGCCAACTGCCTGTGGGACGACGGGATGGACCGCGACATTGACTGGTTCGCCCCTTGGCTGCGTCCGCGCTGCGAGGCCCTGCGGGCTTTTCTGCGGGGCGATCGGCAGCAGGGCGAAGTGCATCTGCAGCGGGCATTGCAGGCGTCAGATAACTGCGTGCTGCGCTCACAGCAGCCCAGCGAAGCGCTCCTGGCGCAGTACCTGCGGGCCCTGCCGGTGGCGCCTGGCAGCCGTGCCTGAACCTCTTGCGTGCGGGCCGGTGGTAGAAAACCATCGGCCTTGCGGGCGCAACCCCTTATACTCCCGCGCCTTATTTTCCAGCCAGCAAGAGGAACGCTCCGTGGCCAATGAAACGGATCAGGATTTCTTCAACCGTGCCGACGCCATCATCGAATTGGCCAACACCCATATCGCCGACAGCAGCCGGGGCAAGGCCAGTGCCTCGCTGATGTACGCCAACGCGCGCTTCAGTGCCTGGGTCAGTGCCTGCGGTTGCCGCAATGTCGAGGAGCTGGCCGCGGCCAAGCAGCAGGCGGTGGACTATTTCGTCGAGGAATTTCGCCTGATGCTGGAAGAAAATCTCACCGACTACATCGAAAACTTCGACCTGTACATGGGCAACCAACCGAGCTGAAACAGTCGCCACAGCCCTTCCTCCAGGCGGCCCCGGGCATTGCGTCCGGGCCGCTGGTGTGCCAGCCGTTGGGCGCTTGCCGCGCCCTGAAAATGCCTGCTGTTTATCGCCACGGATGCCCTGTCTGCGCTGTGCAATCGCGCTTTGATCTGAGCACGCCGGAGCCCCTGCAACCGTTGGTCCTGTTGTCTTTGCGCCTTCCCGGGAGCCGATTGTGGCTCGACTACACTGCGCCTGCGGCAGGCTGTCCAGGGCCGCCGGGCCTTTCTGCGGGAAGCTCGGCGGTTCGTTGCCGCACCTCCCGCAGGAGCAAGGAACACAGCCAGTCAACAAGGAGTGCCAACCATGATCGTCATACCACAACGCAATATCGACAACGGTAGCGTCATCTCGCTGCGCGGCGACTCGGGCAACTACATGTCGCGGATGGGCGCCACCGGCCTTGAACTCTCCAAGGGCTCCATCGATCAGTACAGCAAGTTCAAAGTGGTGCTGATACAGATCGGCGGTGAAAAGAAGCTCGCGCTGCAGGGCGATTCCGGCAAGTTCATGTCGCGAATGGGCGCCACGGGGCTGGAACTGTCCAAGGACAGCATCGACCAGTACTGTCAGTTCTCCTACGCCATCGACAACGCCAGCGGGCAGATTTCCCTGCGCGGCGACAACGGCAAGTGGATGTCGCGCATGGGGGACAAAGGGCTGGAACTGTCCAAGGACGCCATTGATCGCTACAGCCAGTTCCTGCTGGTGCTCGAGGGTTGAAGTCGCCGCGCTGACCCATCAAGCCGCAGGGCGCAGCCGTCCTGTGGCTTGATCGTGATCTTCAGTCCGGGGCTTGCGGTGATCGCGCCACACCCTGGCTTTGCTGCAACAGAAAGTCGATGAACACTCGCACCCGCTGTGGCACATGACGTGCCTCGGGGTAGAGCAGGATAAACGGCCGTGAGCGGCCGCCGAATGCTTGCAGCACCTCCACCAACTCGCCACTGTCGAGCTCGCTCTGCACCGTGAAGCGATAAACCTGCATCAAGCCAACCCCGCTTTTGGCCAGCATCAGCGTGGCCAGGAAGTCTTCCAGGCAACAGAATCTGCCGTGGGTGTCCAGCTCCAGCGGCTTGCCATCCACCTGAAAAGACCAGGGCACCTTGCGCCCGGTGCTGGGCAGCGCGAACTGAATGCACTGGTGAGCGGCCAGGGCGTCGAGGGTGTCCGGGATGCCGGCCCGCTCCAGGTAGCCCGGGGTCGCCACCACCACCAGCTCGGCATCTTCCAGGCGCCGGGCGATCAGGTTGGAGTCCAGCGGCTCGCGCCCGCGAATCGCCAGGTCGTAGCCGTCCTCGGCGAAATCGATATTGCGGTGGCTCACGTGCAGGTCGACCTGCACCTGGGGGTAGTGCTGGTGGAACAGCGGCAGCAGGGGCATCAGGCGAAAATAGGCATAGGGCGTCGGCAGGCTGATGCGCAACAGGCCGGATGCCACGCTCTGGCCGCCGGTGACCTGGCGCTCGGCCTCCACCAGTTGGGTCAGGGCCTGGCGGCATTCCTGGTAGTAGGCACGCCCGGCGTCGCTCAGGCGCACCTGGCGGGTGGTGCGCACGAACAGGCGTACGCCGAGCCGTTCTTCCAGGCGGCCGATGGCCCGGCTGACCGCCGCCGGGGTGACCCCGGCCGTGGCTGCCGCGGCGGTAAAACTGGCGGTTTCCGCCGCCAGGCAGAACAGCTCGATGCTGCCCAGTTGCAGGTCGTCGAAATGCCGGCTCATGGTGGGCTCATTGATTACATGGGGTATCAGTTGAAGTGCCATGAGCCTTATTTTTCAATCATTGATTGCTATTTAAAGTGACGCTCCATCACGGGCCAGCGGCTCGATCAACAGGAGCAAGTGCATGAATACCCCTCGTACCGTCATCGTCACCGGTGCCTCCAGCGGCCTGGGTTTTGCCATCGCCGAGGCCTATCTCAAGCGGGGCGACAATGTGGTAGGCAACGGACGCAGCCTGGCACGCCTGGAGCAAGCCGCGGCGCGCCTGGGCCATCCGTCGAACCTGCGGCTGGTGGCCGGCGACATCGGCCTGCCGCAAACCAGCCAGCGCCTGTTCGATGAGGCCCTGGCGAGTTTCGGCCAGGTCGACATCCTGATCAGCAACGCCGGGATCTTCATTCCCAAGCCAGTGGGCGATTACACCGAGGAAGATTTTGAGGCGATTGTCAGCACCAACCTCAAGGGCTTCTTCTATCCGGCCCAGGCAGCGGCCCGGCACATGGCGGCCCGGGGCACCGGGCACATTGTCGCGATCACCGCGTCGATCGCCCTGCAACCCAATACCCAGGTGCCGGCGCTGTTGCCGGTGCTGGTCAAGGGCGGGCTGAACCAGGCGGTGCGTGCCCTGGCCCTGGAACTGGCGAGCGCCCAGGTGATGGTCAACGGGGTGGCTCCGGGGATCATCGATACGCCTTTGCACCAGGCTGACGAACAGACCCGGGAGGGGCTCAAGACCCTGGCCCCGACCGGTCGCATCGGTACGGCGCAGGATGTGGTGGAGGCGGTGCTGTACCTGACCGACTCGACGTTTGTCACCGGGACGGTGCTGGCGGTGGACGGCGGTTCCGCCAGCGGTGTTTGGTCCGTGTGAACAGGAGCAGGACATGCCCTACGTGAAGATCCAGGTGACCCGGGAAGGGGTCACCGCCGAACACAAGCGGGCCCTGATCGAAGGGGCCACCGAGTTGCTGCAACGGGTGCTGAACAAGCCTCCAGCCTCGACTTTCGTGGTGATCGAGGAGATCCCCACCGACAACTGGGGCGTGGGCGGCGAGACGGTCACCGCGCTGCGCCAGCGCGAACGCGACGGGCAGGGGTGAAGGTCGCCCCTGGACGCCGCTCAGGTCCCTTGGGGATGTGAGCGGCGTCACTCTTTTCTCAAGTGAACCGCAGCCGTGGTCGATAACTCCTGAATGCCCATTGATACGGAGTTCGTCATGGCTTTGCTACCGGTTCGTCTGTCTCATCGTTTGACCCTCGGCAGCGTGCTGCTGTTGCTGTTCACGGCGCTGGCGGTATTTGCCGTGATGACCCTGCGGGGACAACCCAGAGTCGTGGAGGCGAGCTCGGCATTGATCGAACAGACCGGCAGCGCCATCGTCCGTCAGCTGGCACTGCAGCTGGCGGGCATCGAAGGCGTGACCGCGAGCATGGCCCACCTGGTGGAAGGCTTGCCCAAGGAGCCGGCGCTGTTCATGGCCACTTTGCCCAAGGTCATCGACCATGAAGGTGACAAGGCGATTGCCGGCGGCGGGATCTGGCCGGAGCCCAATGCGTTCGCCCCCGGCGTCGAGCGCCGCAGTTTCTTCTGGGCCCGCAGCGATGCCGGGCCCCTGGCGTTTTCCGATGACTACAACGCCGCCGGCAGCGCCGGTTATCACCATGAAGCCTGGTACACCGGTGCGCGCAGCAGTGCGGCCGGGCGTTGCCTGTGGTCCGAGGCCTACCAGGACCCGGTGACCCAGGTGCCGATGACCACCTGCAGCGTGCCCTATCGCCAGGACGGCAGCTTTGCCGGGGTCGCCACCATCGACCTGCGCCTGGATGACCTGGCGCGCTTCCTCAAGGAGCAGGGCTCGGTAACCGGCGGGTATGCCTTCGCCCTGGACCAGGCCGGCAACGTTCTGTACTTCCCCGATGCCCAGGCCGGTGGTGCAGGGCAGATGCTCAGCTTCGATACCTTGAGCCAGCAGCAGCCCTGGTTGCGCCCGGTGGCCGAGGCGCTGGCCAAGGCGGCAGCGCCTGGCCAGGTGCGCAGCGTCGACCTGGCAGAAGACGGCCGCTTGCAGGAGGCGGTGCGGGTCAGCCTGTTCAGCATGCCGGGCAGCGGCTGGACCATCGGCCTGGTGACCCCGGAGCAGAAGGTCACCGGCCTGGCCCGGGCCATGACCACCGAGATTCTGCTGTTCCTCCTGCCGTTGCTGGCCTTGCTGCTGTTCTTCGCCTGGCTCGGCGGGCACAAGCTGATCGCCCAACTGGAAGAAACCACCCAGCAGATCGATGCCCTGGGCCGTGGCCAGGCTACCGACAACACCGAGTTGCACGTGGCTCGGGCCGACGAGATCGGCGCCTTGCGCGGTGCGGTCAACCGCTACGCCGGGCAGTTGCGGCAGATGCTGCAGAAGATCGCCAGCGAAGCCCGGCAGTTGCACGGTGAAGCCGGGCGCCTGGGGGAACTGAGCAGCACCCTGGCCCAGCGCGCCGAGCAGCAGCGTCAGGAAAACACCCAGTTGGCCACGGCCATTACCGAGATGTCCTCCAGTGCCCTGGAAGTGGCGCAGAACACCAACAACTGCGCCGACACCGCCCGCCAGTCGCTGGTGGTGGTGCAGGACGGCCAGCAGAAGGTCAATGCCAACAGCCAGTCGATCCAGCAACTATCTGCGGAAATGGCCGAGGCGATGGCGGTGATCCAGCGCCTGGAACAGGACAGCCAACAGGTCGGCGCGGTGCTCGACGTGATCAAGGCAATCTCCGAGCAGACCAACCTGCTGGCGCTGAACGCGGCCATCGAAGCCGCCCGAGCCGGTGAGCAGGGCCGCGGTTTTGCGGTGGTGGCGGACGAGGTGCGGACCCTGGCCGGACGTACCCAGACTTCGGCCAACGAGATCAGTGGCATGATCAACGACCTGCAGCAGGCTTCACGCCAGGCGGTGCAGGCGATCCAGGCCGGCGAGGCGCGTACCCGCCAGGCCGTGGGCGAAGCCTCCGGCGCCTCGGATGCACTGTCGAGCACGGTGACCAGCTTCGACGACATCTCCCAGCGCGCGCAGCAGATCGCCGTGGCGGCGCAGCAGCAGAGCCACGTGACCCAGGAAATCAACGAACTGGCGGTGCGCATCCACGGCATCAGCGAAGACAATGCCCGGGACGCCCAGGCCCTGGACAAGGTCAGCGAGGCGATGCAGGCCCTGTCCGGGCGCTTGTCGAACCTGAGCCAGGGCCACAGCTGAGGCCAACCGGCCCGCCCTCCGTGCGGAGGGCGGCCTATGCATTTCCCCGCACATGCAGCACCAGGTCTGCCGAGTCTTCACTCAGCCGCGGCGGCGCCTGGTGGTGGGCCCTGGGTTGGGCAGCATGCCCGTACTTAGGTTGAACCCTGCTTGCGTGCCTTCGCCGGGTCAGTGCTGAGTGCTCAGCACCAGCAGGAAGTTGCTTGCCAGGCCGATGGCCACCCAGGCAAAGCCTGACAGGCCCCCCTTGAGCCACTGCTCGGGAGCGATGCGCCGCGCCCGGTAGCGGGCGATCAGGGTGCCGATCAGCGCCCCCGGAAAGTCGAACAGGTAGAACAGCCAGCCCATCACATCCTCTGGTGCGTTGATCCACAGGCACATGAGCTGCAGGTGCGCCGACAGGGCCAGGGCGACCCCGGTGAACAGCGCCAGGCTTGGCCGGGTCAGCAGCAACAGGCCGAGGATCAGGGCCTGGGGCAACCAGTACCAGGCGAAGTTGCTCCAGAAATAATCACTGGGCTCCCAGGCTCGTCCGGCGGCCAGGAGCATGCCCCAGAGCACTGCGACAGCGGCGGGCAGGTGATCACGGGTCAGGGCGGGAATCAGCGTTGGGCGGGTGGGCATGGGGCAGGGCTCGATAGGTGTTGCTGCGGGGTTGAGGTCTGAAGGCTGCTGCCGATCAGTCAAGGCGCCACCAGGCTATAGGTGGCGGGGGAGCGTGCTCCCGTTCAGTCGTGCGGTGGTCAAGCCGAGTGCGGACCTCCTGGCCAGCTCGGGGCCGGCCATTGGCGGTGGCTGCGCCACCTCAGCGGGAGCAGGCTCCCTCGCCCCCCGGCATTTTTTGTTTGCCGTTGCGTTTAACGGATCGGCATTGGGGCTCGGGGCCGTCCTGTGGCAGAAAGTGTGTGCCGGCATCAACGGTGGCGGGGTCGGGTTCAACGGTTTTGGCCTTGATCGGCACACAGCTCATACACGCAGCTGCGCAGCCAGCGATGGGCCGGATCGGCCTCCATGCGCGGGTGCCAGAGCATGGATATGGTCATTTCCAGGGGCGCCAGGGGCAGGCTGAAACTGTGCAGGCCGTCTCGCAGGCTGGCGGTGTGGCGCTCGGGCAGCGTGGCGATCAGGTCCGAACCCCGGGCCAGGGCCAGGGCCGCCGAGAAGCCGCCGACCTGGGCGACGATTTGCCGTTCCAGCCCCAAGGCGCTCAAGGCTTCGTCGATGCGTCCAGGGCCCTGGCCCTGGCGCGAGATCAGGATGTGCTGGCCTGCCGCATAGCGTTTCGCGGTGATTTTGCCCCGGCTCAGCGGGTGCCCGGCGCGCACCACGCCGATCATGCGGTCGCGGTACAACGCCCGGGTGCGCAGTTCGGGGCTGGTGTGTTCATCGACCACTGCGGTTTCCAGGTCGACGCTGGCCTCGCGCAAGGGCGTGCTGTCGCGGTTGAGCTTGTTGACGAAATGCACGCGGACCTGGGGCGCCTCGGTGCGCAGGCGTCTGATCAGCGCCGGGCCGAAGTTCTCGACGAAGCCGTCGCGGCTGCGCAGGGTGAAGGTGCGCACCAGGTGTTTGAGGTCGATTTGCTCGGCCGGACGCAGCAGCGCCTGGGCGTTCTCCAGCACAGTGCCGACGCGCTGGCGCAGCTCCAGGGCTCGGGGCGTGGGCACCAGGCCGCGCCCGGCCCGCACCAGCAGCGGGTCGCCGGTGACTTGCCGCAGCCGCGCCAACGCCCGGCTCATGGCCGAGGGGCTCAGTTGCAGGCGCTCGGCGGCCCGCGCCACGCTGCCTTCGCTCAGCAGCACATCGAGGGTCAGCAATAGGTTCAGGTCGGGACTGGTCATGGGCGAAATCTAGCACGGCGACGGCTGAGAAGGCGTTGTTTGCACTGATTAACTGCAAGGCGTGCGTCTTTCGCCAGGTCTGGCGCCTGGCTAGGCTGGCGCCCATTCCTGTATGGAGCCTTGCCCATGACCTCAAGTACCCCGGCCCCGGCCGCTGTCGAACCGCTGCCTGCCCGCGCCCGCTGGGCCCTGGCCAGCCTGTCCCTGGCGATGCTGATGCCGTCCCTGGACACCAGCATTGCCAACGCCGGATTGCCGGTGCTGTCCGAGGCCCTGAAGGCGAGCTTCCAGCAGGTGCAGTGGATCGTCCTGGCCTATCTGCTGGCGGTGACCACGCTGATCGCCAGCGTCGGCCGCCTGGGGGATTTATTGGGGCGGCGGCGCCTGCTGCTGGCCGGCATCGCCTGGTTCAGCGTGGCGTCCCTGGGCTGCGGCCTGGCCCCGAGCCTGGGGTGGCTGCTGGCGGCCCGGGCCCTGCAAGGCGTGGGCGCGGCGCTGATGTTGGCGCTGAGCATCGCCCTGGTGGCGGACAGCGTACCCAAGGCCCGCACCGGCAGTGCCATGGGCCTGCTGGGCACTTTGTCGGCGCTGGGCACCAGCTTCGGGCCGTCCCTGGGGGGCTGGTTGATGAGCAGCCTGGGCTGGCGCTCGATCTTCCTGGTCAACCTGCCCCTGGGGCTCCTGGCCCTGGTGCTGGCCTGGCGCAGCCTGCCGGCCGATGCCCGGCGCGCGGGTTCTGGGCGCCTGGTCTTCGACTACCCCGGCACCTTGCTTCTGGCCCTGGGCCTGGGGGCCTACGCCCTGGCCTTGACCCTGGGGCAGGGCCTGCTGGCCCCCCTGAACCTCGGACTGCTGGGGCTTGCCGGGCTGGCCGGCGGGTTGCTGGTGTGGGTGGAGCGTCGAGTGCCGGCGCCGCTGTTCCAGCCGGCCTTGCTGCGTCAGCGCCAGTTAGGCGCCTGCCTGGCGATGACCCTGCTGGTGTCCACGGTGATCATGTCGACCCTGGTGGTGGGGCCGTTCTACCTGGCCCGCAGCCTGGGGCTCGACCTTCAAACGGTGGGTTTGTGCCTGTCGGTCGGGCCGTTGGTGGCGACCCTCGGCGGCTGGCCGGCGGGGCGCCTGGTGGACCGCTTGGGGGCGCGGCGCATGTCCCGCGGCGGCCTGCTGGGCATGCTGCTCGGCCTGCTGGCCCTGGCGTTGCTGCCCGCCAGCCTGGGCCTGGCAGGCTACCTCGCGCCGCTGGCCCTGGTGACGGCGGGCTACGCGTTGTTCCAGGCGGCCAACAACAGCCTGGTGATGCTCGATGTGGCACCGCAACAACGCGGATTGAGCGCAGGGCTGCTGAGCCTGTCGCGCAACCTCGGCCTGATCAGCGGCACCGCCGCCATGGGCGCGCTGTTCGCCTGGATCAGCAGCGCCAGTGGCATAACCCGGGCCCCGCCCGAGGCGGTCGGCGCCGCCATGCGCGGGACCTATGGCCTAGCCGCGCTGTTGATTGCCCTGGCGCTGATCCTGGCCTTCAGCGACCGGCTGTCAGCATCCGGCGAGCGTCCTTGTGAGCTGCCGCGCCCGGGCTAATCTGCAAGCACCATCACGCAAGGAGCGGTCCCCATGAGCACCCTACGCACCCCGTCGCTAGGCCCGATCGTCGGCCATACCACTGATACTTCCTGCCGCTTATGGATCGCCGCATCGGATGCCCTGGACGAGAAGGGCGTGGCCGAGGACATCCGCACCATCGGGGTGATCGGCGTGGTGGGCAGCAACGGTCGGGTCGCCGGCGAGAACATCTTCTACTTTCGCCTGCGTCGCGAATACCACCGCACCGGCACTTTCAACCTGGGGGTGGACCTCAACCTGTGGCGCAACGAGACCGAGCGCAAGCAACTCAAGCCCTTTGTCCTGACCCCCGCCACCCAGTACCGGGTGCGCATGGCATCGCTGAACGTCGACGATTCCGGCTCCATCGATGACGAGGTGCCCAGCGAGTCGGTGGTGCAACGCTTGCCGGCGGCCTCGGCCTGGGCCAGCGACCTGAATCGCAGCGGCCCGGACAAGGTGTACGTCGAGGCCGAGTTCACCACCCACGCCAGCGCACCTGAAACGGGCAAGCCCCAGCCCCTGAACTTTCTCCTGGGGTCCTGCCGTTATCCGGGGCTGCCGTGGCAACGCAAGGATTCGGATGCGATCTTCGGGCCGATGCTGACGGCCCAGGACGATGTGCAGTTTGTGCTGATGGTCGGCGACCAGATCTACGCCGACGAATTCAACCGCTATGTGCCCATCGGCCGGGCAGACAGCTACAAGGAGTTCGAAGAGCGCTATCACACGGCTTTCGGCTCACCGAACATCAGCCGGCTGTTGGCGCGCAAGCCCACCTACATGATCCTCGACGACCATGAAATCGAGGATAACTGGACCCAGGACCGCATCGGCAAGAGCAGCAAGCGCACGCTGTTCAACTGGGCCATGGGGGCCTACATGAGTTATCAGTGGAGCCACGGCCCGCGCTTCGAAGACAGCTATGTCCAGGGGCGCGAGATGAGCGGCAACGATGTCTACCTGAAACATCAGGCCGTCAACCAACTGTTCTATGATTTTTCCTGTGCCAACTACCCATTCTTCGTCCTCGACACCCGGACCCAGCGCTTTCTCGATGATGTGCCCGGGGCCTTGGCCGATAACCATCTGCTGGGCCGGCCATCGCTACACCCGTCCGAACCGGGCCAGCTCGACCGGCTCTGTGCCTGGCTGCTGCACATGCAGAACGATCGCGGCAACATTCCCAAGTTCATCGTCAGTTCCAGCGTGTTCGTGCCCAATGGCGTGGATACGGCGGGCAAGGGCGAACGCTACGACCGACGCAAGAATGACAGCGACTCCTGGTCGGCATTTCCCACCACCCGCAGCGCGGTGCTGGAAACCATTGCCTTGAACAAGGTGCAGAACGTGGTGTTCCTGTCCGGGGATATTCATTGTTCGAACATTTCCCAGCTGGAGTTCAGCAACGGAGTCCAGGGGATCACGTCCTACGCCGTGACCTCATCGGCCTTCTACTGGCCCTTCTCCTTTGCCGACGGCGATCCGGCCGGCTACGTGCACAACTCCCGCTCGCCGCAGACCCCCGACAGCTTTCCCCTGCAGAATGCCCCGGGCGTGATGGACTACCGCACCTGGGCCTTCACCCAGGCGGACAATTTTGCGCGGATCGAACTGCACCCCGACAGCGCCGAGCTGCTGGTGCAGTTCTACGATGCCGAGGGCGCGCCCCTGGTCACCCGCAAGCAGGACGATACGGTAGACAGCCAGCCCCACAGGCTCAAGCTTGAGCGCTGGTAGCCAGGCGAAAGGCAGGGACTCTGGAGCAGACGCAGGCCAGTCAGGTCTCGACTCTTGCCGCAGTGGCGCAAGCAAATATGGTCGCCACATCCAGTGAGCCAATGGCCGGGGTCTGGGAGCCCTGGCTTGCTAGGGCTCTATTGCGATAACGGCAGTGCTCCCCGGAGCTTCCGGGCCTTGGCCGTTGCTCTAGTGCTCCACGTAGAGTTCATGCAGGTCCTTTACTCGGCCAAGAAACATCGCCTGGCGAAACAGCATGGAGGTGACAAGCGCCACGGCAATGCAGAAGTACAAGGTCTTGTACTGGGGGATGGGGATGAAGTTCGGCGTCTTGTAGCTTAGTTCGAGGACGGCCAAGGCCACGAAACCGGTCAACAGATTCTGGCACAGCGTGACCTCGGCCATGGCCTTGACCAGGACTTTGCCCGCGCCTTCGTTTGCCTTGGCGACCTGATCGATGTTTTTTGAAACGATCTTCCATTTCCGAGTAAAGGGCAGTGGTTGCCGGCTGTTCAGGCCCAGCAGCTCGGTCATGTTCCTGGTGCAGGTCAACACGGCTATGGACAGCAGGTCCCAGAGCACGGCGAAACCGCTGAAGACGATGCCGGACACGTAGCTCAGGATCACCAGCATAATCAGCAAGGCCCCGGTGATGGCGCTTGGTACATCCTGTTGTTCAACACCCGGCAGGATCGGGTACTTGAATGAGAGGGCGATCCAGAACGCCATGCCCGGGCAGATCCGGGCTATCAGGTCGTAATAGACGCTAGGGACGACGTTCATGATCGACGTGAGGCCGCCGCCACTCTCGCCTTTACCGCTCTGATTCGCGCTCTTGTCGTCGCTCATTGCACAGTCCTTCGCTGAGAGAAACTCGGTGAGTTAACTCATAGGTGAAGGTTGCTCGACTGTCTACTGCACCGGGAGCATGAGCAGAGCCTGGCCATGCTCCAGGGCAGCGAGGGGGCAGGGGCGGTTATGCCCTCAGAGCCCCAGCTCTAGGTCCAGCAGGTCGGCCAATGGCTGGCGACGGCGGATCAACCTAGGCTGGCCGTGTTCGAACAGCACTTCCGGCAGCAGGGGCCGGCTGTTGTAGTTGGAGGACATGCTGGCGCCGTAGGCACCGGTGTCGTGCAGCACCAGCAGGTCGCCGACCCGCGCCTGGGGCAGCAGGCGCGGGGTCAGGCATTCATCGTCCTGGGTGAAGATGTCGCCGGATTCGCACAGCGGGCCGCCGACCACGGTCGGCTGTTGCGGGCGGTCCACCGGCTGGCCGTTGCCATCCAGCAGGCTCATGCCGTGGTAGGCACCGTACATGGCCGGGCGCATCAGGTCGTTGAAGCCGGTGTCCACCAGTACGAAGTGATGCTGGCCGGCGGTCTTCACCACCCGCACCTCACTCACCAGGCAGCCGGCCTCGGCCAGCAGGAAGCGCCCCGGCTCGATCTCCATGCGCACGCCGTGGCCCAGGTAGGCTTCGATTTCCTGGCGTGCGGTGTTCCAGGCGTTGGCGTAGCGCTGCACGTCCACTGGCTCGTCGCCGTCGCGGTAGGGCGTGGACAGGCCACCACCGATGGAGAAGGCCTCGATGTCGTGGTCCAGGGACTTCACCGCTGCCACCATGGCCGCGCCCACCTGTTCCAGGTGCCCGTAGTCGACCCCGGAGCCGATGTGCATGTGCAGGCCCACCAGGTGCAGGCCGTACTGGCGGATCACTGCCAGGGCTTCGCCAACCTGGTCGTGCCAGATGCCGTGCTTGCTGTTTTCGCCGCCGGTGTTGGTCTTGCGGCTGTGGCCGTGGCCGAAGCCCGGGTTGATGCGCAGCCATACCCGGTGGCCCGGGGACTTTTCTCCCAGTTGGCGGAGCATGTCGATGGAGCCGGCGTTGACCTCTACCTGCAGCTCTACCACCCGTTGCAGGGTGGCGGTGTCGAACAGGTCGCAGGTGAAGACGATGCCCGCATCGACCGGGCTGAAACCGGCCAGCAGGGCCCGCTCGATCTCCCCCAGGGACACGGCGTCGACCCGCACTCCGGCTTCACGGATCAACCGTAGCAGGTGCAGGTTGGACGAGGCTTTCTGTGCGTAGCGCACCACGTCGAAGGCTTGCAGCTGGGCGATGCGCGCCTTGAGGGTGGCGGCGTCATAGCACCACAACGGAGTGCCGTACTGGCGGGCGGCGGCGACAAGCTGTTCGGGGGAGAAGGGGATGGCCATGGCGAATGCAATCTGTGGTCAGTAAGAGAGCGGCCAGCATGCCGATTCTTGGTCATTCAATAAAATATCTATTCTTTGTCGTGTGATTCAGTTTTGATATGGGCTGAGTTCAATTCTGGAGCCTGTCTGTGCAGATTTCCCTGCGCCACATCGAAGTCTTCCGCGCCATCATGCAGGCCGGCAGCGTCACTGGCGCCGCGCGCCTGCTGTTCACCTCCCAGCCCACGGTGAGCCGCGAACTGGCGCGCCTGGAGAGCCTGTCAGGGCTCAAGCTGTTCGACCGCGAGGGCGGGCGCCTGCTGCCCACGGCCCAGGCCATGCTGTTGCTGGAAGAGGTGGAGCGGGCCTATGTAGGCCTGGAGCGGATCAACAGCGTGGCCCAGTCGATCCGCCGCTTCGAGCACGGCCAATTGAGCCTGAGCTGCCTGCCGCTGTTTTCCCAGACCTTGCTACCCCCGGTGTGCAAGGACTTCCAGGCCCGCCACCCGGGGATCGGCCTGAGCATCAGTGCCCAGGAATCGCCACTGCTGGAAGAGGCCCTGAGTGCCCAGCGCCACGACCTGGGGCTGACCGAAAGCGAGCACCTGCCCCGAGGCACCCAGGGCGAGCTGCTGTTTTGCGCCGACATGGTCTGCATCCTGCCCGAGGGCCATCCGCTGCTGGCCAAGGCGCGGCTGTCGCTGGCGGACTTTGGCAGCCAGAACTTCATCAACCTGTCGGGCCTGGACATCTACCGGCAGACCCTGGACGAGCATTTCCGCCAGGCCGGGGTGGATCGCCGGGTGGTGGTGGAAACCACCAATGCCGCCTCGGTGTGCGCCATGGTCCGCGAGCAATTGGGCGTGGCGATCATCAACCCGCTGAGCGCCATGGAAGAAGTGGGGCGTGGTTTGGCGATCCGTCCGTTGCAGATGTCGGTGCCCTATCGGGTGATGCTGATCCGCCCGGACTACCGGCCTTCGTCGAGTTTTGTCGAGGGTTTCTGCACGGTGCTGCGCGCCCAGGCCAAGGCGCTGCAGGAGCAGGTCGAGCGGATAGTGCAGGGCGCGCAGGAAGGCAACGCCTGAGCCGGTCTGGCTAATGGGGCCTGCCCCCTGGATTCATTTCGAAGTGCGCCGTTTGGCACTGATGATGGAAGCCTTGCGTTCCGGGGAAACATGTCCCTCTCGTATGGCGGCAGACAGTTACAGAGGATGGTCCTGGGTCCGGCCGAGCTTGTGGCAAGCCTCAGGCAGGTCCGGATCGTCGTGACTCAATCCTCTGACTGGTTCTGGAGTTGAATAAAATGCCTATCGCCATTCACGCACGAAACAACACCGCCGCAGCGCAGCAAGTTGCCATCAGGAACACTGCCCAGGGCAACAACCTGGCCAACGTGAACATACCTGCCCAAGGCAACGTGGTCCTTTATGTTCTGCAAGCGGATGCCAACGCCACTCTGTATTTGATCTGCAATGGAGTGACAGCCCAGACCACCCAGCTGAACGTGGTCTATCACGGCTTCAGCAGTGTTGAACAAGACGGTGACTGGCCCCGTCAATGGACGGTCGAGGGCGCGGCAGACGGCGTACAGCTGGACCTGGCGTAACCAGGAACGAGCTTTTCCTGTAGGAGCCAGCTTGCTGGCGAAAGCGATCTCTCGGACGCCTTGCCTGTAGGAGCCAGCTTGCTGGCGAAAGCGGTCTCACGGACGCCTTGCCTGTAGGAGCCAGCTTGCTGGCGAAGGTGATCTCACGGACGCCTTGCCTGTAGGAGCCAGCTTGCTGGCGAAGGCGATCTCACGGACGCCTTCGCTGGCAAGCCAGCTCCTACAGGGGGCGGGTTTTGCAGGTTAGCGTTCGATCGCCAGGGCCACGCCCTGGCCGCCGCCGATGCACAAGGTAGCGAGGCCTTTCTTGGCATCGCGCTTGATCATCTCGTGCAGCAGGGTCACCAGCACCCGGCAGCCCGAGGCGCCGATCGGGTGGCCGATGGCAATCGCGCCACCATTGACGTTGACCTTGTTCGCATCCCACTCAAGTTCCTTGGCCACCGACAGCGACTGGGCGGCGAAGGCTTCGTTGGCTTCGATCAGGTCCAGCTGGTCCAGGGTCCAGCCGGCCTTGTCCAGGCAGCGGCGGGTGGCCGAGACCGGGCCGATGCCCATGATCGCCGGGTCGACGCCAGCGTTGGCGTAGGCGGCGATTGTCGCCAGTACCGGCAGGCCCAGGGCCCGGGCCTTGCT
>NZ_AYMU01000017.1 GCF_000633395.1 Pseudomonas sp. PH1b
TAGAGAATCCGGGGCGATTCACCTGGCTGCCACGCCTTCCTTGCAAGAAGAAATCAGCGCCCTGAGCCCGGAAGAGCAGAAGCAGCAGGCGCAATGGGCGTTCGAGGACGAGGCGGAGTCCCGCGGCATCGAGCCGTGGGAGTTGGTGCTCGATCTGGTGGCCGAGACACCGGAAGAACTGAAGGCCATGCGCCTGGAGGTGCATCAGGAGGTCGCTGAAGCGCTGGGCATGGACCTTGAGGATTATCTGCAGCTCAACGAAATCGAAGGTTGAGGGCAGTTACAAGGCGCAAGCTTCAAGCTGCATGACACTTGAAGCTTGCGGTTTTAGGCCTGCCGCTGTTTTCAGATGCTCAGGCGCATCGACAGGTCGAGAGCCTTGACGTCCTTGGTCATGGCGCCAATGGAGATGTAGTCCACCCCGGTTTCGGCGATCGGACGCAAGGTGCTTTCGTTGATCCCGCCACTGGCTTCGAGCTTGGCCTTGCCGGCATTCAGGCGCACGGCTTCGCGCATGTCATCCAGGCTCAATTCGTCGAGCATGATGATGTCGGCCCCGGCAGCCAGGGCCTCTTTCAATTCCGCAAGACTTTCCACTTCCACTTCCACGGGCTTGCCCGGGGCGATCTTGTGGGCGGCGCTGACGGCCTGGGCGATGCCGCCACAGGCGGCGATATGGTTTTCCTTGATCAGGAAGGCGTCATACAGGCCGATCC
This sequence comes from Pseudomonas sp. PH1b, assembly GCF_000633395.1. GTDB lineage: Bacteria > Pseudomonadota > Gammaproteobacteria > Pseudomonadales > Pseudomonadaceae > Aquipseudomonas. Next base: position 717 of record NZ_AYMU01000017.1, read on the forward strand.
GGTGATTGTGGCAGCCACCGCAGGTGACGGCGTACTTCTGGGCCAGGCGCAGGCCGGGCAGTGTCTTGCGGGTATCGAGCAGCTTGACCTGGGTATCGGCGACAAAGTCGGCCAGGTAACGGGCGCGGGTGGCCACGCCGGACAGCAGCTGCAGGAAGTTCAAGGCGCTGCGTTCGCCGGTGAGCAGCGAGCGAGCCGGGCCTTCGAGGTGGAACAGCACCTGGTTGGGCGCTACCCGCTCTGCGTCGGCCACCTGCCAGTGCACCGCGACCCGGGGATCCAACTGGCGGAATACCGCGTCGACCCAGGCGGTACCGCTGATCACTGCAGCTTCGCGAGTAATGATGGTGGCTTTGGCCAGACGTTCGGCCGGGATCAATTGCGCAGTGATGTCGCCGCTGCCGATGTCTTCGAGCAACGCACGGCGTACGTTGGCTTCGATTTCGGCGGTCAGGTCGGCGAGGCGTAGATTCGGCATAACGGGCTCCACAAACAAGGTGCGCCGATTATAGGGCCATGGGATCGGCGAACCCAAGGTGGCAAATGCCTGGGAGATCTGGGCGAACCTGTCCTTTGTCGTTTTGTCTGATGGGATGCAAAGACTTTTCTTTATTTGTTCAGGGTTATTTCAGGAGGGGCGACAGAGTCTGCTGGCGCAAGAGGGGGCTTTTACAAGATAATATGCCTTGTAATTGACGTCATAGCTTTGACGTATCTTTGGCCCCCCTTGAATGAAGTGCAGTGGCGTGCATCTGCCTCCGCTGAGAGCCGACTGTGAGCGTCGCCGGCTTGACTGAACCTTGATACCGAACCGAAGAAACACCTTTCCAGGAGGCTTGGATGCACAACGACGGGAATGTAGTGCCTTTGCACAAGGCCGCTACAGATCAGGCGACCGCGTCGCCGCTAGCCCGCCTGCCTGTGATTCTGCTTCAGGTTCGTGACAAGGCGGCCCAGCAATTGCGCCACGGCTTGCAGGAGCTGTTCGATAACGCCGACGACACTCTGTTCGAAATGGCCGACCGGGCACAGAACAACGTCGAGCAGAACACCTTGTTCGAAGCCATGCGCGACCTGCGCCTGAAGCGCAAGAGCATCGAGCGCGGCTTCATGGAAGCCTACTTCCAGGCTTTTGCCAGCCTGGTCCAGTACGACCCGGCCCTGGTCATACCCCATGCCGTCGCGTACGACCCCTCCCTTGATCCGTCCAGTGACGACCTGGAAAAGACCGTGGCGGTGGATGCCATGGTGGCCAAGGTGCTCAACCGTGACGGCTTCGTCCTGGGGCAATTGACCGCGCGCCTGGCGGCCTTGTTGGGCAGGCGCCTGCTGGATGCGGAGAACCCCTTGGGGCCAGCGCTGTTGTGTGGGTACTTTCTCCAGGCCGGGCGCAGCCTGGGGGTCGAGATCAAGGTCAAGCTGATCATCCTCAAGCTCTTTGAGCGCTATGTGCTCCGCGAAGCCGAGCAGTTGTATGCCGAAGCCAACCAGTTGCTGATCGCTACCGGGATCCTGCCGGAGCTGATGCCGGCACCGGCGCGACGGGCTACGGACCGGCCCCCGGCTGATGCGCAGGCAGCGCCAGCCGAGGGGGGCTCGGCCAAGCCCGGCCAGTACCCGCTCGATGAGAGCGTGCAGGAAGTGTTCGCGGCCCTGCAGACCTTGCTCCTGCACGTGCGCGGCAGTGTGGCGCCGACCCTGGAAGCCAGTGCCGAAACCCAGCCGATCTCGACCCGCGACCTGATGCGCCTGCTGTCGCACTTGCAGCAATATGTGCCGGCACCCAGCGCCCAGGACGATTTCGACCTGCGCAACCAGCTCGAACAGCTGCTGACCCGGGTCAGCGTCAAGAGCGGCAAGTCCCGGGTGGTAGGGGTGGCCGACGAGGACGTGATCAACCTGATCGCCATGCTCTTCGAGTGCATCCTCGATGACCGCAACCTGCCGGACTCCCTCAAGGCGCTGATCGGGCGCCTGCAGATTCCCATGCTCAAGGTGGCGGTGCTGGACAAGAGCTTCTTCAGCCGCAGCAACCATCCAGCCCGGCGCCTGCTCAATGAAATCGCCGCCGCAGCCCTGGGCTGGGGCGGCTGCGACGACCACCAGCGCGACAGCCTGTATCTGCGCATTGAACAGGTGGTGCAGCGTCTGCTGAGCGAGTTCAGCGACGATCCGGCGATCTTTTCCGAGCTGTTGGCCGACTTTCTCGCCTTCACTGCCGACGAGCGGCGCCGGGCCGAGCTGTTGGAACAGCGCACCCGTGATGCCGAGGAGGGCCGGGCCAAGGCCGAGCTGGCCCGGCGCCGGGTGGAACAGGCATTGAACGACGCACTGTTGGGCAAAGTGCTGCCGCAGAAGGTGGTGGACTTTGTCCGCGATGCCTGGAGCCAGGTCCTGCTGCTTAGTTGCCTCAAGCACGGTGACCAGTCCGTCGAATGGCAGACCGCCGAGCAGACCATGGCCCAATTGATCTGGAGCGTGCAGCGCCACGAGCAGCCGGACACCGCCATGCGCTTGCTGGCACTGGTGCCGGGGCTGCTCAAGGGCCTGCGTGAGGGCCTGAGCAGCGCGGCCTTCGACCCCTTCGCCACCAGCGAGTTTTTCAGCCAGCTGGAGGCCCTGCACCTGCAGGCGTTCGAGCACGAGGCCCTGGCTCCGCAGCAGCGCGTGGTGGCCCTGGCGGCCGAGCGCGCAGAGATGATCGTGGTGGCCCAGGAGATCGTCCTGTCATCTGCCGAAGAAGGGCCGCTGGAGGCGGCGCCCCTGGCCCTGCCGGCGAACGACCCCAGTGTGCTGCTGGTCGATCAGTTGCGATTGGGCGCCTGGGTCGAGTTCCAGGAAGACGAAGACAACACCCTGCGCTGCAAGCTGGCGGCGATCGTTGCCCATCCGGTGGCCAAGTACGTGTTCGTCAACCGTACCGGGATGAAGGTGCTGGAACGCACGCGGATGGGGCTGGCCCTGGAGTTTCACCGCGGCGCCGTGCGTGCCCTGGACGATCGATTGCTGTTCGACCGGGCTCTGGAGTCGGTGATCGGCAACCTGCAACGGCTCAATCACGGCAAGTGATCGCAACCTGAGGGGGTAACGCGGCATACTGGGTCACTCAAGGCTTTCAGTTGAAGGAATCGGTATGCGGCTGGACCCTGCCACGGGGTGGTGTCATGGCGTACGGCACTGCCCGTCACCCAATTTCAATCAACGCCCGGCACACGAGATCTCGCTGCTGGTGATCCATAACATCAGCCTGCCGCCGGGGCAGTTCGGCACCGGCAAGGTGCAGGAATTCTTCCAGAATCGCCTTGATGTCACCGAGCATCCCTATTTTGCCGGGATCGCCGACTTGCGCGTGTCCGCGCATTTCCTGATCGAGCGTGACGGTGCGGTCACCCAGTTTGTCTCCTGTCTGGATCGGGCCTGGCATGCCGGGGTATCGAGCTTCGAGGGGCGCGAGACCTGCAATGACTTTTCCCTGGGGATCGAACTGGAAGGCACCGACGAGTTGCCCTTCACCGACGCCCAGTATCGATCCTTGAGTGCCTTGACCGAGCAATTGCAGGCGGTTTTCTGCGCCATCACGCCACAACGGATTTGTGGTCACAGCGACATCGCACCCGGGCGCAAGACCGACCCGGGCCAGGCTTTCGACTGGGCACGCTATCGTGCCGCCTTGGAGAAGGGGGAAGGACAATGAGTTTTCTGGTGTTGCTGCTGGCGGTGTGGATCGAGAAGTTCTCGGCCTTGCGCCAGCGGGTACAGCGCGACGGTGCCTGGCTGGGGCAACTGGCACGCCTGGAGTCGAACCCGCGCATGGCTGGCCACCCCTGGTGGGTGCTGATGCTGCTGGTGTTGCTGCCAGTGGCCTTGCTGGGAGGGCTGCTGTTGCTGCTGGAGCCGCTGGCCTATGGCTTGCTGGCCTGGCCGGTGCACCTTTTGGTGGTGATCTATGCCCTGGGCCGGGGCGACCTGCTGGGCGGCCTGGGGCCGTTTCGCGATGCCTGGCGGCGCGAGGATCTGCAAGCCGCGGCCCATGTCGCCAAGCGTGACCTGGACATCTGCGCCGACAGCGGCGAGCAGTTGCTGGAAGGCGTCCAGAACCACTTGCTGTGGCAGGCCTACCAGAGCTTCTTTGCGGTGATCTTCTGGTACTTCCTGCTGGGGCCGGTGGCGGCCCTGAGCTATCGCCTGCTGGCCCTGGCTGCCGAACACAGCAAGCAGCCGGCCCTGGTGGAACGTGCCGCGCAACTGCGTCACGCCTTCGACTGGCTGCCGGTACGCCTGCTGGCGGCAAGCTTCGCCCTGGTGGGTAACTTCGTGGCGGTCAGCCGGGTGATGCTCCATGAGCTGCTCAACTGGCACATCAGTGCGGCGCAACTGGTGGAAAAGGTCGGGCGGGTGGCCGGTGAGATTCCGCCGCCGGTGGCGGGGCCCGAAGGCATCAACAGCCTGGATCGCATCTGGGAATTGCTTTTGCGAGCCGCAGTGCTCTGGTATGCCGGGTTTGCCCTGTGGACCGTTCTGGCCTGAGGCGACAACCAAACCTGCTCCCTCGGGGCTGCCCAGCGGCCCCAACTCGACAGCCCGGCGCAGGAGTTGCGATGGCGGCGTCGCCGAACGGGGGCAAGCGCCCTCGCCACATGGGTCTTGTGCCATCCACTGAAGAAGCGCCTCTGCGGGGCGCTCTTTAGCGGTTAACTTTAAGTTACAAAGCCTCCCCCAAAATTGAGCTATACAGACGAAGCGCCGAATAGTGGCTTTGTGCTGCCTTCGTCTGCCTGCCAATAACAATAAAGAAAAGGGAGACTTCTTTGTGAAGAGCTTGCTCTATCCCGCTGTCGCGCTGATGAACCGCCTGAGCTTCGGCATGAAGTTCAGCCTGATCAGCGTGCTGTTCTTTCTACCCATGCTGGTGACCAACTTCTATCTGGTACGCGACTCCTATCGCGAGTTCCAGGGCACCCGGGTCGAGCTGCAGAGCCTCGACCTGCTGGGTAGCAGCCTGGCCTTGCGCCGGGACCTGGAGACCCTCAACAACCTGGTGCAGATCAACGCCAGCCTCGGCCAGTCCGGCAAGGCCGGGGACCTGGAAGGCAAGATCGTCGCCCTGGAAGCGTCGGTGCTGGAGCGCTTGCAGGCCATGCAGGCGGTGACCGTGGATCCCCAACAGGTGGAAGCGTTCAACGCCAAGCGCGATGAGTTGATCGCCGCCTTCAAGATCCAGCAGGTGGAAAGCTCGCTGCTGAACAAGAGCGGGCTGATCGGCAAGCTGCTGGGCAGCGCCCAATTGTTCAGCCAGATCATCGCCAGCCAGTCGGGCCTGAGCCGCGATGGCCAGGGTGATATCCGCCAGCTCAGCGAGTTGATCACCAGCGTCACTCCGCAGGTCACCCAGACCCTGGGCGAAGGCCGGGCCATGGGCGCCTACTCCCTGGGTCAGGGATTTCTTAACTCATCCTCCAGCACCCGCTTTGACGAACTGCTGGTGCAGATCGAAAAGCTGCAGGCCGAATACGGACTCAAGCTCCAGGATGCCCTGGGCTCCAGCCGTGCAGCCCACGACGCCCTGGACGGCCAGGCCGTCAGCAGCAAGGGCAGCCTCAAGCAGGCCAGTGAACTGTTCGAGGAGCAGGTGGTGATGGCCGACACCCTGGACGCCCCCTGGCAAGGGTTCTACGACCAGGTCAGCGGCCTGATGGCGCAAACCTACCAGCTCAACGAAGCCACCTTGAAGTTTCTCGATGTCGAGTTGCAAACGCGCCTGGAGCAGAACCGCCGGCACATGGTGCTGCTGGTGGCGGCCCTGGCCCTGGTGTTCTTGTCGATCGTCTACCTGTATGGCGGTTTCTACGCCTCGACCCGCACCACCCTGCGCCGTCTCGGCGCGATGATGGACAAGGTCGCGGCGGGGGACATGACCGTCACCTTCACCGCCCACAGCCGTGATGAGTTGGGTGAGCTGGGGAGCGTGTTCAATGGCACGGTGCTGAAGATCCACGACCTGATCGAGCGAGTCGGCCAGACCGTCAGCGAAGTCGAGCGCCAGGCCGGGCAGGTGGAAAACGTCTCGGCCCAGAGCAACCAGGCGGTGGCCGGCCAGCGCAGCCAGATCGAGCAGGTGGCCACGGCGATGAACCAGATGTCCGCCACCTCCCAGGAAGTGGCCCGCAGTGCTGCCGCAGCGGTCAGCAGTGCCCACAGCGTCAATGATGAGACCATCAGCGGCCGCGGGCTGGTGGAGTCCCAGCAGGGCAGCATCGCCCGGCTGGCCAGCGAGATCGACCAGTCGGTGCTGGTGATCAACCAGTTGGCCGATGACAGCCAGTCCATCAGCCGGGTGCTGGAGGTGATCAAGAGCATCGCCGAGCAAACCAACTTGCTGGCGCTCAACGCCGCCATTGAGGCGGCCCGGGCCGGGGAGCAGGGGCGGGGCTTTGCGGTGGTGGCCGATGAGGTGCGGACCCTGGCCAAGCGCACTCAGCAGTCCACCGAGGAAATCGAGCAGATGATCGGTAAGCTCCACGGCGGCGTCAGCGCGGCGGTCAAGGCCATGGGTAGCAGCCACGCCATGGCCAATGGCACGGTTGGGCAGTCGGAAAAGGTCCAGCAGGCCCTGGAAAACATCCTTGGCGCCGTCGGCATGATCGTCGACCAGAACCAGCAGATTGCCGCGGCGGTGGAGCAGCAGACCGCGGTGGCCCACGATATCGACCAGAACATCGTCGAGATCAACCGGGCCGGTGAACGCACTGCCGAGGGCGCGCACCAGACCGAGGATGCCAGCCGCCAACTGTCGGCCCAGGTGGTGCAGCTCAAGCAATTGATCGGTGCCTTCCGGGTCTGATCAAGCCAGGACGGCAGGTCGGCAAAGCCCCTGACCCATCGGGGGCTGCGTTGTCTTGCACACAATCGGTAGTCAATAAGTGCTTTGTTTACAGCGAGTTTCCTGTTTTCCTGCGCGTCTGTTTTTGCAGCCCGGTTAATCCCGGAGGCTGTTCGACCCGTCGGCCATGCCCCAGCATGGCCCCGAGGAAATTTGCTGATGACTGTCACCTCTGGAGTCCAGGGCCGCTGCGCCCATTGCCAGACCCTTCTGGACCTCGAACCCTGGCAACTCAATGCCATGGCCATGCAGGAACACTTCAACTGCAAGCATTGCCAGCGCCCCCTGAAGCTCAGCTGCCCGGAGCAGATCAGGCGCTTCAAGGCCCTGGGGTCGCTCGCCACCGTGCGTGCGACGATGATCGTGCTGTGTGCCACGGTGCTGTTGGTGACCCTGGTGCTGGAGTGGGTCGGGTTGGTGAGCCTGGCCCAGCAATTGAGCATTTCGGCACTGATGCTGGCGAGCTACTTGCTGGTCATGGGGATTGCCCGCCGCCGGCTGCGTCGGCCGTTGCTGCTACAGGTCGCCTGACGACCAGCCGAACAGCTCGCAGGCGTTGCGGGTACTGGCGCTGGCCAGTTGCTCGGGAGCGATACCGATGATTTCGGCCAGGGCGGCGCAAATCGCCGGCAGGTGCTGGGGGCTGTTGCGCTGGTTGGGGAACATGGCAGGCGCCATGTCCGGCGAGTCGGTTTCCAGCACCAGGGATTCCAGGGGCAGGTCGGCAAGCACCTTGCGCAGCCGCAGGGCCTGAGGCCAGGTGGCAGCCCCGCCCAGGCCCAGCTTGAACCCCAGCTTGAGGTACTCCCGGGCCTCCTCGCGGCTGCCGGCGAAGGCATGGATGATGCCTCCACGCTGGGGCTTGAAGCGCTTCAAGGTGGCGATCACCGCCGCGTGGCTGCGTCGTACATGGAGCAGGGCGGGCAACTGGAAATCCACTGCCAGCTGCAATTGGGCTTCAAACAGCGCTTGCTGGCGCGGGCGGTCCAGGTGCTCGAGAAAATAGTCCAGGCCGATCTCGCCCACTGCACAGAGCTGTGGATGGCCGGCCAGCCGCGTCAGCCAGTCGCCCAATACCTTGAGATCGGCAGGCTGATGATCGTCGAGGTAGACCGGGTGCAGGCCAAAGGCTGCGTACAACTGCGCATCGCTCTGCACCAGGTCCCAGACCCGCTGCCAATTGGCCTCATAGACCCCCAGCACTACCATTCGCTTGACCCCGCGGGCGCGGCTATCACTCAGCAGCGCCTCGCGGTCGGCATCGAATTCCGCAAAATCCAGATGGGTGTGAGTGTCGATCAGCTCCACGGCTCAGCCCTGCTGGATGCGCTGTTTGAAGGTCCGAGGAATGGCCTGCACGCCAGGCTGGTAATGGGACTCTTCAATGGCCGCCAGGGCCAGTTGCAGGGCCTTTTCGGCGATCAGTTGATGCTGCTGGGCCATGGCGTTGACCGGCAGCGGCAGGAAATCCAGCAACTGGGTATCGCCAAAGGTGCCCAGGCGCAGTGGCCGGGACTTCAGCGGGAAGTCGTGGAGCGCGTCGAACACCCCTTGCAGCAGCACATAGGAGGTGGTCACCAGGGCGTCCGGCAGATGGCCCAGGCGCTGCAGCAACTCTTCCATGAGTTGCCGGCCGCAGTCGCGGCTGAAGGCCTCACCCTGTTCGATCAGCACATCCCCGCTGAAACCTTGCAAGGCCTGGCGGAACCCCGCGGCCCGTTCCTGGCTGATGCTCAGTTCCGGGCGGGCGCCAATCAGCGCGATCTGCCTGGGCTGCGGTTGCAGCAGGCTCTGGGTCAGATGCAGGCTGGCCTGCAGGTCATCGCTGATTACCGAGCAGAACAGCTCGGGCGGCATCACCCGGTCGATGGCGATGATCGGCAGCCCCTGTGCCTGCAGCTGTCGATAGCTGTCATCTTCGGCTGGCAGGCAACTGGCGACGAACAACGCATCGCAGCGCCGGGCACGGAACAGCTGGAGCAATTGTCGCTCGCTGTCCGGGGCGTCGTCGGAGCTGGCGATCAGCAACTGATATCCCCGGGCCCGGGCGCCTTGTTCCAGCAGTTTGGCGATGCGCGCGTAGCTGGGGTTCTCCAGGTCAGGGAGAATGAAGCCCAGGGTACGGGTGTGCCGGCTGCGCAAGCCGGCGGCCTGGGGATTGGGCGTGAAGCCATGCTCCTCGACCACCGCCCGCACCCGTTCCACGGTGGCGTTGCTGATGCGTTGTTGTTCGGCCTTGCCGTTGATGACGTAACTGGCGGTGGTGACGGACACACCGGCCAGGCGAGCGATATCACTGAGTTTCAACCCGGGATTTCCTTGTTATTGATGCTTGCCCCGACATTTTCGCCAATCCTACCCGATCTGGGCAGGCGACCATTGTCGGAATCTGCAAACGACCGGAAGGGCTTCAAGGATGGAAGATTATCGAGTAACGTGCCAAACATTCTAGATTAAACGTTTCAGCAGGCGTATTTTCTGGACTTGAAGACAAGCGCCGATCTGCCCCTGCCGGGCATTGGGTCCCGTTTGTGGCGTTTAAGACGCCTAGGCTGACTATTTAAAACAATACCTAGCGCCGCCCCGCGCTAAATAGGAGAACGCATGCTCGAGCTCACTGTAGAGCAGATATCCATGGGCCAATCGGCTGTGGACAAATCTGCGGCGCTGCATTTGCTGGCCGACAGGCTGGTGGCGGACGGCCTGGTGGCCGAGGGTTACCTGGCCGGCCTCCAGGCTCGCGAAGCCCAGGGCTCGACCTTTCTCGGGCAAGGTATTGCCATCCCCCATGGCACCCCGGAAACCCGCGACCAAGTGTTCGCCACTGGTGTGCGCCTGCTGCAGTTCCCGGACGGCGTGGATTGGGGTGACGGCCAGATCGTCTACCTGGCCATTGGCATTGCCGCCAAGTCCGACGAGCACCTGCGCCTCCTGCAATTGCTGACCCGGGCCCTGGGCGAGACCGACCTGGGTCAGGCCCTGCGTCGCGCCAGCTCTCCCGAGGCCTTGTTGAAACTGCTGCAGGGGGCGCCCCAGGAACTGGCGCTGGATGCCCAGATGATCAGCCTCGGGGTGGCCGCGGAAGATTTCGAAGAGCTGGTATGGCGCGGTGCGCGCCTGTTGCGCCAGGCCGAATGCGTGAGCAACGGTTTTGCCGCGGTGCTGCAACAGGTGGAGGCCCTGCCCCTGGGGGATGGCCTGTGGTGGCTGCACAGTGAGCAGACCGTGCTGCGCCCCGGGCTGGCCTTCGTCACCCCGGACAAACCCTTGCGTTACCTGGGCCAGCCGCTGAACGGGCTGTTCTGCCTGGCCAGCCTGGGGGAAGCCCACCAGGCCCTGCTGGAGCGGCTGTGCGCACTGCTGATCGAAGGCCGTGGCCATGAACTGGGTCGCGCCACCAGCAGCCGCGCGGTGCTGCAAGTGCTCGGTGGTGAAGCGCCGGCGGACTGGCCCAGCGCGCGCATCGCCCTGGCCAACGCCCACGGCCTGCATGCCCGGCCGGCCAAGGTACTGGCGCAGTTGGCGAAGCAATTTGACGGTGAGATCCGCATTCGCCTCGCCGAGGGCAAGGAGTCTGCGGTTTCGGTAAAAAGCCTGAGCAAGCTGCTGAGCCTCGGTGCCCGGCGCGGTCAGGTGCTGGAGCTGATCGCTGAACCGAGCATCGCCGCCGACGCTTTGCCCGCGTTGCTGGCCGCTATCGAGGAAGGCCTGGGCGAGGAAGTCGAGCCCTTGCCGGCTGTCAGTGCCCCTCGGGAGGAGCTGCAAGCCGTCGTCGAGCCGATCAGCGCCCCGGCTTCCGGCAGCCTGATCCAGGCCATCGCCGCTGCCCCCGGCATCGCCATCGGCCCGGCCCATGTCCAGGTTCAGCAAACCATCGATTACCCACTGCGCGGCGAGTCCACCGCCATCGAGCGCCAGCGCTTGCAGCAGGCCCTGGCCGAGGTGCGCGAGGACATCCAGGGGCTGATCCAGCGCAGCCAGGCCAAGGCCATCCGCGAGATCTTCATCACCCACCAGGAAATGCTCGACGACCCCGAGCTGAGCGACGAAGTCGACACCCGCCTCAAGCAGGGCGAAAGCGCCGAAGCGGCCTGGATGACCGTGATCGAGGCCGCGGCCAAACAACAGGAAGCCCTGCAGGACGCCTTGCTCGCCGAGCGCGCCGCCGACCTGCGGGACATCGGCCGTCGGCTGCTGGCCCAACTCTGTGGCGTCGAAACCCCGGCTGAACCGGAGCAGCCCTACATCCTGGTAATGGACGAAGTCGGCCCTTCGGATGTGGCGCGCCTGGACCCGCACCGCGTGGCCGGGATTCTCACCGCTCGCGGCGGTGCCACCGCCCACAGCGCTATCGTAGCCCGGGTCCTGGGCATTCCGGCCCTGGTGGGCGCCGGCGCCTCGGTGCTGCTGATCCAGCCCGGCACACCGCTGCTGCTGGATGGCCAGCGTGGCCGCCTGCACGTCGACGCTGACCTGGCGACCCTGCAGCGCGCCACGCAAGAGCGCGACAGCCGCGAACAACGCCTCAAGGCCGCCGCCGAGCGGCGCCATCAACCGGCCCGCACCACGGATGGCCACGGGGTCGAGGTGTTTGCCAATATCGGCGAAAGCGCCGGCGTCGTCGCCGCCGTGGAAAACGGCGCCGAAGGCATCGGCCTGCTGCGCACCGAACTGATTTTCATGGCCCATCCCCAGGCGCCGGACGAAGCCACCCAGGAAGCCGAATACCGCCGTGTGCTCGACGGCCTCGCCGGGCGTCCGCTGGTGGTGCGCACCCTGGATGTGGGCGGCGACAAACCGCTGCCTTACTGGCCGATCGCCAAGGAGGAAAACCCCTTCCTCGGCGTGCGCGGCATCCGCCTGACCCTGCAACGGCCGCTGATCATGGAAGCGCAGTTGCGTGCCCTGTTGCGCTCGGCGGACAACCGCCCGCTGCGCATCATGTTCCCCATGGTCGGCAGCGTCGAAGAGTGGCGCCAGGCCCGGGACATGACCGAGCGCCTGCGCCGGGAAATCCCCGTGGCCGACCTGCAGCTGGGGATCATGATCGAAGTGCCGTCCGCCGCCCTGCTGGCGCCGGTGCTGGCCAAGGAAGTGGACTTCTTCAGCGTTGGCACCAACGACCTGACCCAATACACCCTGGCCATCGACCGTGGCCACCCGACCCTTTCTGCCCAGGCCGACGGCCTGCACCCGGCGGTGCTGCAACTGATCGACATCACCGTGCGCGCCGCCCATGCCCATGGCAAATGGGTCGGCGTGTGCGGCGAGCTGGCGGCCGACCCGCTGGCGGTGCCGGTGCTGGTGGGCCTGGGGGTGGATGAACTGAGCGTCTCCGGCCGCAGCATTGCCGAGGTCAAGGCGCGGATCCGCGAACTCAGCCTGGGCCAGGCCCAGACCCTGGCTCAACAGGCCCTGGCCGTCGGCAGCGCTCACGAAGTGCGTGCCCTAGTGGAGGCCATGTAATGGCGAAGATTCTCACCCTGACCCTCAATCCGGCCCTGGACCTCACCGTCCCGCTGGCCCATCTGGAAGTGGGGCAGGTCAACCGCAGCGAGGCCATGCACAGCCACGCCGCCGGTAAGGGCGTGAACGTGGCCCAGGTGCTGGCTGACCTAGGCCATCAACTGACCGTCAGCGGTTTTCTCGGCGCCGACAATCCCCAGGCGTTCGAGGCCTTGTTCGCCAGCCGCGGGTTTGTCGATGCTTTTATCCGCGTGCCCGGCGACACCCGCAGCAATATCAAGCTGGCCGAAAGCGACGGCCGCATTACCGATATCAACGGCCCCGGGCCCCAGGTCAGTGACGCCGCGCAACAGGCCCTGCTCGAGCGCCTGGAGCAGATCGCACCCGGGCATGACGCGGTGGTGGTGGCCGGCAGCCTGCCGCGTGGGGTCAGCCCCGAATGGTTCCAGGCCCTGCTGCTGCGCTTGAAAGCCTTGGGCCTGAAAGTCGCCCTCGACACCAGCGGCGCCGCCTTGCGTGCCGGCCTGGCGGCGGGCCCCTGGCTGGTCAAACCCAACACTGAAGAGTTGGCGCAGGCCCAGGGCAGCCCGGTGGTTTCAGTGGCCGGGCAGGCCGAAGCCGCGCGCCAGTTGCACGCCCAGGGCGTGGAGCACGTGGTGGTGTCTCACGGCGCCGAGGGGGTCAACTGGTTCAGCGCCGCGCCATCCCTGCAGGCCCTGCCGCCGAAGGTCAGCGTGGTCAGCACCGTGGGCGCCGGCGACTCGTTGCTGGCGGGCATGCTCCACGCCCTGCTCAGTGCCCAGCCTTTCGAACAGACCCTGCGCACCGCCACGGCGATTGCCGCCCTGGCCGTGACCCAGATCGGTTTCGGCATCAGCGACAGGGCGCAACTGGCCCGGCTGGAGCAGGGGGTGCGCGTGCACCCCCTCATAGAACAATAAGAGGGTTGCCCATGAAGTTAGCCATAGTTACCGCCTGCCCCAACGGCATGGTCACCAGCGTGCTCTGCGCCCGCCTGCTGGACGCCGCGGCCCAGCACCAGGGCTGGAGCACCAGCGTTGAAGTGCATGATGCGGCGCACCCTGAGCGGCAATTGTCGGCGGCCACCATCGAGGCTGCCGAGTGGGTGCTGGTGGTCAGCACCGGGCCGCTGGATCTGTCGCGTTTTGTCGGCAAGCGGGTGTATCGCAGCACGCCGTCCCAGGCCCTGCAGGATGTCGATGCGGTGCTACGGCGCGGCGCCGAAGAAGCCCAGGTATATGCCGCGGCCGAGGCCAGTGCCGAGCCCGTGGTCGAGACCGGCAAGCGCGCCCCGCGGCTGGTGGCGATCACCGCCTGCCCGACCGGCGTGGCCCACACCTTCATGGCCGCCGAGGCCTTGCAGCAAACCGCCAAGCGCCTGGGCTACGACCTGCAAGTGGAAACCCAGGGCTCGGTGGGGGCGCGCAATCCCCTGAGCCCCGAGGCCATTGCCGAGGCCGATGTGGTGCTGCTGGCGGCGGACATTGAAGTGCCCACCGAGCGGTTTGCCGGCAAGCGCATTTATCGCTGCGGCACCGGCGTGGCCCTGAAACAGTCGGAAGCGACCCTGAACAAGGCCCTGGCCGAGGGTCAGCTGGAATCCACCGCCACCGGCGCCCAGCCCCCGGCCAAGCAGGACAAGACCGGGGTCTACAAGCACCTGCTGACCGGCGTGTCGTTCATGCTGCCGATGGTGGTGGCGGGCGGCCTGATGATTGCCCTGTCCTTCGTCTTCGGCATCACCGCGTTCAAGGAGCAGGGCACCCTGGCCGCGGCGCTGATGCAGATCGGTGGCGAAACCGCCTTCAAGCTGATGGTGCCGTTGTTGGCCGGCTACATCGCCTATTCCATCGCCGACCGTCCGGGGCTGGCGCCGGGGATGATTGGCGGCATGCTCGCCAGCACCCTGGGCGCGGGTTTTATCGGCGGCATCGTCGCCGGTTTCCTGGCGGGCTATGCGGCCAAGGCCATCAACAAATATGCGCGCTTGCCACAGAGTCTGGAGGCACTGAAACCGATCCTGATCATCCCGCTGCTGGCCAGCCTGTTCACCGGGCTGGTGATGATCTACGTGGTGGGCAAGCCGGTGGCGGGCATGCTCGAAGCCCTGACCCACTTCCTCGACAGTATGGGCACCACCAACGCCATCCTCCTGGGGGTACTGCTGGGCGGGATGATGTGCGTCGACCTGGGCGGGCCGATCAACAAGGCCGCCTACGCGTTCTCGGTGGGGCTGCTGGCCTCCCAGAGCTATGCACCGATGGCCGCCACCATGGCCGCTGGCATGGTGCCGCCCATCGGCCTGGGCATCGCCACCTTCATTGCCCGGCGCAAATTCGCCCAGACCGAACGCGAAGCCGGCAAGGCCGCCCTGGTATTGGGCCTGTGCTTTATCTCCGAAGGCGCGATCCCATTCGCTGCCAAAGACCCACTGCGGGTGATCCCGGCGAGCATTGCCGGCGGCGCCCTGACTGGCGCCTTGTCGATGTACTTCGGCTGCAAACTGATGGCGCCCCACGGCGGCCTGTTCGTCATGCTGATCCCCAATGCCATCAACCATGCGCTGCTGTACCTGCTGGCGATTATTGCCGGCAGCCTGCTGACCGCCGTGGTGTATGCACTGGTAAAACGGCCTGAAACGGCGGAACTCGCCCTGCAACCCGCCGCCTCGTAGGAGCCGGCTTGCCGGCGAAGAGGCCCTCAAGCCTTGCGCTGTTCTGGCCGACGCCTTCGCTGGCAAGCCAGCTCCTACGGAGCAGGGGGCAGCACCGCAGCCCTGTAGGAGCCGGCTTGCCGGCGAATAGGCCCTCAAGCCTTGCGCCGTTCTGGCCGACGCCTTCGCTGGCAAGCCAGCTCCTACGGAGAAGGCGGCAGTACCGCAGTCCTGTAGGAGCCGGCTTGCCGGCGAATAGGCCCTTAAGCCTTGCGCCGTTCTGGCCGACGCCTTCGCTGGCAAGCCAACTCCTACGGAGGAGGGCCAGCACCCCACCGCCGCTGGCCCCGCGGGCAGCGACTCGCCCTTCACCGTCCGCCCTGGCATCAGCGCCGAGAAAGCCTTGCTCCACGTTTCCATGCTGCTCAAAGCTGCCGAGGAGGTGTCCGACGAGATCACCGAACACGCCAGCGGCATCGAGCGCGGGCTGATCTGGTCGCTGGTGCATTCGGTGGAAATGGCCCGTGGCGTGGTGGATGCCTTGCTCGACGGTCATCGTCACGCTCCCGGTTGAGCAAGTAGCTGGCCACTACGCCACCGAGTTCGCCAGCGGCCTGTCACACCCCCTTCATCCCCGCTGTCTAAGGTGGGCTTTTTGACCATTGTCAGGGAGTCACCATGAGCGAGTTCAACCTCGGCCGTCGTCGGATCATGCAAATCGCCGGGGCGGGGCTGTTGATGCCGAGCCTGGCGCCGGCGGTGATCGCTTCGGTCAAGGATCGGCCGCAGCTCACCGATGGGGTGCAGTCCGGGGATCTGCTGGGAGATCGGGCGATGATCTGGAGTCGCAGTGACCGTCCGGCGCGGATGGTGGTGGAGTGGGACACCCGCAGTGTGTTCAGCAACCCCCGGCGCTTGCTGTCGCCCCTGGCCGATGCCCGCACCGACTTCACCGCGCGGGTGGAGTTGACCGGGTTGCCAGCCAACCAGGCGATCTTCTATCGGGTGACCTTCGAGGATGCGCAGTCCGGTGTGGCCAGTGAGCCTTGGTTCGGCCATTTGCGCAGTGCGCCGTCGCAACGCCGGGACATTCGTTTTGTCTGGAGCGGCGACACGGTGGGCCAGGGCTTTGGTATCAATCCTGATATCGGCGGGATGCGCATCTATGAGGCGATGCGCCTGCGTCTGCCGGACTTTTTCATCCACAGCGGCGACACCATCTACGCCGACGGCCCGGTGCAGGCGCAGTTGACCGTGGAAGACGGGCGCATCTGGCGCAATATCACCACCGAGGCCAAGAGCAAGGTGGCCGAGACCCTCGATGAATACCGGGGCAACTACCGCTACAACCTGATGGACGAGAACCTGCGCCGTTTCAATGCCCAGGTGCCGCAGATCTGGCAGTGGGACGACCACGAGGTGGTCAACAACTGGTCGCCGAGCAAGCAGTTGGACGAGCGTTACGTGGTCAAGGACATCCAGACCCTGGTGGGCCGTGCGCGCCAGGCGTGGCTGGAGTATTCGCCGATGCGCCGGCAGAGCGCCGATGGTGGCGGGCGCATCTATCGCAAGCTCAGTTATGGGCCGTTGCTGGATGTGTTCGTGCTCGATATGCGCAGCTATCGCGGACCCAACGATGACAACCTGGGTGGCGAGAAACCCTTCCTCGGTCGTGAACAGTTGGATTGGCTCAAGCGTGAGCTCAAGGGTTCTTCAGCCCAGTGGAAGGTGGTGGCCGCCGACATGCCCATTGGCCTGGGTGTACCCGACGGTGAGGTCAGCCCTGGCGTGCCGCGTTGGGAGGCCATTGCCAACGGCGATCCAGGTCCGGCCCAGGGGCGCGAGCTGGAGATTGCCGAGCTGCTGGCGTATTTGCGCAAGCATCAGGTGCGCAACCATGTGTGGCTGACGGCGGATGTGCATTACTGCGCCGCTCACCATTACCACCCGGATCGGGCGGCGTTTCAGGATTTCGAGCCGTTCTGGGAGTTTGTCGCAGGCCCCTTGAATGCCGGGAGCTTCGGGCCCAATGCGCTGGACAAGACCTTCGGCCCCGAGGTGGTGTTCCAGAAGGCGCCGCCAACCCAGAACGCCTCGCCCTTCGCCGGCTTCCAGTTCTTCGGTGAGGTGCAGATCGATGGGCAGACGGCCGAGTTGAAGGTGATCCTGCGGGACCTGGATGGGGTGTCTGTGTACGAGCACAATCTGCAGCCGGTGTAACCCTTGCCGGCGAAGAGGCCCTTGAGCCTTGCGCCGTGCTGGCGGGCGCCTTCGCTGGCAAGCCAGCTCCTACGGGGTGTGATACGAGCGGTGTAGGAGCCGGCTTGCCGGCGAAGAGGGCCTTGAGTCTTGCGCGGTGCTGGCGGGCGCCTTCGCTGGCAAGCCAGCTCCTACGGGGTGTGATATGAGCGGTGTAGGAGCCGGCTTGCCGGCGAAGAGGGCCCTGAGCTTTGCGCGGTGCTGGCGGGCGCCTTCGCTGGCAAGCCAGCTCCTACGGGGGGTGATACGAGCGGTGTAGGAGCCGGCTTGCCGGCGAGGCGTTCAGTTGGTCAGTAGACGTCGCGGCGGTAGCGGCCCTGTTCGATCAGGCGCTCCACCTGCTCGGCACCGAGGAGGTCGTTGAGCACCTGGTCCACTCCTGACGCCATGCCTTGCAGGCTGCCGCAGATGTAGATCGATGCGCCCTCGGCCAGCCACTTGTGCAGTTCATCGGCGGCGGCCCGCAAGCGGTCCTGGACGTAGATCTTCTGCGCCTGGTCCCGGGAGAACGCCAGGTCCAGGCGGCTCAGGTCGCCTCGGGTCAGCCACTCTTGCAGTTCATCCTTGAAGTAGAAGTCGTGCTCGGCATTGCGTTCGCCAAAGATCAGCCAGTTGCGTTGCTGGTCGTCGGCGATCCGTGCCTTGAGCAGGCTGCGCAGGCCGGCGAGGCCGGTGCCATTGCCCAGCAGGATCAGCGGGCAAGGCTCGGCCGGCAGGTGGAAGCCGCTGTTGCGCCGCACCCGCAGGCTGATGGCAGCGCCTTGCGGTGCGTGCTCGGTGAGCCAGCCGGAACCGATGCCCAGGCTGCCGTCGGGGTGACGCTCCTGGCGCACCAGCAACTCCAGGCAGCCGTCGGCGGCGATCGAGGCGATGGAGTATTCGCGCATGTTCAGGGGCACCAGGGCATCCAGCAGGGCCTGGGCGTGCAGCCCCACCAGGTGGGCGCGGTTCTCCGGCAGTTGGCGGCTGCCCAGGGCCTGTTCGAGGCTTTCTTCCAGGCCCTCGAGCTGCACCTGGGTAGCGCCGGAAAGTCCCAGGCCATCGAGGAAGTACTCGACCGCCCAGGGGCTGTTGCGTGGCATGACTTCCACCAGATCGCCCGCCAGCCAGCTGCTGGCGCTCGGGGCCTGCAGTTGCAGCAGGTAGACCCCGGAGCCGCTGCTTTCAGGGTTGAGCAGGGTGCGTTGGGTCAGGGTCCAGTTGTCGAAGGCCGGGGCCTGCCACAGGTCCACCGGTGCATGGCCGGTGAGCTGGCCAAGTTGCTGCTGCCAGTGGCGCAGGGCGTAGGTGTCGCCGCTGTCCACTTCGATGGGCGCGAACAGGGTGTGGCCCCCCTGGCTCGACAACCAGTCGTGCAGGCGCCGGGCAAAGCCGCAGAAGTGCGGGTACTGGCGGTCGCCGAGACCGAGCACGGCGTATTGCAAGCCAGGCAGTGACAGTTCCCGGCCCAGCAGTTTGCGTTCGAAAGCCCGGGCACTGTCCGGGGCTTCGCCGTCGCCGAAGGTGCTGACCACGAACAGCGCCCGCTGGGCGTCGCGCAGGTCCTGCTCGCTGAGGCTGCCCAGGGGCAGGACCTTGGCGCCGACCCCGGCGGCCTGCAATTGCCCGGCGGTCTGCCAGGCCAGTTGCTCGGCAAAACCGCTCTGGCTGGCGAACCCGATCAGCCATGCCGACGCATTCTCGGCAGAAGCCTCCAGGCCCCGGCGGGCGTGCTTGATCTGGCGCTTCTTGCGCCGCCGGTCCAGGTACAGCAGCCAGCCGGTGATGAAGAACAGCGGCATGCTCAGGGACGCGAGGGCCAGCACGATGCGGCCGATCAGGCCGAAGTAGCTACCCACGTGCAGGGCGTAGACGCTGGTGAGCAATTGCGACTTGAAGCTCTTGTCGGCGTAGCGATCGTGGCGGCTGATGGCCCCGGTGACGGGGTCCAGGGTGATCTGGTTGAAGGCCCGCTCGTGGGGCGAGGTCTTGAGCAGATAGAACACGGTCGCCGGTTGCCCGGCCACTGGCGGCATGCGCACGTTGTAGGCATTGAGGTCCTTGCCGGCGGCGCTGTAGAGGCTGCTCCACAGGGCGTTGTAGTCCGCCACCGGGGCCGGGCCCTTGGGCGCTGGGCCGCCGCGGCCGCCACGCTGGCGTTCGCTGTGCGGCGCATCGGAGAGCAGCTTGGTCAGGCCCTCGCGATACCAATCGTAGGACCAGTACAGGCCGGTGAGGGCGAACAGCAGGTAGAACAGCAGGCACCAGGTGCCGAACACCGCGTGCAGGTCCCAGTTGAAGCCGCGGCCTTTCTTGGCCCAGTCCAGGGTCAGCCACACCCGCCAGTTGCCGACCTGGCGCGGCCAGCGCAGGTACAGCCCGGACAGGCAGAAGAAGATCAGAATCAGGGTGCAGGCGCCGGTGATCTGCCGGCCGGTGTCACCGATGGCCAGGAAGCGGTGCAACTGCAGCATGAAGCCGAAGAAGTCCTGGCCGACGGCGTCGCCCAGCAGTTGCGCGGTGTAGGGGTCGAAGTAGCGCATCGGCCCGCGACGCTCACCCGGCGCTGGGGTGAAGAACACCCGCGCAGCGTTGCCGCTGTCGGTTTCCACCCAGAGCATGGACACCGTCTTGCCTTCGGCGGCCTGGATCTTCTCCACCAGTTCGGCAGGTGGCAGTGCCCCGGCGGGGAGTTTCTGGACTTGCAGCACCGATGGGTTGAGGGCACGCAGGATCTCGTCCTCAAACGAGACCGTCGCGCCGGTAATGCCCATCAGGGCCAGGATCAGCCCCGCGCTGATGCCGAAGAACCAGTGCAGCTGGAACAGGGTTTTCTTCAACACGTCACTCGCCTTGTTCGTCCAGAGAGGTGAAACACGGCGCGCATTATGCCGTGTGTTGTCGAGAAGCATTCGTTTTTACATGCAAAAGCCCCAGGCATTCAGATGCGTGGGGCTGGGTGCTGTAGCGGCTACCGAGGGCACGGGCTGTATCCGCAGGGGCGGGTTTGCAGAGTCTTCGGCAAAGCCAAGACCCTGCCCCGGTGCCCGGGTGAATGCAGCCTGCCGGCGGCCACAGGCCGGCGTCAGAAGTGGAAGTTGGCACTCATCAGCGCGGTACGGCCGGCCGCCTGGTTGGCGAAGTGCGCCGCATAGGCCTTGTCGTAGTAGGTCTTGTCGGTCAGGTTTTGCACGTTCAACTGCAGGTCGACGTTCTTGGTCAGCTTGTAGCTGGCCATGGCGTCATAGCGGGTGTAGGACGGCACGTAAACCGTGTTGGCGGTGTCGCCGTACACTTCGTCGACGTAGAAGGCGCCACCACCCACAGTCAGTTTCGAGGTGATGTCGTAGGTGCTCCAGAGGCTGAAGGAGTTCTTCGGTGTGTTCGGCATCTGATTGCCGCTGGCCGATGCAGCGCCTGCGGTGATGGCCCCGTTGCGCCCCGTCAGGCCGGCGTCCACCAGCTCACTCTTGAGGTAGCTGTAGCCGGCGAAGACTTGCCATTTGTCGGTGATCTTGCCGCTGGCGCCCAACTCCAGGCCATCGACACGGGACTCGCCCGCATTCTGATAGGTCATGGCATCAACCAGAACCCGGGTGTTCTTCTTCTCTGTACGGAATACCGCAGCGGTCAGCGCCAGGCGATCGTTGAACACGTTCCACTTGGTACCCAGCTCGTAGTTGACGGTTTCTTCAGGCTGCAGATCGCTGGTGCTGGCACCGGCCGCCAAAGGATTGCCTTCCGCACCTTCACCCACCAGAGCGCCGGCAGGAGTGGCCGAGGTCGCGTAGGAGGCATAGACGCTGCCGTTCTCCATTGGCTTCCACACCAGGCCTGCCTGCCAGTTCCAGAACTGGCTGCTGTCCTTGAGCTTGCTCCTGGCCTTGACCGTGGCAGTCGGCACGGCATTGGTGTTGGCCACGGTGTCGAAGGTGTCGTAGCGCA
>NZ_AYMU01000018.1 GCF_000633395.1 Pseudomonas sp. PH1b
GCCTGCATCCACGTGCCGCCACCGCCGCCCAACCAGCTGGTGCTGGTGCGCTTTCCCAAGGGCTTGAAGCTGGACGACATCTACACGCCGCTGTGGGTGACCGGCACCCTGAAGATCGAAAAGGTCAGCAATGACCTGGCCGATGCCGCCTACGCCCTGGAGGCGGCGAAGGTGCGGGTGGTCAAGGAGTCGGATCTCTGAATCGGCGCTGCTGAATTGGCCATTGGAACCGGGCCTTTTAACCGGCGCTATTGAACTGGCTCTTGGAATCGGGCCTTTGAGCCGGCGCTGTTGAACTGGCTCTTGGAATCGGACCTCTGAACCGGCGCTGCTGAATTGGCCATTGGAACCGGACCTCTGAACCGGCGCTGTTGAACTGGCACTTGGAGTCGGGCCTTTGAGCCGGCGCTGTTGAACTGGCTCTTGGAATCGGACCTTTGAACCGGCGCTGCTGAATTGGCCATTGGAACCGGACCTCTGAACCGGCGCTGTTGAACTGGCTCTTGGAATCGGACCTCTGAACCGGCGCTGTTGAACTGGCTCTTGGAATCGGGCCTCTGAACCGGCGCTGTTGAACTGGCCCTTGGAACCGGACCTCTGAACCGGCGCTGCTGAACCGGGCCCTTGGAACCGGACCTCTGAACCGGCGCTACTGAACTGGCCCTCGGAGTCAGGCCCCTGAACTGTAGGAGCCGGCTTGCCGGCGAAGGCGGCCCTGAGGGCGCAGACGCACTTGAGGGCCTCTTCGCCGGCAAGCCGGCTCCTACAAACAATGTGGGGTCAGAGGGGGGCGCTGCTGATGCTCAGGCTCAGGGTGTGGCTGGCACCGGGGGCCAGGGTGACGATGTCGTCCATCACGTTGGCGGTTTCGATGCACAGCATGCGCTGCCAGCCGTCGTCGGCCATGTCGCTGAAGGCCGCGGCGCGGTCGATCCAGGGGTTCCAGATCACGGCGGTGCGCGAGCCTGCGCTGGTCAGGCGAATTCGCCGTTGCCAGTCCGGGTCGACGATCTCCAACTGCTCTGGAACATCCAGGTAGATGCGGTCGGTTTCCCCGGTGAAGTGCAGGTCGCCGTTCTGGACCTTGGTCTTCCAGTCTTCCAGGGTCTCGATGTAGTTCAGCCCGTCCACGCCTTCGACATGCACCTTGCGCACATCACTGACCGCGAAGTAGCTGTGCAGCGCCTGGCTGATGCTGACGCTTTCAGTGCCCAGGTTGTGGCTGCTGAGGCTGATGTGCAGTTGCTGGTCGAGACGGATGCTCAGGCTTGGCTCCACTTGATGGGGCCAGCCGGGAAAGCCGCCTTCGGGGCAGGGCAGGCGCAGGCGCACCAGCAAGCTGTCGCCTTCACTCTCGATGCCTTGCAGTTCCCAGTCGGTGGCCCGCACCAGGCCGTGGGCCGGTGCCGGCTCGGCGCTTTGGCGCATGGCCTGCACGGCTTGCGGGTTGCGGGCGAAGTTGCCGAACCAGGGCCAGCACACCGGCACCCCGGCGCGGATGCTCTTGCCGCGCTTGAACACGGCCTCGTCGTTGAGCCAGATCAGCGGCTGTTGCCCGGCCACTTGATAACTGAGGATGTGCGCGCCCTGCTGGGCTACCAGCAGCTCGGCGTCACCGTGGCGGATGCGCCAGCAGTTCAGCTCATCGAGTTTCACTGTTTCAACGTGGGGCGTAGGCATGCTGCTGATCTCGTTCGCAAGGTTTGGGCTGTTATGGACCGCATAACAGCCTCCAGGTTTAACGCGCGCGGGGCGGAACCGAACGGGTGCGGCCGCTGCCGTCGATGGCGACGAACACGAATACCGCCTCGGTGACCTTGCGCCATTCGCTGGAGAGCGGGTCGTCGCTCCACACTTCCACCATCATCTGGATCGAGCTGCGGCCGATCTCCAGGGTCTGGGTATAGAAGGACAGCTGCGCGCCCACCGCCACCGGCACCAGGAAGGCCATGCGATCGATGGCCACCGTGGCCACCCGGCCACCGGCGACGCGGCTGGCCATGGCGGTGCCTGCCAGGTCCATCTGCGCTACCAGCCAGCCACCAAAGATATCGCCAAAACCGTTGGTTTCACGGGGCAGGGCGGTGATTTGCAGGGCCAGGTCGCCTTGCGGGATTGGATCTTCTTGTTCGAGCTCTATCATGCCGGGGGGCCTCTGACCCGTGACGCTTCATGGGTACTTCAGGTGAATAGCCGTCTTCAGGAAAAACGATTCAGCCCGAACATACTACGTTCGTCACGTTCTTTCTAAGGCGTGCTAAAGGGAAACTCTGCGAAATCGACTGGCGCTGGCCAGGGCCAGGGGCGCGCAGCAGCGTTTTCGCACAGCAACCCTTGCCAGGAGCGGCTTTGCGCTCCGAGGTCTGCGAGTATATCGGTCGATAGACTCCGCGACGACCCGTCCAGTTCGCAAATTTGTGAGTCATTTGTGCGCCGCTGTGTACGCATTCGAACAATTTGCTATCGTGCCGAACCTGCCAGGCCCTAGCCAGCGCTGTTGCGGCTTGCAGAACCGACTAATAAGAGAAGCCCTTGCCATGACCACTGTGCCCTCCAGCGCCGCGCAGCCAGCGCAGCCCGCCCGTCCCTTGACTCGTAGTGACTACAAGACCCTTTCGCTGTCTGCCCTGGGCGGTGCGCTGGAGTTCTACGACTTCATCATTTTCGTGTTCTTTGCCACCGTGGTCGGCAAGCTGTTCTTCCCGGCGGACATGCCCGAGTGGCTGCGCCTGATGCAGACTTTCGGCATCTTCGCCGCCGGCTACCTGGCGCGGCCCCTGGGCGGGATCGTCATGGCCCACTTCGGCGACCTGCTGGGGCGCAAGAAGATGTTCACCCTGAGCATCTTCATGATGGCGGTGCCGACCCTGATCATGGGCCTGTTGCCCACCTACGCGCAGATCGGCCTGTGGGCGCCGATCCTGTTGCTGCTGATGCGGGTGATCCAGGGCGCGGCCATCGGCGGTGAGGTCCCCGGGGCCTGGGTGTTCGTTTCCGAACACGTGCCCCAGCGGCACATCGGCTATGCCTGCGGCACCCTGACCTCGGGCCTGACCGCCGGGATTCTCCTGGGCTCGCTGGTGGCCACCGCGATCAACAGTCTCTACACCCCGGAAGAGGTGGCGGCGTACGCCTGGCGTATCCCGTTCCTGATGGGGGGTGTGTTCGGCCTGTTCTCGGTGTACCTGCGTCGCCTGCTCCACGAAACCCCGGTATTCGCCGAGCTGCAACAGCGCAAGGCCCTGGCCGAAGAGCTGCCGCTGCGGGCGGTGCTGCGCGATCACCGCGGCGCCATCGTGATTTCCATGCTGCTGACCTGGCTGCTGTCTGCCGGGATCATCGTGGTGATCCTGATGACCCCCACCGTGTTGCAGACCGTGTACAAATTCCCCGCCATCACCGCCCTGGAAGCCAACAGCCTGGCCATCGTCTTCCTCAGCCTGGGCTGCGTGGCCTCCGGCGCCCTGGCGGACCGTTTCGGCGCCGGCAAGGTGTTCGTGTTCGGCAGCGCCCTGCTGCTGGCCACTTCCTGGACCTTCTATCACGGCCTTTTGGACAACCCGCAGTGGCTGTTCCCGCTGTATGCCCTGACTGGCCTGTTCGTCGGCACCATCGGCGCGGTGCCCTATGTGATGGTCAAGGCGTTCCCGGCGGTGGTGCGCTTCAGTGGCCTGTCGTTTTCCTACAACCTGGCCTACGCGATCTTCGGTGGCCTGACGCCGATGGTGGTCACCTGGCTGCTCAAGGAAAGCCCCATGGGCCCGGCCTATTATGTTGCAATTATTTGCGGCATCGGCCTGCTGGTGGGCCTGTACCTCTGGGCCAAGGGCCGCTGAGTTCCCCGCCAAGCCCATTTCCCGCGCTTATTAAAGAAAGGCCAGCTTCCGTTCAGGAATGCTGGCCTTTCATCTAATTGTCATATTCCAGACATAGAGTGTTCACACGGCCTACAGATACTTGGCCCCGACTTAACACCCCCTATCTGCTAGGAGTAAGGCATGAAACTGAAGCGTTTGATGGCGGCAATGACCTTTGTCGCCGCTGGCGTTGCGACTGCCCACGCGGTTGCCGCTGTTGACCCTGCTATCCCGAGCTACACCAAGACCACTGGTGTGTCGGGCAACCTGTCCAGCGTCGGTTCCGATACCTTGGCGAACCTGATGACCCTGTGGGCCGAGAACTACAAAAAGGAATACCCGAACGTCAACATCCAGATTCAGGCCGCTGGCTCCGCCACCGCGCCACCCGCGCTGACCGAAGGCACCTCCAACCTGGGCCCGATGAGCCGCAAGATGAAGGACACCGAACTGGCGGCTTTCGAGCAGAAGTACGGCTACAAGCCAACCGCTATCCCGGTGGCCGTGGACGCCCTGGCGGTGTTCGTGCACAAGGACAACCCGATCCAGCACCTGACCATGGAACAGGTCGATGCGATCTTCTCCTCGACGCGTCTGTGCGGCGCCAAGGAAGAAGTGAAGACCTGGGGTGACCTGGGCGTGAAAGGCGACCTGGCCAACAAGCCAGTGCAGCTGTTCGGTCGCAACTCGGTATCCGGCACCTACGGCTACTTCAAGGAAGAAGCCCTGTGCAAAGGCGACTACAAGCCTAACGTCAACGAGCAGCCAGGTTCGGCTTCCGTGGTGCAGTCCATCAGCTCCTCGCTGAACGGTATCGGCTACTCGGGCATCGGTTACAAGACCGCCAGCGTGAAGACCGTGGCCCTGGCCAAGAAAGGCAGCAGCGACTTCATCGAAGACACCGAAGAAAACGCCCTGAACGGCAAGTACCCGCTGTCGCGCTTCCTCTACGTTTACGTCAACAAGGCCCCGAACAAGCCTCTGGCCCCGCTGGAAGCCGAGTTCGTGAAGCTGGTCCTGTCCAAGCAAGGCCAGGAAGTGGTTGTGAAAGACGGCTACATCCCACTGCCAGCCAAGGTTGCCGCCAAGGCCCTGGCTGACCTGGGTCTGAAAGAAGGCGCATAAGCCGCCGCAGAAGGGTCCGGCTCCCCGGACCCTTCCTCGTAGGAGCTGGCTTGCCAGCGAAAGCGCCCCAAAGGGCACTCAGGCTCAAGGCCCTGTTCGCCGGCAAGCCGGCTCCTACAACCTCATTTTCTGTCCGCTGCCAGCTCTGCTACGCGGCGGATTTGCTGCGTCACTGCATTGTCATCTTTCTGTCATACAGGATCGCTAGGGTGTGCGCATGAATGATCTGGCCAATTCCACCATGACTACGACTTCTCCCCCTAAGCGCATTGATTTCAATACGCCTGAACTGCAACGCAAGCGCCGCATCCGCGCGCTGAAAGACCGTCTGACTCGCTGGTACGTCCTGGTAGGCGGCCTTGCCGTGCTGGGCGCGATCACCCTGATTTTCTTCTTCCTCGCCTACGTGGTCGCGCCCCTGTTCCAGGGTGCCGATCTGACCGCCAAGGACCCCTTGACCCCGGCCTGGATGCAGGACGCCGGCAAGCCGCTGATGTTCTCCCTGGAAGAGCAGAACCAGGTCGGCATGCGCGTCTCCGACAAGGGCCAGGCGCTGTTCTTCGACATCGACAGCGGCGCCGAGCTGCGCAAGGTCGACCTGCCGATCCCGGCGGGTGCCAGCGTCACCTCCATCGGCAAGGACCAGCCCGGCAACCCGCTGGTGGTGGTCGGCCTGTCCAACGGTCAGGCCCTGGTGTTCCGTCACACCTACAAGGTCAGCTACCCGGACGGCAAGAAGACCATCTCGCCGGCCATCGAATACCCCTACGGCGAAGCCCCGATCACCCTGAACGAACAGGGCGGCGCGCTGGAGCACGTCAACCTCAACGCCACTGATTCGTCGCTGGTCCTGGCCGGCTCCAATGGCTCGCAGCTGCACGTGTTGAAGCTGACCCGCGAAGAAAACATGATGACCGGTGAAGTCACCAGCGAGCAGAGCCGCATCGAGCTGCCGCAGATGACCGAGCCGGTCAAGGCGATGTACATCGATCCGCGCCAGCAATGGCTGTATGTGATCAACGGGCGCGCCCAGGCCGACGTGTTCAGCCTGCGGGACAAGAGCCTCAACGGGCGCTACAAACTGCTGGAAGACGCCGATACCGAAGTCACCGCCAGCACCCAGCTGGTGGGCGGCATCTCGCTGATCATCGGTACCTCCAAGGGCGGCCTGGCCCAGTGGTTCATGGCCCGCGACCCGGATGGTGAGCTGCGCCTGAAGCAGATCCGCACCTTCCAGATGGGCACCGCGCCGATCGTTGAAATCACCGCCGAAGAGCGCCGCAAGGGCTTCGTTGCCCTGGACGCCGCCGGCAAGCTCGGGGTGTTCCACAGCACCGCCCACCGCACCCTGCTGGTGGACCAGGTGGTGGACGGCCAAGGCATTTTCGGCCTGTCGCCACGGGCCAACCGGGTAATCGTCGAGGCTGGCGGCAAGCTGCAACCGCTGCTGCTGGACAACCCGCACCCGGAAGTCTCCTGGAGCGCGCTGTGGAGCAAGGTCTGGTACGAGAACTACGACGAGCCTAAGTACGTCTGGCAATCCACCGCGGCCAACACCGATTTCGAACCCAAGCTGAGCCTCTCGCCCCTGACCTTCGGCACCCTGAAGGCGGCGTTCTACGCCATGCTGCTGGCAGCGCCGCTGGCGGTGGCCGCGGCGATCTACACCGCCTACTTCATGGCCCCGGGCATGCGCCGCAAGGTCAAGCCGGTGATCGAGCTGATGGAAGCGATGCCGACGGTGATCCTCGGTTTCTTCGCCGGTCTGTTCCTCGCGCCTTATGTCGAAGGCCACCTGCCGGGCATCTTCAGCCTGCTGATCCTGCTGCCGGTGGGCATCCTGGTGGCCGGTTTTGCCTGGAGCCGCCTGCCCGAGTCCCTGCGCCTGCGGGTGCCGGACGGCTGGGAAAGCGCGATTCTGATCCCGGTGATCATCTTCGTCGGCTTCCTCTCGCTGTACATGAGCCCGTTCATGGAGAACTGGTTCTTCGGCGGCGACATGCGCATGTGGATCTCCCACGACCTGGGCATCACCTACGACCAGCGCAACGCCCTGGTGGTTGGCCTGGCCATGGGTTTTGCGGTGATCCCGAACATCTACTCGATCGCCGAAGACGCCGTGTTCAGCGTACCGCGCGGCCTGACCCTGGGCTCCCTGGCCCTGGGCGCCACGCCGTGGCAGACCATGACCCGAGTGGTGATCCTCACCGCCAGCCCGGGGATCTTCTCGGCGCTGATGATCGGCATGGGCCGCGCCGTGGGCGAGACCATGATCGTACTGATGGCCACCGGCAACACCCCGGTCATGGAGATGAACCTGTTCGAAGGTCTGCGCACCCTGGCTGCCAACGTCGCGGTGGAAATGCCCGAGTCGGAGGTCGGCGGCAGCCACTACCGCGTGCTGTTCCTCTCGGCGCTGGTGCTGCTGTTGTTCACCTTCGTCATGAACACCCTCGCCGAGCTGATTCGTCAGCGTCTGCGCAAGAAATATTCGTCGCTTTAACAAAGGTAGAAGTCTGTGAAACAGAACTCCCTAAACGGCTGGTTCAAAAGCGGCGCCCCCGGCGTCTGGATCAGCGGTGGCGCGGTGTCCATCGCGGTCATCATGACCATCGGCCTGCTGGCCGTGATCGCTGTGCGCGGCCTTGGCCACTTCTGGCCGGCGGACCTGGTGCATGCCAACTACGACGTGCCGGGCCAGGCCAACCATCTGGTTATCGGTGAAGTGGTGCAGAAGGAAGAAGTGCCCCGCGCCCGGTTGAAGAGCGCCGGCTTGCCGGTGCCCGACCAGGGCCCGGAGTTCATGACTCGGGAGCTGATCAAGGTCGGCAACCGTGACCTGAACGGCAACGACTTCACGTGGATCGTCGGCGAGTGGCTGACCAACCAGAGCTACCCCAAGGAACTGATGGCCATCGAGCGCCGTGAGTGGGGCAACTTCTACGGCTACCTGGTCAACGTCAAGGAAAACGGCAAGGTCGTCGCCGAGGGCGAGGCTGCCTGGCCCGAATTGCAGGCGCGGATCGAACGGGTGAACAAGCTGGCGGCCCAGCTCAAGAGCCTGGAGAAATCCGACATCGGTGCAATCAACGCCGGCCTGGAGCGCATCCGCCTGCACGGTCGCAAGCTGGAACTGGACGGCAAGTTGGACGCTGCGGCGCAAGCCGACATGGACTCTGGGCGCGCCGAACTCAATGCCCGCTATCAGGACGTCGAGGCACGCCTGAGCGACCTGCACGCCCAGTTCAACCGCGACAGCCTGACCGCCCGCGATGCCAACGGCAAGGAAGTGGAGATCGGCCTGGGCAAGGTGGTTCACGCCTACCAGCCGAATGCCATGGGCACCTTCACCAAGATCGGTTTCTACTTCAGCAAGGTCTGGGAATTCCTCAGCGACGACCCACGAGAAGCCAACACTGAAGGCGGGATTTTCCCGGCCATCTTCGGCACCGTGATGATGACCCTGATCATGGCCATGATCGTCACCCCGTTTGGCGTGCTGGCGGCGGTGTACCTGCGTGAATACGCCAAGCAGAACGCCCTGACCCGGGTGATCCGCATCGCCGTGAACAACCTGGCGGGGGTTCCGGCCATCGTCTACGGCGTGTTCGGCCTGGGCTTCTTCGTCTATGTGCTGGGTGGTTCGGTGGACCGTCTGTTCTTCCCCGAAGCCCTGCCGGCGCCGACCTTCGGCACCCCAGGCCTGCTCTGGGCCTCCCTGACCCTGGCGCTGCTGGCGGTGCCGGTGGTGATCGTGGCCACCGAGGAAGGCCTGGCGCGGATTCCCCGTACCGTGCGCGAGGGCTCCCTGGCCCTGGGCGCGACCAAGGCCGAGACCCTGTGGAAGATCGTGCTGCCCATGGCCAGCCCGGCGATGATGACCGGCATGATCCTCGCGGTGGCCCGCGCCGCCGGTGAAGTGGCGCCGCTGATGCTGGTGGGCGTGGTGAAACTGGCCCCGTCGCTGCCGCTGGACGGCAACTACCCGTACCTGCACCTGGACCAGAAGATCATGCACCTGGGCTTCCACATCTACGACGTCGGCTTCCAGAGCCCCAACGTCGAGGCCGCGCGGCCGCTGGTGTACGCCACCGCGCTGCTGCTGGTACTGGTGATTGCGACGCTCAACCTGTCGGCGGTGTGGATCCGTAACCACCTGCGGGAAAAATACAAAGCGCTGGACAGCTAACGAAAGCTTTAAGCCACAAGCGGCAAGCTCCAAGCAGAGTGCCGCTTTGCCCTAACTTGCGGCTTGCAGCTAGAAGCTTGCAGCTACGAACGGAGTGAGACCATGCAACACGAAACCCACACTCATGGCATCAACATGTCCGCCCTGGGCCGCGACAAGCAGAGCCTGAGCCTGGAGCAGGAAACCGTGGCCATCGAAGTGCCCGGCCTGAGCCTGTTCTACGGTGAGAAACAAGCGCTGTTCGACGTCAGCATGAACATCCCCAAGCAGCGCGTGACCGCCTTCATCGGCCCGTCCGGCTGCGGCAAGTCGACCCTGCTGCGGACCTTCAACCGCATGAACGACCTGGTGGACGGCTGCCGTGTGGAAGGCGCCATCAACCTCTACGGCAGCAACATCTACCGCAAGGGCGAGGACGTGGCCGAGCTGCGTCGCCGGGTCGGCATGGTGTTCCAGAAGCCCAACCCGTTCCCCAAGACCATCTATGAAAACGTGGTCTACGGTCTGCGCATCCAGGGCATCAACAAGAAGCGCGTGCTCGACGAGGCCGTGGAATGGGCGCTCAAGGGCGCGGCGCTGTGGGATGAAGTCAAGGACCGCCTGCATGACTCGGCCCTGGGCCTGTCCGGCGGTCAGCAACAGCGTCTGGTGATTGCCCGGACCATCGCCGTGGAACCTGAGGTGCTGCTGCTGGATGAACCCTGCTCGGCCCTGGACCCGATCTCGACCCTGAAGGTCGAAGAGCTGATCTACGAACTGAAATCCAAGTTCACCATCGTCATCGTCACCCACAACATGCAACAGGCTGCCCGGGTGTCCGACTACACGGCGTTCATGTACATGGGCAAACTGGTGGAGTTCGGCGATACCGATACCCTGTTCACCAACCCGGCCAAGAAGCAGACCGAAGACTACATCACCGGCCGCTATGGCTAGAAAGCAGCTGCAAGCCGCAAGCTTCAAGCGGCAAGTGAGAGCGGTTCAGGGTAACGACATAGATAGCTTGCAGCTTGTAGCTTGCAGCTCACAGCTTTTGCGGAGCAAACCATGATATCGAAGGAAGGTTTAACCCATCACATTTCCGCTCAGTTCAACGCCGAGCTTGAGGAAGTGCGCAGCCACCTGCTGGCCATGGGCGGATTGGTGGAGAAACAGGTCAATGACGCGGTCACCGCGCTGATCGAGGCCGACTCCGGGCTGGCCCAGCAGGTGCGCGAGATCGATGACCAGATCAACCAGATGGAGCGCAACATCGACGAGGAATGCCTGCGCATTCTCGCCCGTCGTCAGCCGGCGGCGTCCGACCTGCGGTTGATCATCAGCATCTCCAAGTCGGTGATCGACCTGGAGCGTATCGGCGACGAAGCCACCAAGATCGCCCGCCGGGCCATCCAGCTCTGTGAAGAGGGCGAGGCACCGCGCGGCTACGTGGAAGTGCGGCATATTGGCGATCAGGTGCGCAACATGGTGCGTGACGCCCTGGACGCTTTTGCCCGCTTCGATGCCGACCTGGCACTTTCCGTGGCCCAGTACGACAAGATCATCGACCGCGAATACAAGACTGCACTGCGTGAGCTGGCCACCTACATGATGGAAGACCCACGCTCTATCTCGCGGGTTCTGAGCATTATCTGGGTGCTGCGCTCGTTGGAGCGGATCGGCGACCACGCGCGCAATATTTCCGAGCTGGTGATTTACCTGGTGCGCGGCACCGACGTGCGCCATCTGGGGCTCAAGCGCATGAAGGAAGAAGTTGAAGGCACAAGTGGCGAATCCGCTAATGTTCCGGATCAAGCTGACGATAAGTAAGAGTGCCCGAGAAGAGCGCCCGGCCTTTTGGCCGGGCGTTTTTGTTTGTGCTCCTCGAATTCGAAAAGCAGCACCCGCGAACGAAAAGTCCCGGCGTGACTGAAGAGTTTTGGCAAAGTGCCATCAGCCAGCGTTATGCTTGCCGGGATTTTTAAAGGGGTGGTCGATGAGTAAGGTAAGTGTGTTGGTGGTGGATGACGCTTCGTTCATTCGTGACCTGGTGAAGAAGTGCCTGCGCAACTACTTCCCTGGCATCAAGATCGAAGACGCAATCAATGGCAAGAAGGCCCAGGCGATGCTGGCCCGGGAAGCGTTCGACCTGGTCCTGTGCGACTGGGAAATGCCGGAAATGTCCGGCCTCGAACTGCTGACTTGGTGCCGCGGGCAAGAGGCCCTGAAAACCATGCCGTTCGTCATGGTCACCAGCCGGGGCGACAAGGAAAACGTGGTGCAGGCGATCCAGGCCGGGGTGTCCGGTTATGTCAGCAAGCCCTTCACCAACGAGCAGCTGCTGACCAAGGTCAAGCAGGCGCTGAACAAGGTCGGCAAGCTCGACACCCTGATGAACAGCGCGCCGACCAAGATGAATTCGGCCTTCGGCAATGACTCCCTCAATGCCCTGACCGGCGGCAAGGCAACGGTGGTCGGCACCCCGCCCGCCGCCAACCCGTTTGCCAAGCCGGCAGCGGCTCCAGCCCCGGCCCCCAGCGCCGCGGCTCCGGCCCGTGGCCTGCTCAACAGCCCACCGGTCAAGGCAGCGGCTCCTGCAGCGGCCGCCGGTGGCGGTCGTGGCCAGGGCCAACTGCGCCTGTCGAGTGGCAATCAGCAGTGCGTGATCAAGGCCTTGAGCATCAAGGAGGCGCTGTTGGTGGTCA
This sequence comes from Pseudomonas sp. PH1b, assembly GCF_000633395.1. GTDB lineage: Bacteria > Pseudomonadota > Gammaproteobacteria > Pseudomonadales > Pseudomonadaceae > Aquipseudomonas. The sequence continues at coordinate 11,856 of NZ_AYMU01000018.1, forward strand.
AACGCAGCGAGAACCTGCCGCAGGTGCTGGAGAGCGCGGTGCTGGACCTGGAGCAGGGCGACAACGCCGAAGTGGCACGGTTGAACGGCTACCTGCATGCGGTGGTGGCCTTCGAGCCCAAGCCCGACAGCGAGTGGCTGCAACTGACGTTCCGCTTTGTCGATCAGGATGCGCAGAAACTGGACTACATCTCGCGGCTGATCGCTCGCGGCACGGCGCAGAAGCACTTCGTTCCAGGGGCCTGAGGCTTTCCTTGCCCTGATGGCTGAACCGGAGCCTGGGGCGTGCAAGAGTGCTTGGTCGCTGCGCAGGGGCGCGGCTTGGAAGTGGTCCCTGTCATGCCAGGGGCCATCAGGCCGATCTAGGCCGTTGGCGCTCGGGCCATCCGGTCCCCTCAAGGCCCTGGGTCATGGCACGCTTGCCAAGGTGTGCCGTGAATCATTGCTCCATTGGCCGTGACCAGAATCCACCCCGGCAGGCCCTGGGTCCTGCCGATCACCCTGAACGCTACGCGCCGACTTGCCGATCAATGCGAGTGCCCATGAGGGTGCGGCCGGAAACCTGCTGAAAACACTTTCCTGCCGGCCGCCCTGGCGCAGAAATGAGCGCGGTCAGCGGCGCATTGCCCAAGCCCCGCAGCGCTCGACGGACAAGCGCTAGCAAGGACCGGAAGCCGCCAGCGGCAAGGTCTTGGGCGCAGCGCCCGGCTGTTGGCGCCGTACGTCCGATTGATTTCCTTAGGCTTGCTTTATATCTATTTAGATATAAATTGCAGGGGGTGCTTCACCTCATTCATCACCTTCGGCCACGCCTTGAAACAACCCGGCGCGGTTTGTCTGGACGGTCTTGATTAGCCTTCCTCCTGGTCAGTCACAGGAGAAGTTCAATGCCAAGGCACAAGGATGTGGTGTTTGTCGGGAGCGCGCTCCGGGATCTCAGGGCGTTCCCCCTGGAGGCTCGCAGGGCGGCAGGTTATCAACTGGATCTGTTGCAGCAGGGCGAGCAGCCCTATGACTGCCGATCAGTGAAAACCATCGGGCCGGGGGTATTCGAGATCCGCATCAATGAGGACTCAGGGGCGTTTCGGGTGTTTTATGTGGTCAGGCGAGCGGCGGCGATCTATGTGCTGCATGCGGTGCGCAAGACTACCCGCAAGACCGAAGCGCGGGATATCGAGCTGGCTCGCGCCAGATTTCAGGAAACAGGTTCACACCATGACTGACTCACTCGTGACACAGCGGTTCGCCAGTGTCTGGGATGCCCTTGAGGCGACCCCCCAGGAAGCCGCCAACATGCGCCTGCGGGCCAGGCTGATGCTGGAACTGGGCAAGACCGTGCAGGCCTGGGGCGTCTCGCAGAAGGAAGCGGCCAAGCGCCTCAATATCACTCAGCCGCGGCTCAACGATGTGCTTAGCGGTAAGATCAACAAGTTTTCCCTCGACGCGCTGGTCAACCTGTCCGAAGCCGCCCACCTGGGACTGGAGATCAGCTTTGAAGGGCCAGGTCCGGAACCCCTGGCGCCGGCCTGATTCATACAAGCTCCATATCAGGCTGTTAGCTTGCTTTCACCCCCTGCCAAGAAGCTACTGAATGTTTGTGCGCCTGCTGTTTTTCTGTGGACTGTCATTGGTCGCCACCTCGCTGGCGGCCATGACTATCTACAAGTCCACCGACGCCAACGGTGTGGTGTCCTACAGCGACCGGCCTTCGCCGGGAGCGCGGGAGTTCGTGTTCCGCGATCGCATGGTCGAGCACCTGGAGCGCCAGGTGCGCCTGGATATCCAGAAGGGCAGGGGTGTGGACAGCGTCTATGTGCGCAATGACCTGTATGCGCCGGTGGAGATCGAGCTGGGCTTTGCCGGGCTGAACAATGTCAGCGGTGCGCCTGGGCAGCCGATCCGCCGGGTTCTGCCGGCCCGCAGCAGACTGCGCCTGGCGCTGCTCACGGCGACCCGCGGCGATCAGCCCTTCAGCTATGCCCCCAGGTTCCGTTATTCCCTGGGCGACCCTGCAGGGGCCGCCCAGGCCTATCGCTATCCGCTGCCCTGGCGTGGTGGGCCGTTCCGCCTGACTCAGGGTGCCAATGGCCAGTACAGCCATTTCAGCCCCAAGAGCCGTTATGCCATGGATATCGCCATGCCTGAGGGCACGCCGATCATCGCCGCTCGAAGCGGCACCGTGGTGAAGACTGAAAACGCCCAGAGCGGGCGAGGCAACAACCCGGCGGGCAACTTTGTCCGGGTGCTGCACGAGGACGGCACCATGGGCGTGTACCTGCACCTCAAGCAAGGGTCGGTGAGCGTGCGTGAGGGGCAGCGAGTGGTGGTGGGCAGTGCCCTGGGGTTGTCGGGCAATACGGGCAACAGCAGCGGGCCGCACCTGCATTTTGTGGTGCAGCGCAATACCGGGCTGGGGTTAGTGTCGATCCCGTATCAGTTCAATCAGCCGGTGGGCAGCCTGCCGAACTTCGCCTTGGGCAAGCAGTGAACAGGAGCGGGTGTCGAGGCCTGCTGACGGGGATCGGGACTCTGGCAGGGTTGCTGCCCGCCGCCGCGTCGCCAGCCGCGAGCGGCGCGTAGCGCGGTTTTCAGGCCGGGCCAGGCGCCGTGGGCTGCATCAGCGGGGTTGCACGGCTTTGCCGGCAGGGGGCGCTCGGGGCGGCTGCCGGCAGGGTGTGTTCAGTCGAGCATCAGGACCTTGGCCAGGATGATCTTCGGCCCCTTCATCTTCTTGATGATGATGCGCAGGCCTTCGACTTCCAGCACCTCTTCCTCTTCCGGCACCCGTTTCAGGGTCTCGTAGACCAGGCCGGCGAGGGTTTCGGCCTCGATATGGTCCAGGTCGATGCCCAGCAGGCGTTCGACCTTGAACAGCGGCGTGTCACCACGCACCAGCAGCTTGCCGGGCTGGTAGGCGAGGATGCCGCGCTCGGTCTTGCGGTGTTCGTCCTGGATGTCACCCACCAGCACTTCCAGCACGTCTTCCATGGTCAGGTAGCCGATCACCTTGCCGTCGGCTTCTTCCACCAGGGCGAAGTGCGAACCGCCCTTGCGGAACTGCTCCAGCAACTGCGACAGCGGCAGGTGGCGCGAGACGCGCTCCAGCGGACGGGTCAGCTCGGCCAGGTTGAACGACTCGGGAATGTGATCCAGGGCCGCCAGTTCCAGCAGCAGGTCCTTGATGTGCAGCAAGCCGACGAATTCGTTGCGCTCGCTGTCGTAGACCGGGTAGCGGCTGAACTTGTGGCGACGGAACAGGGCGAGGATCTCCTTGAGCGGCGCGTTGTATTCGACGCTGATCAGGTCTTCCCGGGAGTTGGCCCAGTCCACCACTTCCAGCTCGCCCATTTCCACCGCCGAGGCCAGCACGCGCATGCCCTGGTCACTGGGGTCCTGGCCACGGCTGGAGTGCAGGATCAGCTTGAGTTCCTCGCGGCTGTAATGGTGTTCGTGGTGCGGGCCGGGCTCGCCCTGGCCGGCGATGCGCAGGATGGTGTTGGCGCTGGCGTTGAGCAGGTAGATCGCCGGGTACATCAGCCAGTAGAACAGGTACAGCGGCACCGCCGTCCACAGCGACAGCAGCTCGGGCTTGCGGATCGCCCAGGACTTGGGCGCCAGCTCGCCGACCACGATGTGCAGATAGGAAATGATGAAGAACGCGGTGAAGAACGACACCCCGCGGATCACTTCCGGAGAGCTCACGCCGATTGCGCCCAAGAGCGGTTCCAGCAGGTGGGCGAAGGCCGGCTCACCGACCCAGCCCAGGCCCAGGGAGGCCAGGGTGATGCCCAGCTGGCAGGCCGAGAGGTAGGCATCGAGCTGGTTATGCACGGTGCGCAGGATCTGCCCGCGCCAGCCGTTCTTGTGGGCGATGGCCTCGACCCGGGTCGAGCGCAGCTTGACCATGGCGAACTCGGCGGCAACGAAAAAGCCGTTGAGCAATACCAGGATCAGAGCAAAAAGAATCATGCCGAAGTCGGCGAACAGAGACGCGAGGGTAAAACCAGGGGAAGGGTCCATGATGGAGTTTTGCGGGTTCCGTGTGTTCGAAAAAGAAGGAAATGCAGTGCCTGAAAGGCAGGCACAAGTCACGCAATGTAGCGGCTGACAGGGCGATTGCCTAGGGGTTGTCGACGTTTACGGCCTGTTGCCAGACCTCCGCAACCCCGTGCAGAGCGCTGTCAGCGCTGGTCGGTGAGGCTGCTGGCGCGGTTTTTTTTCACCTGGGCCGGTGCGAAATGGCAGGTGAAGGTACTGCCGTGGCCCAGCACGCTGCTGATCTCCAGGCGGGCCCGGTGGCGCAGCAGCACGTGCTTGACGATGGCCAGGCCCAGGCCGGTGCCGCCGGTGTTGGAGTTGCGGCTGGAGTCCACCCGGTAGAAGCGTTCGGTGAGGCGCGGCAGGTGCTTGTTGTCGATGCCGATCCCCGAGTCCTGCACGCTCAGGTGCGCGCCGTGCTCGTCGCCCCACCAGCGAATGCGGATATTGCCTTCGGCGGGGGTGTATTTCACTGCATTGAACACCAGGTTGGAGAAGGCGCTGCGCAGCTCTGCCTCACTGCCCTTGAGCTGCACCGAGGCGTCGGCTTCCAGGGTGATGTGCTGGTTGCGCTCCCCGGACAGCGCCTGGGCGTCGCTCTTGATCGATTGCAGCAGTGCGTCGATGGGCACCGGCTGGTTGTCCGAGGGGTAGTCGGTGGCCTCCAGCTTGGCCAGCAGCAGAAGGTCGTTAAGCAGGGTCTGCATGCGCCCGCCTTGCTGCTGCATCTGCTGCAGGGCGCGGTTCCAGCGCGGGTTCACTTCCTCGACGTTATCCAGCAGGGTCTCCAGGTAGCCGCAGATCACTGTCAGCGGGGTACGCAGCTCGTGGGACACGTTGGCGATGAAGTCCTTGCGCATCTGCTCCAGCTGGTGGATGCGGGTCACGTCGCGCACCAGCATCAGGTGCTCGTTGTTGCCATAGCGGGTGATGTACAGCTGGATGCGCACGCGGTCGTTGGCCGGGGAGGGGATCTCCAGCGGCTCGGCGTAGCTGTCCTGTTCGAAGTATTCCTTGAAGCGCGGGTGGCGCACCAGGTTGGTCACCGGCTGGCCGCTGTCTTGCGGGGTCTTGAGGCCCAGCAGGGTCTCGGCGGCGCGGTTCCACCATTCCAGGTTGCCATCGCTGTCGAGCATGATCACCGCGTCTTTCAAGGCGGCGGTGGATTCCTGGACCCGATCGATCACCGCCTGCAGGCGCCCACGCACTCGCTGGTCGCGACGTTGCAGGTGATAGATGCTGTCGAACACCTCGCCCCACAGGCCATAGCCGTCGGGTGGGGCCTCATCGGGCTGGTGCAGGCGCAGCCATTCGTGCAGACGCAGCAGTTGCTTGAGGGTCCAGGCCAGGTAGAGACCCAGCCCGGCGGCCAGGCTCCAGCCGTAGTAGCCACTGATCAGGCCCACCAGCAGGCAGGCGGTGACCAACAGCAGCATGTGGCGAATCAGGGTGCCATGCCAGTTTTGATTCACTTTGAGGAGCAGCTCCATGCTGTAAGCCGCAAGCTGCAAGTCCAGAGGCGGTCGGTTATCGATTTGCCGCTTGTGACATACCGCTTGCAGCTGTTGTTAGGCCTTGGTGGAAAAACGATAGCCGGTGCCGCGCACGGTTTGTACCAGATTTTCGTAGGCATCACCCAGGGCCTTGCGCAGCCGGCGGATGTGCACATCCACGGTGCGCTCCTCGACGTACACATTGCCGCCCCAGACCTGGTCCAGCAGCTGGCCGCGGGTGTAGGCGCGTTCCTGGTGGGTCATGAAGAACTGCAGCAGGCGGTATTCGGTCGGGCCCATTTCCGCCGGCTTGCCGTCGATGGTCACCCGGTGGCTGATGGGGTCCAGCAGCAGGCCGCCGACTTCGATCGGTGCTTCGCCATCGGACGGGCCGGCGCGGCGCAGTACGGCCTTGAGGCGGGCCACCAGTTCGCGGGGGGAGAACGGCTTGGTGATGTAGTCGTCGGCGCCGACTTCCAGGCCCTGGATCTTGTTGTCCTCTTCGCCCTTGGCGGTGAGCATGATGATCGGGATGTCCCCGGTCAGCTCGTCGCGCTTGAGGCGCCGGGCCAGCTCGATGCCTGAGGTGCCGGGCAGCATCCAGTCCAGCAGGATCAGGTCCGGCTTGCGATCGACGATGATGGCATGGGCTTGCTGCGAGTTCTCTGCCTCCATGCAGTCATAGCCGGCCATTTCCAACGCAACGGCGATCATTTCGCGAATAGGCGCTTCGTCGTCAACGATCAGAATGCTTCTGCCAACCATGCTTGAACCTCTTGTCATTTAACTGTCTTGCGCCGCATTAGATAACGGAATTATTGCAGTCGTGTGACAGTATTTCAGGTCGCGCAGCGTGCTGCAGCTTCGTCGACTAAGCTTTGAGTCCGATTCCTGACAACCACAAAAGAAGGTTTCCATGACTCTGTTCAAGCAATCTCTGAAAGTTCTGCTGGTGGGTGCCGCCCTGGCCCTGCCGACGTTCGCCCTGGCCGCGGAGCCGGCAATGAGCAAGGACGGCATGCTGGTGGATCACAAGGGCATGACCCTCTACACCTTTGCCAAGGACGCTGATGGCAAGTCCATGTGCAACGACAAGTGTGCGACCAACTGGCCGCCATTGATGGCCGAAGGCAGCGACAAGGCGATGGGCAAGTGGAGCGTGATCAAGCGCGACGACGGCAAGATGCAATGGGCCTATGACGGCAAGCCGCTGTACGGATTCGTGATGGACAAGAAAGCCGGCGACATGACCGGTGAGGGCAAGATGGACGGCGCCTGGAAGGTCGCCAAGTCCGACTGACCTCCGCCTGCCCCGTAGCCGCGGCGCGGCTGCGGGGAACCCTTCACGGAGCCCGGCCTGGCTCAGCGCCCTGTGTAGTCCAGGACCACGCCGATAAAGATCGCCAGCCCCGCCCAGTGGTTGTGCAGGAAAGCCTTGAAGCACTTCAGCCGGTCGCGGTCCCGGGTGTACCAGAACTCCCAGGCGAAACACGCCGCCGCCACTGCCAGCCCCAGGTGGAACCAGCCCCCCAGATTGAACCGCGCCCCGGCCAACAGCAGGCAGCCCAGGGACAGGCCCTGCAGGGTGAGAATGATCACCCGGTCGGCATCGCCGAACAGGATCGCCGTGGACTTGACTCCGATCTTCAGGTCGTCGTCGCGGTCGGTCATGGCGTAGTAGGTGTCGTAGCCCACGGTCCACAGCAGGTTGGCGATGTACAGCAGCCAGGCCGTGGCCGGCAGTTCACCGTTCTGCGCGGTGAAGGTCATCAGGATGCCCCAGGAGTAGGCGGCCCCCAGCACCACCTGCGGGTAGTAGGTGTAGCGCTTCATGAAGGGGTAACAGGCGGCCAGGGCCAGGGCGCCGAACGACAGCCAGACCGTGGTGGCGTTGGTGCACAGCACCAGCAGGAAGGCTGTGCCCATGAGCCCGGCGAACAGTACCAGGGCCTCCTTGGCGCTGACCTTGCCGGTGGCCAGTGGGCGCTGGTCGGTGCGCTTGACCTGGCCGTCGACCTTGCGGTCGGCGAAGTCGTTGATCGCGCAGCCGCCGGCCCGCGTCAGCACTACGCCGAAGGTGAAGATCAGTACGTGGCTGAGGGAAGGTTTGCCCTCGGCGGCGATCCACAGCGCCACCAGGGTTGGCCAGAGCAACAGGTAGATGCCGATCGGCTTGTCCATGCGGGTCAGTTGCAGGAAGTCCCAGGCCCGTGGATGCAGGCGGTTCAGGGATTTGAGCAGGCGCAGGTACATCAGCAGGCCTCCGGTCGGGCATCAATGGCGGTCCATAGGCTGGGCAGGAAGACTTCGGCCACCAGCAGGCTCAGCGGCCCGCGGTCGAAGCGCGAGCGACGGCCCCACAGGCCGCTGGTGCAGACGGCCGCCGGCAGCCACTGCTGTGGATAGCGGCAGACTTCGATGGGGCGGCGGGTAAAGGCTTCGTCGCAGAACAGCAGCTCGCCCAGGGAGCGGCTGCCCAGTTCGTCGATATTCAAGCCGCCATCGAGCAAGGCGCTGCGGGCGGCGACGCTGCGGGCAAACACCCAGGCCTCACCGTGGCCGCGCAGGTAGACCTCGCGAACCCAGCCTTCGCTCTGCTCGGGCAGCCCCAGGGCGGCGCATTCATCGTTGCGCAGAGCCTGCCACCCTTCCACCAGCGGCGTGACGCTGAAGGCGTCGTGGGAAAGCCGGGACAGGCGTCGGGTCAGCGACCCTTCATCGAACAGCCAGTTCGCGACGAGCGTCCCGGGGAAAGGGGACAGACGGTTTTGCGCCAGCCAGCTCGGGGCCGGCGCGGGGGGCATTGAGTGCGGCACAGTGGGTCAGTATTGGCAGCAAATGAGGCGGCGAGCTTAGCATGGCACCGGCTGTTTTGATTGATCCAGGACGTCCGGCGGCACGAACGTGCTTGCATCTGCCGGTACTGATCAGTAAAAAACCCCAGTGCCGGGCGCTGAGCAGCAGGGCTCCCAGAGTCGACCCATCGACCGCCCCACCGGCAAAGCCTGAATTCCCGAGGAAATGCATCAATGAAAAAGTGGCAATGTGTGGTCTGCGGCCTGATTTACAACGAAGCGGAAGGCTGGCCGGACGACGGTATTTTGCCGGGTACCCGTTGGGAAGATGTACCCGAAGACTGGCTGTGCCCGGACTGCGGCGTAGGCAAGATGGATTTCGAGATGATCGAAATCGCTTGATCGAATTTTGTGGATTCAATGACCAATAACAAGGAGCAGGGAATGAGCGCACCGGTAGTGATCGTGGGGACAGGCCTGGCGGGTTACAACCTGGCCCGGGAATTTCGCAAGCTCGACGGCCAGACGCCGCTGTTGCTGATCACCGCCGATGACGGCCGTTCCTACTCCAAGCCGATGCTCTCCACCGGTTTTGGCAAGAACAAGGACGCCGACGGCCTGAGCATGGCCGAGCCCGGCACCATGGCCGAGCAGCTCAATGCCGAGGTGCGCACCCACACCCGCATCAGCGGTATCGACCCGGGGCACAAGCGCCTGTGGATTGGCGAGGAGGCCGTGGCCTACCGCGACCTGATCCTGGCCTGGGGTGCGGAAACCGTGCGCGTGCCAGTGCAGGGCGACGCCAGCGAGCTGGTGTTTCCCATCAACGACCTGGAGGACTACGCGCGCTTTCGGGCTGCGGCGGCCGGCAAGCGCCGGGTGCTGCTGCTGGGGGCCGGCCTGATTGGCTGCGAGTTTGCCAACGACCTGATCCTGGGCGGCTATGAAGTGGACCTGGTTGCACCCTGCGAGCAGGTGATGCCGACCCTGTTGCATCCGGCCGCCGCCGCGGCAGTCCAGGCCGGCCTGGAAAGCCTCGGTGCGCGGTTCCACCTGGGGCCGGTGCTCAACCGCCTGCAGCGCAGCGCCGATGGCCTGGAGGCACACCTGTCCGATGGCCAGGTGATTGCCTGCGACCTGGTGGTCTCGGCCATCGGCCTGCGCCCGCGCATCGATCTGGCCGCCGCCGCGGGGTTGATGGTCAATCGCGGCGTGGTGGTGGACCGCGAGCTGAAGACCTCCCACGCCAACATCTATGCCCTGGGCGATTGCGCCGAGGTGGATGGCCTCAACCTGCTGTACGTGATGCCGCTGATGAGCTGCGCCCGGGCCCTGGCGCAGACCCTGGCCGGCAATCCGACGGCGGTCAGCTACGGGCCGATGCCGATCACCGTGAAGACCCCGGTCTGCCCGCTGGTGGTCTCGCCGCCGCCGCGGGGTGCCGAGGGCGTCTGGAGCACCGAAGGGCAGGGGGCCGACATCAAGGTTCTGTGCCGCGATGCCAGCGGGCAGCTGCTGGGCTACGCCCTGACCGGCGCGGCGGTGATGGAGAAACTGGCCCTGAACAAGGAACTTCCGGCCCTGCTGGCTTAAATACCGGTCGTTCTGTCGGAATAAACCGGTTCTAGCCCTCACAAAGGTCGCGGGGAGACTGGCGCCACTCTCAAGCGCGTGCCATCCTCACACCCGTCTGCCGCAGCGTAGAGCCTGCGGCGCCTTGGGCGCTGTTCCCGTGAACAGCACGGACATAACAACAAAAAACCGTCAAAGAGGCTTCACACTATGCGTAAACCAGAACTCGCCGCAGCCATTGCTGAAAAAGCGGACCTGACCAAAGAGCAGGCCAATCGTGTGCTCAACGCCATTCTCGAAGAAATCACCGGGGCCCTGCATCGCAAGGACAGCGTCACCCTCGTTGGCTTCGGGACCTTCCTGCAGCGTCACCGTGGTGCCCGCACCGGCAAGAACCCGCAAACCGGCGAGCCGGTGAAGATCAAGGCCAGCAACACCGTGGCATTCAAACCGGGCAAGTCGCTGAAAGACAGCGTCAACCCATAAGCATTGAGCGGGCTCCCGTGAGCGGGGGCACGCAGGGGAAAATAGGCACGCCGAGCGCATCGGGTGCCTATTTTTTTGCCTGCCGTTTGCCCGCAGATGTTCTTGCGAAGCCGCTTTGGCGTGGCTAGGATGCGCGATCGTTAGATGTTTGATCCAAAGGCCAAGGATGACCCGCCCCACTGACAGACCCCTTTCATGGGCAGCACTGCTGCACGGTCTGGGACGCTCCGGTACAGCTGCCCTGATAGTGGGCTGCCTGTTCAGCCTTGGCTTGTCCTCGGCCGCTGCCGGCAACGACTCGCGGCTCGAGCAGATCGGCTACCGCGAGGCCCTGGCCTGGTTCCACAGCCAGAAGTACGAGAGTTCCGGCGCCTGGCTTTGCGGCTACTCCCTGGCCCACGAGGACTACAGCGTAGCGCCCAAGGCCCCACGGCTGCTGGTGGAGGTGGACGAGCGCTACCTCTACCTCAAGACCGGCGGCAAGCTGGTGGAGCTCACCGGTGCCGCCCAGAGTCCCCAGCGCAGCGAATACCAGAGTGCCGGTGCCGCTATCCGGGTCACCCTGGACATCCTCAAGCGCAACAATTTCAGCGAATACCAGGAATCCCACGACCGCCAGGTGCTGGCAAAGATCGAGATGAACGATCAGGTCGAAACCCTGACCCTCAAGGGGCAATCATGCGGAACTTGAACCTGGCGGGCCTCGGCTTGCTGATGGGCTGCATCGCTGTACCGGCCCACGCCGACGAACCGGCTCCGGGCCAGGGTTGCTACGGCTACCTCACCGAGATGGTCAGGAGCAGCGATTTTCCCTACCGCGACTTCACCACCCCGGAGCGGCTCAAGCTGCTGATCGACCGCGATGATGGCGAGCAACTGAGCCTGCAGCTGTTCTATGAAACCTCCGGCAGCGGCATCATTGGCTGGGTTCGTTACGACGTGCCAGAGCAGGCGTTGTGGAACGTCAGCATCGATCCCGAAGAGCCCCAGGCGCTCAAGTTCGACCCTCGTTTCGCCCGAGCCTACGCCTCCTGCCTCAAGGCGCGCTGAGCCCTGGCCTGGCGCGTTCGAGCACGTAGCGGCACGCCGGGAAACGCGGCTTTCTTTACACAGAGTTGCCGACAGGTTCCTTGATTGTTGCCGGTCATTGCTTGAAGATTTGCCGCTGTCCGATTTCCCCCTTTTTGCATGGAACGCGAACCTCTTGTCCTCTTACCGCATTCAAGAAGCCAACCTCGATATCCCCGACACCTGGCAGGATCAGAGCATCAACATCTTCAAGCTGCCGGCCGTGGGCGGTGCCCAGGAAGCCAGCTTCGTCATCAGCCGTGACCCGAGCCAGGGCGATGCCCCCTTCGCCGACTATGTGGCCACCCAACTGAGCAGCGCCGAGCAGCAACTGCCGGGCTTCAACCTGCTCAAGCGCTGGGACTTCGACATGCACGGCCACGCCGCGGTACTGCTGGACTACAGCTGGAAACGCGAAGGCCGCGAGCTGATGCTGCGCCAGGTGTTCATCGAGCGTAAGCCGGCGGTGCTGATTACCACCCTGACCACCACGGTCAATGATCTGGTGCACCACGAGCCGGCCTGGAAGCAGGCCATGCAAAGCCTCGTGCCTCAGCCCCCGGTAGCCTGATCATCGCGGCTGAGTAACCCGTCATGGATATGTTGGCAGCAGCGCGTCTGGGGGATGAGATCGCCCATGGTTTTGGTGTCGCGGCGATGGTGGCCGGGGCCGTTGTCGGCGCCCTGATCGGGGCCGCCGTGGTGGCCGCGACGGTGGCCACCGGTGGGGTGGCAATCGCCATCATCGCGGGCTCGGTGGCCGCGGGCGGCCTGTCGATGTTCCAGATCGCCAAGGGCCTGAGCACCATCTTCAACCTGCCCGAACCCGGCACGGGGGTGTTGGTGGAGGGCAGCTTCAACGTCTATATCAACCTGCGCAATGGCATGCGCGCAGGGCAGGACAGCTCGTCCTCGTGCAGCGGCCTGCCGCTGAACCACCCGATCTGGCCATTCCCGGTGCTGATCGCCGAGGGCAGCGCCAAGGTCACCATCAACGGCAAGCCGGCTGCGCGGTTGCAGAGCAAGATGGTCTGCGGCGCCCATATCAAGACCGGCAGCCACAACACCTTCATCGGCGGCCCCACGGTGCAAGTGGCCTTCGTGCTGGATATCGAAGGCTGGATGCACACCGGGCTCGAGGCCCTGGGGATCGCCGCGGCAGGCGCTGCACTGGTGATGGCGGCCATGGCCGGTTTTGCCGCCTTTGCCGGGGCCGTTGCCATCGGCGGAGCGATGATGGGCGGCATGGAGTTGCTCGGGCAACTGGGCGATCGCCTCGGCCCGGGTTATCGCGACCTGCTCCAGGGCATGGCCGGCATGGCGATGCTGGGCCTGGGGCCGAAGATGGCCAAGAGAATCGAGCCGCCCAAGTTCAAGCCGGGCTTCAGCGAGGCCGACATCCTCGGCATTCCCAAGGGCTCGCGCCCGGACCCGTCGGAATACCTGACCCCGCAATACATGTCCCGGCACCTGGCGCAGTTCGACAAGGGCGCCTCGCGATTGATGCCCAAAGGTAACCTGGACAAGTACGGCATCGCTCAGAGGGATGGCACTTCGTTCATAATGCCCAAGCATGAGGTTGACCAGCTCCTGGCCCGCACCAAGGGCAATAACCGCGCGCTGGAGGAGGCCCTGGGCCTTCCGGAAAAATTCCTCGAGACCGGCGAGTTGGTGCGCATCGACCTCCCCGCACCCAAGGACATGGGCCTGCGCATTCCTTCGGGCAATGAGGCCGGGGCCAACGATTTCTGGATCCCCGGCGGCAAGCTGCCCAAGGGCACCAGTGAAGCGGTGATCGATGCCGGCGGGGTCAAGACCAGTGACCTGGATTGGAAAATACTCAAATTCTAAGGACCGACATGAAATTCAACGATCTGTTTGTAAACCGTGAAGAGATGTTCTCGATGGGCATCGAGGAAGTCTCCGGCCAGTACTACGTCTCCTTCCCGGTCAGCAACGGCATGGTCGACTACGAAGAGTACTACGCCATCGATCGGGCCACCTTCGAGTTGTTTGAGCAGGACCTGCAAGCGGCGCTGGAGTTTGTCACCCGCGCCAGGAAGCGCGAGCTGGATCAATTGCTGATGATGAAGCCGGGCAATAATCGCGGCACGGCGATCTGAGCTCAAGCCCGGCTCGTCAGCGCCGCCGGCTCAGGCCAGCGGGGCCTGGAAAACCACCTTGCCAAAGCGGTTCTTGACGCTGTAACCGCTGTCGGTCACTTCGGCCGTCTTGAAGAAATCGCGGCGGTCGATCAGCCCGGGCAGATCGTTCATGCAGATCTTTTCCGCCGCCTCTGCGCCGGGCCGGGTGACCTCGCAGTACCAGGCTTCGCCGACGGCTGAATCAAGGCGTCGGAAAATGTCGAAGCGGGTTTTTCGGTCCTTGCTGCTTTTGCTCAATTTCTTGATCGGCAGGGTCAACTGGAACTGGGCCTGAGCGACGGCGTCGGCGGTGGCGTTGATCGCGTCGACCGCTTGTGCATTCTCGCCTTTGCGGGTGGCAATCGCGATCAGGTTCTGTCGCAGCAGCTCCAGCAACTGGTTGTTCTGCGTGGCAGGGTCCTGGGCCAGGAAGTGCTTGAAGTCGAAATCCTCGATGAACACGCAGGTGACGCCCAGAACGTTGTCGAACGCCTCTTCATCTCCTTGCGGTCCCAGCGCTATGGTTACCTTGCTGCTGCCGTTGACGTCGATTTTCGGCAGCAAGGCCATGAAGATTTCAGTGAGGGGGTGGCTCAGTTGGCGAAGGCGGGTGCCTACCGTGCGTGGGGCCGCATCACTTTCTTGAAGGGTCAGCATGTTGAGTGTCATGGGGTGTTCGCTGTGCGTTCTAGCGGTTGTCTGGCGTGCCGTATAGTTTCGTGTAGCCATCTCGAGTGTCAACTTGCGTCACCGGCCTCTTGTGGATGCTCGAGGGCGATTTACCGCTGTTGCGGGCACCATATTTGTCGGTGATTTTCTGCTCGGTGGCCTTGGCCTGGACCCGGGTCTTGTTCTTCTCCACGATCACCGCCTTGTAACGTCCCGGCACGGGTTTGTTGAGTGCGGCCAGCTGGGTGTTCGCCCGGGGGGAGCTGCCGTTCTTGTTCAGGGGCTGGCCGCTGATCCCCGGTTTCATCATCTTCCCTGTACGGGTATCGACGATCACATACACGTGGTTGGGCTTGGTGCTCGAGTTGCTGTTGCCATGGACTTTGCCGCCGGCGCCGCAAGGTGCCAGGCCCAGCGGGTCGATCCAGCCGAAAGGGTTGTCGGCGTAGGTATAGGCATTGATGCCACCGCCCAGGCCAATTGGATCCGGGGTGGTGAAGCGTCCGATGTCGGGGTCGTAATAGCGCAGGGTGTTGTAGTGCAGGCCGGTTTCCCGGTCCAGGTACTGACCTTGGAACCTGAGGTTCTGTTCCTCGATGTAGTAGGGCTCGCGCACCTCTTCCACGGTGTTGCCCCAGACGTGGTAGCGAGCGCGCCAGACGCTGTGACCCTGGGCTTCGGTCAGCTGTTCGGGTTGGCCGTTGAGGTCATTGTGGTAATAACGGACCTTTTGCGCGCCAGCCTCGCCGTCAACGCGGGCCAGGGGCTCGTATTCGTTCTCGTCGCTGTAGATATACAGGCTGCTCTGGGAGTGCTTGTGCTCTTGCAGCAGGCGCATGCCTTCCCAGGTGAAGCGGGTGTCGCCCAGGGGATAACCCTGCGGATCATGGACGCTTTTAAGGATGCGTCGCCCCAGTGGGTCGTAGCTCATCTGCACCCGGGTTTCACCGCCGGGGCCCTGGTTCTGAACTTCCACCAGACGGTGTTCGGCATCGTAGCTAAAGCGCTGTACGCCTCGCTTGCCGCTGCGCTTCTCACTCAAGCGCCCGAAAGCATCGTAGCGATAGCGCTTGTCCTGATAGGTCAGCAGCAGGTTGTGGCGCACCCGCCCAGCACCTGCCTGCGGGCCGTCGAGCAGGTTGGCGGCGGCGTCGTAGGCGAAGGTTTCATTGTGCCCGTGCAGATGCCCCTGGCTGGCGATGATGCGCCCACTGGCGTCATAGCCCAGCAGGTGTTGATCCTGGCCGTTGGCGTGCCGGTCGGTACGCCCGATCAGCTGGTCGCCGGGGTCGAATTCGAAGTGGCGCTGGGCGCTGGGTGGCAGTGCCGCGAGTGTTTGTGCCGGGCGCCTGACCCGTGAGCGCAAGCGACCGCAACGGTCGTATTCGCTGTGGGTGCTGATCTGCCCCTGGGTGCGCAACACTTCGCGATGCAGGCGGTCGCGCTCGAAATCACTGATCACCAGGCCGTCAAGATTGATCTGGTGCAGGTGGCCACTGCCGTAATACAGCCGGTTCAGTTGGCGGCCGTCCGGCAGGCGGGTCTGGACCAGGTTGTCGAGTTCGTCGTAGTGATGCTCAAGACTGCCCGCTGCGCTGCGTTCTTCCAGCAGGCGGCCGAGGGCATCGTAGGCGAAGCCCAACTGTTGCTGGCGCCCCAGGGTGTCGGTGAATTCTACGGCGGTCAGTTGGTCCAGCGGGTCGTAGCGGTATCGGGTCACCCCGTCGTCGGTGATCTTGGCGATCAGGCGCCCTACCGGGTCGCGCTGCAAGTGATGAATGATCGGCGCCGCAGGCGTTGATTCCGCTGCCAGCCGGTGGTCGCTGTGGGGTGTCGGCACGAACTCGATACGGGTCGGGTTGTCCAGCGGGTCATAGGCGTAACGCCGGGCGCCGCCATCCAGGTTCTGTTGCGCGATCAGGCGATCGCCGGCATCCCAGGAAAAGCCATAGCTCTCGTCGTTTTCGTTGCTCAGGGCCAGCAGGCGCCTGTAGCTGTCGTAGCTGAAGCCGACACGCCGGCCCAGGGCGTCGGTACGCTGCTGGACCTGGCCGCGAGTGTTGTACTGGTAGCCCGTGGCATGGCCGGCGGGGTCGATGTAGGCGGTCAACTGGCCGCTGGCATCACGCTGGAAGCGTTCTATGCGGCCGTCCGGCAGTTGGCTTTGCAGCAGATAGCCATTGGTATCGTGTTCGTAGGTCTGGCGCTCGCCCAGGGCATTGGTCACCACTTGCAGGCAACCGCGACGGTCGTAGCCGAAGGTGGTGGGTAGGCCCGAGCAGTCGACATGCTTGACCAACTGCCCGGCGTCATTCCAGTGCAGGTGTTTGCTCTTGCCGCTGGCGTCGATCACTTCCACGACCAGGCCCCGGGCGTCATGGCGGTATTGGGTGACCTGGCCCAGGGGGTCGGTTTCGCGGATGCGGTTGCCCCGTTGGTCGTACGCGTAGCTCCAGCTGCTGCCTGCCGCATCGGTGTGCACCAGCGGCAGCGACCAGTGCTCCAGCCACAGGGTGGTCTCGGCACGACCCAGTGGGTCGGTGGCCGAGCACAGGTTGCCGGTCTCGTCATAGCCAAACCGGTATTGGCCGCCTTGGGGATCGGTGGCGCTCAGCAGCTGGCGCTCGTCGTTCCACTCGAACTGCCAGGCCAGGCCCAGGTTGTCGATGTATTCGGTGATCTGCTGCTGGGCGTTCCAGCGCCGCAGGCTGGTGCGCTGCAAGCCGTCGCGAATGCGCGTGGTACCGGCCTGCAAGTCATAGTCGAAGCAGTAGTCGGCGCCGTCATCGGTCCAGTGCCGGACTACCCGCCATTCGCGCTGGTCGATGCAGGCCCATTCATAGAAGCAGCGCAGGCCGGTGGGCAGCCGGTGTTCGGTCATGCGCCGGCCAGCGTCGTAGGCGAAGCACCGTTGCAGCTGGGCATTGGCGTCGTGCACCGCGGCCAAGTCACCCTGGGCATCGTAGTCGTAGCGCACCAGTAGCTCGCGCTGTTGGTCGGCGTAGAGGCGCTCGATGCACGCCACTCGCCGTGGCCACGTGGCGCTGTAGGTCAGCGCGATCCGAGTCAGTTCGTGTGCATCGTGCAGGCCGCTGATGCGCCCCGATTCGTCGTAGTCGATATGGATGCGGTTGTCATTGCGGTCCCCCAGCAAGCCGAGACGCAACCTCGACGGTTGGGCCGGGCTCGGTTCGAACAGGCGATACAGGCCATCTTCGCTTTCGATCAGCAAGCGCCCATCGGCGTTGTGCTTCACGCTCAGCCCTTCCCCCGGGCAGAACACGGCAGCGCCCGGGGCAACCCAGCCCATGTCGATACGCCGGCCCTGCTCGTCGCAGTAGATCAGGCGCTGGGTACCCTCGTGGGTGTCGATCTCCACGCTGATTTCATAGGGCACGCTCCAGCCCGCGCCGAACAGCCCGTCGCGGCGCAGGTCATGGCTGTTGTAGAAACGCTGCCAGTCGATGGGCAGGAGGCCGGGGAGCACGAAATCCAGGTCCTCGTCGTCCCCCAGCACCTTGGCCCCGGTCGCCGCGTGCACCGGGTTCGGCGAGCCGGCGATGGCCCGGGTCAGGGCGTTGGTCGCCTGGCCCACGACAAAGGAGTTGACCCCCGCCATCAGCATGCACGGCAGGTTGCTGAGGAATTTGCCCTTGCCGCCCTTGAGCATCATCAGCACGCTCACCGCCAGGCCCACCCCCGGGGTCTTGCCGCTGCGGATCTCGCGCACCACCACCGAGCCGCCGCCGATGGTCACGTCGGGGGAGATCGGGCCGGCGGACACCACCTTGGCGTCGCAGGTGCTGCGATCACCGCTGCGCACCGCGGGCTGGCCCTCGATGCTGACCTTTTCCGAACCCTCGGCCAGGTACTGCAAGGGCATCGGCGGGTGCTTGGTGCAGGTCACCAGGTCCTGGTCCTTGGGCTCGGAACCCGGAGCCGGGGAGGCCACGGTGGGGCGCCACATCTGCGAGAAGAACGCCTTGGCCATGTCGAGGAATCCCGCGTCCTCCTGTGGAGTCGCCGAGGGCGTGTCAGTCGCCTCGCCTTCCTCGGCGCCGTCGCCGCTGATCCGCGACGGCGGCGCAGTGCCGGCGGCGCGGGCCGCCGGTTTGTGGTTGGTCAGGACCTTGGTCGAGCCACTGGCGATGGTGGCCTGGATCGAGGGCGGGAACAGGGCGTTGCCGATGTCCTCGCATAATCCGCTGAGTTTCTTGTCGGCCCCGGTCTTGCTCATCACCACGCCGACCACCACGCCCACCACCAGCCCCAGCACGCAGGCGCCAAGGCCACCGGTGGCCACGGTGATCCCGGCTGCCGCGGCCACCGCCATGGTCGCCAGGGCGCCGATGGCTACGTTGGCCGCCACCTCGAGCACACCGCCGAGGATGTCGGCCATCATCGAGGTGTGTTCCAGCCCGTCGCCCAGCCGAGCGGCCCACAAGGCGTCAGACATGGCTCAACCCAGGACCAGGGTGTTCTTGATCTGTGCCCAATGGGCGGCCTCGGCGTCGCCGAGCTGCTGCGCCTTGACGTAGCTCATGGCGAGCATCTGCCGGGTGCCGGGCAGCACCAGGGCCAGTTGGTACTGGAATACCCGCTCGCTGCCCTTGCTGAACTGGCTGCGCAACTCCTGGCCGGGGATGTCCCGGGCCGGGCCCAGCAGCACAGCTTGCGGTGCCTGGTAGCGCAGTTCCTGGACTTGTTGCTCGAGCCGCTGCAGCTGGCTGGCCAGGCTGCTTTCCAGGGTCTCGCCGTCGGCCAGCAGGCTGCGGCTGACGATCAGCGAGGTCCCCAGTGCCGGGAACTTGAGGATGTTGATCGAGGCATCCTGCAATTCACTGGCGGGCAGTTGGAAGTGCATTTCGTTGAGGCGGTAGGTCATGGTGCAAGCATCCGGTTACTGGCCTGTGGCCGTGGGGAAGGCGGCTTTCACCTGGGCGCTGATGGCGCCCTGTACACCCTGGCCCTCGGTGGTGGTATCCGGACCGCCGCCGTTGTTCAGGTGCAGCACGCCGCCGGTGTTGATCTGCGCGTCGCTGGAGGCATGAACACTGATGTTGACCCCACACAGGTTGATCTGGCCGCTGGCGTTGAGCTCCAGGATGCTGGCCCCGCACACCAGGCGCAGGCGTTCGCCGACCTCGATCACATAGCTCTGGCCGACGCTGTCGAGCTTCTTCTCGCCGACCCGCAGTTCATCCACATGCTGGACGATCCGCGTGCGCTTGTTGCCGATGGTCACGTACTCGTCGTGGCCGATACTCTTGTTGCGATTGTTGCCCACCGAATGGCTTTCGTTGACCTCGACCACGATGTCCTGGTTGCGCTCGGCGTGGATGTACAGTTGCTCCGCGCCCTTTTTGTCCTCCATGCGGATTTCGTTGAAGTTGGCCGGGCTGCCGCCCTTGCTCGAGCGACTCTTCATCCCGCTCTGGGTGGCGTTGGCCGGCAGGTCGTAGGGCACGCTCTGCTCGGCGTTGTACACCCGGCCGGTGATGATCGGGCGGTCGGGATCGCCTTCCAGGAAGCTGACGATGACTTCCTGGCCGATGCGCGGAATCTGCATCGAGCCCCAGTTCTTGCCGGCCCAGGCCTGGGACACGCGAATCCAGCAGGAGCTGTTTTCGTTGGACTGGTCGTGGCGGTCCCAGTGGAAGTGCACCTTGACCCGGCCGTACTGGTCGGTCCAGATTTCCTCGCCGGACGGGCCTACCACCCGCGCGGTCTGTGGGCCCTGGACCATGGGCTTGTGGGTGCTGGCCAGGGGCCGGAAGCTCTGCTGGGCGTCGATGCAGGTCAGGCTGCTTTCAAATTGCGCCGAACCGCCGCCGGCGCCGCTTTCCAGGCTTTCCTGGACCAGGTAGTAGCGGATGCCGACGATCAGGTATTCGCGGTTCTGGTCCTGACGGCTGAAGCCACTGAGGGTAAACAGGTTGCCCACCCCCAGGCCCCGGGCATTGCCGCTGAACTCGATGCGCTCATGCAGGCTTTGCAGGGCTTGGATGCGGGTCTGGGCATAGTGCTCGCCGTCGCTGCTCTGCACGTAGGTGCCGGGGTAGTCGTACAACGGGTAGTCGCCGGCGGTGTGCGGGCGCGGCATGGCCGAGCGCACATCGATCCGCGCACTGGGGCGCTGGAAGTCGTAGTCGTTGAGTTCAAGAGAGCCGGGCTGCACCTCCTGGGCCAGGTGCCAGTCGAACATGTGGTCGCGTTCGCGCTGTTGTTCGTCCCGCGGGTAGTAGGGCACCGAGGCGTAGCCCGGCACGCTGCTGTGGGCACCGTAGGCGTCGGCCAGCACCAGCACGTGGCGGCCCTTTTCGTGGCGGAAGAAGTAGTAGATGCCTTCCTGCTCCATCAACCGGCTGACGAAATCGAAGCTGGTCTCGCGGTACTGCACGCAGTATTCCCACTCGCGGTAGGGGCGGCTCAGCGCATCTTCGAAGTCGGAAAACCCCAGGTCGCGAAACACCTGCTTGATGATCTGCGGGATGCTCAGGTTCTGGAAAATCCGGCAATCGGAGGTGCGGCTCAGCAGCCACAGCCAGGGCCGCAGCGTCACTTGATAGCTGGCGAACTGGCCGCTGTCGATGTTCTGGCTGCAACGGGCGACGATGCCGTGGAAATGGCGCTGGCCGCCGCCATCCAGCTGCACGCTCAAGCCCATGGGCTTGCCCAGCAACTGGTTGAGGTCGATGTTGGCGTCGCTGGAGGTCAGTTGCAGCTGGTAGTCGAACAGGCGTCCCAGTTCCTCGCCGCCACTCATGCTCTTGAGCAGCAGGACGTCAGGTCCCAGGGGGCAGTTGACCTGTGCCAGTCGTGTGGATTGCTGAAATAACATCATCAGTCTCGTTGAATGCGTGGTGTGCCTGGCCGGCCCCCGGTAGGAGCGAGCTTGCTCGCGAAGGCGCCAGGTTCGTCACCGTGGCGGGCGCTTCGCCGGCAAGCCGGCTCCTGCAGAGGCGCGGGGTCAGGTCGGCTCGCTGAAGTCGTAGTGCAGTTCATTGTCGCGCTGGCTGATGCGTACCCCGGCCAGGGCACGGCCTTCGAGCATGCGGGTCAGGAACTCGCGGCTCATGTCCGGCAGCAGGCTGTTGGTGAGGATGGTGTCGATCATGCGGCCGCCGCTTTCGGTCTCGGTGCAACGGGACACGATCAGGTCGATTACCTGGTCATCGAAATCGAAACCCACCTTGTGGGTGCTTTCCACGCGCTTCTTGATCCGCCCCAGTTGCAGGCGGGTAATGGCCTTGAGCATGTCGTCGCTCAGCGGGTAGTAAGGGATGGTCACCAGGCGCCCCAGCAGCGCCGGTGGGAAGATCTCCAGCAATGGCTGGCGCAGGGCCTTGGCGATCTCTTCCGGCTCGGGCACGTCCTGGGGGTTCTTGCAGACGTTGGCGATCAGCTCGGTGCCGGCGTTGGTGGTGAGCAGGATCAGGGTGTTCTTGAAGTCGATCGTACGGCCTTCGCCGTCTTCCATGACGCCCTTGTCGAACACCTGGAAGAAGATCTCGTGCACGTCCGGGTGGGCTTTTTCCACCTCGTCCAGCAGCACCACGCTGTAGGGCTTGCGCCGTACCGCTTCGGTGAGCACGCCGCCTTCGCCATAACCCACGTAGCCCGGCGGGGCGCCCTTGAGGGTGGACACGGTGTGGGCTTCCTGGAACTCGCTCATGTTGATGGTGATGACGTTCTGCTCACCGCCATACATGGCTTCGGCCAGGGCCAGGGCGGTTTCGGTCTTGCCCACTCCGGAGGTGCCCGCCAGCATGAACACGCCGATCGGCTTGTTCGGGTTGTCGAGGCCGGCGCGGGAGGTCTGGATGCGCTTGGCGATCATCTGCAGGGCGTGGTCCTGGCCGATGATGCGCTTCTTCAGGTGCTGGTCGAGGTTGAGCACTGTTTCCAGTTCGTTGCGGGCCATGCGGCCCACGGGGATGCCAGTCCAGTCGGCGACCACCGAGGCCACCGCCTGGTAGTCCACGGTCGGCAGGATCAGCGGGTTTTCACCCTGCAGGGCGCTCAGGCGCTGTTGCAGGTCCACCAGTTTCTCCCGCAGGCCGTGGCTGGCGTCGCCGGCATCACTGTCCACCACGCCGACCTGCTCGCGCAGTTGGGCGCGGGTGGCCAGCAGCTCGTCCACCAGGGTCTTCTCCTGGGCCCAGCGGTCTTCCAGTTCGGCCAGGCGCTCGCGCTCGGCGGCCAGCAGGTTCTCGCTGTTGACCTGGCGGTTGCCGATGGCCACGCCGATCGCCAGTTCCCGGGCGATGATCTGCAGCTCGGTTTCCAGGGCCTCGATGCGTCGGCGGCTGTCATCCACTTCGGCCGGCACTGCGTGCAGGCTGATGGCGACCCGGGCGCAGGCGGTGTCCAGCAGGCTCACCGACTTGTCCGGCAACTGGCGCGCCGGGATGTAGCGGTGGGACAGCTTGACCGAGGCTTCCAGGGCTTCGTCGAGGATCTGCACCTGGTGGTGCTGCTCCATGGTCGAGGCCACGCCGCGCATCATCAACAGGGCCTTGTCTTCCGACGGCTCGGCCACTTGCACCACCTGGAAGCGCCGGGTCAGCGCTGGGTCCTTCTCGATGTGCTTCTTGTACTCGGCCCAGGTGGTGGCGGCCACGGTGCGCAGGGTGCCACGGGCCAGGGCCGGCTTGAGCAGGTTGGCCGCGTCGCCGGTGCCGGCGGCGCCACCGGCCCCCACCAGGGTGTGGGCTTCGTCGATGAACAGGATGATCGGCTTGGGCGAAGCCTGGACGTCCTCGATGACCTGGCGCAGGCGCTGTTCGAACTCGCCCTTCATGCTGGCGCCGGCCTGCAGCAGGCCGACATCCAGGCTGCGCAGTTCGACGTCCTTGAGCGCCGGCGGCACGTCGCCGGCGACGATGCGCAGGGCGAAGCCTTCCACCACCGCGGTCTTGCCCACCCCGGCCTCACCGGTGAGGATCGGGTTGTTCTGCCGGCGGCGCATGAGGATGTCGACCAGCTGGCGGATCTCTTCGTCGCGGCCGACGATCGGGTCGAGCTTGCCGCTGCGGGCCTGCTCGGTGAGGTCGACGGTGAAGCGCTTGAGGGCTTCCTGCTTGCCCAGGGCGCTGGGGGCCATGGCGCCGCTGGCTTCGCCGGGCACTGCGCCGGCATTGAAGCCGTCGCTGGCGCTCAGGGCGTTTTCCGGCGAGTCGCCGACGTATTCGTCAAAGCGCTCGCTCAGGGCCTCGACCTTGATCTTGTCGAACTCCCGGGACAGGCCCAGCAGCGCGTGGCGCAGGCTCGGGGTCTTGAGGAGGCCGATCACCAGGTAGCCGGTGCGCACCTGGCTTTCGCCGAACATCAGGCTGCCGTAGACCCAGCCGCGCTCCACCGCTTCCTCGACGTGGGACGACAGGTCGGTGATCGAGGTCGAGCCCCGGGGCAGGCGGTCCAGGGCCTCGGTCAGGTCCTTGGCCAGGCGCGCCGGCTCCAGGTTGAACTGGCGGATGATGCGGTGCAGGTCAGAGTCCTGCAGCTGCAGCAACTGGTGAAACCAGTGGGCCAGTTCCACATAGGGATTGCCCCGCAGTTTGCAGAAGACCGTGGCGGCCTCGATGGCTTTGTAGGCAACGCTGTTGAGCTTGCCGAACAGTGCCGCGCGACTGATTTCACCCATGCTCTGTGCTCCTTGGTGTACGTGAGGTAGTGGCCTGATCGGCGTAGTGCCGGGCCAGTATTAGATCCTTGGCATCACTGCCGGGTTGGCCGAGCCAGGTGTTGAAGCCCAGGCGCTGGCGGCCGTTGAGTTGCAGCCTGGGCACTTCGTCCTTGAGCAGGACCAGGTTCAGGTCCCAGTCCAGTTCGTGCCCCAGGTATTCGGCGACCCAGGCCACCAGCTCCTTGAACTGCTGACCGTCGGGCAGCATGCCCAGGTAGTCGTCGAGCTTGAGCGGACCCAGGCAGATGCGGAATTTGTGCTGGCGGTCCCAGACGTGGCTGCCCAGGCAGAAATCCACCCCCAGTTGGTGTGCCTGGACCCCGACCCGGCTGCGCTCCGGCAGTTCCAGCCACTGGCCGACGTACTCCTCGATCGCTACCGGCAGGCCGAAATACTCGCTGATGATCGCCCGCAGG
Organism: Pseudomonas sp. PH1b; assembly: GCF_000633395.1. Lineage (GTDB taxonomy): Bacteria > Pseudomonadota > Gammaproteobacteria > Pseudomonadales > Pseudomonadaceae > Aquipseudomonas. Next base: position 36,224 of record NZ_AYMU01000018.1, read on the forward strand.
CCGTCGGGGTAGCGGGTCTGGGCCGCGAGGTGGCCGCTGTAATGCAGCTTGGCGGTGTCGGCTATCAGCCCCTGCTTGAGCAGGCTGGGCATGCCTCGGCCACTCAGGGCCGCCAGCCGCGCCGACCAGTAGTCGTCGTCCGGGCGGTCATGGCTGACGGTCGGCCGGGCCTCGGCCCAGGCCCGGTAGAACAGGCTCAGCAGGCGGTGGTGGAAGACATCGAGAAAGCGCTTGCTGGTGCTGTCGGCGTTGTTGCGCTGGCGCTCGCGCACGTATTCGGTGAGGTGCAGCGGCAGCGGTCCGTTGGGCCCGCCGAGGCCGAAGAAGAACTGCTCCAGGCGGGTGCTGGCGCCCTCGTTGCCGGGGGTGACCGAGGCCAGGGTGGCGGGGGCGAAGGTGCAGTCGGCCTGTTGCCCCAGGCGCAAGGGATCGTCCGCCAGGCGCAGGGAGTGCCCGAAGCGCGGCAGTTGCGGCGACAGGCATTCGATACGCCGCAGGGCCTGGAAGAAGTCGTACTCCCAGGGCTCGGCGTGCATCGCCGCCAGCGTATTCAAAGAGTCGGACGACGTCCGGGCTTGGCTTTCCATCGCATGATCTCGCCGCGTTCGGTGGTACGGATCACCGTCTCGGTAAAACTGTTGATCGACACGTAGCGTGCCAGGAAGCGCTCGAACACGGCGCCGAGCAGGAACACCCCGGTGCCGCGAAACGCGTTTTCATCGAATTCCAGGGTGATCTCCAGGCCACGGCCGAAGACGATCGGCCCGGGCATTGGCAGGCGCCGGGTCACCGCCTTGCTGCTGACTTCGCGCAGGCCTTCGATCTGCAGCTGCAGGGCCGCGTCGTTGCTGTCGCCGTACAGCCGCAGCAGCTCGCGCAGGGCCGCCGCGCCCTGGCCCTGTTCGCTCAGGGACAGGTAGTTCAGCGACAGCTGGCTGATCAGCCGCCAGGCCTTGCCGTCGTGGGCATGGCTGGGGCGCGGCCGGCTCGGGCCGGCCAGGCAGCGAATGGCCTGCACCGGGGCGCTGTCGGCCAGGGTGAAGTCGGTCTTGCCGTTGCCCACGTTCATGAACAGCGGCAGGTCGCGGTTGGTGCACAGGGCGCTGACCCCGAGCTGGCGCAGGTCGTGGCGATAGGGCGCCTGCTGGCTGTCCACCAGGCTGACGAAGGATTCGCTGCCGATGTAGGTGGAGCGCGGACCGTTGCGCCGCTGGTCGCTGGACAGCACCCGTGGCTCGCGGCGGACGATGTGGTAGGCCTGGTCGCGGCCGTAGCGCGACGGATCGCGTACCGCGTAGAACGGCAGGAACGGTTGCTCGGGGCCGGTGCCATGGCCGCTGATGGCGGTCAGCGAATGCACCTCGAAATCCATCGGCCGGGTGCGGTCGGCGATCACATGGTGTTCGTTGACCCGGTCGGACAGGTGGATGCGATCCAGGCGCTTGGGAAACAGGTTGATCGCCGGGGTGCAAAAGGGCACGAACTGGGACGCAGCGACACTGCTTTCCAGGCTCTGCTCGAAGCGCTCGAAGAGCACGATCAGCTCCAGCTCCTGGTCGGCGCAACGCTGTACCGCACGGCTCAGCTGGGTGAACTCGACGAACAGGAAACGGTTGGGCAGGGCGAAGTATTCCTGCAGCAGGCGGTAGCCCTGGAAAGCCTGGGGCACCACCGGCAGGGCCGCATCGCGATCGTCGAAACCCCGGGAGCGCAGGGCGTCCAGGGGCAGGCGTTCGACCCAGTCGCCGCCCGGGGCCCGGGCAAAGATCGCGCAGGCATTGCCCAGCAGTTGCTCGTAGAGGCGGAACGGCTGTTCGTCGTTGCCATTGAGGTACAGCGGCAACTCATCCAGGGCCAGGCTGTTGAATGGCAGCTCGGCGCCGGTGCGCAAGGTCAGGCGCAACCCGGCCTTGGCCTTGGGTTCGCTGGCGGCCAGGCGCCCGAGCACGGCCGCCGGGTTGCCGAAGTAGTCGGCCTGGCTGACCTGCAGCGGCCACAACGTCACCGCGTGGGCGGTGCGGTACTCGCAGCAGGTCTGGGTGTCGCGGCTCAGGGCGGCGCGCAGGCTGGTGCCGCGCTCCAGAGTGAAGCCGCTGCTCAGGGAGCCTTCGTCGGGATCGGCCTGCAGCTGCACCACGGTCATCGATGGGGTCGGCGCCAGGTAGTGCGGGTAGGCGATCTCCAGCAGGTTATGGGTGAAGGTCGGGTACTCGGCGTCGAGCTTGAGCTGCACCCGCGCGGTGAGGTAGGCAAAGCCTTCCAGCAGGCGCTCGACATAGGGGTCGGCGCAATCCATGCCCGACAGGGTCAGGCGGCTGGCGATCTTCGGGTATTCCTTGGCGAACTCCGCGGCGCTCTCGCGCACGTGGTGCAGTTCCTGGTTGTACAGCTCCAAGAGGCGCGGGTTCATGAGCGCCTCCGGGAGTCGGCATGGACCACTCGCACATGGCCCGATTCCAGGTCCATGTCGGTTTGCAGCAGCAGGCGCAGGGGCATCGGCTGGGCCCACAGATCGCCCTCGATCTCGAAACTCAGGGCGTTGTGGTTCATTTCGCCGGGGGCGGTGCGGGCACGCACCCGCAGGCTGCTGCGCAGGATTCGGGGTTCGAAGGTGGCGATGGCCTGGTGGATCAGCGCTTCCAGGGCCGGGATATCGATGCTCGAGGCGCTGTACCCGGCCAGGGCCGGCAGGCCGTAGTTGACCACCGAGGTGCCGGCGGGGGTGTGCAGGGTGGCGTCGGCTTCCAGCAAGGACGTGGTGTTCAGCAGCCAGGCCAGGTCGCGCAGCACTGAAGCCTTGAGCTGGCTCAGAGAGAGCACGCGCTTGTCCGGGCTTTCTTTCAGGTTGCCGGGTTCATCGTCGGTCAGACGATCCAGTAAAGAGGGTTGCAAGCGATCGCGGGCGGCGATGTCGGTTACCAAAGGGTTCGCTCCAGGATCGGATTGCGCAGGCATGACGTCAGGAAAAGGGGCATTGCCACAGACTCGACAACGCTCAGACCTGTAGCCGCTGCCACAGGCGGCGAGTGCCGTCTGTGGCGCGACCGCAGCGGATTAGCGCTTGGTGTTCGAGCGGATGTTCCAGCCGTACTTGATCGGGCCGCCGTCCTTGGTGCCGTCGGCTTTCTGCGGCTGGTACTCGACCATCACCTGAGCGAAGTTCAGGGTGATGTTTTCGGTCAGGCGATCATCGCTGCCCGAGCCGCCGGTGCTCAGGGAGGTGATCAGTACTTCTTCCAGGTCGATGATCATGTACTCGACCTGGCTTTCGCCGCCGGCCTTGCGCACGGTCAGGCGCACCTTGTCGATGTGCTTGCCGCTGGAGCAATGCATCATCAGGTTCGGCGAGGCCTTGTCGACGTACTTGGTCAGCGACAGGTCCTGGATGTTCACCTTGCCCGCGCCGCCGCCACCACCAACGTGCATGTTGCCGGACTGGGACATGCCCCAGCTCCAGTTCAGTACGTCGATTTCGTCCTTGTGGGCTTTGTCCATGGACTCGCCCTTGATGTCACCGATCTTGATGAAAATATCAACAGCCATGTTTTCTCCCTGTGTGGCCCTTGCCACGATGTTTCGTATATGAACCTGTAGGAGCCGGCTTGCCGGCGATGGTCGTCAACGATGGCGCCAGGCGCCCTTGAGTGCATCGCCGGCAAGCCGGCTCCCACGCGGGTTAGACGCCCTTGGCGGACGGCAACTTCGAGACCAGCCGCAGCGACACGGTCAGCCCTTCGAGCTGGTAGTGCGGACGCAGGAAGAACTTGGAGTTGTAGTAGCCAGGGTTGCCTTCGACTTCCTCGACCACCACCTCCGCCGCGGCCAGCGGGTGCTGGGCCTTGGTGGTTTCGGTGGAGTGCGCCGGGTCACCGTCGACGTAGTTGAGGATCCAGTCCTGCAGCCAGCGCTGCATTTCGTCCTTCTCTTTGAAGGAGCCGATCTTGTCGCGCACGATGCACTTCAAGTAGTGAGCGAAGCGGCAGGTGGCGAACAGGTACGGCAGGCGCGCGGCCAGGTTGGCGTTGGCGGTGGCGTCCGGGTCGTCGTATTCGGCCGGCTTCTGCAGCGACTGGGCACCGATGAAGGCGGCGAAGTCGGTGTTCTTCTTGTGCAGCAGCGGCATGAAGCCGTTCTTCGCCAGTTCCGCTTCGCGGCGGTCGGAGATGGCGATCTCGGTCGGGCACTTCATGTCCACGCCACCGTCGTCGGTGGGGAAGGTGTGGGCCGGGAGGTTTTCCACCTCGCCACCGGACTCCACGCCGCGGATCCGCGAGCACCAGCCGAAATGCTTGAACGAGCGGTTGATGTTCACCGCCATGGCGTAGGCGGCGTTGGCCCAGGTGTACTTGGAGCTGTCGGCGCCGTCGGTGTTCTCTTCGAAGGCGAAGGCTTCCACCGGGTCGGTCTTGGCGCCATAGGGCAGGCGCGCGAGGAAGCGCGGCATGGTCAGGCCGATGTAGCGCGAGTCTTCCGATTCACGCAGGGAGCGCCAGCCGGCGTATTCCGGGGTGGTGAAGATCTTGGTCAGGTCGCGGGGGTTGGACAGCTCCTGCCACGAGCCCATGCCCATCACGGTCGGCGAGGCCGCGGCGATGAACGGGGAGTGCATGGCGGCGCAGACTTTCGACAGCTCGCCCAGCAGCTCGACATCCGGTGGCGACTGGTCGAAGTAGTAGTCGCCCACCAGGCAGCCGTAAGGCTCGCCGCCGAACTGGCCGTATTCCTCTTCGTACATCTTCTTGAACATCGGGCTCTGGTCCCAGGCCGTGCCCTTGAACTTCTTCAAGGTCTTGTGCAACTCCGGCTTGGAGATGTTCAGTACGCGGATCTTCAGCTGCTCGTCGGTCTCGGTGTTGTTGACCAGGTAGTGCAAGCCGCGCCAGGCGCTTTCCAGCTTCTGGAATTCCGGGTGATGGATCACCTGGTTGACCTGGGCGGTGAGCTTGGCGTCGATGGCGGCAATGATCGATTCGATCGACTTGATCGCATCGTTGGACACCAGGTCGGTCTGCGCCAGGGCCTGCTCGGCCAGGGTACGCACCGCGGTTTCCACGGCTTCGCGGGCACGCTCGGTCTTGGGCTTGAATTCTTGCAGCAGCAGCGAGGCGAACTCGTTGGCCTGCTCGGTGGCGGCGGGTTGCGCCTGATTGTCACGCATCGATTCGGTCATGATCGTTGGTCCTGATTAAGCGTTGGGCTCGGAGTCCACAGGCTTTGGCGCACTCGCCAGGGCCTGGAGCAACGCCGGATCCTTGATGGCTTTCATGATGATTTCTTCAGCACCGGTCTTGCCGTCCATGTAGGTCAGCAGGTTGGCCAGCTGGGTACGGGCTTCCAGCAACTGGTTCAGCGAGTCGACCTTGCGCGCCACGGCTGCCGGGCTGAAGTCGTCCATGCTTTCGAAGGTGATGTCCAGGCTCAGGTTGCCTTCGCCGGTCAGTTCGTTGGGCACGTGGAAGGCCACTCGCGGCTGCATGGCCTTGAGGCGCGAGTCGAAGTTGTCGACGTCGATTTCCAGGAACTTGCGATCAGCCACGGCCGCCAGGGGCTCGGCGGGCTTGCCGGCAAGATCGGCCATCACGCCCATGACGAAGGGCAGCTGGACCTTTTTCTCGGCGCCGTAGAGTTCGACGTCGTACTCGATCTGCACCCGGGGCGCGCGGTTGCGCGCGATGAACTTTTGAGAACTTTGCTTCGCCACGTTGTGCTCCTGGTCGCTGCTGCGACGATGTTGGCGTCGGTCGGTGGTTGCCGCTGACGATACTGTTCGGCCTGTCCCGGGTTAGTCGGATTCGGGGCCGCGCAGGTTTTCAAATTGGGACATGCCGTCGGGAATCAGGTTGCGCACGATGGCCGCGAAGTCGGCGTTGACCAGGTTCTTGGCCCGGTTGAGCAATACCGGCAGCGGGCTCGAAGGCTCGTGCCGGCTGTAGTAGGCCAGTAGCCGGTCGAGGCTGCGCAGCACGTCGTCGCGACTGTTGATCTCGCCGGACACCCGCACCGCAGCCGGGGCCATAGGGGTGCCTGGGGCTTCGTCTGGCGGCGTCTCGTGGTGCTCGTCGGCGGGGATGTCGGCCCCCTGGGAGGCGCCTTGGCCCAGTACCTGCAGCGCCAGGCGCAGTGGCTGCTTGAGGGCCGCAAGGTCGACGCCGCTGGCCGAGCCCACTTGTTCGCTGACCTGTTTCTCGATGGATTCGGCTGCCGAGCGGGCGGTGCTCAAGGCGGTGCGAATGGCTTCCAGGTGCTGGGGATCGCTGTCTTGCAGGGCGCCGGCGAGGTGGTCGGAACCCAGGCTCTCGCCGGAAAAGTGTTGCAGCCCGGCGGCGTTCAGGGCCGCGCGCAGGCTGACCGGGCCGAAGGTTCGGGAACGGGTCAGGATGGCTTCGCGCAGCAGGCCGATGGTGGTGTCGGAGACCAGGCCGGCCAGGGCGTTGATGCGCACCGTGGGGTCGTTGTCGTCGTCGGCGTCCAGGCGCGGATGCAGGTCCGCCCAGTAATCGCGGAGCAGGCCGTCGATCAGTTCGAGGCTGGTGGCCAGGCCCGGCAGGCCTTCGAGGGCCAGGGTGCTTTGCAGGAGGAAATGGGTGATGCGCAGGTCTTTGCTGCGGGCCAGCAAGTCCAGGCTCAGTTGCTGGATGCTGCGCCAGTCCGGCGGCTCGGCCGGCAGGATCGAGTCGCCCATGCTGCGCTCGGGCTGACCTTGTGCGGCCCGCTCCAAGTGCAAGAAATCCGCGTCATACTCCAAGTCTTCACCACAAGGTGAAGTTGCTGAAATGGCGGCGAGCAACATCGGTACATCCACCTGATTCGATCTCCCTATCGGCCTGCAGGACAGTCAGGCAATTAATGCGCTAGTTGATTTGTGAACCCGCGCACATTTCTTGGTTTATATGGACTCACTGATATTAGTAAGCCATCATCCGTGTTCAAGAAGTTGTGCATTTTTGGTGTAGTAGTTATGCCTTGTCAAGGTAAGCTATTCGTCCCGCATGACAGTGTAATGTCGTCTTGTTAGCTCTCTGACCGAGAAGTCAGACTTGAGGCGGGGCGCAAGGCGATTGTCATTTTTATCGTTTAAATTAAGCGATTATGCTGTGAACAGCGCCGTTGAAAGGATTATTTGCGAATTTATCGGTTGAACGCGGAACTTTTTTCCTGACGCCGGTTCGCACGCGAAGTACAGCAAGGAGGCGCGATGTCGCTGTGTCTGACTATCACTAGTTATCACAAGATTACCCCCGGCCAGTGCCCTGAGAAACTAATGGATCAGGGAGTGATGGCAATTGGCCGCAGTTCCGATAATGACTGGGTACTTCCTGATCCCGAGCGCTTAGTTTCCGCTCGTCATTGCGTCATCCAATACCGGGATGGTCGTTATTATTTGACCGATAACAGCACTAATGGTGTGGAGTTGGTCCGTGCCGGCATTCGCATGCGCCGGGGTAACAGCGAGCTGCTGGAAGATGGCGAGGTTATTCGCATCGGCGATTATGAAATCAGTGCGCGCATCGATTTCAATCTGAGTCGTGCGCAGGCTGAAGCCTTTTCCGGGGACAGCGCCAACAGTTTCGAGGCGCTGATGGGGCGTCAATCGGCGCCGCCGACCCCGATCGAACCGATCTCCCTGGCGCCCGTGGCGCATTTTCAGGGGGCTTCGGCCCAGGACACTTTTCCCGACCTGTTCGACTTTCTTGCACCGAGCGCGACCCCGCCGGCCACCCAGCCAGACCACGTGCCGGCCGAGCAGCACGATTTCCGTCCCCCGGCGCCGACGGCGGTGCCGCAGCCTGTACCCCAGCCTGCGCCGCAACCGCTGGCGGCACCTGCCGCCTCGGTGATCCCGGAAGACTGGGACCTGTTTGGCGACACGCCACCCCGTTCCGCGCCGTTTCCCGAGGCGCCGCCTGTCGCACCTCGCGCTGCGCTGCCGCTGGCCGAGGTGGCCCAGTTCCCGGCCGAAATGTTGCAACCGCAACCGCAACCCCAGCCCCAGCCCGAACCGGTAGCGGTTGCAGAGGTTCCTGTCGCCGTGGTCGCCTCCGCTCCAGTGGCTCCAGTGGCTCCAGTGGCTCCGGCTGCGGCTCCCGCGGCTCCCGCTGCGGTCGCTGCCGTGGCTGCGCCAGCCACGGCGGCCCAGCCTGATCTGCTGCAAGCCTTTCTTCGGGGGGCCGGGCTGGACCAACTGCGGATCGACCCGCAGCAGGCCCAGGCCCAGATGGAGAGCCTGGGCCGCAGCTACCGGCTGATGGTCGAAGGCCTGATCGACGTCCTGCGTGCCCGCAGCAGTCTCAAGGGCGAGTTCCGCATGCAGCAGACGATGATCCGCCCGGTGGAGAACAATCCGCTGAAGTTCGCCCCCAACGTCGACGAAGCCATGCTCCTGCTGCTGCGCCACAGCAATCAGGCGTTCATGGCCCCGGACCAGGCGGTGCAGGACAGTTTCGATGACTTGCGAGCCCACCAGTTGGCGGTCATGGCCGGTGTGGAAGCCGCGATCAAGCATTTGCTGGGGCGCTTCGAACCGGGCGAGCTGGAAGCCCGCATGAGCAAGCCCGGCGGCCTGGGGAACCTGTTCAGTGGTTCGCGCCAGGCACAAAACTGGCAGCAGTTCACCGCGCTCTACAAGCAGATTTCCCAAGAGGCCCAGGATGATTTCCAGGACCTCTTCGGCCGCGAGTTCAGTCGCGCCTATGAAGAGCACACCCACCGGCTGCGCCGTTCCTGAGCGCGCCTGGAACCCCCGACACACGGATACACGGACAGCTAATACGTCATTGAGGACGCAGGATGATTCAACGATTGCTGACATTGGTCGCCATGCTGGTACTGGCGGCGTGTGCCAAGGACGCACCGCCCGCTGCCGAGGCCGCCAGGGAAGGGCCTGGAGCCACCACGGTGGAGCTGGATTTTCTCGCCGTGACCGGGCTCAACCCGGGACCTGACGGTCAGGCTACGCCAGTGCGAGTACGGCTCTTCGAGCTGAAGAACCCGGCGACCTTCATGCGTTCGGACTACTTCGCCCTGGCCGAGCGGGCGCAGGCGACCCTGGGCCCGGACCTGATCGACCAGGATGAAGTCCTGGTGCGGCCTGGCGATCGCTTCACCCTCAAGCGCACCCTCGATCCGGCGACTCGCACCCTCGGCCTGCTGGTGGGCTATCGCGAGGTCGACCAGGCGCTGTGGCGGGTCGGGGTCTACGCCGTGCCGCACAAGCTCAACCGATCGCAGATCGTCCTCGATGTTCGCTCGGTCAGCGCCGAACTCGTGGAATCCCCATCCAGCCCTGCCCAATAGGCAATCGGAGCAACCATGTCCTGGAACAATCGCGTGGTCTGGTCGGAAGGCATGTTCATTGGAACCCAGCACTTCCAGCAGCATGACCGTTATCTGGAAAACCTCATCGACGCTCGCAGCCGCCCGTTGTCGGCCGGGGCCTGGGGGTTCTCCGAGCTGCGTATCGATCAGGGCCTGCTGGCCCAGGGCAAGCTGGCCATCGTCAGCGCCCGTGGCCTGCTGCCCGACGGTACGCCGTTCAACATTCCCCATGACGACCTGGCGCCGAGCCCTCTGAGCATCGACGACAACCTGCGCGACGGCCTGGTGTACCTGGCGCTGCCCCTCAAGCGTGCCGGCGCCCGCGACACCGTGGACGAAGGCGAGGAACTGGGTGGGGCGCGCTACCTGAGCCAGGTGCGTGAGGTGCGTGATGACAATGCCCCTTTTGAAAACCGTGCCCCGGTAGCGGTCGGCTCCCGCGCCCTGCGCCTGCTCACCGCGGCGGACGGCCTGAATGACTACGCGGCCATCGGCGTGGTGCGGGTCAAGGAAAAGCGCGCCGATCGGGCCCTGGTACTGGACGACAGCTATATCCCGCCGGTGCTGGATGTGGCTGCGTCCAAGCCGCTGAGCGCCTTTCGCAGCGAGCTGCTGGGGCTGCTGCACCAGCGTGGCGAAGCCCTGGCCGGGCGGGTGGTGGCTTCGGGGGCTGGCGGTGCTTCGGAGATCGCCGATTTCATGCTGCTGCAACTGGTGAACCGGGCGCAGCCCCTGGTGGGCCATCTGAACCAGCTCAGCCCGCTGCACCCGGAGCGCTTGTACAGCGAGCTGGTGAGCCTGGCCGGCGAGTTCTCGACCTTCTCCAACAGCACCCGGCGTCCGGCGCAATACCCGCAGTACCAGCACGACGAACTGGCCCTGAGCTTCGCCCCGGTGATGCAGGCCCTGCGTGAGGCGCTGTCGATGCTGATCGACAGTAAGGCGACGCCGATTCCCATCGTCGAGAAGGCCTACGGCGTACACGTGGCGATGCTGGCGGACCGTACCCTGCTGGAGAACGCCAGCTTCATCCTGGTGGTGCGCGCCGACGTGCCCGGAGAAACCCTGCGCGGACGCTTTGCCCAGCAGAGCAAGGTGGGCTCGGTGGAGCACATCCGCGACCTGGTCAACCTGCAATTGCCGGGCATTGGCCTGCTGCCGCTGCCGGTGGCGCCACGGCAACTGCCGTACCACGCCGGCTCGACCTACTACGAGCTCGACCGTGGCAGCGAGCACTGGAAACAACTGGCTCATTCCGGAGGCTTCGCGTTCCACGTCGCGGGCGAGTTCCCGGGGTTGAATCTGGCCTTCTGGGCCATTCGAGGATAAGTCGCGATGCATCCTTTCGACGATTCGGCAGGGCAGCCGTCCCCCGCCAATGACCGCACCCAATTCATGCCGCGCCCTGGTGGCCGGGCGCCCGAGCCCGGGCGTCCGGCTCCTGCAGCGCCGGCGCCGTCCCTGGCAATGCCGGCGGCCCCGCTGCCCAGCGGCCAGGGCCATGGGCTGAACCCGCTGGAAAGCGCGGCCGGCCCGTTGCTGGCACTGCTCACCCGCTTGCGCAGCACGCTGGCGCACCCGGCGCCGGCCAGCCTGCGGGCGCAACTGCTGGCCTACCTGCGGCAGTTCGAGGAGCGCGCCGAGGCCGCCGGTGTTCCACGCAACGACGTGCTGCTGGCCCGCTACGCGCTGTGCACCGCCCTCGACGAGGCGGTGCTGAGCACCCCCTGGGGCAGCACCAGCGACTGGGGCAAGCAGAGCCTGCTGATCACCGTGCACAACGAAGCCTGGGGTGGGGAGAAGGTCTTCCAGCTGCTGGAGCACTGCCTGCAGAGCCCGCGGGAGCGCCTGTACCTGCTGGAGCTCCTGTACCTGTGCATGTGCCTGGGTTTTGAAGGCCGCTACCGGGTGATGATCGACGGCCGCAGCCAACTTGAAGCCTTGCGCGAGCGTACGGCTGCGACCATCCGCAGCGCCCGTGGCGAACACGAGCGCGAGCTTTCGCCCCATTGGCGCGGGGTCACCGTGGCCCGCGATCGCCTGGCCCAGTTCATGCCGCCCTGGGTCGGCATCGCCATTGGCGTGGCGCTGCTCCTGGCCCTGCTGTTCGGCCTGCGCCTGAAGCTGGCGGCAGACGCCGAGCCGGTGTTCAAGAACATCCACGCCCTGGGCGAGATCCCGGTGCAGACCCTGGACCGCCCGGCGATCCAGCCCAAGGTGGTGGAACGGCCGCGCCTGGCGGGTTTCCTCGCCGACGACATCCGGGCCGGGCGGGTGGCGGTGGAAGACGCCGTCGACCGTTCGGTGGTGACCATCCGCGGCGACGAACTGTTCGCCTCGGCCAGCGCCAGCATCCTCGACGATTACCAGCCGCTGATGCTGCGCATCGCCGACGCGGTGCGCAAGGTCAAGGGCCAGGTGCGCATCACCGGTCACAGCGACAATCGACCGATCGCCACCTTGCGCTTCCCATCCAACTGGAAGCTGTCCCAGGCCCGGGCCGAGTCGGTGCTGCAGATCCTCGCGGCGAAGACTGGGCAACCGGAGCGCTTCAGTGCCGAAGGCCGCAGTGACACCGAGCCATTGGCAACCAATGCCACCGCCGAAGGGCGGGCGCGCAATCGTCGGGTAGAAATCAGCGTATTGGCGGAGGGGGTCGAGTGAAGGCGTTTTTCAGTTTTGTGATTCGCTGGGTGATCCCGCTGCTGGGGCTGATCGCCCTGAGCCTGATCATCTGGTTCATTGGCCCGCTGCTGGAGTTCCTGGTTCCGGAAGGCCGGCGTTGGGCGCTGATCATCCTGATCTTTGCGGTGTGGATCGGCTACCGGGTGTTTCGCATCATCCAGGCCCGCCGGCACGCGGCCAAGGTTCTGCAGAGCCTGGCCGCCGACACCCCGCCGGACCCGGACAGCGTGGCCACCGCCGAGGAACTGGCGGCCCTGCGCCAGCGCATGGACGAAGCTCTGGTGCTGCTCAAGAAAGCCAAGCTCGGTGGTGACGAAAGGCGCAACCTGTATGAGTTGCCGTGGTACGTGATCATTGGTCCGCCGGGCTCCGGCAAGACCACCGCGCTGGTCAATTCCGGCCTGCATTTTCCCCTTGCGGCGCAGCTGGGCGCCGGTGCCGTGCGCGGCGTCGGCGGGACCCGCAACTGCGACTGGTGGTTCACCGATCAGGCGGTGCTGCTCGATACCGCCGGGCGCTACACCACCCAGGACAGCCACGCGGCCGTGGACAAGGCGGCCTGGCTGGGCTTTCTCGACCTGCTGAAAACCCAGCGCTCGCGCCGCCCCATCGACGGTGCCTTCGTGGCCATCAGCCTCTCCGACCTGCTGCTGAGCAGCGAGACGGAACGGGCGGCCCACGCGGCAGCGATCCGTCTGCGGATCCAGGAGCTGTATACCCAGCTCGGGGTGCGATTCCCGATCTACCTGATGCTCACCAAGCTCGACCTGGTGCCGGGCTTCATGGAGTTCTTCGACTCCCTGAGCAAGGAAGAGCGTTCCCAGGTCTGGGGCATGACCTTCGCCCTGGACGACGGCAAGAGCAGCGACAGCCCGCTGGCCCATCTGCCCGAAGAGCTGGCGGCCCTGGAGCAGCGGCTCAACGAACGGCTGGTGGAACGCCTGCAACAGGAACGCGACCCGGCGCGGCGCGACCTGATCTACGGCTTCCCGCAGCAGTTCGCGGCGCTCAAGGAATCCCTGCAGAGCTTCCTCGAAGGGGTGTTCAAGCCCAACGCCTTCGAAGAGCGGGTATTGCTACGCGGAGTGTATTTCACCAGCGGCACCCAGGAAGGCAGCCCGATCGACCGCCTGATCGGCGCCATGGCCCAGAGCATGAACCTGGATCGCCAGCACCTGGCGCGCCAGACCGGCACCGGCCGCAGCTACTTCATCGAAAAACTGTTCAGCGCCGTGGCCTTTGCCGAGCGCGGGCTGGTGGGGGTCAACCCCAAGGTCGAGCGGCGGCGCAAGTGGATCGCCCGGGGCGCCCTGGCGGCCACCGTGGCCCTGGTGCTGGTGGTCAGCACCCTGTGGATCATCAGCTATCGGGCCAACCAGGCCTACATCGCCCAGGTCGACCAGCGCGTGGTGCCGGTGCGCCAGGGCGTGCAGAACCTCAGCCCGGCCCAGCGCGATGTGCTGGCGGTGCTGCCGCTGCTCAATGCCACTCGCCACCTGGCCGGTGATGCGCCCGGCTGGGCCGAAGGCCTGGGCCTGTACCAGGGCGACATGCTTGAAGCCGAGTCGGCCAGCGTCTATCGCAAGCTGCTGGTGGCGGTGTTCGCCCCGCGCCTGATGACTCGCATCGAGGAGCAACTGCACAGTGGCGGCAGTTCGGATTTCCTCTACGAGGGCCTCAAGGCCTACCTGATGCTGGCTGACAGCGAGCATTACGACCCGGACTTCATCAAGGCCTGGATCGCCCTGGACTGGGAGCAGAGCCTGTCCCGCGACCTGGCGCCCGAACAGCGCCAGGCCCTGACCGGCCACCTGCAGGCACTGTTTGAAAAACACCCGCCCAACGCACGCCTGGACCAGCGCCTGATCGACGACCTGCGTCGCCAGTTGCAGCAATTGCCGGTGGCCCAGCGGGTCTATGACCGGGTCAAGCGCGCCAAGCTGCCGGCCGGGGTGCCGGACTTCCGCCTGAGCGAGGCCGGTGGCCGCGACGCGGCGCTGGTGTTCACCCGCAAGAGCGGCAAGCCATTGAGCGAGCCCCTGAGCGGGCTGTTCACCGCCAAGGGCTATCGCCAGGGCTTCCTCCTGGCCAGCCTCGACCAGGCCGGGACCCTGGCCGAAGAGCAGTGGGTGCTGGGCCGCGATCGCGCCGACCAGCAGAATGTCGTGAGCCTGGCCGCCGATGTGCGTCGCCTGTACTTCCAGGACTATCTGCGCCAGTGGGACGCGCTGCTGGCCGACATCGACTTCGTGCCCATCACCAGCGTGGCCCAGGCCGCGGATGTGCTGCGGATCATCTCCGGGCCCAGTTCGCCGCTGAAGAAGCTGCTGGTGGCGGTGGCCAAGGAAACCGACCTGCAACAGGAAGACCGGTTGCTGGCGGCCCAGGGCCAGAAGGTCGAGGGCGGTGTCGATCAGCTCAAGCAACGCCTGGGGTCCCTGTTGGGCCAGGAGCAGGCGGCCAATCCGAGTGCCGTACAGGCTGCGGACGACCCGGTCAGCGAACACTTTGCCGACCTCAACAGCCTGGTGAGCAAGAACGAGGGCGAACCGGCGGCCATCGACGGCCTGCTGGCGGACATGAACGCCCTGTACGTGCAGGTCAGCGCCATGGTCGGGGCCAGTGGCGATGCCTTGCTGGGCGAGGCCAAGAACCAGGCCAGCGCCGCTGCGGCGCGGGTCAGCCTGACCGCCGAGCGGCAACCGGCGGTGGTCCAGGGCCTGGTCAAGTCGGTGGTCGGCTCCACCACCAACACCATGATGGGCGGGGTGCGCAATCAACTGAACGCGGCCTGGGTCAGTGAAGTGGTGAATGTCTACCGCCAGTCCCTGAGTGGCCGCTACCCGATGTCGCCAGGCAGTTCCCGGGACGCGACCCTGGAGGACTTCGGCCAGTTCTTCGGCACCGGCGGGGTGATGGACAACTACTTCCGCAAGTACCTGCAGCCCTACGTCAACACCTCGACCCCGACCTGGAGCTGGCAGCCGGGCGCCGCGCAGAAACTGGGGATTTCCCCTGGGGTGCTGCAGACTTTCCAGCGCGCTTCGAACATTCGCGATGCCTTCTTCCGCTCCAGTGGCGGGACCCAGCCGGCCGTGCGCTTCGAGCTCAAGCCGGTGGCGATGGACGCCAGCATCAGCCAGTTCCTCCTCGACCTGGACGGCCAGCAACTGAGCTACGACCACGGCCCGAGCCGGCCGGTGGCCATGCAGTGGCCGAACCCGGGGAGCATCGGCGTGGTGCGCCTGTCGATCATGCCGCCGTCGGCCACCGGGCGCTCGGGGATCACCCTGGACGGACCCTGGGCCTGGTTCCGCCTGCTGGAGCAGTCGGACCTGACCGCCACCAATTCGCCGGATCGCTTCAACCTGCGGTTGCGGGTGGATGGCGCGAGCATCTCCTACGAGTTGCGCGCCAGCAGTGCCTTCAATCCATTCAAGAGCCGGGTGCTCAGCGGCTTCAGCCTGCCGGAGCGGCTATGACGGTGATGGGCTTGTACGGCAAGTTGGCCAGCCGTGGCGATTTCGTCAGTCGCGGCCTGCCACAGAGTTTTATCGGCCCCTGGGACAGCTGGCTGGCGGCTGGCCTGCTGGCCAGCCAGACCGCCCTGGGTGGCGAATGGCTGAATGCCTACCTGGTCAGCCCGCTGTGGCGTTTCGCCCTGGCCCCCGGAGTCTGCGGGCCCCAGGCGGCGGTGGGGGTGGTGATGCCGAGCATCGACCGGGTCGGGCGCTATTTCCCCCTGACCGTGGCGGCGCTGCTGGAGCATGACGATGATCTGGGGTCCCTGGTGAACGGTCCGGACCGGTGGTTCGAACAGGTAGAGGAACTGTTGCTGGCGACCCTTGACGAGGACGCCAGCTTCGAAGCCCTGGAAGCGGGCTTGCAGGCATTGGGTGAACCGAGCCCGGCGCCCCGCGCCGAAGGCAGCCGCTATGCCGGCCTGCAGCGCTTCTACGTCAGTGATCCACAGGCCCGCGGCGCGGTATTGGCGGCCCAGGCCTGTGAGGGATCGAGTGTCTGGTGGGGCCGGGGATCGCAGTACATCAGCCCGATGTTGCTGCGTTGCCAGGGGCTGCCGCCGGCCAGTGAATTTGCGCAGTTTCTGCTCGCACAAGAAGGTGCCGTCTAAATGCGTTCAGCGCCACAGCTGTCCTACCAGTCCGCCAGCTACAGCCACGTCGGCATGGTGCGGAAAATCAACGAAGATGCCTGGCTCGAAGCACCGGAAAGCGGTCTGTGGCTGGTGGCCGACGGCATGGGCGGGCACGCTGCGGGGGACTATGTCAGCAGCCTGATCGTCGACAGCCTGCGCCAGGTGCCGGCGGCCGACAGCCTGGACGAATACGTCGCCGCGCTGCGCAACAGCCTGGCCGCCGTCAACGCTGCGGTCCGTGAGGAAACCGCCAACCGTGGGGTGACCATGATGGGCAGCACCGTGGTCCTGCTGGCGATCCGCGGTGACCGCGCGGTGTGCCTGTGGGCTGGCGACAGCCGCCTGTACCGGCTGCGCGACGAGCAACTGGAAAGCCTTTCCCGGGACCACAGCTACGTCCAGGACCTGCAGGACAGCGGCCTGCTCAGCGAGGCCGAGGCGCGGGTGCACCCGCGGGCCAATATCGTCACCCGGGCCATTGGCGTCGAGGCGCAGCTGGAGCTGTCCCAGGTCGACCTGCAGGTGCAGGACGGCGACACCTTCCTGCTGTGCAGCGACGGCCTGAACAAGACCGCCGAGGACTTTGAACTGCGTGACGTGCTCAGTCACAGCGAGCCCAATGATGTGGTGCGCAGCCTGATCCACCTGGGGCTGACCCGGGGCGCTCCGGACAACATCACTGCCATCGTGATCAAGGCCGCAGGACACTGACCATGGACATTCTGATTCCCGGCTACGACATCGAAGGCGAGATCGGCGAAGGCGCCATGGCCTCGGTGTACCTGGCGACCCAGCGGTCCCTGGAGCGCAAGGTGGCGCTCAAGGTAATGGCGGCGGCGCTGGCCGCCGACCCGAGTTTCTGCGAGCGCTTCCTGCGTGAGGGCAAGACCCTGGCGCGGTTGTCGCACCCGCACACCGTGACCATCCACGACATCGGCAATGTCGGCGAGCTGTACTACATGGCCATGGAGTACCTGCCCAACGGCACGCTGAAAGAGCGCATCGCCGCCGGCCTGACCCCGGAGCAGGGCCTGACCTACATCCGCCAGATCGCCTCGGCCCTGGGCTATGCCCACGCCCAGGGGCTGGTGCACCGCGACGTGAAACCGGCCAACATTCTGTTCCGCGCCGACGGCACGGCGGTGCTCTCGGACTTTGGCATCGCCAAGTCCCTGGATGACCGTACCCAGTTCACCCAGGCCGGCTTTGCCGTCGGTACGCCCAGCTACATGAGCCCGGAACAGGCGCGGGGCCAGGACATCGACGGTCGTGCCGACCTCTACGCCCTGGGCGTGGTGCTGTATGAAATCCTGGTGGGCGAGCTGCCGTACAACGGCACGGACGCCCTGTCCACGGCCCTGGCGCATCTCACCGAGCCGCTGCCGGAGCTGCCGCTGCACCATGGCCGCTACCAGCACATCCTGCGCAAGCTGCTGGCCAAGGACCCGGCGGAACGCTACGCCGACGCGGCCGCGTTGCTCGCCGCCCTGGACCACCTGCCGGCTGCCGCCGAAGAGGTCGAGGCGACGTTGATCCAACCGTTGTCGCTGCCGCCCCAGGAACTGCCCCTGGGCAATGACCTGGCCGGGCTGACCCCGATCTCCATCGAGATTCCCCGGCAGGCGCCGCCCGCGTCGGCCCAGGAGTATCGCCAGTCGCCACCTCCACCGCCGCCACCGCCACCGCCACGTTCCTCCAACCTGCCGCCTGCCTCTGCCGGGCCTTCCGGGCAGCGTCGCGGCCCGGTGCTGGCCCTGGCCGGTGTCGCCGTGGCGGTGGCCCTGGCCATTGCCGGTGCTG
The DNA here is from genome assembly GCF_000633395.1 of Pseudomonas sp. PH1b. Taxonomy (GTDB): domain Bacteria; phylum Pseudomonadota; class Gammaproteobacteria; order Pseudomonadales; family Pseudomonadaceae; genus Aquipseudomonas. The sequence continues at coordinate 54,180 of NZ_AYMU01000018.1, forward strand.
GTTACTGGTGGCTGTCCGGCGACAGCCCCGAGGTTGAACCCAAGCCGCCGGTGGCGTCCAACAGCACGCCGCCAGTGGTGGCGCCAGCGGTGAATCAACCGGTGGCTGCCGACGTCGACGGCGGTCAGCGACCGCTGTTGATGCCAGGCAAGAAGACCCTGTTCCAGCGGGTGCTGAGCAAGCCGGGGGCGAGCTTTTCCAGCGAGCCGGGGGCCACACCGGGCAAGGCAGTGCCGGCGTTCTCGGTGCTCTACGTGTACCAGCGCAAGAACGTCGACGGCCGCTCCTGGCTGCGCCTGGGCGCGGCCAGTGACGGGCGCAGCGCCGGCTGGCTGCCGGCGGACCAGGTCAGTGACTGGAAGCAGAGCCTGGTGCTCAAGTTCACCGAGCGCTCCGGCCGTGCGCCGGTAATGTTCGTGCGCCAGTCCAGTGAACTGGAACGCCTGCTGGCGGACCCGGCGGCGGCCAAGAACCTGTTGCTCAAGGCGCAGAAGAATCCTCAGGACGACCAGCAGGTGCTGGCCCTGGAACCCAATGCCAGCGCGGTGCCCCAGGACCAGTTCTACCTGTTGCCGATCTTCGATTCCAAAGAGAGCTTCGACGAGAACGGCCAGCCGGTGCAGTTGCTGAATGTCGCCTCCATCGACCCGGGCAGCACCCCGCAAAGCATCAGCGACAGCAGTGGCAAGAGCCTGCCGGCCACTACCCCCCAGGCTGGGGATGGCTTTCGCACAGGCGTGGTTCTGGTGGTGGACACCTCGGTGTCGATGCAGCCGTACATCGACCAGGTACGCGACGTAGTGCGCGAGTTGCAGGCCAAGATCGCCGAGCGTGGCGAGCTGGACAGCGTCAGCTTCGGCCTGGTGGGGTTTCGCAACAACACCAGCAAGACCCCGGGCCTGGAGTACGTGACCAAGACCCTGGTGACCCTGGATCAGGGCCGCGACCCTCAGCGTTTCCAGGAGCTGGTGAGCCAGGTCAAGGCCACCACCGTGTCCAGCCATTCGTTCAACGAAGACGCCTTCGCCGGGATCATGCAGGCGGTGGAAGGCATGGACTGGAAGGGCTACGGCGGCCGCCTGATCCTGCTGGTCAGCGATGCCGGGGCCTTGCGCAAGAACGACCCCTACAGCCGCACCCAGATGAACGAGGCGGAAGTGCGCCAGGCAGCCCTGGGCAAGCAGATCAAGATCTACGCCCTGCACCTGCGCACCGACGCTGGCAAGAAGAACCACGCCCAGGCGGAAACCCAGTACCGAGTGCTGACCGCCGACGCCAACCCGAAGATCGGCGACCTGTACATTCCGGTGCCCGGTGGCGATGTGGGCAAGTTCGGCGCCCGGGTCGACGAGATCGGCACGGTGTTCGCCGACCTGGTGCACCAGGTGCGCGGCAACCAGAGCCAGGCGGTGCCGGTGCTGGCGGCAGCGCCAAGCCTGGCGCAGAAGTCGGCGGCCATCGGCTATGCCATGCACATGGACTTTCTCGGGCACAAGTCGGCCAGCCAGGCGCCGCAGCTGGTCAGTGCTTGGACCGCCGACCGCGACCTGACCAATCCGGCGCTGCCGGCGTTCCAGGTCTGCGTGATGCTCACCAAGCTGCAGCTCAACGACTTGCAGCAGTCGCTGAAACTGATCGTCGATGCCGCGCGCAAGACTCAGACCTCGCCCAAGGACTTCTTCCAGGAAATTGCCAGCGCCAGTGCCTACATGAGCCGCGACCCTTCCGCCCTGCGCAAGGGCGGCAACCTGGCCGACGGCGGGGTGCTGGGGGAGTACCTGGAAGGCCTGCCGTACCGCAGCAAGTCGCTGAACATGACCCAGGACCTGTGGCTGTCCCTGAGCGTGGCCGAACAGGAAGATTTCATCGACGAGCTGGATTCGAAGATCCGCCTCTACGAAACCTTCCACAACGACCTGGCCAACTGGGTGCGCTTCGGCGACGCCGAGCCGGGCGACGCGCTGTACCGCGTTCCGTTGTCGACGCTGCCGTGATGCTCGACCTGTCGGACGTGCGCAAAAGCCGTGGCGAGGGGCACCAGCGCTACAGCCTGGTGATCCCCCGGCTGCAGTTGCGCGCCGGCGATCAACTGGCGGTGGTCGGCCCCAGCGGTTGCGGCAAGAGCACCTTGCTCGACCTGCTGGCGCTGGTGCTGGCCCCCGATTCGGCCGGGCACTTCGACTTTGCCCCGCTGCGCGAGGCCATCGACATTGCCGGGATCTGGCGGGCGCAGGGGCACAGTGCCCTGGCGCAATTGCGCAGCCGGCACCTGGGCTACGTGCTGCAGACCGGCGGCTTGCTGGGGTTTCTCGATGTGCGCGGCAACATCAGCCTGCCTCGGCAGTTGCTGGGGCTGGCCGACGAGGGCGTGCCCCGGCGCCTGGCCGAGCGCCTGGAGATCGTTGATCAATTGCACAAGAAGCCCGCCGCCTTGTCGGTGGGCCAGCGCCAGCGGGTCAGTTGCGCCCGGGCCCTGGCCCACGGTCCGCAGGTATTGCTGGCGGATGAGCCGACGGCAGCCCTGGACCCCTTGAACGCCCAGCGGGTGATGCAACTGCTGGTACAGCAGTCGCGGGATCAGGGGGTGTGCAGTGTGATCGCCACCCACGATGAACCCCTGGCCCGGGCCAACGGTTTGCAAGTGCGGCGTATCGCCTGCCAGCGCGATGCCGATGGCGGGGTCACCGCAACCCTGGGGGAGGCCTGCTGATGCGTGCGTCCCTGACCGCGGCACTGGCCTGGCAGGACTATCGGGCCGACAGCTGGCTGTCGGCCTGCTCGGTGCTGGCCCTGGTGGCGGTGATCGCTCCGTTGCTGGTGCTGTTCGGGCTCAAGTTCGGTTTGGTCAGCAGCCTCACCGAACGCCTGGAGAAGGACCCGGCGGTGCGCGAGATCATCCCCCTGGGGGGCGGGCGTTTCAGTGCCGACTTCATTGCCGAACTGGGGCGGCGGCCGGAGGTGGCCTTTGCCTTGCCCAGGACCCGACAGATCGCCGCCACGGCGGATCTGTCCCGGGGCACGGGGGATATCGGCCTGACCGTGGAAATGTTGCCCACCGCCGCCGGCGACCCTTTGCTCGGGCGCCTGCCCGCGCCCCGGGCCCTGAGCGGCGTGCTGCTCAGCCGTACCGCCGCGGAGAAACTCGGGGTGCAGCCGGGAGACTGGTTGCAGGCCACTTTTGGCCGGCAAGTAGCGGGACGCAGTGAGGTGCAGCGGACCCGGGTCCAGGTGGAAGGCATCCTGCCCCTGGAGGCCTTTGCCCGTGATGCGCTGTTCGCCCCGCTGGCGCTGCTGGAGGCCGCCGAGGATTACCGCGACGGGCGCGCGGTGTTGGCCCTGGGCTGGCTTGGCGAGGCCCAGGCTGCGAGCGGGCAACGGGTCTACCCGGCGTTTCGCCTGTATGCCCGGGACCTGGGCGACGTCGAGCCGTTGCGCCGGTATTTCGCCGAGCGCGGGCTGCTGGTGTCGACCCAGGCCCAGACCATCGCCCAGGTGCAGTCCCTGAGCCGCAACCTGGCCATCGTCTTCTGGGTGATCGCCGGGCTGGCCCTGGCGGGGGCCTTCGCGGCGATCTTCGCCGGGGCCCTGGCGGCGGTGGAGCGCAAGCGTCGGGAGCTGTCGGTGCTGCGCCTGCTGGGGTTCTCCACCGGGGCGCTGCTGCTGTTCGTGGTGGCCCAGGCGCTGTACAGCGCCGGCTTCGCCGCGCTGCTGAGCGGCGCGCTCTATGGCCTGGCCCAGGCCGGGCTGAACCATTTGTTCATGCAGGTGCCCGGCGAATACGCCAGCCACCTGCTGCCGGCCCATTACGGGCTGGCCCTGTTGGCGACGCTGGGCGTCAGCACCGTGGCCGCCGCGCTGGGCGGCTGGCGGGTGTCGCGCATAGAAGCCTGTGAAGGAATTCGCGATGTATAAGTTGATCAGCAGCGTGCTGGCCCTGACTCTGGCCGGGGCGGTGTGGGCCGAAGAACCGACGAACAAGATGGACAACCCCAAGCCCTTGCCGGATGACGTCAGCCTGCCGTTGCCCTGCGAAGGCGAGATGGTGTTCCGCTACGTGTACGTACTGGCCCAGGGCACCCTGGACGATCGCGAGGTGAACCTCGGCTACCCCTTCAGCGAAGGCGAGAGCGGTTACCAGCAGTCGTTCATTTCCGGTTACCGCCGGGACTACATCAACGGCCAGTTCACCCTCAAGGACCTGCCCAGCGCCTGGGGCAAGACCATTGGCCCGGCGCTGCCGAAAAGCGGCGCCGGGGTGCCCCTCAAGCCAATGCTGTATTTCATCGGCAAGTACGAAGTCACTGCCCGCCAGTACGCCCAGGTCATGGCCCAGGCCCAGTCCCTGGCCAGTGGCGAGCCGGCCCCGGCCTGCGAGGCGCCGGACGGCCTGCAGGGGCGCCTGCCCAAGGTCAAGCTGTCGCGCTTCGAGGCCGAGCGCTTCGCTGCGGTGTACAGCGCCTGGCTGATGAAGAACCACCGCGACCTGTTGCCGGTCAGCGGCCGTGGCAGCTCTTCGGAAGACGGCGGCCTGGGCTTCGTGCGCCTGCCCACCGAGGTGGAGTGGGAATATGCCGCCCGTGGCGGCCAGGCGGTGAGTCGCCAGGAGCTGGAAGGCCGGCTGTTCCCGCGCCGGGTGGACGGCGGTGAAGAGGATGGCCCGCTGGCGGACTGGGCGGTGTTCAACCAGGTGGCCGGTGGCACCGGCCAGGCGGCGCGGCTGATGCCCATCGGCACCAAGCTGCCCAACCCCATCGGCCTGTTCGACGTGATCGGCAACGCCGCCGAGATGGTCCAGGAATCCTTCCAGCTGGTGCGCGCCGGGCGCCGCCAGGGCACCTACGGCGGCTTCGTGGTAAAGGGCGGCAACTATCTGGAAGGCGAGGGCACGCTGTTTACCGGGATGCGCCGCGAGTACCCGCTGTTCGGCGCCGACGGCACCGAGCAGAGCAACGAAACCACCGGTTTCCGGGTGGCCATCGGCGCGCTGTCGGCACCCCGTTCGCGCTACAAGGAGCTGTTCGCCCAGTGGCAGAAGGAGGGCCGCCTGGCCTCCCTGACCGACGCCATCGACGACGCCCAGGACCCCACCAAGCGCCTGGACGCCATCATTGCCGCCAGCGTCGACCCGCGCCTGCAGGCCGAGCTGGGGCTGGTCAACGAAGAGCTCAAGCGCAACGTTTCGCTGATCGCCCAGCAGCGTGAGGAGGCGGCCGGCAACCTGATCCAGTCCTCGGCCCTGGTGGCCGAAACCATCAATAACTACAACATCCGCCTGACCAACCTGAAGAAGAGCCAGCAGCAGGCCATCGATGCCAAGGACGAGCCCAGCGCCAAGCTGTTCGCCGAAGCCATCGACAACGGCCGCAGCGCGCTGGATGGGGCGGTGGCGATCTACATCGACAACCTGGCCACGGGCACCCGTTACACCGACGCGGTGATCCAGGCGCAATTTCAACGGATCAAGGAAGAACTCAATCGCAAGCCGGTGCTCGGCAAGAGCCTGGTGACGCGCGCTACGTTATTCGTTCGCCATGTCGGGAACTATCGCCAGCAACGGCGAGCCGACCCGGCGACGATTTTGAAGGAACTGCTCGCCTCGACCGGTCAGAAGTCATGACCGGCCGCTGTCTGTCGAGCCTGGAGGATCTCGGACGACGTGGTGTCGTACCGAGTGGGTCAAACTTAATCGAGATCACCAACATGCTATTTTCCCGCAAGCCATTTGCTTCAACGTCCAAGCGTCACCTGCTGTTGGTTGCCGCCGGGTTCAGCACCGTATTGACCGGTTGCGCGACCTCTCCGGTGTCCAAGGTCGCCTCCACCACCAAGGTCGAGTACTACCCGAGCTGCTACGAGCCGGTGCAGCACCTGCGCGCCACTGACTCGGACATGACCAAGTCGGTGGTCACCGGTGCGGCCCTGGGCGCCGCCGGCGGTGCCTTGCTCGGTGCCCTGACCGGCAGCGGCGACAACCGTGGGCGCAACGCGGCCATCGGTGCCGCGGGTGGTGCCCTGGCCGGCGGCGCTGCCGGTTACTACACCGAGCGTCAGAAGCAGATTGCCGACGACAATCAGCGCATCGCTTCCTATGCCACCGACGTCAACAAGAGCGCGGCCGACATCGATCGCAGCACGGCCTACGCCCGTGCCTCGCAGACCTGCTACCAGCGCGCCTTCGACAGCCTGATCAGTGCGCGCAAGGCCAACAGCATCAACGACGTGGAAGGGCGCAAGCGCCTGGCGGAAATCGTCAGCGGCCTGAAAGAGTCCAACGACCTGATCACCGCGGTCAATGGGCGTGCCAGCGAAGACCTGAGCAAGTACAACCAGGCCTACGAGCAGGACCTGCAGCAAGTGGGCGTACAGCGCACCGACGTGGTGAAAGTGGCCACCGCCGACACCACTCGGGTAACCACCGGCAGCGGCAAGCAGAAGGGCAAGCAGCCGCCGAAGCAACCCAAGCTGCCTGCCGTGCCAGCGGAAGCGGTGAGCACCGAGAAGTCGATGCAGCAGGCCAAGACCAAGCAGGCCGAGAGCAACCAGGTTGCGACCAGCGGCCAGACTCAGGTCAACAGCATGTGCAAGAACCCGGACCTGGGTGACTGGGCGCCGGTACCTTGCCCTAACGTCTGAGTCAGCGATTGTCTGACAAGATGTCGCGATAAGCGTTGAACGCCAGTCGATCTTCGAGCCATCGAACAGATCGGCTGGCGCTCTTCGCGTTACAGGTTAAACTGCGCCGGCCATCCAATAATTCCACTGAGGCGCCGCGCATGAAATTCCGTTTTCTTCTCTGGGTGCTTGGCCTGTTGATGGGCAAAGCCAGCCGCAACAATCCTGCCTTTCAGCAACAGTTGGGTGACAAGGAGCTGGTGTTCCAGCTGCAGACGCTCGACGGCAAGGTTGCTCGTCACTTCTTCGTCAAGGATCAGCGCGTTACCAGTCGTTCGGGTTTCTACCCCGAGCCTGCGTTCGCCATTGCCTTCAAGGATGCCGCCTACGGCTTCGAGACCCTGCAGGCGAAGAACAAGCAGCTGGCATTCATGACTGGCATCCAGGACAAGTCGATCCAGATCAAGGGCAACCCGGCGCTGGTGATCTGGTTCCAGGGCCTGACCAAATACCTGAAGCCGAAGAAGGCCAAGCCCAAGGCTTGAGTCCCGAAGGCTTTGCAGTGGTTGTCGCAGGCTGCGAACAGATTCGAGCGGGACGGGGGCAGGGGGGCTTGCGAGGCTTTCGAGAGTGGCGCCTGCCGAGCCAGGCCGGTCACGGCCTGCGGCAGCACTCATAACACCGTTGGCGCCGCCCGTTATCGAGGCGGCGCAGTGTTTCAGGCCTGGCTGAATTGCGAAGCCAGTTCCCGCAGCAGTACTTCGGCTTCCAGCACCTTGCTCACCACGTCATCGGCCTTGTCGCGGCTCAGCCCCAGGCGTTCAAGCAGGGCGTCGGGAATTTCTTCGTGGGGGCCGGAGCCGATGCCCCGGCTGCGCAGCAGGCGCACCGCCAGGCACACCAGGTTCGGGTATTCGGCGTAGGCGCCGTCGTAGCTTGGGTCGTGCTGGAAGCGCAGGGCGGTGGAGAGCTCCTCCGGCATGTCCCAGTAGCGCATCAGCCAGGAGCCGATCTGCTCGCGGCTGATGCCCAGCAGGTGCTGCTCGACATAGCTGTGGCACAGGTGCGGGTTGACCTCCAGGTGCCGGCAGATCAGCGAGAAGTGCGGCGGGAACACGTGGGCCAGCAGCAGGTAGCCGAAGTTGTGCAGCAAGCCGGCGAGGTAGGTCAGCCCGGCTTCCGGACGCTGGGCCCGGGGCATGGCGCGGGTCAGGCCTTCGATCACCGCGGCGGTGTAGATCGACTGCTGCCAGTAGGGCGTGGCGTGTTGCGGCTGGTCCTTGGGCAGGCTCAGGGTCTTGCCCAGGGCCAGGCCCAGGGCCAGGTTGATCACCAGGTCGAAACCCAGCACGCGGACGATGGCGTCCTCCACCGAGCGGATCTTGCCCGGGGATGCGTAGTACGGCGACGCCGCCCAGCTGACCACTTGCGCGGCCAGGGCCGGGTCGGTCTCCACCACGCCGGTGATGTCGTCGATGGTGGCGTTGGGGTCGACCCGCAGCTTGATGATCTTCTGTGCGGTTTCCGCCAGGGGCGGGATCTCGATGGTGGCTTCCAGGCGCTGCTGGATGCGGCGCGCGGTGAAGGCCTGCATCGCCTGGGTGATCTCTTCGCGGTCGTCGTCCGGGCGGTCGAGGTTGGGGCGGATGCTGGTCACCGGCTCGCCGAAGTGGCCGGCGCTGGCCTTGCTGAGCATGCTCTTGAAGGCCTCGCGGGTGATCTCCAGGAGCACGCCTGGCTCGCCGGAATTGATCAGCAGGCTGGGTTCGCGCAGCAGGCTTTCTTCATACAGGCAGGGGGAGCTGGTCAGTGCCGGCAGGCCGGGCAGCAGGCTCAGGCTGTGCTTGCCGAGCATGCGCTCCAGGCGCTCGGTGGACACCGCCGTCAGGCGTCGGCCGGTGAGCTCGGCAAGGCGATTGAGGTCCAGCAACTGGCTCTGCGGGAACAGCACCATCAGCGCGCCGACGGCGTCGTCCAGCAAGACCGCCTGGACCCGACGGGCCGCCGGAAGGCCTGGCTGGTCGATCACCTCGTTGTAGCTGATGGCCAGTTTGCCGAGCAGCAACCGGATAACAGACGGAGCGTGTGGGGTTGCAGTGGCGAGGGCAACTTCTGTCATGGTCTGGTATCCGCTTTTCTACAATTTGACGAGTATAACCAGCTTGGTTATGCCATTGGTCCATTAACTGAGGCTTGGTTCACACTTGGCCGTATTGCTGGCCATGGCGCAGCCAGCGTTCCAGCAGCGGGCTGACATGGTCCGGCCAGCGCTCCAGCAGTACCTGGGCGGCGTCGCGCACGGCGGGCAGCAGGTCAGCGTCGCGCATCAGGTCGGCAACCTTGAACTGCAGCAGGCCGGTCTGGCGGGTGCCCAGCATTTCACCGGGGCCACGCAGCTCCAGGTCCTTCTCGGCAATGACGAAGCCGTCATTGGTTTCGCGCATGATGCCCAGGCGTTGACGGCCGATTTGTGACAGCGGCGGGTGATAGAGCAGCACGCAGTGGCTGGCCGCGCTGCCGCGTCCGACCCGCCCGCGCAGCTGATGCAGTTGCGCCAGGCCCAGGCGCTCCGGGTTCTCGATGATCATCAGGCTGGCGTTGGGCACGTCGACCCCCACCTCGATCACCGTGGTGGCCACCAGCAGTTGCAGGTTGCCGGCCTTGAACTCGGCCATCACCGCGGCTTTCTCCGCAGGTTTCATACGGCCGTGGATCAGCCCCACCCGCAGTTCGCCCAGGGCGCTGGAGAGGTCTTCGAAGGTGGTCTCGGCGGCCTGGCACGTGAGCTCTTCGGATTCTTCGATCAGGGTGCAGACCCAATAGGCCTGGCGCCCTTCGGCGCAGGCGGCGCGCACCCGCTCGATCACCTCGATGCGGCGGCTGTCGGTCACCAGGACGGTGTTCACCGGCGTGCGCCCGGGGGGCAGTTCGTCGAGGATCGAGGTGTCCAGGTCGGCATAGGCGCTCATGGCCAGGGTCCGCGGGATCGGGGTCGCGGTCATGATCAGCTGGTGCGGGCACAAGCGGCCGCCCACGCCTTTCTGACGCAGGGCCAGGCGCTGCTGGACACCGAAGCGGTGCTGTTCGTCGATGATCACCAGGGCCAGGTTCTTGAAGCGTACTTCGTCCTGGAACAGCGCATGGGTGCCGACCACCATCGGCGCGCCGGCGGCGATCTGCTCCAGCGCCGCGGCCCGGTTCTTGCCCTTGAGCTTGCCGGCCAGCCACGCGACTTCCAGGCCCAGGGGCTCGAGCCAGCGCTTGAAGGTGATGAAGTGCTGTTCGGCGAGGATCTCGGTGGGTGCCATCAAGGCCACCTGATAGCCAGCCTCCAGCCCTTGCAGGGCCGCCAGGGCGGCGACCACGGTCTTGCCGGCACCGACGTCGCCCTGAATCAGCCGCAGCATCGGCTCCGGCTGGCTCAGGTCGTAGGCGATCTCGTTGCCGACCCGCTGTTGTGCGCCGGTGGGGGCAAAGCCCAGGTTCTTCAGGTATTGGGCCGGCAGCTTCTTGGCCACCGGCAGCACCGGGGCGCGTTGCGAGCGCAGGCTGTCCCGCAGGCGTTGCTGGGACAACTGGTGAGTCAGCAGCTCTTCGAAGGCCAGGCGGTGCTGCGCCCAGTGGTGACCCAGGGCCAGCTCGTCGACATCGGCGTCCGCAGGCGGGTGATGCAGGTAGCGGATCGCGTCGTCCAGGGGTGCCAGTTGGTAGTCCCGGGCCAGTTCCTGGGGCAGCCAGTCGGGCAGGCTGCGAGGGCCAAGCAGTGCCAGGCTCTGCTGGCAGAGCATGCGCAGGCGCTGCTGGGTCAGGCCTTCGGTAAGGGGGTAGATCGGTGTCAGGGTCTGGTCCACGGGCGGCGGTTCATCGCCACTGATGGCCCGGTATTCCGGGTGGTAGATCTCCAGGCCCGAGGCGCCGGGGCGCGCTTCACCGTAGCAGCGCACCCGGGTGCCGCGTTTCAGGCCGTCTTTCTGTGCATTGCTGAAATGGTAGAAGCGCAGGCTCAGGCCACCGGTGCCATCCTGCAGGCGCACCAGCAAGCTGCGGCGCTTGCCCATGACCACATCGGCGCCGCTGACGGTGCCTTCGACGACCGCGTCCTGGCCGGGGCGCAAGGCACCGATCGGCACCACGCGGGTACGATCCTGATAACGCAGGGGCAGGTGAAACAGCACGTCCTGGAGGTTTTCCAGGCCGACCTTGGCCAGTTTCTCGGCCATGGCTTCGCCAACGCCCTTGAGTGCCGTGACCGGCACTTTCGACAGCTCAGTCATCGCGACCGCTTAAGTCGCGGCGGGCGGCTTGGCCACCGAGCACAGGCGGATCGAGTCGGCGAGAATCTCGATGGCCTTGGGCCGCGGGAAGCTTGCACGCCAGGCGATGGCCACGGTGCGAAAAGGCACCGGAGGGGTCAGTGGACGGACCTCGATCACCCCGGGAGCGTAGTGATGGCTGTCCACTGCCGACAGCGGCAGGATCGAGATGCCCAGGCCGGAAGCGACCATGTGGCGGATGGTTTCCAGGGAGCTGGATTCCACGGTGGTGTGCTTGGCGCCGTCATTGCCCTTGGTCAGGGTCGGGCAGGCCTCCAGGACCTGGTCACGGAAGCAATGGCCTTCGCCCAGCAGCAACAGGCTCTTGTCATTGAGCAGGTTGGCGTCGATGGTTTCCTTCTTGGTCCAGGAGTGGCCGCTGGGCATCAGCACGTAGAACGGCTCGTCGTACAGCGGCAGGGTGAGGACATCGGACTCATTGAACGGCAGGGCGATGATGATCGCGTCCAGTTCGCCGTTGCGCAGCTTGTCCCGCAGCACGTGGGTGAAGTTTTCCTCGATGTACAACGGCATCTGCGGGGCGACCCGGTGCAGTTGGGGAATCAGGTGTGGAAACAGGTAGGGGCCGACCGTATAGATAGCTCCGACCTTGAGGGGCGCGGTCAGCTGGTTCTTGCCGGCCTGGGCCAGTTCACGGATGCCCTGGGCCTGTTCCAGGACCTTCTGCGCCTGGGCGACGATGGTTTCACCCACCGGTGTCAGGCGCACCGCGCTCTTGCTGCGCTCGAAAATCAGCACACCGAGTTCGTCTTCTAGCTTTTTCACGCCGACCGACAGGGTGGGTTGGCTGACATGGCAACGCTCGGCCGCGTGGCCGAAGTGCTGCTCCTGGGCGAGGGTAACGATGTAGCGCAATTCTGTAAGGGTCATAGCGGGCATCCATGAGGTTGCGGCCAAGCATACCGACTGCAATCGATAGACGCACGTTATCAGACTGAGGGTGGAGCGCGGAACCCGTCAATGTCTCGGCCGGTCTCCCGATGTGCAAAGGGCACCTTGGAAGGTGCCCTTGCGGTGGTCAGCGGCGGCCGCGACTCCTGTCGATCTCGTAGTTGTACGAGGCGGTGATCTCCACGCTGCCATTGTTGAGCATGTCGGCGGGTGGTTTGGGCAGCGGCTGGGCGCGGCGGATCATTTCCAGGGTGGCCCGGTCCAGATCGGCGTTGCCCGAGCGGTTGACCAGCTCATAGGACAGTACCTTGCCTTCGGCATCCACCACGAAGCGCAGCGAGTTGGTGCCTTCCTTGCCACGGCGCTGGGCCTCGCCCGGATAGCGCTTGTACTTCGCCAGGTGAGCTTGCAGTTCGCCCTGCCAGTTGGCCTTGGCTGCTGCCTGGGCCGGGGAGGGGCCAGGGGTTGCAGGTGCAGGCTGCTTGGACGGCGAAGGCGTTACCGGGGCGTCGCTGGGCTTTTCCTCGGAAGGCTTTTCCTTGGGCGGCTCGATTTTCTCCACCGGCTTGGGCGGTTGGGGCTTGGGTTTCTGCTTGACCGGCTTGGGTACCGAAATAGTCGGTTTCGGGGCTTCGGCCAGCTTGGGCAGCGGCAGCTCCTCCACCGGCGCGGGCGGTTGCGGCGGGGTCACCACTTTCGGTGGTGCCGGTGGAGGCGGCACAGGGGCAGGCGCCAACTCGACCACCATGGCTTGTGGTGGAACGGGTATCGGCTGTGGCTTGGACCAGTTGAGGGCGAGCAGGATCGCCACCGCATGGACGCCCAGCACCACCGCCAGGCTACCGCTGTAACGCGTCAGTCTTTGGCGCGTCGTGATCATTTCTTGGCTGCCGTCTCAAGTCCGACCAGGCCGACTTTCAGGTATCCGGCGGCCCGCAGGGTGTCCATGACGCTCATCAGGTCGCCGTAGTCCACGCCCTTGTCGGCCTGGAAGAAGATTGTCGTGTCTTTCTTGCCCTCGGTCCGGGCGTCGAGAATGGCGCCCAGGGTCTCGGCCTTGACTTCATCTTCGCCCAGGAACAGGCGTTGATCGGCCTTGACGCTGAGGAACACCGGCTTCTCTGGCCGTGGCGCCGGCTTGGCGCTGGAGGCGGGCAGGTCGACCTTGATGTCCACGGTGGCCAGGGGGGCAGCCACCATGAAGATGATCAGCAGCACCAGCATCACGTCGATGAACGGTGTGACGTTGATCTCGTGGTTTTCGGCCAGGTCGTCGCCTGCGCCTTCTTTCAAATGCAAGCCCATGGCTGATTACCCCACTTTCACCATGTGCGGTTGTGCGGAGCGCTCTTGCGGCTGGTGGTCCAGGTCACGGCTGACCAGCAGCAGGACTTCGGCCGAGGCGTCGGTGACCTGGGCCTTGTAGCCGGTGATGGAGCGGGCGAAGACGTTGTAGATCACTACGGCCGGAATCGCGGCAACCAGGCCCAGGGCGGTGGCCAGCAGCGCTTCGGCGATGCCTGGGGCAACCACGGCGAGGTTGGTGGTCTGGGTCTTGGCGATGCCGATGAAGCTGTTCATGATGCCCCACACGGTGCCGAACAGGCCGACGAACGGCGCAGTGGAACCGATGGTGGCCAGCACGCCGGTGCCGCTGCTCATGTTGCGGCCGCAGGCGGCTACCAGGCGTTCGAGGCGGAAGCTGACGCGCTCCTTGATGCCTTCTTTCTCACGGCTGTTGGCCGAAAGGCGCATTTCTTCCAGGGCGTCGTGCACCAGCAGATTGGCGAGGGTGCCTTCCTTGGTTGCAGTGGCGCTGGCTTCCTTGAGGGTGGTGGCTTTTTTCAGTGCGGCGATTTCGCTGCGCAGACGACGCTTGGCGCCCATCAGCTCGAAGCCTTTGGCGATCCAGATGGTCCAGGTGATGATCGAGGCAATGGCCAGGCCGATCATCACCAGTTTCACGATGATGTCGGCATTCTGGTACATGCCCCAGGGCGACAGGTCGTGGGCCATGCCCAGGGTGTTGTCGGCCTCGAGAACCTCGGGAGCATCTTCGCCTGCTACCGGCAGACCTTCGGCCTGGGTCGGCTCGCCGGCGACCGGAGTCACCACCGGAGCGGCAGGATCGGTGGCCGGGTGTTCGGCGGTGGGGGCCGTGGCAGCAGGTGCGGCAGGTGCGCTGACCGGGGCGTGCTGATCGGCGAAGGCTGCGGTCGGTGCCAGCAGCAGGCTGCACAGCAGCGCTGCAACCGCGCTCATGGCGCGCAGCGGGCTTGGGCGTGTGGTTGGCGAGGCGGAGAGTTGATTGCTTGTCATGCTGCCGGACCTGAGAGGAGAAAAGGGTTGGATGTCCTTCTAGGCCTCGCAGGGCCGAGAACAAAATGGGCGATCATTATTGCAAGTAATTCTTGTTAACAGAAGTAATAGAGTATCTTTTTTTCCTCGATTGCTAGCCGTTCGTCCATCGCCGAGGCTAGTCTTGGCCTTTATGAAAGGAGTTTTCTGATGTCCTCCCCCTCTGTTTTGATCGCCGGCTGCGGTGATGTCGGGAGTCGCCTGGCGACTCAGTTGCTGGCCGAGCAATGGCAGGTTCATGGCTTGCGCCGCAACGTGGCGCGCCTGCCCCAGGGGGTCAAGGCCGTGGCGGGTGACCTGTTCAGCAAGCAATGCCCGGCGGACTGGCCCGATGCTGCCCCGGACTATCTGGTGTACTGCGCTGCGGCCACCGAGCATGACGAGGCCGGTTATCGCGCCGCCTATGTCGAGGGCTTGCAGCATGTTCTGGGCTGGCTCAGGGAGCGTGGACAGCGGCCCAAGCGCCTGCTGTTCGTATCCAGCAGCAGCGTCTACGAGCAGAAGGACGGTGAGTGGGTCGACGAGGCTTCTCCCGCCGAGGCGGAAGCCTACTCAGGTCGCGTCATGCTGGAAGCGGAGCAGTTGGCCCTGGACAGCGGGATTCCCGCCAGCCGGGTGCGTCTTACCGGTATCTACGGTCCGGGCCGTGAGTGGCTACTGACTCAGGTGCGGCGAGGCTATCGGGTGGAGACCGATCCGCCGCTGTACGGCAACCGGATTCACGCTGACGATGCAGCAGGCCTGCTGGCGTTTCTGCTCAAGGCCGACCAGCGTGGTGCGGCATTGGATGACTGCTACATAGGCGTCGACGATTCGCCTGCGCCGTTGGCCGAGGTGGTCGGCTGGTTGCGTGAATACCTGGGGGTGACCGAGTGGGCGGCAGATGCCAGCGTTCGTCGCACGGGCAGCAAGCGTTGCAGCAATGCCAGGGCGCGAGCACTGGGTTGGGTGCCGCGCTACCTGAGTTATCGCGAGGGTTATGCGGCGATTCTCGAAGGGCAGGGCTGACTCGCCGGCCCGTTCGCAGCTGCCGCATGCGGTAGCTGCGGGAGGCTTACCGCTTTTCCAGCAACCACTGCTGGCTGCCCGGGGTCAACGAAGGTACTTCGTCGGCCAGGGCGGTATTCACTGCCTGGAAAATTTCCAGCTGTTGATCCTTGCGCACAAAGATCCATGAGTTGCCCTGGCCATTGAGCTGCAGCCAGATGCTGTCGTTGCCGCCGCTCATGGAGGCGCAGTCGCCAGCCAGGCACAAGGCGTAGCGATCAGCCCCGGGCAGGCCCTGGACCGCACCGTTTGCCTGGAACTGCACTTCGTTGCCAAGGCCTGGGCCGTTGACGATCTTCCACTTGCCCCCCAGGTAGGCCGAGTACAAGGCGCGCTCGAAGTTGGCACCCAGTGGCGCACCTTCGGGAGCGGGCTCCTTGGGCCGGTCAAAGACCTGTTCGGGTTCGTTGTCGTTGGCCACTTGCAGCAGTTGCTTGCCGTTGCGCTTGAGTTCAGTGGCGGCGCTGCCATAGAACTCGACCTTGGCCGGGCTTGCGCCGTCGCCGATGATCTTGCCTTCGACGGTTTCGAAGCCATTGGTGTAGCGGGCCTGGCCAGCCTTGGTGTTGAGTTCCCACTCCAGGTTCGGGCCGTAAGCCTGGAGGGCTTCACGCAAAGGGCCACCTTTGGAGGCTGCGTCGATCGCTACCTGATTGATCCAGATGCCGCCAACATCGTTTTTGGCGGGGTCGCTGGCACAACCGCCGAGCAATACGGCGAGCAGCGAAACAGCTAGCGCTTTGCGCATGACGAAATCCTTTCAGAACGAAAACGGCGCAGCCTGAAGAGCTGCGCCGCGGGTGTTACTCGATGACCAGAATGGCATCCATTTCAACCTGCGAGCCCTTTGGCAGGGCGGCCACGCCAATGGCGGCGCGGGCTGGGTAGGGCTGTTCGAAGTACTTGCCCATGATCTCGTTGACCTTGGCGAAGTGGCTCAGGTCGGTGAGGAAGATGTTCAGCTTGACGATGTCCTTGAACGAACCGCCAGCGGCTTCGGCCACCGACTTGAGGTTCTCGAACACCTGGACGGTCTGGGCTTCGAAGCCTTCCACCAGTTCCATGGTCTTTGGATCGAGAGGGATCTGGCCCGACATGTAGACAGTGTTGCCGGCCTTGATCGCCTGGGAGTAGGTACCGATGGCGGCTGGGGCCTTGTCGCTGGTGATAACAGTCTTGGTCATGAATGACTCCTTGTAATGGGCGGGCTACGCACGCATGCGGGTGATGCGGATGACCCCGGTCAGGGCGCGCAGTTTCTTGATCACACGGGCCAGGTGCACGCGGTCGTGCACGCTGACCACCAGTTGGACCACGCTGATGCGACCATCGCGTTCGTCCATGCTGATTTTCTCGATATTGCCGTCGGCAGCGTTGACGCTGCTGGCCAGCAGCGCGATCAGGCCGCGCTGATGCTCCAGCTCGACCCGCAGCTCTACGTTGAACTCGCCGGTGACATCCTTGGCCCAGGAGAGCTGGATGCATTTTTCCGGGTTGTGGCGGATTTCGCTGATATTGCGGCAGTTGTCCAGGTGCACCACCATCCCTTTGCCGGCCGACAGGTGGCCGACAATGGGGTCGCCAGGGATCGGCGTGCAGCATTTGGCGTAGCTCAGGACCAGGCCCTCAGTGCCACGGATCGCCAGCGGGCCTTCCGGGCTTGGCAGCTGTTCGCCTTCGCCCAGCAGGCGGCGAGCCACGACATAGGCCATGCGGTTGCCCAGGCCGATGTCTTCCAGCAGGTCTTCGATCAGTTCCAGGCGGTATTCCTGGAGGATGGCCTGGATCCGTTCTGCCGGGATTTTTTCCAGAGAGCTGTCGAAGCCGTTGAGCACCTTGTTCAGCAGGCGTTCGCCGAGGCTGATGGACTCGGAACGGCGCTGCAGCTTGAGGGCGTGACGAATGTGGGTGCGGGCCTTGCCGGTGACCACGAAGTTGAGCCAGGCCGGGTTCGGGCGTGCGCCCGGGGCGCTGACGATTTCCACCGTGGAACCGCTTTGCAGGGGTTCGGACAGTGGCGCCAGGCGCCGGTTGATCCGGCAGGCGATGCAACTGTTGCCGACATCGGTGTGCACCGCGTAGGCGAAGTCCACCGCTGTGGAGCCTTTGGGCAGCTCCATGATCCGGCCTTTGGGCGTGAACACGTAGACCTCGTCCGGGAACAGGTCGATCTTCACGCTCTCGATGAATTCCAGGGAGTTGCCGGCGCGTTGCTGCATTTCCAGCACGCCCTTGACCCACTGGCGGGCGCGGGCGTGGGTGCCTTTGGGCTGTTCGTCGCCACTGGATTTGTACAGCCAGTGGGCGGCGATGCCGTTATTGGCCATTTCTTCCATTTCCCGGGTGCGGATCTGGATCTCGATCGGTACCCCGTGCATGCCGAACAGCGTGGTGTGCAGTGACTGGTAGCCGTTGGCCTTGGGAATGGCGATGTAGTCCTTGAAGCGTCCCGGCAGTGGCTTGTACAGATTATGTACAGCGCCGAGCACGCGGTAGCAGGTGTCTACCTTGTCGACGATGATGCGGAACGCATAGACGTCCATGATCTCGTTGAAGGCCCGGCGTTTGCCGCGCATCTTCTTGTAGATGCCATACAGGTGTTTCTGGCGACCGCTGACCTCGCCCTGGATGCCATCGATGGCCAGGCAGTGGCTCAGGGATTCTTCGATCTTGTTGACGATTTCCTTGCGGTTGCCCCGGGCGCGCTTGACCGCCTGGTAGATCCGCGCGGAACGCATCGGGTGCATCGCCTTGAAGCCCAGGTCTTCGAATTCGATACGGACGCTGTGCATGCCCAGGCGGTTGGCGATGGGAGCGTAGATCTCCAGGGTTTCCTTGGCGATCCTGCGGCGCTTCTCGCCGGACAGCACTTCCAGGGTGCGCATGTTGTGCAGGCGGTCCGCCAGTTTGACCAGGATCACGCGAATATCGCGGGCCATGGCCATGGCCATCTTCTGGAAGTTTTCCGCTTGGGCTTCGGCCTTGGTCTCGAAGTTCATCTGGGTCAGTTTGCTGACCCCGTCCACGAGTTCGGCCACGGTTTCACCAAACTGCGCTTGCAGCGCTTCCTTGGCGATACCGGTGTCTTCGATCACGTCATGCAGCATCGCGGCCATCAGGCTCTGATGGTCCATGTGCATGTCGGCAAGAATGTTCGCTACCGCGAGGGGGTGCGTGACGTACGCCTCGCCGCTGCGACGGCGTTGACCGTCATGGGCTTGTTCGGCGTAGAAATACGCTCGGCGGACCAGATTGACCTGGTCCGTGCCGAGATAGGTCGATAAGCGATCGGCGAGGGCGTCTATGCTCGGCATGATATCTCCTGCCGTAAGCTGTGATCCCGCGCCGTGCTACGTCGACCAGGCATGGACTCAGACGGTCTCGTTGGACTCGTCCTCGAAAGCAGCAAAAAGCGGTTCATCTTCAACGATTTCGGCTTCGGCGATAGCTGCGTAGTCGATCAGGCCTTCAGCGATTTCGCGCAGGGCGACAACGGTAGGCTTGTCGTTTTCCCATGCTACTTTCGGCTCTTTGCCGCCGGTGGCCAGTTGACGGGCACGCTTGGTAGAGAGCATGACCAGCTCAAAGCGGTTATCCACGTGTTCTAGACAGTCTTCAACGGTTACGCGGGCCATGGTCTTCCTCGTAGCAAATGCAATATGCGCGCTGCCCGGATGGGCGAGCGGACTCAACAGTTTAAAAAATCACCAGCGTTTAGGGAAGCGCTGATTTTTTGACCAAGCTCTTCAACGCGCTGCAAGTGCCAATGTAAAGCGCTTGCAGCGGTTTTGGGAAGTGCTGTTTTAACCCAGCAGTTCGGCCAGCAATTTGCCGAAGCGCTGTTGCTGGCGTTTCTGTTGCAGCTGGTTGGAGCGGAAAATCGCTTTCAGGTCGTCCAGCGCGTGGGCGAAATCATCGTTGATGATCAGGTAGTCGTAGTCGACGTAGTGGCTCATTTCGCTGACGGCTTCACGCATCCGTCCTTCGATGACCTCGTCGCTGTCCTGGCCGCGGTTGGTCAGGCGCTGGTGCAAGGCCTGCAATGATGGCGGCAGGATGAAGATCGAGCGCGCCTGGGGCATCAGCTTGCGCACCTGCTCGGCGCCCTGCCAGTCGATTTCCAGGATCAGGTCGTGGCCCTGATCCAGGGTCTGCTGCAGGTGGCTTTGCGAGGTGCCATAGAGGTTGCCAAACACTTCCGCGCGCTCGAGAAAGTCGCCGTGCTCGATCATCTTCACGAACTCGCTGCGTTCGACGAAGTGGTAGTTCACGCCATTCACTTCGCCCGGGCGCATGGCGCGGGTGGTGTGGGAGACCGACACGCGGATCTCCGGGTTGGCGTCGGTCAGGGCCTTGACCAGGCTGCTCTTGCCTGCGCCCGAGGGGGCGGAAATGATGTAGAGGGTGCCGGTGCTGTGGGTCATGTCAGTTGCCTTACTCAATGTTCTGCACTTGTTCGCGCATCTGCTCGATCAACACCTTGAGGTTGACCGCAGCCTGGGTGCTGCGCGGGTCGAAGGCCTTGGAGCCCAGGGTATTGGCTTCACGGTTGAGTTCCTGCATCAGAAAGTCCAGGCGCCGGCCGGCAGCGCCGCCGGACTTGAGTACGCGGCGGACTTCAATGATGTGGGTGCTCAAGCGGTCGAGTTCTTCGGCGACGTCGCTTTTCTGTGCCAGCAGGACCATCTCCTGTTCGAGGCGGGTCGGATCCAGCTCGGCTTGCATGTCGGCGAAGCGGTCGAGGACTTTCTGGCGTTGGGCTGCGAGCATCTGCGGGACCAGCTCGCGCAAGGTCACTACGTCTTCCTCTATGGAGGACAGGCGTTCGTTGATCAGGCGCGCCAGTTCGGCGCCTTCGCGCTCGCGGCCATTCTTCAGCTCCTTCAGGCCCTGGTTGAACAGGGCCAGGGCGTCGCTGTTCAAGGCTTGCGGGTCGCTGGCGTCGGCCACCAGCACCCCTGGCCAGGCCAAAACTTCCAGTGGGTTGAGCGGCGCAGGCTGCTGGATCAGGCTGGCCACGGTCTCGGCGGCAGCGACCAGTTGCGCAGCACGCTCACGATCGACCTGCAGGGGCTTGCCGGCGGTTTCTTCAGTGAAGCGCAGGGTGCACTCGACCTTGCCCCGTGAAAGGCCCTGGCGCAAGGCTTCGCGAACGGCGCCTTCAAGATCGCGAAAGGCTTCCGGCAAGCGCAGGTGCGGCTCCAGGTAGCGGCTGTTGACCGAGCGCAGCTCCCAGCTCAGGGTGCCCTGGGTACCGGCCCGTTCGACCCGGGCGAAGGCGGTCATGCTATGCACCATGGAGGTACCTCCGATTCAGTGCCGGCGCCAACCGCGTGCGGGTTGAACGGGCCTGATAGTGATGAATTAAAGCCGACAGGCGGCGAAGGCGCAGGATTGTAGCGCAGTGCGGTGGGCGGCCCCAAACCTTGGTGCCGGCAATGGACGGCAGGTCGTCGCAACAGGACCGATCTGAGGTACAAATGTGCTTTCGGCCTTTTTGGGCGTGCCCTGGTGCAGTTGCGGGCTTTATAATGCTCGGCAGTTTTCCGTCCTCGTACAGGTGTTCCCCTATGAAACGTCCAAGTGGTCGCGCTGCCGATCAGCTCCGCTCGATCCGCATCACCCGCAACTACACCAAACACGCAGAGGGATCTGTACTGGTCGAGTTCGGTGATACCAAAGTGATCTGCACCGTCAGCGTCGAGAACGGCGTGCCGCGTTTCCTTAAGGGCCAGGGCCAGGGTTGGCTGACCGCCGAGTACGGCATGCTGCCGCGCGCTACCGGTGAGCGCAATCAGCGTGAGGCCAGCCGTGGCAAGCAGGGCGGTCGTACCCTGGAGATTCAGCGCCTGATCGGTCGCTCCCTGCGTGCAGCCCTGGACATGTCCAAGCTGGGCGACGTCACCCTGTATGTCGATTGCGATGTGATCCAGGCCGACGGCGGCACCCGTACCGCCTCGATCACCGGTGCCATGGTTGCCCTGGTCGATGCCTTGAAAGTGATCAAGAAGCGTGGCGGCCTGAAGGGTGGCGATCCGCTCAAGCAGATGATCGCGGCGGTGTCCGTGGGCATGTACCAGGGCGAGCCGGTGCTTGACCTGGATTACCTGGAGGATTCGGCAGCCGAAACCGATCTCAACGTAGTGATGACCAGCACCGGTGGTTTCATCGAAGTGCAGGGCACCGCCGAGGGCGCACCGTTCCAGCCTGCGGAATTGAACGCGATGCTGGCGCTGGCACAGAAAGGCATGACCGAGATCTTCCAACTGCAACAGGCTGCACTCGCCGATTGATGAGTGCCGGTCCCCAGCAAGGAGAGCGCCATGAGCGATGAACAACTGCCGCTGCCTACCCCGAGCCATGAGGTTCGGCAGTGGGCGATGTTTTGCCATTTATCGGCCTTGCTGGGGATCTGGGTGCCGTTCGGCACCTTGATCGGGCCGTTGATTCTCTGGCAGCTCAAACGTGAGACCGATCCCTTCATTGATGCCCAAGGCAAGGAAGCGCTGAATTTTCAGCTGACGGTGGCGATCGCCTCGGCGGTGTGCTTCCTGCTGATGTTCGTATTCATCGGCTTCATTCTATTTGGCCTGCTTGCCATCGGCGCGCTGGTGCTGACCATCATCGGCGGCGTCAAGGCGGGAGAGGGTGTGGCTTATCGCTATCCCTTCACCTGGCGCCTGATCAAATAGAACGGGCACGCACAAAAAAGCCGACATCACTGTCGGCTTTTTTGTGGCGATGAAAAGACGCTTAGATAGTCAGCGTCCAGTCATAGTCCACGATCAGCGGAGCGTGCTGCGAAAAGCGCGGCTGGCGCGGCAGGCGTGCACTGCGAACGAAGCGGCGCAGCCCGGGAGTCAGCAACTGGTAGTCGAAACGCCAGCCGAGGTTGAGCATCTCGGCCTGTTCGTTGTCCGGCCACCAGCTGTACTGGTCACCTTCGCGGCTGACTTCGCGCAAGGCATCGACATAGCCCATGTTGCCAACGATCTCGTCCATCCAGGCGCGTTCAGGCGCCAGGAAGCCCGGAGATTGCTGGCTGTCGCGCCAGTTCTTGATATCCAGCTTCTGTTGCGCCACATACAGCGAGCCACAATAAATGTACTCGCGGCGTTTGCGCCGCTGTTTATCCAGATAGCGGGCGAAGTCATCCATCAACTTGAACTTCTGGTTCAAGTCTTCATCGCCGTTCTGCCCTGATGGAAGCAGCAAGGTTGCGATGCTGACCTTGTCGAAATCGGCTTGCAGGTAGCGCCCGTAACGATCGGCTGTCTCGAAGCCGAGGCCGCTGATGACCGCCTTCGGCTGCAACCGCGAATACAAAGCCACACCGCCTTGGGCAGGGACTTCAGCATCGCAGGCATAAAGGAAGTAGCCATCCAGTTGGAAGGCTGGGTCGTCCAGTTCAAAGGCAGAGGCGCGGGTGTCCTGCAGGCAGATGACGTCGGCATTCTGTGCTTGCAGCCAACTGAGCAAACCACGCTCGACTGCCGCCTGAATACCATTGACGTTCACACTGATGATCCGCATAAATGGCCCCAAAAATCACGTGCGTGTATGATACCCGAGCTCTACCTAATTAGCTAAATCCGTGGTATCTGGGGTTTTTTCATGCAGGCGTATCAGCGCGATTTCATTCGTTTTGCCATCGATCGCGGGGTTTTGCGCTTCGGTGAGTTCACCCTGAAGTCCGGGCGCACCAGCCCTTACTTCTTCAATGCCGGCCTGTTCAACAGCGGTTCGGCCCTGGCGCAACTGGGGCGTTTCTACGCTGCGGCGATCGTTGAAAGTGGCATTCCCTTCGATGTGCTGTTTGGCCCGGCCTACAAGGGTATTCCCTTGGCGGCGACCACCGCGGTGGCCCTGGCCGAGCATCATCAGCGCGACCTGCCCTGGTGCTTCAACCGCAAGGAAGCCAAGGCCCACGGCGAAGGTGGCAGCCTGGTGGGCGCGCCGCTGACCGGTGATGTACTGATCATCGATGACGTGATCACTGCCGGTACCGCCATTCGCGAGGTGATGCAGATCATCGCCTCCCAGGACGGCGCCAAGGCCGCCGGGGTGTTGATTGCCCTGAATCGCCAGGAGCGTGGCAATGGTGAGCTGTCGGCGATCCAGGAAGTCGAGCGTGACTTCGGCATTCCGGTGGTGAGCATCGTGTCCCTGACCCAGGTCCTCGAGTTCCTGGCAGACGATCCGGCGCTCAAGCAGCATCTGCCGGCGGTGGAAGCCTACCGCGCGCAGTACGGAATCTGACCTGTAGGAGCCGGCTTGCCGGCGAAGAGGCCTTTGGGCCTTGAGCTGCTCGCGAGAGTGCCTTCGCCGGCAAGCCGGCTCCCACAAAGATTGCGTCGATAAAAAAGCCCCCGCCCGGCATGGCCGAGCGGGGGCTTTTTTGTGCCTGGTGCTTAAGGACGCTTGCGGTTGCTGATCAGGGTGCCGACACCGGTATCGGTGAAGATCTCCAGCAGGATCGCGTTGGGCACGCGACCGTCGATGATCAGCGAGCTGCCAACCCCGCCCTGCACCGCTTCGAGTGCGCAGCGGATCTTGGGCAGCATGCCGCCGTAGATGGTGCCATCGGCAATCAGCTCGTCCACCTGCTGGGTGCTCAGGCCGGTCAAGACCTTGCCCGACTTGTCCATCAGGCCGGCGATGTTGGTCAGCAGCATGAGCTTCTCGGCTTTCAGCGCCTCGGCCACCTTGCCGGCCACCAGGTCAGCGTTGATGTTGTAGGACTCGCCGTTGGCGCCGACGCCGATGGGTGCGATCACTGGAATGAAATCACCCTTGACCAGCAGGTTGAGCAGGTCGGTGTTGATCCCGACCACTTCGCCCACATGGCCGATGTCGATGATTTCCGGGGTGGTCATCTCCGGTGTCTGGCGAGTCACGGTAAGTTTCTTCGCCCGGATCAGTTCGGCATCCTTGCCGGTCAGGCCAATGGCGCTGCCGCCATGGCGGTTGATCAGGTTGACGATGTCTTTGTTGACCTGGCCGCCAAGGACCATCTCCACCACGTCCATGGTCTGCGCGTCAGTGACGCGCATGCCATCGACGAAATGGCTCTCGATCGACAGGCGCTTGAGCAGATCGCCGATCTGCGGGCCGCCACCGTGCACCACCACCGGGTTGATCCCGACAGCCTTCATCAGCACGATGTCGCGGGCGAAGCCGGTCTTCAGCTCCTCGCTCTCCATAGCGTTGCCGCCGTACTTGATCACCAGGGTCTTGCCGACGTAGCGGCGAATATAAGGCAGCGCTTCGGATAGGACCTTGGCGGTATTGGCGGCGGCATCGCGTTCGAGGGTCATTCAGGGCTCCGGTGCTTCAAACAATCAAAACGGTAGTTGGAGATCAGGTGCAACACGTTTCAGCTGGGCGTGGAAAACGTCCTTAATTCGCTGCAGTTCGGCCTCGTCATCGGCCTCGAAGCGCAGCACCAGCACAGGGGTGGTGTTGGAGGCGCGAACCAGGCCCCAGCCCTTGGCATAGTCGACTCGCACCCCGTCAATGGTGGTCAGGTCGGCGCCTTCGCCCCATTGCGCGTCATGCAAGGCATCAATGATGCTGAATTTGCTCTCTTCGGTCACATGGATATTGATTTCCGGCGTAGAAATATCGTCCGGGAAGGTGGCGAACAGCTCTTGCGCGGTGGATTTCTCCTTGCTGAGGATCTCCAGCAGGCGCGCAGCGCTGTAGATGCCGTCGTCGAAGCCGAACCAGCGCTCCTTGAAGAACACGTGTCCGCTCATTTCGCCGGCCAGCAGGGCGCCGGTCTGCTTCATCTTCTTCTTGATCAACGAATGACCGGTCTTCCACATTAGCGGGCGACCACCGTACTCCTTGATCAGCGGGATCAGGCGTCGAGTGCATTTGACGTCGAAGATGATCTCCGCATCCGGATTGCGTGCCACCACATCCTTGGCAAACAGCATCAGCAGGCGATCGGGGAAGACGATGCTGCCGGTATTGGTCACTACGCCGACGCGGTCGCCATCACCGTCGAAGGCCAGGCCCAGGTCGGCGCCGGTTTCCTTGACCTTGGCGATCAGGTCCTCGAGGTTCTCGGGCTTGCCCGGGTCCGGGTGGTGGTTGGGGAAGTTGCCGTCGACGTCGCAGAACAGTGGGATGACTTCGCAGTTCAAGGCTTCGATCAGTTGTGGGGCGATGACCCCGGCGGCGCCGTTGCCACAGTCCACCACGACCTTCAGGCGCCGGGCCAGTTTGACGTCGCGGGTGATCTCGTCGGCATAGCGCGGCAGGATGTCGACCTGGGTGATGCTGCCCGGTGTGCTGGTCAGGTTGTTGCTCTTCAGGCGCTCGTGCAGGGCCTGGATCTGTTCGTTGGCCAGGGTGTCACCGGCAATGACGATCTTGAAGCCGTTGTAGTTCGACGGGTTGTGGCTGCCGGTGAGCATCACCCCGGACTTGCCGGCCAGGATATTGGCGGCGTAGTACAGCGCCGGGGTGGGCACCAGGCCGACATCGCTGACGTGGCAGCCGCTGTCATACAGGCCCTGAATCAGTTGTGCCACCAGCTCCGGGCCGGACAGGCGGCCATCGCGGCCTACGGAAACGTTCGGCTCGTCCTGGGCCAGGCTCTGGGCGCCAATGGCGCGGCCGATCCAGTAGGCGGTCTCTGCGGTCAGGGTTTCCGGTACAACGCCGCGGATGTCGTAGGCGCGAAAGATGCTGTCGGGGAATTTCGGGGCGACTTTAGCTGCGTTGCTCATCACTGAGGGTGCTCCATCTGAAGGGGGTGCAGTACGGCCGTGGAATGGCAGGCCGGCAGGCTCAAACTGAAGGGTATGACGGCGTTTTCAGCATAGAGTTCGTACTGCGAAAGTGCCATCTGAGGGGCGGAGACCTGACCGTGACCGCTCAAGAGCCCTGTTTGAAGGGGGCGTGGCAATGCTTGGGTGTCGGTGGTCATTCATCCTGAAATCCCCGTCGCCATTGATCGGGCCAGGCAGGGAGCCTGGCCCGGGGAAGTGCTATCAGTGACTGCCAGAGTGACCGAAACCGCCTGCGCCGCGCTGGCTTTCGTCGAATGCCTCGACCACTTCGAAATGCGCCTGGACTACCGGGACCAGTACCAGTTGGGCGATGCGCTCGCCCACGGCAATATTGAAGGCCGTCTGGCCACGGTTCCAGCAGGACACCATCAGTTCGCCCTGGTAGTCCGAGTCGATCAGGCCCACCAGGTTGCCCAGCACGATACCGTGCTTGTGGCCAAGGCCGGAGCGCGGCAGGATCAGCGCCGCCAGGCCCGGGTCGCCGATGTAGACCGACAGACCGGTGGGAATCAGCAGGGTCTGGCCCGGTTCCAGGACAGTGTCTTCCTTGAGCATGGCCCGCAGGTCCAGGCCGGCGGAGCCCGGTGTGGCGTACTGCGGCAGGGGGAATTCATTGCCGATGCGTGGGTCGAGGATCTTGGCTTGTAAAGCGTGCATGCGAGTTAAACCTGGTTCAGCCGTTCGGCGATAAAAGAGATCAGTTGGCGGGCAATCTTGCCCTTGCTGGTCTGGGCGAAGAGAGTTGCGTGCAACTCCCGGTCAATCACGCTGCAGGCGTTTTCCTCGCTGTTGAAGCCAATGCTCGGGTTGGCCACGTCGTTGGCGACGATCAGGTCGAGGTTCTTGTCCTTCAATTTGCGTGCAGCGTAGTCGAGCAGGTGTTCGGTTTCGGCGGCGAAACCGACACTGAAAGGGCGATCCGGGCGGCCGGCGATGGTGGCCAGGATGTCCGGATTGCGCACCATCTGTAGTAGCAGGCCGTCGCCTTTCGTAGGGTCTTTCTTTAATTTCTGTGGGGCGACGACTTCTGGGCGGTAGTCCGCGACCGCGGCAGAGGCGATGAAAACGTCGCATGGGATGGCCGCTTCGCAAGCCGCAAGCATGTCGCGGGCGCTGACAACGTCGATCCGCGTGACTCTGTCGGGTGTTGGCAGGTGTACAGGACCTGTGATCAGGGTCACCCGGGCGCCGGCCTCGACGGCGGCCTCGGCCAGGGCGAAGCCCATTTTTCCTGAGCTATGGTTGGTGATGTAGCGCACCGGGTCGATGTTTTCCTGGGTTGGCCCGGCGGTAATCAGCAGGTGCTTGCCGGTCAGTGCCAGATGCTGGAAGCAATCGGCGGCGCATTGCACCAGGTCCGTGGCCTCCAGCATGCGGCCCAGGCCTACGTCGCCACAGGCCTGGCTGCCGGAGGCAGGGCCAAACACGCGCAGGCCGCGGCTTTGCAGCAGTTGGGTGTTGGCCTGGGTGGCCGGGTCGCGCCACATGGCCTGGTTCATCGCCGGGGCGATCGCCACGGTGGCGTCGGTCGCCAGGACCAGGGTGGTCAGCAGGTCGTCGGCAATGCCCTGGGCCAGGCGGGCGATCAGGTCGGCCGTGGCCGGGGCGATCAGTACCAGGTCGGCCCATTTGGCCAGCTCGATATGGCCCATGGCGGCTTCGGCCGCCGGGTCCAGCAGATCGAGGTGGACCGGGTGCCCGGAGAGCGCCTGCATCGTCAGCGGGGTAATGAACTCACTGCCGCCCCGGGTCATGACCACGCGCACTTCGGCGCCCTGGTCGAGGAGTCGGCGAACCAGTTCCGCGCTCTTGTAGGCGGCAATGCCGCCGCCGACGCCGAGCACGATGCGTTTCCGATACAGCCGCTGCATAGGCCTGTCTTTCCGTTCAGTGATTGCTGCGTGGCATGCCCCCTCCCCAGGTGAAATACCACGCAAAAAAGAGGGGGCTAAGATAGCACAGCGACCGCTGTCGAACAGCGGCGCCATGCACAGGGAGGTGTGATGAGCATTCGTGATTGGCCCGCGGCGGAGCGCCCGCGGGAGCGGCTTCTGGAGCAGGGTGCGATAAGCCTTTCCGACGCCGAACTGCTGGCTATTTTCCTGCGCACCGGAGTGGCCGGCAAAAGTGCGGTGGACCTGGCGCGGCACCTGTTGCAGCGCTTTGGCAGCTTGCGCAGGTTGCTGGAGGCCGATCAGTTGACCTTCACCCGGCAGTCGGGCTTGGGGCCGGCCAAATATGCCCTGTTACAGGCGGTGCTGGAAATGGCCCGCCGTCATCTGGCAGAGCGGCTGCAGCGGCAGTCCGCGCTGGAGAGTCCGCTGGTGGTACGCGATTACCTGAAGTCGATGCTTCGGCATGAGCCCCACGAAGTGTTCGGTTGCCTGTTCCTGGACACCAAGCACCGTGTGCTGGCTTTCGAGGTGCTGTTTCAAGGCTCCATCGACAGCACCACGGTGTATCTGCGGCAGGTCATCAAGCGCACCCTGGTGCATAACGCGGCCGCGGTCATCTTCTGTCATAACCATCCGTCGGGCATCTCCGAGCCCAGTCCGGCCGACCGGGTCGTGACCCGGCGCCTGCAGGAGGCGCTGGAGTCGATTGACGTGCGGGTGCTGGATCACTTCATCGTCGGCGACGGCGACCCGTTGTCGATGGCCGAGTACGGCTGGATCTGAATCGGCGGCAGGTTCAGGACCGGCCTGGTCTTGAAACTTGCCGCCGAAGGCTTGCCGCGGACCTACCGGACACTGACCTTCGAGTAGTCCTGGCGCCCGAAGGGGCTCACCTGATAGCCCTCGACCTGCTTGCGGGTCAGGGCAAAGGCGGTGGGATGCGCCAGGGGCAACCACAGTGCCTGTTGCTGGATCTGGGTCTGCGCCTGCTGATAAAGCTTGCTGCGTACGCCCTGCTCGGTGGTGGTCTTGCCCGCGGTGATCAGTTTGTCGAGGTTCTGATCGCAATAACGGGCGAAGTTGGTGCCGGACTTGACCGCGGCGCAGGTGAACTGCGGCGAGAGGAAGTTATCCGGATCGCCGTTGTCACCGGCCCAGCCCATGAATAGCAGGTCGTGCTCGCCGGCCTTGGCCCGGCGGATCAGCTCGCCCCATTCGATTACCCGGATCTCGGCCTGGATTCCCACTTGCGCCAGGTCTGCCTGCAGCAGTTGGGCGCCCAGGCTGGGGTTGGGGTTCAGCAGGCTGCCGGAAGGGCGGGTCCAGAGGGTGGTTTCGAAGCCATTTTTCAGGCCCGCCTTGGCCAGCAGTTGGCGAGCCTTTTCCGGGTCGTGCGTGTAGCCGGGCAAATCCTTGGCGTAGCTCCAGGTGTTGGGCGGGTAGGGCCCGTTGGCGGCCTCGGCGGTGCCTTCGAACACGGCCTTGAGGTAATGAGCCTTGTCGAAGGCCAGGTTGATGGCCTGGCGCACTTCCGGTTTGTCCAGGGGTGGGTGCTGGCTGTTGATGGCAACGAAGGCGGTCATGAAGGCCGCGGTGCTTTCGATCTTCAGTGCAGGGTCACCGCTGGCGGCCTGAACATCCAGGGGCTTGGGCGAAAGAGCGATCTGGCATTCATTGCGCCGCAGCTTCTGCAGGCGCACGTTGGCGTCCGGGGTGATGGCGAAGATCAGCGAGTCCACCGCCGGCTTGCCGGCAAAGTAATCACGGTTGGCCTTGTAGCGGATCGAGGCATCTTTCTGGAAGCGACCGAAGATGAACGGACCGCTGCCGATCGGCTGGCTGTTGAGCTTCTCCGGGGTGCCGGCCTTGAGGAGCTGGTCGGCGTATTCGGCAGAGTAGATCGAAGCAAAGCCCATGCTCAGGGTGGCGAGGAAGGTCGAGTCGGCATGATCCAGGGTGAAGCGCACGGTCAGTGGGTCCAGGGCATCGATCTTCTTGATCAGGCTGGGCAACTGCAGGGACTGGGCGTGGGGGAAACCGCTCTGGGCGATCTTGTGCCATGGGTGGACCGGATCGAGCATGCGCTCGAAGCTGAACTTCACGTCCTCGGCGTTCAGCTCGCGGCTTGGAGTGAAGTAGTCGGTGCGGTGGAACTTGACCTTGGGATGGAGTTTGAACTCATAGGTCAGGCCATCGCTGGACACTTCCCAGCTGTCGGCCAGGCTGGGGACCACCTTGCCGCTGGCGGCATCGAACTCCACCAGGCGGTTCATCAATACGTCGGCGGAAGCGTTGGTGGTGGTCAGCGAGTTGTACTGCACCACGTCGAAGCCCTCCGGGCTGGCTTCGGTGCAGACGCTCAGCGCGGCAGCCTGAGCCAGTGGGCTCAGAAAGGGGGCGAGCAGGAGCGGGAGGGCGGCGAGACGCATGGTCGGGTTCCTTGTGCAGATCGAAAGCCCATCTGCGAGTGCAGTCTGGAAATGCCTTACCCTAGTGGCCTTGCTGGAAAATGACTATCCCCTTTTGCATCCTGCGCCAGAACCTGGCGTGTGGCTCGCGATCCGCTTGTGGCGCTGTGGGTGAGGGCGGGTCATCTGGGGCCGCATTTTCTGCAGATTGATCCCGTTGGAACGGCGTCCACGGCCCGGGGGCGGGGTTGTTACCTGCAGGGGAGGGACGCTTGGCAGAGGCTGGAATATATTCTGCGACGAGCGGTAGATTTCCACGGTAGCCTTTGCCGCAGGCGTTCGGCGCAAGAAAATCAGGACTTTTCGTCATTCAGACCACAGCGGTTGTTGTTGCTATTGGGTCTTTCTGGTATAAAGCAGCGCTCTTTTCTAGGGGCCCGGTTCCTTCGCTTGTAGGTGTAGCCGGTAAGACCCTTAAAGAAACGCGGCGCCTGGCGCCAAATGACTGAGAGATTAAGCGGCCAACCCATGCCGGGTTGGGCATGTGGTTTTAGAGGGCTGAGGCATGTCTAGAGTCTGTCAAGTTACCGGTAAGGGTCCGGTGACTGGGAATAACATTTCCCACGCAAACAACAAAACCCGTCGTCGTTTCCTGCCGAACCTGCAGCATCACCGCTTCTGGGTTGAGTCCGAGAAACGTTTTGTGCGTCTGCGCGTATCTGCCAAAGGCATGCGTATCATCGACAAGCGCGGCATTGATGTCGTGCTGGCCGAAATCCGTCGCGATGGCGGCAAGGTTTAAGGGAGCTAATCATGCGTGAATTGATTCGTTTGATCTCGAGCGCCGGTACTGGTCACTTCTACACTACCGACAAGAACAAGCGTACTACTCCGGACAAAATCGAGATCAAGAAATATGATCCGGTTGTTCGCAAGCACGTGATCTACAAGGAAGGCAAAATCAAGTAATTGATTTTTCTTCTGACAAAAAAACCCGCCTTCAAGCGGGTTTTTTTGTGCCTGGCATTCAGGCTTTCTGTTCGAAGGCCACGTAGACCTTGCGGCAGGGCTCCAGCACTTCCCAGGTGCCCTTGAAGCCGGCCGGGATCACGAAGCGGTCGCCGACCCGCAAGGTCTTGGCATTGCCTTCATGGTCGCGCAGTACCGACACGCCCTGCAGAATCTCGCAATATTCGTGCTCGGTGAAGTTCACCGTCCACTGGCCGACGGCGCCTTCCCAGATCCCGGCGTTCAGTTGTGCGCATGGGCTGGCGTAGTGGTTGAACACCGCTTGTTCAGGGTCGCCCTTGAGTACTTTCTCGGGCGCGGGACGGTAGCGTTCGCCCTCGGTATTGGCCTGGCTGAAGTCGACGACGTTGTGGATGCTCATTCTTGTATTCCCCCGTGATTGCGGCGCGAGTGGCTATGAAGGGCAAAGTCTATGTTTATTAAAATGCACATAGCAATGGCGTTTGCCGCGACTTTGTCAAATATATTGAAAGTACAGGTGTCGCTGGTTTAGGGTGGCGGGTGCCTTTGGCCGAAAGCAGGCTGGCCGGGCAGAATTCTTCAGGAGTGCCGGCAACGTTCGCATGGCGCTTGTATACAAATAAGAGGAGGACACTCGTATGACCACCCTGACCCGTGCCGACTGGGAACAACGTGCCCGCGACCTGAAAATCGAAGGCCGCGCCTACATCAATGGCGAATACACCGCATCCGTCTCCAATGACACCTTCGAGTGCATCAGCCCGGTAGACGGCCGCCTGCTGGCGACCATTGCCAGCTGTGACGCCGCCGATGCCCAGCGTGCCGTGGACAATGCCCGCGCCACCTTCGACTCCGGCGTCTGGTCGCGCCTGGCGCCGGCCAAGCGCAAGTCCACCATGATTCGTTTTGCCGGCCTGCTGAAAAAGCACGCCGAAGAGCTCGCGCTCCTGGAAACCCTGGACATGGGCAAGCCGATCAGCGATTCCCTGGACGTCGACGTCCCCGGTGCAGCGCAGGCCCTGAGCTGGAGCGGCGAGGCCATCGACAAGATCTACGACGAAGTGGCTGCCACCCCCCATGACCAATTGGGTCTGGTGACCCGGGAGCCGGTGGGCGTGGTCGCGGCCATCGTGCCCTGGAACTTCCCACTGATGATGGCCTGCTGGAAACTCGGTCCGGCGCTGTCCACTGGCAACTCGGTGATCCTCAAGCCATCGGAAAAATCTCCGCTGACCGCCATCCGCATCGCTGCCCTGGCGGTGGAGGCCGGTATCCCTGCGGGCGTGCTCAACGTACTGCCGGGTTATGGCCACACTGTCGGCAAGGCCCTGGCCCTGCACATGGACGTGGACACCCTGGTGTTCACCGGCTCGACCAAGATCGCCAAGCAACTGCTGGTGTATTCCGGTGAGTCCAACATGAAGCGCGTCTGGCTGGAGGCGGGCGGCAAGAGCCCGAACATCGTCTTCGCCGACGCCCCGGACCTGCAAGCCGCGGCCGAATCTGCCGCCGGTGCCATCGCATTCAACCAGGGTGAAGTCTGCACCGCCGGTTCGCGCTTGCTGGTGGAGCGTTCGATCAAGGACAAATTCCTGCCCATGGTGATCGAGGCCTTGAAAGGCTGGAAGCCGGGCAACCCGCTGGACCCGGCCACCAACGTCGGTGCCCTGGTGGATACCCAGCAGATGAACACTGTGCTGTCCTACATCGAAGCCGGGCACGCCGATGGCGCCAAGCTGGTGGCAGGTGGCAAGCGTACCCTGCAGGAAACCGGCGGTACCTACGTCGAGCCGACGATTTTCGACGGCGTCAGCAATGCGATGAAAATTGCCCAGGAAGAGATTTTCGGCCCGGTGTTGTCGGTGATCGCCTTCGACAGCGTGGAAGAGGCGATTCAGATTGCCAACGACACCCCGTACGGCCTGGCAGCTGCCGTCTGGACCGCGAACATTTCCAAGGCCCACCAGACCGCCAAGGCTCTGCGTGCCGGCAGCGTCTGGATCAACCAGTACGATGGCGGCGACATGACGGCGCCGTTCGGCGGCTTCAAGCAGTCGGGCAATGGCCGCGACAAGTCGCTGCACGCGTTCGACAAGTACACCGAGTTGAAAGCGACCTGGATCAAGCTCTGAGTCTTCAGGCCTGGAGTGACTGGCGTCCGTAAGGACGCCTGCTCCGGCAAGGGCCGACGGATCCGCAGCGCAGCCGGACTTTCCGCAAGGGGAGTCCGGCTGTGTTGTCTGTGCTTTCTGAAACACTGATCCACAGGAGTGTGGAAATGCGTTGGGCGACCTATTTCGCCGTTCTGGCTGCGGTCTTGAGTGTGGGCCTGGCCCTGGGCATGACCATGCCCCTGGTGTCCTTTCGCCTGGAGAGCTGGGGCTACGGTCCTTTCGCCATCGGCGTGGTGGCGGCGATGCCGGCCATTGGCGTATTGCTCGGGGCGAAAATCTCCAGCCGCCTGGCCGCGCGCTTCGGGACCGCCAACCTGATGCGCCTGTGCCTGTGGGGCGGGGCCATCTCCATCGGCTTGCTGGCGCTGCTGCCCAGTTACCCGATATGGCTGGTGCTGCGCCTGATACTGGGCGTGGTCCTGACCATTATTTTCATTCTGGGTGAAAGCTGGATCAATCAGCTGGTGGTCGAGCAATGGCGAGGCCGTCTGGTGGCCTTGTATGGCAGCAGCTATGCCCTGAGCCAACTGGCCGGGCCGCTGATACTGGGAGTCCTGGGCACTCAGCAGGACTACGGTTTCTGGGTCTCGGTGGCCTTGCTGGTGGTCTCGCCCCTGCTGCTTCTGGGGCGCAGCGGGGCACCGAGCACCGAGGCCTGCAGCGTGACCCTGATCGATCTCTGGCGCTTCTGCCAGGCGCTGCCGGCAATTGGCTGGGCGGTGGCCCTGTTCGCGACCTTCGAGGCGCTGATCCTGACCTTGCTGCCGGTCTATTGCCTGAGCCAGGGGTTCACCGAGGACATTGCTCTGGCGATGGTCAGCACCGTAGTGGTGGGCGATGCCCTGTTGCAGTTGCCGATCGGTGCCTTGGCCGACCGGGTGTCGCGACGCGGATTGTTCACCGGCTGCGCGGTGATCCTGCTGTGCTCCAGCCTGGCCATCCCGCTGTTGCTGGACACTGTGCTGATCTGGCCGTTGTGGGTGCTGTTCGGCGCCAGTGCAGGCGGTCTGTTTACCTTGTCGTTGATCCTGATCGGCGAACGCTATCGTGATGATGCGCTGGTCCGGGCCAATGCCCATGTGGCGCAGCTCTGGGGCATTGGCTGCCTGATCGGACCGCTGGTGGCGGGGGCGGGCAGCCAGTGGGTGAGCGGCCATGCGATGCTGCTGCTGGTGGCGGCCGGGGCGTTTGGCCTGCTGCTCCTGCTGCTGCGCCAAGGCGCGTTCGGCAACGCCCAGGCCCAACCGCTGTAGCCCGTTGGTGGTGGCTTAGAGCATGCGTTCCAGGCCGATACGGGTGCTCAGCCATGCATTTATCCGGCGCCACCAGCTACCGGGTTCGCGGTGCAGGGTGTGGATCTGCCCCTGGTCTTCGGTGACCCAGACCAACTGGCCGTCCTCCAGTTGCACCTGATAGCTCAAGGCCGGAGCCATGCCTTGCTGTGCCAGGGCGCGCAGGTGGCCGGCCAGTTCGGGACTGTCCACCAGGACCCCGACTTCGGTATTCCAGAGCACCGAGCGCGGGTCGAAATTGAACGAGCCGACAAAACTCTTCTGCCGGTCGAAAATCATGGCCTTGCTGTGCAGGCTGGAGTCGGAGCCGTGCTGGGAGCCGCCGAACAGGTGCGGGCCACTGCCGCCACGACGCTCGCCGGGTTGGCGACGCAGCTCGTAGAGTTTCACCCCGTGTTCCAGCAGCGCCCTGCGATAGGGCGCATAGCCGCCATGCACCACGGGCACGTCGGTCGCCTCCAGGGCGTTGGTCAGCAGGCTGACGGAAACCCCGGCATCGGCGCGGCCGGTGAGGTAGACCAGGCCGGGCTGGCCGGGGACGAAGTAGGCCGAGATCATGATCAGTTCCTGGCTGACCCCGCTCAGCTCCGGGGCCAGTTGGGTGGTCAGCAGCAGGTGCGGATCGGGGTCACCCTTGGACAGGACCTTGGCCGGGGCGTCCCACAGCGCCTGGTTCCAGGCCCAGATCAGCTCCTTGCGCCAGATCTCCATGCGTGGTCGGGTCTGGTAGGTCATCAACTGGCGGTACAGGGCCTGGTTCTGCCGGCGGCTGTCTTGCAGCGACTCTTCAAGGCGCTGGCGGGTGTTGTTCAGGTCCTTGGCTGACGGCACGAAGGACAGGAACTCGCCGATGGGCCGGCTCAGGGCGCTGTTCCAGTACTGGTCGAAGCTGTGGCCGAGCTGCTCGGCCACCGGGCCGACGCTGAACAGGTCGATGTCGGTGAAGTTCAGGTTGGGCTCGGCATCGAAGTACTCGTCGCCGAGGTTGCGCCCGCCGACGATGGCCACGCTGTTGTCCGCCAGCCACAGCTTGTTGTGCATCCGCCGATGCTGCTGGGACAGGTTGAACAGCCGGCCCATGGCCCGGGTCAGGCCGGTGCTGCGGCCCAGGTGCAGCGGGTTGAACAGGCGAATCTGAATCTGCGGGTGGGCCGCCAGGGTGGCGATGATCTGCTCCAGGCCGTCGCTGGTGGTGTCATCGAGCAGAATGCGGATGCGCACCCCTCGGTCGGCGGCCTTGAGCAGCTCGTCCACCAGCATCCGGGTGCTGATGCCGTCGTGGACGATGTAGTACTGCAAGTCGAGGCTGCTTTGCGCGTTGCGGATCAGCTCGGCGCGGGCCATGAAGGCTTCGGTGCTGTTGGGCAGCAGGCGAAAGCCCGAGCGCCCCTGATAGGGCGCTGCCTGGGCCCTGATCGACTGGGCAAAGCGCGAGTCGCTGGCGGGCAGGGCCTGGCTGGGTTGGTACGGCACCTCCAGGGTGGCGCAACCGGCCAGCCCGAGGCTCAGCAGCACCAGCCAGGTAAACACCCTTATACGGCTCAAGTCAGGTCATCTCGCATCACGGCACGAATAGGCATGGGACGGCTGGCTTCCGGCAAGGGTTCGGGGTGTCAGTCCTGGGTTTCGCCGAGCAGCTTGATGGCCGCGGCGCCGACTTTGCGCACGGCCTCTTCGATCTGCGCAGTGGGCTTGGCAGCGTAATTCATCCGCAGGCAGTTGCGGTACTTGCCTGACGCGGAAAAGATACTGCCCACGGCGATCTGCACCCCCTGCTCAAGCAGCTCCCGGTTGAGCTTCAGAGCATCGAAACCCTCGGGCAGTTCGATCCAGAGCATGAAGCTGCCCTGTGGCCGGCTGGCGCGGGTGCCGGCGGGAAAGTAGCGGCTGACCCAATCGAGCATCAGGTCACGATTGCGCTGGTATTGGCTGCGCATCTTGCGCAGGTGGGGCTCGAAGTGGCCCCCCTTGAGGAATTCGGCGATGGCCACCTGGGGCTGCGGTGCAGTGGAGCCGGTGCTGATGTACTTCATGTGCAGCACCCGTTCCAGGTAGCGCCCGGGGGCGACCCAGCCGATGCGCAGGCCGGGGGCCAGGGTCTTCGAGAAGGAACTGCACAGCAGCACCCGGCCGTCGTCGTCGAAGGACTTGATGGTCCGCGGGCGTGGGTAGGTGTAGGCCAGCTCGCCATACACGTCGTCCTCGATGATCGCCACGTCGAAGCGCTGGGCCAGGGTCAGCAGCGCCCGCTTGCGCGGCTCCGGCATGATATAGCCCAGGGGATTGTTGCAGTTGGGGGTCAACTGTATGGCCTTGATCGGCCACTGCTCCAGGGCCAGCTCCAGGGCTTCCAGGCTGATGCCGGTGATGGGATCGGTGGGAATTTCCAGGGCTTTCATGCCCAGGCCCTTGAGGGTCTGCATGGCCCCGTGAAAGCTGGGTGAGTCCACGGCGACAATGTCCCCGGGGTCGCAGATGGCACGAATGCTGGTGGACAGCGCCTCATGGCAGCCGGTGGTGATCACCAGGTCGCTGGCGCTGAGCTGGCAGCCGGAGTCGAGCATCAGGCGCGCCACCTGCTGGCGCAGTTCCAGTACGCCGTAGATGTTGTCGTAGTACAGCCCGGGCATGTCCTGGCGCCGGCTGAGCCGGGCGAGGGCCCGCAGCAGCGGCTTCAGGGTCGTCGTGGTGATGTCCGGCATGCCCCGGCCCAGTTGCACCACGTCCTTGCGCGGCACGGCGCGTATCAGTTCCAGCACCTGGTCCCATTGTGAAATCTCCACCGGACGTTGCGCCGGACGGCCTACCGCCGGCAGCGCCGGCAGCTCTCGGCTGGGCGGCACGAAATAGCCGGACTTGGGCTTGGGCATCGCCAGGCCGTTGTCTTCCAGCAGGCGGTAAGCCTGCTGCACGGTGCTCAGGCTGACCCCGTGCTCGACGCTCAGGGCGCGTACCGAGGGCAACCTGTCACCCGGACGGTAGAAGCCTTGTTCGATACGGGTGCCCAGGAGTTCGGCGAGGTTCACATAGAGGGTCATGGTGTTGGCTCGTGGTGGTGGTCACAGGGACCAGTACAGATGGGGCCAAAATACAGGATTCAGCGGGTTTTTTGGCAAAACTGTATGGAAGTAATGTCGTTGTATTGAGTCTGTAATGGTTTTGGTCGGCCGCGCATCATGTTTGCTCATGGCAACCCAGCAAACAGGAGCAATGCAGATGAACGGCTTGAGCGATGTGCGTCTGTCGTTACGCAGTCAGGAACTGGTGGCGCAGCAGGCAGAGGCAGCCAGCCTGCCGCGCAATGCGCCGACCGGGTTGGGTCGCTGGGGGCTGTACTGGCATCGCTTGCACACTCGCAAGGCGTTGCTTGGGCTGACCGCCGAGCAATTGCGCGATGTTGGCCTTAGTCGTGAGCAGGCGCGGGCCGAAGGCCTCAAGCCCTTCTGGCGCCTGTGAGCCGGCTGCGCAACGCCCGGGGATGACGATCGACAGCCATCCCCGGGTTGCAATCGCCCGCGGCGGCGGGCCTGAGCAGACGGGCAACTGTCTTGGGTGTTTGGGGACTTGTCCGCACCTGTGCCAGCGGCTGCGGAAAGGGCTCAGGTCAGCTCCTTCAGGCGATGCCAGAGCATGCCCAGGGCCAACAGCGGTGAGCGCAGATGCTTGCCGCCGGGGAAGGTGATGTGAGGCACCTTGGCGAACAGGTCGAAACCGCCGCCCTGCTGGCCGCTGATGGCTTCACCCAGCAACTTGCCCGCCAGGTGCGTGGCATTCAAGCCGTGGCCGGAGTAGGCCTGGGCGTAATACACATTGGGCTGGTCCTTGAGCCGGCCGATCTGCGGCAGCCGGTTGGCGCCGATGCCGATCATGCCGCCCCATTGGTAGTCGATCTTCACCCCAGCCAGCTGGGGGAACACCTCCAGCATCTTCGGCCCCATGTAGGCGGCGATGTCCTTGGGGTCGCGTCCCGAATAATGGCAGGCACCGCCGAACAGCAGGCGGCGGTCGGCCGAGAGCCGGTAGTAGTCCAGGGCCACGCGCTGGTCGCAGACCGCCATGTTCTGTGGCAGCAGCTCCTGGGCCTGGCTCTGGCTCAGGGGCTGGGTGGCGATGATGTAGCTGCCGGCCGGCAGGACCTTGCCCCCCAGTTCCGGGTTGAGGTCGTTGAGGTAGGCGTTGCAGCCCAGGACCAGGGTCTTGGCGCGGACCGTGCCCCGGGCACAGTGGACCTTGACCTCGGGGCCGTAGTCGATGCGGGTCACCGCCGAGTGCTCGAACAGCTGAACGCCCATCTGCTGCGCCGCCTGAGCTTCACCCAGGGCCAGGTTCAGCGGATGCAAATGGCCCGAGCCCATGTCGATCAGGCCGCCCACGTAGCGCTTGGAGCCCACTACCCTGTGCATTTCATTGGCCTGTAACAGGCGGGTCTCGTGGCGATAGCCGAGGCTGCGCAGTTCCTCGGCATCCTCGGCGAAGCCTTCGAGGTCGGCGGGCTTGTTGGCCAGGTCGCAGTAGCCCCAGGTCAGGTCACAGGGGATCTGGAAGCGCTCGATGCGCTGGCGGACGATTTCCACCGCCTCCAGTCCCATCAGCTTCATCTGGCGCACGCCGTCGGTGCCAATCACCTTGGCGAACTGGTCCAGGCCATGACCGACTCCGCGAATCAGTTGCCCGCCGTTGCGCCCGCTGGCGCCCCAGCCGATCTTGCGGGCTTCCAGCAGGATCACGCTGAGTCCGCGCTCGGCCAGTTCCAGGGCGGTGTTGAGCCCGGAAAACCCGCCGCCGACCACACAGACATCTGCCGACAGGTCCCCCGCCAGCACCGGATAGTCAGGCTGGGGCAGGCTGCTGGCAGCGTAGTAAGAGGCAGCGTGCCGGTCGCTGGAGGCGGGTTGCTGAAGGCTGGCGGGCATGGAAAGCGTCCTGATCATGGCATCTGGAAAAATTGACGGAGCATAAGCCGGGCCTTTCCGCCGGAGCAACCGCAGGACGGTCGGCCCTGTCTGCGGCGGGGCATTTGAGGCAGAATCCACGGCTCTCCATGATCCCGGTAAGTGTTGGCATGAGCTGTAACCGTCAGAAAGTCCGTAGCCTGCGCCAGCAGATCCCCTCTTTCGAGTGTGTTCCTGGCTGCCACGACTGCTGCGGGCCGGTTACCACCTCGCCGGAGGAAATGTCCCGCCTGCCGCGCAAGACGGCTGCCGAGCAGGACGCGGCCATGGAGGAGCTCAACTGTGTGCACCTCGGGCCCGAGGGCTGCACGGTGTATGACGAGCGGCCGCTGATCTGTCGCCTGTTCGGCACCACGCCGAGCCTGCCGTGCCCCAACGGCCGGCGCCCGGTGGAGATGATTCATCCCCGGGTCGAGAAACAGATCCATGAATACATGGCCAGCACCCGCCAGGTGCTGGTCTAGGGGCGACCACTGCCGGCTGCGGCTGGCGGGCCTCGACGCGTGCTGCGGCTCAGTCCGGGATCGGCAGGCTGAGGCTCTCCTTCACCTCTTCCATCACGATGTAGCTCTTGGACTCCCGCACGTGAGGCAGCTTGAGCAGGATGTCCCCCAGCAGCTTGCGATAGGAGGCCATCTCCGAGATCCGTGCCTTGACCAGGTAGTCGAAGTCGCCGGACACCAGGTGACATTCCAGTACATGCGGCAGCTTCAGCACGGCGCGGCGGAACTCCTCGAAGGTGTCGCCGGACTTGTAGTCCAGGCTGATCTCGACGAACACCAGCAGGCTGCCCTTGAGGTGCTGCGGGTTGAGCCGGGCGTTGTAGCCCATGATGATCCCTTCACGCTCCAGGCGGCGTACACGCTCGGTGCAGGGCGTGGTGGAGAGGCCGACCCGTTCCCCCAGCTCGGTGAAGGAGATACGGCCGTCGGCCTGCAGGATGCGCAGGATGTTGCGATCTATCTTGTCCAGGGCACGACGGGTCTGATGGTTGGTACGCATAGGGGATGCCCCTCCATGAAAAGCGATATTGCCGAGAATTCTCGCCAAATATAGGCGGTTATATAGTGAAAATCACTGCCTATTGTTTCTTACACTGCGCCCATCTTTGCTCTGAATAACAAACGTCAGCGGTCAAGCCGCGATGAGGGATATGAAAATGCGCGTTCTGGTCTTGGGCAGTGGCGTTATCGGAACCACCAGTGCCTACTACCTGGCTCAGGCCGGGTTTGACGTGACAGTGGTGGACCGCCAGCCGGCTGCAGCCATGGAAACCAGCTTCGCCAACGCCGGCCAGGTGTCCCCTGGCTATGCCTCGCCCTGGGCTGCCCCGGGCGTGCCGCTCAAGGCCATCAAGTGGCTGCTGCAACGCCACGCGCCACTGGCGATCAAGGCCACCGCCGACATCGATCAATACCTGTGGATGGCGCAGATGCTGCGCAACTGCACCGCCAGCCGCTATGCAGTGAACAAAGAGCGCATGGTGCGCCTGTCCGAATACAGCCGTGACTGCCTCGACGAACTGCGCGCCGAAACCGGCATCGCCTACGAGGGCCGCAGCCTGGGCACCACCCAGTTGTTCCGGACCCAGGCGCAGTTGGATGGCGCGGCGAAAGACATCGCCGTGCTCAAGGAGTCCGGGGTACCGTTCGAGCTGCTGGACCGCGAAGGCATTGCCCGGGTCGAGCCGGCCCTGGCCAATGTCACCGACATTCTGGCCGGTGCCTTGCGCCTGCCCAACGACCAGACCGGTGATTGCCAGATCTTCACCAGCCGCCTGGCGGAAATGGCCACCAAGCTGGGTGTGGAATTCCGCTTCGGTCAGGATATCCAGCGCCTCGATTTCGCCGGCGACCGGATCAATGGCGTGTGGATTGACGGCAAGCTGGAAACCGCCGACCGCTACGTGCTGGCCCTGGGCAGCTACTCGCCGCAATTGCTCAAGCCGCTGGGGATCAAGGCGCCGGTGTACCCGCTCAAGGGCTACTCCCTGACTGTGCCGATCACCAACCCGGCGATGGCTCCGACCTCGACCATCCTGGATGAGACCTACAAGGTTGCGATCACCCGTTTCGACAACCGCATCCGGGTCGGCGGCATGGCTGAAATAGCCGGTTTTGACCTCTCGCTGAACCCGCGCCGGCGTGAAACGCTGGAGATGATCGTCAACGATCTCTATCCTCAGGGCGGCGACCTGTCCCAGGCCAGTTTCTGGACCGGGCTGCGTCCCACCACCCCGGACGGCACGCCGATTGTCGGTGCCACGCCGTTCCGCAACCTGTACTTGAACACCGGCCATGGCACCCTCGGCTGGACCATGGCCTGCGGCTCCGGTCGCTTGCTGGCTGACCTGATGGCGAAGAAAAAGCCGCAGATCAGCGCCGAAGGCCTCGATATTTCCCGTTACGGTAACCACCAGGAGTCAGCTAAACATGTCAATCCAGCGCCAGCTCACCAATGAGCGCATGAGCCAGATCGTTGTTCACGGCGGCACGGTCTACCTGGCCGGGCAGGTCGGTGACGACATGCAGGCCGGGATTGAGCAGCAGACCCGGGAAACCCTGGCCAGCATCGAGCGCCTGCTGGACCTGGCCGGGACCGACAAGAGCAAGCTGCTGTCGGTGACCATCTACCTGAAGGACATCGATGCCGATTTCGCAGGCATGAACAGTGTCTGGGACCAGTGGTTGCCCAAAGGCGTGGCGCCAGCCCGGGCCACGGTGCAGGCCAAGCTCTGCGAGCCGGAAATCCTCGTCGAGCTGTCGGTCGTGGCTGCCCTGCCTTAAGCCACAAGATCCCTCTCCCGGTGCCGGTGGTGGTCCGCC
Source organism: Pseudomonas sp. PH1b (assembly GCF_000633395.1). Lineage (GTDB taxonomy): Bacteria > Pseudomonadota > Gammaproteobacteria > Pseudomonadales > Pseudomonadaceae > Aquipseudomonas. Next base: position 96,760 of record NZ_AYMU01000018.1, read on the forward strand.
ATCATCCAGCACCGGTTTTTATTCCCCATGACCGCCTAGAAGTCTGCCGCCATGCGTCCTGCCCGTGCCCTGATCGATCTCCAAGCCCTGCGTCACAACTACCAACTGGCCCGTGAAGTCGCGGGCGTTCGCGCGCTCGCCGTGATCAAGGCCGATGCCTACGGTCATGGCGCGGTACGTTGCGCCCAGGCCCTGGAGGACAGCGCCGACGGTTTTGCCGTGGCCTGTATCGAAGAAGCCCTGGAGCTGCGTGCTGCCGGTATCCGGGCGCCGATTCTGTTGCTGGAGGGGTTCTTCGAGGCCTCGGAACTGGCGCTGATCGTCGAGCATGATTTCTGGTGCGTGGTGCATTCGCTGTGGCAGCTCGAGGCCATTGAACAGACAGCCGTTGCCAAGCCGCTGACCGTCTGGCTTAAGCTGGACTCGGGCATGCACCGGGTTGGCCTGCATCCCAAGGATTACCGCGCGGCCTATGAGCGCCTGCAGGCCAGTGGCAAGGTCGAGAAGATCGTGCTGATGAGTCACTTCGCCCGCGCCGACGAGCTGGATTGCCCGCGCAGCAGCGAACAGGTCGCGGTATTCGAAGCCGCTCGGCAGGGCCTGGGCGCCGAAGTCAGCCTGCGCAATTCGCCGGCGGTCATGGGCTGGCCGAGCGTTCCCAGCGATTGGGTACGCCCGGGCATCATGCTCTATGGCTCGACGCCGTTCGAAGAAAACAACTCCGTGGCGGCGCGCCTGCAGCCGGTCATGACCCTGGAGTCCAAGGTGATCTGTGTGCGTGAACTGCCTGCCGGCGAGCCTGTTGGCTACGGCGCCAAGTTCATCACCGACCGGCCGATGCGCATTGGCGTGGTTGCCATGGGCTATGCCGACGGCTATCCGCGCCATGCACCGACCGGCACGCCGGTACTGGTGGCCGGCCAGCGCAGCCGCCTGCTGGGCCGGGTGTCAATGGACATGCTGTGCGTCGACCTGACGGACGTGCCTCAGGCCGGGCTGGGGTCGACCGTGGAGTTGTGGGGCAGGAACATCCTCGCCAGTGACGTGGCGCTGGCCGCCGGGACTATTCCGTACCAGCTGTTCTGCAACCTGCGCCGGGTGCCCCTGCAGTACAGCGAAGGCTGAGATTACGCGGGTCGCACCGAAAGTCGCCTCCCCTGGGGGAATCGGGACCAAGTGTTGTAAATACTGAACGCTGTCGCCATGATAACGCTCAATTACAATAACGCCTGATTCCCGCCTAGGAGGCTGCCGTATTGGACGTCGGTGAACGACTGCAATCCATCCGTAAACTGAAAGGTCTTTCCCAGCGTGAACTCGCCAAGCGTGCGGGCGTCACCAATAGCACCATTTCAATGATCGAAAAGAACAGTGTCAGCCCCTCGATCAGCTCGTTGCGCAAGGTGCTGGGCGGCATTCCGATGTCCATGGTCGAGTTCTTTTCCGAGGAAATCCTCCAGGAAACACCTTCTCAGATCGTCTACAAAGCCCACGAACTGATCGACATCTCCGATGGTGCAGTGACCATGAAGCTGGTGGGCCGGGCCCATCCGAGTCGCGCCATTGCCTTCCTCAACGAGATCTACCCGCCAGGTGCCGACACCGGTGAAGAGATGCTCACCCATGACGGCGAGGAAACCGGAATCTTGCTTGAAGGTCGTCTGGAACTGGTAGTAGGGCTTGAAACATTTGTCCTCGAAGCCGGTGACAGCTACTACTTTGAGAGTACCAAGCCGCACCGTTTCCGTAATCCGTTCGATGTTCCGGCGCGACTAATCAGCGCAGCCACTCCGGCGAACTTCTAGAACCAGAGGCGTCCTGCAAGGCTTGCAGAGAGCTGCCCAGCGACATTTCGCCGCGAATAAGACCCCTTCGACTTTGGGGTTGTTTCAGTGTGGCGGGCTAACCGTTATACTTTCGCCCGCCTGCGAAACCGTGGCCGCAGGCGTGACTAGCCACCATTGAGGGTGTACGCGTGAACCTAATTATGAAAATGCTGGCCGCACCAGCAACCGTATTGGCCCTTTGGGCAGTCAGCGCTCAAGCTGCGACTAATGATGACATTGCCAAGCGCCTCGAGCCTGTGGGTCAGGTGTGCGTCCAGGGGCAAGAGTGCAAGGGAATGGAAGTTGCTGCCACTGCAGGCGGTGGCGGCGGGGCGAAATCCCCGGATGACGTGATTGCCAAGCACTGCAATGCTTGCCACAGCACTGGCCTGTTGGGCGCACCGAAGATTGGTGATGCAGCGGCCTGGAAAGAGCGCGCCGACCACCAGGGCGGCCTCGATGGTCTTCTGGCCAAGGCCATCACCGGTCTCAACGCGATGCCGCCTAAAGGCACTTGCGCTGATTGCTCCGACGATGAGCTCAAGGGTGCCATCCAGAAGATGTCCGGCTTGAAATAAGTCGTCATCTTCAGCGAAAAAGCCGCTTACGAGCGGCTTTTTTGTGGGCGTAATTCAGCCTCCATACTGTTCAACGCAGCAAACTCCCGGCAAGCTCGGTCCAACCTCAATTCATGGATGGTCCCTGGAGGGTCAGATGCTGCAATCCTGTTCTATCGAGCATGCGGTTGACCAAGTGCTCGCGCGTTTGCCGTCACACATTCACATGGGCATGCCCCTGGGGTTGGGCAAGCCCAACCGCTTTGCCAACGCCCTGTATCGCCGTGTGGCTCAATTGCCCGAGCGCCAGCTGACGATCTACACCGCTCTGAGCCTGGGCCGGCCTTCGCTGGGCGATGGCTTGCAGCGGCGCTTTCTCGAACCCTTTGTCGAGCGGGTGTTCGGTGACTACCCCGAGCTGGATTACCTCGCCGATCTGCACCGCGACAGCCTGCCGGCGAACATCCGCGTCGAGCAGTTCTTCATGCAGCCCGGCAGCCTTTTGCACAGCGCGTCGGCGCAGCAGGACTACGTCAGCAGCAACTACAGCCATGCGGCCCGGGACATCAATGCCGCCGGCCTGAACCTGGTGGCGCAGATGGTTGCGCGCGATCCCCAGCATCCCCAGCGCCTGAGCCTGAGCTGCAACCCGGACATCACTCTGGACATGCTGCCGATGATCGCCAAGCGTCGCGCCCAGGGAGAAACCATCCTGGTCCTCGGCCAGGTCCACAGTGACCTGCCGTACATGCCGGGGAGCTCCGAGATCGCCGCTACAGACTTTGACCTGCTGATCGATGAGGAAGAACACAGCACGTTGTTTTCCACGCCCAACATGCCGGTTGGGGTGCAAGACCATTGCATTGGCTTGCATGCCAGCACCCTGGTGCGTGATGGCGGCACCTTGCAGATCGGCATCGGTTCGATGGGCGATGCATTGACGGCCGCACTGTTGGCGCGCCAGGCCGATAACGAGGGCTATCGCGCCTTGCTGGCGGACTTGCAGGTGAATCACTGGCAACCACTGATCGATCGCGAAGGGGGTGTCGAGCCCTTTGCCCAGGGGCTCTATGGTTGCAGCGAGATGTTCGTCAACGGCCTGCTGGCCCTGGCCGATGCCGGAATCGTGCGGCGCAAGGTCTACCCGACCCTGGACCTGCAGCAGCAGGCCAATGCCGGAACCCTGGACGCGGCTTCGGCCGCTGGCGGAGTCTCGATCCACGGCGGTTTCTTCCTCGGGCCGCGCAGCTTCTACCAGCGCCTGCGAGAGCTGCCCCGGAGCCGGCTGGCAGAATTCGACATGACCGCCATCAGCTACATCAACGAGCTGTATGGCGACGAAGCGCTCAAGCGCCTGCAACGCCGTGATGCGCGATTTATCAACAGTGCGTTCACCATGACCCTGATGGGCGCTGCGGTGTCCGACCAGTTGCAGGGCGGGCGGGTGTTGAGCGGGGTGGGCGGGCAGTACAACTTCGTCGCCCAGGGCCATGCCCTGGCGGATGCACGTTCGGTGCTGATCCTGCGCAGCTGGCGTGAGTCCGGCGGTGAGGTCAGTTCCAATATCGTCTGGGAATATGGCCACTGCACCATCCCGCGCCACCTGCGGGACATCGTCATCACCGAGTACGGTATTGCCGACCTGCGAGGTAAGTCGGATGCGAAAGTGATCGAGGCGCTGCTCAATATCAGCGATTCACGCTTCCAGCCGGGCCTGATGGAGCAGGCGCAGAAAGCCGGCAAGCTGGCGAAGGATTTTCGTCTGGATCCGCGTTTTGCCGACAACAACCCGCAACGTCTGGAGAACATTCAGGCGCGTCATCGCCATCTGTTCCCGGAGTACCCGCTGGGCAGTGATTTCAGTGCCCAGGAGCGCGACCTGCTGCGGGCCCTGAACTGGCTCAAGAGTAAGTTCAAGCTCAGCGAAATCCTCGAATTGGGCAAGGCGGCACTCGACGCGCCGGACCCGCAGGCATTTCCGGCGCACCTTGAGCGCATGCAACTGGAGAAGCCTGAAGGCCTGCGTGAAGACCTGTACCAGCGGTTCTTGCTGGCTGGTCTGCAGGCCACGGCACCCACCGTGTCGTAGGAGACGGCTGGCCGGCGAATGGGCCTTCAAGTCTTGCGCTGCTCTCGAGGGCGTCTTCGCTGGCAAGCCAGCTCCTACACAAGCCAGCTCCTACGCAGGGCAACTCCTACACAGGGCAGCTCCCGCACAAGTCAGTTGCTGCGCAGGCCTGGCGGGTGGGGTTACTCGATGAAGGTGACCACGCCGCCGGCCAGGGACTTGACCCGGGCCAGGGATTCCACGCGGTAGCCCTGGGAGTCCAGTTCGGCGCGCCCGCCCTGGAACGATTTTTCGATCACGATGCCCAGGCCGGCGACGGTAGCGCCGGCCTGCTTGATGATCGAGATCAGCGCCTGGGACGCCTTACCATTGGCCAGGAAGTCATCGATGATCAGCACCCGGTCGCTGCTGGTCAGGTGCCGTGGGGAGATGGCCACGGTGCTTTCCACTTGCTTGGTGAAGGAGTACACGGTGGCCGACAACAGGTTCTCGGTCAGGGTCAGGGACTGGTGCTTGCGGGCGAAGATCACTGGCACCCCCAGGTTCAGACCGGTCATGATCGCCGGGGCGATGCCCGAGGCTTCAATGGTGACGATCTTGGTGATGCCCGAGTCCTTGAACAGCGTGGCGAATTCGTCGCCGATCAGCTTCATCAGCTGCGGGTCGATCTGATGGTTCAGAAAGGCGTCGACTTTCAGGACTTGATCGGAAAGCACGATGCCTTCTTCGCGAATTTTCTTGTGCAGTGCTTCCATGTTGCTTCCTCTATCTGGCGCCGGTGGCACGGTGCAAACCACTGCGTTGGGTCATTGCGCGCTAGAAACAGATTTGGGTGCGGGTTCGGGAATGCCTATCCAGCATCCTGAACGTCGTGCTCTTGCCTGTTCCGGCCTTGTCTGACCTTCGCTTGTTCGGTTTCCACAGCGCCTGCCTGGTGCGCCAAAGGTCGTTTAAAAAATAGTCGATTTTAACGCTTTAACATCGCGCGTATATCCGCCAAAGCGCTATTGCCGCGAACGGCCTTGACTTCGGTCGGGGTGTCGTCGTTGCCTTCCCAGGCCAGGTCGTCCGGGGGCAGCTCATCGAGGAAGCGGCTCGGCGCGCAGTCGATGATTTCACCGTACTGCTTGCGCTTGGCCGCAAAGGTAAAGGCCAGGGTCTGACGTGCGCGGGTAATGCCCACGTAGGCCAGACGCCGTTCTTCCTCGATGGTATCGGCTTCGATACTGGAGCGGTGCGGGAGGATTTCCTCTTCCATGCCCATGATGAACACGTAGGGAAACTCCAGCCCCTTGGAGGCATGCAAGGTCATCATCTGCACGCCTTCGGCGCCGTCTTCCTCTTCCTGCTGACGTTCCAGCATGTCGCGCAGGACCAGCTTGCCGATGGCGTCCTCGACGGTCATCTCGCCGTCTTCGTCTTTTTCCAGGGTGTTCTTCAAGGCCTCGATCAGGAACCAGACGTTGCCCATCCGGTAGTCCGCGGCCTTGTCGCTGGAACTGTTGGTGCGCAGCCAGTTCTCGTAGTCGATATCCATGACCATGCTGCGTAGGGCGGAGATCGGGTCTTCGCCGGCGCACTGCTCGCGGACCCGATCCATGAAGCGCTTGAAGCGCGCCAGGCGGTCGGTGAAGCGGCTGTCCAGATGTTCGCCCAGCCCGATCTCATCGGTAGCGGCGTACATCGAGATCTTGCGTTCGGTGGCGTAGTTGCCGAGTTTTTCCAGGGTCGTGGAGCCGATTTCCCGGCGCGGCACGTTGATCACCCGCAGGAAGGCGTTGTCGTCGTCCGGGTTCACAATCAGGCGGAAGTAAGCCATCAGGTCCTTTACTTCCTGGCGTCCGAAGAAGCTGTTGCCGCCGGACAGGCGATAGGGCACCTGGTGGTGCTGCAGCTTCAATTCGATCAGCTTGGCCTGGTAGTTGCCCCGGTAAAGAATGGCGAAGTCGCTGTAGGGGCGGTCGGTGCGCAGGTGCAGGCTGAGGATCTCCATGGCCACTCGCTCGGCCTCGGCGTCCTCGTTGCGACAGCGGATCACGCGGATCTCGTCGCCGTGGCCCATCTCGCTCCACAACTGTTTTTCGAACTCGTGGGGGTTGTTGGAGATGAGCACGTTGGCACAACGCAGGATGCGGCTGGTGGAGCGGTAGTTCTGCTCCAGCATCACCACTTTCAGGGACGGGTAGTCGTCCTTGAGCAGCATCAGGTTTTCCGGGCGCGCGCCGCGCCAGGCGTAGATCGACTGGTCGTCGTCGCCCACCACGGTGAACTGGTTGCGCTTGCCGATCAGCATTTTCACCAGCAGGTACTGGCTGGCGTTGGTGTCCTGGTATTCGTCCACCAGCAGGTAGCGGACCTTGTTCTGCCATTTCTCGAGAATGTCGGCGTGTTCTTCGAACAGCTTCACCGGCAGCAGGATCAGGTCGTCGAAGTCCACCGCGTTGAACGCCTTGAGCGTGCGCTGGTAGTGGGTGTAGACGATGGCGGCAGTCTGTTCCTTGGGGTTGCGCGCATTTTCCAGGGCTTCGGCGGGCAGGATCAGGTCGTTCTTCCACGAGCCGATCATGTTCTTGATCTCGTCGACGCCGTCGTCGCCCGAGTATTCCTTCTGCATGATGTCGGTCATCAGCGACTTGACGTCGGTCTCGTCGAAGATCGAGAAGCCCGGCTTGTAGCCCAGCCGTACATGCTCCTTGCGGATGATGTTCAGCCCCAGGTTGTGGAAGGTCGACACGGTCAGGCCGCGCCCCTCGCCGCCGCGCAGCAGGGTGCCGACCCGCTCCTTCATCTCGCGCGCGGCCTTGTTGGTAAAGGTCATGGCGACAATGTACTGGGCGCGGATGCCGCAATTCTGGATCAGGTGCGCGATCTTGCGGGTGATCACGCTGGTCTTGCCGGAGCCTGCACCGGCGAGCACCAAAAGAGGGCCGCCGACATAGTTCACGGCTTCTTGCTGCCGGGGATTGAGTCGGGACATGACGTTAAAAAGGGGTCGGTGACGAAAAGGGCGGGCATTTTAACAGGATGGACAGATTCTGCCGCCTCTCTCCGACTTGTGACGCACAACGCTATCTAAATTTGCCGGTTTTGATACTTTCCCTCAGGATGCGCGCTGAATATGCGGCTAATGTTCGAGTTAGAGCGGTACAAGAAATTGCGTATGATAATCAATATCAATTGTTATTGCTTATTTGCGCGCCATAATGCCCGCCGCCAACTTATTTTGCAGAGTCTAGGGAGCTAGCTTGTCTAAGCCTGTCGAACCCTTGCGTTTGCTGCTACTGGCCGAAGAGCCGGTGTGGACAGCGTTGTTGCGCGAGTGTGTCGCTCCGTTGGGAGACTCGGTGGTATTGATCAGTGCTCCTACCTGGGAGTCGGTCAGTCGATTGTTCGAAGACGACCGCAATGCGGTGTTGTTGACCATTCCTCACCTGCAGCCCGGGCCCGGGCGTTGCAGCTTGCCCACAGTCCTGCTGCTGGATCAGGAACCGCCGGCGCCCCCGGTGGGTGTCAGCGATTGGCTGGTGGGTTCCTGCCTGAGCACCGATGCCCTGCGCCGTTGCCTGCGCCATGTGCGCGAGCGCGGGGTGCTGGAAAACACCCTGCAGCGCCTGGCCGAGCAGGACCCGCTGACCGGCATCGCCAACCGTCAGGGCTTTCAGACCCTGCTGGCAGCGCGCCTGGCGGAAAATGACGGGCGTGGCCTGGCCCTCGGGCACCTGGACCTGGACAACTTTCGTCACGCCAACGATGCCCTCGGCCATCAGGCCGGTGACCGGCTGATCCTGCAGGTGGTCTCGCGGCTCAAGAGCCAGCTGGAAGCCGGTGACCAACTGGCCCGTTTGGGCAGCGACGAATTCGCCCTGCTGATCGATACTCGCCGCGCACCGCAGCGCGCCGAATGGATGGCCGAGCGCATCACTGAAGCCATGGCCGAACCCTACTGGGTCGACGGTGAAAGCCTGTTGATCGGTTGCAGCCTGGGGATCGCCCATGCCCGCGCCCATGCCGGTGCCGACCCGTTGATGTGGCATGCGCACATCGCCATGCAGCAGGCCAAGAGCACCCAAGGCTGCACCTTTCATATCTTCAACGAGCGGATCAACCGCAATGCCCGCAGCCTCGCCGACCTGGAAAGCGAGTTGCGCCGAGCCTTGCGCCGGGACGAGCTGGAGCTGCACTACCAGCCCCGGCTGAACCTGCATGACGGCAAGATCGTAGGCCTTGAGGCCCTGGTGCGCTGGCGCCATGGCGAACGCGGCTTGCTGCCTCCCAGCGAGTTCGTGCCCCTGGCCGAACAGAGCGGGCTGATCGTGCCCCTGGGCTACTGGGTCATCTCCCGTGCGCTGCGGGACATGCAGGCCCTGCGCGAGCGCGGGCTGCCGCCGCTGCACATGGCGGTCAACCTGTCGTTCCGGCAGTTTCAGGACAGCCAGTTGCTCTCGACCCTGAGCCGCTTGATCAGCGAGCGCGGAGTCGAGGCGCAGTGGCTGGAGTTCGAACTGACTGAAACCGCAGTGATGCGCCGCAGCGACCTGGTGAAGCAGACCATGGATGCCCTCGGGCGCCTGGGGGTGCGATTCTCCCTGGACGACTTCGGCACCGGGTTTTCCTCCTTCGTCCACCTCAACAGCCTGCCGATCACCCTGCTCAAGGTGGACAAGAGTTTTGTCGGGGGCATGGAGCAGCGTGAAGAAAACCGCAAGCTGGTTCACGCCATGATCAACCTGGCCCACAACCTCAACCTGGATGTGGTCGCCGAAGGGGTGGAGACCGCTGAACAGCTGGCCTTGTTGCGGGGCTTTGGCTGTGATCAGGTCCAGGGTTATTTGATCAGCAAGCCGCTGCCCCTGGCGGAACTGATGGATTACCTGACCTTCGGCAGCAGCCAGCAGTCGCTGCAGGAAGGCGCGGTTTAACGACCTGCCGCCGGCTGCCGTGGGGGGCGTTCGGCGCCACAGGCTTCGAGCGCCGCCACGGGGTTCAATCGGTCTGGCCGGCGTGCAAGTTCATCACCGGGACCGCCGGCTCACGCTTGATCATGCGCCGCATCCGCCATTCGAACGCCAGGGTCAGGCTGATGGCCGCGCAGGCCAGGCCCAGGGCCAGGCCCCACCAGACACCGGTTGGTCCCCAGCCCAGGGTAAAGGCCATCAGCCAGGCCGCAGGCGCGCCGATCAGCCAGTAGCAACCCAGACCCACCAGAAAGGTGGTCTTGGCGTCTTTCAGGCCACGGATTGCACCCATGGCAATGGTCTGGGTGCCGTCGAACAATTCGAACCAGGCGGCGACCGCCAACAGGCTCACGGCCAGCCGGATCACCTCGGCGAAGGCCGGGTCGTCATGGTCCAGGAACAGGCCGATCAACTGGTTCGGCCACAGCCAGAAGACCATGGCAAACCCCAGCATCGCCACCGCGCCGAAGCCAATCCCCACCCTTCCTGCCAGGCGTGCATCCAGCAGTTGCCCGGCGCCGTAGTGCTGGCCGATGCGCATGGTGATGGCGTAGGAAATCCCCGCTGGCACCATGAAAGCCACCGAAACGATCTGCAGGGCGATCTGGTGCGCGCCCAACTGGGTGCTGCCCATGGTGCCCATGCACAGCGCGGCGAAGGCGAACAACCCGACTTCCACTGCATAGGTGCCGCCGATGGGCAGGCCCAGGCGCCAGAGTTCCCGCAGGTAGTGAGTGTTCAGGCGGGCCAGGCCCTGGCGCAGGGGGTAGGCGGCATAGGCCGGATGACGCTGGATGTGCCAGGCCAGCGCCACGGCCATGCAGTTGGCGACGATGGCCGTGACCAGGCCGATGCCTACCAGCCCGAGCTTCGGCAGGCCGAACATGCCGGTGATCAGGGCGTAGTTGAGCAGGAAGTTGGCCACCGTGCCGCCCAGGCTGATGACCATCACCGGAGTTGCCCGGCCGATGGCGCTGGTGAAGCCGCGCAGGGCCATGAAACTCAGGTAGCCGGGCAGGGCGAACGGCAGGATCAGCAGGAACTGGCCGGCGGCCTGCACGTTGCTCTCGGTCTGGCCGAACAGCAACAGCAGTGGCTTGAGGTTCCACAGCAGCAGGCCGGCCACCAGAGCCATCAGCCAGGCCAGCCAGAGCCCGGCCTGGGTCAGGCGCGCGGCGCCCTCGATATCGCCGGCACCCTGACGAATCGCCACCAGGGTGCCCACCGCGGCAATCACGCCGATGCAGAAGATCGAAACGAAGGAGTAGCTGGCCGCGCCCAGGCCGCCACCGGCCAGGGCCTCGGGGCTGAGGCGGGCCATCATCAGGGTGTCGGTGAGGACCATCAGCATGTGCGCCAGCTGCGAGGCGATCAACGGCCCCGCCAGCCGCAGGATGGCCCAGAGTTCGGTACGTGCTGGATGCTGCATGGTCATCAGGCTCGGTGACGGAGAATTCGGGGAGAGCGGTGATTCTCGGCGCTCTTGGCCCATTGCACAAAGGGATAAATATGATTGCTGGCATGATTAAAACTCATGCGAGCGGCTTTCTGGTAGCGTGGCGCTATCCTGTCCCGGAGAGCGCCCATGTCCCGCCGTCTTCCTCCTCTCTATGCCTTGCGTGCTTTTGAAGCCGCGGCTCGGCACAGCTCGTTCACCCGGGCCGCTGAAGAGTTGTCGATTACCCAGAGCGCGGTGAGCCGGCATATCCGGACCCTGGAAGAGCATTTTGCCTGCCGGCTGTTTCGGCGCAGCGGGCGCAACCTGCAGTTGACCGAAGCCGCGCGGCTGCTGTTGCCGGGCATCCGTGAAGGCTTCGGTGCCCTGGAGCGGGCCTGCAACACCCTGCGCGCCGAAGACGACATCCTGCGCATGAAGGCGCCTTCGACCCTGACCATGCGCTGGCTACTGGCGCGGCTCAGCCGTTTCCGCCATTTGCAGCCGGGTAACGAGGTGCAGCTCACCAGCGCCTGGATGGACGTGGACTCGGTGGACTTCAACCAGGAGCCCTTCGACTGTGCGGTGTTGCTCAGCAATGGGCACTTCCCCCCGGACTGGGAGGCCAGCTATCTGTTTCCCGAATTGCTGATTCCGGTGGGCGCGCCGAACCTGCTCGAAGACCTGCCCTGGGATGTGGCGCGGCTGGCGGCCACCGAACTGCTGCACCCGACCCCGGACCGCCGCGACTGGCGCAGCTGGCTGGAACACATGGGCCTGACCGATCAGGTCTCCCTCAAGGGCGGGCAGGTATTCGACACCCTGGAGCTGGGGATGATTGCCGCAGCGCGAGGTTATGGGGTGTCCATGGGCGATTTGCTGATGGTGGCCGAGGATGTGGCCCAGGGGCGCTTGAGCCTGCCCTGGCCGACGGCGGTGGCCAGCGGCCTGAATTACTACCTGGTATGGCCCAAGACCCGGCCCGGTGGTGAACGTTTGCGGCGTCTCAGCGACTTTCTCCAGGGCGAGGTCCAGGCCATGCAATTGCCTGAGGTAGAGCGCCTGGGCTGAAACGATGCAGTACCCGGCCGGCGGGGGCGTGCAGATATCCTTGCAACGCGCTCAAGTATTGCCCGATGCCGCCGAATCCATGGGTTATGGAACCAGCGTGCAGGAAGGTCCTAACTCACTAAAATGCCTTGGAAATATTGTCGCCGAGCGTGCCACTTGATCAGGATGATCCGCCTTCTCGGCCAGGAGCCATCATGTCCCAACCCCGTGCCCGGATAGCCTCTCAGCTAGGGCTTGCCCTTGCCTTGATACTCGCCCTAGTGATCAGTGGCAGCACCCTGTTTGCCCTGCGTTCGCTGGATTTGGCCAACCTCGACACCCGAGAAGAGCACCTGGCCAGTGAAGCGCGCCTGCTGGCCGACCAGCTCAATACCTTTCATGGCAGCTTGCGCGAGAGCACCCAGCGCCTCAGCGGCCTGTTCGAAAACCGCTTCAGCAGCGGCTTGAGCCTGCATCCCGAGCAACCGGTGACGGTGGCCGGCGTCCAGACGCCCGGCCTGCATCTGGGGGATGTGGTGCTGAACAACAACTTCGCCGAAGTCGACCAGTTCAAGCAGATGACTGCGGGTGTTGCGACTCTGTTCGTACGCAGTGGCGATGACTTCGTGCGGGTCAGTACCTCCCTGAGCAAGCAGGATGGCAGTCGTGCTATCGGCACCTTGCTCGACCACGCCCACCCGGCCTATCAGAAGCTCATGGCGGGCCAGGGTTATGTCGGTCGCGCCTTGCTCTTCGAACGCTTCTACATGACCCAGTACACCCCGGTACTGGACCGCAGCGGCAAGGTCATCGCGGTGCTGTTTGTCGGCTTCGATTACACCGATGCGCAGAATGCCCAGTTCGCCAACCTCAAGCGTTTCCGCATCGGCCAGAGCGGTTCCCTGGCCTTGCTCGACGAGCAGCACCAGTGGCTGGTACCGCCGGCGGGTGTGCAGGGCCTGGACGCCGCGGCGAAGGTCATCACGGCTGCGGCCGGGGAGCCTGGCAAGGGCCGCTTCTGGAGCGATCAGGGCGAGGACTTCTACAGCCTGGCGGTGCCATTCGAGGGCGGCCCCTGGTCGGTGGTGGCGAGCATGCCCAAGGCCGAGATCCGTGCGGTGACCTGGAGTGTCGGCATTCGCCTGGTGATCGGCAGCCTGCTAGCAATGTTGCTGGCGGTGGGGGCCACGGTCTGGCTGCTGCGCAGCAAGCTGGCCCCCCTGAGCGACCTGGTGCGCCAGGCCCAGGCTTTGGGCGGTGGTGATTTGAGCGCACGGCTGGATGTCTCCAGCCAGGACGAAATCGGCCAACTGGCCCGCAGCTTCAACCAGATGGGCGAAGCCTTGTCGACCATGGTCGAGCACATTCGCCGTTCCGCCGCCGAGGTCAATGGCCGGGCCCAGGCGTTGTCCGGCCTGTCCAGCGGCGCTTATGAAGGCATGGAGCAGCAGTCCGGCGAGATCACCAGCATGGCGGGGGCGGTGGAGGAGTTCAGTGCCACCTCGCTGAACATCGCCGACAACATGGGCAGCACGCAGCGCCTGGCCCAGGAGAATGCCCAGCAGACTCACATCGGGCGCGAGTCCATGGCGCAGGCTTCGTCGTCCCTGGAGCAGATCGCCGGGGCCCTGGACAGCACCGCCACGGTGATCAATACCCTGGGCCAGCGCTCCCAGGAGATCGGCGGGATCGTCGGGGTGATCACCGCGATTGCCGAGCAGACCAACCTGCTGGCGCTGAACGCTGCCATTGAGGCTGCCCGGGCCGGGGAACAGGGCCGCGGTTTTGCCGTGGTGGCCGATGAGGTGCGCAATCTGGCCTCCCGCACTCGTGAAGCCACGGATGAAATCTCCCAGATGATTACCAGCATCCAGCAGGAAACCGGGCATGCCATCCAGACCATGGAGCAAGGCAACCGCCTGATGCAGGAAGGCCTGTCGCGCAATGCCGATGTTGCCTCGGCCCTGGCCCTGATCGATGAACAGAGCCGCAGCGCCGGCGAGCAGTTCGCTGCCATCACCACCGCGACCCAGGAGCAGAGCAGCACCGCCACGGTGCTGAGCAGCAACCTGCAGAGCATCGCCCAGGCCAACAGCGAACAGCGTGAAGTGGTGTCCAACCTGGCGGTCACCGCCCGGGAGCTCGAAGCCCTGGCTGCGGACCTGCGCCAGGAAGTCGACCGCTTCCGCTGATGGCCGCCGCCTCACCCTCCGGCACCTTGCCGGAGGGCGAAAGTTGCAATGGCTCCGGGTTCGACTAAAACAGATGAGCAGTGATTTGCCCTTCAAGGACATTCCTTTTGGCAGGAGCTGGCATGACTCATCTCACCCGTTTTGCCCCTCGCGTACTCGCGCTATCGACCCTGATGCTCAGCCACACGGCGTTCAGCCAGGAAAGCCCTGGGTTCATCGCCCCGGCCTCCTGGAGCACTCCATTCAACGGCATTGCCCAGGTCGCGTGCCACAACTGCTACGAGAAGCAATACGCCAACACCTTCACCAGTGTGCTCGACAGCGTGCGCACCCTGGAACTGGATTTCTGGGACCAGCGCGATGCCGTCACCGGCGGCTCGCCCCGCCACTGGTTCGTGCGGCACAACCCCGGCTCCTTGTTCCAGTCCGGCAATGACAACAATTGCACCGGCGACGGCACCGGCAAGAATGATCTGGAAGCCTGCCTGAACGACGTCAAGAACTGGAGTGACAATCACCCGGGGCACTTCCCCATCACGGTGATCCTGGACAAGAAGCAGGGTTGGTCGAAGGAGAGTTCGGGGCGTACCCCCAAGGATTTCGATGAGCTGGTAGCCCGGATCTTCCAGGGCAAGCTGTACACCCCGCAAGACCTGGCGAGCCATATCGGCAGCGGCGCAGGTGCCTTGCAAGGCAACCTCAAGGGCAAGTCCTGGCCCACCGCCAGCCAGCTCCAGGGCAAGGTGCTGCTGGTGCTCAACCACTCGGAAAACCAGAAACTCTCGCAGTACGCCGAGGCCCGGACTGCCAGTGCCAAGGTGTTCATCTCACCGGTGACCAATGGCCAGAACGACGTCAGTGGCAAGGTCAGTGGCATGTCCAGCCAGTCCTCCGGCTACGTGGCCATGAACAACATGTCCAAGGGCGACAAGAAGTGGGCCGCGCAGGCTTTTGCCTACAGCCATATCGGTCGGGTCTGGGGCGATGACGGTGTGTCGTTCGCCCAGCACATCACCGAGAAGGTCAACCTGTCGGCCTACTACAAGTTTGCCGAGCAGAACGCCGGCGGCTACCGCATCCGGCCGTTCTGACGTTCACAGCGGGGCCGCCGGCTCTCCGAGCCCCGGGTCCACGCGCTTGCCGATGTCCCGCAGGCGCGCCAACTGGTCGACCATGCCCGGGGCCTCGTCGACGCTGCTGACGAAGGTCCACAGGTAGGTCATTACCGCGTACACATGGCCGGCCTTGACCTCGGGCGACAGCGCCAGCTGGCTGATGGCGATGACGAACAGCAGGGCCGCCACGGCGCCGAGAAACAGATAGGCCACGGCCTCCCGATCCGAAAGCCAGACTCGCAGCCGCGATATCAGGCGGTAGTGACGCTGCAGGGACGCCGCGCCCACCTTGGCAACCATGCCGACTTCCTTTTCCAGCCGGTTGTTCAGGCGCTCGTGCAACTGCTGGTTGCGCCGGGCAAAGCGCGGCAGCAGGGTGACGCACAGCAGTAGCGCGCCCAGGCAGGCAAGACCGATCCAGGGCTCGATCACCAGCAGCATCACTGCGGCACCGACAATCGATACCAGGGCGGTGGTAATGGTCGGCACGTGCTTTTCGAAGAAATCGACGAACTCCCGGGCCAGAACCACCCGGGCTGCCGCCGTGGAAGTGTTTTGCTGTTGCAGGCGCTGGTTGAGAATCACCGGCACCGCAAGGTCGGCATAAATGCGTGTGAAGGTCCGGGTATCCACCGCCCGACGCGCAGCGCCCACCACCCAGAAACCCAGCACCACCATGGCGTAGATCAGCGCATGGGCGCTGTCCCCGCGCAGGATCGAGTCCACGGCGAATCCGGCGAACAATGGGTACGCCAGCAGCAGGGCATTTTCCAGGGCGACCAGGGACAAGGTGAAAAACAGCTTTCCCGGGTAGGCGCGGGCGATGGCCTTGAGGGTCTGGCCGGCGGACTGCTGGCCGATTTTTTGGGTGGAATCCACGGCAACGGGTGGAATGACAACAGACATGACTGCACCGCAAGTGTGATAACGGTTAATATTGAGCGACTGCTCAATTATCTTTGAGCGATCGCTCAAAATGCAAGCGCCGTCTGTCCTGGCGCCAAGAGGTTCGATGGCCGATGTCCCGTAACGACCGTAAAGACCAGATCCTCGGTGCAGCCCTGGAGCTGTTTCGCAGCAAGGGTTTCGCCGATGTGTCCACCCGTGATCTGGCCGAGCATGCGGGCCTGTCCCGCAGTCACGTCTATCACTATTTCAGCGACTGGAAGGAGCTGCGCCGCGAGGCCTTCGTGCGCTTTGCCAACGAGCAACTGGAGGCGATGCAGGAGCCGTTGCGCGATGCTGCGCCGTTGCAGGCGTTGCAGGGTTTTCTCCGTGATTGCCTGCCGGATTCCAGCGACGCCGGCTGGGCGTTGTGGCTGGATGCCTGGGACGAAGCCATGCATGACCCGCAATTGGCCGAGGCCTACTTGAGCATCAACGGCCAGTGGCAGGCGCTGCTGGCGGCGATCATCGACGATGGCGTGCAGGCGGGGGTATTCCGCTGTATCAATTCCGGGCGTGCGGCCCGGCAGATCTTCGCCCAGACCATGGGGTATGCCGACGACCTGTTGCTGCGGGCTTCGCCCGAGGCGGCCAAGGCGGCGCAGGAGGAGGTCATGGAGGTGGCGGGCCTGTTGCTGGGGTTCAAGGATTGATGCGGGGGATGCCTGTCTCTTGCGCGACCTGTGGAGATGCACTCTATCGAGGAATGCCCTTCGCCCAGCAAGGCACGGGGCGAGGGGGCTGCTGGCAGGAGCGGGTATTTCTGCCTGGGGGCTTTGAACGCGATGAGGGAATGGCCCAGGGCAGATCTTCTGCTGGCTGGTCGAGGTTTGCAGCGCCGCCAGTGCCTGGATATAGAGCGGGTGCATGCAGTGGCGGCAGGCCAAAGGCTCCAGTGGATCATGATCGTGCGCCTTTGATGGGCCTGGGGCGGCTCTGACGCGCAGATAGTTCTGCGGGCAGAGCCGTTCAGGGAGTGCGCCATCAACCGGTGCCGGGCCGATATTGCAGCGCTTCGGCCAAATGTTCGCGATGGATGGCGGCCACTTGTTCCAGGTCGGCCAGGGTCCGCGCCACCTTGAGCAGGCGGTGGGCGGCACGCAGCGACAGGTTCAGGCGTTCGCAGGCGGCTTCGAGCCAGCGCTCGTCGGCTGTGGATAAACGGCAGTGCCGCCGCAAGCCGGGCAGGTCGAGAAAGGCGTTGGCACGCCCCTGGCGGTGCCGCTGCAGGTCCCGGGCCTGGGCCACGTGGATGGCGGCACTCGCGCTGTTCTCGCCTGCCTGTGGCTCGGGGCTCAGGGCCGTGGCTTCACGGGCTACGGTCAGGTGCAGGTCGATGCGATCGAGCAACGGGCCAGACAGTTTGTTGCGGTAGCGCTGGATCTGCTCGGGTGTACAGCGACAGCGCCCGCTGGGCTCACCCAGATATCCACAGGGGCAGGGGTTCATCGCGGCCACCAACTGGAAGCGCGCCGGGAACTGCACCCGGTCGCGGGCCCGGGCAATGACGATCTGCCCGGACTCCATGGGTTCGCGCAGTACCTCCAGGACCTTGCGGTCGAACTCCGGCAACTCGTCGAGAAACAGCACGCCGTGGTGGGCCAGGGTGATTTCTCCCGGTTGGGGTTTCGAGCCGCTGTGACATATGAGAATAGATGCAACGCAGCTACGCTGCAACCCGCATTCTGTCGTATGATTTATCCGAATATTATGCAACTTAAACCTATCAATAGGTGCAACTGGCCAAATTATGGATAGCAATAGCTGCAACCAGCCTCAGTTCTCAGTTGCGAGGCGCATAAAATCTACGACGCGTAGCCTTTCTGGAGTGTTTGCTTTTCGCGGACAGGGCGTCGCCTTCGAGTCAATGCTTGAGCGCGACTTCCTCAGTCGCATGGATTTCAGGAAGGACGTGCTGACTGTCATCTCGCAGCCGGTGCAGCTGGATTTCGTTGCTCGCAGCGGCCGGGCGTACACCTATACCCCTGATTATCTTGTCCATTTCCATTCTCATACCAACCAGCGCCCCATGCTGGTGGAAGTCAAACCCGCTGAGAACTGGCGTGAGAACTGGCGCGAGCTGTTACCAAAATGGAAGGCAGCGTTGCGATATGCCAAGGAGCGAGGGTGGCGTTTCCATATTTACGATGAATCGCGGATCAGGGGCCAATCGCTGAAGAACATCCAGTACCTGGAGCGATTCAAGAACGCGGATTACGCGAACCAGGATCTGGACGCCATCATTCGTACGGTCGCATTCAAGGGCATTGCATCGATCAGCTATCTCTTGGCGCTGCACTTTCAAGGTGCTGAAGCCTTGGGCAAGTCCCATATCCTTCATCTCATCGCAACCCGTCAGCTGGATTGCGATATTTCTGGTCCTCTGAGCGATTCGCTAGAAGTCATGGTGGCCGAATGAATGATTTCGTGAGTGAACAGCCGCGAAGCGGGAAGATTGATCGCTCGTTCGTCAATATCGCGCCGGGTGAGATTGCCTGCTACCAAAAAGAGGTCTTTCGGATCACTCAGGTATTGGATTTCCAATCCGTGATGGGGGTCAATGTCGAAACCGGACGGCCGAAGGTGCTGCGAATCGGCGAGCTCAAGCCTTTTATGGGTGAAAAGGTTAAAGGGCCGTATGCCGATTATGACCTGGAAGACATTGGTGCCGAGGAATGGGCAATTGCCCAAAAACGCTACGCCGTGATTGCTCCTCTTCTGGGTATCGAGGGGCAGTCACGTAGTACGGTCGAGCAGCGTGCGAAAGATGCCAATGTGGATGCCGTTACCGTTTATAGATGGCTGCGCCGTTACAAAGAACAAGGCGAGGTGACTGCGCTCATCCCGCTCAAACGTGGATGGGGTAAAGGCCGGTCCAGGATCTCTGAAGGCGTCGAAAAGGTGATCGCCGAGACGATCGAAGATTTTTACCTGACCGAGCAACGCCCGGATGTTGCCTCGACGGTTTATGAGGTCCGAAAACGTTGCAAGGCCTTGAAGCTATCTCCCCCAACCGTGTCCACGGTGCAAGCTCGCATCAAAAACATTCCTGACCGGACACGCTTGAGAAGACGAGGCGATAAGGAGTTTGCGGGCAATAAATATGACCCGCGTCCGGGGGGGCTCAACACAGAGTACCCACTCCAGATCGTCCAGATTGACCATACGCCGGCGGACGTGATCATTGTCGACGATGTCCATCGGCGTCCCATCGGTCGTCCTTGGCTAACTCTGGCAATCTGCGTGTATTCGCGAATGGTGACCGGCTACTACCTGTCCATGGATCCCCCATCTGCCGTCTCGGTGGCAATGTGTGTGGTCCATTCCATACTGCCCAAAGAAAAGTGGTTGGCTCTTCACGGGGTGGATGCCGAATGGCCGGTGTGGGGCAAAATGGGAACCTTGCACAGTGATAACGGTGCGGACTTCAAAACCAATAGCCTTATTCAGTCCTGTGTGAACCACAATATCCGTCGCGATTTCAGGCCAAAGAAAAACCCGCAATGGGGCGGTCACATCGAACGCTGGATGGGCACGTTCGCCGGCATCAACAAAAAGGACCGGGGCGCGACCTTCAGCAATCCTGCCGAGCGTCGTCAATACGACTCAGAGAAACAGTCGATCTACACGTTTGCTGAATACGAGCAGCGGCTCGTCAGAAACCTCATCAAGTACAACAACAAGTTCCATGAAGAGATCGACATGGCGCCGATCCAGAAATGGAATACGGCGTTCTTCGGGGATAAAGAGCATGACCCGATTGTGCCGCTTCCGCCCAGAGTCGCGGATCCTTGGGGTTTCCAACTCGATTTCCTGCCCTCAACGATGCGCACCATCCATCCTTACGGTGTGGAAATGGATGCGATGTACTTTGCTGAAGCATTGCGTCCCTGGATAGGTGCAACCGACGCTAAAACAGGCAAGGCCCGAAAATTCCTTTTTCGACGTGACCCTCGGGACATCAATAGGATCTGGTTCTACGACCCGGCTTTGAAAGAACACTTCGAGGTGCCGATCATCCGCGGCCGGTACGCCGGCGTTACAGTCGGTGAATATGTCCTCGCGAAGAAAAAAGCGCGTAAAGCTGGCCGCGACGCGGTCAACCATGACGTCATCGAACGGATGTTGGATGAGAACAAGCAGCAGGAGGCTGAAGCGGCCAAGCTCACCAAGCAGGCCCGCAAAAGTGCTCAAAAGCGTACGAACAACACGAAGCAAACTACACCGGCACGGCCCACGCCTCACGCCGAGCCTAAGCTACTACCTATTGGGTTATCGGATTCGCCGCGGCTGTTGTCGGTTGATGACGTGGACACCTTCGGAGAAGTCTGGTGACCGATTTCGCCCATATCACACCCCAGTTCAGAGACGTGATGCAAAAGTCCGATCTTGATCGGCTCGCTTTTCTGGATGAGCCGCGCTGGGTTGATTACCAGGCGGCTAATAATTTGATGGATATCCTCAACGGGTTGTTGCGCACCCCTGAGCGTCCTCGCATGCCAAACGTCATGCTTGTCGGGGAATCCAACACGGGCAAAACCACGGTGGTCACTCGGTTCAAGGAGCTATCAGGTCAGCCCTACATCAGCGACGACGCGGTGAGCGTGCGGCCGGTAATCTGCGCTGAAGTTCACAAGCCCGATGAGCGCGAGTTGTATAACGCCATCCTCAGAGAGTTCTGGGCTCCGCATAATCCTGTCGCGCCCTTGGAAAAGCTTCGACATCAGGCCATCCACCTTTTGCGCGATGCGCGTACGCGCATGCTCATCCTCGACGAAGTGCACACGATCAATAACGGATCGGCAGCCAAACGTATGGATGTCATGAACGAGCTCAAGATGCTCTCGAACATTCTCCACATTCCTTTGGTATTGGTCGGCACCCGAACGGCACTCCAGCTACTGGTACTGGATTCGCAGTACTCAAGTCGCTTTGAGGTGGTTTCCTTGCCCAACTGGTCGGTCAATGTCGACTTTCAGCGTTTCCTGAAAAGCTTTGAGTCAGTGCTCCCGCTCAAATTCGCTTCCAAGCTGTACTCGCCGGAGCTCACCCCGCTCATTCACGCGATCTCCAACGGCAACACAGGCAACATCGAATACCTCCTACGTGAGTGCGCAAGAGAGGCAATCCGCAACGGTTCGGAAGTGATTGACCGTCGGTTGCTTGAGAAAAACCAATGGATGCGTCCTACCAGTGCAGATGGGGTGCGGGAGCGAGTCCTGTAAATGCCGTGTGGCCATTGGTGCCACCCCTTCTCCAGGGCGAGGTCATCTCATCCTGGTTGATGCGCTGTGCTTTGGCGCAGGGGTGCGATGCTACGACGCTCACGGGTGAGGTCTGGCCAAGACTAAGATTTTGGTGCAGCGATCCGGACAGGCAATTGTCTCTTGAACAAGCCAATCGCCTAAGTCGGCTATCTGGCATACCGCCAGCTGCGCTTCAGGCGGCTACTCTACAGTCGCTGTACCAGACGATGACGGGAACGCCCTGTTTTCCAAGAGGTATAGCGCCTTGGTTTCTCTGTTTGGGATGTCGTAACAGACGCCGATGTGGTGGTCTTCAGTACTGCCCGGAGTGCTTTAAGGAACAAATCCCTCATTACTTGATTCAGGGGCGACTGGCCTGGCACACCTCGTGCCCAGTACATCGGGTGATCCTCCTTGATCACTGTGAGTGTTGCCATGCTCCCCTATGTCCCCAGTTGATCACCCCGCCACAAGAGACCTTGGGTCAGTGTCATCGATGTGAGTATGAGCTGCGCAGGGCTTCAACAGAGGCTGTACAGCCCAATGCGTTAAGTTTTCAACGGGCAACTGATGGTTTGTTCTCCAGCCCTGCACGTCGCTACGGTGATCACCTGCTGCTCCTGACAGAATGGCTTGCTCTATCGCGCTGGATGATTGGTATATTGCGCACCGCAGCGCGTGCCCCCAGCCCCTGCACCCATATGTTTTTTCGCGAGCTTGGTGTCAACCTGACAGATCTTGAACCCCCGCCGACAGGCCTGCCGTTCGAATACCTGTCACCTGCAGAGCGTGCAAGCCTTCTGGCAAACGTGTGGAGCATGCTGGAGGTTGGTCCCGAGCGATTGATTCCGCTGGCCGAACGTGAGCGTATCCGGCCATCACTCTTGCTACCACGTGATGGTGAATTACCGGCCTCACTCGCCGGGCTGGGGGCAGTGCTGAAAAGCGCTCGACGCCTCAACAACCGCCCGTCTCCAAGCGACAATCCCCGCTCTGTCAAAAGCGTGCTGATGAGGTGGCAACGATTGCTCAGGAAGTTTCAACGATGACGCCCTCGGAATTGCCGCTGAAATGCGATGAATGCCAATGCATTCCCACAAAGATCCACCGGACCTACAAGGGTCGGCGTTTCTGCAACACCTGCTATGCCCGGATGTTTAAGCGCCGATTGTGTTCAGGATGTGGCAATTTCGCTCGTCTATTTGAAGATGACGCCAAGTGCACCCGCTGCGAATCGAAAAGCCCCTGTGTTCGGTGCAAGAAGGTCGGAAAACCAGTTGGGTTGATCACACCTTACGGCCCGGCATGTAACAGCTGTGCGCACCACTTTTCTGAACCTCAAGCATGTGAGCAGTGCGGTCGCCTGTCGACGAAATTAACCCGCGTGCTTGCGATTGATCCCGATGTTCGCTGTTGTCCTCGTTGCGCAAGAGAAGGCGCGGCAACATGCCCGAATTGTCGGCATCACCGTTTCTTGGTTCAGTGCGACGATGGCCGGAGGCGGTGCAAGTTGTGCGCTGAGAAAGGCGAGATTCAGTGTGGCAGCTGCTCCCAGTTGATGCCCGCGGGACGCAAGAGCGAATGTGAAAACTGCGCTTGGGGAAAAAGCTTTGATCGGCGCGCGCTTATTCATGTCGCGGTGTTCGACAATGTCAGCACGCGTCAACGCTTTAACGAGTTCTGTCAGTGGCTTAAAGGCCACATGGGGGCCCACAAGGCTGCATTGAAACTCAAACACTACGTGTCGTTTTTCAGCTTTCTGGATGCTCATTCCGTTGGATTACCTTCTTATGCTTTCCTGCTTGAGCACTTCGGCGCTGAAGGCCTTCGCCGAATGCAGACCCCTATGCTGTGGCTCAACGTCCGCTACGGTGTTGTCGCCGATGAACACCTGCGCCAGGAACACTCCGAAAAGCGGAGAATTCAGGAGATGATCGAAACGACGCCCGCTGGCTTGGGTTTGGATGCGCTGCAGGGGTACCGGGCCTATCTACTGCTCAAACAGGGCGATGGAAGCACCTCCCTCGGCTCGGTCCGGCTTTCCTTGCGCGCAGCGAAAAACGTGCTGGCTTCGGCATCCCACCAGTTTGATACGTTGCCCACGCAGAAGACGGTGACAACCTATCTCACCCAGACACCCGGCCAGCAGGCAACGGCTCAGGGTTTTATTAGCTACCTGAATCGTACCCATGGCCTCAGCCTTACCACCGAGCTCAGCGAGCGCGCTGTGGCAAGGGCGAAAAACCATAAGCTGGAAGCCAAACTGTACGCCCTGTACTCCACCGGTGGCGAAGGCGAAGACTATGAACGCACCTGGATCAAGACAGCCTTGATGCTGTTACACGGCGTCAACAATGTGAATAAGAAGACACTCGCCTACAGGGTGATCGTTATGCAGGGTGTCGCGGGTTTTGAGGTGATGCTCAACACTAAGACCTACTGGGTTCCCGGCCCCGCGTCCGCGCCGCCCTTTCCTAACGGATCATCGGTCTGAAGGTGCGCGCACCGCGCAGGCCCGCCTCAAGGTGATGTCGTCCCACCGATCTGCAATGTGCAGAGCAGAGTGAACTCTGCCGAAGTTCAAGTCTTCGAAACTGGAAGAGGTATTTCTTACTTTCCTATGCCAGAGTGTTCCACTATGCGAGCTATGACCTACCACGGCGCTCATGATGTACGTGTAGTTTTTTCGAAATAGGTGCGACAAATTCGAAATAAATAAGACAGAAATTGCGCTGCCCGTATCAAACGTCCGCTGTTGGCCAGTTAGCGACGGTCATGGCTCGACCGTCGCTATGCATATTCAAACCTTGGTCTGTTCCGCCATCTCTAGGGCGTCGTCGGCTTCAATTCCCAGATATCGAACGGTGCTCTCCAGCTTCGTATAGCCAAGCAGCAGTTGAACCGCTCGCAGATGCTTCGTCCTGCGATAGATCAGCGATGCCTTCGTACGCCTCATTGTGTGAGTGCCATACATTGCTGGATCAAGGCCAACTGCTTCCACCCAGTCTTTGACGATACGTGCGTATTGACGTGTTGATAGATGGTCTGAGGTATGCAGCTGGCTCGGAAAAGGCAGTCCTCGCTCCGGAGTTGGGCCTGGTGTATTCAGGCCGCGATAGCAAACCGTGTTTGTTCGGTGATCTCGAATTGCACTGGCCGCAGCGTTTTCTGCTGCATCACCATGGCGCGTGGTGATATGTGCTTGCCATGGGCGACGTCGCGCACACGAAGCTTGGTTAAGTCGTAGGCCCGAAGCTTGCTGTCGATGGCCAGATCGAAGAGCGCAAGATCACGGGTTCGTTCTGCAATTTGAAGCCTTACCCGGATGGCCCAGATACCTCTCAGTCTGAGTGGAGCTTTCTGCCCGACCAGTTTTCCTTTGTTCCAAGGCTGGCGGCTGCAGGTAGCGAAGATGTTCATCGTGTCGAAGGACCAGGATGGCTGACCAGAGGAAGGGGTCGCTAACCGGCCATTAGCCATCACTTTTTTCACTGAATGCATCTTGGAGTTTTTCCTTTATCGCGTTTGCGCTCCATCGAGGATCGAGATCAGCGTGAGGTTGAAAGCGTCGTGAGAATTCATGTAAGGCGGAACGTAGAAGGACTACACTAACGCAGTTGTATCTTTATGTTACGAAGCAAGAAGTCGGTCAAAATCCGACGCGGTCGCGCCACTGTGGTCGGCTCAATGCCGAAAGTCAGACCTTGCTTCGATCTGTTCCACCGTCAACGGGACGCGAGATCCCAAGAGGTCATCATGGCTTACACCGCTGCAAGCGATTCCGATATTTCCATTCCTACCATTCCCCTCGGTGAAGTGCTGCCTTGGGCGATCTTCGGCGGGCTGCTGTTGATGCTGGCCATCTACTTTGTCGGTGCCGAGCAAGGCGCTACTGCCATTTTTTCCGGTGCGTACGTTCATGAGTTTGTACACGACGGTCGTCATCTCCTGGGTTTTCCCTGCCACTGATTACTTGAGGTCTTGCACATGACTGGTCGTTTACTCGTCAGGGGCATGCTCGTCGGTCTGATTGCGGGCCTACTGGCATTTGGGTTTGCCAAAGTGTTCGGTGAACCACAGGTGGACAAGGCGATTGCCTTCGAGGAAAGCATGGCGCATATGCACGGTGACGCTGAAGAAGAGGAAGAACTGGTGAGCCGCGACGTGCAGGGCAGCGTAGGTCTGCTGACAGGTGTCGTTGTGTACAGCGTTTCGCTTGGGGGCATTTTCTCCCTCGTCTTTGCGTACGCTCTGGGTCGTATTGGTCGAGTTGGCCCTCGTGGATTGGCAGCGTTGCTGGCATTGGCTGCTTTCGTGGTGGTATTCCTGATCCCAGGACTGAAATATCCACCGAATCCACCTTCTGTGGGAAATCCGGACACCATCGGACTGCGAACCCAACTGTTCTTTCTAATCATGCTGGTGTCGATCATTGCCGCCGTAATTTCGGTGAATGCCGGACGCAGGCTGATTACCCGAAACGGCATCTGGAGTGGCGCAATCAGTGGGGTTGCACTGTATCTAGTGATCGTATCGGTTGCTGCTTATCTGTTCCCGACTATCAATGAAGTGCCGGAGAACTTCTCTGCCGTATTGCTCTGGAAATTCCGTACGGCATCGTTGGGCATTCAGGTCGTACTATGGGTGAGCCTGGGATTGATTTTCGGAAAAGTGGCCGAGCAGACGCTTTATCCATCTCGTAGTGCTCCGGGCGTTTAAGCCAGGGCGTCACATCGGTAACGGAATGCCCCGCGTCCAGTCCTTTACCGACACTGAGTCAAATCCCCTGTTCCAGCTGGGTCGATTGGAACAGGGGATGCAGATATTCAAACTGCGCTATGTGCGGCGAGATTGCGATATTGCCCTTTGAAGTAAAGCAAAGGTTGCGTAGCAACTGCTTCTTGCAGGTTCAAAGCTTTCACTTCACCAATCACGATCAAATGATCACCTGCCGCGTGCTCGGCGTGAATCTCGCAATCCAGCCAGTGCAGGCTGCCAGCAATGATCGGATTACCCAATGGCGACTCCTGCCAGTCGATGCCATGCCATTTATCCGTGCCTTTTCGGGCGAACTGATTGGAGATATTGACCTGCTCCCCCGACAGGATATTGACCGCAAATCGACCTGCCTGGCGAATTTTTGGATAGCTGGCCGAACTGGACATAACACTGAAAGACACCAATGGCGGACTCATCGACACGCTGTAGAACGACTGACAGGTGAAGCCAATCGGCTCGCCATCAACGTGTGACGAAATGACTGTGATACCAGATGCGTAGTGCCCCAGCGCCTCGCGAAAGCTCAAGGGCTCGATGGCATTACCAGGAAGTGACATGACAGATCCTAAATAGACAATGCAGCTGACACGTGAAGGAAGGCTTGAAGCCGCCCGATTGCTGCTTCAGCCTTCTCCAATTTTGAAAGTGCCTCATCGATCAACAGAGAGCCGTACGCTCACACACGCTGCGTACGCCACTTCGGAACGCTGCTCAGCGTCCGTTCATAAGCTCTCTGCGGACGATCTCCGCCCCAGCACTCAACGCGTTCAGTTTGCCGCTGGCGACTCGACGAGGCAGGGGCGCCATACCACAGTTGGTGCACGGGTAGAGCTTGTCGGCATCGACGAACTGAAGTGCTTTTCGCAAGGTATCGGCTACTTCCTCGGGCGTTTCAATTGCATGGTTTGCCACGTCAATGGCGCCGACCATTACCTTCTTACCCCGAATCAGCTCGATCAGATCCATGGGTACGTGGGAGTTGTGACACTCCAGAGAAACGATATCGATGCTGGACTTTTGCAGCTTGGGAAAGGCCTCTTCATACTGTCGCCATTCCGAACCCAGGGTTTTCTTCCAGTCGGTATTCGCCTTGAATCGCCCCGGGTTTCCT
>NZ_AYMU01000019.1 GCF_000633395.1 Pseudomonas sp. PH1b
TGCGCGCCTCGGTTGAGACGAAAGATCTTAACCAACCGCTCTTTAACAACTGAATCAAGCAATTCGTGTGGGTGCTTGTGGAGTCAGACTGATAGTCAAAAAGATTATCAGCATCACAAGTTACTCCGCGAGAAATCAAAGATGTAACCAACGATTGCTGAGCCAAGTTTAGGGTTTTCTCAAAACCCAAAGATGTTTGAACTGAAGAGTTTGATCATGGCTCAGATTGAACGCTGGCGGCAGGCCTAACACATGCAAGTCGAGCGGCAGCACGGGTACTTGTACCTGGTGGCGAGCGGCGGACGGGTGAGTAATGCCTAGGAATCTGCCTAGTAGTGGGGGATAACGTCCGGAAACGGGCGCTAATACCGCATACGTCCTACGGGAGAAAGTGGGGGATCTTCGGACCTCACGCTATTAGATGAGCCTAGGTCGGATTAGCTAGTTGGTGAGGTAATGGCTCACCAAGGCTACGATCCGTAACTGGTCTGAGAGGATGATCAGTCACACTGGAACTGAGACACGGTCCAGACTCCTACGGGAGGCAGCAGTGGGGAATATTGGACAATGGGCGAAAGCCTGATCCAGCCATGCCGCGTGTGTGAAGAAGGTCTTCGGATTGTAAAGCACTTTAAGTTGGGAGGAAGGGCAGTTACCTAATACGTGATTGTTTTGACGTTACCGACAGAATAAGCACCGGCTAACTCTGTGCCAGCAGCCGCGGTAATACAGAGGGTGCAAGCGTTAATCGGAATTACTGGGCGTAAAGCGCGCGTAGGTGGTTTGTTAAGTTGGATGTGAAAGCCCCGGGCTCAACCTGGGAACTGCATCCAAAACTGGCAAGCTAGAGTATGGTAGAGGGTGGTGGAATTTCCTGTGTAGCGGTGAAATGCGTAGATATAGGAAGGAACACCAGTGGCGAAGGCGACCACCTGGACTGATACTGACACTGAGGTGCGAAAGCGTGGGGAGCAAACAGGATTAGATACCCTGGTAGTCCACGCCGTAAACGATGTCAACTAGCCGTTGGGAGCCTTGAGCTCTTAGTGGCGCAGCTAACGCATTAAGTTGACCGCCTGGGGAGTACGGCCGCAAGGTTAAAACTCAAATGAATTGACGGGGGCCCGCACAAGCGGTGGAGCATGTGGTTTAATTCGAAGCAACGCGAAGAACCTTACCAGGCCTTGACATCCAATGAACTTTCTAGAGATAGATTGGTGCCTTCGGGAACATTGAGACAGGTGCTGCATGGCTGTCGTCAGCTCGTGTCGTGAGATGTTGGGTTAAGTCCCGTAACGAGCGCAACCCTTGTCCTTAGTTACCAGCACGTTATGGTGGGCACTCTAAGGAGACTGCCGGTGACAAACCGGAGGAAGGTGGGGATGACGTCAAGTCATCATGGCCCTTACGGCCTGGGCTACACACGTGCTACAATGGTCGGTACAAAGGGTTGCCAAGCCGCGAGGTGGAGCTAATCCCATAAAACCGATCGTAGTCCGGATCGCAGTCTGCAACTCGACTGCGTGAAGTCGGAATCGCTAGTAATCGCGAATCAGAATGTCGCGGTGAATACGTTCCCGGGCCTTGTACACACCGCCCGTCACACCATGGGAGTGGGTTGCACCAGAAGTAGCTAGTCTAACCTTCGGGAGGACGGTTACCACGGTGTGATTCATGACTGGGGTGAAGTCGTAACAAGGTAGCCGTAGGGGAACCTGCGGCTGGATCACCTCCTTAATCGACGACATCAGCTGCTTCATAAGCTCCCACACGAATTGCTTGATTCATTGAAGAAGACGATAGAAGCAGCTTTAAGCTCCAAGCTGATAGCTCCAAGCTAACAGTTACAAGCTCGAAATTGGGTCTGTAGCTCAGTTGGTTAGAGCGCACCCCTGATAAGGGTGAGGTCGGCAGTTCGAATCTGCCCAGACCCACCAATTTTGTTATGGGGCCATAGCTCAGCTGGGAGAGCGCCTGCCTTGCACGCAGGAGGTCAGCGGTTCGATCCCGCTTGGCTCCACCATAAACTGCTTCTGAAAGCTTAGAAATGAGCATTCACATTGAATGTTGATTTCTAGTCTTTTGATTAGATCGTTCTTTAAAAATTTGGGTATGTGATAGAAAGATAGACTGAACGTTACTTTCACTGGTAACGGATCAGGCTAAGGTAAAATTTGTGAGTTCTCTTTTAATTAAGAATGCAAATTTTCGGCGAATGTCGTCTTCATAGTATAACCAGATTGCTTGGGGTTATATGGTCAAGTGAAGAAGCGCATACGGTGGATGCCTTGGCAGTCAGAGGCGATGAAAGACGTGGTAGCCTGCGAAAAGCTTCGGGGAGTCGGCAAACAGACTTTGATCCGGAGATGTCTGAATGGGGGAACCCAGCCATCATAAGATGGTTATCTTGTACTGAATACATAGGTGCAAGAGGCGAACCAGGGGAACTGAAACATCTAAGTACCCTGAGGAAAAGAAATCAACCGAGATTCCCTTAGTAGTGGCGAGCGAACGGGGACTAGCCCTTAAGTGGCTTTGAGATTAGCGGAACGCTCTGGAAAGTGCGGCCATAGTGGGTGATAGCCCTGTACGCGAAAATCTCTTAGTCATGAAATCGAGTAGGACGGGGCACGAGAAACCTTGTCTGAATATGGGGGGACCATCCTCCAAGGCTAAATACTACTGACTGACCGATAGTGAACTAGTACCGTGAGGGAAAGGCGAAAAGAACCCCGGAGAGGGGAGTGAAATAGATCCTGAAACCGTATGCGTACAAGCAGTGGGAGCAGACTTTGTTCTGTGACTGCGTACCTTTTGTATAATGGGTCAGCGACTTATTTTCAGTGGCGAGCTTAACCGAATAGGGGAGGCGTAGCGAAAGCGAGTCTTAATAGGGCGTCTAGTCGCTGGGAATAGACCCGAAACCGGGCGATCTATCCATGGGCAGGTTGAAGGTTAGGTAACACTGACTGGAGGACCGAACCGACTACCGTTGAAAAGTTAGCGGATGACCTGTGGATCGGAGTGAAAGGCTAATCAAGCTCGGAGATAGCTGGTTCTCCTCGAAAGCTATTTAGGTAGCGCCTCATGTATCACTGTAGGGGGTAGAGCACTGTTTCGGCTAGGGGGTCATCCCGACTTACCAAACCGATGCAAACTCCGAATACCTACAAGTGCCGAGCATGGGAGACACACGGCGGGTGCTAACGTCCGTCGTGAAAAGGGAAACAACCCAGACCGTCAGCTAAGGTCCCAAAGTTATGGTTAAGTGGGAAACGATGTGGGAAGGCTTAGACAGCTAGGAGGTTGGCTTAGAAGCAGCCACCCTTTAAAGAAAGCGTAATAGCTCACTAGTCGAGTCGGCCTGCGCGGAAGATGTAACGGGGCTCAAACCATACACCGAAGCTACGGGTATCACGTAAGTGATGCGGTAGAGGAGCGTTCTGTAAGCCTGTGAAGGTGAGTTGAGAAGCTTGCTGGAGGTATCAGAAGTGCGAATGCTGACATGAGTAACGACAATGGGTGTGAAAAACACCCACGCCGAAAGACCAAGGTTTCCTGCGCAACGTTAATCGACGCAGGGTTAGTCGGTCCCTAAGGCGAGGCTGAAAAGCGTAGTCGATGGAAAACAGGTTAATATTCCTGTACTTCTAGTTATTGCGATGGAGGGACGGAGAAGGCTAGGCCAGCTTGGCGTTGGTTGTCCAAGTTTAAGGTGGTAGGCTGGAATCTTAGGTAAATCCGGGGTTCTAAGGCCGAGAGCTGATGACGAGTTACCTTTTAGGTGACGAAGTGGTTGATGCCATGCTTCCAAGAAAAGCTTCTAAGCTTCAGATAACTAGGAACCGTACCCCAAACCGACACAGGTGGTTGGGTAGAGAATACCAAGGCGCTTGAGAGAACTCGGGTGAAGGAACTAGGCAAAATGGCACCGTAACTTCGGGAGAAGGTGCGCCGGTGAGGGTGAAGGACTTGCTCCGTAAGCTCATGCCGGTCGAAGATACCAGGCCGCTGCGACTGTTTATTAAAAACACAGCACTCTGCAAACACGAAAGTGGACGTATAGGGTGTGACGCCTGCCCGGTGCCGGAAGGTTAATTGATGGGGTTAGCTAACGCGAAGCTCTTGATCGAAGCCCCGGTAAACGGCGGCCGTAACTATAACGGTCCTAAGGTAGCGAAATTCCTTGTCGGGTAAGTTCCGACCTGCACGAATGGCGTAACGATGGCGGCGCTGTCTCCACCCGAGACTCAGTGAAATTGAAATCGCTGTGAAGATGCAGTGTATCCGCGGCTAGACGGAAAGACCCCGTGAACCTTTACTATAGCTTTGCACTGGACTTTGAATTTGCTTGTGTAGGATAGGTGGGAGGCTTTGAAGCGTGGACGCCAGTCTGCGTGGAGCCATCCTTGAAATACCACCCTGGCAACTTTGAGGTTCTAACTCAGGTCCGTTATCCGGATCGAGGACAGTGTATGGTGGGTAGTTTGACTGGGGCGGTCTCCTCCTAAAGAGTAACGGAGGAGTACGAAGGTGCGCTCAGACCGGTCGGAAATCGGTCGTAGAGTATAAAGGCAAAAGCGCGCTTGACTGCGAGACAGACACGTCGAGCAGGTACGAAAGTAGGTCTTAGTGATCCGGTGGTTCTGTATGGAAGGGCCATCGCTCAACGGATAAAAGGTACTCCGGGGATAACAGGCTGATACCGCCCAAGAGTTCATATCGACGGCGGTGTTTGGCACCTCGATGTCGGCTCATCACATCCTGGGGCTGAAGCCGGTCCCAAGGGTATGGCTGTTCGCCATTTAAAGTGGTACGCGAGCTGGGTTTAGAACGTCGTGAGACAGTTCGGTCCCTATCTGCCGTGGACGTTTGAGATTTGAGAGGGGCTGCTCCTAGTACGAGAGGACCGGAGTGGACGAACCTCTGGTGTTCCGGTTGTCACGCCAGTGGCATTGCCGGGTAGCTATGTTCGGAAAAGATAACCGCTGAAAGCATCTAAGCGGGAAACTTGCCTCAAGATGAGATCTCACTGGGATCTTGAATCCCCTAAAGGGCCGTCGAAGACTACGACGTTGATAGGTTGGGTGTGTAAGCGCTGTGAGGCGTTGAGCTAACCAATACTAATTGCCCGTGAGGCTTGACCATATAACACCCAAGCAATTTGCTTA
>NZ_AYMU01000020.1 GCF_000633395.1 Pseudomonas sp. PH1b
GAGAATCCGGGGCGATTCAGATCTATTGCCTCGGCCGGCCGAGCCGTAGCCGAAAACAGCCATTTTTTTGCCATTATCCATGTTTTTCAGGATTGACCGTTACTGTCCGCTATTGGCCGAAAGCGGCCGCTCACGGAATGCCGCTATTGGCCGATTGCTGCCTGCAAAAGCGTTATTAGGATTGCCGAATCCGCATAATCGCATCTGTGATCGCTTTTGCATTTGTGTCTAAGGCTTCCATAGCCATCACAGCGTTGTCTGCAACCACTTCCACGCCATTGGCTGCAAGCCAAACGGCGACCTCCTCGATTGCCGCCGCCAGTGCATGCTGGTTGTGCAGGAGCAATGTCAGGGCGTCCGCAATGGCGATATTGGAAGCCGAGTTACTTGGCATGCTGTCCATCCTGGATATGTGGGGTTTGCAAAGCCTAGCTCATGCGGTGGCAGGAGAATGGTTTAGATACGCATCATCGGAGCCTGCAGCGGCTTTCGACCCTAAGCGGACCTTCGGCAGCACATCTGGCAATATGCCTTTCTGACAAGCCTGTCCTGAATCCATGGCAAAACTGAATTGGCGAGCGCTGTTACACCATGAACAAAGGTCTAAGTGATTACAACCTTGATTACGTACTTACGGTCATTGAAAAGGCCCCAAACACGGAATTGAGTGTGATGTGTGAGCACCTACAGATCGACAGTCGCGATCTTTTGAATCAGTTGGCGATCTCAGTTGCAAGATTGTTTATTACAGGCACCCGCGATTTTCATTACTGTGATGAGGTGATGAATATTGTCATCAGCGATATCATCGACTTGTCCATGCACGAGGATATGCCCCAGCCGGCATTCTCTATCTATCAGGCATTTGACGCAGGCGAGTATTGGCACACCGGTGATGACCGGGATGTATTTCCTTGGGAGAAGTGGTCGCGACCTGAGCTCGAGCGGATTTTGTGTGAGATCGACGACGGCGCAAACGGTCTTTCGATGTAGGTGCGACTTGAGCCTCCAAAGGGCTGCTTTTGGCCGGAAGGTGCCGCTCTCAAATGTCCGCTTTCGGTTGTGGATTCCATCGGTCATCGCCGCTCAGTTTGCTGGTCACATCCCGTGCAAAATGGGTGGTCAAGTCCATGCAATTACGCACATAGTCGTGATACACAGAACGAGTGATTGAAACCACATATCGTTTGCGCGTTTTTTTGCCATCTCCGCTCAGTAGTCGCTTTCCTCTAACTCTTGAGCCTGAGCGACTGCTCACGTGAGCGGCGATGGGACAGTGGCGGTTCTGGAAAATGCTCATTCACGGGTCGTAGTTGCATCGTGCGCGCGATCTATGCAAGTCTCGGTGCAATAGCTGTCAAATGGCCAGTGCTGCTTTGTCGTCGTGGTTTCAACGCCGCGGCATTTCTACGGGCGTAGCAAGGAATGCTTCATGAGTTTTCATGTTCCCGAGAAATACTCCACGCTGTTCGTCGAGGTGCAGCAGCGCTTTCGGATGCTGCTCAAGAAGAGAATCGTCACCGGGATCGATGAAGAAACGCTGGATTGCTGGCTGGCCAACTTCAAAACAGAAGAAGAGCACTACTTCGCCGCCTGTGTGCTGGGTCGATTGATTTTCCGGTCAAAGAGCATGATCGACAGCTCCATTGACCAGTTGCTCCATTGCATGCTGCCTACCTACCTGCGTCAGAAAGAGCTGTATCCCTACGACGATATCGACAGTTTCCTGAGTTCAATCCGCCAGGATGATCCGGCGCACTTCATTCGATTCGTCGGCGTGGACGGCAGCAAGCAGAATGACACCGGCAAAAGTGGTGTGGTGGTGATCCGGCATTACAAACGCCGGGCGAAGATTCCCAAGAGCGTCACGATTCGGCCGGATGCATTGAGCCAGCTCCCCGAGCACGTGAAGTGCGTTGTCTTTCTCGATGACATGCTCGGTACCGGGAAGCAGTTCGAAACCTTTGCCAAGACGCATGCACTGGCCGGAAAATCGGACATCCATATCGTGTATTGCCCGCTGGTCGCCTTTCAGGATGGCCTGGACACACTTGCCAAGCGTTGCCCTTGGCTCACGGTGCTGCCGATCGAAACCCTCAACGCACAACACCAGTTTTTCTGTGAGTCCACCCAGGCGCCCGGCGTCTGGGCCGTTGATGGCACCAACACGGTGGCAGATGCTCGGGCTTTCTATGACCGTCTTGCCACCAAGCGCGGTATTCCTAAATCGACCAGGCATGGCCTGGATCTGCTGCTGGGGTTTGAAGACTCTACGCCCAACAACTCACTGTCGGTTCTCTGGGCGAGCTCAGAGGACTGGAACAACCTGCTGACGAGATAACGTCGATGCCAGCTATTGCAGATGCTTTTCTGAAGAACCGTGCAGACAACCTGCCACCTGATGTCTCGCAGGAATTCATAGTTCCTCACTTTTTTCAGCAAATCAGCATTTTCAAGGACAGCAAGTCCGTGCGCGTGCTGGGCGGGCGGGGATGTGGCAAAACCATGTTCTTGCGATATTTTTGCCATGGGTCGACGTTCAGCCCCCTTAGACCGCAGATCAGCGATGATGAATTTGCCCATATCGGTCTCTACTTCCGTCCAGACACGGGTTTTTGCTCCCTGATCACGCCCGAGTGGCTGGGCAATCAGCAAGATGGCGTGGCCTTTTCTCACTACCTGACGCTTTGCTTGCTCGACGAAGTGACCCAAGCCCTGCAAAAGATCAGTGAAGCCAAAAATCTGGTCAATGGTCCGCTGTCATTGAACAGCATCACGCTGGGCCAGAAGCTGGTGCGGCTCATGCAGCTTAAGGAGCCCACCGTCGAGGCGTTGGCTGAAGAGGTTGATGAGCGTTTGGCCGAGCTCGACCTTTGGGTTCGCAACCCTGGCCGTTGTCCTACTCCGTTGTTCGTGCACTTCACGACGATCATCACCGCGCTTGCCGATGATCTCGCACGGCATGACCCGAGGCTAAAATCCTTGGGTTTCAGGGTGTTCATCGATGAGTTTGAAAACCTGCTGATGAAGCATCGCGAAATTGTGTGCGATGCGATCAAGCATCCCA
The DNA here is from genome assembly GCF_000633395.1 of Pseudomonas sp. PH1b. Lineage (GTDB taxonomy): Bacteria > Pseudomonadota > Gammaproteobacteria > Pseudomonadales > Pseudomonadaceae > Aquipseudomonas. The sequence continues at coordinate 3,068 of NZ_AYMU01000020.1, forward strand.
GCTCACGGCTGGCTGTACACATCGCCCATAAACGTGAGGCCGTCACTGATTTCAAAACCAGTGGGGAGGAGCGAGTTGTAGAGGTACATGACATTCGCACCATCGACATCGAAGCCTTGTTGGTCAATGACAATGATTTTGAGGTGATGGCTGCGGAGCTGTTTCTGTTTCGTCTTCGCCAGGCGGAGGTCAGTGTGTCTTGCCCGGCATTCAAACCTGAACTCCTGCATGACGTGACCCATTTGCCGTACCGCAGTACCGCGTCTTATCGGCAGGACGTGGTGGCCTACACGAAACAGATATTCCCCGAGTTGCGAGCGCCAGAGATTGCGCGTGTGGCACTGGAGGATTTGGCGTTACGCCGGCGTGTTGTGGACATGATTCAGCGAGGGCTCAACTTTCAGGGTCTGACGGGTGTGGTTGACGCCGAAGATCTGGTCAGCGAAAGCGTACCCGAGGCAAGCGTCGTCCTCGGCGCGATTCTCAACCGAAAAAGCCAATCGGGAAAAGAGGCCTTGGGGCTGTTCCAGGACGTGGTCGACAAGGGCAGGTCAAAAAACGATGCCTTCTACAAGACGGGAGGTTGGGTGGATAATAACCTTTACGGGTGTCTGTTCCACCTTTATGCGGGGCTGACAAAGCGGCCAAACATTCTCTACGCGGGGTTTTCCCGCTTCTGCAAGATTGCCGCACCCAATTTGCGGTTTTTCCAGGAGCTCTGTCACAACGCACTGTTGCAGGCGTATCAGCGGCGCTCGGCCGAGGAAATCGACGGTGCGCTGTGCATCGATCTGGATTCGCAGGCAAACGCTGCGGTTCACGTGTCCGACGCCATGTTTGAGGACGTTGTACAGTTGGGCCCCCATGGCGACCGGCTGCTGGATTTCGCAAGACGCCTGGGCGGATTGTTCGAGAAGTTCAACAAGCGCCGCAGCCAAAGCGAACCTGAGATCAACCATTTCTCGATCAACCGGGCTGACACTGCACAGTTGTCTGATGCGGCGCAGGTGATTCTTCGAGAAGCGAAGATCTGGTCGGTACTGGCAGAGTCGAAAGGGACTAAGGACAAGGCGGAATATGACGTCACCCAGTACGAGCTGGTCCTGAACCCGATCTACGCACCGCATTTCAGAATCAGCTACCGCAAGCGGCGAAAGATCACGCTCACCGCTACTCAGTTGGACATCATGCTCACCCAATCCGATAGTCAGTTCGATTCGCTAGTTCGGCAATTGGTGGACTCGCAAGATGATGAGGAAACCGCCAAGAAAACTGGATCGTTGTTCTGAGGTCATCGTGCGATTTATTAGACAAGATTTGATCAACGAACAAGAGCTCGGCCAGTTACCCCTGATGGACATTGCCTTCACAGGCGCTGACGATCTGGACGACCGAAGTGCTTATTCGGTTGAGCGCACAAATCGTTTGGGCGAGCAACGCTTTCGAGTGCGCTATCACCCGGACTCCATGTGCCTTGAGGTCGGTGAGAAGAAGTACCGGGCAAGCGGTGGTGAGCTTGAAGACTTGTCACGTGAGTTTAGCGCCGCGTCCATTGTGATTGATGCCACGACCTTGGACTTTTGCGAAATTGCTTTGCTTCTCTATGCCTATTCCTTCTGTCACAAGAGTCCCAGAATCGGTTTTCTTTATGTCGAACCCAAAGAGTATGTCCGGCGAACCCATGAGGACTCGGCAGTAAACGGCATGGCGTTCGATCTGAGCAGCGGATTCGTGCAGCACGCTATTCCGCCATTTGTCGGCATGCTGGGAACCAAGGACAGCGTTCACCTGGTAGCTTTTCTGGGATTTGAGGGCGGACGGCTCACCCGCGCATTGAGCGCGGACGATGGTCAGTTCATTCGCAAGGTCACGATTGTTTTTGGTATTCCGCCCTTTCAGGCGTCTTGGGATCTGGAAGCGCTGATGGCCAACAGCCGTTTGCTGGAGACGTCTGAGGTTGGGGTTAAATTTTGCGGGGCCAACAATCCAAAGGCCGCGTACGAGGTGCTTGAGAAGGCATATGCTGCGCTCTCGGGGAGTAATGAATGCAACCGGCTGACTGTTTCACCGTTCGGTACCAAGCCCATGGCCATAGGCGCAGCGCTTTTCTGTGCCACACAAAAGCAGCCTCGGGTCATATTTGATCACCCTAGGCGCAAGAAGGGGCGAACCACCGGCATCCACTGCGTGCATTGGTATGAGGTGGACATCAACTGAGGGCTGCTCGTGCGTGTGGAATCGCGTCAGGATCGTCTAACGGGGCCGAGGGAGCTTCAGCTTGCCCTGCCGGGAATCGACGTTCGGCAACGACGTTTTAGGCGGTCTCGTTGTTTCGTGTGTACAGGTGTCGCGTTCCGGGATTGGGAAATGCACGGGGTAATTGGCGATTCTCGTTTCGATCTCGTCCGCTGCCTTCATATAGCACTCTACCCAGGTGGCCTGGGCTATGGGCACGATCTCAACGTTCAGCGAGCGCAACAGTGACGTCACCGGTGTTTCTTTCGGTGCTGCGCCGGCGCAAAGGTGATAGAAAAATACTTTGCCCGTCTGATGCAGTCGGCGTCTCTTGTGCAATAGCAACCACCACAGATCGATCTCGGTAAAGTCCATGCCCAGGCCGACGATGTGAATGTGGTCTCTGAGAAAGTAATCCACCCAAGAGTAGAGCGTCCGGAAGGTGGTGAAATCCAGTAACCCATTTTTGACGGGCGACGAGACCTTGTGCGGCTCTTGTTTGACCTCAATCCCGTCGGTCACATAGTTACGAATTTTTTGCAGTGCGCCGGCGTAGTGATCGAACCCCAGTACCATTGAGCTTGGCCGAGTCGCGTCTCCATGAACATGCCAGACATCGATGCCTGCGGCGGTGTGTCGACGGAAAAGGCTATACCTGGATTCGGGAGCCAGGCAAGTTGAGTGATAAAAGGGACCGGCGAGTGCCTCTTCTATCGTGAAGTCATAATTGGTGGTCATGATGACCTTGAACAAGCGGCATATGCGCTCGTGTGCCGGTATCGGGGCGATCTGCTCGAGCAGCCCGGCGAATGCCACCTTGACCCGGTGCTCTGAACTGGCAAAACGTCCTTGTGCTCGAGCGCAGAGTTCTTCGATGAACATCGACAGCGGCTTTTCTTTGAGGAGCAGGGTCAGGTCCTCCGCGTTGAACTGGTCAGCCAGTTCACAAAGGATTTGGGTCCAGTCCTTTTGCAGTGCCACACGATTGATGCCGTTCCCGAGCAATAAACAGTGCATGATTCCCATCATCCCAAGGAGGTGTCCGGCTCATTCCTTCGCGTGAGCCGCCCAGCAGTCTGATCACTTTCAATCATACCCAGTCATCAAGCGCCCAGGTGCGCGCCCCGAGAGATAATGCTCATGACCATTACAGGATCCTGCCGCTGTGAACAGATCACGTTTGAAATCAAAAGCCCACCTGCCATGACCACTGCCTGTCACTGCGTAGGCTGTCAAAAAATGTCGTCCAGTGCTTTTTCCCTGACGGCGCTTTTCCCAGCGGAAAGCTTCGCCATTACCCAAGGTGAGCCTGTGATTGGAGGTCTGCGCGGCCCGACCCGCCACTATTTTTGCCCAAGCTGTCTGACGTGGTTATTCACCCGACCGGAAGGGGTTGAGACATTCGTGGGGGTGCGCAGCAGTCTGCTGGAAAATCCACAGTTGTATCCGCCGTTTATGGAAACCTGGACAGCTGAGAAGTTGCCGTGGGTCACCACTGCAGCTGCGTTCAGTTATGAGGCCTTTCCGGACCCCTCGGAATTCCCACAGCTTATGGAGCGGTTCCAGGCAGTGGACAAGCGCAATTAAGCTTACACGTTGCAAACCGTATTGATCAGTGTGGAACAGGCATGCTCAGCAGTGTCGAAACCGTGAGGTGCTTGGCGCAGGCCCCTCGCGCTGCTGCCCGGCGCCAAACTGAACACTCCGAGCTGGTTATCCAGCGCACCACTCGTTCGTGGTGTTTCGCCGGCGTGCGTACGCGGAATACGGCTTCGGAATAAGGCGCTTGTCCGCTCACGACAACGGCTTTGTGCTCCAGGCAGCGGGTGCCCACCCTGGGCAGCAGAATGTCGCCAACGGTTGCCTGCTGAAAGTCGGGCGATGGAGCGGTCTTGAACGACACCTCCAACCCGGTTCTTGGAAAGTCCGAGGTGTGAAAGTGCGCGATGCCCAGCTGGGAGAACTGAGCGCGTGTCCGGCTACCTCGCACAATCGACACTTCCATGTCCTTCATCGTTTGGCCTTGGCTGGATTTACGCAATGCCGCATCAATCTCGGCAAATTCATGGTGGCTCAGATCCATGCTTGCCAATGCTTGGGCGGGGCTTACATGGCGCAGTGCAGTGACTTCGAACTGGTCGTTCAGGCGGCCCAGCGAAACGTGGCGGGCTCGGCTTTTTCCATACCGAACGATCAATGCGTATGCCTGAACCTCTGCATAGGTACCAAACGCGGTCTGTGGCAGTTCATAGCATTCAATTTCGCAAGCCTTCTCCAGCAACATTTCGCGAAATTTCAGGCTCTGCGTGCCGCATGGGATGTCGGCACCGACTATGAAAGCTGCCGAGCCGGTTGCCTTGAGTCGGGACAGAGACTCCAGAACGAAATACAGGTCGATCGGCGCCCAGTTGCCGTGAATCTCCAGATCCGGACAAAGCGCTTGAAGGCGTTGAGTAGCTTGTGCAGAAAAACCGTGTATGCCATACGGCGGGTTGCCAATGACGTAGTCGAACTTCGTCTTTGCCAAGGTGTGCGCCAGTTTGTTCACGGCCAGCACATCCTGTTGCACAAAGCTGAATCCAGGAAGTTCGGGGCTCAGGGCGATCATCGAAGGCTCAACTTCAACGCCGAGATAGCTCTTCGGCGCGGCACCAGTGCTGACGGCCTCAGCCAGGCGTCCTGAGCCAGAACCCAACTCAAGCCAATTCCCGCCTTGCGCACCCATCAGGCACACCACCGCGTTCGCCAAAGGTGGCGGTGTCATGACCTGACCTAAGCGGGCACGTGTATTGAAAACTATTCGATAGCGCTTGCCCGCATCGTTCTTCTTCATCTCTCGTCCACCTCCCAGTGAGTGAGAGCTTGTTGGGATTTCGCTTAATTGCTATCGTACCTACCTATGCCAAGAATCGCAACGAAACCATCAGTCGAGCTTCTCGCTGCGCGCAGTGAGCTACGGCGCCATATTTCCGGGCTTGGAATCTCCGTGAACGAGTATTCCCGGCGCTCTGGTGTTCCTCAGTACACCCTGTCGAAGTTCCTCAACGGTCATATAAAAACCATCACTCCAGCGATTGAAGATGCTTTGATTTATGCCAATATTGGCATAATCAGGGATATTGTTGAGCTCACGGAGAACCCGGCCATTCGACGTGCGCTCGGACATGCATGGGATGGAACGGAACAAGGCGCTCAAGCGCTCGCCCTGATGATCGATGCGATGGCTCCAGTCATTCGTTCGGCCCAGATTGGGTCGGTGCCATAACTCTCGTAAGTCGGTCCGCGGTCGCGCAGGCCCGTAGCGTTCCTAGGTGTAGGGAAATTAGCGAGATTATGCTCGGAAGATAAACTGCCAAATTCCAGTACATATCGCGGTAACTCAACCGTGGGAACTCATCAGGCGAGCACAATGCCCAGATGGTAAAACGGGTAGAAAAGCGATCCGTCGGAGGAATGCCGGAAAATGTTATGCGGATGTATGAACGGTTCTAGATTCCGGAAATTGCCATTGGCTAGGCGGATTCTCGTGCAGACTCTGGATATCTCGACCAACGCCTCGGCCTGATTGTTGATCTCGATCAGAAGTCCTGAAATTTCCTCTTCTCCATACACTGCGCCTCTTCGAACTTTCTTGCGCTGAAGTTCAAACAGGTAGAACGAGCGGCTTGCAATCGTTATGCGCGCAACCAATATTCCTCGCCGGCGATTGGCATTGTCCTTGTAGCCCAGCCAAGTCCGGTTCTTGTCGGAAGGTGCCTCAGATAGTGTAAAGGCAGCCAGTGCCAACAATCTGAAGTCTTTGCTCTGCACAAAGCCTTCGCGCTCTGACAACCAAGCCACGCTTGAAAAGAACTTTTTGTGTTTTAGGCGTTGAAGCTCATCCCATACTGCTTGCAGTGCCCCTCCATTCCCCAGGACCCGCTTCGCGGTCGCAGTGAATTTGCCAACACCTTTGTCGTAGCCCTGAGGATCGCCGGTGGAGAATACTCTGGTTGTGCCCGGTGGGACGGGGACGGCGTTTTTCGGAAACAGCGATCGCTCCTCAAGTGTCACGGTATGGGGACATTTTGGCTCCAGAATCTGAAAATTCGGATCTGGTTTGGACCATTGCGCGGATCCCTGATCTGGCTCCTGACGGTCAGTGATAACAAAGGGATCCTGGGGTTTTGGTGTTTCAATCTTGACTCTGATCGTGTCGAGAAGGGCCTGATCCTTTTCGGGATCATCTTTGGAGTATGTAACCCGGCTTATCTCGTAAGGATGATCCTGCGGCTGGCTCATGCCTGTGATTTCGTAGCACAGGAAGGTATTTCGGCTGTTGATCCAGCGACCGCGAACCATCAGCCTGGCGGGGCCCTGAAACCACGGTCTAACCCGCAGGCTCGTTTCTCTCATGTGTTTGCCATGTGCATTGTCCAGCTCTGAATAAAGTAGCTTGGCGACATGTTGGGTGTAGTCGCTGTACAGCGCGTGTGCCAGAAACAGCGCATCGTCGTCAGGAACTTTGGGGTGCGGCTTTACAAGCCAGGTGTGAGGATCTTTCTTGACGTCGGCATAGAGAAGCTCCTGCACCTTCGGCCACGGATAGGTGGTCAATATTCTGGCCATGTCCGACGTGCTGCCATAACACCGGTAAAGGAACTCGATACAGGGGATTAGCAGGTTTTTTTCATTCGGTAGTGGGAAGCTGAGAAACTCGGTCAGCGCGTTTTCCGTTGGCTGGCTTCTAAGTGGATAATCGGTTTTGAAATAGGGGACGGGCTGATGATTGCCTTGGATAGTAACGTAAGACCAGGCACCTTCAGTGAAGTCCACCGAAAACTCTTGGTCTTTTCCGAGATCGGTTTCGGCTATGCATTTTCCCCCTTTCCAAATGGTCCCCAGGCGAAAGCTTCCCAGGCGGCTTACCCCTATCAATGCTGGAGTCAGGCCGGCGGGCACGTCGTTGCGGTCTAAGAACCTGAAAATGACTTCCACGTACGGAATGCTTTCAGCTTCGAAGTTTTTCTTGATGCGCTCGTAAGACCAGACCACCACCGTTCCGTTGCGGATGTGCTTGATGGCTTCGCTGTCATCGGTAGTGCAGAGACTGTCGCGGGGCGGAACTCGCTTTATTCGATGGAACAATTCGCAACTCCGAATACGCAGGAGCATCTAGCTCGTCGCTGATTATGGGCTGACTAAGCTGGACTAAAAGCGTAATTCGCAAATCGTCCTGATCTGTTTGATGCTCCGCCAGAGGGCTCGTACGTTACCTGCAAAACCGCGTCTGCACCAAGTGACCAAACGATGACGCTGTCTGATCGTTTCTTCGCATGATGGCGAACAGAATCAGAGTGACAATCCTTCCGTAGCTTGGGTGAGTAACTCCTCCACTAGGTGTGACCCGACGGTTGTAGAGAGCATTTCTATGGGAGTCTTGCCTGAAAACCGGGACTTCGGTTTGGACAGCCAGCGCATGGCCTTTTCGGTGTCGCCAAAAAAGGATTCGGCTAAGGCAATGGTGTGTGCCAGGCGAAACACGTGATCACTTTGGCTAGCGGTTAATCGCTCATCGGTAGCCAGCTTTGTTTTAAGCGCTGTGGTGGGAAAGATTGCGTCCAGAATATAGGCGCTGATGAGCCCTAAGTCGATCATTGCCGTAAGGGTGGTCGCCTCAAGGCCTGCCTCAATCATGTTGTGAATGTGCTGGACAGTGGCGTCCTCGGGAATACCAAGCAGCGCCGTCATGCGGCTTCGATACCTGGTGTCGAATTGAGCGCGTTTCAGGTTGAGCACTCTGAGAGACTCACGCCCCATGTCGCGGATTGGCGTCAGAATAATTGTGTCGCCGGTGACGGTGATCTCCAGATCGTCTCCAATCGCCAAGCCCATTTCCTCAAGGAGCGCAGCAGGCAAATTGACGATCACGTCGCCACTGCCATCGTTGGTGGCTTGGGCCAAAGCGGTCCAGCGTTTGCCTTCCTTCATCGTCATTCACCCGATACGTCGTCAGCCAAAGGGATGTCCAATGCTCGCGCCTGCAGCGACGCTTGTCATGGAATAAAAGAGAGTTGGTCCAGTGACAGACCTGAAATTGCGATAAGTGGTCCGTCCGGCGATGGATGAGTTTTGGAGCGGCCCTGTCTTGGAGCCGTAAGGGCATTACAACGGCGACAGAGGGCGCGCGGGTGTGGCCGGTTCAGCTCAGGCTCAGGAGGTCACTCAGCGTGATGCTCTGGCGTGTGCCCATACCAAGAAGGACATAAAGCGTGTTTTTTGTGAAAAAAAGCCCTTCGCCTTCGTATTTCAGTTGAAACGTGCTGCGCACCCAGTCGCCTGAATTAAAGCGCCCGCGACTGTCGAACACGACGTTGTGTGCGTAGACCAGCGCCGGTTCCAAACCACGGGAATGCAAAGCGTCATATCCTTCGCCGCAGGGCTCCAGTTCGAGTAGGACCCAGTCTCGCACCAGGCAAAACGATTGCTGGCCAAAATTGGTTTGGACAAAGCTGGCTGCGTCTTCCGCTGACAAGTCACAACCCTTGACGATCTCTCCCTGCCCGTTCAAAAGTTGCTGCAATCGTGCGAGATCCATTACGCAATGCCCTCCGGAGAATGGCTTTTGAATGTGCGGTGGCTGCCTCTGGAAGGCCGCTCGCTGTATGGATAGTACACCGCTAGATTGCCAAGCAGCGGGGGAAGTAATAACTTGCATCACCTTGCTCTTAACCGTCAAAACCGTAGGCAACGCCACGGATGGCGTTATTCCTTATAGACGTCGTGAGAATGATGGACGTAACCTAATTTCCGCTTGCGAAGTGGTTTGGGTGTTTTATTCTCGTGCCGTTGAAATTGTGCGCAGTGATAAAAGCCTGTTGAGGCAATTAGATTTTTGACTGTGAAATCCGCATTTTCCAGAAACTTCGCAACTTGGTGGTGGCCAGTTCATGTAAGTGAAAGCCGAATTTCAATGAAGAAAATACTAAAATCTCAGTGGTTTACTAATGTTTAAAGAAATTATGGATGCGCTTGGAAAAGTAGGATCTAGGTCGCTAACTATCGTGTTAATTGCACTTGCGATCTCAACTTTTGCGGACAATGGAGGCCCTATTGCCGACCCTTTTTCGAAGATCAGTCTAATTCTGCCGTTTCTGGTGTTTTTTTCATCGCTGCTGCTCGTGTGTTGGGTTGATTTGATTCATCGTTTGAATAGCCGGTTGGCTGATCATGATCAGGCAAGCTGGGGGCCGCTGCTTGGAGGCTCACTTTTGGCGTTTTGCTTGACCGTGACTTTTTGGTATGTATCTCACGTGCCTGAACCGCTGAACCTGAAGCTTTTTGGCATGCCCAATTTCATTCGCCTTTTTGCGCTTTATCTCTTCGCTATTGAAACCATCAATATTGGTCGGTCCTTCCGTCAAAGGGAGAGAACCGCAAAGCTGGGATGATGCGGGTAATGAGGTTCGCGCGACCGTTCTTCAATCAGGCTGAGGGTTGAGGGGGCATCAGCGAAACGAGGCTCGGGACATGTTCAGTGGCGCGTCCCACTAAACAAAGCTCCCGAATGCTTGGCTCAGCAACTTGCTCGGGGTTGATGTGCACCACGTAGGCGCCAGCCTGCAAGGCCATCATGGGAATTTCGGCCGCCGGGAAGACAACCCCCGAAGTGCCTATCGAAAGCAGAAGATCACTATCTCTGGCCGCCAGAACCGCTCGTTTCCACGCAGCTGCTGGTAGATCTTGCCCGAACCACACAACACCCGGTCGTAGTTTTCCGTTACACCGCGGACAACGCGGCGGCGACCCTCAAGCCTTCAACGTTGACCAGTTCCTCGAAAGATGAAGCAGGGGGTACGCGATGGCATGCAAAGCATTTGGGTTGTGCGAGGCTGCCGTGTAGATGAATCACCTCCGATGATCCGGCCCGCTCATGTAGGTCATCAATGTTTTGGGTGACCACCGTCACCTCTCGGAGGTTGGCCAATTGCGCAATGGCGTGATGTGCAGCATTTGGCGTGGCTTGTGCGACTTGGGTTCTGCGCCACAAGTACCAACCCCATACCAATGCCGCGTCCTTTCGAAAAGCGCTAGATGTTTCAAGCAATTGGGGGTCATGGCGAGCCCATATTCCGGTCAATGGGTCTCGGAACGTGGGTATACCGCTTTCTGCGGAGACGCCAGCGCCTGTGAACACCACAATTCGCTTCGCATTGCCGATCAGTGCAGCTACCGCTTCGATGGTAGTGGTCATCGCGCCTCCAGTGAAAGCGCTACCTGGGATTATCGTTGTCACTTATCAAGTCTGACCTTGAGCATACAGCGGCGTTCGCGGCCAGCAATGCACCATTCACATGGAGATGAAACGCGATAAGCGTGTTGAAGGCTGTAAGAGATGATTTGCCAGGCGTAAGTGAGCGTGAACGGCGTTCAATGACCATGACCGGACCGAAAGGCCCGTATTTACAGGGCGCTCTCGAAAATCAGTCGTCAGTTCAACCAATGTTCCAGTTGCATTTATTTCCGTTTAGTTGCATTTATTTCCAAATGTCACAGCCGCCGCCTACCAGCGCTGGACCTGAGGCTGAATGGTGAGGCTGGCGAAATGGTCGCTGCGGCCAATGACGCAGGGGCGTGTGGCTGCTCACCGATTGAATCGCCGCCACCTCCAGGGCTTCGTCTTCCTGAAGCGGCGGCAGCAGGCCAGGCAGGCGGCTGGCCAGCAAGGTCTTGCCGGTGCCCGGCGGTCCACTGAACAGCAGATTGTGGGCTCCGGCGGCGGCGATCAGCAGGGCGCGCTTGGCGGCGAGCTGGCCCTGGACTTCGCTCAGGTCGGGGTAGGGCGGTGGATTCGGGGGGAGACCATCGCTGACATGGGGCGCGATGGGGGCGTGCCCGTTGAAATGGGCCACCGCTTCCAGCAGATGATCCACGGCGATTACTTCGAGGCCTGAAGCCAGGCAGGCTTCTTGCGCATTGGCGCGAGGCACCAGCAGGGTGCGTCCGGCATCACGTGCCGCCAGCGCCGCCGGCAGCACGCCGCGTACCGGACGCACAGCACCGGACAAGGCCAGTTCACCGAGGCACTCCATGTTGTCCAGGGCCAGGGCCGGTACCTGCATGCTAGCGGCGAGGATGCCCAGGGCAATGGCCAGGTCGAAGCGTCCACCGTCCTTGGGCAGGTCGGCCGGGGCCAGGTTGAGGGTGATGCGGCGGGCAGGGAAGTCGAAGCCGGCGTTGAGGATGGCGCTGCGCACCCGGTCCTTGCTTTCCTTGACGGCGGTTTCCGGCAGGCCGACCAGGGTTAGGCTGGGCAGGCCGTTGGCCAGATGCACTTCAACGCTGACAGCCGGGGCCTGTACGCCCACTTGGGCGCGGCTGTGGATGATTGCCAGGGACATCGAAAGACTTCCTTGAAACAGCGGGAGCCGCGTCCTGCGGTGCTGCAAGGATAGTTGAGGGGAGTGGGGCGATGGCAGCTTGAATGCAGACAGGATATGTCGTCGGCGCTGTCGTGGCTGTCGCCCGCAGGGCGGGGCCTGCAGGCGAATGCATCAGTTCACTGGGCGGGCGGAGTGAGCCGGGCTTCCAGCTCGGCCACCTTGGCCTCCAGGCTTTCCAGGCGCGCCCGGGTGCGGGCCAAAACCACCATCTGACTGTCGAACTCTTCCCGGCTGACCAGGTCCAGCTTGCTGAAGCCGCTTTGCAGCAGGGCCTTGAACTGGCTTTCGATTTCGTTGCGGGGCAGGGGCGTGTCACCGCTGAGCAAACGCGAGGCGTGGCCGCTCAGGGCGTCGAGAAGGTCTTTGGGCGCGAGCATGGGAGTGTCCTGAATAGCAGATGGCTCGCAGTGTATCACGCACGACAGAGGGGCTTGCGGGTGGCCGGTCTGCACGTTTTTTGCGCATCTGGCCGGGCGCCCGCGCACCGTTATTGTGCGTATCCGGGGCCTCGATTTGCGGTATGCCTCGGCGGTTGCGGGCAAAGGACTGAAATCACTGATTTTTCCCGAGATGGCAAGCTTTCTGCTTAGACCCTGGTGACCCATGCACTGATGCAGTCGCTGTGATGAATGCAGTGCGACAGGCGGAACGGGAAGTGTTTCGTCCGGGGCGGTTAGCTGGCGTCGGCCTGGCTGAGGAAGGCCGACGATGCGTTACAAAGCCAGGCACTGCGCTTAGACTTGAGCCGGGTTTGTTTTCCTGGGGCAAGTCCACCAATTCGGGAGAGAGTTTCATGAAGCTAGTCACTGCCATCATCAAGCCGTTCAAGTTGGACGACGTGCGCGAGTCGCTGTCCGAAATCGGCGTGCAGGGCATTACCGTTACTGAGGTCAAAGGCTTCGGCCGGCAGAAGGGTCACACCGAGCTGTATCGCGGTGCGGAGTATGTAGTCGACTTCCTGCCCAAGGTGAAGATCGATGTCGCCATTGACGACAAGGATCTTGACCGGGTTATCGAGGCGATAACCAAGGCTGCCAACACCGGCAAGATCGGTGACGGCAAGATCTTCGTGGTCAATCTGGAACAGGCTATTCGCATCCGTACCGGCGAAACCGATACCGACGCAATCTAAGCCGCCAAACCCAACGCCCCAGGAGAAAACAATATGACTCTGCGTAAATTCGCAGGGCTAGGAGCCCTTTTGCCCCTCGTAATGCCAGGCCTGGCCATGGCGGCAGACGAAGCGGCGGCTCCAGTCCTCAACTCCGGCGATACCGCCTGGATGCTGACCTCCACAGCCCTGGTGCTGTTCATGACGATTCCTGGCCTGGCGCTGTTCTACGGCGGCATGGTGCGGTCGAAAAACATTCTTTCGGTGATGATGCAGTGTTTCGCCATTACCGGCCTGATCACGGTCCTGTGGTTCATCTACGGCTACAGCATGGCGTTCGATACCACCGGGATGGAAGCCGGCGTGGTCAATCTCAATTCCTTCGTGGGCGGCTTTTCCAAGGCGTTCCTGGCGGGTATCACTCCGGCCAGCCTCACCGGTCCGGCCGCGTTGTTCCCTGAAGCGGTGTTCGTCACCTTTCAGATGACCTTCGCCATCATCACCCCGGCGCTGATCGTCGGTGCCTTCGCCGAGCGGATGAAGTTCTCTGCGATGCTGATCTTCATGGGCGTGTGGTTCACCCTGGTGTATGCGCCGATCGCGCACATGGTCTGGAGCGGCCCGGGTTCCTTGCTGGGCGATTGGGGCGTGCTGGATTTTGCCGGCGGCACCGTGGTGCATATCAATGCCGGTATTGCCGGCCTGGTGGCCTGCCTGGTGCTGGGCAAGCGCAAAGGCTTCCCGACCACCCCCATGGCGCCCCATAACCTGGGCTATACCCTGATGGGCGCGGCCATGCTGTGGATCGGCTGGTTTGGTTTCAACGCCGGTTCTGCCGCCGCCGCCAATGGCACCGCCGGCATGGCCATGCTGGTGACTCAGATTGCAACTGCCGCCGCAGCGTTGGGCTGGATGTTTGCCGAGTGGCTCACCCACGGCAAGCCCAGTGCCCTGGGTATCGCTTCGGGCGTGGTGGCCGGCCTGGTGGCAATCACCCCGGCCGCTGGCACCGTGGGCCCGATGGGGGCTCTGATCATCGGTCTGTCGGCGGGCGTGGTGTGCTTCTTCTGTGCCACCAGCCTCAAGCGCAAGCTGGGCTATGACGATTCCCTGGATGCCTTCGGCGTACACGGCATCGGCGGTATCCTCGGTGCGATCCTTACCGGTGTCTTTGCTGCTCCGTCCCTGGGTGGTTTCGGCACGGTGACCGACATCGCCGCCCAAGTCTGGATCCAGGCCAAAGGCGTGGGGTTCACGGTGATCTACACCGCCATCGTCACCTTCATCATCCTCAAGGTCCTGGATGCGGTCATGGGGCTGCGGGTTACCGAAGAAGAGGAAGCGGTCGGTCTCGACCTGGCCCAGCACAACGAGCGCGGTTACAACCTGTAATCATCGTCGAAACAAAAAGCCCGGCTTCGGTCGGGCATTTTTTTGCCTGGCGTTTGTCATTGAAAAAGGCTGAAAGGATTTTCTGGTGAGCCTTGGCGTGTTTGCCATGGCGATTTTTACCAGGGCAAATGCTTACACTAAAGCAGGATTATTCGGCGCTTTGTTTTTTCCCTGAGCGCGCTAGAATGCGCGCCGAAGCGTGGAGAACGGTATGTGGCAACAGACCCTGATTACCCTGCGGGCCAGGCCCCGGGGCTTTCATCTGGTGACGGACGAGTTGCTGGCCGGCTTGCCTGAGTTGAAGGCATGTCGAGTGGGTCTGCTACACCTGTGGCTGCAACATACCTCGGCCTCGTTGACCATCAACGAGAATGCCGATCCGGCGGTCCGGCGCGACTTCGAGCGTTTCTTCAACACCCTGGTGCCTCAAGGCATGGCCGGGTACGAACATGACGACGAAGGTGCGGACGACCTCCCGGCGCACTTCAAGGCCAGTTTGCTAGGCTGTCAGCTGACTTTGCCGGTAGCGGCGGGGCGTCTGGCGTTAGGCATCTGGCAAGGTGTTTATCTGGGCGAGCATCGTGATCAGGGCGGTGCTCGCAAAGTCCTTGCCACCTTGCACGGTGATAAGGCATAAGCCGCTGAATATCAGTGGATGTTGATTTTTTTCCAGCGGCCTTCGACAGTCGGCACAGCTGGGCTATAACTAATCTGCTTTTCGCAAGTCATGAGGTAGAACATGAGCGACGATGATCTGGAAAACGACGACCTCGAAGTAGGTGACGAAGACGATACCGAAGAAGGTCTTGAAGCGGCCGCCGACGATGTGGCGGAAGACGATGGTGGTGATGCACCAGCGCCGACAGCCAAAGGCAAGGCCAAGGCTGCGGTCTCGGTAGACGAACTGCCAAGCGTCGAAGCCAAGAACAAGGAGCGTGATGCGCTGGCCCGTGCCATGGAAGAGTTCCTGGCCCGTGGCGGTAAAGTGCAGGAAGTCGAGGCCAACGTGGTCGCCGATCCGCCCAAGAAGCCTGACAACAAGTACGGCAGCCGGCCTATCTGAGCCTTGCTACTTGCTTGCTGAAAAAGCCCGCCGTCGCTGCGGGCTTTTTCATGGGCCGCAGAAAAAGCAGCTTTAAGCGGCAAGCGGCAAGCTACAAGCTACAAGCTACAAGCTTGAACCCGGAGGCCCGAAACTGGCAGCTTGAGGCTTGAGGCTTGAGGCTTGAGGCTTGAGGCCGCAAGCCGCTGCCTTATTTCCAGCTGGCCAGCAGCCGTGGCAGCTCGGTCAGGCTGCGAATCTCGGCATCTGGGGCGCGTTCGGCCTCCCAGGCCTTGCCGGCAGGGTTGAACCAGATGGCGCGCAGGCCAGCCTGCTGGGCGCCGGCAATGTCGTCACCCGGATGGTCGCCGATATGCACGGCGGTGTCGGGTGTGGCCCCGCCCCGTTGCAGGGCTTCCTGGAACAGCCGGGCATCGGGCTTGGCGATGCCGATATCCTCGGCGCACAGGGCGAACTTGAAGTAGTCCGCCAGCCCCAGGCGGCGCACATCGGCGTTGCCGTTGGTGACCACGCCCAGGGCGAAGTGATTGGCCAGGGCCTCCAGGGTCGGTAGCACCTCGGGAAAGACCTCCAGCTGATGGCGGGCATGGAGGAACACCTCGAAGCTCTGGTCGGCCAGCCGGTTGGCCTGGGCGTGGTCGTATCCGGCTTCTTCCAGGGCATGAAACAGCACCCGCCGGCGCAGGGCGCTGATCCGGTGCTTGAGAGTCGGCTCGTGGTTCAACACCCGCTCGCGAATGGCCCAGAGATGCTCCACCGGCACGGCCCCCAGGTTCGGCGCGTGCTCCGTCAGCCACTGGCGCAGGGTGGCTTCGGCACTGACGATCACCGGGGCGGTGTCCCACAGGGTGTCGTCGAGGTCGAAGGTGATCAGCTTGATGGTCATTACTCACCGCCTTTGGTGCGTTTGGCCCGTGGGTGGGCGCTGTCGTACACCGCTGCCAGATGCTGGAAGTCCAGGTGGGTGTAGATCTGCGTGGTCTTGATGTCCGAATGCCCCAGCAGCTCCTGCACTGCGCGCAGGTCCTGCGAGGATTCCAGCAAATGGCTGGCAAAGGAATGGCGTAGCATGTGCGGGTGCAGATTCTGCCCCAGCTCACGTTCGCCGGCGGCCTTGACCCGCAGTTGAATGGCACGTGGTCCGAGGCGCCGGCCTTTCTGGCTGACAAACAGGGCGCTGTCCGGCGGGTTGCTCAGGGCTCGCAGCGGCAGCCACAGCGCCAGAGCCTCGCGGGCTTTCTTGCCCACCGGCAGGACCCGGGTCTTGCTGCCCTTGCCCTGGACCTGCACCAGGCCATCCGCCAGGTCCAACTGCTCGAGATTCAGGCTGGTCAGCTCGGAAAGCCGCAGCCCGCAGGAGTAGAACAGCTCCAGGATTGCCTGGTCGCGGTGGGCCAGGAAGTCATCTTCCACGGCGCCATCGAGCAACTGCAGGGTGCGGTCGGTGTCCAGGGTCTTGGGCAGGCGCCGTTCGCCCTTGGGCGGGGCCAGGCCGTTGGCCGGGTCGTGATCGCACAGCCCTTCGCGGTTCAGGTAGTGATACAGCCCGCGCACGGCGGACAACAGGCGAGCCAGGCTGCGGGACGACTGCCCCTGTTGGTGCAGGCGCGCGATCATGCTGCGCAGGGTCTGGATATCCAGGTCGTTCCAGCGCTGCACCTGCTGCTTGTCGCAGAAGCCCAGCACCTTGTCGAGGTCGCGCCGATAGGCTTGCAGGGTATGGGGCGACACCTGGCGCTCACTGCGCAAGTGCGCGCAGTAGGCGTCCAGCTGTTGGTGCATGGTCAGCGTACCGAGCGCAGCGAGTGAGTGAAGCGCGGCAGCACGCGGCCCGTGACCTCGGCAATGTAGCTGAGGAACAGGGTGCCCACCGAACTCTTGTAGTGCTGCGGGTCACGGCTGGCGATGGCCAGGACGCCGTGCATGCCCTGGTGCGCCACGGCGACCACGGCGGTGGAGCCGATCTGCTTGCGCTGCTCTTCGCCGAAGAGAAAATCCAGTTCGTGTTCGCGCAGGCTGCCGCAGATACTCTTGCCTTCCGTCAGCAGGCCGCCGATGGCGCCCTGGGCTTCGGCGGTGGACACCCAGCGACCCACCGGCATGGCGCTGTCGCTGAACAGGATCAGGCTGACGAAGGGCACCTGGAAGTCCTGACGCAGGCTGTCCTCGACGCTCATCACCACCTCTTCCAGGCTACTGGCGTCCATCAGCGCAAGGATCAGGCGGCGGGTCTTGTCGAACAGCCGGTCATTGTCCCGGGCTACGTCCATCAGTTGTGACAGGCGATGGCGCATTTCGATGTTGCGCTCGCGCAGGATCTTCATCTGGCGCTCCACCAGCGAGACGGTGTCACCGCGCTGGTGAGGAATGCGCAAGGCCGGAAGCAGCTCTTCGTGGTCGACGAAGAAGTCCGGATGAGCCTCCAGGTAGGCGGCGACGGCCGCCGCCTCCAGGTTTTCTGGCGCTGATGGGGCGGGCGTTTCGGCGGGAACCTGCGGCTGATCAGTCATGGATTTCGCTCACTTATAGACGCACCTGTCCTTCGTATACGCGCACTGCCGGGCCGGTCATCATCACCGGTTGGCCAGGGCCTGCCCATTCAATGGACAGGCGTCCGCCCGGCAGGTCGATCAATAGGGGCGAATCCATCCACCCCTGGCTGATCGCAGCCACTGCAGCGGCGCAGGCTCCGGTGCCGCAGGCCTGGGTTTCCCCGGCGCCGCGTTCCCAGACGCGCAACTGCGCGCGCTGACGGTCCAGCACCTGGAGAAAACCGACATTGACCCGGGCTGGAAAGCGCGGGTGATGTTCGATTTTCGGGCCCAGTTCGTGCACCGGCGCGCTGTTGATGTCCTCCACCCGCAGTACGGCATGGGGATTGCCCATGGACACGGCGGCCAGTGGGACCTGGCGGCCGTCGACCTCCAGTGTGTAGCTGTCGGCCTGGGCGGGTGCCTCGAAGGGAATGTCCGCCGGCACCAGGCGCGGCGCGCCCATGTTGACACTGATCTGGCCGTCGTTGCGTACATCCAGTTCGATCACGCCGCTCTTGGTTTCCACCCGGATCTGGCGCTTGGTGGTCAGGCGTTTGTCCAGTACGAAACGGGCGAAGCAGCGGGCACCGTTGCCGCACTGCTCCACCTCGGAGCCGTCGGAGTTGAAGATCCGATAGCGGAAATCCACATCCGGGTTGCTCGGAGCCTCGACGATCAGCAACTGATCGAAGCCGATTCCGGTATGGCGATCACCCCATTGCTTGGCGTGCTTGGGCAGAATGTGCGCGTGCTGGCTGACCAGGTCGAGGACCATGAAGTCATTGCCCAGGCCGTGCATCTTGGTAAAGCGCAGCAGCATGGTCTTACTCCGGCAGCAGGCTTTCGCCAGCAAATAACTCGGCTACCGTCTCGCGGCGACGCACTTCAACAGCCTGGTCACCATCGACCAGTACTTCAGCGGCACGGCCGCGGGTGTTGTAGTTCGAGCTCATGACGAAACCATAGGCACCGGCGGAATGCACCGCCAGCAGGTCGCCCTCGGCCAGGGCCAGGGTTCGTCCCTTGGCGAGGAAGTCGCCGGTTTCGCAAATCGGGCCAACGATGTCGTAGGTGCGTGGCTCGCCACCACGCGGGCGTACGGCGCTGACATCCATCCAGGCCTGGTAGAGCGCCGGGCGGATCAGGTCGTTCATGGCGCCGTCGACGATGGCGAAGTCCTTGTGTTCAGTGTGCTTGAGGTACTCGACGCGGGTCAGCAGCACCCCGGCGTTGGCCACGATGAAGCGGCCCGGTTCGAACACCAGAGCCAGGTCGCGACCTTCCAGGCGTTCACGCACGGCCTTGACGTAGTCGGCGGCCAGCGGCGGCTCTTCGTCGCGATAGCGCACGCCCAGGCCACCCCCCAGATCGATGTGGCGCAGGTAGATGCCGCATTCACCCAGGCGATCCACCAGGTCCAGCAGGCGCTCGAGGGCGTCGATGAAGGGTTCCAGGGTGGTCAGTTGCGAGCCGATATGGCAGTCGACGCCGACGATTTCCAGGTTGGGCAGTTGCGCTGCGCGGATGTACACATCCTCGGCGGCGGCAATGGCGATGCCGAACTTGTTTTCCTTGAGTCCGGTGGAAATGTACGGGTGGGTGCCGGCATCGACGTCGGGATTGACCCGCAACGAGATCGGCGCGCGCACGCCCAGCTCGGCGGCCACGAGCTGCAGGCGCTCGAGTTCTTCGGCGGACTCGACGTTGAAGCAATGGACGCCTACTTCCAGGGCACGGCGCATGTCGTCGCGGGTCTTGCCGACGCCGGAGAAGACGATCTTGTCGGCCTGGCCACCTGCAGCCAGGACCCGTTCCAGCTCGCCCCGGGAGACGATGTCGAAACCGGCGCCCAGCCGGGCCAGGACATTCAGTACACCCAGGTTGGAGTTGGCCTTGACCGCGAAGCAGACCAGATGGGGCATGCCGGCCAGTGCCTCGGCATAGGCCAGGTACTGGGCTTCGATGTGGGCACGGGAATAGACATAGGTGGGCGTGCCGAAGCGCTCGGCGATGGCGGACAGGGCTACGCCTTCCGCGAACAGCTCTGCGTCGCGGTAGTTAAAAGCGTCCATGGCGGGCCCTTAGTAGGTGTCGTGCTTGTGCGACTGCGACTTCGCCTGTTCTTCAGGGGACTTGCTGTCATCGGGCAGATACAGCGGGCCTTTCTGGCCGCAGGCGGTAACAAGGCAGGCAACCGCGACGAGCGCAGCAAGGGAAGAGATCAGGCGCTTCATGGCGAAATCCTTGAGAATGCGTAAATTGCGCCCGAGTATACCGGCCACCCGGCAGCTTGCCTATGCAGCGTAACTCCCGTCCAGCGGGCCTTTGCCCAGGGGCCGGAGAAGGCTCTTGAGTCGCGCCTGGCGGATTGCGCATCGCATTTGTCCGCCCGTTCGGTATCCTTTGCATTCGCCGGGGAGCGCCCGTATCTTGCGGCGCTTGAGCGTGAGTAGACACTTTTCGAGGTTCCCGCAATGAGTTTGACTGAAGCCCGTTTCCACGACCTGGTGGATGCCACCCAGCAGACGCTGGAGGATATTTTCGATGAGAGTGATCTGGATATCGATCTGGAGAGCTCGGCCGGGGTACTCACCGTCAAGTTCGACAACGCCAGCCAGGTGATCTTCAGCCGCCAGGAGCCTTTGCGCCAACTGTGGCTGGCCGCCCGCTCCGGCGGTTTTCACTTCGACTACGACGAAGAAAGCGAACGCTGGATGTGCGACAAGAGCGAAGAGCAACTGGGAGAGATGCTCGAGCGCATTGTCCTTGAGCAGGCCGGCATCAAGCTTGAGTTCGAAGGGCTCTGATCACGTGACGCAGCCCGCCGCGGCCCGGCCGCCCAAACCGCTTTACAGCAACGTCAGTCCGGCGGTGAGTTCGCCGTGCATCAGCCTGTGCCGCCTCGATGAGGAAAAGGTCTGCCGAGGCTGTTTCCGGCATGTGGAGGACATCCGCGAATGGCGTTCGGCGGATGATGAACGACGGCGGGCGATCTGCGCCCAGGCGCTGCAGCGCAAACAGAGCGTCGCGCCAACGGGGTTGTAGGTTCGTACCCGTACGGTTTGTTTATTCAGTGTGCTGTGATAGTGTCCAGCTTCGCCTCGCTACATCGAGGCCGGTGAGAACCCCGTCTTATTTGGCGGGGTTTTGCTTTTTTGTGCAGAAAAAATAGGAGTCAGCCAGGATCATGAGTACTGCACCATCCATCATCCTTACCCGCCTTGACGTGCAACGTCTGGAACGTCTGATCGACAGCCTGGACGACTCGCTGCCAGGCGTCATTGCACTGCAAACCGAGTTGGATCGTGCCGAAACCCTGGTGGGCCACGATGAGGTCCCGGCCGGTGTCGTTACCATGAACTCGCGCGTGCATTGCCGTGAAGAAAGCAGCGGCAAGGACTACCACCTGACTCTGGTCTATCCACAGGACGCGAACGCCGATGAAGGCAAGATCTCGATCCTGGCCCCAGTGGGCAGCGCCCTGCTGGGCCTGCAGGTCGGTCAGTACATCGACTGGCCGGCGCCGGGTGGCAAGACCCTGAAGCTGACCCTGCTGGAAGTGGAATACCAGCCGGAAGCCGCAGGCGACTTCCACCTCTGATGCCTGGCTAGGCCTGCTCGAGCGCGTCGTTCAGCGCGCGCTCCAGGCTGGCCTTGTAACGCAGGTAGAGAATGCTCGGGCTTTGCACATCACCGAGCAGGCCGGACAGGTCAAGGTCGGTGATGTAGCAGCGATAGCGCTCCGGTTCGCGGCGCTGCGAGACAATTTCCTGGGCTACCGCGCTGAACAGCTGGTCGCCATATTCCAGTTCGGAAAATTCCCGTTGATTGCAGTACAGCGAGACGTGCACCTGCCCTGGTGCGGCCTTGCCGATAATTGCCTGCACGTCATAAAAGGCTTTGTCGACAGGTGTCAGCGGCGCTGGCCTCGCCTCTACCCGGCGTGCCCGACCGGTGCCTGAGGGCAATATCTGCAAGTAGAGTGTGTCTAAAGGTTTCTCGCCTTGGCTGTTGTCCATGGGCAGCAGTGCTTCGCGGCGGTAGAGAATCGATTGCAGGAATCGCTGCAAAGGCACCAGCAGGCTCTGTTCGTCGTGATAGGGCAGGGTCTGCTGCCAGAGGGCGTTGTGCTCGTCGAGCACATAGAGTTCCGCCTGGCTGTCGATGATCCGGTAGAACACCTGGATGCAGCCCGGCTGGCCCATGGGCAGGATCAGCGCCAGGTCATGATCTTCCAGGGCGTTCGGGTCCAGGTGCAGGGGGCTGTAGCCGGCCTGCTCCTGACCCAGGTATTCCTGCAGCGCCGCCAGCGTCGCCAGGGCCCGATGCCGGACCTGCCCGGGCACCAGCTCGAGAACGTGATAGTGCTGTTGCACCTGGATCAGGTAGCGGTAGTTGAGCTGGCTGAGCAGCAGGCTGTGGGCGGTTTCGAACAGCCCCTCCACCCGTTGGGCGATGAACTGGGCGCGGTTGTGGCAGAAGCAGCGTACCCGCAGTCGCGGTTGCGGTGCGGTTGGCAGATTGTTCAGGTAGGTGCGCAGGCAATCGAGCAGCGCATGCTCGCCGTCGTAACGCCCGACCATGACTTCATTCCAGCTGTTGAGGCTGACCTGGTCCAGGGTCAGCACCAGGTTTTCGCGCACCCCGGCGTAGCTCAGGGAGTCGGTGCGCTCGGTGGTCATGAGGATGTTCAGGTCGCGGTGGTGCTTGAGCGGGTCGACGCCGACGTTCACCAGGATCAGCACCTCGGCGGGCACACTGGCGTGCAGCAGTTGTTCTTCGCTGACGGTGGTCAGTGGCAGGGCAACGGTCTGTTGCAGGCTGCCCAGCAGGTTGAACAGCTCGAATTCGCTCAGGTCGCTGCTGCCGGGGTGCAGCGCCAGGCGGGTGCTGCTGTCGATCACCCCGTTGCGATGGCACCAGGTGAGCAGTTCCAGCAGTTCGCGGCTGCGCTTGATGGGCGCGAAATGCTCCCACTCCAGGGCGGTCAGGTTGCCGTTGTACAGCCCCCAGTGGACCTGCCCAGGTTCCTTCTTGTTTGGCGACTGCACCAGGGTCAGGGTGTCTTCGGCCAGGTCCGGGGCGATGCCCGGGTTGATGAATTCGATCTTGCCCGCCTTGCGTTCGAAGGCGGCGTACAAGCGCCGGCCCAGTACGTTCAGGTCACGCTTGTTGATCAGGCTGGCGGCCTGCTCGGTGCGAGCGAACTGGGTCAGGAAGCGATAGCTGTAGTTGAGCTCGTTGACCAGGGCCCGGCGTTCGGCGCCGACCTGGCGCACCTTCCATTGGCTGCGACTGTCCAGCAGGGCCAATTGGCGCTGATCCCAGCCCCATTCGTTGGCCAGGCGCTCCAGCAGTGCCCGCTGCCAGCTCGGGCTTCGGCCCGCGTTAGCGGTGGTGAGTTTGCGATTGACCTTGAGGTACAGGCTGCGTCGCACCAGTTCCAGGCGCTCGGTTTCGCCACGGGCCTTGAGGTATTCCTCGATGCGCCGGTAGACCACGATGTAGGGGTCCAGCTCGTCCAGGTCCAGGCGGTTGGCGAATACGGCCTGCTTGAAGCGCAGGCTCAGGCAATGGACCTTGGGGTGCTCGCTGGCATAGACCTCGATCAGCAGCAGCTTGAGCACTGACTTGTAGGGCGATTCGATGCCCTTGAACAACTGCCAGAGTCCGGCGCCGATGAACTCGCCGGGAGGGATGCGCGCCATGTGGCCCAGGTCCAGATTCTCCTCGGCGGGAACAAAACGCTTGGACAGCAGTGTGTGAATGTACTGCTCGTAGCGGGACTCTTCGTACACCGGCACCAGCCACCACAGGGGCGTGCGCCCGGCCAGCCAGATAGCGGTGCGGTAGAACTCGTCCAGCAGCAGGTAGTGCTGGGTGGTGCCGCAATCATCCGAACTCAGTTGGGTGTCCCGTTCTCCGCGAACAAAGCGGCTCGGCTCGATCAGGAAGAAGTGCGCTTCTGCGCCCTGGCCGGCCGCCCAGGTTTCCAGCAACTGGCATTTCTTCTGCAACTCGGCCAGCTCGTTTTCGCCAAGATCCGGAGCGTGGCATACCCAGACATCCATGTCGCTTTGATCGGCCTGGGCCAGGGTGCCCAGGCTGCCCATGAGGAATAGCCCATGAATCGGCCGGGGCGGGTTGCCATGGCGAGCCTTGTAGGAAAAGGATCGGGTCAGGCGCTGGGCTTCGGCCAGCGCCTGCGGGTCGGGCTCGTAATTGGACAACCCCGCTGGAGTGGCGCCGGACACGTAACCGGGCAGCAGCGGGTGATTGACGTGAAAGAACAGCGGCAGCAGGTTGAGGACCACTTGCTGGCGGGTCGACAAGCCCTCCATGGCCCGGGCCATGCGTCCTTCATTGAGACTCAGAAAACGGGCGCGCAGTTGGCTGAGAACCTTGCGATCGATTCCTTCATCCAGGTCGGGGCGGATTTCATGGGTATGGGGCATTTCAAGCGGAGCCTGAACGTGACGGTATTAGGGACGGCGAGCAGTTTACCGTCAGACAGGGGTGAGTCTTAAACTGATTTTGTTTTTTGACGCCAGATTTCTAGCGTATTGGCGGGAGGTTGCCTACGGAATCCGACAGACGGGAACCCCGCAGGCTGAGGCGCAGTGATCAGGCGGTTTCTTTGACGCTCAGGATGGTCAGCAGGCCCTGGGCGTGCTCGGCGGCATCCCGGCCAAGGCTGGTCAGGTAGCCTCCATCGGGCTGGGTGATCAGTTCCTTGTCGAACAGGCGTTGGGCGGCGGCGATGGCAGAAGGGGCAGCGGTCTGATGGATTTTCAGGCCTTCCTGGGAGTTGTCCAGGTTGAAGAGTGCAAGGATTTCCAGTTCGGCAACCAACTCAGGGGTATACGACATAAGGACTCCAGACTTTCTAGGAATGAGAGGTCAGCGTTCTTAAGGTGACCGCAGATGCGCGGCGTGTCCAGCGTTCGCTGAGGACTTTTACACCCGGGGGCAGCGGTGTTTGGCCGCAGGGTGGTTGCAGTGTAGCCAGGGCGGGGGCAACGGGTCGTATCGAGTGCAGGAGCGCTGGGGTCGGGCGCGCCCCTGCAGGGCGGCTCACTGCTTTTCGGGAGGCAGTTCCGGCAGGGCGCGCAAGGCCGCTTCGTACCACTGGGTGTCGAAGGCGCGGTCTTCCTCGAGGATCGCATCGATCTCGATGGCCAGGACGTGGGCCATCAGGTTGAGGATCTCTTCCCGCTCGTAACCCACCAGGGTCAGCTTGTTGAAGGTGGCCTTGGCCGCCGGCGGGTTGTCGCTTTCGATCTGGTTCTCGATGGCTTCGATCAGGGTGTTTTCGGCGAACTCTTCTTCGTCGATGTCGATTTCGGTTGGCTCGCTCATGGCAGGCTCCTCAAGGAAAGGTCGCCAGTTTACTCGCATTCAGGGGTGGGGTGCTGCTGGCCAGAGCGGGATTAACCTTCTATAAAAAAGCCCTGCCAACCCCTGCACGGCCTGGAGGCTATGGGATGTACAAGCTTTATGGGTTTGCCATCAGCAACTACTACAACATGGTCAAGCTGGCCTTGCTGGAAAAGGGCCTGCCCTTCGAGGAGGTGTTGTTCTACGCCGGCCAGAGCCCAGCGGCGCTGGCCATCAGCCCGCGAGGCAAGGTCCCGGTGCTGGAGGTGGAGCGGGGCTTCATCAGCGAGACCAGTGTGATCCTCGACTACCTGGAGCAGGTCCAGCCCGAGCCTGCCCTGTTGCCGCAAGATGCGTTCGAGCGGGCCCAGGTGCTGGCGCTGGCCAAGGAAATCGAGTTGTACATCGAGTTGCCGGCCCGGGCCTGTTTTCCCGAGGTGTTCTTTGGTGTGACGGTACCCGAGGCGATCAAGGAGAAGGCTGGGATCGAGTTGCTGCAAGGTTTTGCCGCGTTGCGCCGGCACGCCAGGTTCGAGCCCTATGTGGCGGGCACTCGCCTGAGCCTGGCGGACCTGTATTTCCAGTACAGCGTGAACCTGGCCCTGGTAGTCGGGGACAAGTTGTTCGGGATTGATTTCCTGGCCGAGATGCCGAAAGCGAAGGCCTTGCTGGAACGCCTGGAGCAGACACCCAACGCCAGGCGCATCGCCGCTGACAAGGCTGCGCTGATCAGCGCCAGGCGCTCCGGGAAATAGGCGGCGAAAATGCAAGCGCCCGCGCCGGCAAAGGGTTGCCGGCGCGGGCGCTTTGGGTTTTGGCTTAGCGGCTGGCCAGCAGCGCCTGGCCGCGAATCACGGCAGCCCGGACCTGGGCCGGTGCAGTACCGCCGATGTGGTTGCGGGCATTCACCGAGCCTTCCAGGGTCAGCACGGCGAACACGTCCTGCTCGATCTGGTCGCTGAACTTGCGCAGCTCTTCCAGGCTCATTTCCGCCAGGTCCTTGCCGGTTTCCACGCCGTACTTCACCGCATGGCCGACGATTTCGTGACAGTCACGGAACGGCAGGCCACGGCGTACCAGGTAGTCCGCCAGGTCGGTGGCGGTGGAGAAACCGCGCAGGGCCGCCTCGCGCATGATGGCGTGCTTGGGCTTGATGGCCGGGATCATGTCGGCGAAGGCTCGCAGCGAGTCGCGCAGGGTGTCGGCGGCGTCGAACAGCGGTTCCTTGTCTTCCTGATTGTCCTTGTTGTAGGCCAGGGGCTGGCCCTTCATCAGGGTCAGCAGGCCCATCAGTGCGCCGAATACACGGCCGCTCTTGCCCCGTACCAGTTCCGGCACGTCGGGGTTTTTCTTTTGCGGCATGATCGAGCTGCCGGTGCAGAAACGGTCCGGTAGATCGATGAACTGGAATTGCGCGCTGGTCCACAGCACCAGCTCTTCGGAGAAGCGCGACAGGTGCATCATCGCCACGCTGGCGGCGGCGCAGAATTCGATGGCGAAGTCCCGGTCCGAAACGCTGTCCAGGGAGTTGCCACCGACAGCCTCGAAGCCCAGCAGTTGGCAGGTCAGTTCGCGGTCGATCGGGTAGGTGGTGCCGGCCAGTGCAGCGCTGCCCAGGGGCATGCGATTGGTGCGCTTGCGGCAATCCACCAGGCGCTCGTAGTCACGGCTGAGCATTTCGAACCAGGCCAGCATATGGTGGCCGAAGGTCACGGGCTGGGCCGTCTGCAGGTGAGTGAAACCCGGCATGATGCTCTCGGCTTCGCGTTCGGCCAGCTCCAGCAGGCCTTTTTGCAGGCGAGTGATTTCAGCCAGGATCAGGTCGATCTCGTCCCGTAGCCACAGGCGGATGTCGGTGGCCACCTGGTCGTTGCGGCTGCGCCCGGTGTGCAGTTTCTTGCCGGTGATGCCGATGCGGTCGGTCAGGCGCGCCTCGATGTTCATGTGCACATCTTCCAGGTCCACGCGCCAGTCGAAGCTGCCGGCCTCGATCTCGCCCTGGATGGTCTTCAGGCCATCGATGATGCTGTCGCGCTCGGCATCGGTGAGCACGCCGACCTTGGCCAGCATCGTGGCGTGGGCGATCGAGCCCATGATGTCGTGGCGATACAGGCGCTGGTCGAAAGTGACAGAGGCGGTGAAGCGGGCGACGAAAGCGTCGACGGGTTCACTGAAGCGGCCGCCCCAGGACTGATTGGTCTTGTCAGTGCTCATGAATTCGCTCGTGATCTGCTGAAGGAAGATGGCGTGAAAAACAGGCGCCGATAATAACAGGGTTGCCCGGACTGTCGCTGGCACTGGTCGCCAGCTTTTTTTTGCCGGGCAGCCGCCAGATGGCTTGTCGCCGACCTCGGGGGCGCAGAGACTGAAGCCGGAACCATCCAGGGCGTGCCGGAGTAAAGTCGATGCCTTGAGTGCGGAAGGTGATATCGATCAAACGATATTTATCGATTGAGCAATATCGTCTTGGCAACCGTCTACAGTTGGACAGGAGGATCGGCACAATGGCGTGACACCCTCGTGTGTTCGCAGTGCCGGTTCATTGAGTTCACGCCGCTTCGGTCCAGACAACCCGCCCATGAAACGAGGCGGGCGCGGGCAGGGTGGACGCCGACCAGAGTAACGAGGGGGGCTTCGTGTTGAATACCGGCATTCCCTGCGACGCCGTCGCGCATCCATCGACCTTGGGCGGTATCGGGCAGGTACGGGTAAATATTGGTGCCCGACTTGCGGCACTTTTTGGCCTTCGCACTAGTCTTAGCGTGGATCGCCGTGACGGAGGTCACTCCACCTGTCTACGCTATCCTTGTGCGAGACTCACGCAGGAATCCAGCGCAATATGAATGTCCTGATCGTTGATGACGAACCCCTAGCCCGCGAGCGCCTGAGCCGGATGGTCAGTGAGCTTGAGGGATACAGTGTCCTGGAGCCCAGCGCCACCAATGGCGAAGAGGCATTGAGCCTGATCGACAGCCTGAAGCCGGATATCGTCTTGCTCGATGTTCGCATGCCCGGGCTGGACGGCCTGCAAGTCGCCGGCAAGCTGTGCGAGCGCGAGACGCCTCCGGCGCTGGTGTTCTGCGCGGCCCCGGACGAATTCGCCCTTGAGGCTTTCACTGCCAGTGGCGTCTGCCACCTGGTCAAGCCCGTGCGTTCCGAACTCCTGCTGGAAGCCTTGAAAAAGGCCGAGAGACCCAACCGAGTGCAATTGGCGGTCCTGACCCGGCCTGCGGCAGAGAGTGGCAGCGGTCCGCGCAGCCATATCAGCGCCCGGACCCGCAAAGGCATCGAACTGATACCCCTGGCCCAGGTGGTGTACTTCATCGCCGACCACAAATACGTGACCTTGCGCCATGAGGGGGGCGAAGTGCTTCTTGATGAGCCCTTGAAGGCATTGGAGGACGAGTTCGGTGAGCGTTTCGTGCGTATCCACCGTAACGCGCTGGTGGCCCGCGAGCGGATCGAGCGCTTGCAGCGCACCCCCCTGGGGCATTTCCAGCTGTACCTCAAGGGGCTCAATGGCGATGCGCTGATTGTCAGCCGGCGGCATGTGGCAGGCGTGCGCAAGATGATGCAGCAGCTCTAGATCGGCACTTGAGGTTGGTATTGAGGGGGAGCCTGGCGTCGGGAGGACGCTGCGTTTCTGATACAAGTCAAAGCTGCTTTGGCTGAGCTGTTATTATCTGCCGTATCTATTCAGTACGGATTGATCCATGTCCTCTCGCGAAATCCGCATCGCTACCCGCAAAAGTGCTCTGGCCTTGTGGCAGGCCGAATACGTCAAAGCCCGTCTGCAGGAGGCCCATCCCGGCCTCGTCGTGACCCTGGTGCCCATGGTCAGCCGCGGCGACAAGCTGCTGGACTCGCCCCTGTCGAAAATTGGCGGCAAGGGCCTGTTCGTCAAGGAGCTGGAAACCGCGCTGCTGGAAAACCAGGCTGACATCGCCGTGCATTCCATGAAAGACGTGCCCATGGACTTCCCCGAAGGCCTGGGCCTGTACTGCATCTGTGAGCGCGAAGACCCTCGGGACGCCTTTGTCTCCAACACCTATGCCAGCCTTGAGCAGTTGCCCGAGGGCAGCGTGGTGGGCACCTCCAGCCTGCGCCGCCAGGCCCAGTTGCTGACCCATCGTCCCGACCTGCAGATCCGCTTCCTGCGGGGCAACGTCAATACTCGCCTGGCCAAGCTGGATGCCGGTGAGTACGACGCCATCATCCTTGCGGCCGCAGGCCTGATCCGCCTGGGGTTCGAGGACCGCATCAGTTCCTCCATCAGTGTCGAGGACAGCCTGCCCGCCGGTGGCCAGGGCGCGGTGGGCATCGAGTGCCGCAGCGTCGACACCGAGATTCACGCCTTGCTGGCGCCTCTGCATCACGCCGATACCGCCAGCCGAGTAACCGCCGAGCGAGCGCTGAACAAGCACCTGAACGGCGGCTGCCAAGTGCCGATTGCCTGCTACGCGGTATTGGAAGGCGAGCAACTCTGGCTGCGCGGCCTGGTGGGCGAGCCCAGCGGCGGCCGCCTGCTCAGCGCCCAGGCGCGCGGCCCGCGGGCGTCGGCTGCCGAGCTGGGCGTGCAAGTGGCGGACGAGCTGCTGGCCCAGGGCGCCGATGACATTCTGCGTGCAGTCTACGGCGAGGCGGGCCAAGAGTGACTGGCTGGCGCCTGCTGCTGACCCGGCCGAGCGAGGATTGCGCCGCGCTGGCGGCGATCCTGGCCGAGTCCGCGGTATTCAGCAGCAGCCTGCCGTTGCTGGAGATTCAAGCCTTGCCAGTTACCGAGGCGCAGCGCGCGACAGCGCTGCAGCTGGAGGCCTATTGCGCGGTGATCGTGGTCAGCAAGCCTGCGGCGCACCTGGGCCTGGATCTGTTGCGGCAATATTGTCCGCAGCTGCCACGCCAGGGCTGGTTCACCGTGGGCGCCGCCACTGCGCAGATCCTCGAGGATGCCGGTGTGCAGGTGTCCTATCCTGCGCAGGGTGATGACAGCGAAGCCTTGCTTGAACTTCCCCGATTACGCGAGGCTATCCTGCGGCCTGATCCGCGAGTGCTGATCGTGCGGGGGGAGGGGGGCCGCGAGCTGCTCTCTGAGCGCTTGCGCGGCCTAGGTGCTAGTGTCGATTATCTGGAACTGTACCGCCGTTGCCTGCCGCACTACGCCGAGGCTGCGCTGCCCCAGCGGATTGCGGGGGAACGCTTGAACGGGCTGGTGGTCAGCAGTGGACAGGGTTTTAGTCACTTGCGGCAGTTGGCCGGCGCGGCCTGGCCGCAGTTGGCGAAGATGCCGTTGTTTGTTCCAAGCCCCAGGGTCGCCGACATGGCGCGTGCCGCCGGGGCGGAAAAAGTTGTGGATTGTCGCGGCGCCAGCGCCGCGGCTTTGCTAACGGCGTTACGGGAGCAACCCGTGCCCGTTCTCTAACGCAAAGGATGGATACGTGAGCGAAACAGCCTTGCCTAAAGATGAAGTCCGGCCGGTGCCCGAGACACCGGTTGAACCCACGACCCCAACCGTTGAGCGTCGTGGCAACGGGTTGGCGATACTGGCCCTGCTGCTGGGGGCGGCGGGTGTTGCTGCCGGCGGCTGGGGGATCTGGCAGGTGCGCAGCCTGCAAGCCAATCACCAGCAGCAGTTGAATCAGCTGCAAGCACTGGGGGACCAGGCCCAGAGTTTCAAGCTCAGTGAGCAACGCTTGAGTGCGCGGTTGGAACAGCTGCCGGCGGCCGATGAGCTGGAAGACCGGCGCCGCCTGGTCGCCCAGTTGCAAGCGGATCAACAGCGCTTGAACCAGCGCCTGGAGACCGTGCTGGGTGCCAGCCGCAAGGACTGGCGCCTGGCCGAAGCCGAGCACTTGCTGCGATTGGCCAGCCTGCGATTGTCCGCGCTGCAGGACATCACCAGCGCCCAGGCCCTGGTTCAGGGTGCTGACGACATTTTGCGGGAGCAGAATGATCCGGGCTCCTTCGCCGCCCGTGAGCAATTGGCCAAGAGCCTGGCGGCCCTGCGCAGCACCGAGCAGCCGGATCGTACCGGCCTGTTCCTGCAGTTGGGCGCCCTGCGCGATCAGATCCTTGAACTCAGCGCGGTGGCTCCGGAGTACAAGGACCGCGGCGATTCGCTGCTGGGATTGACCGCCGACGGCGACGGCGCGAGCCGCTGGGCCCAGTGGTGGGACCAGATCTCCCGCTACTTCCGCATCGACTTCAACGCCGACAAGAACATTCGCCCACTGCTGGCTGGCCAGGGGCTGACCCAGGTGCGCCTGGCGCTGAGCCTGGCGCTGGAGCAGGCACAATGGGCCGCCTTGAATGGGCAGGCAGCGGTCTATACCCAGGCGCTGACCGAAGCCCGCGATGTGCTGACCGGCAACTTCAACCAGGACAACCCGCAAAGCAAGGTCATGCTTGAGCGCCTGGTGGAGTTGAGCAAGCAGCCGGTGACTGTGGTCACGCCGGACCTGGCCAAGACCCTGAGTACGGTCCAGGCCTACCTGGAGCGGCGCAACCTGAATGCGCAGGACTCGATCAAGCCTCTGCCCAAGCCTGCGGCGGACACCGCCCAGGAGACGAGTCCATGAAGCGCGCCTATGTGATTGTGCTACTGGTCATTGCCGCTATCGGCTTGCTGGGACTGGCAATCGCCGAGCACCCCGGGTACGTGTTGATTGCCTATAGCAGCTTTCGCTACGAGTCCAGCCTGTGGGCGACCGTGGCGCTGATTGCGCTGATCTGGCTGGTGATCTGGGGCATCAAGTTGCTGGTCGAGCTGGTGATGGTGTCCGGTGGGGTGGTCAATCCCTGGTCGCGGCGCAATCGCAGCCGCCGAGTGCAGATCGCCATCGAGCAGGGCCAGATGGACCTTGCTGAAGGGCGCTGGGCCAGTGCCCAGAAGCATCTTCATCGCGCCGCTGAGGCTGAGCGGCAACCGTTGCTGTACTACCTTGGTGCCGCCCGGGCGGCCAACGAGCAGGGCCACTATGAAGAATGCGATCGCCTGCTGGAGCGAGCCCTGACCCGTCAGCCCCAGGCGGAGTTGGCCGTGGCGCTGAGTCATGCTCAGTTGCAGACCGATCGCGGTGATACCGAAGGTGCGCTGAGCACCCTGCAAGCCATGCATGAGCGTCATCCCCACAGTGTCCAGGTGCTGCGCCAATTGCAGCGCTTGCATCAGCAGCGCGGCGACTGGTCGGCGCTGATCCGCCTGCTACCGGAACTGCGCAAGGACAAGGTCCTGCCAGCCAGCGAGCTGCAGGAGCTGGAGCGCCGGGCCTGGGGCGAGAACCTGACCCTGGCCGCGCGCCGAGAAGAGGATCAGACCGCAGGACTGCAATCGCTCAATCGTGCCTGGCAGCAACTGACCTCGGCGCAGCGCCAGGAGCCGCAACTGGTGCTGGCCTATGCCGAGCAGTTGCGCCAACTGGGCGCTTCGGCCGAGGCCGAGGAAGCACTGCGTACCGCTCTCAAGCGCCACTACGAAAGTCATCTGGCCCGGCTGTACGGCCTGGTGCGTGGCAGCGATCCGTCACGGCAATTGCAGACGGCCGAGCATTGGCTCAAGGATCATCCGGATGACCCGAGCCTGTTGCTGACCCTGGGTCGCCTGTGCCTGCAGAACAGCCTGTGGGGCAAGGCCCGGGATTACCTGGAAAGCAGCCTGCGGCTGCAGCGCAACCCGGAAGCCTGTGCAGAGCTGGCTCGACTGCTGGCGCAGTTGGGCGACACCGAGCGTAGCAACCAGCTGTTCCAGGAAGGCCTGGGGCTGCTGGACGAGCGCCTGCTGGCTTCTCCGTTGCCGGTGCCGGCCCGGGTCTGAGACGCCCACCGGGGCCGGTTGCCTGTTGCAGGTCACCGGCCTTCCTGGGTCTGATTGGACCTTGGCTGATCATCGATCATCTGCGGCATAGCGCTCCTTGAAAGGAGCGAGCGCTTTCTCTACCGTGGCAGCCTGTTTCTCCCGTTACGGATATCTCATGTCGCTGGCCGGCTCTCGCTTGCTGTTCTCCCTGGTGTTCCTGGTGGGGGCCTTGGCCTCGTGGGCAGCGTTCAACCTGCAATCCGGTGGCGGCCTGGATTCCTGTCCGTTGTGGGGAGTCCAGCGTTTGCTGTTGCTGATGTTCGGCGGGGTCAACCTGCTGGCGGTGATACAGGGGCCGGGGCGCCGGGGGCGGGTGGTCTACTGGGGGATCAACCTGCTGCTGGGGGTGCTCGGGGTGATCACCGCCGGGCGCCATGTGCTGCTGCAGAACATTCCTTCCGAACAGCTCCTGGCGTGCTTGCCGGACATGCCATTCATGCTGCGCAATCTGTCCTGGTGGCAGGCGCTGCAACTGACCTTCATGGGCACCGCAGACTGTGCCGAAGTCTCCTGGACCCTGCTGGACATGAGTCTGCCGGAGTGGAGCCTGCTGTTTTTCGTGAGCCTGCTGATCTTCAGTGGCTACCGCCTGCTACGCCTGATGCGCGCTGCCCGCAACGCTGTGGCGTTGCCCTGAGTCAGTGTTTGGCTGAGGGCGGAGGATTAAACGCTTGTATGAACTTTATCTCCTGCGTACCTTGAAGCTGTTGTCGAGCGGGCATAATCTGGCCCGCACGCGTCACTGGAATTATGTTGCTCGATGCTGTTGCACCTGACCGGATCCAGAGTCTCCAACGGGGGGCGGCGGGCAAGCGGCATGACCCATAGGGGAAGAGAGATCACCATGCTCGAAAGTTGTCAGAATGCTCAGGAACGCTGGGGTGGAGTGCACCTGCTGATCGACCGATGGTTGCAGGAGCGTCACGAACTGGTTCGAGCCTATGATGCGCTGGGCGCCGAGCCCGAGGCACTGAGCGAGAGCAAGAAACCCCTGCAGGAATTCTGCGGGATCCTGGTGGACTATGTTTCCGCCGGCCATTTTGAAATCTACGAACAGCTGACCAGCGAAGCCAAGGCTTTTGGCGACACGCGCGGGCTTGAGCTGGCCGACACCCTCTATCCGCGCATCGACGTGATCACCGAGAAGCTCCTGGCGTTCAACGACCTGTGCGATGCCGGCCAGTGCGTGGCGCAGAAGTTCAAGGAACTGGGTGGCCTGTTGCACGAGCGCTTCGAGCTGGAAGATTGCCTGATCGAAGTGCTGCATAACGCCCACAAGCAGGAAGCCGTGGCACAAGCCTGAGACCGGCACCCAATAAAAAAACGGCACGCTTCGGCGTGCCGTTTTTCGTTGTGGCGCTTCAGCCGGAAACGCCGAGCAGTTCGATGTCGAACACCAGTGGCGTATAGGGTGCGATCAAGTCGCCGGCGCCTTCTGTGCCATAGGCCTGACTCGACGGAATCACCAGGCGCCATCGGGCCCCGGTGGGCATCTGCGACAAGGCGCTGCGCCAGCCGGCGATCACGCTGTCCAGGCGAAACCACTGTGGCTGCTGGGTCTGGTCGAACACAGTGCCATCAGGCAGGCGCCCGGTATAACGCACCTGCACCGATCCGTTGGGGCTGGCCTTGTTGCCGCTGCCGGGGCTCAACTCGGTCAGCAGAATGCCCTCCGCCAGTTGGCGAACTCCGGGCTTGGCCTTTTCCTCATCGAGAAAACGCTGCTCGTTCTTCAGCGCAGTTTCTGTCTGGGACTTGGCCGACTGCTCGCTGATCCGGGTGTCGTGCTCGGCGAGAATCTGTTCGATGCGTTCGCTTTTCAGCGCCAGTGGCTTGCCTTGGTAAGCCGCTCTCAAGCCTTCGACCAGGGCCTGGATCTGCAGGTCGGGCACTTCGTCGCGCAAGCGCTCACCCAGGCTTGCCCCCAGGCTGTAGGCAAGATCGTGGGCACTATTGGGTGGTGCTTCGGTAGCCGCTTGAGCCAGTGGCAGGAACAGGCTCAAGGATAAAAACAGGTAACGCGACATGGGCACTCTCCGGCCTGAATTGCGGTGGATTATGCCAGCGACAAAGCGCTCGTTGGTGAGCAACTTCGGTGGGCGCGAAGAACATTTTCAATCGGCTGCAACGCCAGGCTTTCGATACTGTCAACATGCCCTAGCGGCGGTAGCAGCAGAGGTCTAGTATGAGCCGCAACTCACGTCAGCCAGGAGGTAAACCATGTCGGCCAATAAGAAGCCTGTAAATACTCCGTTGCATTTGCTCCAACAGCTGTCGGGCAGCTTGCTCGAACATTTGGAAAACGCTTGTTCCCAAGCCTTGGCTGATGCTGAAAAATTGCTCGCCAAGCTGGAAAAACAACGGGGCAAGGCACAGGAAAAACTGCACAAATCGCGTACTAAACTGCAGGACGCCGCGACAGCTGGCAAGGCCAAGGCACAAGCCAAGGCCAAGACCGCAGTCAAGGAACTCGAAGACCTGCTCGACGCGTTGAAAGAGCGTCAGGCGCAAACCCGTACCTACATTCTGCAACTCAAGCGCGACGCCCAGGAAAGCCTGAAACTGGCTCAAGGCGTTGGTCGTGTGAAGGAAGCAGTAGGCAAGGCATTGAGCTCTCGCGATGCCAAGCCGGCAGCCGTTGCAGCGAAGAAGCCCGCCGCCAAGCCCGCCGCTAAAGCAGCAGCCAAACCTGCAGCCAAGCCAGCAGCTAAACCGGCTGCGAAAAAACCTGTCGCTGCCAGCGCGGCCAAGCCCGCAGCCAAGCCTGCGGCCGTTAAATCTGCTGCGGCAAAACCTGCTGCCAAGCCTGCCGCCAAACCGGTTGCAGCCAAACCCGCAGCTAAAGCCGCTGCCAAACCAGCGGCCAAGCCTGCTGCCAAACCCGCTGCGAAACCTGTTGCAGCCAAACCTGCAGCCAAGCCCGCGGCGAAACCTGCGGCTAAAACTGCAGCTGCCAAACCCGCTGCGGCTAAACCTGCAGCCAAACCAGTGGCCAAGCCTGCTGCTGCAAAAGCACCGGTAAAGGCTGCCGCCAAACCCGCAGCCAAACCCGCTGCCAAGCCAGCAGTAGCCGCCAAGCCTGCCGCTGCATCGTCGGCCGCCAAGCCTGCCACAGCCAAGCCTGCTGCCAAACCGGCGGTGAAAAAGCCAGTGGCCAAACCAGCGGCCGCCAAGCCAGCCGCGGCCAAACCTGCGACCCCTGCAGCCAAGCCGGCGGCACCTGCAGCGGCTGCGGTCAAGCCAGCAGCGCCAGCGGCTCCTGCACCGGCTGCCAGTGCACCCGCAACTCCCGCTGTGCCTGCGGCCAGCACCCCCTCCAGCGCTTCCTAAGCGCCGGTCACCGCGAGGCGCAGCACTTGCAGCGCATCGCGGTTGAGGTCGGCGGCTTCGGCCGCCAGTCCTTCCAGCCAAGCCTCCAGACTCTGTGCCTGAGCTGCGGGCCACCCTTGCGCTCGTGCCTGCAGACGCAGCAGCAGTTGCCGTTCGGCTTCCAGTTCCAGGCTCTTGAGCTGTTCACGCAAGGCGCTTAATTCGGTGTCTGCGCTCGCTGCCTCGCGCCACCCGATCCGCAGGTTGCGCAAAGGCTGCACCACCTCCCGGTCCCAGGGTACCGTCAGCTCTTCAAGCTGCTTCAGGCGATGTTGATCACAGCCTATTCCCTGTCGACCCAGCCAAGCCCCGCAAAGCAACAGGCAGACATTGGCCCCGCTTTCCTGCAATTGCAGGCAGGCCTCCTGCACGCCGGGCAGGGCATAGGTCTTCAGGGCAAAGCTCCACAGGTCAGAGGACATAGTGCTACTCGCGCCAGTTGCGAACGAAGCTGGTAGACTCCGCCGCCATTATGATTCGACTTCAGAACCTGACTTTACAGCGTGGTCCGCAACGTCTGCTAGAAGACGCCGAGCTGACCCTGCACGCCGGCCATAAAGCCGGCCTGATCGGTGCCAACGGCGCCGGAAAATCCAGCCTGTTCGCCCTGCTGCGCGGTGAGCTGCACCCGGACTCGGGTGACTGCTTCCTGCCGGCCGACTGGCGCATTGCCCACATGCGTCAGGAGGTCGATACCCTCGAGCGCCTGGCGGTGGACTATGTGCTTGACGGCGACCTGCGCCTGCGCCAGGTGCAGCATGACCTGGCCGCCGCCGAAGCGGCCCACGAAGGTGCTGCCCAGGCGCGCCTGCATGCCGAACTGGACAGCGCCGACGGCTACACTGCCGACGCCCGCGCCCGCAAACTGCTGGCCGGCCTGGGTTTCACCAACGAGCAGATGGACCGCCAGGTCGGCGACTTCTCCGGGGGCTGGCGGATGCGCCTGAACCTGGCCCAGGCGCTGATGTGCCCGTCGGATCTGTTGTTGCTCGACGAACCCACCAACCACTTGGACCTCGACGCCATCATCTGGCTCGAAGAGTGGCTCAAGGGCTACCCCGGTACTTTGCTGCTGATCTCCCACGATCGCGACTTCCTCGATGCCGTGGTCGATCACGTGGCCCACGTGGATCAACGCAAGATCACCCTCTATCGCGGCGGCTACAGCGCTTTCGAACGGGCCCGTGCCGAACGCCTGGCCCAGCAACAGCAGGCCTACGAGAAGCAGCAGGCGCAGCGTGCGCACATGGAAAGCTACATCGCCCGCTTCAAGGCCCAGGCCACCAAGGCCCGCCAGGCCCAGAGCCGGATCAAGGCCCTGGAGCGCATGGAAGAACTGTCGGCAGCCCATGTCGACTCGCCGTTCGACTTCACCTTCCGCGAGTCGACGAAGATCTCCAGCCCCCTGATCGACCTCTCCGACGCGCGCCTGGGTTATGGCGAGCGCACCATCCTGGAGAAGGTCAAGCTGCAACTGACGCCGGGTGCGCGGATCGGCCTGCTGGGCCCCAACGGTGCCGGCAAGTCGACCCTGATCAAGAACCTGTCCGGTGAGCTGCAGCCCCTGGCCGGCCGCCTGACCCGTGGCGAGAACACGGTCGTCGGCTATTTCGCCCAGCATCAGCTCGACTCTCTGGATGCCAAGGCCAGCCCGTTGCTGCACTTGCAGCGCCTGGCTCCTACCGAGCGCGAACAGCCCCTACGCGATTTCCTCGGCGGCTTCGACTTCCGTGGCGCCCGTATCGATGAGCCGGTGCTGAATTTTTCGGGCGGTGAAAAGGCCCGCCTGGCGCTGGCGCTGATCGCCTGGGAGCGGCCGAACCTGTTGCTGCTCGACGAACCCACCAACCACCTGGACCTGGAGATGCGCCTGGCCCTGACCATGGCCTTGCAAGAGTTCAGTGGCGCGGTGCTGGTGGTCTCCCACGATCGCCATCTGCTCAAGAGCACCACTGACAACTTCTTCCTGGTGGCCGACGGCAAGGTCGAAGAGTTCGATGGCGACCTGGACGACTACACCCGCTGGCTGGTGGATTACCGCCAGCGCAATGCCCCGGTCAGCAATGCTCCGGTCAATCCGGACAAGACCGACAAGAAGGCCCAGCGCCAGGCCGCTGCCGCCCTGCGCCAGCAGCTGGCACCGCACAAGCGAGAAGCCGACAAGCTGGAAACCGAGCTGGGCAAGGTGCATGAGCGCCTGGCCAAGATCGAGGCCAGCCTCGGCGACAGCGGTTTGTACGAGGCAGCGCGCAAGGATGAACTGCGGGACCTGCTGGCCGAGCAGGCCAAGCTCAAGGTCCGTGAGTCCGAGCTGGAAGAGGCCTGGATGGAGGCCCTGGAACTGCTGGAAAGCATGCAGGCCGAGCTGGAGGCGCTGTCCTGATGGAGGCGCTGCAGTTGCCGTTGCCGGCGCAGTGGATCGGTCCGTTGTGGGTTGGCGTGCAGATCTTGCTGATTCTCTTGGCGGGCTATCTGGCCCAGCGTTTCGTGGCCCGTGGCCTGACCCGCCTGGGCGAGCGTTACCCGTTCCCGCCGCAATTGCTGATGCCGCTGCGCGGCGGCCTGCGCTGGCTGATCATGGGCAGCGCGGTGATCTTCGTCCTGGAGCGTCTGGGGGTGTCCGCCACAGTGCTGTGGACGGCCCTGTCCGGCTTCGTCGCGGTGGCGGCCGTGGCCTTCTTCGCGATGTGGAGCGTGCTCTCCAACCTGCTGTGCGCGATCCTGATCTTCACTGTCGGCCCGTTTCGCCTGGGGGATGTGGTGGAGCTGGTGGACACCGTCGACAAGCCCGGGGTCAAGGGCCGGGTCGTGGCGATCAACCTGCTGTACACCACCCTGATCGAGTCCGAAGAGGCCGGCACCGGCAGCGCCATGGTGCAGGTGCCCAACAGCCTGTTCTTCCAGCGCTCCGTGCGCCGGTGGCGCGGCAGCGACGTGCTGCCCGTGGGGACGGGCGAAAAGTAGCCGCTCACTGCTAGAGCGCGCCTGTAGCCGCTGTGGCAGTGACTGCCAGGGTCGAGTAGCGCCTGTCCGACAAAAAAACATGGTCAGTCGCCGGTCGGAGGATTAGCTTAGGCAGTCACGACCAAATTCGATCCGAGGTGTGCGATGGCTTTTGAGACATGGCTGGCGTTTTTTGCCGCCAGTTGGGTGATCAGTCTTTCTCCCGGGGCAGGTGCCATTGCGTCCATGTCCTGTGGTCTGCAATACGGTTTCTGGCGCGGTTACTGGAACGCTTTGGGCCTGCAACTGGGCCTGGCCATGCAGATCGCCATTGTCGCGGCCGGCGTGGGCGCCATCCTTGCCGCCTCTGCCACCGCCTTCTATGCCATCAAATGGTTCGGTGTGGCCTATCTGGTCTACCTGGCAGTGAAACAGTGGCGGGCGCTGCCCAGCGACCTCAGCGACGACGCGGCCATCCGTCCCATCGGCAAGCCCCTGGCCCTGGTGTTCCGCGGCTTCCTGGTGAACATCAGCAACCCCAAGGCCCTGGTGTTCATGCTGGCGGTGCTGCCGCAGTTCATCGATCCTCATGCGCCATTGCTCAAGCAATACCTGATCCTCGGCGCCACCATGATCGTGGTCGACCTGATTGTCATGGCCGGCTACACCGGGTTGGCGTCCAAGGTCTTGCGGCTGTTGCGCACCCCGGTCCAGCAGCGGCGGATGAACCGCACTTTCGCCGGGCTGTTCATCGGCGCAGCGGGCTTGCTGGCAACCATCCGCAAGGCTGCGGTGTAGGTTCTCCGGCGATAAAAAAAGGCG
Organism: Pseudomonas sp. PH1b; assembly: GCF_000633395.1. Classification (GTDB taxonomy): domain Bacteria; phylum Pseudomonadota; class Gammaproteobacteria; order Pseudomonadales; family Pseudomonadaceae; genus Aquipseudomonas. The sequence continues at coordinate 43,188 of NZ_AYMU01000020.1, forward strand.
ACCCCATGGGTCGCCTTTTTCGTTGGCGTAAGCGTTAGCGCAGAATCACCGGCGCCGTGTCCGGCGGCAGGTTGTTGCGCATCGGCGCCTGCCCCTGCTGCTCGTAGCCGCCACGGCCCAACTGCTCGGCCATCTGCCGAGTGACATCCTCGCCCAGGGCCTTGGACACTTCGCGCACCACCCGCGGCCGGTTCAGCGAGACGCGGATGTCGCGGCTGTTCACCAGCTTGGTGTCCTGGCCTTCGCCCATGGCAGTGAATGCCGAGGTGATCTCGAAGGTGCGGGTGTTGATCAGGCTGAAATCCGCCACCAGGGTCAGGCCCAGCACCGCCGAGTAGCTGTTGGTATTGGCCAGCTCGTTGATGTCCTGGGTGAAGTCGATGTCCGACACGGTGCCGAACAGCACATAGTCGGCACCCTTGAAGTTGCCGGCCTTGATGCGCTTGATCACGTCATAGACGTTGGCCTTGGACGCATCGGTGTGGGGCGAGCCCTGCACCAGCTGGAACATCCCGGACTTGAGGATCCCGCCCTTGATGTCACCGGTGAACTTGCGCAGTTCGCCTTCTTCGATGTAGCTGGTGCTGGCTTCCAGTTCGTTGTAGCTGGCCGAGCCGCTGGAGCTGTAGTAGCCCTCGCGATAGTTCTGCTGGGCCGAGACTAGGTGAATGTACTCCTGCACACGCTCCTGGTAGGCCAGGTCCGTGACTGCGACTTTCGGCGCCGCCTGCGCGCTGAAGGCGTAGGCCAGGGCCAGGATGCCAATCCATGCACGCATCGTTTAGCGCTCCGTGGTCTTGCGGATCTCTTTTTCGTCCATCCACTCGGCCAGACCGCTCTCGACGTCGATCAACTGCAGGCTGAATTTGTAGAAGACGTCCTTGTAATCGCTGCTGCGCTTGACGATGGAGCTGATGGAGCCCTCAAGGCGGTATTTGGCGGCGATCATGTTGCCGGTCTTGGCCACGGTGGATTTCTTGTACAGGCCGCTCTGGTTCTGCAGCTTGAGCTGGTCGACCTGGCTCTGCATGGCGGTGTTATCGCTGGCGAAGCGGGCGGTGCCGGACTTCATCAGTTGGGTCTTGATCGAGGTGGTGATCTCGCGGGTGTCGATGTACTCGCTGGTCTTGTTCTTCACGTCGTAGACCTGCACCACCGGGCGGCCCTGGAGGATGCCGGACTGGGCCAGGGAGCGGGTCATGGATTCGGCGATCATCTGCAGGTCGGTGGAGCCGAACTCGTTGGTCACCAGTTCCACGGCCTTGCTGTCGCCGTAGCTGATGTTCTTGCCACCCAGTACCGGGGAGTTGTTGGCGCAGCCGCTGGCCAGCAGGGCGGCCACGGCGAGGAAGGAAAAGCGTGCAAACATGGAAGTGTTCTCTTGATCGGGTTCAGGGACGGCTTATTGGGTTTTGACTTCCATGCGAAAGTCGGTGGCCTTGGGCACCGGCGCGATGGCCGGCAGGAAGGTGGCCTGGGCCGCGTACAGGTTGAAGACTTTCCAGCTTTCCTCGTCGGCCACCGGGAAACCGTCGTCGCCCAGCCAGACGAAGCGGTAGTACATCGTCATGTTGGTGTGGCTGGTGTTGTTCAGTGCCACCTTGACCGTCAGGAAGCCGTTTTCACGGGCGACCCGCATCGCACCGATGGCGATATTGTTGAACTTGTTCATCACCACCACCTTGCTCGCGGCACTGCCGGGGGCCGGAGGCGCAGGGGTGGTGCAACCGGCCAGGAGGGCCAGTGCGGCAACAGCGAGAAGTTTCACGCGCATGAGGAGCTCCGCTTAGGGACGTTGGTTGCTGGCCATGGCCTGGCCGGCGTTGTTCGGGATGACCTGGGCAGCCAGGCCGCTGCTGAATACCCGGTTGCCCACCACGCGCAGGGCGATCACCTGGTAGCGCTGGTCGACCTTGACCTGTACCTGGGTGCCCCCCAGAGCGTTGGGCAGGCTCAGGCTGTGTTCGCCCTGCTTGAGGCGCAGGCGCGCCACCTGAGTGTTGTCCGGCAAGGTGCGCCAGGTGCGGGTGTCGGCGCCTTCGGTGATCGCCGAAGCCAGGCCGACGGCGAGGCCGGCCAGCGGATTGACTTCGTTGAGGTTCTTTTGCGCGATGCCACGACTCACGGCGCGCACGGTGGTACGCAGGATGATCCCCGGCATGTCGTCACGCAGGGCCCGGCGGGACATGGCAGTGGTGCTGTTGAGCAGGGTCAGGTTCTGCTGCTGGCCGTCGATGCCGATCTGGGCGAAGGCCTGGGTCGAGGTGTCGGCCTTGATCACCGGGAATGACAGCGGGGTGATCACCAGATGGTCGTTGATCGGCAGGGGCAGGGGAATGCGCACCGAGTCACGCGCCGGAGCCAGGCCGCTTTGCACCACGATCAACACGTCGCTTTCGTCAGCCGCGAGGACCGGCACCAGCGCCTTGATCGGGGCCTGGGCCGAAGCCTTGCGCTTGGACTTGGTCGAGGATTTGCCAGGGGCTTCAACCGCTACCGGCGCAGCGGGCTCATCCAGGTTCAGCAGTGCCTGCTCCAGCAGTGGAGTATTGGGGCGCAGCTCGGCGGCCTTGCGGTAGCCGGGTGCCGCCAGGTCCTTCTCGCCCAGGGCTTCATAGACGAAGCCGGCCAGGTAGTGGCTGAAGGCGCTCTGATAGCTGTTCTTCAGGTTGACCACGTCTGGCGCATCGAGGGCTTCCACCGGGTAGCCCTTGAGGTCCTTGTACTGAGTCTTGACCCCCTGCTTCTCGGCCTCGTCCTCGCGCTTGAGGTATTCCTTGTCCCGCAGCTCGGCGATCACCGCTTCGCGCTCGTGGGTTTTCTTGATCGCCATGCGGGCGCCATCGAAATCATTGCTGGCCAGCAGGTTCATGGCCATCTGGGTGGTCAGCATGACTTTTTCGTAGTCGTAGCCTTCGTAGCGGCGGACCTTGTCATTGACCAGAAAGCTGCCGAACTGGGCCAGGTACTTGTCGCTGTCGAACTTGACCGAGTCTTCCCAGTTGCCCACCACCTGGTCGGCATGGCCCCAGGCAGCCTGGCTGCCATTCAGATCGCCCTTGGCTCGCAGCAACTCGCCTTTCTCGAAGTAGTAGAGGAGGTCCTTGTCTTCACCCTGGTTGTTCTTTTCCAGCAGGGTCAGGGCGGCATCGAGATTGCCGGCACGCAATTGCTGGTTGGTTTCCTGAAGTTCGCTGTCGTAGCTGCGAAAGGCCGAGCAACCGGCGAGCAGGGTGACTGCGCTGAGGGCAATCAAGGTGAGGGCGCGGGATGCCATGGGTACTTCTTCCCTGAATGAGACAGCCTGGCGTGCGAGTCGGGCTGGACGAACTCACTGGCAGGAACAATGGCTACCCTGCCAATTCCTCATAAGAAGAGGAGCTTAAATGCCTTATCGCGATAACGAGGGCGCGGCATTATAGACGTGGATTCTGACGCTGTAATGGCTTTTTAGATGCAATTTGATTGGGTATTGCCACTATTCAGGCCGCTGTTCGTTGAGCCTCGATGGGGTATCAAGAACGGGGGTTCCCCTTGGTGGGGGGCGGGCACGCCATGGTGTTGAGCGCCTGCAGGCCGCAGTGCTCCTGCACGCTTGCGGTGCAGTGCGGGCTTGACCCAGGCCGGCCTGCGGCAGTTGAACATGTTTCTGCGGGCCGATAAGCCTTGAGTGAAACCGATAGGGAGGGAACAATATGTTACTTCGTATTTCCCTTTGAGATTCATTCATGACTGCCCCTTCCCGTTTACTGGCATTGCTGGTGCTGCCGGTGCTGGTGCTCTGCAGCTTCAACCTGCTGGCCGATACCGTTGATGGCGCGCCCAAGGCCCTGCATTTGCTGGACTACATTGGCGCCGACTACCCGGCCACCGTCGAGGCAGGCCAGGTTATCGATGAGTCCGAGTACCGCGAGCAGGTGGAGTTTCTCGGAGTCTTGCAGGGGTTGATCGGCGATCTGCCGGCCAAGCCGGAGAAGGCGGAACTGGAGCAAGGCGTTGCCAGCCTGCGCAAGGCGGTTGCCGATCGGGTGGACGGTGACCTCGTGGCTCGCCAGGCGCGGCAGATGGGGGCCCGGCTGGCGGTGGCTTATGAAGTCAGCCAGGCGCCGATCATTACCCCGGACCCGACTCGCGGTGCGCCGTTGTATGCCCAGCATTGCTCGGTCTGCCACGGCGCAAACGGTGCCGGCGACGGCCCGGCCGGTGTCGGCATGACTCCACCACCGGCCAACCTGCGCGATGCCGCGCGGCTCGATCGGTTGAGCCTGTATGCCATCTACAACACCCTGGGGCTGGGTGTCGAAGGCACTGATATGCCGTCTTTCACCGATCAGTTGGATGATCGCCAGCGTTGGGACCTGGCTACCTACATCGCCAGTTTCAGTGCCGACCCCGCTGCCGCCAAAGGCGCGCAGAGTTTCAACCTGTCCGATCTGGCCCGGCAGACTCCCGGCGAAGTGCTGGCGGCCCAGGGCCCGCAAGCGGCGGCCAGCTTCCGCGCCCAGCGTGCCCAGCCACCCCAGGTCAAGCGTGGCCCGGCGCAGTTGCTGGACTACACCGCGTCGACCCTGGACAAGAGTCTTGCGGCCTATCGCAACGGCGATCACGAGCAAGCCTACGACCTCTCGGTAGCGGCTTACCTGGAAGGCTTCGAGTTGGTGGAAAGCTCCCTGGACAATGTCGATGCCACGGTGCGCAAGGACACGGAAAAGGCCTTGATGGCCTACCGCCAGTCGCTGCAGGACGGGCTGCCGGTGGCCCAGGCCGAGCAGCGCCTTGATGCGGCCAAGGCCAAGCTCAAGGCGTCCGCCGAACTGTTGGGCGGTGACAGCCTGAGCGCGTCCCTGAGCTTCATCTCCGGCCTGCTGATCCTGCTGCGTGAAGGCCTGGAAGCGATCCTGGTGCTGGCGGCGATCCTCGCGTTCCTGCGTAACACCGGGCAGCAATCGGCGGTGCGCAGCGTCAACGTCGGTTGGGGCCTGGCCCTGCTGGCCGGCCTGGGAACCTGGGCCCTGGCGGCGTACGTGATCGATGTCAGCGGCTCCCAGCGGGAACTGCTGGAGGGCGCTACCGCGCTGTTCGCCAGCGTCATGGTGCTGTGGCTCGGGGTGTGGATGCACGACCGCCGGCATGCGGCGGCCTGGCAGGACTACATCAAGAGCAGCCTGGTGGGCGGTGGTGGGCGTTTTGGTTTCGCGGTGCTGGCATTTTTCTCGGTCTACCGCGAGTTGTTCGAGGTGATCCTGTTCTACGAGACCCTGTGGCTGCAGGCCGGCCCTGCCGGGCACAACGCGGTGCTGGCCGGTGGCGCCACCGCCCTGGTGCTGCTGGTAGGCCTGGCGTGGGTGATCCTGCGGGGCTCGGCCAAGCTGCCGCTGACGCTGTTCTTCAGCATCAACGCGGCGCTGCTCTGCGCCTTGTCGGTGGTGTTTGCCGGGCACGGGGTCAAGGCGCTGCAGGAGGCGGGTATCTTCGGCACCCGCCCGGTGCCATTCTTCGACTTCGATTGGCTGGGCATTCATGCCGACGCCTATTCGCTGGCCGCCCAGGCGCTGGCCATTCTGGCGATCGTGGTGCTCTATAGCCGCAGTCGGATGAGTGAGAAGCGGCGTTTGCAGGCTTCTTGAGCCACAGGCTGTACTGATCGCGGGCACGCCCGCCCCTGCGGGGGCGGCTTGCCCGTTTTGCATGTTGCAGGGAGAACTTCAATGCGTGTCTGGATCGATGCTGACGCTTGCCCCAAGGCAGCCAAGGACCAGGTGGTGCGCTTTGCCCTCAAGCGCCAGTTCGAAGTGGTGCTGGTGGCTGGGCAGGCGCAGATCAAGCCGGCCTTTGCCTGTGTCAGGTTGATCGTGGTGCCCAGCGGCCCGGATGCGGCCGATGACTACCTGGTGGAGCACGCGGTGCCCGGTGAACTGGTGATCTGCAGCGACGTGCCGCTGGCCGACCGGCTGGTGAAAAAGGGCGTGGCGGCCCTGGACCCGCGGGGCAAGGAGTTCGATGCACAGAACATGGGTGAGCGCCTGGCGGTGCGCAACCTGTTCACCGATCTGCGGGAGCAGGGGCAGGTCAGTGGCGGGCAGGCGCCCTATGGCGATCGTGAGAAGCAGGCCTTCGCCAATTCCCTGGATCGGATCCTGACCCGGCTGGCACGCCAAGGTTGAAGGGGGGAGGGAGCGGGTTGTAGAGAGGCGGCTTGCTCCCGCTCAAGGGCGCAGCAGTGGTGAAATCGGCTGATGCGCAGTACCTGGTTCACCGCGTCAGCCGATCTTGCGGGCGCTATGCGCGAGTGCCTCAACCTGGCCCTGCGGGAGCAAGCGCCCTCGCTACAGGCTTTACTGCTCGCCTTCGTGGGTCAATTCCAGTACCCGGTCCACCAGCTTGTTGATGCCCGAGGCGGCTTCGCTGATGGATTGCGCAAGCATGTACGCGGGGGTGCTCACCAGCTTGCGCGCCTTGTCCTCGATGATGTCGCCCACCGCGCATTCAGCGTGGGTGGCGCCCATCTTGCCCAGGGCCGCGGCCGTGTCGGCGTCGTTGCCGATGGTGCAGGTCACGCCGGGGCCGTAGATCTTCGCCGCCAGGGCTGGGGCGATGCACATCAGGCCCACCGGCTTGCCCGCTTCGGCAAAGGCTTCGGCCAGGGCCAGGACGTCTGCCTGGACACTGCAGGCGGCGCCTTCGGTGGCGAAGCTGGAGAGGTTCTTGGCGGCGCCAAAACCGCCAGGAACGATCAGTGCGTCGAAGTCCTCGACCTTGGCTTCGCGCAGGTCCTTGACCTGTCCCCGGGCAATGCGCGCCGACTCCACCAGGACGTTGCGGGTCTCGGGCATGGCTTCGCCGGTCAGATGGTTGAGCACGTGCATCTGGGGAATGTCAGGGGCGAAGCACTGTACCTGGGCGCCGCGTTGGTCGAGGCGCAACAGAGTGATCACGCTTTCGTGGATCTCGGCGCCGTCAAACACACCACAGCCGGAAAGGATCACTGCAACTTTTTTGCTCATGGGTTTTTCTCCAGATTCATGGCGCTAAATGTCCGCCGTTTTGTCACCTGTCGCCATAGGGGAATGTCAGGCTCGGACCTAATCTTGGCTATCGATTCCGATCAGGTCGCGCCATGAACCTCATTCTCTATGCGGTGCCGTTCTTCTTCGTGTTGATTGTCGCCGAATTGTTGGCCGACCGCTGGCGGGGAGTGCACAACTACCGGGTTGCCGATGCGGTCAATAGCATCAGCACCGGCGTGTTGTCCACCACGACAGGCCTGTTGACCAAGGGCCTGGGGCTGGTCACTTACGCCTTTGCCCTCAAGCACCTGGCGCTGTTCGAGCTGTCCGCGCAGAGTGCCTGGGTCTGGGTGGCGGCCTTTGTCCTGTATGACTTGTGCTACTACTGGCTGCACCGCTGTGGCCATGAGCGCAACATCCTCTGGGCCGCCCACTCGGTGCATCACCAGAGCGAGGACTACAACCTTTCCACGGCGTTGCGCCAGACCAGCACCGGGTTTCTCCTGGGCTGGATCTTCTACCTGCCCCTGGCGGTGCTTGGGGTGCCGCTGTCGGTGTTCGTCACTGTGGCGGCCCTCAACCTGCTCTATCAGTTCTGGGTGCACACCCGGCACATCGGCAAGCTGGGCTGGTACGAGTGGTTCTTCGTCACCCCGTCCAACCATCGGGCGCATCACGCGCAGAACACTCTTTATATGGATCGCAACTACGGCGGCGTGTTCATTCTCTGGGATCGGCTGTTTGGCACTTTCCAGGAGGAGGATGACAACGAACCGGTGGTGTTCGGGGTGACCACGCCGCTGGCCAGTTGGAACCCGCTATGGGCCAACCTGCAGTTCTACGCGCAGTTGTGGGATGACGCCCGGCACACGTCCAGTTATTGGGACAAGCTGCGGATCTGGTTCATGCGCACCGGTTGGCGTCCGGCGGACGTGCAAGCCCGCAATCCTTTGCCCAAGCCGGACTTGAGCCGGTTCCGCAAGTTCGAGGTGCCTTTGCAGAGGCGTCGGCAGGTCTATGTGGTGCTGCAGTTCGCAGTTTATGTGGCGCTGGGCAGCTACCTGATGAACGCCGAGGACCGCCTCTCGACCCAGGCCCTGGTCCTGGGCTGGAGCGCCCTGGCATTTGGCCTGTTCGTGCTGGGGGCAGCCCTGGAAAACCGGCCCTGGAGCTTGAAGCTGGAGCTGGCACGGCTGCTGTCGAACCTGCCACTGGTGTGGCTGGCGCCCATCGTCGGCCTGTGGCCGGCCGGCCACCTGGCCTGGGTGGCGCTGGGCTGCTACAGCCTGTTGAGTGTCAGCCTGCTGTACTGCTGCGGCCAGCGCTTCACTCGACTGGCGTCGTAGATTCCTTGGCCTTGGCGTGTTCACCGGCCTGTTCGGCTTCGTAGATCTGCTTGGCCAGGCGCGCGTTCTTGAACCGCCGGCGCAACCACAGGCCAAAGCCCAGCACCAGCAACGCGCCCAGTACCCAGAGCTCGTACTTCTTGATGCTGCCGAGCATGCCTTCCATGACGGCGCCGAAATGGTAGGCCGCCGAGGCGAGGGCGATTGCCCAGATGGCCGCGCCGATACCATTGAGCAGCAGGTAGCGTCCTGGCGGATAGCCGGACAGGCCGATGGCCACCGGCATCACCGTGCGCAGTCCGTAGACGAAGCGAAAGCTCAGCACCCAGATGTCCGGGTGCTTGCGGATGTGCTCCAGCGCCCGGTCACCCATCATTTGCCAGCGCGGCTTGCGCGCCAGCAACTTGCGGCCATGCTTGCGTCCCAGGAAGTACCACAGCTGGTCACCGGCGTAGCTGCCGAAGAAGGCAACCACCATCACCAGGTTGATATCCATGTATCCGCGGAACGCAAGAAACCCGGCTAGAACCAGAATGGTTTCGCCTTCGAAAAACGTACCGAGAAAGAGGGCGAAGTAGCCGAAATCCTGAAGAAATTGTTGGAGCATTGTCTGGATGCTGGCGAAATGAACGCGCAGCCTACCCCTTCGACGACGTTCGGGAAAGTATCGAAATGTGTCTCGACGTGAACATTCCCCCCTATGACAATGAGTGTTGCTGTCGGTCAACACCTTGAGCACAACTGTCATCTGTTCGTCATAATGCCCGCTTATAACTGTTCCGCTCGCCCGCCAGCGCGGGCCCTGGAGTCCGCCGTGAGCTTTACCCCCGCCAACCGCCTGTTTCCTGCCACTCGTCTGCGGCGCAACCGCCGGGATGATTTTTCCCGCCGTCTGGTGCGTGAGAATCGCCTGAGTGTGGATGATCTGATCCTGCCGGTGTTTGTGCTCGAGGGTGAGAATCGCCGTGAGGTGGTGGCCTCGATGCCTGGGGTCGAACGCCTGACCATCGACCTGCTGCTGGAAGAAGCGGCCCATTGGGTCGAGCTGGGGATTCCGGCGCTGGCACTGTTTCCGGTGACGCCGGCCGGGCTCAAGTCGCTGGACGCCGCCGAATCCTGGAACCCCGAAGGTATCGCTCAGCGCGCCACCCGCGCTTTGCGTGCGCGGTTTCCCGCGCTGGGGGTGATCACCGATGTGGCCCTCGATCCATTCACCACCCACGGCCAGGACGGTATCCTCGACGAACACGGCTACGTGCAGAACGACATCACCGTCGACGCCCTGGTGCGCCAGGCCCTGTCCCACGCCGAGGCGGGGGCCCAGGTGGTGGCGCCGTCCGACATGATGGACGGGCGGGTCCAGGCGATCCGCGAGGCACTGGAGCTGGCGGGGCACGTCAATGTGCGGATCATGGCCTACTCGGCCAAGTACGCCAGCGCCTACTACGGGCCTTTCCGTGATGCGGTGGGTTCGGCGCTGAACCTGGGCAAGGCCGACAAGGCCTCGTACCAGATGGACCCGGCCAACGCTCACGAAGCCTTGCAGGAAGTGGCCGCGGACCTGGCGGAAGGGGCGGACATGGTCATGGTCAAGCCGGGCATGCCGTACCTGGATATCCTTTTTCGGGTCAAGGATGAATTCAAGGTCCCGACCTTTGTCTATCAGGTCAGCGGCGAGTACGCCATGCACATGGCGGCGATCCAGAATGGTTGGTTGGGTGAAGGGGTTATTCTTGAATCCCTGACCGCTTTTAAACGTGCAGGTGCCGATGGCATCCTGACTTACTTTGCCGTTCGTGCTGCTCAATTGTTACGAGAGCAAAAATAGCCCTCCCAGGAACACGCGATGAATACTGAAGGACTCTCAGAAGTTGCCGTAAAAGACGCCCAGCCGGTGATCGAGCCCGTGGCCGAGACCCCGCCGGAGCTGGAGCCCGCGCCGGCGGCCGGCGTGGCGGAGGCGCAACCGGCGCCGGCTATCGTCATTCCCAACCTGGATGACAGCAGCCTGTACATCCACCGCGAGCTGTCGCAACTGCAATTCAACATCCGCGTGCTGGAACAGGCGCTGGACGAGTCCTACCCGCTGCTGGAGCGCCTGAAGTTCCTGCTGATCTTCTCCAGCAACCTGGACGAGTTCTTCGAGATCCGCGTGGCCGGCCTGAAGAAGCAGATCACCTTCGCCCGTGAACAGGCCGGTGCCGATGGCCTGCAGCCGCACCAGGCGCTGGCGCGCATCAGCGAGTTGGTGCACGGTCACGTCGATCGTCAATACGCGATTCTCAACGACATTCTGTTGCCGGAGCTGGAGAAACATCAGATCCGCTTCATCCGTCGCCGCTACTGGACCACCAAGCTCAAGACTTGGGTGCGCCGCTATTTCCGCGACGAGATCGCGCCGATCATCACCCCCATCGGCCTGGATCCGACGCACCCGTTCCCATTGCTGGTGAACAAGAGCCTGAACTTCATCGTCGAACTCGAAGGCATCGACGCCTTCGGCCGCGACTCGGGCCTGGCGATCATCCCGGCGCCGCGCCTGCTGCCACGGATCATCAAGGTGCCGGAAGAAGTCGGCGGCCCTGGCGACAATTATGTGTTCCTCTCGTCGATGATCCACGCCCACGCCGATGACCTGTTCCAGGGCATGAAGGTGAAGGGCTGCTATCAATTCCGCCTGACCCGAAACGCCGACCTGGCGGTGGACACCGAGGACGTCGAAGACCTGGCCCGTGCCTTGCGCGGCGAGCTGTTCTCCCGTCGCTACGGTGATGCGGTGCGCCTGGAGGTGGCCGACACCTGCCCGAAACACCTGTCGGACTACCTGCTCAAGCAGTTCAACCTGCACGAGACCGAGCTGTACCAAGTCAACGGCCCGGTGAACCTGACGCGGCTGTTCAGCATCACCGGTCTGGACAGCCATCCGGAGCTGCAATACACGCCGTTCACGCCACAGATTCCGAAACTGCTGCAGAACAGCGAGAACATCTTCAGCGTCATCAGCAAGCAGGACATCCTGCTGCTGCACCCGTTCGAATCCTTCACTCCCGTGGTCGACCTGTTGCGCCAGGCCGCCAAGGATCCGCACGTGCTGGCGGTGCGCCAGACCCTGTATCGCAGTGGCGCCAACTCGGAGATTGTCGACGCCCTGGTGGACGCGGCGCGCAACGGCAAGGAGGTCACCGCGGTGATCGAGTTGCGGGCGCGCTTCGATGAAGAGTCCAACCTGCAGATGGCCAGTCGCCTGCAGGCGGCCGGTGCGGTGGTGATCTACGGTGTGGTGGGGTTCAAGACCCACGCCAAGATGATGCTGATCTTGCGTCGCGAAGCCGGCGAGATCGTGCGCTATGCGCACCTGGGCACCGGTAACTACCACGCGGCCAACGCCCGGCTGTACACCGACTACAGCCTGCTGACCTCCGACGACGCCCTGTGCGAAGACGTCGGCAAGCTGTTCAGCCAGTTGATCGGCATGGGCAAGACCCTGCGCATGAAGAAGCTGCTGCATGCGCCGTTCACCCTGAAGAAGGGCATGCTCGACATGATCGCCCGGGAGACTCAGTTCGCCCTGGACGGCAAACCGGCGCACATCATCGCCAAGTTCAACTCGCTGACCGATCCGAAGATCATCCGCGCGCTGTACAAGGCCAGCCAGTCGGGCGTGCGCATCGACCTGGTGGTGCGGGGCATGTGCTGCCTGCGTCCAGGTATTGCCGGGGTCTCGCACAATATCCACGTGCGCTCGATCATCGGCCGCTTCCTCGAGCACACCCGGGTGTTCTACTTCCTCAATGGCGGCGAGGAACAGATGTTCCTTTCCAGCGCCGACTGGATGGAGCGCAACCTCGACAAGCGGGTCGAGACCTGCTTCCCGGTGGAGGGCAAGAAGCTGATCCTGAGGGTCAAGAAGGAGTTGGAGAGTTACCTCACCGACAACACCCACAGCTGGAGCCTGCAGTCCGACGGTCGTTACATCCGTAACACGCCGACCGGCAACCAGAACCCGCGCAGCGCCCAGGCGACCTTGCTGGAGCGCCTTGGCAGCCCAGTGTTGCCAGTGCGCTAAACGCTACAGGCGCCCATGAAAAAGGCCAGCCCGATCACCGGGCTGGCCTTTTTTATTGGCTTGCGTGGGTGACCTGTAGGAGCTGGCTTGCCAGCGAAAGCGCCGGTAAGGGTGATTCAAGGCTTGGGGGCCTCTTCGCCGGCAAGCCGGCTCCTACATCCGCGGTGGGGCAGGGTCAGCGGACGTTGAGTACGATACCGACCCGGGTCAGCCAGTCCGCTTCAAGGGCGAAGTCGGCCTGGGTCAGCTGGTTTTCGTCCAGCCAGTTGGCCGGGAATTCCACGTCCAACTGGTCGCCGTTGGCGCTGAGTTTCACCTGGGGCATTTGCTGGGTGCCGCGGATATGGTGGAACAGGATGGCGAAACGCAGCAGCACACAGAGGCGGATCAGCTTGATGCCGTCGTCGCCGAACTCGGCGAACTTCTCCTTGGGAATGTTGCGGCGATGGCCGCGTACCAGCAGGGCCAGCATCTGCTGGTCTTCCCGGGAGAAACCGGCCAGGTCGGAGTGTTCGATCAGGTAGGCGCCATGCTTGTGGTAGTGATAGTGGGCGATGTCCAGGCCCACTTCATGGACCTTGGCCGCCCAGCCCAGCAACTCACGCCAGACACCGTCCTCCAGGTCCCAGTCCGCCGCCACCTGGTCGAAGGAGCGCAAGGCCTTGCCCTCGACCCGCGAAGCCTGTTCCAGGTCCACGTGGTAGCGCTCCATCAGCGAGCCTAGGGTACGTTCACGCACGTCTTCGTGGTGATGGCGGCCCAGCAGGTCGTAGAGCACGCCTTCACGCAGGGCACCTTCACAATGGTCCATGCGTTGCAGTTCCAGGGCGTCGAAGATGGCTTCGAGAATCGCCAGGCCGGCGGGGAAGATCGCCCGGCGGTCGGGCTTGATGCCTTCGAAATCGATCTTCTCGGCATCGCCGAGCTTGAACAGCTTGCGCTTGAGCCAGGCCAGGCCTTCGGCATTGACTTCGCCGCTGCCCTGGCCGCCGGCCTTGAGGGCCAGGCCGATGGCGCGGATGGTCCCGGAGGAGCCGATGGCTTCGTCCCAGGTCAGGCGGTGCAGGGCGTGCTCGATGCTCATGATCTCCAGGCGCGCTGCGGTGTAGGCCTGGGCATAGCGGGCGGGGGTGATCTTGCCGTCGCGGAAATAGCGCTGGGTGAAGCTCACGCAGCCCATCTGCAGGCTTTCGCGCAGCAGCGGTTCGAAGCGCTGGCCGATGATGAATTCGGTGCTGCCGCCGCCAATGTCGGCCACCAGGCGCTTGCCCGGGGTGTCGGCGAGAGTGTGGGAAACCCCGAGGTAGATCAGGCGCGCTTCTTCGCGGCCGGAGATGACTTCCACCGGGTGGCCGAGGATTTCCTCGGCGCGGTGGATGAATTCGCCGCGGTTGCGTGCTTCGCGCAGGGCGTTGGTGCCGACGATGCGTACGGTGCCCAGGGGCATGCCGTTGATCAGTTGGGCAAAGCGCTTGAGGCAGTCGAGCCCGCGCTGCATGGATTCTTCATTGAGCCGACGCTCTTCGTCGATGCCGGCGGCCAGCTGAACCTTTTCACCCAGCCGCTCGAGAATGCGGATCTCACCGTTCCGGGCCTTGGCCACGACCATGTGAAAGCTGTTGGAGCCCAGATCTATTGCAGCGATCAGGGACAGATTCTTGGCTTGGGATTGGGGCATGGTTGGGGGTCTCGGTCGATAACCTCGCCATCCTGCCACGATCACAGGCTCGCGCCAACGCGCAGTGTCCAATGGCTTGATTCAACGCATGAAACCGCTCGCCGCAGATCCTGGCGAGCATTCTCGGGCGAGGGATGCAGGGCTCCTCAATCGAGGTTTCGAGCGCAGTTGCAGGCAGCGGTAGCGGTTCTCGGGACCGCCTCGACTTCCCCGGCAAAAAAGCTATGTGCGTGCTGCTCGGTTTGACTCGCGAGCGGGGCAGGGAGGGCTCTTGTACATTTTGTGCACGACCGTTCATCCGACCTGAACGGGGCGTGGAAGCTGGGCAGTTTGTCGCCAGAACAGTTGCCCCTGGCCCTGGCCGCTTGGTACGCCGCATATAAAGGCGTGCAGGAACCGCCTTTGCGGGGCCGTGCAGGCCGGCGGAATCGCCTTGGCAGCCGCCGCTTCTTCCCCAGCTGAGCTATACCCAAATTCATGGGGCACCATAGTGAGAGTCAATCATCTCCGGCTTCCTGAACGAGGGAAGGGCAGATATGATGGGCCACGTTTTTTTGCTTACAACCTGGAGAATTCCATGAGCAGCGATCTTATCAAACACGTCAGCGACGCCAGCTTCGAGGCCGACGTACTCAAAGCCGAAGGCGCTGTACTGGTCGACTACTGGGCTGAGTGGTGCGGCCCATGCAAAATGATCGCTCCGGTTCTGGACGAAATTGCTGAAACCTACAAAGGCAAGCTGACCGTTGCCAAGCTGAACATCGACGAAAACCAGGAAACCCCGGCCAAGCATGGCGTGCGTGGTATTCCGACCCTGATGCTGTTCAAGAACGGCAACGTTGAAGCGACCAAGGTCGGTGCGCTGTCGAAGTCGCAACTGGCGGCATTCCTCGACGCCAACATCTGATTGTCGGTTTTGGCGTGATTGAAAAGGCCCCGCAATATGCGGGGCCTTTTCGTGATTGAGGGCTAGACGCTCCGAAACTCAGGTGTTACATTCGGTCCCGCACTGGTTCCTCCAGTGCCCCCTGCAAGCCGTCGCCGACGCTCTCCTTTTCGAATTAGTACGCGATCCTGTCGCCTTCTCTGCGGCGCGGCCTCATTAAGCCAAAAGCTTAATTTCCCCCCTCTATAAATGATTACGTCATTCCTATATGAATCTGACTGAACTCAAGCAAAAGCCGATTACCGAACTGCTCGAATTGGCCGAACAGATGGGCATAGAAAATATGGCCCGTTCGCGCAAGCAGGACGTGATTTTCTCCCTGCTGAAAAAGCACGCGAAAAGCGGTGAGGAAATCTCCGGTGATGGCGTGCTGGAGATCCTCCAGGACGGCTTCGGCTTCCTTCGCTCCTCCGATGCCTCCTACCTGGCCGGCCCGGACGATATCTACGTCTCGCCAAGCCAGATCCGTCGCTTCAACTTGCGCACCGGTGACACCATCGTTGGCAAGATCCGCCCTCCCAAGGAAGGCGAGCGTTACTTCGCGCTGCTCAAGGTCGACACGATTAACTACGACCGTCCCGAGAACGCCAAGAACAAGATCCTGTTCGAAAACCTGACGCCGCTGTTCCCGACCGTGCGCATGAAGATGGAAGCCGGCAACGGTTCCACTGAAGACCTGACCGGTCGCGTGATCGACCTGTGCGCCCCGATCGGTAAAGGCCAGCGTGGCCTGATCGTTGCTCCGCCAAAGGCGGGCAAGACCATCATGCTGCAGAACATCGCGTCGAACATCACCCGCAACAACCCGGAAGTTCATCTGATCGTGCTGCTGATCGACGAGCGTCCGGAAGAAGTGACCGAGATGCAGCGCACCGTGCGCGGCGAAGTGGTCGCCTCCACCTTCGACGAACCGCCAACCCGCCACGTGCAGGTTGCCGAGATGGTGATCGAGAAGGCCAAGCGTCTGGTCGAGCACAAGAAGGACGTGGTGATCCTGCTGGACTCCATCACCCGTCTGGCCCGTGCCTACAACACCGTGATCCCGAGCTCCGGCAAGGTACTGACCGGTGGTGTGGATGCCCACGCCCTGGAGAAACCGAAGCGTTTCTTCGGCGCTGCGCGCAACATCGAAGAGGGCGGCTCGCTGACCATCATCGCCACCGCGCTGGTTGAAACCGGCTCGAAGATGGACGAAGTGATCTACGAAGAGTTCAAGGGTACCGGCAACATGGAGCTGCCTCTGGACCGCAAGATCGCCGAGAAGCGTGTGTTCCCGGCCATCAACATCAACCGTTCCGGCACCCGCCGCGAAGAGTTGCTGACCGCCGACGACGAGCTGCAGCGCATGTGGATCCTGCGCAAGCTGTTGCATCCCATGGATGAAGTCGCCGCCATCGAGTTCCTGGTCGACAAGCTGAAACAGACCAAGACCAACGATGAGTTCTTCCTGTCGATGAAACGCAAGTAAGTCGAGCGGGACCGCAGAAAGCCGGGGAAACCCGGCTTTTTGCTATCTGATTATTGATCAAACGGCAGTTCACTGTTCTGAACAGTGGGGTTCGGCGCTAAACTGCCTGCCCTGAACGCCACGGCGAAACACGAGGCTCAAGCATGCAGTATCGCGACTTGCGCGACTTTATCAGCGGCCTGGAACAGCGCGGTGAACTCAAGCGCATCCAGGTTCCGGTGTCCCCAGTGCTGGAAATGACCGAGGTCTGTGATCGCACCCTGCGTGCCAAAGGCCCGGCCCTGTTGTTCGAAAACCCCACAGGCTATGACATTCCGGTGCTTGGCAATCTGTTCGGCACTCCCGAACGAGTAGCCCTGGGCATGGGCGCCGAGGCCGTCAGCGAACTGCGGGAAATCGGCAAGTTGCTAGCCTTCCTCAAGGAACCGGAACCGCCCAAGGGGCTCAAGGACGCCTGGTCCAAGCTGCCGATCTTCCGCAAGATCATTTCCATGGCGCCCAAGGTGGTCAAGGATGCGGTGTGCCAGGAAGTGGTGATCGAGGGTGATGATGTCGACCTCGGCATGCTGCCGGTGCAGACCTGCTGGCCGGGCGATGTCGGCCCGCTGATCACTTGGGGCCTGACGGTGACCAAGGGCCCGAACAAGGATCGGCAGAACCTGGGCATCTACCGCCAGCAGGTGATCGGCCGCAACAAGGTGATCATGCGTTGGCTGAGCCACCGCGGCGGCGCCCTGGATTACCGCGAGTGGTGCGAAAAACACCCGGGCCAGCCGTTCCCGGTGTCCGTGGCCCTGGGCGCGGACCCTGCGACCATTCTCGGCGCCGTGACCCCGGTGCCGGACAGCCTTTCCGAATACGCCTTCGCCGGCCTGCTGCGGGGCAACCGTACCGAACTGGTGAAGTGCCGCGGCAATGACCTGCAGGTGCCGGCCACTGCCGAGATCATCCTGGAAGGGGTGATCCATCCTGGCGAAATGGCCGATGAAGGCCCGTACGGCGATCACACCGGCTACTACAACGAGGTCGACAGCTTCCCGGTGTTCACCGTGGAACGCATCACCCATCGCATCAAGCCGATCTACCACAGCACCTACACCGGCCGGCCGCCGGATGAGCCGGCGATCCTCGGCGTAGCGCTGAATGAAGTGTTCGTGCCGATCCTGCAGAAGCAGTTCCCGGAAATCACCGACTTCTACCTGCCGCCCGAAGGCTGCTCGTACCGCATGGCGGTGGTGACCATGAAGAAGCAGTACCCGGGGCACGCCAAGCGCGTGATGCTGGGCGTCTGGTCGTTTTTGCGACAGTTCATGTACACCAAGTTCGTTATCGTCACCGACGACGATATCAATGCCCGGGACTGGAACGACGTGATCTGGGCCATCACCACGCGCATGGACCCCAAGCGCGACACGGTGATGATCGACAACACGCCGATCGACTACCTCGACTTCGCCTCGCCGGTCTCCGGCCTGGGTTCGAAGATGGGGCTCGATGCCACTCACAAGTGGCCTGGAGAAACCACCCGCGAGTGGGGCCGGGTCATCGTCAAGGATGAGGCGGTCACCCGCCGGATCGATGCCATCTGGAATCAGTTAGGAATAGATTGATGCGTGTAACCTTGCAGCCCTCCGGAGCAGTGCTTGAGACGCTGCCCGGCGAGCGGATTCTCGATGCGGCGCGGCGTTTGGGCTATGAATGCCCGCAGAGCTGCCGCAATGGCAACTGTCATGTGTGTGCTGCGTTGCTGGTGGAGGGCAGCGTGCAGCAGGCTGGCGATGTGAGGGATCACGGCGAGTTCTACACTTGCATTGCAGAGCCGCTGGAAGACTGCATCGTGCTGTGGGATGGCGTCCTTGCGCTGGGAGAATTGCCGGTGCGCAGCCTGTCGTGTCAGCTTACTGAATGCCTGGAGGTTGGCGGTGACGTCTGGCGTGTCAGGCTGCGGGCGCCGGCCGGCAAGCCGCCGCGTTATCACGCCGGGCAGTACCTGATGCTGGAACGCGACAATGGCGAGAAGTCGGCATTCTCCCTGGCTTCGGCGCCTCACAGCGGGCGGGACCTGGAGTTGCATGTGCTGGTGCGTGAAAACAGCGCTCAGAGCCTGATGGCGCAACTGCAGCGCACGCGCATGGCGCGGGTCGAGCTGCCTTTTGGTGACACCCACCTGGCCGAGCTGCCGGATGGCCCGTTGGTGCTGATCGCCGCCGGTACCGGTATGGCGCAGATGCACAGCCTGATCGAACATTGCCGGTCCGAGGGCTTCAAGCATCCGGTGCACCTGTATTGGGGAGTGCGTCGTCCGGAAGACTTCTACCAACTGGATCACTGGGACGAGTGGCTGCAATTGCCCAACCTCTACCTGCACAAGGTGGTCAGTGACCTGTGCGGCTGGGAAGGGCGCTGCGGCATGCTGCATGAAGCAGTCTGCGAGGACATCGCCGACCTGTCGGCGGTGCACGTCTACGCCAGCGGCTCGCCGGCGATGATCTACGCCACCCTGGATGCGCTGGTGAACGCCGGGATGGATGCCCATCAGATGCGCGCCGACGTCTTTGCCTACGCCCCGCGGCCCTGACTGCATCGGGCCGGCATGCCGCGTTATAACGCTGTATATAGCCCATCGGTATTTATCTAATTAAATAAATGCCGGTAGGTTATATATATGCCTCCAACTTAAGTGGCCAGCGCTTAGTGGCACTTAACTTGCCTTGAAACATATGTGTCTTGCAGTTACTGCCAAGCGTTCTATTTAGTAACTTCTTTTACGCGGGGAGCCGAACGCTATTCGCCATGACAGCCCTTGAATCCAGTTATCTGAATCTGGCTTATCCTCCCCGGCTCGACCTTGGGCCGCAGTTGACTCGCGAGCAGTTGCTCAACTCCATGCAGTCCACCATGTCCCGGCATAAAGGCGGCCCGGTCTGGCTGTTCGCCTACGGTTCATTGATCTGGCGTCCTGAGTGCTCGGCGGTGGAGCGTATGCGTGGGCGCGTGCATGGCTACCATCGGGGCCTGTACCTGTGGTCCCACGAACATCGCGGTACACCGGAGCGGCCGGGGCTGGTCTTCGGCCTGGACCGCGGCGGCTCCTGCAGCGGTTTTGCCTATCGCTTGCCGGAGGAGCAACTGGATGCTTCGCTGTATGCCCTGTGGCAGCGTGAGATGCCCTATCCCTCCTATCGCCCACACTGGCTCAACTGCCGTCTTGAGGATGGCAGCCTGGTGCAGGCCCTGGGGTTCGTGCTGGAGCGCCACCTGCCCAGCTACGCCGGCAACCTACCGGATCATGTGTTGAACCAGGTGTTCGAAAGCGCTTGCGGGCGTTATGGCACGACCCGCGACTACGTCGAGCAGACCGTCCAGGCCCTGCGCAGCCACGCCATGCCGGATCGCAACCTGGAGGCGCGGCTCAAGCGCTGCAAGACGTCGAGCGCCTGCTGAGCCGCTCTGCCCAGAGCGGCCCAGGAGTGTTTGTCAGTCGCCGTCCCCCGGCAACAAGTGTTCCTGAATCTTCTGGCTGCGAGACTCGGACAGCTGTCCCTTGTCGTCGAAGCGCAGCACGATCAACCAGTCATACACCGATTCCGGCCAGGATTTCTGCCCGGTCAACTTCTCGCCGTCGCCACCGAAAGCCTCGATCAGCTTGTAGATCTTCCCGTGGTGCCAGGCAATCAACAGGACCTGGGCCTGGTTGTCCTTGCCCAGGGACTTCACCAGCTTGTCGAACTCGTTGTTGTCATAGGGTTGTTCGATGTTCAGGTTCAGACGCTGGGCGAGCGGTACCAGGGTCAGTCGCGGGCGCGCGCTGTCCTTGCTGTCGCTGGTAGCGATCAGGCGCTGGGGAACCAGGCGCTGGCCTTCCAGTTGCAGCGGGTCAAAATACCTCCCATAGGCCTGGGCACGCTCCTCGCCCCTGGGGCTCAGGCCGCTGCCCTGGTCAGGTTTTTCCGCGTGGCGAACAATCAGCACGGTGGTATTGCGCAGCCCCTGCACATCCCGGGCAAGGTCCTGCGCCGGGGTGTGCATGGCCATCATCAATGCCGGTAGCGCCACCAGCCCCCGTAGTAGCTTGCGTAGCCTCATGCTCATCATTCGCCCTCTGGTTGGGGAAGGTGCTGCGCTCGAACCGCAGCGAAACCTGCCCATGATTGAAGACGAAAATGCCCTGAGGGGTGGGTGAGCCGGAAGAAAATCTTCAGCAGCACGCCACCGTGGCGGGCTCAGCGAACCTGCACCACCACCTTGCCCACGGCCTTGCGCTGGCCGAGATCGTCGATGGCTCGGGCAGCCTCGGCCAATGGATAGACTTGAGATACCAACGGCTTGAGCTTGCCCTCGGCGAACCAGCCGAACAGTTGCTGGAAGTTTGCCGCGTTGTCCTGGGGCTGGCGCTGGGCAAAGGAACCCCAGAACACGCCCACCACGGCCGCTCCCTTGAGCAGCGCCAGGTTCACCGGCAGCTCGGGGATGCGTCCGCTGGCAAAACCCACCACCAGCAAGCGTCCGTTCCAGGCGATGGAGCGGATGGCCTGGTCGAACAGGTCGCCGCCCACCGGGTCGTAGATCACGTCGGCGCCATTGCCGTCGGTCAGGCGCTTGATCTCGTCCTTCAGGCTGGTTTCGCTGTAGTTGATCAGCTCGTCGGCCCCGGCGGCCTTGGCCACCGCGAGTTTCTCCGCGCTGCTGGCGGCGGCGATCACCCTCGCCCCCATGGCCTTGCCGATCTCCACGGCTGCCAGCCCGACCCCGCCCGAGGCGCCGAGCACCAGCAGGGTTTCACCGGGTTGCAGGTTGCCGCGTTGCTTGAGGGCGTGCATCGAGGTGCCGTAGGTCATGCTGAAGGCCGCCGCGGTGTTGAAGTCCATGGCGGCGGGAATCGGCAGCACGTTGTAGCCCGGCACGGCCACCTGCTCGGCAAAGCTGCCCCAGCCGGTCAGGGCCATGACCCGGTCGCCGGGCTTGAGGTGGCCGATCTTTTCGCCTACGGCGCTGACCACGCCGGCTGCCTCACCACCCGGGGAAAAGGGGAAGGGCGGCTTGAACTGGTATTTGCCCTCGATGATCAGGGTGTCCGGGAAGTTGACTCCCGCAGCGTGCACGTCCAGCAGGATCTCGTTCTTCTTCGGCACGGGACTTGCGACCTCTTCCAGCATCAGCGTTTCGGCGGGGCCGAAGGCTTTGCACAGCACGGCTTTCATCAGGGCTATTCCTTTGGGAGTGGTGGCCGATAAGTGTAGGAGTGTGAATCAGGCGGTCAACGAGCATGCCCGGTCCTGATAGCCAGCCATAAGCTTGTGCTTGGGCTCAGGCGGACGGGCCTTTATGCTAGGCCGCAAACCGGATTAAGGAGTGAATTGTGAAAGCGTGGATCATGTTGCTGCTGGCCCTTTCCCTGCCCATGGCAGCCGTGGCCGAAGAGGCCAAAGAAGGCGAAGCCCCGAAAGTCAGCTACATCAGCCTGAGCCCGCCATTCGTGGGCAACTACGGCCTCGATGGCAGTCCGAAGCTCAAGGTCTACAAGGCCGATGTGGCACTGCGAGTGACCGGCGATGCCTCGGCCCAGGCGGTCAAGGCCAATGAGCCGTTGATTCGCAACCAGTTGGTGGCCTTGTTCGCCCAGCAGACCAGCGACACCATGAACAACGTCGAGGCCAAGGAAAAGCTGCGCCAGGAAGCCCTCAAGCAGGTGCAGCAGGTGATGAACGACGAGACCGGCAAGCCGGTGGTGGAAGACCTGCTGTTCAACAACCTGATCATCCAGTAGGCCTGCCCGCTGTAGGAGCTGGCTTGCCAGCGAAGACGCCCGAGAGGGCGATACAGGGCTGAGGCCCCTTCGCCGGCAAGCCGGCTCCTACGAGGTGTGGGTCATGAGGCCAGGCTCTTGCGAAAGCGTGCCAGGGCGATGGCGAAGAACAGCAGGCCGATGGTCGCCAGGGCCAGCAGGTCGGGCCAGACCACATTGACCCCGGCATCACGAAACAGGATCGCTGCACTGAGGCTGACAAAGTGCGTCGAGGGCGAGCCCTGCATCACCCATTGCAGCCACTGCGGCATGCTGTCCAGGGGGGTGCTGCCACCGGACAACAGCAGCATCGGGATGATCACCGGAATCGCCAACAGGCCGAACTGCGGAGTCGAGCGAGCCAATGTGGCGAGGAAGATGCCCAGGGCGGTGCTGGCGAACAGGTAGAGCGCGGTGACCATCAGGAACAATCCCATGGAGCCCGCCAGTGGCACCCCCAGCACGCCTTTGACTATCACCTCCAGCGACACCCAGGTGCACAGCACCACCACCAGCATATTGCTCCAGACCTTCGCCAGCATGATCTCCAGGGCTGTCAACGGCAGTACCAGCAGGTGGTCGAGGGTGCCGTGTTCCCGTTCACGCAGCAGCGCGGTGCCTGTGAGCACAATGGCCAGGATAGTGATGTTGTTGACGATCTGGATCACCGCCAGGAACCAGCCGCCTTGCAGGTTGGTATTGAACAGCGCGCGGGTGGTCAGAAGGGCCGGGGTCTGGCTCGTGGCATCCGCCTGATTGGCATAGTTGAGCAGCTCGCGCTGGAAGATCCGGCCAATGTAGCCGGCGCCCATGAAGGCCTGGCTCATGGCGGTGGCGTCGACGTTGACCTGGACTGCGGGCTGGCGCCCGGCCAGCAGATCGCTCTGGAAGTTGGCCGGCACATTGATCACGAAGGTGTACCGGCCACTGTCCATCACCGCGTCCAACTGGTCATAGGGCAGTGGCTCCGGAGCCTGGAACTCCGGGGGTTGCAGGGATTCGGTCAACTGGCGCGACAGCAGGCTGTGGTCTTCATCCACCACGGCCACGCTGGCGTTGTGCACCCCGATCACCGAGCCGGCGGCGGGCAGGTAGATGGCCACGGTGAAGGCGTACAGCAGGAACAGCAACAGGACGCTGTCGTGGCGCAGGCTGGTGAGCTCCTTCAGGCCCAGGCGCAGGATATGGGCAAGCCGATTCATCAGACCTCCTGCTTTTTCAACATGACCAGGCTGAGCCCGGTGAAGCCGAGGAAAAACCCGACCAGGGCCAGGCACTGGGGCCACAGCTCGCGCAGGTCGAGGGCTTTGGTGAAGGTGCCGACGGCGATATCGAGGAAATACCCGGCCGGGAACAGCTGCCCCATGATCGCTGCCGAACCGTCCAGGGACGAGCGCGGCACGATCAGCCCGGAGAACTGGATGGTCGGCAGGCTGGTGATGATCATGGTGCCGAGAATCGCCGCGATCTGGGTGCGGGTGAAGGCCGAGATCAGCAGCCCCATGCTGGTGGTGGCCAGCACGTAGAGCACGCCGCCCAGGGCCAGGGTCAGGCCGCTGCCCTTGAAGGGCACGCCGAACAGCCAGCGGTTCATCGCCACCAGCAACGCCAGGTTGATCAGGCTGACCGCCAGATAAGGTGCCTGCTTGCCCAAGAGAAACTCCAGGCGGGTCAGGGGTGTGGCGTAGAAGTTGGTGATCGAGCCCAGCTCCTTCTCGCGGACGATGCCCAGGGCCGTGAGCATGGCTGGGATGAAGGCCAGGATCAGTGCCATGACCCCGGGGCCGATGGCGTTGACGCTGACCACGTCCTGGTTGTACCTGAAGCGGGTTTCCAGCTTGGCTGCGGGCCTGGAGTTGAGGGCCGGGCTGCTCTGTTCCGCCAGCCGTTCCAGGTTGGCCTGGTGCACGGCCTCGACATAGTTGCGGCTGGTTTCCGCGCGAAACGGCATGCCGCCATCCAGCCAGGCGGCCACCGCCGGCTGGCGACCGGCATACAGGTCTCGGCCGAAGCCGGGCGGGATCTCCAGGGCCAGCTTGATGTCCGAGCGCTGCAGGCGCCGGTGCAATTCGGCGGAGCTGCGAATGAGCGGTTTTTCCTCGAAGTAGCGCGAGCTGCGAAAGGCCTCCAGGTAGGCGCGGCTTTGCGGCGTCTGGTCCTGGTCGTAGACGGCGAAGGCGAGTTTTTCCACATCCAGGGAAATGCCATAGCCGAAGATCACCATCATGAAGATCGCCCCCAGCAGGGCGAAGCCCAGGCGCACCTTGTCCCGCAGCAGTTCCTTGCCTTCCCGGGTGGCCACCGCCAGCAGGCGGGCCAGGCTCAGGCCCGAGCGGGGCGGCGCGATGGCGGTGGCGCTGGCCGGTGCCGTGGCCTCCGGAGGCGGTGGGCTGTCCGGTGCTCCCTGCGCCTCCTCCAGGCAGCGGACGAAGGCCGCCTCCAGAGTGTCGCCGGCAAACTGTTGCTGCAGCGCTGCCGGGGTGTCGCAAGCCAGTACCTTGCCTGCGTGCATCAGCGAGATGCGGTCGCAGCGTTGCGCCTCGTTCATGAAGTGGGTGGACAGGAAGATGGTCACGCCCTGTTCCCGGGACAGTTCGATCAGCAGGCGCCAGAAGTCGTCGCGGGCTGCCGGATCCACGCCGGAAGTGGGTTCGTCGAGGATCAGCACTTCCGGGCGGTGCAGCACCGCGACCGCCAGGGACAAGCGCTGGCGCAGGCCCAGGGGCAGGGCGCCGGACTGCTGTTCGGCAATCGCTCCGAGGTCGAAGCGCTGGATCAGTTCCTCGATGCGCGGAGCGCTTTCGGCGGTCGGCAGGTCGAACAGGCGAGCGTGCAGCTCCAGGTTCTGGCGCACGCTGAGCTCGCCATACAGGGAGAAACTCTGGGACATGAAACCGACCCGCTTGCGGGTGGCCAGGTCCTTGGCGTTCACCGGGTTGCCCAGCAGCTTGGCACTGCCTTCACTGGCCGGCATCAGCCCGGTGAGGACTTTCATGGTGGTGGTCTTGCCACAGCCATTGGAACCGAGGAAGCCGAAGATTTCCCCGCGGCCGATGGCGAAGCTGACCTTGTTGACTGCGGTGAAGTCGCCGAAACGCAGGGTCAGCTCGTGGGCTTCGATGGCGATGTCCTGGTTGTCGCTGCAGCGGGGCGGGATCACCAGTGACTGATTGTCATGGCCCGTGTCGCCCTGGAAATGGGTGAAGGCGTCATCCAGCTTGCCGCTGGGCGTCACTTGCGCCAGTTCCTGGCTCAGGCCCTGGGCAATCATCCGGCCCTGGTCGAGCATCAGGCAGTGTTCGAACTGCTCGGCCTCCTCCATGTAGGCGGTGGCCACCAGCAGGGTCAGTTGCGGGCGTTGCTGGCGCACGTCCTCCACCAGCTCCCAGAAACGCCGGCGCGAAAGCGGGTCGACCCCGGTGGTGGGTTCGTCGAGGATCAGCAGGTCCGGTTCGTGGATCAGCGCACAGCACAGGCCGAGTTTCTGTTTCATCCCGCCGGACAGCTTGCCCGCCGGACGTTCGGCGAAGCGCAGCAGATCAGTGGCCAGCAGCAGGCTGTGCATGCGCTGTTCGCACTCGTCCTTGGGCAGGCCGAACAGGGTCGCGAAGAAGCGGATGTTCTCGCTGATGGAGAGTTCGGGGTACAGGTTGCCCCCCAACCCCTGGGGCATGAAGGCGATGCGCGGGTAGAGGCTGCTGCGGTGGCGGCGCTGGGAAATGGCGCCGCCGAGCACTTGCAACTCGCCTTGCTGGAGTTTCTTGACCCCGGCAATCAGCCCGAGCAGGCTCGACTTGCCGGCGCCGTCGGGGCCGATCAGGCCGCAGCGGGTGCCCGCCGGCAGGCTGAAGCCGATGTCGATCAGGGCCTGCTGTGAGCCATAGCGATGGCTGAGCCCGCTGGCTTGCAGCGCCAGGGCGCTCATTTCAGGTTGGCCGGCCAGTCCACGGGAGCGGTGCGCACATAACCGGCGCCGGGCATTCCCGGTTTGGCCTGGGGCACGGCGGCGGGTTGAGTCAGGCGCACCTTGACCCGGAACACCAGCTTCTGGCGTTCGTCCCGGGTTTCCACCTCTTTGGGGGTGAACTGGGACTTGGCCGCGACGAAGCTGATCTTCGCCGGCAGGGGCTGGTTGGGCAGGGCGTCGAGGAGGATCCGCGACTCGTCGCCAACGGTCAGGCGGCCGGTGACCGAAGTCGGCAGGTAGAGGTTCATGTACTGGTCGTTGGGGTCGATCAGCAGCAGCACACGGCCGCCGGCGCCCAGCACTTCGCCGGGTTCGGCCAGGCGCAGTTGGATGATGCCGTCGATGGGCGCCCGCAGGCTGCTGTCGTCGATTTCGCTGGTGAGCTGGGCAACCTGGGCCTGGGCGGCGCCGATGGCGGCCTTCACTGCCGCGACCTGGGCCTGGGCAGCCAGCACCGCGGCGTTGCCGGTGTTCAGTCGGGCCTGCTGCTGATCGATGATCTGCTGGCTGGCGAAGCCGCGCTTGAACAGTTCCTGGGAGCGCTTGAGTTCCTGGTTGGCCAGCAGCAGTTCGCTCTGGCGCAGTTGCACATTGGCTTCTGCTGCGGACAGGTTTTCCCGGGCCCGCACCACCTCGGCCTCGGCCTGGCTGCGCTGGGCCTCCAGGGTGCGGGTGTCCATGCGCGCCAGCAACTGGCCCTGGAGCACCTTGTCGCCTTCATTGACCCGCACTTCTGCCAGGCGCCCGGGGATCTTGCTGGCGATCTGAACTTCGGTGGCCTCGAGTCGACCATTGCCCATGCTCAGCCCTTCGGGCAGGCGATCCTGCAGGGACTTCCAGTAACCGAAGCCACCGGCGGCAACCAACAGAATCAGGAGGGAAACAGCAAAAAGGCGGGAAGAACGGTGGTTCGTCGACATGTGTTCTGCGTCCTGCGGCAATAGCGTCCTAGTCTGACGAAGCAAGGCTCTTGCTAGCTTGATGCTCGTCAAATGAAAGGGCCAAGCCTAACCCTATTGTCCGCAGGCTGCATGGTGATCAGGACAAAAATGCGCTGAAGCCTGGGTCTTTGAGGCTGCGCTGTCCCGGCGCCCAGGGCTTGTACTCAACGCAGAGCGAGTATGGCCGCCCACTGATCGGCGCTGACCGGCATCACCGACAGGCGACTGCCTTTTTGCACCAGGGGCAACTCGGCGAGGGCTGATTGCTGCTTGAGGTAGTCCAGGCGCAGGACCTTGCCGAAGGTCTCCACATGGGCCACGTCGATCGCGCTCCAGGCGTTCTTCTCGGCACTGGACTTGGGGTCGAAATAGACGCTGTCCGGTTCCAGGGCGGTCGGGTCCGGGTAGGCGGCCCGAATGATCCGGCCAATGCCGGCGATACCCGGTTCCGGGCAGCTGGAGTGGTAGAAGAAGAATTCGTCGCCTACCGCCATGGCGCGCAGGAAGTTGCGCGCCTGGTAATTGCGCACTCCGTCCCAGCGGGCTTGGCCGAGGTGCTGCAAACCCTGGATCGAGAGCTCGTCGGGCTCGGATTTCATCAGCCAATAGGCCATCTTTCTTACCCTCCAAAGGGTGATTGGGCAGGTTGTCGGGCAATTTTATGACAAACCGACGGTCGGTTGACGTCAGCGTTTGCGTGTCGGTTCACGTTATCGCAGAATGCCGGGATTTTAAGCTTGACGCTGCTGCACGGGCCGTTGTTAGAACCGTTGCTGTCATCGTGTGTGACTTGCCCGAGGGGGGGCAATCGATGAAACGCCAACCGGATTTACTATGGATTTTGGTTATTTTGTTCGGTTTGGGCGTTGTGACCACCGGTTATGCGCAGAGCTTGTGGGCAAGCAAGACCGATGCCCCCATCGAAATCGCACAACAGCAGCCGCAGCCTTTCAAGCGCTGAACCATCTCGGGTGCCGCTGATCGAACGCGGCACCTATCGAGCGAAGTACCAGCCCCGATCCGTCACCGTTCCCTGCAAGGGTACATCCCAACTGGCCTGGTCCAGCTTTCCGACTTTCTGACATTCATGGGCCAGCCCCAGCAGCTTCGGCTTGCGCCAGTTCTGGCGCCGCGCAAGGTAGGCCAGGCTGCGGTCATAAAAGCCGCCACCCATCCCTAGGCGTCCACCTTCTTCATCAAAGCCAACCAGGGGCAGCAGCACCAGGTCCAGGGCCCAGACCTTGCGTTGCCGCGCGCAATTGACCCGGGGCTCGAGAATGCGAAAACGATTGGGCCGCAGCGTTTCTCCCGGGAGGATGCGTTGGAAAACCATCTTGGTCCGGGGCCAGGCGCTGAGCACCGGCAGGTAGGTGGCCTTGCCCCGGCGCTGGGCGGCACGCAGCAGCAGGCGCGGGTCGATTTCACCGTCGGTGGGCAGATACAGGGACAGGTGCCGGGCCCGACGAAACACCGGGTCCTGTGCCAGTTGGCGGTACAGGCCGAGGGCTGCCTGGCGTTGTTCGGCAGGGCTCAGGGCGCGACGGGCCTTGCGCAGCATGCGGCGAAGTTGCGGGCGGGAAAGCGGCGCAGGTTCGGTCATGAAAGAGGCTATGAGAAGGTCGGATTTGGCAGAACAGCCTACCCGGAAAAACCAATGCCAGCATGGATAACTGGCATTGGCTGACAATTCAGGCTCCCCAGGCGAACCGCTGTCGACTTAGCCCTTGAACCCGAAAGTTCAAGGCGGAAGATGCAGCAGGCTTTAAGGCTTTCCGTCTAGCGGACATGCACACCAGCCCAACGTGCAACTTCCAGGGTAGTGCGAATCGGCTCAGGGACATCGCCAACTGGCAAGCACCCCAGGGAGTGGCGGGAGTATACCGCAACCGCTGTCAGGAATCAGCTTTGCTTGTGTCCGAATCAGTGGCCAGGACCAGGTCGACACGCTCCAGCAGGTCGCGCACCTGTTCACGGGTTGTCGCATTGGCTTGCACGTCCGGGCGCTCCTGGCGGTGCAGCAGGTCGTGGGTGATGTTCAGCGCGGCCATGACCGCAATGCGATCGGCACCAATGACTTTGCCGCTGCTGCGGATCTCGCGCATCTTGCCGTCCAGGTAGCGGGCGGCGCTGACCAGGTTGCTGCGTTCTTCCTGGGGACAGATGATCGAATATTCTTTGTCGAGGATCTGCACGGTAACGCTATTGCTTGAACTCATGAGTCTTGCTCCAGGGCCTTGAGGCGCGAAATCATCGATTCGACCTTACGCCGGGCGATTTCGTTTTTTTCAATGAGGTGCGCGCGTTCCTCGCGCCAGGTCTTTTCCTGAGCTAATAAGAGTGCGTTTTGACTCTTTAGTTGCTCGACCCGGGTAATAAGCAGCTCGAGTCTGGCCATCAGTGCGTGCAGGTCGGTGTCTTCCATTGTGTCCCACTGAAGTTGGTCTGATGAGTGGCAACTGGCTGGGCAGCGTCTGGACGGGGTGAACAATCCTGGCGCATCGGGCGCTGTCCGGTCGGTAATCTGTCGGTCGCCCAAGGCCCTGCGGACCTCTGTAGCGGGGCGCAAGGCACAACACGGCGCTGGCAATGAATGATGACACGCCCTACGATACAAGGCCTTCATTCTAGACATTGCGCCGCCTGGCGCCTAGCTGCCCATGCCCATTCAGAATTCCCCGTATAACGCCTTCGCCACCCTGCTCAGCAGCAGCGGTCATCCTGTTTCCCCTGCCGAATTGCACGGCCTGTTGCTGGGGCGCAGTTGCGCCGGTGCCGGCTTTGAGGTCGATGGCTGGCTGGTGGACGCCGCCGAACTGCTCGAAGGCGAGCCGCAAGACAACGTACGCAACGCCTTGATTGGCCTGCAGGAAATGGTCAAGGGCGAGCTCACCAGCGATGACATGACCGTGGTCCTGCTGCTGCCCAGCGATGATGCGCCCCTGACCGAGCGTGCCGCGGCCCTGGGCCAGTGGTGCCAGGGGTTCCTCGCCGGTTTCGGCCTCAACTCCCGTGACAGCAGTGCCCTGAGCACGGAGGCCACGGAAGTGTTGCAGGACCTTGCAGCGATTGCCCAGGTGCAGGACGCCTTGGAAGAATCCGAGGACGGCGAAAGCGACTATATGGAAGTGATGGAGTACCTGCGGGTTGCCCCGTTGCTGCTGTTCACCGAAACCAACAAGACCGTTGCACCGGCTGCCAAGCCTTCTCTGCACTGATCGACAGGGAATTCTGTCTGCCCATGATTCATATCCCGAAATCGGAATACGGCCGTCGCCGCAGGGCGCTCATGGCGCAGATGGAACCCAACAGCATCGCGATCCTGCCGGCTGCGGCCGTGGCCATTCGCAATCGCGACGTGGAGCACGTCTACCGCCAGGACAGCGACTTCCAGTACCTCAGTGGCTTTCCCGAGCCCCAGGCCGTGATCGTGCTGATACCCGGTCGCGAGCATGGCGAGTACCTGCTGTTCTGCCGCGAGCGCAATGCCGAACGCGAGCTCTGGGACGGTCTGCGGGCCGGCCAGGAAGGAGCAATCCGTGACTACGGTGCCGATGATGCCTTCCCCATCACCGATATCGACGACATCCTCCCGGGCCTGATCGAAGGGCGTGACCGGGTCTACTCGGCCATGGGCAGCAACCCTGAGTTCGATCGCCACCTGATGGACTGGATCAACGTGATCCGCTCTAAAGCCCACCTTGGCGCCCAGCCACCGAACGAATTCGTTGCCCTGGATCATCTGCTGCACGACATGCGCCTGTATAAATCGGCGGCAGAAGTGAAGGTGATGCGCGAGGCGGCACGGATTTCCGCCCAGGCCCATATCCGGGCAATGCAGGCCAGCCGTGCCGGCCTGCATGAATTCAGCCTGGAGGCCGAACTGGATTACGAGTTCCGCAAGGGCGGGGCGAAGATGCCGGCCTATGGCTCCATCGTCGCGTCGGGGCGCAACAGTTGCATCCTGCATTACCAGCAGAATGACGCCGTGCTCAAGGACGGTGACCTGGTGCTGATCGACGCCGGTTGCGAGATCGATTGCTACGCCAGCGACATTACACGGACCTGGCCGGTCAATGGCAAGTTCTCGCCTGAGCAGCGGGCGATCTACGAGTTGGTGCTGGCTTCCCAGGAAGCGGCCTTTGCCGAGATTGCCCCGAACAAGCACTGGAACCAGGCCCATGAGGCAACGGTTCGGGTGATCACCGCCGGCCTGGTGACGCTCGGCCTGCTGCAAGGTGAGGTCGACGAGCTGATTGCCAGTGAGGCCTACAAGGCGTTTTACATGCACCGTGCCGGTCACTGGCTGGGCATGGATGTACATGATGTCGGCGAATACAGGGTCGGCGGCGAGTGGCGGGTGTTGGAGGTCGGCATGGCGCTGACCGTCGAACCGGGCATCTATATCTCCCCGGACAACCAGCAGGTAGCGAAGAAATGGCGCGGCATTGGCGTGCGCATCGAGGACGACGTGGTAGTGACCAAGCAGGGCTGTGAAATTCTGACCGGTGGCGTGCCCAAGCGTGTTGCCGAGATTGAGGCACTGATGGCCGCAGCCCAGGGTGGTGTGGCATGAACCGGGTCAATCTGGCGATCATTGGCGGCGGCCTGGTAGGCGCCAGCCTGGCCCTGGCGCTGCAGGCCGGAGCCAAGGCCCGGGGCTGGAAGATCGTGCTGATCGAGCCCTTTGCCCCGGGCGACAGCTTCCAGCCCAGCTACGACGCCCGCTCTTCGGCCCTGTCCTTCGGCGCCCGGCAGATCTATCAGCGCCTGGGCCTGTGGCAGTCGATTTCCCGACGCGCCGAGCCGATCAAGCAGATTCACGTGTCCGACCGTGGGCGGTTTTCCACCGCGCGCCTGTCGGCCATGGAAGAGGGTGTCCCGGCCCTGGGCTATGTAGTGGAAAACGCCTGGCTCGGCCAATGCCTGTGGCAGGGCCTGGACAAGGACGTGATCAGCTGGCGCTGCCCGGCCGAGGTCACTCGCCTGGAGCCGCTGCAAGGCGGTTATCGCCTGACCCTCAATGATGAAACCACCCTGGAATGCGACCTGGCGGTGCTCGCCGACGGCGGACGCTCCGGGCTGCGCGAGCAACTGGGCATCGGGGTCAAGCATCGCCCCTATAACCAGAGCGCGCTGATCGCCAACATCACCCCCAGCGAAGCCCACAATGGCATGGCGTTCGAGCGCTTTACCGATGACGGCCCGATGGCCTTGCTGCCGCTGCCGGAGAATCGCTGCGCACTGATCTGGACCCGCCAGGGCATGGATGCGCAGCGCCTGGCCGAGTTGGACGAGCGGGCTTTCCTCAGCGAGTTGCAGGGTGTGTTCGGCTATCGCCTGGGCACCCTCAAGCAAGTCGGCGCGCGGCACCTGTACCCACTGTCACTGGTAGAGGCCGAAGAACAGGTGCGTCCGCACCTGGTGGTGCTGGGCAATGCCGCCCACAGCCTGCATCCGATTGCCGGCCAGGGCTTCAACCTGTCATTGCGCGATGCCCAGGCTCTGGCGGATGCCTTGCTGGCCAGCGAGCGGACGCCGGGGGACTTCTCGGTGTTGCAGGCCTACCGCGAGCGCCAGCGCCTGGACCAGGACCTGACCGTGGGGTTCTCCGACCAGGTCACGCGATTGTTCGGCAGCAAGCTGCCTCTGCTGTCGGTGGGGCGCAATCTGGGCCTGCTGGGGCTGGACCTGCTGCCTCCGGCCAAGCGCTGGTTCGCCCGTCAGGCCATGGGCCTGGGTACCCGCCCGGATGCGTGACTGGTTGACCCGGCGTGTCGGCAAGGCACGTTTGTTGCGCTGGTTGCTCAGCCTGTACCCACCCTATCTGGGGGCGGGTGTGCGGGTGCGGCACATCAGCGAGGATTTCCGTGAAGCCCAGGTCGCCATGGGCTTGGGCTGGTACAACCGCAACTATGTCGGGACCCAGTTCGGCGGCAGCCTGTATTCGATGGTGGACCCGTTTTTCATGCTGATGCTGATGGAGAACCTGGGGCGCGACTACTTCGTCTGGGACAAGGCTGCGGCCATTGATTTCATCGCCCCGGGCAAGGGCCCGGTGTTCGCTCGGTTCAACATCGATCAGGCGTTGCTCGACGAGATCCGCCGGCAGACCGCCAATGGCGAGAAATACCTGCCGCAGTTGCAGGTGGAGATTCATGATGGCTCCGGCACCCTGGTGGCGCGGGTCGATAAAACCCTTTACGTGCGGCGCAAGCCGCAAGCGAGACAGGCCTAAAGCATGGAAATGCGCGCAGATGTGCTGATTGTCGGAGCCGGAATGGTCGGCAGTGCCTTGGCGTTGGCATTGCAGGGCAGCGGACTGGAAGTGCTGCTGCTCGATGGCGGCTCCCTGAGTGTCAAACCCTTCGATGCCCAGGCGCCGTTCGAGCCCCGAGTCAGCGCCTTGTCGGCGGCCAGCCAGCGGATCCTGCAGCGCCTGGGTGCCTGGGACGGGATCGCCCGGCGCCGCAGCAGCCCCTATTGCGACATGCAGGTCTGGGACGGCAGCGGCACCGGGCAGATCCACTTTTCGGCCGCCAGTGTGCATGCCGATGTCCTCGGGCATATCGTCGAGAACCGCGTGGTCCAGGATGCCTTGCTCGAGCGGCTGCATGAATGCGACATCGGCCTGCTGGCCAATGCGCGACTGGAGCAGATGCGCCGTTCCGGTGATGACTGGCTGCTGACCCTGGCCGACGGTCGGGTCCTGCGCGCGCCATTGGTGATCGCTGCCGATGGTGCCAACTCGGCCGTGCGCCGTCTCACCGGTTGCGCCACTCGCGAGTGGGATTACCTGCACCACGCCATCGTCACCAGCGTGCGCAGCAGCCAGCCTCACCAATTGACAGCCTGGCAGCGTTTTACCGACACCGGCCCGCTGGCGTTCCTGCCCCTGGTGCGGGACGGGCAGCACGATTGGTGCTCCATCGTCTGGTCCACCACGCCTGCTGAGGCCGAACGCCTGATGGCCCTGGACGACGAGGCATTCTGTGCCGAACTGGAGCGTGCCTTCGAAGGTCGACTGGGCACTGTGCTGGCCGCCGATCCAAGGCTCTGCGTGCCACTGCGCCAGCGGCATGCCAAGCGCTACGTGGCCGAAGGCCTGGCCCTGATCGGCGACGCCGCCCATACCATCCACCCGCTGGCGGGGCAGGGGGTCAACCTGGGCTTTCTCGATGCCGCGGTGCTGGCCGAGGTGCTGCTGCAAGCCGCCAGTCGTGGCGAGCGCCTGGCCGAGGTCAAGGTACTGAGCCGCTTCGAGCGTCGGCGCATGCCCCACAACCTGGCGCTGATGGCGGCCATGGAAGGCTTCGAGCGGCTGTTCCAGGCCGATCCGCTGCCAATGCGCTGGTTGCGCAATACCGGGCTCAAGGTGATCGACCAGATGCCCGAAGCCAAAGCCGTCTTCGTGCGCCAGGCCCTGGGCCTGAGTGGCGACCTGCCGGAACTGGCCAGGGCCTAGCCGGCGCCCGGCGCAGGGTGTCCTGTGCCCTGGCGCCCTCGCGCAACATCTGGTAACTCCTCAACGCCGGGTTCGGTTGAGATGGCAAATGGGAGTCCTTATCATTTCGCTTCACTTTGAAATCGAGAGACCGCTCCCATGTTGGCACCGAAGCGTCTACTGACCGCCCTGGCACTCACACTCATCGGCGGCACTGCCTACGCCGCCGATGAAGTCGTGGTCTACTCCTCGCGTATCGATGAGCTGATCAAGCCGGTATTCGATGCCTACACCCAAAAGACCGGGGTGAAGATCAAGTTCATCACCGACAAGGAAGCGCCGCTGATGCAGCGGATCAAGGCCGAGGGCGAGAACGCCACCGCCGACCTGTTGCTGACCGTGGACGCCGGCAACCTTTGGCAGGCCGAGCAGATGGGCATCCTGCAGCCGTTCACCTCCAAGGTCATCGACAGCAACATTCCTCTGCAATACCGCTCATCCAACCACGCCTGGACCGGCCTGAGCCTGCGGGCGCGGACCCTGGCCTACTCCACCGACCGGGTCAAGCCTTCCGAACTGACCACCTACGAAGCCCTGGCGGACAAGCAGTGGGAAGGCCGCCTGTGCCTGCGCACTGCGAAGAAGGTCTACAACCAGTCGCTGACCGCCACCCTGATCGAGACTCACGGCGCCGAAAAGACCGAAGAGATCATCAAGGGCTGGGTCAACAACCTGTCCACCGACGTGTTCTCCGATGACATCGCGGTGCTGGATGCGATCAACGCCGGGCAATGCGATGTCGGCATCGTCAACACCTACTACTACGGCCGCCTGCACAAGCAGAAGCCGAACCTGGCGGTGAAACTGTTCTGGCCGAACCAGGGCGACCGTGGAGTGCACGTCAACCTGTCGGGCATCGGCTTGACCCGGCATGCGCCGCACCCTGAAGCCGCCAAGGCCCTGGTGGAGTGGATGACCACGCCTGAAGCGCAGAAGATCTTCGCCGACGTCAACCAGGAGTTCCCGGCCAACCCGGCGGTGGCGCCTTCCGCGGAAGTGGCCAGCTGGGGCAAGTTCGTGGCGGACACCCTGCCGGTTGAAATTGCCGGCAAGCGCCAGGCCGAAGCGATCCGCTTGATGGACCGCGCTGGCTGGAACTGAGCCTGCCGTTATACTGCGCCCCGCTTTTGCGGGGCGTTTTCTTTCGCGGCTGGGCTGTTGGGACGAGGGAGCAAGCGCCCTTGCCATCCGCACAATCTGCAAGCGCCTTTGTCTGTTCCACCTGCCCGAGAGTTTTTTGTGGCCCATCCTGCCCAACGCCGCTGGTATCCCCTGGTCTTTGCCGTCGCGGCCCTGGTCCTGCTACCGCTGAGTGTGCTGCTGTTGTCCTGGCAGGCGATCGACCCGCAGATCTGGTCCCATCTATGGGATACGCAGATGCCACGGTTGTTGAGCAACACTCTGACCCTGGTACTGGGGGTCGGGCTTGGCGTCACGCTACTGGGGGTGAGCCTGGCCTGGCTCACCAGCCTCTGCGAATTCCCCGGGCGGCGCTGGCTGGACTGGGCGCTGATGCTGCCGTTCGCAATCCCGGCCTATGTACTGGCCTTTGTCTTTGTCGGCCTGCTGGATTTCTCCGGCCCGGTGCAAAGCCTGCTGCGAGAGTGGTTCGGCAGCGGCCTGCGCCTGCCCAGGGTGCGCTCCACCGGCGGGGTGGTCCTGGTACTGGTGCTGGTGTTCTATCCCTATGTCTACCTGCTGGCACGCAATGCTTTCCTGGCCCAGGGCAAGGGCCTGATGGAGGCCGCCCGGGTGCTCGGCCAGTCGCCCTGGCAAGCGTTCTGGCGGGTGGCGCTGCCCATGGCGCGACCGGCCATCAGTGCCGGGGTGGCCCTGGCGCTGATGGAAACCCTGGCGGATTTCGGCGCGGTGTCGGTGTTCAATTTCGATACCTTCACCACCGCCATCTACAAGACCTGGTACGGCTTCTTCAGCCTCTCCAGCGCTGCGCAACTGGCCAGCCTGTTGTTGCTGGCGGTGATGCTGGTGCTGTACGGCGAGCGACGTGCTCGGGGTGCCAGCCGCACGGGCAACGAGCGGCCCCGGGGCAAGGCCCTGTATCACTTGCAGGGGCTCAAGGCCGCGGCGGCCACGGGCTGGTGCCTGCTGGTGTTCGCCTGTGCCTTCGTGATCCCCCTGCTGCAATTGCTGGTGTGGTTCTGGCAGCGTGGGCGCTTTGATCTGGATGAGCGCTATGCCGGGCTGATCATCCACACCCTGTACCTGGGCGGCATGGCGGCGCTGATCACTGTCAGCGTGGCCCTGCTGCTGGCTTTTGCCCGGCGTCTGGCGCCGACCCGGGGCATTCGCGCCGGGGTCAGTCTGGCCAACCTGGGTTATGCCTTGCCCGGCTCGGTGCTGGCGGTGTCGATCATGCTGGCCTTCAGCTACCTGGATCGGGAGCTGGTGATTCCGTTGTCGGGGTGGTTGGGCGGGGCGGGCAAGCCGCTGTTGCTGGGCAGCCTGGCGGCGTTGCTGCTGGCGTATCTGGTGCGCTTCATCGCGGTGGCCTACGGGCCTCTGGAAAACAGCCTGGAGCGAATTCGCCCGTCATTGCCCGAAGCGGCTCGCAGTCTGGGGGTTGGCGGTCCACGACTGTTTTTCAAAGTGTATCTGCCGCTTCTGCTGCCCGGGACCTTGAGCGCGGCCTTGCTGGTGTTTGTCGATGTGCTCAAGGAAATGCCCGCCACCTTGCTGATGCGCCCGTTCGGCTGGGACACGCTGGCGGTGCGGATCTTCGAGATGACCAGTGAGGGGGAGTGGGCGCGTGCTTCATTGCCGGCGCTGACCCTGGTGCTGGTGGGGCTGCTACCGGTGATTGGGCTGATTCGTCGCTCGGCCCATCGAATCGGTTAGGTGCCAGCCCTCCACCTTGCGGCTACAATGCGCGGCATTCGGTGCGGTCTGTTGTTTGGCCGGGACGCTGAGATCGGCTGTAAGCCATACATATCAAGGCTTTCACCCTTGCAGCGCCAGTCCGCACCCTCGCCACGCCCGGAAGGAGAAACCCATGGGACAGCGTACGCCTCTGTATGACCTGCATCTCGCCCTCGGCGCGAAAATGGTCGATTTTGGCGGTTGGGATATGCCCTTGCACTACGGCTCGCAGGTCGAGGAACACCATCAGGTGCGACGTGATTGCGGTGTGTTCGATGTATCCCACATGACCGTGATCGATGTCGGCGGTGCCCAGGCCAAGGCCTGGCTCCAGCAGTTGCTGGCCAATGATGTCGAGCGCTTGCAGAGCCCCGGCCAGGCGCTGTACAGCACCATGCTCAATGAGCGCGGCGGTATCGTCGACGACATGATCGT
This sequence comes from Pseudomonas sp. PH1b, assembly GCF_000633395.1. Lineage (GTDB taxonomy): Bacteria > Pseudomonadota > Gammaproteobacteria > Pseudomonadales > Pseudomonadaceae > Aquipseudomonas. The sequence goes on from NZ_AYMU01000020.1 coordinate 81,205, forward strand.
CTACCGCCTTGAAGACGCCTATCGCCTGGTAGTCAACGCCGCCACCCGGGAGCAGGACCTGGCCTGGATGCAGGCGCAGCGTGGGGACTTCCAGGTGCAACTGCACGAACGCCCGGAGCTGGCCATGCTGGCGATCCAGGGCCCCCAGGCGCGCAGCCGGATCGCCGAGCTGGTGAGCCAGTCACGGGGCGCCCTGATTCAACAACTCAAGCCCTTCGAAGGCCGTTGCGATGGCGACTGGTTCATTGCCCGCACCGGCTACACCGGTGAGGACGGTCTGGAAATCGTCCTGCCCGCCGAGCAGGCCCCGGCATTCTTCAACGACCTGGTAGGGGCGGGGATCTCGCCCATCGGCCTGGGCGCCCGGGACACCCTGCGCCTGGAAGCCGGGATGAACCTCTATGGCCAGGACATTCACCAGGATGTATCGCCGCTGGCGGCGAACATGGCCTGGAGCATCGCCTGGGAACCGGCCTCGCGCAGATTCATCGGCCGTACTGCCCTGGAGGCCGAGCGAGCCGGTGGCGTGAAGCAGAAACTGGTCGGCCTGGTGCTGGAAGAGCGCGGGGTTTTACGGGCGCGCCAGGTGGTTCGTATCGCCGATGTTGGCGAAGGTGAGATCACCAGTGGTAGTTTCTCCCCTACGCTGAGCAAATCGATCGCACTGGCGCGGGTGCCGATGGCTACCGGCGACCGTGCCGAAGTGGAAATCCGTGGCAAGTGGTACCCGGTCCGGGTGGTCAAACCGACCTTCGTGCGCCATGGCAAGACCTTGATCTAACCCATTACAGCCGGCATTGCGCCGCTGACACTTATTCTTGAGGACACAGAACATGAGCGATATCCCTGCCCACCTGCGTTTTGCCGATAGTCACGAATGGGCCCGTCTGGAAGCCGACGGCAGTGTGACCGTGGGTATTAGCGATCACGCCCAGGAAGCCCTGGGCGACGTGGTGTTCGTCGAGCTGACGGAAGTCGGCACCGTGTTTGGGGCAGGGGACCAGGCCGGTGTGGTGGAGTCGGTGAAAGCCGCTTCCGACATCTACGCTCCGGTGGCCGGTGAAGTGATCGCGGTCAACGAAGAGCTCAGCGCCAGCCCCGAGCTGCTCAACAGCGATCCTTACGGTGCCTGGATCTTCAAGCTCAAGCCGAGCAACCCGGCTGATCTGGACAAGCTGCTGGACGCCGCAGGCTACCAGGCCGCCATCGGCGAATAAGCCCATGCCGCCAGCACGCCTGCCCGGATACGGGGACAGGCGTGCCGGCAGATGCTTCTGCAGCTCGGCCTTTAAGGCTGCAGCACCTCTTTTACCGCGGCCACCGCACGTTCCACATCGCCCTTGTTCATGGCGGTGAACATGGGCAACGAGACGATCAGTCGACCGACTCGCTCCGCCACCTTGAACATCCCCTCCTTGAAGCCGCGCTCGCGGTACAGGCTCAGCAAATGAATCGGCGGGTAGTGATAGCCGATGCCGATCCCCCGTTCCTGCATCTGCTCCATGAAGGTGGCACGGGCCGGCTTGCCGTCCTGGCGTTCGGGCAGCACCAGCTGGAACAGGTGCCAGTTGCTGTGGGTGAAGTCCGCCGGTGGCAACTGGGCGCCATAGCGGGCTTGGAAATCACTGCCAAAGCACTCGAAGTAATGCCGGGCCAATTCACGCCGGTGGGCGGTGATCGCTTCGATATGGGCAAACTGCCCCAGGCCGATGGCCGCCGCGACGTCGGTCATGTTGAACTTGCCCCCCAGCACATCCACGTCCAGACCGTCGAAGCCGGTGCGGGTGACCCCTTGCAGGCGGTACTTCTCGGCCAGGCGCACTTCCTCCGGGGTGTTCAGCACCAGGCAGCCGCCCTCGGACGAGGTGACGTTCTTGTTGGCCTGGAAACTGAAGGACACGAAATCGCCAGTGGCGCCGATTCGCTGACCGTCCCAGCTCGAGCCCAGGGCCTGGGCTGCGTCTTCCACGATCCGCAGGCCGTGTTTTTTGGCCAGGGCATAGAGGCGGCTCATGTCCACCGGCAAGCCGGCCAGGAACACCGGGATGATGGCCTTGGTACGGGGGGTGATGGCTGCCTCGACCTGGTCCAGATCGATGTTGCGCGTCACCGGATCGATGTCGGCGAACACTGGCGTGGCACCGACTTCGAGAATCACGTTGGCGGTGGCGACCCAGGAAATCGGCGTGGTGATGACTTCATCCCCAGGGCCGATACCTGCGATCCGCAGGGCGATTTCCATGGTGCAGGTGCCGGAGTTGAAGGTGCGCACCGGACGCCCGCCGAAGAATTCCGAGAGCTGGGCTTCAAAGGCCTGGACCTTGGGTCCGCTGGTGATCCATCCCGAGCGCAATACATCGCCGACGGTGGCGATGGTGGCTTCATCGATGGTGGGTTTGGAAAACGGCAGAAAAGGCAGTTGGCTCATGACGATGGGACACCCGATAGGCGGACGATGACAGCGTGGGTTGTGGCGCACCGGAGCGGGTGCGCTGGCGCCCTGCATGATGGTACCGATTGCCTCGGGATGCCAGTGCGTCGACCGGCGAAATCGGCTGCTATGCTGCTTTGCACCCTGTTGTATCGACGCCGAGCGCCGCTTATCGGAGAGAGCCTGTCATGTCCCAGTCGCCATCCCTGAGCCAGTTACGCGAGCCCAATGCATTTCTCCAGCGGCACCTGGGCCCTGATGCCGAAGAGCAGCAGGCCATGCTTGCCAGCCTCGGGCTGGGGAGCCGGGATGAGCTGATCGAACAGACCGTGCCGCCGGGCATTCGCCTGAATCGAGCCCTGGACCTGCCTCCGGCCCTGGATGAGCCGGCCGCCCTCGCCAGGCTCAAGGGCTATGCCGCACAGAACCAGGTCTGGACCAGCCTGATCGGCATGGGCTATCACGGCACCCTGACGCCGTCGGTGATCTTGCGCAACGTGCTGGAGAACCCCGGCTGGTACACCGCCTACACGCCTTACCAGCCCGAGATCGCCCAGGGCCGGCTCGAGGCCCTGCTGAACTTCCAGCAATTGACCATTGACCTCACCGGCCTCGACCTGGCCAACGCCTCGCTGCTGGACGAGGCCACTGCGGCGGCCGAAGCCATGGCCCTGGCCAAGCGCGTGGCCAAGTCCCGGAGCAATCTGTTCTTTGTCGATGAGCACTGCCATCCGCAGACCATCTCCGTGGTGCGCACCCGTGCCGAGGGTTTTGGTGTCGAGCTGGTCGTCGATGCTGTGGATAACCTGGCGGCCCATCAGGTGTTCGGCGCCTTGCTGCAATACCCCGATACCCATGGCGAGATCCGCGACCTGCGGCCGCTGATCGACCAGTTGCATGCCCAGCAGGCCCTGGCGTGCGTTGCAGCGGACCTGCTCGGCCTGCTGTTGCTGACTCCGCCGGGGGAACTGGGGGCCGATGTGGTCCTGGGGTCTTCCCAGCGTTTTGGCGTGCCCATGGGCTACGGCGGTCCTCATGCGGCATTCTTCGCCTGCCGCGACGAGTACAAGCGGGCGATGCCCGGGCGCATCATCGGTGTGTCCAGGGATGCCCGGGGCCAGGTGGCCCTGCGCATGGCCCTGCAAACCCGGGAGCAGCATATCCGCCGCGAGAAGGCCAACTCCAACATCTGTACCGCCCAGGTGCTGTTGGCCAATATCGCCAGCTTCTATGCGGTCTACCACGGGCCTGAAGGGCTCAAGCGCATTGCCCAGCGGGTGCACCGGCTGACCTGCATCCTCGCCGCCGGCCTTGAGCGCCACGGCATGGTGCGGATCAACCGGCATTTCTTCGACACCCTGACCCTGGATGTTGGCGGCAGCCAGACGGCCATCATCGAGAGCGCCAAGGCGCTGCAGATCAACCTGCGGATTCTCGGGCGCGGCCGGCTGGGGCTGAGTCTGGATGAGACTTGCGATGAGACCACTGTCGCCCGGCTGCTGGATGTGTTCCTCGGCGCCGACCATGGGCTGGACGTTGCCGAGCTGGATGCCGAAGCGCTGGAGTCGGGTCTTCCCGAGCACCTGTTGCGCCGCAGCCGCTACCTGACTCACCCGGTGTTTTCTGCCCATCGCAGCGAAACCGAAATGCTGCGCTACCTCAAGCAATTGGAAAACAAGGACCTGGCGCTCAACCAGTCGATGATCCCCCTGGGCTCCTGCACCATGAAGCTCAATGCCAGCAGCGAGATGATCCCCATCACCTGGCCGGAGTTCGCCAACCTGCATCCCTTTGCCCCAAGGGAGCAGGCTGCCGGCTACGGTGTGCTGATCGAAGAGCTGGAGCGCTGGTTGTGTGCCATCACCGGTTTCGATGCGATCTGCATGCAACCCAACTCCGGGGCCCAGGGTGAATACGCCGGGCTGCTGGCCATTCGTCGCTATCACGAGAGCCGTCACCAGGGCGAGCGGAGTATCTGCCTGATCCCGGCCTCGGCCCATGGCACCAACCCGGCTTCGGCGCAGATGGCCGGGATGCAGGTGGTGATCGTCGAGTGCGACGAAGCCGGCAACGTCGACCTGGACGACCTGCAAGCCAAGGCCCAGGCCGCGGGCAATCGCCTGTCCTGCCTGATGGCGACTTATCCTTCGACCCACGGCGTCTATGAAGAAGGCATCAGCCGCATCTGCGAAGTTATCCACAGCCACGGCGGCCAGGTGTACATGGACGGTGCCAACCTCAATGCCCAGGTGGGGCTGGCTCGGCCCGCAGACATCGGTGCCGATGTCTCCCACATGAACCTGCACAAGACCTTTTGCATTCCCCATGGCGGCGGCGGGCCGGGGATGGGGCCGATCGGCGTGCGCGCGCACCTGGCGCCTTTTGTTGCCAATCACCCGGTGGTGCCGCTCGACGGTCCGCTGGCGGAAAACGGCGCGGTCAGCGCAGCTCCCTGGGGGAGTGCGAGCATTCTGCCCATCAGCTGGATGTACATCGCCCTGATGGGGCCGCAACTGGCAGATGCCAGCGAGGTGGCAATCCTGGCAGCCAACTACCTGGCCGAACAGCTCAACGGAGCCTTTCCCGTGCTCTACAGCGGGCGCAATGGTCGGGTGGCCCACGAATGCATCCTCGATTTGCGCCCGCTCAAGGCCCTGACCGGCATCAGCGAGGAAGATGTGGCCAAGCGCCTGATGGACTACGGCTTCCATGCCCCGACCATGTCGTTTCCGGTGCCGGGTACGCTGATGGTGGAGCCCACGGAAAGCGAGTCCAAGGCCGAACTCGACCGGTTTATCGAGGCCATGCTGAACATTCGCGCGGAGATTGCCCAGGTACAGGAGGGCAACTGGCCTGCCGAGGACAATCCGCTCAAGGGCGCGCCCCACACGCTGGCGGACATCACCGGACTCTGGGAGCGGCCCTACAGCATCGAGCAGGCGGTGCTGCCCAGCGCCCACACCCGCGCCCACAAGTACTGGCCGACGGTGAACCGGGTGGACAACGTCTACGGTGACCGCAACCTTTTCTGCGCCTGTGTACCGCTGGACACCTACCGCGAGCCTTAGTCCCTCGCTTGTGGCCAGGGAGCTTGCTGGCGCTCGGTCGACCGGCTCCGGCGCGTAGCGGTCGCAAGCTCCGAGTCTGCGGCGGCCCTTGAGGCCTCAGTCATCTCCTCTGAAGGCGCCTGGCCTCGGTTGCACCCCGCATGCCTGGTGGCTTGCGAGGCCTTTTGTCGGGTGTTTTTCCGGCAAAAAAAATGCCGCTCATTCGAGCGGCATCATGATTTCCTTATGCGATGTCACTCCCCAGCCACCGCATTCTTGGCCAGGATCGCGTTGGCCAGCTCCATATCGGTGGCCTTGAGGCCGGGGTTGTCGGCACGAACTTTCTGCATGGCGGCTTCCAGATAGGGGCCGCGAATGCTGCCTTCACTGGCGACGAAGCTGCCGGCATCGTCCTGGGCGGCCACGATCAGCTTGTGGTCCTTGAAGGTCAGGTAGGTGGAGCCGGTGGTGGCACCGGAGGAAATGACGTTACGCCAGAAGGTGTCGGCCATTGCCGAACCAACGGGAAGAGAAAGCAGGGCAAGGGTAACGACAGCTATTTTCAGACGCATGATGGGTGACTCCAACTGGGGGGATCTGCACTGTTTGATTCTAGATAGCCTGGCGGAGTTCCGTGACCCATCAGTCAAGGTTTTCGACCAGCAGGACGGCCCCTTCCTGACCGGTCACCCGCACCCGGGCGCCCACGGGGGCATCGGCGCCCTTGGCGATCCACACGCCGTCGGCAACCTTGATCCGGCCGCGGCCGTCGACGATCGCCTGATGCACCACGAAGGTCTTGCCGATCAGTTCCTGGCCCCTCAGGTTCAGGTTGGGCTGGTCGCTGGGACGCGCCACGCTGCGCTGGCGTCGCCACCAGTACAGCGCCGTCATAACCGACAGCAGGCCGAACAAGAGGAACTGAACTTCCCATGACAAGCCGGGAATCAGGAAGGTCAGGACCCCCACGGCGGCGGCTGCCAGGCCGATCCACAGCAGATAGCCGCCGGCACCGAACACCTCGAATATCAGCAATACGGTGCCCAGGGCCAGCCAGTCCCAGAACGATAGTGCTTGCAGGAATGCCAACATGGATCGCGCCTCAGACCTTCTTGCCGTCGAACGTGGCTCTGACGATCTCGCCGATGCCGCCCACGGCGCCAATCACCTGGCTGGCCTCCAGCGGCATCAGGATCACTTTGCTGTTGTTGGCCGAGGCCAGCTTGCCCAGGGCATCGACGTACTTTTGGGCCACGAAATAGTTGATTGCCTGAACGTTGCCGTTGGCTATCGCCTCGGACACCACCTGAGTCGCTCGGGCCTCGGCCTCGGCCTGGCGCTCCCGGGCCTCGGATTCGAGGAAGGCTGCCTGGCGCTCGCCTTCGGCTTCCAGAATCTGCGCCTGCTTCTTGCCTTCGGCGGTCAGAATGGCTGCTGCCCGCAGCCCTTCGGCTTCGAGGATCTGTGCGCGCTTGACCCGCTCGGCCTTCATCTGCCCGGACATGGCCGCCATCAGGTCGGCGGGCGGGCTGATGTCCTTGATCTCGATCCGGGTGATCTTGATCCCCCAGGGCGCAGTGGCTTCGTCGACGGTGCGCAGGAGCTTCTCGTTGATCCCGTCACGCTGGCTGAGCATCGCATCCAGCTCCATGGAGCCGAGCACGGTGCGGATGTTGGTCTGCAGCAGGTTGCGGATGGCGTGCTCGAGGTTGTTGACCTCATAGGCCGCCTGGGCGGTATTGACCACCTGGAAGAAACACACGGCGTCGATCTGCACCGTGGCGTTGTCGGCGGTGATGACTTCCTGTGGCGGAATGTCGAGCACGCTTTCCATCACGTTGATCTTGCGTCCGATGCGGTCCATCACCGGAATGATGATGTTCAGCCCCGGCTTCAGGGTGTTGGTGTAGCGGCCGAAGCGTTCCACGGTCCATTGGTAGCCCTGGGGCACGACCTTGAAACCCATGAACACGATGGCCACGGCGAGGCCGACGAAAAGTAACAACACGCTTCCGATCTGCATAACATTCTCCTGCTCAGAGGTGATCAAGGGGCACAGGTGGGCGAGTGTACGGCGGCGCCCGGTCGTGCGCAGAGATACCGTGGCCCTTGTATCATCAGGACACACATCACCGGCGTGCCCGTGGCCTCACAGTTGGAAGCGGGTGACCGAGGTCTGCAAGGTGGCCACGGAGTTTTCCATCTGCTCGACGGTTTGGGTCAGCTCACGCATGGCCTGGCTGTTGCGCCGGGCTACCAGGCTGATCATCTCCACCCGTTGCGCCACTTCGCTACTGGCCTTGGACTGCTCGCCGATGGTGAGGGAAATCTCCTCCACCATCACCGCCGAGCGCTGGGCGCCCTGGCGGATCTCGTTGATCGAGGTGCCCGCCTGCTGGGCCATCTGGACCCCGTCGTTGACCCGGCTGACCCCGGTTTGCATGCTGTTCACGGCTTGTTCGGTGGTTTCCCGGATGCGTTCGATCATGCCGGTGATTTCCCGGGTGGACTGTGCGGTGCGGGCTGCCAGATTGCGCACTTCGTCAGCCACCACGGCGAACCCCCGGCCGGCTTCCCCGGCTCGGGCGGCTTCGATGGCGGCGTTCAGGGCCAGCAGGTTGGTCTGCTCGGCGATGCCGTTGATCACCTGGATGATCGAGTGGATCTCTTCTGAGGACTGGCCCAGGGCGGTGATGCTGCGGGAAGACTGGTTCACCGCCTCGGCAATATGGCTCATGCCGTCCACGACCCCGAGGATTACCTGGCCGCCGCTACCGGCCAGGGATTCGGACTGGGCGGCAATGCCCTGGGCATTGCGCGCGTGTTCGGCCACCTGGGCGATATTGCTGATCATCTGCTCCATGGCGGCGGCCATGTTGGTGGCGCCGTCGGCCTGCTCGCTGGCGCCGTCGGCAATGCTCAGCGACGTGTCGCTGAGGCTGTGGGAGCGGCCACGCAACTCTTCGCTTTCATGACGGATGGTGGTGATCATCTGCCGCAGGTTGTCTTGCATTTCTCCAAGGGCCTGTTGCAGTTGGCCGGCCTCGTCATGCCTGTCGACGCTGATGGGCGTGGTCAGGTTGCCCTGGGCAATGGCCCGGGCCGTGGCCACGGATTTTTCCAGGGGTTTGAGCACCCGGTTGAGCAGTTGCCGGGTCAACAGGGCCAGTGCCAGGGCGGCCAGCAGACTGCCGCCGATCAGCCACCAGGCGGCCTGGCGGACCGCACTTTCACTGAGTTCGCGGGTTTGGGCGGTGCTGGCTTCGATCTGGCTGCTGAGGGCGGCGTTGCGGCTCTCCACTTCGCTGAAGCGCTGGGAGAACTCCGGCATGTGCAGGCGCGCGGCCTGTGGGTCGTTGAGGGCCTGCCCGGCGATGTTCTCGGCGGCATGAATGTAGTTTTCCAGCACCGGTTGCAGCTCGGTGATGGCGTTGCGGATTTCCGGAGCCAGGGGCAACCTGGCGTTTTCCGCCAGGGCCTTGCGGAACCAGTCGCCGTGTTCGCGCAGGCTGTTGCGGACCTCATCGCCAGCGGCGGCATCGCCGGGCTGGCTGCTCAGGGCCTCCAGCACATCGGCCCGCAGGGCGTCGTGCATCATGTCGGCCTCCAGGTGGTTGCGCAGGGCGCTGGCGTTGAGCTCGTTGTCCACCAGTGCCCGCGCCAGGCGTGACTGGCCCCATAAACCCAGCCCGGCCACCAGGGCAATGGCCAGGAGGCTGACAACCCCGGTGGCGAGCATGTTTTGACGAATGTTCATACCGGGCTCCTTGCTTATCTCGGCGGTGATTCAAGCGTAGTCCAGCGCCTGGGGTTCGCCTCCGGTGCTGCTATGGGGGCTGGTTGCCGGGCGTGACCCGTAGCACTTCCTCAAGGCTGGTCAGGCCTTGGGCAACCTTGTGCGCGGCAGCCAGGCGCAGGCTGCGCATGCCATCGGCGCAGGCCTGGCGGTGCAGGCGGGCAAGATCCAGGTCGCGATGGATCAGGGCCTTGAGGGATGAACCCAAGGGCATGATTTCGTAGACCCCGGTGCGCCCGTGGTAACCGGTACCCCGGCATTCGGCGCAGCCCACCGCGCGCTGGCCGTCGGCAGCAGGTGGCAGGTGCTGGGTTCCGGTCAGGTTTTCCCAGTCACCCGCCGTCAGCTCGGCGGGAACCTTGCAGTAGGGGCAGAGGGTGCGCAGAAGGCGCTGGGCCATGACCCCGATCAGGGTGGCCTTGATCAGGTAATGGGGCACCCCCAGTTCCAGCAACCGGCTGATGGCGCCGGGGGCGTCGTTGGTGTGCAGGGTGGACAGCACCAAGTGCCCGGTGAGCGCAGCCTGGATGGCCATTTCCGCGGTTTCCAGGTCGCGGATCTCGCCGATCATGATGATGTCCGGGTCCTGGCGCATCAGGGCCCGGACACCGCTGGAAAAGCTCAGGTCGATGTTGTGCTGGACCTGCATCTGGTTGAACGCCGGCTCGATCATCTCGATCGGGTCTTCGATGGTGCACAGGTTGACCTCGGGGGTCGCGAGCTTTTTCAGGGTGGTGTAGAGGGTGCTGGTCTTGCCCGAGCCGGTGGGGCCGGTGACCAGGATGATGCCGTTGGCCTGAGTGGTCATGGCCTGCCAGCGGCTCAGGTCGTCGGCGCAGAAGCCCAGCTGGTCGAAATCCTTGAGCAGCACCTGGGGGTCGAAGATGCGCATCACCAGCTTTTCGCCGAAGGCGGTGGGCAGGGTCGAGAGCCGCAATTCGATTTCGCTGCCTTCGGGCGTGCGGGTCTTGACCCGGCCATCCTGGGGTTTGCGTTTTTCCGCGACGTTCATCCGCCCCAGGCTCTTGAGGCGGCTGACGATGGCCAGGGTGACCTGGGGCGGGAACTGGTAGACGTTGTGCAACACCCCGTCGATGCGAAAACGCAGGGTGCCTTGCTCGCGGCGGGGCTCGATGTGGATATCGCTGGCCCGTTGCTGGAAGGCGTACTGGAACAGCCAGTCGACGATATTGACGATGTGGGCATCGTCGGCATCGGGTTCCTGGTCGCTGGCCCCGAGTTTGAGCAACTGCTCGAAGCTGCCCAGGCTGCTGGCCTTCTGCTCGCTGGTGGCCCCGCTCACCGACCTGGCCAGGCGATAGAACTCCAGGGCCAGGCGCTGGATTTCCACGGGGCTGGCCACCACTCGCCGGATCGGGCGCTTCAGGACATGGGCCAGATCGGCCTCCCAGGCACTGACGTAGGGCTGGGCACTGGCCACGGTCACGCCCTGGGCATCCACGGCCACGGCCAGGATCTTGTGCCGTTGGGCGAAGGTGTAGGACATCAGGGGGGTGATGCTGGCGACGTCGATGCGCAGGGGATCGATGCGCAGGTAGGGCTGACCGGCCTGCTGCGCGAGCCAGCAGGTGAGGCTGTCCAGGTCCAGGCGTCGGTCCGGGTGGTGCAGGTCCGGCAGGTGCTGGTTGGCGAGGAACTCCAGGGGATGCAGGGAGCTGCCGAGCCCCTGGCGACGGGCGCTCATCGCCTGCTCGGCAGCCTCCTGGCTGATGCGGCCCTGGCCAAGCAGGTCCCGCAGCAGGTCATTGAGGTCCAGCCAGCGATCCTGGGAAGTGTGCGCTGTGGCCATTGAGGCTCCTTGGGGCAATAGAGAGATGGGTCTCTGACCACAAAGTGCCAAGAATAGTCCCGCCAAGCCGAGGAGCCGTCGGCCAAGGGTTGCAGGGTTTTACCGGCTTTAGCCCGCGGCCTGCAGGCGGGCTGGTTCGGCCAGTTGCAGTTCCACCGAGCAGACGCTGATCAGGTTGCGCAGCTTTTCACTGATCACTCGGGCCCGGTGCCAGCTCAGGCCGTCGAGCTCCACTTCGATGTACAGCGTGGCGTCTTCTTGCAGCACCGCGACCCGTTGTGGCACCAGGAACTGCAGGGCGAAATGATTGAGCACCCGACACAGTACGTCGGCTTCGGCGTCGGCGACGACCTGATAGTGCACGCGGCAGTGAGCGTTGTTGACGCACCAGGCGTCGGCGCGGGGAGCAGGGTCAGGAAGGGGCATGGCGGTCTCCAGATCAGTGGAGAAATTTTTACATGCGGTTTCGGGTATTTCTTATCTAAGATTGGCTAGTTCTGGATTAAATCGAATTGTTCTATTCGATAAATATAAATTTAAGGAATTGATTATGCATAGCGAGCTGGACGCCTACGATCGCCGGATTCTCGCGTTGCTGCAAGAGGATGCTTCGCTCTCCAGCGCACAGATCGCCGAGCAGGTGGGATTGTCCCAGTCGCCGTGCTGGCGACGGATTCAGCGCTTGAAGGAAGAAGGGGTGATTCGCGGCCAGGTGACCTTGCTCGACCGCAAGAAGATCGGCCTCAACACGCAGATTTTTGCCGAGATCAAGCTCAACGCCCACGGGCGCTCCAACTTCACCGAATTCACCGAAGCGATCCGCGGGTTTCCGGAGGTGCTGGAGTGCTATGTGCTGATGGGGGCGGTGGATTTCCTGCTGCGCATCGTGACCGCGGATATCGAGGCGTATGAACGGTTCTTCTTCGAGAAGCTGTCCATGGTGCCGGGGATTCAGGAAGTGAACTCGATCGTTGCCTTGTCGGAGATCAAGTCCACCACCAGCCTGCCGGTCATGGGCTGAGCGGCGGCGGGCTGGGGCGGCGCTGCCGTTACATGCGCAGCAGGGTCTTCCAGGCACGGTTCTGGAACACCGCGATGGCCTGCTGCTTGCGGGCATCGAGGGTTTCATCGGTGATCGGCTCGTTGGCCAGTTGTGCCAGTTTGTTCAGTTCACCGTAGAGACGGTCCAGTTCCGCAATCTCCAGCACGGCCCGGGCGTGATGCAACCAGGCCTGGATGCGTTCGATACGCGGCAGTTGCTCGGCCAGGTCTTCGGGTTGCTGCTGGTAGCGCGGCAGCTGCAGGGAGGTAGCTTCCTCGGCCAGCAGGCGCGGCAGCCAGCTGCCCAGTTGCGCGGCGCCCTGACGGTTGCCACGGGTGTTGCGGTCGCCGGTCCAGGCGCGGGCCAGCAACCAGCGCGAGGTGTTCAGGGAGAACAGGCCCCAACGCACGTCCTGCAACTCTTCGATGAACTGCTCCGGTGCGGCCTTGCGCACGTCTTCGTCGTCGAGGCCGGCCTGCACCAGTGGCCGCCAGTCTTCGAGCAGGGCGTCCAGGGCGCTGCGCAGTTGCGCAGTGGACTGGCGTGGCGCGGCCTGGCCCAGGCTGCTGGCCAGGGCCCGCAGTTCGGCGAGGTTGTCTACCCAGTCCTGCAGCAGGCGCCAGTGACCGTTGAAGCGATATTGCTCGGCCAGGCGCTGGCTGCTTCCCAGCAGGTGCCAGGCGAGGGCGGCGAAGGCGTCGTCCAGCGCCAGTTCGGCACTCAGTTGCGGGGCGGGCAGGCTCAGGGAATAGCTGTCGGCATCGAACAGGCGATAGCCACGCTCGGCCTTGCTGATGTCGCAGGGCATCAGTGGCAGGGTGAGAGCCAGCTCGGCCGCCAGTTCCAGCAGCGCGGCCGGTTCGCCCTCACGCAGCTCCAGTTCCAGCTCGCAGATTTCTTCCTTCTGCTTGCCGGCAATGACCTGGCCCAGGTCCAGGGCCGCCTCGATCACTACCTTGGCCTTGCCACGGCCCCAGGCGATTTCTGCACGCTCACGAACAAAATCCGTGGTGAACAGTGGCTTGAGGGTCTTCTTGTCCAGCTCGGCCAGGGCCTCGGGCCAGCACTCGCCTTCGAGCTTCTTCACGTCGAGCTTGGCTTTGGGCAACTGCCAGTCGTACTCGTTGCGTTCGGACAGGCCGGCGACACTCTGGCCGCTGGTCTTGAGGGTCTGGATCACTGCGTCACCGTCGCGGCGCAGGCGCAGGGCAACCTTGGCCCGGGCCAGGTCGCGTTCTGGGGTGTCGAAGTACTGGTTCATCAGTTCACGGCGTTCCCAGCCACTTTTGTTGCGCTTTTTCAGCAGCGGGTGCTCGCGCAAAGCGGCGAGGGTTTCGCGGCTGACGCGGAGTTTGATTTCGGTTTCTTTCTGCATGGCCGGAAAATCCAGGATCGGGAGCGCAGCCGGGGAAGAGTTGGCTGCCAAGGCCGTGCAGTGTACAGGACAAGGCGCCAGGAGGTGCCGCGACGGTTCCTTCCGTTCACGTGATGCCTCTATGATTGACCTCATCTTGGGATCTTCCGGAGCCAGCTCATGTCATTGCCGTCCATGAAGGATCAGTTCGCCGCATTGATCGCCACGCCATCGGTGAGTTGCACCCAGCCGGCCCTGGACCAGTCCAACCGCCCGGTGATCGACCTGCTGGCCGGTTGGCTCGGTGATCTGGGGTTCGCCTGCGATATCCAGCAGGTCGGCCCGGGCAAGTTCAACCTGCTGGCCAGCTTTGGCAGTGGCCCCGGCGGCCTGGTGCTGGCCGGGCACAGTGATACGGTGCCGTTCGACGAGGCGCTGTGGCAGACCGATCCGCTGAAGCTGACCGAGGCTGATGGCCGTTGGATTGGCCTGGGCAGTTGCGACATGAAGGGTTTTTTCGCCTTGATCATCGAGGCGGTGCAGCCCCTGCTCGAGCAGCCGTTCAAGCAGCCCTTGCTGGTCCTGGCCACCTGCGACGAGGAAAGCTCCATGGCCGGGGCGCGTGCCCTGGCCGAGGCCGGTCGTCCCCTGGGACGTGCGGCGGTGATCGGCGAGCCTACGGGGCTCAAGCCGATCCGCCTGCACAAGGGGGTGATGATGGAGCGCATCGAGATCCTCGGGCGCAGCGGCCACTCCTCGGATCCGAGCCTGGGCCGCAGTGCCCTGGAAGCCATGCATGACGCCATCGGCGAACTGCGCGGGCTGCGCCTGCTGTGGCAGCGTGAATACCGCAATCCGCAGTTCAGCGTGCCGCAGCCGACCCTGAACTTCGGCTGCATCCACGGGGGCGACAATCCCAACCGCATCTGTGGCCAGTGCTCCCTGGAGTTCGACCTGCGGCCCTTGCCGGGCATGGACCCGCAAGCCCTGCGCGAGGCGATCCGGCAGAAGCTGCGGCCGATTGCCGAGCGCCATGAGGTGAAGATCGACTATGGGCCACTGTTCCCGGCGGTGCCGCCGTTCGAGCAGCCCGAGGATGCCGAGTTGGTGCGAGTGGCGGAGCGGCTGACCGGGCATCGCGCCGAAGCAGTAGCGTTTGGCACCGAAGCGCCTTATCTTCAGCGCCTTGGCTGCGAGACTCTGGTGCTCGGCCCCGGCGATATTGCCTGCGCCCACCAGCCGGGGGAGTACCTCGAAATGTCACGCTTGCAGCCTACCGTGCATCTATTACGAGAGTTGATTGAACATTACTGCCTGACGCCGGCCCAATTTCAGTAAATTGCCGGTGCCTTTGTCCGTACCCATGAGGAGAGTAAGCGTGTTGCCAAGCCTGTTCCGACGATAACCATCAGCCCGCTGTGCGTTTCCCGTTTCGTCCTTTCATAGGCTGCTTTTTATTTACAGGCTCAGGTTCATGCCCGAATACGTCAATTGGCTTCGCCACGCGTCTCCCTATATCAACGCCCACCGCGACTGCACCTTCGTGGTCATGCTGCCCGGCGACGGCGTTGAACATCCCAACTTCGGCAACATCGTTCACGACCTGGTGCTGCTCCACAGCCTGGGCGTACGCCTGGTGCTGGTGCACGGCTCGCGCCCGCAGATCGAAGCCCGCCTGGCCGCCCGTGGCCTGACGCCGCATTACCACCACGGCCTGCGGATCACCGACGCCGCGACCCTGGAGTGCGTGATCGACGCCGTTGGCCAGCTGCGCATTGCCATCGAGGCGCGGCTGTCCATGGACATGGCCTCTTCGCCGATGCAGGGCTCGCGGTTGCGGGTGGCCAGCGGCAACCTGGTCACCGCCCGCCCGATTGGCGTGCTGGAAGGCGTCGACTATCACCACACCGGCGAAGTGCGTCGGGTCGATCGCAAGGGCATCAACCGCCTGCTGGACGAGCGCTCCATCGTGTTGCTGTCGCCCCTGGGCTATTCGCCCACCGGCGAGACCTTCAACCTGGCCTGTGAAGACGTGGCCACCCGCGCGGCCATCGACCTGGGGGCCGACAAGCTGTTGCTGTTCGGCGCCGACCTGGGGCTGCTGGACGAAAATGGCAAGCTGGTGCGCGAGCTGCGCCCGCAGCAGGTCCCGGCCCACTTGCAGCGTCTGGGCAGCAACTACCAGGCTGAGCTGTTGGATGCAGCGGCCGAGGCGTGCCGCGGCGGGGTCGGACGCAGCCATATCGTCAGCTATGCCGAGGACGGCGCCTTGCTCACCGAACTCTTCACCCGCGACGGCGGCGGCACCCTGGTGGCCCAGGAGCAGTTCGAGCGGGTGCGCGAGGCGGCGATCGAGGATGTGGGCGGCTTGCTGGACCTGATCAGCCCGCTGGAAGAGCAGGGCATCCTGGTGCGGCGTTCCCGCGAGGTGCTGGAGCGCGAGATCGAGCAGTTCAGCGTGGTGGAGCGCGAGGGCATGATCATCGCCTGTGCGGCCCTGTACCAGATTGCCGATTCCGATGCCGGCGAGCTGGCGTGCCTGGCGGTGAACCCCGAGTACCGCCATGGCAAGCGCGGCGACGAACTGCTGGAAAGGATCGAGGCCCGCGCTCGGGCCCAGGGCCTGAAGACCCTGTTCGTCCTCACCACCCGTACCGCTCACTGGTTCCGCGAGCGTGGTTTCGTGCCCAGCAGTGTCGAGCGCCTGCCATCGGCCCGGGCCTCGCTGTACAACTACCAGCGCAATTCGAAGATCTTCGAAAAAGCCCTCTGAGCCCGCCTCTTTGCACAACTAGCCGCCACGGCCCGATCAATCGATCGAACCGCGGCGGCCAGCTGCACATGTCAGAAAAATTTCATTTCGATACAAAAACTGTAACAAATTGACGGGAGGATAGGCTCTTAGCCATGATTGCGTCGCTTTTTTGATCCTGAATGACGTTTTGCGCTTGTACACGCAGGGGATCTTGGGGGCTGAGCCAGGGGAATATCTTTCAGAAATAAGCTTGCAAGCGTCTACGCTGCATCTCTTGTCGGGAGAGTGGCGAGCTTTATTCCTGAAAGGTATGAAAAAGAATTAAACAATTCTTTTTGGGTTTATGAGTAATTCATTACCCTGCATGGACCAAATAACTGCGATTAGACCATGGTCGTAGACACAGATCGTTACGATTGACTTATCGGTCACGGTCTGGCGCTAATCGCGCATCTGTGGCACCCGGGCATTCGATCCGGGGCCAGGAACCACAAAAATTAGAAAACGAGAGGAGCGATACATGAACAAGTCCACCTTGGCCCTGGCTGTGGCCGTAGGGGTTTTGGCGCAGCAGGCAGGCGCCGCGGGTTTTGTCGAAGACAGCAAAGCTACCTTGGGGCTGCGTAACTTCTACATCAATACCGACAACCGCGACGGCGATACCAAAGCCGCGAAGGCCCAGAGCAAGCAGGAAGAATGGGGCCAAGGCTTCATTTTCAACTTCACCTCTGGCTACACCGAAGGCACCGTAGGTTTTGGCCTGGACGCAATCGGCCTGCTGGGCGTGCGTCTGGATTCCGGCGGCGGCACCAACGGCGCGAGCACCACTTCTTCCGGTGGCACTGTTTTCCCGACTCACTCCTCCAGCGGCAAGAACGCTCAAGCGGTGAACGATTATTCCAGCCTGGGTCTGACCGGCAAGGTCAAGGTTTCCCAGACCGAGCTGAAAATCGGCACCCTGATGCCTAACAACCCGGTGATCAAGTACAACGATGGTCGTCTGCTGCCACAAACCTTCCAGGGTGGCCAGATCACTTCCAACGAGATCAAGGACCTGACCCTGACTGCAGGTCAGATCGAGCACGCCAAGGGCCGTAACTCGAGCAACAACGAAGGTCTGTCCATCGCTGGAGCCAACGCCGGCTCCAACTATGATGCCGGCAAGTTCAGCAACAAGTTCTACTACGGTGGTGCGGACTACAAGATCACCAAGGATCTGACCGCTTCGTACTACTACGGCGAGCTGAAGGACTTCTACTCGCAGAACTTCCTGGGCCTGGTGCACAACTGGTCCATCGGTCCTGGCGTGCTGAAAAGTGACCTGCGCTACTACCGCAGCCGTGACAACGGTTCCAACGGCGACACCGCTGCCTACTACACCACCGGCTACTACCCGGACAAAGGCCTGTCGGCAATCACCAAAGGCAAGGTCGACAACAACCTGTACAGCTACCTGGCCCTGTACTCGGTTGAAGGCCACACCTTCGGTGGCGGCTACCAGTACAGCAACGGTGATAGCGATTTCCCTTGGTTGAACCAGGGTGACGGCTCGTCCAACAGCACCATTACCGACATGCAGATCCAGAAGTTCGCCCGTGCTGGCGAGCGTACCTGGCAGGCTCGCTACGCCTATGACTTCGCCAAGGTCGGTGTGCCTGGCCTGACCGCCGGTATCATCTACCTGCGTGGCAACAACATCGACACAGCCGGTAAAGTTGGCGCTGCGCAGAAAACCACTCTGGGCACTGGTGGCACTGAGTGGGAACGTGACCTGACCCTGTCCTACGTGGTTCCGCAAGGCCCACTGAAGAACCTGGGTCTGACCTGGAAAAACGCCATGTGGCGTAACGACATTCCGGGCCAGCGCGACCAGGACGAAAACCGCCTGATCGTCAGCTATTCGATCCCGCTGAAGTAATTGCGGTTGAAGCCTCGCCCGGCGCAATGCCGGGCGAGGTGTTGCTTCAAGTCAGGCCCACCCCCGTGAGCCCTTCCTGAGTCCCCCTCTTTTTACAGCTACTCAAGGCCTTCTCGAACCTTGTTGAGAAGGGTGGTCTTCCTGTGTCCGATGGTCCAGTGAAGAGATTTTTAATATTCAATTAAGTTATTAATAAATCGATATATATTCTTTTTAAATAGTCTCCCGTGCAGGCAGAGTAGCTCCATAACGCACTCACAGGAGCAGCACCCATGAGCCTCAGACTGGGCGACATCGCCCCCGACTTCGAACAGGATTCCAGTGCCGGCAAGATTCGTTTCCACGAGTGGCTGGGCGACAGCTGGGGCGTGCTGTTTTCCCATCCGGCGGATTTCACCCCGGTGTGCACCACCGAGCTGGGGTTCACTGCCAAGCTCAAGGACGAGTTCGCCCAGCGTTCAGTGAAGGCCATTGCCCTGTCGGTGGACCCGGTGGACTCCCATCACCGCTGGATCGAGGACATCAACGAAACCCAGCACACGGTCGTCAACTTCCCGATCCTGGCGGATGCCGATCGCAAGGTCTCGGACCTCTACGACCTGATCCACCCCAATGCCAGCGACACCTTGACCGTGCGTTCGCTGTTCGTCATCGACCCGAACAAGAAGATTCGCCTGACCATCACCTACCCGGCCAGCACCGGGCGCAACTTCAACGAAATCCTCCGGGTGATCGATTCACTGCAACTCACCGACAACTACAAGGTGGCCACCCCGGCCAACTGGCAGGACGGTGACGAGGTGGTGATCGTGCCGTCGCTCAAGGACGAGGAAGAGATCAAGCGACGCTTTCCCAAGGGGTATCGCGCAGTGAAGCCCTACCTGCGCCTGACCCCGCAACCCAACCGCTGACCCACTAACCGCTGTAGGAGCCGGCTTGCCGGCGAAGGCGGTGGTGAGGCCGGTTCAAGTTTCGCGGACCCTTTCGCGGGCAAGCCCGCTCCTACGCAGCACGCAGGAGTAACAGATCCACAAGGCAGGGGATTTGGGCCGTTTCGACGGCCTATTTTTTTGCCTGTCGTCCAGGGATTTGCATATGCATATATGGAATAAACAAATGAATAAATAAGATTTA
The DNA here is from genome assembly GCF_000633395.1 of Pseudomonas sp. PH1b. Lineage (GTDB taxonomy): Bacteria > Pseudomonadota > Gammaproteobacteria > Pseudomonadales > Pseudomonadaceae > Aquipseudomonas. The sequence continues at coordinate 100,492 of NZ_AYMU01000020.1, forward strand.
TGGATATAAAAATAGGCTGTTAATGTCTGTTCAGTCCGGCGAGATCGCATCCCGCGAATCGCTCTCTTTCGTTCAAGGAATTCCCTGCATGCTGGTGGTCTCTCTCGGTGGCAGTCCCAGCCAACGCTCCCGTTCCGGGGTGCTGCTGGAGTTGTCCAAGCGCTGGTTACAGCAGCAAGGCGTGGAAGTGGTCGGTTACCAGGTCCGGGACTTCCCGGCCGAGGATCTGCTTCACGCACGCTTCGACAGCCCCAAGGTCATCGACCTGCTGCAACAGATCGAACAGGCCGATGGCCTGCTGATCGCTACGCCGGTCTACAAGGCATCGTTCTCCGGCGCCCTGAAAACCCTGCTCGACCTGCTGCCGGAGCGCGCCCTGAGCCACAAGGTGGTGCTGCCCATGGCCACCGGCGGCAGCATTGCCCACATGCTGGCGGTGGATTACGCCCTGAAGCCGGTGCTGTCGGCGCTCAAGGCCCAGGAGATGCTCCAGGGCATCTTTGCCGAAGACAGCCAGATCGCCTACGGCGAGGGCAGCGCCCAGCCACAGTTGGCCCCAGCCCTGGAGCAGCGCCTGCACGAGGCCCTGGAGCAGTTTCACAGCGCCCTGGCCCGTCGTCCCAAGCCGCTGGATCCGAACCTGCTCAATGAACGCCTGTTGAGTGCTCGCTGGAGCATTTGAGCTTCACCCTGATTGAAACACTCGCCTTACTCGCCCGCCAACGGGCAAGCAGGTGCAGCCACAACCCCACAGCAAAAAGGAGAGCGCCATGCGCCCTGTCATTTTGCGTCGCGGTCTGGTCGCTCTGTTTGCTGCGGCTGTGTCCTTCGGCGCCATTGTTCAAGCTCAAGCCGACACCTTGCGTATCGGTTATCAGAAATACGGCACCCTGGTGTTGCTCAAGGCGCGGGGTTCGCTGGAGAAACGCCTGGCGCAGCAAGGTGTCGACGTGCAATGGACCGAGTTCCCCGGCGGCCCGCAACTGCTGGAAGGGCTCAATGTCGGCTCCATCGATTTCGGTGTGACCGGCGAGACACCACCGGTGTTCGCCCAGGCTGCCGGCGCCGACCTGCTCTATGTGGCCTATGAGCCACCGGCTCCCCACAGCGAAGCGATCCTGGTGCCCAAGGACTCGCCAATCAAGACGGTGCAGGACCTCAAGGGCAAGAAGGTGGTGCTGAACAAGGGCTCCAACGTCCACTACCTGCTGGTTCGCGCCCTGGAAGACGCCGGCCTCAAGTACAGCGACATCCAGACCGTGTTCCTGCCTCCGGCCGATGCCCGCGCCGCGTTCGAGCGTGGCAGTGTCGATGCCTGGGTGATCTGGGACCCCTACCAGGCGGCCGCCGAGCAGCAACTGCAGGCGCGCACCCTGCGTGACGGCAGCGGCATTGTCGACAACCACCAGTTCTACCTGGCGACCAAGCCCTACACCCAACAGCATCCCGAGGTGATCAAGGCCCTGGTGGAGGAGGTGCGGGCGGTAGGCGAGTGGTCCAGGGCCAATCCGCAGGAGGTCACCGAACAGGTGGCGCCGCTGCTGGGCTTGTCCACCGATATCACCCTGACTTCGGTCAAGCGCCAGGGCTATGGCGCAGGCTTCCTGACCCCGGAAGTCATCGCCGCACAGCAGAAGATCGCCGACAGCTTCTATCAGCTCAAGCTGATTCCCAAGCCGCTGCGCATTGCCGATGTGATCTGGACACCGACCGCCACCGTGGCCAAAGCGCCGTAATTCGACCCCTTAGGAGACCACTCCATGAGCCTCAACATCTTCTGGTTCCTGCCCACCCACGGCGACGGCCATTACCTTGGCACCGCCGAAGGCGCTCGCGCCGTCGACCATGGTTACCTGCAGCAGATTGCCCAGGCGGCCGATCGGCTCGGCTTTGGCGGCGTGCTGATTCCCACCGGGCGTTCCTGCGAGGATTCCTGGCTGGTGGCGGCCTCGTTGATTCCGGTGACCCAGCGCCTGAAGTTCCTGGTGGCCCTGCGCCCGGGGATCATTTCCCCGACGGTGGCGGCGCGTCAGGCGGCGACCCTGGATCGGCTGTCTGGCGGCCGGGCGCTGTTCAACCTGGTGACCGGTGGCGATCCGGACGAACTGGCCGGCGATGGCCTGTTCCTCGACCATGAAGAGCGCTACCAGGCTTCAGTGGAGTTCACCCGTATCTGGCGCCGGGTATTGGAAGGCGAAACCGTGGATTACGACGGCCAGCACATCAGCGTGAAGGGCGCCAAGCTGCTCTATCCGCCGCTGCAGCAACCCCGCCCGCCGCTGTATTTCGGCGGTTCCTCGGAAGCGGCCCAGGACCTGGCGGCCGAGCAGGTGGAGATGGTTCTGACCTGGGGCGAGCCGCCGGCCGCCGTGGCCGAGAAGATCCAGCAGGTGCGAGACAAGGCCGCCAAGCTTGGGCGCACTGTGCGCTTCGGCATTCGCCTGCACGTGATCGTGCGGGAAACCAATGCCGAGGCCTGGCAGGCCGCCGAACGCCTGATCTCCCACCTGGACGATGACACCATTGCCCGGGCCCAGGCGTCCCTGGCGCGCTTCGACTCCGTGGGCCAGCAGCGCATGGCGGCCCTGCACGGTGGCCGCCGCGACAGGCTGGAAGTCAGCCCCAATCTGTGGGCCGGCGTCGGCCTGGTGCGTGGTGGTGCCGGCACCGCCCTGGTGGGCGATGGCCCTACCGTGGCGGCGCGGATGCAGGAATACGCGGACCTGGGCATCGATACCTTCATCTTCTCCGGTTATCCACACCTGGAAGAATCCTATCGGGTGGCGGAACTGCTGTTCCCGCACCTGGACATCGAGCGGCCCAAGCTGCCCGAGACCGCAGGTTATGTCAGCCCGTTCGGAGAGATGGTCGCCAATGACATCATTCCCAAAGCCGCGTCCCAGAGCTGAGGTGCGGTCATGAATGGACAACGCATAGTGCAGCGGCTGGCGCCCTGGGGGCTGCCGCTGCTACTGCTCGCAGTGTGGCAGTTATCGGTGTCGGCCGGCTGGTTGTCGACCCGCATCCTGCCGGCTCCCAGTGCAGTGATCGAGGCCGGTGTCAGCCTGGTGCGCAGCGGCGACATCTGGACTCACCTGGCCATCAGCGGCTGGCGCGCCGGCCTGGGTTTTGTCATCGGTGGCGGCATCGGCCTGGCGCTGGGCTTTATCACCGGCCTGTCGAAGTGGGGCGAGCGGCTGCTGGATAGCTCGGTGCAGATGATCCGCAATGTGCCGCACCTGGCGCTGATTCCCCTGGTGATCCTGTGGTTCGGCATCGATGAGTCGGCGAAGATTTTCCTGGTGGCCCTGGGCACGCTGTTCCCGATCTACCTCAACACCTACCACGGCATCCGCAATGTCGACCCGGCGCTGGTGGAGATGGCCCGCAGCTACGGCCTGTCCGGCTTCGCCCTGTTCCGCCAGGTGATCCTGCCCGGCGCCCTGCCTTCGATCCTGGTGGGGGTGCGCTTTGCCCTGGGCTTCATGTGGCTGACCCTGATCGTCGCCGAAACCATTTCCGCCAGCTCCGGCATCGGCTACCTGGCAATGAACGCCCGGGAGTTCCTGCAGACCGACGTGGTGGTGCTGGCAATTGTTCTGTACGCGGTGCTCGGCAAGCTGGCGGACCTGGCCGCGCGTGGCCTGGAGCGGGTCTGGCTGCGCTGGCATCCGGCCTACCAAGTCGCCAAAGGCGGTGCCCAATGACGGCTCAACAACCTCCGCGGCTGCTGCAGGGCATTCCCCTGGCAGTGCGCAAACTGCAAAAGACTTTCGGTTCGCGGCAGGTGCTGCGGGAAATCGACCTGCACATTCCCGCCGGCCAGTTCGTGGCGGTGGTAGGGCGCAGCGGCTGCGGCAAAAGTACCTTGCTGCGCCTGCTGGCCGGCCTCGACCAGCCCAGCGCCGGCGAACTGCTGGCCGGTTCCGCGCCCTTGAGCGCCGCCATTGAAGACACCCGGCTGATGTTCCAGGAAGCGCGCCTGCTGCCCTGGAAAAAGGTCATCGATAACGTCGGGCTCGGGCTCAAGGGCAACTGGCGCCCGCAAGCCCTGCAAGCTCTGGAAGCCGTGGGCCTGGCGGACCGCGCCCAGGAATGGCCTGCGGCCCTGTCCGGTGGGCAGAAGCAGCGCGTGGCCCTGGCCCGCGCCCTGATCCACCAGCCGCGGCTGTTGCTGCTGGACGAGCCGCTGGGGGCGCTGGATGCCCTGACGCGGATCGAGATGCAGCAGTTGATCGAACGCCTGTGGCAGCAGCATGGCTTCACCGTGCTGCTGGTCACCCACGATGTCAGCGAAGCGGTGGCGATTGCCGATCGGGTGATCCTGATCGAGGACGGCGAGGTCGGTCTCGACCTGCACGTCGAGCTGCCACGCCCGCGGGTGCGGGGTTCCCATCGCCTGGCGGCGCTGGAAACCGAAGTCCTCAACCGTGTGCTGTCACTGCCCGGCTCGCCACCGGAACCGGAACCCGTTTCACCCTTGCCCACGCAGCTGCGCTGGGCGCTCTAGAGCAGCGGTAAGTTTCCAGCTGCAAGCGGCAAGCAAGAGCGTCGTGCTTGTGCTTGCAACTGACGGCTTGAAGCTTGCAGCTCTGTTTTTCGACCTTAGGAGAAATACCATGACCATCAAGGCCATCAACGTACGCAACCAGTTCAAGGGCACCATCAAGGAAATCGTCGAAGGCGACGTGCTGTCGGAAATCGACGTGCAGACCGCTTCCGGCATTGTCACTTCGGTGATCACCACCCGCTCGGTGAAAGAGCTGGAGCTGTCGATTGGCAGCGAAGTGATCGCCTTTGTGAAGTCCACCGAGGTATCGATCGCCAAGTTGTGAACGACGCACGATCAAGGCCCCGAACGGTGCGAGCCCTTCGGGGCTTTTTTCATGGGCGCTGTAAATAACGGTCAGATTTGATACTTTCCCTGCTTTCGGCAAGGCCTGACAGTACAGACATGACAACAAAGCAGGGTCCAAACGTGGGGTATCTGGAGTTCGATCGCGACCATTGGTCCGCTCTCCGGGCCGCAGAGCCGATGAACCTGTCGCCCTCCGATATGGAGGCGCTGACCAGCCCGACCCAGCCCATGGCGCCCGATGAAGTGCGGCAGGTCCTGCTGCCGCTGTCGCGCCTGCTGCATTTGCATGCGGCCCAAGTGCAGTCGCTCAAGGTGCCGCAGATCGGTTTCAAGGCCCCCTACGTGATCGGTGTTTCCGGCAGCGTGGCGGTGGGCAAGAGCAGTTTTGCCCGGGTCCTGGCGGCGCTGCTGGCCTATTGGCCGGGCAAGCCCAATGTGCACCTGGTGACCACGGATTCGTTCCTGTTCCCGCTGGCCACCCTGCAGGAAAAAAACATCCTGCACCGCAAGGGCTTTCCCGAGTCCTATGACGAGCCGCTGTTCGTGGATTTTCTCCAGGCGGTGTGCCGCCGGGGCGAAGCGGCGCGGATTCCCATCTATTCCCATGTGCGCTACGACATCCTGGCCGATGAGGCGCAGTCGGTGGAGGCGCCGGACATCATCATCCTGGAAGGCTTGAATGTGTTGCAGGGGGAGCAGGGCCAGGGCCTGAATGCCCTGGATTTCATCGACTTCTCGATTTATGTCGACGCCCCTGAAGCGACCATCAAGACCTGGTACCTGGAGCGGTTCGTCTACCTGAAGAACACGGCCTTCCAGTCGGCGGATTCCTATTTCAACAAGTACAAGGGCCTGTCCGATTCCGAGGCGCTGTCAGTGGCCTCCGATACCTGGGACCGGGTCAACCTGAAGAACCTGGTTGAAAACATCCTGCCGACTCGGGAGCGGGCCAACCTGATCATCCACAAGTCGGCGGACCACAGCATCGACCGATTGCTGCTGCGCCAGGCCTGAGCCGGCGTTCAGCGCGGGGTGGTGCGCTTGGCCAGGTAGGGCGGCAGGTACAGGCCCAGGTAGGCATCGAACACGCGCATGCCTTCCTCGGCCATGCGTGGGGTGATCTGCCCGTGCTGCTGCACAGAGCGGGCATACACCCGATCTCCCAGCTCCATGGCCAGGGCGAACACGTCCACATCGGCGGGCAGCGTTGGCAACTCGAAATGATGATCGAACAGCTTGTGCATCAGGTCCCCCAGCTCGATGTCGTGCTGGCGGTCGGCCTGGGTGACTTCGGTCAGGCCGTGCTGGGCGAGAATCAGTTGGCGGGCCGCCGCGTCCTCGCCGTAGATGTCGAGCATGCGTTGTTCCACCAGGCGCGACAGGTCGCGCCAGCTGCCGAGCCGCTCATGATCGATAGGTTCCAGCAGGCAGGCGCGGAACGCCGCGTGGACATCGGCGGTGAGGGCCTCCAGCAGGGCCGGGACGCTGGCGAAGAAGTGATAGACCGAGGATGGCGGGATCTGCGCCTTGTCGGCCACGCTGTAGATCGACAGGCTGGCCACGCCCTCGGCCGCCAGCAGGGTTCGTGCGGCGTCGAGTATCGAGTCGATCCGGGCCTGGCTGCGTGCACGGGGTTTGCGAAGCGGTGCGGTGCGCGTCATCAGTCTCTCCTACAGGGCAGCGGGCATTGTACGCGAGTGGGCGGTTATCCCTGTAGCCGCAGCCTGGGGCGCATCCGAATCACGGGCATAAAAAAAACGCCGCCGGGATAAACCCTGCGGCGTTCTTCAATGCAGCTGGCGCTTACACGGTGTGCAGGTACCAGTTGTATTCGAGGTCGGAGATGGAGTGTTCGAACTCCTCCAGCTCACTTTCCTTACAGGCGACGAAGATATCGATGTATTTCGGATCGATGTACTTGGCCATGACTTCGCTGTCGTCCAACTCGCGCAGGGCATCACGCAGGTTGTTCGGCAGGCTCTGCTCGTTCTGCTCGTAGGAGTTGCCTTCGGTCGGCGCCCCCGGCTCGATCTTGTTGGTCAGGCCGTGGTGCACGCCCGCCAGGACCGAAGCCATCAACAGGTAGGGGTTGGCGTCGGCGCCAGCGACCCGGTGTTCGATGCGCACGGCATCGGCCGAGCCGGTCGGCACGCGGATGGCCACGGTGCGGTTGTCCAGGCCCCAGCTTGGCGAGTTCGGTACGTAGAACTGTGCGCCAAAACGACGGTAGGAGTTGACGTTCGGGCAGAGGAAAGCCATCTGCGCCGGTAGGGTCTCGAGCACACCGCCGATCGCGTGACGCAGTGCGGCGTTCTGCTCGGGATCCTCGCTGGCGAAGATGTTCTTGCCATCTTTGTCCAGAACCGAAATGTGAACGTGCAGACCATTGCCCGCCTGGCCCGGGTAAGGCTTGGCCATGAAGGTGGTGTCCATCTCATGGTCGTAGGCGATGTTCTTGATCAGGCGCTTGAGCAGGACCGCATAGTCGCAGGCCTTGATCGGGTCGGCGACGTGGTGCAGGTTCACTTCGAACTGCGCCGGGGCGCTTTCCTTGACGATGGCGTCGGCCGGGATGCCTTGTTCCTTGGCACCTTCGAGGATGTCCTGGAGGCAGTCGACGTATTCGTCGAGGTCGTCGATCAGGTAGACCTGGGTGGAATGCGGGCGCTTGCCGGAGATCGGCGAGCGTGGCGGCTGTGGCCGGCCGTTCACATTCTCCTGGTCGATCAGGTAGAACTCCAGCTCGAAAGCGGCGCAGATGGTCAGGCCCAGTTCGTCGAACTTGGTGACGACCTGGCGCAGCACTTCCCGCGGGTCGGCGAAGAACGGATCGCCTTCCAGTTCGTGCATGGTCATCAGCAATTGCGCGGTAGGGCGCTTCTGCCAAGGCTCGTTGCACAGGGTGTCGGGGATTGGATAGCAGATCCGGTCAGCATCGCCGATGTCCAGGCCCAGGCCGGTGCTTTCCACCGTGGAGCCGTTGATATCCAGGGCAAACAGCGAGGCCGGCAGGTTGATGCCTTTCTCGTAAACCTTGTGGAGGCTGGTGCGTTCGATGCGCTTGCCGCGCACCACACCATTCATATCCGCAATCAGAAGGTCAACGTACAGAACTTCTGGATGTTCCTTGAGGAACGCGTTCGCTTCGTTGAGCTGAACGGCACGCGGGGGTACCGACATGATGCAACACCTTTGTTGTTAAAAATATCAATCATTGATCTTTTCTGGTTTCAGTCAACCCGAACGGCATGCCGAAGTCAAGCAAGGCCTTTTATGCCCTAATAAAGGGCTACCGAGGCTCTTTTGAGGCAAAACAGGGCGTTTTTTGGGCCTTGACCACCATGTGCACCGCAGGCTTGAGCGGGCCGTGTTGTATTTTTTACGGGGGTGTTGTGTAAAAAAATGAACAAGGCTAAGCTCGAATCAAACCCATAACAGCAATAATACCGGGGTGTTTCATGTCTCGCCTGCCGTTAATCGGCGTCACCGCCTGCTCCAGGCAGATCGGTTTGCATGCCTATCACATCAGTGGCGACGAGTATGTCCAGGCAGTAGCCAGCGCAGCCCAGGGCTTGCCGGTGATTCTTGCCTCCATGGCAGACTTGCTTTCCCCGTCCGATATTCTGGACGGTCTGGACGGCATCCTCTTTACCGGCTCACCTTCCAATATAGAACCTTTCCATTACCTGGGGTCGGCCAGTGCACCAGGCACTGCTCATGATTCTGCACGGGATGCGGCCACCTTGCCGCTGCTCACTGCCGCCGTCGAGGCCGGGGTGCCGGTGCTGGGCATCTGCCGTGGCTTTCAGGAAATGAACGTGGCCCTGGGCGGCAGCCTCCACCAGAACGTGCATGAGGTGGGGCCCTTCAACGACCACCGGCACGCAGAAAAACCAGGCCAGCCCCTGGATGACTGGTACGCGCCAGCCCACGACGTGCACATCCAGGCAGGTGGCGTCCTGGCGGGCCTGGGCCTGCCCCGGGATATCCAGGTCAACTCGATTCATGCCCAGGGCGTAGAGCGCCTGGCACCAGGCCTGCGGGTCGAGGCGCTGGCGCCTGACGGCCTGATAGAGGCGATCTCCGTCGATACCGCCAAGGCATTTACGTTGGGGGTGCAATGGCACCCCGAATGGCAGGTAAGCTGCAATCCTCACTACCTGGCGATTTTCCAGGCTTTTGGGGATGCCTGTCGCAAGCGGGCAAAACAGCGCGACGCCGAAGCGTCATACAACGCCTGACTTAATAGAGAGTCAGGAAACTCAGCCTAGAGGCATTTATGAGTAACAACCTCGACCAGCTCACCGATTGGTTGAAAGACCACAAGATCACAGAAGTCGAATGCATGATCGGCGACTTGACCGGGATCACCCGGGGCAAGATCTCGCCGACCAACAAGTTCATTGCCGAAAAAGGCATGCGCCTGCCCGAGAGCGTGCTGTTGCAGACCGTGACCGGCGACTATGTCGAAGACGACATCTATTACGAGCTGCTGGACCCGGCGGACATCGACATGGTCTGCCGCCCCGACCAGAACGCGGTGTACCTCGTGCCCTGGGCCATCGAGCCCACTGCCCAGGTGATCCACGACACCTACGACAAGCAGGGCAACCCGATCGAGCTGTCGCCGCGCAACGTCCTGAAGAAGGTCCTGAAACTCTATGCCGACCACGGCTGGCAGCCGATCGTGGCGCCGGAAATGGAGTTCTACCTGACCAAGCGCAGCGACGACCCCGACTACCCGCTGCAGCCGCCGATCGGTCGTTCCGGTCGCCCGGAAACCGGGCGCCAGTCGTTCTCTATTGAGGCGGCCAACGAATTCGACCCGCTGTTCGAGGATGTCTACGACTGGTGCGAGCTGCAGGAGCTGGACCTGGACACCCTGATCCACGAGGACGGCACGGCGCAGATGGAGATCAACTTCCGTCACGGCGATGCATTGTCCCTGGCCGACCAGATCCTGGTGTTCAAGCGCACCATGCGCGAAGCCGCGCTCAAGCACGACGTGGCCGCCACCTTCATGGCCAAGCCCATGACCGGCGAGCCTGGCAGCGCCATGCACCTGCACCAGAGCATCATCGACATCAACACGGGCAAGAACGTCTTCTCCAATGAAGACGGGACCATGAGCCAGCTGTTCCTCAACCATATCGGCGGGCTGCAGAAGTTCATTCCCGAGTTGTTGCCGCTGTTCGCCCCCAACGTCAACTCGTTCCGCCGCTTCCTGCCCGACACCTCGGCGCCGGTGAATGTGGAGTGGGGTGAGGAGAACCGCACCGTGGGCCTGCGGGTGCCGGATGCCGGGCCACAGAACCGCCGGGTGGAAAACCGCCTGCCGGGCGCCGACGCCAACCCCTACCTGGCGATTGCCGCCAGCTTGCTGTGTGGCTACATCGGCATGGTCGAAGGCCACAACCCAAGCGCGCCGGTGGTCGGTCGTGGTTACGAGCGGCGCAACCTGCGCCTGCCGCTGACCATCGAGGATGCGCTGGAGCGTATGGAAAACAGCAAGACCATCGAGAAGTACCTGGGCCAGAAGTTCATCACCGGCTATGTCGCGGTGAAGCGGGCCGAGCATGAAAACTTCAAGCGCGTGATCAGTTCGTGGGAGCGGGAGTTCCTGTTGTTCGCCGTCTGATCCGCCGGGCGCCACTGCCCGCCAGTGGCGCCTTCACTGACACTTAGGAGAGATTGATGACTCATAAAAACCCGCAAACCCGCGAGTGGCAGACCCTTAGCAATGATCACCACTTGGCACCTTTTAGTGACTTCAAACAGTTGAAGGAAAAGGGGCCGCGGATCATCACCCATGCCAAGGGTGTGTACCTCTGGGACAGTGAAGGCAATCAGATTCTCGACGGCATGGCCGGCCTGTGGTGCGTAGCCATCGGTTATGGCCGTGACGAGCTCGCCGAGGCCGCCAGCAAGCAGATGCGTGAGCTGCCTTACTACAACCTGTTTTTCCAGACTGCCCACCCGCCTGTGCTGGAGCTGTCCAAGGCGATTGCCGAGGTGGCGCCGGAAGGCATGAACCACGTGTTTTTCACCGGCTCCGGCTCCGAAGGCAACGACACCATGCTGCGCATGGTTCGTCACTACTGGGCGATCAAGGGCCAGCCGAACAAGAAAACCATCATCAGCCGGGTCAACGGCTACCACGGTTCCACGGTGGCCGGCGCCAGCCTCGGCGGCATGACCTACATGCACGAGCAGGGCGACCTGCCGATTCCGGGCATCGTCCACATCCCGCAGCCGTACTGGTTCGGCGAGGGTGGCGACATGAGCCCTGAAGAGTTCGGTATCTGGGCCGCCAACCAGCTCGAAGAGAAGATCCTCGAACTGGGCGTGGACAATGTCGGCGCCTTTATCGCCGAACCGATCCAGGGCGCCGGAGGCGTGATCATCCCGCCGGACAGCTACTGGCCGCGGATCAAGGAAATCCTCGCCAAGTACGACATCCTCTTCGTCGCCGACGAAGTGATCTGTGGCTTTGGCCGCACCGGTGAGTGGTTCGGTAGCGATTTCTACGACCTCAAGCCGGACATGATGACCATCGCCAAGGGCCTGACCTCCGGCTACATCCCCATGGGCGGCTTGATCGTGCGCGACGAAGTGGTGGCGGTGCTCAATGAGGGCGGCGACTTCAACCACGGCTTCACTTATTCCGGGCACCCGGTGGCCGCCGCCGTAGCCCTGGAAAACATCCGCATCATGCGTGAAGAGAAAATTATCCAGCGCGCCCATGAAAAAGCGGCACCTTATTTGCAGAAACGTCTGCGCGAGCTGAGCGATCACCCGTTGGTGGGCGAAGTTCGCGGGGTAGGGCTGCTGGGGGCCATCGAACTGGTCAAGGACAAGGCCACCCGGGCGCGTTACGAAGGCCGTGGTGTGGGCATGATCTGCCGGCAGTTCTGCTTCGACAACGGCCTGATCATGCGCGCCGTGGGCGACACCATGATCATTGCGCCGCCCCTGGTGATCAGCGAAGCGGAGATCGATGAACTGGTAACCAAGGCGCGCAAGTGTCTGGACCTGACCCTGAGTGTGCTCGAGGGCTGAGTGCTAGGCTTTGAGCGCGGTGCTTGCGGGCACTGCGTTCAAAGCAGATATAAAGGCCTGGTCTTTTCTTGAAAGCCGGCCTTGGATCTTGCCAGACTACCCGCCGTTCCGTTTGCCCGGACTCTGGCCGCTGAACGAGTGGTTAAAAAGAATAATTGGAGCATTACGCATGAAGGCATTAGGTATGAAGTTAGCTGGCAAGACCCTCCTCGCCATGTCCCTGATGGGCGTGATGGCGGCGGCAGCACAAGCGGACGATAAGGTGCTGCACGTTTACAACTGGTCCGATTACATCGCGCCGGACACCATCAAGAAGTTTGAAGCCGAATCGGGCATCAAGGTTGTCTATGACGTGTTCGACAGCAATGAAACTCTGGAAGCCAAGTTGCTCGCCGGCAAGTCCGGATATGACGTGGTAGTGCCTTCCAACAACTTCCTGGCCAAGCAGATCAAGGCCGGTGTCTACCAGGAACTGGACAAGTCCAAGTTGCCGAACTGGAAAAACCTCAACGAATCACTGCTCAAGGCGGTGTCGGTGAGTGACCCGGGCAACAAGCACGCCTTCCCTTACATGTGGGGCTCGATCGGTATCGGTTTCAACGCCGAGAAGGTCAAGGCCGCGCTGGGTGCCGATGCGCCGACCAACTCCTGGGACCTGCTGTTCAAGCCGGAAAACGCCGAGAAGTTGAAGTCCTGCGGCATCAGTTTCCTCGATTCGCCAACCGAGATGATTCCGGTGGCGCTGCACTACCTGGGCTATCCGACCGACAGCCAGGACAAGAAGCAACTGGCTGAAGCCGAAGCGCTGTTCCTCAAGATTCGTCCTTCGATCGGCTACTTCCATTCCTCCAAGTACATTTCCGACCTGGCCAACGGCAACATCTGCGTCGCCGTGGGTTATTCGGGTGACGTCTACCAGGCCAAGGCCCGCGCTGCCGAAGCCGGTGACAAGGTCAAGGTCAGCTACAACATCCCCAAAGAGGGTGCTGGCAGCTTCTACGATATGGTCGCCATCCCCAAGGATGCTGAAAACGTCGAAGGCGCCTACAAGTTCATGACCTTCCTGCAGAAGCCGGAAATCATGGCCGAGATCACCAACGCCGTGCGTTTCCCCAACGGTAACGCGGCTGCAACCCCATTGGTCGATAAAGACATCACCAGCGACCCGGGCATTTACCCACCTGCTGATGTACAGGCCAAGCTGTACGCGATTGCCGACTTGCCGGCCGCAACCCAGCGCATCCTGACCCGCAGCTGGACCAAGATCAAATCCGGTAAATAAGCCGGTTTGCAGCACTACCCTGTTGCCGTCGTCATGGCGAGGGCGGCAACAGGAAACAATTAAATGACAGAAAGTTTTGCTGGATTGGTTTATCGAGGGTAAGTTGCGCGCCGGTTTTGTTGCTGGGCAGTCCAGGGCTGTCAGGTAGCGCGGGGCCACTTGAGCCCAACTATTCAAGTTAAGAGGACCTCCACTTGCCTATTTCTTTATTTCGCAAGGCCATGCTGGTCGCCGCCAGCCTGACGCTGGTGGCTGGCGCTCAGGCGGCACCGACCGTGCATATTTATAACTGGTCCGATTACATCGGTCAGAACACCCTGGCAGAGTTTGAAAAAGCCACGGGTATCAAGCCGGTGTATGACGTATTCGATTCCAATGAAACCCTGGAAGGCAAGTTGCTGGCCGGGCGTACCGGCTATGACGTGGTGGTGCCGTCCAACCACTTCCTGGGCAAGCAGATCAAGGCCGGGGCCTTCCAGAAGCTCGACAAGAGCCTGCTGACCCATTATTCGAACCTTGACCCGGCCCTGCTCAAGCGCCTGGAAATGAACGATCCGGGCAACCAGTACGCGGTGCCGTACCTGTGGGGTACCAACGGCATCGGCTACAACGTGGACAAGGTCAAGGCCGCCCTGGGTGTGGACAAGATCGATTCCTGGAGCGTGTTGTTCGAGCCGGAGAACATCAAGAAGCTCAACAGCTGCGGCGTGGCTTTCCTCGATTCCGCCGATGAAATGATGCCTACGGTCCTCAACTACCTGGGGCTGAACGCCAACAGTACCAATCCCCAGGACTACAAGAAGGCCGAGGCCAAGCTCCTGGCGGTACGCCCTTACGTGACCTACTTCCATTCCTCCAAGTACATATCCGACCTGGCCAACGGCAATATCTGCGTGGCCATCGGTTTCTCCGGCGATGTGTTCCAGGCCAAGGCCCGGGCCGCGGATGCCGGCAAGGGCGTGAACATCGCCTACAGCATCCCGAAGGAGGGCGGTGCCCTGTGGTTTGACATGCTGGCGATTCCCAAGGATTCGACCAACGTCAAGGAAGCCCACGCCTTCATCAACTATTTGCTGCAACCTGAGGTGATTGCCCAGGTCAGTGACTACGTCGGTTACGCCAACCCCAACCCGGGGTCGGACAAGCTGATGGAGCAATCCATCCGCACCGATGAAGCGGTCTATCCACCGCAGGCAGTGCTCGACAAGACCTATGTATCCACCGAGTTGCCACCCAATATCCAACGCTTGATGACCCGCAGCTGGACCAAGGTCAAGACGGGCAAGTAGTACTACAGGCTCAAACTATCCAAGGCCCGCCGGCGTGCGGCGGGCTGCAAATTTTGTTGGGAGTTTCGCAAATGGCAGTTGCCTCCGGCGCCTATAAGAAAGCCCTCGAGGGCGACCAGACACCTAAACAGGTGCTGGTCAAAATCGACCGGGTCACGAAGAAGTTCGACGAGACGGTTGCCGTGGACGACGTGTCCCTGGAAATCAAGAAAGGCGAGATCTTCGCCCTGCTCGGCGGCTCGGGTTCGGGCAAGTCCACCTTGCTGCGGATGCTGGCCGGTTTCGAACGGCCAACGGAGGGGCGAATCTTCCTCGATGGCGTGGACATCACCGACATGCCGCCCTACGAGCGGCCGATCAACATGATGTTCCAGTCCTATGCCTTGTTCCCGCACATGACCGTGGCGCAGAACATCGCCTTCGGCCTCAAGCAGGACAAGATCCCGACCGCTGAGGTCGACGCCCGAGTGGCGGAGATGCTCAAGCTGGTACAGATGAGCCAGTACGCCAAGCGCAAGCCGCACCAGCTTTCCGGTGGCCAGCGCCAGCGCGTGGCCCTGGCCCGCTCCCTGGCCAAGCGCCCGAAACTGCTGTTGCTCGACGAGCCCATGGGGGCCTTGGACAAGAAGCTGCGCTCGCAGATGCAGCTGGAACTGGTAGAGATCATCGAGCGCGTCGGCGTGACTTGCGTAATGGTGACCCACGACCAGGAAGAGGCCATGACCATGGCCGAACGCATCGCCATCATGCACCTGGGCTGGATCGCCCAGATCGGCAGCCCGATCGACATCTACGAGACGCCGGTCAGCCGCCTGGTGTGCGAGTTCATCGGCAACGTCAACATCTTCGAGGGCGAAGTGGTGGACGATGCCGAGGGCCATGCAGTGATCACCTGCAAGGACGTGGACCGCAGCATCTATGTCGGCCACGGCATCAGCACTTCGGTCCAGGACAAGTCGGTGACCTACGCCATTCGCCCGGAAAAGCTCCTGGTGACCGCCGAGATGCCGACCTGCGAATACAACTGGTCCAGCGGCAAGGTGCACGACATCGCCTACCTGGGCGGCCACTCAGTGTTCTACGTCGAGCTGCCGAGCGGCAAGCTGGTGCAATCCTTCGTCGCCAATGCCGAGCGCCGTGGCGCACGGCCGACCTGGGGTGACCAGGTCTATGTCTGGTGGGAAGACGACAGTGGCGTGGTACTGCGCTCATGAACATGCGAAAGCTCAAGCGCCGACTCAGTCGAATAATTCCCGGTGGCCGCCAGCTGGTCATCGGGGTCCCGTTCATCTGGCTGTTCCTGTTCTTCATGCTGCCGTTCTTCATCGTCCTGAAGATCAGCTTCGCTGAAGCGGACGTGGCTATCCCGCCGTACACCGAGATCTACAACTTCGTCGACCAGAAGCTGCAGGTGCTGCTCAACCTCGGCAACTACGCGATGCTGGGAGACGATGAGCTGTACATCGCCGCCTACCTCGGCTCGTTGAAGATGGCGTTTTTCAGCACCATCCTCTGCCTGCTGATCGGTTACCCGATGGCGTATGCCATCGCCACGGCGCGCAAGGAAATGCAGACCGTGCTGGTGCTGCTGATCATGATGCCGACCTGGACCGCGATCCTGATCCGCGTCTACGCCTGGATGGGCATCCTCAGCAACAACGGCCTGCTCAATGGCTTCCTGATGTCCATGGGCCTGATCAACGAGCCGCTGCAGATCCTCAACACCAACCTCGCGGTGTATATCGGGGTGGTCTATTCCTACCTGCCGTTCATGATCCTGCCGCTGTACGCCAACCTGGTGAAGCACGACCACAGCCTGCTGGAAGCGGCGTCCGACCTGGGTTCGAGCACGTTCAACAGCTTCTGGCAGATCACCGTACCGCTGTCGAAGAACGGCATCATCGCCGGCTGCATGCTGGTGTTCATCCCGGTCGTGGGTGAGTTCGTGATTCCTGAGCTGCTGGGCGGCCCGGAAACCCTGATGATCGGTAAGGTGCTGTGGCAGGAATTCTTCAACAACCGTGACTGGCCGGTGGCTTCCGCCCTGGCGGTGGTGATGCTGGCGATCCTGATCGTGCCGATCATCCTGTTCAACCGCAGTCAGGCCAAAGAAATGGAGGGCAAGGAATGAAGCGCTTCAGTTTTTCCAGCCTGATGCTGGTGATCGGCCTGTTGTTCATCTATCTGCCGATGCTGATCCTGGTGATCTACTCGTTCAACGCCTCCAAACTGGTGACGGTATGGGGCGGCTGGTCGATCAAGTGGTACGTTGGCCTGCTGGACAACACCCAGCTGATGGGGTCGGTGGTGCGCTCGCTGGAGATCGCCTGCTACACCGCGATTGCCGCGGTGGCCCTGGGTACCCTGGCGGCGTTCGTGCTGACTCGCATCACTCACTTCAAGGGGCGCACGCTGTTCGGTGGCTTGGTCACCGCGCCGCTGGTCATGCCCGAGGTCATCACCGGTCTGTCGTTGTTGCTGCTGTTCGTGGCCATGGCGCAGATGATCGGCTGGCCCCAGGAGCGGGGGATCGTCACCATCTGGATCGCCCACACCACGTTCTGTGCGGCCTATGTGGCGGTGGTGGTGTCGGCGCGCCTGCGTGAGCTGGACCTGTCCATCGAAGAGGCGGCCATGGACCTTGGCGCGCGTCCGTGGAAGGTGTTCTTCCTGATCACCATTCCGATGATCGCGCCGTCCCTGGCAGCCGGCGGCATGATGTCCTTTGCCCTGTCCCTGGACGACCTGGTATTGGCCAGCTTCGTCTCCGGCCCGGGTTCCACCACCTTGCCGATGGAAGTGTTCTCGGCGGTGCGCCTGGGGGTCAAGCCGGAGATCAATGCCGTGGCCAGCCTGATCCTGCTGGCGGTGTCCCTGGTGACCTTCCTGGTCTGGTTCTTCAGCCGCCGTGCCGAAGAAGCCCGCAAGCGGGCGATCCAGCAAGCCATCGAGGAGAGCGCTGCCGACTCCTGGAAGCAGCCGGACGTGCGTCGCCCGCAGAGTGTGGAAACCGCCTGACCGGTGTGTTGCCCTGAAAAAAACCTCGCCCCGGATTGGGAGCGAGGTTTTTTTTGCCCTGGGTTTTCCCTTCGTGCCGATCGGGATAACGCCGGGGCAAGCGCCACGCAGCGCGTTGCTCGCCGTGGGATCAGGGCTTCAGGCTGTCATACGCCTCCAGGGTGCGCAGCGAGTAGATATAGGCCGCCCCGGCGTTCAGCGAGATCGCCGTGGCCAGTGTCGCGGCCACTTCCTCGCGGGTGGCGCCGGCCTTGATCGCAGCGTCGGTGTGTACGCCAATGCAGCCGTCGCAGCGGGTGGTGATGGCCACGGCGATGGAAATCAGCTCGCGGGTCTTGGCGTCGAGCACGTTGTTTTCTTCAGCGGCTTCACCCAGGGCCATATAGGCCTGGACCATTTTCGGGTTGCTTCTGCCCAGGGAAGCAAAGGCTTTCTTGATGGTAGGCAGCAGTTCTGACCAGTTGTGGAACATCGTATTCACTCCGGGATGGGTTGGGGTGTACTGTTGCGACACCCTCAGTCTTGACCATCCTGGTGCGCCTCGTTTGTCCGATTCGCTCAGGTATCTGCCCGATACGCTCATATGAATGCCATCGATACTCTCATTGCCCAGGCCGGCGTTCGCGGCAGCCTCGATCTGCGCTGCCAGTTTCAAGGCGACTGGGCGCTGGACCATTCCCAGGAGGCGTTGGGTACGGCGCCTTATCACATCGTGCTGGCGGGCGGATGCCGGATCCAATTGCCTGACGGCCAGCGCCAGACGTTGCGCGCGGGCGACATTCTGCTGTTGCCCGGTGGTTCGGGGCATCTGCTGCTGAGTGCCGGGCGCGAGGTGGCGCCGAACCTGCCGCGGGTGGAAGAGGGCGGTGTGTTGCCGGTGCATCGCTTCGGCGAGCCCGGCATCGAGCTGGATATGCTGTGTGGGCGTTTCCACTACAACCCGGCGTCCATGCTGCTGTCGGCCCTGCCACAGCATCTGGTCATTGGCGGCGCCGATCTGGCCGCCGACAGCTCGCTGAGGGCATTGGTGCAGCTGTTGCGCAGTGAGGCAGAGGCAGAGCAACTGGGCGCGGGGGTTTTACTGGATGCGCTGTCCTCGGCCCTCTTCACCCTGATACTGCGAGCTTACCTGGCCCAGGTGCAGCCGTCGGCGGGGCCCCTTGCCCTGCTGAGTGACAAGCGCCTGAAACGGGCCTGGCAGGCCATGCTGGAGGCCCCGGCCAATGATTGGACCATTGAGCGCCTGGCGGGCATTGCGGCCATGTCCCGGGCCACTTTCATGCGGGTTTTCGTGCGCGTGGCGGGGGTATCGCCCTGGGTGTTGCTGACACAGGTGCGTATGGAGCGTGCGTTCAATCTGCTGAGCCATTCGCCCCTGGGCTTGAACGAGATTGCCGCCCAGGTCGGTTATCAATCCCAGGCGGCGTTCAGCAAGAAGTTCAAGCAGGTCTACGGGCAGGCGCCAGGCCGGGTGCGTCGGGCCCTGTAGGTGACGCTTGCCGGCCATGGCTGACCTCTGCCTTATTGGACGGCGCGCGCCGGTAGCAGTTTCAGGGTGCTTCGGGTGTTGGCGGTGACTTCCTCGTCGCTGAAGTGCGCCTGCTGGTACACGCCCTCGATGAAGGCCTCGGCCTGATCGTCATAGTGCTTGTCGAACAGTACGCCGCTCTGGCCCACCGGGTTGATGGTCAGGCTATGGGCCGGGTCGGCGAAGTCGATGATGCGCCGGGTCGACGGGCCATACACCACCGACCAGGGCGCGGGGCCGATCTTGGCGGTGAGGTTGTTCGGCACTTCATGGCTGCCGGGAGCCTCCAGCGGACCGACGTTGAACAGGCGATCCAGGGGCTTCTGCATGCCCAACGGATGGCCATGGGTCAGGGTATGGGCGGTGCCCCAGCGCCACTGCGCCGGGTTGTCTCCCAGGGTGCGCTTGAGGTGGTCGATGCTGGCGCGCCAGGCCACCTTCAGCGTATCGGCCCGGCTTTCACGTTGAGGCGTGGTGCGGTCGTCCCACCAGGGGGAGTCGGGGTCCGCGGCCAGGCGCGGCAAGGCAGCATCCACCACCCGGGCCTGGATCAGGGCATCGAAATAGGCATCGCCGAGCTTTTCATGGAAGGTGGCGTTGGCCAGTTCGAACAGGAACTGGTTGAACAGGGTGGCGCTGGTGGAATCCAGCGGGTAGTCGCCTGGCCACTTCGCCAGTTGCTCCAGCAGTTTCAACTCTTCGGGAGCGCTGACCACTTCCCGCAGCACCGGCAGCAAGGGTGCCAGGAGGCGTGGGCCGTAGGCAGTGGTGGTACCCAGTTGCAGCTTCTGGGTGTTCTCCAGGTCCCACTTCAGGTTCTTGTCGCTGAGTTGCCGGTCCAGTTGCTGGCCGCGGTCGGCGAGGTTGTAGTAGCCGGGAATCTCCATGCCAGTGGGAGACACCGGCTGGAAGTTGGCCGAGACGATATAGCCCCGGGCCGGGTTTTCCTCCTGCGGATTGGCGCTGAAGGGGTAGAAGCCTTCCTTGTCCGCCATGGCGGTGCTGCCATCGAGAATGAACGCCGGCTTGGCGCCGACCGGGCGCTTGGGCAGCAGCGCAGACGCCCACCAGCCGATATCTCCCTTGGCACTGGCCCAGATGATGTTCAGGCCCGGTGCCTGGACCTTGGCCGAAGCCGCACGGGCCTTGGCCAGGGTGTCGGCGCGGTTGAGCTGGTAGAAACCGTCGAGGATCGGGTTCGGGGTTTCCAGAAAGGCCCACCACATGGCCACTGGGGCCTTGCCTACGGTGGTGCCGAGCATGTCGTTGATGATCGGGCCGTGGGGCGACTGGCGCAGGGTCAGGGTGACCGGTGCCTGGCCTTTGACCGCGATCTGCTGTTCGCTGCTGACCAGGTCGACCCATTTGTCCTGGTACCAGACCTGGTTGGGGTTCTGCGGGTTGAGCTTCTCGGCGATCAGGTCGAGGTCGTCGTTCTGGAACATCGTCAGGCTCCAGCCGAAGTCCAGGTTGTGGCCGAGAAAGGCGAAGGGTACCAGGGCCTGGTGATGACCATAGAGTTCGAAGCCGGGGGCCGAGAGCTGGGCCTCGTACCACACCGACGGCAGTGAATAGCGGATATGCGGATCACCGGCCAGCAGTGCTCGGCCACTCTTGGTTCGGGCCCCTGCCACTGCCCAGGCGTTGCTGCCCTCGAACTGCGGCAGGCCTGCATCGGCCAGGGCTTGCTGGCTGAGGCGGGCGATCTGGCCCAGTTCCTGCCAATCGATGGCGGCCAGGGGCAGGGCGGCTTGCGACTTGCCCTTGGCCAGCACGCCCTTGGGCTGCCAGTCGAGGTCGAAGACCTTCAGGTAGTCATTACCCAATTGGTCGCGGATATAGGTCAGCAGCGGTTCTGTGCGAAAGGCCATGGCGAAGCTGTAGGCCATGAAGCCGGCAATGCTGATGGTGTCTTCTGCGGTGAACGGCCGCTTGTGGATGCCCAGGACGTCGAATTCGAGAGGGCTGGCGTGGCTGTCCTGATACTGGTTGATGCCGTCCAGATAGGCCTCCAGGGCCTTCCATGCGGGGGACTGGCGATCGAGCCCGGCCACATAGCTGTCGGCGCGCTCGCGAATGCGCAGGCTGCGGAACAGTTTGTCGGTGTCCAGCAGCTTGGGGCCGAGGACTTCGGCCAGTTCACCGCGGGCCAGGCGCCGCAGGGACTCCATCTGGAACAGTCGGTCCTGGGCGTGGACATACCCCAGGGCGCGATACAGGTCGGCTTCGTTCTCGGCACGTATATGGGGCACGCCGCGCTCGTCGTAGCGCACGGTGACCGAGCCCTGCAGGCCTTTGAGTTCGACCTGGCCCTGGCGCGTCGGCTGCTTGCTGTACAGATAGGCGCCGGCCCCCGCCAGCAGGGCGAGGATCAGGATGGCGACGACGGTCAGGCTGCGTTTCATGGGGGCTCCTTGCTGTTGTTGTGTCCGGTGCCGTTCCGGGAGAGCTGCCAACATGTAGCACAAGTCTCGGGCTGCGCGTATGGGGCAGTCCTTGAATAGTCGCGAATGCCTTAGTCGGCAGCGGGTGGCCACGGGCAGTAGCAACCGACCGCCAGGGTATGGGTGGCGTTGACCGCGCGGTTCTCCTGCAGTGCTTGAAGGATGGGCTCGATGAAGCTGTTGCTGGAGTTGCAGGTCAAGCCTTCGCTGTAGGGGCCGAAGTAGGCCAGCTTGCCGCTGCGGTCCCAGATTGCCACGGCCGGGCTGGCGGGGATCTGTTCGGCTCCGGGCAGGTGCTCGAGGGTTTTCAGCTGGCCCAAGGTGGCGGGCAACTGGCCGTGGCTGCCAGGCTTCTGCACCGCATAGAACTCCACGCCCCGGGGGCCGTAGATGTCGATCAGTTCGGCCAGATGCTGCTGGTTGCCGACGTTGCAGGGGCAGGCCGGGTCCCAGAAGTGCACCAGGCGGATCGCCCCGGGACCGGCCAGCTCGGCGGGCAGTTGCAGGGGATCGCCGGAGAACATCGCGGTGTGCTCGCTGAAGGCTCGCAGATACCGTCCCTGGAACCAGTCGTAGGCAGCCCACAGCACCAGGGCGCAGATCAGTACAAGCAGGCTGGCTAGCAGGGTCGTGCGGTGGCGCTGGGGCATTGGGAACGGTCCTCGAAGGTCGCGTAGCTTGCCATGCTTGCCGCGACAGATGAATATCGCAGGCCGATAAAGCCTGTTTTGTTCCTGGTACCCCGTTTTGGAAACCCCCATGTCCGTGACCTTCGACCCCGATCATCTGCGCACCAGCCTGCAACCCTTGGTTGCCGGGCAGCCCTTGTCGGTGGAGGGGCAGGCCTACCAGCGCTTCTACGGTGTGGATTTTGCCGGGTGTGCCACGGTGCCGCGCAGCCGCCTGGGGCGTTTTCAGGTGGACGGTTTTGAGGTGGTCAGCCAGGTCTGGTGGCCGCAGGAACCACGGGCAACTCTATTCCTGTTCCATGGCTTCTACGACCACATGGGCCTGTATCGGCACGTGATCGAGTGGGCCTTGCAGCGCCAGTTCGTGGTGATTTCCTGCGACCTGCCCGGGCACGGCCTATCCAGTGGCGAGCGGGCCAGCATCGATGATTTCGCCGTGTACCAGCGGGTGCTGCAAGGCTTGTTCGCCGAGGCCCGCTCCCTGGATCTGCCCCAGCCCTGGCACTTGTTCGGCCAGAGCACGGGAGGTGCGATCATCATGGATCACCTGCTGTTGCAGGGCAGCGAGAGTCCGGCCCAGGGGCAGGTCATGCTGCTCTCGCCCCTGGTGCGGCCGCGAGCCTGGGGTTGGTCGATGCTCAGTTATTACCTGCTACGGCCTTTTGTCACCGGGATTGCCCGGCGTTTCAGCGAGAACTCCAACGACCCGGACTTCCTTGCCTTTCTCCAGGTCGATCCGCTGCAGCCCCAGCGCCTGCCCACGGCCTGGGTCGGTGCACTGGCCCGCTGGATCAAGCACCTGGAAGCGGCGCCCCGCAGCTCGAGGCAACCGGTGATCGTGCAGGGGCAGGCGGACATGACCGTGGATTGGGAGCACAACCTGCAGGTGATTCGCAGCAAGTTCGCCACACCCGAGGTGCTGATGCTGCCCGAGGCACGGCATCACCTGGCCAATGAAATTCCGTTGTACCGCGACCAGTATTTCGCCTTTCTTACCCAGCATGTCTGACCGGCCCTCTCCGAACGTGCGGCGTCGCCCGTAGCCGCTGCAGGCTGCGCTTTATCTGCCCGGCACTGCGCCGGCGGCGGCAGGGATGCTGAGAGAGGCCTGTTCTCCTGGCTATCGGGAGAAGGGGTGGGGTCAGGGCGCCAGGCTTGAGGTGCTCTGGCCCACGGCGAGGCCGGCGCGAATCGCTGCCAGGGCCGCTTGATAATAGGCCTTGCCTTCGCTGGACTCGGCAAAGGTCGCGAACTCTTCCAGCTCGGTGTCGGACAGCTCCCGATAGACATACAGCAGGGTGTTGTTCAGGTCATTGCCGATCTGTTGCATCAGGCGCTGGCGCTGGCCGTTGAGCATGCCCTGGGCCTGGCCGCCCCCCAGCAGGCCGGGAATCATCTGGCTCAGGCTGTCGGCGGCGACCCCGGCAATCGCCAGGCTGACTTCTGCCCCGGCTTCCCTGGCCGGCAGCGCTTGCGCCAGATGGCCGATGATCAGTTGGCGGTTGTCACTGGCCTGCATTTTCGGCAAGCCCTGGGCATTCTTGGCCAACTGGTCGCGACGGGTCGCCAGCAGTTCGGCGGCGACGATCTTGCGACCCAGGGGCGACTGGAAGAAGGCCAGTGCGGGTGCTGGATCCACCAGGTTCTGCCGCAGTTGCGCTTCGGCGCGACGGTCAACGGCCTGGGGCGCGAAGCGCTGGTTGCTGTTATCCACCAGGGCCTGGTAGACCGCCGGTGGCAAACTGTTCTGGTAGCGCTGCTGGGCGGCGCTGAGGGCATCATTGAAATGCGCGCGTTGTTCCGGCCAGCCGGCGACCTTGTACAACTGGTCGTAGCTGTCTGCCCAGGCAGGCAAGGCGCAGAACATCAACAGTGAGAAAAGCAGACGACGCATAGGGACTCCTGTCAGCAGGCGACTATTCTCCGGGGCAAGGCGGTGGTTGTCGAGAATTCGTATCAGGTTCGTCCCTCGGCAAGTGCTGATGTCCGATGGCAGGTCGTGCCGGCGACCCGGTTGGGGCGCGGCAGGAGGCGTGGAGCATGCCTGGCCTGCTCCGGGCAAGGCTTGGGCGATAGCGCCGCGCGCCAGGCGGATCGTGGCCTTTTCGGCGTGCTGGCAAAAGTCTGCGAAGCGGCATTGCGGGGCTTGCCCTGGGCGCGATCCCAGGCGGTATCGCCTGTCATGCCTTGCACCTTTTGCGATGGCCATCGGGCTCGTCGGCAACGGTCTTCACTCCTGAAGTAATGACGGAAAAGTGCAGGTGAAAAAAATGCATCGTCCTCCGCTCTGTGGCTCTGTCGAATTTATCCGATGCTGGATACTATGCGCGCCATGCACATACCCTCTGATCACCCGCTGTTGTTGCGAATCGTCGACGACCTGGCCGTTTGTGGCTGGTCGCAGCAGAGCATTTTCCTGCCCGAGGCTTTGACCCTCGAACTGGCGGCCGAGTGCCGCAAACGTGCAGCCGAAGGTGAGCTGGCTCCCGCAGCGGTGGGGCGAGGCCCGGCCCAGGAGATTCGCGAGGGGATTCGGGGCGATCACATCCAGTGGATCGAACCTGGCGAGGCTGGAGCCAGTGACACCTACCTGGGGCTGATGGACAGCCTGCGCGAGGCCTTGAATCGGGGGTTGTTTCTCGGGCTCGAGGATTTCGAATGCCACTTTGCGCTGTACCCGCCGGGCGCCTTCTACAAGCGTCACGTGGACCGTTTTCGCGATGACGATCGGCGCATGGTGTCGGCGGTGATCTACCTCAACTCGCAATGGCTGCCGGAGCACGGCGGACAGTTGCGCATGTACCTCAAAGACCAGGGACAATACGATGTGGTCCCTGTAGGGGGGCAACTGGTGGTGTTTCTTTCCGGCGAGGTGCCCCATGAAGTCCTCCCCGCGACCCGCGAACGCCTATCCCTGACAGGCTGGTTCCGGCGTCGTGGCAACGAGCCATTTTGATGATGCACAAGATTCTGGTCAGCCGCTGCCTGCTGGGTCACCGCGTACGCTACGACGGTGGGGCCAGCGGGCCGTTCGCTCAACTCGCCAGTTGGCAGCAGGAAGGGCGGGTGGTTGCCCTGTGCCCGGAAGTGGCCGGCGGCTTGCCGACGCCGCGGGCGGCGGCAGAGATTCCGGGCGGGCAGGGGGTGGACGTACTGGAGGGCAAGGCACCGGTGCTGACCCGCGACGGCGAGGACGTCAGCGGCGAGTTCCTCGGCGGTGCCCGGCAGGCCCTGGAGCTGGTGGAGAAACACGGGATTCGCATTGCCGTACTCAAGGCCAATAGTCCTTCCTGCGGCAATCTGCTGACGTATGACGGCACCTTCAGCGGGGTCCGGGTCCAGGGCGAAGGGGTTACCGCTGCGCTGCTGAGGCGCCACGGGGTCCGAGTCTTCAGTGAGTTGCAACTGGCCGAAGCCGCTGCTGCCCTGGCCGCCCTGTAGCCTTAGCTGCGGGTGGGACAGAGTCTGCCGGGCTTCCTGCGCCCTGGAAGTCCTCGGCACCCCCGCCCCATCGATATCCTTGTAATTGCCGATCTACTGCCCGGCTTCGGCCTTGGGTGGCTTGCTCGCATCCATGCCGAACCATTTTTCCGACAGGGCCATCAG
Organism: Pseudomonas sp. PH1b; assembly: GCF_000633395.1. GTDB lineage: Bacteria > Pseudomonadota > Gammaproteobacteria > Pseudomonadales > Pseudomonadaceae > Aquipseudomonas. The sequence goes on from NZ_AYMU01000020.1 coordinate 126,265, forward strand.
CCGCCCATCGGCCTTGATCCGTTGCAGGGCGCTGTCCAGGCTCGCACGAAAGGCCGGGCTGCCCTTCTGGAAGGGAATGGCCAGGCTCAGGGTCGGTCCTACCTTGGCGCCTTCCTTCACCGGCAGGCGGCTGTCACGAATGGCGTAGGGAATCAGCAGGCGGTCGCTGATGGCGGCATCGATCTGCTTGTCCGCCACGTCCTTGATCGGCTGCTGGGCATCGGGATAGCTGCGCAGGTTGATACCTTCTACCGTGCGCGCCTGATCGACGAACTGACTGCCCTGGGCCACGCCCAGCGCCTGGCCGCGCAGGGCCTGCAGGGAAAACAGCGGACGCTGCTCTTCCTTGCGCACGATCAACTGCGCACTGGAATAGCTGTAGGGCTCGCTGAAATCGAAACGATCCTTGAGTTCCGGGGTCACTGCTATGTGGTTGATGGCGACATCGAACCTGCCGCTTTCGACTCCGGGCAGCAAATCGGCGGACTCGGTCACCACGAAGTCCGCGCGCACGTCCAGTTCGCTGGCCAGCAATTGCCCCAACTCGACCTCGAAACCGGTCAGCTTGCCGTCATCCTTGAAGTTGAAGGGTGGCGTATTGGCTTCCAGGGCGATGCGCAGTTCCCCGCGGTCATTGATGTCGTCCATCAGTTCGGCTTGAGCGCAGGTGCTCACAAGGGGCAGCAAAAGTATCAGGCCAGGCAGGAAACGCATGGTCACTCCTTGAATTTATATGAGCGATGCGCCGTTCAGGCTCGCTTTGCTAAGGTGATGAGTGCCTTCGACAACGAATTGCCATGAAGTTGTCATCACCGTAAAAGATTTACGGAAAAACTGGAGAAGATAATGAAAAATTTTATGTCGCGTGCTGCCTTGACCGGTCTGTTGCTGGGGGCCTCGATGCTTGCCGGTGCAGCGGAAATCCCTCGGACCCCGGCTCCTGCCGGTGCCAAGGTGTTGATCGTTTCTCCCGCTGACGGGGCCACCGTGGACAAGACCTTCACGGTCAAATTCGGCATTGAAGGCATGGCCCTGGCCCCGGCTGGCGACCAGACCCCGAACACCGGCCATCATCACCTGCTGATCGACGTCGATCAGTTGCCGGCCGAGAACCTGCCGATCCCGATGGACGCCAACCACCTGCACTTCGGCAAGGCCCAGACCGAAACCGAAGTAACCCTGGCCCCGGGCAAGCACACCCTGCAACTGGAGCTGGCGGACAAGAACCACGTGCCCTTCAACCCGGTGATCGTCTCCAAGAAAATCACAGTAACGGTGAAATAAACGTAAATGCCGCACAAAAAAGGGAGCCTATGAAGGCTCCCTTTTTTGTGCAACTAGCTGCAAGGTTTCAGCTACAAGCCGCAAGTAAGAGCGGGCTCTGGCTTGCAGCTTGGAACTTGCCGCTGGTAGCTGCTTTTAGAACAGCACGCGGCAACGGATGGTGCCGTTGATGTGCTGCAGCTTCTCTTGCGCCAGGTCCGAGTACTCGGCGTCGACGTCGATCACCACGTAGCCGACCTTCTCGTTGGTCTGCAGGAACTGACCGGAGATGTTGATGCCGTTTTCGGCGAAGACCTTGTTGATCTCGCTCATCACGCCCGGGATGTTCTCGTGGATGTGCAGCAGACGGTGCTTGCCCGGGTGGGCCGGCAGCGCTACTTCCGGGAAGTTGACCGAGGACACCGAGGTACCGTTGTCGCTGTACTTGACCAGCTTCTCTGCCACTTCCAGGCCGATGTTGGCTTGGGCTTCAGCGGTGGAGCCGCCGATGTGCGGGGTCAGGATCACGTTGTCCAGGCCGCGCAGCGGGCTTTCGAACATTTCGTCGTTGGAGCGTGGCTCCACCGGGAACACGTCGATGGCGGCGCCGATCAGGTGCTTGTCCTTGATCGCGTCGGCCAGGGCGTCCAGCTCGACCACGGTGCCGCGGGCGGCGTTGATCAGGATCCCGCCCTTCTTGATGGCGCGGATCTCCTTCTCGCCGATCATCCACTGGGTGGCCGCGGTTTCCGGCACGTGCAGGGTGACGATATCGGACATGCCCAGCAGGTCGTGCAGGTTGCCTACCTGAGTGGCGTTGCCCAGGGGCAGCTTGGTCACGGTGTCATAGAAGAACACCTGCATGCCCAGGCCTTCGGCCAGGACAGACAGCTGGGTACCAATGGAGCCATAACCGACGATACCCAGCTTCTTGCCGCGGATTTCGAAGGAGTTGGCCGCGCTCTTGATCCAGCCGCCACGGTGGCAGGAAGCGTTTTTCTCGGGGATGCCGCGCAGCAGCAGGATGGCCTCGGCCAGCACCAGTTCGGCAACCGAACGGGTGTTGGAGTAAGGCGCGTTGAATACGGCGATGCCGCGTTCGCGAGCGGCGGACAGGTCAACCTGGTTGGTGCCGATGCAGAAGCAGCCCACTGCGACCAGTTTCTTCGCGTGGTCGAAGATCTCTTCGGTCAGTTGAGTGCGGGAGCGAATGCCGATGAAGTGTGCATCGGCGATCTTTTCCTTGAGCTGGGCTTCCGGCAGAGAACCGGTGAGGTACTCGATGCTGGTGTAGCCGGCGGCCTTGAGGACGTCGACAGCGGATTGGTGGACGCCTTCGAGGAGAAGGAACTTGATCTTGCTCTTATCGAGAGAAGTCTTGCTCATCTGCGTAAACCTGTGTCCCGGAGAAAAATGGCAGGGAAGTGGACAGCTTGAGCTGACCTGGGCGGCACTGGGCCGACACCGCAGAAGGCCCTTGGGCACTCTGCTGCGGGGGCGGTATGCTAGCATACGCGCCCCGCTAAACACTCATTCCTGCGACGTGAAGCGTTCTCAGGATGACCATGAATTGTTCGAGAGTTCTGTCGATGACCAATCCTGCCCTGATTGATGAGCTGAAGACCCTGGTTGAGCCTGGCAAGGTGCTGACCGACGCTGACTCCCTGAATGCTTACGGCAAGGATTGGACCAAGCATTTCGCTCCGGCCCCGACGGCCATCGTGTTTCCCAAGACCACCGAGCAGGTCCAGGCCATCGTGCGCTGGGCCAATCAGCACAAGGTTGCCCTGGTGCCTTCTGGCGGGCGCACCGGGCTCTCGGCTGCTGCCGTAGCGGCCAACGGCGAAGTGGTGGTGTCTTTCGACTACATGAATCAGATCCTCGACCTGAACCTGACCGATCGCACCGCTGTGTGCCAGCCGGGTGTGGTCACCGAGCAGTTGCAGAACCTGGCGGAAGACAACGGCTTGTACTACCCAGTGGATTTCGCCTCGGCAGGTTCCAGCCAGATTGGCGGCAACATCGGCACCAATGCCGGCGGAATCAAGGTCATTCGCTACGGCATGACCCGTAACTGGGTAGCCGGCATGAAAGTGGTCACCGGCAAGGGCGACCTGCTGGAACTGAACAAGGACCTGATCAAAAACGCCACCGGCTACGACCTGCGTCAGTTGTTCATTGGCGCGGAAGGCACCCTGGGCTTCGTGGTGGAAGCCACCATGCGCCTGGACCGGGCGCCGAAGAACCTGACGGCCATGGTCCTGGGGACCCCGGATTTCGATTCGATCATGCCGGTACTGCACGCGTTCCAGGGCAAGCTTGACCTCACGGCCTTCGAATTCTTCTCCGACAAGGCCCTGGCCAAGGTCCTGGCCCGCGGCGATGTCCCGGCGCCGTTCGAATCCGACTGCCCGTTCTATGCCCTGCTGGAGTTCGAAGCCACCACCGAGGAAGTGGCCAACCACGCCCTGGAAACCTTCGAGCACTGCGTCGAGCAGGGTTGGGTGCTGGACGGGGTGATGAGCCAGAGCGAGACCCAGTTGCAGAACCTGTGGAAGCTGCGCGAGTACATCTCCGAAACCATCTCCCACTGGACCCCTTACAAGAACGACATCTCGGTCACTGTCTCGAAAGTGCCGGCGTTCCTCGGGGAAATCGACGCGATTGTCGGCAAGCATTACCCGGATTTCGAAATCGTCTGGTTCGGCCACATCGGCGACGGCAACCTGCACCTGAACATCCTCAAGCCGGACAACCTGAGTAAGGACGAGTTCTTCGCCAAGTGCGCCACGGTCAACAAGTGGGTGTTCGAAACCGTCGAGAAGTACAACGGTTCGATTTCCGCCGAACATGGCGTGGGCATGACCAAGCGCGACTACCTGACCTACAGCCGCTCGCCAGTGGAGATCGAATACATGCAGGCGGTCAAGGCGGTGTTCGACCCCAACGGCATCATGAACCCGGGCAAGATCTTCGCTGTTTGAGCCCAAGCAGCGTCCTGATAAAGCAGACGAGCAGGAGTCGGTAAATGAGCTATCAGCACCAGTATGTCGACGGAACCCGGATTCATTTCCCGGTGGGCAAGGTGGTATGTATCGGTCGCAATTACGCCGAGCATGCCAAGGAGCTGGATAACCCAGTTCCTACCGAGCCTCTGCTGTTTATCAAGCCGGGCAGTTGCGTGGTGCCACTGGAAGGCGGTTTTGCCATTCCCACCGAGCGTGGCTCGGTGCACTACGAAGCCGAGATCGCGGTGCTGATCGGCAAGCCGCTGTCCACCAAGCCCAGCCGTGAAGAAGTGCTGGATGCCATTTCCGGTTTCGCCCCGGCGCTGGACCTGACCCTGCGCGACAAGCAGGCCGAGCTCAAGGCCAAGGGGCTGCCTTGGGAAATTGCCAAGTGTTTTGACGGCGCAGCGGTGATCGCGCCGTTCGTGGTGGGCAGCACCTTTGCCGATCTGACCGACATCGGCATTCGCCTGACCATCAATGGCGAAGTGCGCCAGGATGGCAACAGCAGCGTCATGCTCAACCCGATCGTGCCGATGATCCAGTACATGGCCGGCTGTTTCTCGCTGCAGGCCGGTGACGTGATCCTGACCGGTACCCCGGTCGGTGTCGGGCCGTTGAACGTCGGTGATGAGCTGGTGCTGGAGTTGCCGGGCGCCAGTCGTTTCACCAGCAGCGTCCGCTGATCCGAAACTTTTTGCGGGTGGCACGGGAATGCCGTGCGCCTCGCAGAAAGGGCGCTGCCTTTTACCGTTTTTTCACATATCTTCCGGATAATTCCCAAGTTTATGGTTCGCGAACCTGAAATTCGTGTGCTATTACCTATGGCCGATCTCTGGAACTCTTGTGATGGATGCCCCCCCTCTGTCTGACCCTCATGGTGTTCGCCGATTGCGTGTGCGGCTGTGCATGCGCTGGTATTCCTGGCTGTTGCTGGTGGGCGTGATCGCTTATGGCGTTGCCAGCATCATGCATTGGGATGACCGCGGCGCCCTCTGGGTGCAGGAGGGGTTCGTCGAGCCTGCCGAACGCAGCGCCAGTATCTGGCTGCCCGCCTACCGTGCGGTCATCGATGCCAAGGCATTGCCTGGCATGGAGCGCGATGAGGCTTCCGACCTGGCCTATAGCCCGCAAACCAAGACCCTGTTCTCGGTCATGGGCAAGCACCCGTTCCTGGCCGAGCTGACGCTGCAAGGCGACGTCCTGCGCAAAATCCCTCTGGTGGGCTGGAGCAACCCGGAAGGGGTGGCGGTCATGGAAAACGGCCTGTTGGCGATTGTTGACGAGCGCCAGCATTCGCTGGTGATCGTCAAGGTCGACGCTGCCACCAAGGAGCTGAATATCGCCGACTTCCCGAGCTACGACCTGGGCCCTTCTGCAGACCAGAACAAGGCGTTCGAAGCGATCGCCTGGAATCCGCGCAAGCAGCAGCTGTTGCTGGGTGAGGAGCGTCCTCCAGCGCTGTTCACCTGGAGCAGCGATGGCAGCCAGGTCCTCAAGGGCGACAAGCAGAAGCTGCCCAGCGACGAACTGGACCTGCGCAACCTGTCTGCCCTGGGCATCGATCCACGTACAGGCCATACCCTGGTGCTGTCGGCCGACTCCCATTTGCTGCTGGAGCTGGACGAGGCGGGCGAGCAGGTCAGCTTCATGGCGCTGCTCGGTGGTTTCAACGGCCTGAAAAGCACCATTCCCCGCGCCGAGGGCGTGGCCATGGACGAGGCCGGCAACCTGTACATCGTCAGCGAGCCCAACCTGTTCTATCGCTTCGAAAAGCAATAAGCCTTCCGATTCCGGCCTGTACCCGGCCGATTAAGTTTGAATTCAGTCAGCTGTGATATTTCATCAGCCTGTCCTGAATTCGAGCTTTTCGACCATGTACCGCCTGACCCGTCTGCACCCTGCCTTCCTGATCCTTGGCCTGCTGGTCGTCCTGCTGGCGGTCTTGGCCCACAATCACCGCCTGTGGCAGCGGGCCTGGTTTGACTGGCAGTCCCTCTGGCAGGCCGCCGACCCTCAGTCGCTGGGGCTTGGCGACTATCGTGCGAGTCTCCAGGCGCAGCCTATCCAGGGGCTCGACGAAGTCTCGGCCTTGACCTACGACCCACTGCGCAAGAGCCTGTTCACCGTCACCAACAAGAACTCCGAACTGATCGAGCTCTCCCTGGATGGGCAGATCCTGCGCCGTATCGATCTGCTGGGGTTCGGCGATCCCGAGGCGGTGGAGTTCATCAGTGCCGACACCTATGTGATCAGCGACGAGCGCCAGCATCGGCTGATCAAGATCCAGTTGCGCGACGACACCACTTTTATCGATGCCGCGGATGCCGAACAGATCAGCCTGGGTGTTCATATGAGTGGTAACAAGGGATTCGAAGGGCTGGCCTATGATGCCTCGGGCAAGCGTCTGTTCGTGGCCAAGGAGCGGGATCCCATGCTGATTTACGAGGTCCACGGGTTTCCCCATTTCAAACCGGAAAAAAACTACTCGGTGCACGTCATCAACAACCCCAAGCGCGATGCCGGGCTGTTTGTGCGTGATCTGTCTAGCCTGCAATACGACGAGCGCAGCGGCCACTTGCTGGCGCTGTCCGATGAGTCGTTTCTGGTGCTGGAGCTGGACATCGACGGCCGCCCGCTGAGCAGTCTCTCGCTGCTCGGCGGGCGCCATGGCCTGAAAAATCGTGTCCCTCAGGCGGAAGGGATCGCCATGGATGACGAAGGCTCGCTGTATCTGGTCAGCGAGCCGAACCTGTTCTATGTGTTCAAGAAGCCCTGATCAGAACATCCACTGCACGCCCAGTGAATAGCCGGTCTGGCTCCCTTCGGCATGCCCAAGGCGGCTGTTGACCTCGGCGTACATGCCCAGTTGTGGGGTGATCGCCAACTGGCTGCCGACTTGCGCGCGGCCAAAGCTCTTGTCTACTGAACCCAGTTTGGCCGTGCGCGCCTGGCCATCGGCGCGGGCGGTTAATTGCAGGTCATCGAGGCGGCCGTCGGCCAGTTCCTTGACCCAGGCGATGTCGCCGTAAGGCAGAAGGCTCAAGCCGTAGGGCAGGGCAACGGCGCCGCGCACGCGCCAGCCAAGGCTGGCTTCCAGGGAGTCGAAAGACTGCTCTTGGTACTCCAGCGCGGTGCGCAGATCCTGTTTCTCATGGAATTTGTCGATACGGTAATGGGTGTAGTCCAGGCCGGCGAATGGCCCGCTTTTGATGGCGCCGAAGTCGAAGTCATAACCGCCCAGTACGCGCGCGCCCAAGGACAGCGCGTCGGTGTTGCCGCTCAGTTGCTGGTTGAGCAGGATCGGGCCGCCACTGGCCTGGATCAGCAGGTTGCGCTTGGCATCAAAGCGTGTGCGGCCGACGTTCAAGTCGCCGGCCAGCCAGCTCGGTCCGCCATCATTGAGCAAGGCGTAGACCGCCGCCTGCCAGGTGTCGCTGTCCAGTTTGCCGCGGTGCTCCAGCTTGTCGCGACTATTGAGGTAGCTGAGGCTGGCGCCGATGTTCAGGTTGGAGCTCAGCTGGTAGTCGCCCAGGGCATGTACGCCCAGGCGCCGGGCGTCACGGTTGAGCGGGCTGTCGAAGCCGCTGTCTGGGGTGTATTCGCCGTCCACGCCCACTTCGCCATCGAAGCTGCCGACCTCGCGGCTGGCCGCCTGAAGCGTGAGCCAGCGCCGATCATGCAGGCGCACCATGGCTTGGTGCTGGCGTTGCAGATTGTCTTGCATGTTGCGCGCAACGGCACCGCCGGAGGCCGTTGAGGCCATCAGGTCGGCGTTGGTCAGCTCGAGCACCAGGCGGCTGAGCAGGCGCGAATAGTCGCGCAGGCGCTGGTTGATGCGTTCCTGGCCGAAGGCATCGGTGAGCACGGCTTTGTTGTCCTCTGCCGGGTCGTGCCAGGTCGAGCCGCCAGGGATTTTCGGGTTGTTGGTCTGGGTGTAGCCGTCCAGGGCGCCCAGCTCCCAGTTGGTGGCTTCTATATACAGAATCGGGATGTTCAGCGGCTCGAAAGGCTCGCCATCACTGCAGCAGCCGGTGCCTTTGGGGTATTGCGGGTCCAGGCCGGGATTGGTGAACAGCGGAATGTTCAATTCCTTGGCAATCTGGAAAGTGTGTTCGCGCAATGACGCCAAGGCCGGGTTGGCGGTGCTGTTCTGGCCGGCGTGGGCGTACATCATGTCGCCGGTGATCAGGCTGTCGAGGTTGATCATCGCCAGCATGTTGGCCCGTTGGCTGGCGCTCAGTGAGTCGACAAAGGCTTTGGAGCCGCGCAGGCCTTCCTCTTCGGCGCCGAAGCCGACAATCTGCAGGCCGTTTTCCAATTGCAAGCCGCCAAGGTTCTTCGCCACCTCGGTCAGCACGCTGGCGCCAGAGCCGTTGTCGTCCAGGCCTTGCAAGGTAGGGCGGCCAAAGTAGGTGTCGAAATGCGCACCGATCACCACGTATTGCGGCTTGGTGCCGGCGGCGTAGGCCACCACGTTCTGCGAGGCGCGACTGCCGTTGTTCCAAGTGAAGTTCTGGCGGCTGATGCTATAGGCCGAGCCCATCTGGCTTTGCATCCAGTCTGCCGCGCCGATGAAATTGGCGGTGCCGCGATACCGGCCGGGGTAGTCGTTGATCAACTTTTCCAGGGTGGTATTGGCGTGCTGGCCGTAATCGTAGGCCTGGGTTTGCGTTGCCAGCAGGCTGCCGATAACGCTGATTGCGAGGGCGAGGGGCTTTATCACAAAGTCTTCCTTGAGCTGAGAAGGAGGGGTTAAGCCCAGACCCTTTGCACGATGCGCGCCTCATTCCCTGGGCGATTGCGAAGTGGCGCATTGTTAAACGCGTGGGTCGCCTGGCTGTAATTTGTAACGGATTTGATACCAATGAAGGCGTGGGATGCCGTGACTCAGTGCACGGTTTTGGAGAGGCATGCTGCGAAAAGTAGCGTTTTTGTTACACGGATCGGGTGAGCGAGCAGGATTGAATGTGGGAGCGGACCTGCCTGCGATGGCGCCACCTCGGTGCTACTGACACACCGATTCGTTTGCATCGCAGGCAAGCCAGCTCCTGCATGAAGCTGGCCGTGCGCTTTAGGCGTTGAGGGTTTTCACCCCTTCCGAAGTCCCCAGCAACAGTACGTCTGCCGGGCGCGCGGCGAACAGGCCATTGGTGACCACGCCGACAATGGCGTTGATCTGGCTTTCCAGCTCCACCGGGTTGGTGATCTGCATGTTGTGCACGTCGAGGATGATGTTGCCGTTATCGGTCAGCACGCCTTCGCGGTACACCGGATCACCGCCCAGCTTCACCAGTTCCCGGGCTACGTGGCTGCGGGCCATGGGGATCACTTCCACAGGCAGCGGGAAGTTGCCCAGTACCGGCACCAGCTTGCTGGCGTCGGCGATGCAGATGAAGGTCTTGGCCACGGCGGCAACGATCTTCTCGCGGGTCAGGGCAGCGCCACCGCCCTTGATCAGGTTCAGGTGCTCGTCGCTTTCGTCGGCGCCGTCGATGTAGAACTCCAGGTCGCTGACGGTGTTCAGTTCATACACCGGAATCCCGTGGCCCTTGAGGCGCGCGGCGGTGGCTTCGGAGCTGGCCACGGCGCCGTCGAAGGCGCCCTTGTGCAGGGCCAGGGCATCGATGAAGCAGTTGGCGGTGGAGCCGGTGCCGACCCCGACGATGCTCTTGTCGTCGAGTTGCGGGAGGATAAGGTCGACGGCGGCCTGGGCGACAGCCTGTTTGAGTTGATCCTGGGTCATGCGGGCTCCGAAGCGGGCAAGGGGGGCACAAAGGCCGGCATTATAGGCGCCGGCGCAGGTCAGGTCATTGCCCGTTTGGCTAATCGGCCAGGGTCGGCGGTGGTGATCGGGGTGGGTTGCTGGCGCCGAAGGGCGAAGCGTTCCCGGGTTGTTGCAAGCCAGCCGTGAGGGTGGAGGCCGCGAGGGTTTTGCTGTCGAGCGCGAGCACGCCTGCTCTGCATCATCAGCGGGGGCAGGGCGGCGGGCTTAAAACCTCTGTTTTCGTGTGGTCGCCCGGCTGAACGCTGGGTTAGACTCCTGGGCCCTGCCCAACCCGCTCAGTGATGCTTTCCGATGCTCGAACAGTACGTCAAGAAGATCCTCACCTCGCGCGTTTACGACGTTGCCGTAGAAACCCCATTGCAGACTGCCCGCCAGCTCTCCGAGCGGCTGGGCAACAAGATCTGGCTCAAGCGCGAAGACTTGCAGCCGGTGTTCTCGTTCAAGATCCGTGGTGCCTACAACAAGTTGACCCAGCTCAGCGAGGCCGAGCGCGCCCGTGGCGTGGTTACTGCCTCGGCGGGCAACCATGCTCAGGGCCTGGCGCTGGCCGCCAAGGTGCTGGGGGTCAAGGCGACCATCGTGATGCCCAAGACCACGCCGGAAATCAAGGTCGAAGGCGTGCGTTCTCGCGGTGGCAAGGTGGTGCTGCACGGTGACAGCTTCCCGGAAGCACTGGCCTATTCGCTCAAGCTGGTGGACGAGAAAGGCTACGTCTACATCCATCCCTACGACGATCCCCATACCATTGCCGGGCAGGGCACCGTGGCCATGGAGATCCTGCGTCAGCACCCGGGCCCGCTGGACGCGATTTTCGTTCCGGTCGGCGGCGGCGGGCTGATTGCCGGCATCGCGGCCTATGTGAAGTACCTGCGTCCCGAGATCAGGATCATCGGTGTCGAGCCGGATGATTCCAATTGCCTGCAAGCCGCCATGGCTGCTGGCGAGCGGGTGGTATTGCCGACCGTGGGAATCTTCGCCGACGGCGTGGCGGTGGCACAGATCGGCCAGCACACCTTCGACATCTGCAAGGATTACGTCGATGAAGTGATCACCGTCAGTACTGACGAGATCTGCGCGGCGATCAAGGATATCTACGACGATACCCGCTCGATCACCGAACCTGCCGGTGCTCTGGGCGTGGCTGGGATCAAGAAATACGTCGAGCAGCGCGGCGTCAGCGGCCAGGTCCTGGTGGCCATCGACTCCGGCGCCAACGTCAACTTCGACCGCCTGCGCCATGTGGCCGAGCGCGCCGAGCTGGGTGAAGGCCGCGAAGCCATCATCGCCGTGACCATTCCCGAGAAGCCGGGCAGCTTCAAGGCCTTCTGCGAGGCGGTGGGCAAGCGCCAGATCACCGAGTTCAACTACCGCTACAACACCGGCAGCGAGGCGCACATCTTTGTTGGCGTGCAGACCCACCCGGAAAACGATCCTCGCAGCGCCCTGATCGCCAGCCTGAGCGAGCAAGGCTTCCCGGTGATCGACCTGACCGACAACGAACTGGCCAAGCTGCACATCCGCTACATGGTCGGCGGCCATGCCGAGAAGGTCAGCGACGAAGTGGTGCTGCGTTTCGAGTTCCCGGAGCGTCCGGGGGCGCTGTTCAACTTCCTCAACAAGCTGGGCGGGCGCTGGAACATCTCGATGTTCCACTACCGCAACCATGGTGCGGCGGACGGCCGCGTGGTGGCGGGCCTGCAAGTACCGGCCGACGAGCGCCACCTGGTGCCGGCGGCCCTGGAGCAGATCGGTTATCCGTACTGGGATGAAAGCGACAACCCGGCGTACCAGCTGTTCCTTGGCTGAACGACTACGCTGAGGATCGGAGCCTTTAAGGAAGCGATGACATGGAAACACTGACCACGCTGAAGACGCTTCATGTGCTGGCTACCGTGCTGCTGCTGGGCAGTGCGCTGGGTCTGGCGATCTGGGTCTGGCGCCTGCGCCGCCAGGGCGACGCCACCGTTTATACCCGGGTGCTGCAGCGTCCGGGGCTGTTCGGCTGGTTGCTGCTGGCGCTGGGGTTGCTGGCTCTGCCTTTTACCGGGTGGTGGCTGGTGCACCTGATCGGCTGGCCCTTGGGGCAGACCTGGGTCCTGGGTTCCAGCGTGCTCTATACCTTGGGCGCACTGGCGTGGCTGTGGCTGATGGTGCGGCTCAACCGCCTGCGGCTGGCCAAGGTTGCCAGTGGCCTGACCTTCACTCTGGTGCTGGCGGTCTTCAGTGCCGTGTGTTTTGTCGCCATCGCCGGCCTCATGGGTGCCAAGCCGGTCTGATTCCGGTGTAAGCCTTAAGGATTGCCATGAAGGTTGTTCTGGTGGGGGCCACGGGATTTATCGGCCGTCATCTGCTGGCGGCGTTGCATGCCGCCGGCCATCAATTGATCGCTACCAGCCGTTATCCACAGCCGCGGAGCCTGCCCGGGGTGGAGTGGCGACAATTGGATCTCGATCACCTGGGCCGCGAGTCCCGGCCCTTTGTCCTGCCTGCCGATACCGATCTGCTGATCAATGCCGTCGGCCTCTTGAGCAGTGATGCCCAGGCATTGGCCCGGACTCAGGACCAGGGCACTCGGGCGCTGTTCGATCTGGCGGCGGCCCAGGGTGTGCGGGTGCTGCAGATTTCCGCGCTGGGCGCCGGGGCACAGCCCCATGTACCGTTTCTGGCCAGCAAGGCTGCGGCGGATGAATACCTGCTGCGCCTGGCTATCCCGGCGGTGGTGTTGCGGCCATCCCTGGTACTGGGTGCCGGCGGGGCCAGCAGTCGCTGGCTGGCGCGGCTGTCGCCCTGGCCGCTGATCCCGCTGTTGTCGTCCCGGGCGCAGTTGCAGCCCTTGCATGTGGATGACCTGAGCGCCGCGGTACTGGCGCTGCTCAGGCACTGGCCCGAAGCATCCATGGTGTTGCCGTTGGTGGGCCCCGAGCGGATCACCCTGGCCCAGTTGCTCGATCTCCTGCGGGCGGCCCAGGGCTGGGCTCCAGCGCGTTATTTCCAGCCGCCGTCGATGATCCTGACAATGCTCGCCGGCCTGGGTGATCGCCTGGGCTGGCGGGCCTTGAACCGCCAAAGCTTGAGCATGGCTCGCACCGATAACCTGGCGGATTCCGAGGTCCTGGCGTCGGTCTGTGGTTACCACGCGGCGCCCCTGGCGGCGCGCCTGAATGATTGGCCGCAGGCCGGGCAAAGCACGCAACTGACTCTGCGTCCCTTGTTGCTGGCGGTGCTGGTGCTGATCTGGCTGGGGACGGCGGCGGTGTGCATCGGTCCCGGTTATGACTGGGGCCTGCGGATCATGGCCGAAGCCGGTGTGCGCGGCGCCTGGGCGACACTGGCAGTGGTCGGTGGCTCGCTCTGCGACGCCGTGCTGGGCGCCGGCCTGCTGCTGCGGCGCTGGCGCCGGCGAGCCCTGCAGGCGCAGTTGCTGCTGATGTTCGGCTACACCCTGATCATCAGCCTGATCCTGCCGCATTTCTGGTTTGACCCTTATGCCGCCGTGGCCAAGAACCTGGTGCTGATGGTGGCGACCCTTTGGCTGTTGTGGACCGAACCCCGCCGATGAGCGCTTATCTGCTGTTGAAAACCCTGCACATCCTGTCGTCGACGATTCTTTTCGGCCTGGGCGCCGGTTCTGCCTATTACGCGTTACGGGCCTGGCGCGGCGGCAAGGTGCAAGTGATCGCCGTGACTTTCAGGCACCTGGTATTCGCCGACTGGGCCTTCACCGCCACCACGGCGGTATTCCAGCCCTTGAGTGGCTTGGGGCTGGTGCACCTGGCTGGCTGGCCGATCCAGCAGGCCTGGCTGATGTGGAGCCTGGGGCTGTATGTACTGGCGGGGCTGTGCTGGCTACCGGTGGTCTGGTTGCAGATCCGGGTGCACAAGATGGCCGAACAGGCGCTGTGCGATGGCACGCCGATGCCGCTCAAGGCCAGCCTTTATATGCGCTGGTGGTTTGCCTTGGGCTGGCCGGCGTTTCTGGCCTTCATGGTGATTTTCTACTTGATGGTGGCCAAGCCGGCCTGAAGGCCTGTCGCCGCTGCCCGGGGCACGAGCCAGCCCCAGGCGCGCAAGCCCTGGCCGCGGTAAGCGGTCTTGGGCTTGCGCGGCTTTCAGTGGCGGTGACGGCGATTTCAGTCACGCAAGCTGATGACCTGCCAGCCGCGCTTCTCGGCTTCGGCCCGCAGGTTCGGGTCGGGATCGACAGCCACCGCAGTGGTCACTTGCTCCAGCAGCGGCAAGTCGTTCATCGAGTCGCTGTAGAAGTGGCTGCCCTCGAGGCTGTAGCCGGTTTCTTCCAGCCAGCGGTTCAGGCGCGTGACCTTGCCCTCGCGAAAGCACGGTACGTCGGTGCTGCGCCCGGTGTAGCGGCCGTCCTGCATTTCGCATTCGGTGGCGATCAGGGTTTCAACCCCCAGGCGCTCGGCGATAGGGGCGGTGACGAAGCGGTTGGTGGCGGTGATGATCACCAGCTTGTCGCCGGCGTCCCGGTGCCTGGCCAGTAGCGCCAGGGCCTTGGGCAGGACGATGGGCTCGATGCAGTCGCGCATGAAGTCGCGGTGCCATTGTTCGAGCACGGCCATCTCGGTGCGGCCGAGGATTTCCAGGCAGAAGTTCAGGTACGCGGCGTTGTCCAGCTTGCCGGCCAGGTAGTCCTGGTAGAACTCGTCGTTACGGGTCTTGTAGGCGATCGGGTCGAGGAAGCCTTTCTCGCACAGGTAATCGCCCCAGGCGTGGTCGCTGTCGCCGCCCAGAAGGGTGTTGTCCAAGTCGAATAAAGCCAGACGCATTGCAGTTACTCACTGAAAAGTCGCTGAAAAAGGTGCCCAGAATACGGTCTTTTCACAAGAGTGCACATAAGGTAAGCAGCCTCGTTGCTGCATTCCCAAGCTTTGTGGAACAATGCGGCGACATGCGTTTGCGAGGTTGTAGCCGTGATCGACCCCGATGGTTTCCGCCCCAATGTCGGGATCATTCTGACCAATGATGCCGGACAGGTGCTATGGGCTCGCCGTATCAATCAGGACGCCTGGCAGTTTCCTCAAGGGGGCATCAACCCCGACGAGACGCCGGAAGACGCCTTGTACCGCGAGTTGAACGAAGAAGTGGGCCTGGAGCGCGAAGATGTGCAAATTCTCGCCTGCACCCGGGGCTGGTTGCGCTATCGTTTGCCGCAACGTCTGGTCAGGACCCACAGCCAGCCGCTGTGCATTGGCCAGAAACAGAAATGGTTTCTCCTGCGCCTGATTTCCAACGAACAGCGGGTGCGGATGGATTTGACCGGTAAACCGGAGTTCGATGGCTGGCGCTGGGTCAGTTATTGGTATCCGTTGGGCCAGGTGGTGACATTCAAGCGCGAAGTGTATCGCCGCGCTCTCAAAGAGCTTGCCCCGCGCCTTTTAGTGCGCGACTGACGACGGAGTTCGACCCCGAGCCATGCTCAATACGCTGCGCAAGATCGTCCAGGAAGTTAACTCCGCCAAGGATCTCAAGGCGGCGTTGGGGATTATTGTATTGCGCGTCAAAGAGGCCATGGGCAGCCAGGTCTGCTCGGTCTACCTGCTGGACCCGGAAACCAACCGTTTCGTGCTGATGGCCACCGAGGGCTTGAACAAGCGCTCCATCGGCAAGGTCAGCATGGCCCCCAACGAAGGCCTGGTGGGCCTGGTGGGCACTCGGGAAGAACCCCTCAACCTGGAAAACGCCGCCGATCACCCGCGCTACCGCTACTTCGCCGAAACCGGTGAAGAGCGATATGCCTCGTTCCTCGGCGCGCCGATCATTCACCACCGCCGGGTGGTGGGTGTGCTGGTCATCCAGCAAAAGGAGCGTCGCCAGTTCGACGAAGGCGAAGAAGCCTTCCTGGTGACCATGAGCGCGCAGCTGGCCGGGGTTATCGCCCATGCCGAAGCCACGGGCTCGATCCGTGGCCTGGGCCGCCAGGGCAAGGGCATCCAGGAAGCCAAGTTCGTCGGCGTACCGGGCTCCCCCGGCGCGGCGGTGGGCAGCGCGGTGGTGATGCTGCCGCCGGCCGACTTGGATGTAGTGCCGGACAAGCACATCACTGACATCGATGCCGAACTGACTCTGTTCAAGAGCGCCCTGGAAGGGGTGCGTGCGGACATGCGTGCGCTGTCGGAAAAACTCGCCACCCAGTTGCGCCCCGAAGAGCGCGCCTTGTTCGACGTCTACCTGATGATGCTCGACGACGCTTCCCTGGGCAGCGAAGTGAAGACCGTGATCAAGACCGGGCAATGGGCCCAGGGCGCGCTGCGCCAGGTGGTCACCGATCACGTCAACCGTTTTGAACTGATGGACGATGCCTACCTGCGCGAGCGGGCCTCGGACGTCAAGGACCTGGGGCGCCGGCTCCTGGCCTACTTGCAGGAGGAGCGCCAGCAGACCCTGGTCTACCCCGACAACACCATCCTGGTCAGCGAAGAGCTGACCCCGGCCATGCTCGGCGAAGTGCCGGAAGGCAAGCTGGTGGGGCTGGTGTCGGTGCTGGGTTCGGGCAACTCCCACGTGGCGATCCTGGCGCGGGCCATGGGTATCCCGACGGTGATGGGCCTGGTGGACCTGCCGTACTCCAAGGTCGACGGTATCCAGATGATCGTCGATGGTTACCACGGCGAGGTCTACACCAACCCCAGCGATGTGCTGCGCAAGCAGTTCGCCGATGTGGTGGCGGAAGAGCGGCAACTGGCCCAGGGCCTGGACGCTCTGCGCGATCTGCCCTGCATCACCCCTGATGGCCATCGCATGCCGCTGTGGGTCAACACCGGCCTGCTGGCCGATGTGGCCCGGGCGCAGAAGCGCGGCGCCGAGGGTGTCGGCCTGTATCGCACCGAAGTGCCCTTCATGATCAACCAGCGCTTCCCCAGCGAGAAGGAACAGCTGGCGATCTACCGCGAACAATTGGCGGCCTTCCACCCGCAACCGGTGACCATGCGCAGCCTGGACATTGGTGGCGACAAATCGCTGTCGTATTTCCCGATCAAGGAAGACAACCCCTTCCTCGGCTGGCGCGGCATCCGCGTGACCCTCGACCATCCGGAAATCTTCCTGGTGCAGGCCCGAGCCATGCTCAAGGCCAGCGAGGGCCTGAACAACCTGCGGATTTTGCTGCCGATGATTTCCGGCATCCACGAACTGGAAGAAGCGTTGCACCTGATCCACCGTGCCTGGGGCGAGGTGCGTGACGAAGGCACCGACGTACCGATGCCACCAGTTGGGGTGATGATCGAAATTCCTGCTGCGGTGTACCAGACCAAGGAACTGGCGCGCCAGGTGGACTTCCTCTCGGTGGGCTCCAACGACCTGACCCAGTACCTGTTGGCGGTGGACCGCAACAACCCGCGGGTTGCCGACCTCTACGACTACCTGCACCCGGCGGTGCTGCAAGCCTTGCAGACCGTGGTCCGCGATGCTCATGCCGAAGGCAAGCCCGTGAGCATCTGTGGCGAAATGGCCGGTGATCCGGCGGCGGCAGTGCTGCTGATGGCCATGGGTTTTGACAGCCTGTCGATGAACGCCACCAACTTGCCGAAAGTGAAGTGGATGCTGCGTCAGGTCAGCATGACCAAGGCCAAGGAGCTGCTGGCAGAAATGATGACCATCGACAACCCGCAAGTTATCCACAGCTCGCTGCAACTGGCGCTGAAGAAACTCGGATTGGCGCGGATGATCAACCCGGCGTCAAGCAAGACCCTGTAATCGAGGTGTCTTCTTCGCCGGCAAGCCGGCTCCTACAAAGGCCTGTGTAGGAGCCGGCTTGCCGGCGAACGCTTCAAACCCTCAGCTCGACCTCTCCCAGATGCCCGCCATACGGGCCGAAACTGCGCTCCAGCAGATGCCGTGAACCGTCGGCGTTGACGATCAATGCCGTGCTTGCTCGGGTGCCGTAGCTGGGGCTGGCGATGAACACGCTGGACAGCAGGTTTTCCGTGGCCAGCCCGACTCCGGTATCGGGCAGCTCGGCATATGGCGCGGTCTGCGGGTCGCTCAACAGCGCCAGCAGGGCCTCGGGCCGGGGATCATGCAGCACCGCTTGCAGCGCAGCCCTGGCCTTGAGCAGCTTGGGCCAGGGCGTATCCAGCCCGGCGTTGGACAAACCGTAGACACCGGCTGCAAGGCGCTGGGGCTCAACGGCCTGGGCGTTGTAGTGCCACAGCTGGTCCGTGGTCCCCAGCAGCAGGTTGAACCCGGCGTACTCCACCGAGCGTCCCACCACATCGTGCAGATAGTCTTCCAGGGGAGTGCTGCCGGCGAGAAAGCGCGCCACCAACTCGCCGCGGGAGCGTCGCGCCGGGGGCTGGTGGGGGTTTCGGATATTGGTCAGGGCGGCGAAGCGGCCATCGGCCCCCACGCCGAGCCAGGTGCCACCGGCCTCCAGATCGCGGCCGGCGTGGATCTGTGGCGATTCCGGCCATTGTGCCAGCGGCAGGCTGGGCCGGGCATAGAACTCATCACGGTTGGCCGCGACGATCAACGGCTGCGGATGACCCGGTCGCCAGGCGAAAACGATCAAGCACATGAAGGTGGCCCCCTGTGTGTTTTGGCTCACTTTACCCACAGAACCGATGGGTATCCATCGCCATTCAGTGGAGTCCAAGGCGGCGCATCCGTTACCATGCCGGTCTATTTTTCGGATGCTCCCATGGAATTTCTGCTCTATCTGCTGTTGGGCGCCTGTGCCGGGGTGCTGGCCGGGCTGTTCGGTGTGGGCGGCGGGATCATCATTGTCCCGGTGCTGGTATTCAGTTTCACCCTGCAGGGGTTCGATGCCTCGATACTGACTCACCTGGCGGTCGGTACGTCGCTGGCCAGCATCATCTTCACCTCGATCAACTCCGTACGCGAACACCATCGCCGTGGTGCGGTGCGCTGGCCGATCTTTGCCTGGATGACGCTTGGCATCTTGCTGGGGGCCGGGTTCGGAGCGCTGACCGCCGAGGCCATTTCCGGCCCGCACTTGCAGAAGATCATTGGCGTCTTCGCCTTGGTGATCGCTCTGCAAATGACCCTGGAGCTCAAGCCCAAGGCCAGTCGCCAGGTGCCCGGAAAACTGGGCTTGGCCGCGGTCGGCAGTGTGATCGGCTGGGCTTCGGCGATTTTCGGTGTGGGTGGCGGCTCGCTGACGGTGCCGTTCCTCACCTGGCGCAGCGTGCCGATGCAGCAGGCCGTGGCCACGTCCTCGGCCTGTGGTTTGCCCATTGCCCTGGCCAGCGCCTTAAGTTTCATGATTCTGGGCTGGCATGATCCGCTGCTCCCGGCCCATAGTCTGGGTTTCATTTATCTGCCGGCGCTGTTGGGCATCGCCCTGACCAGCATGGTGTTTGCCCGTATTGGCGCGCGCCTGGCCCATAGGCTGTCGCCGCGTTTGTTGAAGAGGCTGTTTGCCGCACTGCTGTTCTGTGTGGGGCTCAGTTTCCTGTTCTGAGTGCTGCCGCAATCCTGGCTTAATCCTGGCGTGACAGGTTTGCCCGGGAATTTAGAGTTCTAACCCTTACGAGGAGTCGCAATGCTGCCTTACCCGCAGATTGATCCGGTGGCCCTGGCCATCGGCCCGCTGAAAATCCACTGGTACGGCCTGATGTACCTGATCGGCATCGGCGGAGCCTGGCTGCTGGCGTCGCGCCGGCTGAACCGCTTCGATCCGACCTGGAGCAAAGAGAAACTCTCGGACATGGTGTTCTGGATGTCCATGGGGGTGATCGTCGGCGGACGCCTGGGTTATGTGCTGTTCTACGACCTGAGTGCCTACCTGGCCAATCCGACCCTGATTTTCGAGGTGTGGAAGGGCGGCATGTCGTTCCACGGTGGTTTCATCGGCGTGATGCTGGCGGCCTGGTGGTTCGGCAAGCGCAACAACAAGACCTTCTTCGAACTGATGGACTTCGTCGCACCGATGGTGCCGATCGGCCTGGGTGCCGGGCGGATCGGCAACTTCATCAACGCCGAACTGTGGGGCAAGCCGACCGATCTGCCCTGGGCGATGATCTTCCCGCCGTTCAGCGACCCGTCGCAGTTGCCCCGTCACCCTTCGCAGCTCTACCAGTTCGCCCTGGAAGGGGTGGCCCTGTTCGCGATCCTGTGGCTGTTCTCGCGCAAACCCCGGCCGACCATGGCGGTTTCCGGTATGTTCGCCCTGTTCTACGGGATCTTCCGCTTTATCGTCGAGTTCGTCCGGGTGCCGGACGCGCAACTGGGCTATCTGGCGTGGAACTGGTTGACCATGGGTCAGGTTCTTTGCGTGCCAATGATTCTCGGCGGCCTGGGGCTGATCTGGCTGGCGTATCATCGCGCTCCGGCCAAGAGCGCGGCGCAATAAATTCGAACCCCGGGACGCAGGTCCCGGGTTCAAGGATGCAGGTACTTCATGAAGCAATATCTTGATCTGGTGGCCCACGTCATCAACAACGGCACCAAGCAGGCCAACCGCACCGGTGTGAACACCATCAGCTTCCCCGGGGCGATGCTGCGCTACGACCTCAAGGAAGGTTTTCCGGCCATCACCACCCGCAAGATGGCCTTCAAGTCAGCCATCGGCGAGATGGTCGGCTTCCTGCGCGGGGTGAACAACGCGGCGCAGTTTCGCGCCCTGGGCTGCAAGGTCTGGGACCAGAACGCCAACGAAAACGCCCAGTGGCTGGCCAATCCGTTCCGCCAGGGTGATGACGACCTGGGCGAGATCTATGGCGTGCAATGGCGCAAGTGGCCGGCCTACAAGCAGATCAAGACCAGCAACCAGGCGGCCATCGACCTGGCCCTGAGCCAGGGCTACCGGCAGATCGCCGCGGGTGAGGAAGAGGGCCAGGCCTACGTGGTGCTGTACAAGGCCATCGACCAGGTCCGCCAGTGCGTCGACACCATCATCAACGACCCAGGCAGCCGGCGGATCCTGTTCCACGGCTGGAACTGCGCGCAGCTGGACGAAATGGCCCTGCCGCCGTGCCACCTGCTGTATCAGTTCCACCCCAATGTCGAGACCCGGGAAATCTCCCTGACCCTCTACATCCGCTCCAACGACCTGGGCCTGGGCACGCCGTTCAACCTCACCGAAGGGGCTGCGCTGTTGAGCCTGATCGGCCGCCTGACCGGCTACACTCCGCGCTGGTTCACCTATTTCATCGGTGACGCCCACGTCTACGAGAATCACCTGGACATGCTCAACGAGCAGCTCAAGCGCGAGCCGTTCCCGATGCCCAAGCTGGTGATTTCCGAGCGCGTGCCGGAGTTCGCCAAGACCGGTCAGTACCAGCCGGAGTGGCTGGAATTGATCGAGCCGAGCGACTTCTCCCTGGAAGGCTATGAGCACCATGCGCCGATGACGGCGCCGATGGCGGTCTAAGCGATTCTTCGGCAGTACCCGAGGGCCGCGCAGCAGACACTGCGCGGCCCTTGTCGATTCACCCCGTTGCCTTTTTCGACCTTGCCCGGGAGGTATTCCGGGTATTGCCGTGCCTGGCGGGCGACTACGCTCCTGGGAGCGGCCCTGCGAGGCGCGGGGTGTTGTCCTTGTGATAGTGAGCGTGAGCCCTGTATGGAAGAACTCAATCGCAGCCTGTTCCTGCTCATCAATGCCAGTGCCGAGGCGTCGTTGCCGGTGCGTGAGCTGGCGGTTTTCCTCGCGCAAGGGTTGGTCCTGAGCGTACCGCTGCTGCTCCTGGTGTTCTGGGTCTTCGGCGATCGGCGCCAGCGCATGATCGTCCTGCTGGCGACCCTGAGCATCGTCTTCGCCCTGGCCTGCAACCTGTTGATCCGCGAGCTGTGGTTCCACCCGCGGCCCTTCATGCTGGGCCTGGGGCAGAATTTCCTGGCCCACGCCCCCGGCGCCTCGTTTCCCAGCGACCACGCCAGCGGCATGTTCGCCATGGCCTTTGCGTTGATCCTTGCGTCACTGCGCAAGACCGGTGGGGTGATGCTGGCCCTGGCGCTCCTGGTGAGCTGGGCGCGGGTCTACCTGGGGGTGCATTTCCCTTTCGATATCCTTGGCGGTTGCCTGGTGGGGCTGTTCAGCGCCTGGCTGGTGCGTCGGAGCATGATCTGGCGGCAGCTGGACCAGCGTTTGCTGGCGCTGCTGGAGGGGATCTATCACCGCCTGATACCGATGGGACGCCAGGGTTCTTGAAGCCGCGAGGCCTGAGCTGCGGGCTCAATGCCCGTGGCTGCGCCCGACATGGGAGGGCTCGGCCTCGCTGGGGGCCACCGAGCCGCTGACCTCCAGGCGCTGGAGAATCCCGCAGTGGTCCAGGTCCGGCTCTTCGCCGCAGCGCTGACGTAGGTCCAGCAACTGGGCCTGGAGCACCAGCAGCCCGTCGATGCGCGCCTTGACGTGGTGGATATGCTCGTCGACCAGGGCGTTGACGCTGGCGCATTGCCCTTCGGGGCTGTCTCGCAGGTTCAACAGGCTGCGAATCTCCTCAAGGGTCATATCGAGACTGCGGCAGTTGCGAATGAAGGTCAGGCGCTCGGTGTGGGCTTGGGTGTAGAGGCGGTAGTTGCCTTCGCTGCGGGCCGGCTCCGGCAGCAGCCCCTCGCGCTCGTAGTAACGGATGGTCTCGACCTGGCAGTCGGTGAGTTTCGCCAGTTCGCCAATCTTCATTGTCGTCGTCTCCGAATAGGGGCTTGACCCTATAGTGGCTACAGGGTGTTCAC
Organism: Pseudomonas sp. PH1b; assembly: GCF_000633395.1. Taxonomy (GTDB): domain Bacteria; phylum Pseudomonadota; class Gammaproteobacteria; order Pseudomonadales; family Pseudomonadaceae; genus Aquipseudomonas. Next base: position 148,981 of record NZ_AYMU01000020.1, read on the forward strand.
TTGGCAACAAGCACCTTAATTCGGAAGGGACCCTAATGAGCGATTCTCTCCACAGCCCGCGCAAAACCGCGGATCAGCAGCCCCAGGCTGATCACGATCACGATCACGATCACGATCACGATCACGATCACGATCACGATCACGATCACGATCACGACCACGGTCACAGCCATGGCCCCAGCCATTCCCAGGCACCCGCGGGCCAGTTGCAGCCGGTCAAGGCGCACGATCATGCCGCCCACGGCGCATCCTGCTGCGGTTCCGCTGGCCTGGCGCCGTCCAGGGTCACCTTGAGCGAGACCCCGACCGCCGGCGCGCGCCTGAGCAGCTTCCGCATCGAAGCCATGGACTGTCCTACCGAGCAGACCCTGATCCAGAACAAGCTGGGCAAGCTGGCCGGGGTCCAGGCGCTGGAGTTCAACCTGATGAACCGCGTGCTGGGGGTGACCCACGACCTGCCGGACACGGCGCCGATCATCGCGGCGGTGAAATCCCTCGGCATGCACGCCGAGCCCCTGAACCCAAGTTCGGACGCCGCGCCGGCAGCTGCGGCGCCGGTGAAAAAGCCCTGGTGGCCGCTGGCCCTGTCCGGGATCGGTGCCCTGGCGGCCGAAGTCATCCATTTCACCAATGCTGCCCCCGATTGGGTGATCGCGCTGGTAGCCCTGGTGTCGATCCTCAGTGGCGGCCTGGGTACCTACAAGAAGGGCTGGATTGCCCTGAAGAACCGCAACCTCAACATCAATGCCCTGATGAGCATCGCCGTCACCGGCGCGGTGCTGATCGGCCAATGGCCGGAAGCGGCGATGGTGATGTTCCTGTTCACCGTGGCCGAACTGATCGAAGCCCGCTCTCTGGACCGTGCTCGCAACGCCATCAGTGGCCTGATGCAGATGACCCCGGAACAGGTCACGGTGCAACAGGCGGACGGCAGCTGGCGTGAGCAGGAGGCAAAAAGCGTCGAGCTGGGGGCGCGGGTTCGGGTCCGGCCCGGCGAGCGCATTGGCCTGGACGGCGAAGTGCTGTCCGGCAACTCCACCATCGACCAGGCACCGATCACCGGTGAAAGCCTGCCCGTGGAAAAGACCGTGGGCGACAAGGTCTTCGCCGGCACCATCAACCAGGCCGGCTCCCTGGAGTTCCGGGTTACCGCGGCCGCCAACAATTCGACCCTGGCGCGCATCATCCATGCCGTGGAACAGGCCCAGGGCGCCCGGGCACCGACCCAGCGCTTCGTCGACAGCTTCTCGAAGATCTACACCCCGGCGGTGTTCGCCTTTGCCCTGGGCGTGGCGCTGATTCCGCCCCTGTTCATGGCCGGTGCCTGGTTCGACTGGATCTACCGTGCCCTGGTGCTGCTGGTGGTGGCCTGCCCGTGTGCCCTGGTGATCTCCACCCCGGTGAGCATTGTCAGCGGCCTGGCCGCGGCGGCGCGCAAGGGCATCCTGGTCAAGGGCGGGGTCTACCTGGAGGGTGGCTACAAGCTCGATTACCTGGCCCTGGACAAGACTGGCACCATCACCCACGGCAAGCCGGTGCAGACCGACTTCCTGCCCCTGGATCCGCTCGCCGAAGACTCGGCGCCCGCCCTGGCCGCCAGCCTGGCCGGGCGTTCCGACCACCCGGTGTCCCTGGCCATTGCCCAGGCGGCTGTGGATAAACAGCTGGCGATGCACCCTGTGGATAACTTCGAGGCCCTGACCGGCCGAGGGGTGCGCGGTGAAATCAACGGTGAGCTGTATCACCTGGGCAACCACCGCCTGGTGGAAGAGCTGGGCCTGTGCTCGCCTGCCCTGGAAGAAAAGCTCTTCGCCCTGGAGAAGCAGGGCAAGACCGTGGTCCTGCTGCTGGATCGCAACGGCCCGCTGGCCCTGTTCGCCGTGGCCGACACCGTCAAGGAGTCCAGTCGCGAAGCCATCCAGCAGCTGCATGAGCTGGGAATCAAGACCCTGATGCTGACGGGCGACAACCCGCATACGGCCCAGGCGATTGCCGCCCAGGTAGGCATCGACCAGGCCCGGGGCGACCTGTTGCCTACCGACAAGCTGCAAGCCATCGAAGCCCTGTACGCCGAAGGCCACCGGGTGGGCATGGTGGGCGACGGGATCAACGACGCCCCGGCCCTGGCCCGCGCCGAGATTGGTTTTGCCATGGCAGCGGCGGGCACCGATACCGCTATCGAGACCGCCGATGTGGCCCTAATGGACGACGATCTGCGCAAGATCCCGGCGTTTATCCGCTTGTCGCGCCAGACCTCGGTGGTCCTCAAGCAAAATATCGCTCTGGCGCTGGTCATCAAGGCGATCTTTCTTGGGGTAACCTTTGCCGGACTGGCCACCATGTGGATGGCAGTATTCGCCGACATGGGGGTCAGCCTGTTGGTGGTGTTCAACGGCTTGCGCCTGCTGCGCAAATAGCCAGGGCAGCGGCGAGCTACAAGCTGCAAGCGATCGAGGTGAGAGTCAGCGTGATGAACCTACAAGGACCTGTATCGGCTTGCAGCTCGCAGCCACAAGCGTGTCGCGGCCTTCCATGTTGAGTGCGGAGCTCAAGGCCTTCTACATGGTCGCTCGCCTGGGCAGCATCACCCAGGCGGCGAAGAAGCTCGGTCTCAGCCAGCCCACAGTGACTACCCAGATCCGCAATCTGGAAAGCCAGTATTCGGTGGAGCTGTTCTTTCGCGGTGGCCGGCGCCTGAGCCTGAGCGATGAGGGCGCGCGCCTGCTGCCGATGGTCAAGGACCTGTTGCAGCAGGAGGCCGACATCGAGTTCTTCCTGCGTAACAGCGGCCAGGTGCAGGGCACTCTGCGCATCGCGGCCACGGCGCCTTATTACATCCTCGACCTGGTGAAGACCTTTCGCCAACGCTTGCCGCAAGTGGAGGTCTCGGTGGAAATCGGCAACTCCCAGCAGGTGCTGGAGGCACTGGAGGAGTACCGGGTGGATGTGGCGGCATCCTCGCAGTTGCTGGAGGATTCGCGGTTGATCCGCCGGGTACTGGGCAGCGATCCGCTGGTGCTGGCGGTGCACCGCAATCATCCCCTGGCCGCCCTGGACCATGTGCCCCTCAACGCCCTGGCCGGACACACCCTGTTGATGCGCGAACCCGGGTCCACCACCCGCAGCCTCACCGAGGACCTGCTGAAGAACGCCAACGTCAGCTTCGGCCCACTGTTGGAAATCGGCAGCCGCGAGTCGATTCGCGAAGCGGTGCTGCGCAATATCGGCATCAGCATCATTGCCCGCCAGGAGGTTCCTCACGATCCGCAGTTGCGGGTGCTGAGCATCGAAAATGCACCGCAGATAGCCGAATACCTGTATTGCCTCAAGGAGCGCAAGAACGCGCGGCTGCCTGCGGCTTTCCTCGGGCTGGCCCAGGAAATGGCGCCTCTTTAGTCACAGCTGCTCCGGCCGCCATCCCTTGCCCGGCGCCTCATCATGCCCCCGGCCGCTACCGGCTCTGTGGCCCGGCGCCAACCCAAATCTGCCAATACCACTATCGGCAGCTTTTGCCTGTTTGCCACAAGAGCTACGCATTCGCCCCCTAGGATGGGTTTCATCTGCCAGATGAGGCCCGTCCATGAACAACCCGACTGCAACTGCCCTGAGCAACCCCGGCGCACCGATGAAGATTCGCGGTGTACAGAAGCGCTTTGGTGCCTTCACCGCGCTGGATAACGTTTCCCTGGACGTGGCCGCCGGCGAACTGGTGTGCCTGCTGGGGCCGTCTGGCTGCGGCAAGACCACCTTGCTGCGCTGCATCGCCGGCCTTGAGCGCCAGGACCAGGGCGAGTTGTACCTGGGGGAACGGGATGTGTCGCTCCTGCCGCCACAGGCCCGTGACTACGGCATTCTGTTCCAGTCCTACGCGCTGTTTCCCAATCTCACCGTGGAAGCCAACATCGCCTACGGCCTGGCCGGCAGCGGGCGCGAGGAAACGCGCAAGCGCGTGGCGCAGATGCTGGAGCTGGTTGGCCTGTCCGGCAGCGAAAAAAAATACCCCGGCCAGCTTTCCGGTGGGCAGCAGCAGCGGGTCGCCCTGGCCCGGGCCTTGGCGCCGGCACCTTCGCTGCTGCTGCTGGATGAGCCAATGTCGGCCCTGGACGCCCGGGTCCGCGAGCACCTGTGCACCGAACTGCGCCAGCTGCAGCGGCGCCTGGGAATCACCACCCTGATGGTCACCCACAACCAGGACGAAGCCATGCTGATGGCCGACCGGATTGCCGTGATGAACAACGGCAAGGTCGAGCAGTACGCTACGCCCCAGGAAATCTACGACCGTCCGGCCACGCCGTTCGTCGCCGAGTTCGTCGGCCAGGGCAACTGGCTACCCTTCAGCCGCAACAGCGACAGCCATGCCCAGGTCGGCGGGATGAATGTGCGCCTGGCCGACGATTCGGCCAAGGCCGCCTCGGGCCGCTTGTTCTGCCGTCCGGAAGCCATCAGCGTCAACCCGCCGGTGCATGAGGAAAACCTGTTCGCGGCCAAGGTCCGGGAAATCACCTTCCTCGGCAACCGCTGCCGCATGAGTTTTGAACTCAATCATTTGCCAGGGCATCCGCTGCTGGCCGAACTGGCACCGGAAGCCATGCCGCGACTGGGCGCCCAGGACATCTGGGTCGCCTTGCCGCCGCGCAGCCTGCAGGTGTTTGCCTGATATGAGCGTGCAAATGTCCCTGCCGCTACCTGCAAAGCGGGCGCGGCAGACTTCCCGTGCCGAACTCGGCGACCGTCTGTTCGTCGTGGGTGGCAAGTTCCTGCTCCTGCTGTTGCTGGGGGTTGCGGTGCTGCTGCCGCTGCTGGCGATCTTCTGGCGCGGCTTCAGCGCCGAGGCCGGGCAGGGCGGTGGCCTGGTCGCGGCCCGTGAACTCATCAGCAGTGACAATTTTCACTGGCTGCTCGGCAACAGCCTGAAAGTCTCCCTCAGCGTTGCCGCCATCGTGGTGCCCCTGGCCTATCTGTTCGCCTACGCCCTGCAGCGCACGCTGATTCCCGGCAAGGCGATCTGGCGCGGCCTGTCGCTGTTGCCGCTGATGGCACCGTCGATGCTGCCGGGTATTGCCCTGGTCTACCTGTTCGGCAACCAGGGCATGCTTCGCGGTCTGTTCGCCGACAACATCTACGGTTTCTGGGGCATTGTCCTCGGTGAGGTGATCTACACCTTCCCCCATGCCCTGATGATTCTGCTCTCGGCCCTGTCCCTGGCGGATGCGCGGTTGTTCGATGCGGCGTCGAGCATGGGCGCGAGCCCGGCCAAGGCCTTTCGCAGCATTACCTGGCCGGCCACCCGGCAGGCGGTATTCGCCGCCTTCTGCCTGGTGTTCACCCTGACCATCACCGATTTCGGCGTGCCGGTAGTGGTCGGCGGCGACTACCAGGTGCTGGCCCTGGAGGCCTACAAGGCGGTGGTCGGCCAACAGCAGTTCGGCCGCGGCGCGCTGATCGGCATGGTGCTGTTGCTCCCGGCGCTGTTCAGCTTCGGCGTCGATGCCTGGTTGCGTCGCCGCCATGGCGACTCCATGAGCGGCCGGGCCCAGGTGTTCAGGCCGGCGCCGTGCAAGCGCCGCGATGCCTGCTACCTGGCCATCGTGCTGTTGATCTGCGCAGCGTTGCTGCTGGTGTTCGGCATGGCGGTGTATTCCTCCCTGGTGAAGTTCTGGCCCTACAACCTGTCGCTGTCTCTCAATCACTATCAGTTCAATGACACCGCCGGCGGTGGCTGGCTGGCCTACCGCAACAGCCTGACCATGGCCCTGTGCACGGCGCTGATCGGCAGCGTGCTGATCTTCACCGGTGCCTACCTGATGGAGAAGACCTCGGGGCAGCGCGGCCTCAACCTGGCGCTGCGCATGCTCAGCTTCGTGCCCATGGCGGTGCCCGGCCTGGTGCTGGGCCTGGGCTACGTGTTCTTTTTCAACCTCAACGGCAACCCGCTGCATGTGCTCTACGGCACCATGACCCTGCTGGTGGTGTGCACCATCGCCCACTACCTGACCACCGCGCAGATGACCGCCACCACCGCCCTGCGCCAGCTGGACGCGGAGTTCGAGGCGGCTGCGCTGTCGCTCAAGGCGCCGCTGTACCGGCACTACCTGCGGGTCACGGTGCCGATCTGCCTGCCGGCGCTGCTGGACATCGTGCGCTACCTGTTCGTTTCGGCGATGACCACGGTGTCGGCGGCAATCTTCCTCTACAGCCCCGACACCATCCTCGCCGCCGTGGCCGTGCTGAACATGGACGATGCCGGCAATGTCGGCGGCGCCGCGGCGATGTCGACCCTGATCCTGTTCACCTCGGCCGGCGTCTCGCTGTTGCTGGCCTGGGCGTCGCGGGGCCTGCTGCGCCGCTCCCAGGCCTGGCGCCAGGGCGCACCCGGTCACTGATTCCGTTCACCTCCCCCAACCCTGATCTGCACTCACTAAGGAACCGCACCATGTTCAAGCCCCTGGCTCTTGCCGCTGCCGTCCTCTCTGCTGTCAGCCTGAACGCCTTTGCTGCGAAAACCGAACTGACGGTCTATACCGCCCTCGAAGCCGAGCAACTGAAGTCCTACAAACAGGCTTTTGAAAAGGCCAACCCGGACGTGGAGATCAAGTGGGTACGTGATTCCACCGGCATCATCACCGCCAAGCTGCTGGCCGAAAAAGCCCGTCCGCAGGCGGATGCGGTGTGGGGCCTGGCGGCGTCCAGCCTGGCGATCCTCGACCAGCAGGGCATGCTGCAGAGCTATGCACCGAAGGACCTGGGCAAGATCGGCCCGAACTACCGCGACGCCGCCAACCCGCCGGCCTGGGTCGGCATGGACGTGTGGGCCGCGACCATCTGCTTCAACACCGTGGAGGCCCAGAAGCAGGGCCTGACCAAGCCGGTGAGCTGGCAGGACCTGACCAAGCCCGAGTACAAGGGCAAGATCGTCATGCCTAACCCGGCATCCTCGGGCACCGGCTTCCTCGACGTCAGCGCCTGGCTGCAGACCTTCGGCGAGAAGCAGGGCTGGCAGTACATGGATGAGCTGCACCAGAACATCGGCCAGTACGTCCATTCCGGTTCCAAACCGTGCAAGCTGGCCGCCGCCGGTGAATTCCCCATCGGCATCTCCTTCGAGTACCCGGCGGTGCAGTTGAAGCGCCAGGGCGCGCCGCTGGACATCGTCCTGCCCAAGGAAGGCCTGGGCTGGGAAATCGAAGCCACCGCAGTGATCAAGGGCACCCCCCACGAAGAGGCGGCGAAGAAGCTCGCCGACTTCTCCGCCAGCCCGGCGGCCATGGAGCTGTACAAGGAAAACTTCGCCGTGCTGGCCCAGCCCGGCATCGCCAAGCCGCAGACCGAACTGCCGGCGGACTACGAGCAGCGCCTGATCAAGAACGACTTTGCCTGGGCTTCGAAGAACCGCGACGAAATCCTCAGCGAATGGCGCAAGCGCTATGACGGCAAGTCGGAAAAGGTCGCCGCACAGTAACGCCCAGGGCAGCTGTGGCGAGGGAACTGGCTCGCGCTGGGCGGTGAAGCAGCCCTGAGTCCGGACAATGCGCTGCAGCTGCCTGGGAGTGCTGCGCACTCCAGCGGGCGCACGCTCCCTCGCCACACTCAATGAGACATGAACATGACCAATCACAGCGATCTGCTGATCGTCGGCGCCGGCATCCTGGGCCTGTCCCACGCCTATGCCGCCGCCAAGCGCGGTTTGCGGGTGCAAGTTTTCGAGCGCAGCGCCACGCCCCTGGGCGCGTCGGTGCGCAATTTCGGCCAGGCCCTGGTCACAGGCCAGCCGCCGGGGATGATGCTGGAGCTGGCCAAGGCCAGCCGGGAAATCTGGGGCGACTGGCAGCAGTTGGCGGGCGTGCAGCTCAAGCGCAACGGTTCCTACCTGTTCGCCCGCAGCGAAGCCGAAGAGCACCTGCTGCAGGCCTTTTGTGCCGGCCGGGCGCAGGAACACGGTTACCGGGTCGAGCTGCTGCGCGGCGCGGCCTTGAATGACCTGTATGGTGGCCAGTTCCGCCATCACCGGGCGGCCCTGCACGGCCTGGACGACCAGCAACTGTATTCCCGCGAGGCGATTCCGGCGCTGATCGACTACCTGCGCCGGGACCTGGGGGTGCAGTTCCACTTCTCGACCCTGGTTCGGGACATCCAGCCGGGGCTGTTGCACAGCACCGCCGGCAGTTTTCGTGGCACGCGGACCCTGGTCTGTTCGGGCCACGACTACCAGACCCTGCTGGCCGAGCCGATTGCCCAGTTGCACCCGCAGGTCTGCCGCCTGCAGATGCTCCGCGCCCGTCCCCAGGCCGAGCTGAACCTGCAGCACGCGCTGCTCACCGGCTTGAGCTGTGTGCATTACGGTGCCTTTGCCGACCTGCCGGAAGCGGCGGCGGTGCAGGCCGAGATCCTGGCCCAGGCCCCCCATCTGCATGAGCATGGGATTCATCTACTGATCAGTCCGACCCCCTATGGTGAGCTGATCATCGGCGATTCCCACGATTACGGCGGGGATCCGTCGCCATTCAACGGCGAACAGGTGGATAACTGGATGATCGAGCTGGCCGAGCAGACCCTGGGCTGCAAGGTCCAGGTGGTGGAGCGCTGGCAGGGTGTCTATGGTGCCCGTGGCCCGGCGCCGTTTTCCTTCCTGGAGGCGGCCCCCGGGATCAATGTGTCTCTGATGCATACCGGGGTCGGCATGAGCGTCGGTCCGGCCATGGCCGAGCGCAACATCGCCCGGATACTGGAGGAGCAGTGATGAATCGACCGCAGCAGGTGATCGCCGAGGTCTTCGGCCTGTATGAGCGCTTCGGTGACAGCGACTACATCGGCGAGCCGGTGTCGCAGATCGAGCACATGTCCCAGGCCGCTCAGTTGGCCATGGCCGAGGGCTATGACGATGAAGTGGTGCTGGCGGCGTTCTTCCACGATATCGGGCATATCTGCGTGCAGGATGCCGAGAACATGGGGGGCTATGGCGTGGTCAGCCATGAACGCCTGGGGGCGGACTACTTGCGCCGGGCGGGTTTCAGCGAACGCCTGGCACGGCTGGTGGAATACCACGTCCAGGCCAAGCGCTACCTGACCTTCAAGGACCCCGGTTATTACCAGCGGCTGAGCGAAGCCAGCCGGCGCACCCTGGAGTACCAGGGTGGGGTGATGAGCGCGGCAGAGGCGGCAGCCTTCGAACTCGACCCGTTATGGGCGGTGAGTTTGCGCATGCGTCACTGGGACGAGCAGGCCAAGGAAATGTGGGTCCCGGTGATGGATATGCAGGTGCTCAAGGACAAGGCGCTGACTGTATTGGCCTGAGGGCCCTTTCGCCGGCAAGCCGGCTCCTACAGGGCTTGCCGGCGAAGGCGATCTACGACACCAGCAACGTCTCAGCCAGCGCCTCGATCTGCTCCTGACGCTCGGCCTGGCTCAGGCGCGCATGGGGATTGAGCGACGACCACTGCGGATGAGCCCTAGCCTTGCTCAGGGCTTCCGGCAACTTGCCCTCGCGCCAGCTCTTATCCTCCGGCGTGGCCAGGCGAATGCTGTCCATGGCCGCATGCCCGCGCAGGTTCAAGGCCTGTACCAGCTGGCGCTGACGCAGGGCCAGCAGGCGCAGCACGCTGTCATCCACGGTCAGTTCGCGCTGGCCCTTGAGCTTGCCCAGCAAGCGGCTGCCGTAGCTGCGGGCGGTTTGCAGGGCGCCACCGGCAATAGCCCCGGCCAGCGCCGCGGCGCCCAGGGTCAGGCCACCAACCAGCAGGTCGACCCCGGCTCCGGCCGCCGCGCCCGCGGCGATGCCGCTGCCTACCCGCACCCCCAGTTGCTTGAGGGTTTCCGGGTTGAACAGGTCGTCGCCCCAGCGCCCGTCCAGTAGCGGCAGGTCGCTGGTCGACGCGTCCTCGGGGCGGAAGGCGTAGAGCTTGAGCAAGGCTTCGACGCAGCGCTGCTCGCGCTGGCGGATGGCCTGGCGCAGTTCGCCAATGGCTTGTTGTTCCTGTTGGGCGTCGCTGGCCACGCTGCGGCGGCAGGCGGCGCAGTCCACCAGCAGTTCGGCAATCAGCCGCGCTGCGCTGTGCTGGCGCGCCCGGCGCTGGGCCTGCTGGTCGTCCATCAAGCGTTGCAGGGCCGGGCGGGCGTGCTCCAGCAACAGCGCCAGGCTCTCGTACAGGCGCTGTTCGCCGTCTTGGGGCGGCGCCACGCTGTCGAAGCGCACCAGGGCATGCAGGCCCAGGCGGGCCAGGGCTTCACGCCAGTCGCCTTCGCGCTGGTCGGCGCTGCTGACGAAGTTCAGCACCGGCAGCAGCGGCTTGCCGCAGCCAGTGAGCACCTCAAGCTCGTCGCGGTATTTGGCCAGCACCGGTTCCCGGGCATCGATCACATACAGGCCGGCGTCCGAGGCCAGCAGCTGGCGCAGCACCTTGGCTTCCTGTTCGAAACGCTGGCGGGCCTCGCTGCCGTCGAGAAAGCGTGCCACCCGCGCCGGGCCATCCAGGCGTTCGCCCGGGCGTTCCAGGCGTTCCAGGTAATCCAGCAGGGCGATGGCGTCCTCAAGGCCGGGGGTGTCGTACAGCTCCAGCAGGGCTTCGCCCTCCACCGACAGCCGCGCACCTTCCACATGCCGGGTGGTGCTGGGGCGATGGGACACTTCCCCGAAACCCACGTCCCGGGTCAGGGTGCGCAGCAGCGAGGTCTTGCCCACGTTGGTGTGGCCGACCACCGCCAGTTTCAGCGGCTTGTGGCGGGCATCAGTCATGACCGGTCTCCAGCCAGTTGAGGGGGGCGCAATCGGCGAACGGCAGTTCCAGCTGTTGCAGGGCGCTGTGCCAGTCACCCAGGCGCTCGGCATCCAGGGCCTGGCCGGGCGGTGCCTGCAGCAGCCAGACCCGGGTGGCGCTGGCATTGCGCGCCAGCTCGGCAATCAGCCCCAGGCTGCCGCGGTCCGGCGAACGCCGGGGATCGCAGGCGATCACCAGGCGCGCCGGGGGGAAGCGGCTCATCTGTTCCAGCAGGCGATGGCGTGATTCGCGGCTGTCGAGGATGCCGGCGTCCTTGACGTTATCCGGCAGCTGCGGCGGCCAGGGGCGCTGGTCGTCGAGCTCGATGGCCACCAGCAGCGCGCCGCTGCTGTCCAGGGTGTTGGCTGCGCCTTCGACCCGGTGCAACAGTTCGGGAGCCGCATCGTTGACCCCCAGGCGTTCGCTGCTGGGCATCAGGGGTTCACGCAGTTGCGCGTAGCCCGGCAGGTTGAGGTCCAGTTGCAGGCGTGCCTGTCCGTGTTTCCAGCGCCAGCGGCAGAACAGCATCAGCAGCAGACGCGGCAACACGCCGTAGATCACCACCAGCACCACCAGCCAGATGGCCCACATCTGACGGACCAGCTCAGTGTTGTAGACATCCCGGGTACTGGCCTGGATGGTCGCCAGGCTCGGGGCGCCCAGGCCCAGTGACCGGGGCAGGGCGCTGAGGAAGTTGGTGATGGCAGCGAAGGCATCGGCGCCCAGCAGGGTACTTTCCCAGACAAAGCTGTAGCGATGGGTGGTCAGCAGCAACAGCAGCATGGCCACGGCGCTGAGCAGGGCCAGGCACCACAGGCCGTTGATCAGGCTGCCCAGGGCCCAGCGGTTGAGCTTGCGCCGTTGCAGCAACAACAGCAGGGCCGGTGGCAGTTGGGCGGCCTTGGCATCCCGGGAGAATTTCTCGCTGAGCCACAGCCACAGGCGGCCCAGGCTGGCACCGTGCTCGCCGGCGAACAGCAGGCCGGCCAGCCAGCTCAGCAGCAGGATCAGGTTGATCCCCAGCAGGCTGCCCAGGGCCCAGAACACGTTCACCGGCTGCTGGGTGTTGCCCAGGGCGCTGAAGGCCAGGCCGGCGCCGCTGATGACCGCCAAGACCGAGAGTGCCAGCAGTGCCAGCCGCGCACCTTGCTGCCAGTGCAGCAGGGCACTGTGCAGGCCGTCACGCTGGGCCAGCCACAGGGCGCGGTTCTGGATCCGGGTCGCCAGGTCGCCGCCCTGGTTGCGGGCCAGGCGGTTGGCTTCCTGATCTTCCAGCGGGCCGGCGTGCTCCTCGCGCAGGCGCACGGTTTCGGTCAGCCACAGGCGTTGCAGGGGAGTCAGTGCAGTCACGCGTCATTCCATCGCTCAAAAGTGCGCTGAGCATAACTGCTGCAGCGCGGATCGGGGTACGTTGCCAGGTCCTGGTCCTCTGGTATCCTCGCCGGCATGAAAAAATCTCTCCCTCTCAGCCTGATCGCGGCCCTCGGTGAAAACCGCGTGATCGGCGTCGACAACAGCATGCCCTGGCATTTGCCGGGGGATTTCAAATTCTTCAAGGCCACCACCCTGGGCAAGCCCATCATCATGGGGCGCAAGACCTGGGATTCGCTCGGCCGGCCCTTGCCGGGGCGGTTGAATATCGTGGTCAGTCGTCAGACCGATCTGGCGCTCGAAGGTGCCGAGGTCTATCCGTCGCTGGAAGCCGCGGTGGCCCGGGCCGAGGAATGGGCCCTGGAGCAGGGCGCCAGCGAACTGATGCTTATTGGGGGCGCACAGCTCTATGGACAAGGGCTGGAGCAGGCAGATCGCCTGTACCTGACGCGGGTAGCGTTGAGCCCGCAGGGCGATGCCTGGTTCCCAGAGTTCGATGAACAGCAGTGGAAGCTGGTATCAGAGGTACCGAACCCGCCCGAAGGCGACAAGCCGGCGTACAGCTTCGAGGTGTGGGAGAGAAGCTGACAGCAGGCAGCTGCAAGTTTCAAGCTTCAAGCTGCAAGCAAGAGCCCGTCGGCTTCTACTTGCAGCTTGTAGCTGGCGGCTTGCAACTGCTTTTATACGTGCTCCAGCTCCGAATGCTCATCGGCGTCCAGCAGCGCCTTGTCGGTCTGCTGCATCACCTGGCTGGTGATCGCGCCGGCGGTCATCGAACCGCTGACGTTGAGGGCGGTGCGGCCCATGTCGATCAGCGGCTCCACGGAAATCAGCAGCGCCACCAACGACACCGGCAGGCCCATGGCCGGCAGCACGATCAGCGCGGCAAAGGTCGCGCCACCGCCGACCCCGGCCACACCGGCCGAACTCAAGGTCACGATGGCCACCAGGGTGGCGATCCACAGCGGGTCCAGTGGGTTGATGCCTACGGTCGGCGCTACCATCACCGCCAGCATCGCCGGGTACAGGCCGGCACAGCCGTTCTGGCCGATGGTCGCGCCGAATGAGGCGGCGAAGCTGGCGATCGATTGCGGAATGCCCAGGCGCCGGGTCTGGGCCTCGATGCTCAGGGGAATGCTCGCGGCGCTGGAGCGGCTGGTGAAGGCGAAGGTCAGCACCGGCCAGACCTTGCGGAAGAAGCGCAGCGGGTTGATCCCGGCCAGGGCCACCAGCAGGCCGTGAACCACGAACATCAGGCCCAGGCCGATGTAGGACACCACCACGAAACTGCCGAGCTTGATGATGTCCTGCAGGTTGGAGCCTGCGACCACCTTGGTCATCAGCGCCAGCACACCGTAGGGGGTCAGCTTCATCACCAGGCGCACCAGGCGCATTACCCAGGCTTGCAGGGTGTCGATGGCGTTGAGCACCTTCTGGCCCTTGTCGGCATCGTCCTTGAGCAGTTGCAGTGCGGCGACGCCGAGGAAGGCGGCGAAGATCACCACGCTGATGATCGAGGTCGGCTTGGCCCGGGCCAGGTCGGCGAAGGGGTTCTGCGGGATGAACGACAGCAGCAACTGCGGCACGTTGAGGTCGGAGACCTTGCCCGCGTAGTCGCTCTGGATCACTTGCAGGCGCGCCAGTTCCTGGGTGCCGGCCACCAGGCCTTCGGCGGTCAGGCCGAACAGGTTGGTCAGGCCGATGCCCACCAGTGCTGCGATAGCGGTGGTGAACAGCAGGGTGCCGATGGTCAGGAAGCTGATCTTGCCCAGGGACGAGGCGTTGTGCAGGCGCGCCACGGCACTGAGGATCGAGGCGAACACCAGCGGGATCACGATCATTTGCAGCAACTGCACGTAACCGTTGCCCACCAGGTCGAACCAGCCGATGGAGGCCTTGAGCACCGGATTGCCGGCACCGTAGAGGCTGTGCAGGGCGATGCCGAACACCACGCCCAGCACCAGGGCCAGCAGGACTTTCTTGGCCAGGCTCCAGGTGGTGTGGCGGGTTTGTGCCAGGCCCGCCAGCAAGGCGAGGAACACCAGCAGATTGAGGATCAGCGGCAGATTCATTGTGACTCCGATAAGACGAGTGCCAATCGCGGCTCAGGGCGATTGCGAACCGGCAAGCCTAACAGCTTGAAATCTATTGAATTAATAACGATATCGCATGGCGACTGTCGTTTTTGGAATAAGCGGCTGGCGCTCAGGCGCATGTGGCTGGCGCTTACGGAACGCAAGCGGTCGTGTAGAGACGAGAACTGTCACAGGGATTTGTTAGCGTCGAGTGCTTTCACTCAGGGAGAAAACCGCCGATGAAACTCGTCCCGAAACTGCTCGCCGCCGCACTCTGCCTGGGCCTTGCCGGTCAGGCCCTCGCCACCGAGTTGAAGCATTGGCCGCCAGAGCAGGCCAAGCAGCTGGACGCGATGATCGCAGCCAACGCCAACAAGGGTAACTACGCGGTGTTCGACATGGACAACACCAGTTACCGCTACGACCTGGAAGAATCCCTGCTGCCCTACATGGAGAACAAGGGCCTGATCACCCGCGAGACCCTCGATCCCTCCCTGAAGCTGATTCCGTTCAAGGACAGCGCCGAGCACAAGGAAAGCCTGTTCAGCTACTACTACCGTCTCTGTGAAATCGACGACATGGTCTGCTACCCCTGGGTGGCCCAGGTGTTCTCGGGCTTCACCCTCAAGGAACTCAAGGGTTACGTAGACGAGTTGATGGCGTCGGGCAAGCCGGTGCCGAGCACCTATTACGACGGTGACGTGGTCAAGACCATCGAGGTCAACCCGCCCAAGGTCTTCACTGGCCAGGCCGAGCTGTACAACAAGCTGATGGAGAACGGCATCGAGGTCTACGTGATGACCGCCGCGTCCGAAGAGCTGGTGCGCATGGTCGCTGCCGACCCCAAGTACGGCTACAACGTCAAACCGCAGAACGTGATCGGCGTGACCACCCTGCTCAAGGATCGCAAGACCGGCGCCCTGACCACCGCGCGCAAGCAGATCAGCGAGGGCAAATATGACGAGAAGGCCAACCTCGGCCTGGAGCTGACCCCCTACCTGTGGACTCCGGCCACCTGGATGGCCGGCAAGCATGCGGCGATCCTGACCTACATCGATGAGTGGAAGAAACCGGTGCTGGTCGGTGGTGACACGCCCACCAGCGACGGCTACATGCTGTTCCACGATGTCGACGTGGCCAAGGGCGGCATCCACCTGTGGATCAACCGCAAGGACAAGTACATGACCCAGCTCAACGGCATGATCGCCAAGCACGCCGCGGCCCAGGCCAAGGAAGGGCAGCCGGTGACCGCGGACAAGAACTGGGTGATCGTCAAGCCGGAAGACATCCAGTAACCCCTTCATCCCGTAGGAGCCGGCTTGCCGGCGAAGAGGTCCGCGAGGCTGCGGCGCTCTCGGGGGCGCCTTCGCTGGCAAGCCAGCTCCTACAGCAAGCCAGCGCACACCTTCTTCCGTAGGAGCCGGCTTGCCGGCGAAGAGGCCCGCAAGCCTTGCGTCGCTCTCGGGGGCGTCTTCGCTGGCAAGCCAGCTCCTACAGCAAGCCGCCGTGCCCCTTCCTCCGTAGGAGCCGGCTTGCCGGCGAAGAGGTCCGCAAGTCCTGCATCGCTCTCGGGGGCGCCTTCGCTGGCAAGCCAGCTCCTACAGCAAGCCGCCGCACACCTTTCTCCGTAGGAGCCGGCTTGCCGGCGAAGAGGCCCGCAAGCCTTGCGTCGCTCTCGGGGGCGCCTTCGCTGGCAAGCCAGCGCCTACAGCAAGCCGCCGTGCCCCTTCCTCCGTAGGAGCCGGCTTGCCGGCGAAGAGGTCCGCAAGTCCTGCATCGCTCTCGGGGGCGCTTTCGCTGGCAAGCCAGCTCCTACAAGCGGCGTGTGCCGTTCGTTGTCGGGTCAAGATGGGAATGTTTCAACTTGTGACCGCCAAACCCCCTCTGCCATAATCGCGCCCGTTTCCTATCCCCCGCCTGCTCTCCCTTGTGCCGGGTTTGTCCCCGACTGCACGTAATGGACTACGTTGTGAGCTATCTCTCGATCGAATTCGGCCTCTGTTTCATCCTGTTCTTCATGCTGTATTGGGGGCTGGGCTTCAGTCTGCGTTTGCAGAACGCCCTGCTGCTGGTCGCCAGCTACGCGATCCTCGCCAGTTTCAGCCTGAACTTTCTCTACATCCTGCTGGGCTACACGGCCCTGGTGTACCTGCTCGGCCTGTTGAGCCAGCGTTACCCCGGGCGAGGCTGGGTCAACGGCCTGATGTTGCTGCTGGTGCTGGGGGCTTTCTACCTGTTCAAGTACCAGGACTTCTTCACCAGCACGGTGCAGAACGCCTTCGCCCAGTTCGGCGTCGAGGTGTCGCTGCCGCTGCTGGAAGTGCTGCTGCCGGTGGGGCTGTCGTTCTACGCCTTCCACTCGGTCAGCTACCTGGTGTCGATCCACCGCCGTGAGCTGACCCCGGGCTCGCCTTTCGACCTGGCGCTGTACCTGGCGTTCTTCCCCAGCCTGATCGCCGGCCCGGTGAACCGGGCGCTCCCCATGCTGGCGCAGATCAATCCGCCGCAGCTGCGCCAGGTGCTGGAGCCACAACGGGCCCTGGGGCTGATCGCGGTGGCGGTGGTCAAGCTGTTCTTCCTCAGTTCCTGGCTGGCCAACGAATGGGTCGACCCGGTATTCGACAGCCCGGTGGCGTTTTCCGCCGAGCAGATCCTGCGGGCGGTCTACGGCTATTCGTTCCTGATCTACTTCAACTTCAGCGGCTACACCGACCTGGTGACCGGCATCGCCCTGCTGCTGGGGTTCCGCCTGCCGCAGAACTTCAACTACCCCTACGCGGCGCGCAACCTCAAGGAATTCTGGGGCCGCTGGCACATCAGCCTGTCGACCTTTATCCGCGACTATGTGTACATCCCCCTGGGCGGCAACCGTGGGCCGGTCTGGCGCGGCAACCTGAACATGCTCCTGGCAATGCTGATCTCCGGCTTGTGGCATGGCGCCAGCGCCAACTTCATCATCTGGGGCGCGCTGCACGGGATTGGCCTGGCGCTGTACAAGCTGTGCAGCCCGCTGCTGGCCCGGGGGCCGAGCTGGATCGGCGCCGATCTCAGCGCCCGCCTGCTGACCTTCCACTACGTGGCCTTCGCCTGGATCTTCTTCCGCTGCGCGACCCTGGCCGATGCCCTGGACATGCTCAGCGGCCTGGGCGACCTGTCCTTCGCCGGGCTGGCCAGCGCTGCCGTCTCGTTGCTGGGCTGCCTGTTGTTCGTCGCCTTCTACCCACGGATCGTGGCGCTGCTGCGCCGGCTGTTCGACGCCGCCACCGGCTTGCCGTGGCTGCTCTATCCAGTGCCGCTGGGGCTGTTCATCTGCGTGGTCATCTTCGCCTCACCGTCGGGCGTGCCGGGGTTCATCTATGCCAGTTTCTAACCGTTCGCCCTTGTCGGTCAGCCTTGGCAGCGCGGCCAAGGTGCTCTATGCGCTATTGGTAACGAGCCTGTTGCTGGTGTGGTTCAACCAGCAGTCGATCCGTCTCTATTGCCAGCAGAAGTACCACGAAGGTTGCGAGATCCCGGGCTTGTCGCAGAACCCGCAGTGGCGCTTCGGCGCGCAGCTCAACCAGGCCCTGGAGAACGCCAGGCTGGCCTTTGTCGGCAGTTTTGACGCCGCGGCCGACCTGAGCCTGGTGGCCCAGGCGGAAGCGGCCGCGGATGAAGAGCCGACGCCGCCACCGCAGGTTGCGGTTGTGCCTGTTGCCAGCCACCCGGTGCCTGCAGCCAACCTCCATCCGACCCCGGCCCAGCCGGTCGCCGCGCATCCCGCGCCCGTTGCCGAGGCTGTCGCGGTTGCAGCGCCTGCGGTGCATCCGCAACCGCTGGCAGCGCCGCCCGTGGCCCACCCGCCAACCGCGGGTCAGCCGTACAGTGACCATCCGCTGAGGGTCAGCCTGGCGACCGGCGATGAGGTGTTCTTTGTCGGCGATTCGTTGATGCAGGGCGTGGCACCACACATGGCCAACACCTTGCGCAAACGCTACAACGTCAAGAGCCTGAACCTCAGCAAGCAAAGCACTGGCCTTGCCTATCCGAGCTTCTTCAACTGGCCCAAGACCGTTGAAAGCACCCTGGCCGGCAACCCCAACATTCGCCTGATGGTGATCTTCCTCGGCCCCAACGACCCCTGGGACATGCCGGAGGTCAAGGGCAAGCCGTTCCTGCGGTTCAAGAAGCCGGACTGGGAAGAAGCCTATCGCCGGCGCATCGATTCGATCCTCGACACCGCCCAGGCGCATAATGTGCAGGTGATCTGGGTCGGCCCGCCGAACATGGAGAAGGCCAAGCTGTCTACGGCAATGGCCTACCTGAGCGACCTGTACCGGAGCCAGATCGAGCTGTACCACCAGCACTTCGTCTCGGCTAACGAGATTCTCGGCTACCAGAACGACGAGTTTTCCTATTACCGCACCACCGGGGATGGCAAGAAGGTCAAGACCCGGGTCGACGACGGTATCCACTTCACCACCACTGGGCAAAAGCTGATCGCTGAGCGTGTGATCTCGCTGATCAACTTTCCCAGCCAACAATTGACGGAGCACTGATATGGGGCGACTGCAAGGCATTGCGCTGTTGCTGGGCATCACCTTGCTGAGCAGTTGCAGCCCGACCACCGAGGTTCAGGCCACTCCCGCTTCGGCGCTGGCCAGGCCCGGAGCCGGGGCGAAGAAAGTCGTGGCCACGGGTACCGACCCGAACCTGGCGCTGCTGGCACGCAAGTTCAGCACCTCCAACCGTACCCCCATCAGCATCGTGCAACTGGGGGATTCGCACACGGCGGCGGATCTGTTCAGCGGCGAACTGCGGCGCCTGCTGCAGGCGCAGTACGGCGATGGCGGTATCGGCTTCGTGGCCGCCACACCGGTGCCCGGTACTCGCTACGAGCGGGTGATCCTCAGCATCGCCAAGCGCCAGTGGTCCCAGGTGTCGGCGCGCAACCAGCAGAGCAACCAGTTTCCCCTGGGGGGCTACCTGTCGTTGCCGACGACCCCGGGCGCGCGGGTGCATATCGCCGAGCGCCAGCCGAGCAACCAGCAGTACCGGATCTCCGCGCTGTACCAGGCGTCCAGCAACAGCACCTTGACCGCCCGGGACAACCTCAACAAGAGCAGCCGCATGCTGGCGGCAACGGGTGGGCAGTGGCGCTTCAGCCCGCCGTTCAACAACCTGACCCTGCCCCTGGACCTGAGCGTGGCCAACAACCAGGGCCTGGCGCTGGGGGGCTGGAACATTCTCGGGCAGAAGAGCGCCGGGGTGATCTACTCCTCCCTGGGGATCAATGGCGCGCGCCTGGATGTGCTGGACAAGTGGCAGCCCGGCTGGCTGGACGTCCTCAAGGGCCTGCGCCCGGACATGGTAGTCCTGGCCTACGGCACCAATGAGGCCTTCGATAACGACCTGGACCTGCAGCTGTATCGCAGCCAGTTGCAGGAGAAGGTCGCGCTGCTGCGCAAGAACCTGCCCAAGACCGTGATCCTGCTGGTGGGGCCGCCAGACTCCATCAAGCGCCGCAATGCCGGCAGTTGCGCCGCCTCGCAACCCCAGCCATTGCGCCCGTTGATCCAGATCCAGAAGGACGTGGCGAAGAACAGCCGCACCCTGTTCTGGGACTGGCAAGCCTTCATGGGCGGGGACTGTTCGATCATCAAGTGGCAGGCCAACGACCTGGCGCGGGGTGACCTGATCCACCTGACGGCCGATGGCTATCGCAAGAGTGCAGACGGGCTGTATCGCTACCTGCGCGGGCAGTTGGGTGAACGCACTCCCTGAGGGCCCTTTCGCCGGCAAGCCGGCTCCTACAGGGGTTGCGTCGGGTTTGAGCGGCCGTTTGTGGTAGGAGCTGGCTTGCCAGCGAAGGCGCCCGGGAGGGCGCTGCAGGGCTTGAGGGCCCCTTCGCCGGCAAGCCGGCTCCTACAGGGGCGTTTTGATCACAGGCCGTCGAGCATGGCCTTGTTGCGCACCGCGCCCTTGTCGGCGCTGGTGGCGAGCAGGGCGTAGGCCTTGAGCGCGGTGGTCACCTTGCGTGGACGTTTCTCCACAGGCTTCCAGCCCTTCTTGTCCTGCTCGACACGGCGCGCCGCCAGTTCCTCGTCGCTGACCAACAGGTTGATCGAGCGGTTGGGAATGTCGATCAGCACCTTGTCACCGTCCTGCACCAGGCCGATGGCGCCGCCGGCAGCGGCTTCCGGCGAGGCGTGGCCGATGGACAGGCCCGAAGTACCGCCGGAGAAACGCCCGTCGGTGAGCAGGGCACAGGCTTTGCCCAGGCCCTTGGACTTCAGGTAGGAGGTTGGGTAGAGCATTTCCTGCATGCCCGGGCCGCCCTTGGGGCCTTCGTAGCGAATGATGACGATGTCGCCTTCCTTCACTTCGTCGGCGAGGATGCCACGCACGGCGCTGTCCTGGCTTTCGAAGATCTTGGCGTTGCCTTCGAAGACGTGGATCGACTCGTCGACCCCGGCGGTCTTCACCACGCAGCCGTCCAGGGCGATATTGCCGTACAGCACCGCCAGGCCGCCTTCCTTGGAGTAGGCGTGTTCGAAGCTGCGGATGCAGCCGTTTTCACGGTCGTCGTCCAGGGTGTCCCAGCGGGTCGACTGGCTGAACGCGGTCTGGGTCGGGATGCCCGCCGGGCCGGCCTTGAAGAAGTGGTGCACGGCTTCGTCGCTGGTCTGGGTGATGTCCCACTTGGCGATGGCTTCTTCCATCGAGCGGCTGTGCACGGTCGGCAGGTCGGTGTGCAGCAGGCCGCCGCGGGCCAGAGAGCCGAGGATGCTGAAGATGCCGCCGGCGCGGTGCACGTCTTCCATGTGGTACTTCTGGATGTTCGGCGCCACCTTGCACAGCTGCGGCACGCTGCGGGACAGGCGATCGATGTCGCGCAGGTCGAAGTCGATCTCGGCTTCCTGGGCGGCGGCCAGCAAGTGCAGGATGGTGTTGGTCGAGCCGCCCATGGCGATGTCGAGCATCATGGCGTTCTCGAACGCCTTGAAGTTGGCGATGTTGCGCGGCAGTACCGACTCGTCGTTGTCGCCGTAGTAGCGCTGGCACAGCTCGACGATGGTGCGCCCGGCCTGCAGGAACAGCTGTTCGCGGTCGCTGTGGGTGGCCAGGGTCGAACCGTTGCCCGGCAGGGCCAGCCCCAGGGCCTCGGTCAGGCAGTTCATGGAGTTGGCGGTGAACATGCCGGAGCACGACCCGCAGGTCGGGCAGGCGCTGCGCTCGTACTCGGCAACCTTCTCGTCAGAAGCGCTGGAGTCGGCGGCGATGACCATGGCGTCCACCAGGTCCAGGCCATGGCTGGCGAGTTTGGTCTTGCCGGCTTCCATCGGGCCGCCGGAGACGAAGATCACCGGGATGTTCAGGCGCAGGGCGGCCATCAGCATGCCGGGGGTGATCTTGTCGCAGTTGGAGATGCACACGATGGCGTCGGCGCAGTGGGCGTTGACCATGTATTCCACGGAGTCGGCGATGATCTCGCGGCTCGGCAGGGAATACAGCATGCCGTCGTGGCCCATGGCGATGCCGTCGTCCACGGCGATGGTGTTGAATTCCTTGGCCACGCCGCCGACGCGTTCGATTTCGCGGGCGACCAACTGGCCCAGGTCCTTGAGGTGCACGTGGCCCGGGACGAACTGGGTGAAGGAGTTGGCAATGGCGATGATCGGCTTCTTGAAGTCGGCATCTTTCATCCCCGTGGCGCGCCACAGGGCACGGGCGCCGGCCATGTTGCGGCCATGGGTGGACGTTTTCGAACGGTAATCAGGCATGAAGCACTCCGGGCGGCTAATCAGGTGACAAATGGGGAGTGAGCTTCTACTGACCTCGGGAACACTCAGAAATGGCCGTGTGTCCGAAGCTGCCGATGACCCCGCGGGATCGCCGCGAGACTCAGCCTGAGCTCATAAACCCGCCGGGGGATGACTGGCGATGAATCTGCCGATTCTACACCGCTGGCGCCAGGAAGGAATGCCGTGGCCGCTCTGCGGCGTGAAGAGTGTCTTGAGCCGCTACCCGCTGCGCGAATTCGGGGGGCTGAGGTAGACTGCGCGCCCTTCGACCGCTCTCCAATGGATCTGGAATGACCGCGACACTTCGAACCTTGAGGTTTTACCTGGGCATGGGCCTGGTGCAGGGCGCGTTGCTGCTGGCCGTGGTCTTTTCCGGCGAACTCTCGGAGCTGGCCATCGGCGCGGCCTGTGCCGCGGTGCTGATGGGCGGCGGTATGCTGCAGCTGGCTCCCGAGCGCCGGAGTGAATGGCGCACCTGGGGGGCGGCGATGGCCCTGGCCCTGGCTACGGCGGGGCTGGTCATGGCCTGTGGAGGGCTGCCTTTGACCTCTCGGGTGCTGGGCAGCCTGGCCGCGGGGCTGATCCTGCTGACTGTCCTTTGCGCGGCCGCGCTGCAAGGGCGTGACAGTCTGGGGCGGCGCTTTCTGGCTTATGCGCTGTGGGTGCTGCTGGCGCTGCCGATGCCGTGGATCGCCCAGGCGATCTTCAAGCACTGGATCACCCGCTCCCATCTCGATCCTTTCAAGGACGGCTTTCTGTCGCTGGTGTTCTTTGCCGGCCCGACCCTGGCGTTTTCCCTCGGCCTGTTCCTGGTGCGCCTGTGCCTGCCGCTGCTGCGGCGCCTTGGGCGTCCGCTGGCGGGGGGCTAGCGGTGGCGGTTTATCCGCGTCACCTTGACCACACATCTTCATAAAAGGATTTGCCATGCCTGCGCTGAGTCGCTCGCTGTTGTTTTACATCGCTATTGCCCTGGTGCAGGGCTTGCTGTTGGTCGCCGGCCTGTTGCATGAACAACCCGCAGTGAGCTCGGCCCTCTGGACCCTGGCTCTGGTGGCCGGGAGCAACCTGCAACTGCTTGGCAGTGCAGTGCGCGAGCGCGGCACCTGGGCCCTGGTCATTGGCCTGAGTGTGCTGTTGAGCGGGTTTTCCTACTGGGTGCTGCTGAACAATGCCAATGGCTGGCTGAGCATGTTCTGGTCGTTCACCGCGCTTGTACTGGGCTATATCGGTACTGCGTTCATCTTGAGCTGGCCGACCCGCGAGGGCCTTGGTCCACGCTACCAAGACCTGTTCCGGCATGCCTGGAACAACGCCTTCATCGTGATCCTGGCGTGGTTGGTGACCCTGGCCTTCAGCATGCTGCTTTGGCTGTGCGGTGGTTTGTTCAGCCTTCTCGGCATGTCGCAGTTGGATGAGCTGTTCGGCTCGCAGTACTTCATGTGCTTCAGCATGCCGCTGTTTTTCTCCCTGGGCATGCGCATGGGCCGCGTGAACCAGAGAGTCATCGGCTTGCTGCGGGATATCCTGCTGACGGTGTGCCGCTACCTGCTGCCGTTGTGCGCACTGATCACGGTGGTCTTCACCCTGACCCTGGCATTCACCGGCCTGCAGCCGATCTGGAGCACCGGCTATTCCTCGCGAATCCTGCTGTGCCTGGTGGCCAGTAATCTGTTCCTGATCAATGGCGTGTTCCAAGACGGTCGGAGCGATGCCAGCTACGCCAGATTGCTCAAGCTGCTGATCAACGCCAGCCTCTGCTGTCTGCCCTTGCTGGTGCTGATGGCCGGTTATTCGAGCTGGTTGCGGATTGATCAATATGGCCTGACGCCATCACGTGTTCTGGCCATGTTCCTCGTGGCCCTGGCTCTGGTCCACAGCCTGGCGGCGCTCTGGGCGGTGCTAGGCAGGCAGGGGGCCTGGCTCGCCCGCCTGAGCCGCAGCAACCCCTGGGTCGCGCTGTTGAGTTTCGTCGCGCTGTTGTTGCTGTTCACCCCGGTGCTGGACCCGCAGGCGCTGAGTGCCAGCAACCAGGTACAGCGCCTGCTGAGCGGGCGTACCCCAGTGGCCGACTTCGATGTCAGGGCGCTGCGCCGGCATCTGGGCGAGCCCGGTCGGGCGCAGTTCAATGCGTTGCTCGAACAGGTGCGCCAGGGGCAGGTTCTGCAGGAGCCGGACCGGACCAGCCTGCGCGAACTGCTGGAATCGGTTTCCCGGGATGACCAGTCCGTCGATTACTTGACCGCCAAGGTGCAATGGCTAGGCCCGGAGGTGGATGATAGCGCGCAATTGGTCGAGGTGCTGACGTCCAGAAGTGACTGCACGCCGCCCGGTTGTTTCGCCTGGGCGGTGGACCTGAATGACGACGGTGTCAACGAAGTGCTGCTGATCGGCAAGCACGCCTGGGAGTCTTCGGCGATGCTCTTTGCCCGTGATGGGCAGGGCAAGGTCCTCTGGCGTTACACGGGCAAGTTCAACGGGATCCCGGATGCTGCGGGGCTGATCGCGCAGATCCGCGAGGGCAAGATCAAGCCGGTGCGCCCGCACTACAAGACGTTCAAGGTCGACGGTGTGGAGCTGGACTTCCAGCAGGCCTACCGGCACCCATGACGGGCTGAAACAAAAAATCCCGGCACATGGCCGGGATTTTTCTGTTCACTGCACTCAGCTGTTGGGCAGCAGGCGGCAGGTGATGCTCTTGATGTAGCGGGTTTCCTGGATGGCCGGGTGCACCGGGTGATCCGGGCCCTGGCTGCCGCGCTCCAGCAGCTGGATGTTGCGGTCCAGGTGGCGGGCGCTGGTCAGGAGGATGTTCTGCAGGTCGTCCTCGGGCAGGTGCATGGAGCACGAGGCGCTGACCAGGATGCCGTCCTTGCTCAGCAGGCGCATGGCTTGCTCGTTCAGACGGCGGTAGGCGCCTTCGCCGTTCTTCATGTCCTTCTTGCGCTTGATGAAGGCCGGCGGGTCGGCAACGATCACGTCGAAGCGCTCTTCAGCGGCTTTCAGCTCTTTCAGGGCTTCGAACACGTCGCCTTCAACGCAAGTCATCTTATCGGCGAAGCCATTGAGCGCGGCGTTGCGCTCCACGCCGTCGAGGGCGAAGGCCGAGGCGTCGACGCAGAACACTTCACTGGCGCCGAAGGCCGCGGCTTGCACGCCCCAGCCGCCGATGTAGCTGTACAGGTCGAGTACGCGCTTGCCCTTGGCATAAGGCGCCAGGCGGGCACGGTTCATCCGGTGGTCATAGAACCAGCCGGTTTTCTGGCCCTGGATCACCGGGGCTTCGAACTTCACGCCGTTCTCTTCCAGGGCCACCCACTCCGGCACCAGGCCGAACACGGTTTCCACGTAGCGGCCCAGGCCTTCGGCATCGCGGGCGGCGGAGTCGTTCTTGAACAGGATGCCGCTGGGCTTGAGCACCTGGGTCAGGGCTGCAATCACGTCGTCCTTGTGGGCTTCCATGGTCGCCGAGGCGATCTGCACCACCAGGATGTCGCCGAAACGGTCCACCACCAGGCCCGGCAGCAGGTCGGAGTCGCCGTAGACCAGGCGGTAGAACGGTTTGTCGAACAGGCGCTCGCGCAGGGACAGGGCCACGTTCAGGCGGTGCACCAGCAGGGACTTGTCCAGGGGCAGCTTGGCATCGCGAGACAGCAGGCGAGCGCAGATCAGGTTGTTCGGGCTCATCGCGACGATGCCCAGGGGCTTGCCGCCGGCGGCTTCCAGAATGGCCTGGTCACCTGCCTTGAAGCCGTGGAGTGGGGTGGCGGCTACATCGATTTCGTTGCTGTAGACCCACAGGTGGCCGGCGCGCAGGCGGCGATCGGCATTGGCTTTGAGGCGCAGGCTTGGCAGGGACATGACGTCGCTCCGGAAAAAAGGGCGCGATTATACCCCTTCGCGGGGTTCAAGCGATGGCCATTGGACCTGCGGCCAGGCCTTGTGGACCAGGCCCGGGGGTAAAGTTCCTGTCCGAACGCCCAACATTGTCTGGTTAAGGGTTAGAATCGCCGCCTGACCCAGAGTGCGTACCTATGTCCCAAGAGCTATCAGCCGAACAGATTCAACAGGCCCTGCAAGGCATCAGCGTGCCGCCCCAGCCGCAAATCATGGTGGATTTGCAGATGGAGCAGTACATGCCCGATCCCGACCTGGAAGTGATTGCCAAGCTGATATCCCAGGACCCGGGGCTGTCCGGCGCACTGCTGAAGATCGTCAACTCGCCGTATTACGGCCTGAGCAACAAGATCGCCTCGATCCAGCGTGCGGTGAACCTCCTGGGCAGCCGTTCGATCATCAACCTGATCAATGCGCAGTCGATCAAGGGCGAAATGAGCGACGAGACCATCGTCACCCTCAACCGCTTCTGGGACACCGCCCAGGACGTGGCCATGACCTGCCTGACCCTGGCCAAGCGCACCGGCTCCCAGGCGGTGGACGAAGCCTATGCCCTGGGCCTGTTCCACGACTGCGGCGTGCCGCTGATGCTCAAGCGCTTCCCCAACTACATGGCGGTGCTGGAAGAGGCCTACGGCAGTGCCGGGCCGGAGCGGCGGGTGGTGGACACGGAAAACCGTGCCTTCAACACCAACCATGCGGTGGTCGGTTACTACACGGCCAAGTCCTGGCGCCTGCCGGAGCATGTGACCAATGCCATCGCCAATCACCACAATGCCCTGGCGATCTTCAGCGACGAGTCGTCGCGCAACAGCCAGTTGAAGAACCTGCTGGCGATCCTGAAGATGGCCGAGCACATCTGTGCTTCCTACCGGGTGCTGGGCAACCAGGTCGAAGACCATGAATGGAACAGCATTGGCCACCTGATTCTCGATTACGTCGGCCTGTCGGACTACGACTTCGAGAACCTCAAGGAAACCGTGCGCGAGCTGGGCGCGCACTGATTATTCATACCGCGATGAATGCCCGAGGCGCAGATGCCTGAATTACCGGAAGTCGAAACCACCCGGCGCGGGATCGCGCCGCATCTGGAAGGCCAGAAGGTCAGTCGGGTTGTCGTGCGTGAACGGCGCCTGCGCTGGCCGATTCCCGAGGACCTGGATGTGCGCCTGTCCGGGCAGCGCATCGTGCAGGTGGAGCGGCGGGCCAAGTACCTGTTGATCAACGCCGAGGTCGGCACCCTGATCAGCCACCTGGGCATGTCCGGCAACCTGCGGCTGGTGGAAGTCGGCTTGCCGGCGGCCAAGCACGAGCACGTGGACATCGAGCTGGAATCGGGCCTGGCCCTGCGCTACACCGACCCGCGGCGCTTTGGTGCCATGCTCTGGAGCCACGACCCGCTGAATCACGAACTGCTGATACGCCTGGGGCCGGAGCCGTTGACCGACCTGTTCGATGGCGAGCGTTTGTATCAGCTGTCCCGGGGACGCTCCATGGCGGTCAAGCCGTTCATCATGGACAACGCCGTGGTGGTGGGAGTGGGCAATATCTACGCGACCGAAGCGCTGTTCGCTGCGGGCATCGACCCGCGCCGCGAAGCCAAGGGCATTTCCCGGGCGCGCTACCTGAAGCTGGCGATCGAGATCAAACGCATCCTCGCGGCAGCCATCGAGCGCGGCGGCACCACATTGCGCGACTTTATCGGCGGTGACGGCCAGCCGGGGTACTTCCAGCAGGAACTGTTCGTCTACGGCCGTGGCAATGAGCATTGCAAGGTCTGTGGCACGGGCCTGCGGGAAATCAAGCTGGGGCAGCGTGCCAGCGTCTACTGCCCGCGCTGCCAGAGCTGAAAAACTTCGCCGGCCAGCCGGCTCCTGCAGGCGTTCGCGGGGGCCGGTCTGCCGGTGCAAGCGCCAGCACAGGCGCTGAATTCCTCACGCCTTGCCGGTGATCTTCCGGTACTTGGCCATCAGCTCTTCTTCGGTTTCCGGGCGCGCTTCATCCAATGGAATGCAATCCACCGGGCACACTTGCTGGCACTGCGGCTCGTCGTAGTGGCCGACGCACTGGGTGCACAGGTTCGGATCGATCACGTAGATCTCTTCGCCTTGGGAAATGGCCGCGTTGGGGCACTCGGGTTCGCAGACGTCGCAGTTGATGCAATCGTCGGTGATGATCAGGGACATGGGGGACTCCGGCCTGGGCGGCAGGCCCGGGCATGTAAAATCGAATGCGCGCAATTGTGCCGTATTGGCGCCCGCAGTGCACGCGGGCGCGATGGCTGACGCCTGGCAAGGGCCCCGGAGCGGGGCCGGGCGGCTTACTTCTTGAAGCGCAGGGTCAGTGCGTCGGCGACCGCCGGGTGGACGAACTTGGTGATATCCCCGCCCAGGGCGGCAATTTCGCGGACCAGGGTCGAGGAAATGAACGAATAGCGCTCGGAGGGCGTCAGGAACAGGCTTTCCACATCCGGTGCCAACTGGCGGTTCATGTTGGCCAGCTGGAATTCGTACTCGAAGTCCGAGACTGCCCGCAGGCCACGCAGGAAGACGTTGGCGTTCTGCTCCTTGGCAAAATGCGCCAGCAGCGTGGAGAAGCCGACCACTTCAACGTTGGGCAGGTGCCTGGTCACCTCGCGCGCCAGCTCTACACGCTGCTCCAGGGGGAACAGCGGGTTTTTCTTGGGGCTGGCGGCAACGGCGATGATCACGTGGTCGAACAGCCGCGAGGCGCGCTCGACCAGATCGCCATGGCCCTTGGTAATCGGGTCGAAGGTACCTGGGTACAACACTCGGTTCATCGCGTCGTCCTGGCGGGAATCCGTTGGGGAGTCGGATGGTATCGCAGCATTCCCGGTGGGCCAAGTCGCCTTTTAAGGAAGAAAGCACTATAGACGCCGGGAATACCTGCCTTTTTCAGGCTGTTTTCAGACGCTCCGCCAGGGCTGTCGCCAGTTGTGCAGTCAGGCCGTACACCGACAGCTGCGGGTTGGCGCCGATGCTGGTGGGGAACAGCGAGCCGTCGTGAATCGACAGGTTGTGCAGTTGATGATGGCGCCCGAGGCTGTCGGTAACGGCGTTTTTCGGGTCTTCGCCCATGGCGCAGCCGCCCATCACGTGGGCGCTGCCCAGGCGCGTGCGGTACAGCGCCAGGTCCAGGCCGTCGATCTGGCTGCGCACCTCGGCGAGGGTCTTGGCGAACCGGGCATCGCTGTGCAGCGGCTTGACCGCCTTGGCGCCGCCGGCGAACTGGATCTCCGCCATGCTGTGGAAGGCCCGGCGCAGGCCATCCCAGGCGTAGGGCGAAACTTCGTAGTCGAGCACTGGAGTGCCGTCGCCCCGCAGTTCGACGTTGCCACCGACGCTGTCCGGGTGAAACCCGTCCCGTAGCAGGGCGAGCATGGCGTGGGTGTGGGGCAGTTGCTCCATGGACAGGCCGCTCTGGGGCCCGAAACCGCCCAGCAGGGTACTGGCCAGGGCCGGTTGCAGGGGCGGTACTTCGAGTTTGTAGGACATTTTCCCGGTGGTGCCGTCCTGCCATTGGAAATGGTCGGAATAGATCGACTGCGGCGCACCGTAGAAGGGGTTGATGACTTCGTCGAACTGCCCGGCGGAGAAGTTCACCAGGTGCAGGAAGGTGCGCTTGCCCAGGCGCGAGTGCGGGTCCGGGGCGTCGGAACGCAGCAGCAGGGCCGGGCTGTTGATGCCGCCGCCGGCCAGTACGTAGTGCCTGGCCTTGACGGTGATGGTCCGGCCGGTGGGGGCCACGCAACGCTCGTCCATGGCCACGCATTGCAGGCTGGAGACCTTGTCGTCCTTGATCTGCAGGCGATCGGCCCGGGCCAGGTACAGCAGTTCGCCGCCTTTCTCCAGGGTCGCGGGAATGGTGGTCACCAGCATCGACTGCTTGGCATTGGTCGGGCAGCCCAGGCCGCAGTAGCCGAGGTTCCAGCAGCCGCGCACGTTGCGCGGAATCACGTGCCAGCTGTAGCCCAGGGCCTCGCAGCCCTTGCGGATCACGTCGTTGTTGGCGTTGGGCGGCATGACCCAGGGCGCGACCCCCAGGCGCTGTTCCATTTTCTCGAACCAGGGCGCCATCTCGGCGGAGCTGTGGCCCACCACACCATGTTCCCGGGCCCAGTGCTCCAGGGTCGGGTCGGGGGTGCGAAAACTCGAGGTCCAGTTGATCAGGGTGGTGCCGCCTACGGCGCGGCCCTGGAGGATGGTGATGGCGCCGTCCTTGCTCATGCGCCCGATGCCTTCCTGATAGAGGCTGGTGTAGGCCTGGTCTTCGAGCATCTTGAAGTCGTCGCTGGTTTTCAGCGGGCCTTCTTCGATCAGCAGCACCTTGTAGCCGGCAGCGCTGAGGATTTCGGCGGTGGTGCCACCGCCGGCGCCGCTGCCGATGATGGCGACATCGGCTTCCAGGGTCAGGTCCTGCTCCAGCTGCGAGCCGTTGTAGGTTTTCCAGCCACGGTTCAGGCCTTCGCGGAACAGATCAGGTACAGGCATATCGGGTGCTCTCTTATTATTGATGTCGTGGCAAGTTCCGGTGGCCGCTGCCGCGGGTTGCGATGGTCGCCGGATAAAACCGGCGCTCGGGGCCCTTTGAACGTCCTCTGGGCCTTGTCGCGATAAACGGCAGGTCAGACCTTGGGCGGACCGGGGTAGCCGCAGTGAACCCAGGACTCGGGGCGGGTGTACCAGGCCATCATCACCAGTTGCAGCAGCGAGGCATGGCCCATGCGCAGCAGGGACAGGAAGCTGTTCTCCCAGCGACTGAGGAAATGGCGGATATCGTCGCCACTGGCGTTCTCCCAACTGCCCCAGATCCCGGTCAGCGGGCCGCGGGTGACCGCCATGCCCAGCACGTCGAACAATTGCTGGGTGAGCTTGAACATCTCCGGCGACAGATGGTTGAGGGCGTTGTCCAGGTTGCGCAGGGTGCCGTCGATGGCGGCGGGCATCTGCTCTGCGGCGACCGCGCCTTCGAGCATCACCGGGATCAGGGCGCGCAGGAACGGCAGGTCGTTGCTGCGCAGCAGGGCGAAGCCACTGGCGGGTGTGCTGGCGGAGCAACCGCTGAGGCTGGCGCCGAGCCCGGCAGTGGCCAGGAAGGCGCTGGCACAGAGGCCGATTTTCAGCAGGCCGCGCCGTGACAGCGCGGGTGTTTCAGACAGGCTAGGGGTGATCATTATTGTTATTACCCGGCGATGTACTGGTTAACGGATGAACAGCTTCTGGATGAGCTTCTGGATCGATTTTCCATAGGGCGGGTAGATCAGGCGCGCTGCGTTGAAGCGCTGCTTGATGAACACGCCCTTGGCTTTGCTGAACGTCAGGAAACCCTCATGGCCATGGTAGTGGCCCATGCCGGAAGGGCCGATGCCGCCAAACGGCAGATCGTCCTGGGCCACATGCAGCAACGTGTCGTTGAGGCAGGCGCCGCCGGAGTGGGTTTCGTTGAGCACCCGCTGCTGCTCGGCCTTGTCATAGCCGAAGTAGTACAGCGCCAGGGGCCGTGGGCGCTGGGTGATATAGGCGAAGGCCTGATCCAGGGTCTTGTAGGGCACGATCGGCAGGATCGGGCCAAAGATCTCGTCCTGCATCACCGTCATCTCGTCGGTAACGTTCAACAGCAGGCTGTGGCCCAGGCGCCGCTCCTGGTTCTGCTCGAACAGCGGCACCAGCTGTGCGCCCTTGCTGGTGGCGTCGCTCAGGTAGCCGTTGAGCCGTGCCAGCTGGCGCTGGTTGATGATCGCGGTGTAGTCGGGGTTGTCTGCCAGGGTCGGGAAGAAGTTGCGCACGACCTGGCGATAGGCTTCGACAAAGTCGCCGACGCGTTCTTCCGGCACCAGTACGTAGTCCGGGGCGACGCAGGTCTGCCCGGCGTTCAGGGTCTTGCCGAAGGCGATGCGTTCCGCGGCATCCTTGAGGGGCACGGTGCTGGAGACAATGGCCGGGGACTTGCCGCCCAGTTCCAGGGTCACCGGAGTCAGGTTTTCTGCAGCGGCGCGCATTACATGCTTGCCGATGCTGGTGGCGCCGGTGAACAGCAGGTGATCGAAGCGCAGCTTGGAGAAGGCCATACCCACTTCAGCTTCGCCCAGGACCACGCACACCAGGTCCTCGGGGAAGACCCTGGCCAGCAGCTGCTTGAGCAACTGGCCGGTGGCCGGGGTCGATTCGCTGAGTTTGAGCATCACTCGGTTGCCGGCGGCCAGGGCGCCCACTAGCGGGCCCATGCACAGGTACAGCGGGTAGTTCCAGGGCACGATCACCCCGACCACGCCCAGGGGCTGGTAGACCACCTTGGCCGAAGCCGGCTGAAAGGCCAGGCCGACGGCGCGCCGGGAGGGTTTCATCCAGCTCTTGAGGTGTTTCCTGGCGTAGTGGATGCCATGCAGGCTGGGCATCAGCTCGGCCAGCAGGGTTTCATCGGCGCTGCGATTGCTGAAGTCCTGGCTGATGGCGTCGATCAGCGCCTGGCGCTCAGTGTTCAGCAGTCCCTGCAGGGCATTGAGCCATTGCTGGCGCTGGGCTGCCGGCGGCATGGGATTGGCGGCATAGGCCCGGCGCTGGGCTTCGAACAGCTCAAGCAGCTCGTCCTGTTGCTGAAGGGAATCCTGCAGGTAAGCGATTTCGGCAGACATGGACGGGCTCCGGTTTTTTTATGGGTGGCTAGTTTTTTAGAGCTTATACTCTAAATTGTCAATTACCCTCCTGTGCCGACCGTGATTTATCCGCTTGGGGATAGACCGTAAGATGCAGGCCTGCCTCCACACGATTAAAGCTCAAGCCCATGGCCCCACGCATAAAAACCCGCGAACGCATTGTCCAGTTCAGCCTGGAGCTGTTTAACCAGCAGGGCGAACGCAATGTCAGCACCAACCATATTGCGGCGCACATGGAGATTTCTCCGGGCAACCTCTATTACCACTTCCCCAACAAGCAGGCGATCATCGCCGTGCTGTTCGCCGAATACGAAACCCTGGTGGACAGCTTCCTGCGTCCGCCGCCGGGGCGCGCGGTCACCGTGCAGGACAAGCGCTACTACCTGCAGGCACTCTTGGCGGCCATGTGGCGCTATCGCTTCCTGCACCGCGACCTGGAGCACCTGCTGGACAGCGACGCCGAGCTGGCGGCCCGCTACCGGCGTTTCTCCCAGCGCTGCCTGATCCAGGGCATGGCCATCTACGGGCGCTTCGTCGAGGCGGGGATCATCGCCATGGACAAGGTGCAGATCGAATCCCTGACCCTCAACGCCTGGATCATCCTCACCTCCTGGGTGCGCTTTCTGTGCACCACCCGGGAGAATTCCACCCACCTGAGCGAGGAGGCGATCAAGCGTGGGGTCTATCAGGTGCTGGTGCTGGAAGCCGGGTTCGTTACCGACCAGGCCCGGGAGGCGGTCAACGGCCTGTTCGACGAGTTTTACGTGCCCCTGGCCCAAGCCCTGGAAGAAGTGCAGTAGGATCAGCTTCCGAGTTATTCACAGGAGCCCGCTATGCCCATCGCGCAATTGATCAGCCCGCTTGCCCTGGACCAGAGGAAGCAACAGCCCGGGCTGGTGATCCTGGATTGTCGATTTGCCCTCGAAGACCCGGACTACGGGCAACGCAGCTATGCCGAAGGGCATATTGCCGGGGCGCATTTCGCCGATTTGAACCGGGACCTGAGTGCTCCGGTGATCAAGGGTGTGACCGGTCGGCACCCGCTGCCCGATCCGCTACAGCTGCTGGCGCGCCTGCGGGCCTGGGGGATCGAGGATCACAGCGACATCGTGCTCTATGACGACGGCCCCGGCGCTTTTGCCGCCCGCGCCTGGTGGTTGCTGGCCTGGCTCGGCAAGCGTGACGGCGTGTTCATTCTCGATGGTGGCCTCAAGGCCTGGCACGCGGCCGGCCTGCCCCTGAGCCTGGATCCGCCGCAGACCGTGCCGGGACAGTTCAACGGCCAGCCGGACCACCGCCTGCTGCTGGATGCCGAGCACTTGCAACAGCGCCTGGGCCGGCCGGAGCTGACCTTGCTGGATGCCCGGGGCTTGCCGCGCTTTCGTGGCGAGGTGGAGCCCATCGATCCGGTGGCCGGGCATATTCCCGGAGCGCAGTGCGCAGCATTCACCGACAACCTGGGCAGCGACGGGCGTTTCCTGCCGGCGGATCAGCTCAAGCAGCGCTTTGCCGAGAAGCTGGGGGACCGCTCCCCTGAGCAGCTGGTGGCCTATTGCGGTTCCGGTGTGACGGCTTGCCACAACCTGTTCGCCCTGTGCCTGGCGGGTTATCCCCTGGCGCGGCTGTATGCCGGTTCGTGGAGCGAATGGATCACCGATCCTCAACGGCCTGTCGCCACCGGTGACTGAACCAGTGGTCGAGAGGGGCAGCCGTGTGGCGAGGGAGCGCGCTTGCGCTTGACGGCCAGGCCGTCACACCGCCTGGCTGTGGGGATCGTCCGCAGGCGGGTTGCACCAGGGATTAGGGCCGCTACGCGGCCCAGCGGGAGCAAGCGCCCGCGCCACACACTGGCTCAGTGGCTTGTCGGGCCGGGGCCTTCAGTCCGAACGCCGGGCATTGCGGTAGGCCGCCGGCGCCACGCCATAGACCTGCTTGAACTGGCGGCTGAGGTGGCTCTGGTCGGCGAAACCCAATTGTGTCGCCACTTCCAGGGGCAGGCAGCCATCGCGCAGCAAGGCCCGGGCCTTGGCGATGCGTTGTTGCATCAGCCAAGTATGGGGTGGAATGCCGGTTGCCCGGCGGAACACCCGGGCAAAGTGGAAGGGCGAGAGGTTCACGGCCGCCGCCAGCTCCTCAAGGGAAGGCGGTGCCGCCAGTTGCGCGCTCAGCAGTTCCTTGGCTTGGACGATGGCCCGGTGTTCCAGCCCCGGCTCACCGGGCGCCTTGACCCCTGCATGGCGGCGCAGCAGCAGGAGCATCATCTCGCGCCACAGGGTCTGCTGTTGCAGGGCGGTGGCGGGGCTTTCCAGCAGGTGATGCAACTGCGCGAACCCTTTCACCAGGTCCGGATCGCGGTACAGCGTGGCGCCAAAGGCCGGCAGGCTGCCGCTGGGCAGTTCCAGCTCGTCGAGCAGGCCGAGGATCTGCTGGTTGTCCGGGTAGAAGGCGCGGTACAGCCAGCCGTCTTCGGCGCCTTTGGCACCGGTGTGCAACTCGTCGGGATTGATCAGCACCAGGGTGCCGCTGCCCGCCAGGTGCTCGGCGCCGCGATAGCGGTAGCGCTGGGCACCGGCCATGATCATGCCAATCACATAACCGTCGTGCACATGGGGCACGAAGCGGTGTTCGATATAACGTGCCGCCAGAAGCTCGACCCCCGCCAGTGGCGCGGTCTGCCAGAAACGGATCGACTCGCGGTTGGGCTTATCCATGGCGGCCCAGGCTCGTCAACCACTGTGGAATGCGTCGCTCCAGGTAGTAGCCGGGGCGTTTCAGGCTGCCCTCGACAAACCCCACGTGGCCGCCCTTGGCCTGCAGTTCGAAGCGGGTGCTGGCGGACAGTTCACTGGCTTCGGGCAGGCTGTGGCGGAACACGAAAGGGTCGTCCGCCGCCTGGATGATCAGGGTTGGGGTGCGGATCTCCCCGAGAAAGTAGCGGCTGGATGCGCGACGGTAATAGTCCTGGGCATCGCTAAAGCCATGCAGCGGCGCGGTGACCCGGCCGTCGAAATCCCAGAAGGTACGCATCTTCTCCAGGGATCCCAGCTGCGCCAGGGTCGCCAGGCCATCATGGCGGCCGTCGTGCTGGAACTGGCGCTGCTTGTCCTTGATGTAGGCCAGCATCTCGCGCATGAAATGGGCCTGGTAGATCTTGGAAAACCCCTGGCCGATACGGTCGGCGCACTGGTCCAGGCGAAACGGCACCGATACCGCCGTGGCCCCTTGCAGCGGGCTGGCGCTGCCGCTTTCCCCCAGGTACTTGAGCAGCACGTTGCCCCCCAGGGAATAACCCACGGCGTACAGCGGTGCCTGGGGACGCAGGGTGCGCAAATGCTCGATGGCGGCTGCCAGGTCTTCGCTGGCCCCGGAGTGGTAGCTGCGGGGCAGCAGGTTGGGTTCGCCGGAGCAGCCGCGCCAGTTCAGCGCGGCGCTGGCCCAGCCCTGGGCGGCCAGGGCGCGCTGCAGGCCGGCCACATAGGGCGAGTTGGAGGAACCGGTCAGGCCATGCAGCACCAAGACCAGAGGGGCCTCGGCGCTATGAGGTCCGTGCCAGTCGAGATCAAGGAAGTCACCGTCCTCCAGCCATAGGCGTTCGCGCTGGCGTTCGAGGTGGGTGGTCGGGCGCCACAGTGGGCCCCACAGGGTCTGCAGGTGCGGGTTGCCCAGGCCGAAGGCGGGGGTGAAGCGATCTGGCGAGTCAGGCACGGGGAGGCTCTCGATGCAGCGGTGCGCAACCCGGGCGGGCCGCGCGCCTTGTTCCAGCCGGCTGAAGCACCGGCTCACGATCTGCTGGGTCTAGCTCATTTGGCGTTGAGCATGGCGTCGAAATGCGCATTTCGCGGCCTGAGCTGCGGGCGCTCAGGCATGTTTGCCTGGCCTGAGCGTCGCTGGCGGGATCGTGAGCCGCTTCTTAAGCGGCGTTGTCTGCCATACGTTGCCACAAGGAGTAATACACCTGCCCGGATTTTTGTTCACGGTGCAGGCGCCAGCTCCCCGGCAGGCCCAGGGTCGAAGGCGGGGTTTCGCTTTCGGTGTAGATCCAGGCGTCGTTCGCCAGCCAGCCGCGCTCTTCCAGCAGGGCGCAGGCCGCCGGCAGCAGGTTCTGGTTGAACGGCGGGTCGAGGAATGCCAGGTCGAACGGCGTTGCCGGCTGGGTTTCCAGGTAGCGCAGGGCATCGGCGGTCTGCGCCTGGCCGACGGTGCAGCGCAGGGTGCCCAGGTGCTCGCGCAGGCTGGAGATCGCTACGCTGCTGCTGTCCAGGGCCAGGCCCGTGGCGGCGCCACGGGACAGGGCTTCCAGAAATACCGCGCCGCTACCGGCGAACAGGTCGATGACCTTGGCCCCGGCCACATAGGGGGCGAGCCAGTTGAACAGGGTCTCGCGCACCCGGTCCGGTGTCGGTCGCAGCCCTGGCAGGTCGGGAAAGCTCAGTTTGCGGCTGCGCCATTCGCCACCAATGATGCGCAACTGGCCCACGCCATTGTGCTGGTTGTGGACGGGTTTCTTGCTGGGACGGGCTGGACGGGCCATCAGTGCTCCGGAACCCCGAGCGGCTGCTCGGCGGGTTTGTCAGTAGGGGGCGGCAACGGCTTTTGCGCAACGGTCGGACCGGCGCTGACGATGACCATCTTGTCGACGCTCAGGTGTTTGTTCATGGCGGCCTTGACCTGTTCCACCGTCAACGCCTGGGATTGACGCATGAAGTCTTCCAGGTAGCTCAGCGGCAGGTTGTAGAAGCCCATGGCGCCCAGCTGGCCGACGATATCGGCGTTGCTGGCAGTGGACAGCGGGAAGCTGCCGGCCAGTTCGCGCTTGGCGTCGTCCAGTTCCTTCTGGGTCGGGCCGTTCTGCAGGTAGTCGGCGAACACGTCTTGCACCAGTTTCAGGGTGCCTTCGCTCATTTCGGCGCGGGTCTGCAGGTTGATCATGAACGGGCCGCGGGCCTGCATCGGGGTGAAGCCGGAATAGACACCGTAGGTCAGGCCGCGCTTCTCGCGCACTTCGCTCATCAGCCGGGTGCCGAAACCACCCCCGCCGAGGATCTGGTTGCCCAGGGATACAGCGGCGTAGTCCGGGTCGTCACGGTCGATGCCCAGTTGCGCCAGCATCAGGTTGGTCTGGCTCGAAGGAAACTCGATATGGCCGATGCTGGCCTTGGGTTCTACCGGTTGCTCGACCTTCGCCAGGGCGGG
Source organism: Pseudomonas sp. PH1b (assembly GCF_000633395.1). GTDB lineage: Bacteria > Pseudomonadota > Gammaproteobacteria > Pseudomonadales > Pseudomonadaceae > Aquipseudomonas. Next base: position 186,722 of record NZ_AYMU01000020.1, read on the forward strand.
GCCTTTTGGCAGTGCGGCGGAGACTTGCGCGGCAATCGCCTCGGCGTCGCTGCGCGAGAGGTCGCCCACCAGGGCGATCACCACATTGCCGGCGGTATAGGCCTTGGCGTGGAATGCCTGCAGTTGCGCCAAGCTGATGTTCGGAACGCTCTTGGCATTGCCTTCGCTGGCATGGGCATAGGGATGGCTGCCGTACAGGCGCTGCATCAGTTCCAGGCTGGCCAGCTTGCCAGGGTTCTGCTTCTGGTACTCGAAGCCGGCGAGCAACTGGTTCTTGATCCGCGCCAGGGAGTCGGCAGGGAAGGTCGGCTTGCCCACCACTTCGGCGAACAGATCCAGCGCCGGCTGGCGCTTATCCACAGCGCTGAGACTGCGCAGCGAGACCACGGCCATGTCCTTGTAGGCGCCGTTGCCGATATCTGCCCCCAGGCTTTCAAAGCCCCGGGCGATGGCGCCCACATCCTTGCCAGCCACGCCCTCGTTGAGCATGGCGTTGGTCAGCAGGGCCAGCCCGGAGGTGTTGCCGTCCTGGCTGCTACCGGCGGAGAAGATCAGGCGCATGTCGAACATCGGCAACTCGCGGGCCTCGACGAACAGCACCTTGGCGCCTTCGGCGGTGTTCCAGGTCTGTACGTCGAGGGTGCGGTGGGCCGGCGCCTTGCCATCCAGCTCGGCCAGCGATTGCAGCTTCTGGCTGGACTTGGCGTTGTCCAGGGCCTGGCTGGCATCGGACTCGCCAGAGCGCGACAGCAGGTAGAGGCCGCCTGCGGTGAACAGGGCGACCAGCGCCAGGCCCAGCAGGACTGGCGAAGCATTCTTGCGCTTACTCATGAGCGGACTCCTCAGGCAGTACATGGGCCACGCTCATACGCTCCCGGGTGAAATAGGTGCGGGCGGCCTTCTGGATGTCTTCCGGGGTCACGCTTTGCAACTCGGCAAGCTCGGTGTCCATCAACTTCCACGACAGGCCGACGGTTTCCAGCTGGCCGATGGTGGTGGCCTGGCTGGTGATCGAGTCGCGTTCGTAGACCAGCCCGGCGATGACCTGGGCCCGCACCCGCTCCAGCTCCTCGGCGGACGGCGGGGTGGCCTTCAGTTGGTCCAGCAGGCGCCACAGCCCGGCTTCGGCCTGGGCGATGGTTTTCTTCTTCTGGCTGTTGGGGGTGGCGGAGAGCAGGAACAGGCTGTCACCGCGGCTGTAGGCGTCGTAGCTGCTGGAACCGTTGGACAGCAATTCTTCACCGCGCTCCAGCTGGGTCGGGATGCGTGCGCTGTAGCCGCCATCCAGCACCGCGGCCGCCAGGCGCAGGGCGTTCACCGAGCGCTTGTCCTCGGCGGTGGCGATGCTCGGCACGTTGAAGGCCAGCATCAGGCTCGGCAACTGGGTCTTCACGTGCAGGGTGATCAGGCGCTCGCCGGGCTCGGCCAGTTCCAGCGGGGTCTTCGCGGGCGGTACCTCACGTTTGGGGATCGCGCCGAAGTAGCGCTGGGCCAGGGACTTGACCTCGTCCGGGGTCACGTCGCCAACCACCACCAGGGTGGCGTTGTTGGGCGCGTACCAGGACTGGTACCAGTGGCGCAGCTCCTCGACCTTCATCCGGTTCAGGTCGGCCATCCAGCCGATGGTTGGCGTGTGGTAGCCGCTGGCCGGATAGGCCATGGCCTTGAAGCGCTCGTAGGCCTTGGACATCGGCTTGTCGTCGGTGCGCAGGCGGCGTTCTTCCTTGATCACTTCGATCTCGCGGGCGAACTCGTCGGCCGGCAGGCGCAGGCTGGCCATGCGGTCGGCTTCCAGCTCCAGGGCCACGCCCAGGCGGTCACGGGCCAGCACCTGGTAGTAGGCGGTGAAGTCGTCGCTGGTGAAGGCGTTTTCTTCGGCGCCCAGGTCCCGCAGGATCAACGATGCCTCACCGGGGCCAACCTTCTCGCTGCCCTTGAACATCATGTGCTCCAGGGCGTGGGACAGGCCGGTCTGGCCTGGGGTTTCGTAGCTGGAGCCGACCTTGTACCAGACCTGGGACACCACCACCGGTGCGCGATGATCTTCGCGGACCACGACCTTGAGGCCGTTGTCCAGGGTGAATTCGTGGGTGGGTTGGGGGTCGGCAGCCAGGGCTGCAAGGGGCAGACAAACTGTGCTGAGCAGCAGGCCTGCGGCGCGGCGGGCTAGAGCATTCATTCGTTTTTAAACCTGTTGAGCTGCCCGCTTGGTCTTAGCCTGCGCGGGCGAGGAGGTGCTAGGATACTGATCCGTTTTACTGGCGGCCACGCCTATCAGGTTCTCGCGGATCAGGATGTACTTGAGCAGGTTGTATGGGTTGCCGGCAAGAAGCGCTGTTTTATCCGCTAAACTTCGCTCTTTCGCCGATTTTGCCGTTCTAGTCCTAAGTAAAATCGATCGTTGAAGTGCTTTTGGGCATTTCGACAACATGTTGCGCGTGAACAAGCTGGGCTAAATACAGTCTGTTCTGCATCGAATATTTATTTACCGAAGCGCCCTATGGCGCATCGCTACCTTGAGATAGCCGTCTCCATGTTTGGTTCCAACGACGACAAAAAGACCCCAGCCCCGGCTGGCGAGAAGAAAGGCCTGTTCGGATGGCTGCGCAAGAAACCGCAGGAAGCCGTCGTCGAGCAGCCCCCCGTTCCTGTTGAGCCGGCTCCGGCACCAGTTGCTGAGCCTGCTGCGAGTGTTTCCCCGGTGGTGGAGGTCGCTCCGGCCGCACCTGTGGTGCTGCCGCTAGCCGAGCCGATTCTGCAGCCTCAGCCCGAGCCCGAGCCGGCACCGGTTGTTGCGGCCGAGTTGCCGCTGACCCCGAGCCCCGAACACAAGCCCTGGCTGACCCTGCCGGTGGCGGAAGAGCCGGTGGCCTTGGTGGAGGATGCCCAGGCGGAGCATGTGACTCCGCCGATTCCGGCCGTGACCGCCAGCCCTGAGCCAATCGTTGCAGAGCCGGTGATTTCCCCGGCCCCTGTGGTCGAGGAGCAAGCACCAGTAGCGCCGGCATTCACCGCCCCCGAGCCTGTTGCTCCTGCTCCTGCTCCTGCTCCTGCTCCTGCTCCTGCTCCTGCTCCTGCTCCTGTCGCGCAAGCGCAAGTCGAGCCAGTAGCCGCTGCGCCGGAAGCCGAGCCCGTTGCCGAGCCTGCTCGCAGCGAGGAAGCCAAGGTCGGGTTCTTCGCCCGTCTCAAGCAGGGCCTGTCCAAGACCAGCGCCAGCATCGGCGAAGGCATGGCCAGCCTGTTCCTGGGCAAGAAGGCCATCGACGACGAGTTGCTGGAAGACCTGGAAACTCGCCTGTTGACCGCCGATGTCGGGGTCGAGGCCACTTCGGTAATCATCCAGAACCTGACGCAGAAGGTTGCGCGCAAACAGTTGACCGACTCCGATGCGCTGTACGCCTCGCTGCAGGCCGAACTGGCCGGCATGCTCAAGCCGGTGGAGCAGCCGCTGAAGATTGTCTCCCAGAACAAGCCGTTCGTGATCCTGGTGGTAGGCGTCAACGGTGCCGGGAAGACCACCACCATCGGCAAGTTGGCGAAGAAACTGCAGTTGGAAGGCAAGAAGGTCATGCTGGCCGCGGGCGACACCTTCCGCGCCGCGGCGGTGGAGCAGCTGCAGGTGTGGGGCGAGCGCAACAAGATCCCGGTAATTGCCCAGCACACCGGCGCCGACTCGGCCTCGGTGATCTTCGATGCGGTGCAAGCGGCCAAGGCGCGCAATATCGATGTGTTGATCGCTGACACCGCCGGCCGCCTGCACACCAAAGACAACCTGATGGAAGAACTGAAGAAGGTACGCCGAGTGATCGGCAAGCTCGATGCCGACGCGCCCCATGAGGTGCTGCTGGTGCTCGACGCCGGTACCGGCCAGAACGCCATCAACCAGGCCAAGCAGTTCAACCAGACCGTGGAATTGACCGGCCTGGCCCTGACCAAGCTCGACGGTACGGCCAAGGGTGGGGTGATCTTCGCCCTGGCCAAGCAGTTCGGCTTGCCGATTCGTTACATCGGTGTGGGTGAAGGCATCGATGACTTGCGTACTTTTGAAGCCGAACCCTTTGTCCAGGCACTGTTTGCCGAGCGGGAGCGTTCATGATTCGTTTCGAACAGGTCGGTAAGCGCTATCCCAACGGCCACGTCGGCCTGCATGAGCTGAGCTTTCGCGTCCGTCGCGGCGAATTCCTGTTTGTCACCGGCCACTCCGGTGCCGGCAAGAGCACCCTGCTGCGCCTGCTGCTGGCCATGGAGCGCCCGACCACCGGCAAGCTGCTGCTGGCCGGCCAGGACCTGGGGCAGATCAGCAACGCGCAGATCCCGTTCCTGCGGCGGCAGATTGGCGTGGTGTTCCAGAACCACCAACTGTTGTTCGATCGCACCGTGTTCAACAACGTAGCCCTGCCGTTGCAGATTCTCGGCCTGTCCAAGGCGGAAATCGCCAAGCGCGTGGATTCGGCCCTGGAGCGCGTGGCGCTCTCGGATAAAACCGATCTCTACCCCGGCGACCTGTCCACCGGCCAGCAACAGCGCGTGGGCATCGCTCGGGCCATCGTCCATCGTCCCGCTTTGCTCCTGGCGGACGAACCCACCGGTAACCTCGACCCGCGTCTTGCGGCGGAAATCATGGGCGTGTTCGAAGATATCAATCGCCTGGGCACCAGCGTGCTGATCGCCAGTCACGACCTGGCCCTGATCGCCCGCATGCGCCACCGCATGCTGACCCTGCAGCGCGGCCGATTGATCGGCGACGGGGAGGCAGGCGTATGAGTGCTACACGTACCCCTAAAGTCGCGGAGCGCGTAGCGCCCAAGGCCTCCGAAGCACCACCGCCGAAGAAAAAGCGCGACGAAGACGACGGCCCGGATTTCGGCACCCTGCTGCACGCCTGGATCGAGAGCCACCGCGCCAGCCTGCTGGACAGCCTGCGGCGCCTGGGCAAGCAGCCCATCGGCAGCTTCTTTACCTGCCTGGTGATGGCCGTGGCCCTGAGCCTGCCCATGGGCCTGTCGTTGTTGCTCAACAACGTCGAGCGCCTGGGCGGTTCCTGGCAGCGCGCGGCGCAGATCTCGCTGTATTTGGCGCTGGATGCCAGCGCCACCGAAGGCGAGAAGCTTCGCGAAGAGATCAAGGGGCTGCCCGGCGTGGCGGATGCCGAGTTCATCAGCAAGGAAAAGGCCCTGGAAGAGTTCCAGCAGCAGTCCGGGCTGGGCGAGGCGCTGCGGGAGCTGCCCCATAACCCATTGCCGGGCGTGGTGCTGGTAACGCCGAACGAGGTGGACAAGGCAACGCTGGAAGCCCTGCGTCAGCGCTTGGCGGAAATGCCCAAGGTGCAGCTGGCACAGCTGGACCTGGTGTGGGTCGAGCGGCTGGCGGCGATCCTCAAGCTGGGGGATCGCTTTGTCTTCGGTCTGACGGTGTTGCTGGTTTCTGCATTACTTTTGGTGATAGGCAATACCATTCGTCTTCATATTGAAAACCGCCGCACCGAGATAGAAGTGATTAAACTCGTCGGCGGCACGGACAGTTATGTTCGTCGGCCCTTCCTCTATATGGGCGCGCTGTATGGTTTTGGCGCGGGGATCCTGTCCTGGGGAGTGCTGGCGTTCGGCCTGGACTGGCTGAACGATGCGGTAATCGGCTTGGCCGGCTTGTATGGCAGTGATTTTGCCCTCGCCGGTGTCCCGGTTGCCGATGGTCTGTCGCTCTTGCTAGGGGCGGTGCTGTTGGGTTATATCGGTGCGTGGATTGCGGTGGCCCGCCACCTGAGGGAGCTGGCACCGAAGTAATGTCTTTTTGCTTGTATTGACCTTTCAGCATTTATGGGAACTTGTTTCGCGGTTTCCGGTCAATTTTCGCAGTGCTGAATGGCACGAGTTATGTGAGTCGGAGGTTTTTTCGTATGACCACTTCTTTGCAACCTGCTTATGCATTGGTTCCAGGCGCAAACCTGGAGGCTTATGTACACACGGTGAACAGCATTCCATTGCTGACCCCGGAGCAGGAGCGTGAACTGGCCGAGAGTCTCTACTATGAGCAGGATCTTGAGGCGGCTCGGCAGATGGTGCTCGCCCACCTGCGTTTTGTCGTACATATCGCCCGCAGCTATTCCGGCTACGGGCTGGCCCAGGCCGACCTGATCCAGGAAGGCAACGTTGGCCTGATGAAAGCCGTGAAGCGTTTCAACCCCGAGATGGGTGTGCGCCTGGTGTCCTTTGCGGTGCACTGGATCAAGGCGGAGATTCACGAGTTCATCCTGCGTAACTGGCGGATTGTGAAGGTTGCGACCACCAAGGCGCAGCGCAAGCTGTTCTTCAACCTGCGCAGCCAGAAGAAGCGTCTGGCCTGGTTGAACAACGAGGAAGTCCATCGCGTGGCCGAAAGCCTGGGCGTGGAGCCTCGCGAAGTGCGCGAGATGGAGAGTCGCCTGACCGGTCAGGACATGGCCTTCGATCCGGCTGCCGAAGCGGACGACGACAGTGCATTCCAGTCTCCGGCCAACTACCTGGAAGACCATCGCTACGATCCTGCGCTGCAACTGGAAGATGCGGACTGGAGCGACAACTCCAGCAGCAACCTGCATGAGGCGCTGGAAGTGCTGGACGAACGCAGCCGGGACATCCTCTACCAGCGTTGGCTGGCGGAAGAGAAAGCGACGCTGCATGACCTGGCGCAGAAGTACAACGTTTCGGCTGAGCGGATCCGCCAGCTGGAAAAAAGCGCGATGAACAAGCTGAAACTGTCCATCGCCGCCTAAGTGTCAGGCACCCCGCAAAACGCCCCGAGATGATCGGGGCGTTTTTGTTTGTGCGCCTGCCGTAGGGGCCGGCTTGCCGGCGAATCCCCGGCCCGTCACCCGTCTCGAACATGCTCGAGAAGAGCGGGTACAAAGCCGATTCCGACTCACTCAGCCCAGGGCGCCCTGCGCGACTCGTTCAGCCGATTCAGGTAGTCCGCTCCGCCCAGCTGGCTCATCTGCCGACGGATCCAGCCGGCCCGTTGCAGGACGTAGGTGCTGGGGCGCGCTGCGCTCCATACCCGCGGGTTGGGCAGGACCGCAGCCAGCAGGCTGGCCTGTTGTCGGGAGAGATTGGCGGCACTGACGCCGAAGTGATGGCGCGCAGCCGCTTCGGCGCCGAACACGCCTTCGTCCCATTCGACGCTGTTGAGGTAGACCTCAAGAATCCGCTGCTTGGGCCAGAGCACCTCGATCAGCGCGGTAAACCAGGCCTCCAGGCCTTTGCGCAGGTAGCTGCGGCCGGACCACAGGAACAGGTTCTTCGAGACTTGCTGGCTCAGGGTGCTGGCGCCACGGATCGAGCCGCCGCGTTCGTTGTGGGCAAAGGCCGCTTGAATCGCGTCAAGGTCGAAGCCCCAGTGATCGGGGAACTTCTGGTCCTCGCCGGCGATGACCGCCACCTTGAGGTTGTCGGAGATTTCATCCCAGGGTTTCCAGGTGCGTTGCAGGTCGATGGGGTCGTTGTCGACCCAGGACTCGATCTTGCGCTCCACCATCAGGGCAGTGCCCGGTGGTGGCACGAAACGTAGCACCAGTACCAGCAGGACACTGCCGACCACGAACCACATCAAGGCTTTTACAAGGCGACGAAACAGAAAACGCAGCATAGAGATGGCTTGGCCGAACCCGTTGAGCGCGCCATTATACAGACCCTTTGTGCTGAATCTGACTGGAGTTCCTCATGTTGCGTGGCTTCCTGATGCTGGCCGCCTTCTTCGGTTTCACCGGGGTTGCCCTCGGCGCCTTCGCCGCCCACGGCCTGAAAAACCGCCTGAGCACGGAGTACCTGGCTATTTTTCATACCGGCGTGACCTATCAGCTGGTGCATACCCTGGCGCTGTTCGGCGTCGCCCTGCTGGCGGCGCACATTCCCGGGCGCCTGGTGACCTGGGCCGGCGGAGCCTTCATCCTGGGCATCCTGCTGTTCTCCGGCAGCCTGTACCTGCTGACCCTGACCGGCATCAGCAAGCTGGGCATCATCACCCCCTTCGGCGGTGTGGCCTTCCTGGTCGGCTGGTTCCTGCTGGGGCTCGCCGCCTGGCGCCTGCAAGTCGCCGCCTGACGCTTGTAGCTGACCTTTAGGTCATGATCGGGCTAGAATGCTGGCCCCTAAAAATGATGGCGGCCTTGGCATGCGCATTCAGTTGAACGGTGAATCCCTTGAACTGCCCGACGGCTCGACCGTTGCGGCCCTGCTGAGCCATCTGGAACTGACCGGACGGCGGATCGCGGTGGAACTCAACCTGGATATCGTTCCGCGCAGCCAACACGCCGAAACCATCCTCAACGAGGGCGATCAGGTGGAAGTGGTTCACGCCATCGGTGGCGGCTAGTCACTGGCGTCAACCGCGCTGCTGCTAATCTGCGCAGCGCCCTGGCCCGATTCCGGGCCCTCTCATGGACGACAGGCGTTCACCGGCCCCGGATCGAGGGTCACCAGCGCCCCGGGCCTGATACAGAATTCTGCAAGAACCTCACCCCAACAGAGGATTTCCGATGAGCAACGTTCGTAGTGACAAGCCTTTCGTCCTGGCCGGTCGGACGTACCAGTCGCGTTTGCTGGTAGGCACCGGCAAGTACCGTGACATGGAAGAAACCCGCCTGGCCATCGAGGCCTCGGGTGCCGAGATCGTCACCGTCGCGGTGCGCCGGACCAATATCGGCCAGAACCCGGGCGAACCGAACCTGCTGGATATCCTGCCGCCGGATCGCTACACCATCCTGCCCAACACCGCCGGTTGCTATGACGCGGTCGAAGCCGTGCGCACCTGCCGCCTGGCCCGTGAGCTGCTCGATGGCCACAACCTGGTGAAGCTGGAAGTGCTGGCCGACCAGAAGACCCTGTTCCCCAACGTGCTGGAAACCCTCAAGGCCGCCGAAGTGCTGGTCAAGGAAGGGTTCGACGTGATGGTCTACACCAGCGATGACCCGATCATCGCTCGCCAGCTGGCGGAAATGGGCTGCATCGCGGTCATGCCCCTGGCCGGCCTGATCGGTACTGGCCTGGGGATCTGCAACCCGTACAACCTGCAGATCATCCTCGAAGAAGCCAAGGTCCCGGTGCTGGTGGATGCCGGTGTCGGCACCGCCTCCGATGCCACCATCGCCATGGAGCTGGGTTGTGAAGCGGTGCTGATGAACTCGGCCATCGCCCACGCGCAGCAGCCGGTCATGATGGCCGAAGCCATGAAACACGCGATTGTCGCGGGCCGCCTGGCCTACCTCGCCGGTCGCATGCCGAAGAAACTCTATGCCAGCGCCTCCTCGCCGCTGGATGGTCTGATCAAGTAAGAGCCATTGATGACTGAATCAAACGACACGCCAATCCAGCCGGAAGAAGGCGACGAGCGCCAACACCGCCGTATCAAGAGTTTCGTGATGCGCGCCGGGCGCATGACCGAAGGCCAGCAGCGCGGCCTGGACCAGGGGGCACCGCTGTACGTGCTGCCCCTGGCCGATGCCCCGGTGGATTACGACCAGGTGTTCGGCCGTTCGGCGCCGCGCTCCCTGGAGATCGGCTTCGGCATGGGCCACTCGCTGCTGGAAATGGCCGCGGCGGCTCCGGAGCAGGATTTCATCGGTGTGGAAGTTCACCGTCCGGGTGTTGGCGCGCTGCTCAACGGCGTGCTGACCCAGGGCCTGACCAACCTGCGGGTCTACGATTGCGACGCCATTGAGGTGCTCAACCGTTGCATCGCCGACAACAGCCTGGATCGGCTGATGCTGTTCTTCCCCGATCCCTGGCACAAGAGCCGGCACCACAAGCGCCGTATCGTCCAGGCGTCCTTTGCCGAACTGGTGCGCAGCAAGCTCAAGGTCGGCGGCATTCTGCACATGGCCACCGACTGGGAGCCCTATGCCGAGTACATGCTGGAAGTGATGAACGTTGCCCCGGGTTATCGCAACCTGGCCGAAGACGGCAAGTGCGTACCGCGCCCGGCCGAACGCCCGATCACCAAGTTCGAACGTCGTGGCGAGCGCCTGGGCCACGGTGTGTGGGACTTGAAGTTCGAAAAGCTCGCCTGAGCCACGCAAACCCGCGGTTGTAGGAGCTGGCCGAGCGGCGTTCCGCTTGCCAGGGAAGGGGCCCTCAAGGACGCCTTCGCCAGCAAGCTGGCTCCTACAAGGGCTTGATGAAACCGACCGGTACCTGGTCGGTCAGCCACACCCCATTCTCCGCCTGATAGAAGGTGAACCCCTGGGCCTGCATGGCCTGGGCGTCGATCTGCAGGATCACCACCTGGCCATAACGCTGGCCCACGGCCCGGGCGGTATCGAGGTCCTGGGACAGGTGCACGTGATGGCGTGACCCCGGGATCAGTCCTTTCTCGTTGATCGAAGCCATGAAGCGCGTGGCGGTGCCGTGGAAGAGCACGGCGGGCGGTTGCCGGGCCTCCAGCTGCAGTTGCACGTTTTTGTTGGAGTGCCCCTGGACGGCGCGAATCCGCTGGCCGTCGGCGGACAGGGCGAAGCGCTTCTTGTCATTGCCTTCGACCACCAGCGCGATCAGTTCCCGGCTCATTTGCCGGCCGTGCTTGGCCGCGCCGCTGATCAGCGCGTCGATATCGCCCCAGCCTTCGCTGTCCAGTTCCAGGCCGATGGCCTGGGGTTCGTGGCGCAGCACGTAGCTGAGGAACTTGCTGCTTTCCTCGATGATTTTCTGGCTCATGCTCTTCCTTGATAACGGGGGGCCGTTAGATTGCGTTGGCTGGCAAGCCGGCTCCTACGGGGTAGGAGCGGGGCTCAAGGTCAGCGGCGATCAGCGACCACGCCAATCAGCACCAGCACCACCAGCAGCACCGGCGCCAGGCTGTAATTGTTGAACTGGCTCAGGCCGCGGACGATCCACGGTGTCGCATAGATCAGGGCCAGGCCGCTGCCGATCATGCACAGCAGGGCCATCAGCGGCACCCGCAGGGCGCCGGCCATGCCACCCAGGCGTTGTTCGACCCAGCCCTTGATGTCTGCGCCGAACAGCACCAGCAGGCAGCCCACCAGCGCCAGGGAGATTTCCGAAAGGTTGCTGCGACTCCAGCGGGACACGGTGGCAAGCAGGTCGAGTACCAGATCCATGTGATTTCCTTAGATCAGAAAGTATTGCAGCAGGTCGTTGAGGAAGAGTTGCCCACGGGGCGTGGCCGCCAGGCGTGAGGGTTCGACCTGCAACAGGCCGCTTTGTTCGGCCTGGCGCCGGCCTTCGGCGAGGCTCGCCAGGTCCAGCCCGGTGCGCTGGGCGAACAGCGCCGCGTCGACGCCGTCGGTGAGGCGCAGGGCGTTCATCAGGAACTCGAACGGCAGCTCTGCATTGCTCAGGGCCTTCTCGCCGGCTTGGTACTGCTTGGCCGGGTTCAGGTAGTCCTTGGGCAGGCGGGTCTTCCAGGTGCGCAGGATGCGCCCGTCCGGGTGGCTGAGCTTGCCGTGGGCGCCGGCGCCGATGCCGATGAAGTCGCCAAAGCTCCAGTAGTTCAGGTTGTGCCGCGCCGCACGGCCCGGCTGGGCGTAGGCCGAGACTTCGTACTGGGCATAGCCGTGCTCGGCCAGCAGGGCCTGGCCGGCTTCCTGGATATCCCACAGGGTGTCGTCTTCCGGCAGCACCGGCGGCTGGTTCCAGAACACTGTGTTGGGCTCCAGGGTCAGCTGGTACCAGGACAGGTGGGTCGGCTTCATCGCAATGGCCTGGCGCAGGTCGCCCAGGGCGTCGTCCAGGGACTGGTCCGGCAGGCCGTGCATCAGGTCCAGGTTGAAGTTGTCGAACCCGGCCTGGCGCGCCATGCCGGCAGCGCGAATGGCTTCATCGCCGTTGTGGATGCGGCCCAGGGCCTTGAGTTTCTGTTCCTGGAAGCTCTGGATGCCAATGGACAGGCGATTGATCCCCAGGGCGCGGTAGGCGGTGAACTTCTCTTGCTCGAAGGTCCCGGGGTTGGCTTCCAGGGTGATCTCGATGTCGCTGGCGAAGCGGATACGCTGTTCCACGCCCTTGAGCAACCGGCCCAACGCCTGGGCGCTGAACAGGCTGGGGGTGCCGCCGCCGAAGAAGATCGAGCTCAGCTCGCGGCCGTGCACCGCATGCAGGTCCTGGTCGAGGTCGGCCAGCAGGGCGTCGACGTACTCCTCTTCCGGCAGCGTCGGGCTGGCGGCGTGGGAGTTGAAGTCGCAGTACGGGCATTTGCGCACACACCAGGGGATGTGGATGTACAGCGCCAGGGGCGGCAATTGGGGCAGGGCCGCCCGGGGCGTTTGCGCGCCGCCGTGAATCAGCGGCGACGCGGAGGGCTCATGACTCATTTCAGGCCCAGGCGTTGCCGCAGAATGGCCATGGCGCGGGCGCGGTGGCTAAGCTGGTTTTTCTCCACGGGGCCCAGTTCGGCACTGGAGCAGTCACGCTCGGGCACCCAGAACAGCGGGTCGTAGCCAAAGCCGTGCTCGCCGCTGGCGGCGGTCAGGATGCGCCCGTGCCACAGGCCCTCACAGAGGATCGGCAACGGGTCGTCGGCGTGGCGCACCAGGGCCAGGACGCAGACGAACTGCGCGCCGCGCTGGGCTTCGGGCACGTCCTTGAGCGCTTCCAGCAGCTTGGCGTTGTTCGCCGCATCGCCCTGGCCGTCGGCGTAGCGCGCCGAGTAGATGCCCGGCGCGCCGCCGAGGAAGTCCACCGCCAGGCCGGAATCGTCGGCCAATGCCGGCAAGCCGGAAATGCGCGCGGCATTGCGCGCCTTGAGGATGGCGTTTTCGACGAACGACAGGCCGGTTTCTTCCGGCTCGACGCTGCTGAACTCGCCGATCGAGCGCAATTGCACCGAAGCGCCGAGCATGGCCTGGAGTTCTTTGAGTTTGCCGGCGTTATGGCTGGCCAGTACGAGTTGCGTGAGGTTCATTATTCGCCCGGGAATAGCTCTTGGTTGAAGCTGAAGCTGTTGGTGTCACCGCCAGTTTGCACATTGATGGTGAACGTACGGTTTTCCTGCTGCTCCACCGGGAACTGGGCGATGTAGTAGATCGCGCCCTGTTCAGTGATCTGCCGGAAGTTCAGGGTGATGCTCTTGCTGGTCAGGTCCTTCACCGTGCCACTGACCTGGGCGACCAGCGGTTTGCCGTCCTTGATCAGGGAGACGTTGATGACCCCCTGGTTCTTGCTGCGGATCAGCTCTGCAGCCTTGGCGATGTCCGGTTGCAGGTAGGTGGAGTTAAAGGTGTTGTAGTGCACGGTAACGTCACCGAACACTTCCTGGCGCTCGCCCTTGATCGGATCCGCCGCCAGGGCCGCAAGGCTCAGGCAGGCAGTCAGTAGAAACGTAATCCAGCGACCCATGATCGTTCTCCTCGATGCAGCGTGGTTAAACCGCGACTTTGTGATCCTGCAGGCCGGGACTGCTGACGCGGTAGATGCCGATCTCTCCTAAGAGATTAGGCCATAGCTTACTGGCCCACCCGTGGCGGTGTTGTTGATCGACGGCAAGGCGATTGATGACCCGGGCTTCGCGCTCGCGGCACAGCTCTTCGAAGTCCTCGAAGGTGCAGAAGTGGATGTTCGGCGTGTTGTACCAGGTGTACGGGAGGAATTCCGAGACCGGCATCCGACCCTTGCTGGCCAGGTACCAGCGGCAGCGCCAGTGACCGAAGTTGGGGAAGGTGATGATGCACTGGCGGCCGACCCTGAGCATCTCGTCGAGGATCTTGTCCGGGTAGTGCACGGCCTGCAGGGCCTGGGTCATGACCACGATATCGAAGCTGTTGCTGGCAAAGTTGCCCAGGCCCTTGTCCAGGTCCTGCTCGATGACGTTGATGCCCTTGGACACGCATTCGGCGATGTTGTCCGGGTCGTTTTCCAGGCCGTAGCCGGTGACTTGCTTGTGTTCCTGCAGCCAGCTCAGCAGCTCGCCGTTGCCGCAGCCCAGGTCGAGGACGCGGCTGCCGGCGGGGATCCATTCCTGGATGATTTCCAGATCGGCTCTCATCGATTCCTCACAAGGTGATGCGGTTCATGTAGTGACTGAAAGCCTGCAGGTAGCGCGGGATCGGGATCAGGAAGGCGTCGTGCCCCTGGGGGGCGTCGATTTCCAGGTAGCAGACGTCCTTGCGCGCGGCCATCAGTGCGTCCACCAGTTCCCGGGAGCGGGCCGGGGAGAAGCGCCAGTCGGTGGTGAAGGACATCACGCAGAACTTGGCAGTGGCGTTGGCGAAGGTCTTGGCCAGGTCATCGTCGAAGTTGGCCGCCGGGTCGAAGTAGTCCAGGGCCTTGGTCATCAGCAGGTAGGTGTTGGCGTCGAAACGCCCGGAGAACTCCTCGCCCTGGTAGCGCAGGTAGCTTTCGACCTGGAACTCGACGCTGTGGAAGTCGTAATTGAGCTTCTCGCTCTTGAGGCCGCGGCCGAACTTCTCGCCCATGGAGTCGTCGGACAGGTAGGTGATATGGCCCACCATCCGCGCCAGCATCAGCCCGCGCTTGGGGATCACCCCCTGCTCCTGGAACGAGCCGCCGTGGAACTCGGGATCGGTGAGGATCGCCTGGCGCGCCACTTCGTTGAAGGCGATGTTCTGTGCCGAGAGCTTGGGCGCCGAGGCGATGGCCAGGCAGTGCCGGACCCGGTCCGGGTAGGTGATGGTCCATTGCAGGGCCTGCATGCCGCCGAGGCTACCGCCGATCACCGCGGCCCATTGGCCGATGCCCAGGCGATCGGCCAGGCGTGCCTGGCTGTGTACCCAGTCTTCCACGGTGAGTACCGGGAAGTCGGCGCCAAATGGCTTGCCGGTGTCCGGGTTGAGGCTGCTGGGTCCGGTGGAGCCGTTGCAGCCGCCGAGGTTGTTGAGGCTGACGACGAAGAATTTGTTGGTGTCGATCGGCTTGCCCGGGCCAATGCAGCTGTCCCACCAACCGGGCTTGCGGTCGTCGGGACTGTGGTAGCCGGCGGCATGATGATGGCCGGACAGGGCGTGGCAGATCAGAACCGCATTGCTGGCGCTGGCGTTGAGCTGGCCGTAGGTTTCATAGACCAGGTCGTAAGCGGCCAGCGCGCGTCCGCAGGCCAGGGCCAGAGGATCGTTGAAGTGCGCTGTTTGCGGCGTGACCAGACCAACAGAATCGGGGGGGAAGGCAGTTGGCATCGACCCTGCTCTCATTTAAATGAGGCGTAAGTCTAAAGACCGCTGCACCCAGCGGCAAGCAAAGCCCGGGGCTGTGTTCGTTGCGGGAAATGACCTGGGAGGTTCGCTGGCAAGCCAGCTCCTACAGCGGACACAGGACGTAGGAGCCGGCTTGCCGGCGAATCAGGCGGGGCGAGCCAGCCCCGGCAGCTCCGGCAGCTTCTTCGGCGCTTGCAGGCGCACCCGCTTTTGCCGGTTCAGCTCGCCGCTGACCAGGCTGACGTGGCTCTTGGGAATGCCGAAGGCCTTGGCCAGGAACGCCATCAGGTGGGCATTGGCCTTGCCTTCGACGGGCGGGGCGGTCAGGCGGATCTTCAGGCGATCACCGTGCAGGCCAGCGAACTCATCGCTGCTGGCCTTGGGTTGCAGGTGACAATCGAGGATCAGATCGTCACCGTCCCAGCGGAAATAGCTCATCAGATCAGGCCAAACAGCTCACGGGGCATGAAGGTGTAGAACGCCATCCGTGGGATCAGCCACTGTTGCAACAGCTGGATCACGATGAAGGCCAGGATCGGCGAGATGTCGAGGCCGCCCAGGTTCGGCACGATACGGCGGAACGGCGCCAGGAACGGCTCGCTGATCTGGTAGGCCAGTTCGGCGCCCGGGCTCTGGCTGCCAGGGGCGACCCAGGACAGGATCACGCTGATGATCATGGCGAAGAACCAGATCTTCAGCAGCAGGGCGAAGATGCCGATCGGGGCCCAGAGCAGCAGGCCAAGCACGTTGAAGGGGATGTAGCTGAGGGTGAGGATGATGGCGAACAGCACCATCTGCACGATCAGCGCCAGCACCAGCGAGGACAGGTCCAGGCCGAACACGCTGGGGATGATCCGGCGCATGGGCTTGAGCAGTGGCTGGGTGGCCCGCACGATGAACTGGCAGATCGGGTTGTAGAAGTTGGCCCGTACCACTTGCAGGATGAAGCGCAGCAGGACCACCAGCAGATACAGGCTGCCGAGGGTCTGGATGACGAAAATGGCAGCGTCGTTGAGTCCGAACATCATTGATTCCTTTGTAAGGGCGAATTAACGGCCGAGTTGTTCAGCCATTTCGGCCGAGCGGTGCGCGGCGGCACCCAATGCTTTTTCCACCAGGGCTTCAAAACCGTCAGCCTGGAATGATTTGATCGCCGCCTCCGTGGTGCCGGCCGGCGAGGTCACTCGGCGGCGCAGTTCGGCGGCGTCGACATCACTCGAAACCGCCATGTGGGCAGCCCCCAGAGCGGTCTGCAGGGTCAGTTGGGCGGCGGTTTCCCGCGGCAGGCCGAGTTTTTCCCCGGCCGCGGTCATGGCCTCGATCAGCAGGAAGAAATACGCCGGTCCGCTGCCGGAGACAGCGGTCACTGCATCCAGTTGCTGTTCCTGTTCCAGCCACAGGGCGATGCCGACGGCGGACAGCAGCGCCTCGGCCTGGTGGCGTTGCTCGGCGCTGACCCGGGCGGTGGCGTACAGGCCGCTGACGCCCTGGCGCAGCAGCGCCGGGGTGTTGGGCATGCAGCGCACGATCGGCTGCTCGCCGAGCCACTGGTTCATGCTGGCGCAGGTGATGCCGGCGGCGATGGACACCACCAGTTGCTGCGGCTTCAGGCTCGGGCGCAGGGCCTCGCACACCGCTTTCATGGCCTGGGGCTTGACCGCCAGGACGATCACCTCGACGCCGTCGATGGCCTCGGCGTTATCGGCAAACACCTGGATGCCGTGTTCGGCGGCTACCTTGGCACGGGTTTGCTCGCCCGGGTCGCTGGCGCGGATCTGCGAGGCATCCAGGCCCTTGGCCCGCAGGCCACCGATCAGGCTGGCCGCCATGTTGCCGGCACCGATAAAAGCGATACGAGTGGTGTTCATGACAGGTCCTTATGTGAGGTCGGGGTCAGTCGCATCAGGACTGACTGTAGTCGCGGGCACCAAACAGCGCGGTACCGATCCGCACCCAGGTGGCGCCTTGGGCGATGGCCGCTTCCAGATCGTGGCTCATGCCCATGGAAAGTGTGTCCAGGGGCAGCCCGAGGCTGTCCCGCAGTTGGTTGTTCAAGGCCTGAACCGCGGCGAAGGCCGCGTCCTGGGCATCCCGATCCTCGGTGGGTTCGGGGATTGCCATCAAGCCGCGCAGTTGCAGGCGTGGCAAGGCGCTGATGGCGGCCGCCAGGGCGGGCAGCTCGGCTGGGGCGCAGCCGGACTTGCTGGCCTCGCCACTGACATTCACCTGAATGCAGATGTTCAGCGGCGCGAGCTCGGCGGGGCGCTGCTCGGACAGGCGTTGGGCAATTTTCAGACGGTCCACGGAATGCACCCAGTCGAAGTGTTCGGCGATAGCGCGAGTCTTGTTCGACTGAATGGGGCCGATGAAGTGCCAACTCAAGGGCAGGTCGGCCAATTCCTGCTGTTTGCCCAGGGCTTCCTGCAGGTAGTTTTCGCCGAAGTCACACAGACCTGCGGCATGGGCTTCGCGCAGGGCCGCGGCGGGCTTGGTCTTGCTCACGGCCAGCAATCGGACGCTGTCCGGGTTACGCTGCGCAACCTGGCAGGCGCTGCGGATCCGCTCGGCTACCTGGGCAATGTTGTCTGCTATCGTGGACATTCGATTTCGTCTCAAAAGTACCTGCGACCGGCTGCCTGCGACCCTGGCCGCCACCTGCCGCGTGAATCCACCAGACCCGGTCTGCCAGCCGGCCCGAGCAATGCTCAAGGGCCGCGCCGGAGGTTGTCCGCTACCGGGCAATTGAATCTGCCGGGCGTACAGGGGTCTGAAGCTCGCGGCATTCTACTGGAATTGGGGAGCACTATGGACATCACCGAACTCCTGGCCCTGAGCGTCTCCCTGGGCGCTTCCGACCTGCATCTGTCTGCCGGGTTGGCGCCCATGCTGCGCATCGATGGCGATATCCGCCCGAGTGGTGGCCCGCCCCTGGACGCGGAACAGGTGCAGGGGTTGATCCAGGGGCTGATGAGCGAGCCGCAGCGTCAGGCATTTGCTGCCCATCAGGACCTCGATTTTGCCTATGAACTGCAAGGCCTGGCGCGATTTCGGGTCAATGCCTTCCGCCACGCTCGGGGCGCTGGTGCGGTACTGCGCCTGATTCCCCAGCGCGTACGGAGCCTGGAGGAGCTGGGGCTGGGTGAAGTATTTCGGCAGATTACCGAGCTGCCCCGGGGGCTGGTGCTGGTGACCGGGCCCACCGGCAGCGGCAAGTCCACCACCCTGGCGGCGATGATCGATCACCTCAACCAGCATCGGCAGCAGCATATCCTCACCATCGAGGATCCCATCGAGTTCATCCATCCGCAGAAAAACTGCCTGGTCCACCAGCGCGAGGTGCAACGCGATACCCAGGGGTTTGCCACGGCGCTGCGCGCGGCCTTGCGGGAGGACCCGGACGTGATTCTGCTGGGAGAGCTAAGGGACCTGGAAACCATCCGCCTGGCGCTCACCGCCGCGGAAACCGGGCACCTGGTGTTTGCCACCCTGCACACTTCATCGGCTGCCAAGAGCATCGATCGGCTGGTGGATGTATTTCCGGGAGAGGAGAAAGCCCTGGTGCGCTCGATGCTGGCCGAGTCGCTGCAGGCGGTGGTTGCCCAGGTGCTGGTGAAGAAAGTCGGTGGCGGCCGGGTGGCGGCCCACGAGATCATGCTGGGCAGCCCGGCCATTCGTAACCTGATCCGCGAGGACAAGGTGGCGCAGATGTATTCGGCGATCCAGACCGGGGGCGGCCAAGGCATGCGCACCCTGGACATGAGCCTCAAGGCATTGCTCGGGCAGGGGCTGATCAGCCGCGATCAGGCCCGGGAGCAGGCGCGGATGCCGGAGAGCTTTTGACGGGACTGGAAATGCATTCGCCGGCAAGCCGGCTCCTACAGGTGGGTGTAGGAGCCGGCTTGCCGGCGAAGCGGGGTATCAGCGTTGCACGACCCGCAGGGGCGCGTGCTCCTTGGGCAGGACCCGCTTGGCAACCACGTAGTGGCTCTGCCAGTAGGGTTTTTTCAGTGTGTCGATGGTCACCGCCTTGCCGCGCCGCGGGGCGTGGATGAAGCGGTCTTCGCCCAGGTAGATGGCGACGTGGTTGACCTTGCGGCTCTTGATGTTGAAGAACAGCAGGTCGCCGGGTTTCAGGTCCTTGCGCTCGACCTTCTGCCCGTGGCCGCTGGCCATGGCATTGGAGGTGCGTGGCAGGTCCACGGCGGCGACGTCGTTGAAGGCATAGCGCACCAGGCCGCTGCAGTCGAAGCCTTTACTTGGGCTGCTGCCGCCCCAACGATAGGGTGTACCGAGGACGTTGACCGCGCGGCTGAGGACCGTGGTGCTCGGCCGGCCGGCGTTGTTGGCCACCAACTTGCTGTCGGCCTTGCTCAGGCGGGTGGGGTGCTTGATCGAAGTCTTGTTCTTGGCGGTGACCGTCGAAACGTGAGATTTCGGGGTGTAGCCATTAACGTTGGGAAGTCGTTGCTCACGGTTGGTGGCGTGGGCGGCCAGTGGCATTAATAGGCAAATGGTTAGCCATGTCTTGAAAAATGGACGCATTAGGCAAGGCTCTTATTTGGTTAGCGCGCAACTTTATAACAGCTTTCAGGTCACTTCCGAGGCCGTTTGTCGATTCAACCTTGGGGTCAACTTCGGCAAAGAGGTGGCAACTTGACGCAGAAAACCGTCAGAAGTCAGGCAGTACAAGGCTTTGGCGCAAGAGAAGGTAACATTGGTCACACGTCGAACGCCTGTAAAAAAGTCACAAAGTTTTTAAGAATATTTATCTATCACCTGCAAAGAGGCTCTTAATGAACACCTATCGTCAGGATGCATCCGCCCATGACACCCATAGCAAGGTGATCGGCTACCTGTTGTGGATCTTCGGTTTTACCGGTGCCCACCGCTTCTATTACGGCAAGCCGGTGACCGGGACCATCTGGTTCTTCACCTTCGGCCTGCTGGGCATTGGCTGGCTGATCGACTTGTTCCTGATTCCGTCCATGGACCGGGAAGCCGACCTTCGCTTTACCGCAGGTCCGGTGGAATACAGCGTGGCCTGGATTCTGCTGACCTTCCTCGGGGTTTTCGGCGTGCACCGCATGTACCAGGGCAAATGGCTGAGCGGGGTGCTCTACCTGTTCACCGGCGGCCTGTTCTTCCTCGGGGTGCTGTACGACTTCTGGACCCTGAACGATCAGGTATCCCTGGAAAACGCCAAGCGCCGTTGATCCCGTCATCGGCGCAGACGGTGCTGGCGCAGCATGTAGCCACTGCCGCAGGGCGCCATCAGCAGCGGCGGCTCCTTCGGAGCCGTTCGCAACCTGCGGCAGCGGCTACAGGGTGTTTGCCAGGCAATCAGCCCTGATAGCTGATATGCCCGTCCACCAGGGTGTAGCGCACCGCGCCCGGCAGGCTATGGCCGAGGAACGGGCAGTTTTCGCCCTTGGACAGCCAGCGCTCGCCGGCCACGGTGGAACTGGCCGGGTCGAACAGCACCAGGTCCGCCGCACCACCGGCTGCCAGCTTGCCTGCCGGCAGGCGCAAGGCCGCGGCCGGGCCGGCACTCAGGCGCGCCAGCAGGGTCGGCAGGTCCAGCAGGCCGTCCTGCACCAGGGTCAGGGCCAGGGGCAGCAGCAATTCGACGCTGCTGATACCCGGCTCGGTGGCGCCGAACGGTGCCAGCTTGGCGTCCCGCTCGTGGGGCTGGTGATGACTGGAGATGGCTTGCACCACCCCGGACTTCACGGCTTCGCGCAGGGCGTCGCGGTCGGCCCGCGAGCGCAGCGGCGGCTGCACGTGGTACAGGCTGGAGAAGTCGATCAGCGCCTCATCGGTGAGGATCAGCTGGTACAGCGCCACATCGGCGGTGACCGGCAGGCCGCGGGCTTGCGCCTGGGCAATCAGTTCCACGCCGCGGGCACTGGTCAGTTGGCTGAAGTGCGCGCGCACGCCACTCTGTTCCACCAGCAGCAGGTCCCGGGCCAGGGCCACGGTTTCCGCGCTCTCCGGAATGCCCGGCAGGCCGAGGAAGCTGGCGGTGGGGCCTTCGTGGGCCAGGCCGCCTTCGGCCAGGTCACGGTCCTGGGAGTGAAAGATCACCGTCAGGTCGAAGGTGGCGGCGTATTCTAGGGCACGGCACAGGGTGCGGGTGCTGCGGAAGCCTTCCAGGCCGTTGCCGAAGGCCACGCAACCGGCATCGCGCAGGGCAATCAGCTCAGCCAACTGTTCGCCTTCCAGGCCCTTGCTCAAGGCGCCGATGGGGAACACCTTGCTGTTGCCGGCCTCCCGGGCGCGGTCGAGGATCAGCTCGGCCACGGCCGAGGTGTCCAGTACCGGCTTGGTCCGCGGTGGGCAGCACAGGCTGGTGACGCCGCCGGCCGCGGCAGCGCGGGTTTCGCTGGCGATGCTGCCCTTGCGGCTGTAGCCCGGCTCGCGCAGGGCGACGCTCAGGTCCACCAGGCCGGGTGCGGCCACCAGGCCCTTGGCGTCGATAACGGTGACGGCATTGAAACCGCCGGGAGCGGCGCCGATGGCGACGATCTTGCCGGCTTCCAGATGCAGATCGGTGGTTTGATCCAGGCCGCTGCTTGGATCGATGACGCGGGCGCCGAGAATGCTGAGCTTCACTGGGCGTTCTCCTGCTCGAATTGTCGCTGGGCGGTCTGCCCGCTCATGGCCATGGACAGTACCGCCATGCGCACTGCGATGCCGTAGGTCACCTGGTTGAGGATCACCGAATGCGGGCCGTCGGCCACCGCCGATTCGATCTCCACGCCGCGGTTGATCGGGCCCGGATGCATGACGATGGCATCGGGCTTGGCCCCGGCCAGGCGTGCGGTGGTCAGGCCGAACAGGCGGTAGAACTCGCCTTCGCTGGGCAAGAGGCCGCCCTGCATGCGCTCACGTTGCAGGCGCAGCATGATCACCACGTCCACATCTTTCAGGCCTTCGGTCATGTCGGTGTAGACCTTCACGCCGTACTGCTCGATGCCGATGGGCAGCAGGGTTTTCGGCGCGATCACGCGGATGTCCGGGCAGCCGAGGGTTTTCAGCGCCAGCATGTTCGAGCGCGCTACCCGCGAGTGCAGGATGTCGCCGACGATGGCCACCGAAAGGTTCTCGAAGCCGCCCTTGTGCCGGCGGATGGTCAGCATGTCGAGCATGCCCTGGGTCGGGTGGGCGTGACGGCCATCGCCGCCATTGATGATCGCCACCTGCGGGCACACGTGTTCGGCGATGAAGTGCGCGGCGCCGGAATCGCCGTGGCGGACCACGAACATGTCGGCGGCCATGGCTTCGAGGTTGCGCAGGGTGTCCAGCAGGGTTTCACCCTTGCTCGCCGAAGAGGTCGAGACATTCAGGGTGATCACGTCCGCCGACAGCCGCTGGGCCGCCAGTTCGAAGGTGGTGCGGGTGCGGGTGGAGTTCTCGAAGAACACGTTGCATACGGTCTTGCCGCGCAGCAACGGGACTTTCTTCACCGCCCGGGCGCCGACTTCGAGGAACGAGTCGGCGGTGTCGAGGATTTCCGTCAGCAGCTCGCGGTTC
This sequence comes from Pseudomonas sp. PH1b, assembly GCF_000633395.1. Classification (GTDB taxonomy): domain Bacteria; phylum Pseudomonadota; class Gammaproteobacteria; order Pseudomonadales; family Pseudomonadaceae; genus Aquipseudomonas. The sequence continues at coordinate 209,388 of NZ_AYMU01000020.1, forward strand.
AGACCGTCGAGGGACAGGAAGTGGCGCAGCTGGCCCTGATCGTTGAGCTGCAGCGGGCGCTTGGCGTCTAGAGGCGTCATCGCAATGGACTCTTAAAAGGGCGAGTTAGAGGGCGAGGTCTTGGAGCTCGAGTTGAAGCGGCGCAGGACCGGACAATTTTACCCGCTCGTGGGCTGCCAGCGACAGGGTCGCGCCCACCACATTCGGACGGATCGGCAATTCACCGGCATCCAGGTCCAGCAGGCAGACCAGGGTCACGCTGGCCGGGCGGCCATAGTCGAACAGCTCGTTGAGGGCGGCGCGGATGGTCCGGCCGCTCATCAGTACGTCATCGATCAATACCAGGTGCTGGCCTTCGATCTCGAACGGCAGTTCCGAAGGGCGTACCTGCGGGTGCAGGCCGTTCTGGCTGAAGTCGTCGCGGTAGAAGGACACATCCAGGGTGCCCAGGGGCGAGTCGCTGCCCAGGGCCTCCAGCAGGGCCTGGGCCACCCACACGCCGCCGGTACGGATACCGATGAAGCGTGGTTCGCTGATGGCGCGCTTGGCCAGGTGAGCATTGAGATCAGCGGCCATCTGGCTGATCAGGGCGGCGGGATTGGGCAGGCTCATGGTGGCTCCTTCGTGGGCTCGCGCCTGCTGCCGGGCAGCGGGCGCGTGGACTTAGAACCTGTTCAGGATCTGCTGCGCTTAGCTGATGCGGCGTTAAAGATGGCTTCGAAATGCTCATTTAGGTGCCTAAATTCTGCTTTCTTTGCCATTTTTGCCTTGCCTGAGCGTCGCTCGCTAGATCGTTAACAGGTTCTTACGGCTGGTGTTGGGCCAGGAGGCACGCAGCCCTTGAGCCGCGCATCTTCGGGATGTCTGGGTCTTCAGGTGTTCAGCAGTGCGGGGTTTTCGTCGAGCCAGCCCTGCAGCAGCAGGGCGGCGGCGATGGCGTCCACCGGGTTGTCGCGGTAGCTGCCTTTCTGCCCGCCCCGGGTCAGGCGTTCGCCCTTGGCCTCGAAAGTGGTCAGGCGTTCGTCATGGGTATAGAAGGGCACATTGAAGCGGCCGTTCAGGCGTCGGGCGAACTTCTCGGCACGCAGGCACATATCGCTGGGCGTCCCGTCCATGTTCAGGGGCAGGCCCACCACTACCGCATCGGGTTTCCATTCCTTGATCAGGGCCTCCACCTGATTCCAGTCGGGCACGCCGTTCTGGGCTTTCAGGGTGCACAGCTCGCGGGCCTGGCCGGTGATGGCCTGGCCGACGGCGACGCCGATCTGCTTGGTGCCGTAGTCGAAGCCGAGGATCAGTCGCAGGGCCATCAGGCGTGGCCCGCCTGGCTGGTGAGCAGGCTGAGGTTGACCCCCAGGTGCCGGGCCGCGGCTTCCAGGCGCAATTCGCTGCTGGTGTTGAACAGGATGTCGGCGTCGAAAGGGCAGGTCAGCCAGGCGTTGTCCGCCAGTTCGGCTTCCAGTTGCCCGGCTTCCCAGCCGGCATAGCCCAGGGCTATCAGGCTCTTGGCTGGCCCCACGCCGTCGGCGATGGCGAACAGCACGTCCTGGGACGTGGACAGTGACAGGCCTTCAAGTTCCACCGTGGCCTGGTAGACCGGGCCAGTGGGGTGCAGGACAAAACCGCGATCGGTCTGCACCGGCCCGCCGCTGAAGATCGGCACATGCTGGCACAGCAAGGGCGTGTCTTCCTCGGGGCGCAGTTGTTCCAGAATCTCGGCGAGGTTGAGGTCCAGGGGCCGGTTGATGACCAGGCCCATGGCACCACTGGCGTTGTGCTCGACGATGTAGGTCAAGGTTTGCGCAAAATTCGGGTCGGCCATATGGGGCATGGCGATCAGGAAGTGATGCTTGAGGTAGCTGGGGCTGACATTTTTCATGAGCGCTAGTGTGGCGTTGGCGGGGCCGGCTGACAAGCGCAACCCTGTTGCAGGCGCTGGCTTGCCAGCGAAGGCGTCATTGAAGGTTGCACAGGGCTTGCGGGCCCCTTCGCCGGCAAGCCGGCTCCTACGGGGGGCGGGGGGTGTTGTAGGAGCTGGCTTGCCAGCGAAGGCGTCATTGAAGGTTGCACAGGCCTTGCGGGCTCCTTCGCCGGCAAGCCGGCTCCTACGGGGGCGGGGGTGTTGTAGGCGCTGGCTTGCCAGCGAAGGCGTCATTGAAGGTTGCACAGGCCTTGCGGGCTCCTTCGCCGGCAAGCCGGCTCCTACGGGAGGGCGGGTCAGTTGCTGGAGAGCTTGTCGCCCCGGGCGAAGCGCCAGGTGCGGATGATTTCCAGGCGGTCGATGTCCGACAGGTCGCCGGTAAAGGGTGCAAACGGTGCCGCCAGGCGCACGATGCGCTGGGCCGCCTGGTCCAGCAGCGGCTGCCCGGAGGACTCCAGCACCAGCACTTCATACAGCGAGCCGTCGCGGTTGATCGAGACCATCAGCCGCAGGTTGCCGTAGATCTGCTTGCGCCGGGCTTCGTCGGGGTAGTTCAGGTTGCCGATGCGCTCGACCTTCTTGCGCCATTCGTCCTTGTACCAGGCGCCCTTGTCGCGCATGGTCGAGGCCGCGCTCAGGCGGTGGATCCGTGGGCGCTTGGCGTACAGCTGCTGTTCATTGGCCAGTTCGGCTTCCAGGCTGGAAATCTCGCTGGACAGCTGGGAGCTGTCAAACGTCGGGGTATCGGCCTTGGGGGTGGGCTCTTTCTTGACCTCTTCTCGGGGCACCACGGTCTTTTTCGGCTTGGGCGCGGTGGTGGCGACCGCGGCCTTGGGCGCGACCTCCTTGACCTGCGGCTTGACCGATGGTGGCGGCGTGACCTTTTTTACCGAGTTGTCCTGGAAGGGCGCCACTTCGGTGGTCTTCGGCAGGGCTTTCTTGTCCAGGGTGCCGCTGCCCTCCTGGTTGTCCTGGGCGAGGAAATCGGCCTTCTTCGGCTTGGTCTCGCTCTTGAAGGTGGCCAGGGTGATTTCCAGGGTCTTGCTGATGGCCTTGGGTTCGGCGAAGGAGAAGCCCAGGCCGAGAATCAGTGCCAGGTGCAGGAGCGCCGCGAGGAACAGGGTAAACCCCAGGCGATCGGCCGCACGCACGCCGCCATGGGCAAGCTCGGGGGGCAGATCGGACGGGAGGCTCATAGGCAGTTCGACATCACTGGAGGCATTGCACAACCAACATCACGGTTTCTCAGGCGGCGCATGATAACGCAATGTTGGTTTCAAGCCTCCAGCAGCAAGCGGCAAGCGACCAGCTGCAGGTGACACAGATCAAGCTTGCGGCTTGTTGCTTGTGGCTTGCAGCTTGCTCTGTATGGCATCCATCAGCTGTGCGCCGATGTTGGTGCCGAAGGCGTTGTCGATTTCGCGGATGCAGGTCGGGCTGGTGACGTTGATTTCCGTCAGGTGCTCGCCGATCACGTCGAGGCCGACGAACAGCAGGCCCTTGGCCCGCAGGGTCGGGCCGACCTGGGCAGCAATCCAGCGGTCCTTGTCGCTCAGCGGGCGGGCTTCGCCACGGCCGCCGGCGGCGAGGTTGCCGCGGGTTTCACCGGCCGCGGGGATGCGCGCCAGGCAGTAATCCACCGGCTCGCCGTCGATCATCAGGATGCGCTTGTCGCCGTCCTTGATCGCCGGCAGGTAGGCCTGGGCCATGATCTGCTGGCTGCCGAGCGCGGTCAGGGTCTCGAGGATCACCGACAGGTTCGGGTCGCCTGCGCGGTGGCGGAAGATCGACGTGCCGCCCATGCCGTCCAGGGGCTTGAGGATCACGTCGCCATGTTCGGCGGCGAATTCGCGCAGCACGTCGGCGCGACGGCTGACCACGGTGGGCGGCGTGCACTGGGGAAACAGGGTGGCGAACAGCTTTTCATTGCAGTCGCGCAGGCTCTGGGGCTTGTTCACCACCAGCACGCCGGCGCTTTCGGCCTGCTCCAGCAGGTAGGTGGAGTAGACGAACTCCATGTCGAAGGGCGGATCCTTGCGCATCAGGATCACGTCCAGATCGCTCAGCGGGCAGTCGATCTCGGCGTCCAGCTCGAACCATTTCTCCGGGTTGGCGAAGACCTGCAGCGGGCGCATCCGTGCCCGGGCCACGCCGGCACCCTGGTACAGGTCGCGCTGTTCCATATAGAAGAGGGTCCAGCCGCGTTCCTGGGCGGCCAGCAGCATGGCCAGCGAACTGTCCTTCTTGTAGGAGATGCTGGCGATAGGGTCCATGACAATCCCGACGCGAACGCTCATGGGTGGGTTCCTTCAAAAAATGGGTGGACGCAAGGCTGGGGCCTGCCACCTGAGCGGCACAGCCTCCGAAAGTGGCGTCAGAGTGGCGCTGACATGAGCCTGGGTCAAGGAAAAACCACTGCCTGGCGTGGTCCATAGATTGCAGGGGGGAGAGTGTGCTAAAAAGGCTCGCATGCCGGGCCGAGGCCTTGAAGTTCAAGGGTTTGGGGCGTTGGCCAGGGGTACCGGATCAAATCATTCGCTGGGGCGATGGCAGAGCAGATATGGAACAGCATTCCAACGCCTTGAAGGTGATGGTGATCGACGACTCGAAGACGATTCGCCGCACGGCCGAAATGCTGTTGAAGAACGTCGGCTGCGAGGTGATCACCGCAGTGGACGGCTTCGAAGCCCTGTCGAAGATCGTCGACCATCATCCCGGGATCATTTTCGTCGACATCATGATGCCGCGGCTCGACGGTTATCAGACCTGCGCGCTGGTGAAGAACCACAGTGCGTTCAAGTCCATTCCAGTGATCATGCTGTCCTCCAAGGATGGGCTGTTCGACAAGGCCAAGGGCCGGATCGTCGGCTCCGACCAGTTTTTGACCAAACCCTTCAGCAAGGAAGAACTGCTGAGCGCAATCAAGGCCCACGTCCCGGACTTTGTCGCGCTTGCGCCACAGTAGACACGCACAGCGGCGTCCGGCCAGCGGGCCGGGCGCCAATACCGTATGGGGAAGACCATGGCTCGTATTCTGATCGTCGATGACTCGCCGACTGAAATGTACAAACTCACCGGCATGCTGGAAAAGCACGGCCATGAAGTGCTCAAGGCCGAGAACGGCGCCGACGGCGTGGCCCTGGCCCGTGAGGAAAAGCCCGATGCCGTGCTGATGGACATCGTCATGCCCGGCCTCAATGGTTTCCAGGCCACCCGCCAGTTGACCAAGGACGCCGAGACCAGCCATATCCCGGTGATCATCATCACCACCAAGGATCAGGAAACCGACAAGGTCTGGGGCACCCGCCAGGGCGCCAAGGACTACCTGACCAAGCCGGTGGACGAAGAGACCCTGATCAAGACCCTGAACAACGTCCTGGCCGGCTGACCGCCCCGGCCATGAGCGAATCCCAGACCGCCTTCGAGCTGCTGCTGGAGATCGACCAGCGCTGCCGCCTGCTGGCCGCCGACCTGCCGTCCCAGGAAACCCGCGAGCACAGCTGGAGCGGCATCGGCTTTCGCCTGGGCGAGCACTGGTATGTGGCGGCCATGGGCGAGATCAGCGAGGTCCTGCCCGAACCGCGCTACACCCTGCTGCCGGGGGTCAAGCCCTGGGTCAAGGGCGTGGCCAACCTGCGCGGGCGGCTGCTGCCGATCATGGACCTGTGCGGTTTCTTCGGCCATGAACTGTCGCCCCTGCGCAAGCAGCGGCGGGTACTGGTGGTGGAGTACAAGGAACTGTTCGCCGGCCTGCTGGTGGACGAGGTGGCCGGCCTGCAGCATTTTGCCCAGGACAGCCTGGAGCCCGGCGTCGGCGACGCGGTCTTGGCAGCGATCAATCCCTACCTGCAGGGCCAGTTCCGTCGCGAGCAGGTCTGGCAGGTCTTCAGTCCCTTTGCCCTGGCCCGCTCGACGGATTTTCTCGAGGTGGCCGCGTGAAGGGCGCTCCGGCGCTGGTGCAACCCGTTCGTCGTGCCATGGGAGGCCCGTGCTTCCCTGGGTCAACCCATGCTGCCCCGGTGATGCGTGCGCCCCGGGCACCTGAATGCGGGACCGCCCGCTCGCCACAGGCCTGATCGATGACCAAAGCCAAAACCGGCAAGCCCCTGGAGGGCTCCCGCAGTCGTTCGCAGATCATCGTGCTGTTCATCGCGCTGATCGTGTTCATCATGCTGCTGTTCGCCAACTTCGCTTACCTCAATACCCAGGCCACCTACGACAAGCAGTACATCGGCCATGCCGGTGAGCTGCGGGTGCTGTCCCAGCGTATCGCCAAGAACGCCACCGAAGCGGCGGCCGGCAAGGCCGCGGCGTTCAAGTTGCTGGGGGATGCGCGCAATGACTTCGCCCAGCGCTGGGGTTATCTGAAGAAGGGCGACCCGGTCACCGGCCTGCCCGGCGCCCCGGTGGTGCTGCGCCAGGAAATGCGCGCGGTGCAGTTGGATTGGGAAAAACTGCTGAAGAACACCGACGCCATTCTCGCCAGCGAACAGACGGTGCTGTCGCTGCACCAAGTGGCGGCAACCCTGGCGGAAACCGTACCGCAGTTGCAGGTGGAATACGAAAAGGTCGTGGAAATCCTGCTCCAGCGCGGCGCCCCCGCGGCCCAGGTGGCCATGGCCCAGCGCCAGTCGCTGTTGGCCGAGCGGATCCTGGGGGCGGTCAATACCGTGCTGGCCGGTGACGAAAACGCGGTGCAGGCGGCCGATGCCTTCGGGCGTGATGCCGCGCGTTTCGGACAGGTGCTCAATGGCATGCTGCAGGGCAACCCGGGGCTGAAGATCAGTCAGGTCGAGGATCCCGATGCCCGCGCCCGCCTGGGGGAGATTTCCGAACTGTTCGAATTCGTTTCCGGCTCCGTGGACGAAATCCTCGAAACCTCCCCCGAGCTGTTCCAGGTCCGTGAATCGGCGAGCAGCATCTTCAGCCTGTCCCAGACCCTGCTGGACGAGGCTTCACTGTTGGCCACCGGTTTCGAGAACCTGGCCGGCAGCCGCAAGCTGGACACCATCGGCGGCTATGTCCTGGGCCTGCTGGCGCTGGCCTCGATCATCCTCATCGGCCTGGTGATGGTGCGCGAGACCAACCGCCAGCTGCGCGAGACCGCCGAGAAGAACGAGCGTAACCAGAACGCGATCATGCGCCTGCTGGACGAGATCGAAGACCTGGCCGATGGCGACCTGACGGTGACGGCCTCGGTAACCGAAGACTTCACCGGCACCATCGCCGACTCGATCAACTATTCCGTCGACCAGCTGCGGGACCTGGTGGCCACCATCAACCTCACCGCCGGCCAGGTAGCCGGCGCAGTGCAGGAGACCCAGGCCACCGCGATGCAACTGGCCGAGGCCTCGGAGCACCAGGCCCAGCAGATTTCCGAAGCCTCCACGGCGATCAACGACATGGCCCAGTCCATCGACCAGGTGTCGGCCAATGCTGCGGAGTCCTCGGCGGTGGCCGAGCGTTCGGTGGAGATTGCCAACAAGGGCAACGAGGTGGTGCACAACACCATCCATGGCATGGACAACATCCGCGAGCAGATCCAGGACACCGCCAAGCGCATCAAGCGCCTGGGTGAGTCTTCTCAGGAAATCGGCGATATCGTCAGCCTGATCGACGACATTGCCGACCAGACCAACATTCTTGCCCTGAACGCGGCGATCCAGGCGTCCATGGCCGGCGATGCCGGTCGCGGTTTCGCCGTGGTCGCCGACGAAGTGCAACGGCTGGCCGAGCGCTCCTCGGCGGCCACCCGGCAGATCGAGACCCTGGTGCGGGCGATCCAGACCGACACCAACGAGGCGGTGATCTCCATGGAGCAGACCACCAGCGAAGTGGTGCGCGGTGCGCGCCTGGCCCAGGACGCCGGGGTGGCCCTGGAAGAGATCGAGGGCGTGTCCAAGACCCTGGCGGCACTGATCCAGAGCATTTCCAACGCGGCCCAGCAGCAGACCTCCTCGGCCGGGCAGATATCCCTGACCATGAACGTGATCCAGCAGATCACCTCGCAAACCTCGTCCGGCTCGACCGCGACCGCCGAGAGCATCGGCAACCTGGCGAAGATGGCCAGCCAACTGCGCCGCTCGGTGTCGGGCTTTACCTTGCCGGCGACCCGGGGGCCGGCGCCGAATGACAACCGTTGACGCTAAAAAACCAGGTTCAGCGCTCCATGAGCTCGCGCAAACAGGTTCTGACAGAAGGTTTTGACTGGAGTGGGTATGGTTGATCGGCACGACTATGTGGCCTTGGAATGGGTCAAGGGTGAAATTGCCGAGACCCTGAAGCAGGCCTATCAGGCGCTGGAGCATCTGGCCGACGACCCCCAGGCCCCGGATGCCCTGGGCCAGTGCCTGGAGGGCATCCACCTGGTGCACGGCAGCCTGCAGATGGTGGAGTTCTACGGGGCCGCGCTGCTGGCCGAGGAAATGGAGAAGCTCGCCCTGGCCTTGCAGGAGCAGCGCGTCGCCCAGCGTGACGAAGCCATTCGCCTGCTGCGCCAGGCCATCAGCCAGTTGCCCCAGTACCTGGACCGGGTGCAGAGCGCCCGGCGCGACCTGCCGCTGGTGGTGCTGCCGCTGCTCAACGACCTGCGCAGTGCCCGTGGTGAAAGCCTGCTTTCGGAAACCAGCCTGTTCAGCCCGCAACTGCCCAGCCTGCCGCCCCTGAGCGACAAGGCCCTGGCGGCCCTGGAGCCGCTGGAGTTCCCGACCCAGCTGCGCAAGCTGCGGCACATGCTGCAGAGCGCCCTGGTGGACTTGCTGCGCGAGCAGGACGATGAAACCAGCCTGGGCCACATGGCCAAGGTCTTCGAGCGCCTGGAGGCTTTGTGCCAGGATGCGCCGCTGGCGCCCTTGTGGCATATCGCCTCGGCCCTGGTGGAAGGCATGCGCCAGGACGTCATCGCCAACAGCCCGGCGGTGCGCAGCCTGCTCAAGGATGCCGACAAGGAGCTCAAGCGCCTGCTGGAGCAGGGCATGCCCGGAATCAACCAGCCGGCCCCTGATGAGTTGCTCAAGAGCCTGCTGTTCTATATCGCCAAAGCGCGCCATCCCACGCCATTGATGCTGACCATGAAAGAACGTTACGGACTGGATGACGCATTGCCCGACAGTGCGCTGGTCGATGAAGAGCGGGCCCGCCTGACTGGCCCTGACCGGGACGCCATGCGCTCGGTATTGATGGCGGTGTGCGATGGGCTGGTGCGGGTCAAGGAGCGCCTCGACCTGTTCGTGCGCAGCGACCGCCAGCATGCCGATGACCTGGACAGCCTGTTGTCGCCCCTGCGGCAGATCGCCGACACCCTGGCAGTGCTGGGGTTTGGCCAGCCACGCAAGGTGATCATCGACCAGCTGGCGGTGGTCCAGAGCCTGGCCCAGGGCCAGCGTGCGCCGGATGATGCGGTGTTGATGGATGTCGCCGGGGCCCTGCTCTATGTCGAGGCGACCCTGGCCGGGATGGTCGGCACCGTGGAGCCGGAAAACCGCGAGGACAGCCGCCTGCCCACCACCGATCTGAGCCAGATCCATCAGTTGGTGATCAAGGAGGCACGGATCTGCCTGCAGCAGGCCAAGGACCTGATCGTCGAGTACATCGAGGCTGACTGGGAGCCCGAGCAGCTGGTTGCTGTCCCCGAGTTGCTGACCCAGGTGCGCGGCGCCCTGGCGATGATTCCGCTGCCCCGTGCCGCCGGCCTGATGGAGGCCTGCAACCAGTTCATCAGCGAGCGTTTGCTGGCCGCCCAGCCCCACCCGGACTGGCAGAAGTTCGAGCACTTGGCGGATGTGATCACCAGCCTGGACTATTACCTGGAGCGCTTGAGCGAGGACCACGAGGCGCCGGGGGAGAAGATCCTCGATATCGCCGAAGAGGGGCTGGCCGCCCTGGGTTATGTGCCGGTGGTCCGGGCCCCGCTGGCGGAGCCGTCTGCGGGGCTTGACGAGCAGGCCTCTGCGGCGCTGGACGATCCCCTGGCGGCGTCCCTGGCCCAGGTGCTGGCAGTGCCGGTGTCGGCCCTCAACCCGCCGGCCCTGGTCACGCCGGGCAGCTTGTTGCCGCCCCCGGGGGATGAGCCGCCGGTGGATGACGAGTTGCGGGAAGTCTTCCTCGAAGAAACCGAGGAAGTCCTGGAAATGCTCCACGAGTACCTGCCGCGCTGGCTCGCCGACCCTCAGGGCAAGTCTGCCCTGAGTGAACTGCGCCGGGCCTTTCACACCCTCAAGGGCAGCGGGCGCATGGTGCGTGCGCTGGTGCTGGGGGAACTGGCCTGGGCGGTGGAGAACCTGCTCAATCGGGTGCTGGAGCACAGCGTGGCGCCCAGTGCCGAGATCCAGCAACTGGTGGGCGACACCCTGGCGCTGCTGCCGGGGCTGATCGCCGAGTTTGCCGCCCAGGAGCAGCGCCAGCGTGATGATGTCGACCGTCTTGCGGCTCGTGCCCATGCCCTGGCCACAGGCAATGCCGCGGCGAGCACCGCGGCGTCTCGGGACGAAGCCCTGGACCCGCAGCTGCTGGAGATCTTTCGCAGCGAAGCCCAGACCCACCTGGACAGCATCAATCGCTTTCTCGATCAGGCTGCCGAGCAGTTGCCACTGCAGGCCAGCGATGAACTGCAGCGCGCCTTGCATACCCTCAAGGGCAGCGCCTCCATGGCCGGGGTGCTGCCGATGGCCGAGCTGGCCGGCCCCTTTGACCAATTGGCACGGGAATACCGTGCGCACCTGATTGCGCTGGATCTGGATGAAGTGGAACTGCTGCTGGAAGCCGAAGGCCTGTTGCGACGTGGCCTGCGGCAGTTGGACAGCGACCCGCTGGCCCCCATCGACGGCGCCCGCTCACTGGTGGGCCGTGCCCTGGCCCTGCTGGGCGAGCGCCTGGAAAACCTGCTCAGTGCGCCGGACAGCGCGCCCCGGGCCAAGCGTGATCCGCAACTGATCAACAACTTTCTGGCCCAGGGCATGGATATCCTGCTGGATGCCGAGAGCCTGCTGCTGCGCTGGCAGCAGCATCCTGGCGAGCGCCAGGAGCTCAGTGCCCTGCTGGATGAACTGACCACCCTGGGCGAAGGCGCGCACCTGGCGGACCTGCACCCGATGGATGAGCTGTGCGAGGCCCTGCTCGACCTCTACGGCGCGGTGGAGGAGAGCAGCCTGGCGGTCAGCGAACGGTTCTTCCATGAGGCGCAAGGTGCCCATGAGGCCTTGATCAACATGCTCGACGAACTGGCGGCGGGCCAGGAGGTCAGCCCCCGTCCGGAGCGCGTCCAGGCCCTTCGCGAGTTGCTGGACGAGGCGCTCGATCCGTCCGCCACCGGCCTGATCAAGAGCGACGGCAGCCGCACCCTGAGCATCAGCGAGCTGGGGGCTGCCACTGCTCGCCTGGAACAGGCTCCGGCCGCACCGGCCGCGGACCAGGAGATCGTCGAGATCTTCCTCGAAGAGGCGGTGGATATTCTCGACAGCGCCGACCAGGCCCTGCAGCGCTGGTTGGGCGACCCTGAAAACGGCGCGCCGCTGTCGTCCCTGCAGCGGGACATGCACACTCTGAAGGGCGGCGCGCGGATGGCCGAAGTCGCTCCCGTGGCCGAACTGGCCCAGGAGCTGGAGTCGCTGTACGAGGGGCTGGTGGACCGGCGCTACAGCTACAGCCCGCACCTGGGCCTGCTGTTGCGCAGCAGCCACGAGCAGTTGGCATTGTTGCTCGAACAACTGCAGGGGCAACGCGCCCTGGATGACTCGCGGGGCCAGGTCGAGGCGGTCCGCGCTTATCGGCAGCAGGCTGCCAGCCCCACCGACGTGCCGGAGAGCGCTGTGCCGGAAGACAGCACGGCCCAGGACCCGGAACTGCTGGAGATTTTCCTGGAGGAAGGTTTCGACATCATCGACAGCTCGGCCGCAGCGCTCGGCCGCTGGCAGGCCGACCCCCAGGCGCGCCAGGAGGTGGAAACCCTGCTGCGCGACCTGCACACCCTCAAGGGCGGTGCACGGATGGTGGAAATCGCCCCCATCGGTGACCTGGCCCATGAACTGGAATTTCTTTTCGAAGGCCTGTCCGCCGGCTTGCTGCAGCCCAGCCCGGTGCTCTTCACCCTGTTGCAGAAGAGCCACGACCGACTGGCCCAGATGCTCGATGCCGCCCGGGCGGGGCAACCCATCGAGGCCGCGCAGAAACTCATCGAGGCCATCCATGACTTGAGCCACCCTCGTGTGCCGTCCGGTCCCGGCCAGGATGCACCGCTGCTGCTGGCCAAGCCGGAAGCCGTGGTCCCGGTGCCGGACGCGGCCGGCGCAGGAGACATGGTCAAAGTCTCCGCCGAACTGCTGGACGACCTGGTGAACCTGGCCGGGGAAACCTCGATCTTCCGGGGGCGCATCGAACAACAGGTCAACGATGCCCGGGTGGCCCTGGGCGAGATGGAAACCACCATCGAGCGCATGCGCGATCAGTTGCGGCGGCTGGACACCGAAACCCAGGGGCGGATCCTCAGCCGCCAGCAGGTGGAGGCCGAGCGCCTGGGCTACGAAGAGTTCGACCCCCTGGAAATGGACCGCCACTCACAATTGCAGCAACTGTCCCGGGCCCTGTTCGAGTCGGCCTCGGACCTGCTGGACCTCAAGGAAACCCTCGACCGGCGCAACCACGACGCCGAGAACCTGCTGGCGCAGCAGGGGCGGATCAACACCGAGCTGCAGGAGGGCCTGATGCGCACGCGCATGGTGCCTTTCGAACGCATGGTGCCGCGGCTCAAGCGCATCGTCCGCCAGGTGGCCGAAGAGCTGGGCAAGGACGTGGAGTTCGTGGTCGGCAACGCCGAAGGGGAGATGGACCGCAACGTTCTCGAACGCATGGTTGCGCCGCTGGAGCACATGCTGCGCAACGCGGTCGATCATGGCCTGGAGTCGGCCCAGGCGCGCCTGGCGGTGGGCAAGCCGGAGCAGGGACGGATCACCCTCGACCTGTCCCGGGAAGGGGGCGACATCATCTTCGACATGCGCGACGACGGTGCCGGTGTGCCCCTGGAAGCGGTGCGCAAAAAGGCCATCAAACGCGGATTACTGGACCCGCAGGCGCAGCTCAGCGACCGCGAGGTGCTGCAGTTCATCATGCAGCCGGGGTTTTCCACCGCCGAGAAGATCACCCAGATTTCCGGACGCGGCGTGGGCATGGACGTGGTCCATGAAGAAGTGCGCCAACTGGGCGGCACCATGAGCATCGATTCGATTGCCGGGCAGGGCGTGCATTTTCGCATCCGCTTGCCGTTCACCGTCTCGGTCAACCGAGCGCTGATGGTGCAATGCGCGGACGAGCAGTACGCGATTCCGCTGAACACCGTGGAGGGCATCGTGCGGGTGCTGCCGGGCGAGCTGGATGCCTTTTACCAGCTTGATCCGCCGCACTACGAATACGCCGGCCAGGGCTACCAGCTGTGTTACCTGGGGGAGCTGCTGCATACCGTGCCGCGGCCAAAGCTGCTGGGCCAGGTACTGCCCTTGCCGGTGCTGCTGGTGCACTGCAACGACCAGCGGATAGCGGTGCAGGTGGACGCCACCTTTGGCACCCGGGAAATCGTGGTCAAGAGCCTGGGGCCGCAGTTTGCCGCAGTCCAGGGACTGTCCGGGGCGACCATCCTCGGCGATGGCCGGGTGGTGCTGATTCTCGATCTGCTGGCGCATATCCGCGCGTTGCAGGTCCAGGCGCCACTGCCGCGCCTGGCGGGTGACGAACCGGCCAGCGAGGTGCAACCGCCACGGCCGATGCTGGTACTGGTGGTGGACGACTCGGTCACCATGCGCAAGGTCACCAGCCGCCTGCTGGAACGCCACGGCATGAACGTGCTCACCGCCAAGGACGGGGTCGACGCCATGGCGTTGCTGGCCGAGCACACGCCGGACCTGATGCTGCTGGACATCGAGATGCCGCGCATGGACGGTTTCGAGGTGGCGATCCAGGTGCGCAACGACCCTCGCCTGCAGCACTTGCCGATCATCATGATCACCTCCCGTACCGGCCAGAAGCATCGCGACCGGGCCATGGCCATCGGCGTCAACGACTACCTCGGCAAGCCCTACCAAGAGTCGGTGCTGCTGGAAAGCATTGCCCTGTGGAGCAAGACCCATGCTTGATCACCGCGCCAGCACTCTCACCGGGCTGCTGCTGCCCCTGGCCGACCGCACCCTGATCCTGCCCAATGTCGCGGTGGCCGAGCTGATCGACTACCAGCAGGGCGCCTTCGACCTGGATTCACCGCCCTGGTACCTGGGGCGGGTGCTCTGGCGCGAGCGCTGGATTGCGCTGATCAGCTTCGAGTCGGCCTGTGGCGCTCGGACGGTGATTGGCGAGCGGGCGCGGATCGTCGTGCTCAACGCTCTGGGTGGGCGCCCGGAGCTGAAGTTCATGGCCTTGCTGGTGCAGGGCATTCCCCGCTCCTGCAAGCTCGACAGCCAGTTGAGCTATGTCGATGTGCCCCTGGCGCCGCTGGAAAAGGCCGCGGTGCAGGTGGCCGAGCAGGTGGTCAAGGTGCCGGACCTGCTGGCGCTGGAAGAGTTGCTGGTGGATGCCGGACTGTCTCTCTAGGGTGCGCGCCGGCCGCTTGGTGCCTGCAGTGCTGTCCGGGGCGCCGGCCGGCGAAGGTGCCGCGTGGCATCAGGCGCCTTGCAGCCGCTCCCGCACTTCCATCAGGGCATAACCCAGCAGGTTGAGCCCGCGCCATTGCTCCGGCCGGCTGGCTTTGGGGTCTTCGGCGGCCAGGCCAATGCCCCAGATTCGGTCCACCGGGCTGGCTTCTACCAGCACCTGATCGGTGGTGGACAGCAGGTATTCACCCAGGGCCGGGTGCTGGCTGAATTTGGCCAGGTTGCCGCGCACCACGATCTCGAAACGTGCCTCGGTCCAGCGGGCATCATCGAAACCGCGCACTTCACGGCCCAGTTGCTTGACGTCCGCCGGAGTGACCGCCTTGAGGATCCGCGAGTGGGTTTCCCGGTCGTCGAACAGCAGGGCCTTGCCGGCCATCATGAAATGCTCGGCGCTGGGGTAGTGAATGCCCTCAAGCTCGAAACCGCTGGCGAACCACTGGCTGAAGCAGCTTTGCGAGATGCGTCCGTCGCGGGTTGGATGGTGCCCCCAGAACATCAGGTAGTCGGGCTTCAGGCCCAGGCTGATCTGCTCCAGCAGCGTCTGGTTTGAGCGAATCGGTGTGTTCATGCTGACTCTCATCGTTGTCTGCCTCGACCGTTGATTGGCCGTTCCGGCGCGCATTGTGTACCGATTGGGGGATGGGGCGCCAATGGCCTTGCAATCATTACGCTCAGCGTAACTATCCGGCGTCATGCTTGATTGATGCCCTCCGTTTTCACTCCTATGGTGACTGCCACGACAGCGAACCTGTGGAGTGAGCATGACAACAACAATTTCCCCCGACGCGCGCTGGTCGCGGCGGCGCAGCGAAAAGCTGCGGCGCCTCGAGCAGGTGCGGGCCCTCGCCGACGGCGTGGTGTTGCCGACCGACAAGATTGTCGCGGCGCTGGAAGCGCTGATCCTGCCGGGCGACCGGGTGGTGCTGGAGGGCAACAACCAGAAGCAGGCGGATTTTCTCTCTCGCTCCCTGGCCAAGGCAGATCCGGCCAAGCTGCATGACCTGCACATGATCATGCCCAGCGTCGGCCGCTCCGAGCACCTGGACCTGTTCGAGCGCGGCATCGCCCGCAAGCTCGACTTCTCCTTTGCCGGCACCCAGAGCCTGCGCATCAGCCAGTTGCTCGAGGACGGGTTGCTGGAAATCGGTGCGATCCATACCTACATCGAACTCTATGCGCGGCTGGTGGTGGACCTGATCCCCAATGTGGTGCTGTCCGCCGGTTTCATGGCCGACCGTGCCGGCAATATCTACACTGGCCCCAGTACCGAGGACACGCCAGCGTTGATCGAACCGGCGGCCTTCAGCGACGGTATCGTCATCGTTCAGGTCAACCAGTTGGTGGATGACGTCAGCGAGTTGCCCAGGGTGGATATCCCGGCCTCCTGGGTCGACTTCGTGGTGGTGGCCGACAAGCCGTTCTACATCGAGCCGCTGTTCACCCGTGACCCGCGCCACATCAAGCCGGTGCATGTGCTGATGGCGATGATGGCGATCCGCGGCATCTACGAAAAACACAACGTGCAGTCGCTGAACCACGGCATCGGTTTCAACACCGCGGCCATCGAGCTGATCCTGCCGACCTACGGCGAGTCCCTGGGGCTCAAGGGCAAGATCTGCCGCAACTGGACCCTCAATCCCCATCCGACCCTGATCCCGGCCATTGAAAGCGGCTGGGTGCAAAGCGTGCATTGCTTTGGCACCGAACTGGGCATGGAGAACTACATTGCCGCACGCCCGGACGTGTTCTTCACCGGTCGCGACGGCTCGCTGCGCTCCAACCGGATGTTCTGCCAACTGGCCGGGCAGTACGCGGTGGACCTGTTTATCGGTGCCACCTTGCAGGTGGACGGCGACGGCCACTCCTCCACCGTGACCCGCGGCCGCCTGGCGGGGTTCGGCGGGGCGCCGAACATGGGCCACGACCCCCGCGGGCGCCGCCACGGCACCCCGGCCTGGCTGGATATGCGCGTCGATCAGAGCGATGCGCCCGAGGCCATGCTTGAGCGCGGCAAGAAGCTGGTGGTGCAGATGGTCGAGACCTTCCAGGAAGGCGGCAAACCGACCTTTGTCGAAACCCTTGACGCGGTGGACGTGGCGCGCAAGAGCGGCATGCCCCTGGCACCGATCATGATCTACGGCGACGACGTCACCCACCTGCTGACCGAGGAGGGCATTGCCTACCTGTACAAGGCCCGCTCCCTGGAAGAGCGCCAGGCGATGATCGCCGCCGTAGCCGGGGTCACCGCCATCGGCCTGCGACACAACCCCAAGGACACCGCGCGCATGCGCCGCGAAGGCCTGATCGCCCTGCCGGAAGACCTCGGCATTCGCCGTACCGACGCCAGCCGCGAACTGCTGGCGGCGAA
The DNA here is from genome assembly GCF_000633395.1 of Pseudomonas sp. PH1b. Taxonomy (GTDB): domain Bacteria; phylum Pseudomonadota; class Gammaproteobacteria; order Pseudomonadales; family Pseudomonadaceae; genus Aquipseudomonas. The sequence continues at coordinate 226,309 of NZ_AYMU01000020.1, forward strand.
AAGCGTCGCCGACCTGGTGGAGTGGTCCGGCGGCTTGTACAACCCGCCCGCCAAGTTCAGGAGCTGGTAATGCACGCATTCAATCTGCAATCGCGCCCCTTGAACCTGGCCGAACGCTTGGCGGACCTGGCGGTGGACGCACTGATCGACGAAGCCGACCTGTCGCCCAAGCCGGCCCTGGTGGACCGCCGCGGCAATGGCGCCCACTGCGACCTGCACCTGGGGCTGATGCACGCCTCGGCGCTGTCCCTGTGGCCGGCCTTCAAGCAGATGGCCGATGCCGCGCTGGAAAGGGGCGAAATCGGCCTGCCCCTGCGCGAAGCCCTGGGCCATATCGGCCGTGAAGGCGAGCGGGCGATGCTTGCCACCACTCAGGGGGTGAATACCCATCGCGGAGCGATCTGGGCCCTGGGCCTGCTGGTGGCCGCTGCCGCGCTGGAGCCTGAATCCACAGGGGCCAGCAGCATCGCGCTGCGGGCTGCCCGCCTGGCGCTGCTGGAAGATCGTTATGCGCCACGGCCCCTGAGCCACGGCGCCCAGGTGGCGCTGCGCTACGGTGTGCGCGGTGCCCGGGAAGAGGCGCAGCAGGGCTTTCCCGCGGTGCTGCAGAGGGGGCTGCCCCAGCTCAGGCGCAGCCGCGAGCAGGGCCATGGCGAACAGAACGCCCGGCTCGATGCCCTGCTGGCGATCATGAGTCGCCTGGCGGACACCTGCGTGCTCTACCGCGCCGGCGAGGCGGGCCTGCAGGCGATGCAGCAGGGCGCCCGGGCGGTGCTCGAGGCGGGGGGCAGTGCCAGCCTGGCCGGCCGCCGTCGCCTGCACGAGCTGGACCTGCAACTAGTGACCTTGAATGCCTCGCCCGGCGGCGCCGCAGACCTGCTGGCAGCCAGCCTGTTGCTCGACCGGATCGAATCCGGCGATGCCTTTATCCAGGGAGCGATGTAATGGAAACCTTGAATTTCGAATTCCCCGCCGGCCAGCCCGGCCGTGGCCGTGCCCTGGTGGGCTGTGTCGGTTCCGGCGACCTGGAGGTGCTGCTGGAGCCGGGGCAGGCCGGCAAGCTGCTGATCCAGGTGCAGACCTCGGTGAATGGCAGCGCCTCCCGTTGGCAGCACCTGTTCGAGCGCATGTTCGATGGCCAGACGCCGCCGGCGTTGCTGATCGACATCCATGATTTCGGCGCCACCCCCGGCGTGGTGCGCCTGCGCCTGGAACAGGGCTTCGAGGAGATCGGCCATGACTGACAGTGCACGTTTGCTGAACAAGCACAGTTTCGTCGAGCTGGGAGCCCGACAACGGGCCCGGGCGCTGCTGGACGACGGCAGCTTTCGCGAATTGCTCGACCCGTTCCAGCGGGTCATGTCGCCCTGGCTGGAACGCCAGGGCGTGGTGCCCCAGGCTGATGACGGGGTGGTGATCGCCAAGGGCAGCATCGCGGGTTCGCCGGTGGTGATTGCTGCCATCGAAGGCGCTTTCCAGGGCGGCAGCCTCGGTGAAGTGGGTGGGGCGAAGATTGCCGGCGCCCTGGAGCTGGCCGCCGAAGACAACCGCAACGGCATCCCGACCCGCGCCGTGTTGCTGCTGGAAACCGGCGGTGTGCGCCTGCAGGAAGCCAACCTGGGGCTGGCGGCGATTGCCGATATCCACGCCGCGATCGTCGACCTGCGCCAGTACCAGCCGGTGGTCGGCGTGGTGGCCGGCAGTGTCGGCTGCTTTGGCGGCATGTCGATTGCCGCCGGGTTGTGCAGCTATCTGCTGGTCACCCAGGAAGCGCGCCTGGGGCTCAACGGCCCGCAGGTGATCGAGCAGGAAGCGGGCCTTGAGGAATACGACTCCCGGGACCGGCCGTTCATCTGGAGCCTGACCGGCGGTGAGCAGCGTTTCGCCAGTGGCCTGGTGGACCGCTACGTGGCCGACGATGTGGCACAGATCCAGGCCCAGGTTCGCGAACTGCTGGCCCTCGGTTTGCCGCCGCGCCAACGCAGCCGCGAGGCCGACCTGTATCTGCAGCGCCTGGCCCGCCTGGACACGGCGCCGCAAATCGATGCGGCAACGGTTCGTCATCTGTATCAAGGAGACCGCTCATGAGTGTCTGTTCCCTGAGGGGGCTGAACTGGTTCAACGCCTTGGCTGGCGGGGCGAGGGAGGTCAAGGACCTGCCGCCGTCGCTGAAGGTGGCGGACGGTCAGTTGGGCGGCCAGCCGGTGCGTTTCATTGCCGTCGTGGCCGATCCTGAAAACCGCTTTGTCCGTGCCCGCCAGGGTGAGGTCGGCCTGCTCGAAGGCTGGGGCCTGGCCAGGACGGTGGATGAAGTGATTGCCGCCGACCAGGATCAGGCTCACAAGCGAACGCTGATCGCCATTGTCGATGTGCCCAGCCAGGCCTATGGCCGGCGCGAGGAGGCCCTGGGCATCCATCAGGCCCTGGCCGGTGCCGCCGACAGCTACGCTCGGGCGCGGCTGGCCGGGCACCCGGTGATTGCCCTGCTGGTGGGCAAGGCCATGTCCGGTGCCTTCCTGGCCCACGGCTACCAGGCCAACCGGCTGATTGCCCTGCGTGACCCGGGCGTGATGGTGCACGCCATGGGCAAGGCCTCGGCGGCCCGAGTGACCTTGCGCAGCGTCGAGGAACTGGAAGCCCTGGCCGCCAGCGTGCCGCCCATGGCCTACGACATCGATAGCTACGCCGGCCTCGGCCTGCTCTGGGAAACCCTGTCGGTGCAGCAGATCGAGCAACCGACGGCGCAGGACCTGGCCCGGGTCGAGGAGTGCCTGCTGCAGGCCGTGGCCGATGTGCGGGCCAAGGGTGTGGACCTGGGCAGCCGCCTGGGTGCAGCGAACCGCGCTGCCTCCAGCCGGGTCCGGCAACTGCTGCGGGAGCAGTGGTGAAGGGCGCCGGCCCCTGGCTGCCCCACGATCTGCTGTGGGGCATGACCCCGGCGCAGTTGCCGGCCGACGCGCCGGCCTGGGCCCATGCGGTGCTGGCGGCCGGGCAGCCGGTGGTGGTGCGCCGGGCCCTGACTGCACCCGGGCTGGTGGCCGTAGGGCTGCGTGGCACGTCCCGGGAGCAGCGTTATCCGGCGTTGCTGGAGCTGGACACCGTGCAACGCGGGGTGTGCCCTGAGGCGTTGCGTCATGTGGCGTCGTCTCGGCAATGGCCGGCGCTGCGGGCACTGGATCGACTGCGGGACGAGCTGGACGCCCTGGAGTGGGCATGGGGCGTCAGTGGCAGTGCCGGTCTCGAGTTGGCCAGTGGCGTTGGCGCGTTGCATCAGGGCAGCGATCTGGACCTGATCCTGCGTGCGCCAGAGCCCCTGTCCCGGCCCCGTGCCCGGGCGTTGCTGGCGCTGCTCGACAGCGCCAACTGCCCGGTGGACATGCAATTGCAGGTGCCTGCAGGGGCCTTGGCGTTGCGCGAGTGGGCCGGCTCGGCGCCCCGGGTGCTGCTCAAGAGCGCGGAAGGCGCGAGGCTGGTGAGTGACCCCTGGGACGTTCGGGAGCAGGCAGCGTGAGCAGCCTGCTGGTGTTCCCGGGCCAGGGCGCGCAGCAGCCGGGCATGCTCCAGCGCCTGCCGCCAAGCCCCGAGGTGCTGGCGTGCCTGCAAGAGGCCGGCGAGGTGCTGGGCCAGGACGTACTGCAGCTGGATTCGCCCCAGGCCCTGGCCTCCACCCGGGCAGTGCAGCTGTGCCTGCTGATCGCCGGGGTGGCTACTGCCCGGACCCTGCTGCAATCGGCGGCCACGGTGGACTACGTCGCTGGCCTGTCCATCGGCGCCTACCCGGCAGCGGTGGTGGCGGGCGCCCTGGAGTTCGCCGATGCCCTGCGCCTGGTGAGCCTGCGGGGGGAACTGATGCAGCAGGCTTATCCACAGGGTTATGGCATGACCGCGTTGATCGGCCTGGAGCTTGCGGCCGTGGAGGCGCTTCTGGCCCAGGTTCACAGCCGGGATATGCCGGTGTACCTGGCCAATATCAATGCCGACAGCCAGGTGGTGATCGCCGGCAGCGACGCCGCGATGCAGGCGGTGGCCGAACGGGCCCGTCGCTCGGGCGCGGGGGTGGCCAGGCGCCTGGCGGTCAGCGTGCCGTCCCATTGCCCCTTGCTGGAGCAGCCGGCCCAGGCCCTGGCGGCGGCCTTCGCCGAAGTGCGCCTGCAGGTTCCCCGGATCGGCTACCTGAGCGGCAGTCGGGCGCGGCCCATGCGTGGGGTGGAACAACTGCGCGACGACCTGGCCTGCAACATGTGCCGGGTGGTGGATTGGCGCGGCACGGTGCAAAGCGCCTACGAGCGTGGCGTGCGCCTGCAGATCGAGCTGCCTCCCGGTGCGGTGCTGACCGGGCTGGCGCGTCGGGTATTCGAGCAAGGAACGGTCATCGCCTTCGACGGTGCCCGCCTGGACACCTTGCAGGCACTGCTGCGCGAGGAGGGCAACCGCGACCGATAGAGCACCGACTCAGGCTGACGAAGCACAAGAACAACAACTTCGACGATGCACTTTGAGGACAACGACAATGATTATCTACGGTGTGGCCTTGCTGGCGATCTGTACCCTGGCGGGCGTGATTATCGGTGACATGCTCGGCGTGTTGCTGGGAGTGAAGTCCAATGTCGGCGGGGTCGGCATCGCCATGATCCTGCTGATCTGTGCGCGCCTGTGGATGCAAAAGCGCGGCGGCATGACCAAGGATTGCGAGATGGGCGTCGGCTTCTGGGGTGCCATGTACATCCCGGTGGTGGTGGCCATGGCTGCCCAGCAGAACGTGGTCACCGCCCTGCACGGCGGACCCGTGGCGGTGTTGGCCGCCATCGGCTCGGTGCTGCTCTGCGGTTGCACCATTGCCCTGATCAGCCGGACCCACAAGGGCGAGCCATTGCCGGCCGAGCCGCTGGAGCCGGGCGCCGATGCAGCGCCGGCAGGGGGGCGTTGAGATGTGGGATCTGATCGAGAAAGGCCTGGAGCACAACGGTCTGGTCACGGCGTTCGCTTTCGTCGGGGCGATCATGTGGGTCTCGGTGCTGCTGTCCAGGCGCCTGACATTCGGCAGGATTCACGGCTCGGCGATTGCCATCGTCATCGGCCTGGTGCTGGCCTGGGTCGGCGGTACCGTGACCGGCGGGCAGAAGGGCCTGGCGGACCTGGCGCTGTTCTCCGGCATCGGCCTGATGGGCGGGGCCATGCTGCGGGACTTCGCCATCGTCGCCACGGCCTTTGAGGTACAGGCCACCGAGGCGCGCAAGGCCGGGATGATCGGCGCAGTGGCGCTGCTGCTGGGCACGGTGCTGCCGTTTATCGTGGGTGCGAGCATCGCCTGGGCCTTTGGCTATCGCGATGCGGTGAGCATGACCACCATTGGCGCGGGGGCCGTGACCTATATCGTCGGCCCGGTGACCGGTGCGGCCATCGGTGCCAGTTCCGATGTGGTGGCCCTGTCGATTGCCACGGGCCTGATCAAGGCCATCCTGGTGATGGTGGGCACACCCATGGCGGCACGCTGGATGGGCCTGGACAATCCGCGTTCGGCGATGGTCTTCGGCGGGCTGGCCGGAACCGTCAGCGGCGTGACCGCAGGCCTGGCGGCCACCGACCGGCGGCTGGTGCCTTACGGCGCCTTGACCGCCACCTTCCATACCGGCCTGGGTTGCCTGTTGGGGCCGTCGCTGCTGTTCTTCATCGTCCGCGGCCTGGTGGGCTAACCCCTGCAGGAGCCGGCTTGCCGGCGAACAGGCCCCAGAGACGTGCACCGCTCTTGCGGACGCCTTCGCTGGCAAGCCAGCTCCCACATAGGAGGGTGGAGCCACAGATGCCGTGCTTTTGTAGGAGCCGGCTTGCCGGCGAACGGGCCCCTGAGACGTGCACCGCTCTTGCGGACGCCTTCGCTGGCAAGCCAGCTCCTACAGGGGCGGGTGTCAGGACGGGGCTTGGCGGTTGGCGTACATCCGGCATTCGGCCAACAGCGCCAGCAGGTTCGGGTCGCGCTCCTTGGCCTTGAGGAACACCACGCCGATATGCTGCTGCAGGCGATAGCGCGCCTGCAGCGGTATCAACTTCACGCGGTTTTCATAGACCGCGGCAATCCTTCCCGGCAGCAACGCATAACCGACCCCTGAGCTGACCATGCTCAACAGGGTGAAGATATCGTTGACCTGCATCGCCACCTTGGGCTCGAAGCCCGCCTGCTTGAACACCCGTGCGCCGTCCTGGTGGGTGGCGAAACCCTGGGTCAGGGTGATGAAGGTGGCGTCGCGCACGTCGGCCAGGTCCACCTCGTGCTGCTGGGCGAAGGGCGAGTCGGCGGGGGTGGCGAGGAAAATGTCGTCGGAGAACAGCGGCAGCTGTTCGCAGTCCGGGTCGTTGACGCTGTCGTCCAGGGAAATCAGGATGGCGTCTACTTCCATGTTCTTGAGCTTGTACAACAGGTCGATGTTGGAGCCCAGGATCAGGTCGATGTTCAGCTCGCTGCGCCGCAGCTTCAGGCCCATGATCAGTTGCGGCACGGTTTTCACCGTCAACGAGTAAAGCGCGCCGAGCTTGAAGCGTTCTGCAGAGAAGCCCGCGGCTTCCCGGGTCAGGCGCACGCTCTCGACCACGTCCTGCACCAGCTTCTGCGCCCGCTCCTCCAGCACATAGGCACTTTCCAGCGGGGTCAGGTTACGCCCTTCATGCTTGAACAGTGGGCAGCGGAGGGCGTTTTCCAGGGAGTGGATGGCCCGGTGCACGCTGACATTGCTGGTCTGCAACTCGCTGGCGGCGCGGGCCAGATTGCCGGTGCGCATGAAGGCCAGAAACACTTCGAGCTTTTTCAGGGTCAACTCTTCGTCGATGAGCATGGTCCGGACTCTGGTGAGGAGGGCCTGATGATGCACGATGAGTCAGCCGGTGGCCGCTGGTTTTTTACCGGCCACGCCCCAATAGAAATATTGCGCTTTCAAGCTGCAGGCCTGAGCCTTGCGTGTTTTTTCATGTTTTCAGGGTAAGCGAACGATGTATCACGGAGAAAGATTCAACGCCTGGACCCACCTGCTGGGGGCCATCGCGGCGTTTGTCGGCGGCATCTGGCTGGTGGTGCTGGCCAGCCTCGACGGCAGCCCGTGGAAGATCGTCAGCGTGGCGATCTACTCCTTCACCCTGCTGGTGCTCTACAGCGTGTCCACGGTCTATCACAGCGTGCGCGGACGGGCGAAGAACATCATGCAGAAGGTCGACCACTTCTCGATCTACCTGCTGATCGCCGGCAGCTATACACCGTTCTGCCTGGTGACCCTGCGCGGGCCCTGGGGCTGGACCCTGTTTGGCATTGTCTGGGGGCTGGCGCTGATCGGCATTCTCCAGGAGATCAAGCCGCGCTCCGAGGCGCGGATCCTCTCCATCGTGATCTATGCGGTGATGGGCTGGATCGTGCTGGTGGCGGTCAAGCCGCTGTTGGCGGCCCTGGGGCCTGCCGGGTTTGCGTGGCTGGCCTCGGGCGGGGTGCTGTACACCGTGGGCATCATCTTCTTCGCCCTCGACAGCCGCCTGCGCCATGCCCACGGCATCTGGCATCTGTTCGTGATCGCCGGCAGCCTGCTGCACTTCGTCGCGATCCTGTTCTACGTCCTGTAGGAGCCGGCTTGCCGGCGAAGAGTCCCTCGGGACTTGCGCCGGGCTTTCGGGCGCCTTCGCTGGCAATCCAGCTCCTACGGGCGGGATGCTGCGGTTTGTTGTAGGAGCCGGCTTGCCGGCGAAGAGGCCCTTGGGACTTGCGCCGGGCTTGCTGGCGCCTTCGCTGGCAAGCCAGCGCCTACGGGCGGGATACTGCGGTTTGTTGTAGGAGCCGGCTTGCCGGCGAAGGGGGCCTTGAGGGTTTGCCCCGGGCTTGCGGGCGCTTTCGCTGGCAAGCCAGCGCCTACAAGGGGTGGTCGAGTTGGGCCTGGGCCTGGCGAGCGAAGATCTCCAGCAGGCTGGCCAGGGTGTGGGGCGGCGGTTCGGCGGCGCGGGTCACCGCGTACAGGGTGATCGGCAGCGCCGGGCTCAGGGGACGGATCGCGGTGCTGGCCGTTGAGGCGCCCAGGGCGGTGAAGGGATCGATCAGCGCCAGCCCGGCGCCGGATTCCACCATGGCCCGGGCCAGGGAATAGGTTTGCACGGCAATGTGCACCCGCGGTGCCGGCTCCACCGACTTGAGGTAGCTGTCGAGCCGGGCCGACAGCGGATCGGCGCTGCTCAGGCCAATCAGTGGCGCATCCGCCAACTCCATCAGCGCCAGGGGTTGGCCGCGGGTTGCCGCTGGCCAGTAGTCCAGCGGCGCCAGCGCCACCAGCACCCCCTGGGCCAGGGCCTGCCCGCTCAGTCCGGGGTGATCCGGGCGTTGCAGGGTCAGGGCCAGGTCGATCTCGCGCATCAGCAGGTTCTGCACCAGTTCGCGGCTGTGGGCGCTGGACAGCTCGCACAGGCTGTCCGGGTAGCGCCGGGTCCATTCGCTGATGGCCGGAGGCAGCAACGCCAGGGCCAGGGCCGGAGTGGCGCCGATGCGCAGGCTCTGGCCCGGCTCCCGGCGCAGGCTCTGGGCCAGGCGCCGGACTCCTTGCAGGCTTTCACTGACCTTGTCCACTTCGCGCTCCAGCTCCAGGGCCTCCGGGGTTGCCTGGAGCTTGCCGCGCACCCGCAGAAACAGCGCAAAGCCCAGTTGCAACTCGGCGTGCTGCAGCACCTTGCTCACCGCCGGTTGCGAGACGTGCAGCAACTGCGCGGCACCGCTGATGGAGCCGGTCTGGCGGATGGCCTGGAAGATTTCGATATGGCGCAGGCGCATGGGCAGTCCATAACCTTTGTTTATGGGAGGTCCATCTTTATTCATTGTTCGCCCGCTGTCACCTGCCCCTAACCTGAAGCCGTTCAACAACAGGCCAGGGGCAATCATGAGTCAGCGGGTGTGCATCATCGGGGGAGGGGTCATCGGCCTGGCCAGTGCCTACGCTCTGGTTCGCCAGGGTTTCGAGGTGACGCTGGTGGAAGCCCAGGACTCCCTGGGCAGCCAGACCAGCTTTGCCAATGGTGGGCAGCTGTCCTATCGCTACGTGGCGCCCCTGGCCGATGCCGGCGTGCCCTGGCAGGCGCTGGGGTGGATGCTCAAGGGCGACTCGCCGCTCAAGCTGCGGCCGCGCCTGGACCCGGCGCAATGGCGCTGGATGGCGGGATTTCTCGGGGCTTGCCGGCGCTCGGTGAACCAGCGCAATGGCGCGCACCTGCTGCGCCTGGCACTGCTCAGCCAGGCCACCTTGCAAGGCTGGCGTGAAGAGGACCACCTGCAGGGCTTCGACTGGCGGCGCAACGGCAAGCTGGTGACCTTCCGCGAAAGCGCAAGCTTCGAGCATGCCCGGCACAACCTGGCGGACCGCCATCGGCAGCAGGTGCTGTCGGCCGCTGAATGTGCGGCCCTGGAACCTGCCCTGGGGGATGTGCCGTTTGTCGGTGGCATCTACACCGCGGATGAAGAGGTCGCCGATTGCCATGGGTTCTGCCAGCAGTTGGCGGCGCGGCTGCGGGCTTCCGGGCGCTGCGAGATCCTCCTGGGCCAGCGAGTCCGGGCCATTCGCCATGCCGGTGACCGGGTCCAGGCCATCGACCTGGGCGATTACCAACTGCCGGTGGAGCACCTGGTTCTGGCCGCCGGCCATCGCAGCGCCGACTTGCGCCTGCCGGGACTGCACCTGCCGCTCTACCCGCTCAAGGGCTACAGCCTCAGCGTACCCATCGGCCCGCAGCACCGGGCGCCGGAGATCAGCCTCACCGACTACAACCGCAAGATCGTCTACGCCCGCATCGGCCAGCAGTTGCGGGTCGCGGCCATGGTCGACATTGTCGGCTTCGACCCGGCACCGGACCCTGGGCGCCTGGCCCTGATGCGCCGCCAGGCGGCCGAAAGCTTCGCCAACGCCGGTGACTACGCGGCCGCGGTCGAGTGGGCCGGCATGCGCCCGGCCACCCCCAGCGGCGTACCACTGATCGGTGCCACCGCCTACCGCAACCTGTGGCTCAACCTGGGGCACGGCGCCCTGGGTTTCACCCTGGCCTGCGGCAGCGGCCAACTGCTTGGCGAACTGATCGGCCAGCGTTCCACCAGTATCGACATGCAGGGCCTGACGCCCCGCGTGGCCTGAACCTTGAACAGGAGTTTCTTGATGAGCATTCAGCGTATCCACAGCAACAACCGCCTCAGTGGTGCCGTGACCTTTGCCGAACTGGTGTTTCTTTCCGGTCAGGTGCCGGGCCCGAGCAGCGATATCAGCGGCCAGACCCGCGAAGTGCTGGAGAAGATCGACGCCTTGCTGGCCGAGGCCGGCAGCGATAAGGACCACCTGCTCAGCGCGACCCTCTATCTGAAGGATATCCAGGCTGACTTCGGCGCCATGAACGAGGTCTGGTCGGCGTGGCTGTCCCCGGGGCAGGCGCCGGCCCGCACCACTTTGCAGGCGGCCCTGGCGCGTCCGGAAATCCTCGTCGAAATCAGCGTTATCGCGGTGCGCCGCTGAATCACCCTTACCCACAACGGAGAATAACAATGCATAAGATCACGTTGCTCGGCTGCACCCTGGGCCTGCTGTTCGGCGCCACGGCTCAGGCCGGTGAGGCGCCGCTGGACGGCACCCTGGCGAAGATCGCCAACAGCGCGAGTATTACCTTGGGTTATCGCGATGCTTCGGTGCCGTTTTCCTACGTGGGTGACCACAGCGGCAAGCCCATGGGCTATTCCGTGGAGCTGGCGGGCAAGGTGGTGGAGCGCATCCAGCAGCAGCTGCAACTGCCCAAGCTGGCGGTGAAGTACAACCTGGTGACGTCCCAGACCCGCATTCCCCTGGTGCAGAACGGCACCGTGGACCTGGAGTGCGGCTCCACCGGGGTGACAGCCGAGCGGCAGAAGCAGGTGGCGTTTTCCTATGGCTTCATCTACGTCAAGGGCCAGCTGCTGACCGCCAAGGACAGCGGAATCAAGAACTTCGCCGACCTGCGGGGCAAAAACGTGGTGACCACCGCGGGCACGACCAACGAGCGGTTCCTCAAGAGCTATAACGTCGAGCACAAGATCGATATGTTCGTGATCAGCGCCAAGGACCACGGCGAAGCGTTCCAGATGCTGCAGTCGGGACGTGCGGCGGCCTTCTACATGGACGATGCGCTGCTCTATGGCGAGCGGGCCAAGGCGCGGGACCCGCACAACTGGGTGGTGGTGGGGGAAGAGCAGTCACGGGAGATCTACAGCTGCATGGTGCGCAAGGACGACCCGCAGTTCCTGGCTCTGGTCAATGCGACCCTGGCGGACCTGTATCGCACCGGAGAGATCAACGGCATCTACCAGCGCTGGTTCCAGCAGCCGATCCCGCCCAAGGGCCTGAACCTGGAATTTCCCATGACCAGCGAGCTGAAGGCGATCATCGCCAAGCCGACCAGCGATCCGGTGGAATAACCGGCGAACTGCGAAGTGGCGCTTGCCTGTAGGAGCCGGCTTGCCGGCGAAGGGGCCATTGAACCGGGCGCATGCCTTGCGGCTGCTTTCGCTGGCAAGCCAGCTCCTACGATGTGTTGCGGGGGGCGTGTAGGAGCCGGCTTGCCGGCGAAGGGGCCGTTGAACCGGGCGCATGCCTTGCGGCTGCTTTCGCTGGCAAGCCAGCTCCTACGGTGTGTTGCGGGGCTCGTGTAGGAGCCGGCTTGCCGGCGAAGAGGCCGTCGCGCCGGGCGCATGCCTTGCGGGTGCTTGCGCTGGCAAGCCAGCTCCTACCCAGGGATGAATGGCGGGGTCAGAAATCGCCCCAGAGTTGCTGCGCCACCGCCAGGGCCACCACCGGTGCGGTTTCGGTGCGCAGCACCCGTGGTCCCAGGCGCGCAGGCAGGAAACCAGCGCCCTGCGCCTGCTCCACTTCGGCGTCGGACAAGCCGCCTTCCGGGCCGATCAGGAATGCCAGGGTCCCGGGCTTGGCATGGCTTTCCAGGGGCGCTGCCACCGGGTGCAGCACCAGCTTGAGGTCGGCCGTGGATTGCTTGATCCAGTCTGCCAGCAGCAACGGCGGGTGGATCACCGGCACTCGTGAGCGGCCGCATTGCTCGCAGGCGCTGATGGCCACCTGGCGCCAATGCAGCAGGCGCTTGTCGGCGCGCTCGTCCTTGAGCCGGACTTCACAGCGCTCGCTGAAGATCGGGGTGATCTCGGCAACCCCCAGTTCCGTGGCCTTCTGGATCGCCCAGTCCATGCGCTCGCCGCGGGACAGGCCCTGGCCGAGGTGGATCTGCAGCGGCGATTCGTCCTGGCCGGCAAAGCTCTCATCGAGCCGGACCCGCACGCGCTTCTTGCCGGCTTCCACCAGCGTGCCGCGAAACTCCATCCCCGAGCCGTCGAACACTTGCAGGGCGTCGCCTTCGGCCATGCGCAACACGCGGGCGATGTAATGGGCCTGGGCCTCCGGCAACTCGTGTTCGCCAAGGCTCAGGGGGGCATCGATAAAGAAGCGGGACAATCTCATCAGGGATCTCTGTTGAATCTGAATGGTCGGTGGCGAGGGGCGCTTGCTCCCGCTCGTTGGCGAAGCCGTCCGTACATGCCTCGGGCGCTTGCATGAGATGGCTTAGGCCTCTGGTTCCTGGACCGCAGCGCGGTCCAGCGCGAGCAAGCGCCCTCGCCACAAGGAGCGAAAGCCTTTCAGCCCGGATCGCGAAAGCCCGGGTGGAAGTCCTTGGGTACTGACACGCTGACCTTGTCGCGGGTGGCAAGATCGATACCTTCGCTGGCGACTTCGGCCAGGAAATCGATCTGCTCCGGGGTGATCACATACGGTGGCAGGAAATACACCACACTGCCCAGGGGGCGCAACAGGGCGCCGCGTTCCAGGGCGTGCTGGAAGACTTTCAGGCCGCGGCGTTCCTGCCATGGGTAGGCGCTCTTGCTCGGTTTGTCCTGGACCATTTCGATGGCCAGCACCATGCCGGTCTGGCGTACTTCCGCAACATGGGGGTGATCGACCAGGTGCGCGGTGGCGCTGGCCATGTGCCGGGACAGGGCCTGGTTGTTCTCGATGACGTTGTCCTGCTCGAAGATATCCAGGGTCGCCAGGGCCGCCGCACAGGCCAGCGGGTTGCCGGTGTAGCTGTGGGAATGGAGGAAGGCCCGCAGGGTTGGATAGTCGTCGTAGAAGGCGCTGTAGACCTCATCGGTGGTCACGCACGCGGCCAGGGGCAGGTAGCCGCCGGTCAGGGCCTTGGACAGGCACAGGAAGTCCGGGCGGATACCGGCCTGCTCGCAGGCGAACATCGTGCCGGTGCGACCGAAGCCCACGGCGATCTCATCGTGGATCAGGTGCACGCCGTAGCGGTCGCAGGCTTCGCGCAGCAGCTTGAGGTACACCGGGTGGTACATGCGCATGCCGCCGGCGCCCTGGATCAGCGGCTCGACTATGACGGCAGCGACGCTGTCGTGGTGTTCGGCCAGGGTCTGCTCCATGGCGGCGAACATGTTCCGCGAGTGTTCCTCCCAGCTCATGCCTTCGGGGCGCAGGTAGCAGTCCGGGCTCGGCACCTTGAGGGTGTCCAGCAGCAGGGCCTTGTAGGTTTCGGTGAACAGCGGCACGTCGCCTACAGACATCGCGGCGATGGTCTCGCCGTGATAGCTGTTGCTCAGGGTGACGAAGCGCTTTTTGTTCGGTTGCCCGCGGTTGATCCAGTAATGGAAGCTCATCTTCATCGCCACTTCGATGCATGACGAACCGTTGTCGGCGTAGAAGCAGCGAGTCAGCCCTTCGGGGGTGATCTGCACCAGGCGCTCGGACAGTTCGATCACCGGCTGGTGGCTGAAGCCGGCGAGGATCACGTGTTCGAGCTGGTCGACTTGATCTTTGATGCGCTGGTTGATCCGTGGGTTGGCATGGCCGAACACATTGACCCACCAGGAACTGACCGCGTCCAGGTAACGCTTGCCCTCGAAGTCTTCCAGCCAGACGCCTTCACCGCGCTTGATCGGGATCAGGGGCAGTTGTTCGTGGTCTTTCATCTGGGTGCAGGGATGCCACAACACCGCGAGATCGCGTTGCATCCACTGGTTATTCAGGCTCATGTACAGTCTCCTGGGGCGGCCCGCCAGGTACGCGGGCGAACAATCGGGCAAGCCTATGCAATGCATGGCCGTGGGACAACCTATTGTGTGGAGCGGCCGCTTCAATGGCGGCACTTGCTGTGCAAAGACGTGTCCAAGGAGGGGCGAGACACCAAGGGCTGGCCAGCAAGGGGGAGAAAACAGGGGGCCTTAATCTTTTCTTAACGCGCTCGCCCCACACTCATCATCGTATTTCTCGATATTTCAAAGCGAATTTTTCCGCTTTAATTCGATAGGTAAATCGTTAGTCTTGCTCTGCGTTTCTTACAGGATTCAACTCATGCAGCTACGTAATTCTTCTTCGCGCTATGGCTGGGTCAGCATTGTTCTGCACTGGGGTGTGGCCCTGGCGGTGTTCGGACTGTTCGCCCTGGGCCTGTGGATGGTGGGTCTGGACTACTACAGCACCTGGCGCAAAGATGCGCCGGATCTGCATAAAAGCATTGGCCTGACGTTGTTTGCGATCATGTTGCTGCGGGTGCTGTGGCGGTTTGTCAGCCCACCACCACCGGCACCGGCCAATCATGGACCTCTGACCCGTCTCGGGGCCAAGTTGGGGCATGCATTCCTCTACCTGGGCCTGTTTGCGGTGATGATTGCCGGTTACCTGATTTCCACCGCCGATGGCGTGGGTATTCCGGTGTTTGGCTTGTTTGAAGTGCCTGCCCTGGTCTCCGGACTACCGGACCAGGCAGACGTAGCAGGTGTGGTGCATCTGTACCTGGCCTGGGCGTTGGTGATTTTCGCCGGCGTTCATGGCCTGGCTGCTCTGAAACACCACTTTATCGATCGTGATGCGACCCTCACCCGTATGCTGGGCCGCAAAGCCTGATGTTCAACCTTGACTCAAAAGGAATAGAAAGCATGTTGAAAAAGACTCTCGCCGCTCTGGCAATCGGATCTGCCCTGTTGACGGCCGGTCAAGTGATGGCAGCGGACTACGTGATCGACAAGGAAGGCCAGCACGCCTTCGTCGATTTCAAGATCAGCCACCTGGGCTACAGCTTCATCACCGGTACCTTCAAGGACCTGGACGGCAAGTTCAGCTTCGACGCGGCCAAGCCTGAAGACGCCAAGATCGAAGTCAATGTGCGCACCGCCAGCGTGTTCACCAACCACGCCGAACGTGACAAGCACATCACCAGCAAGGACTTCCTCGACGCTGGCAAGTTTGCCGACGCCAAGTTCGTCTCCACCAGCGTCAAGCCCACCGGCAAGAACGCCGACGGCAAGCTGACCGCCGACGTGGCGGGCGACCTGACCCTGCACGGGGTGACCAAGCCGGTCGTGGTCAAGGCCACTTTCCTGGGCGAAGGCAAGGATCCATGGGGCGGCTACCGCGCTGGCTTCGAAGGCACCACCAGCTTCAATCGCCAGGATTTCGGCAAGATGATGGACCTGGGCCCGGCGTCCAACAACGTCGAGCTGTACATCACCTTCGAAGGTGTGAAAGCGAAGTAAATCTCGCAGGCTTCAACAAAACGCCGACCTTGTGTCGGCGTTTTGCATGGTGGCGGTCGTTGCCGGGTCAGCCTGTGCATGAAGGCTGTGTTGATTCTGGCTGAGGCTTCCTGGATGGCCCGCCATAAAAAAACGCCCCGGGTCTTGCGACCAGGGGCGTTTTTCATTTCAGCGTCGGGATTCAGCGGTTGCGTGTCAGCAACGCAGGCTTTTCGCCCCGTGGACGGCTTGGCAACTGGTCCAGTTGCTCAGGCGTCGGGAAACGATCGGCCTTGGATTCCTTGTGCATGATCTTCGGCTGGTTGCCCCGTGGGTTTTGCACGGCAGGTTCCTGGCGCGAGCTGTCATCGCGGTTTGGTCGGCGGTTGCTCGAGTCTTCGCGACGGCCCTGGCCATCACGCGGGGCACCACTGCGTGGGCCATTGCGCTTGGCTGGAGCAGTGCCGGTGGAGCTGCCATTGCTGTTGCGTGGATTGCCCGAGCGACCCTGGCCGCCTCCGGTGCCGCCACGTGGCGAGTTGCCTGCGCCTGCGCCCTGGACAGGCGCGCCTGGACGGCGGCCACGGCCCTGGTTGCCCTTGTTCTGGTAAGGGCTGACGTAGTCAGCACGGTTGCCGAAGTTGTCCACATCGTCGTCGAGGAACTCGTCCGGCGCGCGGTCGGCACGTGGTGTTGGCTGGCGCTGTTCGCGGGCCGGGGTGCCTTCACGAGGTTTGTGCTCGCGGGCCGGGCGCTCGCCACGGGCCGGCTTGTCCTTGCCGCCCTTGTCCTTGCCCTTGTCCTTGCGACCACCGCCGCCACCGCCACCATTCGGGCCGTCGCCACGAGGGCCACGAGCATTACGCGGGTTGCGTACATCCGGGCGCTCGCGCACTTCCGGCTTCTCGGCTTCCACGGCACTGGCATCGAAGCCCATCAGGTCGCCGTCGGCGATTTTCTGCTTGGTCATGCGCTCGATGCTCTTGAGCAGCTTCTCTTCATCCGGGGCCACCAGGGAGATGGCTTCACCCGAGCGACCGGCACGGCCGGTACGGCCGATGCGGTGCACATAGTCTTCATCGACGTTGGGCAGCTCGAAGTTGACCACGTGAGGCAGTTGGTCGATATCCAGGCCGCGGGCGGCGATATCGGTGGCCACCAGGATCCGCACGTCGCCGGCCTTGAAGTCGGCCAGGGCCTTGGTGCGGGCGTTCTGGCTCTTGTTGCCGTGGATCGCCACAGCGCTCAGGCCGTGTTTGTCCAGGTACTCGGCCAGGCGGTTGGCGCCGTGCTTGGTACGGGTGAACACCAGGACCTGTTCCCAGGCACCGGCGGTGATCAGGTGTGCCAGCAGCGCGCGCTTGTGGCTCGCCGGCAGGCGGAATACCCGTTGCTCGATACGCTCTACCGTGGTGTTCGGCGGGGTGACTTCGATGCGCTCGGGATTGTGCAGCAGCTTGCCGGCCAGGTCCGTGATGTCCTTGGAGAAGGTCGCGGAGAACAGCAGGTTCTGGCGCTTGGCCGGCAGGCGGGCGAGGACCTTCTTGACGTCATGGACGAAGCCCATGTCGAGCATGCGGTCGGCTTCGTCGAGCACCAGGATTTCCACGTGGGACAGGTCGACGCTGCCTTGGCCGGCCAGGTCCAGCAGGCGGCCGGGACAGGCCACCAGCACGTCCACGCCGCGGGCCATGGCCTGCACCTGCGGGTTCATGCCGACGCCGCCGAAGATGCAGGCGCTGACGAACTTCAGGTCGCGAGCGTACAGCTTGAAGCTGTCATGCACTTGCGCGGCCAGTTCGCGAGTCGGGGTCAGGACCAGTACCCGCGGCTGGCGTGGGCCATGGCGCTGGGACTTGTCCGGGTGACCATTGGGAAACAGGCGTTCCAGGATCGGCAGGGCGAAGCCGCCGGTCTTACCAGTACCTGTCTGTGCCGCGACCATCAGATCGCGACCTTGCAACACGGCGGGAATGGCCCGCTGTTGCACCGGAGTAGGCTGGGTATAGCCGGCGGCTTCGATGGCACCGACTAAAGCCTCGGAGAGACCGAGGGAAGCAAAGGACATGAGTAATCCTGTTTTAGTGAGGGCTGGGCCCAAAGGGATAATCTTGCCGGGCGTGAATGGCGTTTAAGAGGACGCAATCCCGTCCGGTCCTGCTGGCCTGAAGACTCATCGACCCCAGGCTCGCGCGGGCCGGATTGGCTGCGCCGTAGCGTGGTCGAGATGCCTTGAACAGGGTCCAGCGTCCGGGCGTGAGCCTGGCGGGAGGCCGGAGTATAACAGAGCATTGAGTGTGCGCTGCTTTCCTGCTGCTCAACGGCTTTTTTCTGATTCGCGGGTCGATGAGGACCTGACCGGGGGCAAGGCCGGCTCCGCACCGTACTTGGCGCTGAGTTCGGCGTAGGCCGGCTCGCGCTTGAAACGCTTGAGTTCGGCGCCGAAGCGCTGCACCAACAGGTCCATGCCGGCGTTGCGTCGCACCGCCAGGTACTGGCTCTGATGGCTGATGACCACGGGGTTCTGGCTGACCTGGTCACGAATGCCCAAGGTGTCCAGCAGGTGCTGGCCAACCCGTTTGTCGGTGATCAGCAGGTCGATCCGTCCCAGCAGCAGCTTGCCGAAGTTGGCCTCGTGAGTGGGGGCCGGCTCGCGGTTGAACAGGGTCGAGCCGCTGAAGTCATCGCTGTACAGGTAGCCGGGGGAGGTGCCGATGGTCAGTCCCTTCAGTTCATCGAGGTGTTTGAACGGATGGGGGCGCTGGTTGGCATAGAACATCACGAACTCGACCTCGGAGAGCGGCTCGCTGGGGTAGAGCAGGGTGCTGTCGCGCTGGTCGCTGTGGAAAATGTCCAGGGCACCGTCGGCCTGGCCGGTCTCGAGCATGGCCAGGCAGCGCTTCCAGGGCAGGAACTGCCATTCCACCTCTATTCCCAGGCGCTGGAAGACAATGGCCGTGGTCTCGTAGTCGAGCCCCAGGGACTGGCCATTCTCCTCGTAGACATAAGGTGCCCAGGGTTCGGTGACAATGCGCAGCTTCTCGCCATGGGCGGCGAGGCTCAGGCAAGTGCAGAGAAGGGCTGTCAGCAACTGGGCGATGACGGACATGGCTGGAGATTACGACGAGAGATCATGCAATTGCTAGGGGCAGTTCCAGCCGCTCTAGTTCAAGCCTGACATCAACAAAAAGGCCCCGCTTTGCAGCGGGGCCTGAGGAGCTTTTGCGCCTTAGCGCGGCAACTTCAGGTTGTTCCAGATCGCCAGGCTCGGGTCGGCCTGGTTCAGGGTATAGAAGTGCAACCCGGGCGCGCCGCCCTGCAGCAGACGCTCGCACATCTCGCTGATGACCTGCTCGCCAAAGGCCTGGATGCTGGCGCTATCGTCACCGTAGGCTTCCAGTTGCTTGCGGATCCAGCGTGGGATCTCGGCGCCGCAGGCGTCGGAGAAGCGCGCCAGCTTGCTGTAGTTGGTGATCGGCATGATGCCCGGCACGATCGGGATGTTGACCCCCATTTCCCGTACGCGGTCGACGAAATAGAAGTAGCTGTCGGCGTTGAAGAAGTACTGGGTGATTGCACTGTCGGCGCCGGCGTTGGCCTTGCGCACGAAGTTGCTCAGGTCGTCTTCGAAATTGCGTGCCTGCGGGTGCATTTCCGGGTAGGCGGCGACTTCGATGTGGAAATGGCTGCCGGTCTCTTCACGAATGAAGCTCACCAGATCATTGGCGTGGCGCAGCTCACCGCTGGCCATGCCCATGCCCGAAGGCAGGTCGCCACGCAGTGCAACGATGCGCTTGATGCCGGCCGCCTGGTACTGCTGCAGCAGGCCGCGCAGGTCGTCCTTGCTGTCGCCAACGCAGGACAGGTGCGGTGCGGCAGGGACTTTCACTTCGCTCTCCAGCTGCAGCACGGTATTGACCGTACGATCGCGGGTCGAGCCACCGGCACCGTAGGTGCAGGAGAAGAAATCGGGGTTGTAGCCGGCCAGCTGACGGGCAGTGGCGAGCAGTTTTTCATGCCCAGCATCGGTCTTGGTAGGGAAGAACTCGAAGCTGTAACGACGGTCTTGGGACATGGAGGGAACCTCCAGCTACAGGCCGCAAGCCGCAAACTGCAAGAGCAGCGGGGGTGCGCTCGTCTCTTGTGCCTGAACCTGGCTGCCTGGAACTGTTTAAGCAAATAGGGGCGAAGCCCAAGGCCCAGGCGGCAAGCTGGGCTTGTGGCCCGGCTTGCCGCCTGAAGCTCAAGGCTTGCAGCTGCTCTTAGTACCGATAGGTGTCTGGCTTGAATGGGCCTTCGACGGTCACGCCGATGTAGTCGGCCTGTTGCTTGGTCAGTTGAGTGACCACGCCACCGAAGCCGCGAACCATTTCCAGGGCCACTTCTTCGTCGAGCTTCTTGGGCAGAACTTCAACGGTCAGGCGCTCGGCTTTCTGGGCCGGCGACAGGTCGGCGTATTTCTGGCCGAACAGGAAGATCTGGGCCAGGACCTGGTTGGCGAACGAACCGTCCATGATGCGGCTTGGGTGACCGGTGGCGTTGCCCAGGTTCACCAGGCGGCCTTCGGCCAGCAGGATCAGGTAGTCGTCGTTCTGTGGGTCGAAATCGCCATGGCCGGTGCGATGGATCTTGTGCACCTGTGGCTTCACTTCTTCCCATGCCCAGTGCTTGCGCATGAAAGCGGTGTCGATTTCGTTGTCGAAGTGACCGATGTTGCAGACCACGGCGCGCTTTTTCAGGGCCTTGAGCATGTTTGCATCGCAAACATTGACGTTGCCGGTGGTGGTCACGATCAGGTCGATCTTGCCCAGCAGGGCCTTGTCGATGCTGGCCTCGGTGCCGTGGTTGATACCGTCGATGAATGGCGAAACCAGTTCAAAGCCATCCATGCAGGCTTGCATGGCGCAGATCGGGTCCACTTCGGACACCTTGACGATCATGCCTTCCTGGCGCAGGGACTGGGCCGAGCCCTTGCCCACGTCACCGTAGCCGATGACCAGCGCTTGCTTGCCGGACAGCAGGTGGTCGGTGCCGCGCTTGATGGCGTCGTTGAGGCTGTGACGGCAGCCGTACTTGTTGTCGTTCTTGCTCTTGGTCACCGAGTCGTTGACGTTGATGGCCGGGATCTTCAGTTCGCCCTTGGCCAGCATGTCCTGCAGGCGGTGCACGCCGGTGGTGGTTTCTTCGGTCACGCCGTGAACGCGCTCCAGTACCGCCGGGTATTTCTTGTGCAGCAGTTCGGTCAGGTCGCCGCCGTCGTCGAGGATCATGTTGGCATCCCAAGGCTGGCCATCCTTGAGGATGGTCTGCTCCAGGCACCACTCGTATTCGGCTTCGGTCTCGCCTTTCCAGGCGAACACAGGAATGCCGGCAGCGGCGATGGAGGCAGCGGCCTGGTCCTGGGTGGAGAAAATGTTGCAGGACGACCAGCGCACTTCGGCACCCAGGGCAACCAGGGTTTCGATCAGCACGGCGGTCTGGATGGTCATGTGGATGCAGCCGAGGATTTTTGCCCCCTTGAGTGGCTGCTCACCAGCGTACTTGCGGCGCAGACCCATCAGGGCCGGCATTTCCGATTCGGCGATGATGGTTTCGCGACGGCCCCAGGCGGCCAGGGACATGTCGGCGACTTTGTAGTCGTTGAAATCTGCAGGCGTGTTGACAGCGCTCATGAAGAGCCTCCATTCGTAATGTATGCGAATGGGCGCCGTTGTGCGTTTAGTGACCGATCGCGTCATCACGATCAATCAACGCCCCATCCGAGCCTGACAGGCCAGGCCTGCTGCAGCGCCCCTCGGACAGGTGGCGGGAAAACGGTATCCAGTACAGATGACCGTTTTTGAATCGGTGGCGATTATAGCCGCCTGAGCCACACTTCCAAAAGTGTTTATGTCGACTGCATGAAGTTCATTAATAGCGACCATAGTCGATGGTGCATGGAGGCTGACCGGCCGGTCTGCCATCATGTCGCGCATCAATCGGCAGGACGGTCAGGAGTGAATATGAATTTCCACACCCGCAAGTGGGTAAAACCCGAAGACCTCAACCCCAACGGCACGCTGTTCGGCGGCAGCCTGTTGCGCTGGATCGACGAAGAGGCGGCGATCTACGCGATTGTTCAGCTGGGCAACCAGCGGGTGGTCACCAAGTACATTTCCGAAATCAACTTCGTCAGCGCCTCACGCCAGGGCGACATCATCGAACTGGGCATCACCGCCACCGAGTTCGGTCGCACTTCCATCACCCTGACCTGCGAAGTGCGCAACAAGATCACCCGCAAGTCCATTCTCACGGTGGAGAAAATGGTCTTCGTCAACCTGGGTGAAGACGGTTTGCCAGCGCCTCACGGGCGGACCGAGATCAAATACGTGAAGGACCAGTTCAAGGAAGACGAGCCCGCCGAGTGAGTGACCTGCATGGCCGGTTGCCGGAGCCGCCTGGCGCCAGTAACGGCTAAACCCGGGTAAGCACTGAACAGCCCTGCAACCTGTGTGTCGTAGCTACATGACCCACGGGTTTCAGGAGTCCCATGGACACTCAAGAAGACGGCAAGACCCCCGACCTCTCCGCGAAAGAGCGGCATGAGGTTGAACACAACCAGCCGCCTCGCGCGGCGGTCCTGCATGAAATCATCCGCACCCAGGGCGATCAGGAACTCGAACGCAGTGTCGCCGCTCTGTGGTGGTCGGCCCTGGCGGCGGGCCTGACCATGGGCCTGTCCCTGATGGGCATGGGCCTGCTCAACTCGCGCCTGCCCGATGGCGAGGCCTTCAAGGTGATCGCCAGTTTCGGTTATTGCGCGGGCTTTCTGGCGGTGATTCTCGCGCGCCAGCAATTGTTCACGGAAAACACCCTGACCGCGGTACTGCCAGTGATGAGCAAGCCGACGTGGGGCAACGCCGGGCGTTTGCTGCGCCTGTGGGGCGTGGTGCTGGTGGGCAATCTGTGCGGCACCCTGTTGGTGGCCTACGTGATGCTGCACTTGCCGATATTCGACAGCAGGACCGATCAGGCCTTCCTGGAAATTGGCCGCAAGGTGATGGAGAACGACCGTGCGCAGATGTTCTCCAAGGGCATCATCTCCGGTTGGATGATCGCCACCATGGTGTGGATGATCCCCTCTATGGAAAGCGCCAAGCTGTGGATCATCATCCTCATTACCTACCTGATGGCGCTGGGGGACTTCACCCATATCGTGGTGGGTTCGGCGGAGGTGTCCTACCTGGTATTTGCCGGCGAGCTGACGTGGCGGGATTTCTGCTGGGTATTCGCCGGGCCGACCCTGGCAGGAAACATCATCGGTGGCAGTTTCATCTTCGCCCTGATCAGTCATGCCCAGGTGCGCAGTGAGAGTGGCAGGTCGAACCGGGACGCGGACCGGGCAGCAGTGCCCGATCCACGCCGGATCAAGAAATGATCAGTGCGCCTCGGTTTCGGCCTTGGTCGCCGGCGCATCGCTGGTGACGTGGCGTACCAGCTTGCCGATGCTCAGGCCCTGCAGCAGGATCGATGACAACACCACGATGTAGGTGATGCTCAGCACCAGGTCGCGCTCCGGTCCCAGGGGCAGCGCCAGGGCCAGGGCCACCGACACGCCGCCGCGCAGGCCGCCCCAGGTCAGTACGCGGATGGTGCCCCGGGGAACGCTGCGCCAGCGCCGCAGCAGGAGAATCGCCGGGGCCACGGTGAGCAGGCGCGAAAGCACGATGGCCGCCGCCAACAGGCTGGCGGCTGCCAGGTGCAGCCAGTTGAATGGCAGCAGCAACAGCTCCAGGCCGATCAGCGCGAACAGCAGGGCGTTGAGCATGTCGTCGAGCAATTCCCAGAAACCATCCAGGTAGCGCCGGGTCATCTCGTTCATCGCCAGGTTGCGCCCCAGGTTGCCGATGATCAGGCCGGCCACCACCATGGCGATCGGGGCTGACACATGCAGTTCACTGGCCATCGCCGAGCCGCCGATCACCAGGGCCAGAGTCAGCATCACTTCGATCTGGTGCTGCTCGATGCTCTTGATCATCAGGTACACCAGGTAGCCGATCAGCGCGCCGAACAGCACGCCGCCAATGGCTTCGTGGACGAACAGCCAGGAGGTGGCGCCCAGGGTCGGGGTCTCGCCCAACTGGGCAATGCCCAGCAATACGGTGAACACCACCACCGCAGTGCCGTCATTGAACAGCGACTCGCCGACGATCGTGGTTTTCAACGGCTTGGAGGCATTGGCGGTCCGCAGCACGCCCAGTACCGCAATCGGGTCGGTGGGGGAAATCAGTGCACCGAACAGCAGGCAATAGAGGAAGCTCACCTGCCAGCCGAACAGGCCGAAGATCCAGTAGGCCAGGCTGCCAATCACGAAGGTGGCGATCAGCACGCCCACCGTGGCCAACAGCCCGATGGGCCAGCGATAGCTGCGCAGGTCATTGAGGTTGACGTGCAGGGCGCCAGCGAAGAGCAGGAACGACAGCATCCAGTTCATCAGCAGATCGCCGAAGTCGATCTTGCCGATCAATTCCTCGACATGCTCCTCGAGCCCGGGAAAGCCCAGGTAGCTCAAGCCTTGCAGCAGCAAGGAAAACAGCAGGGCGGTCACCATCACGCCGATGGTCGGCGGCAGGCCGATAAAGCGGAAGTTGACGTAGGTCAGCAGGGTCGTCAGGCAGATAAAGGCAGCGACAAGTTCAAGCATCCGGGGTCCTTTGGAGGGGTGCGTGAGAAGACTGCCCGACGTGTCGGGCATGACTTTGATGCGTGGTTTTCCACAGGAGATACATCCAGCGAGGCTTTAGTCTCCGTCTGCGTTGACCGCAGGATTGACACGCCGTTACCGCTTGGCGTGAAAAAAACCGCAGGGATGTTACAGCTCCGGTGGTGATGCCTGTTGCTGGCTGTCGAGCCAGCGCAACACTTCGGCCGTGGTCTGAATCAGGTCGGCGGGGATGTACTGGTCGACATGACCGTCCTGATGCAGCGCCCGGGCCAGCGGCACGCGGTGCAACACCGGGATGCCTTCTTCCTCGGCAATCCGTCGCACCTGCAGGGCCAGTGCGTCGGTATGTTTCAAGGTGACGACCGGCAGCGGCGTCTCACCCTTCACGTAGCGAATACCCACGGCGATGTGGGTGGGGTTGGCAATGATCACTGAGGAGCGCTTGACGTCGGCACGCAGGTTGCTCGACTGCAGCTCCTGGTGAAACTGGCGCCGTTTGCTTTTGATCTCCGGGCTGCCTTCCATCTCTTTGTATTCGCGTTTGACTTCGTCCTTGCTCATGCGCAATTGCTTGGTGTGCTGGTAACGCTCGAAGGCGTAGTCGAGCGCCGAGATCACGATGAATCCGACACCGCAGACCAACAGCAGTTGCCCCAGCAGCTGGCCGATCACCGGTGCGACACAGCTCAGGCCACAGCCAGGCAGGCGAACCAGGGCATTGATGTTGTCGGCCAGAATCGTCCACACCAACACCGAGAGCAATGCGACCTTGAACAGCGACTTGAGAAAGTCCACCAGGCTGCGGATCGAGATGATCTTCTTGGCGCCTTCCACCGGGTTGATCTTTTGCAGATCGGGCATGATCGATTCACTGCTGAGCAGAAAACCGTACTGCGCCAGATGTGCCGCGATCACCACCACGGCCGCGACGACCAACAGCGGCAGGCAGAGGTAGATCATCTCCTGGAACAGGTTCTCCACCATCAACTGCAAGGCCAGCCGGAAAGGCAGGTTCAGATACGCCTCGGGCATCAGCATCAATTGCCCGAGGTGCTCCATGTAGTACTCGGAAAACCCCATGAGTGTGGCGATCAATGCAAGGATCAGGGCGGTGGACACCACTTCCCGGCTTTTGACGACCTTGCCTTTGGTCCGGGCATCGCGAAGCTTCTTCGGTGTGGGTTGTTCGGTTTTCTCCGCGCTCATGGTGTCTCCAATACCGGGCGCAGTTGGCGCAGCGGGTCGATGGCGATCAGCAGGCTGTCATAGGCGTGGTCCATCAACACGTTCAGGTACAGCACCAGCAGCAGGCTGGCGACGATACTTTTGATCGGCATGGAGAGGATGAACACGTTCAACGACGGGGCGAAGCGGCTGATCAGGGCCAGACCGAATTCGGCCAGGAACATGGCGATCAGCAGAGGCGCGGCCAGCAACAGGCATAGGCGCAGCAGTTGTCCGAACTGACCGTAGAAAAAGTCCACCCACTGGCTACCGATGTAGGGGAAGAAGGTCGCGACCGGCCAACTGACGTAGCTCTGGTACAGCGCGCCGATCAATGCCAGGAACGCGCCTCCGGTGAAAAACAGGGTGATCAGGGTTTGTGTCAGCAACAGGCCGGTAGGGCTGGTCTGGCTGCCAAGTGTCGGGTTGAGTGTCGAGGCAATGGAGGCGCCGCGCTGGTTGTCGATGATGAAGCCGGTGGCCTCGATGGCCCAGAACGGGATTGTCACGACAAAGCCGATCAGCAGGCCGAGCAACACTTCTTTGCCGATCAGCATTGCCAGGTCTATGCCGTCGAGCGTTACCGGCAACGTACCGGCGATGGTCGGGTAGGCGAACAGCGCCAGCGAACAGGCCACGCCATTGCGCACCAGGCCGCCACCGAGCATTTGTTTGCTGAGAATCGGCATGACCACAAAACAGCTGATGATTCTGGGCAGCAGCAGGGTATAGGCCAGCAGAAGCTCTTGCAGGTCCTGAATGCTCATCGCACGAGAGGAATTTTCAGCAGGGTCAGCTCGGCAAAGGCATAGAGTTCATTTCCCATCCAGCCAGCTGTGACAAACAGGGTGATGACCACGGCAATCAGTTTGGCGACGAACCCCAGCGTTTGCTCCTGGATTTGGGTCAGCGCCTGCAGCAACGACACCAGTGTGCCGACGGCAGCGGCCATGAGTACGGTGGGCATCGACAGAATCAGTACCAGCCACAAACCCTGACTGGTGAAATGAAGGATCTCGGCGTTGTTCACCTTCAACCTCCGTAACTGATCACAAGGCCGTGGGTCAGCCGCGCCCAGCCGTCCAGCAGGACAAACAGCAGCAACTTGAACGGCAAGGAGATGGTCATCGGGGACACCATCATCATCCCCATCGCGAGCAGGATGTTCGAGATGATCAGGTCAATTGCGATAAATGGCAGGTAAATCAAAAAGCCGATTTCAAAGGCGCGGGTCAACTCGCTGACGGTGAACGCTGGTAGCAGGATCAGCAGGCTGTCGGGTTCGAGGCGGTCCGCGTACTCGCTGGGCCAGACCTGACGGGTGCTGTCGACGAAGAATTCGTGTTCGCGGGCCAGTATCTGCTTTTTCAAAAAGCCCCTATACGGCTCCATGCCCTCGTCTAAAAACTGCTCCACCGATTCGGTGTTGCTGAGACTGACGTCATGCGTGCGCAAATAGTCGCGGGTGGCGAAACCCACCGGGGCCATGACGTACAGGCTCAAGATGATCGCCAACCCGTACATCGCCATGTTTGGCGGGATCTGCTGCACGCCCAAGGCATTGCGCAGTAACGAGAAGACCACGGTCATCTTGATGAATGAGGTCGCCATGACCGCGATGAACGGCAGCAATGCCAGCAGCGCCAATCCGAAAATCAGGCTGAGCTCGTCAGGCAGTTGAATCATGTGGGCTGATCCTGCAACAAGCGGGTGATGCGCACGCCCAAGCGATCCTGAATATTCACCAGCTCACCCACGCCCAGGCAGCGCTGGTTGACGAGGATTCGCACTTCGCCCTCGAGCGGCGTGGCCAGGTCGATCAACGATCCTGGTTGCAGGGTGGCCAGGGTGTGCAGATCGAGGGTCTGACGGCCGACTTCGAAACTGACCTGGACCGGGAGTTGCTCCAGGCTGGCCAGATCCGGCAGGGTTTCGACGGGCGCTTCGTTGTGCATGGTGAGCAATTCCAGTTGAGAATCGTGGTGGCGAAATCGTGCCCATGGGCGGTCTTCGACTACGCCGAGCAAAGGACTGGCGGCGTCGTGACGTGGTGGCAGGAGTAACAGGTCACCGGTGGCCAGTGAATGCAGTTGCGCGGGGAGCAGGCAGACCGGTCCCCATTGCAGCGAGAGTCGCAAGGCTACGGCCGTCAGCTCCGCCAACGGGCGTGCGGGCACGTGCGCCAGCAGTGCGTCAGGGTCACTTTCCAGCCAGATCACCAAGCGCTGTGCGCCGCGTGACAGCGTCAATGCCAGTGTCGGTGTGTCCGTGCCAGGCTCGGCCTGGCACGGTTCAATGCTTTTCCAGATGAGCCCCGGCAGCACTGCTGTTTCCAGCTCCAGCAATGCCAGTTGCAGCGGTGGCGGCAGGTTGCTGAGCGCGGCCTCCTGCAGCAGGGGTTCAAGCCATCCGGCCAGGGCTGCACTGTGGCAGCGCCAGCGCAGGAACAGACCTTGCCAGTGGACATTGAGCCGTACATCCAGCGCCTCGGGTTGCGGCACAATCGCCAGCCGGGCTTCACCGTCGGCGAGCGGGTAGCGCGTGCGGCAACGACTGACTTTCTGTTGCAGGGCCAGTGTGTGTGGGGCAACGCGAGCCAGCGTCAGGCCGCTCATGAGTCTTGCTCCCACTCGTCTTGCACGTGCCGGCGCTGACGAGAGCCCTGGTCGCTTCCAGATTGATGCTGGTTAAAGGTCAGCTGGATCGGTTGTCCGGGGTTCAGGCGTTGCAGGCGCTCCATCAGGTCGCCACGGGCGAGTTGAAGCTGCAGCAGGCTGCCGGGACTGGCCTGAATGTCGACATGCAGGTGTCCATGAGAATGGGCGAGCTGGATGCCGACCTGTCCCAGTTGCGTCAGGTTCACCTGCAGCAGCGTGGTGCTGCCATTGCGGGTAATTGCGGCATGGATCTGCGGTTGCAGGGTTTGCAGCAACTTGTCGAGGTCTTTACTCAGCGGTGGCGGCTCGATGTTGTTGAGCAAGCGAGCCAGTAGCTTGTCACCCGGGGTCTGGGTCATGCCTGCAGCCGCCGTTGGCTCTTCGAGCAGGGCACTCAAGGGCGGCTGTTGCTCCTGCTCTGGGGAAGAATCCTGCTGCTCCGAGGGCATTTCAGCGACGGGCCCAGTGGCAGACGGGCCAGGGGGAACGGGCAGCCCCGGCTCCTCATGCTTGGCGGTTACCGGGGCGTTTTCACGCTGGCCTGCTGCAACAACGGGGCGCTCGGGCGCCACCTCCGGCTGTTTCTCCGCAGCTGTGGGAAGCCGCGGTGGTACGGATTCAAGCTCCGATTGCGCGCTGGCCTGGTGTTTTTCCGCGGGCTCATCCGTCGGGCCAATGTCTGACTCAGGCTCAGTGAGCGGTTTTCGCTGCTGGCTGGGTTTATCTGCTGCTTAGCGCAAATCACCCTCCGGAACCCACGATGCATCTGGGTCGCCGCTATCGAGCCTGTGCGCCTCTTCGTCCCGGCGTTGCTCATGGGCATCCGGTTTATGGTTGAGTGCCCGCTCGAATTCAGCCTGACGTGCCCGGTCGGCGGCAACTCCTGTCGGGGCTGGTGTACGGGCAAAGACTTCCTGCGGAAAGTCTGGTGGGGAAGTTCTGCTCATGAAATGGCCTCGGCACGACGAAAATCTTCGAGCTCCTGTTCTTCTTTGAACTCAAGTAGCAGCCGCTCCTCGGCGAGGGCGTGGCGGTTCAGTTCGGTGAATTTTTCCACTTGCTGTTGGGCCTCCTGCAAGCGACGTCGGCTCAGGCGCAGGCGTTCGCGCTCCTGAGCCAGGTTTTCCGCGTGCTCGGCGATGGCCTGCTCCAGTGCGGCCTCTTTTTCTCGCAGCAGGGCCACTTGTTGCTGCCATTGTTCAAGTGCTTTGCGGTTCATGGGCTTGGCCTTGCAGCGCTCGAACAGCTGGTGTTCTTGCGCCTGGCGCCACTGCCGGTATTGCTGGTGTTCGGTGATCGCGGACTGATGGTTGCGGTGGGCTTCGGCGACCTTCTGTTCCTGGCGTTGCAACGCCTGTTCGGCGCGTTCGACGCGCAAGCTCTTGATGCGCAGCAGGGTGGGCAACGTCATCGGGTCAGGCTCGCGAGCTGTTCAAGGCAATGGGGCAGATCACTGGGTTCGTGGGTGCCTTGACGCAACCAGGCACGGATATCGTCCATTTTTTCGATGGCTCGATCAGCCACGGGGTCTTGGCCTTTCTGGTATTCACCGATCTTGATCAGCAATTCGACTTCTTCGTAACGAGCCAGCCATTCGCGCAATTGGTTGGCGCCGTTGCGGTGTTCAGGGCTCACGATCTGGTTCATCACCCGGCTGACCGATCGCAGCACATCGATGGCCGGGTAATGGTTGGACGCGGCCAGCTTGCGCGAAAGGATGATGTGCCCGTCGAGAATCGAGCGGGTCTCGTCCGCCACGGGTTCGGTCATGTCATCGCCTTCGACCAGCACGGTATACAGCGCGGTGATCGAGCCTTTGTCCGACTGGCCGGCCCGCTCCATCAATCGCGGCAGGGCGGCGAACACCGAAGGTGGGTAGCCGCGCCGGGTCGGCGGTTCGCCCGCGGCCAGCCCGATTTCGCGCTGGGCCCTGGCAAACCGGGTGACCGAATCCATCAGCAGCAGTACGCGTTTGCCCTGATCGCGGAAGTACTCGGCAATGGTGGTGGCGACAAACCCGGCCTTGGCACGCTCCATGGCAGGTCGGTCCGACGTGGCGACCACCAGCACCGAGCGCTTTAGGCCTTGTTCGCCGAGATCGGACTCGATGAACTCGCGAACCTCACGCCCCCGTTCACCGACCAGCGCCAGGACGATGACGTCGACGTCCGCGCTGCGCATCAAGGTTGCCAGCAGCGTACTTTTACCGCCGCCGGCCGCCGCGAAAATGCCCATGCGCTGACCCTCACCGCACGTCAGCAGACCATCGATGGTGCGCACGCCGAGGCAAATCGGCTGTTCGATCAGCTTGCGGCTCATGGGGTCTGGCGCATCGCGGTAAACCGGGTACCAGGCAGCAGGCTCACCGAGGCTGATGCCGTTGAGCGGCTGGCCGAGGCCGTCAAGCACCTGGCCCAGCAAGTGATCGCCGACGCCAACCTGGTGCATGGTGGCGGTCGGGCTGACTTCGGTGTTCGAGGAAATGCCGAGCATTTCACCCAGCGGGGTCAAGAGCGCCTGATGCTGCTGAAATCCGATGACTTCAGCCATCAGCGACAGCGACTGGTCCGGGTTGCGCAATTGGCACAGTTCGCCCACGCGTACGCCCGGGACCACCGCTTTAAGCAGTGTGCCGGTGACCTGAGTGACCCGGCCGCGAATTTGAATCAGCCGACATTTATCGATGGCCTGCTGCATCTGGCCGGTGATGTGTTCGAGTGAGAGGTGCATGGTCGGCTTGGGTGGAGGGGTGACGGCCACTATAAGTAAAGGCCCGCTGCAGTGATTTCAGTGCCGGTCGCAAGTTTTTAGAAATTGGTTGGCGCAAGGCCTAAAAAAAAGCGACCGATTTTGGCAGAGCCCCTGGCAGGCGGGTTTCTACAATGGGGCTCACATCAGCGTTTTCTGCAAGCGAGTGCTTCCATGGCCAATATTCAGAGTGTCGTTCCTGCAGTGTCATTGCCGGACCGACAGGACCCATCGGGTATTGAGCGCGACAGCCGGCCGACCGGCAGTTTCCAGGGGGAGCGTGTGCAGTACGTTTCTGCCAGCCAGTCGATGGCCGACGCCGCTGAAGAGCTGACTTTTGCGTTCTCCGAGCGGGTCGAAAAGTCGTTGGCCAAGCGCAACGTCAGCGATGGCCATGCGCGGATCAGCGAAATCCTCGAAATGCTGGAGGAGCACCTCAAGAAAGTCCCGGACCTTGAGTCGCAACAAAAGCTCGAGGCCCTTGTTGCGCACCTTGGCAGCGGCCAGTTGAGCAATCTGGCGCAGCTCAAGGCGTACCTCAAGGGGTTCTCCCGGGAGATCAGCCATCAGTTTGTTGCCCTTTCCCATGCGCGCCAGGAACTGGCCGGCAAGACCGACGCCTGGGCGATGGTCGAGCTGATTGATCAGGCTCTGCTGGAGATGGCCCAGGAGCATGGGCATGCCATCGAGCTGGGGGTGCAGATCGGGCCGCTGGCCAAGGAGGCGGCAGAGCAGGGGGTCGGCGACATCCAGTCACTGCGAGACACCTATCGCGATGCGGTCATGGACTATCGCGGGCTGAGTGCGGCGTGGAACGACATTCACGCGCGTTTTGGCAATAGCGCACTTGAAGGCGTGACCGGATTCCTGATGAAGGCATTGAGCGCCGACCTCGACAGCCAGCAGCTCAGGCTCGACCCGGTCAAGCTCGAACGGGTAATGAGCGACATGCACAAGTTGCGGGTGCTGACGGGGCTGTCGAACCAGGTCAATGCGCTCTGGCAGGCGCTGGTAACGGGGGAGCGAGGTCATGGCATACGGGCCTTCTGACCTGATGGGCGGGGTGATCGGCCTGGTCGACAAACGCTGGGCGAGTGTTCAGGACGTGCAGCGTCTGATCGCGCCGCTGGCGATCAAGGATGCGGCACGCCGGATCCATTTCTTTCGTGAGATCAAGCGTCTGATCCGCCTGATTCCTACGGAAATCTTTAGCGATGAGGAGCAGCGTCAAAACCTGCTCAATGCCTGCCAGCTTGCGCTGGACCAGGCAATCGATCAGGAAGAAGACGAATGGCAGGCACAGTGAGTAAACGACATGCCCTGGATTGACCAAGCCTTGGCCCAGTTCTGCCAGGACCTCGGGGTGGCCGTACCTGCTCCGGCGGGGGCGCTGATCCAGCTGGAGTTCGAGGAAACCGGCACCCTGCAACTTGAACAGCATGACCGCAAGCTGACGCTGTGGCTGGCCGTGGATCTGGCGTGGCATCAGGTTCATCAGGGGGGGATTCGTGCCCTGGCGTTGACCTTCAGCGGCACTGGGCCGCAATTGCCACTGCGCTGTGCGTGGGCGAGTGGCCGCCTGTTGCTGCTGATCACCCTGGATGAGCGACGTATCACTGCCCCGGTACTGCACCAGGCGTTGCATACCCTGAGTTCGGCGCGCCGCACGGTGCTTGAGCCGTGAGTCGGATCAGTGCCCCGCACATCGGCATCGAACGGCTGACCGAGGTCGGGGAACAGCATCGCAGCTGCGCCTTGCCCGAGCGGTATGTGCTGCCGCCCGATGGTCATTCGCTCGAGACCCATCTGGATAACCTCTACCCGGCGGATCTCGCCGGGCGTCGGCTGCTGGCCTTTGCCTGCCCTACTGAAGGCTTTCACGAGTTGCTCCGGCCACAGGCGTTTCGCCAGGCCCTGAAAGACCTCGCGCAGCAGATCTCCTCACCCGAGGTGCCCGAGTTGCAGGCGGCGTTGGCGCTGCTGCAAACCCGTAGCGAAGATGAGTATCTGCTGCAGATGGCCCTCCATATGCTGCACAAGGTATGACCCCAATGATGTTAGAGCCGGTACAGCAAAACCTGTTGCTCCTGCTTGGCTGGCTACAGCTGCAGTGCGGCCAGCCGGGTCGAGCGCGGATATTTCTTGAAGCCCTGCTGGTGGTCGAGCCAGCCCATGGCCAGGCGCGTCGGGCACTGGTGGTGGCGCTGTTGCAACTGGAGGAGGGGGTCTTGGCCGAACGTCAATGCGACCGGTTGCTGGCCGATGGCGAAGGTGACCTGGCGCTGTGGGGCTGTATCAGCCGTGCTTGCCAGTTGCAGGGGCGCATGGCCGATGCGCGCGTCGCTTACGAGCGGTTCCTGAGCCCGCGGGAGTCTTATGAACGCGTTGTCTGATTTCCTCAGGAAGGTGGGCGAGCGCCAGGACATCATGCTGGCCGTGATGCTGCTGGCCGTGGTCTTCATGATGATCCTGCCGCTGCCGCCCTTCCTGCTCGACATCCTGATCGCGATCAACATCACCGTGTCGGTGGTGTTGATGATGATGTCGGTGTACGTCAGCTCACCGTTGCAATTCTCGGTATTTCCGGCGGTGTTGTTGATCACTACGTTGTTTCGGCTGGCGTTGTCGGTCAGCACTACGCGCATGATTTTGCTTGAAGCCGACGCTGGTCAGATCGTCTACACGTTCGGGAATTTTGTGGTGGGCGGCAATCTGATCGTCGGTTGCATCATCTTCCTGATCATCACCATCGTGCAGTTCCTGGTCATCACCAAAGGTGCCGAGCGCGTGGCCGAAGTCAGCGCGCGGTTCTCCCTGGACGCCATGCCCGGCAAGCAGATGAGTATCGACGGCGACATGCGCGCCGGTGTCATCGACGTCAATGAGGCGCGGGACCGGCGAGCAGTGATCGAGCGCGAGAGCCAGATGTTCGGCTCGATGGATGGCGCGATGAAATTCGTCAAGGGCGATGCGATTGCGGGCCTGATCATCATCTTCATCAACATTCTGGCGGGCATTACCATCGGTATCACCCAGAAGGGCATGACCGCCGGCGACGCCTTGCAGTTGTATTCGGTGCTGACCATCGGCGATGGCATGGTCAGCCAGGTGCCTGCCCTGTTGATTGCGATCACGGCCGGGATCATCGTGACCCGGGACTCCTCGGATGGCGCCTCGGACCTGGGCAATGACATCGGTGTCCAGGTCGTTGCGCAGCCCAAGGCGTTGCTGATCGGTGGAGTGCTGCTGGTGTTGTTCGGGCTCATCCCCGGGTTCCCAACGGTGACCTTCATGGTATTGGCTGCCGTGGTGGGCGGTGGCGGCTACTTCATGTTGTTGCGCCAACGCGGACTGGCAGCCGAGAACAACCCCAGGGACTTGCCAACGCTGTTGGCCCAGGGGGCGGGTGCCGCGTCATCGGCCAAACCCAAAGCCAAGCCCTCAGGCAGCAAACCCAAAAGCTCGCGGTTGGGCGACAAGGAAGAGTTCGCCATGACCGTGCCGTTGTTGATCGATGTCGACGCGGGCATGCAGCAGGAGCTTGAGGCGCTCGCCCTCAATGACGAACTGGTGCGGGTGCGACGTGCGCTCTACCTGGACTTTGGCGTGCCGTTTCCGGGCATTCACCTGCGCTTCAATGAGGATCTGAAAGACGGCGAATACCTGATTCAGTTGCAAGAGGTGCCGGTGGCACGCGGGCGACTGCGCAGTGCGCGGTTGCTGGTGCAGGAGCGAGCCAGTCAGCTGGAGCTGATGGGGGTGCCGTTTGAAGAAGGCGAGCCGGTGTTGCCGGGCCAGCCGACGTTGTGGGTCGACGCCGCGCACGAAGGACGGCTGGAGCGCTCCGGTTGCGCTTTCCTGAGCATGGATCAGGTGCTGACCTGGCACCTGTCCCACGTGCTGCGTGAATACGCCGAAGACTTTATCGGCATCCAGGAAACCCGCTACTTGCTGGAGCAGATGGAGCACAGCTATTCGGAACTGGTGAAAGAAGCGCAACGCATCATTCCGTTGCAACGCATGACCGAGATTCTCCAGCGCTTGGTGGGCGAGGACATTTCGATCCGCAATATGCGGGCGATTCTGGAAGCCATGGTCGAGTGGGGGCAGAAAGAGAAGGATGTGGTGCAACTCACCGAGTACATCCGCAGCAGTCTCAAACGCTACATCTGCTACAAGTATTCGAGCGGCAATAACATCCTGCCGGCCTATCTGCTCGACCAACTGGTGGAAGAGCAAATTCGTGGTGGCATCCGCCAGACCAGTGCCGGCAGCTATCTGGCACTGGATCCGGCTGTGACCCAGTCCTTTCTCGAGCAGGTCAGGCAGACCGTCGGTGACCTCTCGCAAATGCAGGCCAAACCGGTGCTGGTGGTGTCGATGGACATCCGCCGCTACGTGCGCAAGTTGATTGAAAGTGATTACTACAGCTTGCCCGTCCTCTCGTATCAGGAGCTGACCCAGCAGATCAACATCCAGCCATTGGGCCGGGTTTCGTTATGACGCGCGACCCGTTGATTGATTGGCTGCAGGCGCGGGGTTACCGCATCCGTGAGCATTTTTTGCGCAAGAGCACGCTGCCCCTGGGCTGGAAGTTCGTGCATGGCGGTTGCGAACTGGCCTGGCGTTGTGAGGGCAAGCGCGTGTGGATCGTCATGCTGCGTCGAACTGATGGACGCCAGGGGCTGTGCAATTCCTTTGCCGCGTTGTACGTGCTGGCGGCGGCAGTCCTTGCGCAGCTGGGGCCTCACGCCAGCCTGTACGGCCAGGTGCAAGCGATGTCGGGCAGTCCGTTGTTGGCTGGGCGTATGGAGCGCTTCTACCGCCACTGGGCCGGCGCGATCGAGCCTCTGCCAGGCTGGTTCGAGTTGGAGGCCGGGCGGGTGTGTTCGCTGCGATCAATGAGAAAACGACAAAAAATCGACTGTACCTGACAGGAAACCCGATGCCCTCTCCCTACTATAGGAGCCATGGACGTGTCTGACGAAACCCACGCCGCAACCGTTCAAGCCGCTGTCCTGGCCATTGAAGACAACGAACATCGCGCGCGCCTGCTCAGCGAAATGTGGCAAGGCCTGGCGTTGTCCGATGAGGTCCGTGATCAGGTTTTTCAATCGCGGGACAAGTCTCTGGTCCAGGCGGCAGAGCAAGAGCTGTTAAAGGAAGTGCAACGGATGCGGGCTTCCCGCCCACCCGTTGCCGATGAAGGAAAACGATTACGCCGTCCGACTTCGATGCGTGGACTTGCGGTGTAAGGAACCCCCTATGCAAATCAAGCATTACCAACAAGATCTGTCGGGCTTGCTCAATCAGCTGCAGGCCTTGCCCATGGATCAACTGCGCGGCAGTCGGTCCGAGTCGCTCGCAGAGCTTCAGGCGCTGATCAAAAGCCGCAACATCAGCTTCACGCATGACGGGCAAACCCTGTCGGCTGCCCAGGTCGAAAAGCTGCTGGCGTATTTTCTGCCGCCTGGCCCGAACGCCGACGGCGGGCTGTATGAGCTGCAGGTCAAGTCCGGGGTCGAGTCCGTCAAGCAACTGATCAATCAGTACGCCGATGCCCATCCGGGGCAGCCGTGGCCGCTGAAGGAGTTTCTCGCCAAGGCGCATTTCGGGCTGACCGCTGACCGCATCGACGATGACGTGCGGGACGTCTATGGCGAGGTTCTGCTGATCCAGGACGGCAAGCGCACGGCACTGCGCGACGAGCTCAAGTTGCTGACCGCCGAACTCAATATCTTCAGCAAGATCCAGTCGCAGATCAACGCGAAGCTGGCGGCCAAGAAGGAGATCGAGATCGAGCCGGGGCTCAACCTGTTTGATCGCACCTTGTACGGTTATCCCGATGACAAGAGTTGGCAGGCCAGTTCGGAATACAAGTTGCTGACCGGGCTCGACACTTACCGTGCAGGCAATCCGCTGAGCATCAAGGCATTCCTCAAGGGTGATCCCAAGGAAAGTGGTGCGATGAAGGATGGCGACTTGCAGAACAAGTATGAGTTTAAGGACGAGAACAACCCGATCGCCAACTTCTCCACGACGGTGAGCGATCGCGCGCGTCCGATCAACGACAAAGTCAGTGAAAAAACCACGCTGTTGAACGATGTCAGCTCGCGCTACAACACCGCGATCGAGGCCTTGAATCGCTTTGTCCAGAAGTACGACAGCATGATGCGCGACATTCTAAATGCCATATAGGAACGGTTGATGACCCAGCAAGAACACGATGTTTCCGAGGCGGTCGAGAAGGAGCTGGAGGCGTTTTTGCGCGATGGCGGCACGCTGGCCATGCTCAAGAATATCTCCAGCGACAGTCTGGAGCAGCTTTATTCCCTGGCCTTCAATCAGTACCAGGCTGGCAAGTGGCAGGACGCCCACAAGATCTTTCAATCGCTGTGCATGCTTGATCACTACGACGTTCGGTTCTTCCTCGGGCTGGGCGCGTGTCGCCAGTCGCTGGGGCAGCTCGAGCTGGCATTGCAGAGCTTCAGTTATGGCGCGTTGATCGACATCAATGAGCCCAGATTTCCGTTTCATGCTGGCGAGTGTCACCTGCAACTGGGTGATCTCGACGGAGCCGAGAGTGGCTTCTACTCGGCTCAGGCCTTGGCCTCGGCACAGCCGGCACACGCGGTTTTGGCCGAGCGTGCCGGCGCCATGTTGGAAGCCGTATTAGCGAGAAAGGATCAACACAATGAATCCGATAACGTTTGATCGCGTTGCGTTTGCCACAGGGGGCGTTTCTGCAAGCGATCCTGTGGTTCGTCCACGCAATGATCGAGAGGGGGGCGCACTTACGGTCTCCCGGGTCGAGGCGGATGGCCGTCAGGCCATTCATTCCCAGGGTGTGCAACTGACGGCGCCGCTGGCGGCCAGTCAGCAGCCTGTGGATGCCAGCACTCGGGCGGACGTCAGGCGTCTGCTGCAGTCGGTGCGCGAGGACAGTGCACTGGCCCAGCGGGTGGTCGCTGAAAGCTCGCGTCTGGGCTTGGCACGGCTCAGTTCGGTGGAAGACTTCGAGATTGAGCTGGCCAAGCTGACTGGCGAACTGGAGTCCACGCAGAAGAAGCTCAAGCTCGAAGAAATCAAGCAGGCGCGTGAGCAGAATCTGCAAAAGATGGAAGAAAACCAGAAGAAGATTCTGGAGTCGACCGAGGCAGCTAAAGAAGCCCAGAAGTCTGGTCTGGTCGGCAAGATCTTTGGCTGGATCAGTGCCATTGCGTCGATCATCGTCGGTGCCATTCTGGTCGCTACCGGCGTGGGTGCAGCGGCTGGCGCATTGATGATTGCCGGCGGTGTCATGGGGGTGGTTTCCCAGGCGGTGCAACAAGCGGCGAAGGACGGATTGATCAGCAAGGAAGTGATGGAAAAGCTCGGACCGGCTCTGATGGGGATTGAAATCGCCATCGCCGTGATCGCTGCGGTAGTCAGTTTCGGGGGGGCTGCCGTAGGGGCGGTCGCCAAGGTGGGTGCAAAAATCGGCGGTAAGGCCGCCGAGCTCACCGCCAGTCTCGCCGGCAAAGTGGCGGATCTGGGAAGCAAGTTCGGCAATGTCGCCAGCCAGTCGCTTTCCCATGGCGCCAAGCTCGGGATGCAGATTAGCGATGTGACCCTGGATGTGGCCAATGGTGCGGCGCAAACCGCCAATTCGGTGATGCAGGCCAAGGCCGCCGACAGACAGGCGGATGTTCTCGAGGGGCGTTCACAGCTTACCCAGGTCCAGGCGGTGCTCGATAAGCTCAAGGAGGAGCTCAGCCGCATGGTCGAGTCGTTCTTGCAAGTCATGGAGCTGATTTTCCAGATGCTCAATGCCAAGGACGACAGCCTGCACAATCTTTCCAGCCGCCCTGCGGCTATCTGAGGAGCACATTATGATGATTGAAACAGGGTATGGCGCTCAGGGCCTGGGGCAAATCGGCAACACCCAGCCGCTGGAAAAACCCCAAGCGGCCGCGCGCGGTGAAACCGTGCACCAAGCGGGCCTATCGTCCGGCGCGGCGAAAAGGAGCTCGGGTGTCGAGCTGATTGAACCGCGTCAAGTGTTCAAGCCAGAGGGGCTGGGCAAGGTCAGCAGTGAGCTCAATGGCACTGTGGATATGCTGGTGCTGCTGCTTCGCTTCGCGCAGAAGGCGCGTGAACTGGGCATCGTTCAGCGCGACAGCGAGAACAAGTCGATTATCAGTGCGCAGAAATCCCAGGTGGACGAAATGCGCAGCGGCTCCAAGTTGATGATCGCCATGGCCGTGATCTCTGGTGTGATGGCTGTTGGCTCGGCGATCACCGGGGCCATCGGTGCGATCAAGAACGGCAAGGCGATCAGCCAGGAGAAAACCCTCGAGAAAAACATCTCCGGGCGCAACGAACTGATCGACGCCAAGATGCAGGCAATGGGCAAAACCTCGAAGGCGGATCGCGCCGAAATCGGCCGGATCTGGTCCAAGGACCAGGCAGCCGACACCAGCGCGCTGAAGTTGACCGGGCAGGGTGTGGATAGCCGCAATGCCAAGCTGCAAAGCATCAACTCGGTCAATCAGGCGCTCGGACAGATGTCCAGCAACGCGGTGCAGGTCCAGCAGACGGCGGTTCAGGCCAATGCCAAGGAAGAT
The DNA here is from genome assembly GCF_000633395.1 of Pseudomonas sp. PH1b. GTDB lineage: Bacteria > Pseudomonadota > Gammaproteobacteria > Pseudomonadales > Pseudomonadaceae > Aquipseudomonas. Next base: position 265,801 of record NZ_AYMU01000020.1, read on the forward strand.
GAAGTCAATGCGTCGATTGCCCAGAGCGGAAAGCAAAGGGGCGAAGACCAGGTGAGCTTCAACTCCGAGTTCTGGAAAGAGATGCTGCAGCTGCTTGCGCAGTACACCCAGAATCACAACCAGGCGGTACGAGCAGCAGCTATCGGCGCTTGATGTGATTTTGTCTATAGGAAAAAAGCCGCATTGATGCGGCTTTTTTCTTAAAAGAAAAGCCCGTCAGTGACAAAGCCGTTGCATGGCCGGGTGCTAGCATTTGCCTAGCTCGAGGAGACATGCATGGATTTGAGTATCAAGGTCAATCAGCTGCTTGCCGAATTCGCCAGTCGCAGTGGCCTTCCCGCTTTGTCGTTGGATAAAGAAGGCGTTGCAAGCCTTCTGTTTGACGATCAGTTGGGCGTAACGCTGGTATTGCTGGCCGGACGTGATCGACTGGTTCTGGAAGCCGATGTGGCGGGGATTGAGACCGTTGGTGACGGGATTTTCCGCCAACTGGCGAGCTTCAATCGACGCTGGTATCGCTTCGACCTGCATTTTGGTTTTGACGAGGAAACCGGTGTGGTGCAGTTGTACGCCCAGATTCCGGCCGCCGAGTTGACCTTGTTACGCTTCGAAACCACCTTGGCCAATCTGCTGGATCACGCCGAGTTCTGGCAGAAATTGCTGCCCGCACAGGACAGTACCGCCCAAGTGCAATCCATACCTGCCGGCATGAGGGTTTAAGCAGAGCTATGAAGATAGACAGCGCTGGCATTTCACTCGCGGCCAAGAGCGACGAGGTGCAAGTGTCCGGGAGTTTTGCCGGACGCTCGCTCAGTCAGGTGCCCAGCCGCCAGGCAGGAGTTGCCAGTGTGGCTGATCTGGGGCGCTGGCTGGCGACGCAAGTGGCTACCGATCAACAGAGTGAGCAGCACCTGCAGCGCTTGGTTGATGGCGATGTATCGGCGGTTTATGAGCGTCAGGTTCGTCAGCCATGATCAAGGCGCTGCTGTGCAGTGTTTTTTTGTTCCTGGTTGGCTGTGTCGGTGTGTCACCCGCGCTGCCGGTGCAGGGGGTGAATGTGAAGGGCGAGGTGCGCATGCCGTCCCCCGTCACGCGCCCGGCCTATGTCACTGTTCGTCTCTACGCCCAGGTCGAAGGGACGCCGCGACTGATCGCCCAGGCTCGCTACCGGGTGGCGGCGTTGCCCGTGCATTTCGCCTTTCGTCTGATGCCGCAACAGGTGGTCGGTGAGGGGCTATTGTTGCGCAGTCAGTTGGCCTGGTCCGAAGAGGGGCCTGTTCAGGCTCGAAGTTGGCAGCCTGTGGTGACCGACAGCAACATGAAAGTAAATCTTGGGCAACTACCGTGTTACCCCAAGTGTGCTGTTCGGTCAGCATCGATGCATCTTTGAAATTTTTTGTATCGTTTTTTTACTGGTTGCTTTGTTAAGTATTCGGATAATTCGCTCGTTATAGAAAGATAGGCGTTAGTTGGTTAAATAAGAGCAATTATTCTAATTCGATAATTAACCATTGTTTTGCAACTGTCGTTAGGCAGCTCATTGTTCAATGCGTCACGTCGTATTACGTCGAGGGTGAGTTGTCGTACGTCGCCTACCTGGGCGCGGTACAAACTGTATGTGCAGGTAGGGGTCACAAAAAAAATGCAAGGTGCCAGCGTCCGAGCTCGGAAACAAATAAAGCTGTGCCGATGGGCTATTCCTACGTTTGAGTTTGTCTCGAACGGTGAAGCTGGGATTTATATCCTGATTGAGGGGCAGCTCACACTTCAAGATTGCAATACAACAGTTTGTCTCATGCCGGGTGAACTGGTTTTCGCTCGTAGAGGCAACTACGTCATCAGTACGGGCGGACATGAAAGTTGTTTAATCTGGATTCCATTATCTGTCCGGTTCCTACAAGAATTCATTCAACGTTTCGGTTCACTGTTGAGTGAGGTCGAGCGCTGGGACGGACCTGGAGTCAGTCTTGTCGCGTTTGCCAGTACTCCATTGATGGCTGACTGCATCAAGGGGCTCGAAGGCTTGATGGTGCACGAGCACCCACCGATGCTGGCCTTGTTGCGGGTCGAAGAATTGTTGATGTTGTTTGCGTTCAGCCCTCAAGGACCGGCGCTGATGTCGGTGCTGCGCCAACAGGGCAGTCGGCATGTCGAGCGACTGCAGGTGTTCATGGAGCAGCACTATCTCAAGGAGTGGCGGCTCTGTGAGTTCTCTCGGCAGTTCGGCATGGGCTTGACGACGTTCAAGGAGCTGTTCGGTTCAGTCTATGGCGTTTCCCCTCGTGCCTGGATCAGCGAGCGGCGTATCCTCTACGCCCATCATTTGTTGCTTAACAGTGAGGTGAGTATTGTGAACATCGCGATGGAAAGCGGTTTTTCCAGTCAGTCCTACTTTACCCAAAGCTATCGTCGCCGTTTCGGATGTACGCCCAGTCGCTCCAGGCAAGGAAAGGAATAGCGTCAGACTAAAAAAAAATGACGTTTTTTGTAAGTTTGGTCCATTGGCCCTCAGTAAGATTGGTCGCAGTGAAAGATGCTGGCGGGTGTGCTACGAAACGAGATAGTCAAGGCAGAGAATGAGCCAGGAAGATCATAATCAACGTCCTCAAGCCGGAATTTTCGCAGGCCGCCGGGTCTCCGTAGTGGGGCAGGATGCCCGGAGTCGAGGCAGAGCTGCGGGCTGTGTATCAGCCGGCTTGTACCGTGAATGGGGAATCATCAGCGCACGCCAGTTGAGCTTGTTACAGCGCCTGTTGTCGCGTGTGCAACTGGAGCAGCTGTTTCAGTCCAATTGGCTGCAGCAGCGTCTTGCCCGCGGAATGGCCCTTGAGCGTGGGGACATTCAATTGGTGTTGCGTTACGCCTCGGCCCAGGGCGAGGACTGGTGTGACTGGCTGGGCGACCGAATCAACCTGGCCTCGAGCCAGGCAATCATCGATTGGGTCCTGTTGCCGGTCTACAGCTGGTGGGAAAGCCTGTTCGACGAAGCCATCCCCAGTTGGCGTTCTGCACTGATCGAGTATGAAACCCAGGCTCGTCAATTGCGCATCAGAGCCGAGTTCTGGCGCCAAGTCAGCGCAACCGATTCGCAACTGTCTGAGCAGGAGTTGGCCAAAGTCGAGCGCTGTGAGGCCAAGACCCAGGCCGAAATGGCGGCGCTGCTGCTCAAGCTGAGTGATGTTTGCGAGCAGGCGAGATTGGCCTGGCCCAATTGGAATCAAGGGATGGCTGTGTTGCTGGCTGACGGCAAGCTCGATGGCTTTGCGCCTGTGCCGGTGGCGCTGACCTCGCTGTGGGAGCCGTTGGGCAAACTTGACGAGGACGCTGACGCAGCGGGCGCAGTGCAGCACTTTCTGCGAGAACGGAGCCTGTGTCGGGCTCACGATCATTTTTACTGGCAGAGCCTCTGACTGCCAGATACGTTGAGGAACTATGGAACATTTACTGACTGGATTGGCCGCGCGAACGGGCCAAGGGCCCTTTGTGGTCGATCGATCAGGTCGCTATCACCTGCGGATCGACGGGCATAGCCTGTATTTTCGGCGTCAGGGTGATGACCTGGTGCTGTTCAGTCCGCTGAACTGGCAGGTTCAGATCCAATCCCCAGCGGATCGAGACTTGCTCGTCAACTTGCTGGGCCAGGTGACCCGTTGGAGCCGGCATTATCCCCAGGCGCTGGCGACCGACGAACAATCCAATCTCATTCTTGAAGCACGCCTTGATCTGGGTGTCCTCGGGCTCGACGAACTGGAGCAGGCAATGGCGGCGCAGGTCGTCATTCTGGAAACGATCAAGCCAGAGCTGCTGCTGGCCGGCCTGGAGCCGCAGTGGAAGCAAACGTTATGGCGTCCTTGAGTGTTTCGCGGTACTTGGGGCTGGTGCTTGCGTGGCTGTTGACTACCACCGCCCACGGCCAGGATCTGGACTGGCCAGCCGTCCCCTACAACTATGTTGCGCAAGGTGAAAGCCTGCGCGATGTGCTGGCCAATTTTGGCGCCAACTACGACGGCTCGGTGATTGTCAGTGACAAGGTCAATGACCAGGTCAGCGGGCGCTTCGACCTCAAGGATCCGCAGTCCTTCCTGCAGTTGATGGCCTCGCTTTACAACCTCATCTGGTATTACGACGGGGCTGTTCTGTATGTATTCAAATCCACCGAAATGCAGTCGCGGCTGGTCAAGCTGGAACAGGTCAGCGAAACCGAACTGAGGCAGGCGCTGGAAGCGGCCGGGGTTTGGGAACCGCGTTTTGGCTGGCGCCCGGACATGAGCGGGCGGCTGGTGTATGCCGCTGGCCCTTCGCGCTACCTTGACCTGGTGGAGCAAACTGCCATGGCCCTGGAGCAGCAACACGCATTGCGCAGTGAAAAAACCGGCGACCTGGCGGTGGAGATCTTCCCGCTCAAGTACGCGGTCGCTGAGGACCGGCGAATCAAGTACCGCGAGGATGATATTGAAGCCCCTGGTGTGGCGACTATCCTGGCCCGAGTGTTGAGTGACGCTAACGTGGTGTCGGTCGAAGGGCAGGACAGCCCACGGCAGCCGGTACAGTCCGGGCGGGCGGTGGTTCAGGCCGAGCCCTCGCTCAATGCCATCCTGGTGCGCGATACCAAGGAGCGCATGCCGATGTATCGGCGCCTGATAACGGCGCTGGATCGTCCGTCGGCGCGTATCGAAGTCGGCTTGTCGATTGTCGACATCAACGCAGAAAACCTCGCCGAACTGGGGGTGGACTGGCGCGTCGGGATCAGTGCCGGTCCTCGCCATTTGGTCGACATCCGCACGACTAGCCAGAATCTCGGCGGTCCCGCTTCCGCTGCGGAAGCCGGTGCCAGTCTGGTAGACAGTCGTGGCCTGGATTTCCTGCTGGCGCGAATCACCTTGCTGCAGAGCCAGGGGCGCGCGCAGATCGGTTCGCGGCCGACTGTGCTGACTCAGGAAAATACCCTGGCGGTGATCGACCACAGCGAAACCTATTACGTCCGTCTCATCGGTGAGCGTGTGGCTCAACTCACGCCCATCACTTACGGGACCATGCTCAAACTGACGCCGCGGGTGATCCAGTTGGGGGACAAACCGGAAATCAGCCTTAGCCTGCACATCGAGGACGGCAACCAGAAACCCAACAGTTCCGGGCCTGGAGGCATTCCCACTATTGCCCGTACCGTGGTCGACACTGTGGCGCGCGTCGGGCACGGCCAGAGTCTATTGATCGGCGGTATCTACCGCGACGAACTCAACGAGTCGGTACGCAAGGTGCCGCTGCTGGGCGATATCCCGTACCTGGGCGCACTGTTCCGTTTCAAGTCCAGTCTGACTCGCCGTTCGGTGCGACTGTTCCTGATCGAGCCGCGGCTGATCGACAACGGTCTCGGTCACTTCGTGGCGTTGGGCAGCAAGCGTGGCTATATGGATGAACTGCTGCAGATCGATGAGTTGTCGAACCAGAGCCTTTCGTTGCAGAAATTGCTCGGCACTGCGCAGTGCCAGGCTCTGGGGCCGGCTCGCGAGTTGCAGCAGATACTGGCGCAGGCCGGTAAGGACTCTTCGCTGACCGCCTGCAATCAGGGCAACGACACCCCGGGCTGGCGCATTGCCGAAGGGGCCTGCGTCGAAGGTGTCGAACAGTGCGTCCGTGCGCCTGAGAAGCCCTGAAATGAGCTGGAAAATTCGTTTCTACAGCGGCCTCAATCAAGGGGTCGAAGTACCGCTGGCCGAAGGGCGCGTGGTCATCGGTAGCGATCCTTTGCAAGCCGATCTGGTGCTGGTCGATGAAGGTATTGCGCCGGTCCATCTGGTGTTGGAGGTCGACCCGCAAGGTGTTCGCCTGCTGGAGTGGGCTGAAGGGCATCAGCCGCTTCAGGAGGGCCAGCCGCTGGCCGGCGGCAGCACGTTGCAGGCGCTGGTGCGACAGGCTTGTGGGCCGTTGCTGTGGGCCTTCTGTGCTCAGGAACGGCAGTTTTTCGAGCAGTTGCCGATGGCTGCCAACCCTCAAGAACGACGTGCGCCGGCGCCCCGGGCTTATTGGGCCGGGCGCCTGATGCTCACCGCCAGCCTGTTGCTGCTGGTGGGGCTCGTGGGGCTGCTGGGAGCGCCATGGTCGAGTGGCAGCAGTGGTATGAGCAGCGAAGATCCGCTCGTTGCGTTGCGCATGTTTTTGCGTGATCGCCAGTTCCAGTCCGTGCAAGTCGGTGAGCCTCAGGCCAATGGCAGTATCACGCTCACCGGCTACCTGGAAGATAACCGCACACGGCTGTCACTGCAGCAATACCTGGAGCGCAGCGCACTGACGTATCGGCTCGACGTACGCAGCATGGAAGAGATTCGCCAAGGGGTGGAATTCATCTTGCAAAAGTTCGGTTATCGCCAGGTACGCACTGTCAATGCCGATCAGCCCGGCTGGATTCGCCTCACTGGCGAGCTGGCGCTGGAGGATGATCACTGGCTGCAGATCGATAACCTGCTAAAGGCCGATGTCCCCGGCTTACTGGGTGTGGAAAACCGCGTACGCCTGGCCGGCTCGCACCTTAAGCGACTCGACCAGATGCTTGCCGATTTCGGGCTTGAAGCGGCGCTGGCCTATCAAGACAAAGGTGAACGCATCGAGTTGCGCGGGGCGCTTGATGAGGCTCAGCTCAACCAGTTCTATAAGTTGCAGCGTGAATTTCGTCAGGAGTTCGGTGCACGCCCAGCCCTTGAGCTGCTCAGCCGCAACAAGCGCGCCAGCAGCGATGAGCTGGAGTTTGTGGTGCGTTCGGTGTCCTTGGGCAAATTGCCTTATGTGGTGCTGGGCGACGGCCAGAAATACCCGGTTGATGCGTCGACTCCCCAAGGCGTGAGGGTGTTGGCGATCAATGCTGACGCTGTGGTCGTCAGTCGCGGCAAGCAACAGTTCATCATCAATCTCAAAGGAGAGCCGCTTAATGATGACGGTTTTGGAGGAGCGTCTGCGCGCCGCTGACGTAGATTTTGAACGGCAGATACGCACGCAGTTGGAGCAGGCCCAGGCCCAGGTCAAATGTCGCTTGATGAGCGGCGGTGAGCCTCGGCAATACCAGCAATGGCAGATGGAAGCCCAGGCAGTCGAGGCCGCCATCAATATTCTCAACACGCTCAAGGGAGCTTCGTGATGGCATCGATCTTTACCAATGACAGCAGCGTCAACACCCTCGACAAAGTCGCGGATAACCTCAAGGAACAGGCGAACAACGCCAATAAGGAAGTTGGCGACGCTATCGCGGCGCTCAAGGACTCCGCCGACAACCCGGCGCTGTTGGCCGAGCTTCAGCACAAACTCAACAAATGGTCGGTGATTTACAACATCAACTCGACCGTTACACGTTCGATGAGAGACCTGATGCAAGGCATCTTGCAGAAAATCTGATGATGGACAGTTCATTGAAAGGGCTGATGGCAGAACTAGCCCTGGCCGGTACCGGCCACCATTGCCACGAAGAAGCCCAACAGATTGCCAACTGGCTCGAGCAGGTTGAAGGGCCGGCGCAAGTCGTGTGCCTGATCCGTCTTTCCAGCCTGATGAATCAAGGGCATTACCAACAGGCGTTGGTGTTGGGCGAGCGTCAGTCGTGGCCGGAGCTGGAGCCCTGGCTGGCGTTGTGTGAATGGCGACTGGGTCTGGGGTCGGCGCTGGATCGGCGTCTGGCCGGGCTGGCTGCGAGCGAGGACCCGCGCCTGTTGCAGTTTGCCCATGGCATGCGCAACCCGGAGGGGGCATGAACAAAATTGATGGGGCGCCCGCTCAGTTGCCGCTGCGCCATGGACTGGATGCAAGGCCCGCAGCGCCGGCCGAGCCCGGTCAGGTGCAGGCCTTCGAGGCGGCGATGAAAAGCCCTCCAGGGGCGTCCCGGCCGGCTCCGACCGATGCCCCGCTGCAGCTGTGGTTGCAAGGTGCGAGCCTGGCCACAGCCCTGACGGGGATGGACCGCACGCAGCAGCGCGAGACGGTCTGGAAATGGTATCGCCAGGACCTGCCGGAGTCGGCTGAGGGCCGTCGTGACGAGCTGCGCGAGTGGCTCATGCACGGTTTGTCGGATCGCTTGCTGGCGCATTTCCCGCAACAGCGAGGCGGGCTTGAGCCCGATCGTCTGGCGCTCAAGGATCTGCTCAAGGAGCAGGCCCCTTTTGGCAAGCAGCAGGAGACGCTGTTGCTCAATGTACTGGGCGAGATCAAGGGCGTTGAGGGTAGCGAGTACCTGAGCTCCCTGGTGCGCAGCGAGTTGCAGACGCTGATTCCGCTCAACGCAATGATTAAAAACTTGATGAGCTTTACCCACTCACCCGATCTGGAGTCGTGATGGACGTTAATCAGATAAGTCAGGCCGCGGTCACCTCGCTCGATGAGCTCAAGACCCCCCAGGCCAGTGTCGGGCAAATTGCCGATTTCGAGCAGGCGATGGCCAAGGGCGCTGAGAGCCTTGGGGGCGACCTGCTCAATGAGATCGGACAGATGAAAGAGCGTTTCTCCCAGGCCAAGCGCGAGCTTGAGGTCGAGTTGTCGACCCCCGGCGATGACCCGAGCAGCCTGATGCAGATGCAGTGGTCGTTGATGCGCATCAGCATGCAGGAGGAACTGATAGCCAAGACGGTCGGACGCATGAGTCAGAACGTCGAAACGCTGATGAAAACCCAATAAGGTGTTGCGTGAAGAGACTCAATCGAACGCTGATGTTGCTGACCGTTTTGCTGCTTGCCGGTTGCAAGGTCGAACTCTATGCCGGTATCAGTCAGAAAGAAGGCAATGAAATGCTCGCGTTGCTGCGCACCGAGGGAATCGAAGCGTCCAAGCAGCCGGACAAGGATGGCAAGATCAAACTGCTGGTCGAGGAGTCCGATATCGCCGAGGCCATCGATGCGCTCAAGCGCAAGGGCTATCCGCGTGAGAGTTTTTCCACACTCAAGGATGTGTTCCCCAAGGAGGGGTTGATCTCCTCGCCGGTCGAGGAGCGCGCCCGGCTCAATTACGCCAAGGCTCAGGAAATTTCCCGGACACTGTCGGAAATCGACGGTGTGCTCGTGGCGCGCGTCCATGTGGTGTTGCCCGAAGACCGTGACGGTTTGGGCAAGAAATCTTCACCGGCCTCGGCGTCGGTGTTTATCAAGCATGCGGCGGACATTCAGCTCGACGCTTACATTCCGCAGATTAAACAATTGGTGAACAACGGCATCGAGGGCCTGAGTTACGACCGCATCAGCGTGGTCCTGGTGCCTTCGGTGGACGTCCGCCAGGTTCCACTCGCGCCGCGATATGACACGGTGTTCTCGATTCAGGTGACGGAAGCCTCTCGTGGGCGTTTGCTCGGGCTGTTCGGTCTGCTGGTCGCGCTGTTGCTGGTGAGTAATCTCGGCCAGTACTTGTGGCTGCGCAGCAGGGCTTCGTAATGACGTTGTTGCTGACGCCCTATCAACTGCGGTTTTGTCCTGCCCGCTACATCCACCCTACGCGCGTCCCGCCTGCGCTGATGCAACTGGCCGACACCCTGAGCCATTGGCGTCGGCACAGCGGGATCAATGCCTGGCTGCTCAGTGAATGCGCGCTGGACATCGACTACGAGTTGCCAGCGACCCTTGGAGGGTTGGCGTTCTTCGAGCAAGCGGCGCTGGAGAAGACCCTCGGTTACCTGGGCGCGCTGCTGCATGGCCAGGCTATTCGCCAAGTGCTGGACGCGAGCAACCTGCGCCGGGTTCATGCCGCAATCGGTGAGGCCGGGCATCGTTACTGCCTGGAACAGCTGGAGCTGATCATAGGTACTTGGCCGCCAGGCTGGCAGCTGCCATTGCCTGAAGGTGAGCTCGGTGATTGCCTGCGCCAACGCGCGCTGGCGTTCTGGTTGCTGGCCTGCGCTGACGCCGCCCCGGGTTTTGCCCGACGTGTGGCCTTGCGCCTGGGGCTTGCCGAGCCCGGTTTGCCCGCGCCTGCGGTGCATTGGGTGATGAGCAGCAACCAGCGTTCATTGGCCCAGGCGTTGTGCCTGAAAATCGCCCGACAAGTGAGCCCGCAATGCTTCCATTTATTGAAATAAAAGCCTCCGAAGTACGACTCGCGCCGGATCAGGTCTTGCTGCGTAGCAGCGACTATCAGGATTACCTGACGGCGGGCGAACTGGTCGACATCGCCCGTAAACGCGCCGCTGAAATCGAACAGGCCGCCCATGATGTCTACGTGCAACAGAAGGCGTTGGGCTGGCAGGCCGGTGTCGAAGAGGCACGTATCCGCCAGGCCACGCTGATTCAGGAGACGCTGCTGCAATGTCATCAGTATTACCGTGAGGTCGAACAACAGATGAGCGACGTGGTGTTGCAGGCAGTGCGCAAGATTCTCCAGCACTACGACAACATCGAGCTGACATTACAGGTCGCGCAGCAGGCGCTGTCGCTGGTCAGCAATCAGAAGCAGGTGATTCTGCATGTGCAGCCGGATCAGGTGGTTGAGGTGCGCGAGCAGATCTCCCGAGTGCTCAAGGACTTCCCGGAAGTGGGCTATGTCGAAGTCATTGCCGATGCCCGCCTGGACCAGGGCGGCTGTATCCTGGAGACCGAAATTGGCATTATCGATGCGAGCGTGGACGGTCAGTTGAGCGCTCTGGAAGCGACCTTGAAGCAAGCCTGGATGCACAAGGACAGAGTCATCGCGACTGTGAGTGAGAGTGCCGTCGAAGCACCCACGCTTGAAGTTCTAAATTGACAAAAATACGTCCGATACTGGAAAAACAAAAAAAGTCATTCCCTTAGTCTTTGCTCCTGAAAGAACCAACGTTCCCTGGGAGCCACTATGTTAATTCCTTCCTCAATCAACGCGCTTGCCAGTACCGGCAAGCCGCAGGAAATCACCCCGCCGAAAGACTCGCAACCGGCCAAGGGCACCTTGTCTACCGACGCCGTGGGTCAGAGTCTGACGGCAGCGCTCAAGAATACGGTCGGCATCGCGGTCAGCGCGCAATTGCCGGACTTCAGCCGTGCCAGCCTGGTCACGCCGCAGCCTGAAGGTGCGTCGCAGTTGATCGCCGACGCGGCCGGACAGCGCAAGATCACGCTGCGCAGTTTCGAGAACGGCGTTACCGAACTGCAGTTGACGCGTCCACCCTTGACCAGTCTGGTCCTCAGCGGAGGGGGGGCTAAAGGCGCGGCGTATCCGGGGGCGATTACGGCGCTTGAAAACAAGGGCGCGCTCGAAGGTATCAAGAGCATTTCCGGCTCGTCGGCCGGCGCTATCACGGCTTCGCTGCTGGCGTCCGGGATGAACGCCACTTCGTTCAAGAATCTGTCGGACAGCATGGACCTGATCTCCCTGCTCGACAGCGGTACAGGCTGGCAGAAGAAAGCCCAGCATCTGATCTCCGGTGCCGGCACCCTGATGACCGGGGGCAAGTTGGGCGTCGTCGGCAGCATCATTCGGCTGCTGTCCAACATTCTGCCGCGCATGGGCTCTGAAGCGGCGCCGTTGGAGAAGGTTCTGCGCACGGAGTCCAGCAAGTCCGTACTGAGCCAGATCGCGGCTCATCCGGACGTTGCTCGGCAACCCGCCGTCAGCGCTATCGCGCAAAAACTGGAGAAAGGCGGGGCGGTGACATTCCGCGACCTGGCCGTGCTCAGCAAGCAGATTCCGCAGATTAAGGAACTGAACATGACCGGCACGGCCATGTTTGAAGGGCGTCCGCAGTTGGTGGTGTTCAGCGCCGAGCTGACCCCCGACATGGACATCGCCCATGCTGCGCACATCTCAGGCTCGTTCCCGCTGGTGTTCAAGAAATCCGCTGAAACCGCGCAGCCGTTCCAGGAACAGGGTGAGCGCACGCTGTTTCAGGACGGTGGCGTCATGCTCAACGTGCCAGTGCCAGAGATGATCGATCGGCAGTTCTCGAACAGTCCGTTGCGTCAGGCCGATAACCTCATCCTCAAGTTCCCTGAGGATGAGGTTGCACAGAAGGGCCCTGGCCGAGGCGCGATCAATCTGGCGGAGGGGATTGTGGGCGCTCCACTGGGCGCACGAGCGGCATTGCAGGATCGTGGGCTCGCCGCGTTCGAAGACCAGACCGTTGTAGTGCCGCTCAAGACTGAATCGGGCGACTACAGCGGGATGCTCAGCGGCACCCTGAATTTCACCATGCCCGACGCCGTCAAGAATTCGCTGCAGGCGTTGTTGCAGGACGAGGTGGGTGGCCACCTCGACAACCGTTTGCAAGCCCGCGAGGCCCACACGTTTGCGACGATGGAAGGCGCTTTGCTGGCGCTGGACGATGAAATGCTGGCCAGTGTCGCCCAGCAAGACCCGGTGCGCACAGCGGACGTTGTGCAGTTCCGGCAGGCGGTGGGCGAGGCGTTATCCGGTCTGACGGTGGCGATCGTCTCGGCCGAAGACATGAAATTGACCGACGACATGCGTTCGGCCTTCTCGCAGTTGGACGCTTTGGCGACGACGCCAGAGCGCAAGGAGTGGTTGAGCAAAACCTTGAATAACGCGGATAACAAGGACCATCAACGTTTGCTCGGCGCTCTGCGCAACACGCCGGTGGAGTCGCCAGTGCTGAAGGCGGCGGTGGACGAAATGCGCAAGCGTGATGTAGCGGTGATTGCCGACAACATTCGCAAGGAAGTGATCTTGCCGTCCCTGTTCCGGACTGGTCAGCCGGACTCCAACGTAGCATTGCTGCGCCGCGTCGAGCACAGCCTGATGCGTGCCATCAACCCAGCGCAGATCAATCAGGCTCTGGATGATCTGGCCGACAACTACGGTGCGCGGAACAAGCCCTGGAGCAAGGCGTTCAGCTCTACCACCATCGACATGGCCCGGGCCTGGCGGATCAAGGAGTAAACCCCATGAGCGTAAAAGCCTGGCTGGACCAATGGGACCTGGAGTTGCCGCCAGAGGCGCAGCATACCTGCCGCCTGCGCATTGGTGAGGGGCCTGAATTGTTGCTCGAGCGCACACCAGGCGGCTGGTTGATTGCCTTGCGCCTGGGCGCGTTGCCCAGCCCCCTGCTGCAGGGTGTGGTGCTGCAATTATTGCAGGTCAACAGCCCGTTCTCGGTGCTTGCCCCGGTCAGACTGACGGCTGACGTTGCCGGTGATCTGGTGCTGTGGATCGAGGCGCTTGAGGGGCAGGCAGACGTCGAGCAGTTGAACGCCTGGTATGGCAAATTGCTGCAAGGCCATACCTCGTTCAGTTCGTTGACTGCGCCCGGCGCGACCCTGACTGATGCGCCTATGCGAAGTGGGGTATTTGTCTGAGCTGACTGTTTGAATAACACCGGGCCCTTATGGGCCCGGTGTCATTTCAAGCGGGCATCCACATGGCAAGGTGCGGTGACCAGGCGCGTGGTCATGAGCAGGCCGGCGTGAGGAGTGTTCATCACGAGGTCGCGGGCGGCATCGGGCAACCGATCCTTGATGCCGAATTCAGGGGTGTCGATACCGAGCGCGGCAACGGCAAGTGCAGATAAAGCGGCTGGCACGGGCAAGGCCTCTGTCTGTAGTCTTGACGCTCTGATCGGGCATACGCATGCCGGCTTTGCTTCTGCAGCGGCTCAGGTCCAGCAAATCGAGCCGTAACCGGAACGATCGGAATAGATAGGCGCAACTGCGTGCGGCGTGATCGGCGTCACTATAGACCGCCGCCGAGCCTAGATGAATCGATTCTCTTCAGGCAATCAGGGAGTGTGAGGTGCTGGCGACAAGTCTGGTTCTGGTGGCCGCGCTGCTGCATGCGGCCTGGAATACCCTGATCAAGTTCAGTGGCGAACGCCTCCTGGTGGTGGCTTGCATGGACAGCGTGGCGCTGCTGTTCGTCGCCGGCATGCTGTTTTTCCTGCAAGCGCCGCCGCCGGAGATCTGGCCCTGGATCCTGGCCTCGGCGGCCTTTGAATTGCTGTATCGCTATCTGCTGATCCAGGCCTATCGCGTGGGGGATCTGGGGCTGGTCTATCCACTGATGCGCGGGCTGTCGCCCCTGGTGGTGCTGGCACTGACCCTGTTTTTTGCCGGCGAGGTACTCAGTACCCAGCAAATCCTTGGCATCCTGTTGATCCCCTTTGGCATGCTCTGCCTGCTCTGGCAGGGAGGAGGCGGTGCGCGCCTGCCCTGGTCGATGCTGCCGGTGGTGGCGTTGATTGGCCTGTGCATCGGTTGCTACACCTTTATCGACGGGCAGGCCTTGCGCCGCTGGCCGCACCCGCTGGACTACCTGACCTGGGTCACGCTGCTCAGCGCCTGGCCCTTTCCGCTGGTGGCGATGGTGTGGAAACGCCCGGCTTTTGCGCGGTTCTGGCGTGAGCAATGGCGCCTTGGCCTGAGTGTCGGATTTTGCGTGTTGTTCAGCTACGCTCTGGTGCTTTGGGCCATGCAGCTGGGATCGATCGCCGAAGCGGCGGCGCTGCGTGAGATCAGTGTGATTCTGGTGGTGCTGTTCGGTATGCGCTACCTGAAAGAACCTTTCGGCCGGCCACGGCTCTTAGCCTGTGGGTTGGTGCTGATTGGCATGTTGGTGATGAAGTTCTGACCTCAAACAACTCTAAAAAAGGAATTTGCGCTATGACTGTCGCTTTCTGGTGTGTATTGATCGCTATCTTGTTGCCGTACCTGTGTACCGGCGTGGCCAAGTTCGGTTCAGGCAAGTATGGAGCTGGACAGAACCACGATCCGCGAGCCTTCCTCGACACCCTGCAAGGTTTTGCCCGGCGGGCGCACAATGCCCAGCTCAACAGTTTCGAGGTGACCCCGGCGTTTGCCGCTGCGGTGATCATCGCCCATGTAGCGGGCAACGCCGAACTGGTGACCCTCAACGTGCTGGCGGTGTTGTTCATCACCAGTCGCCTGCTGTACATCATCTGCTACCTGGCGGACTGGGCCATCCTGCGTTCCCTGGTGTGGTTCGTCGGCATGGCACTGATTGCCAGCTTCTTCTTCGTTTCGGTCTGACGCTTCGGCGCTTGGTCGCCTGCAGCAGCGACTGCAGGCGAGCGGTTGGCAAGCCGGATCGCTCCGGTCATTTGCTGTCTGGAACGTCCGGCACCTTGGGTAGCGCCATGCCCTTGGGCCAGAGCATCCAGATCTGACCCTGCTGTTTCATGTCGCCGGCCAACTGGCCGGCGGCGTCTCCGGTACCCCAGAACAGGTCGGCGCGGACTTCGCCGGTAATTGCGCCTCCGGTGTCCTGGGCGGCCACCGGGCGTACCAGGTTACTGCCGTCGGGGCGGGTGGTGGATAGCCACAGCAGGCTGCCCAGGGGGATCACCTTGCGATCCACGGCAACACTGTAGCCAGAGGTCAGCGGTACGTTCAGCGAGCCTCGCGGGCCCTCGTTGCTGTCCGGGTTGCGGTTGAAGAACACATAGCTCGGGTTGCTTCCCAACAGCTCGGGAATCCGCGTCGGGTGGGCCTTGGCCCAGGCGGCAATGGTACCCATGGTCACGTCTTCCTTCTTCAGCTCGCCCTGCTCCACCAGCCAGCGGCCAATGGGACGATAGGGGTGGCCGTTCTGGTCGGCATAGCCGATCCGCAGTTGTCGTCCGTCGTCCAGCTGGATCCGCCCGGAGCCCTGGATCTGCAGGAACTGCAGGTCCATCGGATCGGTCAGCCAGGCAATTACCGGCGCCTTGACCCCCTTGGTCTCGATGGTCGCTGCATCGTCATAGGGCTTGAGTACCCGCCCCTCGAGCCGGCCTCGCAGGCGCTTGCCCTTGAGCTCCGGGTAGAGGCTGTCCAGGGCGACGATGATCATGTCGTCCGGCACGCCATACACCGGCACATTGGCAACCGGGGTCTGGGTCAGGCTGCCGGGATACACCGGTTCGTAGTAGCCGGTGATCAGGCCGCTGCTGCTGCCATTGCCCGAGCGCAGGCCATGGACCTCCAGATGCTCCTTGAGAAAACGGCGTATGGCTTGCGGAGTTTGCGGCACCGTGGCGGCCGCGGCGCAGGTGGCGCCCCACACCGGATCGGCTTTCAGGCGGGTGCAGGCACTGCGCCAGGAGCCGAAGCCGGCCAGCAGGTCGTTGTCGGCAACGCTGGGCAGGGATTCCCAGGTCGCGCTGTTGTAGGTAGCCAGGGCGTGAGTCTGTGGTTTGCCACTGTCACCGCCGTTGCAGCCAGCGAGCAGTGCCAGGGCTGGGAAGGTCCAGAACAAATGGCGGCGCCAGCTGAGGAAGCTCGGGTTCATGCTGTGTGTCCTTGAAGGGTTTTCCGCAACGCTCTTGGGTCGGGACAACCCATATTATTAATAGGGCTATTGGTGTTTGCCGGGGAGGCGAGGATACTGGCCGCCGTTTCCGTGACCTGAACTGAAGCCACCATGACGCTAAAAAGACTTTCCGTTGTATTGCTGGCCTGCCTGACGCTCTCCGCCTGTGGCGGTGTCGATCCGAACTCTCCTTTGGGCCAGCGCAAGGCGATCTTCAAACAGATGCTCAAGACTGGCGAGGACCTGGGGGGCATGCTCCGTGGGCGGATTCCCTTCGACGGCGCGCGTTTTGCCGAAGGCGCAGTGAAGCTCGACAGCCTGTCCCATGAGCCCTGGAAACACTTCCCTGAGGTCAAGGAAGAGGATCACACCAGCGCCACCGATGACGTCTGGCGCAAACAGGCGCGTTTCCAGGAACTGGCGCGCAACCTCGAGGCAGCCACCGGTGAGCTGGTGACCATCAGCCAGGTCCAGCCCTACAAGGCCAGCAACCTGGGGCCTGCGGTGCAGAAGGTCGAGGACGTCTGCAGTGCCTGCCATAAAGAGTTCCGCAACCACTGATTGCCAGGCTCGGGTGAACAATCCTGCCGGGTGGGGCAAGCCTGGGTGTGCTTGCCTGTCCCGCAGGCCCGAACCTCCTCGCAGCGATTGACTTGAGCACTCCAGGTGGCGTGGCCGGGCCCTGTGGCTTTACTTGTCCAGTTCGTCCAGGGCTTGCTGCAGCTCCTTGCGCGATTCGGCGAGCTTGTCCTTGCGCTTGTTGATCTTCTCCGAGTCGCCCTTTTTC
This sequence comes from Pseudomonas sp. PH1b, assembly GCF_000633395.1. Taxonomy (GTDB): domain Bacteria; phylum Pseudomonadota; class Gammaproteobacteria; order Pseudomonadales; family Pseudomonadaceae; genus Aquipseudomonas. Next base: position 282,779 of record NZ_AYMU01000020.1, read on the forward strand.
ATGGCCTTTTCCAGGTCGGCCTGGCGCCGGCTGACTTCGTGCTTGGCCTCCAGCACCTTGTTTTCCCGCTCTTTTTTCAGTGAAGCGTCGGTGCAGTGGGCGGTGACTTCACTCAGGGCCCGTTCCAGGCCTTGCTGCTGAGCGCTGTTGCCATAGGCCTTGGCCTGTTCGATCTGGGTCATGATGGCCTGGCGCTTGGCGGCGCAGCCGGTCAACTGCGGGGCGGGTTCGGCAGCCAGCAGCGGTGCGCTCATGAGGCTGCACAGGGTCAGGGCGGTGAGCGTGGGAAAAAGCTTCATTGACGGCTCCAGGTGAAAAAGATCAAAAAATAACCAAATAAAAATACGCTGGGGTGCAGCGGGAATGGTCTCTTGGAGCCTATTCCCGCCTGGGTGGTTCAACAGTCGTCCCCAGGGTGACGGATTAAAAACCTTCGATTCCAGCGGTGTTCAGGGTGTCGCGCAAAGCCAGCACCTCTGGGGCGCGGAAAAATGCCGCCAATTGGGCAGCGCGTTCTGCGCCGATACCGGCCTCATTCTGCCAGTCCTGGCTGCTTCTTGGCGCGAGCGTTTGCCACGGCCCACTCAGGTCGGCAGCTCCGCTGGGCGGTAGCCCCAACGCTTTCAGCCAGCGTGTGAAGGGCTGCTGCCTGGCTTCGTGCAAGCTCCTGAGCAGGCGAGCGCTGCTGCGTTCGCCGAAGCCGGCAATGTTAGCAAGCTCTGCCTGATCGAGGGTCAGCCAATCCAGCAGGCCTTTGATACGGCCTGTTTCAATCAATCGAGCCCAGGTGTGCTCCCCGACATTCTGCATGTTCAATCCTTGCTTGCTGCTGAGCCAGGTCAGTCGCGCGAGGAACTGCCCTTCACAGCCGGGTGATGGCTGCCAGCAGCTCAGGGGGTGAAAGTCGGCCTGTGTCGGGGCCTGGATGGCCCGGCGTTGCGCGTGCCTGAACACCACGCTGTCCAGGCGGGGGATGGTCAGGCCGGCGAGGCTGATAGCCACCTGGTCACCGGGAATGATGTCCAGGGCCCGCCAGCGCTGCAGCGAGCCGACGCTGACGCGGCGGACCTGCCGGTCGTCCAGGGTGACCGGCTCGATCTCCAGCAGGGGCGTGATGCGCCCAGTGCGTCCGATGCGAAATCGCACCTGGCGCACGCTGGCGAGGGCCTGGGCGTAGGGGTATTTCCAGGCGGCTATCCAGTAGGGAGCCTTGGCCTGCCAGCGTTCGGCGGCGGGGCGCCGGCTTTGCCGCAGGATGATGCCGTCGCTGGCAAAGGGCAGGGGCGAACGGTACCAGTGTTGCCGCCAGCGATGGACGTCGGCGAAACGGGCGATGGCGTGGCTGAATTCACGGCCTTCGGCAAACCCCAGTCCTGCGAGCTGCTCCAGGCGTTCCTCCAGGTTGGCGGGGCCTTGAGGCCAGTCCCAGACAAACAGGCCGATCTGCTCGGCGTCCGCGCTCGCCATTGGCTTGCGAGCCATCCATCCGGCCACCCGGCTGCGGGCATTGAGGCTGCCGGAGCTGGCCTGCACGTGTTGCTCCAGGCGCTGATAGAGCTCTCCTTGCACAAGCAGGTCGATAGGCTGTGGCAGCTGTTTGGGAATAGCCGCGATCTGCCGTGCCGCGGCGCTCCAGTCCTGCCCCTGCAAACCGTCACCCCGGCTCAGTGCCTGATGGAAGCGGCCCTGCCGATAGATCAGGGTCACGGCGACACCGTCGACCTTGGGTTGTACCCAGACTTCCTCGCGATCCTTGAGCCAGAGCTGTACGGCATTGGCATCGGGGAGTTTCTCGACGCCCGTGTGGGCAACCGGATGGGCGATGCTGCCGCGGGCGCCGAGCAGGGGCTGGGCTGGCGCCCTAGGTATCTGTGGGAAGCATCGCTCGAGGCGGTTCAGGCGCAGGCGTGACTGATCGTAGATTTCGTCGGCCACCAATGACTCGCCATGCAGGTGATAGCGCGCATCCCAGTGCTGCAGCCGTTGCTGCAGGGCAGTGATTTCCTCGATGGCTTGCGGGGTGGGCCAGTCGGGGCAGCGGGCTTGGGCGTCCAGCGAGATGAGCAGCAGCATCAATAGCAGGTGGAGTCTTGGCAGCATGGGGAGCGTCCTTGCTCTGGGGGCATGCTGTAAAGGGTAGGGGCTGGAGGAGTGGGCGCGCGAAGGAGGTGTTTGCCAGGTATGTCCCCGGTGCGAAGGCGCCTTTCGCGACGGGCTGGCAGTGGCGCAACGCGGGCGTTCCGAGGGAATCGGGGGAAACCTTCGGCTACAAAAAAGCCCCGCCGGGGTTGCCGGCGGGGCTCTGGATGTGGCCAGGTTCTGCTTACAGGCCGGCAGCGGCGCGCAAGGCGTCGGCGCGGTCGGTTTTTTCCCAAGTGAAGGTGGTGAAAGTATCTTCGCCCACGGTCTTGGTTTGCGGAGCACGACCAAAGTGGCCGTAGGCAGCTGTTTCCTGGTACATCGGGTGCAGCAGGTCGAGCATGGTGGTGATCGCGTAAGGACGCAGGTCGAAGTGCTCGCGGACCAGCTTGACGATCTTGTCGTCGCTGATTTTGCCGGTGCCGAAGGTGTTCAGCGAGATCGAGGTCGGTTGGGCTACGCCGATGGCGTAGGAGACCTGGATCTCGCAGCGCTCGGCGAGGCCCGCGGCCACGATGTTCTTGGCCACGTAGCGGCCGGCGTAGGCGGCGGAACGGTCAACCTTGGATGGATCCTTGCCGGAGAACGCGCCACCGCCGTGGCGGGCCATGCCGCCGTAGCTGTCAACGATGATCTTGCGGCCGGTCAGGCCGCAGTCGCCCACCGGGCCGCCGATGATGAACTGGCCGGTCGGGTTGATGTGGAACTGGGTGTCCTTGTGCAGCAGCTCGGCTGGCAGCACGTGCTTGACGATCAGTTCCATCACGCCTTCGCGCAGGTCGGCGTAGGACACTTCCGGGTTGTGCTGGGTCGACAGCACGACTGCGTCGATGCCGACCACGATGCCGTTTTCATAGCGGCAGGTCACTTGCGACTTGGCGTCGGGGCGCAGCCATGGCAGCAGGCCCGATTTGCGGGCTTCGGCCTGGCGGTGCACCAACTGGTGGGAGAAGGCGATAGGTGCCGGCATCAGCTCGGTGGTTTCGTTGCTGGCGTAGCCGAACATCAAGCCCTGGTCGCCGGCGCCCTGGTCTTCCGGCTTGGCACGGTCCACACCCTGGTTGATGTCGGGGGACTGCTTGCCGATGATGTTCATCACGCCGCAAGTGGCGCCGTCGAAGCCGACGTCGGAGCTGGTGTAGCCGATTTCGCAGATCACATCGCGAACGATCTGTTCCAGGTCGACCCAGGCGCTGGTGGTGACTTCGCCGGCAACGATGGCAACGCCGGTCTTGACCAGGGTCTCGACCGCAACGCGGGCGTGCTTGTCCTGGGCAATGATGGCGTCCAGTACCGCATCGGAAATCTGGTCGGCGATTTTATCCGGATGCCCTTCAGACACGGACTCGGAGGTGAAAAGGGAGTATTCGCTCATCTCGACGGTTTCCTAAAATTTACCGATGGTGAGTGTCGCCAGCCGGTCGCTGAAAATGGCGAACCTGGATCTGGAAACCATTACGTAAGCCCACATAGAGGCTTTCCCCGGGAGTCAGTCCCGCAGCGGTGGCCCAACGGGCCAAATCATCTTGTTCGAACCCTAGCCAGAGATCGCCGCAAGCCTCTTTGGCCCAGCTCTGGTTGTGGCTGCACAAGTCTGTCACTAACAGGCTGCCGCCTGGTTGCAGCAGTTGGGCCATCTGCTTGAGGGCCTCGGCCGGTGCGGCGAAATGGTGCAGGACCATATTCAGTACCACGCAGTCGGCGTTGAGTTGCACACCGTCCAATGCATCGGCCAGTTTCAGACTGACGTTAGCCAGCGTTTCGCGCTCACACAGCTGGCGTGCCAGTTCAAGCATCGCCGGGCTGTTGTCCACCGCGGTTACCTGGGCAAAGCGCCGGGCCAGCTCGGGGAGAAATCCACCGTCGCCGGGCCCGACTTCAATCGCCGTGGCCGCAGGGTTGAAGCTCAGTTTGTCCAGCAGCGCGAGCACACTGTCGCGGTACTGGGGCAGTCCTGCGATCAGGTCCTGCTGGGCGCGGAACTTCTCCGCCACCCGGGAAAAAAAGTCCTGGCTGGCGGCAGCCCGTTGCCGGTGCACCAGGCCGATCCGCCCCTGGACTTCGATCGGCAGAGCCAATTGATCGACTTCATCGAGCAAGGCTGCATGCAGCTTGCCACCCAGCAGCTCGGTGTGGGGCAGGGCGCGGCGATAGAAAATCGCATTGCCTTCACGGCGGGTCGCCACCAGGCTGGCCTGGGCCAGGACTTTCAGGTGATGGCTCATGCCGGATTGGCCGATGGCGAAGATCTGTGCCAGCTCCAGCACGCCGAATGAATCGTTGCTCAGGGCGCGCAATACATTCAGCCGCAGTGGATCGCCACCGGCCTTGCACAGGGCAGCCAGTTCGTCGCAATCGTCATGGGCAAGGGTTGGTGCACGCAAGTTCATAAGGGCAGCAGTCTAGTGATGCAGGAAGGCCCCTGCAAGGCCAATATCAAAAAGTTTTGATATTGGTTGCCAGGCCTTCGTGGAGGCCTGTGTACCTCCAATCAACGAGCGACAGCGGGCGTTCACCAGTCGATTCAACCTCTATCTGTGGGAAAAACATGCCTGAGTGACTATCTGTCATTGCCCCGGCCTGGCGCCTGAGGGAAAATGCAGGCCTTTTTTCCGTTTCGTTTTATTCAATCCCCAGGAGATCAGCGATGCCAAGCCGTCGTGAGCGTGCCAACGCCATTCGTGCCCTCAGCATGGATGCCGTGCAAAAAGCCAACAGCGGCCATCCCGGTGCCCCCATGGGTATGGCGGATATCGCCGAAGTACTTTGGCGTGACTACCTGAAGCACAACCCGAGCAATCCATCCTTCGCCGACCGTGACCGCTTCGTGCTGTCCAACGGTCATGGCTCGATGCTGATCTACTCGCTGCTGCACCTGACCGGCTACGACCTGTCGATCGATGACCTGAAGAACTTCCGCCAGCTGCACAGCCGTACCCCGGGCCACCCGGAATTCGGCTACACCCCGGGCGTGGAGACCACCACCGGTCCGCTGGGCCAGGGCCTGGCCAATGCCGTGGGCTTCGCCCTGGCGGAAAAGGTCCTGGGTGCGCAGTTCAACCGCCCGGGTCACAACATCGTCGATCACCACACCTACGTGTTCCTGGGTGATGGCTGCATGATGGAAGGCATTTCCCACGAAGTCGCTTCCCTGGCCGGCACCCTGGGCCTGGGCAAGCTGATCGCCTTCTACGATGACAACGGCATTTCCATCGACGGCGAAGTCGAAGGCTGGTTCACCGACGACACGCCCAAGCGCTTCGAAGCCTACAACTGGCAGGTGATCCGCAACGTCGACGGCCACGATCCGGAAGAGATCAAGACCGCCATCGACACCGCGCGCAAGAGCCCGCTGCCGACCCTGATCTGCTGCAAGACCACCATCGGCTTCGGTTCGCCGAACAAGCAGGGCAAGGAAGACTGCCACGGCGCGCCACTGGGGGCCGAGGAAATCGCCCTGACCCGTGCCGCCCTGAAGTGGAACCACGGCCCGTTCGAAATCCCTGCCGACATCTATGCCGAGTGGGACGCCAAGGAAGCCGGTCGCGCGGCGGAAGCCGAGTGGGACCAGCGTTTCGCCGCCTACTCCGCAGCTTTTCCCGCTGAAGCCAACGAACTGGTGCGTCGCCTGAGCGGCGATCTGCCGGCAGACTTCGCCGAGAAGGCCAATGCCTACATCGCCGAAGTGGCGGCCAAGGGTGAAACCATTGCCAGCCGCAAGGCCAGCCAGAACACCCTGAATGCCTTCGGCCCGCTGCTGCCCGAGTTCCTCGGTGGCTCGGCGGACCTGGCCGGCTCCAACCTGACCCTGTGGAAAGGTTGCAAAGGCGTCAGCGCCGAAGATGCCAGCGGCAACTACATGTACTACGGCGTGCGTGAGTTCGGCATGACCGCGATCATGAACGGCGTGGCCCTGCACGGCGGCCTGGTGCCTTACGGCGCGACCTTCCTGATGTTCATGGAATACGCGCGCAACGCGGTGCGCATGTCGGCCCTGATGAAGCAGCGGGTGATCCACGTTTACACCCACGACTCCATCGGTCTGGGCGAAGACGGCCCGACTCACCAGCCGATCGAGCAACTGACCAGCCTGCGCACCACGCCAAACCTCGACACCTGGCGTCCAGCCGATGCCGTGGAATCGGCGGTGTCCTGGAAGCACGCCCTGGAGCGCAAGGACGGCCCTTCGGCGCTGATCTTCTCCCGGCAGAACCTGCAGCACCAAACCCGCGATGCCGGCCAGATTGCCGACATCAGCCGCGGTGGCTACGTGCTCAAGGACTGCGCGGGCGAGCCTGAGCTGATCCTGATCGCTACCGGTTCGGAAGTGGGCCTGGCGGTTCAGGCCTTCGACAAGCTGAGCGAGCAGGGCCGCAAGGTGCGCGTGGTTTCCATGCCGTGCACCAGCGTGTTCGACGCCCAGGATGCGGGTTACAAGCAATCGGTGCTGCCGTTGCAGGTCAGCGCGCGGATCGCTATCGAAGCCGCCCACGCCGATTTCTGGTTCAAGTACGTGGGCCTGGAAGGCCGCGTGATCGGCATGACGACCTACGGCGAGTCGGCGCCTGCGCCAGCCTTGTTCGAAGAGTTCGGCTTCACCCTGGAAAACATCCTGGGCCAGGCCGAAGAGCTGCTGGAAGACTAAAAAAGCACGCGGTGGCCTGGCCACCGCGATCCCCTGCAGGAATGGGTTCGCCGATTCCTGCAGCCGGGTGCGCATAACAAGTTTGTCTGCCTGTGCCTGATCGAGAACCCCATGCCTCAACCGCGTCCCTATAAAGTTGCACTCAACGGCTACGGCCGGATTGGTCGTTGCGTCTTGCGTGCTCTGTTCGAGCGAGGGGCTGCGGCCGGGTTCGAGATCGTCGCCATCAATGACCTGGCGGACATGGCCAGTGTGGAATACCTGACACGCTTCGACTCTACCCATGGCCGGTTTCCCGGTGAGGTGAAGGTCGATGGCGACTGTCTGCATATCAATGGCAATTGCGTGAAGGTGTTGCGCAGTGCCACCCCCGAAGGCATCGATTGGGCGTCCCTGGACGTCGATCTGGTGCTGGAATGCTCCGGTGCCTACCACACCCGCGAAGACGGCCAGCGTTTTCTCGACGCCGGCGCCCCGCGGGTGCTGTTCTCCCAGCCGATGGCCAGCGAGGCGGATGTCGACGCCACCATCGTCTACGGGGTGAACCAGGATTGCCTGACCGGTGCCGAGCGGCTGGTGTCGAGCGCGTCCTGCACCACCAACTGCGGTGTGCCGCTGCTGCGCCTGCTGGACCAGGCCATCGGCCTGGAATACATCTCGGTGACCACCATTCACTCGGCAATGAACGATCAGCCGGTAATCGATGCCTATCACCACGAGGACCTGCGCCGTACCCGTTCGGCGTTCCAGTCGGTGATCCCGGTGTCCACTGGTCTGGCCCGTGGCATCGAGCGCCTGTTGCCGGAACTTGCCGGGCGAATTCAGGCCAAAGCTGTGCGGGTGCCGACGGTCAACGTGTCCTGCCTCGACATCACGATGCAGACCGTGAGTGATACCGACGCCACCGAGGTCAACCGGATCCTGCGTGAGGCCGCCACCAGCGGCCCGCTCAAGGGCTTGCTGGCCTACACCGAGTTGCCTCATGCCAGCTGTGATTTCAATCACGATCCCCATTCGGCGATCGTCGATGCTAGCCAGACTCGTGTTTCCGGCCCTCGGCTGGTGAACATCCTGGCCTGGTTCGACAACGAATGGGGCTTTGCCAACCGAATGCTGGATGTTGCAGGCCACTACCTGCAAACAGCTGCTCCACTTTCTGTCTCTAAACTCTCTGCTTCTAAAGAACAGTAACCCAGGAATTGCGACCCATGACCGTGTTGAAGATGACCGACCTCGATCTGCAAGGTAAGCGCGTGCTGATCCGTGAAGACCTCAACGTCCCAGTCAAGGACGGTGTCGTCACCAGCGACGCGCGGATCCTGGCTTCGCTGCCGACCATCAAGCTGGCCCTGGAAAAAGGCGCGGCAGTGATGGTCTGCTCGCACCTGGGCCGTCCCACCGAAGGCGAGTTCTCGGCCGAGAACAGCCTCAAGCCGGTAGCCGACTACCTGAGCCGTGCCCTGGGCCGTGAAGTGCCGCTGGTGGCCGACTACCTGGGCGGCGTTGACGTCAAGGCCGGTGACCTCGTGCTGTTCGAGAACGTGCGCTTCAACAAGGGCGAGAAAAAGAACGCCGACGAACTGGCCCAGCAATACGCGGCCCTGTGCGACGTGTTTGTGATGGACGCCTTTGGCACCGCGCACCGCGCCGAAGGCTCGACCCACGGCGTCGCCAAGTTCGCCAAGGTGGCGGCTGCCGGCCCCCTGCTGGCCGCTGAACTGGATGCCCTGGGCAAGGCCCTGGGTGCCCCGGCCAAGCCGATGGCAGCCATCGTCGCCGGCTCCAAGGTGTCGACCAAGCTCGACGTGCTCAACAGCCTGAGCCAGATCTGCGACCAGTTGATCGTGGGCGGCGGCATTGCCAATACCTTCCTGGCGGCCGCGGGTCACCCGGTGGGCAAGTCGCTGTACGAGTCGGACCTGCTGGACACTGCCCGTGCCATCGCTGCCAAGGTCAGCGTGCCGCTGCCGGTGGACGTGGTCGTGGCCAAGGAGTTCGCCGAAAGCGCAGCAGCCACCGTCAAGCTGATCGCTGATGTGGCGGATGACGACATGATCCTCGACATCGGTCCGCAAACGGCCGCGCAGTTCGCCGAACTGCTGAAATCGTCCAAGACCATCCTCTGGAACGGTCCGGTGGGCGTGTTCGAGTTTGACCAGTTCGGCAATGGCACCAAAGTCCTGGCCCAGGCCATCGCCGATAGCGCCGCATTCTCCATCGCTGGCGGTGGCGACACCCTGGCCGCCATCGACAAGTATGGCGTGGCCCAGCAGATCTCCTACATTTCTACCGGTGGCGGTGCCTTCCTCGAGTTCGTCGAGGGCAAGGTCCTGCCGGCAGTTGAAGTCCTGGAAGCCCGGGCCAAGGCCTGAGGCCCGGATTGGCCGGGCAAAGGAGTGTTCTGATGGTCAAGACGTTGTCACTGTTGATCGCCGTGGCGTTGCTGGCGGGGTGTTCAAGCGCCCCTGAGGCAAAGCCTGAGGATGCCGCCGGCGAGCCGGAGAAGGGCTGTTACCAGGCGGACTGGCAGGCCGAGACGGCCCCGGTGATCAACAAGCGCCTGGGCCCCGAGGGGCTGGAGAAGTACGAGACACCGTCAAAGGCCAGGGAACAGGGTTGCCCATGACGGGTCAGATTGGATAACGCAACGTGCTGGGGCCCGCGGGCCGCCCGCCGAGGAACATCGATGAAAGGTTTGATCGCCGTGGCGATGCTGGGCTTGCTTGCAGGGTGCGCCAACCTCAACCTGCTCAAGTCGCCCACCACCGACAACTGGACCACCTGGGTCTGCGACAGCCAGGCACAAGTGCTCTGGCGTTACACCGACGACAGCCGCAAGGCCGTCGACGTGCGCCTGGGAGGCGACGATCAGGTGCGCCGCCTGAAGCTTGAACCCAGCGGTTCGGGTTCGCTGTACAGCGATGACATGCTGGCGTTTCACGTAAAGGGTGAGGAAGGCCTGGTGTACTGGGTCGCCACCAATGACTTGATCGGCCGCGGCTGCAAGGCGCAATGACGGCAGCCTGTGCCCGAACCTGATGCCTCCTCCAGGTGTCCGGCGCTTGCAGCACGGCCGTGTCAGCTGGAGGCGTGAAGCCAGGCCCTCGAATGCGATTGCGTTCATTCGCGGCCTGGGATTCACAGGACTGGAATACTGTTTTACCGAATCCGCAGAGCGGGCTGACCCCCGATCTGCAATCACTTGAATAGCAGCCGCCGCTCCGGCAGGCTTGCACGATTAACGACCCTCGACCGGGAGAGACACACACAATGGCACTCATCAGCATGCGCCAGATGCTGGACCACGCAGCCGAGTTCGGCTACGGCGTTCCAGCCTTCAACGTCAACAACCTTGAGCAGATGCGCGCCATCATGGAAGCCGCTGACAAGACTGACTCCCCGGTGATCGTTCAGGCGTCCGCCGGTGCGCGCAAGTACGCCGGTGCACCTTTCCTGCGTCACCTGATCCTGGCCGCCATCGAGGAGTTCCCGCATATCCCGGTGTGCATGCACCAGGACCACGGCACCAGCCCTGACGTTTGCCAGCGCTCCATCCAACTGGGTTTCTCCTCGGTCATGATGGACGGCTCCCTGGGCGAAGACGGCAAGACCCCGACCGATTACGAATACAACGTCCGCGTGACCCAGCAGACCGTGGCCATGGCTCACGCCTGCGGCGTGTCGGTTGAAGGCGAGCTGGGCTGCCTGGGTTCCCTGGAAACCGGCATGGCCGGTGAAGAAGACGGCATCGGAGCCGAAGGCGTGCTGGATCACAGCCAGATGCTGACCGACCCGGAAGAGGCCGCGGACTTCGTCAAGAAGACCCAGGTCGACGCCCTGGCCATCGCCATCGGCACCAGCCACGGCGCCTACAAGTTCACCAAGCCGCCTACCGGCGACGTGCTGGCGATCGACCGGATCAAAGAGATCCACAAGCGCATCCCCAACACTCACCTGGTGATGCATGGTTCCTCTTCGGTTCCGCAAGAGTGGCTGGCGATCATCAACCAGTACGGCGGTGACATCAAGGAAACCTACGGCGTGCCGGTTGAGGAAATCGTCGAAGGCATCAAGTACGGCGTGCGCAAGGTCAACATCGACACCGACCTGCGCCTGGCGTCCACCGGTGCCATGCGTCGCCTGATGGCCACCAACCCGAGCGAATTCGACCCGCGCAAGTTCTTCGGCGCCACCGTGACCGCCATGCGCGACGTGTGTATTGCCCGTTACGAAGCCTTCGGTACTGCAGGCAACGCTTCGAAGATCAAGCCGATCTCCCTGGAAGCGATGTTCCAGCGTTACCTCAAGGGTGAGCTGAACGCCAAGGTCAACTAAGCCTTTGCGCTGAACGAAAAAGCCCGCAGTGATGCGGGCTTTTTTGTGCCCGGAATTCCCGCCTCCGTAGCCGCCGGCAACCCGGCTCCCACAGGAGATCCAGGCGTTTATTGTAGGAGCTGGCTTGCCAGCGAAGAGGCCCTTTAGGCCTGCGCAGCGTTCAAGGACGCCTTCGCCGGCAACCCGGCTCCCACAGGGGATCCAGGCGTTTATTGTAGGAGCTGGCTTGCCAGCGAAGAGGCCCTTTCGGCCTGCGCAGCGTTCAAGGACGCCTTCGCCGGCAACCCGGCTCCTGCACGGGGAGGGGGTTTAGATTTTGTTGTGGTCGATGTCCAGCTTGCTGAAGGTCACCTTGCCGCCTTCGCTGGTGTAGCCGGTGTTGTCCTGCACATAGACCCCAGCCTTGAAATACAAGGGCTTGTCGCGCCAGGTGGCGCTCAGTTGGGTGTCCCACTGGTAGCCCGCCGCGCTGATGCCCAGGGCGCCGCCCGGACTGAGGTGGATCAGGTAGGAAAACTCCCGATCCATGGGCACGTTCTCGGCAATGGTGATGACCCGGCCTTCCTCGTCGTCCGGACGCAGGCGCACCTTGGCCACGATGTTGCCGCTGCCCTTGCTGGTCTTGTACTGGTACTCGACCTTCACCAGGGGCTTGGTGCTGTTGTAGGCGTGGATCTGGCCGATGACGATCTTGCCCGACGAGGGCACCTGGTTCACCGCGAGGGTGGCATACAGCAGGTTGTCGGCTTCGGGATAGGTCCAGTTGCGCAGCGTGCCGTTGGCGTAGGTCTCGCGCAGTTCGGTGCGCGGGTAGATGGCATTCTCGGTTTTCGAGCCGGTGACCGGCGACCAGAAGAACAGCGTGCCGGTGTCGGAGTGGAAGTACTGGTCCTTGAAGCCTTGGACCAGCCTCGGAGTGTCGATGGTGGTCGGTGGGCTACCGACAGGAACGCTGAGGTTCCAGGTTGCCAGGTCGATCATGGTGAAGATTCCGCAAGGAGCGGCCTGCAGCAGGCCGGTGAAGGCTTTGGTCTGAGCTTCTCAGGGCGTCTTTATAGCGCAGAAGCACGCCTGGGAAAGGTCCGTACGGCAGATAGTTGGCGCCGGCAAAATGTCGAAATGCCATCTTTCCCGGTTTTCCTGCTGCAAAAGTGTGACCGTTAGTCGGGAGTCGGGGCCATTGGCAGAGCGATGGCGTACTGACAGCTTCTGCTTTGCGGTATCCGGGTCTAGAGTGAAACCTCAGTTTTTGTCAGGTTTTCTCAACCGTTCGGTCTTATCTACAGACAAGAGAAGCAGCATGGAATGCGTGCAACCGGAGGCAGCCCAAGGTCACTCCACTCTTTTGATCGTCGATGACTATCCTGAAAATCTCCTAAGCATGCGCGCGTTGTTGCAGCGTCAGGATTGGCGGGTGATGACCGCTGCCTCCGGCGTGGAGGCCCTGGGCCTGTTGCTCGAGCATGAGGTGGACCTGGTGCTGCTGGACGTGCAGATGCCCGGCATGGACGGTTTCGAGGTCGCCCGGCTGATGCGTGGCAGCCAGCGCACCCGGTTGACCCCGATCATTTTCCTCACCGCCAACGAGCAGTCCCAGGACGCCGTGATCAAGGGCTATGCCAGTGGCGCGGTGGACTACCTGTTCAAGCCTTTCGACCCGCAGATCCTCAAGCCCAAGGTCCAGGCGCTGCTCGAGCATCAGCGCAATCGCCGGGCCCTGCAGCACCTCAGCCATGACCTGGAGGTGGCCAGGGCATTCAATGCCTCGGTATTGGACAACGCTGCCGAAGGCATCCTGGTGGTGGACGAGGGCGGTTACGTACGCTTTGCCAATCCGGCTGTTTCACGCCTGCTCAGTGCCCAGGTGAAGGAGCTGGAGGGCTCGCCCTTTCTCGACTACCTGCAAAAGCCCCATGTTCCCGACTGGAGCGATTCGCAGCTGTACGCCTGTTATCGCCGGGGTGAAACCTACCGCCTGCATGACGCTCTGCTGCGCACCGTCCCCGGCCAGCAGATCAGCGTGGCACTGTCCTGTGCGCCACTGCCCAGCGAGCAGAAGGCCATGGTGGTGACCCTGCTGGACATGTCTGAGGTGCGCCACTTGCACCAGCAGTTGGAGTACCAGGCCGTGACCGACCCGCTGACGGGGCTGCTCAACCGCCGGGGCTTTTACCAGACGGTGGAAAACATCCTGTTGCGCAGTGATCGCTCGGACAAGTCCCTGGTCCTGCTGTACCTGGATCTGGACGGCTTCAAGCGGGTCAACGATTCCCTGGGCCATGACGCCGGCGACCGGGTATTGCGCTGGGTCTCGGAGCAGTTGAAGGAGTGCCTGCATTCGTTCGACATTCTCGGGCGCATGGGCGGGGATGAGTTCACCGCCTTGCTGGAGCTGAGATTCCCCGAGCAGGCAGCGAAGATCGCCGAGAAACTGATCGAGCGCCTGTCCATCAACCAGCAGATCGATGGCCTGGAGGTGGTGCTGGGGGCGAGTATCGGCATCGCCATTTACCCCGACTGCGGCTCCAACCTGGATGGCCTGCTGCGGGCCGCGGACATTGCCATGTACGAGGCCAAGCGTGCCGGTCGACAGCAGTACCGCTACTACGATCACGAAATGAACGGACGCGCCCGCTCCCGGCTGATGCTCGAGGAAAGCGTGCGCAGCGCGGTGGAGCGCAAGGAATTCACCCTGGTGTATCAGCCCCAGGTGGCCATTGCCGATGGGCGCTTGCGCGGGTTCGAGGCGCTGCTGCGCTGGCGGCATCCGAGTGTTGGCGATGTGCCGCCGGGGTTGTTCCTGCCTTTGCTTGAAGAGGCCCGGCTGATCAGTCGGCTGGGCAGTTGGATCTATCAGCAGGGCGCCGCCCAGCGCAAGGAATGGGAGCAGGTGTTCAGCCCTGATCTGGTGCTCGGCATCAGCCTCAGTGCCACCCAGTTCAGCATGCCCAACCTGGCCTCGGAACTGCGTCAGGTTCTGATGCGCCATGGCTTGGAACCGCGCCAGCTGGAAGTCGAGGTGACCGAGGCGGCGTTGACCCAGAACCTGGATGACACCCGCAAACAGCTGCAGTTGTTGCATCAGTTGGGGGTGCGGGTGGCCCTGGACGATTTCGGTTCAGGCAGCTGTTGCCTGGCCTACCTGCGTGATTTGCAGCTGGACACCCTCAAGCTCGACCGGCACTTGATCGCCCGCTTGCTCACGTCACCGCGGGACGCCGCGATTGCTCGCAGCGTGATCGATCTGTGCAAGCAGTTCGGTTTGCTGGTGATCGCCGAGGGCGTGGAAACCCTCGAGCAATACCAATGGCTCAAGGCTTGCGGCTGTGAGTACGTGCAGGGTTTCCTGGTGGCCCGACCCTTGACCGTCAGCACCGCCAGCCAGTTCGTCCAGCCGTTCGACTGGAGCGCGCTGCAGGCTTGAATTCGCTACACTGGCGACCTTTGCATCTTGCGTTGTTCCCCCATGACTGCACTCAAATACCTCCAGGCCTATCCCGCTGCCTTGCAAGAGCAAGTGCGCCAGCTGATTGTCGAGGGGCGTCTGGGCGACTACCTGAGCCAGCGTTATCCGGCCAAGCATGGGGTGCAGAGTGACAAGGCGCTGTACAGCTATGCCCTGGAACTGAAGCAGGAATACCTGCGCAACGCACCGCCCATCGACAAGGTGCTGTTCGACAACCGCCTGGACCTGACCCATCGCGCCCTGGGCCTGCACACCTCGGTGTCCCGGGTGCAGGGGGGCAAGCTCAAGGCCAAGAAGGAGATTCGCATCGCCTCGCTGTTCAAGGAAGCGGCGCCGGAATTCCTGCGGATGATCGTGGTGCACGAGTTGGCGCACTTCAAGGAATCCGATCACAACAAGGCGTTCTACAAGCTCTGCGAGCACATGCTGCCGGGCTATCACCAGTTGGAATTCGACCTGCGGGTCTACCTGACCTGGCGCGACCTGCCAGCCAGGGTAGAGGTGTCGGGTTGATCCTTAGCGACCAGGAGTAGGCGATGGATGTGAGCAAGACCAAGAGCAGTTTCTACCGCCGGCTGTATGTGGCGTACCTGATCGACAGCGGTCTGGCCAGTAGCGTGCCGGCGCTGACCGAACTCACCGGCATGCCCCGGCGTACAGCCCAGGACACCATCGCCGCTCTGGCGGACCTGGACATCCACTGTGAGTTCGAGCAACAGGACGGCGCCCGCAATCATGCCGGTTGCTACCGGATTCACGATTGGGGCGCGATCGACAAGGCCTGGATCGAGCCGCACCTGCCGCAGATCAAGGCCGTGCTGGGTTATCCCTGAGGTTCAGGCGCGGCGCATGCCGATATGCGGGATGTCGTCTTCCAGGTATTCATCACTGGCGACATTGAACCCGTAGCCGGCGTAGTACCCCTGCAGGTGCGCCTGGGCCGAAAGGTAGATCGGGGTATCGGGCCAGTGCCGTTGCGCCTGTTTCAGCGCCTGCTCCATCAAGCTGTGGCCCAGGCCTTGGCCCCGGGCCTGGGCAGCGGTCACGACGCGACCTATCACCACGTCGCCGCCCTGGGAGATCGGGTCCAGCAGGCGCAGGTAGGCCACCAGGCTGTCGCCGTCCCAGGCCATCAGGTGGCAGGTGTCGCCTTCAAGGTCGCGTCCATCGACTTCCTGGTAGGGGCATTTCTGTTCCACGACAAAGACTTCGGTGCGCAGTTGCAAGATCGCGTACAGCTGTTCCTTGGCCAGGTCGGTGTGGTGTTTGCAGACCCATTCGATGGTCATCTTCATATCCTGTGAAAAGTGCTGCGCGAAATAGTAAGCAGATCGGCGCAGTATGTCTTGTCGAGTGTGCCCGGGAGCTTGTTTCTGTGAGTTGGGTCAAAATGCCACTATTGTGTTTCCTGACGCTTGTCTTCTTTGTGTAATCTGCTTTCAGGTTCTGTGCATGAGCTAATGTTAGGACCTGGGTCGACCTGCCGAGTCAGGGCCGGGCCCCTGGAGTGTGGGCTGGAACGCGCCGGGCCCTGTGCCCGCTAAGGATCTTTTAGCATGCTGCGATTGCATCGAGCTTTGGCCTTGATCGGATTGCTGTTGCTGAGTCAGGGCGCTTCTGCAGAGAAGCTGCGGCTGGTTGCCGATGTCTGGCCCCCCTTTACCGACGCGACTCTGGTCAATGGCGGTGTGGCCACCGACATTGTCAGCACGGCCCTGGCCCGTGCCGGCTACTCCAGCGAATTCGAACAGGTGCCCTGGGCCCGGGCCCTGCTGGGCATTGGCGAGGGGCGCTACGACGTTCTGGTGAATGCCTGGTACAACGACGAGCGCACCCAGTTGGGGCAGTTCTCTTCGGAGTACATGGTCAACCGGGTGCGCTTCATCAAGCGCAAGGATGCGGTTCTGGAATACAGCAACCTCAAGCAGCTGCATCAGTACCCGATCGCCGTGGTGCGCGGGTATGCCTACTCATCGCAATTCGACAACGACCCTGATCTGCAGAAAGTGCCGGTGCACAACTTCGCCATGGCCGTGCGCATGCTGGCAGCGGACCGGGTCAAGCTGACCCTGGAAGACGAATACGTAGCCCGCTATTACCTGGCCCGGGAATCACCGCGGGTGCGCAATGCCGTGGAGTTCCTGCCCAAGCCCCTGAGCGAGAACAGCCTGCACATCCTGGTCAGCCTGAAGAACCCCGAGCACGCACAGATCGTGGCCAGGTTCGACAAGGAAATTGCCGCCATGAAAGCCGACGGCAGCTACGACCGCCTGCTGCGCCAGCACGGCATGTAACCGGGCAGTGGGCTTGTGTAGGAGCTGGCTTGCCAGCGAAGAGGCCCGCGGATTTCCCGCAGCTCCCGCGGCCCCTTTCGCCGGCAAGCCGGCTCCTACGGTTATTCAGCGCTGCTGGTGTCCTTGATCAGGTGCGCTGCCAGGGTCCGCAACGGGCCCAGCTGGCGGCAAATCAGCGCCAACTGGGTCTGCACCAGGCGCTGGCCTTCGTCGATCTCGTCGGGCATCTGTTCCAGTTCATTGGCCAGCGCTTCCTCGGCGTCGCTCTGAAGGGCGATTGGGGTCTTGTTGGCCAGGCCCTGGGCAATCTCGTCGATGCTCGCCGTCAGGCTGGCCCCGGCGCCCTCGATCAAGTGTTCGCGAACTTCGTCCGGCAGCCGGGTTTCCCGGTGCGCGCCCAGGCCCGAGAGGTAGCTGAGCAGGGTGTGGGACAGCACCAGGAAGCGAAAGCCCACGTCCGCTTCCTTACGGAAATGCCCCGGTTCCATGAGCATGTTGGCCAGGGTGGTGGACAGCGCTGCGTCGGCGTTGTGGGCGTTGCGCCGGGCCAGGCGGTAGGCCAGGTCATCGCTCTTGCCGGCGGCGTACTGCTGCATGATCTGGCGCAGGTAGATGCTGTTGCAGGTCAGGGTGTTGGCCAGCACCTTGTTCAGGCGCCGGCCCTGCCAGTCCGGCAGGAACAGGAACACCGCCAGGCCGGCGATCAGGCTGCCCAGCAGGGTATCGAACAGCCGGGGCAGGAACAGCCCGTAGCCATCGCCCACCTGGTTGAAGCAGAACAGCACCATCAGGGTGATGGCGGCGGTGGCCAGGGTGTAGCGAGTGGTGCGGTTGGTAAAGAACACTACCCCGGCGGCAATGGCGAACAACGATTGCACCAGCGGGCTGGGGAACAGGTCGAACAGCGCCCAGGCGATGGTCAGGCCGATGGCGGTGCCGACGATCCGCTGGCCCAGCTTGCGGCGGGTGGCGCCGTAGTTGGGCTGACAGACGAACAGCGTGGTGAGGATGATCCAGTAGCCCTGGGACGGGTGGATCAGGTGCACCATGCCGTAGCCGATGCTCAGGGCCAGGGGCAGGCGCAGGGCATGGCGGAACAGCAGTGAAGTCGGCGTCATCTGGGTGCGCAGGCGCACCCAGACATCCTTCAGGTTGCGCGGCGAGCGGTCCAGCAGGCTGCTGTCGGTGGCATCGGCCAGGGCATCGGGGTTGCTGGCATCGCTGAGCAGGCGGTCGAGGGTGCCGAGGTTGGCGGCCAGGGCCCGCAGCGAACGCAACAGGCCGCGCCAGGCCGGGTTGCTCTGGATCCGCAGGTGCTCCAGGGACGCATGCAGATCGCCCAGGGCCTCGGCGAAGCCGGCGTCATAGACGAAGGGCTGGCGCAACTGGATGGATTCACCCAGGGCACGGCAGGCCTTGCCCTGTTGGCGCAGCAGGCGCTGGCAGCGAAACAGCACGTCGCTGTGGAAGAAGGCGTCAGTCAGGGCGTTGTAGGGGTAGTGGGACGAACTGGCTCGCTCGTGGATGTCCTGGGCGAGGAAATACAGCTTCAGGTAGCGGCTGACCTTCGACCCCGGACGGCCGTTGCCGACCCGGTGCAGGATGATCTCCTTGGCCGCGTTGAGGGCCGCCACCACCTTGCCGTTCTGTCGGGCTAGCTCCAGGCGCTGGGCTTCCACATCCAGCTGGCGGATAGGCTCGAACAGCGACGACTTGAGCTTGAGATAGAAACCCAGTTCACGGAACAGCCGGGCCAGGCTCTGCTGCACCGGCTGGTTGGAGAACAGTGCCTGCCACAGCACCGAGAGCAGGCCGTACCAGGCGGCACCTGCCACCAGCAACAGCGGCTCATGCCAGAAATCGATCACCGCGCCGCCGCGCTGGTCGACGCCGATCATGGTGTAGACCGACAGAATCAGGGTTGCCGAAGCGATGGCTCCGTAGCGTTCCCCGAGGGCGCCGAGCATGGTCAGGCCGAAGCTGGCCAGGGCCAGGGCGATGGCGAAGATCCAGGGGTAGGGGAACAGCAGTTCCACCGACAGTGCGGCGATGCTGAAGCACACCAGGGTCACTGCCAGGGCATTCAGGCGGCCTTGCCAGCTGTCGTCGGTTTCCGCCAGGGCGCTGGCGATGATGCCCAGGAACAGGGGGATCAGCAGGGCCATTTCATCCTGGTACCAGCACAGCGCCATGCTGCCGGTCAGGGCGATGAACACCCGCACGCTGTAGCTGAATTTGTCCAGTGCCCAGAGACGGCGCAGGGATTGGCGAAAAGAGGTCGATGACATGAAGTGGGTAAGGCCTTCCGGGGCGATGCAGCTAAATTGAGCCAGTATTGACGACGGCGCAATGCCGCCGTCACATCCTTGAGCAAAATCTGTTCCTCTTTGCGAGGTTCGATCTGGGGTGTGAGCGCTGGGGCGGAGCCTGAGAGGCGGGCAGGTTGGGCGATGGGGCTGCTTGTGAGGCAGCTCGTGGGACAGTGGTACTGGACTGGGCCCGGCTACGCGGGCCCGCGGGAGCAAGCGCCCAGGCCAGACAAACCACAGCAACCATGGACGCTACACGAGCAGGAATTCCAGGAGCGGCGGTTGCGGCAGCCAGCAGGCCTGCCGCAGGTGTTCGGGAGGATCAGGCGTACTGCGCGGCCGCGTAGCCCGAGGCCCAGGCCCACTGGAAGTTGAAACCGCCCAGGTGGCCGGTGACGTCCAGTACTTCGCCAATGAAATACAGCCCCGGGCTTTTCAGTGATTCCATGGTCTTGGACGACACTTCGCGGGTGTCGACGCCGCCCAGGGTCACCTCGGCGGTGCGGTAGCCTTCGGTGCCTGCCGGCACCAGTTGCCAGTTGCCGAGCTTGCCGGCCACCTCCGCCAGCTCCGCCGGGGTGTACTGCTTCATCGGCTTGGAGACGAACCAGTGATCCGCCAGCAGGCCGGCCATCTTCTTGGTGAAGATCTCCCCCAACAGGGTCTTGAGCTCGCTGTTGGGGCGCTCCGCCTGCTGCTGTTGCAGCCAGCCCAGGGCGTCGTGGTCCGGCAGCAGGTTGATCTCGACGGCGTCGCCGGGCTGCCAGTAGGAGGAAATCTGCAGGATCGCCGGGCCGCTGAGGCCGCGGTGGGTGAACAGCAGGTTCTCGCGAAAGCTCTGGTCGTTGCAGCTCACCAGGCAATCCACCGAGGTGCCCGACAGCTCGCCGCACAGCTCCTTGAGCTGGTCGGTGATGGTGAAGGGCACCAGGCCGGCGCGGGTCGGCAGCAGTTGGTGGCCGAACTGTTTGGCCACCTGATAGCCGAAGCCGGTGGCGCCCAGGGTCGGGATCGACAGGCCGCCGGTGGCGATCACCAGGGACTGGCACTGCACCGGCCCCAGGGTGGTTTGCAGCAGGTAGCCCGACTCCAGTTTCTCGATCTGCTGGATCGAGGTGTCCAGGTGCAGCTCCACGCCCACCTGGTCGCACTCGTCCAGGAGCATGCCGAGGATGTCGCTGGACTTGTTGTCGCAGAACAGCTGGCCGAGCTTTTTCTCGTGGTAGGGCACGCCGTGCTTGGCCACCAGGCCGATGAAGTCCCACTGGGTGTAGCGCGCCAGGGCCGATTTGCAGAAGTGCGGGTTCTGCGAGAGAAAGTTGGCCGGCTCGGTGTACATGTTGGTGAAGTTGCAGCGGCCGCCGCCGGACATCAGGATTTTCTTCCCGGCCTTGTTGGCGTGGTCCAGCAGCAGCACCTGGCGTCCCCGGCCAGCCGCGGTCAGGGCGCACATCAAACCTGCGGCGCCAGCGCCAATGATCACGACTTCGGTAGAGCGCAAAACGGTGTCCTCTCACAAAACTCACGACAGGCGCCTGCCGTAGGAGCTGGCTTGCCAGCGAAGGCCGCGCCGCGGTCCGTGGCGCGGACCGGGTTATGGGTGTTTGGCGGCGCCTGGAGCGCCGCCCGAGCGCTGCTGGCGCGGGGTCAGAGAATCCGCACGCGCAGCGAACGGCCCTTGATCTTGCCGCTGTTGAGGCGCTGCAGGGCCTGCTTGGCGATGCTGCGGTCCACGGCCACGTAGGCCTGGAAGTCGAAGATCGCGATCTTGCCGACCTGGGTGCCGGGAATGCCGGCTTCGCCGGTCAGGGCGCCGAGGATGTCTCCTGGACGCACTTTGTCCTTGCGCCCGGCGCCAATGCACAGGGTGCTCATGGCCGGTAGCAGCGGGCCGCCGCCCTGGCTTTTCAGGCTGTCGATCTGTTCCCAGTTCAGCGGGGCTTTCTGCAGTTGCTCGATGGCCTGGGCGCGGTGAGCTTCGGACGGCGATACCAGGCTGATGGCCACGCCTTTCTCGCCGGCACGACCGGTACGGCCGACGCGGTGGATGTGGATTTCCGAGTCCCGTGCCAGTTCGACGTTGATCACCATGTCCAGGGCGTCGATGTCCAGGCCGCGGGCGGCGACGTCAGTGGCCACCAGCACCGAGGTGCTGCGGTTGGCGAACATCGCCAGCACCTGGTCGCGGTCGCGCTGTTCCAGGTCACCGTGCAGGCCCACGGCGGACATGCCCTTGGCGGTCAGGTGGTCGACGGTTTCCTGTACCTGCTGCTTGGTGAAGCAGAAGGCCACGCAGGACTGAGGGCGGAAGTGGTTGAGCACCTTGACCACCGCGTCCATGCGTTCTTCCGGGGAAATTTCGTAGAAGCGCTGTTCGATCTGGCTGTCGGCGTGCAGGGCTTCGGCCTTGACCTGCTGCGGATCGCGCATGAACTTCGACGCCAATTGCTTGATGCCCACCGGGTAGGTGGCGGAGAACAGCAGGGTCTGCCGACGCTCCGGGGTGTAGGCGATGATTTCCTCGATCGGGTCGTAGAAGCCCATGTCGAGCATGCGGTCGGCTTCGTCGAGTACCAGGGTGTTGAGGCCGTCGAGTTTCAGCGAGCCCTTGCGCAGGTGCTGGGAGATGCGTCCCGGGGTGCCGACGATAATGTGCGCACCGTGCTCCAGGGAGGCGATCTGCGGGCCGAAGGACACGCCGCCGCACAGGGTCAGGACCTTGATGTTGTCTTCGGCGCGGGCCAGCCGGCGCACTTCCTTGGCCACCTGGTCGGCCAGCTCGCGGGTTGGGCAGATCACCAGGGCCTGGCAGCCGAAGTAGCGCGGGTTGATCGGGTTCAGCAGGCCGATGCCGAAGGCCGCGGTCTTGCCGCTGCCGGTCTTGGCCTGGGCGATCAGGTCCATGCCCTTGAGGATCACCGGCAAGCTCTGCGCCTGGATCGGCGTCATCTGGGCATAACCGAGGGAGTCGAGGTTAGCCAGCATGGCGGGAGACAGGGGCAAAGTATTAAAAGCGGTGGCGATGGTGGTCACGGGACTGGCCTGCAAAACAAAATGTCGCGCAGTGTATCAGTCCCGCTGCCACAACCTGCAAATTCTGGACGAGCAGCCGCGCAGGGGCGGTTCCGGGTAGGAACTGGCTTGCCAGCGAAGGCGGCCGCGAGGTTGGCGCGGGGCTCGGGGCCTCTTCGCCGGCAAGCCGGCTCCTACGGAGGGGATGTGCGGGTCAATGCTCGATGTGCTGCTCCTCGAGCTTGCGTGCGCGGCGGCCATCGGTGGGCGACAGCTGGAGGAAGATCGCCGCCGCCAGCATCGCCATGATGCCCACGGTGAGGAAGGTCAGTTGGAAGGCGCCGAGCACGGTGTCCACGCCATCGTTGCCGACTTCGGCGGTAAAGCCGCCCAGCAGCGCACCGGCGCAGGCCACCCCGAGGCTCAGGGACAGTTGCGCCACCACCGACAGCAGGCTGTTGCCGCTGCTGGCGGCGGCATCGTCGAGGTCGATCAGGGTCACGGTGTTCATGGCCGTGAACTGCAGCGAGTTGATCGCCCCCAGCACCGCCAGCATGCCCAGCAGCAGCGGGTAGGGCGTCTGTTCGCTGACCAGGCCCATGCTGGCCAGCATGATGCCCAGGGCCAGGGTGTTGCCGGTGAGCACGATGCGGTAACCCAGGCGTTCGATCAGCGGGCGGGCAATGGACTTGGCCAGCATCGCCGCGGCCGCCAGGGGCAGCATGCTCATCCCGGCCTGGGACGGTGAGTAGCCCAGGGCGACTTGCAGCAGCAGCGGCACCAGGAATGGCAGGGCACCACTGCCCAGGCGGGCGAACAGGTTGCCGAGGATGCCCACGGCGAAGGTCCGCACCTTGAACAGCGACGGGGCGAACAGCGGGTTGTCGATATGCCCGGCCCGCAGCCAATAGGCCGCCAGGCAGGCCAGCCCGCCAAACAGCAGCAGCATCACCCGCAGGTGGGGCAGGTGCAGCTCGCCGAGGCCCTCCATGGCGATGGTGATCAGTACCATCGCCGCGCCGAACAGCAGGAAGCCCAGGCCATCGAAGCGCGTGCGCTCGCTGCCCCGCAGGTCGGGGATGAAGCGCCATACCGCGTAGCAGCCGAGGGCGCCCACCGGCAGGTTGATCAGGAAGATCCAGTGCCAGGTCAGGTACTGCACCATCCAGCCGCCCATGGTCGGGCCGATCAGTGGCCCCAGCAGGCCGGGAATGGTGATGAAGCCCATGATCCGCACCAGTTCCGAGCGCGGGTAGGCCCGCAGCACCACCAGCCGTCCCACCGGCAGCATCAGCGCGCCGCCCAGGCCCTGGATCACCCGGGCGCCAATCAGTTGGGTCAGGGTGTTGGACAAGGCGCAGAGCAGGGAGCCGATGCTGAACAGCAGGATGGCGCCGAAGAAGATCTTCTTGGTGCCAAAGCGATCGGCGATCCAGCCCGAAGCGGGAATCAGCAGGGCCACGGTGAGCATGTAGGCGATGATCACCCCCTGCATGCGCAGCGGGTTTTCCGCCAGGTCCTGGGCCATGGCCGGCAGCGCCGTATTGAGGATGGTGCCGTCCAGGGACTGCATGAAGAAGGCGATGGCCACCACCCAGGGCAGCCAGCGGGCGGTGGTAGCGTCGAGAGGCGGGCGTGCGGGCATGGGACCTCGATGTCAGTTCAGGTAGGAGCCGGCTTGCCGGCGAAGGACGCGCTGCATTCGGGCCGGGGCGTTGCATCGTTCGCTGGCAAGCCAGCTCCTACAGCTTTGCGGGCAGTTCCTACAGGGTCAGGGTCAGGCGGCTGACCAGTGCCCCTGGCAGATGCATCGAAGCGGTCTGGCGCTGGCCGTAGGTACTGGCCGACAGCAGCAGCTCGCGCTGTTCGGTCAGGGCTTCCAGCTGCGAGCCCAGCAGGCTGTAGACGCTGTCATCGAAACGCATGGTGCTCACCGGGGCCTGGATCTCGCCGTTCTCCACCCAGAAGGTGGCGAAGCGGGTCATGCCGGTCAGGCGTGCGGCGGGCAGGTCCGAGTAGTTCAGGTACCACAGGTTGCTGATGTACAGCCCAGTGCCCAGTTGCTTGAGGATCTGCTGCTGGGACAACTGGCCCGCGGCCATGTTCAGTGCGCTGGGGTATTCGCCGCTGCCGGCGCCGTTGGCGGTGAGGCCATACTCGGCGGCGCTGCGGGAGTTGATCAACTGGGCGTTGGCAGCACCCTCGGCGATCAGCTTGAGGTCACTGCGGGGGTAGCCTTCATCGGAAAACGCCGGGCTCAGGGAGCCGCTGACCTGCTCGTCCAGGTTGACCAGGGGGCTGAGGCGGGCATCGCCAGCGTAGAGCTTCTGCAGCGGGCTGTGCTTGCTGGCGATGGACTGGGCCGAGAAGCCACCCCAGGCCAGCATGCCCATGATTTCCTCCAGCGCCGCCGGGGCCAGGTACGCCCGATATTCTCCCGGGGCCAGGGTCCGCAGCGGCCGGCCAAGGAACTCCAGTTGCTGACGGGCCTGCTGGAAGCGCTGGGCGAAGTCCTGGTCGCTCCAGGTGTGACCGGCGTAGCTGGCCTTCACCGCTTCGCCGTTGTCGTGGAACAGGCTGAAGTCGAAATTGAAGCTGTTGGCCTGGTGCCAGCCAAAGGCCCCGGCAGAGCTGGCGAAGCCACGACTGATGGGGCCGGCGGCATAGATGCCCACCAGGTCCAGGCCGGCGGCGGCCTGGGCGATTTGCGCCACCACCTGTTCGCTGCCGGGCAGCGGCTGCTCCTGCACGTGGTGGGTCTTCCAGCTCGTGTGGTTGAGCATCAGGTACGGGTCGGCCGGCAGCAGCGGCAGGGTGTCCCGCAGTTGCTGCAAGCCTTCGGCCAGGCGCTGGCGGTCCGTCTCGGGATCGTTGCTCAAGGTGATACTGAGGTCGGCGTGGCGGCCGTCATCGATCAGCTTGAAATGCAGGCTGGCCTGCTGCACCTGGCCAGCCTGGCGCACCTTGGCGTGGTTGAAGCGGATGAACGCCGAGGCTTCGGCGGCGTAACCCAGGGTGAACTGCTCCGACTCCTTGAGCGCATCGCCGAGCCACTGCACCAAGGCCTTGAACTGATCGGCCTGATTTATCGTCCTGGTCATCAGGCGTCTCCTCCAAATACGTCAATCTTGCTGAACACGCAGGCCGGCGAAGCATGGCCAACGCGGATCACCTGGTTGGGTTCACCCTTGCCGCAGTTCGGTGTGCCCAGCACCTGGAAGGTGCTGCGGTCGCCGACGGCGCTGAGGTTGCGCCAGAACTGCGCGGAAATGCCCCGGTAGTTGGGGTTCTTCACCACGCCCTTGAGTTCGCCGTTTTCGATCAATTGCCCCCACTCGCAGCCGAACTGGAACTTGTTGCGCGCGTCGTCGATGGACCAGGAGCGGTTGGTGGACATCAGGATGCCGTGCTCGATCTGGCCGATCAGCTGTTCCAGGGGCTGGTCGCCGGGCTCGATGTTGAGGTTGGCCATGCGGTCGATGGGCGCGCGGTTCCAGCCACAGGCGCGGCTGTTGGCCACGCCGTCCAGGCCGCTGCGGTACTGCGACAGGGCGCCACCCAGGGGGCGTACCAGCAGGCCTTCGCGGATCAGGAACTGCTTGTCGGCGGCGCTGCCGTCGTCGTCATGGCTGTAGCTGGCCAGCTCTTCGGGGATCTGCGGGTCGAAGGTCACGTTGAGCAGCGACGAGCCATATTGCAGGCGGCCGAAGTCCTGCTGTTTGACGAAGCTGGTGCCGGCGTAGTTGCGTTCGTCGCCGAGGATCCGGTCCAGCTCCAGAGGGTGGCCGATGGACTCGTGGATCTGCAGCATCATCTGGTCCGGCATCAGCAGCAGGTCGCGGGTGCCTTGCGGAGTGTTCGGGGCCAGCAGCAGTTGCAGGGCCTGGTCGGCCACCCGTGGCGCCGCCCCCAGCAGCCCGCAACGGCTGATCACGTCACCGGAGCCCTGCTGGCCGAAGTTCTCCCGGCCCAGGCTGCGGGTCTGGCTGTCGCTGCCGTCGTAGGCGGTGACGTCCAGGCCCGGATAGACGAAGCGCTGGGCCTGGCGCAGCTCGGCACCGGCACTGTTGAGGTAGATCTGTTCGACCTGGGTGACGCCGATGCCCACCTGCCAGTTCACCAGGCGTTCGTCCTTGGGCACCGAGGCCGATTCATCGCCGAGCAGCTGGTAGCAGTCGCTCAGGGACGGGAAGGGCTGTTCCAGGTTCGGCGACAGGTAGTCCGCGCGATGACTGGACACCGGCTGCTCGCGCAGGTCCAGCAGGGCGTGGGCGGCAATCACCCGGGCCTGCTGCTCGGCTCGATCGAGAGCTGCCTGCAGGCCGCTTTGCGACAGGTCGTTGGTGGCCGCGTAGGCTTCCACGCCCCGCACTCGCACGGTCAGCATCGCGCCTTCGTCACGGCCCAGGCTGGGTGGTTCGGCAACGTTCTTGCGCACCGACAGGTACTGATCCGACTCGCGCACATAGCGCAGGGAAAAGAATTCGGCGCCCGTGCGCAAGGCAGCGAAGCGCTGCTTGAGCTGGGGGTGAAAGTCGAACATGGAGGACCTCCTTGTGAGGCTCGATAGCGGGCCGGCGCGTTTCGCCAGCAAGCTGGCTCCTACAGGTATAGGTGCTGATGGGCTCGGGGACGAAAGGGGATGTGCAAGTTGCAGAACTGTAGCCGCTGCCCAAGGCTGCGATCAAGGACGCAGCCCTTGCCGCCAGGCGATGGCCGAGCGTGCTGAAGGCTGGAGCGGGACGGGGAGGTTGATGGTTGTCGATCGACAGCCGGAGGTTTTCGTTCGCGCCTGTTCCAGGCCCGGGGCCGGGAGGGAGGCATGGGCGGGGAGTGTGGTGCCGCAAGGGCGGGACGAGGGTGGAAGTGGCGCCGACCCAGGCGGTCGGCGCCAACATCGTTTACTGCGCGGTCGGGCCTACTTCACGCATCGGCTTGCCACGTACCGGGGCTTCGCCCGCAACGTAGTAGTCGGCCTTGCTGCGTGGCAGTGGCTGGCGGCCACGGATCTTGTCGGCGATTTTCTCGGCCATCATGATGGTCGGCGCGTTGAGGTTGCCGGTGGTGATGATCGGCATGATCGAGGCATCCACCACACGCAGGCCTTGCATGCCGTGCACGCGACCCTGGCCATCTACCACGGCCATGTCGTCGGTGCCCATCTTGCACGAGCAGGATGGGTGGAACGCGGTCTCGGCGTGCTCGCGGACGAATTTGTCCAGCTGCTCGTCGGTCTGCACTTCGATGCCCGGGCTGATCTCGCGACCACGGTAGGCGTCCAGGGCCGGTTGCTGCATGATTTCCCGGGTCAGGCGGATGCCATCGCGAAACTCCTGCCAGTCCTGCTCGGTGGCCATGTAGTTGAAGAGGATGCTCGGGTGCTGGCGCGGATCCTTGGACTTGACCTGCACACGGCCACGGCTCGGCGAGCGCATGGAGCCCATGTGGGCCTGGAAGCCGTGTTCCTGCACGCCGTTGCTGCCGTTGTAGTTAATCGCTACCGGCAGGAAGTGGTACTGGATGTTCGGCCACTCGAATTCCGGACGGGTACGGATGAAACCGCCGGCTTCGAACTGGTTGCTGGCGCCGATGCCGGTGCCCTTGAACAGCCATTCGGCACCGATGGCCGGCTGGTTCCACCACAGCAGCGATGGGTACAGCGATACCGGTTGGGTACAGGCGTACTGCAGGTACAGCTCCAGGTGGTCCTGAAGGTTCTCGCCGACACCCGGCAGGTCGTGGACCACCGGGATGTCCAGGCTTTCCAGGAGCTTGGCCGGGCCGACGCCGGAACGTTGCAGCAACTGCGGCGAGGCGATGGCGCCGGAGCTGACGATGACTTCCTTGCGCGCACGGGCTTCCACGCGCTCTTCGGTGCTGCCTTGCAGGTAGCTCACGCCCACGGCGCGCTTGCCTTCGAAGAGGATCTTGTCGGTCAGGGCGTGGGTGACGATGGTCAGGGTCGAGCGCTGCTTGGCCACGTCCAGGTAACCGCGGGCGGTGCTGGCGCGACGGCCTTTAGGGGTGACGGTACGGTCCATCGGACCGAAGCCTTCCTGCTGGTAGCCGTTCAGGTCTTCGGTACGCGGGTAACCGGCCTGCACGCCGGCTTCGACCATGGCGTGGAACAGCGGGTTGTTGCCGGCCTTGGGTGTGGTCACGCTGACCGGACCGTCGCCGCCGTGGTAGTCGTTGGGGCCGATGTCACGGGTTTCCGCCTTGCGGAAATACGGCAGGCAATCCAGGTAGGTCCAGTCTTCCAGGCCAGGCAGCTTGGACCAGCCGTCGTAGTCCATGGCGTTGCCGCGGATGTAGCACATGCCGTTGATCAGCGACGAGCCGCCCAGGCCCTTGCCGCGACCGCATTCCATCCGGCGGCCGTCCATGTGTGGCTCGGCATCGGTTTCATAGGCCCAGTTGTAGCGACGGCCTTGCAGTGGGTACGCCAGTGCCGCGGGCATCTGGGTACGGAAGTCGAAACGGTAGTCCGGGCCGCCGGCTTCCAGCAGCAGGACGGTGACGCCTGCGTCTTCGGTCAGGCGGGTCGCCAGGGTGTTACCGGCAGAGCCGGCACCGATGATGATGTAATCGTATTCTTTGGCCATTGGAGCCTCCGTGGGGAGCTGCAAGCCTCAAGCTTCAAGCGGCAAGAAACAGCGGCGAAGCAGGCTTGGCAGGAAATGGGGAGCGGGCGGCAAGCAAGGCTGTTGCCTGTACTTGCCGCGTGTAGCTAGCTGCTGACCGCTGCTCAGAACACCGAGGCGTAGTCGCCCAGCTCGACCTGCACCGACTTGATGCGGGTGAAGTTGTTCAACGAGCTGATGCCGTTCTCACGGCCCACGCCCGACTGCTTGTAGCCGCCAACCGGCATCTTGGCGTCGGATTCGCCCCAGGCGTTGATCCAGCAGATACCGGCTTCCAGTTGATGGATCACGCGGTGGGCGCGGTTCAGGTCCTTGGTCACCAGGCCGGCGGCCAGGCCGAAGTCGGTGTCGTTGGCGCGACGGATGACTTCTTCCTCGGTCTCGTAGGTGAGGATGGCCATCACCGGGCCGAAGATTTCTTCACGGACGATGGTCATGTCATCGGTGCAATCGGTGAACACGGTCGGGGCCACGAAGGCGCCCTTGGCGAATTCGCCGTCGGTCAGGCGCTCGCCGCCGCACAGGACGCGGGCACCTTCTTCTTTACCCTTGGCGATGTAGCCCAGCACGCTTTCCATGTGCGGGAAGCTGACCAGCGGACCGAAGTTGGTGTTTTCGTCTTCCGGGTTGCCGATGCGGATGCGCGCAACGCGCTCGGCGATCTTGGCTTCGAAAGCGGCCTTCAGGTGGCTCGGTACGAACACCCGGGTGCCGTTGGTGCAGACCTGACCGGAGCTGTAGAAGTTGGCCATCATCGCGGTGTCGGCGGCGCGATCCAGGTCGGCGTCGTCGAAGATGATCAGTGGCGACTTGCCGCCCAGTTCCATGGTCACGTCTTTCAGCGAGGAGCTGGAAGCGCTGGCCATGACCTTCTTGCCGGTGTCGGTGCCGCCGGTGAAGGAGACTTTCTCGATGCGCGGGTGCTCGGTCAGCCAGGTGCCGACTTCGCGGCCGCTGCCGGTCAGAACGTTGAACACGCCATCCGGCAGGCCGGCTTCGGTGTAGATCTCGGCCAGTTTCAGGGTGGTCAGCGAGGTCACTTCGCTCGGCTTGAAGATCATCGCGTTACCGGCCGCCAGGGCCGGTGCGGATTTCCACAGGGCGATCTGGATCGGGTAGTTCCAGGCACCGATACCGGCCACTACGCCCAGGGGCTCGCGACGGGTGTAGACGAAAGAGGTGGTGCGCAGCGGGATCTGCTCGCCTTCGATGGCTGGCACCAGGCCTGCGTAGTATTCCAGCACGTCGGCGCCGGTGACGATGTCCACGTACTTGGTTTCGGAGAAGGCTTTACCGGTGTCCAGGGTTTCCAGGGCGGCCAGTTCGTCGTTGCGCTCGCGCAGGATCTCCACGGCGCGACGCAGGATGCGCGAACGCTCCATGGCGGTCATCGCGGCCCAGATCTTCTGGCCTTTCTCGGCGCTGACCACGGCACGTTCAACGTCTTCCTTGGTGGCACGTTGCACTTGTGCGAGAACTTCACCGTTGGCCGGGTTGATGGCATCGAAAGTGGCGTCGCTGCCGGCGTCGGTGTAGCCGCCGTCGATGTAGAGTTTTTGCAGTTCGAAACGGGCCATAGTGTCCTCGCAAGTGCATTAAGTAGTTGGCTTGACCACCGCAGGCGCCCGGAAGTTCGGGGCGCGCTGATCAGTGGCGGTTCAGGGGCCGAGCGTTTTTGGTTGTGCTCTAGCGCTCCTGCTTAGCCAGTTGGAAATCCATGTATTCGTAAGCGATCTGTTGCGCCTGCTCGGTGTCGAAAGCGTCTCCCGACAGTGCACCGCGCAACCACAAACCGTCGATCAGGGCTGCCAGACCACGGGCCGCGCTGCGTGCTTCATCCAGAGGCAGAACGCGACGGAACTGGCAGCACAGGTTGGAGTAGAGGCGGTGATCGTTGATCCGCTGCAACCTGTGCAATGACGGGTGGTGCATGCTGGTGGCCCAGAAGGCCAGCCAGGTTTTCATTGCCGGGCCATTGACCTGGCTGGCGTCGAAGTTGCCTTCGATGATCACCTGCAGATGGGCCCGCGGGCTGTCATCTGTCAGCGCCTGACGGCGCTCGGTGACGTTCTCTATCAAGGCGTTCATCAGGTACCGCATGGTGGCGGCGATCAGGCCATTCTTGTCCTGAAAGTAGTGACTGATGATGCCGTTCGAGACACCGGCCAAACGGGCGATCAGCGCAATGCTGGCGTCCCCCATTCCGACCTGATCGACCGCTTGCAGCGTGGCTTCGATCAATTGCTGGCGGCGTATGGGTTGCATACCGACCTTGGGCATCTGCTACCTCTCCTTAGGCCCGTCGACGGGCGTCATACGCCTGTCGACTTGTGGGCCAGTCTATTTTGTTTTGATTGAACGTTCAATCAACAAAGAATAAGATCTGCGACAAATCGTCGCTGCCTGAAGGAGTTCTTCCTCCTCGTAGACGGCGCAATAACGACCTCCGAAATAGCCCGAAACCTACATGTGGCATGGCGTGGACCGGCAAGAGAACGGACGTGTTGAAGGGGCAGGACGCTCTGGGGACCAGGGGATGAACTGCAGGTTCGTCACCGACCTTGGATGCGGGTGCGCAACGCGGCTTTTGCGGTTTCGGGTTTTTTCGGGGTGTCTTTATAACACCCGACGATCGGCTGCCAACTAACCGATTGGTCGGGTGCCGTGTTGCCTTGTGTCCTTCTCTCGCACTGCCTGGAGCATCTGTGCAATGAGTTCTGCCTCGCTTATAAAGACCCCACCGGAGAAGGTGCGGGTCAACGGTTGGGTGTTCTACACCTCGACCGCGTTGATCCTGTTGTTGACCGCCATTCTGATCATCGCCCCGCAAGAGGCCGGCAGAATGCTGGGCATTGCCCAGGCCTGGCTGTCCCGCAGTTTCGGCTGGTACTACATGGTGGTGATCGCCGCCTATCTGGTGTTTGTGGTGGGCCTGGCGTTTTCCTCCTACGGCAAGCTCAAGCTGGGCAGCAAGGACGACACCCCGGACTTCAGCTACGGCGCCTGGGCGGGCATGCTGTTCTCCTCCGGCATCGGTATCTCGCTGCTGTACTTCGGTGCCTCCGAGCCCCTGGACCACTACTTCAACCCACCCGAAGGCGTGGCCGGCAGCAACCTGGCCGCACGCCAGGCGGTGCAACTGACATTCCTGCACTGGGGCCTGCATGGCTGGGCGATCTACGCCCTGGTCGGCCTGGCGGTGGCGTATTTCGCCTACCGGCATAACCAGCCGCTGGCACTGCGTTCGGCCTTGTACCCGCTGGTGGGTGAGCGTTGGGTCAAGGGCGCGGCCGGCCACGCGGTGGACGGCTTCGGCATGTTCGTGACCCTGCTGGGCCTGGTGACCAACCTGGGGATCGGCTCGATGCAGGTGTCTTCCGGCCTGGAAAACCTGTTCGGCATGGAGCACAGCAACACCAACCTGCTGATCGTGATCATCGTCATGAGCACGGTAGCGACCATCGCTGCGGTGTCCGGTGTGGAAAACGGCATCCGCCGCCTGTCCAACCTGAACATCGTGCTGTTCAGCGGCCTGCTGATCTTCGTGCTGCTGTTCGGTCCGACCCTGCACCTGCTCAACGGCTTCGTGCAGAACATCGGTGACTACCTCAACGGCGTGGTGCTCAAGACCTTCGACCTCTATGTGTATGAAGGCGACAGTGCCAAGTCCGATCGCTGGCTGGGCCTGTGGACCCTGTTCTACTGGGCCTGGTGGATTTCCTGGGCCCCTTTTGTCGGCATGTTCATTGCGCGGATTTCCCGCGGCCGCACGGTGCGTGAACTGGTGGCCGGCGTGCTGCTGATTCCCCTGGGCTTCACCCTGGCCTGGCTGTCGATCTTCGGTAACTCGGCCCTGGACCTGGTGATGAACCATGGGGCGGTGGAGCTGGGCAAGACGGCGCTGGAACAGCCGTCCATGGCGATCTATCAGTTGCTTGAGCATTACCCGGCGTCGAAGATCGTGATCGGCGTGTCGATTTTCGTCGGCTTCGTGCTGTTCCTGACCCCGGCCGACTCCGGCGCGGTGATGATGGCCAACCTGTCCTGCAAGGGCGGTAACGTCGACGAAGACGCCCCGCACTGGCTGCGGATCTTCTGGTCGGTGGTGATCACCCTGGTGACCATCGGCCTGCTGTTCGCCGGCAACTTCGAAGCCATGCAGACCATGGTGGTGCTGGCGGGGCTGCCGTTCTCGGTGGTGCTGGTGTGCTTCATGTTCGGCCTGCACAAGGCCATGCGCCAGGACGTGCAGATCGAACAGGAGCAGGCGCAGTTGGCCGAACGCGGACGTCGTGGTTTCAGTGAACGCCTGACCGCCCTCGACCTGCAACCGACTCAGTCGGTGGTCCAGCGCTTCATGGACCGAAAGGTCACTCCGGCGCTGGAAGAAGCGGCGGCGCAACTGCGGGCCCAGGGCCTGGACGTGCAGACCCTGCTCGGCAAGTCCAAGCGCTGCATGGGCGTGCGGATCGAGATGGAAGAGGGCAACCCTTTCGTCTACGAAGTGAGCCTGGACGGCTACCTGGCGACGCCGAGCGAATCGGCCGACGCCGAGGAAGAGCGCACCCGCTACTACCGCGCCGAGGTGTACCTGCACAACGGCAGCCAGGAATACGACTTGATGGGCTTCACCCAGGAACAGATCACCCGTGATGTGCTCGATCAGTTCGAAAGCCATCGGCAGCTCCTTGGCCGTGTCTATAGCTGAGTGAAGTCACGGGCCGCTCCCGCTGGAGCGGCTCTACCGGATGCAGGAGCCGGCTTGCCGGCGACGGCGCCCTCAAGCGCTGCAAGGCTTCAGGGCCTCTTCGCTGGCAAGCCAGCGCCTGCAGAAGGTGGTGTGCCGTTAAAGCAAAACGCCGCGATTGCTCGCGGCGTTTTTGTGTCTGCTGCTTAACCCAGGTTCTTGCCGAGCAGCGCGTGGTAGAGCTCGCTGTCGCCAAGAATGCCCACCACCTGCTGGTTGTCGTGGAGCACCAGTTTGTTGCCGGTCTGGTAGCGGATCTGCAGGGCGTCGCGCATGCCGATGTTGGAGTCCACCAGGGTCGGGCGCCGTCCCAGCTCCTCCACCGCTTGTCCTGGTATCCAGTTCTGCAGGTCCATCTGCGAGCCGTTGCGGCGGGCGCCCTTGATGGTGTTGCCTTCTGCCAGGTCCAGCCAGGAGTCGCCGCCCGGGTCCAGGCACACCGAACCGTTGACTCGCTTGCAGTTGTCCAGGCTGCGCATCAGGCTGCGGCCGCACAGCACGTTCAACGGGTTGGTGTGGGCGACGAAGGTGCGCACGTAGTCGTCCGCCGGGTTGAGGACGATTTCTTCCGGCTTGCTGTACTGGATGATCC
The DNA here is from genome assembly GCF_000633395.1 of Pseudomonas sp. PH1b. GTDB lineage: Bacteria > Pseudomonadota > Gammaproteobacteria > Pseudomonadales > Pseudomonadaceae > Aquipseudomonas. The sequence continues at coordinate 316,962 of NZ_AYMU01000020.1, forward strand.
GGCCGTCTTTCATGATGGCGATGCGGCTGCCGAGTTTCAGTGCTTCGTCCAGGTCGTGGCTGACGAACACGATGGTCTTGCTCAGCTTGCGCTGCAGTTCCAGCAACTCGTCCTGCAGGCCCTGGCGAATCAGCGGGTCAAGGGCCGAGAAGGGTTCGTCCATCAGCAGGATGTCGGCGTCCATGGCCAGGGCGCGGGCCAGGCCGACCCGTTGCTGCATGCCGCCGGAAAGCTCGTCGGGTTTCTTGTTGCGCCACTGGGTCAGGCCCACCAGCTCCAGTTTCTCGTCCACCAGTTTGCGCCGTTCCTTTTCCGGCCGGCCCTGCATCTCCAGGCCGAAGCTGATGTTCTCGCGTACCGTCAGCCAAGGCATCAGGGCGAACTTCTGGAACACCATGGCGATGCGCTGGGTGCGCATCATCTTCAGTTCCGCCGGGCTGCAGGAGGCAATGTCGATCTGCTTGCCTTCGTGCTCGACGAACAGTTTGCCGCGGCTCACGGTGTTGAGGCCGTTGATGCAGCGCAGCAGGCTGGATTTGCCGGACCCGGAGAGGCCCATCAGCACGCAGATCTCGCCTTTCTCGATGTCCAGGCTGGCATTCTCGACGCCGACGATCTGCCCGGTCTTCTTCAGGATCTCGTTGCGGGTCATGCCCTGGTCCAGCAGCTTGAGGGCCTCGCGCGGGTCCTTGGAGAAAATCACATCGACCTTGTCGAAGCGGATAATGCTCATGCGTCACCTCCTACTTTGGCTTCAGGTTGCTTGCAGATGCGGTCGAGCATGATCGCCAGCAGCACGATCGCCAGGCCGGCTTCGAAGCCCAGGGCGATGTCCGCGGTGTTGAGGGCGTTGACCACCGGCTTGCCCAGGCCGTCGGCGCCGACCAGGGCGGCGATCACCACCATCGACAGCGACAGCATGATGCACTGGGTGATGCCGGCGGCGATGCTCGGCATGGCATGGGGCAGTTCAATGCGCGACAACAACTGACGGCGCGAGCAGCCAAAGGCCTTGCCGGCATCCATCAACTCTTGTGGAACATCGCGAATGCCCAGGTAGGTCAGGCGAATCGGTGCGGCAATGGCGAACACCACGGTGGAGATCAGTCCGGGCACTACGCCCAGGCCGAACAGGGTCAGGGTCGGGATCAGGTAGACGAAGGTGGGCACGGTCTGCATCAGGTCCAGCACCGGGCGCATCATGGTGTAGAACAGCGGCTTGTGGGCGGCGACTATCCCCAGGGGTACGCCGATGAGTACGCAGACCAGGGTGGCGAACAGCACCTGGGCCAGGGTTTCCATGGTTTCCTGCCAGTACCCCAGGTTGAGGATCAACAGGAAGGACAGCACGACAAATACGGTCAGGCCCCATTTGCGCTGGATCAGGTGCGCGAGCAGGGCGATCAGGCCGATCAGGGCCAGGGGGTTGAACCAGGTCAGCGCGAACGTCACGCCGTGAATCATGGTTTCCAGGGTGGTAGCGATCGCATCGAAGGTACTGGCGCCGTGTTTCGTCAACCACTCTACGAAAGCCGCGATGTACTGGCCCAGGGGGATTTTCTGATCAATGAGCATGGTATTGAACGTCCGCATGCAAGGAAAAAACAGCCCGGGCGGGCGGGCCCGCCCGGCGTAAGCGTGCTACTTAGTTGGAGGCCTGCGCGAGCTTGGCTTTCACGGCTTCAAGGCCTGGTTTGCCGTCAATGGTGGTCACCCCTGCGAGCCAGGTGTCGAGCACCTGCGGGTTCTTCTTCAGCCAGGCCTTGGCGGCCGCATCAGGCTTCATCTTGTCGTCCAGCACGTTGCCCATCAGGCTGCTTTCCATGTTCAGGGTGAACGACAGGTTCTTCAGCAACTGGCCAACGTTGCTGCATTCGCTGGTGTAGCCCTTGCGGGTGTTGGTGTAGATGGTCGCCTGGCCGAAGTTGGGGCCGAAGAAGTCATCGCCGCCGGTGAGGTACTTCATCTTGAAGCGGGTGTTCATCGGATGGGGTTCCCAGCCCAGGAACACCACGGCGGTGTCGCGTCGTTGTGCGCGTTCAACCTGGGACAGCATGCCCGCCTCGCTGGACTCCACCACCTTGAAGCCGGCGTCCTTGAGGCCGAAGGCGTTCTTGTCGATCATGCTCTGGATGGTGCGGTTGCCGTCGTTGCCCGGTTCGATGCCGTAGATCTTGCCGTCCAGCTCGGTCTTGAACTTGACGATGTCGGCGAAGTCCTTCAGGCCCTTGTCATACAGCGACTCGGGCACGGCCAGGGTGTACTTGGCGTTCTCCAGGTTGGCCCGAACGGTCTCCACGGTGCCGGCGTCACGGTACTGCTTGATGTCGTTTTCCATGGTCGGCATCCAGTTGCCGAGGAACACGTCCATGTTCTTGCCATCGGCCAGGGACTTGTAGGTCACCGGCACGGAAATCATCGTGGTCTTGGTCTTGTAGCCCAGGGCATTGAGCACGACGCTGGTGGTAGCGGTGGTCACGGTGATGTCGGTCCAGCCGACATCGGAGAAGTTGACGGTACTGCATTGTTCCGGTTCTGCGGCTTGTGCCAGTAGCGGCAGACTCAGCATGGCGGCCAACAACAGCGAGGGGGAACCTTTCATGGGGGGGACTCCTGGATGTTTTTCTGGCGGCGTATGGACCGCGCTTATAAGTGTGGCGGTTGGTGTGCCGGGGACAGCTCTACCACCGTGCCGTGCAATCGAGTCGAGACTGATCATGTACCAGTGAAAAACTGTCGCCTACAGGGTGCGTCGTATCCAGTACAGGGAGGGTCGCATCCAGTGTCGGTGAGGTCGCATACAGTGTTTTTCCGCAATTTTTCCTTCATCTGAGCCGCAAAAAACGCCCAGAACCCAAGCATGGCGCCTGGCGGCGTTGGTGGGCATGAGTGGGTCGGTGTCAGACGTTGCGGGGTACGGCAAAAGCCCGATGATGCGCCCTTCTCGGCGGATTGCAGCTTGAGCGTAGCAGCTCCGCCAGAGGGCGCTTTGGGCGCCTGGGCAGTGCTCATCGAGGGGTCACGCAGTAATGGCTATCAGTGTTTTCGACTTGTTCAAAATCGGCATCGGTCCTTCCAGTTCCCACACGGTCGGACCCATGCGTGCGGCGGCGCTGTTTGTCCAGGCATTGAAGGCGCGCCAGCTGCTGGAGCAGGTGCGACGGATCGAGGTGCAGCTCTTCGGCTCGTTGTCCGCCACCGGCATCGGCCACGGCAGCGACAACGCAGTGATCATGGGGCTGATGGGCGAATGGCCGGACGCAATCGATCCGTCGCTGATCGGGACCCGCATCGAGCGGTTGCGCGAAACCGACACCCTGCTGCTGGACGGGCGCCTGCCGGTGCCTTTCCTCTGGTCCCGGGACATGCGCCTGCTGGACGAGAACCTGCCCTTTCACCCCAACGCCATGACCCTGGTGGCCGAGGGGGAAGGAGGGGAGCTGTACCGCGACACCTACTATTCAGTGGGGGGCGGCTTTGTCGTCGACCAGGCCCAGGCCAGCAGTGGCGTGGCGGACCTGGACCGCAGCGAGTTGCCCTACGATTTCTCCAGCGCGGTGGAACTGCTGGGCCTGTGCCAGAAGCACAACCTGCGGGTGGCCGAGCTGATGCTGGCCAACGAGAAGGTCTGGCGTTCGGAGGAGGAGATCCGCACCGGCCTGATGGCGCTCTGGCGGGCCATGCAGGCATGCGTGGAGCAAGGCCTCAAGCATGAGGGCATTCTCCCGGGCGGGCTCAACGTGCGGCGTCGCGCGGCCAAGTTGCACCGCAGCTTGCAGGAGTTGAACAAGCCCAATGTGATCGGCTCGACCCTGAGCGCCATGGAGTGGGTCAACCTGTTCGCCCTGGCCGTGAATGAGGAGAATGCCGCCGGCGGGCGCATGGTCACGGCGCCCACCAACGGTGCGGCCGGGATCATTCCCGCTGTGCTGCACTACTTCATGAAATTCAGCGAGGAGGTGACCGACGCCAACGTGGTGGATTTCTTCCTCGGCGCAGCGGCCATCGGCATCCTGTGCAAGAAGAACGCCTCGATCTCCGGCGCCGAAGTGGGCTGCCAGGGCGAGGTCGGGTCGGCTTGCGCCATGGCCGCGGCCGGCCTGGCGGAAATCCTTGGCGCGACCCCCGAGCAACTGTGCAACGCCGCGGAAATCGGCCTGGAGCACAACCTCGGCCTGACCTGCGATCCGGTGGGCGGGCTGGTGCAGGTGCCTTGTATCGAGCGCAACGCGATTGCCGCGGTCAAGGCGATCAATGCTGCGCAAATGGCCTTGCGCGGGGATGGCCAGCACTTCATTTCCCTCGACCGGGTGATTCGCACCATGCGTGATACCGGCGCGGACATGCATGACAAGTACAAGGAAACCTCTCGTGGCGGGCTGGCGGTGAGTGCCGTGGAATGTTGAACCGGCCTTGGGCCCGGTGGGGGCGGCCAGTGGTGCCGGCCCGGGCCATGGCGCGCGCAAATCGCCCACGATCCCGGGGCCGCGCCACCTTTTAGCGCGTCGCAGATAGACACGTCGCGGCCCCGGCTGATGAACGCCCCCGTTCGTCGGCCGTTTGTGCTTTGAGTGACACTCGCCGGTTCCAGCAGCAGGTGCTGGCCGCGCAAGTGCTACCTAAGTGCTCACAGCTTGTTCGCCGGGCGTTTGCCTGCGCCCTGCCGCGCTTCTAATCCGCACATTGAGAAGGGGCTATATAGACGGGTCGCGACGTCGTTTTCAGGAGTTATTGAATGCCCATTCAACTTTAGGCATGGCAATTGCTCTGTGAATATCAAGCCCGTCTCCCTTGAGGAACAGGGCACATAAAAAGAGCCTCCGCCTGAGGCCATCACCCGCTTTGTGTGAGGAGATATCGCGATGACGTCGTTCAACTCCGGGGCCCAACCCCAGAACCGTGCGCCTCAATCCATCGGCTTTCTGCTGCTGGACAATTTCACGCTGATTTCCCTGGCCTCCGCAGTCGAACCCCTGCGCATGGCCAACCAACTGTCCGGTCGCGAGCTGTATCGCTGGACCACCCTCAGCGTCGATGGTGGCCAGGTCTGGGCCAGCGATGGCCTGCAGATCACGCCTGACGCCTCCATGCACAAAGCCCCCAGCCTCGACACCGTGATCGTCTGCGGCGGCATCGGCATCCAGCGCACGGTGACCCGCGAACACGTCTCCTGGCTGCAAAGCCAGGCCCGTCAATCGCGCCGTCTCGGCGCGGTATGCACTGGCAGCTGGGCCCTGGCCTGTGCCGGCCTGCTGGACGGTTTCGATTGCAGCGTGCACTGGGAATGCCTGGCGTCGATGCAGGAAGCCTTCCCCCGGGTTGCCATGAGCACCCGCCTGTTCACCCTCGACCGCAACCGCTTCACCAGCTCCGGCGGCACCGCGCCACTGGACATGATGCTGCACCTGATCAGCCGCGATCACGGCCGCGAGCTGTCGGCAGCAATCTCGGAAATGTTCGTCTACGAGCGCATTCGCAACGAGCAGGATCACCAGCGTGTGCCCCTCAAGCACATGCTTGGCACCAACCAGCCCAAGCTGCAGGAAATCGTCGCGCTGATGGAAGCCAACCTCGAGGAACCGATCGACCTCGACGAACTGGCGGTGTACGTCGCGGTATCCCGGCGCCAGCTGGAGCGGCTGTTCCAGAAGTACCTGCATTGCTCGCCGTCGCGCTACTACCTCAAGCTGCGGCTGATCCGCGCCCGGCAACTGCTCAAGCAGACGCCGATGTCGATCATCGAGGTGGCATCGGTGTGCGGCTTCGTGTCGACACCGCATTTCTCCAAGTGCTACCGCGAATACTTCGGCATTCCGCCGCGGGATGAGCGCATCGGTTCCAACACCACCCAGCAAGTGGCGATGATGCCGCTGCCGCAAGCCATGGTGCTGTCGCCGCTGTCCGGCCCGCTGTCGGCCCTGAGCCAGGCGCGCAACGAGTCGACCTTCGCCAGCGTGCGCCTGTAGTCACAAGCGTTTCTTGAAATACACCACGCGCTCGGTTTCAACGAAGCCGAGCGCCTGGTGCAGGCTCTGGCTGACCAGGTTGTCCAGGCTGGTGTCCGAGGCCATCTCCACGCATCCGTGCTGTTGCCCCCAACTGGCGACCTGTTCGATCAGGTGCTGGGCGATGCCCTGGCGACGGTAGCCGGGGAGCACAAAGATGCCTTCGAGAAAGACCACGGGGGAGCTGTCGGTGCCGTTGACGTAGTCGTGGCGCAACGCCGCCTCCGCCAGGCCCACGGCCTCACCGTTCTCGGCATGGGCCAGCCAGCACCCGTAGCGCTGAGGCTCGGCCAGCATCTGCCGGATTTCCGCCTGGTGCTCGTCCGGCGGGCAATCGGGCCACAGGGCCTGGCGCAATTGCAGCCACCCGCCAGTATTGGCGGGTGAGCCTGGTTGAATGGAGATCATGGGCGTGCCTGTATTTTCCGCAGGACCCGCACTCTAGCAATTGCCTCGGGTCCGGGGAAATTCACGCACGTTTTTGCTGCAGGTACTCGGCCAGGGCTGGCAGCAACTGGCGGTCGATGGCCTGGCGCACTGCCGGCAGAATCGTCGCATTGCCGGTGAGCATCTGCTCGACCATGCCCTTGAGCGCCTTGGCTCGTGCATCGCTCAAGCCCCTTACCGCACATTCACAGGCCTGCTCGGCGCTGGCGCCTGCGGGCATCTCGAAACCCAGGGCCCGCAGTTGCCCCAGCAGGTCGTCCTGATCAATCAAATCCGCATGCATCATGACTCTTATCCTTTTTCAGGGAGCGTGGTCGTCAGTCGATTCTGGTAGGCCGTCCCGGTGGCGGCAAGGGCAGATTGTCGCGATGGCCCGTTTACCTATGAACAGGTCGTTTTCGGCTAACTCGACGATCGGCAGGCGATGGCCACTGCCGGTTGCAACGGCTGTGCAATTGTCTCCCGGGGCTTGCTTGTGGGGCCTGGGGCTTGCATAAAGGCGGGTACTCAAGCGGGTCGGTCGCCTAGGACCAGGCTGCACCGCCGGTGGCGGTTTGACAGAACCACCGCTGGATTGGAAACCATGGAGCTGTAGTCGATGAAACTGATGTTCAGAGTGTGTTGGGCCGGTTTGTTCTGGATGATTTCCAGCGCGGCTTCGGCGTCTCCCGAGTGTGCGGATTTTCTCCGAGCCATGGCCGAGCCACCGCCGTCCCTGGAGTTTTTGCGCTGTGAGTCGGCGCCGGCATCCCAGGGGGCCCCGCTGACCGCCAGCTACAGAGTCAAAGGCCGGGATGCCCATGAGGTCGAGCGGTATCTGCAGCGGAAAATGGGCTTGGAGCATGACCTGAGGTTCGTCTGCTGTGGCTGGGAAACCCAAGGCTTCTTTTCCTATCGAGACAAAGCCAGCGATCGTCGTTACCAGATCGGCATGGGGTCTGAAGAGACGCCCTACAACCAGCGGCAGGACTGGGACAAGATCGGTTATTTCTACGTGACGGTGGTGTTCTATACCGAGGAAGTCTGAAGGCGCCGGAATGGCCCTTTTACCTACGGCCAGGTCGTTTTCGGCTAATCGATGCCAGGGCGGAGTCGGCAGACTGCAAGCAGCTGGCGTCGTGTGGGTTTGGTCACCTTCTCACCGCAGCTCCTCAAAGCAGTAGTCCCTGCCTCGATCCTGTCACGGCTTGATCGGGGCTTTTTTTTGCCTGTGGAAGGCTCGCCGGCAAGTTTCGCCGGCAAGCCGGCTCCTACGGGGGAGCTGGGGGCGGGTGGGGTGAGGATCAGCGTTCCAGCACGAGGATTCTGGAGAGCAGTTCGTCACGGTCGATGTAGCACCCCTGGAAATGCCGGGCGCCGCTGGCCGGATCGAAGGCATTGCGCGCGTGCAGGGTACGGCGGTTGTCGAAACACCAGAGCTGGCCCGGGTCCAGGCGGCGAATCACCCGGAACCGGGCCTCGCGGGTCATGGCGATAAAGCGCCGGTAGGCGCGATACAGCACCGGCATCTGTTCCTCCGAGGTGTCGAACGGGCCGCGCAGGAAGTTGGCCATGCGGATTTCCGCGACCTGGCCCAGGGCGTCCAGGGCAATGATTGGCGCCAGGCAACGGTAGTCGCTGTGGCGGTCCTTGTTGCGAAACTCCACGGGAATTTCGCACAGCGCACGAAACGCCTCGGGGGCTTCCCGGCGTAGGGCATCGGCGATGGCAAAGCCGTCGACGAAAATGCTTTCACCACCCTCTGCGTCATTCACCAGGCAGTGGAGAAATTGCAGCCCCGGCTGCAGTTCGCGGGTTGGCAGGTCGCTGTGCAACGGCAAGTTGAAGGCGGTATAGGCGTTGCTGTCGGCATCGGCCTTGGATTGCACGTTGAACAGCACGCCGAAATTGCTTTCGCGGATAAACGAGATGCGCTTGGCGATCAACGCCAGGGAGCCGGGTTCGGTGGGTGCTCCCCGAACCTGGGTCAGGCCGGTATCGCGCAGGGCCCGCAACCATTGCAGCAGTGCTTGAGGATCCTCCATCAGCGCCCGGTACTCGAACACGGGCAGCTGCAGGCTGGCGTCCCACAGCTGGCGTCGAGCCCTGGCGGCCTGCCGTTCCTCGCGTGATTGCCAGTCGTAGGCGTGGGCTCGCAGCCAGCCGGGGTCGAAGCGGCTGCGGTGGCCGTCCGCCCAGTCGAGGTTCAGGCAGCCATCGGCATCGATGCGCGCTGCAGTGCACGCGAGGTCTTCGGCAACATCGACGATTTCCAGCACCTGTTCGCGGGTCACGCTGTAGACGCATTGCGAGCAGGGGCAGTTATCCCGCAGCCATTGATGGTGAAAAGGGCTGAGACGCCCGTCGGCCCAGTGCACCTGGACCCGGTCCGGCAGGACCTGGGCACTGGCCAGCGCGCTGATCAACGGATAACTGCGGTAGTCGGCAAGGGCGGCGGTGTTCACGGCGATCTCCTGTTCTGCTGATTATTTTTCCGCGGGCAAGCCGATCACCCGGCCCAGGTAGGTCGGGCGCGGCAGGTCGGCCTGCTCGGCGGCCAGGGTTTGCAGGCGTTGCAGCACCGGCTCGCTGAACGGCGCCGAACGCGGCCCGGCCAGGTCGACGTGGAGCAGCATCTGCTCGTTACCGGCCAGCTCCAGCGGGTCACCGACCTGGTGCAGGCTGTGGTACAGGTGCAGGCGCTTGCGGTCGTGGCCGATGATCTGGGTATGGACTTCGACCTCGCTGTCGAGCTTCACCTCGTGCAGGTAGTTGAGGTGCAACTCCAGGGTGAACAGCGAGTGGCCGCTGGCTTCGCGGTTGTCGCTGTCGAGCCCCAGGCGATCCATCAGGGCATCGGTGGCGTAGCTGAAGATCAGCAGGTAGAAGGCATCGCGCAGATGGCCGTTGTAGTCGACCCAGTCGCGGATGATGCGGGTGCTGTAGGTGGTCAAGGCAGGCATAGGGTCACCGGATAACTGTAGGAGCCGGCTTGCCGGCGAAGGCGTCCGTTGGGTTTGAGGGCCTCTTCGCTGGCAAGCCAGCTCCTACGGGGTTGGGTTAGTCGTGAAAGTGCATGCCGTGCTTGGACTTGGTGGTTTTCACCGCCTCCAGCACCGCCAGCAGGCAGTCATCACGATAGCGCTCCAGGGCCGCAATGCTGTGGCTGCCCAGTTGCTCGGCGGTGCCTTCGACCACATCGTCGATCAGCTTGTCGGTCAGCTCCGGGGCCGGCAGGTAGGTCCAGGGCAGTTGCAGCGCCGGGCCGAACTGGGCCATGAAGTGGCGCATGCCGGCGTCGCCGCCGGCCAGGGTGTAGGTGAGGAAGGTGCCCATGAACGACCAGCGCAGGCCGGCGCCAAAACGGATCGCATCGTCGATTTCCCCGGTGGTCGCCACGCCGTCGTTGACCAGGTGCAGGGCCTCGCGCCACAGGGCTTCGAGCAAACGATCGGCGATGAACCCGGGGACTTCCTTGCGCACGTGCAAAGGCCGCATCCCCAGGGATTCATAGACCTTGATCGCGGCCTGGACCGCTTCGGGTGCGGTGCGCTGGCCGCCCACCACCTCCACCAGCGGCAGCAGGTACACCGGATTGAACGGGTGGCCGACCACGCAGCGTTCCGGGTGGCTCGAGTCCTCGTAGAATTCGCTGGGCAGCAGGCCCGAGGTGCTGGAGCCGATCAGTGCGTCAGGCTTGGCCGCGGCGCTGATTTTGCGGTGCAGTTCCAGCTTGAGTTCCAGGCGCTCGGGGGCGCTTTCCTGGATGAAGTCGGCATCCTTCACGCATGCCTCGATGGTGTCGACGAAGCGCAGGCGCTGTTGGGATGCTCCAGGGGCCAGCCCTTGTTTTTCCAGCGCGCCCCAGGCATTGGCGACGCGCTTGCGCAGGGCCGCTTCGGCGCCGGGCGCCGGGTCCCAGGCCACTACGTCGAGGCCGTGGGCCAGGGCCCGGGCCACCCAGCCGCTGCCGATCACGCCGCTGCCCAGAGCGGCGAAGGTTTTGATGTTGGTGATAAAAGTCATCGCGTCTTCCTGGAAAAAGAGTCTGTAGAACCGGGCTCGCCAGCGAAGCGGTTGGCGGCCTTGCGGGCCTCTTCGCCGGCAAGCCGGCTCCTACGGGGGGGGGGAGCGGCTTAGCCGCGTTGCTTCAGGCCCATTTTCTGCCGGCCTTCGGCGGGGGTCAGGACCCGGGCGCCGAGGCGGCTGAGGATCTCCGTGGCCCGTTCCACCAGTTGGCCGTTGGTGGCCAGCACACCCTTGTCCAGCCACAGGTTGTCCTCCAGGCCGACCCGCACGTTGCCCCCCAGCAGTACCGCTTGCGCGGCCATGGGCATCTGCATGCGGCCAATCCCGAAGCCGGCCCAGACCGCGCCCTGCGGCAGGTTGTCGACCATGGCCTTCATGGTGGTGGTGTCGGCCGGTGCGCCCCAGGGAATGCCCAGGCACAGTTGGAACAGCGGGTCATCCAGCAGGCCTTCCTTGATCATCTGCTTGGCGAACCACAGGTGGCCGGTGTCGAAGATTTCCAGCTCGGCCTTCACTCCCAGCTCCTGGATACGCTTGGCGCCGGCCCGCAGCTGGGCCGGGGTGGAGACGTAGATGGTGTCGCCATCGCCGAAGTTCAGGGTGCCGCAGTCCAGGGTGCAGATTTCCGGCAGCAGCTCCTCGACGTGGGCCAGGCGGGTCAGCGGGCCCACCAGGTCGGTGTTGGGGCCGAACTCCATGGGGTTCTCGCCGCTGCCGATCTCCAGGTCACCGCCCATGCCGGCGGTGAGGTTGACGATGATGTCGATGTCGGCTTCGCGAATGCGCTCCATCACTTCGCGGTACAGCGCTACATCGCGGCTGAACTTGCCGGTGGCGGGGTCGCGCACATGGCAGTGGACCACGGTGGCGCCGGCCTTGGCGGCTTCTACGGCGGCCGCGGCGATCTGTTTCGGGGTGACCGGCACGTGGGGACTCTTGGCGGTCGTGTCGCCAGCACCGGTGAGTGCGCAGGTGATGATGACGTCGTGGTTCATGGTGCGGTTCCTTACAGGCGTGTTTGCTGGGGGCGTGAGCTGGCCGTGCGCAGCCCGGGGCGGGCTGCGGGGCGCTGGTGGCGGTGGCTTATTTGCTGGTCAGTTGCAGGTGTTCGGCGGCCGGCCGGCCATCGAAGGTGGTGACCCCCTCCAGCCAGCGCTGCTGGTCCTGCGGGTGGTCCTTGAGCCATTGCCGGGCGGATTCCAGGGCATCCTTGTGATCCAGCAGCGGCTGCATCATGCGGCTCTCGTCTTCGGCGCTGAAGGTCAGGTTGGTCAACAGCCGGTGCACGTTCGGGCACTGCTCGGCGTAGTTCGGCGCGGTGACGGTCCACACCGTGGCCTGGCCTTCGTTGGGCCCCAGGGCGTTTTCGCTGCCGCTGAGGTAGGTCATCTTGAAGTTGACGTTCATCGGGTGCGGTGCCCAGCCGAAGAACACGATGGCTTCGTTGCGTTTCACCGCCCGGGCCACCGCCGACAACATGCCCGCCTCACTGGATTCCACCAACTGGAACTGGCCCAGGCCGAACTGGTTCTTGGCGATCATTTCCTTGATCTGGGTATTGGCTCCCGAACCCGGTTCGATGCCGTAGATCTTGCCTCCCAGTTCCTTCTGGAACTTGGCGATGTCGGCGAAGGTCTTCAGGCCCTTGTCTGCCAGGTAGGCCGGCACGGCCAGGGTGGCGCGGGCGTCCTTGAGGCTCGGTTCGTCCAGGACCTTGACCTGGTTGGCGTCGACGAAGGGGGTGATGGTCTGGGTCATCAGCGGGTTCCAGTAGCCCAGGAACAGGTCCAGGCGCTGGTCACGGATGCCGGCGAAGATGATCTGCTGGGAGGCGCTGGTCTGCTTGGTCTTGTAGCCGAGGCCGTCGAGCAGGACCTGGGTCAGGGCGCTGGTGGCGATCACGTCGGTCCAGTTGACCACGCCCAGGCGCACGTTCTGGCAACTGGCGGCATCGGCGGCCAGGGCCCCGTTGCTCAGAAAAACGCTACCACTAAGCGCAAGCACACAGCTGCTGATCAGTTGTTTCATGATGCTTTCCTCGGCAGGTCGTTATTGTCGGTCCCGGCGTCTTTGTGCGCAGGTGATGCCAAGGTACGCAGGCGCCGCCGCTGGCAAGCGCACAGCGGCGACCGACTCTTGCACTGCAGCGACCTGCCCCCTTGTGGCACCGGGGCATTTGGCGTATCACAAGGCCCACGCTGGCCGTCACCGGAGTGCGTTGCATGTCCCAGGACTTCTACTTCCTGCTGATGCCGGGGTTCTCCGCCATCGGTTTCATTTCCGCCATCGAGCCGCTGCGGGTGGCCAACCGCTTTCGTGGCGAGCTGTACCGCTGGCATGTGCTGAGCGCCGACGGCGGCGCGGTGCTGGCCAGCAATGGCATGTCGGTGAATGTCGATGCGGCCCTGGAGCCGCTGAACAAAGGCGCAACCTTGTGGGTGGTGGCCGGTTTCGAGCCGCTGAAGTTCCTCACCCCGGCCCTGGAGCACTGGTTGCGGCGGCTGGAGGTGGAGGGGGTGACCCTGGGCGGGATCGACACCGGTAGCGTGATCCTCGCCGAGAGCGGTTTGCTGGAGGGGCACCGGGTGACCTTGCACTGGGAGGCCATCGAGGCCTTCAAGGAGTCCTACCCGCAACTGAGCGTGACCCAGGAGCTGTTCGAGATCGATCGACGGCGCATCACCTGTGCCGGCGGCACGGCATCCATCGACATGATGCTCGACCTGATCGCCCAGGCCCACGGCCCGCAACTGGCGGTCCAGGTCAGCGAGCAGTTCGTGCTCGGGCGCATTCGCCCGCGCAAGGATCACCAGCGCATGGAAGTCGCCAGCCGCTACGGCATCAGCAACAAGAAGCTGGTGCAGGTGATCGGCGAAATGGAACAGCACAGCGAACCGCCCCTGAGCACCCTGGCCCTGGCCGAGTCGATCAAGGTCACTCGGCGCCAGCTGGAGCGCCTGTTCCGCCTGCACCTCAACGACACCCCGAGCAACTTCTACCTGGGCCTGCGCCTGGAGAAGGCCCGCAAGCTGCTGCGCCAGACCGACATGAGCGTGCTGGAGGTGAGCATTGCCTGCGGGTTTGAATCGCCTTCCTACTTCACCCGCAGCTACCGCGCACGTTTCGTGCAGTGCCCGCGCGAGGACCGGCGCCAGTTGGGAGGCGGCCGGGAGCTGGTTTGACAGGGTTTTATAGTTAATTATACTCGCGACTATAAATTATAGTCCTGGCAATAATTGAGTATAAAACCATGTCGAAAAACACCGGTTTCGTGTTTCGTCGTCCTGCCCTGGCGCTCAATATTGCCGATGGCCTGGTGGGCTCCGGGATCCAGGACTACAGCTCGGGGTTGTTCCTGGCGGCGCCGCGGCGTACCGGCAAAAGTACCTTCCTGCGCGAAGACCTGCTGCCCGAGTGCCTGCGTCGAGGCTGGCTGGCGGTCTATGTGGATCTGTGGGCCAACCGCGAAAAAGACCCCGCCGAGCTGATCGCCGGGGCCATTGCCGGCGCGCTGGTGCCGTTCGAAAAGGGCATACGCAAGCTGGCCAAGTCATGGGGGGTGGAGAAGCTCAGTTTCCTGCGGACCCTGTCCTGGGACTTCAGTCGATCCCAACTGCCGGAAGGGGCCACCCTGACCCAGGCTCTGGAGCTGTTGCACAGCGCGGCGGGCAAGACCGTGGTGCTGGTCATCGATGAAGCCCAGCATGCGCTGAGTTCCGAGGCCGGGTTGAATGCCATGTTTGCCCTCAAGGCCGCCCGTGATCAGCTCAACCAGGGCCGCGACATGGACACCAGCGGCCTGCGCCTGGTGTTCACCGGGTCCAACCGGGACAAGCTGGCCCATCTGGTACTCAACCGCAACCAGCCGTTCTTCGGGTCGAGCATCACCCCCTTTCCCTTGCTGGGGCGTGACTTCACCAAGGCCTACACCGCGCACCTGAACGCTCACTTGGCGTCCACCAACCAGTTCAATGCCGAGGATCTGGACCAGGCCTTCGAGTGGGTCGGCCGGCGCCCGGAAATGCTCCGCAGCATCATTGGCCAGGTGGCTCTGGAACTGGGTGAGGCGAGCCAGCTCAACGAGCTGTTGCGCAGCAGTGCCGAAATCCTACGGGCCGGGGTCTGGAGCGAATTTGAAAGCGCCTGGAACGGCCTGACCGCCGCGCAGCGGGCGGTGCTGGAAGTCATGGTCGAGCGCTCGATCAGCAACCTGCCCTTTGCACCCTTTACCGATGACACCCTGGCAGCAGTGGGCGAGGCCCTGAAGGCCTCGGGCAGCAGCACCATGCCCGGCACCCAGACCATCCAGGCCTGTATCGATGCCCTGCGGGAAAAGGAGCTGGTGTGGAAGTCCAGCCGTGGCGCCTATGCCCTGGAGGACAACTCGTTCGCTGACTGGCTGCAGCACTACCGGCGCAAGTCGGCCTGAGCCCAGGGCTGGCGCGGCCTCACTTCTTCAGCAGCGCCGCGCAGGCGGCCTTGTAGGCTTCATGCTGGTACTTGTTCAGGCTCGCCGGCAGGTCGAAGGCGTGCTTCTTGTACTGGGCATTGAGGGTCTGTGGCGACAGCAGGGTCACCGCGCAGTCTTCCAGCAGTTGGAACACACCTTCGATCTTGAAGGTGGTGGGGCCGCCGGCGAACTCGCCCTTCTTGCTGCGTTTCTTGATGGCGATGTGCTGGATCCCGTTGCTTTTCACGAAGGCTGCCACTTGAGCTGCAAAGGCCTTGACGTTGGCGGCCTCGTCGTCATCCTCCAGGGCGATTTTCTTGGTGGCGATGGCCAGGTGCTGAGGGGCGCCGTCTTGCAGGGTGGCGAGGGCGAAGATGGCTTCGCTGCCCTTGATTTCGATACCGCAGATGCTCATGAGTAACCCTTTCAATCAGTCAGTGAGGCGCAGCTTACAGCTCTAGCTGGTCGGCGCGTATACCGAAGACGGCGGCAATTTTTTCCCGGGTGGTCTTGCGGGGGCGGGCCACGCTCTCTTGTTGGGCGAAGGCCGGCTGAGAGATCCCCAGGCGCTTGGCTACCTGGTCCTGGGTCAGGTGCAGGTGCTCGCGCCAGGCCCGGATCGGCGTGGCGCCATCGACCATGTAACTGACCACGCCATGGGGGATCAGGCCAGGCTCCTTCTGCTGCGCAACGTACTGCGCGTAGGGAATTACCACGAACGCCGGCTGCCATCCGGGCTGTGGATGATCTGGAGGTCAGTAGATGCCTTCATCACGTTTTTTTGACCTCTCGAACACTGACGATATGGATGACCCATCCCAATCGAACAGCACGCGGTACTGGCCAACCCGCAGGCGATAGGCATAGGTGTGGCCGGACAGGGCTTTGACGTTGCCATTGGCGGGCATGTCGGCCAGCAGGGCGATCGCATCACGAACCTGGACCTGGTGTTCGGGGTGCAAACGCAGCAATTGCTTGACCGCTTTCCGACTCCAGAGGATTTCGTGCATGCGGGCTATATAAGCCTTTCATAAGGATTGCGACTCCTTGCTTATATCCACTGCCCGGCCAAGCGCAGAACCTTGTCCCTTTGTTGCCCGCGCCGCCGTTACCAGGTCGTCGACTGCCCGCGCCGATCCACCTCGTACACCTTGTGCCGCAGCAAGCGTTCCTTGAGCCAGCGTTCGGCCTTGCCCAGCACCCGTTGCCGGGCCCAGAGCAGGTCCACCCCCACCAGCCAGTCGGTGTGGGGGTAGGCGTTCAGTTGCAGCTCCACCAGCTCGCCCTTGGCCAGCTCACGCTGGATCAGTTGCCGGGGCAGGGTGGCCCAGCCAAGGCCGGCGCGGACCATCTCCAGGAGTGCCAGGTAGTTTTCCGCCTGCCACAGTTGGCTGCAGCGCAGGTATTCGCTGCTGGGCAGCTTGTCGGCATGGGCGCTGAAGGCCAGGCGTCGATGCACATGCAGATCGTCGAAGGTCACGCTGTCCAGCCGGGCCAGGGGATGATCCGGGTGGCAGACGTGCAGCATGATCAGCTTGCCCATCTGCTGGAACTCCAGTTCCTGGGCATAGCCAGGCTGGGAAAAGGCGATCCCCAGCACCGCTTCGCCCCGGGCCACCAGCTCGCTGGCATCACCGGACAGTGGGTGACGGATCAGCAGGTCGACATAGGGGAAGGCCTGCTCGAACTCGCGCAAGGCCGGCATCAGCGGGCCGTAAGGGGTTTCGATGACGATGGACAACTGCGGCTCCACCACCTCGGACAAGCAGTCGGCGTTGGCCTGCAGAGTCAGGCAGCGCTCCAGCACCGCCTCGGCCTGCAGCAGCATCTTCTGCCCGGTGGCTGTCAGCACCGGGTTGCGGGCACTGCGGTCGAACAGCTCGACCCCCAGGTCCGCCTCCAGGTTGCCGATGGCCACGCTGACCGTGGACTGGGTCTTGCCCAGCTTGCGTGCAGCGGCCGAGAACGAGCCGCTGTGCGCGGCCTGTACGAACATCTGCAGTTGATCCAGCGAAAAGCGCATCGCGGCTCCCGGCCCTGGGACAGGGCTGTCTGATCCATCGTTAAAAGCGATGGCTGCTCATTTGTTTCATCGTATTCAAGCACAGATCATGGACGCCGACGTTCGTACATCCTGCCGGGGCACCGCTCCCGGATGCCTGCCAGAACAACAACAAGAGCTGCACCTTCAGGAGATCTGCGACATGAACATTCCCCGGGTTCACCCAGTGGACGAGGTCCTGCCCGTTCGCCAGCTGTTCACCTTCGGCTTGCAGCATGTGCTGGTGATGTATGCCGGTGCGGTGGCGGTGCCGTTGATTCTAGGCAATGCCCTGGGCCTGACCCCGGCGCAGGTGGTGCTGTTGATCAACGCCAACCTGCTGACCTCGGGCATCGCCACCCTGATCCAGACCCTGGGGTTCTGGCGTTTTGGCGCGCGGCTGCCGTTGATCCAGGGCTGCTCGTTCATCGCCCTGGCACCGATGATCATGATCGGCAAGCAGTTCGGCCTGGCCGAGGTGTTCGGCGCGGTGATCGCCGCGGGCGTCATCACCATTGCCCTGGCACCGCTGTTCAGCCGTCTGCTGCGGTTCTTTCCACCGGTGGTGATCGGCAGCCTGATCACCATCATCGGCATTTCCCTGATGCCGGCAGCGGCGATCTGGCTCGGCGGCGGCAACCCGGCGGCGGAGGATTTCGGCGCGCCGGCCAACCTGCTGCTGGGGCTGGCCACGGTCGCCGTGACCCTGGTGATCTACGGCAAGTTCTCGGGCTTTATCGGCAACCTCAGCGTGCTCATCGGCTTGCTGGTAGGCAGCCTGATCGCCGCGGCGTTCGGCATGACCGACTTCGCCCAGGTGAGCCAGGCGGCCTGGTTCGAACTGAGCCGGCCCATGGCCTTCGGTGCCCCGCAGTTTTCCCTGCTGCCGATCCTGATCATGACCCTGGCGATGCTGGTGATCATGGCCGAGACCACCGGCAACTGCCTGGCCATCGGCAAGCTCACCGGCAAGCCGACCACCCAGCGCACCCTGGGCGATGCGTTCCGCGCCGATGGCCTGTCGACCATGCTCGGTGGCCTGTTCAACAGCTTTCCCTACAACGCCTTTACCCAGAACACCGGGCTGATCGCGCTGTCCAGGGTCAAGAGCCGCTTCGTGGTGGCGGCAGCCGGGGCAATCATGGTGCTCATGGGGCTGTTTCCCAAGCTGGGTGCCCTGGTGGCCGCGGTGCCGACCCCGGTGCTTGGCGGCTGCGCCATCGTGATGTTCGGCATGACCACCGTGGCCGGCATCCAGGAACTGTCGCGGGTGAAGTTCGAGGGCACGCGCAACGCCATCGTGGTGGCGGTGTCGGTCAGCGTCGGGGTGCTGCCGATGTCCTTCCCGGCGCTGTTCGCCCATCTGCACGGTCCCCTCAAGCTGGTGCTGGAAAGCGGCATCTTCCTTGGCGCCATCACCGCCATCGTGCTCAACCTGCTGCTCAACCCCCGTGAGCCCGCCGCCCAGGTGCTGGCAGCCCATGTCGAGCTCAATGACTGACGTTTTTCTCGCCGCCATTGCTGTGGCGGCTCCTGTCCATGAAAAGGAGGTCAAGATGACCCAGATTCTTTCTTCCATCCCTGCCGGCGTCACCGAACTGGACCTGCACCTGCTGCGCCAGAGCATCCTGCTCGCCGAAGAGGCCAAGGCCCGTGGCCGTCATCCGTTCGCCGCCCTGGTGGCCGATCGCGACGGCAAGGTCATCGCCAGCGCCGGCAACAACTCGATGCCCCCCGAAGGCGACCCGACCCAGCACGCCGAACTGGCGGCAGCGGCACTGGCGGCCAAGCGCCTCAGCCCCCAGGCCCTGGCCGAGTGCACCCTGTACACCAGCGCCGAGCCCTGCTGCATGTGCGCCGGGGCCATCTACTGGACCGGCATTGGCCGGGTGGTCTACGCCTTGTCCGAACATGAGCTGCTGGAGTTGACCGGCGATCACCCGGAAAACCCGACCTTTTCCCTGCCGTGCCGTGAAGTCTTCGCTCGGGGGCAGCGGCAGATCCCGGTGTTCGGGCCGATGCTGGAGAGCGAGGCTGCGCTGGCGCACAAGGGCTTCTGGAAATGAACGGCGGCCTATCCATCCATGTGGTGGACGTCGCCAGCGGCAAGGTGGCCGAAGGCATGGCGGTGCGGGTGCGGCCTGTGGGCGGCGCCTGGCTGTGCCAGGGGCGGATTGGCAGCAATGGCCTGTTGAACGAGCTGAGCGAACTGGCGGCAAGCGTTGGCCAGGGCGTCTACGAAGTGGAGCTGGAGGTGGCGGCGTTCTATCGCGAGCAAGGCCAGGGGCTGCCGTCGGTGCCCTTCCTCGAGGTGCTGGTGTACCGCTTCGGCCTGGACGACCCGCGCCAGCACTACCACTTGCCCTTCAAGCTCACCGCCTGGGGCGTCTCGTGCTTTCGCGGCGGCGCCTGAACCCCCGGAGCCCGTAGGAGCGAGCTTGCTCGCGAAGCTCTTCCCGTCGCGACAGGGATTTGCGCCGGAGTTTCTTCGCGGGCCAGCCCGCTCCTACCGGGGGCGGGTCATTCCTGGGCGATGGACTCGATGAACTCCGAGCGTTCGTCGCTCATCCGCGCCAGGCAGTCATTGGTGGCGATGCTGTAGGCCTTGGTGCCGGGCTTGGCCGGGAAGGATTCCAGCGCGCAGTCGGCATCGCGCTGTTTCTGCCACAGCTGCTGGGCGTTCTTGACCTTGGCGCTGATGTCGCTCAGTTGCGCCTTGTCGTTGCCGTACAAGGTACCGAGGCGTTCCAGCAGACTCTGCACGTTGTCGCCCAGCAATTGCTCGGCGGTGGTCCGGTTGTAGGTCGCGCATTCCAGGGTCTGCACGTCGTTTTCCACACCGTCGCAGGGCGTGTTGTCGGCCTCTTCGGCCGCCTGTACGCCGGTCGCCATCAGTACCAAGGCCAGGAAGATCGGTTTCATTGCATCACTGCCCCTAATCCGGTGAAGCATCCACTAAAGGCGCGAATTCTGGCGCAAGCCCCGGGCAAAGAACAGAGGCCACCCATGCCCTCCGTCCGGCCCTTTGTCAGTGCTTGACGCTTTCGGCAATTCCCCTGTCGTTTTTGCACCGAGGCGCCCCGGCCCTCAGGCATATGCTGGCCCCAAAGCGCCGGCAGACGATTCGGCGCAGGAATCGCCAATAAGGGGACAGCCTGATGAGCCCAGCCGAATTACACGCCGACAGCATCGTTATCGACGGGCTGATCATTGCCAAGTGGAACCGCGAGCTGTTCGAGGACATGCGCAAGGGCGGCCTGACCGCGGCCAACTGCACCGTGTCGGTGTGGGAAGGCTTCCAGGCCACCGTCAACAACATCGCCTCCAGCCAGAAGCTGATCCGTGAAAACAGCGACCTGGTGATGCCGGTGCGCACCACTTCGGACATCCGCAAGGCCAAGGAACTGGGCAAGACCGGCATCCTCTTCGGCTTCCAGAATGCCCATGCCTTCGAAGACCAGATCGGCTACGTCGAGGTGTTCAAGCAGCTGGGCGTGGGCATCGTGCAGATGTGCTACAACACCCAGAATCTGGTGGGCACCGGCTGCTACGAACGTGATGGCGGGCTCTCCGGGTTCGGTCGTGAGATCGTCGCCGAGATGAACCGCGTCGGGGTCATGTGCGACCTGTCCCACGTCGGCTCCAAGACCAGCGAGGAAGTGATCCTCGAATCCAAGAAGCCGGTCTGCTATTCCCACTGCCTGCCCTCGGGGCTCAAGGAGCACCCGCGCAACAAGTCCGATGCCGAACTGAAGTTCATCGCCGACCACGGCGGTTTTGTCGGCGTGACCATGTTTGCGCCGTTCCTGGCCAAGGGCATCGACTCGACCATCGACGACTACGCCGAAGCCATCGAATACACCATGAACATCGTCGGTGAAGACTCGATCGGCATTGGCACCGACTTCACCCAGGGCCACGGCCAGGACTTCTTCGAATACCTGACCCACGACAAGGGCTATGCCCGGCGCCTGACCAACTTCGGCAAGATCATCAACCCGCTGGGCATCCGCACCGTGGGCGAGTTCCCCAACCTCACCGAGACCCTGCTCAAACGCGGCCACAGCGAGCGCGTGGTGCGCAAGATCATGGGCGAGAACTGGGTCAACGTCCTGAAGGACGTCTGGGGCGAGTGAATGCCTCCGGAGCCTACTGCGCTCGTCGATAGCTGCGTCAGGTCCTCACGCCAAGCTCGCCGTACGTTCCGTACTGTCTCGCTTGTCGTTCCGGTCCTTCCTTGCTCTCGACGTCCTCGCTACGGCTCCACAGGCATTCACAGAGCTTTTTTATGAATGCAAAGCCAAGGCTTTGCTAAGCCAAAAACGAATTATCTGGAGTCACGTTTCCATGGCCAAGATCGCCCCGCAATTGCCTATCGAAGTCGACAGCGAAACCGGTGTCTGGACCTCCGACGCCCTGCCGATGCTCTACGTGCCACGGCATTTTTTCGTCAACAACCACATGGGCATCGAAGAAGTGCTGGGCAGCGACGCCTACGCCGAGATTCTCTACAAGGCCGGCTACAAGTCCGCCTGGCACTGGTGCGAGAAAGAAGCCGAATGCCACGGCCTGGAAGGCGTGGCGGTGTTCGAACACTACATGAAGCGCCTGTCCCAGCGCGGCTGGGGGCTGTTCAAGATCCAGGACATCGACCTGGATAAAGGCACTGCCAGCGTCAAGCTCGAGCATTCGGCGTTCGTCTACGTCTACGGCAAGGTCGGGCGCAAGGTCGACTACATGTTCACCGGCTGGTTCGCCGGCGCCATGGATCAGATCCTGGCCGCCCGTGGCAGCAAGATCCGCACCTTGGCCGAGCAGCTTTACGGTGGTTCCGAAGAAGGTCACGAAGATGGCCTGTTCGTCGTCAAACCGTTGTAAGCGGAGTTAAGAAAAATGGCTTTCGAAGCGATGTTCCAGCCGATCCAGATCGGCAAACTGACCATCCGCAACCGTGTCCTGAGTACTGCCCACGCCGAGGTCTACGCCACTGATGGTGGCATGACCACCGAGCGCTACGTGAAGTACTACGAGGAGAAGGCCAAGGGCGGCATCGGCCTGGCCATTTGTGGTGGCTCCTCGGTGGTGGCCATCGACAGCCCCCAGGAATGGTGGAGCTCGGTGAACCTGTCCACCGACCGGATCATCCCGCACTTCCAGAACCTGGCCGACGCCATGCACAAGCATGGCGCCAAGATCATGATCCAGATTACCCACATGGGCCGGCGCTCGCGCTGGGACGGTTTCAACTGGCCGACCCTGATGTCGCCGTCCGGGGTGCGCGAGCCGGTGCACCGTGCTACCTGCAAGACCATCGAGCCGGAAGAGATCTGGCGGGTGATCGGCAACTACGCCCAGGCCGCGCGCCGGGCCAAGGCCGGGGGCCTGGACGGGGTCGAGCTGTCGGCGGTGCACCAGCACATGATCGACCAGTTCTGGAGCCCGCGGGTCAACAAGCGCACCGACGAATGGGGCGGTACCTTCGAGAAACGCATGCGCTTCGGCCTGGAAGTGCTCAAGGCGGTGCGCGCTGAAGTGGGCGACGATTTCTGCGTGGGCATGCGCCTGTGCGGCGACGAGTTCCACCCGGACGGCCTGTCCCACGAGGACATGAAGCAGATCGCCAAGTACTACGACGACACCGGCATGCTGGACTTCATCGGCGTGGTGGGCTCGGGCTGCGACACCCACAACACCCTGGCCAACGTGATCCCCAACATGAGCTTCCCGCCGGAGCCGTTCCTGCACCTGGCGGCGGGCATCAAGGAAGTGGTCAAGGTGCCGGTGCTGCACGCACAGAACATCAAGGACCCGAACCAGGCCACGCGGATTCTCGAAGGCGGCTACGTCGACATGGTGGGCATGACTCGCGCCCACATGGCCGACCCGCACCTGATCGCCAAGATCAAGATGGGCCAGATCGACCAGATCAAGCAGTGTGTCGGCGCCAACTACTGCATCGACCGCCAGTACCAGGGCCTGGATGTGCTGTGCATCCAGAACGCCGCCACCTCCCGTGAATACATGGGGGTGCCGCACATCATCGAGAAAACCACCGGGATCAAGCGCAAGGTGGTGGTGGTCGGTGCCGGCCCGGCCGGCATGGAAGCGGCCCGCGTGGCTGCCGAGCGCGGCCACGACGTGACCCTGTTCGAGAAAAAGGAGGCCATCGGCGGGCAGATCACCACCGCCTCCAAGGCCCCGCAACGGGATCAGATCGCCGGCATCACCCGCTGGTACCAGCTGGAGCTGGCGCGGCTGAAAGTCGACTTGCGCCTGGGCACCGCGGCGGACACCGCGACCATCCTCGACCTGCGCCCCGACGTGGTGGTGCTGGCGGTGGGCGGCCATCCGTTCATCGAGCAGAACGAACACTGGGGCGCTGCTGAAGGGCTGGTGGTCAGCAGCTGGGACATCCTTGACGGCAAGGTGGCGCCGGGCAAGAACGTGCTGGTCTACGACACCATCTGCGAATTCACCGGCATGTCGGTCACCGACTATATCGCCGACAAGGGCGCACAAGTGGAGATCGTCACCGACGACATCAAACCCGGCATCGCCGTGGGCGGCACCTCGTTCCCTACCTACTACCGCAGTCTGTACCCCAAGGAAGTGATCATGACCGGGGACCTGACCCTGGAGAAGGTCTACCGCGAAGGCGACAAGCTGGTGGCGGTGCTGGAGAACGAATACACCGGCGCCCGCGAAGAGCGAGTGGTGGACCAGGTGGTGGTGGAGAACGGCGTGCGTCCCGACGAAGAGCTGTATTACGGGCTCAAGGAAGGTTCGCGCAACAAGGGCCAGATGGACGTCGAGGCGCTGTTCGCGATCAAGCCGCAGCCGTGCCTGAGCGAGAGCGGGGAGGGCTACCTGTTGTTCCGCATTGGCGACTGCGTATCCCAGCGCAACACCCATGCCGCGATCTACGACGCACTGCGCCTGTGCAAGGATTTCTAAGCCACTTCCTGTAGGAGCCGGCTTGCCGGCGATCGGCACTGGCGAGATACCGCGTCCTGCCTGATCGCTGGCAAGCCAGCTCCTACAAGGCCCAGGTCTTTGGGAGCTCCACCATGTTGAACACCCTTCTTCCCATTCTGTTGTTTGCCGCCGTCGGCCTTGCGGTCCTCGGCGCGCTGCGACGCGTGGCCATGTGGCGCCGGGGGCGAGCCTCCAAGGTCGATCTGCTCGGCGGGCTGCTGGCCATGCCCAAGCGCTACATGGTGGATCTGCACCATGTGGTGGCCCGGGACAAATACATGGCCAACACCCACGTCGCCACCGCGGGCGGTTTTGTCCTGGCTGCGGTGCTGGCGATCCTGGTGCATGGCTTTGGCCTGCATAACCGCATCCTCGGCTACGCCCTGCTGCTGGCCACCACGCTGATGTTCGTCGGCGCGCTGTTCGTCGCCAAGCGCCGGCGCAACCCACCGGCGCGCCTGTCCAAGGGGCCGTGGATGCGCCTGCCGAAAAGCCTGCTGGCGTTCTCGGTGAGTTTCTTCCTGGTGACCTTGCCGGTGGCTGGCATCCTTCCGGAAAACTTCGGCGGCTGGCTGCTGGCGGCGATTCTGGCGGTCGGGGTGCTGTGGGGCGTGTCCGAGCTGTTTTTCGGCATGACCTGGGGCGGGCCGATGAAGCACGCCTTCGCCGGCGCCTTGCACCTGGCCTGGCACCGTCGCGCCGAACGTTTTGGTGGCGGTCGCTCCACGGGTCTCAAGCCCCTGGACCTGGCAGACCCGTCCGCTCCGCTGGGGGTGGAAAAGCCCAAGGATTTCACCTGGAACCAACTGCTGGGCTTCGACGCCTGCGTGCAGTGCGGCAAATGCGAGGCCGTGTGCCCGGCCTTCGCCGCCGGCCAGCCGTTGAACCCGAAGAAACTGATCCAGGACATGGTGGTGGGCCTGGCCGGAGGCACCGACGCCCAGTTCGCTGGCAGCCCGTACCCATCCCTTGACGGCAGTGGCAAAGCCATTGGCGAACATGGCGGCAACCCGCACCAGCCCATCGTCAACGGCCTGGTGGACGCCGAGACCCTGTGGTCCTGCACCACCTGCCGGGCCTGCGTCGAGGAATGCCCGATGATGATCGAGCACGTCGACGCCATCGTCGACATGCGTCGCCACCTGACCCTGGAAAAGGGTGCCACCCCGAACAAGGGCGCCGAGGTCCTGGAAAACCTCATCGCCACCGACAACCCCGGCGGTTTCAACCCGGGTGGGCGGATGAACTGGGCGGCGGACCTGAACCTGTCCCTGCTCAGTGAAAAACAAACCACCGATGTGCTGTTCTGGGTCGGCGACGGCGCCTTCGACATGCGCAACCAACGGACCCTGCGGGCCTTCGTCAAGGTGCTGAAGGCGGCCAAGGTGGACTTCGCCGTGCTCGGCCTGGAAGAACGCGACAGCGGCGACGTGGCCCGGCGCCTGGGGGATGAAGCAACCTTCCAGCTATTGGCCAAGCGCAATATCCAGACCCTGGCCAAGTACCGCTTCCAGCGCATCGTCACCTGCGATCCCCACAGTTTCCATGTGCTGAAAAATGAATACGGCGCCTTCGACGGCAACTACCTGGTGCAGCACCACAGCACCTATCTGGCCGAGCTGATCGGCGCTGGCGCATTGAATCTTGGTCAGCACAAGGGCAGCAGCGTGACCTATCACGATCCTTGCTACCTGGGTCGCTACAACGGCGAGTACCAGGCCCCGCGGGACGTACTGCGGGCCCTGGGTATCGAGATCAAGGAAATGCAGCGCTCGGGCTTCCGTTCCCGTTGCTGTGGCGGTGGCGGCGGGGCGCCGATCACCGACATTCCCGGCAAGCAGCGCATACCCGACATGCGCATGGAAGACATCCGCGAGACCGGCGCCGAGCTGGTGGCCGTGGGTTGTCCACAGTGCACGGCGATGCTCGAAGGGGTGGTGGAGCCGCGGCCGATGATCAAGGACATCGCCGAACTGGTGGCCGATGCCTTGCTTGAAGATGCCGCCCCGAGCAAAGCGCCGGCCTCGGTGAAACCCGAACCTGCGGAGGTGCACTGATGAGCGACATTATCCGCCGTGATCCCCGGGCCGAGTGGATCGCCCGCAACCGCCTGCACCCGCTGCATGCGGCCATGCAGCCGGCGCAACACAGCTGGATGGGGCCCAATGGCCTGATTCGCAAGAACCCCCACGGCATCGGTTTTATCGGGCCCAACGGCCTCAAGCGCATCGACCGCAGTGGCGCCCAGCAGGGTGGCAGTGCCAAACGCACGGCAGCGGCCGAGGTGCAGTTGCCGTTGCATCAGGTGCCGCAGCCGGCGTTCTACATCAGCGTGGTGCCGGACATGGTCGGTGGTCGCCTGAGCAGCCACGACCGCGACCTGTTGGGCCTGGCCCATCAACTGGCAGGCCAGGACGGTGCGGTGCTGGCTGTGGTGTTTGGCGAGCACAAGGAGTCGGCCTTTGCCACGGCGGGTGTCGACCGCCTGTTGGTGCTGGTGGGCGACGAGTTTGAAGGTTATGCACCGGAGCAGCGAGTGCAGGGCTTGCGGGCTGTGGATAACCAGTTCAGCCCGCGTCACTGGCTGCTGCCTGACAGCCGCACCGGTGGTGGCGAACTGGGTCGGCGCTTTGCCGCGGCCCTGGGCGAACGCCCGGCGACCCGGGTCTGGCAGGTCAAGGACGGGCAGTGCATCGGCCGTGCCGGTGCCGGCCTGCAGGATCTGGCACAGCCGGTGGCACGCTTGATCCTGGCCGCGGCCGAATGCGCCGAGCCGGTCAGCGAAACCCGCCACGAAGCCTTGCCCGTGGAGTTATCCACAAGCGTGGCCCGCAGCCTGGCGCGGATCGAGGACCTGGGCGCGGTGGCGGTGGACCCGGCGGCGATTCCCATGGCCGAGGCCGAGTTCATCTTTTCCGGGGGCAACGGGGTCAAGGACTGGCCACTGTTCCACCAGACCGCCGCGGCCCTGGGGGCCACCGAAGGCGCTTCGCGGGTGGCGGTGGACGACGGCTTCATGGCCCGTGACCGGCAAGTGGGGGCCAGTGGTATCTGGGTCACCGCGCGGGTCTACGTGGCCGTGGGGATTTCCGGGGCGATCCAGCACCTGCAGGGCATCGGTGCCTGCGACAAGGTGGTGGCGATCAACCTCGACCCGGGCTGCGACATGATCAAAAGAGCCGACCTGTCGGTGATCGGCGACAGCGCCGAGATTCTTCGAGCCTTGATCGCGGCGGTACAGCTCTACCGCAACGGCGCCAAGCGCGATGCGGCTTAAGGGGACGTTATGAACAGCAATGTGATCAGCCTGGTATCGATTGGCGCGCACCCGACCTCGGGCCGTCCACGGCGCGCCGAACAGGATGCCCGGGCGGTAGAGCTGGGCCTGCAACTGGCCGGTGGGCAACTGCAGGTGCTGCATGCCGGCGACGTCGCCGAACCGGCCCTACGCGCCTACCTGGGCATGGGCCTGGAGCAGTTGCATGTATTGGAGCAACCGGCGGGCGCCGACGCCCTGCCGGCCCTGACCCAGTACCTGCGGCACGCCGGGGCGCAGGTGGTGCTCACCGGCAGCCAGGCGGAAACCGGCGAGGGCTCGGGCATGCTGCCGTTCCTGCTGGCAGAGAACCTGGGCTGGCCGCTGGTGGTGGGGCTGGCCGAGGTCGAATCCCTGGCCGATGGCGTGGCCCATGTGCTGCAAGCCTTGCCCCGGGGCCAGCGGCGCCGGCTCAAGGTGCGCCTGCCGTTCCTCGCCACTGTGGATAACGCCGCGCCGAAACCGCGCCAGAGCGCCTATGGCCCGGCGTGCCGTGGTTTGTTGCAGGCCGATCAGGTTGTGGTGGTGGAGGACCAGTTACTCACAGCCTGCAGCCTGCAACCGGCCAAACCCCGGCCCAAGCGCCTGAAAGTGATCAAGGCCAAGAGCGGCGCGGATCGCATGAAGGCCGCCACCGCCAAGGCCAGCGGCGGCACCGGCCAGGTGCTCAAGGGCGCCAGCCCGGAGGCCGGCGCCGAAGCCATTCTCAAATTGCTCATCGAAGAAGGCGTCGTACGCTGAACCCAGGTTCATGCAAAAACCTCAAGCCGTGCCCCTAGCGTAGGAGCCGGCTTGCCGGCGAGGGGGCCGTTAGGGTTTTGCACACCTCTGGGCAGCGCCGTTCGCTGGCAAGCCCGCTGCTGCCAGAGTCGCGATCGGGTTACTCACAATCCCTGTGTGCGTACCTGTGGATAAGGTGTTCGCGCCTTGCTCAAGCCCATGTGGAACAAGCCCTGTAGCCAGCTGTACGAAATTTGAACAGCCTAAGCTGCCGATTTTTATGGCTTTTTTCCCAGGGTAGAGAAATAGCCGAAAAGACTTTTGCACAGCACTTGCCCCCAAAGTCTGTTGGCGCTTCTGTGGATAAGATGTTCGCTTACCGCTGCAGGCCCCGCAAAACCTGGCTTTGAATGGTTTGATCAAAAAACACCCAACTATGCTGTTCTGGCTCGATTATTCGGGTAAAGCCTCGATATTTCGCGGCTTGCAGGGGTTTTCCACAGTCGCTGCTGCCCCAGGCCCCAGTTGCCCCCAAAGTCTGTTGGCCGTTCTGTGGATAAGGTGTTCGCCTTCCGCTACAGGCCTTTTAATACGGCTGTTCCAGAGCTTTGTTCAATAATTGATCAATTGCGGGAAAAACGGCAGTTTGCCCATAAGTCACGGATTTTCTTGCCATTGCCCACTGAAATATCCCCAACGCCTGGGCACTTGCCCACAGTTGCTGTGGGTCAAGCTGTGGACAAGATGTTTGCGCAAGGCTGCAGCCCGCGTAATCCATAGCGTGTACGGCAATAGATCAAATTTCATACAGTTCTAATGGCTTTCTTGACAGTGCCAGGTGGCCTGTCTTCACTGATGGCACAAGGACTTAGCAGCTACTTATCCACATTCGGTTCAGGGAGCGCAGGCAATGGATTGTCGTTTATCGCAGGCTTCCCCGATCCGGATTTCCCTACCTCGACGTACCCGGCGTCGCGCCGCCAACCAGCGCGCTCGTCTATAGCCCTGCCCGCGAGCCATCGGCTCCGACGCCATCACTGATCCCCCTGTTTGTGTTTCTGGCGCCAAGGCCTGCCTGTCCGGCTGCCTGCTGCGCGCTCGGCTTCACCCATTAGAGGCGACCCCAGAGTTGCCCCATCTGCCTGAGAGGAACTTTGTCATGACTCGGATCGCGACCCCCATCAGCGAGATCCAGGAACGCTACGACGTGATCGTCATCGGCTCCGGCTATGGCGGCGGCATTGCCGCTTCCCGTCTGTCCCGGGCCGGGCGCCGCGTCTGTCTGCTGGAGCGAGGGCGCGAGATCCAGCCCGGCGAGTACCCCAACACCCTGGCCACCGCCACCGAGGAGTTGCAGGTGCACGATCCCGACGGCCACATCGGTTCGCGCACCGGGCTATTCGACCTGCACGTCAATGCCCAGCAGAACGTGGTGGTCGGCTGCGGCCTGGGGGGCACTTCGCTGATCAACGCCAACGTCGCCCTGGAGCCCGAGCCCGGGGTGTTCGACGATCCGCGCTGGCCGCGGGCGGTACGCGAGCACCGCGATACCCTGCTCAAGGAGGGCTATGCCCGGGCCCGGGAGATGCTCAAGCCCAATCCCTATCCCGATTCGGCGCCGACCCTGCCCAAGCTCAAGGCCAACCAGAAGTCCGCGGAGTTCCTCAAGCAGGGCACGCATTTCTACAAGCCGCCGATCAACGTGACCTTCGCCAAGCTGCCCAACAACCTCAACCACGTCGGGGTCGAACAGTTGCCCTGCAACCACTGCGGCGACTGCGTCTCGGGCTGTAACAACAAGGCCAAGAACACCACCCTGATGAACTACCTGCCGGATGCCTGCAACCATGGCGCCGAGATCTTCTGCCAGGCCCAGGTGCGCTACCTGGAGCGTGACGGCGATGGCTGGATCGTGCACTTCCAGTACCTGGACAGCGGTCGCGAGAAGTTCTCGGCACCGACCCTGTTCGTCAAGGCCGACATCGTCGTGCTCAGTGCCGGCACCCTGGGCTCCACGGAAATCCTCCTGCGCTCCAAGGCCAAGGGCCTGTCCACCTCGGACCAGCTGGGCGAGCACATGAGCGGCAACGGCGACATCCTCGGCTTCGGCCACAACTGTGAGCAGACCATCAACGGCATCGGTTTCGGCACCCACCCGGCCAGTGAGATGGAGCCGGTGGGACCGTGCATCACCTCGATCATCGACATGCGTACCCAGGGCGACTGGCGCAGCCGCATGGTCATTGAGGAAGGCTCGATCCCCGGCGCCCTGGGCCGGGCCATGGTACCGAGCATGGCGCTGTTCGCCGGGACCCTGGGCAAGGCCACCGACGACAGCCTCAGTGGCAAGCTGGGGTACAAGGAACGCGAGGCCGAAAGCTTCCTGCGCGGGCCCTACCACGGTGCGCTGCACAACATGCAGACCTACCTGATCATGAGTCATGACAATGGTCGCGGTCGCATGCTGCTGGACGCCAAGGATCAGCTGCGCATCGACTGGCCGGGGGTTGGCCAGCAACCCAACGTGATTCTTGGCAACGAGCGCCTGTACCAGAGCACCAAGGCGCTGGGCGGAGTCTGGGTGGAGAACCCGATCTGGACCAAGCTGCTCAAGCACAGCATCGTCTCGGTGCACCCGTTGGGCGGCTGTGTGATGGGTGAAGATGCCGGCCAGGGCGTGGTCAACCACAAGGGCCAGGTGTTCAGCGGCGTCAGCGGCAACCAGGTCTATCCCGGGCTGTATGTGGCGGACGGCGCGGTGATTCCCACCTCGCTGGCGGTCAATCCGTTGCTGACCATTTCAGCGGTCAGCGAGCGCAACATGCGCCTGCTGGCAGAGGATCGCGGCTGGAAGATCGACTACAGCCTGCCCTCGGCCCCGAGCAAGGCGGTGGCGGCGCCGACCCTGGGGGTACAGTTCACCGAAACCATGAAGGGCTATTTCTCCAACGCCTTCACCCAGCCCCAGGGCACCGACCTGGCGCTCTATGAGGCGGCGGCCAAGCGCGGCGAGGCGCAGAACTCGCCTATCGAATTCACCCTGACCATCACGGCCAACGACCTCAATCGGATGATCAAGGAGCCCGAGCACGCCGCGACCCTGGTGGGCACCCTGGAGGCTCCGGCGCTGTCGGCACAACCCCTGGTGGCCAGCCACGGGGTGTTCAACCTGTTCGAGGAGTTCCAGCAGCAGGTGGGCGTGCGCCACATGAACTACGACATGCGCCTGAGTGCCGAGGACGGCAACGAGTACTATTTCAGCGCCTTCAAGACCGTGCCCGAAGACCACGGGGTACTGAATATCTGGCCCGATACCAGCACCCTCTACGTGACCCTGTACCGCGGCCAGGACAAGAGCGGCCCGGTGCTGGGCTCCGGGGTGATGCACATTCTGCCGGCGGACTTCGCCAAGCAGATGACCACCATGAAGGTGCTCAACGCCCGCAACGAGCGTGAGCGCATCGAGGCCCTGGCGCGTTTTGGCAAGTTCTTCGCCGGGATTCTCTGGGAGAGCTACGGCGGCGTGTTCGCCGGGGACATCTACTTCAACCCCGACGCGCCGCCACGGATCAAGCGGCCCCTGGATGCGCCGGTGCCGACGGTGCAGTTCTTCGAGACCGAAGACCGGGTGCAGCTGCGCCTGACCCGCTACCAGGCCGGCAGCAAAGGCCCGGTGATGTTGGTCCATGGCCTGGGGGTGGGCTCCAACATCTTCTCCACCGACACCATCCAGACCAACCTGCTGGAGTACCTGTGCAAGCACGATTATGACGTCTGGCTTCTGGATTTCCGGGTCAGCATCCTGCTGCCGGCGAGCAAGCAGGAGTGCAATGGCGACCAGATCGCCGCCTATGACTTCAAGGCCGCCATCGGCCAGATCAAGCAAGCCACCGGCGCCCGGGACGTGCAATGCGTGGTGCATTGCTATGGCGCCACGACTTTCTTCATGTCGTTGCTGGCGGGCCTGCAGGACGTGCGTTCGGTAGTCTGCTCGCAGATTGCCGCCGACACCGTGGTGGCCACCGCTACCGGGATCAAGGCCGGCCTGCACCTGCCGGGAGTGCTCGACGCCATTGGCATCAAGTCCCTGACCGCCTATGCCGACAGCAAGGAAAGCTGGTTCAACAAGCTCTACGACACGGCCCTCAACGGCTATGCCCGGCTTGAGGCCCAGGGCTATTGCACCAACCCGGTGTGCCACCGCATCACCTTCATGTACGCCTCGCTGTACCGCCACGACACCCTCAACCAGAGCCTGCACGACAACCTGCACGAGCTGTTCGGCGCCTCCAATATCGAGACCTTCGAGCACCTGGCGCTGATCTGTCGCAAGGGGCACCTGGTGGACTTCAAGGGGCGTGACGTCTACATGCCGCATTTCGACCGGCTGAAGTTGCCGATCTGCTTTATCAGCGGCGCCGACAACCAGTGCTACCTGCCGCAAAGCACCCTGAAAACCTATGAACGTCTGTGCCAACTCCATGGCCCCGAGTTGTTCAGCCGCCACGTGGTGCCAGGTTACGGGCATATCGACTGCATTTTCGGCAAGAACGCCGTGGTGGATGTGTACCCGCTGATGCTGGCGCACCTGGAGAAGACCGCCCAGGGCTGACGACGGCCGGCTCGCGGCCTGCGGCGCGCCCGTACCGCAGCCGGGCTTGGCGATAGGTACCGCAGGGCAGGCTCCGGGAGCCTGCCCTGTGGCAGCGGCTACACATGGATGCAGGGAAGGCTCAGATGAACGCTTATATCCGCTGGTTCCAACGCTTTATCTGGATGGGCATCGCCATGAACATGGTGTTCGCCCTGCCGGCGCTGTTTGCCCCGGCATTGCTGACCGCGGTGGTCGGCCTGCCGCCGGTGCTGTCCGATCCCTGGCTGGAAAACGCCGGCATGCTGCTGGTGGGCATCAGCCTGTTCTACATGCCTTCGGGCTGCAACGCGCCACGCTTCGTGGTGCATTCCTGGCTGTGCGTACTGTCGCGGCTGATAGCCGTGGCGTTCTGGATCTACCTGATCGACACCAGCAACCAGGCCACGGTGTTCGTGCCCATGCTGATGGGCGACCTCAGCATGTTCCTGATCCTCGGCATCCTCCTGTACCTGGGCAGCGCCCCGGCCAACCGGCCCTGGGCCTTGCTCTGTGCCGGGCTGCACGACTGGCGCCAGTACTGGGCCGCGTGCTGGAAGCGCCACAGCTTTCGCGTGGGCAGCCTGGTCCTGCTGCTGGTCCTGGGGGTGGTCGGCTATGCCACCTGGGTCAACATGATTCGCGAGGTGCCCCAGCCGCCTGAAGCCTCCGACGAGGATCACTTCAAGTACGCCGCCATCGGCCTGGGGATAGAGGCGCGGATTCCCTACTACCTGTTTGCCGTCCTGCCGCAGATGTGCCCGGAAAAACTCCCGCGCCCCGGTGGCTACGAGGTCTTCGGCTTTCTGTATGAGAATGGCCGGGACCTGCC
Source organism: Pseudomonas sp. PH1b (assembly GCF_000633395.1). Classification (GTDB taxonomy): domain Bacteria; phylum Pseudomonadota; class Gammaproteobacteria; order Pseudomonadales; family Pseudomonadaceae; genus Aquipseudomonas. Next base: position 350,386 of record NZ_AYMU01000020.1, read on the forward strand.
GGTGGGCATGGCCAAGCGTCAGTTGGGCTACCCCACGGTGGAGCCCAACTGCGCTCTGTGCCACACCGGTGCCTACCGCGTCAGTGCCAGCGATGTATCCCAGGTGGTGCCCACCGCTCCGGCCAACCTGATGCAGCTCCAGGCCTTCCAGTGGTTCGCCTACGATTGCGCCAGCGATCCGAAATTCACCGTGGACGCGGTGATGAACGCGATCAACGCCAAGTTCCAGCTGGGCTTTGTCGAGCGCCTGTACAACCGCTACCTGATCATCCCCATGGCCAAGAGCGCGCTGCTCAAGCAGAAGCAGGCCTATGCCTGGCAGAAGCTGCGGCCGCAGCAGGGCCCGGGGCGCACCGACACCTTCAACCCGACCAAGATGGTGGTGTTCGGCTTCCCCGACGATTCCACCATCGGCACCGTGGACCTGCCGCAGATCTGGAACCAGAAGCCCCGGGAATCGATGTACCTGCACTGGGACGGCAACAACAACCAGATCCGCGAGCGCAACTACGCCGCGGCAATGGCGGTGGGCGCGACCCCGGAATCGGTGCTGCCCCAGAGCTTCAATCGGGTCACCAACTGGCTGCTGGGGCACCAGCCACCGGCCTGGCCGTTCGCCATCGATCAGGCCAAGGCCGCCCAGGGCAAGCCGCTGTGGGAGGCCAACTGCGCCGGCTGCCATGACTTCGGCAAGGCCGATACCGGCCAGGTCACCACCAATATCCAGGCACTGGGCACCGACCCCCATCGTCTGGACTCCTTCACCAGCGGCCTGGTGCAAGCCTTCCACGGGTTCAAGAAGCCGCCTTTCGACTTCGGCGCCTACCGCAAGACCCAGAGCTACAGCAACACCCCCACCGACGGTGTCTGGCTGCGCGCGCCCTACCTGCACAACGGCTCGGTGCCGAGCCTCTGGGACCTGTTGCAGGCACCGGAGCTCAGGCCCCAGGTGTTCTACACCGGCTCGGATGTGTATGACCCGCAGAAGGTCGGCTTCATCACCAGTGGCGCGGCGCTACAGGGGCCGGGCCACTTCAAGTACGACACCCACCTGGAGGGCAACAGCAACAGCGGCCATGTGTACGGCACGCAGCTCTCCGACCTGCAGAAATGGCAGTTGATCGAATACATGAAGACCCTGTGACGCCCGTTCGGCGCCTGTGCAAAGGGACCATCAAGAGGGATGCCAGCATGTCATTTGTGAGCAATCTGGAACATGAATACGAACAGGTGAAAGCCCGGGTCGACGGCTTGCTGGCCAGGCTCGACCTGGCCTGGAAAAAACTCCGCAGCCAGCTTGAGCCGCAGGAGCTGCAGGCAATCGTGCAACTGCTGCAGCGCGCCCATGACCAGGCGCAGTACGCCCTCATTCACGGCGACTTGCCCCCCGGGCAGGCGCCGGTGCCCTGGGAGCTGGCCCACGGTCTGTCGGTGCTGCACCTGGGGAACGCCTCGCCCTTGCCGCAAACGGTGGACGAATTGAAGACCCAGGTGATGAAGGACGGCACCCTGCTGGGCTGTCGCCAATGGGAGCTGCTGGACCTGCGCTGGAGCGAGGCCCTGCTCAACTGGATCGAGAACCTGCGCAAGCATGCGCCCTTCGGCACCACGCCGGCGCTGATCGAGATGGCCGACAACGTGCTGCTGGACATGGCCGGAGACTGGGGCACCGGGTATTTCCAGCCCGATTCGGCAGCGCAGCGGGTGGCGGACCTGATCACCCAGGACAAGCCGGATTTCACCATCCACCTGGGCGATGTGTATTACGCCGGCACCGGCAGCGAAGAGAACGCAGACCTCACGGACTGGCCCATGGGCAGCCAGGCGTCATTCAGCCTCAACTCCAACCACGAGATGTACAGCGGCGCCCACGGCTACTTTGCCGAGATCCAGACGCTGTTTCCCAAGCAGCAGGGCACCAGCTACTTTGCCCTGTTCAACAGCCACTGGCTGATTGTCGGCCTGGACAGCGCCTATGCCGCCGACGAAATGAACCTGTACATGGACGGCAACCTGAACCCGCCGCAGCAGCAATGGCTCAAGGACCTGGTGGCCAGCAAGGGGCAGGGGCGCCGGATCATCGTGCTCAGCCATCACCAGGGGCTGGATATCAGCGGGCAGCAACAGACAGCGCTGTACCAGCAGGTGGTCGCGGCCCTGGGGCGGGTGCCGGACTACTGGTATTGGGGGCACCTGCACAATGGCATCTGCTACGCGCCCAGTGCCGGCATGTACGGACGCTGCATCGGTCACGGGGCGATTCCCTATGGCCCCACCAGCGAGCTCAAGGGCAACCCCCGGGTGCAGTGGTCGGAAACCTTGTCGGCCGATGACCCGAACTATCCGCTGCGGGTGCGCAACGGTTACGTGAGGGTGAAGTTGCAGGGCGAGACGATCACGGAGGACTTCATTGGCGAGAATGGTGCCACTAGCTGGCCGCTTCGTTGACGCTGGAAAAGGATTCGCAACAGGTCCAGAAACGTTCGAGGGCGGGTGAGACAAACTTTTCGCCATGACGTAGAAGATAGAAGTGCCGCCGCAACGGCGGCAGGTCACTGCTGAGGGCGATCAGTGAGCCACAGCTCAGTTGCTCCTCGACCACCCAGCGTGAAAGGCAACTGATTCCCAGGCCTGCGGCCACGCTGTGCTTGATGGCTTCGGACCCGCCCATCACCAGGGTATCCGGCAAATAGTGCAGCTGTGGCAACAGCAGGTGGTTGACCTCATCGCGCGTGCCGGAGCCGTCTTCTCGCAGCAGCCAGCGAGCCTGGCGCAGTGCCTCGAGCGACACTCGGCCCTGGTTGGCAAACGGGTGGAATGGGGCCGCTACCAGGATGAGGTCATCCTCAAGCCAGGGCTCCACCAGCAGGTGGGGTGAGCGGCATGGCCCTTCGATCAGGCCTACGTCGGCATCGAATCCCTGTACCTGATCGATCACCGTGCCGGTGTTGGCAATGTTGATGGTGACCTGGATGTTCGGATGCGTCTTCTGGAACGAGGCCAGCAACCGTGGCAACACGTAATTGCCGATGGTGCTGCTGGCCGCCACCGCGAGGTTGGCCGGCATGCTGGCTGCGTTGCCAAACTGCTGTTGTAGCTGCTGCACGTCATCCAGCAGGCGCAGCGCCTGTGGCAGCAGGGCACGGCCTGTTTCGTTGAGGTGCAGGCGCTTGCCTACGCGTTCGAACAGCCGGCTGCCAAGCTGCGCTTCCAGTTCGTTGAGGGCGGCGCTGGTCGCCGACTGTGACAGTGAAATGGATTCGGCAGCGGTGGTCGTGCTGCCTGTACGGGCGACCGCACAGAATATGTGTAGCTGACGGAAACTGAAGGCCATGGTCTTTACCTGTTTTTCAGGTATTTGATAGCGAAATTATCCGTTTAACAAATTTACTTGGTCGTCTTAAGGTTTAAGCGTTATCTCACCAGAGAAACTTCCCATGCATAGCCTCGCCGTCAATCTCGGGACCGGACAGCCGGACCCTGGTTTCCCGCCTCTGTCCCTGCCTGTTGCTGAGCCTTGTCTTGGCTTCACTGGCCTTCTCCTGGCCTGCGCCCCCCTGATGCCGGCTTGAGCCGCAGTCATCCACCCGGAGAAACGTGATGAACCCTTTCGACAAACGCGGCGGCCTGGATCGTCGACACTTCCTGCAGGCCAGTGTTCTCGCGGGCCTGGGTCTGGCCACTCAACCTTTGCAAGCGTTGGCCGCAAGCCTGGAACAACAGCCTTTTGCCAATGGCGAACGGGAGTTGATCGCTTACCCGCAGAAGCGGCCGCTGATGCGCATCACCACTCGTCCACCCCACCTGGAGACCCCGTTCGAGGTGTTCAACCAGGGACTCTTGACCCCCAATGATGCGTTCTTCGTGCGCTATCACCTGGCCAACATTCCGACCCGGATTGATCCGGGTACCTATCGTCTGAAGGTGTTCGGTTGTGTACGCCAGCCGCTGGACCTGAGCCTGCAAGCACTGAAGGCACTGGGGGACCCGGTGGAGGTGGTTGCAGTGAACCAGTGCTCGGGCAACAGTCGCGGCTATTTCGAACCTCGGGTTTTTGGCGCGCAACTGGGACACGGTTCCATGGGCAACGCGCGCTGGATCGGTATGCCGTTGCGCAGGGTGCTGGAGCAGGCCGGGGTCGAGGACAACGCCGTTCAAGTAACTGTTCGCGGTCTCGACCAACCCATCCTGCCGGCAACGCCGACGGTAACCAAGGCGCTGGACATCAACCATGCACTGGCCCCGGAGCCGTTGATCGCCTGGAGCATGAATGGTGAGGATCTGCCCTTTCTCAATGGCTACCCGATCCGTCTGATCGTGCCGGGCTACTACGGTACCTACTGGATCAAGCACCTGAGTGAAATCGAGGTCATTGATCATGATTTCCAGGGGTTTTTCATGAGCAAGGCCTATCGCGTGCCCGACAACCAGAGCCTGTCTGTAGCGCCCGGTAGTGAACTGACGGCCAGCCGCCCGATCGCGGTTTTGCCGGTGCGCTCATTCGTCACCAGTGTGCACAGTGGACAGCGCCTGCCGATGGGGCAACTGCAGGTCTTGCGCGGCATTGCCTTCGACGGCGCCGGTGCCGGTATCCAGAGCGTGGAGTTTTCCGATGACAACGGCCGTACCTGGCACGCCACCCGCCTGAGTGAAAGCCTGGGGGTCTATTCGTTTCGCGAATGGCTGGCGGACTGGCGACCGCGTCAGCGCGGCATCGTCCAGCTACTGGTACGAGCACGCAACGTTCAGGGCCAGACCCAGCCAATGACACCGACCTGGAACCCCGGTGGCTATGCCCGGCACTCCGTCGAATCACTGCAACTGCAGATTATTTGAAAGGGCCTCATTCCATGAGCAGACTTCCTTGCCTCCGGGTCATCGTGCTATTGGCGGCCCTCGTTTTACTCACGGGCTTGCAGATGAGCTGGGCCGCTCCACTGAGCCTCGAACTGCCAGCGGAAACCGCGCGCTTCGAGCCGTCATCCCTGCCGGGCTATGCCATTGCCAACGCCAAATGCAGCATTTGCCATTCAGCGGACTATATCCAGTTGCAACCACCTGGCATGAGCCTGCAGCAGTGGCGCGGCGAGGTGGCCAAGATGCAGCATGCCTTTGGTGCGCCGGTCGATGATCGAGAGGGGGATGCGATTGCAGCCTACCTGGAGCAAACCTATTCGGGAGAGCCCCGCGCCAAGGTCGCGGAGCCGCCAGTGGCAAGCGTACAGGGCAGCGTCCGGCAGGACGCCATGAGCGTACTCAATGCCAACGGGTGTCTGGGGTGTCATGCCATTGATCATCAAGTGGTCGGTCCGGCCTATCAGGCAGTCGCCGAGCGTTACCGTAACGATCCCAAGGGCGAGCAGACACTCATCGAGCATATTCGAGAGGGCGGCGTAGGGCGCTGGGGAGCAATCCCGATGCCGCCTTTTTCGACCCTGAGTGAGGTGCAGCTCAAGACGCTCAGCGAGTTCATCCTCGGGCAGCCTGAGACCGCGCCTTAGTCGTACCCGCCTGGAAGACAGCTGGAAAATAGCGTTCAGGCAGCCATTGCAGGAGCGAGCAGGCTCGCCCCTGCAAGAGCGTGTCAGCCGTGTACGGGTACGCCCTTGAGATAAGGCGCCGGTTCCGCACCGAGGTTGCTCAGCATGCGCTCGCTGTACCAGTCGACGAAGTTGACCACGCCGAACTCGTAGGTCTTGGAGTACGGACCCGGCTGGTAGGCGGTGGAGTTTATGCCGCGCTGATTCTCTTCCGCCAGGCGCCGGTCCTGGGCGTTGGTGGCGTCCCATACCTGGCGCATGCGCTCGACGTCGTAGTCCACGCCTTCCACCGCGTCCTTGTGCACGATCCACTTGGTGGTGACGATGGTTTCCTGGGCGCTGATGGGCCACACGGTGAACACGATGATGTGGTCGCCCATGCAGTGGTTCCACGAGTGCGGCAGGTGCAGGATGCGCATCGAGCCCAGGTCCGGGTTCTTGATCCGCCCCATCAGCTTGGCGCAGCCCTGCTTGCCGTCCAGGGTCATGGACACGGTGCCCTTGAGCAGCGGCATGCGCACGATGCGGTTGCGCAGGCCGAAGCTGGCGTGGGCGTAAGGGATCTTCTCGGCTTCCCAGGCGGCAGCGGAGGCAGCCACGTGGTCCTTGAAGGCCTGGTCGGCCCGCGGGTCGGTGACGTCGTCCCATTCCAGCAGGGTTTTCAGCAATTCGGGGTGCGAGCCGCCGCAGTGGTAGCACTCGCGGTTGTTCTCCAGCACCAGCTTCCAGTTGGCCTTTTCGTGCAAGGTGGTCTGCACCGCCACCTTGGTGTTCTCCATGTCGTAGGGCTCCATGTAATGGGCCAGGGTGGAGAGGAAGTCGTCGATGGCCGGCGGGTTCTCGGCCAGGGAGATGAAGATGTAGCCGCCGGCAGTCTTCACGTTCACCGGTTTCAGGCCGTACTGCTTCATGTCGAAGTCGGCGCCCATCTCGGTGCCGGCGAACAGCAGGCGCCCGTCCAGTTCGTAGGTCCACTGGTGGTAGTGGCAGACCAGCTTGGCCACCTTGCCCTTGTCGCTGGTGCACAGCCGTGAGCCGCGGTGGCGGCAGACGTTGTGGAAGGCGTGGACCACGCCGTCGGCGCCACGGATGACGATGATCGGGTTCTTGCCGATCTGCAGGGTGATGTAGTTGCCCTTGGTGGGAATCTCGCAGGTCATGCCGGCGATCAGCCATTCCTTCTGGAAGATCTCCTGCATGTCGATATCGAACAGCCTTTCATCGCAGTAGAACGGCTGCGGCAGGGAAAAGGTCCGTTCGCGTTCCTGCAGCATCTGTGCAGTGGCCTTGCGTGCGGGTTCCAGTGGATCGCCCAAGCTCAGGGTTGCGGTGACGTCCATCGTTCAAGTCCTCATGGCCGTTCGGTGCGGCCGGCGAATTAAATAGTGGCTACGGTGGGTGCTACGCAAGTCACGAAAAATCGGCTGTCGTGTTGGAGGCGAGTGTGGGTCCGCAGACGCCTTGAACCTTATCCATGGGCGACATGGCCCAATCTGTTCCCGACGCGCAAGCCCCTGTACCTGGGGGCTGGTCGCGATAAGCATGTGAATGTCGCAGATAGGTAAATGGGCGCGGGAAGCCTTACGCAGAATCGCTGACAAGACGCCGACGCCCGGCCGTGGAGATCAGCATGTCCAACACCTTCCTCAACCCGGTCACCACCCAGACCTGGGCCAATGGCCGTCACATCGTCCGTTGCGTCAAAGTCATCCAGGAAACCTGGGACGTGCGGACCTTCTGCTTCATGGCCGACCAGCCGATCATGTTCTTCTTCAAGCCGGGGCAGTTCGTCACCCTGGAGCTGGAGATCGAAGGCCTGCCGGTGATGCGCTCCTACACAATCTCCAGCTCGCCGTCGGTGCCCTACAGCTTTTCGGTCACCATCAAGCGCGTGCCCGGGGGCAAGGTTTCCAACTGGCTGCATGACACCCTGCACGAGGGCCAGGAACTGGCGGTGCACGGGCCGGTGGGGCTGTTCAACGCCATCGACTTTCCGGCGCCGAAGATCCTCTACCTCAGCGGCGGCGTCGGCATTACTCCGGTGATGTCCATGGCGCGCTGGTTCTACGACACCAACGCCAACGTCGACATGGTGTTCATCCACAGCGCCCGCTCACCCAAGGACATCATTTACCACCGCGAGCTGGAGCACATGGCCTCGCGGATCGACAACTTCAGCCTGCACCTGATCTGCGAAAAGCACGGTCTGGGCGAGCCCTGGGCCGGTTATCGCGGTTACCTGAACCACAAGATGCTGGAACTGATGGCCCCGGACTTCCTCGAGCGGGAGGTGTTCTGCTGCGGCCCCACGCCTTACATGAGCGCGGTCAAGCGCCTGCTGGAAGCCGCCGGTTTCGACATGACGCGCTACCACGAGGAGTCCTTCGGCGCGACCCCGGCCGAAGCCCGGGCCGATGCCGTGGAGCACGCCGAACAGGCGGCCGAGGCGCCGGAACCGGACCTGGCGGACCTGCATCAGGTGGAGTTCACCGCTTCGGGCAAGAGCATCCGCGTGGCCCCGGGGGAAACCGTGCATGCGGCCGCGGCCAAGCTCGGCCTGATGATTCCCAAGGCCTGCGGCATGGGCATCTGCGGCACCTGCAAGGTGCTCAAGCTGGGGGGCGAGGTGGAGATGGAGCACAACGGCGGGATCACCGAGGAAGACGAAGCCGAAGGCTACATCCTGTCCTGCTGCAGCGTGCCCAAGGGCGACGTGCGGGTGGAGTTCTGATCGCCGCCAAGCCGGCTCCTACAGCCGTTTCCTGTAGGAGCTGGCTGGCCAGCGAACCGAGACAACCAGGTTACTGATACAGCGCCGGGCGCCGATCCAGGTGCACATGGTTATGTTCACTGATGGACTTGTGCCAGGCCTGGGCCAGGTCCAGGTCCGCCAGCAACAGTTGTTCACGGCGCTCCCGATCCTTGCCCGCCAGGGGATAGCCATCGGCATCGACAATGGTCGAGCCTCCGACCCAGTCCACTCCACGCTCCTCGCCGCAGCGATCGCAGGCGGCAATGAACATCCGGTTGACCGCCGCGTTGGCCTGGACCCGGACCATTTCCGCCGGGCGCTCGCTGGCCGGGCGCGGGCCGTCCGGCCAGTTCACCGGGGCGCACAGCAGGGCGGCGCCGGCCAGGGCGGGCAGGCGCACCCACTCGGGGAACTCCAGGTCGTAGCAGATCATCATGGCGATCGGCCCGAAGCGCGTGGCCACCACCGGCGGCGGTTCGTCGCCGGCGGTGAAGATCAGGTTTTCCTGATCCCACAGGTGGGCCTTGCGGTACACCGTCAGGCTGCCCTCGGGCTCGATCAGCGCGGCGCTGTTGGCCACGCGTTCATCGTCCAGGCGCTCGCAGAAACCGGCGACTATCACCACCTGCAGTTCCTCGGCGAGGCTTTTCCACAGGCTCAGGGTCGGCCCGTCGAGGGGCTCGGCCAGGGCCAGGGCCTCTTTCAGGTCGGTGAACACATAGCCGCTTTGCACCAGTTCGGGCAGCACCACCACCTGGGCGCCGCGGGCGGCGGCCTGGCGGATGGCCTCGGCGCTGAGGGTGCGGTTGTAGTCCAGGTCGCCGATCCGTGGCGCCAGCTGCTGGCAGGCCACTTTCAGGGTGGGCTGGGGAATCATTGGGCGCCTCCTTCCAGTTGCTGTTCGCTGGCCTGGATGGCCAGACGCTCCGCATCCAGGTCGAGGTTGCGGGTCAGGCCCCAGTAAACCAGCCCGGCCACGGCCAGGCCAATCACGAAGGCAATGTCGGCGCCGCCCAGTGCCACCGACAAGGGGCCCTGGTAGAAGCTCAAGGACATGAACGGCACCATTGCCAGCAGGCCGAGGAAGTACGCCAGCAGCCCGGCGCTGGACCAGCGGCCGTAGATCCCGGCGGGGTTGAAGATGTCGCTGATGGCGTAGCGGCCTTTGCGCACCAGGTAGAAGTCCGCCAGGTTGACCGCGGTCCAGGGCACCAGGAAATACAGCATCAGCAGGACGAAGGTGTTGAAACTGCCCAGGTAGCTTTCGGGAATGTTCATGGCGATCAGGAAGATCACTACCGCCACCAGCAGGATCCCGGTCACCCGGCTCTTGAGGTTGGGCTTGATCGATTTGAAACCGTCGATGGCGCTGATGCCGGTGAGCATGGCGCCGTAGCAGTTGACTGCCATGATGCCCACCAGCGCCGGCACCGCAATCAGCACGGTGAAGGTGCCGAACCCGGGAATCACCCGGTTGCCCACTTCGCGCACGCTGGCGATGGCGTCCGGCGAAGGCAGGGCGGAAGCCAGAAAGGCCCCCAGGGACATCAGCCACAGGGCCGAGCCGGCGGCGCCCAGGTAGGTCCAGAAGATCACCTGGCGTGACGGCGTCTTGTGTGGCAGGTAGCGCGAGTAGTCGGAGACGTACACCGAATAGCTGATCTGGTAGCCGGCGGCGGCCGACAGCTGGATCAGGAACGCCGACCAGGAAAAGTGCGCATCGGCCACTGCGGCGTCGGCCTGCAGGGTCAGTAGGGCGCTGACGGTGAGCACCGCGAACACACTGATCATCACGTAGGTCAGCCAGCGTTGCACGGTGTGCAGCAGGTCATGGCCGATCACCGCGATCAGCACCGCCACGGCGATCATCAAGGTGTACCAGGGCGCCCGGGCGCCGGGAATCACCGTGTTGATGGCGTCAGTGGCGAGGATCACGTTGAACACGTTGAAGCCGATGTAGACGAACACCACCGCGGTGAAGGGCACGATGGCGCCCCGCAGGCCGAACTGGGCGCGGGACTGGATCATCTGCGGCAGGCCCATGCGCGGGCCCTGGTTGGCGTGGAAGGCCATGCAGAAGGTGCCCAGGCACACGCCGATGACGATCGCCAGGATCGCGTATTGCAGGCTCAGGCCCAGGGCTGCGCCGGTGAATCCGGTGACCATGGTGGTGAGCACGAAGTTGCCGGTGAACCAGAACGGGCCCTGGTGCCAGACCTTGCCGTGGCGTTCATCGCGGGGCACATAGTCGATGGAGCGGGTCTCGATCTTCAGGCCGGGAGGCGGGGCTTTCTCGGTGACGCAAGAAGAGGTCGTCATGGGGTACAGCCTTGTTTTTATAGGTCGACCCTGGAGTCTCGGACAAACGCAGCGGTTGTTGAATCAGTGGGGGCAAATAATCAGTTCAGGAATCTGTGAACTGATGGCGGCCGGAGGAGACGTCGGCGGGATTTGCGCCTGGCTTGCGGGCCCCTTCGCTGGCAAGCCAGCTCCCACGGGAGGGGAGAGGACGTGGCCTTTGTAGGAGCCGGCTTGCCGGCGAAGGCGTCGGCGGGATCGGCGTCTGGCTTGCGGGCCTCTTCGCTGGCAAGCCAGCTCCTACGGAAGAGGGGCTGGCGCGGCCCTTGTAGGAGCCGGCTTGCCGGCGAAGGCGTCGGCGGGATCGGCGCCTGGCTTGCGGGCCTCTTCGCTGGCAAGCCAGCTCCTACGGAAGAGGGGCTGGCGCGGCCCTTGTAGGAGCCGGCTTGCCGGCGAAGGCGTCGGTGGGATTTGCGCCTGGCTTGCGGGCTCTTCGCTGGCAAGCCAGCTCCTACGGGAGAGGAGCTGGCGCGGCCTTTGTAGGAGCCGGCTTGCCGGCGAAGGCGTCGCAAGGATCGACGCCTGGCTTGCGGGTCAGGCGCTCATCACCGTGCGGATATCCGCCGCCAGCTCCCGCACCCGTTCTTCCTCGGTGTCCCAGGAACACATGAAGCGCGCGCCACCCTTGCCGATGAAGGTATAGAAGCGCCAGCCCTTGGCCGTCAGCGCGGCAATCGCCGGTTCCGAAAGCTGCAGGAACACGCCGTTGGCCTGCACCGGGAACATCAGCTCAACGCCGGGAATGTCTTCCACCAGTTGGGCCAGCAACTGTGCGCAGTGGTTGGCGTGGCGCGCGTACTTGAGCCAGGCGTCGTTTTCCAGCAAGCCGACCCAGGGCGCCGAGAGAAAGCGCATTTTCGAGGCCAGCTGGCCGGCCTGCTTGCAGCGGTAGTCGAAGTCTTCCGCCAGTTTGTGGTTGAAGAACAGGATCGCCTCGCCCACCGCCATGCCGTTTTTCGTGCCGCCAAAGCACAGCACGTCGACCCCGGCCTTCCAGGTCAGCTCCGCCGGGGTGCAGCCGAGGAAGGCGCAGGCGTTGGAGAAGCGTGCGCCGTCCATGTGCAGGTTCAGCCCCAGTTCCTTGCAGGTGGCGCTGATGGCGCGAACTTCTTCCGGGGTGTAGACGCTGCCCACTTCGGTGGCCTGGGTCAGGGTCACCACCCGCGGCTTGGGGTAGTGGATGTCCTGGCGCTTGAGGGCCACCTCGCGGATCGATTCCGGGGTCAGCTTGCCGTTATGGGTGCCGGCGATCAGCAACTTGGAGCCGTTGGAGAAAAATTCCGGGGCGCCGCATTCGTCGGTCTCGACGTGGGCGGTTTCCGAGCAGATCACGCTGTGGTAACTCTGGCACAGCGACGACAGCGCCAGGGAGTTGGCGGCGGTGCCGTTGAAGGCGAAGAACACTTCACAGTCGGTTTCGAAGAGTTTGCGGAAATGATCCGAGGCGCGAGCGGTCCACTGGTCGTCGCCGTAAGCGCGCTCGTGGCCGTGATTGGCCTGCTCCATGGCTGCCCAGGCTTCGGGGCAGATGCCGGAGTAGTTGTCGCTGGCGAATTGTTGGCTCTTGTCGGTCATGGCCGGCTCCGTGGTCGATGATGGTGCGCACTTTAACCAAGAATAATGGCCCAGCACACGCTCTGTTTATGCCGGAATAATGCATGGCCTATAAGGATTTATGCGTGACGCGATGCTGAAACCCGATACTGCCCGGCGCGACGGGGCACTGGATGCGCTGAAATGGCTGGCGCTGCTGAGCATGGTCCTCGATCACCTGCGATATGTGGGCCTGAGCCTGGACTGGCTGTACGTACCCGGGCGCCTAGCGTTTCCCTGGTTCTGCCTGGCCATGGCGGTGAATCTGACCCGGGCCAGGGTTGAAACCGACAACCGACCGGGACAATGGCGTTACCTGGGCTGGTTGTTGCTGTTCAGCCTGCTGAGCGAGATTCCCTATCGCCTGTTCATTCCAGACCCCGACACCTTGAATGTCCTGCCCACCTTGGCCCTGGGGCTGCTGGTGGCCCGGGGCTGGCAGCGACGCCAGGGCCTGGACCTGGGGCTTGGCCTGCTGGCCTTGCTGCTGGCGGTGGTTTTCAGTGAGCGGCTGATGTTCGGCGCCTTCGGGGTGCTGCTGCCGCTGGCCCTGGTGCTGGTGCTGCGTCGGCCCTGGTATTTCAGCCTGCTGCCTGGGGCGTTGTGCCTGGCGGCCAATCAATGGCAGACCTTGTTCCCGGTGGCGCGCCTGGGCAACCCAGTGGCGACTTATGGTATTGCCGCCTGTCTGCTGGCGCCGTTGCTGGGGCTGTTGCTGCTGCAAACCTTGCACGGCCGCCTGTTCCCGGCGATGCGCCGCTGGGCCTACCTGCTGTACCCGGCGCACTTTCTCCTGCTGTTGGCCCTGCGCACATCCCTGTAGGAGCCGGCTTGCCGGCGAAGGCGTCGGTCGGGTTTGCGCTCGGCTTTAGGGCCTCTTCGCTGGCAAGCCAGCTCCTACGGGGGAGGTGGTGGCCGCTTTTGTAGGAGCCGGCTTGCCGGCGAAGGCGTCGGTCGGGTTTGCGCTCGGCGTTAGGGCCTCTTCGCTGGCAAGCCAGCTCCTACGGGGGGGCGCTTTTGTAGGAGCCGGCTTGCCGGCGAAGGCTGCCGTCGGGTTTGCGCTCGGCGTTAGGGCCTCTTCGCTGGCAAGCCAGCTCCTACGGGGGAGGTGGTGGCCGCTTTTGTAGGAGCCGGCTTGCCGGCGAAGGCGTTCGTCGGGTTTGCGCCTGGCTTTAGGGCCTCTTCGCTGGCAAGCCAGCTCCTACGGGGGAGGTGGTGGCCGCTTTTGTAGGAGCCGGCTTGCCGGCGAAGGCGGCAGTCGGGTTTGCGCCTGGCTTGAGGGCCTCTTCGCTGGCAAGCCAGCTCCTACGGGGGAGGGGCGTTGCGGTGCGGGGGAGGGACAGGCCCGATCCAGAGCCGTTGGCGGGTGGCGCAGGCGGGCATCTATCCGTGGGCGCCAGGGCATGTCGTAAACGCACCTTTGCGTGGCGTCCATAGGCATTTGAGTTCGCCGTCCCGGTCATACCATCGCATCCAAAGGGCGCAGCTGTAAGGCTCGCCTCACCGAGACGAAAGGCGCAGCGCCGCCGCTGGGAGAGACGTGATGTTCAGCAAGCAAGACCAGATCCAGGGTTACGACGATGCACTGCTGGCGGCGATCAATGCCGAGGAACAACGCCAGGAAGATCACATCGAGCTGATCGCGTCGGAAAACTACACCAGCAAGCGGGTGATGCAGGCGCAAGGCAGCGGGCTGACCAACAAGTACGCCGAGGGCTATCCGGGCAAGCGCTACTACGGCGGCTGCGAGCATGTGGACAAGGTCGAGGCCCTGGCCATCGAGCGCGCCAAGCAGCTGTTCGGCGCCGATTACGCCAACGTCCAGCCGCACTCCGGCTCTTCGGCCAACAGCGAGGTGTACCTGGCCCTGCTGCAGGCTGGCGACACCATCCTCGGCATGAGCCTGGCCCACGGCGGCCACCTGACCCACGGGGCCAAGGTGTCGTCCTCGGGCAAGCTGTACAACGCCGTGCAGTACGGCATCGATAGCCGTACCGGGCTGATCGACTACGACGAAGTCGAGCGCCTGGCCGTGGAACATAAGCCGAAGATGATCGTCGCCGGCTTCTCGGCCTACTCCAAGACCCTGGATTTCCCGCGCTTCCGGCAGATCGCCGACAAGGTCGGGGCGCTGCTGTTCGTCGACATGGCCCACGTTGCCGGGCTGGTGGCCGCCGGTCTGTACCCCAACCCGCTGCCCTATGCCGACGTGGTCACCACCACCACCCACAAGACCCTGCGCGGCCCTCGTGGCGGGCTGATCCTGGCCAAGGCCAACGAAGAGATCGAGAAGAAACTCAACGCCGCGGTATTCCCCGGCGCCCAGGGCGGCCCGCTGATGCACGTGATTGCGGCCAAGGCGGTGTGCTTCAAGGAAGCGTCGGAGCCGGGCTTCAAGGCCTATCAGCAGCAAGTGATCGACAACGCCCAGGCCATGGCCGGCGTGTTTATCAAACGCGGCTACGATGTAGTGTCCGGCGGCACCGACAACCACCTGTTCCTGGTCAGCCTGATTCGCCAGGGCCTGACCGGCAAGGATGCCGATGCTGCCCTGGGCCGCGCCCATATCACTGTGAACAAGAACGCCGTGCCCAACGATCCGCAGTCGCCGTTCGTCACGTCCGGCCTGCGCATCGGCACCCCGGCGGTCACCACCCGCGGATTCAAGGTCACCCAGTGCACCGAGCTGGCGGGCTGGATCTGCGACATCCTCGATCACCTCGGCGATGCCGACGTCGAGGCCAATGTCGCTCGCCAGGTGGCGGCCCTGTGTGCTGATTTCCCGGTTTACCGCTGAGAGCCGCAACTGGAGCAATGACTATGCAACGCTATTCGGGCTTCGGCCTCTTCAAGCACTCTCTCAGCCACCATGAAAACTGGCAGCGCATGTGGCGCACGCCGACCCCGAAAAAAGTCTATGACGTGGTCATCGTCGGCGGCGGCGGGCATGGCCTGGCCACCGCCTACTACCTGGCCAAGGAACACGGCATCACCAACGTAGCGGTGGTGGAGAAGGGCTGGCTGGGTGGTGGCAACACCGCGCGCAACACCACCATCGTGCGCTCCAACTACCTGTGGGACGAGTCGGCGCAGCTCTACGAGCACGCCATGAAACTCTGGGAAGGCCTGTCCCAGGACCTCAACTACAACGTGATGTTCTCCCAGCGCGGGGTCTACAACCTGTGCCACACCCTGCAGGACATCCGTGATTCCGAGCGCCGGGTCAGCGCCAACCGCCTCAACGGCATCGACGGCGAGTTGCTCAACACCCAGCAGGTGGCGGACGAGATCCCCTACCTGGACTGCTCGAAGAACACCCGCTACCCGGTGCTCGGCGCCACGGTGCAACGCCGCGGCGGCGTGGCCCGTCACGACGCCGTGGCCTGGGGCTTTGCCCGGGCCGCCGACGCCCTGGGCGTGGACCTGATCCAGCAGACCGAAGTCATTGGCTTTCGCAAGGAAAATGGCGTGTGCATCGGCGTCGAGACCAACAAGGGCTTTATCGGCGCCAAACGCGTCGGGGTGGTCACCGCCGGCAACTCCGGGCACATGGCCAAGCTCGCGGGCTTCCGCCTGCCGATCGAATCCCACCCGCTGCAAGCACTGGTGTCGGAGCCGATCAAGCCGATCATCGACAGCGTGATCATGTCCAACGCGGTGCACGGCTACATTAGCCAGTCCGACAAGGGCGACCTGGTGATCGGCGCCGGCATCGACGGCTGGGTTGGCTACGGCCAGCGTGGTTCCTACCCGGTGATCGAGCACACCATCCAGGCCATCGTCGAGATGTTCCCGATCCTGTCCCGGGTGCGCATGAACCGCCAATGGGGCGGCATCGTCGACACCAGCCCGGACGCCTGCCCGATCATCTCCAAGACCCCGGTGCCGAACATGTTCTTCAACTGCGGCTGGGGCACCGGCGGCTTCAAGGCCACTCCGGGCTCGGGCAACGTGTTTGCCGCGAGCCTGGCCAAGGGCGAGATGCACCCATTGGCCGCACCTTTCTCCATCGACCGTTTCCACAACGGTGCGCTGATCGATGAACACGGCGCTGCTGCGGTCGCCCACTAAAAGGACAAAACCCTATGTTGCATATCTTCTGTCCTCACTGCGGCGAACTGCGCTCCGAAGAGGAATTCCACTCGTCCGGCCAGGCTCACATTCCACGGCCCCTGGACCCTAACGCCTGCACCGACGAGGAGTGGGGCGACTACATGTTCTTCCGCGACAACCCCCGTGGCCTGCATCACGAGTTGTGGATCCACGCTGCCGGTTGCCGCCAGTACTTCAACGCCACCCGCGACACCGTCACCTACGAAATCCTTGAAACCTACAAGATCGGCAGCAAGCCGCAATTCACCGCCAAGGCTGCTGGAGAGAAGGTATGAGCCAGACCAATCGCCTGTCCAACGGCGGACGCATCGACCGCAACAAGGTCCTGACCTTCACCTTCAACGGCCAGAGCTACAAGGGCTTCGAGGGCGACACCCTGGCCTCGGCCCTGCTCGCCAACGGCGTGGACATCATCGGCCGCAGCTTCAAGTACTCCCGGCCCCGAGGCATCTTCGCCGCCGGTTGTGAAGAGCCCAATGCGGTGCTGCAGATCGGTGCCACCGAAGCCACCCAGATTCCCAACGTGCGCGCCACCCAGCAGGCGCTGTACCAGGGCCTGGTAGCCACCAGCACCAACGGCTGGCCCAGCGTCAACAACGACATGATGGGGATCCTCGGCAAGGTCGGCGGCAAGCTGATGCCGCCGGGCTTCTACTACAAAACCTTCATGTACCCGCAATCGTTCTGGATGACCTACGAGAAGTACATCCGCAAGGCCGCAGGCCTGGGCCGTTCGCCCACCGAGAACGATCCGGACACCTACGACAACATGAACCAGCACTGCGATGTGCTGATCGTCGGTGGTGGCCCCGCCGGCCTCGCCGCCGCCCTGGCCGCCGCCCGCAGTGGCGCCCGGGTGATCCTCGCCGATGAGCAGGAAGAATTCGGCGGCAGCTTGCTGGACAGCCGCGAAAGCCTGGACGGCAAACCGGCCTCGGAGTGGGTAGCCAGCGTGGTTGCCGAGCTGCAGTCCCTGCCGGACGTGTTGCTGCTGCCGCGGGCCACGGTCAACGGCTATCACGACCACAACTTCCTGACCATTCATCAGCGCCTTACCGATCACCTCGGTGACCGTGCGCCGATTGGCCAGGTGCGCCAGCGTATTCACCGGGTGCGGGCCAAGCGCGTGGTGCTGGCCACCGGCGCCCATGAGCGGCCGCTGGTCTATGGCAACAACGATGTGCCGGGCAACATGCTGGCCGGCGCCGTCTCCACCTACGTGCGTCGTTACGGCGTGGCCCCGGGCAAGAAACTGCTGCTGTCCACCAACAACGACCACGCCTACCGTGTGGCCCTGGACTGGCTCGACGCCAGCCTGCAGGTGGTGGCCATCGCCGACGCGCGGCACAACCCCCGCGGCGCCCTGGTGGAAGAAGCCCGGGCCAAGGGCATTCGCATCCTCACCTCCAGCGCGGTGATCGAGGCCCGTGGCAGCAAGCACGTGACCGGCGCGCGGGTGGCGGCCATCGACGTCAAGGCGCACAAGGTCACCAGCCCCGGCGAATGGCTCGACTGCGACCTGATCGCCAGCTCCGGCGGCTACAGCCCGGTGGTGCACCTGGCTTCGCACCTGGGCGGCAAGCCGGTGTGGCGCGAAGACATCCTCGGTTTCGTGCCCGGTGAAGCACCGCAGAAACGCGTGTGCGTGGGCGGCATCAATGGTGTCTACAGCCTCGGTGATGCCCTGGCGGATGGTTTCGAAGGCGGCGTGCGCGCGGCCAGCGAAGCCGGTTTCCAGGCCGTGGAGGGCGTGCTGCCCAAGGCCCTGGCCCGTCTTGAAGAGCCGACCCTGGCGCTGTTCCAGGTGCCTCACGAAAAAGGCACCGCTCGGGCACCGAAGCAATTCGTTGACCTGCAGAACGACGTCACCGCTGCCGCCATCGAACTGGCGACCCGCGAGGGCTTCGAGTCGGTGGAGCACGTCAAGCGCTATACCGCCCTGGGCTTCGGTACCGACCAGGGCAAGCTGGGCAACGTCAACGGCCTGGCCATTGCCGCCCGTTCGCTGAACGTCAGCATCCCGCAGATGGGCACCACCATGTTCCGTCCGAAC
Source organism: Pseudomonas sp. PH1b (assembly GCF_000633395.1). GTDB lineage: Bacteria > Pseudomonadota > Gammaproteobacteria > Pseudomonadales > Pseudomonadaceae > Aquipseudomonas. The sequence continues at coordinate 368,795 of NZ_AYMU01000020.1, forward strand.
TACACGCCGATCACCTTCGGCGCCGTGGCCGGCCGGCACTGCGGGCACATCTTCGAGCCGGTGCGTTTTACCGCGCTGCATCACTGGCACCTGAAGAACGGCGCCGAGTTCGAGGACGTCGGCCAGTGGAAACGTCCCTGGTACTTCCCGAAAAACGGCGAGGACCTGCATGCCGCGGTCAAGCGCGAATGCCAGGCGGTGCGCGACAGCGTCGGCCTGCTGGACGCCTCGACCCTGGGCAAGATCGACATCCAGGGCCCGGACGCCCGGGAATTCCTCAACCGCATCTACAGCAACGCCTGGACCAAGCTCGACGTGGGCAAGGCCCGCTACGGCCTGATGTGCAAGGAAGACGGCATGGTCTTCGACGATGGCGTCACCGCCTGTCTGGCCGACAACCACTTCCTGATGACCACCACCACCGGCGGCGCGGCTCGCGTGCTGCAGTGGCTGGAGATCTACCAGCAGACCGAATGGCCGGACCTCAAGGTGTACTTCACCTCGGTCACCGACCACTGGGCCACCATGACCCTGTCCGGGCCCAACAGCCGCAAGCTGCTGAGCGAAGTCACCGACATCGACCTGGACAAGGACGGCTTCCCGTTCATGACCTGGAAGGAAGGCCTGGTGGGCGGCGTGCCGGCCCGGGTGTTCCGCATCTCGTTCACCGGCGAGCTGTCCTACGAGGTCAACGTCCAGGCCGACTACGCCATGGGCGTGCTGGAGCAGATCGTCGAGGCTGGCAAGAAATACAACCTGACCCCCTACGGCACCGAGACCATGCACGTGCTGCGGGCCGAGAAGGGCTTCATCATCGTCGGCCAGGACACCGACGGCTCGATGACCCCGGACGACCTGAACATGGGTTGGTGCGTGGGCCGCACCAAGCCGTTCTCGTGGATCGGCTGGCGCGGCATGAACCGCGAAGACTGCGTGCGTGAGCAGCGCAAGCAACTGGTGGGCCTGAAGCCGATCGACCCGACCCAGTGGCTGCCGGAAGGCGCGCAGCTGGTGTTCAACCCCAAGCAGGCGATTCCCATGAGCATGGTCGGTCACGTGACCTCCAGCTATGCCCACAACTCCCTGGGTTATTCCTTTGCCCTGGGCGTGGTCAAGGGCGGCCTCAAGCGCCTGGGCGAGCGGGTCTTCGCGCCCCTGGCCGATGGCCGGGTGATCGAGGCGGAAATCGTTTCCTCGGTGTTCTTTGACCCCAAAGGTGATCGCCAGAACATTTAGGGCTAGGAACCGGCTTGTGTAGGAGCTGGCTCGCCAGCGAAGGCGGCCTCAGGGCTGGCACCAGGCTCAAGGGCCTCTTCGCCGGCAAGCCGGCTCCTACAGGGCGTTATCAACAGAATTCAGCACAGGTGCTCTATGACCGCAGTCAACGTTTACCCACAGCGCCCCACCAGCGGGGCCAAGGCCGAATCGTCGTTGCACCACGCCGACCTGCCGAGCCTGGTGGGCAAGGGCCGCAAGAACGCCGGGGTGACCCTGCGCGAGAAAAAACTCCTTGGCCACCTGACGATCCGTGGCGACGGCCACGATCCGGCTTTCGCCACCGGGGTGCACAAAGCCCTGGGCATCGAATTGCCAGGCGCCCTGAGCGTAGTGGTCAAGGGCGAGACCAGCCTGCAATGGCTGGGCCCGGATGAGTGGCTGCTGATCGTGCCCAGCGGCGAAGAGTTCGCCGCCGAGCAGAACCTGCGGGCCGCCCTGGGCGAGCTGCATATCCAGATCGTCAACGTCAGCGGCGGCCAGCAGATTCTCGAACTGTCCGGGCCCAACGTGCGCCAGGTGCTGATGAAGTCCACCAGCTACGACGTGCACCCCAACAACTTCCCGGTGGGCAAGGCGGTGGGCACGGTGTTCGCCAAGTCGCAGTTGGTGATCCGCCGTACCGGCGAAGACACCTGGGAACTGCTGGTACGCCGCAGCTTTTCCGATTACTGGTGGATGTGGCTGCAGGACGCCGCCGCTGAATACGGCCTCAGCGTCCAGGCCTGACGCCCGGCTTTGGCTGTGAGCGGTAGGAGCGAGCTTGCTCGCGAAAGATCCAAGGGCGCTGTGGTCTTCCGGGACATCCGTCCTTCGCGAGCAAGCTCGCTCCTACAGCGAATCGACCGCGCTGCGGTTGCCTTAACGAACAGGAGTTATCCCGTATGAGCCGCGCCCCCGACACATGGATTCTCACCGCCGACTGCCCCAGTGTGCTCGGCACGGTGGACGCGGTGACCCGCTTTCTGTTCGAGCAGGGCTGCTACGTCACCGAGCACCATTCCTTCGATGACCGGCTCTCGGGGCGCTTCTTCATCCGCGTGGAGTTCCGCCAGCCCGACGGCCTCGACGAGCAAGGTTTTCGCCAGGGCCTGGCGCAGCGGGCCAAGGCCTTCGAGATGAACTTCGAACTGACCGCGCCCAACTACCGGCCCAAGGTAGTGATCATGGTCTCCAAGGCTGACCACTGCCTCAACGACCTGCTCTACCGCCAGCGCATCGGCCAGTTGCCCATGGACGTGGTGGCGGTGGTGTCCAACCACCCGGACCTCAAGCCCCTGGCCGACTGGCACCAGATTCCCTACCACCACTTCCCCCTCGACCCCAACGACAAGCCGTCCCAGGAGCGCCAGGTGTGGCAGGTGATCGAGGAGTCCGGCGCCGAACTGGTGATCCTTGCCCGCTACATGCAGGTGCTGTCGCCGGAGCTGTGCCGCAAGCTCGACGGCAAGGCGATCAATATCCACCACTCCCTGCTGCCGGGTTTCAAGGGTGCCAAGCCTTATCACCAGGCCTACAACAAGGGGGTGAAGCTGGTGGGAGCCACGGCGCATTACATCAATAACGACCTGGACGAGGGGCCGATCATCGCCCAGGGCGTGGAGGTGGTGGACCACAGCTACTACCCCGAAGACCTGATCGCCAAGGGCCGGGATATCGAAGGCCTGACCCTGGCCCGGGCGGTGGGCTATCACATCGAACGGCGGGTGTTCTTGAACGGCAACCGCACGGTAGTGCTCTGATGATTCTTGGGGCTGCTGCGCAGCCCTTCGCGAGCAAGCTCGCTCCTACAGGCGTTGCGCCTGTTCGCATGAAAGCGGTTGTGAAAACGAAACAGCATCTGTACCCGAGCAATCCACGTGTTTCCCCCCTTTGGGTTACGCGGTTCCATAACAACAACAGCGAGGTGAAAGCATGTCTGGTAATCGTGGTGTCGTGTATCTCGGCAGCGGCAAGGTCGAAGTACGGAAAATCGACTATCCAAAAATGCAGGACCCGCGCGGCAGGAAGATCGAGCACGGCGTCATCCTGCGCGTGGTCTCCACCAATATCTGCGGTTCGGACCAGCACATGGTCCGTGGTCGTACCACCGCCCAGGTCGGCCTGGTCCTGGGTCATGAAATCACCGGCGAGGTGATCGAGAAGGGCAGTGACGTCGAGAACCTGAAGATCGGCGATCTGGTCTCGGTGCCGTTCAACGTGGCGTGCGGGCGCTGCCGCTCCTGCAAGGAGCAACACACCGGGGTCTGCCTGACCGTCAACCCGGCCCGCGCCGGTGGTGCCTACGGCTACGTCGACATGGGTGACTGGACCGGTGGCCAGGCCGAGTACGTGCTGGTGCCTTACGCCGACTTCAACCTGCTGAAGCTGCCGAACCGCGACAAGGCCATGGAGAAGATCCGCGACCTGACCTGCCTCTCCGACATCCTGCCCACCGGTTATCACGGCGCTGTGACTGCCGGTGTCGGCCCGGGCAGTACCGTTTATGTGGCCGGTGCCGGCCCAGTGGGCCTGGCGGCCGCTGCTTCCGCGCGCCTGCTGGGGGCGGCGGTGGTGATCGTCGGTGACGTCAACCCGGTGCGCCTGGCCCACGCCAAGGCCCAGGGCTTTGAGATTGCCGACCTGTCCAAGGACACCCCGCTGCACGAGCAGATCGCCGATTTGCTCGGCGAGCCGGAAGTGGACTGCGCAGTGGACGCCGTGGGCTTCGAAGCCCGGGGCCACGGCCATGCCGGCGCCCAGCACGAAGCCCCGGCCACCGTGCTCAACTCCCTGATGGGCGTGGTGCGGGTGGCGGGCAAGATCGGCATCCCCGGCCTGTACGTCACCGAAGACCCGGGTGCGGTGGACGCCGCAGCGAAGATGGGCAGCCTGAGCATCCGTTTCGGCCTGGGCTGGGCCAAGTCCCACAGCTTCCACACCGGCCAGACGCCGGTGATGAAGTACAACCGCCAACTGATGCAGGCCATCATGTGGGACCGCATCAACATTGCCGACGTGGTGGGGGTTGAAGTCATCAGCCTCGACGACGCCCCGCGCGGCTATGGCGAGTTCGATGCCGGCGTGCCGAAGAAATTCGTCATCGACCCGCACAAGCTGTTCAGCGCTGCCTGAGGTTTGCGGCAATAGGAGCAAAGGGCGACCCACGGGTCGCCCTTTGGCGTTTCAGGGAGCAGGCCAGGGCCGGACGCAGTGAGCGCCGGCGATGACAGGTCAGTAACCCCGGCCCGGGTAATCGAACCAGTGCTCTCCACTCAGGATCTCTTCCATGTGGTCATCGCTGAGAATGCCGGGCGCATCCCGTTGGAAGCGCGACCGCCACTGGGGCAGCCACCAGTAATTCAGGGCCGTGCTTCTTGGCAGAAGCACCATGCTCATGACAGATCGATCGATGAGCCCGCGCTGGTACAGCTGGTGACTGCGGTCCATGAAGTCCAGGTAGTAGTCGAGGGGCAGGGACAGCATCAAGGCCGTGGTGTGCACCTTTTCCGTCTGGGTTCGCTGTGGGTCCTGCAGCAGGTTCAGGGCTTCGCAGTAGTAAAGCTCGGGTTGGCGGGCGAATGCCTGGGCCTCGGGAACTTCAAGAATGCCCAGGGCACTGCCGTCGTCGCGCCAGTCGGCTCCCTGGCGATCGCTGAAGTGCTGGCGGATGAAGTCGGTCAAGGGGCCTGGGGCCGCATCAGTGCATTGGCGGCTATCAACCGGGGTGCCGATTCGCCAGAGCAAGACGACGATTGCCAGGGCCAGCAGGAGGCCGCTGTAGAGCGCAGCTTTCATAAGAGTCCGTTCGAGTGATGGCGCCAGGTGGCGCAGGGTCTTCCATGGCCGGCAGGGGGCTGCCTGCAAGGGCGCGGGTGGGGGCCTGGGCGCGGAGTTTACCTTGAGGGCGTTCGCGGGCAAGCCCGCTCCTACGCCAGCAGGTGCCTGTTACAGCGCCGCCAATTGCCCCTGGTACAGCACCGGGCCGGTGGGTTTCCCGGTGGGCGAGCCGCCGTGAGGTTCGAGGCTAACCGCCAGGGCAATCGGTGTGCCCAGCAGGTCGCGCTGGGCCTGGGTCAGGTTGATCCGGCCCTTGCCTCCCACGGGCACCACGCCAAGGGAAATCGGTTTGCCGTCGGCCGGGATCGCCCAGAGTTCCAGGCTGCGGTCCAGGCCGATGGCCGCCAGGGTCAAGGGTTCGACTTGCAGGTACTGGGCATGGGCCTTGATCTGCAAGGCCGGTTCCTGGCTGGCGCTGAGCAGGGTGGCGCTATAGCGCACCTGGTCGTCCTGCCGGATAAAACCGATGTACAGGGTCGCCAGCACGGCGCAGGCGGCAATCGCCAGGCGCAGGCGCATCCACAGCGGGTTCTTCTGCGGCAGGTGCAGGACCTGGGGCTGGATGCGCGCCTGGATACCCTGCCACACATGCTCCGGCACTTGCTGTTCGGGAAGGGCTTCGGTCAGGCTGGCGAGGCTTTCCTGCCACTGCGCCAGTTCTTCACGCAGGGCCGCGTCGTCCAGCAGCAGTGCTTCGAAGCGCCGACGCGCGGCGCCCTGCATCAGCCCGATGGCGTAGTCGGCGGCCAGGGCGCGGCGTCGTTCAGGGGTTTGATAATTCATGATTCAAGGCACCTGCGCAGGCGTTCCATGCCCCGGCGAATCCAGGATTTGACCGAGCCCAGGGGCGCCGCCAGGTGGTCGGCCAACTCTGAACAGGACAGGCCCTGGAAGTAGGCCACGGTGATCGACTGGCGTTGCATGCCCTCCAGGCTTTCCAGGCAGTGGTTCAGGGCTCGGGCTTCACGGGCGCTGTCCAGCAGCTCGTGGGCCGAGGGGGCTTCATCCACCAGTTGTTGTGCTTCGAGTTCGCCAAGGGGGCGCTCGCGCTGCTTGCGCAATTGGTCGATGGCCTGGTTGCGGGTGATGTTGATCATCCAGGTCAGGGGCGCGGACAGGTGCGGCTGGTAGCGCGCTGCGTTGTGCCAGATCCGTACGAAGCTTTCCTGCAGGACTTCCTCGGCCAGGTCCCGGCGGCCCATGAAGCGCAGGGCGACGCCGTTCAGGCGCGGGGCAACGCTGCGGTACAGGCTTTCGAAGGCGCGGCGATCGCCCAGTGAGCACTGGGCCAGCAGGTGCCTGAGCTGATCGGGGTCGAGTGCGGAAATGGCGATTCTCCAGGCGAGCGGCAGGTGGACGGACCACGATTGGCAGCGGCCGATGCAGCCAGAGGGTAGTCCAGGGTGATCGGTTGTTCCATTCACGGCTTGCTACCTCATGCTACGGCCGGTGCCGATGCACGCTGCGCCGGTCGTCGATGCTGGATATACGCAGGGCGGCGGGCCGTGGATGCGGGATTCTCGACTAAAATCCAGAAGGTGCGGGCGCCGCTGCGCCATTTTCGGAACATTCGCCCGGCTATTCAGTCAAAAGGCTGTTTTCCAGCCACCCGAACACGGATGGTTTCCTGCCCCATGAGGTTGTTTCGATGAATATTCCACGCGGTTTCGCCCTGGCTACCCTGATGACCCTGGCAGCCGGTTCGGCCCTGGCCGGCGGTTTCAGCCTGAACGATGCGGCCAACGCCATTTCCGGGATGCAGGGCGGCGACAAGGCTGCCGCCGCGGCCCCGACCTCCCAGACCGCCGGCCTGCTCGGCAGCCTGGGCTCGCAGCTGAATGTCACCCCCCAGCAAGCCATCGGCGGTACGGGCGCGATGCTCGGCCTGGCGAAGAACCAGTTGAGCAGTTCCGACTATTCCCAGTTGAGCAAAAGCGTGCCCGGCCTGGACAAGCTCTCCGGCAGCAATGCCCTGGGCAGCCTGGGTGCCCTGAGCGGCGTGCTGGGCCAGTCGTCCGGGCAGACCAAGGGCCTGGACAGCGCCCTGGGCAACGTCAAGGACACCAATGACCTGAACAACGCCTTCGGCGCCCTGGGCATGGACAGCGGCATGATCGGCCAATTCGCGCCGGTGATCCTGCAGTACCTCGGTCAGCAGGGCGTGGGCGGCTCGCTGCTGCAAAGCCTGAGCGGCATCTGGGGCGTGGCCAAGTAAGGCACCCTTGTACCGACGCCGGGCATGCCGGAGTCGTTGATCCTCGAGGGATTTGTTCCAGGCCTGTTTCGGAGTTTTCGCCGAATCAGGCCTGTGTTATATCTCGCGCCCGTTTTTTCAAGGAAGCTCGAACGCGATGTTCATGGATGCACTGAAGATGTCTCTGCCCGCTGATGCGGTGCTCGGTTTCATGCTCTACATGCTGGGCGCGGCTCTGGTGTTTGCCCTCTACGCGTTCATCTACACGCGCCTGACCCCCTATAACGAATTCGCCCTGATCCGCCAGGGCAACAGCGCCGCCGCCATTGCCCTGTCCGGCGCCTTGCTGGGCTTTGCAATCCCGGTGGCCAGCGCGATTGCCCATTCCATTTCGATCATCGACTTCCTGCTCTGGGCCGGTATCGCCGCGGTGGTGCAGTTGCTGGCGTTCTTTGTCGTCAGCCTGACCCTCAAGGGCCTGTCCCAGCGTATTGCCAACCAGGAAAACGCCGCGGCGATCCTGGTGGCGTCGGTCTCTGTCGGTGTCGGCCTGCTGAACGCAGCCTGCATGACCCCCTCGGTCTGAGGGCGCCGTCATGAAACGCAGTAAAAGCGTGCGCCTGGTGCTGCTGGGCAGCGTGCCGTTCGCCCTGGCCGCCTGTGACGGCCAGCCCCAGGCGACCCGAGAGGTTCGCCAAGTCCAGCATTTCACCAGCCCGCAGGAATGTGAGCAGGCGCAGATTTCACTGGATATCTGCCAGTCAGCCCGCGACGACGCCTGGGAGCGTAGTGACGTGGTGGCCCCGCGTTACAAGGACTTGCAAGACTGCGAGGAGGACTTCTACCCCGGCCATTGCAAGGTCTCCATCTACAACCGGACCTACATACCGACCTTCCAAGGTTTTGCCCTGACCAGCCAGCGCACGGTGCCGGTCAAGCCCGGCGAGGAGGAGCAACAGCAAGCTGGCTCCGGTTCCAGCGGCACCACCAGCAGTGGCGGCAGCGCGATGAGCGTCGGCAATGGCGGCTCTTCCAGTTCCGGCTCGAGTTTCTGGCGCTGGATCGGCCTGGAACCGGAGCCACGCTACTTCAGCGAGGCCCTGTACAAGGAGCGCGACGGTCGTGGCGGCTCGCAGTTGAGCACCCTCACCCAGCAAGTGGAGGCCGGCAAGACCTTCAGTAATGCCAGCAACGGTGGTCGTTTCGGCATTTCCAGTCCGGAGCGCTTCACTCGCGCCGGCGACGCCATGGCCGGCGCCCATGAGGTGGTCAGTCGAGGCGGTTTCGGTTCCGGGCACAGCTGGGGGTTCGGTTCTTGAAACGCATCCTCAGCACCCCGCGGGCGGACTGGCAGGCCACGGCGGAGCAACTGGGCTTTGCCTTCCACACCTTCGACGGCGAGCCGTACTGGGACGAGTCGGCTTACTACCGCTTCAGCTTGCGGCAGATTGAGGACGACCTGGAGGACCCGAGCCAGGAACTGCACGAACTGTGCATGGCCCTGGTGGCCGAGGTGGTGGACAGTGAAGAACTGTTGCAGCGCTTGGCGATTCCCCCGGCCTTCCATGAATTGATCCGCCAGTCGTGGAAGCAGGGCGACCCTCATCTCTACGGGCGCATGGACCTGTGCTACGACGGCAGCGGCCCGGCCAAGCTGCTGGAAACCAACTACGACACCCCGACCTCGCTGTATGAGGCGAGTTTCTTCCAGTACGTGTGGCTCGAGCAGCAGATGCAGCGCGGGCAGTTGCCGGCCGGCTGCGATCAGTTCAACAGCATCGAGGACAAGCTGCTCCAGGCGTTCGTCCAGGGCGGCTTCAAGTCGCCGATGCACTTTGCCTCGGTCAGGGATTCCCTGGAGGATCGCGGCACCGTCGAATACCTGCGCGATATCGCCCGCCAGGCTGGCCTGGGTACGCGGCTGATCGCCATCGAAGACATCGGCCTGAATGCCGGCGGGCGTTTCGTCGACCTGCTGGAGATGCCCATCGAGAGCCTGTTCAAGCTCTACCCCTGGGAGCAGATGTTCCACGAAGCCTATGGCCCGGCGATTGCCGGCAGCCGCACGCAGTTTGTCGAACCGCCGTGGAAGGCGATCCTCTCCAACAAGGGCGCCATGGCCCTGCTGTGGGAGCGCCATCCGGGGCACCCGAACCTGCTGCCGGCGTTTATCGACGACGATCCCAGCGCCAGCCTGGGCGCGGGTTGGGTGCGCAAGCCGTTCTTTTCCCGGGAAGGGGCCAACGTGGAAATCTGCACCGCAGAGGACGAGCGCTTGGCCGAGACCGGGCCCTACGGTGGCGGCCCCTGCATTCGCCAGCAGTTTCACCCGTTGCCGGTGTTCGCCGGCAATCACACGGTGATCGGCAGTTGGCTGATCGGTGATCAGCCGGCGGGCATCGGCATTCGTGAGGACAGCTCGCCGATCACCAAGGACAGCAGCCGCTTCCTGCCCCATGTGATCAGCGATTGATCAAGGATTGATCAACGGCCCTCAGCGAGCAGTTGGCTGATGCGCCGGTCCTTGTCGGTCCACAGCTGGTTGACCCAGTCCTGGACCTGCTGGCGGAACGCCGGGTCGTTCTCGTAATCGCCGTGCCACAGCGCCGGGTCCAGTTCGCGGGTACGGATATCGATGATCACCTTGGGCACGCTGCCGCTGATCAGGTCCCAGAAACCCGGCGTGTGCGCCTGTGGATAAACCACCGTGACATCCAGCATCGCATCCAGTTGCTCGCCCATGGCCGCGAGGACAAAGGCCACGCCGCCGGCCTTGGGCTTGAGCAGGTGCTGGAAGGGCGAACCCTGCTGCTCACGCTTGGCGGGGGTGAAGCGGGTGCCTTCCAGGTAGTTGACCACGGTCACCGGCTGGCGCTTGAACAGCTCGCAGGCGGCCTTGGTGATGTCCAGGTCCTTGCCTTGCAGTTCCGGGTGCCGGGCCAGGAAGGCCTTGCTGTAGCGCTTCATGAAGGGGTAGTCGAGGGCCCACCAGGCCAGGCCCAGGAAAGGCACCCAGATCAGTTCCTTCTTGAGGAAGAACTTGAAGAACGGCGTGCGCCGGTTGAGGGTCTGGATCAGCGCCGGGATGTCGACCCAGGACTGGTGGTTGCTCACCACCAGGTAGGAGGTGTCCTGGCGCAGGTTCTCGCCGCCACGAATGTCCCAGCGGGTCGGGATGCACAGGGAGAAGATCAGCTTGTCGATCTCGGCCCAGGTCTCGGCGATCCACATCACCGCCGCCGAGGCGTAATCGCGCAGGCGTCCCGGCAGGACCAGCTTGAGCAGGGCGAACACCATCAACGGGCCGAACAGCACCAGGGTGTTGAGCAGGAGCAGCAGGGTGACGAAACAGCCGGTGAGCAGGCGGCGCATAAGGCACTCTTTACAATCTTTTGGGCGCGCCATGATAAGCAGCTTCGGCGGACAGGCCAAATTCTAGTGTGCTGACGAATGTTTCACCTGGGGTGGGGTAGGCTTTTTCCTGGGGCTCAACCGAATGCCCCTGTGGCGCGGGTGCCCGTTTGGCTCGTCGGGGCGCAACGGTCGCAAGGCCCGCCGCCGAGGATTGCCTGCGACGGCACATCGGCTGAAGCTGGGCGCGCCAGGTTCTGCCGCGCCCGGGCGCCTCGCCACGCCACGAACGGCCGAGTGAACCCTGTGCTGAATCCAAGATACAAAGATCCTGCGAACCAATTGACCGGCAGCGGTCTAAAATCCCGCTGCCCCATTCCACGAGGAAACCTGCGCCGTGAAATCCGTCCTTGCACTTTTGTCTCTGCTGGCGCTGCCGGTCATGGCCGCCGAGCCGACCCTGTACGGTCGTTATGAATACATCCGCCTGCCGGAAATCGGCGAGACCCTGCAGGCCAAGATGGACACCGGGGCCCTGACCGCGTCGCTGTCGGCCAGGGATATCCAGACCTTTAGCCGTGACGGCGAGGATTGGGTGCGCTTTCGCCTGGCCACCAAGGATGCCGGCGGCAAGGTCTACGAGCACAAGGTGGCGCGGATCAGCAAGATCAAGAGCCGCTCCGACGAGGACGATGGCGAGGAGCCGCAGTCGGCCAAGCGCCCGGTGGTGGAGCTGGAGATGTGCCTGGGCAACGTCAAGCGCACGGTGGAGGTCAACCTCACCGACCGCAGCAGCTTCAACTATCCGTTGCTGATCGGTGCCAAGGCCCTGCGCGAGTTCGGCGCGGCGGTGAACCCGGCGCGGCGCTACACCGCAGACAAACCGGACTGCTGATCCAGCCTGCCGTCTTCAGACGGTAGCTGGCGTGCATGGGCCCGTGCACCGGCCCCAGTGGCTCATGCGCGCCTCCCGACCTGTGTTGCCCGCGCTTTTGCCCGGCCTCGCACCGGCGTTTTCTCAGGGTTTGATTGACGGCGTATAAGGCATCCGGCACCGTTCGCCCATTGAACTTCTGTGCCTGGATGCCATGCCCCATATCCTGATTGTCGAAGACGAAGCGGCGATTGCCGACACGTTGATCTTTGCCCTGCAGGGCGAAGGCTTCACCACCACCTGGTTGAGCCTGGGCCACGGCGCCCTGGAATATCAGCGGGCGACCCCGGCGGACCTGGTCATCCTCGATATCGGCCTGCCGGACATCAGCGGTTTTGAAACCTGCAAGCAGCTGCGGCGCTTCAGCGAAGTGCCGGTGATGTTCCTCAGCGCCCGGGACGCCGAGATCGATCGGGTCGTGGGCCTGGAGATCGGTGCCGACGATTACGTGGTCAAGCCGTTCAGCCCGCGGGAAGTGGCGGCGCGGGTCAAGGCGATCCTCAAGCGCATGGCGCCACGGACGCTGGTCGAAGCCCCCCCGGCGCTGTTCGTGATTGACCCGGAGCGGGTGCAGATCAGCTACCGGGGGCAGCCGTTGAGCCTGACCCGGCATGAGTTCCGTCTGCTGCAGTGCTTGCTGGAGCAGCCCGAGCGGGTGTTCAGCCGTGAGCAGTTGCTGGACGCCCTGGGGGTGATGGCGGATGTCGGCTACGAGCGCAATATCGACAGCCATGTAAAAAGCCTGCGGGCCAAGCTGCGCCTGGTGGCGGCCCAGGCCGAGCCGATCCAGACCCACCGGGGCCTGGGCTACAGCTACAGCCCGGGTCACGCCTGATGACCTTAGGGCTGCGGATCTTTCTGGTCTACCTGCTGTTCATCGGCCTGACCGGTTACTTCGTGTTGAATACGGTGATGCAGGAAATCCGTCCCGGGGTGCGCCAGTCCACCGAGGAAACCCTGGTGGACACCGCCAACCTGCTGGCGGAGATCCTGCGGGACGATTTCAAGGCCGGCACCCTGAGCGAGAACCGCTGGCCGGAGTTGTTGCGGGCCTATGGCGAACGCAAGCCGGCGGCGAGCATCTGGGGCCTGGCGAAGAACCAGGTCAACCACCGCATCTACGTGACCGATGCCCAGGGCAAGGTGGTCCTGGACTCCAGCGGCCTGGCGGTAGGCCAGGACTATTCGCGCTGGAACGATGTCTACCTGACCCTGCGCGGGCAATACGGCGCACGTTCGAGCCGGGCCTTGCCGGACGATCCCAATTCCTCGGTGATGCACGTGGGCGCGCCGATCCGTGACAACGGCCAGATCATCGGGGTGGTCACCGTGGCCAAGCCCAACAGCTCCCTGCAGCCCTATGTCGACCGCACCGAGCGGCGGCTGCTGTGGTACGGCGCCGGGCTGATCGCCATGGGCCTGCTGCTCGGTGCGTTGCTGTCCTGGTGGCTGAGCGCCGCATTGCGGCGCATGACCGCCTACGCGTTAGCGGTGAGCGAGGGGCGCAGGGCCGAGCTGCCGCATTATCGCGGCGGGGAACTGGCGCAACTGGCCAGTGCGGTGGAGCACATGCGCACCCAGCTGGAGGGCAAGGCCTATGTCGAGCGTTACGTGCACACCTTGACCCATGAACTGAAAAGCCCTCTGGCGGCAATCCGTGGGGCGGCGGAACTGTTGCAGAGCGAAATGCCTTTGGCGCAGCGCCAGCGATTCGTCGGCAATATCGACAGCGAAAGCGCGCGCATGCAGCACCTGATCGAACGCCTGCTGAACCTGGCGCAAGTGGAGCAGCGCCAGGGGCTGGAAGAGCGGGTCGAGGTGCCGTTGGCGCCGTTGTTCAAGGAGTTGCTCAATAGCCAGCATGGGCGCATCGAGGGCAAGCAGTTGCAGGTCGAGCAGGCGATCGCTGCGGACCTGATGTGGTCGGGAGAGCCGTTCCTGTTGCGCCAGGCCCTGGGCAACCTGCTGGCCAACGCCCTGGATTTCAGCCCTGTCGGCGGCCTGCTGCGCTGCACTGCGCAGCGTGTGGAAGACGGCGTGGAATGGGTGCTGTTCAACCAGGGCGAGGCAATTCCCGATTACGCCCTGCCGCGCCTGTGCGAGCGGTTCTATTCCCTGCCGCGTCCCGACAGCGGGCGCAAGAGCACGGGCCTGGGGCTGAATTTCGTCGAAGAGGTGGTGCAACTGCACGGCGGCCAGATGCGCATCGAGAATGTGCCCGGTGGTGTCCAGGTGACCCTGCGTCTGCGCTGATTCGTCTGGCGAGAGAGCCCGCCTCCGCTGGGGTGTTGGGCGCCTCAGGGGCCGTCACTGCCTCAGTGTTCCCCCTGGTTCCCGGCCCCAGGATTGACCAGCGCTGTGCATCGGGGCGCCGGCCGGCCGCGGGGAACAGGCCCACGCCACCGTCACGCTGGCCGGGGATTCTCCACAGAGTCTCCACATTGCTTCCATCAAACCCCCATCCCCGCGCGCCAGACTCTCTCCCATTCGCACAAGGAGAGATCCATGAACCGCAATCTGAGCTTCAAACTCGGGGCCATCGCCCTGTTGATTATCTTGTTGCTGATCCCGCTGATGATGATCGATGGCCTGATCTCCGAGCGTCAGCAACTGCGCGACGGCGTGCTTGAAGACATCGCCCGCAGCTCCAGTACCCGCCAGCAGATCAGCGGGCCGGTGATGGTGGTGGATTACCGCAAGACCGTGCGCACCTGGAAGACCGACGAGAAAACCCAGAAGCGCTACCAGGAGGCCCATGAGAAACAGGGGCGGTTGTACTTCCTGCCGGAGCACTTCGAACTCGACGGCAAGGCCCAGACAGAGCTGCGGGCCCGGGGTATCTACGAGGCCCGGCTGTTCCATGCCGACAACCACATCAGCGGCCAGTTTGCCGTGCCCGAGCAGTACGGGATCAAGGACGACTTCGCCGATTACCAGTTCGACGCGCCTTTCCTGGCGGTCGGTATCAGCGATATCCGCGGCATCGAGAACGCCCTGCAGTTGCAGCTCAACGGCCAGACCCTGGACTTTGCTCCGGGCACCTTCGTCAGTTGGCTGGACGAAGGTGTGCATGTGGTCTTGCCGCCCCTGGACGTGAAGAAAGCTACCCGCCTGGACTTCGCCTTCGACCTGCGCCTGCAGGGCACCGGGCAGTTGGAAGTGTTGCCGGTGGGCAAGACCAGCAAGGTGCGCCTGTCTGCCAACTGGCCCCATCCAAGCTTTATCGGCAACTACCTGCCGGCCCAGCGCGAGGTCACTGAACAGGGTTTTGTCGCGGCCTGGCAGACCTCGTTTTTCTCCACCAACCTGCAACAGGCCATGGAGCGCTGCGCCGTCTCCAGCGAGTGCCATGACTTCAACGGCCGCAGCTTTGGCGTGAGCTTCATCGACCCGGTGGACCAGTACCTCAAGAGCGACCGGGCGATCAAGTACGCGTTGCTGTTCATCAGCCTGACCTTCGCCGGTTTCTTTCTCTTCGAAGTGCTCAAGAGCCTGTCGGTGCACCCGATCCAGTACGGCCTGGTGGGGGTGGCCCTGGCGTTCTTCTACCTGCTGCTGTTGTCACTGTCCGAGCACCTGGGCTTTGAGCTGGCCTATGGATTGTCCGCCGGTGCCTGTGTGCTGCTGATCGGTTTCTACGTCAGCCATGTGTTGCACAGCTGGCGCAACGGCGCGGCGTTCGCCGCTGCCCTGGCTGCCCTGTATGGCTTGCTGTACGGCCTGTTGAGCGCCGAGGACTATGCGCTGCTGATGGGCTCGCTGCTGCTGTTCGGCCTGCTGGGTGTGTTCATGGTGCTGACCCGCAAGCTGGACTGGTACGGCATTGGCTTGCGCAAGGAGCCGGCGCCCCTGTCGTTCGACCTGGAGGTGGGCCATGAGTAGGTGGTTGGGACTGCGCGAGGATCAGTGTCTGCGCGAACACCTGGCAGTGCGGATCGCCGGCCTGTTTCCTCCTGCGGCGTACCGGCAGCCGCGTCGGCCGATCGGCCCCTGCAAAGAGCGGGAGGTGGTTGCAGGAGCCGGCCGGGTGGCGTCGTATTCGCCACGCTTCACCGATTAGGCCGGCGGGCGGGTGTCGAGCATCGACCCACGCTGGCTGACCTCGGCGTACCAGGCGGCGAGTCTGGGCTGGTCCTGGCGCCAGTCCAGGTCCGGGTGGCGAAAGTCCAGGTAGGCCAGGGCACAGGCGACGCTGATGGCGGCCACATCGAAGTGGCTGGCCAGCTCGGCAATGGCCTCGGCTTCAAGCACCGCCAGGGCGCGGCGGATCTTGTCGCGCTGGCCTTCGAGCCACTGCTCCCAGTGTTTTTCCGGGGCCCGCAGCGCCAGCTCGTAGCGGATCAGCACCGAGGCGTCCATGACTCCGTCGGCCAGGGCTGCCAGGGTCAGGCGCCGCCAGCGGGCCGGGCCTTCGCGAGGGATCAGCGGATTGCCGACATGTTGCTGGTCCAGGTAGTCGAGGATCACCCGGCTGTCGTACAGCACCTGGCCGTTATCCAGGCGCAGGGCGGGAATCTTGCCCAGGGGGTTGTCGTGGTTCAGCGCCGCATCCGGGTTGACCGGAGTCAGCTGGGACGCCTGCAGGGCCACGCGGTTCAACTGACCGGTTTCGTGCAGCAGCACCATGACTTTGCGTACATAAGGTGATGCCGGGTTGTGGAACAGCGTCATGCTGGGGGTGGACATGAATATTCCTCGCGGGTGGGAGTGTGGCAAAGGCTCACGCCCCCGGGATCTTAGCGCAGCCTGGAGCAGGGGCTACAGGGCGCAATGCAGGACAGGCAAGGAGTGAGGAATGCGCGAACGGTATCTTAGACATGGGTTGTACAGCCTGGCCTTGACCCTGCTGGGCGGGCTGGCGGTGTACCTGGCCCTGCAGTACGAGTTTCGCCGTCATGGCGAGGGCGAGCCGGAGCTGATCATGGCATTTGCCTACATGGCCTGCTATTGGGCGCTGCCGGCCCTGGTATTGCCGGCTCTGGTGTACACCCTGCTGACCCTGTGGGGCCCCAACCCGGTGACCCAGCCCTGGCGCTGGGGCCTGGCGGCCAGTTATGTGCCGCTGCTGGGGCTGGCGCTGTTCAGCGTGCTGGTGGCCATCGAGGCACTGATGGAGAACCGCATGTTCATTCCGGTGATGCTGGTCGGCCTCGCGCTCTCGATGTACCTGTGGCGCGGTTTTCCGGCACCGGGCTCAGGCCGCAGGTTAGCGCCGCAGCAGGCCGCGCAGGGCGATCAGCGTCGGTAGGCCCAGGCCGATCCAGCTCAGGCTGTCCCAGACCCCGTCCCCCAGCAGCGCCGCAAACAGCCCGGCAGCGCTGAGCAGGGCGATCAGCGCCGGTAGGCCGAAGACCTTCCAGAAGTTTGACTGCCGGGGCTTCATGGCCGTGTCTCCGGGGAGGGCCTGCCGGCTCGGCGGCGGACGATCCACAGGTACAGGCCGCTGCCCAGGACGATGATGGTCAGCACGTCCATCGAGGCCCACAGCACCTTCATCGGCATGCCGCCGTAGTCACCGAAGTGCAGGGGCTGGGACATGCCCATGGCATCCATGTACCAGGGGCGCTCGGCCACCGCAGTGACCTCGAGGGTACTGGCGTCGATCAGTACCGGGGTCAGTAGGTGCGAGGTCAGGTGGCTGCCGCCCTTGAGGAACACCGCATAGTGATGCTCGCTGGAGAAACGGGTGCCGGGAAAGGCGATGAAGTCCGGTTGCATGCCCGGGACCACGTCCCTGGCGATTTCCAGCAGGCGGCTGGCCGGGGCCAGTTGGGCCAGTGGCGGAGCGTCGCGGTAGGGGGCGACCATGGCGCTCAGGCTGTCATTGCGCCAGGCGGCGATGATCAGGTCGGCGCAGGCGCTGATGACCCCGGTCACGCCCACCACCAGGGCCCAGGTCAGGGTTACCACGCCGATCAGGTTGTGCAGGTCGAGCCAGCGCAGGCGGCTGGACTTGTCCTGGCGCACCGTGGCGAATTTCAAGCGGCGCATGAACGGCAGGTAGAGCACCGTGCCGGAAATGATCGCCAGGATGAACAGCAGGCCCATGAATGCCAGCAGCAGCTTGCCCGGCAGCCCGGCGAACATGTCCACGTGCAGGCGCAGCATGACCATCATCAGCCCGCCGTTGGCCGAGGGCATTTCCAGCGCCTCGCCGGTACGGGCATCGAGCATAAAGGTGTGGGATGAATTGGGTTCGGTGCCGGCGGTCCTGGCCATGATCGTCACCACCCCGTTGGGCTCGTCGTCTTCCCAGCCGAAGTACTGCATCACCTCGCCCGGGCGATGGGCTTGGGCGGCCTGCACCAGTTGCTGCAGGTCCAGGTGCGGGGTGCCGGCGGGCATGTCCCGCAGCTCGGGGGCGTCCCCCAGCAGGTGGTCGATCTCGTGGTGAAAGATCAGCGGCAGGCCGGTAAGCGCCAACAGCAGCAGGAATACGGTGCAGATCAGACTGGTCCAGGTGTGGATGAAGGACCAGCGGCGGATCGTCTTGCTTTTCATTTCTTTGCCTTCAGATGCACCAAAGCCGTCCTTGTCGGACGGCCTGGTGGTGAACTCAGCCGGTTACCATTGATAGGTGGCGCTGGCCACCACGCTGCGCTGGTCGCCGAAATAGCAGTAAGAGCCATCGCAGGTGGACAGGTAGTCCTTGTCGAACAGGTTGGTGGCATTGAGTTTCAGCGAGGCGCCCTTGAGGCTGCTGTCCAGGCGGCCGAGGTCGTAGTGCACGGCAGCGTCGAACACGGTGTACGCATTGGCCTTGCCCAGCCAGGTATTGCCCTGGTCGCCATAGGTATTGCCGGTATAGCGGGCACCGGCACCGATGCCGAATCCGTCGAGCACGCCACTGTGCCAGGTGTAGTCGGTCCACAGGGAGGCTTGCTGGTTGGGCATCAGTTGCAGGCGGTTGCCTTTATAGATGCCTTTTTGTATCTCGGACTTGGCCAAGGTGTAGGCAGCGATGACCTTGAGGTTCTCGGTCACATCGGACACGGCTTCCAGCTCCAGGCCCTTGACCTTCACTTCACCGGTCTGGCTGGTGATCGACTCGCCCCCCGCCCCGATACTGGTCACCTGGACGTTTTTCTGGGTCAAGTCGTAGACCGCCGCACTCAGCAGCGTATTCGAACCTGGCGGCTGGTACTTGATGCCCAGTTCCCACTGCTTGCCCTCGGTAGGCTTGTAGGACTCGGTAGGCGAGGCACTGGCATTGCTGGCCGGCTGGAACGATTCGGCGTAGGACAGGTATGGCACCACACCGGAATCAAACACGTAGCTCAGCGCCGCATTGCCGCTGAAGTTCTTGCTGCGGTCGGTGTTGGTCACGTCGTTCTTGTTGAAGTAAGTGGTGCCTTGGTGCACCCAGTCTTCACGGCCACCCAGTGTCAGGCGCCATTTGTCCAGTGCCATCTGGTCCTGGACGTAGAGGCCGGTCTGCACGGTTTTCTGGTTGTAATCGTAGTAAGCACCGGAGCGCGCCGGGCGTACGATCGGCTGTCCATAGACCGGGTTGAAGATATTGGTCTTGCCACCGTCACCGTAGATCGACAGGTAGGAGGTGTCGGTGCGTTGGTGATCCAGGCCGATCAACAGGGTATGGCTGATGTCGCCGGTGGTGAAGTCGGCCTGGAAGTTGTTGTCGACGGCGAACTGGCCGATGTCTTCGTTCACGTTGGTCGAGGTACGGCTGATGTTACCCGCCGCATCTGCCGGGGAGTAGGCGTAGGAGCCAACGGTCAGTTGCTGGAAGGCCAGCTCCGACTTGGTGTAGCGCAGGTTCTGGCGGAACTGCCAGACGTCGTTGAAACGGTGCTCGAAGGCATAACCCAGGGCGTAGTAGGTGCGATCATAGAACTCGTAGTCCGGGTCGCCGAGGTTCTTGTGATGGGAAACGTCGCCCAGGGGAGACTTGATCTTGGTGCCCTGGATTGGCATGAACTGGCTGGTCGCCCCGGTATCGTCGCGGGTGAACTGCGAGAGCAGGGTGAGCTTGGTATCGGTGTCGATGTTCCAGGTCAGGCTGGGGGCGATGTTGTAGCGTTTGTTATCGATGTGATCGACCTGAGTGCCAGCATCCCGCACCACGCCGCTGAGGCCGTAGAGGAATTGCCCTTCATCATCGATCTTGCCGGTGCTGGCGAAATTGATCTGGCGATAGTTGTCGCTGCCGTACTGAATCTGCACGGCATGGCTGGCCTCGGCGCTGGGGCGTCGGCTGACCATGTCCAGCAGGCCACCCGGAGGGGTCTGGCCATAGACCGAGGACGCCGGGCCTCGCAGCAAGGCAAGGCGATCGAGGTTCCAGGTTTCTGCCTTCGGGTTGGCATACACGCCGCGAGGCAATGGCAGGCCGTCGAGGAATTGTGTGGGCTCGAAACCACGTACCAGCATCCAGTCGTAACGGGTATCGCTGCCATAGCTGGCGGAAACGATACCGGGCATGTAGCGAACCGCATCATCAAGATTCTGCACGTTGCGGTCTTCCATCTGCTGACGGGTAGCCACGGAGATCGAGCGCGGCGCCTCAACCAGAGCAGTGTCGGTCTTGGTGCCAGCGGCGGTGCGGGTGGCCACATAGCCTTCCACCGGGCCCCAGGCCGTTTCATTGCTGCCCTGGGCCGTGATACTGGTCTCCGGCAAGGCCACCACGCCTTCGGTGATGGCCACCAGGCTGTAGGTGCCGGCGCTGCTGTGCTCCAGTTGCAGGCCGGTGCCACGCAGGGCTTCGCGCAGGGCGCCCGGGGCGTCGAACTGGCCTTTGACCGGGGCCGAGGTCTTGCCCGCGGCCAGGGACGGATTCAGGCTCAGGGCCAGGCCGGCCTGGCTGGCGATCTGGTTCAGGGTGCTGGCCAGCGGGGCCGCCGGCAGGTTGTAGGCGCGCACGCTGGACGCCTGCTCGGCGGCAATCAGTGGCGAGCTGAGCAGGGGAGCGCTGAAGGCAATGGCAACGGCCAACAGGCTGGGGCGCAACAGGGTGTCTAGCGAGCGGGACATACGGCAGCTCCTGAATGGAAATGTTTCGCAATTGCCTATCTGCCGAACGAAACTGCAAAAGTGATAGAGCGAATTGAAAATAATTTAGATTCAGCAGCCGGCCCTGCTGAAAGCAGCGCCGTAGCAGGGCACGGAAGCCCGTGGCGTGCTGCGCTGCAGCCGCCATCCGTTGCGGGTTATCGAAGTTTTCTCGGGCCAGGCCCCGTGCCGGCCACGGGGCCGGGTTTCAGGGCTGGGTGTCGGATTTGGCGACCACGGTCACCCACCAAGGGGCGTGGCGTTCAATCTTCACCGGCAGGGTCGGCAGCAGGGCATCGAGTGCCAGGTCCGGGTCCTGCAGCGGGAAGCTGCCGGTGATGCGCAAGTCGGCAATGTTCCCTGCGACCCCCAGGTAACCGCGACGATAGCGTCCCAGTTCGTTGATCAGGTCGCCGAGGCGGGCGTTGTCCACCACCAGCATGCCGCGGGTCCAGGCGTCGGCCCCGGGGCCCAGAGCCTGCAGTGAGCCCAGGCCGTCCTGGCGCATCAGCACCTGCTGGCCTGCCTTGAAGACTTGCTCGTCCTGGCCGGCTTGCGGCCGCGCGGCCACCGCCGATTGCAGCACGCCGAGGCGGGTGCCCTGGTCTTCACGCTTGACCAGGAACCGCGTGCCCAGGGCGCGCATCCGGCCATCGCGGGTCTCGACGATGAACGGACGGCTGTCGTTGTGCCCGGTCTCGATGAGAATCTCGCCTTCTTGCAGAACGATTCGTCGCTGCTGCTCATCGAAGCGCACATCCAGTGCACTGTGGGTATTGAGATTGATCACCGTGCCATCGGACAGGTGCAGGGTGCGCTGTTCGCCGGTGGCGGTGCGCTGGTCGGCCAGCCAGTAATCCACCGGCAGGTAACGCTCCCCGGCAAACAGGGCCAGGCCGGCCACCAGCACAATGCTGGCGACCCCACGACCGAGTTTGCGTACGCGCCGGCGCAGCCCCTCGCGCGATTGCAGCAAGGCACTCCGCGCCGGGCCCGAAGCCACGCTGAAGCGTTGATCAAGCATGCCCAACTGGCGCCAGGCCCGTGCGTGTTCCTCGTGGGCCGCGTGCCACTTGGCGAATTCCTCGCGCTCCAGCGCACTGCCGCCGCCATCCAGCGACAACTGCCAGGCGATGGCGGCGTCCAGGACCCGGGCAGACACCGGCTTGGAACTGATAGGGGTCATACCGGCTCCCCGTACAGGGCGATATAGCACTGGCGGATGCCCTGAGCCAGGTACTGGCGCACCCTGGGCACCGAGACCCCGAGGCGCTCGGCGATCTCGGCGTGGCTCAAGCCGTCGAGGCGGTTATAGAGGAAGGCGGCCCGGGCCTTGCTGGACAGCTTGCCCAGCAGGCGGTCGATGGCCTTGAGGTCTTCGAGGATCATCTGCTGTTCTTCCGGCGACGGTTGTTCGCCTTCCGGGATCAGCATCAGCTCACTGAGGTAGGCCTGTTCCAGCGCGGCGCGGCGGAAGTAGTCGAACAGCAGGCCCTTGGCAATCGCCACCAGAAAGGCTCGTGGCTCCCGCGGCGCCTTGAGTTCGTCGCGGCCCAGCAGGCGCACGAAAGTGTCCTGGCTCAGGTCTTCGGCCCGCTGCGCGCAAGCCACGTTGCGCCGCAGCCAGGCCAATAGCCAGACACGATGGTCGCGGTACAACGCACCAACCAGCTCATTGTGAGGGCTTTGGACTGACGACAACGGAACTCACCAATCGAGAAGTTTAAACTAACGAGAATTATTCGCGATTGTCGCAGAGGCGAAACAGTGGCGCAATTGACGCTGGTCGGCTGCCTTGCTGCTGACGCTGGCGGGTGTTGCAGACTTTTGTCTGAAGAGGACGCCCGTTGTGGCGAGGGCGCTTGCTCCCGTTGGCCTGCGTAGCACGGCCAAGGCCCGGGGTCAGTTGGATTCGGGACTCAGGTTTACCGCCGCGGCGCGCCGGGGCAGCGGTCGAGCGAGGGCGAGCAAGCGCCCTCGCCACAGGAGCTTGCGCCACAGCTGTGGGTCAGAACGAAGGTGCCTGCTGCCGACGTTTCCACTGGCCCAGGCGCTGCTGCAGGTTCAAGGGACTGTGGATCTGCTGTTGGCGCGCCCGATGGAACAGGATCAGCGCCAGCTCCGCCGTGGCCAGGGCGTCGGCCGCCGCGTGGTGCCGCTCCACCACCTGCAGCTTGAACCACTGGGTCCAGTCATCCAGCCCGGCTTCGCGGATATTGGCCTGGGGGCACAGCAAGGGCGCCATGTCCGCCACATCGAGGAAGTGGTGCTGCAGGCGATAGCCCAGGCTGTCCTTGAGTGCCCGGCCGAGCATGTGCTGGTCGAATGGGGCGTGAAAGGCCAGCAACGGGCTGTCGCCGACGAACTCCATGAAGTCCAGCAGGGCCTCCACCGGGTCGCAGCCGGCGGCGATGGCGCTGGGGCCCAGGCCATGGATCAGCACACTGGGGCTCAACTTGTGCCCCGCGCGCTGCAGAGTGCGTTCGAACTGCTGGCTGAAATCGATGGCGCCGTCCTCGATCACCACGGCGCCAATGGACAGCACCTGGTCACGGTTGAGGTTGAGGCCGGTGGTTTCCACATCCACCACCACCCAGCGCTGCTCGCGCAGGCTGCATTCGCTCAGTTCGGCATAGGCCGGCAGGCAGTCGCGGCGCAGTTGCTGTTGCGTGGTCAGGGCGCTGACCGCAGGACGGAGCCAGGCAAACAGGCTCATAGCTGGTACCGCAGGGCCAGGCTGCTTTGCAGGCGCTGGGCCTGGCGCAGGGATTCTCGCAGGATGCGCCGGTCCAGGTGGTTGAGGCTGTCGGGATCGACCCGATTGGAATAGGGCTGGTTCTCCCGGGTCTGGCGCTGGTGCTGTTGCATGCGGGTCTGCTGGATGAAGTGGTAGGCCTCTTCATAGGCGGCGCCGTCCAGGGGCTCGATGACCTGCCTGGAAACCAGCTGGCGCAGGCGCTCCAGGGTATTGATCGCGCCGATGCCGTTGGCCAGGGCCAGCAGCCGGGCGCCGTCGACAAAGGGCGTGAGGCCCTGGACCTTGAGGTCAAGGGTGGCTTTCTCGCCGTTCTTCCTGGCCAGGACGAACTCGCGGAAACGCCCCACGGGCGGGCGCTGGCGCAGGGCATTTTCCGCCATCATGCGTTGGAACAGGCGGTTGTCCGCGACCTGGTCGAGGATGCCCCGGCGCAATTGCTCGGTGCTTTGTTCGTCGCCCCAGACCACCCGCAGGTCGAAGTAGATGCTCGACCCCAGCAGGTTCTCCGGGGTCGCCTCGCGGATGAAGGCGGCAAAGCGTCGGGCCCATTCGGCACGGGACAGACACAGCTCGGGGTTGCCGGCCATGATGTTGCCCTTGCACAGGGTGAAGCCGCACAGCGCCAGGCTCTGGTTGATCTGTTGCGCCAGGGGCAGCAGCTTGCCGCGGACCTCTGCGGCGTGGGCCGCGTCTCGGGCCTCGAACAGGATGCCGTTGTCCTGGTCGGTGTGCAGGGTCTGTTCGCGCCGGCCTTCACTGCCGAAGCACAGCCAGGTGAAGGGCACGCCGGGGTCGCCCTTGTCGGCCAGGGTCAGTTCGATCACCCGGCACACGGTGTGGTCGTTGAGCAGGGTGATGATGTGGGTGATCTGGGTCGACGAAGCGCCGTGGGCCAGCATGCGCTCCACCAACTGGCCGATCTCGCCCCGCAGGGCCACCAGGTGTTCGACCCGTGGCGCATTGCGGATAGTGCGCGCCAGGTGCACCAGGTCGACCCGTTGCAAGGAAAAAAGATCGCGTTCGGACACCACGCCGCACAGGCGCTGTTCCTTGACCAGGCAGACGTGGGCGATGTGTCGCTCGGTCATGGCGATGGCGGCGTCGAAGGCGCTGTGGTCGGGGCTGAGGAAGAACGGCGCCTGGGTCATGTGCCGCTCGATCGGCTGGTTGAGGTCCTGGGTGCCGTCGGCCACCACCTGGCGTAGATCGCGCAGGGTGAAGATGCCCAGGGGCGCCTTGCGTTCGTCCACCACCACGATGCTGCCCACTTGCTGCTCGTGCATCTGCGCCACGGCTTCACGCAGGGGAGTCTGCGGGCTGCAGGCCACCGGGTGGCGCATGGCCAATTCACCGAGGCGGGTGTTCAGCGAGTATTGGGTGCCGAGGGTTTCCACGGCCTTCTGCTTGACCTGCTGGTTGACCTGATCCAGCAGGCTACTGACACCGCGCAGGGCAAAGTCGCGAAATTCCGCAGACAGGGCGAACAGCTTGATGAAGGCGCCCTTGTT
Source organism: Pseudomonas sp. PH1b (assembly GCF_000633395.1). Taxonomy (GTDB): domain Bacteria; phylum Pseudomonadota; class Gammaproteobacteria; order Pseudomonadales; family Pseudomonadaceae; genus Aquipseudomonas. Next base: position 393,646 of record NZ_AYMU01000020.1, read on the forward strand.
CAGTTGCAGGCAGAAGGTGTCTTCGGCGGCCCGGTGCTCGGTGCGGGTCGCTCGCTCTCCGAGCAGCGCGGCCAGGGGAAAGCACTCGCCGGTGGTGATTTCGAAGGTGGTTTCGGTGCTGCCCTTGGCGGCGTGGGTGCGTTCGCCCACCACACGGCCCTGCTTGACGATGTAGAAGTGCTCAACCGGTCCGTCGGCAGGCTTGATGATGCTGTCGCCCGGACCGTAGAAACGCAGTTGGCATTGTTCCACCAGATAGGCCAGGTGCAGGTTCTCCATCTGGTTGAAGGGCGGGAACCGCTGCAGGAACTGAACGGTCCCTTGAATGTTCTGCAACACCGCGGTCTTCCCGGCCTGGATGAAGGCGTCCGTTTTATTCATAACGATTACCGCAGTCTTTTTGGATTTGTTGTGGTCGTATCGCAGCCATGGTCGGTCCCCCTGCCTGGGGTGCCCATTGGACGTAAGTCTAGGTCCACGGGTTAAACGCTCGGGGCCCCGAGCGTGGGGTGTTGAAAACAGCCCGGGAGGCGAGTTTGAGCGACAGGCAGAGGGGGGATTTGCCGGTCGCGGACGGGTTTCCGGCATTCTTCGCCAACGTGGATGGGCCACGACCCTGCTGGCTGTTACCGCCATGGATTGGCGTGTCTTGCCTGATGATGCCCGGCCAGTTTGCGCAGCGCGGCCATTTGGCTTTGAACCGCCTGCGATCAATGCAAAAAAGCTCTGATCAAGACTCTTGGAAATTTTTCCGACGAAGTGCACATTGGAGGCCTGCTTAGCGATGTCTGACCACTGTGCTAGGGGATTGAACTGTTCATGTAGAGAAATGTATGCCCGACCACGATATTTTGAGTGATGCCGAGCGCGAGGCGCTGAGTGCGGTCATGCTGGAGCCCGATCTACCAGCCCAGCGGGTATTGATCGCTGATGACGACAAGGATGCACGGGAGTTGCTGGCGGAGATTCTCGGCCTGGATGGTATCCGTTGCATCACGGCCGCCAGTGGCAAGGCTGCACTTGAATTACTCGAATCGAACAAGTCCATCGGCCTGCTGATCACCGATCTGCGCATGGCCCCCTGCAGCGGCCTGGACCTGATCCGCCAGGTGCGCGAATCGGAACGGGCAGCGTTGCCGATCATCATCATTTCCGGCGATGCCGATGTGCGTGACGCCATCGCCGCCATGCACCTGAGCGTGGTGGATTTCCTGCTCAAGCCCATCGATACCAGCAAGCTGCTGGCGCTGGTGAAACACGAATTGGGCGTGGTCCTGTAGCCGCCTTCAGTGTGGCGAGGGAGCCGGGTGGGGCTGTTCTTGAGCCGGGCGGGAGCCTGTGAGCCCTGGGCTGGAGGGGACAAACCGCAAGAAAAAAGCCCCGGTCACTGGACCGGGGCTTTTTTAGTGGCGCAGGTTACAGGCCGTTCTTGGCCTTGAACTCGCGACGACGACGGTGCAGCACCGGCTCGGTGTATCCGTTGGGCTGCTGGGTGCCCTCGATCACCAGTTCGACCGCCGCCTGGAAGGCGATGTTGCTGTCGAAGTTCGGTGCCAGCGGACGGTACAGCGCGTCGCCGGCGTTCTGCCGGTCAACCACCGGGGCCATGCGCTTGAGGCTTTCCATCACCTGGGCCTCGGTGACGATGCCGTGGCGCAGCCAGTTGGCGATGTGCTGGCTGGAAATGCGCAGGGTCGCGCGGTCTTCCATCAGGCCGACATCGTTGATGTCCGGCACTTTCGAGCAACCCACGCCCTGGTCGATCCAGCGCACCACGTAGCCGAGAATGCCCTGGGCGTTGTTGTCCAGTTCGTTCTTGATCTGCTCTGCCGACCAGTCCGGGTTGACGGCCAGGGGGATGGTCAGGATGTCGTCCACCGAAGCGCGGGGGCGCTTGGCCAGTTCGGCCTGGCGGGCGAACACGTCGACCTTGTGGTAGTGCAGTACGTGCAGGGCTGCTGCGGTCGGCGACGGTACCCAGGCGGTGTTGGCGCCGGCCAATGGGTGAGCGATCTTCTGCTCGAGCATGGCGGCCATCAGGTCCGGCATGGCCCACATGCCCTTGCCGATCTGGGCGCGGCCTTGCAGGCCGGTGGCCAGGCCGATGTCGACGTTCCAGTTCTCGTAGGCGCCGATCCACTTCTCGGCCTTCATGTCGGCCTTGCGCACCATCGGGCCGGCCTCCATGGAGGTGTGGATCTCGTCGCCGGTGCGATCGAGGAAGCCGGTGTTGATGAACACCACGCGCTCGCTGGCCGCCTTGATGCAGGCCTTGAGGTTGACCGTGGTGCGGCGCTCCTCGTCCATGATCCCGACTTTAAGGGTGTTGCGTGGCAGGTTCAGCACCTCTTCGATGCGACCGAACAGCTCGTTGGTGAACGCCGCTTCTTCAGGGCCGTGCATCTTCGGCTTGACGATGTACACCGAACCGGTGCGGCTGTTCCTGCGCGAGGTGCTGCCGTTGAGGTTGTGGATCGCCGCGAGGCTGGTGACCAGGCCATCGAGGATGCCTTCCGGCACTTCGTTGCCGTTTTTGTCGAGGATCGCGTCGTTGGTCATCAGGTGACCAACGTTGCGCACGAACAGCAAAGAGCGGCCGTGCAGCTTCACCGGCGAACCGTCGACGCCGGTGTATTCGCGGTCGGCGTTCATGGTGCGGGTGAAGGACTTGCCACCCTTGGACACTTCTTCCGCCAGGTCGCCTTTCATCAGGCCGAGCCAGTTGCGGTAGATCACCACCTTGTCATCGGCATCGACTGCGGCGACCGAGTCTTCGCAGTCCATGATGGTGGTCAGGGCCGCTTCCATCAGCAGGTCCTTGACCCCGGCTGCATCGGTCTGGCCGACCGGGCTCTGGGCGTCGATCTGGATCTCGAAGTGCAGGCCGTTGTGCTTGAGCAGGATCGCGGTCGGGGCCGCGGCGTCGCCCTGGTAGCCGATCAGCTGGGCATCGTCGCGCAGGCCGCTGTTGGTGCCGCCCTTGAGGCCGACCACCAGCTTGCCGGCGACGATCTTGTAGCTCACCGAGCCAACGTGGGAACCGGCGGCCAGCGGCGCGGACTCATCGAGGAAGGCGCGGGCGAAGGCGATGACCTTGTCGCCGCGAACCTTGTTGTAGCCTTTGCCTTTTTCCGCGCCATCGGCTTCGCTGATCGCGTCGGTGCCGTACAGCGCATCGTACAGCGAGCCCCAGCGGGCGTTGGAAGCGTTGAGGGCGAAGCGCGCATTCATCACCGGCACCACCAGCTGCGGGCCGGCCATGCGGGCAATTTCTTCGTCGACGTTCTGGGTGGTGGCCTGGAAGTCCGCGGCTTCTGGCAGCAGGTAGCCGATGTCTTGGAGGAAAGCTTTGTAGGCCACGGCGTCATGGGCCTGGCCGGCGCGGGACTGGTGCCAGGCATCGATCCGCGCCTGGAAATCATCGCGTTTGGCGAGTAGGGCTTTGTTCTTCGGTGCCAGGTCGTGAATGACCTTGTCGGCTCCGGCCCAGAACGCGTCGGCGGTGAGGCCGGTACCGGGAATGGCTTCGTTGTTCACGAAGTCGAACAGGACTCTGGCGACCTGCAGGCCACCGACTTGAACGTGTTCAGTCATTGCTTGCCTCACTCTGCTCAGCTATTTCGCTTTTCAGCTCTTCAAATTAACAATGAAGCCGGCGGCCATTTAAAGCACAACCCTGTTCACCAGTACATGCCATTGCGGGCGGCTGGGTCCTTCCAATCAACGGCGGAGCCTTGCTGATGGGCGTTGCGGGGGTTGCGGTCAGGCCTTGGCGGACATCGTTCCAACGTTATGTAGTGCGCGCTGCGGCATACTACATGATGAACTGCGGTTGTGAAAATCAGACTAAATACGTCGTTCCGCGACTCGGGAAAGCAGTGCGGTCACGCTGGGGAACGTGATGTTCTCAAAAAACCGGTGGATTGTTCCATATAAATACAAAAAGTTGTACACGATTTGTGTTTTACCTCCCTGGCTGAGGTTTTTCCCGGAAGAAGCCGGCTCTGCAGGCCAGTATCCGCAGGACCAGGGCGCGAAGGGCGAGGCTGCCTATAATTGCTCTTCCACCATAAATAGAGGGCTGCGCCATGGACCATCTCGTTCTCACGGTATTCGCCCCGGACAAGGCCGGACAAGTCGAGCGCATTGCCCAGTGCATTGCCGAGCATGGCGGCAACTGGCTGGAAAGTCGCCTGTCGCGCATGGCCGGGCAGTTCGCCGGTATCTTGCGAGTCGGGGTGCCCGCCGAAGCCTACGATGAGCTGGTGGATGCCCTGCAGGGGCTCTCGGCCCAAGGGATCCGGGTGCTGATTGCCGAAAGCGGTATCGAACAGTCCTGTACCTGGAAACCCATCGCCATGGAGCTGGTGGGCAATGATCGCCCGGGAATCGTGCGCGATATCACCCGGTTGCTGGCGGAGCAGGGGGTCAACCTGGAACGCCTGGTCACCGAAGTGCGTCCGGCACCCATGAGCAGCGAACCGCTGTTTCATGCCGAGGCGATTCTGGCAGTGCCCCTCACCCTGTCCCTGGAAGTGCTGCAATCGCGGCTGGAAACCCTGGCGGATGATTTGATGGTAGAGCTGGTATTGCGCAGCGACGCCTGATTCCCGCCTTGCGGGTTATCCCGTTAAACCGTGCATGTGCCTGTGGATAACCTGTAGAGACCCCGCGCCAGCCCACGGCTGTCGGGGGTTACCGGCAACTGATCAAAAAACCGGCAGTTTCAAGGGCTTGTGCACAAATGGCGGGGATCAGGTTGTGGATAACCTTGGGAAGAACGGCTGCAGGCCATGAAAGACATGGCCTGTAGAGGGTTGTACGTTTATTGATCAGCGGCGACCGCGCAGGCTGAACCAGGCATCGACGCTGTATACCGCAAGACCCGCCCAGATGAACATGAAGGCCAGCAGGGTGCTGGACGACAGGTGCTCGCCGAACAGCAGCACTGCCTGGAGCAATACCAGGGTCGGCGCCAGGTATTGGAGGAAGCCCAGAGTGGTATAGGGCAGGTCGCGGGCGGCAGCATTGAAGCACACCAGGGGGATCAGGGTGATCGGGCCGGCGGCCACCAGCCACCAGGCTTCGGACGAACTCCAGAATGCGGCATGGGCGCTGCTGGCCTCCGGGTGCAGCAGCAGCCAACCCAGGGCGATGGGCACCAGCATCCAGGTTTCCACCACCAGGCCGGGCAAGGCCTTGACCGGAGCCTGTTTGCGGATCAGCCCATAGAAGCCGAAGCTCAGCGCCAGCATCAGCGAGACCCAGGGCAGGCTACCCACTTGCCACACCTGCTGGGCCACACCGACTGCTGCCAGGATCACCGCCAGCCACTGCATGCGCCGCAGGCGTTCGCCAAGAATCAGCATGCCCAGCAGCACGTTGACCAGCGGATTGATGTAGTAACCCAGGCTGGCCTCAAGCATGCGCCCGTTGTTCACCGACCAGACGTAGGTCAGCCAGTTGGCGGCGATCAGGGTGCCGCTCAAGGCCAGGATTGCCAGGCGCTTGGGGTTGTCCCGCAGTTCGCGCCACCAGCCCGGGTGTTTCCAGACCGTCAGCAGCAGGGCTCCGAACAGCGCCGACCAGAGCACCCGATGGACGATGATCTCCACGGCAGGCACGCTGGCGATGGCTTTGAAGTAGATCGGAAACAGACCCCAGATGATGTAGGCGGTCAGGCCCAGGATGTACCCGCGGCGCGGGTTGGCGGCTTGCATGCAGAGTCCTTGCTTAGGCAGCTAACAAAGACGGGATTGTAAGGACAAATGTCTAGACCTGTCCTGACTTTCGCGCAGCCAGTTTCTGTGGGGGGCGGCGTGTGAGGGAGGGTGATCTTTCGGGCCTCTTCGCTGGCAAGCCAGCTCCTACGGTTGGCGCTATTGGGAGGCGGGTTTCTGTGGGGGCGGCGTGTGGGGGAGGGTGATCTTTCGGACCTCTTCGCTGGCAAGCCAGCTCCTACGGTTGGCGCTATTGGGAGGTGGGTTTCTGTGGGGGCGGCGTGTGGGGGAGGGTGATCTTTCGGGCCTCTTCGCTGGCAAGCCAGCTCCTACGGTTGGCGCTATTGGGAGGCGGGTTTCTGTAGGAGCCGGCTTGCCGGCGAAGGCGATCTCGCGGGCTTCTTCGTCGCCCGCGCATGGATTCAGAACAGTTTGAGCGGCTCTTCGTTGAGGGCTGCCAGTTGCTCGCGCAAGGCCAGCACCTGATCGCCCCAGTAACGTTCGCTGCCAAACCAGGAGAAGCTGCGGGGGAACGCCGGATCGTCCCAGCGCCGGGCCAGCCAGGCACTGTAGTGCATCAGGCGCAGGGCTCTGAGGGGTTCGATCAGGGCCAGTTCGCGCGGGTCGAAGTCGTGGAACTCGCTGTAGCCATCCATCAACTCGGACAGTTGGCTGAGGCATTCCTGGCGGTCGCCGGCGAGCATCATCCACAGGTCCTGTACGGCCGGCCCCATGCGGCAGTCATCCAGGTCGACGATATGGAACATTTCGTCGCGGCACATCATGTTGCCGGGGTGGCAATCGCCGTGCATGCGGATGTTCTGATGCGCGGTGGCCTGGTAGACCTCCTCCACGCGCTTGAGCAGGTCGCGGGCCACCGATTCGTAGGCCGGCAGCAGGCTCTTGGGAACGAAGTTGCCCTCCAGCAGGGTTGCCAGGGAGTCGTGGCCGAAGTTCTGCACTCCCAGGGCTTCACGATGCTCGAATGGGCGGGTGGCGCCCACAGCATGCAGGCGGCCCAGCAACTGACCGAGGCGATAGAGCTGGTCCAGGTTGCCCGGTTCGGGGGCCCGGCCGCCACGGCGGGGAAACAGGGCGAAGCGAAAGCCCGCGTGCTCGAACAGGCTGGCGCCTTCATGAATGATCGGCGCCACCACGGGCACGTCGCATTCGGCGAGTTCAAAGGTGAAGCGGTGCTCTTCGAGAATGGCGTCGTTGGTCCAGCGCTGTGGCCGGTAGAACTTGGCAATCAACGGTTCGCTTTCGTCGATGCCCACCTGATAGACGCGATTTTCGTAACTGTTGAGCGCCAGGACTCGAGCGTCGCTGAGAAAGCCGATGCTTTCCACGGCGTCGAGAACCAGGTCGGGGGTCAGTGTTTCAAACGGGTGCGACATGCTTACTCCTGCGCGCAGCAGGCTGCCGCGTCCGGCCAAGCATGGTAGCGCAGACCGGCAGGCAAAGGGGGAGGGTTTACCGGGTACGCCGAGGTTCTCGGGCAGGGCTTTTGCCAACCGGCCGGCCCCGGCATTGGAAATGCAGAAGCCGGCTTGGCGAGGATGGCGGTCAGGCGCCGATGATGCCCCCGTCTTCCCGGGTGATGGCCATCACCGAGGAGCGCGGCTTGCCGTTGGGCAGGTGTTCGGGGAAGGTCGAACCGCCGTTTTCCCCCGGGTGCTGGATGCCCACGAACAGGGTCTTCTGGTCCGGGGCGAAGGCGATCCCGGTGACTTCGCAACCGACCGGGCCGACCATGAAGCGGCGGATCTCGCCGCTGTCCGGGTCGGCGCAGAGCATCTGGTTGTTGCCCATGCCGGCGAAGTCGCCGCTGTTGCTGTAGTCGCCGTCGGTGAGAATCCACAGGCGCCCGGCCTTGTCGAAACCCAGGCCGTCGGGACTGTTGAACATGTTCTGCGGGTTGATGTTGGACGAGCCGCCCTTGGGCTGGCCGGCATGCACGCTGGGGTTGCCGGCGACCACGAACAGGTCCCAGGAGAAACTCATCGCCCCATGATCATCGCCGCCGGTGCGCCAGCGCAGGATCTGCCCGTAGACGTTCTTCTCCCGCGGGTTGGGGCCGCCCACCGGTTGGCCGTCTTCACCGCGCTTGGAATTGTTGGTCAGGGTGCAATAGACCTGGCCGTCCTTGGGGCTGACCACGATCCATTCCGGACGGTCCATGCGTGTGGCTTGGACCACGCTGGCAGCCAGGCGGGCCTGGATCAGCACCTGGGCCTGGTCGGCGAACCCGCTGCTGGCGTCGATGCCGTTCTTGCCGTGGCTCAACTCGATCCACTGGCCCTGGCCCTTGGGGTGGTCCGGGTTGCTGTCGCCGGCGTCGAAGCGCGCCACATACAGGGTGCCGTGATCCAGCAGGTCGCGGTTGGCCTTGGGATTGCGGTGGTTGATCTTGTCGCGGCTGATGAACTTGTAGATAAATTCACCACGCTCGTCGTCGCCCATGTAGACCACGGCGCGACCGTCGCGGGTTTCGGCCAGGGCGGCGTTCTCGTGCTTGAAGCGGCCCAGGGCGGTGCGCTTGACCGGGGTCGATTGCGGGTCGAACGGATCGATTTCCACCACCCAGCCGTGACGGTTGAGTTCGTTGGGGTTCTTCGCCAGGTCGAAGCGCGGGTCGTGGGGGTGCCAGTTGATCTCCTTGCTGGCAACCACTGCGCCGTAACGCTTCTGCGCGGCGTCGAACTTCTGCTCGGCGTTGCTGCTGCCGAAGCAGTCGGTGAAGTTCTCTTCGCAGGTCAGGTAGGTGCCCCAGGGGGTCTTGCCGTTAGCGCAATTCTGGAAAGTGCCGAGGACTTTCTTGCCCTTGGGATCGGCGGCGGTCTGCAGCAGTGCGTGGCCGGCGGCCGGGCCGCTCAGGCGGATCGGCGTGTTGCCGTGGATGCGCCGGTTGTAGCGCGAGCCCTGGACGAATTGCCACTGGCCGTTCTTGCGTTGCACTTCGATTACCGACACGCCTTCAGAGGCCAGGGCCTTGCGCACGTCCGCGGCGGATTGCGGCTGGCCGCCGTGGGGATAGAGGTAGCGGTAGTTGGTGTATTCGTTGTTGATCGCCATCAGCGCACGGTGCCTGTCGTCCGGAAAGGCGAACAGGCTCATGCCGTCGTTGTTGTCGCCGAACTGCACTTCCTGAGCCTGGGCGGTGCCGTTGCCGCTCGGGTCGAAGGCCGGGCCGTTCTTTTGCAGGGGCTGGCCCCAACTGATCAGCACCGAGGACTTGTAGCCCGGTGGCAGGGTGATGCTGTCGCTGGTGGCTGCGGCAATCCCGGCAAATCCCAGCAACTGGCTGTTACCGGCGCTGACACCGGCGGCCAGGGCGCTGCGGCTCAGCAGGCTACCGCCGAGAAACAGGGCGGCGCCGCACAGGGCGCCGGCACCGATGAAGCCTCGGCGGCTGAGGCCGACCATCTGTTCCAGGTCGGTGGGTTGGTCTTCTTCTAGTAACAGGCTCATATCAGGCTCCCTGCGGGTTTTTGCAGCCACCTTAATGAGCGCCTATGACGAATAGGTTGCAGTCAGACGTCGCCGCCGGGGCGAATGCCCTGCCTTCGCTGTGGGCGACATCAACCGCTGGCGTACTGGCCAGGCGAGCCTCGGGTGATAGTCGGCAAGCACGGCCGCGGTTGCCTGCTGACGCCCATTGCAGAGTCTTTCTGGCCGCACCAGGTACGCTGCAGGCCTTGCTTAGAGCGGGGTGCCGAGGAGTACGTGGGAGGGCGAGAACTGCACCTGGACCGGGTGTTTCTCGGCCAATTGCAGGGTCTTGAGTTGCAGCGGCTCGGCCAGGGCACAGAGCGTCTGGCCGTTGGGCAGGGTGATCCGCACCTCGCAGGGACCGTCTTCGGCGTCGAGAATCTGCTCGATCGTTCCGCTGAGACAATTGTGTCCAGTTGTTACCGGGGCGCCGACTGCCTGAACATCCAGCCAGCCGGCCTTGATCAGCGCCACCACTTCGGTACCGGGCAGCAGCTCCAGGCGCTGGGTGCTGTCGTGGGTGATCTGGGCGTTGAGCACCAGCCCCTCGGGCAACTCCAGGCTGATCAGGTCGTTGCAGCCTTGCGCTGCGATCATCCGGACCTTGCCATGCAGCTGGTTGCGGGCGCTGGTGCGCAGCATCAGGCGGCCCAGCAGATCGAGGTCGCTGGCGTCTTCCGCGGCTTCCAGCACCTGGGCCTGCAGCACCTGCAAGCGCTGATAGAGGCGCAGCACACGCTGGCCCTCGACAGAAAGCTTGGCGCCACCGCCGCCCTTGCCGCCGACACTGCGTTCCACCAGCGGGCTCTGGGCCAGGTTGTTCAATTCGTCGATGGCATCCCAGGCCGCCTTGTAGCTGAGGCCGGCACTTTTGGCCGCCCGGGTGATAGAGCCCTGTTCGGCAATGTGCTGCAACAGGGCGATACGCTGCGGGCGGCGGACGATGTGCTGGGTCAACAGGGTGGGCAAGGACATGGCGGGAGGCTTCGAGCACGGAAGATGGATTGGGAGTTTGCGGCTTGAGCGACGAGAGTCAAGTCAGGTGGAGGGACCGGGCCTTGGGGTCCGGGCCAGGCAGTACACGTCCACCCGCTGGGCTCCGGCGTCAAGCAGCAAGCGGGCCAGGGCCTGGGCAGTGGCGCCGGTGGTCAACACATCGTCCACCAGGGCCAGATGGCGGCCGGCGACAGGTGCATGAGCGGCCAGGGCGAACGCCTGGCGCAGGTTGCGATGACGGGCCCTGGCATCCAGTCCCTGTTGTGCCGGGGTGCCCTGGATACGCTTGAGCAACTGGGCATCTACCCTCAGCTGCAGTTGACTGCCGAGCCAATGGGCGAGCATGCCCGCCTGGTTGAATCCACGTTGGCGCAGGCGACGGCGGGACAGCGGTACCGGCAACAGCAGGTCCGGGCGAGGCAGGTCCTCATCGAAGCGATATTGCAGCAATTGCCCGAGAAGTTCGCTCATCAGCCGGCCATAGGGCCATTTCTCCTGATGCTTGAAACGACTGATCAGGCTGTCCATCGGGAAGTCGTAGCGCCAGGGCACTATGACCCGCTGAAAAGCCGGAGGCCGCTGCAGGCACTGGCCGCAGACCATTCCGGCTGCGGGCAGTGGCAGGGCACAGATCGAGCACTGGGCGCCGAGCCAAGGCAGGTCGTCCAGGCAGGGGCTGCACAGGGCCAGCGCCGAATCGCTGGGCTCATCGCACAGCAAACATGTTTGTATGTTTTTTGACCAGATGTAAACCGGTCCTTTGTATTCTGGTTGACAGCGCATGACGCTTCCTTAAATATGCCGAACATCCGTGTCGCGGGTGGGGCTTTCCTGCCCCCCGCCGCCTGCCCAGCATAATCAAGGAATCGCCCATGAGCGCCAGCACCACCGCTACCCTGCGTCATGACTGGACTTTGGCTGAAGTCAAAGCCCTGTTCGTCCAGCCGTTCAATGACCTGCTGTTCCAGGCGCAAACGGTGCACCGCGCGCATTTCGATGCCAATCGGGTCCAGGTTTCCACCCTGCTGTCGATCAAGACCGGCGCCTGCCCGGAAGATTGCAAATATTGTCCGCAGTCCGGTCACTACAACACCGGCCTGGAGAAGGAAAAGCTCCTCGAAGTCCAGAAAGTCCTGGAAGAGGCTGCCCGGGCCAAGGCCATTGGTTCCACGCGTTTCTGCATGGGCGCTGCCTGGAAGCATCCGTCCGCCAAGGACATGCCCTACGTGCTGGAGATGGTCAAGGGCGTGAAAGCCCTGGGCCTGGAAACCTGCATGACCCTGGGGCGCCTGGATCAGGAGCAGACCGAATCCCTGGCCAGGGCTGGCCTGGATTACTACAACCACAACCTCGACACCTCGCCGGAGTTCTACGGCAACATCATTACCACCCGTACCTACAGCGAGCGCCTGCAGACCCTGGCCTACGTGCGCGATGCCGGCATGAAAATCTGCTCCGGCGGCATTCTCGGTATGGGCGAGTCCCTCGATGACCGCGCCAACCTGCTGATCCAGCTGGCCAATCTGCCGGAGCATCCGGAGTCGGTGCCGATCAACATGCTGGTGAAGGTCGCCGGTACGCCATTGGAAAACGCCGATGACGTGGACCCGTTCGACTTCATCCGCATGCTCGCGGTGGCGCGCATCCTTATGCCACAGTCCCACGTACGGCTGTCCGCCGGCCGCGAGGCTATGAACGAGCAGATGCAGGCCCTGGCGTTCTTTGCCGGTGCCAACTCGATTTTCTACGGCGACAAACTGCTGACCACCGCCAACCCCCAGGCCGACAAGGACATGCAGTTGTTCGCGCGATTGGGCATCGCCCCGCAAGCCCGGGAAGAACATGCCGATGAAGTGCACCAGGCGGCCATCGAACAGGCCCTGGTGGAGCAGAAAAGCAGCGAGCAGTTCTACAACGCTGCAGTCTGAGCGGCCGCTCGCCTGTAGTCGCTGCCGTCGACTGCGACCGGTTGGACGCCGCTGTGTTGCGCCGCCTGCCGCCGCCCCGTTGGGCTGGCAAGGCTGGTGGCGCAGAGGCCCGACCTGTCGCAGTGACGGGCAGTTGCTACAGATCATTTCCTGATCATCGAGGCCTGCATGTCTTTTGATCTCGCCGCGCGCCTTGCTGCCCGCCGTGCCGAACATCTCTATCGCCAGCGTCCGCTGCTTGAAAGCCCTCAGGGGCCGCAAGTGCTGGTCGATGGCCAGCCGTTGCTGGCTTTCTGCAACAACGATTACCTGGGCCTGGCCAACCACCCACAGGTGATTGAGGCCTGGCGCGCCGGTGCCAGTCGCTGGGGCGTGGGCGGTGGGGCTTCTCACCTGGTGATTGGCCATAGCGCTGCGCATCATGCGCTGGAAGAGGCCCTGGCCGAATTCACCGGGCGTCCTCGTGCGCTGTTGTTCACCACCGGCTACATGGCCAACCTCGGTGCGGTCACCGCATTGGTGGGCCAGGGCGACACGGTGCTGGAGGATCGCCTCAACCATGCGTCGCTGCTGGATGCCGGGCTGCTTTCCGGTGCGCGCTTCAATCGCTACCTGCACAACGACGCGGCGAGCCTGGCCAAGCGCCTGGAAAAGGCTTGCGGCAATACCCTGGTGGTCACCGACGGCGTGTTCAGCATGGATGGCGACGTTGCCGACCTGCCGGCCCTGGCCCGGGAAGCCCAGGCCAAGGGTGCCTGGCTGATGGTGGACGACGCCCATGGCTTCGGGCCTCTGGGCGCCAATGGCGGAGGATTGGTCGAGCATTTTGGCCTGGGCCTGGAGGAAGTTCCGGTGCTGGTGGGCACCCTGGGCAAGGCTTTTGGCACCGCCGGTGCGTTTGTCGCGGGCAGCGACGACCTGATCGAGAGTTTGATCCAGTTCGCCCGGCCTTACATCTACACCACCAGTCAGCCACCGGCCCAGGCTTGCGCCACCCTGAAAAGCCTGGAGTTGCTGCGCAGCGAGCACTGGCGGCGTGCGCACTTGGCGAGCCTGATCGGTCAATTCCGCCGGGGTGCCGAGCAGATTGGCCTGGAGCTGATGGACAGCTTTACCCCGATCCAGCCCATCATGATCGGCGACAGCGCCCGGGCCGTGCGCCTGTCGCAGATGCTGCGCTCACGGGGGACCCTGGTCACGGCGATCCGTCCACCCACCGTGCCGGCCGGCAGTGCGCGGTTGCGGGTGACCCTGTCCGCGGCCCACAGCGAAGCTCAGGTCCAGCTATTGTTAAACGCGTTGGCAGAGTGTTTCAGTGAACTGCAAGCGGGGCCGAGCCATGCGTGATCGACTGATTCTGTTGCCTGGCTGGGGGCTGGGGGTGTCACCTCTGGAGCCCTTGGCCGCAGCGTTGCAAGGCCTGGACGAGCATTTGCGGGTAGAGATCGAGCCGCTGCCGGAGCTGGCGTCCAGCGATCCGCAGGAGTGGCTGGATGAGCTCGACGCAGCCTTGCCGGACAACGCCTGGCTCGGCGGCTGGTCCCTCGGAGGCATGCTTGCCTCGGAGCTGGCGGCGCGGCGCGGCGAGCGTTGCTGCGGCTTGCTGACCTTGGCCAGCAACCCCAGCTTTGTCGCCCACGAGCACTGGTCCAGTGCCATGTCTGCGGACATCTTCGACGGCTTCCTGGCCGGTTGCGCTGCCGATCCTCGCACGACCCTCAAGCGTTTTTCCCTGCTCTGTGCCCAGGGCGCCGCCGACCCGCGGGGCCTGTCGCGACTCTTGCTGGGTGGGGCTCCGGTCACCTCGCCGGCGGTGCTGATGGCGGGCTTGGAGTTGCTCGCGCAACTGGACACGCGGGACGCCCTGCAAGGGTTTCGCGGACCGCAGTTGCATCTGTTCGCCGGGCTGGATGGCTTGGTTCCTGCCGAAGCCGCGGGTGAATTGCTGGCATTGCTGCCGGATATAGAAGTTGGTCTGATTGAACAGGCCAGCCACGGGTTTCTTCTGGAGGACCCCCACGGAGTGGCGGGGGCGATCCAGGTTTTCTTGCATGAGTCTGGTGATGACTGACCTGTCTGTTCCTGCCTTTCCCGGCAACTTGCCTGACAAGCGTCAGGTCGCGGCTTCGTTTTCCCGTGCGGCGGCCAGCTATGACAGTGTTGCCGATCTGCAGCGCGCGGTCGGCCAGCAGTTGCTGGACCGTTTACCTGAAGGTTGGACGCCCGCTCGCTGGCTGGATCTGGGGTGTGGCACTGGGCATTTCAGTCGGGTGCTCGGAGCGTGCTTCCCTGATAGCCAGGGACTGGCGGTGGATATTGCCCAGGGCATGCTGGCTCACGCCAGGCCTCTGGGGGGCGCCGAGCATTTCATTGCTGGGGATGCCGAGCGCCTGCCCCTGCAAACAGACAGCTGTGGACTGATCTTTTCCAGCCTGGCGGTGCAATGGTGCGCCGATTTCACGGCGGTGCTCAGCGAGGCACGGCGCGTGTTGAAGCCAGGTGGTGTCCTGGCGTTCGCCAGCCTGTGCGTCGGCACCCTGCATGAGCTGCGTGAGAGCTGGGGCCAGGTCGACGGCCAGGTGCACGTCAATCGCTTTCGTGAGTTCGAACGCTACCGGCAACTCTGTGACGCCAGCGGCTTGCAAGTGCGTAGCCTGGAGAAGGTTCCCCATGTCCTGCATTATCCGGATGTACGTAGTCTGACCCATGAATTGAAAGCCCTGGGCGCGCACAATCTGAATCCCGGGCGCCCGGGCGGCTTGACAGGGCGGGCGCGGATCGCCGGGCTTATCGAGGCCTATGAGGGGTTTCGTCAGGCCGAGGGATTGCCCGCTACATACCAAGTGGTCTATGCCGTGTTGGAGAAACCGCTATGAGCCCTGCCTATTTCATCACCGGTACTGACACCGATGTCGGCAAGACCACCATTGCCGCAGGCTTGTTGTACGCAGCCCGGCTGGCCGGGTTGAGCACTGCGGCGGGCAAGCCGGTGGCATCCGGCTGCGAACCGAGCCCCCAGGGCTTGCGCAACGCCGATGCGCTGGCGCTGCTGGCACAGTCGTCATTGTCATTGAGTTATCAGGAGGTCAATCCGATTGCCTTCGAACCGGCGATTGCTCCGCACCTGGCTGCGCGGGAGGCCGGGGTGGCGCTGACGGTGCAGTCGCTGCTGACGCCCATGCGCCAGATCCTGGCCAAGGGTGCAGATTTCACCCTGATCGAAGGGGCGGGGGGCTGGCGAGTGCCCTTGGCCGATCAGGACAACCTGTCGGACCTGGCCATGGCCCTGGGCCTGCCGGTGATCCTGGTGGTGGGGGTGCGCCTGGGGTGCATCAACCATGCCTTGCTCACCGCCGAGGCCATTGCCCAGGACGGTCTGCAACTGGCAGGTTGGGTGGCCAATATCATCGATCCTAAGACCTCTCGTCTGGAAGAAAACCTTGCGACCCTGGCCGAACGATTGCCAGCACCGTGCCTGGGAAGAGTGCCGAAGCTCAAGGCTGCTGGAGCCGAGGCGGTAGCGGAGCACTTGCAGTTGGACCTGCTGGACTAGATTTTGCCTATGACAAGGCATATTGCCATTAGTGTTTTTGACGGGCGTTTTCTTGACAGGTCTGCTTCAATTACCCTCGTCACTCATTCTCAAGGTCGAGACCTCCCATGGAAATCTCCGGGAACAACGCTTTCTACGCCGGACTGAACGCGATTCAGACCGGGCAGAATCGTGTCGATCAAGCCGCTGGCCAGATCGCCAGCACGGCCGTTGAGCGCTCCGCCGGCAGCCAGTCATCAGAACTCCAGGTGAATCGCCTGCGTGGCGTGGATCGCAGCCAGGAATCAGACCTGGCCAGCAGCATGGTGGAAATGTCCATGGGCAAGATCCAGGCTGAGTTGGGCGTCAAGGTGGCCAAGGCATCTGACGAAGTCCTCGGTACCCTGATCGATACCTACGCCTGATACCCCTCCTTCTCTGGCCCGATTTCCTGATGGAAAGCGGGCCTGCTGCATGCTTTTACTTTCTATAACACCTTAATTCCGCTCGATAGCTGAACGCCGCCAGGTCGCCTCCTACACTTTCACGGCAAGTGCTGTGGGCGTTCGGCTGCGCGTGCATTTGTGCCTCGGTGACGAAAGGCGTTTGCACGATGCTTGACAAGATTTGGGCGTAAACGTATGTTTCAAACAACTGTTTGACCGCTATAAAAATTCAACGCGGTTGTTCATTCCCGGTTACATCAGCAGAGGTTTATCGCTATGCCTGACTACAAGGCCCCCTTGCGTGATATTCGCTTCGTACGTGACGAGCTGCTCGGTTATGAGGCGCACTATCAGAGCCTCCCGGCTTGCCAGGACGCCACTCCAGACATGGTTGACGCCATTCTCGAGGAAGGTGCGAAGTTTTGTGAGCAGGTGCTGGCTCCGCTGAACCGTGTGGGCGACCTGGAAGGTTGCACCTGGAGTGAAACCGGCGTTAAGACCCCGACCGGCTTCAAGGAAGCCTACAAGCAGTTCGTCGAAGGTGGCTGGCCAAGCCTGGCCCATGACGTCGAGCATGGCGGTCAGGGCCTGCCTGAATCCCTGGGCCTGGCGGTCAGTGAAATGGTCGGCGAAGCCAACTGGTCGTGGGGCATGTACCCGGGCCTGTCCCATGGCGCGATGAACACCATCTCCGAACACGGCACGCCTGAGCAGCAAGAGGCTTACCTGACCAAGCTGGTATCCGGTGAATGGACCGGCACCATGTGCCTGACCGAGCCGCACTGCGGTACCGACCTGGGCATGCTGCGCACCAAGGCCGAACCTCAGGCTGATGGTTCCTACAAAGTCACCGGCACCAAGATCTTCATCTCCGCCGGTGAACACGACATGGCCGACAACATCGTCCATATCGTCCTGGCTCGCCTGCCGGATGCGCCGGCTGGCACCAAAGGTATCTCGCTGTTCATCGTGCCCAAGTTCCTGCCTAACGCCGATGGCTCTGTTGGCCAGCGCAACGCAGTGAGCTGCGGTTCCCTGGAACACAAGATGGGTATCCACGGCAACGCCACCTGCGTGATGAACTTCGACGCGGCCACCGGTTTCCTCATCGGCCCGGCGAACAAGGGCCTGAACTGCATGTTCACCTTCATGAACACTGCTCGTCTGGGTACTGCCCTGCAGGGCCTGGCCCACGCCGAGATCGGTTTCCAGGGCGGCCTGAAATACGCTCGTGATCGCCTGCAGATGCGCTCCCTGACTGGCCCGAAAGCGCCGGACAAGGCCGCTGACCCGATCATCGTGCACCCTGATGTACGTCGCATGCTGCTGACCATGAAGGCGTTCGCCGAAGGCAACCGGGCCATGGTCTACTTCACTGCCAAGCAGGTCGACATCGTCAAGTACGGTGTGGACGAGGAAGAGAAGAAAAAGGCCGACGCCCTGCTGGCGTTCATGACTCCGATCGCCAAGGCGTTCATGACCGAAGTCGGCTTCGAATCCGCCAACCACGGTGTGCAGATCTACGGTGGCCATGGTTTCATCGCCGAGTGGGGCATGGAGCAGAACGTTCGCGACAGCCGCATCTCGATGTTGTACGAAGGCACCACCGGCATCCAGGCCCTGGACCTGCTGGGCCGTAAAGTACTGATGACTCAAGGCGAGGCCCTCAAAGGCTTCACCAAGATCGTCCACAAGTTCTGCCAGAACAACGAAGGCAACGAAGCGGTCAAAGAGTTCGTCGCACCGCTGGCAGCACTGAACAAGGAATGGGGCGAACTGACCATGAAAGTGGGCATGGCCGCCATGAAGGACCGTGAAGAAGTCGGTGCTGCTTCGGTGGATTACCTGATGTATTCCGGTTATGCCTGCCTGGCCTACTTCTGGGCTGACATGGCGCGTCTGGCGGCTGAGAAGCTGGCAGCCGGCACCACCGAGGAAGCCTTCTACACCGCCAAGCTGCAGACTGCGCGTTTCTACTTCCAGCGCATCCTGCCGCGGACCCGCACTCACGTTGCAACCATGCTGTCGGGTGCCAACAACCTGATGGACATGAAAGAAGAAGACTTCGGCCTGGCTTACTAAGCCTTAGCGGATGTCATGCAAAAAGCCGCTGGCCCCTCGGGGCCAGCGGCTTTTTTGTAGCTGCAGAATCTTGGTGAAAATTCCCGACTAAATCGCTAAGCAGATACGATTGCCTGCCGTTAAAGAGATGGCAATGTGATGTCTGTCACACTGCATGTGCTTAACTTCTGCAAATAGAGGCACAATGCCATCTATTGGTCAGCCGGGTCGGAGTTTTACCCTTGCCGCGTTCTTCCGCTGTACGTTTCAGTCATTTTCTACCGTCTTTACTGCTTTTGCTTGCTGGGCTGGCGGCCGCCTACGTCAAGGACCTCAACGTCTTCTTCACTTCACTGTTCAACGTGCTGCCAACCCTGGTGCTGTTGCTCGGTGGAGCCTATTGCGCGGTGTACCGTCGCCAGCGCGAACTGTTCCTCATGGTCACGGTGTACATCGCCTACTTCCTGCTGGACACCCAGACCGACTTCTACCGGGATAACGGTAGGGTCCGCGAGGATGCGGCGGTGGTGTTCCACCTCTGCTGCCTATTGCTGCCTTTGCTGTTCGGCCTGTTCGCCGCCTGGCAGGAGCGCACTCACCTGTTCCAGGACATGGTGGCGCGTTTCGCCGTGTTGCTGGCCTTTGGCAGTGTGGCCCTGGGGCTTGAGCAGAGTTACCCACAGGCGTTGCTGAACTGGCTGGCGGAAATTCGCTGGCCAGCCCTGCACGGCAGCTGGATGAGCCTGATCCAGTTGTCCTATCCGGTGTTCTTTGCTGCCTTCCTGCTGTTGGCCATCCAGTACTGGCGCAGCCCGCGGCCGTTGCACGCCGCGCAGTTGGTGGGGCTGCTCGGGCTGTTCTGGATGCTGCCCAAGACCTTCATCCTGCCGTTCACCCTGAACATCATGTGCAGCCAGGTGATGCTGATGATCGCCGCAGCGGTCGCTCACGAGGCGTACCAGATGGCGTTCCGTGACGAGTTGACCGGCTTGCCTGGGCGCCGAGCCCTGAATGAGCGCATGCAGCGGTTGGGCCGCAACTATGTGCTGGCCATGACTGACGTCGATCACTTCAAGAAATTCAACGACACCCATGGCCATGACGTGGGTGACCAGGTGCTGCGCCTGGTGGCCAGCAAACTCTCGAAAGTCACCGGTGGCGGTCGGGCCTATCGCTACGGTGGGGAAGAGTTCGCGGTGGTGTTTGCCGGCAAGAGCATGGACGAGTGCATGCCGCACCTGGAGATGATTCGCGAGGTCATCGCCACCTACAACATTCAACTGCGCAACCAGGACAACCGTCCTCAGGACGATCAGCAAGGCCGACAGCGGCGCGGGGTTGCTGCGGCTTCCAGTGTTTCGGTCACCATCAGCATCGGGGTTGCCGAGCGCCTGATGGAGCACCGTACGCCCGAGGAGGTACTCAAGGCCGCCGACCAGGCGCTCTACAGCGCCAAGGGCGCAGGGCGTAACTGTGTGGTGGCATTCGGACAGAACCGTCGCGGCGCAGTGCGCATGGATACGGCTGCGGGTTGAGTGATGATGGCGCATTCAGCGCCTGCACAGTCATTGGCAGGTCGAGGGCGGCAGCAGTAGGTTGATTTGATCTGCTGCCGGAGGAATCACCATGCCCGAGTATCAAGCCCCCCTGCGCGACATGCGCTTTCTGATCGACCACGTCTTTGACTTCCATGCCGGTTACGCGGCCCTTGGGGCTACCGATGCCAGCCCGGACATGGTCAGCGCGATCCTCGAGGAAGGGGCCAGGTTCTGTGAAAACGTCCTGGCCCCGCTGAACCGCTCCGGTGATGAGGAGGGCTGTCATTTCGACAATGGCGTGGTGACCACCCCCAGGGGGTTCAAGGAAGCCTTCGCCCAATATGTGGAGGGCGGCTGGCATGGGCTGGCCGCCGACCCCGCATACGGCGGCCAGGGGTTGCCTCACTCGCTGGGGCTGGTGATCAGCGAGATGGTGGGGTCCAGCAACACTTCCTGGGGCATGTACCCGGGGCTGACCCACGGCGCCATGTCGGCGATTCATGCCCATGGCACCCGCGAGCAGAAACAGTTGTACCTGAACAAGCTCACCGCCGGGCAATGGACCGGCACCATGTGCTTGACCGAGGCCCATTGCGGCACTGACCTTGGCATCATCAAGACCCGCGCCGTGCCTCAGGCCGATGGCAGCTATGCGCTGTCCGGCAGCAAGATCTTCATCTCTGCCGGTGAGCACGACCTGAGTGAAAACATCATTCACCTGGTCCTGGCCAAGCTGCCGGATGCACCGGCCGGGACCAAGGGCATTTCGCTGTTCATCGTGCCCAAGTTCCTGCCAGACGCGACGGGGGAAGTGGGCGAGCGCAATGGGGTGAGCTGCGGCTCCATTGAGCACAAGATGGGGATCAAGGCGTCAGCCACCTGCGTGCTGAACTTCGATGGCGCCCAGGGCTTCCTGATCGGCGAGGCCAACAAAGGCCTGAACTGCATGTTCACCATGATGAACCACGCACGCCTGGGCACCGGAATGCAGGGGTTGTGCCTGGGCGAAACGAGCTTCCAGGGGGCGATCAAATATGCCAACGAGCGCTTGCAGATGCGCGCCCTGACAGGCCCCAAGGCCCCGGAAAAGACCGCGGACCCGATCATCGTCCACCCCGACGTGCGACGCATGCTGCTGACCATGAAGGCCTTCAACGAGGGCAACCGGGCCTTGGCCTATTTCACCGCCCAGTTGCTGGACGTGGCCCATTTGAGTGATGACCCGGCGCAGCGTCAGGAGGCGGATAACCTGCTGGCATTCCTCACCCCGATCTGCAAGGCGTTCATGACCGAGACCGGGTTGGAAGTCACCAACCATGGCATGCAGGTGTTTGGCGGCCACGGCTTCATCCGCGAGTGGGGCATGGAGCAGTTGGTACGTGATTGCCGCATTGCCCCCATCTATGAGGGCACCAATGGCATCCAGGCCCTGGATCTGCTGGGGCGCAAGGTGCTGGGCAGCCAGGGCAAGCTGCTGCTGGGCTTCACCAGAATCGTGCACAAGTTTTGCGTGGCCAACGCCGAGCATCCGCAGCTTGTGGGCTATATCGCGCAACTTGACGGCTTGAACCGCCAGTGGGGCGAATTGACCACCAAGGTGGGCATGGCGGCGATGAAGAACCCGGATGAAGTGGGGGCTGCCGCCCTGGATTATCTGATGTACAGCGGCTACATCATCCTGGCCTATCTTTGGTTGCGTATGGCCCTGGTGGCTCAGCAGCAGTTGGAGTCCGAGCAGGGTGATGGAGACTTCGCCAAGGCCAAGCTGGCCACCTGCGAGTTCTACTTCAAGCGCTTGCTGCCCCGCACCGGCGCTCATCTGGCGGCGATTGAGTCTGGCAGTGATTGCTTGATGAAGCTGCCGGCCCAGTTGTTCGCGCTGTGACCTTGAGCTGCCCTGAATAAAGCCTGCTGCTGCGGGCTTTATCCTGCTGGCATTTGTCGATGACTAAAAATAACAAAAAAGTCACTAGTTGACCCTATGTGTCTTAAAAGTTGTTCGGGTACACTCGGGTTTTCGTAAATGGGCCTGTTTCGGCCCACTTGTCTTCGATCTTGCGAGGTTTGCCATGGCTGACTACAAAGCCCCCCTGCGCGATATGCGCTTCGTCCTCAATGAAGTGTTCGAGGTCGCCAAACTCTGGGCCCAGTTGCCGGCTTTGGCTGAAACCGTAGATGCCGAGACAGTCGAGGCCATTCTCGAAGAGGCAGGCAAGGTCACTGCCAGAAGCATCGCGCCCTTGAGCCGCAGCGCCGACGAAGAAGGTTGCCATTGGAACAATACCGAGGTGACCACCCCGCAAGGTTTTCCACAGGCCTACCAGACCTACGCCGAGGGTGGCTGGGTTGGCGTGGGAGGCGATCCGGAGTTCGGTGGCATGGGCATGCCCAAGGCGGTGTCCGCCCAGGTCGAGGAAATGGTCAACTCCGCAAGCCTGGCATTCGGCCTGTATCCGATGCTGACCGCTGGTGCCTGTCTGTCGATCAATGCGCATGCTAGCGAAGAACTGAAAGCCGCGTACCTGCCGAACATGTATGCCGGTGTCTGGGCCGGCTCCATGTGCCTGACCGAGCCCCATGCCGGTACCGACCTGGGGATTATCCGCACCAAGGCCGAGCCTCAGGCGGATGGTGCCTATGCCATCAGCGGGACCAAGATCTTCATCACCGGCGGTGAGCACGACCTGACGGAAAACATCATTCACCTGGTGCTGGCCAAACTGCCGGATGCCCCGGCCGGCCCGAAGGGCATTTCCCTGTTCCTGGTGCCCAAGTTCATGGTCAACACCGATGGCAGCCTGGGGGCGCGCAACCCGGTGAGCTGTGGTTCGATCGAGCACAAGATGGGGATCCAGGCTTCGGCCACCTGCGTGATGAACTTCGATCAGGCCATTGGTTACTTGGTGGGTGAGCCGAACAAAGGCTTGGCGGCCATGTTTACCATGATGAACTACGAGCGCCTGGGGGTCGGTATCCAGGGCCTGGCGACTGGTGAGCGCTCTTACCAGAACGCGGTGGAATATGCCCGTGATCGCCTGCAAAGCCGTTCGCCTACCGGTCCGCAAGCCAAGGACAAGGTCGCCGATCCGATCATCGTGCACCCGGATGTACGGCGCATGCTGCTGACCATGAAGGCTGCCAACGAAGGTGGCCGCGCATTCTCGACTTACGTGGCGATGCAACTGGATACCGCCAAGTTCAGCGAAGACGCCCAGACCCGCAAACGCGCGGAAAGCCTGGTGGCACTGTTGACACCCGTGGCCAAGGCATTCCTCACCGATCTGGGGTTGGAAACCACTGTTCATGGCCAACAGATCTTTGGCGGCCACGGCTACATCCGCGAATGGGGCCAGGAGCAATTGGTTCGCGACGTGCGGATCACCCAGATCTACGAAGGCACCAACGGCATTCAGGCGCTGGACCTGGTGGGCCGCAAGATCGTCGGCAGCGGCGGAGCGTTCTATACCTTGTTCGCCGATGAGATTCGCCACTTCACCGCCACCGCCGATGAGCAACTGGCGGAGTTCACTCGCCCCTTGAATGCGGCGTTGGACAACCTGGATGAGTTGACGGCATGGCTGCTGGATCGGGCAGTCAGCAACCCCAACGAAATAGGCGCGGCCTCGGTGGAGTACCTGCAGGTGTTCGGCTACACCGCCTATGCCTATATGTGGGCATTGATGGCGAAGGCCGCCTTGGGCAAGGAGCAGGAAGAGGATTTCTATGCCAGCAAGCTGGGCACTGCACGTTTCTACTTTGCCCGTTTGTTGCCGCGGATCCATTCGTTGACCGCGTCGGTCAAGGCAGGTAGCGAGTCCCTGTTCCTGCTGCAGGCTGAGCAGTTCTGACGTGTAAGTAATCTCTTACATGACGTGCTGCAGATCGCCCATATCGGCAGATGACGGCTGGAGCTAATCTACTTCACATGGACGTCGCGCAGGAAGCGCAAAGCAACAACACGGACACGTAGGATTCCGCCAGGATGGTGGAGTGAAAAGGATGTCAGGGAAACAGTCTGCAAAGCCCCGCTTCGGCGGGGTTTTCTTTTGCCCGGATTTTTTGTTGCTGTGGTTTCAACCCAGCACTTCCACCACTCCGACACCGCTCAGGCGCCCGTCCTGAGCGTTCATCGAATCCTCCAGTAGCGCACGCAGCAATTCCAGTGTCCCTTGCTGACGCTGCAGATCACGACAGACCAACCCCACCTTCAACGGCACCCTGGGCTCACTCAGAGGTTTCCACAGCAGCTCCTTGTTGCCGTGCTGCTGTTGTGACCGCCCCGGCAGCACAGTGGCCAGCTGTGTATGGGGCAGGCTGTCGAGAATGCCGGCCATGTTGTTCAACTCCGCCTGGACTTGTGGGCGTCTCCCCAGATTGGCCAGTTGTGCCTGCCAGATCTGGCGGATCTGAAACTCCTCACCCAACAGCAGCATGGGCAACTCTGCCGCCTGGCTCATGGACACTTTCTTGAACTCACGCAGTGGGTGTTGCTCGGGAATGACCAACGTCAACTCGTCTTCGTACAGCGGTACACCGTGCAGCCCTGGCTGGCGGGGCGGCAGGTAGCTGATGCCGATGTCCAGCGAGCCATTGAGCAAGCGCCGCTCGATCTCCAATCCAGTCAGCTCGTAGATCTGTACCACCAGATGCGGCTGGGCCTTGCGCACCCGTTCGAGCATCTGTGGCACCAGGCTGGTGTGCACCGTTTGCAGCACGCCAATGGCCAGAGTGCGCAGGGCCTGGCCCTTGAAGTTGCGCAGGGCTTCACGGGCCTGTTGCAGGCCGTCGAGCAGGGGCAGGGCATGGTTGTACAGGGTGTGGGCGGCGAGGGTCGGCAGCAGGCGCTTGCTGCTGCGCTCGAACAGGCTGACGTCGAGGTTCTGCTCCAACTGGCGGATTTGCTGGGAGAGCGCCGGTTGTGAGATCGACAGGCGTTCTGCAGCACGCCCCACATGGCCTTCTTCATACACCGCGACGAAATAACGCAGTTGCTTAAAATCCATAAGTATTTCTTATCGAAAAAGCTTAAAAAACGAAATGGCCCGAAGCCCTGGAGAGGCCTAGTCTAGCGCCTATTCACTAGGCTTACAGGGCCACGAAGGGCGATGAATACCGTTTATGTCGATGGTGTTTACATAGGCAAGGCAAAAAATATCGGTCAGGGTCTGCTGAACGATACCGACAAGCACTCGGTTGCCAACCGTCTCTGGTTGTGGCCACAGGGCCTGGGTAGCGACGAGCATGGCGATCCTCGCTTTCACACCGGCCCTGAACGAGCGCTGCACCATTATCCTGCCGAACATTACAGGCACTGGCGTAAACGTTATCCGCAGTTCGACTGGGGCGCGCCGGCCTTCGCGGAAAATCTTTCGACTCATGGCCTGACCGAAGAACAGGTCTGCCTGGGAGACATGTTCCGCTGGGGTGGGGCGTTACTGCAGATCAGCCAGCCTCGTTCACCCTGCTACCGCCTGAGCCAGCGCTGGGGCTTGAGCAATCTGCCTCGGCAGGCCCAGGAAAATGGTCGCTGTGGCTGGTTCTATCGAGTGCTCAAGCCCGGCTTCGTGCAGGCGGACGAACCCTTCGAACTGATCCAGCGCAGCTATCCCGAACTGACAGTGGCCAGTGCCCTGCACTACTTCTTCCAGGAGCCACTGGAGCCTGCCGGGCTGCAGAAACTCATAGACTGTCCGGCGCTGTCTTCGCGCTGGCGTGACATTGCCATCAAGCGTCTGCGCACTGGCTGCGTCGAGGACTGGTCAGCGCGCTTGCTGGGCTTGCCCCTGGAGGGCCTGCGAGCATGAATCTGTTCGGTTTGCGCCGTACCTCTCCGAGTCTGGAAGACCTGGCCGTCGAGCCGGGTGCGTCCATCCCGGACACTTCCCTCTCCAGCGAGTGCCTGATGCCCAGTGTGCAGCGTCCTCAGCCGGTATTCGTCCGCGGCCAGGGTTCCTGGCTGTGGGACAGTGACGACCGCACCTACCTGGACTTCACCCAGGCCGGTGCCGCCAACAGCCTGGGCCACAGCCCTTCGGCGCTGGTCAATGCAATTGCCGCCCAGGCCCAGTCGCTGATCAACCCCGGTTCGGGCTTCTACAACCGCGGCATGCTCAAGCTTGCCGATCGCTTGTGCCGCAGCACTGGCAGTGATCAGGCTTACCTGCTGAGCAGCGGCAGTGAAGCCTGCGAGGCGGCGATCAAGCTGGCACGCAAGTGGGGGCAACTGCATCGCGGCGGCGCCGCAGGCATCATCACCGCCAGCCGAAGCTGCCATGGCCGAGGTTTTGCCGCGCTGTCGGCGGCCGGCGTGGGGGCTTCGGGCAACCGCTTCGAACCGCAATTGCCGGGTTTCAGCCAGGTGCCATTCAATGACTTGCCGGCCCTGCATGCCGCGGTGGACGCGCAAACAGTGGCGATCATGCTCGAGCCGATCCAGAGCGAAGCCGGAGTCATTCCGGCCACCGAGCATTATCTCAAGGGAGTCGAGCGTCTGTGCCGTGAGCTGGGCATTCTGCTGATCCTCGATGAGGTCCAGACCGGCGCTGGCCGCTGTGGCACCCTGCTGGCCGAGCAGTTGTATGGCATACGCGCCGATATCATCAGCCTGGGCAAGGGACTGGGCGGTGGCGTGCCCCTGGCGGCCTTGCTGGCACGAGGCAAGGCTTGCTGCTTCGAACACGGCGAACTGGACGGCACCCATCACGGCAACGCCCTGATGACCTCGGCCGGCCTGGCGGTGCTGGACAGCCTGCAAGAGCACGGTTTCATGCAGCAGGTGCGGACTAGCGGTCAATACCTGGGGCAGGGGCTGAATCGCCTGGCGGTTCGTTATGACCTGGGCGAGGTTCGTGGCCATGGGCTGCTCTGGGGCATGTCCCTGACAGACGACTCGGCAGAAGCCGTGGTCAAGGCCGCGTTGCAGGAGGGGCTGTTGCTCAGTGCCCCGCAAGCGGACTGCCTGCGCTTCACTCCGGCACTGACGGTCAGCAAGGGCAATATCGACGAGATGCTCCTGCGCCTGGCCCGGGCCTTCTCCCGGGTGCGCACGGCGCAATTGCAATGTCGTAAAGGAGTATCCGTCTAATGCGCGTGCTGATCCTGCAGCACTCCTGCGCAGCCGGCCCGGGCCGGATCAACCAGTGGTTGCTGGAGCGGGCGAGTGCCGTGCATATCTGCCATCTCTATGCCCAGGCACGGTTGCCGCGGCTCGACAGCTTCGACTTGCTGATCGTCCTGGGGGGCCCCATGAGCGTGCATGACGAGGTTCAGGCTCCCTGGCTGGCGGCGGAAAAACGCCTGCTGCGCAAGGCGTTGTCCGCAGGCAAGCGGGTGCTGGGCATTGGCCTGGGAGGCCAACTCCTGGCGCAGGCTCTGGGGGCTCAGGTGCGCCCTAGCGCTGTCAGGGAAATTGGCTGGTGGCCGGTGGAGAAATACCCCCATGCCCAGGATTCGCCCCTCGGGCTGGCGCTGCCGGAACGCCTGATGGCCTTTCATTGGCATGGTGAGAGTTTCGACCTGCCCAAGGGCGCGCTGCCCCTCTATCGTTCTGCAGCCTGCGCTCACCAGGGTTTCATCTGGCAGGAGCAGGCCATTGGCCTGCAATGCCTGTTGCAGAGCGACCTGCAGAGCATCGAGGCGCTCTTGCAGAGCCGCCCCAGCGACTGGCTGAACGCCGAGCACAGCGCCAAGCCGGACAGCGTCGAGGACCAACAGGCGATTCTTGCCGGGATCCCTCATTGCAGCGGCCTGGCGCCGACCCTATTCCGAGTCCTGGATTATCTGTCAGGGCCACATCCGACCTTACGTTGACTGAATTACTGAACCGTCTCGCGGTATAACGCGTCGCCCCGTGTCCGATTTTTCGCACGGGGCGTTTTTTTGTCTCGGTCTTTTTCAAAACCCCACTTTGACCTTGAAAATGTCGCCGATTACAGGCTCGTTGTACTCATCGGCAAGACCACCATGCGCCGTTTCGACGAGGCTTGCATCGCCGCTGCTCCCGCGCAGGTCCCCGCAGAACAGATCAAGCAGCTGCGGTGACGCAATCAGGTCAGCCAGCCGGTGTTTGCGCGTTATCTGAATACCAGCGCGTCCAGGGTGAAGAAGTGGGAGACCGGTGAAAAGCACCCCAGCGGCATGGCGCTCAAGCTGTTGAGCATCGTGCAGAAGCACGGTATCGAGATGCTCGCCTGATACTTGGCAGGAGAGCTGGAGGCGAGCAGGCGCAATCGGTCTGAACCCTGGCCTGGGCCCAGGGTCGATTGCAGGTAAGGCTCGCCCGAGCCGATGACCCTCAGGAGCTGCCCATGGACTTGATCCGTATTATTTTCGCCATCCTCTTGCCGCCCTTGGGGGTCTTTCTGCAAGTAGGCTTCGGCGGCGCCTTCTGGCTGAATATCCTCTTGACCCTGTGCGGCTACATCCCCGGTATCGTGCACGCGGTATACATCATCGCCAAGCGCTGATCCCCAGACTTGCCCGTTCCGATGGAGCGGGCAAGGCGCTGTTCAGTGCTGCCCCTGCAGTACCTTGCAATAGAACCGCCATTCCTGCTCCAGCGCGTGGGCCTGATTGCTGGCCTTGCGAAAACCATGACGCTCATCCGGGTAGTAATGGGCCTCGGCGGCTATGCCCTGGTCTTGCAGTGCCTTGAGCATGTCGCGGGTTTGCTCGGGCACCACCACGGCGTCCAGTTCGCCCTGGAAAAACACCACCGGCACGCTGATCTTGTCCGCGTGCAGCAGCGGGGTCCGGGCCTGGTAGCGTGCGTTGTCCTGTTCCGGATCGCCGATCAGCCAGTCCAGGTAGTCACCTTCGAACTTGTGGGTGGCGCGTGCCAGGGCTACCGGCTCGCTGACCCCATACAGACTGGCGCCAGCGCAGAAGACCTTGGCGAACGCCAGAGCGCAGAGGGTGGTGTAGCCTCCGGCGCTGCCGCCGCGGATGAACGCCTGCTGCGGGTCGATCAGCCCTTGCTGGTCCAGGTAGGCCACCACTGCGCAGGCGTCCTCCACGTCCACTTCGCCCCAGCGCAGGTGCAGGGCCTGGCGATAGGCACGGCCGTAGCCACTGCTGCCGCGGTAGTTCAGGTCGGCCACGGCAAAGCCGCGCTGGGTCCAGAACTGGATGCGCGGGTCGAGCATCGGGTAGCAGGCGGACGTCGGGCCACCGTGGATGAACACCACCAGGGGCGGCCGGCTGACACCGTTCATGGCCGTGTAGAAGAAACCGTGAGCCTGGCCTTCTCCACTGGGGTAGCACAGGGTTTGTGGCCGGCTGATGCGCTCTGCCGGCAGAGGCGCGACCCCGCCCGCCAGTACCTGAACCTGATGTGTATCGCGGGCGATGGCGATCACTGCAGAGGGGCTGATGGGCGATGCAGCGATGCAATACAGGTGCTGCTCATCCAGCGCCAGGCTGCGAAAGCGACTGTAGCCGCCGCTGAAGTCCTGTGGTGAACCGGCGCTCTGGTGCAGCCCTAGGCGTCCAAAACCGTGTTCGGTCCAGGTGCCCAGCCAGGCATCTTCACCAAGGGGGATCCAGGTACAGCCACCCAGTTGCCAGGGCGCCGGAGCATGGTCGGCAGCTGCGCTTGGTAATGGACGCAAGCCATGGTCGGCCTCGGCCCAGGGTTGCCAGAAGCCCTGGCGATCACTGAGGCAGTAGAGCTGGCCGTGCTGATCGAATCGTGGTTGTTGCAGGGACTCCTGTTCACCTTCTCCGGCCACGCAGCGAGGGTCGCCCCAGGTTCCGTTGGCCAGGCGTTCGGCAAGCATCAGGCGGGTGCAGGTCCAGGGTTGATGGGGGCGGTCCCACTCGATCCAGGCCAGGCGCTGGCCATTGGGGCTCAGGGTTGGGGCAGCGTAGAAGTCTGCTCCAGCGGCGAGCAGGTGTTGGCGCCCGCTTTCAATGTCGATGCTGACCAGTCGATGTTGCTTGGCATGCTCTTCGACTGCCAATACCTGATCGCCATGACTGTGCAGGTCACCGTAACGGCATTCGCCCTGAGTCAGGGCCTTGGGTGCGCCGCCCGCCAGGGCTTGCCGATACAGCTGTTGGTCTGATTCGTTGACGAACACCAGCACCTCGCCACTGAGGCAGAAGGCACCACCACCGTATTCATAGACCCGGCTGCGAGCGCTGAAGCCTGGCGGCGTCAGGCAATGGGCCTGCCCCTCCCGCCAGTGCCAGATCCGGCAGCTGGCGTCGGTGGGACGGTACTCATTCCAGAGCAGGCCATGGGCGGTCAGTTGCAGTTCGGCAAAGTCGACCCCGGCAGCGGTGGCCAGGCTGGCGCTGAAGGGCTCAGCCCTTGGCGATGAGGCGGGAGTTTCGTTCATTGCGAAAGGCCAGTTGCTCGATGGTTTGGGTAGCGGTTTCGGACGCTTCGCGGGCTTGGAGAATTATCCCGTGGTGCTCCGATTTGCTGCACACCGGGTCGGCATTGCTGGCGTCCCCCGTGAGCATGAAGGCCTGGCAGCGGCAGCCACCGAAGTCCTTTTCCTTCTCGTCGCAGGAGCGACAGGGCTCCGGCATCCAGTCGTACCCGCGAAAGCGGTTGAAGCCGAAGGAGTCGTACCAGATGTGCTGCATGCTGTGGTCGCGCACGTTGGGAAACTGCACCGGCATCTGCCGCGCGCCATGACAGGGCAGGGCGGTGCCGTCCGGGGTCACGGTGAGGAAGATGCTGCCCCAGCCGTTCATGCAGGCCTTGGGACGTTCCTCGTAGTAGTCCGGGGTGACGAAGATCAGCTTGCAAGGATGTCCCTGGGCTTCCAGCTTGGCACGGTATTCATTGGTGATGCGTTCGGCGCGGAGCAGTTGCTCGCGGGTCGGCAGCAGGCCGACGCGGTTGAGCTGGGCCCAGCCGTAGAACTGGCAGGTGGCGAGTTCGACGAAGTCGGCTTCCAGGGCTATGCACAGTTCGATGATGCGGTCGATCTTGTCGATGTTGTGCCGGTGGGTGACGAAGTTCAGCACCATCGGGTAGCCGTGGGCCTTGACCGCGCGGGCCATCTCCAGCTTCTGGGCGAAGGCTTTTTTCGAGCCGGCCAGCAGGTTGTTCACCTGCTCGTCACTGGCCTGGAAGCTGATCTGGATGTGGTCCAGGCCGGCTTTCTTGAAGTCGCTGATCTTCTGTTCGGTCAGGCCGATGCCGGAGGTGATCAGGTTGGTGTAGAACCCCAGCTTGCGTGCCTCGCCGATCAGCTCGGCGAGGTCCTGGCGCACCAGCGGCTCGCCGCCGGAGAAGCCCAGCTGCGCGGCGCCCATCTCCCGGGCTTCGCGAAATACCTTGATCCACTGCTCGGTGCTCAACTCCTTGCCCTGCTGGGCAAAATCCAGGGGATTGGAGCAGTAGGGGCATTGCAATGGGCAGCGATAGGTCAGCTCGGCCAGCAGCCACAGCGGCAGGCCGATTTCCGGCTTGCCGGGCACGGCGGCGGGCTCAGCCGAGTTCGATCCAGTGTTGAGCACGGGCGACCTCCATGAACTGCTCGATGTCATCGCCAAGCTCGGGCACCCCGGGGAACTGGACCTCCAGCTCGGCAATGATCGCCGCCACGTCGCGCTCGCCGTCGATCAGGCCACCAATCAGTGCAGCGCTGTCATTGAGCTTGATCATGCCTTCCGGGTACAGCAACACGTGGCCCTTTTGCGCCGGCTCGTACTGGAAGCGATAGCCGGGGCGCCAGCGTGGGGTTTTGCTGCGGTCGAAATTCATAGGCTGATCCCCTTATGCCAGACCCGCTGGTCGGTGACGCTGTGATAGGGCGGGCGGTTCAATTCATAGGCCATGCTCATGGCGTCGAGCATGCTCCAAAGGATATCCAGTTTGAACTGCAGAATCTCCAGCATCCGCTCCTGGCCGGCGCGGGTGGTGTAGTGCTGCAGGGTGATCGCCAGGCCGTGTTCCACATCTCGCCGGGCCTGGCCCAGCCGGGTGCGGAAGTACTCGTAGCCGGCCGGGTCGATCCAGGGGTAGTGCTGGGGCCAGCTGTCCAGGCGCGACTGGTGGATCTGCGGGGCGAACAGTTCGGTCAAGGAGCTGCTGGCGGCCTCCTGCCAACTGGCCCGGCGGGCGAAATTGACGTAGGCATCCACCGCAAAGCGCACGCCGGGCAGCACCAGTTCCTGGGAGCGCAGTTGGTCCGGGTCCAGGCCCACGGCTTGGCCCAGGCGCAGCCAGGCCTCGATGCCGCCGTCTTCCCCGGGGGCGCCGTCATGGTCCAGCAGGCGCTGGATCCACTCACGACGGATTTCCCGGTCAGGACAGTTGGCGAGGATCGCCGCGTCCTTCATGGGGATGTTCACCTGGTAGTAGAAGCGATTGGCGACCCAGCCCTGGATCTGCTCGCGGCTCGCCCGGCCTTCATACATCGCCACGTGATAGGGGTGATGGATGTGGTAGTAGGCGCCTTTGGCGCGCAGTGCCTGCTCGAATTCGGCAGGCGACATGGGGGTGTCGGTCATGTTGATTCTCCGGGTGTTTCGGCCGCTTTGCGGGCAGACCCGCTCCTGCGCATAGAGGCCCAAGGCTCTGGTCGAGCTTGTAGTCGATTGGTCCTACAGCTCAATACTCATTCCGTCGTAAGCCACTTCCACCTTTCGGCGTACCAGTTCGGCACGTTCGGCGGAGTCTTCGTCAAGGATCGGGTTGGTGTTGTTGATGTGGATCAGCACCTTGCGCTGGCGGGGCAGTTGCTCCAGTACTTCGAGCATGCCGCCGGGGCCGTTCTGGGCCAGGTGGCCCATTTCCCGGCCGGTGCGGGTGCCGACGCCGCGGCGCTGCATCTCGTCGTCTTCCCACAGGGTGCCGTCCAGCAGCAGGCAATCGCTGGCAGACATGATTTCCAGCAAAGGACCCTCTACCTTGCCCAGCCCTGGGGCGTAGAAGAGTTTGCCGCCGCTGCGCAGGTCCTCGACGATCAGGCCGATGTTGTCTCCCGGGTGAGGATCGAAGCGGTGGGGCGAATAAGGAGGGGCCGCGCTGCGCAGGGGCAAGGGAGTGAAGCGCAGGTTGGGGCAGGCAGGAACGGTGAAGCTCTGGTCGAGCTCGATGCGGTTCCAGTTCAGGCCGCCGTTCCAGTGGCTGAGCATCTTGAACAGGGGAAAGCCGGTGCTCAGGTCTTCATGGACCATGTCGGTGCACCAGACCTGATGCGGGCAACCTTCGCGCAGGCTGAGCAGGCCGGTGGTGTGATCGATCTGGCTGTCCATGAGGATGATGGCGCCGATCCCGGTGTCCCGCAGCGCACGGCCCGGCTGCATGGGGGCGAAGCTCTGGAGCTGGGCACGGATGTCCGGGGAGGCGTTGCACAGCACCCAGTTCACCCCGTCATCGGAAATCGCGATGGACGATTGAGTGCGCGCCTGGGCCCGCAGGCTGCCGTCGCGAAACCCTGCGCAGTTCACGCAGTTGCAGTTCCACTGCGGAAAACCACCGCCGGCGGCGGAACCTAGAATCTGGACGAACATGAATGCTCCCTGGATGAGGACTGGAAAAAAGATGGAGAACTGAAAATAAAAACGCCCCGGACGGGCCGAGGCGTTGCGCTGCGTTTCTGGCCAGAGGCAGAAATTAGCGGCTGGCGAAGTACATGGTGACTTCGAAGCCGATACGCAGGTCGGTGTAAGCCGGTTTGGACCAAGTCATAAAAGTGCTCCTATGGGGTGGATGGGACGATTGTTGCCTATACATATAGTCCACCTCCAGCGGGAGATGTTCAGATGCTTAGGGGGCTATCTTACTAAATTCCTGCTGCAGGTTGCCCGCAATTCTGAAGAAAGCTCATTGCAGCGCGGGTAATGATCATTCTGCCACTTGCCAGGGCGAACCCGGGCAGGGCCCGTTGGCCCAGGCCCTCCAGCCTCCGCTCGCTTCCTTGAGGTGCTCGGCGGCCTGGGCCGTGCCCTCAGGCGTGAGCGCGTCGATGCAGGTCTGCAACTGCTGCAGGTAATCCGACGGATGGCCGGCCAGCTTTGCCTGCCATAGCAGTTCCATGGCATGGAGCAGGGGCAGCGTTGCTGGTTCGAACTGGCGCGCCAGAGCCGTCCGCTGTTCGTTCCAGGCCGGTTCGCTGAGCGACATGATCCCCTCAGGCAGACGCTGGAGGAACTCTTCGAGGTGCTGGAGTAGGTGCGTGGCGTTGGCGTTGGGAGATTGCACGCCGAACAGCAGGCCGGTCTGGCCATTACGCTGGCGCACTGCACTGAATACCGCATAGCCCAACTGCAACTCGACTCGCAGCCGTTGATAGAACGGTGTCTGGCAGACCTGCCCCAGCATGCGCCAGGCCGCTTCATCGGCAAGGCTGGCACCCGGTGTCGGGCAGAACAGCAACAACCCATGTTCGCCGGGCTCTCCAGACAAGCAGTGCCACTGGTACCGGCCTTCAGGCGCTGCCGGCTGGCGGAGGGTGGTATCCGCCGTACCGGGCATTTGATGCAGCGCCCGGCTGAGGGCTTCTTGTGCACTGGCCGGCAATGCCAAAGCCAGCCCATCCCAGCGGGCAGCGGCCCACAGTGCTTGCAGTGCCTGCGGGCCCTGCGCTGATGGGCCGCTGGGCAGGGGTTGCTCGCTGAATATCTTCAGCAACTGACGGATCGGCATCAACGGTGCTTGGTCGGTGGTCGCCTCGTTCTGCAGCCAGAATGATTCGGTGGGATGGCTGAGGGTCTTCAAGGCTTGCTGCAGTACGGCAGGCAGAGGGGCGTGCAGGCCGCTCAGTGTCAGCAACCAGTCTGGTCCTGCCGTCGAGAAACCCAGTTCCACCCCGGCTTGGCGAGCATCAATGCGCAACGGCTCCAGACTGCGATCCAAGCGCGCGTGGAGGCCGGCCGGTGCGGGCGAGGCCAGGCGCCAGCGCAACCTCAGTGCCGCCTCGGCACTCTCGCTTGGCAGCGCCTGGCTGAAGCTCAAGGCCGACGGTTCTCGCCTCCCCCGGGAACGGTCCTGGGCAAAGGTACGCAGTCCCCGATGAGCGCTGGTCTGGCCGCGAATCAATCCCGCCCGCGGTGCTTCGCTGGTCGGGCGCAGGAACGGGTTGGGCGGGGGCAGGCGCCAGTCGCTGCTGAAGTTGTCCATCGCCTGGGGCTGCAGTTGCTCGAGCACTTGCTTGAGGGCAACCAGCCCCAGCTCATCCAGTTCGCCGACGATTTGCCGGCAGTCTCGTTGCGCCAGCTCCAGGGCGCTGCTGGACTGGCTCCGGCGTTGTTGCAGCAAGGCATATTCTTCCTGCAACTGTGGCCAATCGGCCTGGGCGCTGAAGAACCCCAGCCATTCCATCAGCAGCGCCTGGGTCTGAGCCGCTGCTGTCGGTTTTTCTGTGCAAAGGCCGAGCTCCAGGTGCAGCAGGGCTTGTCCGGCAAACTGGTACAGCGGCGTCGCTTTCAGGCTATGGGCCAGGTGACGTTGCTGCAGTTCGGCGAGCAGTCCGCCGGGTTTGGCCGATTGCAGCCAGGTACAGAGAAAGTCCAGTGCGGCAGCTGCGCCCTCGGGTAGCTGTTCAAGGGCAAACAGCAGATCCTGGCGCTGTGCGCCGAGTTGTTGATAAGTCGTGGTGGAGGATGTCAGCAACGCGGGTGGGCGACTCTGCGCAATACGCTTCCCACTGGGCAACTCCACGGCGCAGCGCTCGGCCAGGGCCCGAAGCTCTTCCAGGGGCTGTGGCCCGGCGAGGCTCAGGGTCATCTGCCCGGTCTGGTAGAAAGCCCGATAAAACTGCTGCAGGGCGTGCTGGAAAGCACTGTTGGGCAGGTTCAGGCTGTAGCGGTTGCCCGCGTGAAAGGCCCGCAGGGGATGGGCCGCAGACAAGCCGTCATACAGTGCGAACTGACGTTGCGCCGCCCCATCCCGGGACCAGGCGATGAACTCCGCGTGCAGGACTTCCCGTTCCCGTCGCTGATCTTCCAGGCTCAGGCGCGGCCGGCCGAGCATGTCGCCCAGGCGCTCGAGGGCACCGGCAAACGCTGCGACCGGCAGCTCGAAAAAGAACTCGGTACTGCGCTCGCAGGTCTTGGCGTTCAGTTGCCCACCCTGGGCGCGGACATAGGTCATCAGTCCCTGATCGGCGGGAAAGCGCTCGGTACCGAGAAACAGCAAGTGTTCCAGGAAGTGCGCCAGGCCCGGCCAGGCCAGCGGCACATCGTGACTGCCGGCAGCTACACGCAGGGCCGCCGCGCAGCGTTTCAAATGGGGAGCATGACGCAAGGACACCTGCAGGCCGTTGGCCAGGGTTTCCAGGTGGGGCAGAGGGTGGTTCAGCGCGGGCATGAGCACTTCCAGAACAGAGAAGCGCTCATGCTAGCGGATATCCCTGGATCAGCGCTTGTTCAGGTCGTCGTAAAGCTCGGGACGGCGATCGGCAAGATAGCGGTTGAGCGCTCGAGACTCGGCCATCAACTCTCGGTCCAGGGTGCCGATGATCAAAGCCTCGTCGAGCCCGGCCAGGGCAATCCGGCTACCGTCGGGGGCGGCGATGCTGCTTTGCCCGCAGTAGCGGATCTGCTCTTCATGGCCACAGTAGTTGGCATAGGCCACGTAGCACTGGTTCTCGAAGGCCCGGGCGCGAATCGTCACGTCGGCGACGAAGTCGTAGGGCACCATATTGGCGGTCGGCACCAGAATCAGCTCGGCACCCGCCAGGGCCAGGCGACGCGCATTTTCCGGGAACTCGATGTCGTAGCAGATCAGGAAGCCGAGCGTCCAGCCGTCCAGTTCCACGAGGGGGAAATCATCGTCGCCGGCGCTGAACATCGAGTGGTCGAGGTCGCCGAACAGATGGGTCTTGCGGTAGTTGCACAGGCGCTGGCCATGGGCATCGATCAATTGCACGGCGTTGTAGATCTGGCCGTCGGCACTGCGCTCCGGGTAGCCATAGAGAATCGCCGTGCCGGCCGCCTGGGCGATGGCGGCGATGCGCTGGGCCGACGGGCCGTCCTGAGCCTCCGCCAGGGCAGCAACTGCTTCCAGGCCAATGTTGTAGCCGCTGAGGAACATCTCCGGCAGCACCAGCAGATCGGCATCGGTGGCTTCCATGGCCACCTGATGCAGGCGTTGCAGGTTGCCGGCCACATCCAGCGGCCGTGGCGGGCACTGATACAGGGCGACGCGCATGGTCTTCACTCCACTCACTGACAGACCGGCCACTGTAGCCGTTGTCACAGGTTCATACGACATCCCCGCAGAGGGTACCTGCGGGGACGAGCACCTGCCCGGCCGCCGGTTTCAGTCGGCCAGGGCAATTGGCCCGATCTCGTGGAACACATCCCCTGGGCCCGGGTTCTCGGCATGAGTGGCGCCACCGAAGTGCTTCATGATCCCCCACACCGCGTTCAGCGAGGTCTGCACTGCGCCTTCGACCCAGGCCGGGGTCCAGGACACGTCGTCGCCGGCGATGAAGATACCGCGCTGCTCGGCGGGCATGTCGTCCTGCATGAAGTGCGCATACATCCGTTGGTTGTAGCGATAGTGGCCCGGCAGCGCGCCCTTGAAGGCGCCGAGGAAGTGCGGATCGGCCTCCCAGGACACGGTGATCGGGTCGCCGATGATGCGACTGGCGATGTCCACCTTGGGGTAGATCTTCTTCAGCGCGTCCAATGCCAGCTTCACGCGTTTTTCCACCGGCTGCGGAAGCATCTTCAGGGCATCGCTCATCCATGAGTAGGACAGGCAGATCACCCCCGGCTTGTCGTCGCCATTATCGAACAGGTAGGTGCCGCGGGTCAGACGGTCGGTGAGGGTCATGCTCATCAGATCGCGACCGGTTTCCGGATCCTTGTCCTTCCAGAATGGCCGGTCGACCATGACGAAGGTTTTCGACGACTGCATGTAGCGGGTGCGGTCCAGGGCCATCCACATCTTCTGCGAGAACAGCGACTCCTCGCATTCAATCTGGGTGGTCAACAGCCAGCTCTGGCAGGTGGTCAGTACCGCTGCGTATTCCCGGGTATCGCCCCAGTTGTCGGTGACGCTGAAACGGCCGTCGGCAGCCCGGGCAATGCGCTTGACCCCGGTGCGCGGCGCGCCGTGGTGCAGCGAGCTGAGGCTGGTGCCGGCCGGCCAGTGAGCGCAGCGCTCAGGGACGTGGCGCCAGATGCCCAGGGGCACCTGCTCGACGCCGCCCACCACCAGGTGCTGGTGATCGTCGCAGTTGGTCATCACCACGCGGAAGATTTCCAGCATCGAGTTGGGGAAGTCCGAGTCCCAGCCACCGGTGCCGAAGCCCACCTGGCCGAACACTTCACGATGGTGGAACGACAGCTTGGCAAAGGCCTTGGAGGTGGCGACGAAGTCGTAGAAGGTGCGGTCGTCCCACAGCGGCACCAGGGTGTTCCACAGCTCCTTGAGGCGCGGCACGTCGCGGTCGCGGATTGCCTGCTGGATCTCGCTGAAGCGTGAGCCATCTTCCAGGGCGTCGGCCCAGGCGTCGGCGACTTCCTGGAACAGTGCCGGCAGGTCGGCGAGCTTCTGAGCGTAGTGGGTCTGGCCTTCGAGGTCGATGACCGTGCTGCCCGAGGCCGGGGTCAGCGGGTTGGGAAAGGGCTTGGTCTGCAGGCCGAGCTTGTCGACGTAGTGGTAGAAGGCCGTGGATGACACAGGAAAGCGCATGCCACCCAGCTCGGCGATGATCCCTTCGGCGCCTTCGAAGGCCTGGGAGCGCAGGCGGCCGCCCATTTTCGATGCTTCGTAGACCACCGGCTTGAGGCCCAGCTTCATCAGCTCGTAGGCCGCCACCAGCCCGGCGATGCCGGCGCCGACAATTGCCACTTCGGTGCCGTGCTGGGCCTGGGGAATACTGCCCAGGCCGGCGGGATGCTCGATCCAGTCGTCGAAGGCGAAAGGGAAGTCCGGGCCGAAGATGGTGATCGGCTTCTTACCGTCTGCAGGATGGCGATTGTTCTTGTTCATGGCTGACCTTGGCGGGCGGCTCAGCAGTGTGCTGAGTATAGGAAAAGATGGCAGCCATTTTAGAGAGGGTAAAACACGTTAATAAGACGCAAACTGTCGTCGTTATGCATTGTTATTTATCTATGTGACGAACCATTATCGCAAAACGACGAGTTCATCTTGGCTATGCCGTTGCGAGTGCGCCGGGACTGCCTCACAGCGCATGGCCGCGATCGATCTTGCTGCTGAGGATGATCGAGGTGGTGGTCTTTTCCACGCCATCGACGCTGCCGATCTGGTCCAGCAATTGGTCCAGTTGCTCTGGCGAGTCGGTGCGCAGCCAGGCCACGTAGTCGAATTCGCCACTGACCGCGCACAACTGCTGGACCTGGGCCATGCCGCTCAAGCGACGCAGGACTTCCTTGCCGGAACGCGGCTGGACCTTGATGCCGACATACGCCTGCAAGCCGCCATCGACCACACGCTGGCCCAGGCGCACGCCGTAGCCGGTGATCACCCGGGTTTTCTCCAGGCGTGCCAGGCGCGAGGTCACGGTGGTGCGGGCGATACCCAATTGCCGGGCCAGCATCGCCACGCTTTCGCGGGCGTTGATCTGCAGCGCGGCGATCAATTGACGGTCGACTTCGTCAAGAACGGGAGGGCGGCTATCGGACAAGGTGGGCTCCAGCACGGCTATCGAGAGCGCCCATGTTACAGCCTCGCTCTCGGTCCCGGGCGGTGACGAGTGCTGCGCCTGCGTGCAAGCGCCGGAATTTTTTTGAAACAAATGGCCTGCGGCAGATTGTCATAAGTAACTGGTTAGTACATTCTCGCGGACTGGTTTACAGATGGCAGAGGTATTCACGATGAGACACACAGGGGCTGCCGCCGGCAGCAAAGGGTTGCTTGCGGGGTTGGGTATCCTGATTGCCCTGATCGGGTTGGGCCTGGCCGGAGGCGGGGGTTACCTCGTCAGCCTGGGGGGCAGTGCCTATTTCCTGCTGATGGGCCTGGCGATGCTGGTTTCCGGGTTGCTGATTGCGCGTCGCAATCCGCGTGGTGCCTGGCTGTACGGCGTGGCCCTGGTGCTGACCGCGCTCTGGGCCGTCTGGGACGCGGGCCTGGAGTATTGGCCGCTGGTTTCGCGGGTGCTGACCTTCGCCGTGATAGGCCTGGTGGTGGCGCTGGTCTATCCGACCCTGATGCGAGCTTCCGGCGCCCGTGCCGGGCGGGGTGCCTATGCTGTGGCGGGATTGCTGGGAGTCGGCGTTGTGGCGACCTTCGGCTACATGTTCGTACCTACTCACGTGGTCTCGGCTGATCAGGTGCCGGCGATCCAGCCAGTGGCTCCAGGCACTGAACAAAAAGATTGGGCCCACTGGGGCAACACCACGGCGGGCAACCGTTTCGCCGCACTGGACCAGATCAACAAGGGCAATATCGATCAATTGCAGGTGGCCTGGACCTTCCGTACCGGCGACTTGCCTGAAAGCAACGGGGCCGGCGCCGAAGACCAGAACACACCGCTGCAGATCGGCAACACGGTCTACACCTGCACTGCCTACGGCAAGGTGTTCGCCCTGGACGCCGACACCGGCACCGAGCGCTGGAGGTTCGACCCCAAAGGCTCCGCGCCAAACTGGCAGCGCTGCCGTGGCCTGGGCTATTTCGAGGTTTCCACCACGTCGGCTGCCGAGTCTGCCTCCACACCTGCTGCCTGCAGCAAGCGGCTGTTCTTGCCCACCGGTGATGCAAGGCTGATTGCCATCAACGCAGAAACCGGCAAACCCTGTGAGGACTTCGGTGACAAGGGCACGGTCGACCTGAAGACCGACATGGGCGAGATCAAGCCGGGTTACTACCAGCAAACCTCCACGCCGCTGGTGGCCGGCACCCTGGTGATCGTAGGCGGCCGAGTGGCGGACAACTTCTCCACCGGGGAGCCACCGGGCGTGGTGCGGGCCTTCGACGTGCGCAGCGGCGAGTTGAAGTGGGCCTGGGACCCGGGCAACCCGACAACCACCAAGCGTCCACCCGCAGGTGAAACCTATACCCGCGGCACGCCAAACGTCTGGTCGGCAATGTCCTATGACGCCAAGCTGGGCCTGG
Source organism: Pseudomonas sp. PH1b (assembly GCF_000633395.1). Taxonomy (GTDB): domain Bacteria; phylum Pseudomonadota; class Gammaproteobacteria; order Pseudomonadales; family Pseudomonadaceae; genus Aquipseudomonas. Next base: position 434,357 of record NZ_AYMU01000020.1, read on the forward strand.
TGTACCTGCCGACCGGCAACGCCACCCCGGACTTCTTCGGCGGCCAGCGCACCGAGTTCGATGACCAATGGAACTCCTCCATCGTCGCCCTCGACGTCAAGACCGGCCAGGTGCGCTGGCATTTCCAGACGACCCACCACGACCTCTGGGACTTCGACCTGCCGGCCCAGCCGCTGCTGTACGACATTCCGGATGACAAGGGCGGAGTGCAACCGGCGCTGGCCCAGGTCACCAAGCAGGGCGAGATCTTCCTGCTCAACCGCGAGACCGGGAAACCCATTGCCCGGGTCGAAGAGCGTCCGGTGCCCCAGGGTAATGTGCCGGGTGAGCGTTATTCGCCAACCCAGCCGTTCTCGGTGGAAATGCCGTCCATCGGCAACCAGACCCTGAGCGAGTCCGACATGTGGGGCGCCACGCCCTTTGACCAGTTGATGTGCCGCATCCAGTTCAAGGGCATGCGCCATGAGGGCGTATACACCCCGCCGGGTCTGGATCATGCGCTGCAGTTCCCGGGATCCCTGGGTGGCATGAACTGGGGCAGCGTGTCGGTGGACCCCACCAGCAACTACATGTTCGTCAACGACATGCGCCTGGGCCTGGCCAACTACATGATCCCCCGGGACCAGATCGCCGCCGGCGCCAGCGGCATCGAAATGGGCGTGGTGCCCCAGGAAGGCACGCCGTTCGGCGCCATGCGCCAGCGCTTCCTCTCGGCGGCGGGCATTCCCTGCCAGAAGCCGCCGTTTGGCACGATGTCGGCCATCGACCTGAAGACCCGCAAGCTGGTATGGCAAGTGCCGGTGGGCACCGTGCAGGACACCGGCCCGCTGGGGATCCGCATGCACCTGCCGATCCCGATCGGCATGCCGACCCTGGGCGCTTCCCTGGCCACCCAGTCCGGCCTGCTGTTCTTCGCCGGCACCCAGGACTTCTACCTGCGGGCCTTCGACTCCGGCAACGGCAACGAAATCTGGAAAGCCCGCCTGCCGGTGGGCAGCCAGTCGGGGCCGATGACCTATGTCTCTCCCAAGACCGGGCGCCAGTACATTCTGCTCACCGCAGGCGGTGCCCGACAGTCGACCGACCGGGGCGACTACGTGATTGCCTACGCGTTGCCCAAGTAACCGCTGTACGCCGGGCCATGCACAAGCCGCGCATAGCGCGGCTTGTGCATTGATGAGGGGCTGCGGCATCAGGCCTGGGCAACCCTGGCGAAGGCGGCACGCAAGCGCTGCGTGCCCTGTTCGGCGCCGACGCTGATGCGGCCCAGTGCGGCCAGTTACTCCACCCCCTACCGATTTTCACCCGCCGCGCGGCCAAGGCGTCGACGAGTTCCTGAGGCGGCGCTTGAGTTCTTTTGAAGGGAGCAACGAGAGGCTGGCGGAGATGATTTAAGGTGGCGGTTTGCCAGATAACAGCCGATGCAGAGGGATCGACAGGCACAAAAAAGCCGCGCCAGTGCGCGGCTTTGAAGGTGGTGGGCCCACACGGACTTGAACCGTGGACCAAAGGATTATGAGCCCCCAAAAAAGACCCGCATCCATTGGGAAAACCTTTATAAGTTCAGGTTTTACTGGGCGTCTTGTCCCATATTCCCCATAGAGTGCTCGGGTGCCTGGACACATTCTGGACACTTTTTGCAGTGGCCATTGCACACCCTTACAAAACCTTTCACACCGTGCAATGGCCACCACCAGCCCAGGCCCTGCGGCTGGCCTGGTCCGCAGTCCCCTTTGCATCTCCCGCCGGTTTGCACAAAAAAAGGACGCAGAGCCCGTCGGCGGGAGGAGGATAAGTGCTTTTTCATGAGGTTTTTTTCCGTGGTCGGGATTTTCCGACTGCGAAAGACTCTGGCTGAGTTGCGAGGGCAATTGGGAGGGGGAAGACAGCCCCGGCCTTGCAGTCTTGCCCAAAAACTCTCCTTGCATTAATGTAATGACAAATGTCATTACGCGAGGGCTATTCCATGGCTTCTATCAATATCCGTGTCGACGACGACCTCAAAGCGCGTGCTTACCAGGAACTTGAGAGGCTCGGCGTCACCCCATCCGAACTAATGCGGCAAGCCTTGCAGTACGTGGCAGAGCGCGGCCAACTGCCTTTCCGCCCCGTCCTGATGACAGAGGACGATGAAGCGCTGATCGCCACTGTTCGCGAGAGACTGAGCGCCCCCCAAAGGGTGAAGGTTTCGCTAGATGACCTATAGCCTTGAGTTCGATGCTCGAGCCTTAAAAGAGTGGCAAAAGCTGGGGGGCACCGTGCGCCAGCAGCTCAAAAAGAAGCTGGCAACGATACTGGCTAATCCACGGATTGAAGCCAACCGCCTGCATTCTTTGCCTGACTGCTACAAGATCAAGCTGCGTAGCAGTGGCTATCGGCTGGTCTATCAGGTGATTGATCGGGAGGTTTTGGTGTTTGTGGTAGCTGTCGATAAGCGCGAGCGTGATCAGGTCTACCGTAAGGCGGCTGAACGACTGAGCGACGAATAACACCACATGCACAAAAAAGGGCGCCTCGGCGCCCTTTGTCGTTACAGCGTGATCGGCTTGAGTTTTCCCGACAGCGCCGAATAGGTGGTTTCTATGCAGATGTTGGTAACGCCTATGCGACGAGAGGGCATCGCGCTCAATCCGGACGAAAGGAGGCGCTACAGGGCAATAAAGGCTGACGTGAGGGTGAGGGCTGAAATAGACCCCGAACTGGGCAGCAGTACGACGGTTGCAAGGCTTCTAGGCGTAATGCCGCTTGATCCTGAGCACTTGCCCCAACTACGGGATGCATCGCTATCCAGCATGGCTCCCACAGGCTTTGTACTGAGCGGGATCGAGTACATCGATGGCTGCGCCTATGCGCAGTCCTGGTGGTGCCGGGAGGTGTAATGATTACAGAATGGGGAAGTGAAAACGGGGGCCGAAGCCCCCGCCTGTTTCCGTTATGGCTGCAACAAGATACGTACCAAACGGATTGACCAGTACGCGGCTTGCAACGCACGGATCAATTCTTCAGGGATAAAACGGAGGTTGAAATTCACCGTTTAAACTCTCCACAAAGTGAAAAGAAAAGTTCTATTAAATAGAACTTACCTCCCGCCGCCTAACATGCTCTGAAACCAGCGATCCTATACTTAGAGCAACTTACATACGTACTTACGTAAGCAGTTCAAGGTTCACCCGATTGACTGAGAGGCAGCTAGACCATAACCTTCGATTTGCGGATACAAAGAGAAATGGCTGAAGCGGTGGTTGAGGGAATGATCTGGTTTTTTTTGAACCGGAGCAACCACAGATTTTCAGCACGAGCAGCCCGGGCGGGGCCAGTCCCCGCCCGGGCTTCCTCGTTTTAGAGAGAGGCAAAAATGATGCGCTTCGGTCTAACGCCTAGAGCATAAGGGTTTGTCCTCAAGCGTGACTAAATCCGCATTACCGTTAGAAGAAATAAACGACAACACTTTACAACACTATGATTGCAGAACTTTCCGATGAGCGGTCATTTGTGCATTGATCTGTATTGTGCAATACACAATTTTATTGTGACCTAGGTCATACGGTATATCTCGTATATCCGGTCAAACAGGTAAAGGACTACTTTGCTCGCTTAACTTTCAATACTCACTTTACTTAGTAATCGGTTTAAGCCATTCGGCTTGCTGTTTTGCGGTCATGGATGCGGCGGCATTACTCGGTGGTGGTGTTGGGCCGTGAGTATGGCCAGCCAGTTGAATGTTCATCTCCTGCACCAGGTCCAGCAGGTCGCACAACACCTGCAGCACGTTGACCGATTCTGGCCCGAGCCAGGTCTTGGGCGCCTGCAGGCTCTGACTGATCCCGCTCACGCTCTTGCGCAACCCCAGGATCTGCTCCTGCAGGTCACCGCCCGCTGTGGCGTTGACCTTCTGCCCCACCACCAGGTTCAAGCCGCCGCCGGTGGCCTGGTGCAGGTCATCCACTGCGGCCGGGATGGCAGAACCGCCTGAAAGCAGCTTGAGCGCTCCATGGCCTGGATCTTCTTGACCCCTCCCACTGACTCGGTTGAATGGTCGTCCACCGTCCTGGTGTGATTCTGGAAGCGCTCGGCGTTGTCCAGGGCTTCCACCTCGCGCTCGATCGCCTTGTCCTGGATCTTTCCATCAGTCTGGTGCAGCCAGTTGCCATCGGCATCGACCCGCTGCTGGCAGGCCTTGCTGTGCTGCCATACCTGTCTGCAGGAAATGGACGCTGAGGCGCTGCTGATAGCCGAGGTGTGCTTATCGACGTGTGCACGGTGGGGCGGCAGCAGGTACGTCAGGTGCGCCAGCAGCGGATTCACTACAGTAAAACCAAGGCCAGCAAGAACAGAACCGTGCCGATCTCCAAGGCGCTTGAGCAGCGGCTGCACAAGGCTCTGCCGTTTAAGCCGTGCTATGAGATTTTCAGGCGGGCGGTTGATGCTGTCGCGCTGGATCTGCCACCTGGGCAGTTGACGCACGTCCTGCGGCATACGTTCGCCAGCTGTTACATGATGAACGGTGGGGACATCATCACCCTACAAAAAGTGCTCGGGCACTCGTCGTTGGCAATGACTCAGAAGTACGCGCACTTCAGTCCTGGACACATGGCCGAGGTGGTCAATTTGAACCCTATGGCCAAACGTCCTGGACACATTCTGGACACATCCGATGTTGTGCAATCTCCCCGCCCTGAATAATTCATTGCGCCAGATACACGAAAGCCGCGCAGTGCGCGGCTTTGAAGGTGGTGGGCCCACACGGACTTGAACCGTGGACCAAAGGATTATGAGTCCTCTGCTCTAACCAACTGAGCTATAGGCCCTCAGTAGGCGGCGGATTATAACGATGGTTTCTCGGCTGTGCTATCCGAAAAATCGGAAACCCGGATCTGCAGGAAGGTTGTGCAAAACTCTTCGGCCTCCAGCGGCAGGCTGACGATGTAGCCCTGTATCTGTTCGCAGCCTTCCATGGCGAGAAAGGTCTGCTGGTCCTGGTTTTCAACGCCTTCGGCAATCACCGTGAATTGCATGCTGCGTCCCAGGGCGATGATGGCACGTACGATTGCCACGTCGTGGGGGTCATCCGGCAGCCCGCGGACAAAGGACTGGTCGATCTTGAGGAAATCCAGGGGCAGGCGCTTGAGGTAGCTGAGGGACGAGTAGCCGGTTCCGAAGTCGTCGATGGCCAGTTGGACACCCAGGTGCTTGAGCTGATGCAGCACCTCCAGGGCTTCCTCGGTCTGGCTCATGATGAAGTTCTCGGTGATCTCCAACTGCAGCATCCCGGGCTGCAGGTCGTATTCGCGCAGCAATTGTTCGATGCGGCTCAGCAGATTGGGTTGGCGCAGTTGGGCGCCGGCCAGGTTCACCGACAGCGGGCCGAAGCTTTCGTAGCGCTGGTGCCAGGCATTGAGCTGCTGGCAGGCCCGTTCCAGCACCCAGTCACCGATCAGCAGGATCATGCCGTTCTCTTCGGCCAGCGGGATGAAGTGCTCGGGAGGCACATCGCCGAAGCTGGGATGGTGCCAGCGGATCAGAGCTTCGGCGCCCACCAGTTCGTGGTTGCTGAGGCTGATCTTGGGCTGGAAATACAGCGACAGTTCATCGCGTTCGATGGCCCGTCGCAATTCGTGTTCCAGGGCCACCCGTTCGCTGGCCTGAGCCGTGAGGTCGCGGGTGTAGCGTTCGACCCGGTTGCGGCCCTTGGCCTTGGAGCGATACATGGCGGCGTCAGCGTTCTTGATCAAGGTGGCGACGTCGCAACCATCCTTGGGATACAGGCTGGTGCCGATGCTGGCACTGATGAAGAACTCGTGTTCGCCGGCCTGAAAGGGCGCGGTAAAGCAATTCAGCAGCTTGGTGGCGATATGGTCGGCGTCGCTGGACTGATGCAGGCCCGGCAGCAGGATGATGAATTCATCCCCGCCCAGGCGGGCCACGGTGTCGATGTCGCGCAACTGCTCCTTGAGGCGTACCGCGATGCCTTTGAGCAGCAGGTCGCCCACCGGGTGGCCGAGGCTGTCATTGATGTGCTTGAAGCGGTCCAGGTCGAGAAACAGCACCGCGCCCTGGCTGCCGCTCTCTTCCTGGCTGTTGAGCGCCGTCAGCAGTCGGCTCTCGAACAGGGTCCGGTTCGGCAAGCCGGTCAGCGGGTCGTGGTGAGCCTGGTAATCGAGCCGCGCCTGAGCGTGCTTGAGGCTGGAGATATCGGCGAACACCGCTACGAAATGAGTGATTTGCCGGTCGGCGTTGCGTACCGCGTTGATGGTCAGCCAATTGGGGTAGTACTCACCGTTCTTGCGGCGATTGGAAATTTCGCCCTGCCAATGGCCTTCAAGGGTCAGTTGATGCCACATCGCGGCATAGAAGGCGCTGTCATGCAGCCCGGAAGCGAGCAGGCGTGGAGTGTGGCCGAGGGCTTCACTTTCGCTGTAGCCGGTGATTTCGCTGAAGGCGCGATTGACTGCACTGATGCGCTGCTGGGTGTCGGTGATCATCACCCCTTCGGCCGTACTTTCAAACACGGTGGCGGCTTGCAGCAGTTTTTCCTGCATCTGGTGGCGGTCGGTGATGTCGCGGGCAATGGTCAACATGCAGTTGTCGTCGCCGATGGGCAGTGGTCGACTCGACAGTTCGCAGAGGCGGATCTGGCCATCGCTGCGGCGGATATGGCAGCTGAAGTCACGGACGAAGCCGTCGCGCTGCAGCAGGTCGAGCATCTGTTTGCGCTCATTGAGATTGACCCAGATGCCCAGGTCGAGGGTCGAGCGATCCAGGGACATGGCGCTGTTGAAGCCGGTGATGCGGCTGAAGCCCTCGTTCACCTCAATCAGCAATCCGTCTCGCTGCCGGGTCAGCAGCAGCCCATCCGGCGAGGCATGGAACGCCTTGGCGAATTTCTCCTCGGAGGTTTGCAGTTGCTGTTGGGTTTCCTTGAGTTGGCTGATGTCGCGAACCACGACCACCAGCGCCGGTGTGGTGTCGAGGTCAAAGGGCTCGGCCGAGATCAAGCCAGTGAAGAGCTGGCCGTTGTGGCGGCGAAAGGGCATTTCCAGGTTGCGGATGCTGCCTGCCTGCAGGCGCTGCAGAAGACCTGGCCCCACGCCGGGAATGCCCCAGATATTGAGGTCGGTGGCGGTCTGGCCGACGACTTGGCCGGCGCTCAGGCCGATCTGTTCCTCGAAGGCCTTGTTGACCTCCAGCAGGCAGCCGTCGGACAGGCGCGCGATGACCAGGATGTCCGGGCATTGCTGGAACACCGAGGCGAACTTCTGTTCCGACAGGCGCAAGGCCTCTTCGGTGTGCTTGGTCTCGCTGATGTCGATCATCAGCCCGCGCATCACCGGTTCGTGGCCGTGCTCGATCAGGCTGACGATGTCGCGCACCCAGAGGCAGCGACCGTCGGCGGTGATCACCCGGTAGTCGAGGCTGTGGTCGCGTCCGGCCTGCACTTCGTGGTCGCAGAAGGCCTGGGCGCGGGTCAGGTCGGCGGGGTGGATGATGTTGCGCCAGAACCCGGGGATCAGCCAGTGGGACAGGGGGTAACCCAGCAAGGCCTCGGCGTGGGGCGAGACGTAGCTGTAGGTGAAATCACTGATGCGGGCTTCCCAGGCAATGGCTGACAGGCTCTCCACCAGGCTGCGGTAATGGTATTCGCTACTGCGCAGTTCCTGTTCAAGGGCGACCCGGCGGGAGATTTCCGAACTCAGGCGGCGGTTGATGCGGATCACCACGGCCAGCACGGTGACCAGAAGCAGCAGGCCGGGGAGGCCATAGAGAAGTACGTCCGACCAGAAGGTGCGGTGATCCAGCACGCTGCCGACCCAATGCTGCTGGATCGCGCTGATTTCCTCGGGGCTCAGGTCCGCCAGGACCTTGTCGAGAATCCCCACCAGGATCTTGCTGTCCCGGGGCACGCCCATCGCAAGTTGGTAGCGATACGGGGTTTCGCCGCTGACGTAGAGGCCGTCGAGCTTGAGCTGACGCAGGCTCCAGACGCTGGAGGCCAGGTCGCCGACCACCGCGTCCACTTCATCGGTGGCCAGGGCCTGCAGGGCCGAACTGACATTGGGCAGGGCCACTAGGTTCAGATCCGGGTGATGGGTGCGCAGCAGCTCATGGGGGGCATAGTTTTCCACCACGGCCACCTTGAGGCCGTAGAGGTCCTGAAGCGTGTGGGGTTGTGCGCCACCTTCATGGGCGAGGATCACAATGGGAAAGTCCAGGTAGGGCCGGGTGAACGCCATGTAGCTCTGGCGTTCCGGGGTCGACATGATCCCTGGCAGCAGGTCCAGCTTGCCTTGCTTGGCGTCCTCGAGCACGGCAGTCCAGCTGGCGGGCTCGACTGGCTTGAGGGTGATCGACAAGCGTTCCTGGATCAGCTGGATGTAATCCGCGGCAAGGCCCTGATAGCGGCCTTCCTCGTCCCGATATTCGAATGGCGGCCATGAGGCGTCTACACCTAGGCGTAGTTCCGGGTGGGCTTTGAGCCAGCTACGTTCTTCATCGGTGAGAGTCAGCGCGCCAGCCGTTGCAGTCCAAGTGAGCAGCGCCAGCAAAAGCATGGCCGACAGTCTGGGCATAAACCGTCTCGTCATGGAACGGGGAATGTGTCGAGTGTAGACGGGCTGGGCAGCAGGGGGAGGGAGGGGCGCTAAAAAGCAAAACCCCCAGCAGGGCTGGGGGTCTTGGGCTTACTCGTCGAGGAAGGAGCGCAAATGCTCGCTTCTCGTCGGGTGGCGCAGCTTGCGCAGCGCCTTGGCTTCAATCTGACGAATCCGCTCGCGGGTTACATCGAACTGCTTGCCGACCTCTTCGAGAGTGTGGTCGGTATTCATGTCGATGCCGAAACGCATCCGCAGCACCTTGGCTTCACGAGCAGTGAGGCCGGAGAGTACTTCGCGGGTCGCTTCCTTCAGGCTCTCAACGGTGGCCACATCGATTGGCGACTGCATGGTCGAGTCTTCGATGAAGTCGCCCAGATGGGAGTCTTCGTCATCACCGATCGGGGTTTCCATGGAGATCGGCTCTTTAGCGATCTTCAATACCTTGCGGATCTTGTCCTCGGGCATTTCCATGCGTTCGCCCAGCTCTTCCGGGGTCGGTTCGCGACCCATTTCCTGCAGCATCTGCCGGGAAATGCGGTTGAGCTTGTTGATCGTCTCGATCATGTGCACCGGAATACGGATGGTGCGGGCCTGGTCGGCGATCGAGCGAGTGATCGCCTGACGGATCCACCAGGTGGCATAGGTCGAGAACTTGTAGCCGCGACGGTATTCGAACTTGTCCACCGCTTTCATCAAGCCGATGTTGCCTTCCTGGATCAGGTCGAGGAATTGCAGGCCACGGTTGGTGTACTTCTTGGCGATGGAGATCACCAGACGCAAGTTGGCTTCGACCATCTCTTTCTTCGCGCGGCGGGCCTTGGCCTCACCGATCGACATGCGACGGTTGATGTCCTTGATCTCGGCAATCTTCAAGCCGGTTTCGGCTTCAAGAGCAGACAGCTTCTGCTGGCAACGGATGATGTCCGGCTGCAGGCGGGCAATGGCTTCGGCGTACTTGCTCTTGCCTTTGGCCAGGGCGTCGGTCCAGCTTTCATCCACTTCGTTGCCCGGGAACTGGCGCAGGAAGTCGGCACGCGGCATGCGGGCATCACGCACGCAAAGCTGCATGATGGCGCGCTCTTGCTGACGCAGGCGATCCAGGGCGCTGCGAACACGTTCAACCAAGCCTTCGAATTGCTTCGGTACCAGCTTGATCGGCATGAACAGCTCAGCCAGGGCCAGCATTTCGGCGATGGCTTGCTTGTTCTCGCGACCGTGCTTCTTCAGCGCCTTGCGGGTGATCTCCATCTGATCGGCAACGGCACCAAAGCGCTGTGCGGCGATGACAGGATCCGGACCGCTTTCGGTTTCCTCTTCCTCGTCGCTCGCTTCAGCTTCTTCTTCGTCGCTGTCGTCGTCCGCTTTCGCGGTCTTGGTGTCGACAGGCGGTGGCACTTCGGCGGCAGGCGGCGTAATGCCGTCATCCGGGTCGATGTAACCGCTGAGAACGTCAGACAGGCGGCCACCTTCGGTGGTGACGCGAGTGTATTCGGAGAGGATGTGATCCACAGTGCCAGGGAAGTGCGCGATAGCGCCCATCACTTCACGGATACCCTCTTCGATACGCTTGGCGATTTCGATTTCGCCTTCACGTGTGAGCAGCTCTACCGTGCCCATTTCGCGCATGTACATGCGCACTGGGTCGGTAGTGCGACCAATGTCGGTTTCCACGGCCGCCAACGCTGCGGCGGCTTCTTCAGCTGCTGCTTCGTCGGTGTCGGCTTCGGCCAACAAAAGGGCATCCGCATCCGGAGCACTCTCGAATACGTTGATCCCCATGTCGTTGATCATGCGGATGATGTCTTCCACCTGTTCCGGATCTGAAATATCCTCCGGCAGGTGGTCGTTGACCTCCGCGTAAGTCAGGTAACCCTGCTCACGTCCACGGCTGATCAACTCTTTGAGGCGAGACTGCTGTTGCGCTTTTCCGGACATAACACCCTATCCACTGAAGGTCTTGGCGGGCAAAAAACAAGCCGAGGATTATACCCGAGCTATGACCTCACGCGCCAGTTGAGGTCGGGTTTGATGCGGGAACATTGCGTTTTAGGAGCTCAACCAGCTGTTTTTTCTCTTCGCTGTCGAGTTCGCTTTGACGCGATTTCCTCAGAAGTTGCTCTAAAACACGCTCGCGTTGGCGAGCGGACAAACTATTAATGGTGTCGAAAAACTGTTGTTCAAGGTTATCTCCGTCGATCAGCCATTCTTTTTCCGCCAGGGCGGTGAGCAAATGCCCTTGCTGAGTGCCGTGCCAGCGCGCCATCAGCTGATGAATAGAGCGTAGCTTAGGATTTTTCTGAACGGCTTCGATCAGAGCCACCAGCAACTGCGTGTTGGTGTTGTCGTCATCGGCAAAATGCCCGGCATCTTCAACTTTTTCTGCCAGTTGCGGGTGATGCAGCAAGGTCCGCAAGGCAGCCAGCGTTGGGGGTTCCACGGCCGCCGGGATGCGCGGGCCGCGTGGCTGATCACGATCGCCCTGGCGCTTGCCCTTGCCATTCTTGTCCCAGGGCTTGTTTTCCCACTTCTTGCCGCTGCCACTCTTCTTCGGCGTCCACTCTTGTTGTGGGGTGTAGGCTTCCTGGTGGGGCTCATGGTAGTCGGCGAAATCCGGCATGGCGTCGTAGTCGATGCCGGCGTCGTAGGTCGGCGGTGCCTGCACGGGTGCGCTATGGGCCAGTTGGTTGACCGTGTCATGGGTCAGCCCGGTGATCTCGCTGAGGCGCTGGCGCATCAGGGTCTTCAGGTTGGCCCCGGGGATTTTCTCGATCAGCGGTGCGGCCAGGGTTGCCAGGTGGGCCTTGCCCTCCAGGGATCGCGGGTCTGCCTCATCGATCAACTGCTGGAAAAAATAGTCGGCCAGCGGTTGTGCGTGCTGGTTGATCCGGGCGCGGAAGGCGTCAGTGCCTTCGGAGCGAACCAGGGTGTCCGGGTCTTCGCCTTCCGGAAGAAACAGGAAGCGTGCGCGGCGCCCGTCCTGAAGGCAGGTCAGGGTGGCCTCCAGGGCGCGCCATGCCGCCTTGCGTCCGGCCTGGTCGCCGTCGAAGCAGAACAATACGTTGGGCACGATACGGAACAGGCGCTTGAGGTGCTCCTCGCTGGTGGCGGTGCCCAGGGTCGCAACCGCATTGCGCAGGCCTTGCTGGGCCAGGGCGATCACGTCCATGTAGCCCTCGACGACGATGATCTCGTCGAGGTTGCGGTTGTGCGTGCGGGCCTCGAACAGGCCGTAGAGCTCCTGACCCTTGTGGAAGACCGGGGTTTCCGGAGAGTTCAGGTATTTGGGTTTGTCGTCCCCTAAAACCCGGCCGCCAAAGGCGATGATGCGCCCGCGAGTGTCGCGGATCGGGAACATCACTCGATCACGAAAACGGTCGTAGCGCTTACCGGTCTCGGCATTCTCGATCAGCAGGCCGGCGTCGATCATGGCCTTCTGCTGCAAGGTGTCGCTGCTCAAGTGCTTGAACAGGTTGTCCCATCCGGGGGGCGCAAAACCCAGGCCGAAGTCTCGGGCGATCTCGCCGGTCAGTCCGCGGCCCTTGAGGTAGTCGACCGCGGCCTTGCGTGCTGGGTGGCTTTTCAGTGCCTGGCGATAGTAGTCGGCAGCCGCGGTTAGCAGCGGATACAGCGGTGAGTCGGTCGGTTGTCGGGGCTTGCGCTGGCCGCGACCGCTTTCCTCGCGTGGGATCTCCATGCCCGCGGCTTTCGCCAGTTCCTCGACGGCCTGGGGAAAGTCCAGGTTGTCGTGGTCCATGATGAAGCCGAGGGCGTTGCCGCCGGCGCCGCAGCCGAAGCAGTAGTAGAACTGCTTGTCGGGGCTGACGCTGAAGGAGGGGGTTTTTTCTTTGTGGAACGGACAGCAGGCGGTGTAGTTCTTGCCGGCTTTCTTGATCTGCAGGCGCGAGCTGACGACATCGACGATGTCGGTGCGGTTCAGAAGGTCGTCAATAAAGCTCTGGGGAATAAGCCCGGCCATGGCGTTCTCGTCATCACTGCGCGGAAAAATAGCCCTGGCGACGCTGTCGAAAGGTCGGGTGCGGCGAAGCGTCGGGATTGCTTGGCTCGGCCCAGGTTTTCGGCGTGATCGCAGTCGGGAAGTGTATCTGCCGAACGTCAACTGACGTTAGTTTCAATCAGTATTCGACACTATTTGAAGATGTTGCGCTGAGTCCGACAGTGGCCGTTGGCAGGCCTCGGACAGCTCATTCAAGCGAGCGCGAGAGAAAGGGCGCCTTGGGCTGATCGTCTGCAGGAATCAGTTAAGGGTGTGCTCGTCAGTAGCCTTGGAAGGCTCGTCAGAAAAGACGTGCACCGCTGGCAGGAGCCAGGTCTGACGTGGTGAAGCAGATTCGTCTGGGTCGCATGGGCGGCTTCGACGGTGAAGCATCAAGCGTTGTCCGCAAATGCCATTAGCCCGGCTGAGGGCCGGGCTTGGCAGAAGCTTGCAGCGAACGTCTGTGTATTAGTACAGACGTACGGCGCGGCGCTGTTCGCGCTGAACTTTCTTGGCGTGACGCTTAACAGCGGCTGCTGCTTTGCGCTTACGCTCGGAAGTCGGCTTCTCGTAAAATTCGCGGCTACGAACTTCAGCCAGAACACCGGCTTTTTCGCAGGAGCGCTTGAAACGACGCAGAGCTACGTCGAAGGGTTCGTTCTCTTTAACTTTGACGGCTGGCATCCAGAGCTACCTTCATTCATTACCGGGGTCAACGTTCTCGTCGCAAAAATCGCGGCTGAGGTCGTCGGTTTTTAAGGGTTGCGGATGTTAACCCCTCAACGCTCGGAATGCAAAGCCTCTGATCGAAAACCGCTGGTCGGGCGCGGGAGTGGCGACTATTATGCGCGCCTTCGAATTCAGCCTCTACAAGGCGCAAACCCATGCTAGTACTGGGATTAGAAACCTCCTGCGACGAAACCGGCGTCGCACTTTACGACAGTGAGCGCGGCCTGCTGGCCGACGCGCTGTTCAGTCAGATCGACCTGCATCGCGCCTACGGTGGCGTCGTGCCTGAGCTGGCCTCCCGCGACCACGTCAAGCGCATGCTTCCCTTGATCCGCCAGGTGCTGGCCGAGGCCGACTGCGTGCCCACCGAGATCGATGCCATCGCCTACACCGCCGGCCCGGGCCTGGTGGGGGCGTTGCTGGTGGGCGCCTCCTGCGCCCAGGCGCTGGCCTTTGCCTGGGGCATTCCGGCGTTGGGTGTCCACCACATGGAAGGGCACCTGTTGGCTCCGATGCTGGAGGCGCAGCCTCCGCAATTCCCGTTCGTCGCTTTGTTGGTGTCGGGTGGGCATACCCAACTGGTCCGGGTCGATGGTATCGGCCAATACGAACTGCTGGGCGAGACCCTGGATGACGCTGCCGGTGAGGCCTTCGACAAGACGGCGAAGATGATTGGCCTGAACTATCCGGGCGGTCCTGAGATTGCTCGCCTGGCGACCCAGGGCGTGCCAGGGCGTTTTGTCTTCCCGCGGCCAATGACTGACCGCCCAGGGCTGGATTTCAGCTTCAGCGGTTTGAAGACCTCGGCCTTGACTGCCTGGCAGCAGTGCGTCAGCGCTGGGGACGACGGTGAGCAAACCCGTTGCGACATCTCCCTCGCGTTCCAGCAGGCGGTGGTGGAGACTCTGACCATCAAGTGCAAGCGGGCCTTGAAGCAGACCGGTCTGAAACGTCTGGTGATTGCCGGCGGTGTGAGTGCCAACAAGGCCTTGCGGGCTTCCCTGGAGCAGATGCTCGACGAGATGAAGGGCAATGTGTTCTACGCTCGTCCCGAGTTCTGTACCGACAACGGTGCGATGATCGCTTTTGCCGGTTGTCAGCGTTTACAGGCCGGGCAGCAGGAAAGTCTGGCGATCAGCGTGCAGGCACGTTGGCCGATGGAGCAGTTGTCGGCGCTCTGATCGAGGCATGGCGGCGGCACCAACTGAGACCTTTTCTCCCGAGGGATTCAAAAATGCCGTTCGCGCCCGGCAAACAGGTCGCGTAAATTGCCGCGATGGCGCCAGACGATCAGCAGCGTGAGCACGCTCATCGGCAGCAGCGCCTCGGGCTCCTGCCAGGCCAGCAGTGGCAGGGTCAGGGGCGTGGCAATCAGGGCTGCCAGCGAACTGGTGCGAGTGAGATAGAAGGTCAGTGCCCAGGCGGCAATGGCCAGCAGGGCGGCCGGGGGATACAGCCCCAGCAACATGCCGGCGGCGGTGGCGACACCTTTGCCGCCGCGGAAACGGAAGTACAGCGGGAACAGGTGGCCAAGGACGGCGTAGAGGCCGACCCACGCCTGTTGCTGCAGTGAAAGCCCCGCAAGGTGAGCGATCAGCACGGGCACCAGGCCTTTGCACAGATCTCCCAGCAGGGTCAGGACAGCGAGTTTCTTGCCGGCCAGGCGCAGCATGTTGGTGGCGCCGGCATTACCCGAGCCACTCATTCGCGGATCGGGGTTACCCGTGAGGCGGCTGAGCAAAATGGCGAAGGACAGAGAGCCGAGCAGGTAGGCGAAAATCGCCAGTAACCAAAACATGCTAACTATTCCGGGCGAGGACGCCCTGATTCTAACGGCGCATTGCGCCCTTGTCGTGCTGCGGAGAAGAGTGCTTGGACAGAGTGTTTATCGAAGGACTGGAAGTGGACACCGTGATCGGCGCCTATGACTGGGAGCGTGGCATCCGACAGTGCCTGCGTCTTGACCTGAACTTTGCCTGGGACAATCGCCCGGCTGCAGCAGGGGATGATCTGACCCTGGCACTGGACTATGCCAGTGTTTCCGCCCGTATCCAGGCATTTGCCGAGCAAGCCCACTATCAATTGGTGGAAACCTTTGCCGAGCATCTGGCCGAGGTCTTGATGAGCGAATTTCACATCCCCTGGCTGCGTTTGAAACTGACCAAGCCAGGGGCCGTTCCGGCTGCTAAGGGTGTGGGCGTGGAGATCGAGCGCGGATGTCGCTGACTCAGGTGTTTCTAGGGCTCGGTAGCAATATCGAGCGTGAGGTTCACCTGCGAGCCGGGCTCGATGCCCTGGCAAGCTTCCTGGTGGACATGCGCTGCTCGCCGGTCTTCGAAAGTCAGCCGGTGGGCATCAAGAGTGGGCCGTTCTTCAACCTGGTGGTGTCGGCCTTTACCGATCTGCCCCTGACCGAACTGGACCGACGCTTGAAGTTCATCGAGGCGGACAACGGACGTTATGCACCAGAGCGCAAAGGTCTGCCGCTGGACATCGACGTGCTGTTGTACGGGGACCTGACCGGCAATTTCGATGGACTGATCCTGCCCCGTGCGGAGATTTTGAAGAATGCCTTTGTGCTTTGGCCGCTGTCCTTGATGGCGCCTGAGCGAGTGCATCCGCTGGCGGGCAAATCCCTGGGCATGCTCTGGGATGAAGCCCAGATTGATCAGGTGCTGGCGCCTGTGGCCTTCGAGTGGCAGGGACGGCAACTGACCCCGTCGGGTTTGTAGTTGCTGAACCGGGCTGCAGCGGACCAGGTGCGAGCCTGGTCCGCGTGACGTTCATGGTGCGTGCTGTTCCTTGTAGGCCTTGACTGCCTTCAGTCGCTCCAGCCTCAGTGCCTCACCCAATTGCGGTCCTTTGAAGCCCTGCTCCAGCAGGGGCTGAACCGCAACCGAGCGTGCGACAGTGGCTGCGCCGCGCAGGTAATCAGCCTGCGGATAAGGGCGCGACTCCAATCCAAGGCGGCCGCGGGCGTCCATTTCGCAAGCAGCAATGAACTCTTCAAAGCGCTGCGGGCGCCGAAACACATCGAAGCTTTGCAGCAGTTCGAGCAGTGTCGTGGCTTTCAGCTCCAGCGCCTTGTGGCCATGGGTGTGGTACTGGCCTACCAGCAGCGCCAGTTCCTGGCATTCCCGAGGCACCTTGAACCGATCATTGACCGCTTTGATCGGCTCCAGGCCCGTGTGCTCATGGCCAATGTGCCGTGGCCACTCGTCCTTGGGGGTCAAGCCCTTGCCCAAGTCGTGGAGCAGGCAGGCCCAGCGAACCGCGAGCGGTTGGCGATGCAACGCTGCTTGTTGCAGAACGCTGAGGGTATGCACGCCGGTGTCTACTTCCGGGTGATGGACCGCTGGCTGGGGCACCCCGAACAGAGCATCAAGCTCAGGCATCAGCACCGCCAGGGCGCCACAGTCGCGCAGCACCTGGATAAAGACCTGAGGCTGGTCCTCCATCAGGGCACGAGAAATCTCTTTCCAGCTCCGTTCCGCCGTCAGCGCCTGCAGCTCGCCTGATTCGCTGAGTTGACGCATCAGTGCGAGAGTCTCCGGGGCTACGCTGAAGCCCAGGCCGGCATAGCGAGCAGCAAAGCGTGCAACTCGCAGTACCCGCAGGGGATCTTCAGCGAACGCCGGGGAGACGTGGCGCAATAGCCGAGCGTCGAGGTCTTTCTGGCCGTTGTAGGGATCGGTGATTACTCCTTGATCATCCTCGGCCATGGCATTGATTGTCAGGTCGCGACGAATCAAGTCTTCTTCCAGAGTGACTTCCGGGCTGGCGTGAAAGGTGAAGCCGCCATAACCGCGTCCACTCTTGCGCTCGGTTCGGGCCAAGGCATATTCCTCGCCGCTACTGGGGTGCAGGAACACCGGAAAATCGGCGCCCACCGGGCGAAACCCCTTGGCAATCATTTCTTCCGCGCTGGCGCCGACCACTACCCAGTCGATATCAGTGACCGGTTTGCCCAGCAGCCGGTCTCGTACGGCGCCGCCGACTTTATAAATCCGCATAAAAAACCTCCGTTAGCGCGACAGGATAAACCTTGTGCCGTGCTCGCGGAGGTTTGTCGAAGGCTCTAGAGGTGGATGACTGCCAGGTCCAGCCGGCCATAGTCATTTTCGTTGTGATCGGTTTTTGGCGGCACGTGGTGAGTTTTCATCACCTGATCGCCTTGCAGGGTTTCCAGGTGGATATCAAAACCCCAGAGGCGGTGCAGGTGCTTGAGCACCTCGTCGGTGGAGTCCCCCAGGGGTTTGCGGTCATGCTGCTGGTGGCGCAGGGTCAGTGAGCGGTCGCCGCGACGGTCGATGCTCCAGATCTGCACGTTGGGCTCGCGGTTACCCAGGTTGTACTGCGCGGCCAGGGTTTCCCGGATGATCCGGTAGCCGCTTTCGTCATGAATCGCCGGGACCAGCAGGTCGTCCTTCTGATCGTCATCCATGATGCTGAACAGCTTGAGGTCGCGGATCACCTTGGGCGAGAGGTACTGCAGGATGAAGCTCTCATCCTTGAAGCTGCTCATGGCGAACTTGATGCTCGACAGCCAGTCGGTGCCCGCCAGTTCCGGAAACCAGCGACGATCCTCCTCGGTCGGTTCCTCGCAAATGCGGCGGATGTCGCGGTACATGGCGAACCCCAGGGCGTAGGGATTGATGCCGTTGTAGTAGGGGCTGTCGAAGCCCGGCTGGAACACCACGCTGGTGTGGGAGGTGAGAAACTCCATCATGAAGCCGTCGGTGACCAGGCCTTCGTCATACAGGTCGTTCATCAGGGTGTAGTGCCAGAAAGTGGCCCAGCCTTCGTTCATCACCTGGGTCTGGCGCTGGGGATAGAAATACTGGGCAATCTTGCGCACGATGCGCACGATTTCTCGCTGCCAGGGCTCCAGTAGCGGCGCGTGCTTTTCGATGAAATAGAGGATGTTTTCCTGGGGTTCGGCGGGGAAGCGCGCATTGTCCTTGTCGCTGTACTTGTCGGCCCCCTTGGGGATCGTGCGCCACAGGTCGTTGATCTGCTTCTGCAGGTGTTCTTCCCGGTCTTTCTGCCGGCGTCGTTCTTCCTCTGCGGAGATCGGGTAGGGCCGCTTGTAGCGGTCGACGCCGTAGTTCATCAGCGCATGGCAGGAGTCCAGCAGATCCTCCACGGCATCGATACCGTGGCGTTCCTCGCATTGCATGATGTACTGCTTGGCAAACACCAGGTAATCGATGATCGAGCTGGCATCGGTCCAGGTGCGAAACAGGTAGTTGCCCTTGAAGAAACTGTTGTGGCCATAGCAGGCATGAGCCACTACCAGGGCTTGCATGCAGATGGTGTTTTCCTCCATCAGGTAGGCGATGCACGGATCCGAGTTGATCACGATCTCGTAGGCCAGGCCCATCTGCCCGCGGGAGTAGGACTTTTCGGTACTGAGGAAGTGCTTGCCGTAGGACCAGTGGTGATAGCCCAGGGGCATGCCCACCGAGGCATAGGCGTCCATCATCTGCTCGGCGGTGATCACTTCGATCTGGTTGGGGTAGGTGTCCAGGGCATACCGAGCCGCAATACGGCTGATTTCACGGTCGTAGGCCTGAATCAGCTCGAAGGTCCATTCCGAGCCGGTGGAGATGGGTTGGCGTTTCTGCTCTCTGGCGGTCATGTCACTAACCTGCGCTGGAAGAGTTCACGGAAGACCGGGTAGATATCGCCGGCCGAAACCAGTTGTTGCTGGGCGAACGTGTCGGAAAACGCTTCCGCGATACGTTCGTATTCGTACCACAGGGCCTGGTGCTCCCGAGGCGTGATTTCCACGTAGGTGTAGTACTGCACGAACGGCATGATCTGGTTGATCAGGATGTCGCGGCAGATCGGCGAGTCGTCGTTCCAGTTGTCACCGTCGGAAGCCTGGGCTGCATAGATGTTCCATTCATTGCTCGGATAGCGCTCGGCCATGATTTCCTGCATCAGTTTCAGTGCGCTGGAGACAATGGTCCCGCCGGTTTCCCGGGAATAGAAGAATTCTTCCTCGTCCACTTCCCGGGCGCTGGTGTGATGGCGAATGAACACCACGTCAATCTTGTCGTAGTTGCGCTTGAGGAACAGGTACAGAAGGATGAAGAAGCGCTTGGCGATGTCCTTGGTCGCCTGGGTCATGGAGCCGGAAACGTCCATCAGGCAGAACATCACCGCCTTGGAACTGGGATTGGGCTGTTTCACCAGCAGGTTGTACTTGAGGTCGAAGGTATCGAGGAAGGGCACGCGGTGGATCCGCGCGCTCAAGCGTTCAATTTCCGTTTCAAGTGCCTGGATATCGCCGAAGTTGTCCGGTTCTTCGCGCTTCAGGCGTGCCAGTTCTTCCTTGGCCTCCTTCAATTTGGCCCGGCTGCTGCCGGACAGGGCGATCCTGCGGGCATGGGCCGAGCGCAAGGTGCGGATGATGTTGATCCGTGACGGGTTGCCTTCGTTGCTGATCCCGGCCCGTACGGTCTTGAAGGTGTCGGTGCCGGTCAGGTTGCGCTTGACCAGGTTGGGCAGCTCCAGGTCCTCGAACATGAACTCGAGGAACTCTTCCTGGGTGATCTGGAAGACGAACTCGTCCATGCCCTCGCCGGAGTTTCCGGCCTTGCCGCGTCCGCTGCCCCCGCCCCCTCCGCCTTGGGGCCTGGCGATATGCTCGCCGGCGGTGAATTCCTTGTTGCCGGGATGAACCACGGTCTGCTTGCCGCCGCGGCCGTGGTGCAGCACCGGCTCGTCGATGTCGCGTCCGGGAATGCTGATTTGCTCGCCGTGTTCCATATCCGTGATGGAGCGGCGGCTGACGGCCTCTTCGACGGCCTTTTTGATGTGGTCACGGTAGCGCCGCAGAAACCGCTGGCGGTTCACCGTGCTCTTGTTCTTGCCATTGAGACGTCGGTCGATCACATAGCTCATGGGCCCCTCCGGGGAGCTTCAAGACATAAGCTTCAAGCTCTCAGCGACACTGCGACAGGGCCCGGCCGGGCCCTGCAACACCGCGCCTATAGCTTGTGGCTAGAAGCTTGCCGCTGCTTCACTGCGATTTCCTGACCCGCAGATACCATTCGGACAGTAGCCGTACCTGTTTGTCTGTGTAGCCGCGCTCGACCATTCGTGTAACGAAGTCGTTGTGTTTCTGTTGATCCTCTTTGCTGGCCTTGGCATTGAAGCTGATGACTGGCAGCAGGTCCTCGGTGTTGGAGAACATTTTCTTCTCGATGACCACCCGCAGTTTCTCGTAGCTGAGCCAGGTGGGGTTCTTGCCGTTGTTGTTGGCCCTGGCGCGCAGGACGAAATTGACGATCTCGTTGCGGAAGTCTTTCGGGTTGCTGATGCCTGCCGGTTTCTCGATCTTTTCCAGTTCCTCGTTGAGGGCGACGCGGTTGAGAATTTCCCCGGTTTCCGGATCGCGGTATTCCTGGTCCTGAATCCAGAAATCCGCGTACAGCACATAGCGGTCGAAGATGTTCTGGCCGTACTCGCTGTAGGACTCGAGGTAGGCAGTCTGGATTTCCTTGCCGATGAACTCGATGTAGCGCGGCGCCAGGTATTCCTTGAGGAAACGCAGGTAGCGCTCGCGGGTTTCCGCCTGGAACTGTTCCTGCTCGATCTGCTGTTCCAGTACGTACAGCAGATGCACTGGGTTGGCCGCTACTTCATGGGGGTCGAAGTTGAAGACTTTCGACAGGATCTTGAAGGCGAAGCGCGTGGACAGGCCGTTCATCCCCTCATCGACACCGGCGCTGTCGCGGTATTCCTGGATCGATTTGGCCTTGGGATCGGTGTCTTTCAGGTTTTCCCCGTCATAGACCCGCATCTTCGAGTAGATATTGGAGTTTTCCGGCTCCTTGAGGCGCGAGAGCACGGTGAACTGGGCCAGCATCTTCAGGGTGTCGGGCGCGCAATGGGCCTTGGCCAGGGAACTGTTGAACAGCAGTTTGTCGTAGATCTTCACCTCATCGGTAACCCGCAGGCAGTACGGCACCTTGACGATGTAGATCCGATCGATGAAGGCTTCGTTGTTCTTGTTGTTGCGGAAGGTGTGCCACTCCGATTCGTTGGAGTGAGCCAGGAGGATGCCGGTGAACGGAATCGCCCCCAGGCCCTCGGTACTGTTGTAGTTGCCTTCCTGGGTGGCGGTCAGCAGTGGGTGCAGCACCTTGATCGGTGCCTTGAACATCTCGACGAACTCCATCAGGCCCTGGTTGGCCCGGCACAGCGCCCCGGAGTAGCTGTAGGCGTCGGCGTCGTTTTGCGGGAACTCTTCGAGCTTGCGGATATCCACCTTGCCCACGAGGGCCGAGATGTCCTGGTTGTTCTCGTCGCCCGGTTCGGTCTTGGCCACGGCGATCTGGTTGAGAATCGATGGATACAGCTTCACTACCCGGAACTGGCTGATGTCGCCGCCGAATTCCGCCAGGCGCTTGGTGGCCCAGGGCGACATGATGGTGTTGAGGTAGCGCCGGGGGATGCCGAAGTCTTCTTCGAGAATCGCGCCATCTTCCGTGGCGTTGAACAGGCCCAGTGGCGACTCGAAGACCGGAGACCCCTTGATGGCGTAGAACGGCACTTTCTCGATCAGTTGCTTGAGCTTTTCAGCCAGGGACGATTTGCCGCCGCCGACCGGGCCCAGCAGGTAGAGGATTTGTTTCTTTTCTTCCAGGCCCTGAGCGGCATGGCGGAAATAGGAGACGATCTGGTCGATGCACTCTTCCATGCCATGGAAGTCTTCAAAGGCCGGATAGCGCCGGATTACCTTGTTGGAGAAGATTCGCGACAGCCTCGAGTTGGTCGAGGTGTCCAGCAGTTCGGGTTCGCCGATGGCCAGTAGCAGGCGCTCGGCGGCCGAGGCATAAGCGCTTCGATCCTTTTTGCACAGTTCCAGGTATTCCTGCAGCGAAAGCTCTTCCTGGCGTGTGGATTCGAAGCGTTGTTGGAAGTGGCTAAAAATACTCATGACGTCACCTCGCTCGATACGTGGAGCCGGCGTCGGATCAGTCAGTCAAGTGCTGGCATGCAGCTGAGTTTCCAGCTGCTGTTTACCCCCCAGAACACTTCCAAAGCTATCGACCTTGAAAGCTAGTACCGATGACCCGCACGCCGGTGTACCGGCTCTCCCCTGATTTGGATGGCCTGAGGCTAAGGATAGTTCGGAATCCGGGAGGTCAAGGCGAGATGGGGAATTAGTTGCGCACTACCGTTCGTCCGGTGGTGCGTCAGCCCGCGTAGTACGCGGGCTAGAGCTGCTGAAAAAAATTATTCGGCGGTGCCTTGGGCGATTTCCGTCGGATAGGTGCTGCGCCATAGTTCGAAGCCGCCATCGATGCTGTAAACGTCGGAGAAGCCCTGGCTGACCAGGTACGCCGCAGCACTCTGGCTGGAGTTGCCGTGATAGCAGACCACCAGCAGCGGGGCGTCGAGATCGGCGCCGCGGATGAAGTCGGAGATGGAGTGGTTATCCAGGTGCTGCGAACCGCTGATGTGGCTCAGGGCATAGGTTTGCGGGTCGCGGATATCGACCACGACCGCACCTTGCTCGCGCAGTGCCTGGGCCTGTTCGGGGGGAATGCGTTTGAATTCGCTCATGGCGGGCTCCTGAAGCGTGATGGTCGGCGCGATCTAGCGCTTTGCCGGTAGGGGCAAGGGGGTGGGGGAAGCAGGCGCGATATGGCCCTGTGGGTCGCAATCGCAGGTCAGGCGTACGCCGGTGTCGACATTCAGCAGCGTCATGGCTCCGCCCCAGACGCAACCGCTGTCCAGGGCGAAAATGCCAGGTTCGTTGCTATGGCCTTCCAGGGCCGCCCAATGGCCGAAGATGATCTTCAGGTCACGGGTCTTGCGCTCCTTGTGGCTGAACCAGGGCGCGTACCCGGCTGGCGCGGTGTCCAGTCCTTCCTTGCTCTTGAGGTCGAGCTTGCCCTCACTGGTGCAGAAACGCATGCGAGTGAAATAGTTGGTGATCACCCGCAGGCGCGTCACGCCTTTGAGTTCACTGTCCCATTTCGCTGGGTCGTTGCCGTACATGCCGTCCAGGAAGGGCTCGAAGAGATTGTCGTCCTGCAGTGCCTCCTCGACTTCGGCGGCGCACTTCAGGGCCTTCTTCAGGGACCACTGGGGGGCGATGCCGGCGTGCACCAAGGCCAGGTTGCGGGTTTCGTCGTAGTGCATCAGCTTTTGCTGGCGCAACCACTGAAGGAGTTCCTCGCGGTCCGGGGCTTCGAGGATTTCGCGCAGGGTGTCGGATTTCTTCAGGCGCTCGATGTTGCGCCAGGCCGCCAGCAGATGCAGGTCGTGGTTGCCCAGCACGCAGACCAGCGAGTCGCGCATTGCGTAGAGATAGCGCAGGGTTTCCAGCGACTGCGGGCCGCGATTGACCAGGTCGCCCACCAGCCACAGGCGGTCCCGGGCAGGATCGAAGGCTACCTGCTCAAGCAGGCATTGCAGGGGCTCCAGGCAGCCTTGCAGGTCACCGACAGCGTAGGTTGCCATCAGTGCAGGGCTCCGGGGACGGCCAGGCGGAACGGGGCAATGATGGCGTCGAACTGCTTGCCGTCTTCTGCGAGCATTTGATAGCTGCCCTGCATGTTGCCGACCCGGGTGGTCATCACTGTGCCGCTGCTGTAGGTGTGGCTCTTGCCCGCGGCGATCAGCGGTTGCTGGCCGACGACGCCAGCGCCGCGGACCTCTTCCACGTGGCCGTCACCGTCGGTGATCACCCAGTGTCGGGACAACAGTTTGGCCGGGAGCGAGCCGTTGTTCTGGACGGTGATGGTGTAGGCGAAGGCGAAGCGGTTCTGCTCGGGTTGCGATTGGTCTGCCAGAAAGCGCGTGACGACGCTGACATCGACCTGATAACGAGGATCGGACATGCAAAAGGCCTTTAAAGCGAAGCGGGGCGCGGGACAAAGCTGATGGTCGTCAGTCTAGGTCAAGTATCGGGTAGTAAACCAGACATCCCGTCTGGCGTCCTACCCGATCTCGCGTGGGAGGCTCAGCTTGCCTCGGGCTTGACCTGATCTGCCAGCTGATCGGCCAGGCGCACGAAGGCGGCCAGGTCGAGTTGCTCGGGACGCAAGCTGCCATCGACGCCGGCAGCTTCGATCTCGGCGCTGCTGAGGAGCGCCTTGAGGGTGTTGCGCAAGGTCTTGCGCCGCTGGTTGAAGGCTTCGCGGACGATGCGCTCCAGCAGGCGGTGATCCTTGGCCGGGTGTGGCAGTACGGCGTGGGGCACCAGGCGCACGATCGCCGAGTCGACTTTCGGCGGCGGATTGAACGCACCGGGACCGACGTTGAACAGGTGTTCCACGCGGCAGTGATACTGGACCATGATCGACAGGCGACCCCAGTCACCGCCGCCTGGGCCGGCAGCCAGGCGCTCGACCACTTCCTTTTGCAGCATGAAGTGCATGTCGCGGATCAGCCCGGCGTTCTGCAGCAGGTGGAAGATCAGCGGGGTCGAGATGTTGTAGGGCAGGTTGCCGACCACCCGCAGGCTGCCTGGCGCTGCACCCAGTGTGTTGAAGTCGAACTTCAGGGCATCGCCCTGGTGCAGGTTGAAGTTGCTCTTGCCGGCGAACTGCTGATTGAGGATCGGGATCAGGTCCTTGTCCAGTTCCACCACGTCCAGCTGGGCGCCGCTGCCCAGCAGGCCTTCGGTCAGGGCGCCCTGGCCCGGGCCGATTTCCAGCATGCGGTCTTCGGGTTTGGCGTGGATGGACCGCAGGATGCGGTCGATGACGCCGGCGTCGTGCAGGAAGTTCTGGCCGAAGCGCTTGCGCGCCCGGTGTTGGTATTGCTCGGTCATATACGGTTCTCGGCCATCTGGTAGGCGGTTTCCAGGGCGACCTGCAGGCTGCCGGTGTCGATCTTGCCGCTGCCGGCCAGATCCAGGGCGGTGCCGTGGTCGACGGAAGTGCGGATGATCGGCAAGCCGAGCGTCACGTTGACGGCCGCGCCGAAGCCTTTGTATTTCAGCACAGGCAAGCCTTGGTCGTGGTACATCGCCAGCACTGCGTCGCAGTGCTCCAGATATTTGGGGGTAAACAGAGTGTCGGCAGGCAACGGACCGCGCAGGTCCATGCCTTCAGTGCGCAGGCGCTCTAGGGTAGGTTCGATGATGTCGATTTCTTCACGGCCCAGGTGCCCGCCTTCACCGGCATGGGGGTTGAGCCCGCAGACCAGGATGCGTGGCCGGGCGATGCCGAACTTGTGTTGCAGGTCGGCATGCAGAATCCGCGTGACTCGCTCCAGGCGCTCGGCGGTGATGGCGTCGGCAATCTCCCGTAGAGGCAGGTGAGTGGTCACCAGCGCCACGCGCAGGCCGCGGGTGGCCAGCATCATGACCACCTGCTCGGTGCGGGTCAGGTCCGCGAGGAATTCGGTATGCCCGGAAAAGGCGATCCCGGAATCGTTGATCACGCCTTTGTGCACGGGGGCGGTGATCATGCCGGCGAAGTGCCCATCCAGGCAGCCCTGGCCGGCGCGGGTCAGGGTTTCCAGGATGAACGCGGCATTGGCCTGGTCCAGCTGGCCGCTGATCACCGGGTTGCCCAAGGGAGTGTCCCAGACATACAGGCTGTTCGCCGGAGCAGGTTCAGCCGGCAGTTGGTCCAGGGTCACGGGCAGAAGGTCGACCGCCACCCCCAGTTGCGCGGCCCGCTCAAGGAGCAGGTCGCGACTGGTGATGGCAATCAGGGGATGGGGCTGGGGTTGCGAGGCGAGCAGCAGGCACAGGTCAGGACCTATACCCGCCGGTTCGCCGGGTGTCAGAGCGAAACGTCTGGGTTTCACTGTGCGGCCTGTTCAGCGCCGGGCAGCTTGATTTCGACGTAGGCCTCGTCACGGATCT
The DNA here is from genome assembly GCF_000633395.1 of Pseudomonas sp. PH1b. GTDB lineage: Bacteria > Pseudomonadota > Gammaproteobacteria > Pseudomonadales > Pseudomonadaceae > Aquipseudomonas. Next base: position 460,515 of record NZ_AYMU01000020.1, read on the forward strand.
GCCGCAACCAGGTCTGCAGTTCTTCGTCGTACTTGCGGTTACGCAGGACGGTCATGGCTTGCTGTTCGCGGGCCTGGCTGGTGCTGTCGGTGGCGCGACGGCCAAGGACTTCCAGTACGTGCCAGCCGTAAGGGCTCTTGAAGGGCTTGGACAGTTGACCTTGTGGGGTCTTGGCCATCACTTCGCGGAATTCCGGCACCAGGGCGTTCGGGTCGATCCAGTTAAGGTCGCCGCCATTGAGAGCGGAGCCCGGGTCTTCCGAGTAGCTTTTCGCCAGTTCGGCAAAGTCTTCGCCGGCTTCGATGCGATCGTAGAGCTTCTGCGCCAGGCGCTTGGTCTCTTCTTCGCTGCGAATTTCGCTTGGCTTGATCAGGATGTGACGCACGTGCACTTCGTCACGCACCTGATTGCCGCCGCCACGCTTGTCCAGCAGCTTGAGGATGATGAAGCCGCCTGGGGTACGGGCTGGTTGGGTGATGTCGCCCACGGCCATGGCGCTCAGTTCACGATCGAACGGAGGGGGCAGTTGAGCCGCTTTGCGCCAGCCCATGTCGCCGCCTTCCAGAGCGTTGTCGCTGCCGGAACGAGCGATTGCCAGCTGGGCGAAGTCCGCACCCTGCTTGAGCTGCTGGTACACCTCCATGGCCTGGCGGGCAGCACTCTGAATGGCTTCGGAGTTGGCGCTTTCCGGGGTCGGGATCAGGATGTTGGCCAGGTGCAGTTCTTCGGAGAGCTGCATCTTGCCCAAGTCCGAGGCCAGGAAGTTCTTCACTTCCTGTTCCGATACCTGGATGCGTTCGGCCACACGGCGCTGACGCACGCGGCTGATGATCATCTCGCGGCGAACCTGGTCACGGGCGTCCTCATAAGAGAGACCGTCGTGGGCCAGAGCGGCGCGGAATTGCTCGATGCTCATGCTGTTGCGCTGGGCAATGGTGCCGATCGCCTGGTTCAGTTCTTCATCGGTGATGCGGATGCCGGAGCGTTCGCCAATCTGCAGTTGCAGGTTTTCAACGATCAGGCGTTCCAGAACCTGTTGCTCCAGGACGCTGGTAGGCGGCACGCCACCGCCACGCTTGGCGATGGTTTGCTGGACTTCGTGAACCCGCTGGTCCAACTGGCTCTGCATGACCACGTCGTTGTCGACGATGGCCACCACTTTGTCGATGGACTGTACCGCGGCGCTGGCCGCAGTACTCAGGAACAGCGCGCCCAGCATCAGCGGGCGCAGACAATCAGAAAGCTTGGTCTTCACGTTCACGATAACCTTGGATGCCTTTGTCGAGGAAGCTCTCTACTTTGGTGCCCATGACGCCACCGAGACCCTTCAGAACAATTTGGAGGAAGATGCCGCGGTCGCCTTTCTCGTTCTCCGGAGCGTTCTGACTGAACTCGTCATACTTGACCCAGTAACGGCTGATCAGGCGCAGTTTCCAGCAGCAGTTGTCGTATTCGAAACCACCGAAGGCCTCGAGCGTGCGGTTACGGTTGTAGTCGTACTGCCACCGGCTGATGGCGTTCCATTGCGGCACGATCGGCCAGATCACCGAGAAGTCATGCTGCTGGATCTTGTAGTAGTCCTTCACGTAACCAGGTTGGCCCGGAGTGCCGTAGTCGCCACCCATTTTCCAGGTACCACTGTTCTGGTCGTAGCGGATCTGGTCGTTGCGATAGCGATAGCCGACGTTGACCACCTTGTTCGGGTTGTCTTCAGGTTGGTAGTGGAGCATGGCGCTGCCGGAGCGCGGGCTGTGGCTGTCCGGGTCCCAGTTGTAGTCGGCAGTGGTGCGCCAGTCGCGGTTGTAGCGGTATTCGTATTCAAGAGCGTACGGCGAGACGTTGGAGGTCGCGTCGGCACGGGTCCGGTAGTCGATGCCCGGCAGTTGGACGGTGCGGTCCTTGAAGTACAGGGCCTGGCCGACACTGATGCGCTGGCGCTGGAAGCCGTTGTCTTCGATCCAGCGGCTGGTGACACCCAGGGACAGCTTGTTCTCGTCGCCGACGCGGTCGGAGCCGGAGAAGCGGTTGTCACGGAACAGCGAGGCATAGTTGAAGGTTGGCTCGCCGGTATCGAATACCGGGATGTCTTTCTGATCCTCTTCAGGAACGTAGAGGTAGAACGCGCGCGGTTCCAGGGTCTGGCGGTAGTTCTTGCCAAACCATTGGGTATTGCGGTCGAAGTACAGGCCACCGTCGAGGCTGGCGATTGGTACGCCACGGTTCTGCGAGCTCTTGAACGATTCGCCCAGAGCTGCCGAGTTATTACGATTGGTGAGCAGGTCTGATTTACCTTTGCCGTCCAGGTCGAGGTTGTATTGGGTGTACATGTACTTCAAGGACGGCGTCAGGAAACCGTAGCTCCAGTTCAGCGGCAGGCTGACACCAGGCTTGAGATTCAGACGATCACCATTCGAACGGGCCAGGCCCGCGACGTTGGTATCCAGGCGGGGAGTGCCGAATGTCCCGTCAGAGTTGAAAGGACCGCCATCTTTGTCGGTATAGTTTCCGTTCAGCAGATCCCGATCAAAGCGCACCAGCTCGGTTTCATAGGTGAAATCCAGGCCTTGCGGGTGGTACGGCAGCGAGCCGTTGAAGGTGATCTGCGGCAGTTTGTTGTACGGCGTGATGTTGGATACGGTGGCCAGCTCATACGCCTGCATATTGAGGCGTGCAGTATAGTTGTCGCCACGATAGGTCACGGCGCCCTGCTGGTTGACGTAGTCAGTGGACTTCACACCGATCTGGTCGGTTTGCAGATCCTGGAAGTAGTACGGGTCGCTGATCTTGGTGTAGTCGACCTCGGTCATCAGGCGCGAATCAAGCCCTCCCTTGTGCTGCCAGTTGAGCATGTAGCGGGTTTTTTCGTAGTCGGTCTGCTTACTGCGGTCGGTGTCGTCGTCGTTGAGATACGCGGCGCCGAACTGACCTTCGCTGCTCTTGGTCAGGTAGCGGAACTCGCCTTCCATCAACAGGCCGCGCTTGGCCATGTAACGCGGGTACAACGTGGCGTCGTAGTTCGGTGCCAGGTTGAAGTAGTACGGCGTGACCAGCATGAAACCGGTATCGCTGCCGGTGCTGAAGCTCGGCGGCAGGAAGCCGGACTGGCGGCGGTCATCGATCGGGAAGTAGATATACGGGGTGTAGAGCACCGGAATATCTTTGACCCGCAAGGTCACGTTGGTGGCGGTACCGAAGCCGGTGGCCGGGTTCAAGGTGATGTTGTTGCCCTTGAGCTGCCAGGCGTTGCTGTTCGGTTCGCACGTGGTGTACGTACCATCCTTGAGGCGGATGATGGCGTTTTCCGCACGCTTGGCGTACAGCGCGTTACCGCGAACCCGTGACTTGTGCATCACGTATTCGGCGTTGTCGACCTTGGCTTCGCCGGTATCGAGCTGCACGTCGGCATGGTCGCCCACCAGCAGCGTGCCATTATCGCGGATGCGTACGTTGCCGCTCAGCTCGCCGCGGTTCTCGGCCTGGTACAGGTTGGCCTCATCGGCTTCGACCTGCATGCTGCCCTGGCGCATGACCACATCGCCGGCCAGGGTCGCGACCTGTTCTTCCTGCTGATAACGCGAAGCCTTGGCGCCGATAAAGGTCGGGGCATCACTTTTATTCGTCTTGTCATTCATGCCAGGACGAATTGGTTCGATATAGGAACCAGAGCAGTAAGGACCGGTCTCGGCCAACTGGGCGGCGGTGAGCTTCTCGCGCGGTACCCAGTCGAGGTGGCTGTAGTCCGTGCTGCGGGACCGCAGGCCACGGCCCTTGGCCTCGGTCACCAGAACCGGCTTGTCGCCAACGGCCTCACCTGCAGCGCCGCTGTCGGTAGCGGTCGAACCGCTGGAACTGACCGAGCTGGCGTCGTGAATCGGGCGCGGAGGCAGTTGGGCTGCGCTGGTTTTAGGCGCACAGGCCCAGCCACCCGAAGCAGAGACTGAGCAGTCATACTGTTCCGCGGCGACCACGAAAGAAGTGGCTAGAGGTTGCAGGGCCAGCAAACTGCCGGTAACCAGCAACGGAAATTTTTTACGAAACGCGGGGGATTTCAATGCCATCTTATTAGTCCGGGCTTCCTGCGTGCCATCTGCCCGCGGTGGTGGGCCGCACGCCTCTCGATGGTCTGAAAGTTGGGTAGGAACAGACCATTTCTGGTCTGCTCCCCCCTAAAAACCGTACGTGCGCCTTTCAGCGCATACGGCTCAAGTCTTTTACGAAGCCCCCCTTGAGGGAGCCGGTTTGTACACTGTTAATCCACGAGCGTGAAGCTGCTGGTGGCAAATGGGATGCAATAGTACCCGGTTGTCCAGCGAGTCACCACCGCCTTGTGAGCGATAAATGATGTGGTGGTCGTGCCACCCAGTCTCCCTAGATATTGGGCTTTTGCATAGTACGCACAGTCCTTTTTGGGATTGAAATAGATGAAGAATTTGTTTGCGGTACTTCAATTTCCCGAGCATCCGGGACATCCGCAATGCCTCTCCCATTTCTTCCATAGAGGGATCAAACGGATTGAAATCCCCGCTGATCTTCCTGTGCCTCTCAATCGGCGTGGCCTCTAGGGCGTATAACCGAATTGCCTCTTTGCCTCCTGACTCCGTTATGACCGTGGTGGCAAACACCCAGCTTCGACTTTCGTAGGTTTGGAAATACTTCTCCCTTACCCAATCGAGACTTTTGTTTGGGTGCCGCCTTTTCGCCCAACGCCAAAGCGCTTGGAATATTTGGTGGTCCATGCGGCTGTACGCCTTCTTGGCGACCACAGGCTGGTGATACAGCGCCCAGCCTCGCAGTATCGGATTAAGCAGGCGGATCAACTCCTCCTGTTTCACCGCTTTGTTAGTGCTGATGACCTCTTTTACCTTCCTATAGAACGCTTTCACGTTCTTTTTGGCAGGTTTGATCAGGAGTTTTCCGCCGTATTTGCGGAAATTCCAACCAAGGAAGTCGAAGCCTTCATCTATGTGGACGACGTGGGTTTTCTCAAGCGACAGCTGCAATCCTCGCACGGCGAGAAACTGCTCAACCCAAGGTTTGATCTCATTTTCGAGCATCTCTTTCGAGTTACCGGTAATCACAAAATCATCGGCATATCGCACCACGTTAATTTTCAGCTTCTTCGCCTTCGTCACGCCCAGGTGTTGCTTGAGCTGTGATTCCAGTCCATCCAGCACCAGATTCGCCAAGGTGAGCGAGATAATCCCGCCCTGTGGTGTACCGGCATTCGTTGCCTGTAGCTGGCCTTTGTGAATCACTCCAGCTTTCAACCATTTTCGGAGGATTTCTTTGTCCGTTGGGACATTTTCGATCAGCCAGTCATGGTTGAGGTGAATCGCCCCGGGTTTCCT
>NZ_AYMU01000021.1 GCF_000633395.1 Pseudomonas sp. PH1b
GCCCAGGTGCAGGGCCTTGAGGCCAGAGCCGCAGACCTTGTTCAGGGTCATGGCGGGCACGGCGTGGGGCAGGCCGGCCTTGATCGCGGCCTGGCGGGCGGGGTTCTGCCCGGCGCCGGCGGTGAGCACCTGGCCCATGAGCACTTCGTCGACCTGTGCCGGGTCGATGCCGGTCTGGGCCAGCAGTTGGCGGATCACGGCGGCGCCCAGGTCAACGGCGGGAATGCCCGCCAGGGAGCCCTGGAAACTGCCCACGGCGGTGCGGGTGGCGGCAACGATGACGACGTCTTGCATGATGGGGGCCTTGTTCTCGGTGACGGGGACCTGCGTCGAGCTGGGCTTGCCGTCCTGCGCAGGTGCACGAAGTAGGGGAAATCATGGTTGCACACAACGCTAAGGGCCGGCCAATCGCGAACCGGTCGGTCGTGTTGTGCATGGCCGGTCGGCGAGTTACAGGCCCATGCGCCGTCTCGCCCTGTGCACCGAGCTGTCGCGCACGGCCCAGCGCAGCATGGGTGTGCTGCGCTTGACGCTGGCACGGATCAGTTGGCGTTGCAGCGGGTTCTGATTGACCTCGAGCATGTGGCTGGCCCAGTCCGGCAGCAGGTCGATCCCGGCCTGCATCATCAAGGCACCAAAGGGCTTGGCCAGGCGGCTGGGCGCCGGCGCGGCGAGCAGCAGGCGCAGCACTTCGCGGCTGCGTTGGTCGCAGAGCAGTTGCGGGCGCATGGCCTGCAGGTAATCGGCGATGGCGCGCCGTGAGCGAGGCACGTCCCGGGCGCCGAGGCGCTCGGCAATCAGGGCGATCTCGTCGTAGTAGCGGTCCTGGTCGGCCCCCGAGAGGTGGGGATTGAGGTAGCGCAAGTGGGCGGCCAGAAAGCTGCTGACCTCAGCCACGTGCACCCAGGTCAGCAGGTCGGGATCGCTGGCGGCATAAGGGCGACCATCGGGCGCCGTGCCCACGACCTGCAGGTGAATGGTGCGTACCTTGTCGATCAGCCACTCGGCGTCCTGACGGGCGCCGAAGGTGGTGCCGGAGATGAACTGCCCTGTACGGCGCAGGCGGCCGATCATGTCCTGGCGAAAGTTCGAGTGGTCCCAGACGCCGGCCAGGGCCAGAGGGTGCAGGGCCTGCATCAGCAGGGCGCTGATGCCGCCGATCAGCATGCTGCCGAAGTCGGCGTGCACTTGCCAACTGACGGAGCCCGGCCCGAACAGGCCGGGATCACCCTTGGGGTTTTCCAGGTCGAGCTGGCCCAGGGAGAGGCCGGACAAACTCATGACCTGGCTTTCGATACGGCTGCGAATGAATTCCATGACAACTCGGCACAGGAATTGAAAAGGGGGCGCGGCCTGGGCCGCGCCGGTTTCAAGCGTTCAGGCGCTTGTCGATCAGACCGTCCACTACGCTGGGGTCTGCCAGGGTCGAGGTATCGCCCAGGGTGTCGAGTTCGTTGCAGGCAATCTTGCGCAGGATACGCCGCATGATCTTGCCGGAACGGGTTTTCGGCAAGGCCGGTGCCCACTGGATCAGCTCCGGCTTGGCAAAACTGCCGATCTCGCGGCTGACCAGAGCCAGCAGTTCCTTTTGCAGCGCTTCGTCGGGTTCGACCCCCTGCATGGGGGTGACAAAGGCGTAGATCCCTTGCCCCTTGAGGTCATGGGGGTAACCCACCACCGCCGCTTCGGCGATGCTGTCGTGGAGTACCAGGGCGCTTTCCACCTCGGCGGTGCCGATGCGGTGCCCGGAAACGTTGATCACATCATCGATACGCCCGGTGATCCAGTAGCTGCCGTCTTCGTCGCGACGTGCACCATCGCCGGTGAAATAGTACCCGGGGTAGGGGGCGAAGTAGGTTTCGACCATGCGCTTGGGATCGCCGTAGACGCTGCGGATCTGTGCCGGCCAACTGGCCTTGATCGCCAGAATGCCGCTGCCGGCACCGTGGATTTCCTTGCCCTGGTCGTCCAGCAGTACCGGTTGCACGCCGAACATCGGGGTCGAGGCGCAGCCGGGCTTGATCTGCTGGGCACTGACCAGGGGGCTGAGCATGATGCCGCCGGTCTCGGTCTGCCACCAGGTATCGACAATCGGGCAGCGCTGCTCGCCCACGACATTGAAATACCACTCCCAGGCTTCCGGGTTGATCGGCTCGCCGACGCTGCCCAACAGGCGCAGGCTGCTGCGGGAGGTGCGCTGCACCGGTTCGTTGCCTTCGCGCATCAAGGCCCGCAAGGCAGTGGGCGCGGTGTAGAAAATGTTCACCTGATGCTTGTCGACCACCTCCCAGAAACGCGAGGTGGTGGGGTAGTTGGGCACGCCTTCGAACATCAGGGTGGTGGCGCCGTTGGCCAGTGGTCCGTAGAGGATGTAGCTGTGGCCGGTCACCCAGCCGACGTCCGCGGTGCACCAGAAGACCTCGCCGTCGCGGTAGTCCAGCACGTACTTGAACGTCAGGGCGGCTTGCAACAGGTAACCGCCGGTGGTGTGCAGCACGCCCTTGGGTTTGCCGGTGCTGCCGGAGGTGTAGAGGATGAACAGCGGGTCCTCGGCGTCCATCGGCTCGGGCGCGCACTCGGTGCTGGCGGTGACCATGGCCTGCTGGTAGTGGATATCGCGGCCCTGCACCCAGTTCACCGGCGTGCCGGTGCGCTGGACCACCACCACGCTGCTGACGTCCGGGCAGCTGAGCAAGGCCTTGTCGACGTTGTTCTTCAGCGGTACCAGCTTGCCACCGCGCACGCCTTCGTCGGCTGTGATCACGGTGTGGCAATCGGCATTGAGAATCCGGTCGCGCAGGGCTTCCGGCGAGAAACCGCCGAATACCACCGAATGCACGGCACCGATCCGGGTACAGGCGAGCATGGCGTAGGCCGCCTCGGGAATCATCGGCATGTAGATGCAGACCCGGTCGCCTTTCTTCACGCCACGGCTTTTCAACAGGTTGGCCAGGCGGCAGACATGGTCGTGGAGTTGCTGGTAGGTGATGCGGATAGCCTCGTCGGGGTTATCACCTTCCCAGATGATCGCCACCTGATCGCCGCGTTTTTCCAGATGACGATCGATGCAGTTCTCACTGACATTGAGTTTGCCTCCGCGGAACCAGCTGGCCTCGCCGGTGCGCATGTCGTGGCTGTGCACGCTGTCCCAGGGGCTGCTCCAGTGCAGGAAGCGCCGGGCTTGTTCAGCCCAGAACGCATCGGGCTGTTCAATGGATTGACGGTAGAGGTGCTGGTAGTCGTCCTGACTCATTTGCGCCGCCCGGCGGACGGCATCGGCTTTCGGAAAAGTGCTGATATCGAACATGACGGATCCTTATTCTTGTTTTGCGACAAGTCATAAGGGTGCGCACAAGTGTTAGGAAGGTTCAAGGGGGGCAGGGCGGGGCCCTGACAGGAGCCGGTGTACCGGCTCCCGGGACAGACAAGGTCGATCAGCCGCGGTGACGACCGCGGAAGTAGTTGATCAGGCCTTGGGTCGAGGCATCGTCAGCGAGGCTTTCGTCGCTGCCGGTCAGGCGGTTGTAGACGCCCTTGCCCAGTTCCTTGCCAAGCTCCACGCCCCACTGGTCGAAGGCATTGATGCCCCAGATCACGCTTTGCACGAAGACCTTGTGTTCGTACAGCGCCACCAGAGCGCCAAGGCGCCGCGGGCTGATGCGCTCCACCACCAGGGTGTTGCTCGGGCGGTTGCCAGGAATGACTTTGTGCGGCGCGAGCTTGGCCACCTCGGCCTCACTCATGCCCTTTTCCCGCAGCTCGCTTTCGGCTTCGGCGCGGGTCTTGCCCAGCATCAGGGCCTGGCTCTGGGACAAGCAGTTGGCGTACAGCCACTGGTGGTGGTCGGCCACCGGGTTGAAACTGACGATCGGCACGATGAAGTCGGCCGGAATCAGCTGGGTGCCCTGGTGCAGCAACTGGTGGTAGGCGTGCTGCCCGTTGCAGCCGACACCACCCCAGATCACTGGCCCGGTATCGGTGTCAACCGGGGTGCCGTCCTGGCGCACGCTCTTGCCATTGGATTCCATGTCCAGTTGCTGCAGGTGCTTGGTGATGTTGCGCAGGTAGTGATCGTACGGCAGGATCGCATGGCTCTGCGAACCCCAGAAATTGCCGTACCACACGCCTAGTAGAGCCAGCAGCACTGGCATGTTCTGTTCGAATGGCGCGCTCTGGAAGTGCTGGTCCATGGTGTAGGCACCGGACAGCAGCTCCTTGAAGTTGGACATGCCGATGGCCAGGGCGATCGGCAGGCCAATGGCGGACCACAGCGAGTAGCGCCCGCCGACCCAGTCCCACATCGGGAAGATGTTCTCTTCACGAATACCGAAGGCTACCGCCGCTGCGTTGTTGCTCGACACCGCGATGAAATGCCGGTGCAGTTCGGCCTCGGAGCCGCCCTGAGCCAGGTACCAGGCCCGTGCCGCTTGGGCGTTCTTCAGGGTCTCGAGGGTGTTGAAGGATTTGGACGAGACAATGAACAGCGTGGTTTCAGCACGGATCTTCGCCGAAAGTTCATGGAACTCACTGCCGTCGATATTGGCCAGGTAGTGGCAACGCACGCCTTTCTGGGCGTAGGACAGCAGGGCTTCGGACACCAGTTCCGGGCCGAGGAAGGAGCCGCCGATGCCGATGTTCACCACATCGGTGATGGGCTTCTCGGTGTAGCCGCGCCACAGGCCGTCATGGATGCGTCCCACCAGCTCGGTGATCTGGTTCAGCACCTTGTGCACTTCCGGCATCACGTTGACGCCGTTGACCGACAGTTTGTCGCCCACTGGCCGGCGCAGCGCGGTGTGCAGGGCTGGACGCCCTTCGGAAGCATTGACCAACTCGCCGGTAACCATGGACTTGATGGCGTCGGCCAGGCCCACTTCCTTGGCCAGGTTGACCAGCAGATCGCGGGTCTCACCGGTGATCAGGTTCTTCGAGTAGTCGAGAAACAGGCCGCAGCTGCTCAGGGTGAATTGGCTGAAGCGCTGTGGGTCGCTATTGAACGCCTCGCGCATGCTGAAATCCTGCATGGCTTGGCGGTGGTCTTGCAACGCTTGCCAGGCGGGCAGAGCGGTAACGTCGTGAGGAGTGCGGTAGTACGCCATCGCTGCGGTTTTCCTTTTGCTTGAACTGCCTTTTGGACACTGAAAAGCCCGGAACGTCCTGCTCGGTCCCAAGGACCCGGTTCGGTCAGCCCGGTGCTGATACGATTAATCAGTCAGGGCGATAACAGTAACTCCAGCGTGCCGTTCTGTCTTGGCTTTGTCCGACCTGTGGCCGGTACTATTTTGTACCTGTGAGGCAGAACAGCTCAGCATGGCGTTTTCAGTGTAGAGAAGTCGGGGGATGGATCCAGGCAACCTGAGCCGGGATTGCTGCGCGATGCCGCTTGGCCTTGAACAGGTGGGCTGGCATGGGACTTTCCCTTGATCAGGTTTTCGACCGGGGCTCGCGGTAACGGCTGCGGGCCCCAGCCGGCGGCAGTTTGCCCGAAGCTCTGCGTTCGGGCAATCAGGGGTTAGGCCGCTGTGTCGAGGTTCAGATGCAGGTTGTCGATCAGCCGGGTAGCGCCCAGGTAGGCGGCTACCAGAATCACCAGGTCACGGTCTTCGGCAACGGCTGGCCGCAGGTTCTGAGCCTGGCGGATCTCCAGGTAGTCGTGGCGCAGGCCTGCCGCTTCGAGCAGTTGCTGGTGTTCGGCCAAAAGCTTCGGATAGTCGCGTTCGCCGTCGCGGATGGCCTGGGCGATCTGGCTCAGGCTGCGGTACAGCACCGGGGCGATGGCGCGCTGTTCTTCACTCAGGTAGCCATTGCGCGAAGACAGGGCCAGGCCGTCGGCAGCCCGTACGGTTGGCTCGCCAATGATCTGGATCGGCATGTTCAGGTCATGCACCAGGGCGCGAATGACCGCCAGTTGCTGGTAGTCCTTCTGGCCGAACACCGCAAGATCCGGCTGCACCATGTTGAACAGCTTGCTGACCACCGTCGCTACACCTTCAAAGTGCCCGGGACGGCTGGCGCCGCACAAGCCTTCGCAGAGCTGTGGAACGCTGACCCGGGTCTGCCCGGCCATGCCGTCGGGGTACATCTCCTCGACGCTGGGGGCGAACAGTAGATGGCAACCGGCCTGGAGCAGCTTTTCCTGGTCGGCGGCGAGGGTGCGAGGGTACTTGTCCAGATCCTCGCCAGCACCGAACTGCAACGGATTGACGAAGATACTGGCCACCACGAAGTCCACCCGCTGGGCGGCTTTGGCCACCAGTGCGGCATGGCCGCTGTGCAGGTTGCCCATGGTCGGCACGAAGCCGATCCGTTTGCCTTCGCTGCGAGCGCGGGCGACTGCGGCTCGCAGCTCGCGTACGGTCTTGACTGTATTCATGCAGAGAACCCGTGTTCGGCACCTGGGAAGGTTACGGCTTTGACTTCTTCGACATAGGCGCTCAGTGCGGCCTGGATGCTGTCTTTGCCCGCCATGAAGTTCTTAACGAACTTGGGCGAGCGGCCGCTGAGGGACAGGCCCAGCATGTCGTGGATCACCAGGACCTGGCCGTCGGTGGCGCTGCCGGCACCGATGCCGATCACCGGGATCTTCACCGCCTGGGTGATTTCCGCCGCCAGTTCGCTGGGGACGCATTCCAGCAGCAGCATGGCCGCACCCGCCTGTTCCAGGGCTATGGCGTCTGCGCGCATTTGCCGGGCCTGGCTTTCGTTGCGGCCTTGCACTTTATAGCCGCCCAGTACATTCACGGTTTGTGGCGTCAGCCCCATGTGCACGCAGACCGGTACGCCACGCTCGTGCAGCAGGCGGACAGAGTCTGCCAACCAGGCCGCGCCTTCGATCTTGAGCATGTGCGCGCCAGCCTGCATCAGTTGCGCCGAGCTGCTCAGCGCCTGCTCGGTGGTGGCATAGGACATGAAAGGCAGGTCGGCGAGGATCAGCGCCCCATTGTTGCCGCGTTTCACCGCTGCGACGTGATAGGCCATGTCGGCGTTGCTGACCGGCAATGTGCTGTCGTGTCCTTGCAACACCATGCCCAGGGAGTCGCCTACCAGCAGGACTTCGACACCGGCTTCGCAGCAGGTGTGGGCGAAGGTTGCGTCATAGCAGGTCAGCATGGTGATTTTTTCACCTTTCTGCTTGAGGCTTTGCAGGGTGGTCAGAGTGATGTCTGGCATGAAAAGGGGTCCTCATTCAGGCGCTTTGGAAACTACTGCGAGTAACGCGCGTGATTCTTCGTTATTCAGGCGCACGGTCTTTTGTCGTGCTTATACAGCCTGGTTCCAAGGGACTTGAAGACGGTTCCGGGATCGCGCCTGGAGGGCGGGCACATCATTCTGTGCTCAGAAGAGGGGCTAGGCCAGCGGCTGTCACCGCTGCCGCACAGCTGTCTCTGCCTGCGTTTCCTGGGGTCACCGCGAACAAGCCTCGCTTGAATTGCGCCCTTTAACGCCGTGATGGCGGCAACGGGACGCCTATAGTCGTGAGGAGAACTCGGGAAGTCAATTAGATGTGTTACCGCATTGTTACGCCGCGAGTGTTACCGCCGTTACTGATGCGTTTCAGCGGTCAGGCCAGGCGTTCGAGCCCGACAAAAGGACAGGCGGCGAGCAGTTCCTGCAGGCTGCGCCCGTCGGCCAGTTGCAGGTCGGCGGGGGCAAGTTCAGCCAGCGGGTAGAGGACAAAGGGGCGGGCTTGCATGTGGTAATGAGGGACTTTGAGCCGGGGTTCGTCGATCAGTCGATCTCCGAACAGAAGGATGTCCAGATCCAGGGTTCGCGGCCCCCAGCGCTCATTGCGCTCGCGGCCTTGCTGGTTTTCGATGGCCTGCAGGGCATCGAGCAGGGCCAGCGGCTGCAGGCTGCTGGCCAGCGCCGCCACCGCGTTGGTGTAGCGCGGTTGGCCAGGAAGCAGGGAGTCGCTTTGATAAAACGCCGATACCCCGCGCAGTTGGCTGTCGGGCAACTGCGCCAGGGCCTCGATGGCACTGCGCAGTTGTTCTTCAGGGGCCGCCAGGTTGCTGCCCATGCCGATATAGATCTGTTCCATCTATTACTCGCCGGAGGCGCTTGAGGTGCCCGCACGCTTGCGTTTGGCACCGCTGCTGCGCCGGCGCTTGCGTGGCGCACCGCTGGCGTCATCCTTGCCGCTCAGGTCGCGGATCATCTCGCGGCGCTCGGCGTCGTTGGCGTCCTGGTAGTCGGTCCACCATTCACCCAGCCCGTCGGTCTGCTCGCCAGCGCTTTCACGTAGCAGCAAGAAGTCGTAACCGGCCCGGAAGCGTGGATTGTCCAGCAACTGGTCGGCGCGTTTGCCGCTGCGCCGTGGCAGGCGTTCCTGCATGTCCCAGATCTCGCGGATGGGCATGGTGAAGCGCTTGGGAATGGCGATGCGCTGGCACTGTTCGGCGATCAGCTCGTGAGCCGCTTCCTGCATGGCCGGGATCGGTGGCATGCCTCGATCCTGCAGGCGCAGCACTCGGGCCGGCAAGGCTGGCCAGAGCAGGGCAGCGAACAGGAAGGCCGGGGTCACCGGCTTGTTCTGCTTGATCCGCAGGTCGGTGTTGATCAGGGCTTCGCTGATCAGCGTGTGGGTGTAGGTCGGGTTGTGCTCCAGGGCTTCGGCGCTGGCTGGGAACAACGGGTCGAACAGTTGCAGGTCCACCAGCATTTCGAAAGTGTCGGCCGCGTAGCCGGAAAGGAACAGCTTGAGCACTTCCTCGAACAGGCGCGCCGAAGGGATTTCCCGCAGCATGGGCGCCAACTCGCGAATCGGCGAGGCCGTGTGCTTCTCGATGCCGAAGTTCAGTTTCGCTGCGAAACGTACGGCCCGCAGCATCCGCACCGGGTCTTCCTGGTAACGCTGCCGAGGGTCGCCGATCAGGCGGATCAGGTTGTTGCGAATGTCGTGTACGCCATTGGCGTAATCGAGGATGCGCTCGCTGACCGGGTCGTAATACAGGGCATTGATGGTGAAGTCGCGGCGTTGCGCGTCATCTTCCAGGGTGCCGTAGACGTTGTCCCGCAGGATCCGCCCGCTTTCGTTGCGCGAGGATTGGTTGCTGTCCTCGTCGTCTTCGTTTTGCGGGTGGTTGGCGCGGAAGGTCGCGACCTCGATGATTTCGCGACCGAAGTGGATGTGCACCAGTTTGAACCGGCGGCCAATGATCCGCGCGTTACGAAACTCGGCCCTGACCTGTTCCGGTGTGGCGCTGGTGGCGACATCGAAGTCTTTGGGGGTGATATTGAGCAGCATGTCGCGCACGCAACCACCCACCAGGTAGGCCTGGTAGCCGGCGTTCTGCAGGCGCTCGACGATATTCACCGCATACCGGCTGAACTGGGCACGTTGCAGCGAATGTTGGCTGCTGTTGAGCACTTCAGGCGTGCTGCGTTTGTGTTGCGTACGACGCAAGGGAGAACGGAATGACTGGAACAGCTTCTTCAGCATGGGATGCACTGTTTGAAGGAATGTTCGGCCAAAACGAAGAATGACCGCATGATGGGCGGGGATTCTAGCATTTAGTCGAAGGATGGTGTAGGAAGCTGCCGTTACTTGTGTAGGTCGGCGCCAAGCCTTGGTCTAGGGCGGTTGGCGGGGGGCAGGAAGGCAAAAATGCGAATGGCGGAAACCACAAGGGGAGCCGAAGCTCCCCCAGAATAGTTGCGTGCTCTATTTTTATTATTGGTTTCGGGCTTCTTGTTTTTGTTAAACGCCCTTGTCACCTGGTTAACCCAGTGTGACCCTCCCAATCGGGAGCCAAGAGCAAACGGATTGCTTTGATCGCTGAGTTGCAATGACCTTTCGATCCAACCAGTTCAGGCTCTGCCTTAGGGCAGTTTTTGTTGTTCTCGGCCTGGTTGTGGGGCACGCCCCAAATACAACGCCTCTCCAAAAGAATCAGTTAGCTGCGCCTCCGCCGTGTTGTTTTTATTATGCGTGAGTCGATTCGTCTTATTTTTATTGTCTTGTGCATTGCTTGTTATTGTTCTTGTACTAAGCATATAGCAGGTGTCGTGCCAACTTTTGTGATCCCCAATAAAACAAGGGGTTAGGTGCGAGTCGAGGTGTTTTTCAGGGCAAAAAAAACCGGGGCTTCGTTACCTTTAGCCCCGGCTTTTGTTACGTGGAATTGCAGCGGTAACAGTTTTTTTCATTTTGTCGAATCTACTCGTGGATTCGACAGCCTCGGTTCAGCTTTCGCTGGCGACTCCGCTTTTGCGGCGTGGGATGCCCAGGCGTTGACGGCGTTCCCAGAGGCACTTGCGGCTGACGCCCAGTTTGCGAGCCAGTTCGGTCTCGGTCATGTGGTCCTGGTGTTCGAGGACGAAATGCTGGAAGTAGTCTTCCAGAGACAGGTCTTCGGTTGGCTCGTGGCTGGTGCTGCCTGACTGTGGCGCGAGGCCGACGAAGTCATCGTCCTCCAGATCGCTCAGCTCGATATCGATCCCCAGCAGGTCGGCAGAGATTTCCGGGCTTTCACACAGGATCACCGCGCGCTCGACGGCGTTCTCCAACTCGCGCACGTTGCCCGGCCAAGAGTAATGACGGATCGCCTGTTCGGCGTCGGCGGCGAACTTCAGGTCCGAGCGACCAACACGCGCGCTTTGACGGTCCAGGAAGGCTTGGGCGATTTCATTCACGTCGGCGCCGCGTTCGCGCAGGGCTGGCAACTTCAGGGCTATCACGTGCAGGCGGTAATACAGGTCTTCACGGAATTGGCCGATCTTTGACAGGCTCTTCAGGTCACGGTGGGTTGCCGCGATCAGGCGCACATCGACCTTTTGCGATTGCACCGAGCCCACGCGGCGGATCTCGCCTTCCTGCAAAACCCGCAGCAGGCGTGCCTGGGCTTCCAGTGGCAGTTCGCCGATCTCGTCGAGGAACAGCGTACCGCCGTCCGCGGCCTCTACCAGGCCGGCCCGGCCAGCGCTGGCGCCGGTGAACGCGCCCTTCTCGTGGCCGAACAGCTCGGACTCGATCAGGGTTTCCGGAATGGCCGCACAGTTCACCGAGATCATCGGCGCCTTGGCGCGCTTGGACAGATTGTGCAGCGCCCGTGCCACCAATTCCTTGCCGGTGCCGGACTCGCCCTGGATCAACACATTGGAGTCCGTGGGCGCGACCTTGCGGATCTTGCTGTACAGATCCTGCATGGGCGCGCAGGAGCCGATGATGCCGATTTCACCGTTGCTGTTGCTGGCACCCACCTTGTCTGCGACCGCACCGGCCTTGCCCACAGGGCGTTCCGCTGGCGCGCTCTCGGCGCTTTGCCGATCTCGCAGGATGCGGGCCACTGCCTGGAGCATTTCATCGTGATCGAAAGGCTTGGCGATATAGTCCACCGCGCCCATCTTCATCGAGTCCACGGCCGAGCGCAGACTGGCGTAGCTGGTCATGATCAGCACCGGTGTGCCCTGGCCGAGCTTGATCAGTTCGGTGCCCGGGGCGCCTGGCAGGCGCAGGTCACTGACGATCAGGTCGAACGTGGGGATGCTGAAGCGTTCCTGGGCTTCCTGCACTGAGCCGGCTTCGCTGACCTGGTACTGGTTGCGTTCCAACAGGCGGCGCAGGGCGGAGCGGATGATGGTTTCGTCTTCGACGATCAGAATATGCGGCATTGATTCAATTCTCTCGACGGTCTCAGTTCACAGCGGACGTCGCTTCGACATGACGCGGCAAAGTCACCCGAATACGGGTACCGCGTTGGCTTTGAGGATCGGCCGGGCTGTCGATGGTGATTTGTCCATAATGCTCTTCAACGATGGAATAGACCAGCGCAAGGCCCAGACCGGTGCCTTCCCCAGGGTCCTTTGTGGTGAAAAACGGTTCGAACAATCGGTCCATGATGTTCTTCGGAATACCGCTGCCTTCGTCCTCCACGATCAGGTCGACCGTGTGCTCGAAAGCCTCGCTCTTGACGCGTACGGCGCTGCCGGGAGGGGAGGCGTCGCGGGCGTTGGAAAGAAGGTTGATCAAGACCTGGGCAAGCCGTTGCGGATCCCCGTCGACCCAGTGGTCGGGATCGCACAGGTTGAAGAACTGCACTTCGAAATTGCGCCGGTTCAGCGCCAGCAGACCGATGGCGTCCTGGGCGACTTCGGCCAGGCACACTGCTTCGTCGTTGTGCTGATGGCTGCCAGCATGGGCAAAGCTCATCAGCGATTGGACGATGCGCGATATGCGCTTGGTCTGCTCGAGGATCTGCTCGCTGATTTCCGTCAGCTCGCCGTCTTCCTCACGTTCTTCCCGCAGGTTCTGCGCCAGGCAGGCGATACCGGTGATCGGGTTGCCGATTTCGTGAGCGACCCCAGCGGCCAGGCGTCCGATGCTGGCCAGGCGTTCGGAGTGCACCAGCTTGTCTTCCAGGGTCTGGGTTTCGGTCAGGTCCTCCACCAGCAGCACCAGGCCGCTGTTGCCCGGGGCCAGGGGCTCGTCGATGGCCGCCTTGTGCAGGTTCAGCCAGCGGGTCTGGCCATCGAGGGCCAGGTGCTGCTTGTGCAGGTGTTCGTCCGGCAGGTTGATGAAGCCTTGCAGCAGGTCTTTCCACGGATTGCTGATAGTGCTCAGGCGCGAGCCCACCACGTGCTGGGCTGGTATGCCGGTGAGCTCTTCCATGGCCTTGTTCCACATCAGGATCTCTTGGTCCTTGGCCAGGGAGCAGACGCCCATCGGCAGCTCTTGCAGGGTCTGTCGGTGATAGCGGCGCAGGGCATCGAGCTCGGCGGCCAGACCGGTCAGGCGCGAGTGGTAGTCTTCAAGCCGGCTTTCGATGAAGTGAATGTCCTCGGTAACGTAGTTTTCACCGCCTGCCTTGTAGGGCAGGAAGGTTTCGACCATGTCCTGGGCAACGCTCGGCCCCATCAGGCCGGACAGGTTGGCTTCGATACGGTCCCGCAGGCGCCGCAGCGCATAGGGCCGGCGTTCATCGAAGGGCAGGTAGAGGTCGCGCAGGGCCTGTTCCACTTCCTTTTGCGCGGCCTTGGCGCCCAACGGCTTGGCCAGTTGCGTGGCGAACTCCTGGGGCGAGGCGGCATGCAGCTCCCGGCGTTGCGGGCGACGTACGTTGTCTAC
Organism: Pseudomonas sp. PH1b; assembly: GCF_000633395.1. Lineage (GTDB taxonomy): Bacteria > Pseudomonadota > Gammaproteobacteria > Pseudomonadales > Pseudomonadaceae > Aquipseudomonas. The sequence continues at coordinate 13,067 of NZ_AYMU01000021.1, forward strand.
CGCGCAGGCTTCGGCGGCGCTGGCTTCTTCGCTGCTGGCGTTGGTGAAGAGCGAGATCAGGGTGAACATCAGCACGTTGGCCGCCAGGGAGGCGATGGCTGCCATGTGCCAACTGGTGTCGTCGAGGACGTAGATCATGTTCAGCAGCGGGATATAGAAGCCCTGCAGATTGCCGATCAACGGCAGCAACATGGTCACCAGCCATACCAGAATCCCGGCCAGCAGCCCGGCGATGAAGCCGCGGCGGTTGGCGGTTGGCCAATACAGCACCGACAGCACGCCAGGAAGGAATTGCAAGGTGGCGACAAAGGCCACGATCCCCAGGTTGGCCAGGTCCTGTTCGGCCCCCAGCAGCAGGTAGAAGGCGTAGCCGGCCATGATGATGGCGACGATCAGGGCGCGGCGGGTCCATTTCAGCCAGCGGTAGATGTTGCCCTCCGCAGGTGGCTGATAAAGCGGCAGCACCAGGTGGTTCAGGGCCATTCCCGAGAGCGCGAGGGTTGTGACGATGATCAGGCCGCTGGCGGCCGACAAGCCGCCGACATAGGCCAGCAAGGCCAGCGCCGGACTGTTGGCGGCGATGCCGATGCCCAGGGTGAAGTATTCCGGGTTGGTAGTGGCGCCGAGCTTGAGCCCGGCCCAGAGAATCAAAGGCACTGCCAGGCTCATCAGCAGCAGGAACAACGGCAGCCCCCAGCTGGCGCTGACCAGCGCGCGGGGGTTGAGATTCTCGGTAAAGGTCATGTGATACATGTGTGGCATCACGATCGCCGAGGCGAAGAACACCAGCAGCAAGGTGCGCCATGGGCCTTCCTGCAGCGGGGTGTGCAGCGCAGCGAGGGCGGTCTGGTTCTGCAGCAGCCAGAGCTCGAGTTGCTGCGGGCCATCGAACACCCCGTACAGCGCATAGAGACCGACGCCGCCGATGGCGATCAGCTTGATCACCGACTCGAAGGCGATGGCGAATACCAGGCCTTCATGTTTTTCCCGGGTGGCAATGTGTCGCGAGCCGAAGAAAATCGTGAACAGGGTTATCAGGGCGCAAAAGCTCAGCGCCACGCGATGCTGTACTGGTTCATGGGTGAGGATGCCGATGGAGTCGGCCACGGCCTGGATCTGCAGGGCCAGCAGGGGCAGGACCCCTACCAGCATGAAGATGGTGGTCAGCGCGCCGGCCCAGGTGCTGCGAAAGCGGAAGGCAAACAGGTCCGCCAGGGACGACAGCTGATAGGTACGGGTGATCTTGAGGATCGGATACAGCAGCACCGGTGCCAGCAGAAAGGCCCCGGACACCCCCAGGTAGCTGGAGAGGAAGCCATAGCCGTACTGATAGGCCAGGCCCACGGTGCCGTAGAACGCCCAGGCGCTGGCGTAGACCCCCAAGGACAGGGTGTAGGTCAGCGGGTGGCGAATGATCGAGCGTGGAATCATGCCGCGCTCACTGATCCAGGCCACCCCGAACAGCACCAGCAAATAGGCGGCGCTGATCAGGATCATCTGGGTCAGGCTAAAGCTCATCGGCATCTTTTTGGCTCTGCAGGATGAAGGTCACGACGATCAGAATCAGCCAGAGCAGATACGGGCGATACCAGGCGCCAGTAGCATCGATCCACCAATCCATGATGGCGGGGGAGAACAGATAGATCCCCACTACCAGGAGCAGGACCAAGCGATAGATGTACATCTCGGCCTCTCTTTATTGTGTGCGTGCCCGAAAACGTGCGGCGATGGTAACGGATGGGCGCCAAGCTGCAAGGGGCGTCAGCTTAATTGCGCTTCCGGCACGCTCAGTGTGCGTGGAATCAGGCTCGCATCCCAGTGGGCGATGCCCCAGCTCATGATCTGTGTCACGGGGGCTCCCTCGAGTTCGTTGCCCGGTTTCTGGCCCAGTGCTCGCAGGGCCCGCAGCAGCAGAGGCGGTGCCCGGTCCTCGGTCAGGGGCGGCGAACGATAGGACTTGCCCAGCTTGTGGCCGTCCGGCTGGGTGATCAGGGGCACGTGCAAATAGCGTGGCTGTGGCAGTCCCAGCAACTCCTGCAGGTACAGCTGGCGTGGTGTGGAGTCCAGCAGGTCGGCGCCACGAACGATATCGGTGATGCCCTGCCAGGCGTCATCGAGCACCACGGCCAGTTGATAGGCATAGAGGCCGTCCCGACGACGGATCACGAAATCCCCGACTTCCCGACCCAGATGCTGGCGGTACTCGCCCTGCACCCGGTCGATGAAGCGGTATTCAAGCTCCGGTACCCGCAGGCGGATCGCCGCGTTGTCCTGGGCGTGGCCGAGGTTGCGGCACAGCCCGGGATAAATGCCCTGGTAGGGCTCCAGTTGCTTGCGCGAACAGGTGCAGGCGTAGGCGAGCCCCTGGTTGAACAGGCGATTGAGAACTGCAGCATAGGCATCGTGGCGATCGCTCTGGCGGATCATTTCGCCATCCCACTCGAAACCGTAGCTTTCCAGGGCCTTGAGAATGGCTGCCTGGGCGCCGGGTTCCTCCCGGGGCGGATCGAGATCTTCCATGCGCAGCAGCCAGCGCCCGCCGGCGGCGCGGGCGTCCAGATAGGAGGCCAGGGCGGCGACCAGCGAGCCGAAGTGCAGGTAGCCGCTGGGAGTAGGCGCGAAGCGCCCGATATATGCAGAGGATGTGGAGGCAGTCATGGAGCGGATGTTACTTCGTCTGGCCCCGTGGTGACGATGCTGTCAGGGAGGCGGGGGAAGGCAGAAACGAAAACGGAGCGTGTATACGCTCCGTTTCAGGTTCAGGCTGGCGATTACTTGCCGACCTGTTTTTCCTTGATTTCCGCCAGGGTCTTGCAGTCGACGCACATGTCGGCGGTTGGGCGGGCTTCCAGGCGGCGGATACCGATCTCGACTCCGCAAGACTCACACCAGCCGTACTCTTCGTCTTCGATCAACTGCAGGGTCTTGTCGATCTTCTTGATCAACTTGCGCTCACGATCGCGAGCACGCAGTTCAAGGCTGAACTCTTCTTCCTGGCTGGCGCGGTCGGCCGGGTCGGGGAAGTTGGCTGCTTCGTCTTTCATGTGATCAACAGTGCGGTCGACTTCCTGCATCAAGTCCTGTTTCCACTTGTTCAGGATCTTGGTGAAGTGCTCGCGCATGGGCTTGCCCATGTACTCTTCGCCCGCAGTTTCAACATAAGGTTCAAAACCGCTGATCGATTGAATCTGTTGCTTTGCTTGGGTGGGCATGAATGGACCGCCTCTACTCTTGTAATCCATTGCGCAGGATTGCTCCATCTCCGACACTTGCCGGCCCTGCGGCTGCAAGCGGGCGAACTTACCAGATCAAACCAGAGCGCGCTACTCCCGGTTGTCGAGCCTATGTGCTGCCTGGCTCACAAGGACGGGAAAAGTCCGACGCGGCTTGCTGATCGGCTCGTTCAATCATTGATTTTAGTCAAGTCTGCAGGTTATGTGGCACCTGTTGGCGCAAGGCAACAGACCGCTCATATGGCCTCGGGTTCTCCCGGACTTCGCCAGATGGGTAGAATCGGACTTTTGCTCCCCACTCGAATTGAAGGAAGGCTAATGGCTCTGCCCTACAGTGCGCGCAGTCGCGCTATCGAACCTTTCCATGTCATGGCCCTGCTGGCCCGCGCCAATGAGTTGCAGGCCGCCGGGCATGATGTGATTCACCTGGAGATCGGCGAACCGGACTTCACCACGGCCGAGCCGATCATCAAGGCCGGGCAGGCGGCATTGAGTGCGGGCAAGACCCGCTATACCGCGGCGCGCGGAATTCCCGAGTTGCGGCGGGCGATCTCCGGCTTCTATCAACAGCGTTATGGCCTGGATATCGACCCCGAGCGGATCATGATCACCCCCGGTGGTTCCGGCGCCTTGCTGTTGGCCAGCAGCCTGCTGGTGGACCCGGGCAAGCATTGGCTGCTGGCAGACCCGGGCTATCCGTGCAACCGGCACTTTCTGCGTCTGGTGGAGGGGGCTGCGCAACTGGTTCCGGTGGGGCCGGACGTGCGTTACCAACTGACACCGGACCTGGTGGAGCGCTATTGGGATCAAGACAGCGTCGGCGCCCTGGTGGCCTCACCGGCGAACCCGACGGGCACCCTGCTCAGTCGCGACGAGCTGGCTGGCCTGTCCGCTGCAGTCAAGGCGCGCAATGGGCATTTGGTGGTGGACGAGATCTATCACGGCCTGACCTATGGCACGGATGCTGCCAGCGTGCTGGAAGTCGATGACAGTGCCTTTGTCCTGAACAGTTTCTCCAAGTATTTCGGCATGACCGGCTGGCGCCTGGGTTGGCTGGTGGCGCCGCCGGCGGCCATCGGTGAGCTGGAGAAGCTGGCGCAGAACCTCTACATCAGCGCGCCGAGCATGGCCCAGTATGCCGCCCTGGCCTGTTTCAAGCCGGAAACCATCAGCATTCTGGAAGAGCGTCGTGCCGAATTCGGCCGGCGTCGCGACTTCCTTCTGCCCGCCTTGCGCGAGCTGGGGTTCGGCATTGCCGTAGAACCCGAGGGGGCGTTTTACCTGTACGCCGATATCAGTGCCTTTGGCGGAGATGCCTTTGCCTTCTGCCGGCACTTCCTGGAGACCGAGCACCTGGCCTTCACGCCGGGGCTGGATTTTGGTCGCCATCAAGCCGGCCATCATGTGCGATTTGCCTACACCCAGAGCCTGGAGCGCCTGCAGGAAGCCGTGGAGCGCATTGCCCGCGGCCTGCAGAGTTGGCAAGGCTGATGCGCTTCGATCCTCCCCTGGAAGAAGGGCGTCTGCTGCGTCGCTACAAACGTTTCCTGGCTGATATTGAAACCCTTGGCGGCGAACAGTTGACCATCCACTGCCCCAATACCGGCTCGATGTTCAACTGCATGGTCGAAGGCGGCCAGGTCTGGTTCAGCCGTTCCAATGATCCCAAGCGCAAGCTGCCGGGCACTTGGGAAATCAGTGAGACGCCTCAGGGGCGGCTGGCTTGCGTGAATACCGCGCGGGCCAATTCGCTGGTTGAGGAGGCGCTGCGGGCCGGGCTGATCAGCGAATTGAACGGGTTCAGCGGGCTCAAGCGCGAAGTGCCCTATGGGCAAGAGAACAGTCGCATCGATTTTCGCCTGGATTACCCGGAAGGGCCGGCCTATGTCGAGGTCAAGAGCGTCACCCTGGGGTTCGATGGCTCGGCGGTGGCGGCGTTTCCCGATGCCGTGACCCAGCGCGGAGCCAAGCACTTGCGCGAGTTGGCGAGCCTGGCCCGGGACGGCGTACGCGCGGTGCAGCTGTATTGCGTCAACCTTTCGGGGATCGAGGCAGTGCGTCCGGCGCAGGAAATCGACCCGGGGTATGCGGCTGCCTTGCGGGAGGCTGTGGCGGCGGGAGTCGAAGTGCTGGCCTACGGCGTTCGCCTGACCGCACAAGAGGTCTGCATCGACCGACGTCTTGAGGTGTTGCTCGAAGGCTAGAGGTCGACCCAGATTCCCTGGCTGTCTTCGCGACAGTCGATGGCTTCCAGGAACTGGCCGGCGCAGGGGCCGGCCACGCACTCGCCACTTTCAATCAGAAACAGCGCGCCGTGGGTGGCGCACTGGATCAGGCTGGCGCTGGGATCGAGGAACTGGTCGGGTTGCCACTCCAGGGAGACGCCGCGGTGTGGACAGCGATTGGCATACACATAGGCCTGATGTTCGCGGCGTACGGCAAACAGCTTCACTCCACCGAGCTGGAAACCGCGGCTGCCGGCCTCGGGCAGATCACTTGCGGCGCAAAGAAATTTCATGGCTATCCTCAGGTTCCAACGGCTCTGCGCTCAGGCTGTCACAGTTTTTCCGTGACTGCAGAATGAAACATGTCGACGCTTGACGGCCAAATGAAAACAATTATCAAATGGCCGCCTCGCTCGTCATGGGGCACTTGCTCATTTCGATGCCTGCTCTGCCTGGCATGTCACATGGACAGCTGCCTTGCGGGCTTCACCTCTATCAAGGAAATGTTCTTATGCGCCTGAGAGCCAGCGCCATTGCGTTCTGTGCCGGATTGCTGGTGAGCCAATGGGCCACCGCCGATGAGTTGCCGCAGCGTTGGGTCAGTGCTGGTGGAGCCTTGTCCGAGTGGGTGGCGGCCCTGGGGGCCGAGTCGAAACTGGTGGGCGTCGATACCACCAGCCAGCACCCGGCTTCTCTCAAGGCATTGCCGAGCATCGGTTATCAGCGCCAGTTGTCGGCCGAAGGCATCCTCAGCCTGCGACCGCAGATCCTAGTGGGCACCGAAGAGATGGGCCCGCCGCCAGTGCTGTCGCAGATACGCAGTGCCGGGGTCCAGGTCGAGCTGTTTTCCGCGCAAGCGGACCTGCCGACCCTGCAGCACACCCTGCAGCACCTGGGACAGCTTCTGGGGCGTGAGGGACAGGCCGCAGAGCTGTTTCAGGGATATCAACAGCAACTCGAACAGCAGAAGGCCTGGGTCGCCCAGGCCCAGGCGCAACAGGCTGCGCCCGGGGTGCTGCTGTTGCTCGGGCATGCCGGTGGAAAACCCCTGATAGCAGGCAAGGACACCGCTGCGGACTGGTTGCTGCAGCAGGCGGGCGGACGCAATCTGGCGACTCATACCGGTTACAAGCCGTTTTCGGTGGAGTCCCTGGCGGGGTTGAACCCCCAGGTGCTGGTGTTCTCCGATCGCAGCCTGACCGGTGATGCGGCCCGTGCGGCCCTGTTCAAGGAGAATCCGGTATTGGCGGCCACGGCGGCGGCCAAGGCCGGGCGTGTGGTCGAGCTGGATCCGACCTTGCTGGTGGGCGGCCTGGGCCCCCGTCTGCCGGACAGCCTGAAGCGTCTGTCGACCGCGTTCTATCCCCAGGCCAAGCCGGCCCAATGAGTCGTCTGGTCAAACCAAGAGCGTTGTTTCTCGGGCTGGGCGCCCTGTGCCTCCTGGCCATCTGGTTGTCTCTGGCCCTGGGGCCGGTCAGTCTGCCGTTGTTCGATACCTTGCGTGCCGCCCTGCGGTTGCTGGGGCTACCGATCGATGGGCAGGGGCTGGAACAGGCTGAGCTGATCCTTGGGCAGATCCGTCTGCCACGGACGCTGCTGGGGCTGGCTGTAGGCGGAGTCCTGGCCTTGTCCGGGGTGGCCATGCAGGGGCTGTTTCGCAATCCCCTGGCGGATCCGGGGCTGGTGGGAGTGTCCAGCGGTGCCGCATTGGGCGCAGCCGTCGCGATTGTCGGTGGCTCGATGTTCGGTGGCCTGCCAGAGGCCATTGGCCCCTATCTGCTTTCACTCTGTGCCTTTCTGGGTGGGCTGGGAGTGACGGCGCTGGTCTATCGCCTGGGACGGCGCAATGGCCAGACCCACGTCGCGACCATGCTGCTGGCGGGGATCGCGTTAACCGCCCTGGCCGGTTCGGCCGTGGGGCTGTTCACCTATCTGGCGGATGATGCCACCCTGCGCACCTTGACCTTCTGGAACCTGGGCAGCCTCAACGGCGCCAGTTATCAGCGCCTGTGGCCGTTGCTGCTGGTGACCACCGCGGTGGCGCTGTGGTTGCCGCGCCGGGCCAAGGCGCTGAATGCGCTGCTGCTGGGGGAGTCCGAGGCCAAGCACCTGGGGATCGATGTTGAAGGGCTCAAGCGCGAACTGGTGTTCTGTACCGCCCTGGGTGTGGGCGCCGCGGTTGCTGCTGCGGGGATGATCGGCTTTGTTGGTCTGGTGGTGCCGCATCTGGTGCGTCTGTTGTCGGGGCCGGATCATCGGACCTTGCTGCCCGCATCGATCCTCGCGGGAGCCAGCCTGCTGCTGCTGGCGGACCTGGTGGCTCGCCTGGCGTTGGCGCCGGCCGAGCTGCCTATCGGGATTGTCACTGCATTCATTGGTGCGCCGTTCTTTCTGTATCTGTTGTTGCGAGGGCGAGCCTGATGTTGCGAGTGGAGAACCTGCACGTCCGACGTGGTGGCAAAGACGTATTGGCCGGTATCGATCTGCAGCTGTTGCCCGGGGAAGTACTAGGGGTGCTGGGGCCCAATGGTGCGGGTAAAAGCAGCCTGCTGGGGGCCTTGAGTGGCGAGCTGGCAGCCCACCAGGGCCGGGTATCGCTGGATCAGCGTGAGCTGGCGCAGTGGGAAGGGGCGTTGCGCGCGCAACGGTTGGCCGTGCTGCCCCAGGCGTCCAGCCTGGATTTCGCCTTTCGAGTCGAAGAAGTGGTGGGGCTGGGAAGGTTGCCCCATCAGAGTGGCCGTGCGCGTGATGAAGAGATCGTCAATGCTGCGCTTGAGGCGGCCGATGTCACCCACCTGTGGGGACGCAGCTACTTGGCGCTGTCGGGAGGCGAGCGCCAGCGAGTGCACCTGGCTCGGGTCCTGGCGCAACTATGGCCGGGACAAGCGGGGCATAACTTGCTGCTCGACGAGCCCACCTCGGCTCTCGACCCCTTGCACCAGCACGTTACATTGCAAGCCATTCGGGCGTTTGCCGATCGCGGTGCGGCGGTGCTGATCATTCTCCATGACCTGAATCTGGCAGCACGCTACTGTGATCGCGTGCTGTTGCTGGAGGGCGGGCGCCCCCATTCGCTCGGGACGCCGGCTGCGGTGCTGCGTCCTGAACCGTTGAAAGAGGTATTTGGCCTGGAAGTCCTGGTGCAGGAGCATCCTGAACGGGGGCATCCGTTGATCATTGCCCGTTGACCTGAAACCTGGGGAGAAGAAAGGATGCGTGCACTCCTGCTGCTGGCAATCCTGCTGGCCGGCTGTCGGAGCTCGCTCGAGCTCTTGCCGCCTCCGGTGGAGGATTATTCCGGCAATATCATCGATCTGCGCAGTGGTCAGGTGCTTGCCCCGGACGAACTGGTGGCGCGCCTGGCCGTTATCCCGCGGGTGATCGTCGGCGAACAGCACGACAATGCCGACCACCATGCCGTGCAATTGTGGTTGTTGCGTTCAATGGTCGTGGCGCGACCTCAGGGCAGCCTGCTACTGGAAATGCTCAATCCCGATCAGCAGCCAAAAGTCGATGCGCTGAAGCGTTCTCTTGAGGGTGCTCGCCTGCCTGATGATCTGCCCGGCCTGCTGGCCTGGCAGCCAGGCTGGCAGTGGAGCCTTTACGGTCCGTTGGTGGGGTATGCGCTAAGGCAGCCCTACCCGTTGCTTGCTGCCAACCTGGATCGCCAGGAAGTGCGAGAAGTCTACGGGCGCGCGCCATTGCTCTCGGGGGAGCGGGCCGGCGCTCCTGCGGTGACAGAGGCCTTGTCGACGCAGATCCGTGAATCCCATTGTGGCTTGCTGCCCGATAGCCAGGTGCCGGCCATGCTTGCCGTGCAGCAGCAGCGTGATCGGCGGATGGCCGAGCGACTGCTGGCGGCACCGACCCCGGCCCTGTTGTTTGCTGGAACCTTCCACGGGCGCAAGGACCTCGGGGTGCCCTTGCATGTGGCGGATCTGGACCAGAAGCAGGAAGTCGTGGTGTTGATCCTGGCGGAGCGGGGCACTCCGGTGGCGGCCTCGTCCGCCGACTTTGTCTGGTACACACCGGCCCAGCCGGCCAAGGATTATTGCGCGGCATTGCGGTGATGATCGCGATGCCTTTTTACGGACAAAAAAAGACCCGGCAAGAGCCGGGTCAAATAACCGTGATTAGCCTGATGAGGAGATAATCTGAGAGTCCGAACCACTGGTCTTCCAGGTTATCCAACTGATCTCGCGACCAGTTGTGATAATCATAACGATTCTCATTTCGAAGTCAACAAAGCTTTTTCAGTTTTTGCATATTTCGCCAAACGCTTGTTTGGATCCTCGTAAACCGACCTCAGTCCGGCTGGTTCAGGGCTATGAGCCGGGTCACTTCCTTGTTCAGCAGGTCAATGCGCCGGGCCATGCTTTCAATCAGGCTGTGGGCGATCCGCGGGTTGCTCTGGGTCAGACTGAGAAACTGCTCCTTGGGGATCAGCATGACCGTACTGGGTTCACTGGCAATGACGCTGGCACTGCGTTTTTCTCCGGTAAAGACGGCCATGGCGCCGAAAATCTCGTCCTTGGGGACATCGCCCACTTTGTGCCCGTCGACGAAGGCCTCTGCCCGGCCTTCGAGAATCACGAACACATGATCGGCCTCATCACCTTGGGCAATCAGCAGCTCGCCGGTTTCCACCCGTTTGAAGCCGTTGCTGCTGCGCAGCTCCGGCGGCTTCAGACGGGCGACGGCATCGGACAGCAAAGCCGTCTGGCCAATCAGGTATTGCAGCAGCAGCTCCGAGCGTTGTTCATCGGCATAGATATGCCGGAACACTTCGGTCCTCAGGTAGGGAATCAGCTGTAGCGGGGTGTCGCATCCCAGTTGCCACTGCGGATGCTCGATGCCGCGCCGCAACCCTACCAGGTCGCCCTCGTGCAGATAAAACAGGGGGCGCTCTTCGACACGGGCCTGGATCACGCCACTGTCCAGCAGGAACAACTGGTGCCCGGGCAAAGCGCCGGAGAGATCGGCCACTGGGGCTAGATCCAGCGTCGGACCAGCAGGCGAGAGGCCTTCCAGCATTTGGGCTGGAAGGCTCTGCAGCCGATTGATCAAGGCATCGGCGTAGGCCGGTTGCTCGCCCAATAGATACATAAGGTTCTGCCGGTCAGTTTTTATGACGAGTGGAAATGGCGTCCAACTGCTTGTTCAGCGCCTCTTTGCGTTCGGCAGGGAGATCGTTCCAGTGCATGTCCATCAATGCGCCTTCGATGGCATACAGGAGAACCTTGGAGGCACGAAAGCCGCGGGTGCGCACTGCCCGATAAGCATCCACTGCGCCCAGGCGACGCAAGTCGGAAGCACTGTGGATGCCCACTGCATGCAGCCATTGTGCGGATGTCTTGCCAAGGTTCTTCAAGTGTTGCAGTTCATCATTCATTAAGCCTCCTGGCGATGGCCGAATGGTGAGTGGGCAGCCTCAAAGGAGTGTAGCGCTCAGTAGAAAACGCGCTGTTCTTTGGTCGGTTTGGACGCAAATGCTTCTAAGGCGGGCACATCGGGGCCCGGAAAGCCTTGAAAGAGGAGGGAGGAGGGGGGGAAGCGAGGGAGCGGGGATCCACAGTCCGGCGCGAAGTGGGCACCGGACAGGGCAGGACGAACTGGCCTAGCGGGTGCGGTAACGCAGGCGGGTGCCGAAATTGACTGACATGAGAATCTCGTCGGCACTCAGTTCTACCGGGAAGTAGGCACCGGAAATCTGTGCATGGGCTAGGCTGGCACCTTCCATGGAGGAGTGTCTGAGATCCAGGCCGCGCAGATCGGCAGAGCGGAAATAAGCATCGGTGAAGTCGACACCTTCGGCGTTCAGTTCCCGCAGATCGAGGCCCCGGAAGTCACCGCTTCGCATGTCGATGGGCTGATCCTTCGGACGTTCGCGGTTGAAGCCGACGATGTCGTCTTTATGCAGCAGGGCGTAAAGCGGAGTATCGAGAAGTTTTGGTTGGCTCATGGCGACGTCATCCGTGTTGGATTTATGACGCCAGTATAGTGCCACTATTTTTCAGCCGTGAAGTCTTTGCCGCTTCACGGCTGAAATAGTCGATTACAGGCCGGGGAGACGCTGGCGAATGTTGGCGACCAGGGCGTCCAGGCTACCGCTTTCGTTGGTTTCGACGCGTTTGCTGCGCAACAGTTCTTCGTCGGTCAAGGCTTCGCGAGTGGCTTGCTGGGTCGCGATCACTTCCAGGGTGGCATCGGACGGATCGTTTTGATCGGCCTGGCGTTGCGCCAGCCAGCTGGCGATCACCGCCTCAGGTGCATTGCAGTCGATGATCAGGCACGGCGTCCCGGTGGCTTCGGCGACCTTGGCCGCGGCATATCGTTGGGCGCGTTTGAGGTAGGTGGCATCGATCACCACCGGGAAGCCGGCGCGCAGGATGATTTCGGCCACTTCATGCAGGCGAGTGTAGGTGGCATTGCTGGCCTCGCTGCTGTAGATGCCGGCATGCACGTCATTGGGTACTTGCTGCTCGCCGAACAGGCGCTTGCGCTCCACGTCCGAGCGCAGGCGAATAGCGCCCAAGGCTTCCACCAGGCGCATGGCCACGCTGCTCTTGCCGACCGCCGAGACACCCGAGGTGATGGCCAGGAAACGCGAGGGAATGGTGCTGTAGCTTTCCGCCAGGTTGGCGTAGTTGCGGTACTGGCGCAGGGTGGTGGCGCGCTGTACCGGAGTGGCATCGGCAGGCATGCTGAACAGGCTGACCTTGGCGCGCACCAGGGCGCGATAGGCTTTGTAGAAGTTGAGCAGCTCAAGGCCCTGGTAGTCGCCGGTCAGCTCCAGGTATTGGCTGATGAAACGCCGTGCCAGGCTTTTCAGGCCACGGTCTTCCAAGTCCATGGCGAGGAAGCCGGTATCGGCGTACACATCGGTGAAACGGAACGGTTCGTTGAATTCGATGCAGTCGAAAATCACCACCTTGCCGTTGATGAGGGTGGCGTTGCCCAGGTGGATATCGCCGTGGCACTCGCGAATGAAGCCTTCGCTCTTGCGTTGAGCCAGCAGTGGCTTGAGGCGCTCGTAACTGGCTTCAGCCCAGGCTTCCAGGGCTTCGAGCTGCTGCAAGTCGGCCTTGTCGCTGAGGAATGGACGAATCTGCTCGAAGTTCTGACGCACCGGGGCCATCACGCTTTCTGGGGTCCCTGCCTCGTGGTCGGCCGGCACCTTGGGGGCGCTGAGGTGGAACTGGGCGATCTGCTGGGCCATCTCGTCGATGTGGGCAGTGGTCAGTTCGCTGTTGGCTTGCAGGGTGCTGAGCAACTGGCTCTGGGGAAACTGGCGCATTTTCAGGACGTATTCGATGGCCGCGCCGCTGCCGCCCAGTTCTGGGGCCTCGCTGCTGCCGGTGATGGGCAGCACTTCCAGGTACAGGTCATCGGTCAGACGCTGGTTCAGGCGCAGTTCTTCAGAGCAGAAGTGTTCGCGAGCATCCAGGCTGGTGAAGTCAAGGAAGCCGAAGTTGACCGGCTTCTTCACTTTATAGGCAAAGGGACCGGTGAGCAGCACCCAGGAAATGTGGGTTTCGATGACCTGGAACCCATCTACGGGATGCGGGTACAAAGCGGGGTTTTGCAGGGCTGCGATCAGGGACTGGCTCACGGGCGATCCTTCAGAGTCGGGAAAATCGAGGGCGTCATTATGGCCGCTGCAGGCGCTAAGGCAAACCTCGGTCGGCACATGTTGAGGATGAATAAAGTGCGTATAATCCGCCGCCATGACTCGTACCCGATCCCCCCGTTCCGCTAAAAAAACTCCGTCTGGTGGCCTGCGCCCCTGGCTGGGCTGGGCGCTCAAGCTCAGTCTGGTCGGTCTGGTGGTGCTCGCCGGCTTTGCGGTTTACCTCGATGCCGTGGTCCAGGAAAAGTTCTCCGGCAAGCGCTGGACCATTCCAGCCAAGGTCTATGCGCGCCCGCTTGAGCTGTTCGTCGGACAAAAGCTCAGCAAGGACGACTTCCTGACGGAACTCGATGCCCTGGGCTATCGTCGCGAAAGTATCGCCAACGGCCCAGGCGCCGCGGCGGTGAGCGGCAATACCGTTGACTTGAATACCCGTGGCTTCCAGTTCTATGAAGGGCTGGAGCAGGCACAGCCGGTACGTGTGCGCTTCTCCGGCGACTATGTGGCGGAGCTTTCCGGCAGCAAGGGCGCCAAGCTGGCTGTGGTACGCCTGGAGCCGCTGTTGATCGGCGGCCTGTACCCGAAGAACCTTGAAGACCGGATCCTGATCAAAATCGACCAGGTCCCGCCGTATCTGCTGGAAACCCTGGTGGCGGTGGAAGACCGTGACTTTTATTCGCACCATGGGGTATCGCCGAAGTCGATTGCCCGGGCGATCTGGGTCAACACCTCGTCGGGCCAGATGCGCCAGGGCGGCAGTACGCTGACCCAGCAGTTGGTGAAGAACTTCTTCCTGACCAACGAGCGCAGCCTGTCGCGCAAGCTCAATGAAGCGATGATGGCGCTGCTGCTGGAACTGCATTACGACAAGCGCGAGATTCTCGAGGCTTACCTCAATGAGGTATTCGTCGGCCAGGACGGTCAGCGTGCGGTGCACGGTTTTGGGCTGGCCAGTCAGTTCTTCTTCAGCCAGCCGCTGTCCGAGCTCAAGTTGCATCAGGTGGCGTTGCTGGTGGGCATGGTCAAGGGACCTTCCTATTACAACCCGCGGCGTTATCCGGAACGTGCGATGGAGCGGCGCAACCTGGTGCTTGATCTGCTTGAACAGCAGGGCGTGGCCACGGCCGAGCAGGTCGAAGCAGCGAAGAAGATGCCCCTGGGCGTCACCAAGCGCGGCAGCCTGGCCGACAGCTCGTTCCCCGGTTTCCTTGATCTGGTGAAGCGCCAGTTGCGTGAAGACTACCGCGACGAGGACTTGACCGAAGAAGGCCTGCGTATCTTCACCAGTTTCGACCCGATCCTGCAGATGAAGGCGGAGGCCTCGGTCAACGACACCTTCAAGCGCCTGGCTGGGCGCAAGGGTTCGGAAGACGTCGAGGCGGCGATGGTGGTGACCAACCCGGAAACCGGTGAAGTCCAGGCCATGATTGGTAGTCGCCAGGCCAGCTTTGCCGGCTTCAACCGGGCACTGGACGCAGTGCGCCCGATCGGCTCGCTGATCAAGCCGGCGGTCTACCTGACCGCCCTGGAAAAGCCTAGCCAGTACACCTTGACCAGTTGGCTGTCCGATGAAGCCTTCTCGGTCAAGGGGGCCGATGGCCAAGTGTGGAAGCCGCAGAACTACGATCGGCGTTCCCATGGCACGGTTTTCCTGTATCAGGGGCTGGCCCATTCCTACAACCTCTCCACTGCTCGACTGGGTCTGGAAGTAGGGGTACCCAATGTCTTGAAGACCCTTGGGCGCTTGGGCGTGACCCGGGAGTTCCCGGCCTTTCCTTCGATGCTGCTGGGGGCGGGGGGCATGAGCCCGATAGAAGTGGCAACCATGTACCAGACCCTGGCCAATGGCGGCTTCAATACGCCGATGCGTGGGATTCGCAGTGTGCTGACCGCCGAGGGCGAGCCGCTCAAGCGTTACCCATTCCAGATCCAGCAGCGTTTCGATGCCGGCTCGATCTACCTGATCCAGAGTGCGATGCAGCGGGTGATGCGCGAAGGCACCGGTAGTTCGGTGTACAACGTGCTGCCCAAAACCCTGGCGCTGGCGGGCAAGACCGGAACCAGTAACGATTCCCGTGACAGCTGGTTCGCCGGCTTCAGCCAGGATCTGTTGGCGGTGGTGTGGTTGGGCCGCGACGACAATGGCAAGACTCCGTTCACCGGTGCCACCGGTGCCCTGCAGGTGTGGACCAGTTTCATGCGCAAGGCCGACCCGTTGCCGCTGGATATGCCGCAGCCGGATAACGTGGTTCAGGCGTGGATCGATTCGCGCACCGGGCAAGGCTCTGATGCCAACTGTCCGGGGGCGGTGCAGATGCCGTATATTCGCGGCAGCGAACCGCCTCCTGGCGCGTCCTGTGGAGGGGGAACCCCTGCAGATGGCGAATCGGTGATGGATTGGGTCAAGGGCTGGATGAACTAAGCGATGAGGGTTTGACGTGAACAAGTGGTGGGTTCCAGCTATTACAGCTCTGGCATTGCTCAACGGTTGCGCCAGTGTGCAGCGCGGCTCCATTCCCGTCGTGGACTCCGGCACCGCCGTGTCCAACAGTGAGCGGATCTCCGCTTCCGGAGGCTTCCGCCAGACGACCATCAAGCGCCCGGCACAAGCCCAGGCTCAGGCTATTCCAGAAGACTCCGGGGTCGTGGTCATGGTCCCGGGTGGTGGTGCAACCGCCTCGGCGCCGATCAGCAGCACCCCCATTACGCCGGGGCCGATCACTCCGGGCCCGGTGGATGGCGCGAACTATCAGTCGGCGCCAATCAGTCAGGGCACTTACAATATGCCTTCGACACCGAGTGGAATTCCTTCGGCGCGCGCCGGTGGCTTGTCTGCCGATGAGCAGTTGGACGGCCCGGTGCTGGCATTGTTGACGACCGCTCAGCAGCAGCAGTCCAGTGGCGACCTGAACGGTGCCTCCTCCAGTCTCGAGCGTGCGCAGCGAGTGGCGCCCCGTGAGCCGCAGGTGCTCTATCGTCTGGCCCAGGTGCGCATGGCGCAGGGCGACGCACCGCAAGCCGAGCAGTTTGCTCGTCGTGGCCTGAGTTTCGCCAATGGTCGTCCCGACCTTCAGGCGAGCCTGTGGGAATTGATTGCCCAGGCACGTGAGAAGCAGGGTGACGCTGCCGGTGCTGCCCAGGCGCGGCAGAAAGCCCGGGTCTCGCTGTGATGGATGAGCGCTTGCCCCGGATCGCCGAACAACTGTTGCTGATCGAGCGCGAGATGAGGGCTCAAGAGCTGTGGGATGAGGCTGCACCCAGCACCGAGGCCCTTGCCAGCACCGAGCCTTTCGCCGTGGATACCCTGGAATTCGAACAGTGGCTGCAATGGATCTTCCTGCCCCGGATGAAAATGATCCTGGAGCAGAATCTACCCCTGCCCAACGCGTCCGGGATCCAGGAAATGGCCGAGATGGTGTTCTCCGCTCGTTCGATGCAAGGGCGTGATCGTCAACTTCGGGTCTTGCTCAAAGAGTTTGATCAACTGATCGTCACCACCCGCTGATTCAGGACTGCCAGGTGCCCCTGGCAGTCGTTCTGCATTGTCCCGTGCTGATCACTCATGAGCGATCACGGTCGCTCTTTCCCGCGGATTGCGCATTCTTTCAGTCAAACCCTCTTTAATGAGTTCCGAGCGTTCTGTCGCGTCGGGGGCTGGCTTGTGGCTGCCTTTGCCATGGAGCATTAGAGTTGATCAATAGGTCGATGACTAAAGTCGGGGTTCGCATTTCTGAGTTGCTTGTCGAGGAATGCGCAATTGAAGCGCAGGCAGCTGTCGTTTTTGGGTTTTTTCTTGCGTTCTCATGCGCTTAGTTCGAATTAACTACATAGACGGCTTGACTTGAAGAGGACGAAACAGAAGAATCCAAAGTCCGCTGTAGAGGGACTGCCAGAAGCAGACCCACTCAGCAGATCATGAGGCGCACATCCGCGCCGAAGTGCTACACCCGCAACGCGTTACCTCGCGCTGGGTGGGAAAACCCCGCAACACTTTGGGGGGCTCCCAATACTTGCTCAGTCAGTGCTGACGTAGTCGGCGACCACCGTCGCTCATGCTCTGCTGAGAAGTAAACCTATTAAGACCCGCTCCCTTTTGAGGGCGGTATTCTGGCGTTTTAGAGGTGAACAACGTGGAGCTTTTATCTGGCGGTGACATGCTCGTCCGCTTTTTGCGTGACGAAGGCGTCAAGTATATCTACGGGTACCCGGGTGGTGCTCTCCTGCATGTTTACGATGCCCTGTTCAAAGAGCCGGAAGTGACCCACATCCTGGTTCGCCACGAACAAGCGGCAACCCATATGGCTGACGGCTACGCCCGTGCCACCGGTAAAGCCGGTGTGGTACTGGTGACTTCCGGCCCGGGCGCGACCAATGCCATTACCGGCATTGCCACCGCCTATATGGATTCGATTCCAATGGTGATCATTTCCGGTCAGGTGCCCAGCACCATGGTCGGCACCGATGCGTTCCAGGAAACCGACATGATCGGTATCTCCCGGCCGATCGTGAAGCACAGCTTCATGATCAAGCACGCTTCGGAAATCCCGGAAGTCATGAAGAAGGCGTTCTACCTGGCGCAATCCGGTCGTCCTGGCCCTGTCGTGGTCGATATTCCCAAGGACATGACCAACCCGGCTGAAAAGTTCGAATACGTTTTTCCCAAGAAAGCCAAGCTGCGCTCCTACAGCCCAGCTGTTCGCGGTCACTCCGGGCAAATTCGCAAGGCAGCAGAAATGCTCCTGGCGGCCAAGCGTCCTGTGCTTTATGCAGGCGGCGGCGTGATCCTCGGTGGCGGCTCCGCACCGCTGACCGAACTGGCCAAGATGCTCAATCTGCCAGTGACCAACACCCTGATGGGCCTGGGCGCCTACCCGGGCACCGATCGCCAGTTCGTCGGCATGCTGGGTATGCACGGCAGTTACACCGCCAACCTGACCATGCACCATGCCGATGTGATCCTGGCCGTGGGTGCGCGCTTCGATGACCGGGTGATCAACGGTGCACCGAAGTTCTGCCCGAACGCCAAGATCATCCATGTCGACATCGACCCGGCCTCCATCTCCAAGACCATCAAGGCCGACGTGCCGATCGTGGGTCCGGTGGAGAGCGTGCTGACCGAAATGGTTGCGGCCCTCAAGGAGATCGGCGAAACCCCGAACAAGGACACGGTCGCCAGTTGGTGGAAGCAGATCGACGAGTGGCGCGGTGATCGCGGCCTGTTCCCGTACGACAAGGGCGACGGCAGCATCATCAAGCCACAGACCGTGATCGAGACCCTGTGCGAAGTGACCAGGGGCGATGCCTATGTCACCTCCGACGTGGGGCAGCATCAGATGTTCGCGGCGCAGTACTACAAGTTCAACAAGCCCAATCGCTGGATCAACTCCGGCGGCCTGGGGACCATGGGCTTTGGCTTCCCGGCAGCCATGGGCGTCAAGTTGAGCTTCCCGGAGAGTGATGTCGCCTGCGTTACCGGCGAAGGCAGTATCCAGATGAACATCCAGGAGCTGTCCACCTGCCTGCAGTACGATCTGCCGGTCAAGATCATCAACCTGAACAACGGTGTGCTGGGCATGGTGCGCCAATGGCAGGACATGAGTTATGGCAGCCGCCACTCGCATTCCTACATGGAATCGCTGCCTGACTTCGTCAAGCTGGTCGAGGCCTATGGTCATGTGGGCATGCGTATCACGGATCTGAAGGATCTGAAGCCGAAGATGGAAGAAGCGTTCGCGATGAAGGATCGCCTGGTGTTCCTCGATATCCAGGTCGACACCAGCGAGCACGTCTATCCGATGCAGATCAAAGACGGCTCCATGCGCGATATGTGGCTGAGCAAGACGGAGCGTACTTAATCATGCGGCACATTATCTCCCTGCTTCTGGAAAACGAACCGGGCGCCTTGTCCCGTGTTGTAGGCCTGTTCTCGCAACGTAACTACAACATCGAAAGCCTGACTGTGGCGCCGACCGAAGATCCGACCCTGTCGCGTCTGACCCTCACCACTGTCGGTCACGACGAGATCATCGAGCAGATCACCAAGAACCTGAACAAGCTGGTCGAAGTGGTGAAATTGGTGGACCTGTCGGAAAGTGCTCACATCGAGCGCGAGCTGATGTTGGTCAAGATCAAGGCCACCGGCGCCCAGCGTGCCGAGGTCAAGCGCACCACCGATATTTACCGTGGGCAGATCGTTGATGTCAGCGCCAGCGTGTATACCGTGCAACTGACCGGTACCAGCGACAAGCTCGACAGCTTCATTCAATCGATCGGCACCGCATCGATTCTGGAAACCGTACGCAGTGGTGTCACCGGGATTGCCCGTGGCGACAAAGTACTGAGCATCTAACTCAAATTAGCCAATGGCCGGAACGGCCTGATATAGGGGAAATTCATGAAAGTTTTCTACGATAAAGACTGCGACCTGTCGATCATCCAAGGCAAGAAAGTTGCCATCATCGGCTACGGTTCCCAGGGCCACGCTCAAGCCTGCAACCTGAAAGACTCTGGCGTCGACGTAACTGTCGGCCTGCGTAAAGGCTCGGCTACCGTTGCCAAGGCTGAAGCCCACGGCCTGAAAGTGACCGACGTTGCCGCAGCCGTTGCCGGCGCCGACCTGGTCATGATCCTGACTCCGGACGAGTTCCAGTCCCAGCTGTACAAGAATGAAATTGAGCCGAACATCAAGAAGGGCGCCACCCTGGCCTTCTCCCACGGCTTCGCGATCCACTACAACCAGGTTGTGCCACGTGCCGACCTCGACGTGATCATGATCGCGCCGAAGGCCCCGGGCCATACCGTGCGCTCCGAGTTCGTCAAGGGCGGCGGTATCCCTGACCTGATCGCGATCTACCAGGACGCTTCCGGCAACGCCAAGAACGTTGCCCTGTCCTACGCCGCAGGCGTCGGCGGCGGCCGTACCGGCATCATCGAAACCACCTTCAAGGACGAGACTGAAACCGACCTGTTCGGCGAGCAGGCTGTTCTGTGCGGCGGTACCGTTGAGCTGGTCAAGGCCGGTTTCGAGACCCTGGTTGAAGCGGGCTACGCGCCAGAAATGGCCTACTTCGAGTGCCTGCACGAACTGAAGCTGATCGTTGACCTCATGTACGAAGGCGGTATCGCCAACATGAACTACTCGATCTCCAACAACGCCGAGTACGGCGAGTACGTGACCGGCCCTGAAGTCATCAACGCCGAATCCCGTCAGGCCATGCGCAACGCTCTGAAGCGCATCCAGGACGGCGAATACGCCAAGATGTTCATCAGCGAAGGTGCTACCGGCTACCCATCGATGACCGCCAAGCGTCGTAACAACGCCGCTCACGGTATCGAAATCATCGGCGAGCAACTGCGTTCGATGATGCCGTGGATCGGTGCCAACAAGATCGTCGACAAAGCCAAGAACTAAGTTCGAGTCTTGTCAGGGAAAACGCGGCCTAGGCCGCGTTTTTTCGTTTGGACGGATAGGTTCTGGTATAAAGCTGGATCCTTTGTGGCCGAATCGCGGTCCTGGGTATCTGTCGAAACTTTTCACACCGTTGCAAGGTATTGTCCATGAGCGAACGTCCCGAAGAGCCAAACCAGGCCTCTGACGCCGAAAGCCTGCTACCGATCGATGAGCATGTCGAAGAAGGGCATGACGCTGAAGGCCGTAAAGTCCGGCATCGTGGTATCTATCTTCTGCCGAATCTGTTCACCACTGCGAACCTGTTCGCAGGCTTCTATTCCATCATCAGTTCCATGAGCGCCCAGAGTGCGATGAGCGCCGGAGATGCGGCAGGGGCGAGCAAGTACTTCGCCTTTGCGGCCATTGCCATTTTTGTCGCCATGGTGCTCGACGGGTTGGACGGGCGCGTAGCCCGGATGACCAACACTCAAAGTGCCTTCGGCGCCGAGTACGACTCGCTGTCGGATATGGTTGCCTTCGGCGTAGCGCCGGCGTTGCTGGCCTTCGGCTGGGCGCTGGGAGACATGGGCAAGGTGGGCTGGATGGTCGCCTTCATCTATGTAGCAGGTGCCGCCCTGCGTCTGGCGCGTTTCAATACCCAGGTCGGTACGGCGGACAAGCGCTACTTCATCGGCCTGGCCAGTCCCGCGGCTGCAGGTGTGGTGGCGGGTATCGTCTGGGCCTTCAGCGATTACGGGATCCAGGGCTCGAAGATGTCCTTCCTGGTGGCCTTGATGGTGGCGGCTGCCGGCATGCTGATGGTCAGCAACATCAAGTACAACAGCTTCAAGGACCTGGACCTGAAAGGTCGCGTGCCTTTTGTGGCGATCCTGGCGGTGGTGCTGGTGTTCGCCGTGGTGTTCAGTGATCCGCCGCGTATCCTGCTGTTGGTGTTCCTTGCGTACGCAGCTTCCGGCCCGATTCAGTACCTGTTGCACCTTCGTCGCCGCAAAAGCGTCGAGTGATGTAATTTCCCCCATACTCCGCAGTCTATTGGTGCATCTGTCCTCCAATACTGCGGAGTTGCCATGCTGTTCAAATTCCCCAAGGCATCGGATTCGAAAGAGTCGGATATCACGCCAGAATCCCTCTATATCTCTCGTCGCCAGCTTCTAGGTGCAACAGCGGCAGGTGTCGCGCTGTCGGGCTTGCCTCGTTGGGCCAGTGCAGATGTTGCTGGTCAATACGCGGAGGTCGAGCCGGGCAGGGCACCTGCGTGGTTTGCTGACAAGTTGCCGAGTACCCGTTGGCAGGCCGTTACCGTTCAGGGAGAGGCGATCACTCCTTTCAAGGACGCCACCCATTACAACAACTTCTATGAGTTCGGAACCGACAAAGGTGATCCCGCTGCCAATGCGGGGGCGCTGAAAACCGAGCCCTGGAGTGTGGTGGTGGATGGTGAAGTGGAGAAGCCGGGCCGTTACGCCCTGGAAGACTTCATGAAGCCTTACCAATTGGAGGAGCGTATCTATCGACTGCGCTGTGTGGAGGCTTGGTCGATGGTGATTCCATGGATTGGCTTTCCGATTTCTGCATTGCTCAAGCAGGTGGAGCCGACGTCAAAGGCCAAGTACATTCGTTTTGAAACCTTGCAGGATCCCAAGAGCATGCCAGGCCAGCGCTCGGGTTTTGCCTTGATCGACTGGCCCTATGTGGAAGGGTTGCGTCTTGATGAGGCGATGAACCCCTTGGCGATCATGGCGGTGGGTATGTATGGGCGTGAGTTGCCCAATCAAAATGGTGCGCCGCTGCGTTTGGTCGTGCCTTGGAAGTACGGTTTCAAAAGCGTGAAGTCCATTGTCCGTATCAGCCTGGTTAGCGAGCAGCCAAAAACGACCTGGCAGAGCATTGCGGCCAACGAGTATGGTTTTTACGCAAATGTGAACCCTACTGTCGATCATCCACGCTGGACCCAGGCACGTGAGCGGCGGCTGCCGAGCGGTCTGTTCAGTCCCAATGTGCGGGAAACGCAGATGTTCAATGGCTACTCCGATGAAGTCGCTGCTTTATATAGCGGCATGGATTTGCGGAAGAACTACTGATGCGTTATCCGTTTTGGCGTGTAGGCGTCTTTCTTGCCGCAGCTGCCTTGCCGCTGTATTGGCTGTATGAAGCTTGGGCACAGGCCCTGGGGCCAGACCCAGGCAAGGTGATGGTTGATCGCTTGGGATTGGGGGCGTTGGTGTTGCTCCTGATCACTCTGGGCATGACGCCATTGCAGAAGCTTACGGGGTGGCCGGTCTGGATTGCACTGCGTCGGCAATTGGGCTTGTGGTGCTTCGCTTATGTGGTGCTGCACCTGAGTGCCTACGGGGTGTTCATTCTGGGGTTGGACTGGTCACAGCTGGGTGTGGAGTTGCGCAAGCGGCCTTACATCTTAGTTGGCAGTCTGGGCTTCCTCTTGTTATTGGTCCTGGCGCTGACATCCAATCGCTATAGCCAGCGTCACCTGGGGGCGCGATGGAAGAAGCTGCATCGTTTGGTCTATGTCGTCCTGGGGTTGGGATTGCTGCATATGCTGTGGATCGTCCGCGCGGATCTGAAGGAGTGGGCGGTCTATGCCTTTATAGGTGGGATGTTACTGCTGCTGCGTGTGCCTCCGGTGATGCGTCGAATTCCCCGTTTAATTGCGCGAAAAGCATCTTCTGCAACAAAAGCGTAATTAAGGGTTGACGGCAGATTCTACAGGTCTATAATTCGCCCCACTTCCGGTGCAGTCGAAACGGAAAACTCC
>NZ_AYMU01000022.1 GCF_000633395.1 Pseudomonas sp. PH1b
GCCGTTGACCACGATGCCATCGGCCATCGCCACCACAGGCTGCCAGAACATCAGGTTGGCCAGGATGAACGCCAGGCCCCGCTTGGGCAGCCCCCAAAACGACTCCCGCGCTTGCAGGGTGGCAGAAGGTTGGCGGGCCAGAAAGGCAAACTGACGAACATCCATGTCGTGTTTCTCAGGTCAGGAGCGCAAAGCAAAACGCGCGCTGATCGGCACAAGGGCTCACCCGGACAATGGGCAAGACACTTGTCTGCGGACAACTTTAAAGAGATGGGGAAGAAGCAAGCCGCCAAGGGGAACCGGGCAAGGCACCGCGCAACCTCATGCTCTGGGTGACGAACAACAGGTTCGCGCCTGGAAACGACAACAGGATCTGAGCAAGAAGCGCGATACCCATGCGCCGCTATTCAGGCATCAATTTGCCTGAAGCCTTGCCGATGGAAGGCAGGGGCAACGGACGCCGATATTAGGACCGCTCCGGCCATCGAGGATGTAGGACTTTTCTGAACAGTTAAGAGAAGTGTCGATATATCTCGGTAATGAGGGGCATCGCAACCACAGTAACGGGAGATCAGCAGGAGCCGGCGAACCAGCTCCTGCAAGGGCTGGACGTTGTATCAGAAGGCAAAGCACGAACAACCAAACGCCCCCCAAAAGCCCTGGAAGTCGCTCACCGGCACCGATGATTGACGGGCCCGCTCATGGCCATGGGCGTGCACGGCACAAGGCCCGCTGCAGTGGTGCACCTGGTTGAGCAGTGGCGATGCAGGCTTCCAGTGCCCCGGGACCTTGACCACCGGTGACCAGTCGGGGGTCACCGGCAAGGTCGGCGGGGCCAGTTTGTCGAACTCCCCTGCCCCATGCACCACCTTGCCGCCCACCACTGTGAGCAGGGACTCGATCCACTTGATCGCCTCTTCCTCGACGCTGAAGTAGTCCGCCGAGAGGGCCACCAGGTCCGCCAGTTGGCCAACCTTGATCTGGCCTTTCTTGCCCTGTTCCGAGGAGAACCAGGCGCTGCCGTGGGTGTAGAGTTCCAGCGCGGTGTCGCGGCTCAAGCCCTGGGGATACAGCTCCAGGCCGCCGACGGTACGGCCGCTGACCATCCAGTACAGCGAGGTCCAGGGGTTGTAGCTGGAGACCCGGGTGGCGTCGGTGCCGGCGCCCACCGGAATGCCTTCGGCGAGCATGCGCTGGATCGGTGGGGTCATCTCGGCGGCCTTGGCGCCGTAGCGCTCGACGAAGTATTCGCCCTGGAAGGCCATGCGGTCCTGGATCGCGATGCCGCCACCCAGGGCCCGTACCCGCTCGATGTTTTTCGGGCTGATGGTTTCCGCGTGGTCGAAGAACCACGGCAGGCCGTTGAACGGGATATCGCGGTCGACTTTCTCGAACACATCGAGCATGCGGCTGATGGATTCGTCATAGGTGGCGTGCAGGCGGAATGGCCAGCGCTGTTCCACCAGGTGGCGCACCACCGGCTCCAGTTCCTGCTCCATGGTCTGGGGCAGGTCCGGGCGCGGTTCGAGGAAGTCCTCGAAATCGGCGGCGGAAAACACCAGCATCTCCCCTGCCCCGTTGTGCCGCAGGAAATCGTCGCCCTGGCCGTAGGTGACGCTGCTGGTCCAGTTCTTGAAGTCCGCCAGTTCTTCCTTGGGCTTCTGGGTAAACAGGTTGTAGGCGATGCGCACGGTCAGTTGCTGCTTGGCCGCCAGCTCGTTGATCACCTGGTAGTCGTCCGGGTAGTTCTGGAAACCGCCACCGGCATCGATGGCGCTGGTGACCCCCAGGCGATTGAGTTCACGCATGAACTGGCGCGTGGAGTTGACCTGGTAATCCAGGGGCAGCTTGGGGCCCTTGGCCAGGGTCGAGTACAGGATCATCGCATTGGGCCGGGCGATCAGCATGCCGGTGGGGTTGCCATTGGCGTCGCGCACGATCTCGCCACCGGGCGGGTTCGGAGTGTTGCGGTCGTAGCCCACCACTCGCAGCGCGGCGCGGTTGAGCAAGGCACGGTCATACAGGTGCAGGACGAACACCGGGGTGTCGGGCGCGGCCTGGTTCAGTTCTTCCAGGGTCGGCAGGCGTTTCTCGGAGAACTGGAATTCGTTCCAGCCGCCCACCACCCGCACCCACTGCGGCGCCGGGGTGCGCTGGGCCTGGTCCTTGAGCAGGCGCAGGGCATCCACCAGGGAGGGCACGCCTTCCCAGCGCAGCTCCAGGTTGTAGTTGAGGCCGCCGCGGATCAGGTGCAGGTGAGAGTCGTTGAGCCCCGGGATCACGGTGCGTCCCTGAAGATCGATGACCTGGGTCGCGCTGCCCCGCAGGGCCATGGCCTCGGTGTCGTTGCCCACGGCGATGAAGCGCCCGTCCTTGATGGCCACGGCACTGGCCCGGGGTTTGGCCCGGTCCACGGTGTGCAGGCGGCCGTTGAACAGGATCAGATCGGCAATTGCGTTGGTGTTCATGGCACTACTCCGGATAAAGGTCACAAGGGGTATCAGGCCGCGCCGCGCGGTTGCAGCCAGCGGCTGAACAGGCGGGTGACCCGGGGCATGAAGACATAGACCACCAGCAGCACGATGCTCAGGGTGATCAGCACCGTGGCCGGCACATAGGCGCCCAGCCAGGGCAACAGGGTGAACACGGGCTTCCACAACTGCGGCACCAGAAAGCTCAGCGGCAGGATCACCAGGAACGTCACGCAGGCTTGTTTCCAGCGCGGTGGCGGGGTCGGCGCACCGCTGTCCTGGGGGGTGAACCAGAACTCGCGGTCGGCGTTGATTTCGGTCTGGTCACCGTCGGCCAACAAATGCTGGGCCTGCTGCACCAGTTCGCGGCGGTCAGCGGAGTCCAGCCAGTGCTGCAGCTGTTCGGTGCTGGCAAAGCGCAGGACGCTGGTGAACAGCCCGAGGCCGCCGCTGTGGCCGCGGACTACGTCGATCCCCAGGTGCCCCGGGTAGCTGCGGGCCTTGGCGATGATCTGGCGCAACCAGGTTTCATACTCCTGGTCGCGGCCTTTCTGGATCCGGTGGCGTACCAGCAAGGTCACGACACCGTCGGTGAGTTCGATATTCATCAAGGGCTCCACAGTGCGGGAAGGAGGATCGCGTCGGGCGCGGCCCGGCAGCACCGACGCTACACAGTCAAGCTCAGCCCTGCTGGATGAACGCCAGCAGGTCGGCGTTGAGCAACTCTTTATGGGTGTCGGTCAGGCCGTGTGGTGCACCGGCATAGACCACCAGCCGAGCATTGGCGATCAGCTTGGCCGAAGCCCGGCCCGCGGCGTCGATCGGTACGATCTGGTCGTCGTCGCCATGCACCACCAGGGTCGGGATGTCGAACTGCTTCAGGTCTTCGGTGAAGTCGGTCTCGGAGAACGCCCGGATGCAGTCGTAGGCATTCTTGTGCCCGGCCTGCATGCCCTGCAGCCAGAAGCTGTCGATCATGCCCTGGGACACCTTGGCCCCCGGCCGGTTGAAGCCGAAGAACGGACCACTAGCGATGTCCTTGTACAGCTGCGAGCGGTCGGCCACGGCGCCGGCGCGGATGCCGTCGAACACCTCCAGCGGCAGGCCCCCGGGGTTGGCCGCGGTCTTGAGCATCAGCGGTGGCACCGCCGAGATCAGCCCGGCCTTGGCCAGGCGCGCGGTGCCATGGCGACCGATGTAGCGCGCCACTTCGCCGCCGCCGGTGGAGAAGCCCAAAAGTACCGCCTGCTGCAGGTCCAGGTGCTCGATCAGCTGCGCCAGATCGTCGGCGTAGGTGTCCATGTCGTTGCCGTCCCAGGGCTGGCTGGAACGCCCGTGACCGCGGCGGTCGTGGGCGATGACCCGGTAGCCGTGGTCAGCCAGGAACAGCATCTGCGCCTCCCAGCTGTCGGCACTCAGCGGCCAGCCATGGCTGAAGACCACGGGCTGACCGCGGCCCCAGTCCTTGTAATAGAGTTCGGTGCCGTCGCGGGTGATGAAGGTGCTCATTGCAAGTGTCCTTGGGTTCGAGGGAGGAACACCGGACACCCATGGCATCCGGAACTGTGCAACCTTGGGCAAGCGTAGAAGCTGGCCCGCTGGCGAAGGGGGCGAATGCCCCCTGGGCCGACGAACTCCTTGGTTACAGCTGACGCTGGGGCGCCTTGTGCACCATGGTGTAGGCGTAGTCCACGCCCATGCCGTAGGCGCCGCTGTGCTCACGCACCAGGTCCATCACCGCGTCGTAGGTGTCCTTGTGGGCCCAGTCACGCTGGTATTCGAGCAGCACCTGCTGCCAGGTCACCGGCACCGCGCCGGCCTGGATCATGCGCTGCACAGACATGTCATGGGCTTCCTGGGTGGTGCCACCAGAAGCGTCGGTGACGATGTACACCTCATAGCCTTCAGCCAGGGCTTCCAGGGCCGGGAAAGTCAGGCAGACCTCGGTCCACAGCGCCGCCATGATCAGTTTCTTGCGCCCGGTGGCCTTGACTGCCGCCACCAGCTTGCGGTCTTCCCAGGAGTTCATCGACGTGCGCTCGATGGGCTGCTGGTCCGGAAACACCGCCAGCAGTTCCGGCCAGATGTAGCCGCTGAAGCTCTCGGTTTCCACCGAGGTGAAAAGAGTCGGCACGTTGAAGATCCTTGCCGTCTTGGCCAGGGCCACGGTGTTGTTCTTCAGGGTCTGGCGATCGATCGACTGCACGCCGAAGGACATCTGCGGCTGGTGATCGATGAGAATCAGGGCGGAGTTGCTGGGGTTCAGCAGTTCACGAATGGACATGGCGAGTTCCTTTTGCAGTCAGAGAGTGAGGTTTGAACATGACCGGTTGATGGCGCCGGCGGCGCCCTGGTGTGCCCGGCTTGGTGGCTAATTTAGGGGCTGGCTGAAAAAGGGACAATTCCCTAAAATCGAGAATCATTGATTCCAAAAAAGGGACAATAATGGACCGTATCGAATGCATGCGCGCCTTCGTCGTCACTGTCGACGAGAACGGCTTTGCTGCCGCCGCACGAGCGATGGACGTGCCGCGCTCCAAGGTCAGCAAGCAGATCCAGGCCCTGGAAGAAGCCATCGGTGTGCAGTTGCTGCAACGCACCACCCGCAGCCTGCACCTGACCGCCGCTGGCGCCGAGTACTACGAGACCGCCCGCGAGGTGCTGGCGACGGTGGACGAAGCCGAACAGCGCGCCCGGGACGGCGTCGCCGAGTTGCGCGGGGTACTGCGGGTCAACGCCCCCATGTCCTTCGGCCTGCGCCGGCTTGGGCCACTGGTGCCGCTGTTCCATGAGCGACACCCGCTGATCGAGCTGCAACTGGTGCTCAGCGACCAGCAGGTGGACCCGGTGCGCGGCGGCTTCGACGTGACCCTGCGCATCGCCAGCCTGGTGGATTCGTCCATGGTGGCCCGCCAGTTGGCACCGGCACCACGGATCATGGTGGCCTCCCCCGGCTACCTGGAACGGGCCGGTATGCCTCGCCATCCCAAGGACCTGAGCGGCCACCAGTGCCTCAACTACGGCTACCTGCAAAGCGGTGTCAGCCTGCAATTGAGCAACGGCAACGACCTGCAGCGGGTGCACGTCACCGGCCCCTTGCACGCCAACAATGGCGACTTGCTGGCCCAGGCCGCCGAGGCCGGCATGGGCATCGCCCTGCTGCCGGACTTCATCGTCGAGGAGGCCCTGGCCGCCGGGCGCCTGGTGCCGGTGCTCGGTGAATGGCAAGCGCCGCCCATCAGCATCAACGTGGTCTACCCCACGGCGCGGCGGGTACCGCAGAAGACCCGCGCCTTCATCGATTTCCTGGTCAGCCAGCTCAGTGACCAGCCCCCGGCCTGAAACCACCCGCGGCCCTGGCGGACCAACGACCGCCGCTGCGCGCAGCGGGGCTCCTACACTCAAGGAAGGTCCCCGACAGGTGCGCACTGATCATGAAAATCTCTCCCCAACTGGCCGTCTCCAGCCTGCTCGGCGCCCTGGCCTACCTGGGCCTGGCGATCTACGGCAGTGGCGGTTTCGCCAGGTTCTTCAGCCATCCACCATTGACCCTGATCGCCCTCGCCACCCTGCTGATGGTGGTCGCTTCGCTGTACAGCGAAGTCAACCTGAGCAGCGGCGAACAGGAAGACCAGGGCAACCGCTGGGTGCTGCCGGTGTTCGGGGTGATCGGTCTGTTGAGCGGCTTCCTTCCGGCCTATAGCGATCGCGTGGAGTTCTGGACCTTCGGCGCTGAGGGCTTGCGCTGGCTCGGCGCCCTGCTGTTCATCGCCGGTGGCGTGCTGCGCCTGTGGCCGGTGTTCATCCTTGGCCGGCGCTTCAGCGGCCTGGTGGCGATCCAGTCCGGCCACCGCCTGGTCACCGAGGGCCTGTACCGGCATCTGCGCAACCCCAGCTACCTGGGCCTGCTGGTGAATGCCGTGGGCTGGGCCCTGGCGTTTCGCTCGGGGCTGGGACTGTTGCTGGCGGCCCTGACGCTGATCCCGCTGATCGCAAGGATCCGTTCCGAAGAGGAATTGCTGCTGAGGCATTTCGGCAACGACTACCAGGCGTACTGCGCCCGCAGCTGGCGCTTGCTGCCGGGCATCTACTGACCCCGGCAAGCCCTTCTGTAAAATAAATTACACACCGGGAGTTGACCTCTCGCGAGGCTCTGGCACGGGGTTCTGCCTCCAAAGAGCAACCCCGTGAACGGGATATCGAGGCCTCTCCCCCCCTTACATTGGCGAGTGGATTCTTGCAGTATTGATCCGCCCCGGGCCGCGGATCCCGTTATCCGCCCCCTCGGCACTCGGTTCATGCCCAGAATAATCACAACGAACTCGACAGCGAGATCACCTGGCCGATGCCTCACCTGAGCCCGTTTCACGGATTCGACAGATTAGCTTCCGCGCCCATCAGTGGCAGCGGTGGTGCTGTCGACGCTCGGTGCTTGCGGCCCTTGCTTGCCCTTCTCCAGCCGCCTCATGAGGTTCATGAGGAGCGCCCCGGCGTTATCGGTTTGCCCCTGGCGGACAGGTGCTGCCCATGAAACTCCTGGTCAACCTGCCCATGGCCCTCTGCCGCTCGCGCCTGCGCCACTCCTCACGCCCTCCGGATCACTCGCCTACGGTCTGATCGCACGCCCCCGGGCGTGTCGCTCCCCGAGCTGCTTTCTGCCCTTGCAACCGAGCCCTGCGCGGCGTCGTTGCAGGACCTGAAAACCTGCGCGCCCTGAACGGCGCAAGCGAGTCATCCATGAATTTTGCTCCCCTCGACGAAGCCCATCGTTTCCTTGCCGCCAACCCCGATATCGACATGATCGAGCTGTTCATCCTCGACGCCAACGGCGTGCCCCGGGGCAAGCTGCTGCACCGCGAAGAACTGCTGGCGGTGTACCAAAGCGGCCGGCCCCTGCCCAGCACCATCCTCGGCCTGACCCTCAACGGCGACGACGTGGAAAACTCCGGGCTGGTGTGGGATGTCGGCGATATCGACTGCCGTGCCTATCCCCTGGCGGGCAGCCTGGTGCGCCTGCCCTGGCGGCAGATTCCCACCGCAGCCGTACAGGTCAGCATGCACCCGCAAGAGGGCCTGCCCGCCAGCATCGCCGACCCGCGCCACCTGTTGATCAAGGTCATCGACGGGCTCAAGGCCGAGGGCTACCACCCGGTGATGGCCTGCGAGCTGGAGTTCTACCTGCTGGACAGCAAACGGGACGCCCAAGGCCACCCGCAACCGGCCCTGGATGCCGATGGCGGCCGGCCACGGACCACCCAGGTCTATGGCCTGCGCGAACTGGAGCAGATCGAGCCGTTCCTCGCCGACCTCTATGCGGCCTGCAAACTGCAAGGCATTCCGGCACGCACGGCGATCTCCGAGTACGCCCCCGGGCAGGTGGAAATCACCCTGGAGCACGGCGACGCCCTGGCGGCCATGGACCAGGCCGTGCGCTACAAGCGCCTGGTCAAGGCCGTGGCCCACAGGCACGGGATGCAGGCGACCTTCATGGCCAAGCCCTTCGATCACCTGGCGGGCACCGGCATGCACATGCACGTGAGCATCGCCGATGCCGAAGGCCGCAACCTGTTCGCCGCCGAAGACCCCGCCGGCACCCCGCTGCTGCGCGAAGCGGTGGGCGGCATGCTTGCCTCGCTCCTGGAGTCACTGTTGCTGTTCTGCCCCAACGCCAACTCCTACCGACGCTTCCAGAGCAACAGCTATGCGCCCCTGGCCCCCACCTGGGGGGTCGACAACCGCACCGTGAGCCTGCGGGTACCGGGCGGTCCAGCCAACAGCCGGCACATCGAACACCGGATCTGCGGCGCTGACGCCAACCCCTATCTCGCCGCGGCGGCGATCCTCGCCGGGATCCATCGCGGCCTGCGCGAACACCTCGACCCGGGCGAGCCGGTCCAAGGCAACGGCTACGCCCAAGCCAGCGAACTGCTGCCCACCGACTGGCTGACCTCATTGGTCGCCCTGGAGCAGTCGGCCTGGGCCCGGGATGCCCTGGGCTGCGAGTTCCTCGGCGTGTACCTGGCGGTCAAGCGCGCCGAGTACCGCCAGTTCATGGCCGAAGTCGGTGAACAGGACTGGCGCTGGTACCTGACCCAGGCCTGAGGCCCCGTTACCGATCTGCCGTGCGCGGCTCAGGGGCGCTCAAGCAGCGCCGAGCCCGCCGGCCCAGCGCCAGATTTCCAGGCCCTGGCCGCTGCCTGCTCGCAGCGGCCCGGCTCACTTTTTCACGAGGATCCAACCATGACCGCCGCCTTCGATCCGCGGACCCCGGCAGCCGAGCGCTGCCCCAGCTACTACAGCGCCACCCTGAACCAGGAAACTCACTACCCGACCCTGCAAGGCACCCATCAAGTGGATGTGGTGATCATCGGCGGCGGTTTCACCGGCGTCGCCACCGCCGTGGAGCTGGCCGAGCGCGGCCTGAAAGTGGCCCTTGTCGAAAGCCACAAGATCGGCTGGGGCGCCACCGGGCGCAACGGCGGGCAAGTGACCGGCAGCCTGTCCGGCGATGCCGCGATGCGCAAGCAGATGCGCGACAGCCTGGGTGAGGAAGTCGATGACTTCATCTGGCACCTGCGCTGGCGCGGGCACCGGATCATCCAGCAGCGAGTGGAGAAATACGCCATTGCCTGCGACCTCAAGCACGGCCATTTGCATGCTGCCTACAAGCCCAGCCACTTGCCGGGCCTGCGTGCCGACTACGAAGAGGCCGTGCGCCGCGGCATGGGCGACGAGGTCAGCCTGCTGGACCGGGCCCAGGTGCGTGGCCTGCTGGAAAGCGACCTGTACCACGGCGCGATCAAGAACACCCGCAACCTGCACCTGCATCCATTGAACCTGTGCCTCGGCGAGGCCCGCGCCGCCGAGAGCCTGGGCACGCTGATCTTCGAACACAGCGAGGTGTTGCAGATTGTCCACGGCGAGCGTCCGGCGGTGATCACCGCCCAGGGGCGCATCGACGCCAACCAGGTGCTGCTGGCCGGCGATGTCTACCACAAGCTGGAGCCGGCGAAACTCAAGGGCAAGATCTTCCCGGCCATGGGCGGCATCGTCACCACCGAGCCGTTGGGAGACCTGGCCAAGCGCCTGAACCCCGAGGACCTGGCGGTCTACGATTGCCGCTTCGTCCTCGACTACTACCGCATGACCGCCGACGGCCGCCTGCTGTTCGGCGGTGGCGCCAACTACAGCGGCAAGGATTCCCGGGATATCGCCGGCGAGCTGCGCCCGTGCATCGAGCGCACCTTTCCGGCGCTCCAGGGCGTGGCCATCGACTTCCAGTGGAGCTGCGCCATGGGCATTGTGATCAACCGCATCCCGCAACTGGGCAAGCTCTCGGACAACGTCTGGTACTGCCAGGGCTACTCCGGCCATGGCGTCGCCACCAGCCACATCATGGGCGAGATCATGGCCGAGGCCTTGACCGGGCACCTCGGTCACTACGACACCTTCGCCGCCTGCCAGCACATCCGCGTGCCCTTCGGCGACCTGCTGGGCAACCCGATGCTGGCGGCCGGCATGTGGTACTACCAGATGCTGGAGAAACTGCGCTGAGGCAGCCCCGGGGTTCGCTCAGTAACCCCGCCAGGCTGACTCGCCCCTTGCCCCGCGAAAGCGATCCGGGCCGCAGTTCGGGGCAAAAAAAGCCCTCCGAAGAGAGTCGGTGGATTACACCTGAATCTGCGGCCACCGCATTCGATCAGCGACTTGCCGTGCCTTGAAAACACGCCAGACGTGGTAGATTCGCCCACCGGCCACCAGCGCCGCATGTTCAGAGAATCAGCCATGAACCACCTGTTGTACCAGGGCGGCTGCCTGTGCGGGCAGGTCCGCTTCGAGGCCCGGGGCCCGGCCGCCAATCCCCATACCTGCTCCTGCACACTGTGCCAGCGGCACAGCGGTGCATTGACCCTGGCCTGGGTCGAGTTCCCCAGCACCCAGGTGCGCTGGACCGGCCCCGCAGGCGTCCCTGCGACCTTCAGATCGTCGGACTATTCAAGCCGGGCGTTCTGCCGGGAATGCGGCAGCTCCCTGGGGGCCATCGACGATCAGCCGACCATTGCCCTGCTCCTGGGCTGCTTCGACGAAAACCGCGACCCGGCCCTGATGCCGGACAGCCATTCGTTCAGCGACCGCTGGCCCGAGGGCTGGGAGCCTGTGCCGGCGACGCAAGAGAAAGACAGCCAGCATGAGTGAAACACCGTCCCACTGCAGCGCCCCCCTGGCCTCGAATGTCTGGACCTGGTACGGCCAGGACCAGTACCGAAAGATCATCCTGCTGGGAGAGCTGGGCCCGGCCCTGGAGTTCCTGGCCGCGGAGGCCGACCGCCAGCGCACGGAGGTCGGTTGCTGCGCCGAGTGTGGCCTGTGGTCCAACCACCTGGATTATCTCGAGGGCTTCGTGAAGCACTTTCCGGCGTACCTGGCGCCCACTCTGCACCCGCGCCTGCAGGCCCTGTTGAGCGGCTGTGAAGCGCTGTGCCGAGAGGCCTACGGGGTGACGCTGGAGGACAACGGCTTCAAACACCCGCAATGGCTGCCCCTGCGCCAAGAGGCGCGTGAGTTGCTGGGCATGCTGGGTTGGCAGGACGTGCGCGAACATATGCCCGAGCTGCTTGAAGAGTGCCGGGCGAGCTTGAGGAAATGGCCGGACTGAAGGGCTTGTGCCGGGGTTGGCAGAGCGCCTACGGGGCTGGGGGTAATGAAGCAGGAGCCAGCTTGCCGGCAAAGGCGCTCTAACGGACTTCATTCGCTGGCAAGCCAGCGCCTGCGCGCTGGGGGTGACGGTGTAGGAGCCAGCTTGCCGGCAAAGGCACTCTTGCGGGCCTCATTCGCTGGCAAGTCAGCCCCTGCAGGCTGGGGTGACGGTGTAGGAGCCGGCTTGCCGGCGAAGGCGCTCTTGCGGGCCTCATTCGCTGGCAAGTCAGCCCCTGCAGGCTGGGGGTAACGGGGTAGGAGCCGGCTTGCCGGCGAAGGCGTCGGGTCAGGCGGGAGTACGTGGCAAGGCGCGTTTGTGGGCGGTGCGCCGGTAGGCGCTTTCAATCAGTTGCCGCACGCTATCGGGCACCGGTTGGCCCATCAGGTAGGCGTCGATTTCTTCGTAGCTGCAACCATAGGCGTCTTCGTCCAGCTTGCCCGGAGCCAGCTCTTCAAGGTCCGCCGTGGGCGCCTTGCGCACCAGGTATGCCGGAGCGCCCAGGGCATCGGCGAGCATCCGCACCTGGCTCTTGGTCAGCCCCGAGAGCGGTGCCAGGTCGCAGGCGCCATCACCGTACTTGGTGAAGAACCCCATCAGCGCCTCGGCGCCATGGTCAGTGCCCACCACCAGGCCGTTGCTGAAGTTGGCAATCGCGTACTGGGCCAGCATCCGCGCCCGGGCCTTGACGTTGCCCTTGGCAAAATCCGTCAGGGCTGCCGAAGGTTGCAGGCCGTCGATCCGTACCTGGGCCATCAGCCCATCGACGCAGTCACCAATGTTGCTGGTGGTGATCTGGTCCGGGCCGATGAAGTCCAGGGACGCCTGGGCGTCTTGTTCGTCGGCCTGGATCCTGTAGGGCAAGCGCACCGCTATAAATTGCGCCTCCCGTCCTGCCTCCCGCCACTGTTCCACCGCCAGTTGGCACAGGCGCCCGGCTGTCAGTGAATCGACGCCGCCGCTGATGCCCAACACCAGGGTCTGGCAGCCCGAGTCCTCCAGTACCTGCTTGATGAAGTCGATGCGCCGGGCGATCTCCGCGCCCTCGCCGCCCGGCACCAGTTGCCGGTCGATACCCAGTTCCCGGGCAATGCGCGCTTGGGTTTGACTGCTCATATCAGGCCTCCAGGGGCGAGTGGGCAAGGTTGACGTTGAACACTTGGGCGGCGTACTTGAGGAACGATGGGTCTTCGCAGACGTTCTTGATCGGGTCGTCGGAGAACTTCACCACCGGCTCGCCATGCACCTGCACCAGTTTCATCACGATGCTCAGCGGCTCGACGCCTTCGACATCGCAGGCCAGGCTGGTGCCCATGCCGAAACCGAACTTCGCCTGGCCGCGCACGTGGCGCAGGATCGGCAGGCATTTCTCGAAGTTCAGGCCGTCGGAGAACATCAGGTCCTTGGTCCTGGGGTCGATGCCCAGCTCGCGGTAGCGGCCCAGGACCTTGTCGGCCCATTGGATCGGGTCCCCGGAATCCTGGCGCAGGCCGTCGTACAGCTTGGCGAAGTACAGGTCGAAGTCCTTGAGAAAAAAATCGGTGCTGATGCAATCGGTCAGGGCGATGCCCAGGCGGCCGCGGTATTCGCGAACCCAGTTCTCCAGCGCGGCGTTCTGGCTTTCCCGCAGGCGTCCCAGCTGCTGGTGCACCATCAGCCATTGGTGAGCCATGGTGCCGATCAGCGGCAGGTCGAACTCATAGGCCAGGTGGGCGTTGCTGGTGCCGACGAAGACCCCGGGGAAATCGCTGCGCATGATCTTCACCACTTAGCGCTGGGCCTTGAACGACAGGCGCCGACGGGTGGAAAAGTCCGAGACGCGGAACTCGGCGAGCTCTTCCTGGCTGGCGTTCTTCTCCAGCCATTCGAATTTCTGGTAGAGCCGGCGGGTCACGTCTGCCAGCTCCACATCGGGGTATTTATCGCGGTTGCGCAACTCGCTGACCATGGCCAGCACCGGCTGCTCGAACATGATGCAGTGCAACATCGGCCCGCGGACGCGGATGCTCAACTGGCCGTCGATCGTGCTCACGTGGATGTAGCGCAGGTTGAAGCGGAACAGGCCGAGGAACTGTTCGAAGTCCGGGGTCAGGTACTCGCGGAACTTGCGGTTGAACAGGAAGCGCTGCTCGCCCTCGCGCATCTGCAGATTGGCCAGTTTCTCCAGCTCTTGGCGGATCTGTGGGATCAGGTGCACCAGGGACTCTTTGGAACGGACGATGAACTGGTACTCGACATCGACATTGGGGTGCTGGTGCAGCACCGCCTGCATCATGGTGAAGGTGTAGTAGTCGGTGTCCAGCAAGCTCTGGATGACGCCGTTGTTGCGATCGAATGCACTTTCCATGGGGCTTTCCTTAAACGCTGGCCAATCTGGCGGTTTCTTCACGAGTCGCGGCGACCGCGATGCCCGCTTGCTGCATGTCCTGTATGGCCTGGGTGGCGCCTGCCTCGCTGATGGCGCGGCAGGCCGGCAGGTGCAGGATTACCTTGAAACCGGCGGCGGCCAGTTGCAGGGCGGTGGTCTTGACGCAGAAGTCCAGGGCCAGGCCGCCGACGATCACCCGTTGCACGCCCTGGCTGTTGAGGTACTCGATGACCCCGGTGGACAGCTTGCCGTGCAGGTCGTGGTAGCAAGCGCCGTAGGGGTGCAGGTCCGGCTCCACGCCCTTCCATACGAAGTAGTCGTAGTCATAGGGCGTAGGCAGCTCGTCCAGCAAGGTGAAACCTTCGGTGCCCGGTACGCAGTGGCTGACCCAGGTCAGGTCGGCGTGTTCCAGGCCGGTGGGCTGGAGCATCTGCTGGTGCTCGGCCACCACCCAGGGCGCCTGGGGGCTGTGGGCGTCCTTGCTGCCGATGCGCAGGCTGGCCAGGGTCGCCATGAAATTCAGCTCGCCACCGATGCGCTCGCCCTCGGCCACCGGCAACTCGTCCGGGCACAGCGGGGTGAAGCTTTTTTGCGCATCGACATCGAAGGAAGCGGTCTTCATCACGGGACTGTTCATGGGGGGGTCTCTCCTCTGCATGGAACAAAAGGTACACATCATGTACTTTCAGTGCAAGCCATCCACCAAGTTTTTTATCGACTCAAACAACAACCCCAACCATATAGGAATATGAACAAGGTTATTCCCCAGACACAAAACCGATGATAAGGTACATGTCGTGTACCAATAGAGAGAAAGCCGATGTTTGAACTGGCGCTTTACGGCGGTGCCTTCAACCCGCCCCACGCCGGCCATGCCCGGGTGATGCTCGAAGCCGCCCGGCATGCCCGGCGAGTGCTGGTGGTCCCCAGCTTCCGCCATCCGGATGGCAAACAGATGGCCGATTTCAGGCAAAGAACCCGCTGGCTGCAGGACATCACCGCCCACCTGCAACCCGAGAGTCCGGCGGAACTGGCGGTGAGCCGCCTGGAACAGCAACTGGCCCTGGCCGATCCCGGCCCGGTCTACAGCTACACCCTGCTGCAACGCTTGGCGGACGACCTGGCCCTGGATGGCAAGCGCATCGCACTGGTGGTGGGCAACGACGTGGCTCAGCAACTGCCCAGGTTCCATCGCGGCGAAGAGCTGCTGCGGCGCTTCTCCATCCTGTGCATCGCAGAACAGCCCGGGGTGCGCAGCAGCGTCCTGCGCCAATGCCTGGCCCGCGGCGAAACACCGCCCAGTCAATGGCTGGCTCCGGGGATGAATCCGCTAAACTACGGCCTCTACGCCGTCCACGGAAATTGATATGCACCACCGTCCTCCCCTCCCCAGCGCCTACCTGCACACCATCGACCTGTGCCTGCTGCGCTACAACCGCGAGCGCGGCGAGCTGGAAATCCTGCTGCACCAACGGGACACCGAACCCTTCGCCGGGCACTGGGCGTTGCCGGGCATCGTGGTCAACGGCGATGTCGAGGACCGCAGCCTGAACGATGCCGTGGAGCGTCTACGGCGCTCGGCCAAGGTCGACCTGCCGGTGGCCTGGATGGAACAGGTGGGCACAGTTGGCGACGCCTTTCGCGACCCCCGTTGCTGGTCGTCCTCGACCTTCTACCTGGGGATTGTCAGCGACCCCGTGGAGCCTGCCGCGCAGCAGGGGTTCTTCGCCCTCGCCAAGGTCGCCAGCGGTGCCTTCAAGCTGCCCTTCGACCACAACAGCCTGGTGGCCCAGGCCCATGAGCGATTGCTGTCCAAATCCCTGTACAGCAGCCTGCCGCTGATGTTTCTCGGCAACGAGTTCAGCGCCCCGGAAGCGGTGAACATCTTCTCCCTGGTGCTGCAGCGGCCGGTGCTCAAGACCAGCATCCGCCAGCGCCTGCTGAAGATGACCGAGGCCGCCTACCTGCGTGAAACCGGGCGCAAGAAAAGCGGCGACGGCGGCCGGCCACAGGCCACCGTGGAACACCTCAAGCCTGGCGAACTGTACTTGTTCGATCGTTGTTTTCTGGAGTGATACCCCCCATGAGTTCCATCCCCGACAACCAGTGCCTGCTGGAAACCCCCTACTTCAAGGTGGTCCGCGAACAGGGCTATTTCATCATCAAGGAAGCCCAGGCGGTGAACGGTGTAGTGGCCGTGCCGACCCTGGCCGATGGCCGGCTGATGCTAGTGGACCTCAGGCGCCGGGCCATCGGCGGCCAGTCCATCGAGTTTCCCCGAGGCGCCATCGACGCCGGGGAAACGCCCTGCGCGGCCGCCGCTCGGGAATTGCTGGAAGAGACCGGCTGGCAGGCCACGGCGGTACGCCAGCTGGGGCTGCTGCACAGCAATACTTCGCTGATCGCCAGCGCGGTCGCGGTGTGCCAGGTGCAGATCGCCGAGCAGGATGGCGCCGCTACCGATGGCGAAGTCGACGCGCTGCTGTGGGTCAGCCGCCAGGAGCTGCTGGCGATGGTTGCCGCCGGCAAGATCACCGATGGGCACACCCTGTCGGCGGCGCTGATGCTGCTGGCCAGCGAGTCGGCCTAGGTTCTGTCGACCTCTGGCCGGCCCCATTTCTCCAGGGCGAAATCGACGAAGCTACGCAGCTTGGGCAGGCGGTAACGGTCCTGGGCATACAACAAGTGCATCGCCCGCAGGGGCAACTGGTAGTCCTGCAGCACCGGCACCAGCCGTCCCTGTTGCAGGTCCTCCTCCACCAGTGCGTCGGGCATCATCACCAGCCCCAGGCCGCCTCGCGCTGCGCGGTGCAGGCCGGACGAGGTGTTGGTCAGCAATGAACCGGACACCGGAATCAGCAGGTCGCCCTCGGGCCCGCGCAGGGGCCATTGGGTGGCCGTGGAACTCCACTCGTCACCAGCCGGATAGGCGAACGCCAGGCAGTTGTGCTGGCGCAGGTCGTCCGGCACTTGGGGAGTGCCACACCGTTCCAGGTAGGCCGGCGCTGCGCAGATGGTCAGGGTGTAGTCCTGCAGGGGCCGGGCGATCAGCGAGGCGGTGTCCAGGCTACCCAGGCGGATGGCCACATCGAAGGTACCGTCGCTCAGGTCGAAGCGCTGGTTGGCCAGGGTCAACTCCACCTTGACCAGGGGGCAGCGCTGGAGGAATTCGCTCAGGGCCGGGGCCAGGCGCTCGGTGCCGAAGGTCAATGGCGCAGTGATGCGCAAGGTGCCGGAAGGCTGGTCCTGGACCTGCTCCGCCAAGCGCTCGGAATCCGCCACCAACCCCAGCACCGCCAGGCAGCGCTGGTAGTACTCGGTACCGAACTCGGTCAGGCGCTGGCGGCGGGTGGTGCGGTTGAGCAGGCGCAGCCCTAGGCGCTGCTCCAGGGCCTTGAGGTGATTGCCCACCATGGTGGTGGACAGGCCGCATTCACGGGCCGCCGCGGTCATGTTGCCCGCCTCCACCACCTTGACGTACACCGACATCGCCTGGAACAGATCCATTATCAACCCTGACTTGAAGATGATTAAAGAAATGACGAGTTTATCTAGCTCCGGTGGCTAACGATACTGGCGCCACACCCACCCGAGATGGAGTTACCCGCCATGAGCGCCGCCTGCCTGATGAGCACCTACCAGCCCCTGTCCCTGAGCTTTTGCAAGGGCCTGGGCACCCGACTCTGGGACCAGGCCGGGCGCGAATACCTGGACGCCATCGCCGGCGTGGCGGTGACCGGAGTCGGCCATTCCCACCCCCGGCTGGTCAGCGCCATCAGCGAACAGGCCGGCCTGCTGCTGCACACCTCCAACCTGTACAACATCGACTGGCAGCAGCAACTGGCGGCCAGGCTGACGGCCCTGGCCGGCATGGACCGGGCCTTCTTCAACAACTCCGGGGCCGAGGCCAACGAAACCGCGCTCAAGCTGGCGCGCCTTCACGGCTGGCACAAGGGCATCGAGCAACCGCTGGTGGTGGTCATGGAGAACGGGTTCCACGGTCGTACCCTGGGCACCCTGTCGGCCAGCGACGGGCCGGCGGTGCGCCTGGCCTACGGTCAGTTGCCGGGGGATTTCCTCAAGGTGCCGTTCGGTGACCTGGCGGCCCTGGAGGCCGCCGCTGCCGAGCATGGCCCACGGATCAGCGCGGTGCTGATGGAACCGGTCCAGGGCGAGAGCGGCATCCAGCTGGCACCCGCGGGCTACCTCAAAGCCCTGCGTGAACTCTGCACCCGGCGCAACTGGCTGCTGATGCTCGACGAGATCCAGAGCGGCATCGGTCGCAGTGGTCGCTGGTTCGCCTGCCAGCACGAAGGCGTGGTGCCGGACGTGATGACCCTGGCCAAGGGCCTGGGCAACGGCATCCCTATCGGCGCCTGCCTGGCCCGGGGCAAGGCCGCCCAGTTGTTCACCCCGGGCAGCCACGGCAGCACCTTTGGTGGCAATCCCCTGGCCTGCCGGGTGGCCTGCACGGTGCTGGAGATCATCGAGGAGCAAGGCCTGCTGGCCAACGCCGAGCGTCAGGGTGCGCTGCTCCTGCGGCGGCTGGGCGAAGAACTCAAGGGGCATCCCGGGGTG
Organism: Pseudomonas sp. PH1b; assembly: GCF_000633395.1. Classification (GTDB taxonomy): domain Bacteria; phylum Pseudomonadota; class Gammaproteobacteria; order Pseudomonadales; family Pseudomonadaceae; genus Aquipseudomonas. The sequence continues at coordinate 18,113 of NZ_AYMU01000022.1, forward strand.
CTGCAGATTCGCGGCCTGGGACTGATGATCGGCATCGACCTGGCCAGCCCGGCCAGTGGCCTGGTGCAGATCGCCGCCCGGGACCACGGCTTGCTGATCAACGTCACCCGGGGCAGGACCATCCGCCTGCTGCCACCGCTGGTGATCGACGAATCGGAAGTGGAAATGATCGTTCACGGCCTGTGCCAGACCCTGAACCAGCTGTGAGCCAGGCCGTCTGCCCCGCGGACAGACCACCGGGGCACGGGCCAGGCCCGCCCCCGGCAAGCCTGTTCAGTCGTCCAGGGCCTTGGGCGCTGCAGCCGGCTTGGCCGCTTTGCCGGCCTTGGCATTGGCCGGCTTGGCTTCCGGCTCGGGGGCCGGGGCTGGCGCGGCGGCCTGCTTCTCGGTGGCCGGCAGTTGGTCGACGGCAGCGAACACGTCCTTGAGCTCGATGGCCCCGGAGTGCTCGAGCTTCTTCTCGCCGTCCTTGCCCACCAGGATCACCTTGGTCTGGCCGCTCGCCCCCAGTTTGAGGCTGCGGATCAGGGCCATGGTGGATTGCGGGTCGATGTCCTTGCCGTCGCGCTGGCCGATGGTGTTGATCACCGTGTACAGGACCATGTTGCGTTCGTTGAAGGCTTGACGGGTGGCCGGTTCGTCCAGGGACTTCTTCAGGCTCACCAGGGTCGGGTCCACGGTGCTGGGGGCGATCACGATCAGCGGCCGGGATTTGCCCAGGTCCTGGGTCAAGGGGCCATCGTTATCGGCAGCCAGGATGGGACCGGCAACAGCCAGCAGAGTAGCGAGGGTCAATGACCGAATGAACATGCGTCTCTCCTTATGTTTTCCACGCTGTAATGATTGCGCATTGCGAGAAAAGGTCCAGGCCGGGACTCAAAATCTGACATTTTTTTGGCCGCAACCACGCCGCTTCCCTCCCCACCTGCCCACGCCGCACCCGACAAGGGCTGCAGCCATTTGCGCGGCGACCCGCGAACTGTTCGCAGCAAGGTTTTGTTGCATTTAGCCCGGATTCCGCCGCTGGAACAGCCGCGCAGGTCCAGGGTTCGCATGCTCGGCCTCACGGCAAACCATCACTGGGATCGCTCACGGGATCCAGGCGACTCGACCTGTCAACAGCGCAACGGGTAGCACTCCCTAGTGCCTCGAAGACACTGATGCAGCGAGTGCCAATTGCCACCGAGTGCACAGTTTTATAGTTGAGTGAATATTGCAAAAGACAATCATCGCCAACGCAAGATCACTGGTGGTCAACTTGCAACACTGCCATTGAAGTGATACTTGCCAACACTCTCGATATGTCCGCACCGGCCACGAAGCGACTGGACAATTACAACTTCCAACAATGGAGTTGAATGTACAGCGCGTCATTTTTTGAACGCCAGAAAACAGGCAGGCAATAAGCCAGAACCGCAGTCTATAGCCCTCGCCCTCCTTTGCCCGGGTAAGCTAACCCAGGCTCGGAGCCCACCGAGAACAACCGGCGACACAGTAGCGAATACTTATCCGGACCACGAAGTAGCACAGGGCATATCGAACTTGTTCGAATATTGACCTGAAACAAATATTCACGACACCGAACTACTTGTTCTTTGATTGCCCGTCGAACTATAGTGCGGCGCGGCACGGACAGCCTGTTACAAGATAATTATCACACCGGCAACTCGTTACATTCCCGAACACTATCCCACTACGGATTTTTTCGAATGAGCGTCCGATCCCGATGATTCCCCTTCTCGTCTGCGATGACTCGAGCATGGCCAGAAAGCAGGTACTGCGTACCCTGCCCAGCGAGTGGCGGGTGTCCGTGACCCAGGCCAGCAATGGGCGGGAGGGCCTTGAAGCCCTGCGCCGCGGATTGGGAAAGGTGGCGCTGCTGGACCTGACCATGCCGGTGATGGACGGCTACCAGGTGTTGAGCGCGGTGCAGGAAGAAGGCATCGACGCGCAGATCATCGTCATCTCCGGCGACGTGCAGGAAGAAGCCGTGCGCCGCACCCGCGAGCTCGGGGCCCGGGCCTTCCTCAAGAAGCCCTTCGATCCGCAGCAACTGCGTGAGTTGCTCAACCAACTGCAACTGCTGGACAGCGCCGACTCACCGCTCACCCCGCACCTGTCGCCGGCCCCGCTGGTGAGCTTTCGCGATGCCTTCCGGGAAACCGTGAATGTCTCCATGGGCTACGCCGCGGCGCTGATCGCCAGGGTCCTGGACGTCTTCGTGCACTTGCCCATTCCCCACGTCAATGTGCTGGAAGCCGGCGAGTTGCAGATGCTCCTGGCCGACGCCAATCGCGCCCGGCAATTGACCGCCATCTGCCAGAGCTACATCGGCAGCGGCATCGCCGGCGAGGCGCTGCTGATGTTCTACGACTCGGAGGTGGCCGACATCGCCCAGTTGATGGAGCAAGGCACCGATCCCTACCAGGAAATGGAAGTGCTGATCGACCTGTCCAGCGTGCTGATCGGCGCTTGCCTGAGCAGCATCGCCGACCAGTTGGACGTGTTCTTCTCCGTCGGCCATCCCCAGGTACTGGGGGAGCACACCAGCATCGACGAGTTGATCGTGCTCAACCAGCAACGCTGGAAAACCACCCAGGCGGTGGAGATCAGCTACAGCCTGGAGGAGCAGAACATTCACTTTGACCTGTTGCTGTTGTTCACCGAGGGTTCCATGGCCTTGCTGGAACAGAAACTCGCCTACCTGATGAATTGAGCCATGCCCAGACGAATGGATTTCAGTGAGTTGCACTGGTTGCTGGCGGTGGTCCAGAGCATCGACGTGGGGATCGTAGTGCTCGACCTCGAGTGCCGGGTCCAGGTGTGGAACAGCTTCATGGAAAACCGCTCCGGGGTGCCGTCGAAACAGGCCATCGACTGCTCGTTCTTCGAGCTGTTCCCCGAGGTCGAGCGGCCCTGGTTCAGCCGCAAGGTCGGGCGTGTGGTGGCCCTCGGCACGCCAGCCTTCACCATCTGGAAACAGCGGCCGTACCTGGTGCGCTTCAAGAACTACCAGCCGATCACCGGCCAGGGCGAGTTCATGTACCAGAACACCACGCTGCTGCCGCTGCGCTCCGCCAACAGCGAGATCCATCATGTGTGCCTGGTGATCTATGACCTCACCGATGTGGCGATCAACAGCCTGGCACTGCAGAAGGCCAACCAGCAGCTGCAGCACCTGTCGCGCACCGATCACCTGACCCAGCTGTACAACCGCGGCCACTGGGAACAGCGCCTGCAGTTCGAGTACAGCCGCCACGGCCATGGCATCGCCCTGCTGATGCTGGACATCGACCACTTCAAGTCGATCAACGACCGCTACGGCCACCAGGCCGGCGATGCGGTGATCAAGCGCCTGTCGGAGCTGATCCACGAGCACGTGCGCGACAGCGACGTGGCCGGGCGCTATGGCGGCGAAGAGTTCGCCATCCTGCTGCCCCACACCGACCTCGCCGGGGCCCGCACCCTGGCCGAGCGCCTGCGCCAGTCAGTGCAAGCCCAGAGGGTCCTGCACAACGACCAGGCCATCGCCTTCACCATCAGCCTGGGCATCGCCTGCCTCGATCGGCCATCGCGGGATCATCGCTGCCTGATCGAATGGGCCGACCAGGCGCTGTATGCCTCCAAGCACGCCGGGCGCAATTGCGTGAGCACCTACGCGCCCTGAGCCGCGGGCGGGGTGCATCGAATCCCTGCGACGGGATAGACTGCGGCCCTTTGCGGTCCATCCAGGGGCCGCACTGCCCCTCTCTGACGCTACAAGGAGTCCTGCGCAGATGGCCGATTCGAGCCCCCCACTGTCCCCGCAACAACAATGGCATCGCGCCGTGATGATCTATGCCAAAGGCGTCAATCGCTACGTCGAGACCGGCAACCGCGAAGGCTGGAAAGGCCTGAAAGAACCCTACATGCCGCGCACCGAGAAGCTGCTGGAGGCCTGGCAGGCCGCCCTGGAAGAAAGCAACCGGGGCGGCCACGACCCGGCCCGGCGGGCAGCCTTTCGCCAGGACTGGCCGCCGGCGCACTTCCCGCTGTCGCCACTCCTGGATCAACAGGGACAGATGATCCCGGCCCTGGCCCTGCTCGACGACGGCAGCCTGCTGGCACGCATCGGCGCGCCCTACCAGGCCGGTTCCGTGGTGCATATCGCTGACGGCCAGAGCCAGGTGCTGGAGCAGGTGGAGTTTTTTGGTGTGTGCCCGCAGCGGCGCTATTTCGCCTGGGGCCGGGCCGAAGGAATCCAGGTCACCGATGGCTGGAACGGCCCGCTGGTGGCCAGCCTGGCCTGGCCAGACCCGCTGGCCGGCCTGCCCGAAGGCCTGGAACTGGAAGCTCGTGAACGCCCCAACCCCAGCGCCCTGATCCCCTTCCCCGATGGTCGCCGGGTGTTGCTGGTAAGCGCCGACGGCATCTTCGTGCTGCACGCCGAAGGCGCCACCCGGCTGCTGCGGCGCCTGGAAGACATAGAGCAGGACCTGAAGGACGGCGTGGTCGCCGATGACCTGAACATCGGCCTGTGCATGGAGCACGGCGCGGTGTCCCCGGACGGCCAGTGGATCGCCGTAGGCGAACAGTGCGGCTCGCACCTGGTGTACGACGCCCAACTGCGACTGGTGGCACAGATCGGCCCGGGCAGCGAGTACCCGCACTTCGCCTGTTTCAACCGGCGCGGCGATCGCCTGCTGCTCAATGCCTGCCACTTCTATAACGGTGCCAGCCTGGGGGTGGCGGTGGCCGACCTGCCGGGGCTGTCCACCGATTTCTACAGCGACGACCCGCGCACCCCGGTGCTGCAGGACGGCGCCCGGGTGTACGCCGCCACGTCCCGGGGCGACGAGTTCATCATCGGCGATGCCTACGGCTACCTGCGGGCCTTCAGCGAAACCGGCGAGGACCGCTGGCAGCACTATGTCGGTTCGAGCTTCAGCGCCATGGACATCAGCCCCGACGGCAAGACCCTGGTGGCCGCGACCTATGCCGGGATCATCGTCAGGATCGCCCTGGACACCGCTCGCCCGGACTGGCAGATCGGCACCGGCGAGCACCATGAGGTGGAGCGCTGGCTGTTCTGGAAGGACTTCGCCCAGCCCCTGCAGTGGTAGAGGGCTTCAGGCGCTCTCGCGGGAAAACCAAACCTGGATCTGCAGGTGGTCCGGATCGTTGATCGCCTGCAGGTACTCGTCGAGGCTGACCTCACCGACACAGGCCCGGGCCCCCGGCGCCGGCACATGGCCCGCAAGCACCTTGCGCACCACCGCCACCGCCGCGCAGCTGGGAATCTCCGGCCCGTGGTCGTGGCTGCCGGTGAGCTGCGCAGTCATCGACAGCGGCTGGCCATCCAGCCCCAGGCCGTGGACATCGACATACATGGCGCTAAGGCCGTCGCCGAATGCCTCGAACCAGGTGCCGCAGCGGTGCAGGCGCGCCGCCCAGGGTGCCGGATCGCGGATCAGGCCAACCTTCACCAACTGCGCCAGCAGGGCATTGGCCAACCCGGCGACCTTGAGCCCGGCACCGGCCTTGAAGCTCAGGGTGTGGGCGCCGTAGCGCGCGGCGAACAGGTCCAGGTCCGGCACATCGACGTTGGCCAGCAGGCGTGTACCCAGCCTGGGCAGGGTGCGCAGGGTCAGGCCCTGCCAGCCGATCACCGCAGCGGGCTGGCCATCCTTGAGTTGCAGGATGGGCCGCCCGGCGTAGGCCAGCACGCCCTGGATGGTCGACAGCCCGGGCATCTTCGCCGAGGAGGAAATGCCGTGCTCGATGCGCTCGATGCGGGAGAAACGCCCGCGATGCTCATCGATGATCGCCGACGACAGGGTCGGCACCGAACTGCAGCCACTGAGGATCGTCACCCCGGCGGCCCGCGCCTGGGCATCCAGCACGTCGATGCCGCGCACGAACTGGCGGCAGTCGGCCAGGTCGCAATAATTGACTCCGGCTTCGATGCAGCCCCGGGCCACTGCATAGGACTGACCCTGGAACGGCCCGCCAGTGTGGATCACCCAGTCGATGCCCAGGCTCTGCAACGCCGGCGCCCATTGCGGGCCCATGGCATCGCCGCACCAGCCCTCGCAGGAGGTCGCGCCCTCGGCCTGCAGGGCGGCGACCTTGGCCGCCAGCTTCAGGGGGTCGCGCCCGGAAATCACCAGGTGCAACCCGGGCATATGGGTCAGATAGCGGCAGATAATGCTGCCAAAATTGCCATAACCACCGACCACCAACACCTTGAGCGCCATTGCCTGCATCCTTGAACAAAAACCGTCGCGCCACTGAAAAGCCGCAATCCGAGGCGCGGCAGCTTGGTTGATTTGCCAGGGATCGACAAGTGCCCGGGCTCTTGGCCGGCGGGTCGCGAAACCTGCAGAAAGTTATGTAGTGAATCTCGGAAACATCTGGTTAGAAAAAAATGCCAATGCCGGTCCGGCATAATGCTATGCAAAATCCTCATCAACTAGGGCCTCGGAGCGTGATAGCCTCGTCCTGCTATGTCGGCCTCGCATAACAAACTCGCCGGTTCGCGCAACCGAGCGGGATAAAGACGCCTTGCTACCCACCTTGTTTCATCTTCATCTGCCCAACTAACGTTTCGCTGTGAGCCGCTCTTTCCCCGGCTCGCCAAGGGAACTGATTGCAAAATTTGACTCGACCTCAAGGTCGATCTCTCGATCCTATCTCGGAGCTGTTATGTCCAGGCTTTCCCATCAAGATCTGCGCCGCGGTTTCCGTGAACTGATCGCTTCCAACTCCTGCTACCACACCGCTTCGGTGTTTGACCCGATGTCCGCGCGGATCGCTGCCGACCTGGGTTTTGAAGTCGGCATCCTCGGCGGCTCCGTGGCCTCGCTGCAGGTTCTCGCAGCCCCCGACTTCGCCTTGATCACCCTCAGTGAATTCGCCGAACAGGCCACCCGCATCGGCCGCGTGGCCCAGCTGCCGGTGATCGCCGACGCCGACCACGGCTACGGCAACGCCCTCAACGTGATGCGCACCGTGGTTGAACTGGAACGCGCCGGCATCGCCGCGCTGACCATCGAGGACACCCTGCTGCCGGCGCAGTTCGGGCGCAAATCCACCGACCTGATTTCCGTCGCCGAAGGCGTCGGCAAGATCCGCGCAGCCCTGGAGGCCCGGATCGACCCGGAACTGGCGATCATCGCCCGGACCAACGCCGGGATCCTCCCGGTGCAGGAAATCATCAACCGCACCCAGCAGTACGAGCGGGCCGGCGCCGATGCGATCTGCATGGTCGGCATTCGCGATTTCGAACAGCTGGAACAGATCAGCGAGCACCTGAGCGTGCCACTGATGCTAGTGACCTACGGCAACCCGGCACTGCGCGACGATGCGCGCCTGGCCGAGCTGGGGGTGAAAATTGCGGTCGACGGCCACGCCGCCTACTTTGCCGCGATCAAGGCCACCTACGACTGCCTGCGGGAACAGCGGCAGATCTTCACCCAGGCCTCGGATCTGAGCGCCACCGAACTGGCTCACACCTACACCCTGCCCGAGGACTACATCGTCTGGGCCCGTGAGTTCATGAGCGTCAAGGAGTAACCCCAGCGATCGGCCGGGTTGGGGCGCAAAGCGTCAACCTTGGGCCGACTGCAGCGCGCCTTCCACGCAGTCGAGGATCTGGCCGATGGTCCAGGGCTTGCGGATGAAGCTCACCGGATAACACACCCCGGAACTCTCCGGGGTCTCGAATCCCGACATCACCAGGATCGGTATCCACGGCCAGTGCTCGTGGCACAGGTTGCTCAGGCTGGCGCCATTGAGGGTGCCGGGCATGGTGATGTCGGTCAGCAGCATGGCCACGTCCGCGGCGCGCTTCTGCAGAAAGGCCCAGGCCTGGTCGGCGCGCTCGCAAGCGTGGGTGGTAAAACCCTCGTCCTCCAGGATCTCGCACAGAAAACCCAGCACCGTAGGCTCGTCCTCCACCACCAGGATCAATCGGGGTGAGGCGCCCTGTTGGGCTGGCGACGCTGGATTCATGGGGTGGGCACTCCCTGGGAGGATGAACTGGATACGGACCGGACCGCTGACAAGAGTTATGAGCGGTGCCGAACGGATTAATTCACTTTCAGAACGCCTTGCGACGAGTTTTTCGGACAGGTCCGAACAGAGTCCGGATAATCATCTGCCCATAGCCCTCGACCATGGAGACGCACGGTTCATGGAGTTCGATCCCCAACGCCTGGCCCAGGCCCGGCACCTGCTGGTGTTCACCGGCGCCGGCGTCTCGGCGGAAAGTGGCATCCCGACCTTTCGCGATGCCTTGAGCGGTTTGTGGGAACACTTCGATCCGGCACGCCTGGCCACCCCCCAGGCCTTTCGCGAAGACCCGGCGCTGGTCTGGGGCTGGTACGAATGGCGGCGCCTGAAGGTACTCGAGGCCCAGCCCAACCCCGCGCACCTGGCCATCGCCGAACTGGCCCGGCGGGTGCCACGCCTGACCCTGGTCACGCAGAATGTCGATGATCTGCACGAGCGCGCAGGCAGCTCCGAAGTCCTGCATCTGCACGGCAGCCTGCACACGCCCAAATGCTTTGCCTGCAATCGCCCGTTCAACGGCCAACTGCCGGTGCCGGAGCTGCCGGAACAGGGGGCCAGCCTGGAACCGCCACGCTGCAGCGGCTGCAACGGCAAGATCCGTCCCGGGGTGGTGTGGTTCGGTGAAGCCCTGCCACAGCAGGCCCTCAAGGATGCGTTCAAGGCGGCCGATGAATGCGACCTGCTGCTATCGGTGGGCACCTCGGGGCTGGTGCAACCGGCGGCGCAGATTCCCCTGCGGGCCCTGCACCAGGGCGCCACCCTGGTGCACATCAACCCGCAGCCCCACACCTGCAGCGCCCCCGGGGAATACAGCCTGGTGGGCCCGGCCGGACAGATCCTGCCGCAACTGCTGCGCCAGGCCTTTGGCTGATTTCCCGGCGCCGGCTACCAGGCCCGGGGCCTCCACTCAGCCCCGACCCGCCTGGGCGCGACGACGCATCAGCAACAGCACGCAGACAAAAGAGGTGAGTGCCAGCGCCGAGTAGAACACCGCCAGGGGCCACCACTGGCCGCCAAACTGCCCGGCGATCAGGGTTCCGAGCATCGGCGTGGTGCCGCCGATCAGCGCTCCGCAACCCTGATACGCCAGGGAGATGCCGGAATAGCGCTGATGCAAGGGGAAGATCTCGACGATGTAGCCAGCAATGACCGCGTAGAACGCAGAGGAGAAGATCTTGGTCAGGGAAATGCCGAGAATGATCATCAGCGTCTGGCCGGTGCCCACCAGGGTGAACATCAGGTACGGCACGAAAACGCTGATAGCCGACACCAGCAACAAGAAGCGCCCCGCACCGACCTTGTCTGCCAGCCAGGCGGCGATCGGCTGGTTGATCAACTGCACGATGGCCACCACCGACAGGCATTCGAGAATCACCTGGCTCTTGATGCCCATGAACTGGGTGGCATAGGCAATCATGAAGGTGTTGGTGAAATAGGCCGAGGAAATGCCGATGGTGCAGGCCCCCATCACCAGCAGGATCAGCGGCCAGGATTCGCGCACCACCGTTTTCACCGGCGACTGCTTCTGGGTCCGAGCGGCAATGTCCTTGCGCCGCGCCTCGAACTCCGGCGACTCATTGACCCCGCGGCGGATGAGGAACGCCAGCAGCAACAGCAGCACGCTGCCGAGAAACGGCAGGCGCCAGCCCCAGGCCAGCATATCGGCCTCCGGCAGCGAGCTGATGTAGCGGAAGGTCAGCAGCGACAGCACCAGCCCCGCCGGGCTGCCCAGCTGGGCGAACGAGGCATAGAAGCTCTTGCGCCGCTCGGGCGCATGCTCACTGGCCAGCAGCACCGCCCCGCCCCACTCGCCGCCCACGGCGATGCCCTGGAACACCCGCAGCACCACCAGCAGCACCGGGGCCATGAAGCCGATCTGCGCATAGGACGGCAGCAGGCCGATGCCCACGGTCGCGCCGCCCATCATGAATAGCGTGAGAATCAGCGAGTACTTGCGCCCGAAACGGTCACCCAAATGGCCGAAGATGATGCCGCCCAAGGGCCGGGCGAAAAAACCTACGGCCAGAGTGGCGAAGGACGACAAGGTGCCTACCAACTGGCTGCTGCCGGGAAAGAACACATGGCTGAAGATCAGCGCCGAGGCGGTGGCGTAGATATAGAAGTCGAACCACTCGATCAAGGTGCCGAGGAACGAGCCCAAGGCCGCACGGATCGGTTGCGCGGCCGCGGGCTGGGGTGAAGCACTGCGAGTACTGGACATAGAACTTCCCAATCATTGGCATTGTTATAGGGGTTGCAGTGGGGTGCGGCCGTGGCCGCGCCGGGTCAATCCGGCCGGCGGGCAGTGTGCTCGCGGCTAGCGGTTTCGAACATCTGGGCAAATTGCAGCAGGCTGCGCTCATCGCGATAGCGGCCGATGATCTGCAGCCCCACCGGCAAACCCTGCTCGGTGAACCCGCAGGGCACAGAAATCGCCGGATGCCCGGTCAGGGTGATCAGCGAACAGGATTGCATCCAGTCGATGTAGCTGTGCATCGGCTGCTCGCCGATGCGCTCGACGAACGCCTGCTGCACCGGGAACGGCGGCACCTGGCTGACCGGAGCGATCAGAAAATCGTAAGTCTCCAGCAACTGCTGCATGTCGCGAAACAGCCGCGCACGAACCTGCTCGGCGCCGATCACATCCTCGGCACAGAAGCTCTTGGCCAACTCGATGTTCCACACCAGGCTGTCCTTGAACTGTGCGCGATGGCTCTGCAGCAACGACGCGTAGCCGCTGGCGTAGGTCAGTGCCCGCAACACCTGGAAGGATTGGGCCGCACCGGCGAAACTCGGCTCGGCGTGCTCGACACTGCAGCCCAGCCCAGCCAGGCGCCGGGCACCAGCCTCGATCACCGCGCGCACCTCAGGGTCCACCGGCAGGCCGCCCAGGTCCGGGCTGTAGGCGATGCGCGCGGCGCGAAAGTCCCGCTCCGGCAGCTGCGCAAAACCTTCGGCCGCTTCCTGCAGCGACAAGGGATCACGGGGGTCGGGGCCGGCAATCACGCTCAGCAGCAAGGCCACGTCCGCCACGCAACGCCCCATGGGGCCGGCCACGGTGAGCTGGCCAAAGCTGTTGTTGTTGGGCCAGTTCGGCACCCGGCCAATGGACGGGCGCAAACCGACGATGTTGCAGAAGCTGGCCGGGTTGCGCAGCGAGCCGCCCATGTCGGTGCCATCAGCCAGGGCCACCATGCCGCAAGCCAGGGCCACCGCCGAACCGCCGCTGCTACCGCCGCAGGTCATGCCCGGCGCATAGGGGTTCAAGGTGGCGCCAAACACCTGGTTGAAGGTCTGCGAGCCGGCGCCGAATTCCGGCAGGTTGCTCTTGCCCAGCAGGATCGAACCGGCCTCGGCCTGGCGCCGCACGATCAGGGCGTCCTGGGTCGGTACATGCTCGGCATACACCGGCGATCCCCAGGTGGTGCGCATGCCCGCCGTGGGGAAGGAATCCTTGTGGGCCACCGGCAAGCCATGCAGGGCCCCGAGCCGGCCACCCTGGGCCTGGTATTCATCGGCGCGGGCGGCACGGCGCAAGGCGCCTTCGGCATCCAGGGTGACCAGGGCATTGAGCTGCGGGTTGCGCCGCTCGACCTCGGCCAGGCTGGCTTCGGTCAGTTCCCGGGCGGACAGGTGCCCGGCACGGATGTCCGCGGCCAGGCTGCAGGCCGATTGCATGACGAGGGAGGCGTCGGATTGAGTGCTCATCTTTTTCCTAAAGTATCGTATAGCGATACTGCGTATTGTATTTTGGTACTATTTATAATCCCAAGTGCCGGGTAGGTCAATATGCGCTACCCTGCTCGCCCCGCCCCGGAGGCAGCCCAATAAAGGAGCCATGCAAGGTGTCAGAACAAGCCGGCGAACAGGCCAATCCACAGTTCATCGCCACACTGGAGAAAGGCATCCGGGTCCTGGAGATGTTCCGCAGCGGCCACGCCTCCCTCGGCCTGACCGAGTTGGCGCAGAACTGCGACATGACCAAAAGTGCGGCGCAACGCTTCACCTACACCTGGTGCGAGCTGGGCTACCTGCAAAAAGACGAGCGCTCGCGACGCTACAGCCTGACCCACAAGGCCCTGGAGCTGGGTTTCCTGTACCTGAACTCGGACCCCTTGATCAGCAAGGCGCTGCCGGCCCTGACGCGGATTCGCGAACGCTGCGCGCTGACAGTCAACCTGAGCCTGCTCAGCGGCCACGACATCGTCTATGTGATGCGCATCCCCGGCACTCAGCAGACCTTCACCGAAATGCTCCCCGGGCGCCGCATGCCGGCCTGGTGCACCTCCGCCGGACGCGTGCTGCTGGCCGCCCTGCCCGACGCACGCATCCGCGACAGCCTCGCCGCCCAGTCCCTGGAACCCTTCACCCAGCAGACCCAGGTGGATCGCCAGCAGCTGTTCGAGGACATTCTGCAAGCGCGCCAGCAAGGCTATGCGCTGGCCAGCGAACAAGTGCTGATCGGCCAGATCGGCGTCGCCGCGCCGATCCGCAACCTGCACCTGCAGACCGTGGCCGCGGTGAACATCACCGCCTCACTGAGCCAGTGGCCGGCGACGCGGATGGTCGATGAACTGGTGCCGTTGCTGATGGAAGCGACCCAATCGCTGGTGATCGGCTGACCCGGCCTGCCACTGACCGCGCCAGCGCAGCTTCTGCTGCGCACCCGGGCCAGACTTCAGGGCGGTTGATGGGCAACCGCCCGCCTCATTCAAGGAAGCCTCCGCATGTCGCAAGCCACCCCCGCCCCATGGTTCGAAGCCGCCTGGGCGCAACGTGAAGAAGAGCTCTATCCGGCGCTGTTCGGCGATCTGGGCCCGGGCATCTACCCCCTGGACATGGCGCTGTTCAGCCAGGTCTTCGGCCAGAGCGAGGTCGATCCGCGCTGGTTGACCCACGGCGTGTTCGAGTCACCGCCCAACGCCGGCCGCAGCAGTTGGCTGTACGTCACCTCGGGGCTGTCCAACGCCTGGGAAGATGAGCAGCCCGAACCGGACGGCGACTCCGGCCTGGGCCTGGAACTGTTGCTGGAAACCCCCGAGCAATCGCCCTGGGCCTTGCGCCTGCTGCGCAACTTCTGCGCCTACCAGTTGCTGCTGGCCGCCGAGCGTTTTGCCGGGCAACAGCCCCTGGGCCCCTGGGACCGGATGCGCACCGGGCAGCCGATCACCGGGGGCGACAGCCTGCTGCAAGCCCTGCTGTTCATTCCCGCACCCGGGTTTACCGGCCCCTGGCAACTGCCGAGCGGACGCTTCGAGTTCCTACAATTGGTCGGCGTGACCCTGGACGAACATGCCTGGGGCCAGGCCCACGACTATCAGGCCCTGCAGCAGCGCCTGGCACAGGCCGGGGCCTCGCCCTTGGTCGATCCGACGCGGGGCAGCGTGCTCTAGCATCCGTGTGCCCTGCCCGGCTTCGCGCCGGGCCGGATGGCGATTCAGGCCCGGGCCAGCCGCGACTTTCTGAGCCGCAACTGCAGCCCCCGGGCAATGCCCGGGACGGCCCGCAGATTTGGGCCAGGGGCTCGGTGCAACATTTTTTGCCCCCAGGGCCGGCCGCAATGAGTTAGATTCAGCCAGCGCAGGATCGGCAAATCCGCTTTACTCTCTCACTCGACCCCAGGAGTAAACAGCCTCCATCGGCGGTCCCATTCACTGCCCTGCTCTTTTTTCGCCACTGCCCGCTTGCGTCGCGGTGGCTTCGCTTTCAGGAATTCATTAATGCCGCAAAGACACGTGATCAATGCTTCGGTCAGCCCGAAAGGCAGCCTGGAGACGCTCTCGCAACGCGAAGTGCAACAACTCAGTGCCGCCGGCTCCGGCAGCATCTATACCCTGTTCCGCCAGTGCGCCCTGGCCATTCTCAACACCGGCGCCCACGTCGATAACGCCAAGACCATCCTCGACGCCTACCACGATTTCGAAGTACGCATTCACCAGCAGGACCGAGGCGTACGCCTGGAACTGCTGAACGCGCCGGCCGATGCCTTCGTCGACGGCGAGATGATCGCCAGCACCCGGGAAATGCTCTTCAGCGCCCTGCGCGACATCGTCTACACCGAGAACGAACTGGGCAGCCAGCGCATTGACCTGGACAGCTCCCAGGGCCTCACCGACTACGTCTTCCACCTGCTGCGCAACGCCCGCACCCTGCGCCCCGGCGTGGAACCGAAAATGGTCGTGTGCTGGGGCGGCCACTCGATCAATACCGAGGAATACAAGTACACCAAGAAGGTCGGCCACGAACTGGGCCTGCGCAAACTGGATATCTGCACCGGCTGCGGCCCGGGCGTGATGAAGGGCCCGATGAAGGGCGCGACCATCGCCCACGCCAAGCAACGCATGAGCGGCGGCCGCTACCTGGGCCTGACCGAGCCCGGGATCATCGCCGCCGAGGCGCCGAACCCCATCGTCAACGAACTGGTGATCCTGCCGGACATCGAGAAGCGCCTGGAGGCCTTCGTCCGTGTCGGCCACGGCATCATCATCTTCCCCGGCGGCGCCGGCACTGCAGAAGAGTTCCTCTACCTGCTGGGCATCCTGATGCACCCGGACAACCAGGACCTGCCGTTCCCGGTGATCCTCACCGGCCCCAGGAGCGCAGCGCCCTACCTGGAGCAGCTCAACGCCTTTGTCGTAGCCACCCTCGGCGAAGCGGCGCGCAAGCACTACCAGATCATCATCGACAACCCGGCCGAAGTGGCGCGGCAGATGACCGAGGGCCTGAAGACCGTCAAGCAGTTCCGCCGCGAGCGCAACGACGCCTTCCACTTCAACTGGCTGCTGAAGATCGACGAGGGCTTCCAGCACCCGTTCGACCCGACCCACGAGAACATGGCCAACCTGCAACTGAGCCATGCCCTGCCGCCCCACGAACTGGCGGCCAACCTGCGCCGGGCGTTCTCCGGCATCGTCGCCGGCAACGTCAAGGACCAGGGCATCCGCCTGATCGAACAGCAAGGGCCGTACAGCATCCACGGCGACCCGGCGATCATGCAGCCGCTGGACGAGTTGCTCAAAGCCTTCGTCGCCCAGCACCGCATGAAGCTGCCGGGTGGCGCGGCCTATGTGCCCTGCTACCGCGTGGTGAGCTGATCCGGCGCCCCGTCAAGCGTTGAACGACGCCGCGTTGCCCTCCCGGGAGCGCGGCGTTTTTTTGCCCGCCGCACAGCGTGGCGAGGGAACTGGCTCGCGCTCGAGCGTGCAGCAGGCGCATTCCCTGAACCCCCAATATCCCTGAAAACAACACGCCGGCCATTGGCGCCCTGGCCCTGGCCTGAGCTGCGCCCTGCCGGGCGGCCAGCATCGTCCTCAGCATGCCCCTGCAACCCTGTTCCACGGGCGTTGCACAGGGCTGGGCACATCGAGTTTGACAGCCTCCCGAGCACTGTGGAATAGTTTTTCAAAAAAAATGGAACCGAATTCCATTTATTCATTTCTATCGAAAAAGGCCCGTCATCGTGAGCGAAGTCCCCGCTGCAACCCTGCCTCCTTTGGACTGTGACCTGCTGGTGATCGGCTCCGGCGCCGCCGGCCTGGCCTGCGCCGTAACCGCTGCCTGGCACGGTCTCAAGGTAATAGTGGTGGAAAAGGACGCGACGTTCGGCGGGGCCAGCGCCTGGTCCGGCGGCTGGATGTGGGTGCCAGGCAACCCCCTGGCCCGTCGTGCCGGCATCCATGAAGACCCAGAGCAACCGCGCACCTACCTGCGGCATGAATTGGGCGCGCGCTACGACGCGCCGCTGATCGACGCCTTTCTCGACAACGGGCCGCAGATGGTGGCGTTCTTCGAGCAGCACACGGCCCTGCAGTTTGTTGACGGCAACGGCATTCCAGACATCCATGGCCGGGTGCCCGGCGCCGGCGTCGAGGGTCACCAGGTCATTGCCGCGCCCTATGACGCCCGGCACATCGGCCCGTTGCTGGCACGCCTGCGCAGGACCCTGCGGGAAACCTCGTTCATGGGCATGCCGATCATGGCCGGAGCCGACCTCGGGGCCTTTCTCAGCATGACCCGCTCGTTCAAGTCCCTGGTGCATGTCGGCAAGCGTTTTCTCCGTCACCTGCGGGACCTGGCGCTGCACGGCCGGGCCATGCACCTGGTGAACGGCGTGGCGCTGATCGGCCGGCTGGCAAAATCCGCCGAGATGCTGGGGGTACAACTGCTGGAATCGGCGCCGGCGCGTTCACTGCTGCAGGATGCACAGCGGGTGCATGGCGCCCTGGTCGACACGCCCCAGGGGGCTCGGGAAATCCGCGCGCGCCGTGGCGTGGTGCTGGCCAGCGGCGGTTTTGCCCATGACCCGGTACGGCGCCAGGCCCTGTTTCCCCGAGCGCCAGGGCCCGATGAGCACCTGGCGCTGCCACCGTCGAGCTGCTCGGGAGACGGTATCCGCCTTGGTGAGTCCGCCGGCGCAGTGCTGTCCCGCGATCTCGCCAGCCCGGTGGCCTGGGCCCCGGTGTCGCGGGTGCAGCATGCCGACGGCAGTGTCGGGCATTTTCCCCATATCATCGACCGGGCCAAGCCCGGGCTGATCGGCGTCCTGGCCAGCGGCAAGCGTTTCGTCAACGAAGCCGACGGCTACTACGATTACACCGCGGCCATGGTCGAGGCCGTGCCCGCGGGGCAGGAAGTGGCCTCATGGCTGATCTGCGACCACCGTTTCCAGCGCCGCTACGGCTTGGGTTACGCTCGCCCCTTCCCTTTGCCGGTGGGCCCGCTGGTGCGCAGCGGCTACTTGCAGCGGGCCGACTCCATCGAGGCCCTGGCGCGGCGCTGCGGCATCGACCCGCAAGGCCTGGCGCACACGGTGCAGGGCTTCAATCAGCAGGCCCGGCAAGGCCAGGACCCCGAGTTCGGCCGGGGCTCGACCGCCTACAACCGCAAGCAGGGCGACCCGCTGTACCCGGGCCCGAATCCGTGCGTGGCGCCGATCGAACAGGGACCGTTCTACGGGGTTAAAGTCCTGCCCGGCAGCTTCGGCACCTTTGCCGGGCTCAGGACCAACCCTCAGGCCCAGGTACTGGATGCGTCGGGCACGGCGATCCCCGGGCTGTATGCGGCAGGCACCGACATGGCCAGTGTCATGGGCGGGTTCTACCCGTCCGGCGGGATCAACCTGGGGCCGGCCATGACCTTCGGCTACATTGTCGGGCGCCATGCAGCAGGCATCAGCGCCTATGAAGTGACACTGGAACAGCCTCGCCACGCCAGGACCGCAGCTGCTGCCACACCCCACGCCTGAGGGGGAAGCGCAACTGGTTCAGGGACTAAAGCCCGTGCCGCTGTCCAGCCCTACCGCAGGTTGCGCCGCTTGCAACTGGCCCTCGATCTGCCGACCGAGGTAGTAGACCCCGGCCATGACCCCGTGCTCGGGGTCGTGCAGTTGCCTGAGCCATGCCTGGTCGAAGGCCTTGCCCAGGTCGCGGCGCGTCTGCTCCTGCAGCGCCTCGCGGTCATTGTCGTGCACCAAGGCCCGTACGCCCGCCACCCCCACCGAGAGCAGGGTGCCGGCCACCCGGCCCACGGCCGCCGCCACCGCACCGGCCACACTGCGGCCGGCGAACTGGGCCTGCAGCTTGTCGCTGGTCACCAGGGCCACCTGGGCAATGCCCGACGTTGCATCCCCCTCGCTCGCGGGTGCCCCGTGGATCTGCTGCAACAGCGGCCCATAAGCTGGCAACCGGGCGATGGGCTGCACCTGGATCAACTGCTGCAGCGAGGCCCGTTGCCCGGCCTGCGGACCGAGATCGATGGCGGTGATCCGCCCAAGGTGCTGCTGCAACTGCGGCGCCGGCAGTTGATGACGCGCAGTGATGACCGCCACCTGCCGGCGCAGCAGCTGCACATAGAATTCCATGGCCTCGCCGGTGATGTCGTCGGCATCGATCTCCAGAGCCACCGGTGCCAGGACCCGCTGTTGATACTGCTCCTGCAGGTAGGCGGCCAGGCGCCTGGAAGACGGGTCGGCATCGCCGCGGCTGTTGAGGGAATACCAGCCGACCTTGAGCGACAGCCATTCCTGGGTCCAGTAGCCGGTGAACCAGGGAATGAAGGCCTCGTCGGTTTGCTCATAGATCCGGGTGCGCCAGTGCTCCATGGAACCCCGGGCATAGACCTCGACCTGCGCGGTGGCGGAACGGCAAGCCTCCAGCAACTCGCCATCCACCTGTTGCCAGGTGCCAGGAGCGACCGGAGCCGCCACCGGTTGCTCAGGGGCCCGGCTGGCACAACCGGCCATGGCGATGAGCGCCAGGCACAGCAGCCCCCGACTCAGCCAGGGGAGCAAGGGGCAGCGGGAGCGCAGCGCCTGCAGGCACAAGGCATTTCCCTCCCTGAAGGGCAGTGTCGGCGACAGCGGCCGCCAGGACTTCCAGCAGTATAGGTAGCGTCCCCTGGCCCTTGGGAAAATCCCCGGCCGGCGTAACGCAAATCCCCACCACGCTGCCCGCGCCATCGGTATATTGCGCGGGGCGCCTGCGCCACGGACCCGTCTCCCCCACAAGGAACCTTCATGCTCTACCGCATTGCCGCTGACAGCCTGGTGCTGTTTCACCTGTCATTCATCGTCTTCGTGCTGCTGGGGGGCCTGCTGGTACTGCGCCATACCCGGCTGATGCTGCTGCACCTGCCCGCTGCCGCCTGGGGCGTGGCCGTGGAGGTGCTGCACCTGGAATGCCCGCTGACCCGCTGGGAAAACCTGCTGCGCCACGCCGCCGGGCAGGACGGCTACGGCGCCGGGTTCATCGAGCACTATCTGATCCCGCTGATCTACCCTGCCGGGCTGACACCAGGTATCCAGCTGTGGCTGGGGGGCCTGGTGCTGCTGGTCAACCTGTCGGTCTACGGCTACCTGGCCTGGCGCTGGATCCGCTCGCGCAGCGCCTGATCCAGGCCCAGCAACCGGGACGGCCAGTCAGCCCCGGTTGCACCTTGCACCCTTATCTCCGAATCGCCGGGCTCAGCACCTCGACGTGCAGCCGAGCGTGACCCAGGTGTTTCGCTATATACTTTTGTATATTGCGAATCCGCCCCACGAGACTGCCCCATGCATCGCCCTTCATCCACCATGGCCAGCCTGCCCTCGCCCGCCGTCGACGCCGGTTCGGCACGCCCCCTGACCGCAACGCCGGCAGGCCGGGAACGCCACTCCCGGCTGCGCCACCGCCAGCTGATTCTCGACGCCGCCCGCAATGAATTCGCCGCCAAGGGTTTCAGCGCCTGCCAGACTCTGGACATCGCCCTGCGCGCCGGGGTGCCCAAGGCCAATCTCTACTACTACTTCCACACCAAGGAAAACCTCTACGCCGAGGTCCTGCTGCCCTTGATGGAACCCTTGCAACAGGCTTCGCGGCTGTTGCACGAGGAGGCCGAGCCGCGACAGGCGCTGGCGGCCTACATCGAGGCACGGGTGCAGATCGTCCAGGGCTATCCGTTGCGTTCGAAGATTCTCTGCAGCGAACTGCTGCATGGCGGGCAACAGCTGCCAGCGGCCTGGCGCGAGAGCCTGGAGGCGCAGAACCGCAGTGAAATAGCCTGCTTGCGCCGTTGGGCCGAACGCGGGCTGATCGCCGCCGTCGATCCGCAACACCTGCTGCTGTTCATCGGTGCAGCCACCCAGATCTACCCGACCCTCGGCTGGCAGATCGCCCTGATGGAGCACAACGACGGCCCCAGCGCCAAGGACTTCCAGGCCGTTGCCACGACCCTGACCCGCATGGTCCTGGGCGGCGCGCTGCCCGCCTCGGACATGGGCTCCGGGCTGCCGGCCCGAGCCCTGGCGATCTAGCCCGAAGTACTTGCCGCGAGACCTTCGCAGGCCTGGGTCAAGGCTTGCCAAGTGGACTCGTCGGCAGGGATCAGGTGCTCGATGCGCAATGACGCCACGGTGATGTCCTGGGGCATGCCGAAGGTGGTGAAGGTGGAGAGAAAACGCAGCTCGCCCTGGGGCCCGCGAACCCGGGTCAGCAGCAACGGAGTCGTCAGGTCCGGGGCCCCTGCCGATTCCCCGGGAAACGGCAGGCTGGCCAGCAGCGCCGCAAGCTCCGGGTCCACCGCGGCCTCCTGCGCGGCCCGCTGCCAGGCCACCTGGCGGATCTCTTGCGCGTTGACCAGGCAGTCCCCGAAACCACTGGGCGCCAGCAGGGTCGCCAGCAGGTTGAAGCCCTGTTCGAGCGCCTGCAACGGCAGGCCCAACAGTTGAAACAACGCCTGGGTTGCACGGTTGGCCACCAGTACCTGCCAGTGGCTGTCAATCACGATGGCCGGCGCGGGATTGTTGGCCTGGAGCAGGTGCATCAGGGCCATCCGTACCGGTTCCAGGCCCGGATCGTTCAACCCCAGGGCGGCGTAGCGCGGCGCGTAGCCGGCAGCGAGAAACACCCGATTGCGGGTTGGCAACGGGGTGTCCAGGGTGCTCAGCAGGCGGTGCAACAGCTCGGGACTGGGCTGCGCACGACCGGTCTCGACACAACTCAGGTGGCGTTGCGACATGCCGGCCTGCAAGGCCAGCTCCAACTGGCTCAAGCGCCCCTGCTGGCGTAGCTGGCGCAACAGCAGGCCCACGGTAGGCGAGTCGACGGCGGCGGGGGCATGGGGTGGCAACATGGCTCGGGGGCATCCTATGGAGACGGTTGTGCGGCCTCGGCGATCAGCCGACAGGCTTGAAATAGATCAGTTCGGGATCGTCATGGTCGAGGTTCTCCACCACCCCGCTGGGCACGAAGCCGGCCTTGGCAATCAACCCCCGGGCCGCCTGGTTGGAGCGGTTGGTGGAGATGAACAGCTTGGTCGTCCTGCAGGCCTGCTGCGCCGCTGCCAGCAGCCGCAGGGCCACGCCCCGGCGCTGTTGATCAGGCGCCACCACCACCAGGGAGACGAACCCCTGGTCGAAGAAATCATGATTGAGCAACAGGTAGCCGAGCACCCGGGAGGACTCCACCTCGACCCAGCACTGCCCTTGCTCGACCGCCCGGTGCAGGGCCTGGCCGCGTTCGGGGTGGGCATCGGCATAGGCATCGAAACCGAGCATGGCCGGCACATCCTCGGCCCGCGCTTCACGGATCAACCGGCCTGTGGCCGGAGCCGCTGTCTGTGGGTTCATCACTGCTCGCTCCTTGAAGGTGATCGTCGTACCGGGTGCAGCTGACAGGATCGGCTGGCGGCCTGTCTATGACCTGTGGGGTCATTGAGTGGCGACGGGCTTGCCACTTAGCCTGTTTGCCTGTCGTTGTTCAAGGAGTTTCATCGTGAGAAAGACACTCTGGGTGCTGTGCGTGGCCCTGTTCGCCGGTCATGAACTGGACGCCGTGGCCCAGTCCGAATGGCGCCTGCTGTATGGCTTACGCGACCTCGACCCAAGGCTCGGCCAGGCGCTGTTCATTGCCCTGCACGTGCCCCTGGTTGCCGCGTTGATCTGGCTCACCGGGCATTCGCGCCCTGCCCTGCGCCGCAACAGCCAGCGATTACTGGCAGGGTTCGCCGTGGTCCATGCAGGGCTGCATTACAACCTGCGGCAACACCCGCTGTATCTGTTCGACTCGCCCTGGTCCCAGGGCCTGATCTTTGCCTGCGGCGCTGCCGGCCTGCTGTACCTGATGCTCGACCTGGGCCGCCAGGCCAGCCACCCACACCCTTGCTGATGGAGTACCGTCCCATGCACCGTCCCTACCTGGCACTCCTGGCCCTGCTGGTCTTCAGCGGCTACACCCTGTTCACCCTGTTCCAGGCCGAGCAGTCCCTGCTGCAGTTCGGCCTGCAACTGCTGTCGCGGCCCGATACCGCGCAAGTGGTAATCGACCTGTACCTGATGGCGCTGCTGGCCTCGGCCTGGATGCTGCAGGACGCCCGCCACCGCGGGCGCTCGATCGCCTCGGTGCTGCCCTACCTGCTGCTGACGGCGATCTTCGTCTCCATCGGCCCGCTGCTGTACATCGTGGTGCAAGGCTGGCGCCGCCCGTCACCGGCGCGGGCCCAGAAGCATTGAAAGCCGAGCTCAGGCCAGCCACCGCCGTGTGGCGAACAGTCCTGCCGGTACGATCTGGGTGGTCAGAACCACTGTCGCCCTGCGCCGGCTCGACCTTGCAAACGGCGTGGGCTGTGCTCCCTGGCCGCGCAGGATTGGCGACCCATGATTCATGGACAACAGGCGGAAAACAGCCACCCAAACACTGCGTAAACAACAAACTTGCCGAGCGGGCATTGATGCAAGTCACGAACTAACCATAACTAATAACACATGATCAAAAGTTTAAATTCTTTATTAAAACCCAATCAAAGCATTGCTATTAAGACACTCTAAAAATCATAAAAAATAAATTTCAGCGCCTGGCTTGTTTTCCTGATTTGCTGTGCTAGAAATATGTACTCCCACTAACCAAGCCAACTAAAAAGACTTCCCACAGCCTCGACAACAAGCGCCTTCCAGCAACACCACAGCGTTCTTCAAAGCAACTAATCAGCACTGCACCACTGGTAAAACCTTCACCACGGATACACAACGCAAACAAGGATGTCGTATGAAAATTGCAGGACTTTCAGGAATTCTTCCTTCGCGAATCGTTACAAACCAGGATGTTCTCAATTTGGTCGAGGAGCATTCGAGAAATACTTTTGAGGATGACTTGCCAAAAACCTTGAAGACCATAGGCAAGTTACTGGATAAAAGCGGAATCGAAACACGGCACTGGCTAGGTGCCGGTGAAAAGCCGATGGAACTGATGGAAGCTGCATTTGATTCCGCCTTGGCACAGGCCAACATCAGCAAGGCCGACCTGGACTTGCTGATCTACCCCAATGTGACACGCGGGTTCATTGAGCCAGCCAATAGCACCTTCATCTGCAAGGCCCTGGGCCTGAACTGCAGAAACTTTGACGTGGTCGACGCCTGCAACGGCTGGGTAACGGCCATGGATGTCATCAACAGCAAGATGGAAGCAGGCGAGATACGCTACGCGGCCATCGTCAACATGGAATTCGGCATGTCTGACGGCGGACCGGTGATGCCCAAGAACTTTACTTTGCAGTCTCCATCGGAACTGGCATACAAGTTCCCAAGCTTTACCATTGGCGAGGCGGTAACCGTCACCATACTCAGCAATCAGGCACCTGGAAACTTCAAGTTCTCTTACATTAACAGGCCTGACCTGAGCGACTTGTCGACCATTTCCCTGCCGGACTGGAAGCAGTTCTGCAATGAGGAGGATATGGCGCGCATTTCACCGACAGGTGGCCAATACCAGTTCAATTCCTACGCCGCGGCGCTGCATGAAGATGGCAGGAACGAAGCGATAAAAGTATTCAACATGCACAAGGCACCTGCTTCCGACATTCACAAAGTATTCATTCATACCGGTTCACCCAACATGTGGGAACACATTGGCGAACTTATCGGCATTGAAAAGAAACTGCATCACGTCGGACATAAGACAGGCAACATCATTACCGCATCGATTCCTTATGGAATCTTCGATGCGGTGAGCCAGGGCAACGCCGAGAAAGATCAGTTCTGCATGGGATGGGCCGGCAGCGGAGGCATGGTTTTTTCCGCCCTGTCATTCAGTTTGTAAAGCTCCGTTGAACGACCATTTCAGCGCAGGTTTGCGCTGCAAGTCGGCTCTCTAGAAGCGCAGTCAAGTTCTCCGGACACACGCCAACCAACTTGCCGCGATACTGCGGCAAGTTGAGAGTTCCATGCCCCTGAGTATCGAGTCGCCTCGCCTAGGTGCGCCCGAGTTTCTCGTGTTCTCTTTCTGTGTCCCTCAATGACAACCGTACAGCCGGTGTCTGCGACCTCGTCTGTTCAGTTGCCCCCATCGACTCGGCAAACCCGAGGGATGCCCGCCAGGTGCAGCGCCGTGCCACGAACCTGATGAACCGGCACCGGCCTCATGCGCAAATCGCTATAGACCGTGCTTCCAAAACCGTACCGTCACCCTTTCTGCTGGGCCCCTCTCAGGAGCGTGCTGAGCCTCGCCCCCGGTGTCCCGGAAAGCAGATCGGGCCCATGGCACTACGCTCGTGGCGCAGTGCCAAGGTGCGTTGAAGCACAGATCAGATCAGGCGCTGGATCTGCTTGTGGCGCCACACCAGCTTGAAGTAGCAGACCTGCAGCGCCAGCATGCTCAGGTAGGCCACCGGGAACGCCATCCACACCCCTTGCAGGCCGTAGTGCGCATCCAGCAGGTAGGCTGCCGGCACCTGGACCCCGATGATGCAGAAGATCGAGATCGCCACCGGCACCAGCACTGTGCCACTGGCGCGCATGATGCCGCCCACCACCGCCTGGAAGCCGAACACCAGGAGGCTCCAGAGCATGATGTGCAACAGGTGCTCGGCGTTCACCAGGGCCGCCGGATCGATGATGAACAGCCCCAGCAGCCAGTGCGAGATCAGGTAGCCCAGCAGCACCAGGGCCCCCGTCAGGCACAGGTTGATCGCCAGCCCCGTGCGCAGGATCGGGGTGATGCGTTCCAAGCGCCCGGCACCGATGGCCTGGGCACCGAGGATCGAGGCCGTGATGGCGATCGACAGCGCCGGAAACTGCACATAGTTGACGATCTGGGTCACCGCGCCATAGGCCGCGGTCGCCTGGGAGCCGTGGCGGTTGACCAGGGCCAGGATCACCAGCTCGGACAGCGAGATCACCACCATCTGCAGCCCGGTGGGCAGGCCGATGCGCAGCACCTTGGCAAGGATCGCCGGGCTCAGCTTCAGCGCCGCGAACAGCGCCCGGTCCGGCGCCAGCGGGTGCTCGCGGCCACGCAGGCGCCAGACCAGAAACCCCATGGCCAGGATGTTGCCCACCAGCCCGGCATACGCCGCGCTCTGGATGCCCATGGGCGGCAGGCCCAGCCAGCCGCGAATCAGCGCCGGGGTCAGCAGCAGCCCCGCCAGGGTCGAGACCATCAGCGCCAGCAGTGGCGACAGGGTGTCGCTGACGCCCCGCAGCAACTGGGTAAAGAGCACGAACACCAGCAGCAGCGGCATGATCAGCATCATCACCTGGGCATACCCCACCGCGTCGTCCAGCACGTCGGCGGGCGTGCCCAGGCCCTGCAGCGCCGGCCGCGCGAAGAGGATGCCCAGCAGCGCTCCCGACAATCCGATCAGGGCGCCGAGCAACAGGGTCGTGCCGGCCACGGCCTTGACCGTGCCCAGCTCCCTGGCGCCCCAGGCCTGGCCGATCAGCACCGAGGCCCCGGCCCCGAGGCCGATCACCAGGGCAATGAAGAAGAACACGATGGGAAACATCCCCGACACCGCCGCCAGGGCCTGGGTGCCGAGCAACTGGCCGATGTAGATACCGTTGAGGGTGCCGGAGAACGACTGCAGGAAGTTCGACAACACCATGGGCAGCAGGAAGATCAGGTACACCTGCCAGAGCGGACGCTGGGCGGGAATCGACATGGAGCGGGCAACCTCGGATCAGGAGCACGGAGGGCCACGGGGCCCTGGAGAGTATGGCGACCGGCTGTTATAGGTTCAGCGGTTCAACCGTCGCGCCAGCCACAGCGGCAAGCGCGACCTACCCGGGTTTACATCAACGGTTGAGGTTGACCACCACCCGCCCGCGGACCTTGCCGTCGAGCAGTTCCCGGGCCACCGCCGGCACCTGTTCCAGGCCCACTTCACGGGTGATCAGCTCCAGGTGCGCCAGGTCCACCTCGGCGGCCAGGCGCTCCCAGGCATGCACCCGTTCGTGGTAGGGCCGAGTGACGCTGTTGATCCCCAGCAGGCTCACCCCACGCAGGATGAACGGCGCCACCGAGGCCGGAAAGTCCATGCCCTGGGCCAGCCCGCAGGCGGCCACCAGACCATCGGCGGCCGTGCCGGCGCAAACGTTGGCCAGGGTATGGCTGCCCACCGAATCGATGGCCGCCACCCAGCGTTCCTTGGCCAGGGGGCGTCCCGGCTGGGACAGTTCCCCTCGCTCGATGATGCTCGACGCCCCCAGCCCCTTGAGGTAGTCGGCCTCTTCCGGGCGCCCGGTGGCGGCGATCACCGAATAGCCCAGGCGCGACAGCAGGCTGATGGCAAAGCTGCCGACGCCACCGCTGGCGCCAGTCACCAGCACCTCGCCACGCCCGGGCTCCAGGCCGTTACGTTCCAGGGCGATCAGGCACAGCATGGCGGTGTAGCCTGCGGTGCCGATGGCCATGGCCTGGCGCGGGGTGAAGGCCTCGGGCAGGTGGATCAGCCAGTCACCCTGCAAGCGGGCCTTCTGCGCCAGGCCGACCCAATGGCTTTCACCCACGCCCCAGCCATTGAGCAGCACCTGCTCGCCAGGGCGAAAACGCGGGTGACTGCTGGACTCCACCGTGCCCGCCAGGTCGATCCCGGGGACCATGGGAAACTGGCGCACCACCGGGCTCTTGCCGGTGATCGCCAAGCCATCCTTGTAGTTCAGGGTGCTGTAGGCGACTCGCACGCTGACATCACCCGCGGGCAGCCGGCCCTCGTCCAGCTCGGTCAGTCGGGCGCGATAACCTTCGGGGTCTTTGTCGATCACAATGGCCTTGAACATCATGGACTCCTGTTGGCAAGGGAGGCTGCAACGGCGTAGAGCGCGAACGCGCCATCCTACGCAAGCCTTCGGAAGGCGTCCATGAACCCCCCACCCGCCTGAGGATTCCTCAGGTGGCCGGGTCGGCGCTGCCGGTCATTGAGCGCCTCCCCCCCCAGCCCTCGCCTGCGACGCCTGAAATGGCCCGGGCCGTACCCGGCGTCCCCTATCACCGCGTAGCCCAGCGCGACTGGCCTGCCAGAACGGCAGCGATGAGCATACCGGGCATGGCAACAACGGCGCCTGGAGCGTTACCATGCCGCGGCGTTTCTACCCTGACCGAACGGATTCTCGACCTTGTCTCACCTACTGGAAAAAGCCGCCGCACGCGGCGATCTCGCGGCCCTCGAACGCCTCCTTGATGCCGGTGCGGACCTTGAATGGCAGCACAAGGGCACCGGCCGCACGGCCCTTCTGGCCGCCACTATCGCCGGGCACCGGCCGGCCGTGACGCTGCTGCTGGCCCGTGGCGCGAATGTCCAGCAACCCTGCAAGGCCCTGGGCTACAGCCCCCTGGCCTGGGCCGCCAGCCATGGCGATACCGCCATCGCCGAGTTGCTGATCGCCCATGGCGCCGCGCTCGAACACGCCAGCCCCGAACTGCAACGCACTGCCCTGATGAACGCCGCCCAGGCCGGGCACGAGGCAATGGTGAGCTTGCTGCTCAAAGCCGGCGCCGATCCCCTGCCCCTGGACTTCCAGCAGCGCAATGCCTGGTCCCTGGCCGAAGAGAAGGGCCATACCCAGATCATGCAATGGCTGGCGCAGGCCGGTGCCGGGGCGCCGCCAGCGTCCGCACCGCCCCCCTCCCTGCCCTGGCCGCCGCTGGCACCAGGCAATGACAACAGTGGCGATCCGGTCACCCAGGTGCGGGCCTATACCCTGGCCCTGGAGGCTTGGGAACAACGGGGCAATGCCCTGGGCCACGAGGCTGTCGACGCCGCCTTCTGGGCCGAACCGCAACAGCTCCTGGAGCGTTTCTGCACCCTGCGGCCGCGGGCCTACCCCCGAGCCTCCTACGGCTACCCCACCACCTACTCCGCGGCCGACGAACTACTGGGCTGCCAGTTGCTCAAGCCCGCCCAGGCCGAAGTGCTGGTGCGTGATCCGGCCTCCCGGGCGCTGTGCTACGAGCATCGCTTCCTGGTCAAGCGGGTCGCGGGGCAATGGCGCATCGACAGCGTCAAGCGTCGCCTGGCCGGCACCCCGCGATGGACCCACGCCATTCTGTGACCCGCCTGCCACTTGCACGCCCCTCTCACCTTTCAGGACCTGCACAAATGAAATACGACGATGCCTGCTGGCACTACGGCGGCGACTTCCCCGCCGACCTGCCCGCCAGCGCCGGGGCCACCCATATCGGCCTGTTCCTGGCCTGGATGCTGATCCACGACTTTGCCAGCGAGGAGCTGCTGGACGATGTCGAAGAGGAGATCGGGCAAGTCCACGCCCGCACCCTCGATGGCCGCGAGTTCCTGTTGCGGATACTGGATGAAAAGCTCAGCGAGGATGATTTCAACGACGAAGGCAATGCCTTCGCCCTGGCCTACTACAAGGGACGGGACAGCGGTCGGTTTTCCAGCGACTACGAACAGATCCTGGCCCCCGAGCCTGGCACCATCTACCGGGTGGAAAACAGCTGGAGCAACTATGACCGGCTGGCAGCGGTGATGGACAAGCGCCTTGCGCAATGGCGCGCCTTGGGGCGACCGCAGTACATCGACTGAACGCCGGCCGCCGGCAATTGTGGTTAAATGCCGCCCCCGAAAATTGCCGGCCCCACCGATGACACCTCAAGCTCTCGCCACCCTCAACCAGCACCTGCTCACCGCCCTGGCTGCGGCCCCCAGCGAAACCCGGCGCCTGTTCCATGGGCGCGGGCGCTGCTGGCCGGGGCTGGAGCAACTGACCGTGGACTGGCTGCAAGGGGTGTTGCTGGTGTCGCTGTTCAAGGCCCCGGAAGCCGAGCAGCTCGCGGCCCTCAAGCAGCTGCTGGTCGCCCTGGGCGATACCGCACAATGGCACACCAGCGGCGCCCGCAGCCTGATGCTGCAACACCGCTACCTGCCCGACAGCCATGGCGAGTGGCTGCTGGGTGAGCCGGTGGAGTCCTGCACCATCACCGAGGAAGGCTTGCGCTACCTGGTGGATCTGGGCAGCAAACAGAACAACGGGCTGTTTCTCGACATGCGCTACGGACGCAACTGGGTCCGGGCCCAGGCCCAGGGCCAGAACGTGCTCAACCTGTTCGCCTACACCTGCGGCTTCTCGGTGGCGGCGATCGCCGGCGGCGCCGAGCGGGTGGTCAACCTCGACATGTCCCGCGCGGCCCTGAGCCGCGGCCGCGACAACCACCGGCTCAATGGCCACGACACCAGCCGGGTGAGTTTTCTCGGCCATGACCTGTTCAAGTCCTGGAGCAAGGTCAAGCAAGGCGGTCCCTACGATCTGGTGATCATTGACCCGCCGTCGTTCCAGAAAGGCAGCTTTGTGCTGAGCAAGGACTATGCGCGGGTGCTGCGGCGCTTGCCGGAGCTGCTGACCGCCAACGGCTGCGTACTGGCCTGCATGAACGACCCGGCGTTTGCCGTGGAGTTTCTGCTGGAGGGGATGGCCGAGGCGGCGCCGGGGTTGCGCTTTGAACAGCGGCTGGAGAACCCGCCGGAGTTTGCCGATACCGATCCGCAGTGCGGGCTCAAGGCGCTGGTGTTTCGTCAAGGGCAATAGCGGGTTGGGGGGTTGGCGAGTGGGGCATTTTACGCCCTGTCCGTAGGAGCCGGCTTGCCGGCGAAGAGGCCCGCAAGGCATGCAGCGCCTGGGCCGACGCCTTCGCTGGCAAGCCAGCTCCTACGGCAGGCAGATAGGCCGTGCAGTTCCCTGTAGGAGCCGGCTTACCGGCGAAGAGGCCCGCAAGGCATGCAGCGCCTGGGCCGACGCCTTCGCTGGCAAGCCAGCTCCTACAGCAGGCAGATAGGCCGTGCAGTTCCCTGTAGGAGCCGGCTTGCCGGCGAAGAGGCCCGCAAGGCATGCAGCGCCTGGGCCGACGCCTTCGCTGGCAAGCCAGCTCCTACAGCAGGCAGATAGGCCGTGCAGTTCCCTGTAGGAGGGGCATGTGCCCCCCCAAAAAGCCCAAAGCCCCCCTTCCCTCACAGCGCCATCCGATACTCGATAACCCCGGGCTTTTGCGCCACCCAGTCATACAGCCGCTGGGCGCGCTTGTTGCTCTCCTGTGTGTGCCAGTACAAGCGCCCACAGCGCTGTTCCCGGGCAAAGGCCTGCACCCACTCGATCAACCGTTTTCCCGCACCACTGCCCCGCACCGATGGGGCTACATACAGGTCCTCCAGGTAACAGAAGTCGGTTAGCGCCCAGGTCGAACGGTGCAGCACCGAGTTGACGAAACCAATCAGTTCATCGCCCTGCACCGCCACCGCTGAAAACACCGGTTCCCGGGGATCGCAAAACCGTTCGAAAGCAAGCACGCTGACCTGCTCATCCAGCGTCACTTGATAGAAGTCCTGGTACGCCAGCCACAACTGCAACCACTGCTGGTAATCCTCAGGCTGAATCGGCCGTATGCTCACTGCGTGTTGTTGATCACTCATTGCACTCTCCTTTGAAAACCCACACCAGGCATCAGGTCCCGGGTGGTGAAGAGCGCCAGCTTAGGGGCTCAATGGCAGGTTTGATCAGGCCAGTTCAAGCTTCATCAGCAGACCACTTTACGAGCCTCAGCGAACCTCACACCTCGGGCTGGTGATGGGTCACGCAGAGGATGCCGCCGCCACCGGCAGCGATGGCGTCGATGTCCAGTTGGATCACCTTGCGCCCGGGGTACAGGCTGCTGAGCAGGTTGAGGGCCTTGGTGTCGGCGGCCGAGTCGCCGAACTGCGGGGAGATCACCGCCCCATTGATCACGAAATAGTTGATGTAGCCGGCGGCGAAATCGTCATTGCCCCGGCTGAAACGACTCTTGCGCGGGTTCAGTGGCGGCGACACGGTGTGCACCTGCAGCTTGCGCCCGTCGGCATCGGTGGCGTTGCGCAGGATCTCCAGATGCTTGAGGGTCACGGCGTGGTCATAGGAGTCCGGGTCGTTGTCGAGGTTGGCCAGCACCACCCCGGGTTCGATGAAGCGCGCATAGAAGTCGACGTGGGCATCGGTGATGTCCTTGCCCTTGATCCCCGGCAGCCAGATGATCTTGCGCAGCCCAAGGCGGGCCTTGAGCTCTGCTTCGACCTCGGCCTTGCTCCAGCCGGGGTTGCGGTTGCCGTTGATCCAGCTGCTCTCGGTCATGATCCCGGTGCCGTGGCCATCCACCTCGATGCCGCCGCCCTCGCCCACCAGTTCGCTGCGCAGGTAGAGCGCTTCGGCGGAATCGGCCATGCGCCGGGCCAGGCGCGCATCCTTGGCATGGCGCTGCTTGTTGCCCCAGCCATTGAAGTTGAAATCCACCGCGCCCAGCCCACCCTGGCCATCGACGACGAAGTTGGCGCCGATGTCGCGCATCCAGATGTCGTCC
This sequence comes from Pseudomonas sp. PH1b, assembly GCF_000633395.1. Lineage (GTDB taxonomy): Bacteria > Pseudomonadota > Gammaproteobacteria > Pseudomonadales > Pseudomonadaceae > Aquipseudomonas. The sequence continues at coordinate 49,249 of NZ_AYMU01000022.1, forward strand.
AGCTCGGTGACCACGTAGCTGACGTTGCGGCTGCCGCACAGCTCCTCTGCCAGGTCGCGCTCGGAAGCACGGCAGAACACGGTCAAGGGTTCATAGGCGGCGATCGCCCGGGCAATGCGCCCGAGGGCTTCTTGTACATCGCCGGTGAAGTCTTCCCAGATGGCGTCCTGGGCGCCGAAGGCGATATAGGCCTGGCGGTGGCGGTCGCCCTCGTCGGGCAGGTACCAGCCTTCCTGCTCCTGGGCTCGGGCCCGGCTGGCGTCGAGCCCCAGGCCCAGGGACGCCATGGCGCCGAAACCGGCCAACAGTGAGGCCTGCTTGATGAATACACGTCGGGTGGGCATCGGTCTTACTCTCGAAAAGGGCTGTAGATACGTTAGTACAGAGTGGTGAAAGCCCGCGGGCCATCAATCGACGACCGGCGGGGATATGGCCCGCGGCTACTTGACCGCCGCGGTCTTGAACTTGGTCCAGGTGCGCATGCGCGCGCGCATGTCGGCCTGGGGAATATCCTTGCCGGGAATCAGCCGCTCATAGGTTGCCGCGTCCAGGTAGATATCCGGGTTGTTGCGCATCTGCGGATCGACATCCGGCCGCGCCTTGGCGTTGGCCGTGGGGTAGCCGGTGAAGTTGCTGATGGCCGCCATGTTCTGCGGGCGCATGACGAAGTTGATGAAGGCGTAAGCGTACTCCGGGTGCCGCGCATCCTTGGGGATCGCCATGTTGTCCATCCACACCGTGGTGCCCTCGCGCGGTACGCGGTACTCGAAGTCGACCTGCTTGCCTGCCGCGTCGGCGGTGCGCTGGGCCTGGGTCATGTCGCCGCTGTAACCCAGGGACAGGCACAGGTTGCCATTGACCAGGTCGGTCACCGGTTGGGACTGGAACTTGCGGATGTAGGGGCGCACCTTGAGCAGCAGTTCACTGGCCGCCGCCAGGTCCTCGGGCTTGGCGCTGCGCGGCTCGCGTCCCAGGTAGTTGAGGACCACCGCCAGCACCTCGTCGGGGGAGTCGATCATCGAGATGCCGCAGTCGGCAAACTTCGCCGCCAGCTCCGGCTTGAACAGCAGGTCCAGGCTGTTGACCGGGGCATTCGGCAGGCGCTGGGCGATCTGCTGGGCGTTGTAGGTCAGGCCGATGGTGCCCCAGGTATAGGGCACGGTGGCCTGGCTGGCGTGGGGGTAGTGGCTGCGCAGTTGCTGCAGGCCGGGCTCGATGTCAGCCAGGGCGGCGATCTTCGTCGGGTCCAGGGCCTGCAGGCTGCCGGCCCGCATCAGCCGCTCGGCCACGGTGTCCCCCGGGAAGATCAGGTCGTAGCCACTGCCGCCGGTCATCAACTTGGCTTCCAGCACCTCGCTGCCGTCCATCACGTCGTAGATCACCTTGATCCCGGTTTCAGCGGTGAACTTGGCCAGGGTGTCCTCGGCGAAGTAATCCGCCCAGTTGTACAGGCGCAGGGTCTGGTCATCGGCCTGGGCCGACGACAGTGCACTGCCGAGCAGCAACCCGAACGAGGCCAGCAAGCATGGGTGAGTGATGTGCATGTCAAACCCCTTGGTGGGTCCAGCGTGGGTCCAGGTGACGGCCGTCCAGGCTCAGCAACGCGCCGTACATGTCGGGGCGGCGGTCGCGGTAGATGCCCCAGGTCAGGCGTTCCTCGCGCATCGCCGCCAGGTCCAGGCCGTGCAGCAGCACGCCCGGGGTCTGGCGATCGGCTTCAGCCAGCAGGCGCCCCTTGTGGTTGCAGATGAAGGACGAGCCATAAAAGCTCATCTGCAACGCCGGGTCGGTAGTCGCCACTTCACGGCCGACGCGGTTGGCGGCCACCACCGGCAGCAGGTTGGCAGCCGCATGGCCGCGCATGGTCATCTGCCAGTGATCACGGGAATCCAGGTCGGCGGCGCCGGGCTCGGAGCCGATGGCGGTCGGGAACAGCAGCACCTCGGCCCCCTGCAACGCCAGGCAGCGGGCGGTCTCGGGGAACCACTGATCCCAGCAGATACCGATCCCCAGGCGGCCGAAGGCGCTGTCCCAGACCCGAAAGCCCGTGTCACCGGGGCTGAAGTACTCCTTCTCCTGGTAACCGATGGCGTTGGGGATGTGGGTCTTGCGGTAGACCCCGAGCAGACGGCCATCGGCATCGGCCACGCTCAGGGAGTTGAAGCAGGCATTGCCGGCCCGCTCGTACCAGCTCAGGGGCAGCACCACCCCCAGCTCCCCGGCCAGGGCGGCAAAGCGCTTGAGCACCCGGCTGTGGGCGTATTCCTCGGCCAGCTCCAGGTGCTTGTGGTGCTGCTCGATGCAGAAGTACGGGGTGGCGAACAGCTCCTGCAACAGGATCACCTGGGCGCCCTCGGCCGCCGCCTGGCGCACCAGTTGTTCGGCCTGGTCGAGGTTCTGTTCGAGGTTCCAGCTGCAGGGCATCTGGGTAGTGGCAACGGTCAGGATCGTCATGGTTCAGCCCTTTACCGGCCAGGCCGGCTGCTGCTGGGTGATGCAATGCACCCCGCCGCCGCCATGGGCCAGGTGATTGATTCGCACCGGCACCACTTCACGCCCCGGGAACGCCAGGGCCAGCACCTCGGCCGCCTCGCGGTCGGCGGCGATGCCATAGGCCGGCATGATGATTGCGCCATTGACGATATAAAAGTTGGTGTAGGACGCGCAGAACACTTCGGCCTGGGTGTCCACCGCCTCGCTGGCCTCGAACAGTTCGAGCATTTCAAAACTGCGGCCCCGGGCGTCCCGCGCCAGTTGCAGGGCACGACGGTTCTCGCGCACCACTTCGGCGTACACCGAGTCCGAATCGCGGGTGGCATCCACCAGCAGCACCCCGGGACGGGCAAAGGCGCAGATGCCGTCGACATGGCCGTCGGTCATGTCGCCAGTGACGTGATCCGGATCGCCCGGCAGCCAGATGGTTTTCTTCACCCCCAGCAGGCGGCTGAAAATCTCCTCGATCTCGGCCTTGCAAAGGCCCGGGTTGCGGTTGGGGTTTAGCAGCACCGATTCGGTGGTGATCAGGGTGCCGTCACCGTCCACATGAATTGCCCCGCCCTCGTTGGCCAGGGGCGTGCCGAAGCATTCCAGGTCCAGGGAGTTGAGCACTCGGCGGGCCAGGCTTTCATCCAGATCGTGGGCCGACTTGCCGCCCCAGGCATTGAAGCGCCAGCTGACGCCCGCCAGCCCCTGCTGCGGATGCGCGATGAAACTCGGCCCGGAGTCGCGGCACCAGCTGTCGTTCACCGCCAGGGGAATCAACTCGACATTGGCCCCGCACAGGGCACGAGCGCTCTCCAGGGCCGCAGGGTCGACCACCAGTTTCACCGGCTCGAAGCGCGCAATGGCATTGACCACCCGGGCGAAGTCTTCCTGCACCTGAGCCAGGGTCACGCCCCAGCCGGACTCCCAGAGCGCCTGGTTGTGTGGCCAGACCATCCAGGTGGCGGCGTGCACGGCCCACTCCGCGGGCATGGACCAGCCGTTATGTTGATTGTCATTGCGCAGCATGGGCATTGCACCTCTCAGTTAAGGTTTTGTTATCAGCCAACAAAACACCAATGTTCGATAGCGCCCATGCTATGGCTTTGAAAAAGCCGCAACAAACGATAGATTTAGCCCATTACTGATCAGCTGGACTTATCAATCATGTTGAAACACTGGCCACCTCTGAATGCCTTGCGCGGCTTCGAAGCTGCCGCGCGCCTGGGCAGTTTCCACAAGGCCGCCGAAGAACTGCACCTCACCCAGTCGGCCATCAGCCAGCAGATCCGCAGCCTGGAAACCTTCCTCGAACAGCCGCTGTTCTTCCGCACCGGGCGCAGCGTCAGCCTCACCGATGCCGGGCATGACCTGCGCAGCACCACCCAGTCGCTGCTGCAGCAACTGGCGGTGGGCATCCGTCGCCTGGAGCAGTACCGCAAGCCCAACCAACTGGTGGTCAACACCACCCCGGCGTTCGCCCGCCACTGGCTGCTGCCGCGCCTGGGCGAGTTCCATCGCCTGCACCCGGAGGTCGACCTCTGGCTGTTCACCTCCTTCGAGCCGCCGGACATGAGCACCCAGACCATCGACCTGACGATTCGCGACGACCTCAGCGCCCAGGCCGAATGCAGCTACCTGGAGCTCTACAGCGACCGCCTCTACCCGGCCTGCCACCCGCGCCTGCTGGAACAGCCACGGGAATGCCGCACCACCTTGCACGGCGAACGGGAAATGGACTGGAGCCACTGGGTGGTAGAAGGCGGCGCGGACATTGGCCAGGGCAGTAGCGGGTTGAATTTTTCCGACCCCGGGTTGCTGCTGGACGCCGCCTGCGCTGGCCATGGGATTGCCCTGGTCAGCCAGTTGCTGGCCGAGCAGGCGCGTAACGAGGGGCAACTGGCGCCGCTGTGCGAGCAGAGCGTACGCGGCCCGACCTGGTCCTGGCTGATTCATCGGGACAGCGAAGGCAGCGCCCTGACCTGCAGTTTCAGCCAGTGGTTACAGGGGGCGCTGCACGCTCAAGAGAATTAGAACACCTGCACCCGCACTACCGGGCCCGATGCAAAACCATTTTCGATTTTTGCCGGTAACCCGAACCACGGCGACGCCTTAAGCTGGCGCCGGTGCAATCCGCACCGTCATTGAGGAGCCGTCCGTGCCCCCTGTCCACGACATCAACTGGCCGCTGTGGCTGTCGACCATGCTGCCCATGGCCCTGAGCGCCGGCCCCGGCAACCTGATGGTGGCCAGCTCCGGCGCCCAGAGCGGCGTGCGTCGTTCTCTGCGTTTTATCCTCGGGCTCGACCTGACCTATTTCCTGCTGGCCTTGCTGGTGGGGCTGGGGCTGTATCACAGCCTGGCGAACCAGCCGCAACTGCTGTGGGGGCTGCGAGTCGCCGGCAGCCTGTACATTTTCTGGCTGGGCCTGCGCCTGTTGCTGCGGCCCCTGCGCAAGCCTGGCGAACAGGCCGTGACCCTGCAGTTTCGTGACGGCGTGGTGCTGCAACTGGGCAATGTGCAGGGCCTGGTCATGTTGCTGGTGATGTTCTCCACCTTCAGCCCGGGAACGGACGTGGGCAGCACCGTGGTGCTGACGCTCAGCGCCGCACTGATCGCGGTGAACCTGTTCGGTCATCTGCTCTGGGCCTGCCTCGGCTCAAGCCTGCAGGTCCTGCTGCGGGCCCGACCCAGGCTGCTGCTGGCCCAGAATGCCCTGTTCGGCGTGATGCTGATGGCGGTGGCAATCTGGATCTTCCTGCGCAACGGCACTGCCTAGCCGCAAACGCGCAACACTCACTCCCCGCACAACCCATGGCGCGCCAGCAAGTCGCAGAGAAACTCCACCACCCGTTCGACCCGCTCCTGGCCCTGGGTCGCCAGGTTGCGCAGCAGCCAGATATCCGCCCGGTGGGGCGGAGTCTGGGGCAACACCCGGTGCAGGCCCAGAGGCTCTGCGATGTACACCGGCAAGGCGGCAATCCCCAACCCCGCCTGCACCGCCTTGAGTTGCGCCTCCAGGTTGCCGGTGCGCATCCACAGCGGCTGGTCGCCGCTGAGCTGATCCAGCCAGCGGGCCAGGGGCATGTGGGCCAGGGTCTGGTTCCAGCCGATCAGCGAATGCTGGCGCAAGTCCGCCGGCTTTTCGGGGCAGCCATGGGCAGCGGCGTAACCCGGGGAACAGAACAGCGCCTGGGTCAACTCGCCAACCCGGCGCAGGGTGAAGTTGCCGGCTTCCGGCCGTTGCAGGCGCAGCAGCAGGTCGCTGTGACTCTGGGTGAGCTTGACCGAGCGCGCCGCATTGACGAAATCGAAGCGGATCTGTGGATGCTGCAAGCGAAACGGCGCAAGCGCGGGAATGATCAGGTGGCTGCCCATCAGCTCCGGGCAGTCGATGCGCACCACCCCCGCCATGCGCGCTCCAGGCCGGGACAGTTGGCGCTCCATCAGCCGGAAGCGCTCCTCGGCCTCCAGGGCCATGGGCAGCAGGGCCTGGCCGGCCTCGGTGAGGAAATAGCCCTGGGTGGTCTTGAGAAACAGCACGCTGTTCAAGGCCTGCTCCAGCATCAGGATCTTGCGCGAAACCGTCGAGGCCGACACCTTCAGCACCTGCCCGGCGTCGGTGATGTTGCTGGCATTGGCGACGGCTATGAAAAACCGCAGATCGTCCCAGTTCACGCTTACCTGCCCTATCCCTGAAAACCCAGGCCGAGGATCTTATGCGAAAAAAGTACCGCAGAGGTCAGACTTTTCTCCGGTAAAGTGGCCCAGGTCTTTGCTGCCAACGGATCTGGAGCCCCCATGCTGGAACTGCATTCCCCTCGCCTTCACCTGCGCCCCTTGAACGCCCATGACTGGGACCTGTTTCTGGCCCTGCACAGCGACCCGGAAAACCTCCGCTATGTCTGCGATCCGCTCTCCCGGGCGCAGATCGAGGAGCGTTTCACCTCGCGCCTGCCCCACTGGGACATGGATGCGAGCCATTGGCTGTGCCTGGTGATCCGCGACCGCCACAGCGGCGAAGAGCTGGGCTTCACCGGCCTGCGGGTCAGCGACCGGCCCAGCGCCGAAGCCGAGGTCGGCTACCTGCTGGCCCCCGCTCATCAAGGCAAGGGCCTGGCCACGGAATCCCTGCGCACGCTGATGGAGTACGCCCGCCACAGCCTGGGTATCAAGCGCCTGGTGGCCACGGTCACCGACGGCAATGCAGCGTCGTGCCAGGTCCTGGAGCGCTGCGGTTTTGTCTTCCAGCACTGTGATGAACGAGCATTCCAGAGGGGTGGCGAAGTGTTCGACGACCTGATTTTCAGCTGCCCCCTGACCGCCTGAACCCGAGCTTGTCAGCCCCCTCCCAGGCCTGCCCGGTGCGGGTTTTTCTTGACAGCGAAAAATCCCAACGGCTATTGTCTGACAACCTGACTACCAAGGCTTTACCCTCCCATGCTCGAACTCCAGCGACCCGACTCTCTCGTTGTGCGGGTGGTCAATGCGATCCGCACCGAGATCGATTCCGGCCGCCTGGCCCCCGAATCGCGCCTGCCTACCGAGCAGCAGCTGGCCGAGCAGTTGAACGTCAGCCGCTCGGTGATTCGCGAAGCCATTGCCCAGCTCAAGGCCGACGGCGTGCTGATTGCCCGTCGTGGCCTGGGCTCGTACATTTCCAAGACCCCGGCCGGCACCGTCTTCCGCTTCCCGCAAACCCGAGGCCGTCTGGCGGACCTGGCGCAGATGTTCGAAATGCGCCTGTGGATCGAGACCCAGGCCGCGTCGATCGCCGCCCAGCGCCGCGACGCCGCTGACCTGCAGCGCATGCAACGAGCCCTGCAGGAAATGCACGACCAGCGCAGCGACCTGGAAACCGCCGCCCTGGCCGATGTGGAGTTCCACCGGGCCATCGCCGAAGCCAGCAAGAATGACTATTTCGTGGCTTTCCATGATTTTCTCGGCAGCCAGCTGGCCAGTGCCCGCAAGACCGCCTGGGAAAACTCGGCACTGCCCCAGGTAGGCGGTTCGGCGGATGCCATCCAGGAACATCAGGCGCTGTACCAGGCCATCGCCGATGGCAACCGGCAAGCGGCCGCAGCCTGCGCCGATGCCCACTTGCGCGCATCGGCCAAGCGCCTGGGCCTGGAACTGCCGACTACCGATTAACCATTGCTAGAAAATTCACGCCTCACGCTGCACGTTTGACAGCCGGCGCAAGCCTGCAGAGTTTTGTCGGATTAGTTAGTCTGACAACCTGATAACCAGACCTGAAACAAGTGATCCAAGGTACCCAGAACAATGATCTATGACTTTTGCATCATCGGCGGCGGCATCGTCGGACTGGCCACCGCGATGGAGATCCTCAAGCGCCAGCCCGGCGCGTCGCTGGTGATCCTGGAAAAGGAAACCGTGCTGGCCAAACACCAGACCGGGCACAACAGCGGGGTGATCCATGCCGGGATCTACTACGCGCCCGGCAGCCTCAAGGCCGACCTGTGCAAGCGTGGCGCCGAGGCCACCAAGCAGTTCTGCAGCGAGCACGGGATCAAGTTCGAGGTCTGCGGCAAGGTGCTGGTGGCGTCCAACGCCCTGGAAGTGCAACGCATGGAGGCCCTGTACCAGCGCTCGCAGCAGAACGGCCTGAAGGTCGAGCGCCTGGACGCCGAGCAACTGCGCCAGCGTGAACCGAACATCGTCGGCCTTGGCGGGCTGTTCCTCGACGCCACCGGCATCGTCGACTACCGCGAAGTCTGCGACACCATGGCCCGGGTGATCCGCCGCGACGGTGGCGAAATCTGCCTCAGCCAGACCGTGACCGCGATCCAGGAAAGCGCCGACAGCGTCACCGTCAGCACCCACGGCGGTAGCTGGCGGGCGAAGAAGCTGGTGGCCTGCGCCGGCCTGCAATCGGACCGCCTGGCGACCCTGGCCGGGATCAGCATCGACCACCAGATCATCCCCTTCCGTGGCGAATACTTCCGTCTGCCGGCGTCGAAGAACGACATCGTCAATCACCTGATCTACCCGATTCCCGACCCCGAGCTGCCGTTTCTCGGGGTGCACCTGACGCGCATGATCGACGGCAGCGTCACCGTGGGGCCCAACGCGGTACTGGGCCTGGGCCGTGAGAACTACAAGAAGTTCTCGATCAACTGGCGCGATGTGGCGCAGTACGCCAGCTTCCCCGGGTTCTGGAAAACCATCTGGCAGAACCTCGGCTCCGGCACCACCGAGATGAAGAACTCGCTGTTCAAGTCCGGCTACCTGGAGCAATGCCGCAAGTACTGCCCGTCCCTGGAAGTCGACGACCTGCTGCCCTACGAAGCGGGGATCCGCGCCCAGGCGGTGATGCGCGACGGCAGCCTGGTGCACGACTTCCTGTTCGCCGAAACCCCGCGCATGTTGCACGTCTGCAACGCGCCCTCACCCGCCGCCACCTCGGCAATTCCCATTGGTTCGATGATTGCCGACCGGATCTTCCAGGCGGATTGAAACACCCCGCGCCATGCCGTTCTTGCCCTGTGCCCAAGCACAGCCAGCAGGGCTGCGTGCCGCCGCAACACCTCCGGCAACGCCTTTTTCGGCGCGCTGGACATGGCTCGCGTCAACTCGACAATAAATACAATGATCCAAGAGGATGTACAGAATGACCGCAGTTGAAACCGGCAGTACTGCAGCGGAAACCCCACAACAAACCAAGAAGCGCCTGCGCAAGGTCGCGGCGGCGACCATCTTCGGCTCGATGCTGGAGTGGTACGACTTCTACCTCTACGCCACCATGGCGGCCATCGTCTTCTCGAAGATCTTCTTCGACAACAGCGACCCGAAGACCGCCACCCTGATGGCCTTCTCCACCTTCGCCATCGGCTTTATCGCCCGGCCCTTCGGCGGCATCCTGTTCGGCTACCTGGGGGACAAGTTCGGCCGCAAGCAGGTCCTGGTGCTGACCTTCTGCCTGATGGGCGTGTGCACCACGCTGATCGGCCTGATCCCCAGCTACGCCTCGATCGGCATCTGGGCGCCGATCCTGCTGGTGGCCATCCGCATCATCCAGGGCCTGGGGGCCGGTGCCGAGCTCTCGGGCGCGGCGGTCACCTCCTATGAACATGCCAGCGAAGGCAAGCGCGGCAGCCAGGGCGCCTGGCCGGCACTGGGGCTGAACCTGGGCCTGCTGCTGTCGTCGCTGACCATTTACCTGCTGACCATCAACGGCAACGAGTTCCTGCTGGCCGGTGGCTGGCGCATCCCCTTCGTCTGCAGCATCGTGCTGGTGGGCGTCGGCCTCTGGGTGCGCAACAGCATCCCGGAAACCCCGGAGTTCAAGGAACTGAAGAAGGACGCGCCCAAGGTCCAGGCCTCGCCCCTCAAGGCGCTGCTGAAAAATGACCTCAAGGGCCTGGGCGTGGTGTTCTTCGTGGCCATCGGCTACAACGCCCTGAGCTACATCTTCAAGACCTTCTCCCTGGCGTACCTGACCCAGTACAAGGGCGTGGACGTACACGTCACCTCGCTGTCGGTGACCATCGCCAGCCTGATCGCCATCGTTGCCGTACCGTTCTTCGGCTGGCTCTGCGACAAGTGGAGCAGCAAGACCGTGCTGGTACTCGGCGGCGTGTTCTCGCTGCTGTTCGCCTACCCGTTCCTGGCCCTGCTCAACACCGGCGAAAGCTTGATGATCTACATCGCCATCGGTGTCGGCACCGGCATCCTGGCGCCCATGATGTTCGCGCCCCAGGGTTCGTTCCTCAGCCGCCAGTTCCCCACCGCGACCCGCTCCTCGGGCTTCGGCACCGGGCGCGAGATCGGCACCGCCATCGCCGGCGGCCTGGCGCCGCTGGGTGCCCTGTCCCTGGTGACCGCCTCGGCCACCCACTCCACCGATGGCGTGGTGATCATCCTCGCCGTCGCCGCGGTGCTGGTGGTGGTGTTCGCCCTGTGCGACCAGGGCCGCAAGCACTCGGCATTCAAGAACTGAGGTTGGCGGCTCCCTTCCCAGGCCGCTGCAGCGGCCTGGGGAGACTCTGCTAAGGTGGCCGCTGAACTCGTATTACGGGCTACCCCATGTCACCCAATAGCGCATTCGGCGTCGATGCCGACGGCAGGATCAGCCTTCCCGCCGAACCACCCTTGCAACCCGAATACCGCGCCCTGCTCGACCAGCTGCGTACCGCCCTCTGCGCTCCCGCCAGCCCACCGCTGCACAGCCTCTACCTGTACGGCAGCGTCGCCCGTGGCACGGCCACCCTCGGGGCCTCCGACCTCGACCTGTGCCTGATTCTGCAAGATCCCGCCGACACCGCCCAGCTCCTGCATTTGGAAAACCTGCGCCAGACGCTGCAAGCGCGGCACCCTTTAGTGTCGAAGATCGATTTCGATATCGGCCACCTTGAACAGGTGCTGGCAACCCAGAACCTCGACAGCTGGGGCTATTGGCTCAAGCACCATTGCCGCTGCCTGTGGGGCGAAGACCTGCGCTCGCGCTTTGCACCTTTCAGGCCCAGCCGGGACATTGCCCTGGCGGTGAACGGCGACTTTCTCGCAGTGCTGAACGACTACGCCATGCACCTCGACCGCGAACAGATGCCCGCCGAAGTCCTCCGGCTGCAACGGCAGGCCTCGCGCAAGCTGGTTCGCGCCACCAACCTGCTGCGCCAGGAGCAGGAGCCGAGCTGGCCCCAGAGCCTGGATGAGCACGTGCAGCTGTTTGTGCAGCACTACCCGGAAATGGCAGGCCCCATCGACGAGTTCCGCCAGGCCGCCGAGGCGACGGCCCCCGCCAGCGTCGGTTTCAGCGACCGCTTGCGGCAGATGGCGCAATGGATGAACCAGGAACTGCCCCCGCCGTCCCCCAGGCATTGACCCCTGCAATTGCGCCGTTCCCGGCAACGGCTGCACCAGGGCTTGGCCCCCGATCAGCCCCGCGAGGCGCTGACCCAGGATCAGCAGGCCGCCCTGGAACCGAGGTCGCCGCCGGACAACGATTTCTGCGGGTCCCGCAGAGCCGACCAGACCCAGACACTGCTCTGCCAAGGCCGCCGGATCAGACCTGCAGCACCTCGATTCCCAACTGGCGATAACCTTCGATATCCACACCCGACGCCTCCTGCTCGGTCACCAGCCGGTGCAGGCGGTTGCACGGCACCACGACAAAGGGCTCCATGGCCCCGAGCTTGTCGGCGGTGGTCACGGCGATGACCTCGCTGGCACTGTCGAACATTGCCTGCTTGATCGGCACCTCGTCGAAATGCAGGGAGCTGATGCCGATCTCCGGGTGGATCGCGCAGACCCCGGTGAACAGCAGGTCGGCCTTGATCCCTTGAATCATCCGCAGTGCCTCATGGCCGCTGGCGGACAGGGTTGCCGGGTTGAGCTGGCCGCCGGCGAGTATCACCTTGACCTTGGGGTATTCGGCCAGGGCCACGGCAATCATCGGCGAGGCGGTGACGGCCGTCAGGCTGATGCCCGCCGGCAGCGACTGGGCGATGTGCAGGGTGGTGGAGCCGGAATCGAACATCACTGTCTGCCCCTCCCGCACCCACTGCACGGCGAACTGCGCCAGGCGCACTTTCGCCTCGCTGGTTTCACCCACCCGGGTGAAGTAGTCCTTGCCGCTGTCCTTAGGCCGCGGCAGCGCACCACCGTGGACCCGCTGCACCAGGCCGCCGGCATCCAGCTCCGCCAGGTCGCGGCGGATGGTGTCTTCGGAGACCGCGAAATGCCGGCTCAGCTCGGCCGCCATGACCTTGCCGTCGCGCTCCAGCAGCAGAAGGATTTTTTGCCGACGCAAGGATGGCAGCTCGGCTATCGGGTGTTGACCTTGCATGTTTATGCCCGCTATTGCGTTTTTTCGCAAAACTACACAGACAATCAGGCAAAAACAAGCAGCCCGATCAGTTGATCAACTGCGGCGCCCGTGAGCTGTACAAGGCCGCTTCTCCGAGGCGCTCGCGCACCAGCGCCTGGGCCTGGCGGGTCATCTGGTCCAGCTGCCGGTCACGTTTCTTCTCCGCTTCCAGCATCGCCTTGCGCCCATGCTGGGCCAGCAGGTAGGTGTGGATCTGCCGTACTTCCACCGATTGGTAGATCGGCGCCACATCCAGCACCGCCAGCAGGCCGTCGCTGCCGTGGTCGCGGGTGTTCATCAGCACTTGCGGGCCGCGGGCGCCCAGCAGTTGGAAGCCCAGGGCCTCGAAACAATCGACCTTGGCCACATTGCAGGCGAGCTCCGCATGCGGGTAGCGCGCCAGCATCGTCTCCAGCATCTGCCGGGCAATCCCCTGGCGCCGCTGACCTTGCAGCACCGCCATATAGGCCACGGCGCAGGCCCGGGGGTCGTCCTTGAATGGCAGGTACAGCACAAAACCCAACACCTGCTCCGGGTCCTGACTGTCGCTGGCGACCACCAACTCCACCGGAATCCCCCGGGAGCCGTCCATGGCCTGCAGGTACAGGTGCACCTCAAAACCAACGCCGTACTGGTACAGGTTGTACAGCGGGTTGCTCGGGGCAATGGCCACCGCGCTGATGTCGGTGATGTAATCCACCACCATCTGCTGGATCTGGCTCTGGATGGCTTCGGGCGGCGGGGCTTGGAACAGGGTGATGCTGGACATCGAGGCGGGGACTCCGAGGATTGAGGCGTGCCCGAAGGCTGCGGGCGCCGCCATGATAACCCGTCACGGGAGGCACAGGCGCATGACAAGTGCGCCGAACTGAACGCTGGCACTGTCGAAAAAACGGGGGATGCATCTTCAGGGAAGCGCTGGCTAGGCCAGCCAGTAGCGACCGCAGCAAAGCTGCCGCCGCTACCCAAGCGAGGGGCGGATGCACGAGGGCATCCGCGCTGCCCCGCCCGACGAACGCGGGCGGGGCCGAGGCTTACAGCGCCATGTCGGCCGCTGGGTTGCTCTCTGGTTTGGCCAGGCTGGCCGGAGCCTGAGGCGCCGCGCCCTTGACCGGCGGTGGCGGGGTCAGTTGCAGTACTTCAGCGGTGTAGGCCCATTCTTTGGCCACACGCTCAGGGCTGTCGTTCAGGGCCGTACCGTAGCTCGGCACGATCTGCTTCAGCTTCTCCTGCCAGGCCGGGGTCGCTACCTGGTCCTTGAAGACCTTCTGCAGCACGCTGAGCATGATCGGCGCGGCGGTCGAGGCACCTGGGGAGGCGCCCAGCAGGCCGGCGATGCTGCCGTCTTCGGAAGCGACGATCTCGGTGCCCAGTTTCAGCACGCCGCCCTTCTCTTCGTCACGCTTGATGATCTGCACGCGCTGACCGGCCTGCCACAGGCGCCAGTCTTCTTGCTTGGCGTTGGGGAAGTATTCCTTCAGTGCGGCGAAGCGGTCGTCATCCGACAGCATCAATTGGCCAGCCAGGTACTCCACCAGCGGGTACTGCTCGATGCCCACTTTGGTCATCGGCCAGAAGTTGTGGGTGGTGGTGCTGGTCAGCAGGTCGAAGTACGAACCTTCCTTGAGGAACTTGGTGGAGAAGGTGGCGAATGGGCCAAACAGGATCACTCGCTTGCCGTCCAGCACACGGGTGTCCAGGTGCGGAACCGACATCGGTGGCGCGCCAACCGAAGCCTTGCCGTAGGCCTTGGCCAGGTGCTGCTCGGCCACGCTGGCGTTGTCGGTCACCAGGAACGAGCCGCCCACCGGGAAGCCGGCGTATTCGTTGGCCTCGGGAATGCCCGACTTCTGCAGCAGGTGCAGGGCACCGCCGCCGGCGCCGATGAACACGAACTTGGCGTCGGTCTCGGTTTTCGAACCGTCTTTGAGGTTCTTGTAGGTCACGCGCCACGAGCCATCGGTGTTGCGCTCGATCGCCTGCACTTCGCTGGACAGCTTCAGGTCGAAGTTAGGCTGGGCCTGCAGGTGCGCGACGAACTGGCGGGTGATCTCGCCGAAGTTGACGTCGGTGCCGATCGGCGACCAGGTGGCGGCGATCTTCTGCGCAGGATCGCGGCCTTCCATCATCAATGGAACCCACTTCTTGATCTGCTCGGCGTCTTCGGAGTACTGCATGCCGCTGAACAGCGGGCTGGCTTGCAGGGCTTCGTAACGGGCCTTGAGGAACTTGATGTTGTCATCGCCCCAGACGAAGCTCATGTGCGGCGTGGAGTTGATGAACGAACGCGGGTTCTTCAGGACGCCGTTCTTGACCTGCCAGGACCAGAACTGCCGGGAGATCTGGAACGCTTCGTTGATCTCGATGGCCTTGGCGATCTCGATCTTGCCGTCCTTGCCTTCCGGGGTGTAGTTCAGCTCAGCCAGGGCAGAGTGACCGGTACCGGCGTTGTTCCAGCCGTTGGAGCTTTCTTCTGCGACGCCATCCAGGCGCTCGACCATCTCCATCGACCAATCCGGTTGCAGCTCGTTGAGCCAGACCCCGAGGGTCGAACTCATGATGCCGCCGCCAATCAGCAGTACATCCACTTTCTTGGGCTCAGCCGCGTGCGCGGTCGTGAGGCCTATGGACATCGCCAGCCCGATCAGGGCCGTGTTCACCTTCTTAAACATTGTTTAGTACCTACGATAGAACGCCATCCGCCGCCCCATCCTCGATCCTGCACGGCCCCGGATGAATCCTGGACTCGCCCATTCAAAAGAACTGGAGGGTGGGCACACAAGGCCGACGAGACTGGCTCGACCTCAGTTTTATATCGCTCCGGCGCTGACTTCTTATCGTTTTTGGCTTCAGCTACTTGAGTGACACGTGTTTCTCAGGGCTCGTCACGGGACGCAACCCACAGGCCGTTCGGCCCCAATCCTGCCCCTGCGCCGGCGTCGCTGGACGCACAACGATGGCGCCCGTTGTCACAGGGGCCAGCAGGAGAAAAAGGGTCGGGGCTGACCAGAAACGGTCAACGAACACTGCCTGACATCAAGCTCGACGGGCTTGCCAAGACACTCCCGCACGCTTGCAAAGGACCCGATCAGGCCATTTGAAGCAAAGCACAGGGAAGGTATTTTTGCACAAACGATGAACCGATTCAGCGCAAGAATATCATTACGGCATCAGCCTGTCTTGGCTGGAACCACTGCCTGGGCCTTGTGCAAAGCCGCGATTTTCTACGACTCCCGCCGCAGGCAATGCGTCACAGCGACGCTGGCTTGAGCAATGCCCTGAAAGACTGGCACCAGCCCCAAAGAAGCATCGGGGCCAGGCGCCCAGAACGTGATCAACTTGGTGCCAAGCCTTATCGGGCGGGCAAAAAAACCTTTGTGTTCTAGCCAGCACCAAACCAAAACGCCATTATGGCGCTCGATAAAACTCATAGAAGCCAATGGAATGCTGCACGCCTTTTGCCACGGAAAAAGCCGCCTGTTCAAACGTTACCTCGGACACCGGGATGAAGGCGAAACCAGAGTCTGTGAAGAAGATGAAATCACCGCTTTGATCATGGGGCCGCTGGACTATCTACCTGCCCAAGCCATCGGTGCATTCTGGAGTGCCGTGGTCGAACAAGGCGGGCAGTACCCAGCGCTGCCCTTCCCTGCCGGCCCTGTCGACCGGGCGCGTATGCACTTCTGGCCACGCCGAGGCGTCGAGCCGGACCTGTTTGTCGAACTGCATTGGCCCAGCGGGGAACGGCGCCTGCTTCTAGTGGAGTTCAAATGGAATGCACGCCTGAGTGGTGATGATCAGTTGCATCGACAGTGGCAGGAGTTCCTCTCGCCCTGCGAGCGTGATGAGGCGTATCACCTGTTTATCGCCCCGGAACTCAGCGCCGGCCTGAACGCCCTGAGCGAACAGGACATCTGGAATGGGCGGCTTCTGCTACGGTCGTGGACTTCGATTATCAGCATATTGCGCAACCTCACAGGTCCCGAAGCGGTGCTGCTGCAGCGCTGGTCGATCCAGGTCTGCCGTTTTCTCGAGCAACTGGGGATCAAGCGTTTCCAGGGGTTTACCCAACTCAGTGCTCCTCCCCCCATCAACAGCCCTACGGTTTTCTGGACCCCAGTAAACGGCTTCGCCACACTCAAACCGCCTGCCCCTCTGCCATCCACCCAGCACTCTTCTGCCTTTATCTGGAGCTCCATGCCATGACCATGATGTCCGACCTCGGCAAGGCGATCAGCGAAAACATCGCGTTCGTCAGCAAACTTGGCGCCGAATGCGACCGTCTGGCGCAACTGATCAGAGAGGAAGTCAGCCGCCTGCTGCTAACTTCGGAAATCGCCCGGCGCTACCGCGCAGGCGGCGAGTGGATTCAGGTCAATGCCGAAGATGACCATGGCTGGGTAATCACAGATATCTCCAGTTCATTGCCCCTGGTCATCAAACCCAAGCGCTCCGTTAGCGACTACCTGATCGTGCAAATCAGCCTTACCGGCATGGGAGTCGATGCCCTCGATAATCACGAACCCCTAATACACATCGGCCGGTTCAACGCCCCCATCGATTTCGACATCATCCACATGATATTTCCACTGGATGTCGAGGACAGTGACGAGCCGGACCTGGAAAACCAGCGACTACTGCGCTGGCCAGATGGCTACTGGTGCTACAGCCTGCGCCTGACCGATATCAATAGCCCCGCTGATGTTCAGCGTTGCATTATCAACCCCATGGCCGCGTTGCTGCTGGAGAACAGCGCGGTGAAGCGGCTGTCGGAGGCCGGTGCAGTCAGGTACGCAAAAGTACCGAAGGAGCCCGGCCAGTTCCGGGCATTACCCCGCTGACAAACACCCTGAACCGCAACACGCTCTGAACCCAAGAACAACAAGGAACACCCATGCACCCCACTTCCCTGCAAGACACCACCGCCCCCGAAGGCATCTGTTTCGGATGCGGCAGCAGCAACCATCACGGCCTGCACATCAAGAGCCACTGGCACGAGGACGGTGTGCACGTGGTCGCCGAGCACCTGCCGGAATCCAAATACTGTGGCTGGCCGGACCTGGTCTACGGCGGCCTGATCGCCATGCTGGTGGACTGCCACTCCAACTGGACCGCCATGGCCTACCACTACCGCAACGAACAGCGCGAGCCCGGCAGCCTGCCACGCATCGACTGCGTCACCGGCAACCTGGGCATCAAGTTTATCAAGCCGACACCCATGGGCGTGCCCCTGACCCTGCGCGCCAGGGTCGAGGGTGAAGTGGGCCGCAAGAGCCAGGTGATCTGCGAGGTGTATGCCGGCGATGTGCTGACCGCCATTGGCGATTCGGTGTTCGTGCGGGTCGATACCTCGCAACTCGCGGCAGCGGCTCACGGTAGAGACGCCTGAGCCGGGGCCTGGGAGGGCCGCCGGAACTATCGCGCGTGCAGGTGAGACAGGTGCCGATAGCCCGCAGCGCGGGCAAAATCCGCCAGTTGCCACAACGAACCGTTGGCCCCCCAGGTGCCCTCAGCCACGTCATCCAGCAGGATCGAGGTCATCAGTAGTCGCGGATCGTCCTCTGCCAGACAGGCCGCCAGCGCCTGATGCAAGCCCTCGACATACGCCTGGCGCTGGGCAGCATCGAGCACGCCCGCCGGGACCTTGACCCGGACCATGCAAGGAACCGTCTGGGCACTAGAGTCGGCACCGCCACAACTCCAGAAGCCCGGCGCCAGCTCCTCCAGCAGTACCCAGCACAACGCCCGCTGACGAGGGTCATCACCTATTTGCTCCACCGTCAGGGCCACTTGGGTAACCGCTTGCAGGGCTTTGGCACGCTGCTGGGCATCGAAGGCGCCCTGGGGGATCTTGATCAGAATATTAGGCATTGGCATCACCACTTCCACAAAAAAGGAGCGGCTATTGAGCCTGTGCTCATCCCTGGCCAACAGCGACCGATTCGACATCTTTCATGCATAATCCGCCAATGAACGATTTCACCGTTTTGCTACTCCCCGGTGCCTTTGCCTCCAGCGTCGCCCTGACCCTGGACATGCTTTCCAGCGCCGCACTGCTGGCCCCACGCCTGGGGCTCGGGGCCCCGCGCTGGCGAGTTTGTGCCTTGCAGGGCGGCCAAGTAGCCCTGGGCCAGGGCCTGCTGCTTGAGGTCGAGGCCCTGGATGCCAGGAGCGCTGATCGCTCCTGCTGGATAGTGCCGGGGCTGGGCATCGACGCCCCCGAAGCCATCGCCCAGCGCCTGCTGCAAGCAGACATTGCCCCGATGCTGAATGCACTGCGCGATCACCTGGAACTCGGAGGCGAAGTGGCGGCATCCTGTTCCGCCGTTTTCCTGCTGCATGCCGCCGGACTCCTGCCCGGGCGCCGGGTTACAACCTCCTGGTGGTTGGCGCCGCTGCTGCAAGAATGGGCCGTCGACACCCAGGTGGATCCGGACCAGATGGTAGTGGTCGACCCTCCGCTAACCACCGCCGGAGCAGCTTTTGGCCAATCGGATTTGATGCTGCATCTGCTGCGCAGCCGTTTCGGCACGAGCTTGGCCGACGCGGTGGGGCAAACGCTGCTGATCGATCGGCGGCAATTGCAGGCACCGTTTCGGGTACCGGCAATGATGGCCCAGGGCAGTACCCTGATCAGCCGGCTTACAGCTCATATCGAAGCCTGCTTGCCAAACCTGCCCAGCGTCGGCGAACTGGCTGCACAGTTCAGCATGTCGGAACGGACCCTGGGTCGTCAGATACGCAAGGTCACCGGCCACAGCAGCTTGCGCTTGATCCAGAACGTGCAACTGAACCGGGCAAGGGCTCTGTTGCAAAGCAGCAAATATTCGGTGGAGCGCGTGGCCGAACAGGTGGGATACCAGGACGCCACAGCCCTGCGCCGGCTGATGCGCAAGTTGCTCAATGCCACTCCCAGGCAATTGCGTTGAGCCCACCACAGTCCCCAGGCAAAAGGACTTTTGGTACATTGCCGCTCCGCTCCCTCCCTTTCGAACAGGACACTCACCCTGACCATGGACATTCAGGACATCCAGCACCGCCTGGCCAAGCCGGCGTTGAAGTTCACCGCCGGCGGTTTCCGCCCAACCTACAGCGACGAGGAAAGCTGGCTGGGCCGGGTCTTTCTGTTTCGCGAGGATGAAGAACTGCCACGCAACAGCGCCGGGGAAACCCTGCTGCCGTTCGCCCAGTTCTATCTGCCGGCGCTGCCCTTTCACAACCCGCTGCTGGAAGGCGTGCGGGTGCTCACGGTGTTCGTCGCCAACCCCTTTCCCGAGCCCCTGGAGCCCATGGGCGAGCGCTGGCTGATCCGCGAATACCGTGCCGAGGACGTGCTGGTGCGCAAGGAACTGACCGCCACCGGGGCCTTTCTCAAGCCCTTCCCGCTCAAGCCCGAGGCAGTACCCGCCGACTTTCCGCTGTGGGACGGCGGTGGCGTGCCCGAGGATCTGGAACGGGAAATCGTCGCGCTGGAACAGGCCGGCACCATCGAGTGCTACTACGACCTGGTGGAGCACTGCTACGAACATAAGCTGGGGGGCTACCCGTCCTTCTGCCAGTCGGGGATCGATCCAGGCGACGGCTTCGAGTTCGTGCTGCAGATTTCCTCCGATGCCAAGATCAACCTCAACGTGGTCCACAACGGCAGCCTGATGTTCTGGAAGCATCGCGAGAGCGGCGAGTGGGCGCTGTACTTCGACTTCTATTGAGGCATCGCGGTTAACGCCGATTTCATCCGCCAGCGGGTGAAAAGCCTCGGCGCCGGGTGCATCATGGGCGCTGTCCATTTTCCGGGAGACTTGCATGCCCATGCGCTCACTGCTCTTGCCCGCCGCAGCCCTGGCCCTCGGCTTGCTGGCGGCCACCGGCGCCCTGGCCGACGACCAGTCGCAACTGATCGAGTCGATCAACGCCTACCGCAGCCAACCGCAACGCTGCGCCAACCAGGCCTCCTCGGAGCTGCCGCCACTGGCCAGCGATCCGCGCCTGGTGCTGCCGGTGGACAACGTCGGCGACCTGCAGCAAGCCCTGGCCCGGGCGGCCTACCCCATGGTCAACGTGCAGGCCATCAGCCTGTCCGGCCCCCGGGATGCCCAGGCGGCGATGCAGGCGGTGCGCGAGAGCTTCTGCCAGGTGGTGCTGGACCCGCAGTTCGTCGATATCGGTGTCAATCGTCAGGCCAACCAGTGGCGCATCGTGCTCGCCCGGCCGCTGTTGTCCGCACGCCTGGGGGACTGGCAGGCCGAGGGCCAGCAACTGCTCGCGCAGATCAACAGTGCCCGCGGCCAACCCCGCCAGTGCGGTGGCCAGAGTTTCGCCGCCACCGCGCCCCTGGCCTGGAACGCCACCCTGGGCAGCACCGCCGAGGAGCACAGCCGGGCCATGGCCAACCAGAACTACTTCGACCACAAGGACCACGACGGCCGCACCCCGGGTGACCGCGCGGAACTGGCAGGCTATGCCGGCCAGCAGGTGGGCGAGAATATCGCCGCCGGCCAGGACACGGTGCGCAAGGTGGTGGACGGCTGGCTGGCCAGCCCCGGGCATTGCGCCAACCTGATGAACCCGGCCTACAGCGAGCTGGGCGCGGCCTACGCGGTGGACCCGAAAAGCGATGCCGGCATTTACTGGACCGCGATGTTCGGCGCCCCCTGAGCCCTGTGCCCGGGGCGTGGCTGCCACGCCCTGAAGCGGCAACCGGGCACCCACGACAACAAAGGAGCGACACTCACTCGCCCCGACCTCAGCGGTGCGACGCCGTTTGGCCCGCACCACCATCGGTCGGCCGCCCTCACGGTGCGCCTGGGGCTTCTATGCTTGTAGCCCTGCCTTCGGATCATTCGTACGCCCTCACACAGGAACGCTGATCATGCAAACCTTCGGTTACGCAGCGCAGTCCGCCGGGGTTCCCCTGGTGCCTTTCACCTTCCAGCGTCGCGCCCTGCGCGCCAACGATGTGGCGATGGAAATCCTCTATTGCGGGGTCTGCCACTCCGACCTGCACCAGGCGCGCAACGACTGGGGCGCCAGCCGCTACCCCATGGTCCCGGGCCACGAGATCGTCGGCCGGGTCACCGCCGTCGGCCCCGAGGTCAAGCAGTACAAGGTCGGCGACAGCGTCGCCGTCGGCTGCATGGTGGACTCCTGCCAGGTGTGCGACCAGTGCCGCAAGGGCGAAGAACAGATGTGCCGCGAGCACAATACCCAGACCTACAACGGCCTGGACCGCATCACCCGCGAGGTGACCTACGGCGGCTACGCCAAGCACCTGGTGGTGCGCGAGGAATTCGTCCTGCGGGTGCCCGAGGGCCTGGACCTGGCCAAGGCCGCGCCGCTGCTGTGCGCCGGCATCACCACCTATTCGCCGCTGCGCACCTGGAATGTCGGGCCCGGCAGCCGGGTCGGGGTCATCGGCCTCGGTGGCCTGGGGCACATGGCGGTCAAGCTGGCGGTGGGCATGGGAGCCAAGGTCACGGTGCTCAGCCGCAGCGCCGACAAGCGCGCCGACGCCCTGGCCCTGGGCGCCGATGCACTGCTGGTGTCCAGCGACCCGCAGGCCATGGCCCGCGCCCAGTCGAGCTTCGACCTGATCATCGACACCATTCCGGTGCGCCACGATGTCTCGCCCTACATGCCCCTGCTGGACATCGACTGCACCCTGGTGATCGTCGGCCAGGTCGGGCCGATCGACGAACAACTGACCCTGCCCATGCTCCTGGGCCGGCGCCGGCTGGCCGGTTCACCCATCGGCGGCATCGCCCAGACCCAGGAAATGCTCGACTTCTGCGCGCGCAAGAACATCCTCCCGGATTGCGAAATGATCGCCATGCAGGACATCAACCAGGCCTTCGAACGCATGGAGCGGGCCGATGTGCGCTACCGCTTCGTGATCGACATGGCGTCCCTGGGCAGCGGCGCCTGACACCCGCAGTTACCCGCTCGCACGTGAATGAAGGGACGGTGGCGGCGCCCTTGCCCAGTTTTTTGCAGCGCCCTGTCGATATCCCGTCACACCGCTCCCTCTGACGCACCGCGGCCCGCATCCGGGCCGCGGCGCGCCAAAGGAGGCGACCGACCTTCATTCGATAGCGAGACGACTCAATGGTGATTGTGCTGATCCTGTCAGGGCTGGCACTTAGGGTGGCGATGCAGTTCGCGATTGTCTGCGTGGCCCTGAAGCATTGCTTGGGCAATGCCATCCTCAGCCTGTTCATTCCCTTCTAGGTGTACGCCTACGCCAGGAAAGCCCCGCAAGCCCGGCCCTTTCTCTGGGGCTGGTACCTGGGCATAGGGTTACTGGTCGCGGGGGTTCAGGCCTCCGCCTAGGGAGCGCGCCACAGGCGGATTCCGCCAGGCACCACGCAAAAGCCCCGAATCTTCGGGGCTTTTTTCATCAGGCCTGGCTGCAGCTCATTGGTTGGCCGCCATCTGCCCCGCGTCGCCCTGGCTCACCAGGGCCTTGAGCGATGCGTCGAACTGCTTCAGGGCATCGACCTGCAACTCGGTCTGCTGGTTGATCTGCGCGGCGATCTCCGGCGCCGCCTTGCCCCGTACCCAGACCGACGGCAGTTCCTTGGTCTGGATCCCGGCGGCCTGGCCGATGTACTGCAGGTTGGCGTCATAGAACTTGGCGATGAAGCGCGCCTCGACCTTGCTGTTGCGCTTGGTCACCAGTTGGTTGTAGGTGTCGAGCATCACCACCACATCGGGGTGGGCCTGGACCACCGCGTCAAGGCTGTCATAGACAGTCACCGAGCCGAAATGCTGCTGCAACGAAGCCAGCAGCCAGTCGATTGCCCGCTTCGGGTCCGAGCTGTTGACGAAGGCTTGGCTGATGCGCGGATCGAGGCCGGCATTCTTCGCCCCGTTGAGCGCCACCGAATGGTAGTGCTCCAGGTATTGCAGGGTGCTGATGGTGTTTTCGCTGTACAGCACGCCTACCGACTGCGCGTGTTGCAGGTCGGCGCTGCTGTCGGCCATGGGCAGGAAGTGGCAGGAGGCGTCGTCAGTGGCGAGGGTCGCCGCAGAAGCCCCGGTTGCCGCGATCAAAAGCACCACAAGGGTCACTAGAGTCGAGATTTTCATCGGGTGTTTCCTTCTGCAGCAAGCACGGTGTAAGCGCTATCTTCCTCCTTTGCCGGAAAAACGGAACCTGCACTTTTTGATGATAACTATCGATTGCAGCAATGGTTGACAATGGGCACCGATGCGCCTCGAAGGCGCTGGCCTGCGCCGTTCGCGCCCTTCGATAAAGCCGTCAATTTCTGGCATACAGCTCGCCCTCGCCCCGATAGAATCAAGCCCCCTTTTTCTGCAAGACGAGTCCGGACCATGGATGCTCACTCGATACTGACCTACACCCTGGTGGCAGCCATCGCCATCGCCAGCCCCGGCCCGGCGACCCTGGTGGCGCTGCACAACAGCGTGGCCTACGGCGCCAAGTCCACTATCTGGTCATCCCTGGGCAATATCAGCGGGCTGTTCTGCATGTCTGCCGCGGCCATGCTCGGCCTCGGGGCGCTGATTGCCAGTTCCGAATGGATTTTCAACGCGGTGAAGATCATCGGTGCCGGCTACCTGTTCTACCTCGGTGCCAAGCAGCTGTTCAGCAAGAGCCAACTGCTGAGCGAAGCCAGCGCAGACAGCACCCAGGTTGGCAAGCCGCCGCGCCTGAAGCTGTTCAAGTCGGCCTTCCTGACCGCCGCCACCAACCCCAAGGCAACCATCTTCTTCACCGCCCTGTTCCCCCAGTTCATCGACCAGCACGCCGCGCTGCTGCCACAGTTCTTCATCCTGACCCTGATCTTCATGGCGCTGTCGCTGACCTCCCTCAGCGTCTACGCGGTGCTGGCCTCCCGGGCCAAGGGCGTGCTGACCCGGCCAGCCCTGTCCAAGTGGGTCAACCGGGTGGTGGGTTCCACCTTTATCTTCTTCGGCACCACCATCCTGGCCATGCGCCGGCAAACGGCCTGAACCTCAGATGCGATGCAAATAGATCTGCTCAAGGAATCGCTGCTGGGCCACTGGGAAATCGCTGCCGGCGTGCTGCAATGCGAATTGCAGTTCGGCAGCCGCCTGGTCTACGTCCAGCACCCCAGCAACGAACCGCCCCAGCGCCGGCTCGCGGTCGCGCAGCACGGGGTGCAGGGCGCCTGGGACGACATCCCCCAGGCCCTGGCCTTTGCCGAGCGCCTGTGCGTGCCCGGCATACGCAAGGTCTGGCAGCTGTATGCCCAAGGCCTTCTGTCGTGCCCGCCACTGGAGGTCTATTCGATTCACTTCGAGATCAACAGCCCTGACCCGTCCTACACCATTTCCCAGAACCCGGATTTCGACTGGGAGGCCAGCCTGATGGTGGAAGACGAGCTGGGACAGGCGCACCGTCTGTCTCTGGCCGAATACGAACCTGAGGAAGACTTCTGGCTGAGCGTACGGCGCCTGGGCCCCGGCCAATTCCAGAGCGATACCTGATCAGCCCTTGTTTTTCTGCAAGGCCTTGAGCCGGGTGCTGGCCCGCTGCACGGCGGCCATCTTTTCCGGGCGCTTCATGCGCTTCCATTTGCGGATGTCGTCCTTGCTGCGCCCGCAACTCAGGCACAGGTCGCCACTGAGCCGGCACAGGGCGATGCAGGGGTTGTCGATTTCCTTGGCCATCGCTCAACCCCGGCCCGGGCGCAGACGCTTCAGGCGCTGCGCCCAATCGCCAGCATTGATCCGCCGGCACTGCTCTTCGCTGTCGAAGAACACACGGGTTTCCAGGGAGTCGAGGTGAACATCGGCCTCCTCCAGGGCCCGGGCCGTCAGTTCGAGCATCCGCGCGCCCTGCCCGGCCGCCAGCGCCTGCTCCTTGTGGGCCTGGGTGTCGAAGACCCAGACCACCACCAGGCTCGCCGCAAAGGCGGCGTAGTCCACTTCGTGGGTCAACCAGGAAAAACCGACGATTTCGGCCTTGGCCGCTTCGCAGGCCTCGGTCAGGGTGGCGGCCAGCAGGCGCTCCGTGGCCGCCTGCTGGCGTTTGTTGAATGGCATGACAAGCCTTGAGTCGCAGCTAAAAGGCCGCACACCATACCTCAAGCCACTCGCCCGCGGCGGCGCTTTGCGGCTAGGCTAGTGCGCTCCTGCCCGCTTCAAGGAAGAACGCACATGCAAAAGACCTCCTTCGCGCTGCTTGTGGCAGCGCTCCAGCTCGCCAGTGCCAGTGCCCTGGCGGCCACGCCGCCGGTGGCCGACGCCATCTGGTTCAACGGCCCGATCATCACCATCGACGACCGCCAGCCCAACGCCCAGGCGGTGGCGGTGAAGGACGGCAAGATCCTCGCCGTCGGTGACCGCCAGCAGGTTCTCAAGAACCAGGGGCCGGCCACGCGCATGCTCGACCTCAAGGGCTCGACCCTGCTGCCGGGGTTCATCGACCCCCACGGGCATGTGTCGATGGTAGGTTTCCAGGCCGCCAGCGCCAACCTGCTGCCTCCGCCGGACGGTGCCAACAGCAACATCCCCGAGCTCCAGCAGACCCTGCGCAGCTTCGAGCAGCAGTCGCCGATTCCGGCGCAGTTCGGCGTGCTGTTCGGTTTTGGCTACGACGACTCCCAGCTCCAGGAACAGCGCCACCCCACCAAGGCTGACCTGGACGCTGTGAACAAGGACATGCCGATCGCCATCGTCCACCAGTCCTCGCACCTGGGGGTGCTCAACAGCAAGGCCCTGGAGCTGGCGGGGATCAACGCGTCGACGCCCAACCCGGATGGCGGGGTGATCCGGCGGGTCGAGGGCAGCCAGGAACCCAACGGGGTGCTGGAGGAAAATGCCTTCTTCATGGCCCTGGTGAAGATCTTCCCCAAGCTGACCGCCGACCAGGCCGTGGACATGCTCAGCGCCGGACAGAAGCTGTACATCAGCTATGGCTACACCACCCTGCAGGACGGCCGCTCCTCCCCGGACCAGGTGCGCACTGCAATCAAGGCCGCCAGCGACGGCAAGCTGCTGGCGGACATCGTCTCCTACCCCGACATCCTCACCCAGGGCACCAAGGAACTGCTGGTTGCGCCCTGGTATCACCCGACCAACCAGCCAGTGGTCTATGACCGGCACTTTCGCATCGGCGGGGTCAAGCTGACCCTCGACGGCTCGCCCCAGGGCAAGACCGCCTGGCTCAGCCAGCCCTACTTCAAGCCGCCCCAGGGCCAGGACGCCAGCTATGCCGGCTACGGCGTGGTCAAGGACGACGAAGCGCTGGCGATCTACAAGGAGGCCTTGGCCAACCGCTGGCAGATCCTTTCCCACACCAACGGCGACCGCGCCATCGAGCAGTTGCTGACCTCCATCAAAGCCGCGGAAAAAGCCTACCCCGGGGTCGATGTGCGCCCGGTGATGATCCACGGCCAGACCCTGCGCCAGGATCAGGTGGCCGAGCTCAAGCAACTGAAGATCTTCCCGTCGCTGTTCCCCATGCACACCTACTACTGGGGCGACTGGCACCGGCAATCGGTGCTCGGCCCCGAGCGTGCCGAGAACATCTCGCCCACCCAGTGGGTGCTCAAGGAGGGCCTGAAGTTCACCACTCACCACGATGCCCCGGTAGCCCTGCCGGACTCGATGCGAGTGCTGGCGGCCACGGTCAACCGCACCACCCGCAGCGGCTACGTGCTGGGGCCGGACCAGCGGGTGACACCGCTGCAGGCGCTGAAGGCCATGACCCTGTGGTCGGCCTACCAGCACTTCGAGGAAGACCGCAAAGGCTCCATCACCCCGGGCAAGCTGGCGGACTTCGTGGTGCTTTCGGCCAACCCGCTGACCGTGGCGCCCGCGACCCTGAACGAAATCCAGGTGCTCAAGACCGTCAAGGAGGGCCGGGTGATCTACGAACGCCCGGCCAAGCTGGCGCTGCTGCCGCCGCCGTTCGGCATGCATGGCGACCCCTCCCTGCCGGCGCCTGCGGGCATCAAGGCAGTGGCCCAGGGCGACGGTGACCTGGGCCCGGCGCTGGATGTGATCTACGACAAACTGACCCCGGCCCACCCCTGAGCCGCCACTGAAAACGCCGCTTCCCGATGCCGGGAAAGCGGCGTTGTCCTACCCGCCGGAACTGCGTCCCGAGCGCCGTTCTTGCGCCACAATCAAAGCGCTGTGCGGCGCGGGAGCCTGCTCCCGCTCAATCGGCCGGTGCTCTGGGGCGCAGCGCTCAAAATGACCGCTGCGCACAACCGCGACAGCCGCCCTCCTCGCAGCCGCCAGTTGCTTAGATCTTGCTGCCCAACGCCGCCGCCAGCACCCCGTCATGACTGTAGATATCCGGCGCATACAACAGCTGCCCATGGCTGTCGGCCTGCACCGTCCAGTAGCTCAGCAGGATCGGCACCGGCTTGGCCAGGCGGAACTCATGGGTCAGGCCGGTGGCCAGCAGATCATTGGTACGCAGCCGCTCCGCCGGGGTCAGCAGCCAGTCCCGCAGCTGCAACGCCTGCTCGACCCGCACGCAACCGGAGCTGAAGGCCCGCGGCCCCTTGCTGAACAACGCCTGGCTCGGCGTGTCGTGCAGGTACACCGAGAACGGATTGGGAAAACGGATGGCGATGCGGCCCAGGGGGTTGCGCGGCCCCGCACCCTGGCGCAGGAGGATATTGCCCGGGCGGTCCCAATCGATGTCCTCGGGGGCCAGGGGCTGGCCGTTGGCGTCCAGCACCTGCAGGTTCTGGCGGTTGAGAAAGCCCTGGTCACGGCGGATTTCCGGCAGCTTGTCCTCCTTGAGGATGGTCGGCGGCACGGTCCAGGTCGGGTTCAGGGTCAGGCGCGTGACCTGGGATTTCAGCAACGGCGTCTGGCGCTCGGCGCGGCCGACCTGGGTGCGGGTCTGCCAGACCACGGCGTCATGCTGGTAGAAGGTCAACTGCGCCGCAGCGACGTTGACCAGCACCAGGTTCGGCTCGAAATCCTGGGCCAGCCAGCGCAGGCGCTCGAGGTTGACCCGCAACTGCTCGCGGCGCTGGGCCGGGCTGATGTTCATCTCCTTCAAGGTGCCCGCGCCGACCACACCGTCGGCCTGCAGCGAGTGACTGAGCTGGAAGTGCTTCACCGCACTCACCAGGTCGCCACTGTAGGCATTGTCCGGGTTGACCGCCGGGCTCTGCAGGTAACCTCCGTGGTAGAGACGCTCGGCCAGTTCCGGCACGCGCTTGTCCTGCATGTCCGGGCGCAGCAGGGGCCCACTCCCTACCGCCTGCCACTGGGGCAATGGCTGCTGGCGTTGCTGGGCATAGGCCTGGCGCAGGTTGTGGTACTGGGCAAGCTGGGGACGCGCCCGCTCAAAGGCCCCGGCGATGTTTTCAAGCCCCGGCACCGCGATCGCCAGCAAGGTTGCCTGGCGATCCTCCGGCAGCGGCTGGGCTCGCCACACGGGCTCGAAGCGGGTTTGTGAGAGGCGCCCGTAATGCAGGTCCTGCAGGGCTTTCAGGTACTGGTGGCTGATATCGATATCGGCGCACAGGCCATCCCCTGCCGGGGTGCTTGCCGGCAAGTGGTAATGCCCCGGGTCCAGGCCGTCATCGACCAGTTGCGCCAACTGCGCCTGCAAGCTGGCCAGGCGCCCGTCGACGGCCCAGGCTGGCTGCTCGCCATGCTGGCGATAGAACGCCTGCAACTGCTGCTGGGTGGACGGGTCCAGGCGCGGAGCCAGGGCCGGACACGCCTGGGCCAGTTGGCTCAATGCCAACTGCAAGGGGCTCGCCGACTGCAAGGGCGGCTCTTCGGCCAGCGCGACCAGTGGCGCAGCGAGCAGGCACAGGCTCAAGTAACATGCGTGTTTTTTGAACAACTGCTTTACTCCAATCCGTGGCCGTCGGTTTGACGGCCAAGCGTTATGGCAGATGCGGAAAACAATCAAGCCTGGGTGATAAACATATAGACCAGACTGCCGGGATAACGACAGGACGTCAGGAGCTGAAGTGACCATGGGGATGCTTTATACATGTTGACCTTCTTGTGCCGATTCTGCCTGGCGGCCCTTGCCCTGGGCGCCATTTGCAGTCCTTCCTTCGCCGCCAGCAAACCCCACCCTGCCACCAGCCCCGCGCTGTACGCCAGCCTCGCCCACGCCGCCCCGGAACTCAATCCCCTGGCCCTGAAAAGCGCCTTGAACGCCATGCAGTGCGCGGTCAACAGCGGCGCCCGGCAGGCCCGGCACCTGGCGGTGATCGATTACTCGCAACCTTCCACCGCCCGACGCCTGTGGATCTTCGACCTGCGCAGCAAGAAGCTGGTGCTGCGCGACCTGGTGGCCCACGGGCAGAAGTCCGGGGAAAACTTCGCCACCCAGTTCTCCAACCGCCTGGGCAGCTACCAGTCCAGCCTGGGCCTGTTCCGCACCCAGGAAAGCTACGAAGGCAGCCACGGCTACTCCTTGCGCATGGACGGCCTGGAGCCCGGCTTCAACGACCGCGCCCGCGATCGCGACATCGTGATCCATGCCGCCGACTACGTGAACCCGTTGTGGAGCCAACGCCAGGGCCGCATCGGCCGCAGCCAGGGCTGCCCGGCCGTGCGCCCGCAAGTCGCGCGCCAGGTGATAGACAAGCTCAAGGATGGCCAGTTCATGTTTTCCTGGTACCCGGACCAACGCTGGCTCAAGTCCTCGCCCTACCTCAACTGCCAACCCCGCCAGGTGGCGAGCATCCTCAATGCCAATGGCGGCTGACAGGCCGCGCTGACACCCCGGCGCCAGCCCTCTCGCGGGTTGCATCAAGCGCCGGTGGCGAGATACCGTTACCGGCCTGGAACGCCACCTCGCCCAAGCCGGACGCCATGTCTATACAGCACAGCCTGCTCCTCCATGATCCCGGACCACGCCCGGCCTACTACCGGGTTGCCGAGCACTTATGGGGCACAGGCTGCAATGTCGATTCCGATGGTGACAGCCGAACTCCCGACGATGAGCAGTGGACCGAACTGCCCCTGAGACTGCGCGATGCCAGCGAGCAACGCCTGGACATCGACCCACTGTCCCTGGTGCCCCTGGTACTGATCATCCGCGCCTCGCAAGCGGCGCTGGCGGAAAAGGCCGCGCACTTCATCCAGTCGGCTGCAGGCGGCACCCTCCAGCACCCCATCAAGGACCGATAAGGATGGGCCCTGCCCCCTGGCAGCCGCTCACCTTCACACACTGGCAGCGCACCCATGACTCCACCCGAGATCGACTTCATTCCCGACTTCATCGCCGACCCCCACCGGCTGTTCAGCCAGCTCAAGGACTCTGTGCTGTGGGACGAGCGCATGCGTGCGCGCAAGACCGCAAGCTTCGGCGCGCCCTACGATTATTCGCAGATCACCTACCCTGCCGTGCCGATGCCCGAGCTTCTGCAACAGCTGTGCGGGCCCATCGAGCAGCGACTGGGCTTTCGTCCCAACAACTGCCTGCTCAACTGCTACCCCGACGGCCAATCCTCCATGGGCTTTCATTCCGACGCCAATGAACAGTTGGTGACCGGCACCGGCGTGGTGATCGTTTCCCTGGGGCATGCCCGGACCATGGTCTTTCGCCACAAGGAAAGCGGCGCGACCTTCGACTACAGCCTGGCCAGCGGCTCCCTGCTGCACATGTCGGACGAACTGCAAAAACACTGGCTGCACGCCATTCCCAAGGCGCCGGGCGCGGGCGAGCGCATCAGCCTGTCGTTTCGCCAGCTCACCACCTGCTAGTGCTGGAGTCGGTCAGGATCGGCCCTTGACTCGAGGGCCATCCCATCGACAATGCCCGGCTGTGCTCACCCGTCATCCCGAGGCCCCATGCAGTTGCTCCCCTGGTCCTATCCCTGCCCCGAAGGCTTTACCCTGCGCGGCCTGCGCTCCGCGCCTTCGGGCAAGCCGCTGCTGCACTTTCTCCACGGCAACGGCTTCTGCTCCATGGCCTATCGACCGATGCTGGCGCTGTTGGCCGAGTCCTTCGACCTGTGGCTCAGCGACGTGCAAGGCCATGGCGACACGGACCACGGCGGCCCGTTCCTGGGCTGGAACCGGACCGCGGAACTGGCGGCCGAGGCCTTCGAGGCCGGGCTCGGAGCCTACGGCGAGGTGCCCCGCTACGCGGTCGGCCACAGTTTTGGCGGGGTGCTCACCTGCCTGATCGTGGCCGAACGACCGCAGCTGTTTCGCAAGGCGGTGATGCTCGACCCGGTGATCTTCAGCCCGTCGATGATCGGCTCGCTCAAGCTGCTTTCGGCCCTGGGCCTGAACCGCCGCCACAGCCTGGCGCGCAAGGCCGCTGCCCGCCGCCAGCGCTGGCCGGACCGCGCCTCGGCCAAGGCCGCGCTGGCCAACCGGGGGATCTTCAAGGGCTGGAGTGACGAGGCCCTGGAGGCCTATGTCGAACACGGGTTGAAGGACACCGCCGAAGGCGTGGCGCTCAAATGCGCCCCCGAGCGCGAGGTGGACATCTTCAGCTCCTTTCCCCGCCGCCTGTGGCGTTCGCTGCGCCAGATACAGACCCCGAGCCTGGTGATCCACGGCCGCGACAGCTACCCCTACGTGGCCCGTTCGGCCCAGCGCTGGGCGACGCTCAATCGGCACCTGAGCACCCAGGTACTCGACGGCCAGCACTGCTTCATGCAGGTCGACCCGGTGACCAGCGCGCGCTCCATCGAAGGCTTTCTTCAGACCGAAGGCCACTGAAAGCCGCGGGCCAGGCGCCCGCGATAGATGTCACCGTGCTATCATCGGCAGGTTTTCCAGGCAGGTCGTGCAACCTGCCAACCCTGGAAAGCACGGACAAAGGCGCCGATCAGATGCGCCAGCCGCCTGCCTTGTGTGCAAAAAGCCGACGGTGCCGTGGGGCCTCGCTCCACCGCGCACCGCACCGATGCAAACCGCGACTTGCTTCGCCGGTTGTACTTTTTGCCGCCACAAGGAACACCATCATGCTCTTGAGAACGATGAACATTTCCCGCCGTGCAGGGTTCAGCTTTGCCCTGATCGCCCTGCTGGCCCTGGCCCTGGGAGGTTTCTCCCTGCTGGAAATGCAACGCATGAACCAGCAATCCCTTGAGGTCGACCAGAACTGGCAGCCTTCCATCGTCGCCGCCAATGCCCTGGCCCTGACCAGCACCCAGATCCGCACCCTGACCCTGCGCATGCTGGTGGTACGCGATAGCAATGACGTGCAGGCCCTGCTTTCGCGCCTCACCGAGCTCGACCAGCAGCAGGACGAACAACAGCAAACCTACGAAAAACTGATCAACGTCGAAGACGAGCGCGCCGCCTACGAGCGCTTTGTCAGCGCCAAGGCGCTGTACCTCAAGGACCAGCACCGGATCGTCGAACTGATGCGCCAGGGCCACAAGGAAGCGGCGATCGATATCGTCGACGGTGGTCCGTTCCTGGCCAATGCCGATGCCATGCTCAAGGAATTGCTGACTATCATCGACGTCAACACCCGTGGCGGCGTCGCCGCAGCGGCCCAGAGCAACCAGGTGTTCCAGAGCGCGATCGGCATGGTCCTGTTGATCATGCTGGTGGTGGTGGCCCTGACCGTGGCCCTGGCGATACTCCTGACCCGCAGCATCGTGCGGCCGCTGGGGCAAGCCGTGGCCGTGGCCGAAACCATCGCCAGCGGCGACCTCGGCCAGAGCATCGCGATCAGCGGCAAGGATGAACCGGCGCGCCTGCTGCACGCCCTGCAAACCATGCAGGCCAGCCTGCGCGGCACCCTGCAGCGCATCGCCGATTCCTCCAACCAGTTGGCTTCGGCCGCCGAGGAACTGCACGCGGTCACCGAGCATTCGAGCCAGACCCTGCACCAGCAAAGCAACGAAGTGGAACAGGCCGCCACCGCGGTCAACGAAATGACCGCCGCCGTGGAAGAAGTGGCGCGCAACGCCGTGAGCACTTCCGAAGCCTCCCAGGAAACCGACCGCACCGCCCATCACGGCCGCGAGCAGGTACAGCACACCGTCGACTCCATTGGCCAACTGGCCGAGGACGTGACCCAGACCTGTGAGCGGGTCGAGCATCTGGCGGTGGATGTGCGCAACATCGGCCAGGTCCTGGAAGTGATCCGGTCGATTGCCGAGCAGACCAACCTGCTGGCGCTCAATGCCGCCATCGAAGCAGCCCGTGCCGGGGACGCCGGGCGAGGTTTTGCCGTGGTCGCCGACGAGGTACGGGCCCTGGCCCATCGCACCCAGCAGTCGACCCAGGAAATCGAAAGCATGATCAACACCATCGAGGAAGGCACCGAGGGTGCGGTCAGTGCCATGCGCACCAGCAACGAACGCGCCCACCTGACCCTGGAAGCCGCCCGTGCCTCGGGCCTGGCCCTGGACCAGATCACCCAGGCCATCACCATGATCAACGAACGCAACCTGGTCATCGCCAGCGCCAGCGAAGAGCAGGCCCAGGTGGCCCGGGAAGTGGACCGCAACCTGATCAACATCCGCGACCTGTCGACCCAGACCTCGGCCGGGGCCAACCAGAGCAACGCCGCCAGCCAGGAGCTGTCACGCCTGGCAGTGGACCTCAACGGCCTGGTTACCCAGTTCAAGCTATAGGGGCAGCGGCAAGCTTGGAGCTTGCCACGTGCGGCTGTGGTCAATACGCGTAGTGGGCGATCACCTGGCGGACTTTGCTCAGGGCGGTGCGCAGCTCTTCCAGGGTCACCGAGCCCAGGGCCAGGCGGATCGCATGGGGCACCGGGGCAGCACAGGCAAAGGGGCCTGCGGTAGAGACCGAGACCTGTTCGTGCAATAGCGCCATGGCCACCTGGTCGGCGCGCACTTCCTCGGGCAAGGGCAGCCAGAGGAAGTAGGCGTCGGGATGGCCGATGTATTCCAACCCTTCCAGCATCTCGCGAGCCAGGGCCTGGCGCTGCCTGGCATCGTCGCGTTTCTCCTGCTCCAGGCGCGCCACGGTACCGTCGTCGATCCAGGCACAGGCCATGGCGGTCATCACCCCCGGAGTGTTCCAGGTGGTGCAGCGGATCGCCCGTTCGATCGACGCCACCCAGGCCGGCGGCGCCACCACATAACCCACCCGCAACCCGGTGGCCACGCTCTTGGAAAAACCGGAGACGTAGACCGTGATTTCCGCTGCCAAAGCTGCCAGGGGCACGGGCGGGTTGTCGGCGAGGAAGGCGTAGGCCGCATCTTCGATGATCAGCAACCCATGTTTGCGGGCGATCGCCACCAGGCGCTCGCGCCAGGCCAGGTCCAGCACCCAGCCCATGGGGTTGTGCACGGTCGGCATGGCGTACACCGCCCGTACCCGCCGGCGCTGGCACAGGCGCTCCAGGGCATCGAGGTCCGGCCCTTGGGCCGTCAGGGCAATGGCCTGCAACTCCAGGCCCTGGGCGTCCGCCGTCACCTTGAAGCCGGGGTAGGTCAAGGCGTCGGTGGCCACGACGTCACCGGGTTTGAGCAAGGCCATCAAGGTGGTCGCCAGGCCATGCTGGGCACCACTGACTATCAACACCTGCTCACCGGTCACCGCCAGCCCGCGGCAAGCCAGGTGCCGCGCCACCGTGGCCCGCTCGTGGCTGCGGCCAGCATGGGGCTGGTAGCGCAGCAGGGCTTCCAGGTCACCGGCCGATGCCAGCTGGCGCAATGCGCCCCTGAGCAATTCAGCCTGCCCGGGCACGGCCGGGTAGTTGAAGTTCAAGTCCAGGGTGCCGGCCGCCACGGCCTGCTGGTCGACGCCCTGGCCCGGTGGCAAGGCCGTTTCCCGGACAAAGGTGCCACGACCGGTTTCACCGCTGATCAGGCCCATGGCCTCCAGTTCGGCATACACCCGCGAGGCGGTCACCAGCGCCAGGCGCTCCTGGGCCGCCAACTCGCGGTGAGTGGGCAGGCGAGTGCCGGGAGCCAGCACCCCACTGCGGATATCGGCGGCAAAGGCATCCACCAGTTGCTTGTAGCGGGCACGGGCCATAGGGACTGTATCCATGACAATTTTTTGATTGTGCTGATTTTCGATCCTAGGATGGGCGCAACGCAAGCCCGGCCGACGCTGCCGTGGGCTTGCCCCTGCCAACCCTAGCGAGCCCCCTGAATGGAACGGACACCGAACCTGCAATCCCCAGCGCTGGAAAAGACCGCCAGTGGCTGGCTCAACGGCTTTATCGGGGTGCTGATCTTCAGTGGCTCCCTGCCGGCGACTCGCGTCGCGGTGCTGGAGTTCGACCCGCTGTTTCTCACCGTGGCCCGGGCCACCCTCGCCGGGCTCCTGGCACTGTGCATCCTGCTGCTGTTCAAGGAACGACGGCCGACCAAGGCCCAGTTGCTGCCCCTGGCTATCGTCGCCATCGGCGTGGTCCTGGGCTTTCCCCTGCTGACCGCCCTGGCCCTGCAATACGTGACCTCGGCCCACTCCATCGTGTTTCTCGGCCTGCTGCCCCTGGCCACCGCCGTCTTCGGCGTGTGGCGCGGCGGTGAACGGCCGCGCCCGGTGTTCTGGCTGTTCTCGGTGCTGGGCAGCCTGCTGGTGATCGGCTACGCCGTTGCCCAGGGCCTTAGCGCATCCCCCGAAGGCGATCTGCTGATGCTCCTGGCGGTATTGGTCTGCGGCCTGGGGTATGCCGAAGGCGCCAGGCTGTCACGGACCCTGGGCGGTTGGCAGGTGATTTCCTGGGCCCTGGTGCTGTCGTTGCCACTGATGATTGCGCTGAGCCTGTGGAGCGCCCCCGCCTCGTTCAGCGGCATCAGCCTGCCGGCGTGGTTCAGCCTGGGCTATGTCTCGCTGTTCAGCATGTTGATCGGGTTTGTCTTCTGGTACCGCGGGCTGGCCCAGGGTGGGATCGCCGCCGTCGGCCAACTGCAGTTGCTGCAGCCGTTTTTCGGCCTGGCCCTGGCGGCCGGCCTGCTGCATGAGCAGGTGAGCCTTGGCATGCTTGGGGTCACCGTGGCGGTGATCCTGTGCGTGGCCGGGGCGCGCCGGTTTGCCAAGTGAAACCGAAGGCAGCGGCAGAGTTCATCGGCTCTGCCACTGAGGGTGACAAGGAAGTGAAGCAGGAACCGCAAGCAGTCCCGGGTCTAGGTCGGAGAAATAGTCGCAAGCGCACCGATCGCGATGGTCAAGGCTAAAAATCCAAACAAGAAAAACGCCATCTTAGTCATCAGGCCTCCTGAACATTAGGGGTGCGGTGCAGCGCAGGCGGTCTTCGGAGGAAGGCCGGCCGGGCGCGCCATTTTCGAACCTTGGCTGTTCTGATTACAGAGGCAGATGAGCGAGAAAAATACGGATCAGAT
The DNA here is from genome assembly GCF_000633395.1 of Pseudomonas sp. PH1b. Classification (GTDB taxonomy): domain Bacteria; phylum Pseudomonadota; class Gammaproteobacteria; order Pseudomonadales; family Pseudomonadaceae; genus Aquipseudomonas. The sequence goes on from NZ_AYMU01000022.1 coordinate 85,783, forward strand.
GGGGCGATCCGCAGTACAGATCACGCCTCGTCGGGGTAATGCTGGTCGCCGCTACGGATGAGTTCCCCCCCAACGCCTGACTCTGATGCTTGGTGCAGCGCAGGAAATGGCCGCAGCCACGGTGCCCCTGAGGGTAGAACTTCTCCCGTTGGCCAATCTCGATCATCCGCAGCACGCCCACGGCCCTTGCGCCGCTTCTGGCCTCATAAGCTGACGGCCTCCATCACCACCCCTGGCGGGGAACACAGGAGCAGAGGGCCGGCATTCTCGGGCAAGCTCAGTGGCGGCCTATTGACTGGGACCATGAACAGGCGCCCTGATTGAATCCACTGAATGAAAAAGCCAGCCGCGCCCTCAAGGGCTGCGGCTGGCGTGCCATGGGCCGCCAAGGTTCAGGCCTGTTCTTTACGCAGCTGCCGGGCGGCGCTGACCATGTGCACCAGGGCCGCTTCGGTTTCCGCCCAGCCGCGGGTCTTCAGGCCGCAGTCCGGGTTGACCCACAAGCGCTCGGCAGGCACGCGCTGAGCAGCCTTGCGCAGCAGGCTGGCCATCTCCGAGGCATCCGGCACCCGTGGCGAGTGGATGTCGTAGACGCCCGGGCCGATCTCGTTCGGGTAGGCGAAGGCTTCGAAGGCATCCAGCAATTCCATGTCGGAACGGGACGTCTCGATGGTGATGACGTCCGCATCCATGGCGGCGATGGATTCGATCACATCGTTGAACTCGCTGTAGCACATGTGGGTATGGATCTGGGTTTCGTCACGCACGCCAGAAGCGCACAGGCGAAACACCTCGGTAGCCCAGCCCAGGTAATGCGGCCAGTCGGCGCGGCGCAGGGGCAGGCCTTCACGGAACGCGGCTTCGTCGATCTGCACGATCTTGATGCCGGCGGCTTCCAGGTCCAGCACTTCGTCACGCATGGCCAGGGCCAATTGACGGGCCTGTAGTTCACGGCTCACGTCTTCACGGGGGAAGGACCACATCAGCAGGGTGACCGGGCCGGTGAGCATGCCCTTCATCACCTTGTCGGTCAGGCCCTGGGCGTAGCGGATCCACTCCACGGTCATGGCCCTGGGGCGGCTCAGGTCACCGAAGATCAGCGCAGGCTTCACGCAACGGGAACCGTAGCTCTGCACCCAGCCAAACCGGGTGAAGGCATAGCCGTCCAACTGCTCGGCGAAGTACTCGACCATGTCGTTGCGCTCGGCTTCACCGTGCACCAGCACGTCCAGGCCCAGGCGCTCCTGCACTTGCACCGCGTGTCGGATCTCGCTCTGCATGGCTTCGGTGTACTCGGCCGCGCTCAATTTGCCGTGCCTGAACGACTGGCGTGCCAGGCGAATGGAAGCAGTCTGCGGGAACGAGCCGATGGTGGTGGGGAACAGCGGCAGGTCGAGGCCGGCGCGCTGCCGGGCGATCCGCTGGGCAAACGGCGACTGGCGCTGGCTGTCCCGGGCGGTGATGGCCGCCACGCGGGCCTGCACCGCGGGCTTGTGAATACGTGACGAGGCGGCACGCCCGGCCTGCACCGCACGGCTTTGCGCCAGGGCCTCGAGTACAGGGGCTGCCTCGGGCTCGCTCACCGCGCGGGCGAGGATCGCCACCTCTTCGCACTTCTGTACGGCAAAGGCCAGCCAGCTCTTGAGTTCGGCGTCCAGCTGGTCTTCACGGGCCAGGTCCACCGGACAGTGCAGCAGCGAGCAGGACGGCGCGACCCACAGGCGATCACCCAGGCGTGCATGGGCGTGCCGCAGAGTGGCCAGGGCTTTGTCCAGGTCGCAGCGCCAAACATTGCGGCCGTTGACCACCCCCAGGGAAAGAACCTTGTAGGCCGGCAGGCGGTCGAGAATGGTCGGGTACTGATCGGGGGCGCGCACCAGGTCGATGTGCAGGCCATCCACCGGCAGGTTCGCCGCCAGGCCGAGGTTTTCTTCCAGGCCGCCGAAGTAGGTGGCCAGCAGTTTCTTCAACGGCTCGCGCTGGATCTGGTTGTAGGCACGCTCAAAGGCGTTCTTCCATTCCTGGGGCAAGTCCAGCACCAGGATCGGCTCGTCGATCTGCACCCACTCCACGCCCTGCTCCGCCAGGCGCTGGAAGATCTGGCCGTAGAGCGGCAACAAGCGGTCCAGCAGTTCCAGTTTGTCGAACTCGGCGCACTTGGCCTTGCCCAGCCACAGGTAGGTCAGCGGGCCGATCACCACGGGCTTGATCGAGTGACCCAGGTCGCGGGCCTCCTCGACTTCTTCGAACAGTTGCTCCCAGCCCAGGTGGAACTGCTGGTCGGCGCTGAACTCCGGCACCAGGTAGTGATAGTTGGTGTCGAACCACTTGGTCATTTCCTCGGCGTGGGCACCGCCGCAACAACTATCGCTGCCCCCACGGGCCATGGCGAACAGAGTCTGCAGGGAAGCCTTGCCATCATGAGGGCGGAAACGCTCGGGGATCACGCCGAACATCAGCGAGTGGGTCAGGACCTGGTCGTACCAGGCGAAATCGCCCACTGGCAACAGCTCGATCCCGGCCTTCTTCTGCAGTTCCCAGTGAGCCTGGCGCAGGTCGCGGCCAACGGCCCGCAGGCCGGCTTCGTCGAGCTCGCCTTTCCAGAAGGCCTCTTGCGCTTTTTTCAGTTCGCGGTCGCGGCCGATGCGCGGAAATCCAAGGGAATGGGCCAAAGCCATGACAAGACACTCCAAGCTGTTTGATGGAGGCCATTGTCGACAGCAGGTCGCAGGTGAGACAAACTCAATTTAATCCTGATCACTACAAATTTTACTCATGATCATAAGGTCAATATCCGCTACCCCAAGGCGGTCCAGGCCATGGGCCAAACCCGCTCGGGCTGGCGCCAGCTCAAGCGCGCAGAGGATGTGCTGCCGCTGCGGCGTGAGGCCAAGCGGGAGTTCCGCGGAAGGCTGGGTGAAGCCCTGACCAACGACCTGCTGACCTGTGACCTGGGCACAACCCACCGGCGGATTGGCCAGCCAGGCAAGGCCCGGCGGCCAGCGAGCAGTGCCTGGCGCATGAAATCAGCATGGCAAGGCATGGGGATTCACCTGGGTTATCGGCGGGCCAACTTATACCGAACGCAGTCATCGTAAAAGCTTTTGCGCAAGGCTTCAGGGCGTATTCGCGAGCCGCTGTCGTAAGTCTGCTCAGTGATGCCCAGGGCCATCATGCGCATCCAGCCCTTGCTGAACTTGTAGGTCTGGATCTTCTGCCGCGCCGCATACAGCGACACCCCGGACAGTTTCAGCTCCTGAGCCCTGGCTGCCGTCCCCGCGCCCCAGCTGCAAACATAGCGGTCATTGGCCAGCAGTTCCCTGGCCTGGGCCGCTCCCACCCCGCCCAGCAAGGCAAACGAAGTCAGCGTAATCAATACATGGCGCATTTTGCGGTCACCTAACCACCTGAAAATAAAGTGATTTTGGCGAGATCTGAGGAACTGCGGGGCCAGCACTTTGCCTTATTCGATAAGGCAAAGTGCCTGCCACTGATGGCTCGTCAGGCGGTACAAGCGTACGGGACGATCATGCAACCTCAGCAACTGGAACTCGCTGAACCCGGCTTTCTCGGCCACCCGCAAGGACGCACCGTGGGCCGGCTCGATGATGACCACCACCGAGGCCAATTGATGCTGGCAAAACACCCACTGCAACACCCCACGGGCAGCTTCCGAGGCCAGCCCCCGATTCCAGAATCGAGTGGCCAGTCGATACCCCAGGTTGGCCTCCTGGACCTCACCCACCTGCTCCGGGCTGACGCCGCAGAAGCCCACCAGCTCGCCACTGCCCTTCTCCACCAGGGCCCAGGGCCCGATGCCCAGCTCGGTGTAGCACTGCAGGCACCATTCGATGAACTGCAGGGTCGCCTGCTCATCACAGACCCCGCGCAAGGAATACTCCATCACTTGCGGATCGCTGAGGATGGCGGTCAACGCCGGCAGGTCGTCCGGTGACAACGGGCGGGCGATGAGGCGTGGGGTTTCAAACAACGGCACTGATGGCTCCTGGCGAATACGGCGTGGGTATCTGCTCGACACGTCCTGCCCGCCCAGCATCCTGGCGATCGGCGGGACCTGATTCTCGATCTACTCCAGTATTCCAGCAAGGAATGCCGGGATAAAAATCGCGCATTTTATTTCTCACCGCAGATCTCTTAGCGTGTCCACTTCACCACCGGAGATCATGCCGTGCCCCCTTCCCGCCCACGCCTGTATGTCGACGCCCAGTTCACCAGCCCCTACGCCCTGTCGGTGTTCGTGGTGCTGCGGGAAAAAGCCATCGACTTCGAACTGCTGACCCTAGACCTCGATGCCGGTGAGAACCAGACCCAGGACTATGCCCGGCTGTCCCAGACCCAACGGGTGCCGACCCTGGTGCTGGACGGTTTTGCCTTGTCGGAATCCTCGGCCATCGCCGAATACCTGGAACAGCTGTTCCCCGACACACCGGTCTACCCGGCCGACCCGCGGCAGCGGGCCAAGGCGCGCCAGGTCCAGGCCTGGCTGCGCAGCGACCTGCTGCCGATTCGCCAGGAGCGCTCGACCCTGGTGGTGTTCTACGGCTGCAAGGGCGCCGCCCTGTCGCCGGCGGCCGAGTCGGCGGCGCGCAAGCTGATCGCCGCTGCCCAGGAGTTGTTGGCGGACGGCCGCCCCTACCTGTTCGGCCAGTGGTCCATCGCCGATCTCGACCTGGCCTTGATGCTCAACCGGCTGATCCTCAACGGCGATCCCATGCCGCCAGCCCTGGTGGAGTACGCCCGGCGCCAGTGGCAACGGCCGGCGGTGCAGGAATGGCTGCACCTTCAGCGGCCGACGCTCTAGCCGCAGGCCGGAGCGGGTGCGCTCGCCAGGCCCCATGGCCTGATCGATGTCACGGGCAGGACGAACTGGACACACAGGACCTGCAACGCCGGGTGATGCCCCCTCCTGGGCTACCTGGCGACAGGCTCGCAGTGATCAACCCCGGGCCTTGGCCGGCGCCGAGGTATTGAGGATCACGGCAGCACGGATCAGCGCCAGCAAGGCGGGCTCATCAATATGCTGGCCGGCATGCCAATCGATGGCGCGGCGGGTATTACCCTCCAGGCTGGCATTGAACAGGCCACTCGGGTCCGCCAGGGCGGCGCCCTTGGCAAAGGTCATTTTCACCACCGACTTGTAAGTCTCGCCGGTACAGAGAATGCCGGCATGGGACCACACCGGCACGCCGCGCCACTTCACTGCTTCCAGTACGTCAGGATCGGCCTGGTGGATCAGCGCCCTGATTCGCCCAAGCATTTCGCCTCGCCAATCGCCGAGCCCGGCGATCTTGGCATCAATCTGCGCACCGGCCGTGGCGGCGCTCCCGACCTCTGTGGCATCACTCTTCAACTGAGACATGACCGGTAGCCGCCCTCGCTGGATGGTTGCCACTTGAGTATTGATGAGCGAGGCCTTTTCTCAAGCTGCCCTGCTGTTTCCCGGACCGGCAGAACGGCTACGATCCACTCCCCGCGGCCTATTGCCGTTGCCTACACAGGGATAAGCCGATGATCGAGAAAAAGCGCCTTCACCTGCTGTTCGAGTGGGGAGGCGGAACACTCTGGAGCGCCAACGATACGGCCCGGGCCTGTTTACGGCCTGGGCCGGTCGAGGAGCAACTGCCCATCGACCCGACAATACTGGAGCAGCTCAATGCCTTGTCGCAGTGGCATGACAGTGCCCTGGACTGGGCCGACCCGCTGGCGCCCAGCCCGTGGACGGCGCAGGAGCAAGCGCATTTCGACCAGGCCGCGCTTGCTCTTGTCCAGCTACTGGAGGTCGAACTGGGCAGCGACTATGAAGTGATCTACCAGAGACTCTGAGCGGCCGCCCTCTCTGCCGCGATCACGGGCTACCGTCATGCCTGCAACCGATACCCGGCCCCATCAGCCCTGCGGCTGACGCAAATAGGCAAACATGTGCTGCACATACTCGGCCTTGCCCAGGGGCACGCCGTTGTGTCGCAGGATGTTGTAGGCCGTGACCAGGTGGAAATAGAACTGCGGCGTGGCCCAGTTCAACGCGTATTCCTCCCCGGTCATGTCGAAGACGATAGCGTTGGGCAACTCGATGGCCACCGCTCGCCGGTCACTGCTGTCGATCAGCCGCCGATCCGCCGCGGCGAGAAAAGTCAGGGTGCTCTCGATCAGCACCTTGGCCTCAGCCATGCTGGCCGGCGCCGCCAGCGTCGTGACCGGTTGGCCGCTGAGACGCTGGACCGCTTCCCGTGCCTGGGTACAAGTGAAACGCACCTGGGCGGCCAGGTTGTGCATGTCTGGCGCCAAGCGCGCATCCAGCAGGTTTTGCGGGTCGAAACCCAACTCCCGGGCCCGCTCCTCGCCCTTGGCCAACAGGGTGCTCAAGGCGCGCAACATCTGGGCAAAACAGGGGACGGTCACGGCGTAGATCGACATGCTGATTCCTCGAAGGATGATTGACAGGGGAAACCCGCGCTCGGTTAACCGGTGCGCGCAAGGGACTGATCCTAGCAGAGCGCGGCCCTGGCCCGATGCCCGTCCCGCCAGCCTTCCAGGCGCAGAAAAGTACCCCTGCCCCCCCTCTGGCTGTTATGGTGCGGCCCTGTGAAAATACACCGCCTGACCCTGAGGAAAATGACCTTGAGCAGTGAAGCAAAAATGACCGGCGACCTGTTCGAAGTCGACAAGCGCCTGGCACTCAAGCCCATCGTCGACTTCAACAACTACCTGCGCGCCGCCTTCATCGACGGCCCCTGCCGCTGCGGTCGCTGCGTCGCCAGCCAGGGTGACGAAACCGGCTACCAATACCCGCACACCTTCAACTTCGCCGGCCGCGTGGCCAACCGTCGCTTTGCCTCCACTGCCGGCAGCGATGTGCTGCTGGCCCTGAAGAAGGCCTGGCTGTCCTACACCAAGGGCGAATTGCCGGCCAGCGGCAACCTGGAACTGGACACCGTCAAGGAGTTCGTCGAGCCGGAACTGCACAAGGTGCTGGTGCCGTTGTTCGTGACCTGCGGTCTGGTCCAGGATGTGGACGGGCAACTGCAACTTCAGGCGCAAGTGGCAGCCTGAGCCGGCGTCAACCTCAAGCAACGTTCCGACAGTGCCCTCCATGTTCCCCGGTGAGGGCCCAGAAACCAGCACCGGATCCGGCCCTCAGCCCTTGCCTGAAACATGAGCCGGGTTGCCGGAGCGCCTCGACCGATCAGGATCTTGGAATGGAATCCAACCTGCTGCCCTTCGACGACACCCGTTCGATCCTGTACCGCGAGGGCTGCCTGTACTTCTTGCCCCTGGCCACGGTCTTCGAACTGATGCACATGCCCAACGCGCAGAAGCACCTGTACGAGCAGGCGCAGCACCCCGGCTGGCTGACCTGGAAAACTTTCAGCAAATGGTTTCAGCGCCCGCCGTCAGCCATGCAGATGCGCCCCAGCCAATTGGGCAAACTGCTGAGAATGCTGCGCAGCCGCCCCAGCATGCAGCCGGTACTTGAGGACGCGCTCGCCAAGGACGTGCTGTGGCGCCCTTATGTCGAATGGTCGGGAATGCTCGCCGGATCACTGTTCGCCCACGCGCAATGCACGACGTACTGGAAAGCCAGGCTGCAGGACGAATGGGACCTGGTTTGCAGGCAACTGCCCATCGCCGGCTCCCTCCGGGCGCGGGTTGCCTTGCTGGCCGAGTCCACGCTGGCTCGCGAACTGGGATGCCCCGGTACACCCGAGCGACTCCTGGCCTTGCTGGCCACCACGGAAGATGACGACGCGCTGCTCAAGCACACGACGCTCCACCACTGCAGGATCGCGGATTGTGTCTCGGTGCTGCTGCGCTTTGCCGCCTGGCTGGTGGTCGATGGCAGCCTGATCAACTGGCAACTGCTTGCACAGGATGGTTTCCAGGACCAACTGTTCATGGAGCAGTTCCTGCCCAGGGTCGGGCCCCAGCCACAGCAATGGAGCAATCCGCTCGGCGATTGCCTGGAGCATTTTGCCAGGCTCTGTCGCAGCCCCAGCAATGTCAGCAGTTGCGCCGCCCTCGGCCAGCTCTGGGCGCAACACCAGTACCACAAGGGCCAGATCCTCGACCTGGCCTCCAAGCAGCGCTCGCTTCGCGATTGGATCAGCGGCACCAAGGGCCGGCCGCAACCCGCCAATGTGCGTTCGCTGGCACAAGCCGTCAGCCTGGCGGCCGGTGCCGTGCGCGGCCTGGAAACAACTGAGGATGATCCGCTGGTCGACAGCCTGGCGCACATGCTGCATTTCGCCGAAACCTGCCGTTTCCTGCAACAGGAAATGACTCGCGCAGGCCTTCCGGACAGACAGATCAGCCAGGTCTTCGCTTGCTATGGGCAAGAGTACCGCCGGGCCCGACAGCTCCTCGGCGTTCCTCTGCCCGAATCATGAGGGCCGGCCCAGCGCCGGCCCTGCGATGACTAACCCTTGGACTGCTGGTGCACCTGATTGGGGTTCAACTGCTTGCCCCGGTTGCCCTGGGCCTGGTCATAGATGCGGTTGGTGCCTGGACTGCCCTTGTTGGCATTGCGAATATCGCCACGGGCATCCTTGGGGTTCTTCTGATTCGCGGCCATGTCATTCATCCTCCTCGCGATGGTCCCAGTCGTCAGGGCGCTCGTCGTCGCCCCGGGAGCTCCAATAGGCATCGTGCTCCGGGTTCAATTGATTGGCTCGGTTGTCATCGTCGTGCTTGGCCATGCTGGCATCCTCGGTAATTGATGGGTGATCAAGGAGATCGCCCCCATCATCAACCGCTGGGTGGCAAACCCGCAGGAATTGGCCGGGAAGAAAGTCCACCACCCAGCCACCCTGGCTGCGCCTTGCCGCCCCCTGCCAGGTCGCTCACAACCAGCGCCTGACCCGTGCTGCATAGGCACTGAAATCCTCGGTAAACAAACCGGCCAGGGCCCGCTCCTCGGGCATAATCTGGAACCTGTTGATGTACAGGACGAAACCCACTACCCCCAGCAGCGCCAGGGGCGAGGCCAGGTACAGGCTCCAGGCCAGCAGGAACAGGGCAAAGCCTGCGTACATCGGGTTGCGGGTATGCCGGTAGATGCCCGAAGTGACCAGTGCCGAGGCGCGCTCCGGCTGCAGCGGGTTGACGGTGGTCCTGGCCCGCCGGAAAGAGATGCCACCCGCCAGGACCAGGAACAGCCCCACACAGAACACCGGCAGCGCCAGCAGCCAGCGCGTGCCCAAGGTCAGGTCGAGGCTTGGTGTCCAGCGGCCGGCCAGGCCCATCAATACCCCGAACACCAGGGTGACAATGGGTGGCGGGATCCGGTGTTCCAATGACTGCATCATGGTGTTCCCCTGCGCCTTGCCGTGCCAGGAATCCGAACCAGGAATCCCCGGCCTGGAGCTGGTTGGTGGTCCGGCCCCCTTTGCTGTCGCTCCAGGCGGAACAGGCGAATGCCGGCGAAAATGGAAAAGGCAGGATCAGGAGTGTTGAGAGGGTAAGGTGATGGGCTCACTATGTCGCTCCTTGCAGCCAGGGGGTCGGACCGCCACTGCTGTCACTGTGGCGCTACAGTAGCAGGCCGTTTATAAAGGCTTCCTTCCTGCGCGGCAATGCTGCCTCTGAATCTGCGGAAACCATCAGCATGGATAACCAACATCAAGGCAGTTGCCTGTGCGGCGCGGTGACTTACCAGGTCTGCGGCCCGCTCAAAGCCGTGACCCACTGCCATTGCAGCAAATGCCGGAAAAGCCATGGGGCGGCCTTCGCCACCTATGCCAGCGTACCTCGCTCAACCCTCGGCATCAGTGACCCCCAAGCCCTGCTCAAGGGGTATGAATCTTCACCCGGCGTACTCCGCCAGTTCTGTTCCTCCTGTGGTTCCTCACTGTTCTGGTGCGATGCCCAGGGCGAGTTCCGCGATTGGATCTCCATCGCCATTGCTTCTCTGGACACGCCATTTTGCCCCCCCAAACAGAAGCACCTTTGCGTAGCCATGAAAGCCGACTGGCATGCCATTACCGATCAGCACCCGCAGGTGCAATGAGCACTGCCCCTCGATAGGCGTGCCAGTGAACATGGAGATTCCCGGTAACAAGATGACCCAACCGTTCAGCTACGTATGGCTACTGCCGCTGCTCGAGCAGCCCTATCAGGCGGTCGTGAACAGCCAGGACCGGTACCTCGCAGGGCTCGTTAACCGAATCGAAGCCCCGGTACCCGAGCCAATCGCCTTGCGCGAGCTGCTGTTGACCGCCCTGGAATCCGACTCCGCCTATTGGGCGCAATGCGCCACACGCTGGCTGGAAGATGGCTTTCCACTGGATCCTGCGCTGCGGGACACCCTGCTGCGCCTGGCTTCGCAAAAAAAACTCGCACAATCCGTCCGCCACAGGCTGGTCATCCTCGCCCGGCGCTGGCAACGGCTGGAACCTCAAGGCTGAGCCTCGGGAAAAACCCTCTCGGTGCGGCTATCGAGCAGCCACGTCCCTGGGCTTGTAGAACAGGAAACTGCCGATCTCGGTGGTCTTGATATAGGCCTTGGCCCAGTCCGGCGACACACTGCGATCGTGGAAATACAGCGCGCCTTGGGTGCGGTCCTGGAGTTGCTGGTTCAAGGCCTTGCGGGCGATTTCCTTGGCGATGCCGTAGCGCCCTTCTTCCTCGACCTGGTCAGGACGGCCGTCGCACCACCAGGAAAACTGGCAAGGGCTCTTTTCCGAGCCTTGCTTGACCACCTCGCACAGGGTCCCGGGAAAACCCTCGTGCCCCAGGCGGTTCAAGACCACATTGGCCACGGCTTCCATGTCGGCGGATTCACCGCCCTTGGCTTCCCAGTAGATCGTCCGTGACAGGCAGGTGATGGCATCGTCCACCGGTGCCTGGCCTGCGGGATCCACCGCCTGGACTTCGGTCTTGGTGATGGCCGCGGCCTGGGGGGCCGCTTTCGGACTTTGCCTGTCCGCGGCCTTTTGCTCCAGAGCCTGGGCCTTGTCCTGGGCCGCTTGCACCGCCGGTTGCGGATCCACGGCCCAGGCCCGACCGACAAGTACCAGCAGCATCAGGCAGGTGACGCTTGAAATGAAGCGCATATTCGAACCTTCCCATTGAGTCTTGCTGCCCCCTCTGGCCGCCACAGGCTAGCGTGCGCGAACAGATATTGAACCGATTCAGGTGGGCACGCTGGCGCTGACTGGGGCGAACGATTCGCCAGGGAGCCTTGTTGAGTCGACAGCGCCCGGCGCCAATCATTCCCGGGGCAGGCGGCCCATCAGCGGCGCCCTTCAACCGTCGCATCATCATCAGCAGCAATGCTGGCCTCAAGGCGTTCTGGCAGGTGGCGGGCCCTCCTCTACCTGCCTGACCAATCACCGCACGTGGAGCTGGCGCTCAACAACACTGGCATGCACCTCCAGCACTGGGCGCCTGCAAACCGCCGATGCCCTCTTGCTCTCGATGAAGGGAGCCGTTTCCGGCAGCGCTGCAAGCCTGGCGTCGGCCCTCTGAAATAACTGGTATTGATATGAATTCTCATTAAAATACCCGCCCATTCACGCGGCTACCGAATCCAGGCAGTGGGGAGCGTCGGTATGGATACAGGGGACAACCAACACAAGCTCAGCACGCTGTTCATCGGCCAGCGTGGTGCGCTGATCCGCATGCTGTCACGGGTGGTGGGCTGCGCCAGCCTGGCCGAGGACCTGGCTCAGGAAACCTACCTGCGAGTCGCCAAGGCCTTGCATGCCCGGCCTATCGAGCACCTGCGACCCTTTCTCTATCAGACCGCCCAGTACCTGGCCTTCGATCACCTGCGCAGCCAGCGCAGCAAACGGCGCTTCGAGTGCCAGTTGGGGGATGACAACCAGGCCAGTGAAGTGGCAACCCCGGCACCCGGCCCGGAAACCCAGGCCCAGGACCAGCAGCAGTTGCAGCGGTTTGGGCAGGTCCTGGCGACCTTGCCCAAACGTCAGCAACAGATCCTGGTTTTGCATAAACTGCAGGGGCTTTCCCAAGGCGAAATCGCCCAACGCTTGCAAGTGTCCCTGAGCACGGTGGAAAAAGACCTGCGCACCGCTCTCAATGCCTGCATCAAAGCCACTGACCGACAGATCCCATGACTGAACGCCCGCGCCATGCCAGCGCCCAACAATGCGCACAAGAACAGGCGAGCGACTGGTTCAGCCAACGCCAGGCGCTTGAGCACGATCCCTGTCTGCGCCAGCGCTTCGAGCAGTGGCGCAACGCCGACCCGGAGCATGCCAACGCCTACCAGGCCATGGAAAACCTATGGAACGACCGCGCGTTCGAACAGGCCCTGCAGGACCTGGCAAGCGACCTGGAGTTGCCTCCCGCCGTGGTCGCACGGCCTCGTCGTCGTGCCACCCAGCGTTACCTGGCCGTGGCTGCGGCCCTGCTGCTGATGCTCGGTGGCGGCTGGATGACCGACCTGCCGCTGCGGCTGCAGGCCGATCACCTGACCGCGACCGGCAAGATCGAACCCCTGGACCTGGCCGATGGCTCGCACATCGTGCTGGGCAGCCACAGCGCCATCAGCACCGATATCGACAAGCACCACCGGCGCATCCGCCTGTTGCGCGGCGAGCTCTATGTCGAAGCCTTCCATGACCCGACCCGGCCACTGACCATCGAGGCCGGGCACGCCACGGTGACGGTGGTCGGCACCCGGTTCAGCGTCAGCCAACGCGGCGACGAGGTGACAGTCGCCGTGCGCGAAGGCCGGGTGCGCCTGACCAGCGCCACCGGCGACAGCAGCCTGCTGCAAGCCGGGAATTGGCAACAACTGACGGACCGCCAGTTGCAACCCTTGCATCAGGACGGCGGCGAGCGCCAGATGGCCTGGACCAGCGGCCGCCTGTCGTTCCAGGACGCGCCCCTGGCCCAGGTGCTGGGCGAGCTGCGTCGCTACTACCCGGCGCCCATCCTGCTGCTCGATAACAACGCGGCCCGACAACGGGTCAGCGGCAACTACCAGGTGGATGATCCGCTGGCGATCGCCCAGGCCCTGAGCAAGGTGACACAGACCCGAATAACCCGGCTGCCGGGAGGCGTTCTGCTGGTTCGATAAGCGTCATGGGCTGCATTAAGGGCCCGAAAAATAGTTTTACGGCTTTGTCGCAGCCAACCCGTCAAGGTGTTTGCTTTTGCAAATAATTCCTATTCAGCACGGGGCTCGCATGCACCTTTCAACCCACAACCCGCTTCCTTGCCGCAGCCTGCTGGCCCTGGCCATCTGCCTGGCGTGTACCCAGGCCCTGGCTGCCCAGCCCGCATCAGGCACTGCTTCCAGCCAGGTACAGAACACCCACAGTTTCAACATCGCCCGCCAGCCATTGGCCAATGCCCTGGATCAACTGAGCGTGCAGAGCGGCCTGCAGATCGCCTATTCGGCAGACCTGGCCCAGGGCCTGGAATCACCGGGGGTCAGTGGCCAGATGAGCGCCACCCAGGCCCTGGCCCGATTGCTCGCCGGAACCGCGCTGGGGTATGAGCCCAACGGCGCCAACGGGGTGATGCTGGTGCGCCAACCCCAGGCCGAGGGCTCGATGGACCTGGGGGCCTCGCAAATCATCAGTAACCAGTTGGGCACCGTCACCGAAGGGTCCGGCTCCTACACCCCGGGCACCATCGCCACCGCTACCCGACTGGTCCTGAGCCCGCGGCAGACACCGCAGTCCATCACCGTGATCACCCGCCAGCACATGGAGGACTTCGGCCTGAACAACGTCGACGACGTCATGCGCCACACCCCGGGCATCACCGTGTCGGCCTACGACACCGACCGCACCAACTATTACGCTCGCGGTTTTTCGGTCAACAACTTCCAGTACGACGGCATCCCCTCCACCGTGCGCAACGTTGCCTATTCGGCAGGCAACACCCTCAGCGACATGGCCATCTATGACCGGGTCGAGGTACTCAAGGGCGCCCCCGGCCTGCTCACCGGAGCCGGCTCCCTGGGAGCCACCATCAACCTGGTGCGCAAGAAGCCCACCGCCGACTTCCAGGGCCACGCCACCCTGGGCGTGGGCTCCTGGGACAACTACCGCAACGAACTGGATGTCAGCGGCCCGCTGACCGAAACCGGCAATGTCCGCGGCCGGGCGGTGGCGGCCTACCAGGACAAGAAATCCTTTCTCGATCACTACTCACGCAAGACCTCGACCTACTACGGCATCCTCGAATTCGACCTGTCCCCCGACACCCTGCTGACGGTGGGCGGTGACTATCAGGACAACATTCCCAAGGGTTCCAGCTGGTCGGGCACCTTCCCCTTGATCAACGCTCAGGGCGGCCATAACAGCATGTCGCGCTCCTATAACAACGGCACCACCTGGAGCGGCTGGGAACAATACACGCGCACCGCCTTCGCCATGCTCGAGCACGACCTGGGCGATGGCTGGGTCACCAAGCTGCAACTGGACCACAAGATCAACAGCTACCATGCCGAACTCGGCTCGATCCAGTTCGACGAGCCGCAGACCGACGGCACGGCCAAGATCAACGCGCAGAAGTACACCGGAGACACCACCAGCGATTCCGCCGACCTCTATGCCAGTGGACCTTTCAACCTGTTCGGCCGCGAGCATGAACTGGTGATCGGCGGCTCCATCGGCACCTCGCGCTGGACCGGCAAGGGCTACTGGAGCCCCGACTTTCCAGGGGCCAACGGCAATGTGGTGGATTTCTACAACTGGAACGGCAAGATCGAGCGGCCGATCTGGGGCGCGCCAGCCCAACGCACCGACGACACGGTGCGCCAGACCGGCACCTACATGACCACCCGACTGAACCTGACCGATGAACTAAAGCTGTTGCTGGGCGGGCGTGTGGTCAATTACCACCTGACCGGGCTAACACCGTCCTACAAGGAAACCGGACGCTTCGTCCCCTACGTCGGCGCGACCTACGACCTGAACCACTACTTCACCGCGTACGCCAGCTACACCGATATCTTCATGCCCCAGGAAAGCTGGAACAAGGATCGCAACAGCAGGCTGCTGGAGCCGGACGAAGGACAGAACTACGAACTGGGCCTGAAGGGCGAATTCCTCGACGGGCGCCTGAACAGCAGCCTGGCCTACTTCGAAGTGCACGAGACCAACCGTTCGGTGCCCGACGACGCCTACAACAATCAGACCCCGACCCCGGACAACTATGCCTTCAAGGGCGCCAAGGCGGTGACCAAGGGTTACGAGCTGGAAGTGTCCGGCGAACTGAGCCCGGGCTGGCAGGTCCAGGCCGGCTATACCCACAAGATCGTGCGCGACGATGACGGCCAGAAGATCTCCACCTTCGAGCCCGAGGACCAGGTCAACCTCTACACCAGCTACAAGCTCAAGGGCGAGCTGGACAAGCTGACCGTCGGCGGCGGTCTGCGCTGGCAAAGCCGGGGCTGGAACTCGCTCTACAACTCGCCCCTGCAGCGCAATGAGGAGATCTCCCAGGATGCCTACTGGCTGGTGGACCTGATGACCCGCTACCAGATCAGCAAGAACCTCTCGGCCACCCTCAACGTCAACAATATCTTCGACAAGTCCTACTACACCAACGTCGGTTTCTATAACTCGGCGGCCTACGGTGAACCCCGCAACTTCATGCTCAGTACCCGCTGGGACTTCTGATGCACTACGCCCCGGACGGCTTGTCCGGGGCACTGATCAGGCTCGCTCAGCCAACACCCGGGCAAACCTCCTCGACGAATTCTCGGCGCCAATCCCACAGGCACTGGCGCCGGCCCTCGTCATGTTGCATGAGGCACTTTCGCCGAGCGCCTCAGCCGAGCATTCCCGACTGTTCGAGCAAGTCCTGCAGCCCTTCGGGAACCAGCGGCGACTGCGCGGTGAAGCTGCTGCTGTCATGCCAACTGGCGGTGAAGG
The DNA here is from genome assembly GCF_000633395.1 of Pseudomonas sp. PH1b. Taxonomy (GTDB): domain Bacteria; phylum Pseudomonadota; class Gammaproteobacteria; order Pseudomonadales; family Pseudomonadaceae; genus Aquipseudomonas. Next base: position 101,658 of record NZ_AYMU01000022.1, read on the forward strand.
GCGCGCCGTCGCTTTCCTGGGCATCGAGATGGGATCGCTGATAAAGGCTCGGGTCCTCGAACCGCGCGTCATACACCTGGACGATTTCATGGCAGGGTTTGCCGGCATAGACGAACAGGCTTTCCAGAGTGCCGATCAGCCGCAGTTGGTGGATAGGCAGCCCCAGCTCCTCGTGTATTTCCCGGACGATGGCCTGCTCGCTCCTTTCGCCAAAATCGATACCGCCGCCCAAGGGACGAAAGAACGACTGCAGGGTGTGCGGATCATGGAAGCGGTTGACCAGGATCTTGCCCGCCTGATGAAAAATGCACAGCGCCAGGGCGCGAATACGGGGTTGGGTCATGAGCTGCAGTCCATTGGCCATAATTGGGCGCGGCATTACAGCACGCTTCGGGGGCCCGGAGCCAACGCTTGAAGTGTCCGTGGAGTATCGTGGGCAGTTCAGGCAAACCCCGCGTGCCCGCGCGTCTCGGGGCTGCTCGAATTGGCTGGGCAAACGGCAACCTGAAGCCGCCGGTTTCAAGCCACTTCCAGTGCGTCGGCAAACTCACGCAGTTGCACAGGGCACAGCAACAACGAAGCATTGACCTGCCAGTCGCACTCATCGTCAGAGGTCGACCCCATAAAGACCCTGAGCATGAGCGGCGCTGCAGCGAACGTGCTGACACTCGCCTGGAACCCCAGCTCCAGGCACATGGAGCGCCATTGCAGCGGCGTACCAGAAGACAGATCAGCCGCCAGCCGCAGGAAATCAGGCAATGGGGCACAACCTTCCACCGGCTCATTGCCGACGACGATTGCAGCATCGAACTGGGTGCCCTGTAGTCGCACGCTGAGGATGCGATCGGCTTCGCTGGCCTTGCTACTGACAGACAAGGCCAAGCCATCTTTCTGGCTGATCAGCGCGTGCATTGCGAATCTGCGTATCGGTCCCGGAACTTGAGGTGGATGCCGGTTCCACCGAGACCAGCTTCCCCCTCAGCCCCCATAGAAATAATCCGCCGCCAGCGCCGGCAGCTCTTCCATCGCCGACCAGAGCTGCTCATCCAGCTCGCCACTGATCAGCTCATGCTGCTCATCACTCAACAGCCCCGGAATGTCCCACAAGCCCTCAAGTTCGGGATGATCCTCAAGGTGCGCAATCAACTGCCGTTGCCGGCTGACCAGCTCGTGGGTGGCGTGAGCGCCGATGGCCGCCAAGGCATTCAGCGCCAGCTGGCAGGTCTGCTCGCCCCAGTTGCAGAAGAACTGCAGGAAACCGCCGTTGTAGCCGTCCGCCTCCAGGCGCCACAGGGCAACGATGGATTGATCCCTGGAACACAGGGCATCCAGCGCCCAATCCAAGGCCTTCAAGCGCCCCATGGCCTGCTCGCACAGGTGCTCCCAGATCCAGTCGTGGCCCTCCAGGGTGATGCCGTCCGGCGCAAGGTGCGGCCAGCACACCGAGCGCCCTCGGGCCTGGATCAAGCAATCCGCACGCTGCTGGTCGCTGGCTGCCTGCAGCGCAGAAAAACGCTTCAGGGGTTGGCGCAGCCGCAGGCCATCAGCCCATTCCAGGCAGAGCATTTCAGCATCGAAACCAACCTGGGTGATGGGGTTATCGTTCATTCGAGACGCCTTCCTGGGTCATGCATCGGATTAGGGTTTGCCGTCTAGTTTCCGGCCGCAACACCGGGTTGCCGGAACAGCCGATTGAGCAAGCTGAACAGTCCACCGGCCAGCAACCCTATCAGCACAAAGGGCACGATTCCATGGGTCAGCAGCGGCCCCCAGAAGCCCATGCCAGCACCTGGCCCCTGGGGATTGATCACAGGCCAGGGCACCCCCGACAACGCGCCGATCAAGCCACCACTGAGCCCGCCGCCAATGACATGGCGCCAGGCAGTGCGCAGCCAGCGCTCCACCAGCCATTGCACTGGCCAACAGACCAACATGCTCAGCCAGGCCCCGATGGCGGCACCGAGAAGCAGTACCACCACAGTTTCCGAGCCCTTGGGATAGAGCAAGGCAGCGAGGCCGCCCAGGGTCAGGGCGCCCGCCAGGGGCAGCGCCAGCAACCGCCACCCACTCGGCCGCTCGGATACCGCAAGCCGTTGTACGGCACTCTCCAGCAGGCTGTACAGCGCGCTCCAGGCCAGCCCTCCTCCCAGCGACAACAGCACCAGTTGCAGGGTCGAAACCCGTATCAGGAGACAGGCCACCAGAGCCTGGATCAGACCACTGAGAACATGCCGCCCTCTGAAGCCGGGGCATCGACGATCGCTCAACAGCAACAGGGGAATACCCAGGCACAAGGCGATCAGCGTGCCGAACAGAAACCCGGAGAAGAGTTGCGCCCCATTCCAGCCGTTGACCAGCCCCTTGGCCCCGGCATAGACCAGACCGCCCGACAGCAGCACGGCCCACAAGCGAAGTTCAGGGTTGGGTTTCATCTCGTCCCTCATGGGCTGGTATCCTGTTGTGCATTCAACAACGCCTGCTGGTGCGCTCCCGCCAGATCCCGCATCACGCTGGGTACTCGGGCCGGCAACGATTGAAAAAGGTCATGGATCGATGTTATCCGCGCAACAAGCATGTGCCAGGGTCCTGGCCGACCACGCCGGCATTCTACGGGAGGGAGTCGAGGAACGCTTTGTTATCCAGTCGTGCACCCTGACCACCAGAGGCGACTACTGGGCCGTTTGCTGCAACAGCGAGGACTACGTCGTACACGGGCTGGCCGAGTACTGTTATGTAGGTGTCAGCGCCCATCTGGTCGACGTCGAAACCGGCGCCATCGAGACAGTTGCCAACTGCACCAGCGTTGAGGAGTACCTGCAGGACAAATATGACCTGCGGGCTGCTGCCGGTGGCGTCTATGTACTGGCTCCGGCCTTTGGGCGTGACGACAAGCCAGCGCTGATCAACTTGCGACGCAAGCTTGCATGCACCTATCCCCAAGCCCTTGCACTGCTCTCCGGAGAGCAGGCCCATTGGCTGACGGCCAGCCGCAGGCGCCTCCAGGAAGCACAACGACTGCTCGCCAGCCAGGGCATTGCCACGCGCATCGAGCTGGCTCCCGAGGTTCTGAACGGCATCGAGATTGACGTCGAAGTCTGGTACGCCGAGGCCGCGCTCGAGGCTCTGCGCAAAAGACTGGCGTGACGGCCGCGCCTCGACGAGACAGGGAAACGCTGCCATGACGCTGAAGACCTGCCTTAAAGGCGCACCTCCCTGAAGGCTGGGTTCGCACTAACGGCCAGATGAAGTCGTCGCGCGGTTGAAGGCCGGTAATATCAGTGCAGCCAACCTCGACCATGACCTGGGAAGAAGTGCGGCACCGGCTATGAGGGGATCCCGTGGACCAAGGAAGCCGTTGCCCTGAATGATTTCCGTCCGCCGCTGATTCACTTGTATTCAGCCAACGCCAGCGCTGTTGAGAAGTTGCTCGCGGGAGCACGGTCGATCAAACAGCTGGCCAAGCAAAACCAAACTATCAGTTGCAGATAGCCGAGTCTGGAGAACAATCCACCGATGAGCAGCATCCTCTACGGTTTCATTCACTGCTTCGATGCTTCGCCCGAAGCCCAATCCTACAACCAGGCCATCCTGCACAGCTTGCCGGTGACCGGCGCAATGATCAGCAAGCCGCTGTTCAGCCTGTTGCCAAACTCCCGGGAGCATTGCTATTACGGCCACTTGATACATTTTTCCATGTACTTCAAGGATTTCTACGCTATCGATAAGGACTGGCTGACTCAGTTCGAGCGCTTGTTGCAACGTCTGTATTGGGACAGCAGCGAACTCATCCACACCTACACTGGCGAGCGCCGTACCTGGAATTCGACACAAACCCGGGAGTGCGCGCAGGCACAAGGTTTGAAGATCGACTCAAGGCAGGTGTTTCCCTCATTCCATGGCCTGGGGCCGATCGTGAACCTCCACGATCCGGTGGATGACGGACATTGAGTGATGTCGCGAGCACCCAGTGCAGCGCCTGGGGGTAAAGCGAAACCTGATTCCTGCTCGCGGCATCAATCCGTGACATCGGTCTTTAAAAGAGACAACTGAACCAGGTCATGATGGGCACCCAGCCAGTAACCCGCCTCTCTTGATACACCTTCCCGGACAAACCCCACTCGCTCCAACAGTCTGAGAGACTTGAGGTTGTGCGGGTGCACCTGGGCCTCGATCCGGTTCAGCGCCATATGCTCGAACCCCCAGCGCACGCAGGCGTGCAGCGCCTCGCCCATCAACCCCTGGCCCTGGGCCGCTGGCGCCAGTTCGAAACCTATGGCGCAACTGCGCCACTGGCGGTTCCATTTGAACAAGCCGCAAGTACCCAGCAGCCCGGACTCCGCTTTGCCCTCGATGCCCCAGCGAATACCCGGGTTGGGCAAGGTCCGCCAACTGGCGAACAAGGCCAGCAACTGCTCGGCCTGAGCGTACTCGGTCAGTGGCTCGGTGCCGAACCACTGCATGGCCTCGGCATCGCAGTGAATGGCGAACAACTTAGGAACATCGGCCCGGGTCAATTCCCGTAGACGCAGGCGCGGGGTGTCGAGCAGGGGGAAATCGCTCATCGGACCCAGGACTTCAACGGGCACCCAGCCGGGCGGTGATTCGCGCGTACTCGTCCTTGATCGGCTCGAAGCCGTACTTCTCCTCCAAGCGTTTGACGATGAAATGCCCGCGGGCCATGTCCTGGTAGAAGTCGGTAAACAGTGCATTGATGGTGGCGCCGGTAAAGGCGCCGATCACCGGCACCGCTTGCGCTGCGAACTTGCTGGAGATGGTCACGCCGAAACGCGAAGCGACTTTCTCGATCAGCAGCGCCAGCCACTTGCCCACCTGCCCCGGCGACAGCCTGCCTGCGGCGCCGGCACCCTGCTTCGCTGCCATGGCCGCCAGTTCCTTGGACAATTGCTGCATGGCCTGGGTAGTGAAACTGCGGGTAATGTAATAGCCGGTTTCCGTAGCGTCATCGGCCTGGGTATTGCCGCCCATGGCAAACACCTCGATGCACGCCTGCTTGGTGGCGAAGTCATCCAGGTCGAAACCTTCACTGCGGGCAATATCGGCCACCGAGCGCATCATGATGGTGGTGGAGATCGGCAGTTCGACAAACAAAGCGGCAAAACCAAAGGCCCCACCTACCGCACCCGAGGTAGCTGCATAGACCTTGTGCAACAGGTTCGATGCCTGCTTCTTCGGGCTGTTTTCCAGGCTCCACAACGCTGCGTCGGCGGAGGAATGCAAGGCCGCCACCACGGCGCCGTTGATCTTCTTCGAGACCGATGCCGGCAAGGCCTTGACCGCGCTCTCGATGGGCGAGCCGATCAGGCCGGAGATCCTCGCAGTCAAGGAGGGAGACTCCAGCAAGGCCACCGCCTGCCGCAATTGCTTGTAGTCCTCGGGATGGTCCTGGATGCTCAATCGCTTCTCCATTGAATGATCTGTTGTGCGCTTATCAATCATCTTTCTGCGGCCTGGTCGGGTGGGCTGCCTTGGCGCAGGAACACCTGCATTCAGTCAAACCCTACATCAGCGGCGGACTCCGGGTATTGGACCGTCATCCTGGCCAGGCATTCCGTCATCAAGCGCGCATCCTCGGGCAGGCGCTGGCACAGCGCCGGCCAACCCACGAACTGAATGTGAAGAGGCAGGCAGACCAGCCCACTGATGGCGTCCCAGAACGCATCCCAGTTACAGCCGTACCAGTCGGGAAAATCCAGGGCGTCTCTCAAGGTCAGATGCAATTGCCGAGAGCTCGTCACGGCGCTCAAGTCCACTGTTATCACCGCTGCACGGTCCATCGTCTGCATCCAAAGGGGTTATGTCGGTGAGCAGGATAACTTAAGTCTATGGTGCCGGCAGGCTTGGAGGACATGCCCTCCCAGACAGTACCGGGTCGTGATCGATGATCACTCACCAGATCTGGGCCAATGGCTCAAGGTAGAATGTCGTGGCTTACGGATAGCGCCGTCAATGAGCATGCCGCCACTCTTTCCTGCAAGGACACCGACACGATGAAAACCCTGGCCAACCTGGCATTCGATTACATCTGGCACCTGATGTTTACCGATGAGGACTATCTGGAACAGGACTTGTCCGTGCGCATGCTGGAGTCCCTGGAGACCTATTTCGCAGTGATCTCCGACGCGGAAAAAGCCGCCCTGGCCCTAGTCGCCAGGGAAACCCAGGCCCGTTTGCTCGCACCTCCCGATGAACATGGCTATACCCCCAGGAGCCTGGTGACCGCCGAGCAGAAGGCGTTTCTGGAGCAAATGATCTCGGGGGAGTTCTTCAGCCAGTTCGATTGACTCACCATCGCCCTGCTCAAGCCTGACTCCTGTCGGTCATCGAAGGACGCTATCCGCCAGAGGACAACTGACATGCCTGCAGTATCCGACCACACGCTCTTCATTCCTCTGACTCCGGATGAAGCCATAGTGCTGTCCGAATTCGTCAGCCGCTTCAGCAACAGCGATCGGTTGACCCTTGAAAATCAAGCAGAACAAAGAGCCTTGGGGAACCTGTGCTGTGTATTGGAAAAGCACCTGAACCTACCCGAGGGCCGTTACGCCGATCTTCTGCAGGCCGCTTGTGAGCGGCTCAGGGATGAATAGTCAAAAGGCAATCGCTTTCTACGTCGTATCCGGCCATACCCCCCTACTGAGATTTACTCATTTACCCCAGTATCAACCTGAAGCAGGTAGCAATTTGATGGATATCCAATTTCGCGGGAACGCACAGCCTGAAAACCCAGCCGTAGGCACATGCGATGAGTACAACCTGAGTGCAATTTCCAGCCTGGATGAGCTGATTGAGGCCTATCGGAAGATCGCAGCCAACCACCCCGGCTTCAGACCACTCATCTCGCTTGATGACCTGTCCCAGGCCCGCTACACCTCCGGGCACGCGCGCAACAATCTGGGCCTGGACGACGCCTCCGATCAGGACATCGTCGGGTTGCCTCCCGAATGCTTCGAGGACGGGGAGTACCTGGGTTATCCAACCACCAAAGCCGAGTTTGCCATCTGCTTGCGCAATTTCACCGATCTGGTCGCAGCCTCCTCGTTCGAAGACGCCTGCGCCCATGGCCTGACCCTCGACGAGCAAGCTCTTCAAGAGTGGATTGATTATCAGGAGAATCCTGTTTCACTGCTCGACCAGCCCCTCTCGGCACTTCTGGTTCCAGTCGAACATGCCTGTCAGGCGCTGGCTGCTTTTCCCAACGGCTATTTCAGTTGCGACCTCAACCCCGCGCAAAATTTTGCCGTCGCGCGCCATTTTGCTCTCACCCATGGTTATGAGTTGATGGGGGTGGGCGCCTCTTATCTTGGTTTCCTGCGTGCAGAGCCTCCCGAGCCATCCGTAGCCAAGGCTGTGGCGGCTGACTTTTGTGCGCTCTACAACACCGGCGATGAACACCGGCAAGCCTTGATTTCAGTCGTCACCAAGGCTATTTCCGATCGGAGCTATCTATGGCTGCGCTATGTGGAATAGCGCTTGGCGAAAGGGCTCTGAAAGCCGCATGGCGCATGTCGCCGCACGGATAGAGGGTTAGCCCAGGTCCCCCTGCTCTTCGTGGGCTGAAGGAGCCAGAGTGCCCCAGTACATGAGTGGCCCGGGGGAGCATGGGACGGCGCAGGGGTTGAAGACTGAAGGGTCCTGGCCAGTCTTAGGCCGCTGCCTGCACCTCATGCTCGAGGCATGAGGACGCTTGCCAGAGAAGCTTTTGCAGAAAACCCAAACCTTGGCACTGTCACCGGATGCTGGCAGCCGGGCAGTGTCACCCGAGGCATCCATCTCCCGCGGCTTTTATCTCGCGCAAAAACAAAACCCCAACTGCTTTCGCAATTGGGGTTTCGGAATTTAATCTTGACGATGACCTACTCTCACATGGGGAAACCCCACACTACCATCGGCGATGCATCGTTTCACTTCTGAGTTCGGGATGGGATCAGGTGGTTCCAACGCTCTATGGTCGTCAAGAAATTCGGGTACTGAGCCGTCTTTCAACGTATCAGCAAATTGGGTAT
>NZ_AYMU01000023.1 GCF_000633395.1 Pseudomonas sp. PH1b
AGGAAACCCGGGGCGATTCATTCAGAACCATTCTGGATCATCTGAAAACAGCATGCTGGTACTCAGACAGGGACCGAATATAGGACCTTTGGCCCACGATTTATATGACCTGATGCACCCATTGGAGAAAAACCGCAGGTTTTCCCAGCCATCGGCAAACGCCAACCCGGCAGAACCCTCAGAGAGCGAGATTTCGCAGATACTGCCGTGGCGATATTTCATGCCGGTGTTTCCCCAGGTTCCTGAGCTAGGAACCCACAGCCGTAGCTGTTCCTTTTCTCAAGCAAGCTCCTGTCTGCCCGACATCGATAAGCCTTCTCAGATTATCGAGAATATCGAACTCCTTTACTTCTCCATCCTTAGCGATGAGGATCCCGGCTTTAGTCAGCCATAGATACCCTTCCTTGCTTTGATTAGGGATGACAGTCACGACGATATTTAATGTCGGGTCCTGTGGACGACTTTCCGAAACCTTGGATTCAGAGAAATTGAAAGTCAGTTCATTATCATCGCTTGGTGAAACGCTTTGCGCGCTGACAACAGGCAGCCGTGCCTTTGAAGCGGAAGGAAACTCAGCGGAATACAACACACTTCCACCCTGTACCTGCTTGGTTATTCTTAAGAAATATTGCTCCAGGTCTTTCGTATTCGTTGGTGTCGTGCAGTCTTCGCCTTCAGCGGCAAAATATTCCCCCTCAAACTCATAAGAGGGCCCTTTCTCACAGGCTGCAAGGGACAGCGACACTACGCCGGCCAAAACCAACTTCCACTTCTTCACCGCGGTCACTCCATGATTTTCGGGCGTCATTATGCGCAATGCCCCTGGCTGGTACTACCCGGCTCATGACTCGCGCAGGCGTGAATAACTGGCACCAACCTCGTCCAGCCACAAAAAACCGAAACTAAATAGTGCCGAGCAAACCGCCAGAAACTCAGTACAGGATGCTGAATACAGACGTGGAAGGTTTTCGTTGAGACAAGTCTCTCTGCCAGCCAATTCCCCATAAACAATGAGCCACGCTTCAACCAACAACTACAAGAGCGCTCAATTGAATAGCACCGAGGACCTTTGAAACTTCCAGAGCACACTTCTGCCAGTGCTTCGTCGCCCTCTGCCTTTCAATGGCGCTCATTCAAAGCCTGGCAAGTTTTGTTGGGAGGGTGGAGGCAGCCATAAACTGCTCCAAAGCTGAAATATGGTGCCGGAGACAGGAATCGAACCTGCGACCTTCGCGTTACGAGTGCGCTGCTCTACCGACTGAGCTACACCGGCGTGGGCTAAAACCTAGCACCAGTCCCCTGGGCCGGCAACCGAGAGGCTTGTAGCGCAGATAGCAAAACGCCCCGAACCAGTCGGGGCGTTTGCTTGTTCAGCGTAAGGTCAAAGAGCGATTAAACGCCCGAAGCCTTGGCTGCTGCCACGTCTTTGATGGACAGCTTGATACGGCCGCGGTTGTCCACGTCCAGTACCAGCACTTCCACTTCCTGACCTTCTTTGAGGATGTCGGTGACTTTCTCAACGCGAGCGTCGCTCAGCATCGAGATGTGCACCAGACCGTCCTTGCCCGGCAGGATGTTGACGAAGGCGCCGAAGTCGACGATGCGCTCAACCTTGCCGACGTAGATCTTGCCGATCTCGGCTTCCGCGGTGATGCCCAGAACGCGCTGACGCGCGGCCTCTGCAGCTTCCTTGGTTTCGCCGAAGATCTTGATCGAGCCGTCGTCTTCGATGTCGATCGAAGCCTTGGTCTCTTCGCAGATCGCACGAATGGTGGCGCCGCCTTTACCGATGACATCACGGATTTTGTCGGTGTCGATCTTCATCGCGATCATGGTCGGAGCGTTGGCCGACAGTTCGGTACGCGACTGGCCAATGATCTGGTTCATCTGGCCGAGGATGTTCAGGCGAGCTTCCAGGGCCTGGCCCAGGGCGATCTCCATGATTTCTTCGGTGATGCCCTTGATCTTGATGTCCATCTGCAGCGCGGTCACGCCTTTGGCGGTACCGGCTACCTTGAAGTCCATGTCGCCCAGGTGGTCTTCGTCACCCAGGATGTCGGTCAGGACGGCGAACTTCTCGCCCTCTTTAACCAGGCCCATGGCGATACCGGCAACCGGCGCCTTCATCGGTACACCCGCGTCCATCAGGGCCAGGGAAGCACCGCAAACGGAAGCCATGGAGCTGGAACCGTTGGACTCGGTGATTTCCGAAACCACACGGATGGTGTACGGGAACACGTCAGCGGCTGGCAGCATGGCCTGGACCGAACGACGAGCCAGACGGCCGTGGCCGATTTCACGACGACCAGCGCCGCCCATGCGACCACACTCGCCCACCGAGAACGGAGGGAAGTTGTAGTGCAGCATGAAGGGGTCTTTCTTCTCGCCTTCCAGGGTGTCCAGCAGCTGTGCGTCACGGGCAGTACCCAGGGTCGCAACGACCAGGGCCTGGGTTTCGCCACGGGTGAACAGGGCCGAACCGTGAGTCTTCGGCAAAACGCCGACTTCAATGTTCAGCGGACGTACGGTGCGAGTGTCGCGGCCGTCGATACGTGGCTTGCCGTTAACGATGTTTTCGCGAACGGTGCGGTATTCGATCTCGCCGAAAGCCGCTTTGACTTCGCTGGCGGAAGGCTGGCCTTCTTCACCGGACAGCTTGGCGACCACTTGGTCTTTCAGCTCGCCCAGACGGGCATAGCGATCGGCCTTGACGGTAATGGTGTAGGCCTGGGAGATGGCTTCGCCGAACTCGGCACGGATAGCGCCCAGCAGTGCGGTGGCTTCTGGAGCAGCAGCCCAGTCCCAAGTCGGCTTGGCAGCTTCGGCGGCCAGCTCTTTGACAGCCTTGATCACCGACTGGAATTCGTCGTGGGCGAACAGTACGGCGCCCAGCATCTGGTCTTCGGTCAGCTCTTTGGCTTCCGATTCAACCATCAGTACGGCTTCTTCGGTACCGGCCACGACCATGTCCAGGCTAGATGCCTGAAGCTGCTCGTAGGTCGGGTTCAGCAGGTAGCCGGTGCTTTCGTGGAATGCCACGCGAGCGGCGCCGATCGGGCCGTCGAAAGGAATGCCGGAGATCGCCAGGGCAGCCGAGGTACCGATCATCGCAGCGATGTCCGGATCGGTCTTCTTGCTGGTGGAAACCACGGTGCAGACAACCTGCACTTCGTTCATGAAGCCTTCTGGGAACAGAGGGCGGATCGGACGGTCGATCAGACGCGAGGTCAGGGTTTCTTTCTCGGAAGGACGGCCTTCACGCTTGAAGAAACCGCCAGGGATCTTACCGGCAGCGTAAGTCTTTTCCTGGTAGTGAACAGACAGAGGGAAGAAACCCTTGCCTGGATCGGCTTGCTTGGCGCCAACCACGGTCACCAATACGCTGACGTCGTCGTCAACGGTGACCAATACTGCGCCGGAGGCCTGACGGGCGATGCGGCCAGTCTCGAGGGTAACGGTCGACTGACCGAACTGGAATTTTTTGATTACCGGGTTCACGGTGTCCTACCTTCTTTGTGGCTCTTGGGGAAACTTGCTTCTTGCGAAATTCTTGGGCAATGCGGGGAATCGGCCCAGCCTTTGTCCAGGTAAAACGGTGCTGCAGATAAAACTTGAGGCTGGGAGCCTGCCATACGCCGGCGGAAAAACCGCTGACGCATGGCAAACAACCAACCTCATAGCGCAATCGCTGATTAGCGACGCAGACCCAGACGACCGATCAGGGTGCTGTAACGGCTCAGGTCCTTGCCTTTCAGGTAGTCCAGCAGCTTACGACGCTGGTTTACCATGCGGATCAGGCCACGACGGGAGTGGTGGTCTTTACCGTTGGCCTTGAAGTGACCTTGCAGTTTGTTGATGTTGGCGGTCAGCAGTGCAACTTGCACTTCTGGCGAACCAGTGTCACCAACAGCTTGCTGGTAGTCGGTTACGATCTGAGCTTTTTCTTCAACGCTGAGTGCCATGTGGGCATTCCTTATATCAGGAAACTGTTCAAGAACAGTTTCAACAGGCCAGGGACAAATCCCTGTATCTAAAAATGAGTAGTGACCGTGCCTGCTAACAGCCACCCTCTCCAACCTGCTATGACACAGGCTGGTTCCGGTCATTCTGACCGAATCAAGCGACGCGGCGCGATGCGCCCGTCTTCGCTCACTTCACCGATACCGATGAAGCGACCGTTGTGATCCTGTACCCGAACCATGCCGAACTTCGGGGCATCGGGAGCGCGAACTGGCTGGCCGTTGAGCCAATAGAACGCGCTGTGTTCCGAGAACTGCAGCAGCGGCCAATCCAGCAAGCCGCTGTCCGATGGCATGAGGAAGCGGTCTACCGCTTCGTTGCCGCCTTCGGCATGTACAGCTTCAAGCTCTTCCAGAGTGACCGTCTGGGCCAGGCTGAAAGGTCCGGCCTGGGTCCGTCGCAGCTCTGCAACGTAGGCACCGCAGCCGAGTTTTTCACCAATATCCTCCACCAGGGTGCGGATATAGGTGCCTTTGCTGCAGTCCACCGCCAGACGGGCAGTGTCGCCTTCACAGGCGAGTAATTCCAAGCGCGCAATAGTAACAGAACGCGGTTCGCGCTCCACTACTTCCCCTGCGCGAGCCAGTTTGTACAGCGGCTGGCCATCACGCTTGAGGGCGGAGTACATCGGCGGTATCTGTTTGATTTCACCGCGAAATTCCGGCAATACCGCTTCAATATCGGTACGACCAACGGTCACCGGCCGCTCCAGCAAAACTTCGCCTTCGGCATCGGCGGTGGTGGTGGTCTTGCCCATCTGCATCAGGGTTTCATAACCCTTGTCGGAATCGAGCAGGTATTGCGAGAACTTAGTGGCTTCACCAAAGCACAACGGCAGAACACCGGTGGCCAAGGGGTCGAGGCTGCCGGTATGACCGGCCTTCTCGGCATTGAGCAACCAACGGACCTTTTGCAGCGCCGCGTTGGAAGTGAAGCCCAGGGGCTTGTCCAGCAGGATGATGCCGCTGACGTTACGACGGATACGCTTGACCTGAGCCACCGCTTACTCCTTGGCGTCTTCAGGGGCTGGCGCGTCGCCATGCTGGCTGTCTTCAGCCACGGCACGCTCGATCAGGGCCGACAGGTGCGCCCCGCGGGCCACGCTCTCGTCGTAATGGAAGTGCAGTTGCGGCACGCTGCGCAGCTTCATTTCGCGGGCCAACTGCATGCGCAGGAAGCCTGCGGCCGAGTTCAGCACCTTGATGCTCTGGGCGATCTCTTCGGCGTTTTCCTGGCCCATCACAGTGATGAAGATCTTCGCGTGACCGACGTCGCGGCTGACTTCCACAGCGGTGATAGTCACCAGGCCGACGCGTGGATCCTTGACTTCACGACGGATCAGTTGCGCCAGCTCACGCTGCATCTGATCACCGATACGTTGGGTACGGCTGTATTCTTTTGCCATGTCTTGTTACCTGTTACTGCCCCACGGTGAAACCCGTGTGGTCTGAAAGCGGCAAACGCCCGGCCTGACGGAAGCCAGACCGGGCGTTGCGTTTAGAATCCGCTGGAGGCGCCGTGCAATTGCATGGGGCTGACCACCAGGGCTCTTGAAGTGCGCGAGTTAGAGGCTGCGAGCAACCTGGACCTTCTCGAAGACTTCGATCTTGTCGCCGACTTTGACGTCGTTGTAGCTCTTCACGCCGATACCGCATTCCATGCCGGCACGCACTTCGGAAGCGTCATCCTTGAAGCGGCGCAGGGATTCCAGCTCGCCTTCGAAGATAACGATGTCTTCGCGCAGTACGCGGATTGGACGGTTACGGTGCACGACACCTTCGATGACCATGCAACCGGCGATCGCGCCAAACTTCGGCGAGCGGAACACGTCGCGAACTTCGGCAACACCCAGGATGTTCTCCCGAACGTCGCTGCCCAGCATACCGGTCAGGGCTTTCTTGACGTCTTCGATGATGTCGTAGATCACGTTGTAGTAACGCATATCCAGACCTTCCTGCTCGACGATCTTGCGTGCGCCAGCATCGGCACGCACGTTGAAGCCGAACAGTACTGCGTTGGAGGCCAGTGCCAGGTTGGCGTCGCTCTCGGTGATACCACCGACGCCGCCGCCGACTACGCGCACTTGCACTTCGTCGTTGCCCAGGCCATTCAGAGCGCCTTGCAGCGCTTCCAACGAACCACGGACGTCAGATTTGAGGACGATGTTAAGCGTCTTCTTCTCTTCCTGGCCCATGTTCTCGAAGATGTTTTCCAGCTTGCCGGCGTGAGCACGGGCCAGCTTGACTTCACGGAACTTGCCTTGACGGAACAGAGCCACTTCACGGGCTTTCTTCTCGTCGGCCACTACGCTCATCTCGTCGCCAGCGTCCGGGGTACCGTCCAGGCCGAGGATCTCGACCGGGATGGAAGGACCGGCTTCCTTGATCGGCTTGCCGTTCTCGTCGAGCATGGCGCGCACGCGGCCATAGTTCGAACCGACCAGCACCATGTCGCCTTGGCGCAGGGTACCGTCTTGAACCAGAACGGTGGCAACCGGGCCACGGCCCTTGTCCAGGCGGGACTCAACCACCACACCACGGCCAGGAGCCGAAGGAGTGGCCTTGAGTTCCAGGACTTCGGCCTGCAGCAGTACAGCTTCCAGCAGGTCGTCGACACCTGTACCCATTTTCGCGGAAACCGGTACGAATGGAGTATCGCCACCCCAATCCTCGGACGTTACGCCGTGAACCGAAAGCTCACTGCGGATACGGTCCAGGTCGGCGCCCGGCTTGTCGATCTTGTTCACTGCGACAACCAGCGGTACGCCAGCGGCCTGAGCGTGCTGAACGGCTTCAACGGTTTGCGGCATCACGCCGTCGTCCGCTGCAACCACCAGGATCACGATGTCGGTCGCCTTGGCACCACGGGCACGCATCGCGGTAAACGCGGCGTGACCAGGGGTATCGAGGAAGGTGACCATGCCGCGCTCGGTTTCTACGTGGTAGGCACCGATGTGCTGGGTAATGCCACCGGCTTCGCCCGCGGCCACTTTGGCGCGACGGATGTAGTCCAGCAACGAGGTCTTACCGTGGTCAACGTGGCCCATTACAGTCACGACCGGCGCACGGGCAACCGCTTCACCTTCGAACTTCAGGGACTCGGCCAGGGAATCTTCCAGGGCGGTATCGCTGACCAGGGTCACTTTGTGGCCCAGTTCTTCAGCAACCAGTTGGGCAGTTTCCTGATCCAGTACCTGGTTGATGGTGGCTGGAGTACCCAGCTTGAACATGAACTTGATGATTTCAGCAGCCTTGACCGACATCTGCTGGGCGAGATCGCCCACAGTGATGGTCTCGCCGATCTTCACTTCGCGCACGACAGGGCCGGTAGGGCTCTGGAAACCGTGGGCGTTGCGCTTCTTCAGCTTGGCCTTGCCGCGACCACCACGACGGAAACCGTCGCTTTCTTCGTCGGTAGTGCGTGGAGCCACGCGTGGCGCCGGCGCCTTTTCCTTGACCGAAGCACGGTGCGGAGCGTTTTTGCGCTCACCGTCACTGTTGCCACGACGATTGCTATCGTCGCTGCGAGGCTTGTCAGGGCGACGTGGTTCTTCGCGCTTGCGGGCGTCCGCTGCTGGAGCAGGTGCCGCTGCCGGTGCGTCTTGCACAGGTTCGGCAGCCACAGGAGCAGGAGCTGCCACTGCTTCGGCCACTGCTGGCTGAGCAGCTGCTGGCTGGCGACGCGCTTCTTCTTCGGCGCGACGCTTGGCTTCTTCTTCAGCCTTCTGACGGGCAGCATTCTCTACTGCGCGACGTTCTTCCAGTTCACGTTGACGCTCGGCTTCGATTTCTTCCGGGCTGCGCTGCACGAAGACTTTCTTCTTGCGCACTTCAACGCTGATGCTCTTGCTGCCGGCAACACGCAGGGTGCTGGTGGTCTTGCGCTGCAAAGTGATCTTGCGTGGTTCTTCCACTTTCGCCTTGTGGCTGCTCTTCAAATGAGTCAGCAAGGATTGCTTCTCACTGTCGCTCACATGTTCCTCGGCGGCGGTGTGCGGCAGACCTGCCTCACGCATCTGCTGCAGCAGGCGCTCTACCGGTGTTTTGACCTCATCGGCCAGTTGTTTCACCGTGACTTGCGTCATGCACTTCTCTCCTCAGGCCGCGCCTAATTACTCGAACCAGTGGGCTCGGGCGGCCATGATCAACTTGCCGGCACGATCATCGTCAATGCCGTCGATGTCGAGCAGGTCGTCAATAGACTGCTCGGCCAGGTCTTCGCGGGTAATTACGCCGCGCACCGCCAGTTCCATCGCCAAATCCTTGTCCATACCCTCAAGCGAGAGCAGGTCTTCGGCCGGATGGGCGTCTGCCAGCTTTTCCTCAGTAGCGATGGCTTTAGTCAACAAGCGATCCTTGGCCCGAGCGCGAAGCTCGTTGACGATGTCTTCGTCAAAGCCGTCGATGTTGAGCATTTCTTCCAGCGGTACGTAGGCAATCTCTTCCAGGCTAGTGAAGCCTTCATCCACCAGCACCTGCGCCAGCTCTTCGTCGACTTCCAGCTCGTCGATGAAGTTGCGCAGGATGTCGCCGGTTTCTGCTTGCTGCTTGGCCTGGATGTCCGATTCGGTCATCACGTTCAGGGTCCAGCCAGTCAACTGGCTAGCCAGACGCACGTTCTGACCACCGCGACCGATGGCCTGAGCCAGATTGTCTGCGCCTACGGCGATGTCCATGGCATGGGCATCTTCGTCGACGATAATTGCCGCGACTTCAGCCGGCGACATGGCGTTGATCACGAACTGCGCCGGGTTCTCGTCCCACAGGACGATGTCCACACGCTCGCCACCCAACTCGCCGGAAACGGCCTGGACGCGCGAACCGCGCATACCAATGCACGCGCCCTGGGGGTCGATGCGCTTGTCTTTGGAGCGGACGGCGATCTTGGCCCGCGAACCCGGATCACGGGAGGCGGCCATGACTTCGATCAGGCCTTCGGCAATTTCCGGCACTTCGATACGGAACAGCTCGATCAGCATTTCCGGTGCGGTACGCGACAGGATCAACTGCGGGCCGCGGTTCTCGGTGCGGATTTCCTTGAGCAGCGCACGCAGACGCACGCCAACCCGGAAAGTCTCACGGGAGATGATGTCTTCACGGGCCAGCAGCGCCTCGGCGTTGTTGCCCAGATCGACGATCACGTTGTCACGGGTCACTTTTTTCACGGTGCCGGAGATGATCTCTCCCAGGCGCTCGCGATAGGCGTCAACCACCTGCGCGCGCTCGGCTTCGCGAACCTTCTGCACAATGACCTGCTTGGCAGTCTGGGCAGCGATGCGGCCGAACTCGATGGATTCGATCTTCTCTTCGATCACATCACCGACTTTCGCATCGGGATGAGTCTCGCGAGCCTTGCTCAACCAGGTCTCAACCGCTGGATCATCCAGGTCGGCTTCGTCGACCACCGTCCAGCGACGGAAAGTCTCGTAGGATCCGGTGTGGCGATTGATCTCCACACGCAGGTCCACTTCGTCTTCAAAACGCTTTTTGGTAGCAGTGGCCAGGGCCAGCTCCAGCGCTTCAAAAATCACGCTTGCCGGTACGCCCTTTTCATTGGATACCGACTCAACAACCAGCAGTACTTCTTTGCTCATCGTACGCCTCGCCTTTCGCAAGCCATTGGATCCGCGGGATCCGCGTCTCAGTCAAAACTGGGAATTATGTTGGCCTTGTCGATCATATCGATCGGCAACAGGAACTCGTGGTCATCCACCTGCACCACGACGTCCTGTTCCTCCACCCCGCGGAGAAGGCCCTGGAAGTTACGCCGGCCTTCGAAAGGCGAGCGCAGCTTGATCTTCACTTGCTCACCGACATACTTGGCAAACTGTTCAAGGGTGAACAGCGGGCGTTCCATGCCTGGAGAGGAAACTTCAAGGGTGTATTCAACGGAGATCGGATCTTCTACGTCGAGAACACCACTGATCTGGCGGCTGACGATGGCGCAATCGTCCACCAGCACACCGCCTTCTTTATCGATATAAACGCGCAACATTGAGTGGCGACCCTGAGCCGAAAACTCAATACCCCAGCATTCATAGCCAAGGGCCACGACCACCGGGGCCAACAAGGCCTGCAACTGTTCTAGCTTGCTCGACACCTGAACCCCCTCGTGCATGCTTGTGCAAATAAAAAATGGGCGAAACGCCCATCCCGGAAACGCCGTCGAATAGCGGCGTTATAAAGAGTCCAGCTAACAAAAAGCCCCTGAAAAGGGGCTCCGCTAAAACTGGTTGCGGGGGCCGGATTTGAACCGACGACCTTCGGGTTATGAGCCCGACGAGCTACCAGACTGCTCCACCCCGCGACAAAGCTGGGGCGGAAGTATACGACCGATCCCTTTTAGGGTCAATGTAACCTTCCACCTACAAGAAAGCCCGCAACAGCGGGCTCTCCTGATAATTGGTACCGAGAAGGGGACTCGAACCCCTACACCCTATGGGCACAACCACCTCAAGGTTGCGTGTCTACCAATTCCACCACCTCGGCATAGACTGCATTACTGCGTGAAACTCTTCTTACTTCTGCTCTTGAGCTGGAGGTACGTCAGTCGCACTGGTTGCCGACTTTTGCTCTTGAAGCACCGGGACATCATCAGAAGCCGGTTTTTGCTTTGGTACTTCCAACACTGCTGGATCTGGCAAACCTACTTGAGTCAGCTGATGAGCTTTCTCTTTAGCAAAGTAACCTAACCCCAAGCTGGTTATGAAGAAACCGGCGGCAAGTATAGCAGTAAACTTACTAAGAAAGGTAGAGGAACCTTGGCTTCCGAACACAGTATTTGAAGCACCTGCACCGAAAGACGCGCCAGCATCCGCACCTTTACCCTGCTGCAGCAAAACCAGAGCAACTACGCCCAAGGCACCCAGCAGATGAAAAACGACTACGACTGTTTCCAGCATTTTTTCAGTTTCCCGCGGCGCGACAAATCGCACCGAACTCATCTGCGTTCAGGGAAGCCCCACCAATGAGCCCCCCATCGATATCCGGCATGCCGAACAGTTCGACCGCATTGGCCGCCTTCACGCTGCCGCCGTATAGAAGCCGCACACCTCGTGCCACTTCAGAATTCTCTGCCGCCAACTGTGCGCGAATGGCTGCATGCACATCCTGCGCTTGTTGCGGTGTCGCAGTCAGCCCGGTACCAATGGCCCAGACCGGCTCGTAAGCAATAACAGCATTGGCGAACGCACCAACACCCAACTCTTCGATGATGCTGCCCAGCTGACGCCCGACAACCTCAAGAGTCTTCCCGGCCTCACGCTGCTCGAGGGTTTCCCCTACACACAGAATCGGCTTCAAGCCACAAGCCTGTGCGGCCGCGAACTTGCGGTTGAGAGTCGCGTCACGCTCGCCCATGATCAGGCGGCGTTCGGAGTGCCCAACCAGCACCAGGGAACAACCTGCATCCACCAATTGACTCGGGGCAATCTCACCCGTCAGTGCACCTTGCATGGACTCCACCGCAGAATTCTGCGCGCCGACCGAAATCGACTTGCCTTTCAAGCCATCAATCACTTGATTGATATACAAGCAAGGCGGGAATACCGCGACATCAACACCGCTTGGCAAGGCCAGATGACGAAGGCCATTGATCAGCTCAGCGACGCTGGCGCGGGTACCGTGCATCTTCCAGTTACCAGCTACCATAGGGCGACGCATGCTGTACCTCGTCGGTCAAAGTGGGCGCAGATGTTACCCAACCAAAACAACACTGGCAAGCCGAAATCAGGCAGAAACTTCTGCAACCAGTTTTGCCAGCTCATCGGCATAAGCGCGAACCAGTGCCTCATCATCACCTTCGACCATGACGCGGACCAAAGGCTCGGTGCCAGACTTGCGCAACAGAACCCGGCCACGCCCCGCCATAGCAGCAGTAACGCGCTCGCAAGCCTCTTTCACAGCAGGATGCTCAACCGGGTTGTCGCCCCCGCCAAAACGCACGTTGACCAGCACCTGAGGGCACTTGCGCAGCCCCTGACGTGATTGGGCCAGGCTTTCACCACGGGACTTGAGTGCCATCAGCACCTGCAGTGCGGCGATGATCGCATCACCCGTGGTGGCATGACGGAAGCACACGATATGCCCGGAGTTCTCGCCCCCCACCAGCCAGCTGCGCTCCAACAATTCAGCGATCACATAACGGTCGCCAACATTGGCCCGGACAAAAGGAATGCCCAAGTCCGCCAGCGCCAGCTCCAGGCCGAGATTACTCATCAGAGTGCCTACTACGCCGCCTTGCAGCTTGTCACGCTCATGCAGGTCCCGAGCGATGATGAACAGCAACTCGTCACCATCAACAATCGCCCCGGTCTGATCGACCATCAACACCCGATCACCATCGCCGTCAAAGGCAATGCCCAGGTCAGCATGCTCAGCCAGGACGGCAGCCTGCAACTGCCCCATATGGGTCGAGCCGCAGTTTTCGTTGATATTCAAGCCATCGGGCTGAGCAGAGAGCACGGTCACTTGTGCGCCCAGCTCCCGGAAAACGCTGGGGGCCACCTTGTAGGTTGCACCGTGAGCACAGTCGAGCACGACCTTCAAACCCGCAAAGCTGGTGCTGGAGGGCACGCTGCTCTTGCAGAACTCGATGTAGCGTCCAGAGGCATCATTGATCCGGGACACCTTGCCGAGCTTGCTCGACTCCACCACGGTCATCGGTGCATCCAGCAATTCTTCGATCATCAGCTCGACTTCGTCAGGCAGCTTGGTGCCCTCGCCCGAAAAGAACTTGATGCCGTTGTCATGATGGGGATTGTGCGAGGCGCTGATGACGATGCCGGCTTCCGCATGGAAGGTACGCGTCAGATAGGCAATTGCCGGAGTCGGCATCGGTCCCAGCAGGAGCACATCGGCACCGGCAGCCGACAGCCCGGCTTCCAGTGCAGACTCGAACATGTACCCGGAGATACGTGTGTCCTTGCCCACCAGCACCCGACAGGCGCCCATGCTGCGAAAGGCCATGCCCGCCGCCCAACCGAGCTTGAGCATGAAATCAGGAGTAATAGGGAATTCGCCCACACGACCACGAATGCCGTCGGTGCCAAAATATTTCTTAGTCATAAGTACTCCATCATTCTTATTCGGCGGATTCCACTGCCGCAATCATTCGCACTACATCCACCGTCTCGGCAACATCATGGACGCGGATAATTTTCGCCCCCTTGGTCACTGCCAGTGCCGCCAACGCCAGGCTTCCATGCAGTCGCTCGGCCACCGGGCGATTCAACGCCTGGCCAATCATGCTCTTGCGCGACACGCCAACCAGCAGCGGCCGCCCAAGGCCATGCAACTCCTGCATATGCTTGAACAGGCTCAGGTTGTGCTGCAGGGTCTTGGCGAAACCAAAACCGGGATCGAGGACTATCCGCTCGGCACCGATGCCGGCCGCGGCACACTGGGCCATGCGCTCGAGCAGGAACGCCGCCACTTCCTGAGTGACATTCTGGTAATGCGGATTGTCCTGCATATCTCCCGGCTCCCCGAGCATATGCATCAGGCACACCGGCAAACCAGTGGCCGCCGCCGCATCCAGGGCGCCATCACGACGCAGCGAGCGCACATCATTGATCAAGCCAGCACCCAAGCGGGCGGTTTCACGCATCACCGCAGGCGTCGACGTATCAACGGAGATGATCACATCCAACTCGCGGTTAATCCGCTCAACGACAGGCGCAACACGCTCCAACTCCTCCAGGGGCGATACCGCACGCGCACCAGGCCGAGTCGACTCACCACCGATATCGATCAGCGTAGCACCGGCCACAACCATGGCTTCGGCATGCCGCAACGCGACATCCACCTGGCTGAAGCGCCCACCATCGGAAAAGGAATCTGGGGTTACATTCAGGATGCCCATGACATGCGCATGGGCCAAATCAAGAACCCGATTGCCGCAAGGCAACCGGGTGGAGACAGGAACTGAAGTCATTTAAAACCTTAGTGGTCGGCAGCAGGGCCGCCGATGGGTGTTTCCGGACGTTCGTTCTGCACTACTGGAGGAGTAGTACCCGAGCCGCCCTCCCAATCACGAGGTTCACGCGGGGGACGACCAGCCATGATGTCGTCGATCTGATCGGCATCGATGGTTTCATACTTCATCAAGGCGTCCGCCATGGCATCCAGCTTGTCACGGTTGTCGGTCAGGATCTGCTTGGCGGTGCCATAGCACTGGTCAATGATGCTGCGCACTTCAGAATCGATCAGCTTCGCCGTTTCGGCAGACAGGCTGGCATGCTGACTACCCGCACTACGACCCAGGAACACCTCGCCTTCTTCCTCGGCATACATCAGCGGGCCCAGCTTTTCGGAAAGCCCCCACTTGGTGACCATATTCCGGGCAATCTGGCTGGCACGCATGATGTCGTTGGAGGCGCCAGTGGTTACACCGTCAAAGCCCAGGGTCATCTCTTCGGCGATACGGCCGCCGTAGAGCGAACAGATCTGGCTGATCAAGGCGCGCTTGGAAAGGCTGTAACGGTCCTCTTCCGGCAGGAACATGGTTACACCCAATGCCCGACCGCGAGGAATGATCGACACCTTATAGACCGGGTCATGCTCTGGCACGACGCGACCGACAATGGCGTGGCCTGCTTCGTGATAAGCGGTGTTCTGCTTTTCCTTCTCGGACATGACCATGGATTTGCGCTCGGCGCCCATCATGATCTTGTCCTTGGCCAGTTCGAATTCTTTCATCTCGACGATGCGCTTGCCGGTACGAGCCGCAAACAGCGAGGCCTCGTTCACCAGGTTAGCCAGGTCGGCACCGGAGAAACCCGGGGTACCACGGGCAATAACGGCCGGAGCAACGTCATCACCCATTGGCACTTTGCGCATGTGCACCTTGAGAATCTGTTCGCGCCCACGGATGTCCGGCAACCCCACCACTACCTGACGGTCGAAACGGCCCGGACGCAGCAGCGCAGGGTCCAGTACGTCAGGGCGGTTGGTCGCGGCGATAACGATGATGCCATCGTTCATTTCGAAGCCATCCATCTCTACCAGCAACTGGTTGAGGGTCTGCTCACGCTCATCATGACCGCCGCCCATGCCGGCACCACGGTGACGGCCGACCGCATCGATTTCGTCGATGAAGATGATGCAAGGCGCGTGCTTCTTGGCCTGCTCGAACATGTCACGAACACGGCTCGCGCCGACGCCGACAAACATCTCGACGAAGTCGGAACCGGAAATGGTAAAGAACGGCACCTTGGCTTCGCCAGCAATGGCCTTGGCCAGCAGGGTCTTACCGGTACCTGGTGGGCCCACCATCAGCACACCGCGAGGAATACGACCGCCCAGGCGCTGGAACTTGCCCGGATCACGGAGGAACTCAACCAACTCGCCCACTTCTTCCTTGGCCTCGTCGCAACCGGCAACGTCAGCCAAAGTAGTCTTCACCTGGTCTTCGGAGAGCAGGCGCGCCTTGCTCTTGCCAAAACTCATCGGCCCGCCTTTACCACCGGCACCGCCTTGCATCTGGCGCATGAAGAACATGAAGACCGCAATGATCACCAGAATCGGGAAGCTGGCTACCAGCAGTTGAGTCCAGATGCTTTGCTGTTCAGGCTGCTTGCCTTCGACCACAACATGGTTATCCACCAGGTCTCCAATCAGGCCGTTGTCCTGAATGGCCGGGCGGATGGTCTTGAAGCTGTCGCCATCGTTGCGCTTGCCGGTAATCACATAGCCATCAACGGCTACGCGCTCGACCTTGCCATCCTTAACTTGCTGGAGGAAGTCGGAATAGTTGAGGGTCTGCGGCTCGTTAGGGCTGGAGAAGTTGTTCATCACCGTCACCAGGACAGCCGCGATGATCAACCAAAGGATCAGATTCTTTGCCATGTCGTTCAATTAACTACCCTCTGAAGCAAGCTCCGCTACTGGCGCGCGCTTCGCATGATATTCACCGGCCTAACTTACTACATTACTTACAGCTCTGGCAGGCGCTGTCTGTAACCCTATGTGAAACTTAGACTACACAATATGCGCTTAATCCGACGGGACGAAATACGAAAATCCTATCGCCCCAGTCAAAACTCTTACTCACTCACTGCGGCCACGGAAACCGCGTCCCAGCAGGTATTGCTCCCGAGAACGGTCACGGGAAGAGGTCGGCTTGCGCATCTGCACTTTGTCGAACATCTGCCGAACGCTCTTGTGGTACTCATCGAAACCTTCACCCTGGAAGATCTTGATCAGGAAATCACCACCCGGACGCAGTACCCGACCCGCAAGATCCAGTGCCAACTCACACAGGAACATCGCTCGCGGCATATCTACGGCTGGTAACCCACTCATATTGGGGGCCATATCGGAAATCACAAGGTCAACCTCGGAATTTCCGACAGCCTCGAGAATCCGCGCCAACACTGCGTCTTCAGTAAAATCGCCCTGGATAAAGGTCACATCGGGGATGCTGTCCATCTCCAGGATATCGGACGCAATCAATCGCCCCTGCCCACCAATCAGACGACTGGTCACCTGCGACCAGCCCCCGGGGGCGGCGCCAAGGTCGACAACACTCATTCCAGGGCGGATAAGGCGGTCCTTTTCCTGGATCTCCAGCAGCTTGTAGCTGGCACGGGAACGGTACCCATCTTTTTGCGCCATCTTGACGAATGGGTCGTTGAAATGCTCTTTCAGCCAGTTCTGGCTGGTTTTGGAACGGGCCACGGGCCACCTCAAAATAAAACGGGTCGTGATTAACTGGGCGGTCCCGGACTCGCTCGGGTAAACTGGCCGCCGCTTTTTACAAGATCAGACGCAGGGGTCAGATTATGCCGCTCACTCAAGAGCAGAAGAAACAGTACAAATCCATTGGCCACCATCTGAAACCAGTATTGACTGTGGCTGACAACGGTTTGACCGAAGGTGTGCTAGCCGAACTTGAACGCGCCTTGAGCGATCACGAGCTGATCAAGATCAAGCTCAACATCCTCGAGCGCGAGTCGCGCCTGGAAGCCATTGCCGAACTGTGCAAGGCCGGCAAAGCGGATCTGGTGCAAGTCATCGGCAAGATGGCGTTGATCTACCGCAAGAACGCCAAGGTAAACAAGCAATTGTCGAACGTCCATCGTTTCCACTGACGTCGACCCGGGTCAAGGGTGTGCCTGGCGCACCCTGCCACCCCATCCCGGCACCGGCTGCAACACCAGCAGCAGACCGGAAAACCCCAGGATCAGATAGCTGAACAACTGCCAGCGCTGAGCCTCCGGCAAAAAAAAGCGCACGATGAAATACATCGCACACGCGTACATCGCCATCAACAGCAGTTGCCCCCGAATATCCCGCCACAAACTCCTCAAGCCTTCGGACTGGGTCAATATCAGCACCTGAAGAACGAGGCACGCCGCCGAAAAACCCACCAGAAGCGCACTGAGCATCGATGAAATCTCATCGATCAGCAACGGAGCAAGGCCTATCTGCCCCAAAACGGGCAGCATGCCAATATGCAGTAACCACAAGCCGCCGACCCACAACATCTGGGTCAGCTGCCAAAGCATGGCGCCCGCATGCAGCGGGCGCCTTCTTTCAGATGTGACGGACTTCGACAATCTCGTACTCGATAACGCCGCCTGGCGTTTTGACTGCCACCACATCACCCTCTTCCTTGGCGATCAAGGCGCGAGCAATCGGCGAACCGACAGAGATTTTACCAAGCTTGATATCAGCCTCGTCCTCACCAACGATCTGGTAGGTCACGCTTTCGTCGGTTTCGACGTTGGCGATCTCCACCGTGGTGCCGAAGATCACCTTGCCGGTATGAGGAATCGACGTGACATCGATGACCACCGAGTTCTGCAGGCGCCCTTCAATATCCCGAATCCGCGCCTCGACCATACCCTGTTGCTCGCGGGCAGCATGGTATTCAGCGTTTTCCTTCAGGTCACCCAGCTCGCGGGCCGTACCGATGTCCTGGCTGAGCTTCGGACGCACGACCTTGGTCAGGTGGTTATGCTCTTCTTCCAGGGCGCGAGCGCCCTGGACGGTCATTGGGTATTTGGTCATGCCTTCAATCCTGCGTGTAGATCCTGCAAGCGACGCACGGTTTTTTCAGGACCGAACTTCAACGCTTCACAGATAGCTTCGCCAGCAGCAATGGTGGTGGTGCAGTAGATCTTGTGCTGCAAGGCGTTACGACGAATGGAGTAAGAGTCAGCAATCGACTGACGACCTTCGGTGGTGTTGATGATCAGGGTGACTTCGTCGTTCTTGATCATGTCGACCACGTGCGGGCGACCTTCGGTCACCTTGTTCACGCGACGCACTTTCAGGCCGGCCGCCTCGATCAGCTTGGCGGTGCCCGCAGTAGCGACCACTTCGAAGCCCAAGTTGATCAGATCACGGGCTACGCCTGCAACCAGAGGTTTGTCGTCGTCGCGCACGCTGATGAAGGCAGTGCCGCCAGTCGGCAGCACTTCGCTGGCACCCATCTGGGCTTTGGCAAAGGCCTCGCCAAAAGTGTCGCCCACGCCCATCACTTCACCGGTGGACTTCATTTCCGGGCCGAGGATCGGATCGACGCCCGGGAACTTGGCGAACGGGAATACCGCTTCCTTGACACTGTAGAAGTTCGGAATGATTTCCTTGGTGAAGCCCAGCTCTTTCAGGGTCTTGCCGGCCATCACACGGGCCGCGATCATCGCCAGGGAGACACCGATGCACTTGGAAACGAACGGCACGGTACGCGAAGCACGTGGATTGACCTCAATCACGTAGATGTCTTCGCCCTGCAGCGCCAGCTGAACGTTCATCAGACCGACAACGCCCAGTTCCAGGGCCATTTTCTTGACCTGTTCGCGCATCTCGTCCTGGATATGGGACGGCAGGGAATACGGCGGCAGGGAGCACGCGGAGTCACCGGAGTGAACACCGGCCTGCTCGATGTGCTGCATGATCGCACCGATCACCACGTCGGTGCCGTCGCAGACCGCGTCCACGTCCATCTCGATGGCGCAATTGAGGAAGTGGTCCAGCAGCACCGGGCTGTCGTTGGACACTTGCACCGCTTCACGCAGGTAGCGCTTGAGCTCTTCTTCTTCGTAGACGATTTCCATCGCCCGGCCGCCCAGCACATAGGACGGACGCACCACCAGCGGGTAACCGATCTTGGCAGCAGCACGAATCGCTTCGTCTTCGCTGCGCACGGTGGCGTTTGGCGGCTGACGCAGGTTCAGGCGCTCGACCATCTGCTGGAAGCGCTCGCGGTCTTCGGCACGGTCGATAGCGTCAGGGCTGGTGCCGATGATCGGTACGCCGGCGGCTTCCAGGGCACGCGCCAGTTTCAGCGGAGTCTGACCGCCGTACTGCACGATCACGCCTTTTGGCTTCTCGACACGGACGATTTCCAGCACGTCTTCCAGGGTCACTGGCTCGAAGTACAGGCGATCCGAAGTGTCGTAGTCGGTGGAAACGGTTTCCGGGTTGCAGTTGACCATGATGGTTTCGTAACCATCATCGCGCAGCGCCAGAGCCGCGTGTACGCAGCAGTAGTCGAACTCGATGCCCTGGCCGATACGGTTTGGACCGCCACCCAGGATCATGATCTTGTCGCGGCTCGAAGGTGCGGCTTCGCACTCTTCTTCATAAGTCGAGTACAGGTAGGCGGTGTCGGTGGCGAACTCCGCGGCGCAGGTATCAACGCGCTTGTAGACCGGGAACACTTCCAGTTTTTGGCGATGGGTACGCAGGTTCTTCTCGGTCACACCCAGCAGCTTGGCCAGACGCTGGTCGGAGAATCCTTTGCGCTTCAAGCGGAACATCAGGTCGCGGTCGATGGCCGACAGACCCAGGGTCTTGACCTTCTCTTCTTCCTTGATCAGGTCTTCGATCTGCACCAGGAACCAAGGGTCGATCATGTTCATGCCGAAGATCTGCTCGACGGTCATGCCGGCACGGAAGGCATCAGCCACGTACCAGATACGCTCGGCGCCCGGCACGGTCAGTTCGCGCTTGAGCACGTTCATGCTTTCCGGATTGCTCAGGTCGAGCTTCGGATCCAGGCCGCAAACGCCCACTTCCAGGCCACGCAGGGCTTTCTGCAGGGATTCCTGGAAGGTCCGGCCGATGGCCATGACTTCACCCACCGACTTCATCTGGGTGGTCAGGCGCGCGTCGGCCTTGGAGAACTTCTCGAAGGCGAAGCGTGGCAGCTTGGTCACGACGTAGTCGATGGACGGCTCGAAAGAGGCTGGAGTCTTGCCGCCGGTAATGTCGTTGGACAGCTCGTCCAGGGTGTAGCCCACAGCCAGCTTGGCCGCGACCTTGGCGATCGGGAAGCCGGTGGCTTTCGAAGCCAGTGCCGAGGAGCGGGATACCCGCGGGTTCATCTCGATCACGACCATGCGCCCGGTGTCCGGGCAGATGCCGAACTGCACGTTGGAGCCGCCGGTTTCCACGCCGATCTCGCGCAGTACCGCCAGGGAGGCGTTACGCAGGATCTGGTATTCCTTGTCGGTCAGGGTCTGTGCCGGAGCCACGGTGATCGAGTCACCGGTGTGCACGCCCATCGGGTCGAAGTTCTCGATGGAGCAGACGATGATGCAGTTGTCCTTCTTATCGCGGACCACCTCCATCTCGTACTCTTTCCAGCCGATCAGGGATTCGTCGATCAGCAGTTCCTTGGTCGGCGACAGGTCCAGACCGCGGGCGCAGATTTCTTCGAACTCTTCGCGGTTGTAGGCGATACCGCCACCGGTGCCGCCCATGGTGAAGGACGGACGGATGATGCAAGGGAAACCCAGCTTGTCGAGGACCGCATTGGCCTCTTCCATGCTGTGGGCGATACCGGAACGCGGGCACGCCAGGCCGATGGACTTCATGGCGGCGTCGAAACGCGAGCGGTCTTCAGCCTTGTCGATGGTGTCGGCGTTGGCACCGATCATCTCTACGCCGAACTTTTCCAGAACGCCTTCGCGCTCCAGGTCCAGGGCGCAGTTCAGTGCGGTCTGGCCGCCCATGGTTGGCAGCAGAGCGTCCGGACGCTCCTTTTCGATGATCTTGGCAACGGTCTGCCACTTGATCGGCTCGATGTAGGTGGCGTCGGCCATGGCCGGGTCGGTCATGATGGTCGCCGGGTTGGAGTTCACCAGGATGACCCGGTAACCCTCTTCGCGCAGGGCCTTGCAGGCCTGGGCGCCGGAGTAGTCGAATTCACAGGCCTGGCCGATTACGATCGGGCCAGCGCCAAGAATCAGGATGCTTTTAATGTCTGTACGTTTTGGCATGGGTTGTCACTCAAATCCGCAGGTCAGTCGGCAAGCCGTCTTGAACATTCTCTGAGGCACCCGAGGGGATTCCACCGGACTTGCCGGGACCACCCTCAGGTGCTCGCTACATTTTCAAGGCGAGCGCTTAGCGTCGCTTGGCCATCTCGTTGATGAAGCGATCGAACAGCGGCGCCACATCGTTCGGGCCCGGGCTCGCCTCAGGGTGCCCCTGGAAGCTGAACGCGCTCTTGTCGGTACGCTCGATACCTTGCAGGGTGCCGTCGAACAGCGATTTGTGGATCGCCCGGACGTTGCCTGGCAGGGTGGCTTCATCCACTGCAAAACCGTGGTTCTGGCTGGTGATCATGACCACGCCGGTATCCAGGTCCTGGACCGGATGGTTGGCACCGTGGTGGCCGTGACCCATTTTCAGGGTCTTTGCGCCAGAGGCCAGGGCCAGCAGTTGGTGCCCCAGGCAGATACCGAATACCGGGATCTCGGTTTCCAGCACTTCCTTGATCGCCTTGATCGCGTAGTCGCAAGGCTCGGGATCGCCCGGGCCGTTGGACAGGAACACGCCGTCGGGCTTGAGCGCCAACACGTCACTGGCCGGTGTCTGGGCTGGCACCACGGTGACACGGCAGCCGCGCTCCACCAGCATGCGCAGGATGTTCACCTTGACACCGTAGTCATAGGCCACGACGTGATAAGGCAGATCCGCAGCATCGATGGTTGCGTGACTGTCGGTTTTCAGGTCCCAGACAGTCGAACGCCACTCGTAGCTTTCCTTGGTGCTGACGACTTTCGCCAGGTCCATGCCTTTCAGGCCCGGGAAGCCACGCGCAGCTGCGATTGCCGCCTCTTCGGAAATGTTGTCCCCCGCCATGATGCAGCCGTTCTGCGCGCCTTTCTCACGCAGGATGCGGGTCAGGCGACGAGTATCGATACCGGCGATCGCCACTACATTGTTGGCTTTCAGGTAATCGGAGAGGGGCATCGTGTTACGCCAGTTGCTTGCAACCAGCGGCAGATCGCGAATCACCAGGCCAGCCGACCAGACGCGGTTGGATTCGGCATCTTCCGGCGTGGTGCCGGTGTTGCCGATGTGCGGGTAGGTCAGGGTAACGATCTGTTGGGCGTAGGAAGGATCAGTAAGGATTTCCTGATAGCCGGTCATTGCGGTGTTGAACACCACCTCACCAACGGTTTGACCGTCGGCTCCAATGGCTTCGCCGCGAAAAATGCTGCCATCAGCAAGGGCGAGTATGGCTGGCTTAGTCAAGAAGACCTCCCGTAAATAAAGCATGAAGGGGCGATCGCAGGTTGCAAAAAAGCGGAATGACGTATAGACACGTCACCCCGCTTCTTCGTCGAATTATCTGCGCGCTTTTAGTGGACACACTAAAGCTGTAGCTTACAGAAAAAGGCTTTTTCGGTCCACCGCTAATGAGCCTTAAAGGCGGGAGAATGCGACAGAACATCGCTTAGCGGTTCGAGACGGGGCCCAAGCAAGGCTTCAGCCCCGTTTCAGATACATCTCAACGCAGTTCCAGCACATCCTGCATGTCGTACAGCCCGGCCTCGCGACCAGCCAGCCACAAAGCGGCACGCACCGCCCCCTTGGCGAACGTCATCCGACTGGAAGCCTTGTGGGTGATTTCGAGACGCTCACCCTCGGTGGCGAACAACACGGTGTGATCCCCCACCACATCACCGCCACGGACCGTGGCGAAGCCGATGGTTTCACGTGCGCGTGCTCCGGTATGGCCTTCACGCCCATAGACCGCGACCTGCTGCAGGTCGCGACCCAAGGCACTGGCCACCACTTCACCCATGCGCAGGGCGGTGCCCGATGGCGCATCGATCTTGTGCCGGTGATGGGCCTCGATGATCTCGATATCCGCATCATCGCCCAGCACCCGCGCCGCCATGTCCAGCAGCTTGAGCGACAGATTGACCCCGACACTGAAGTTGGCAGCAAAGACGATGGGAATCTCCTTGCCCGCCTCGGCCAGCAGTTGCTTTTCCTTGGCCCCCAACCCCGTGGTACCAATCACCATGGCCTTGCCCGCCTTGCGGCAGAGCGCCAGGTTCTTGAGCATCACGTCCGGCAGAGTGAAGTCGATCAGCACGTCGAACTCATCGATCACCTTTTCCAGGCTATCGGACAACGGTACGCCGAGCCGCCCCAGGGACGCCAGCTCACCGGCATCCGCCCCCACCAGAGAGCTGCCCGGACGCACGATCGCCGCGGTCAACCCAGAGAGCGGAGAACGCTGCTGCACCGCCTCGACCAGGTTCTTGCCCATGCGCCCTGCGGCACCCATCACTGCTATACGTCGCATGCGTTACTCCTTACAGGTCGCCGAAGAAGCGCTTGACGCCCTCGAACCAGCCGGTGGTTTTCGGCGAATGGGAATTGTCGCCATCCAACGAACCACGCAGCTCCTCCAGCAGCTCGCGCTGACGACGACTCAGATTGACCGGCGTCTCCACCGCAACCCGACACATCAGGTCGCCAGCACCACCACCGCGTACCGGAGCAACGCCCTTGCCGCGAATCCGGAACTGCTTGCCGGTCTGAGTCCCCTCAGGAATCTTCAACTTGACCCGACCGTCCAGGGTAGGAATTTCCAGCTCGCCACCCAGGGCCGCATCAACAAAGCTGATAGGCACCTCACAGAACAAGTGCTTGCCATCGCGCTGGAAGATCGAGTGCTCACGCACATTGATCACCACATACAGGTCGCCGGTCGGGCCACCCTGAGTGCCCGCCTCGCCCTCGCCGGACAGGCGGATGCGGTCGCCGGTATCGACACCGGCCGGCACTTTCACCGATAGCGTCTTGTACTCTTCGACCCGGCCTTCGCCATGGCACGACTCGCACGGATCGGAAATGATCTTGCCCTGACCATGGCAACGCGGGCAGGTCTGCTGCACGGAGAAGAAGCCTTGCTGCATGCGCACCTGGCCAATACCGCCACAGGTCGGGCAGGTGACAGGCGACGAGCCTTTCTTGGCACCCGAGCCATCGCACGGCTTGCAGTTGACCAGCGTCGGCACACGGATATTCACCGTGGTACCACGTACCGCCTCTTCCAGGTTCAACTCCAGGGTGTAACGCAGATCGCTACCGCGCTGCGCGCCACCACGGGAACCGCCGCGACCGCCACCGAAGAAATCACTGAAGACATCGCCAAAGATGTCAGAGAAGTTCTGCCCGCCAAAGCCGGCACCGCCGCCGCCCATGCTCGGATCAACACCGGCATGGCCGTACTGGTCGTACGCCGCACGCTTGCTGGAATCGGACAGGACCTCGTAGGCCTCGTTGGCCTCCTTGAACATATCTTCCGACGCTTTGTCGCCGGGATTACGGTCCGGGTGATGCTTCATCGCCAGGCGGCGGTAAGCCTTTTTCAGCTCGGCCTCACTGGTGCCTCGCTCCACACCCAACACTTCGTAATAGTCACGCTTTGCCATAAGTCTTTGCACTCTTAAGGACGTCCGACAAACCTCTCCTGAGCCCTGCCAAACTCGCTGAGCCCCAATACAGGCCCGGACCCAACTCACGTCAATTCAACGATCCTGGACTTGGATGGACGACCCGCTCACGGGCCGCTGATTGCGGTCTTCGCAGCCGGAAAGCAGGAGCTTCTCCGACCCGACCGCCAGCGCACAAATCTAGGCTGCACGCCGTCAATAATTCGCTGACTCCAGACACGCCAACGCGGGAGCAAGCTCCCGCGCGGCGACATCCTACCAGTCACCGCCTGAAGGCAGTCAACCGGCCGACCAACAAGCCATTACTTGTGGTCTTTTACTTCTTCGAACTCGGCGTCGACAACGTCGTCGGCTTTTTCAGCAGACTCGGCGTGTGGCGCCGCGCCTTCAGCAGGCTGAGCCTGTTCGGCGTACATCTTCTGGGCGACTGGCGCCGAGACTTTCGACAGCTCCTCGACCTTGGCGTCGATGGCAGCCTTGTCATCGCCTTTTACAGCGGCTTCCAGGGCAACCACGGCAGCCTCGATGGCGGTCTTCTCTTCGGCGGTCACTTTGTCACCGGCGTCAGCCACCATCTTGCGAGTCGAGTGCACCAGCGCATCACCCTGGTTACGGGCAGTGGCCAGCTCTTCGAACTTGCGGTCCTCTTCCGAGTTGGCTTCAGCGTCACGAATCATCTGCTGGATTTCTTCATCCGACAGACCGGAGTTAGCCTTGATCACGATCGACTGAGTCTTGCCGGTAGCCTTGTCTTTCGCGCCGACGTGCAGAATGCCGTTGGCGTCGATGTCGAAGGTCACTTCGATCTGCGGCACACCACGTGGAGCGGGTGGAATGTCAGCCAGGTCGAACTTGCCCAGGGACTTGTTCTGCGCGGCTTGCTTGCGCTCGCCCTGCAGCACGTGAATGGTCACCGCGCCCTGGTTGTCGTCGGCAGTCGAGAACACCTGGGATTTCTTGGTAGGAATCGTGGTGTTTTTCTCGATCAGCGCAGTCATCACGCCACCCATGGTTTCGATACCCAGGGTCAGCGGGCTTACGTCCAGCAGCAGCACGTCTTTCACGTCACCGGCCAATACCGCGCCCTGGATAGCAGCACCCATGGCTACCGCTTCGTCAGGGTTGACGTCTTTACGCGCTTCTTTACCGAAGAAGTCGGTAACGGTCTTCTGCACCAGCGGCATGCGAGTCTGGCCGCCGACCAGGATCACGTCGTTGATCGCGCCAACGTCGATACCAGCGTCTTTCAGAGCGATGCGGCAAGGCTCGATGGTGCGCTGAACCAGGTCTTCGACCAGCGACTCCAGCTTGGCGCGGGAGATCTTCACGTTCAGGTGCTTAGGACCGGTGGCATCTGCAGTGATGTACGGCAGGTTGACGTCGGTCTGCTGGCTCGAGGACAGCTCGATCTTGGCTTTCTCGGCAGCTTCTTTCAGACGCTGCATGGCCAGCGGGTCACCCTTGAGGTTCATGCCGCTTTCTTTCTTGAACTCGTCGACCAGGTAGTCGATCAGGCGGATGTCGAAGTCTTCACCACCCAGGAAGGTATCGCCGTTGGTGGCCAGAACTTCGAACTGATGTTCGCCATCGACTTCAGCGATCTCGATCACCGAGACGTCGAAAGTACCACCGCCCAGGTCGTAAACGATCACGGTGTGATCGCCCTTGGCCTTGTCCATACCGTAGGCCAGAGCGGCTGCGGTTGGTTCGTTGATGATACGTTTCACGTCCAGGCCCGCGATGCGGCCGGCGTCCTTGGTCGCTTGACGCTGGCTGTCGTTGAAGTAGGCCGGAACAGTGATGACCGCTTCGGTCACTGTTTCACCGAGGTAGTCTTCGGCGGTCTTCTTCATCTTCTTGAGAATTTCAGCCGAGATCTGTGGCGGAGCCATTTTCTGGCCGTTCACTTCGACCCAGGCGTCGCTGTTGTCAGCCTTGACGATCTTGTAAGGAACCATCTGGATGTCTTTCTGCACAACCTCTTCGTCGAAACGACGACCGATCAGACGCTTTACCGCGTACAGGGTGTTGTGCGGGTTGGTGACAGCCTGACGCTTGGCCGACTGACCTACCAGAATCTCGCCATCGTTGGCGTACGCGATGATCGACGGCGTGGTACGCGCGCCTTCAGCGTTTTCGATAACTTTTACGTTGCCGTTTTCAAGAATGGAGACGCACGAGTTGGTGGTCCCCAAGTCAATACCGATAATCTTGCCCATGTTAACTCTCCCGGAACTTTGGATTTGGATGCCGCAGCTGTGGTGGCAAACTGCGGTAGCACTTAAACGCTTGACTGATAAATGGGGGCTCTACAGCCGTTTTCAAGCCTTCTCGTCAATCGAAGGCGAAACCGGTGCAGGCGCCTTGCTGACCACGACCATGGCCGGGCGCAGCAGGCGACCATTGAGCTGATAGCCCTTCTGGAACACCTTCAGAACACTATTGGGTTCGACATCCGCGCTTTCCTGCATGGCCATCGCCTGATGCTGTTCAGCATTGAACGGTTCACCATGAGGATCGATGGCTTCCAGCTGATAGCGCTTGAGGGTGTCGTGGAACATCTTCAAGGTCAGCTCGATGCCTTCACGCATCGGACGAATACTTTCGTCATCCGGATTCGACAACTCCAGGCCGCGCTCCAGGCTATCGATCACCGGCAGCAGGTCGCCGGCAAACTTCTCGAGAGCGAACTTGTGGGCCTTCTCCACGTCCTGATCGGCGCGGCGGCGGACGTTCTGCAGATCGGCCGCAACACGCAAAGCCTGATCCTGCGCACCAGCCAGTTGCTCTTCGAGCACTTGTACACGAGCCACCAGGTCTTCACCCGAAGCCTCGGGAGCCTGATTGGCGTCTAGATTTTGCGTATCCAGCGTCTGTTCGTCAGCCATGAAATTCTCCTTTCAATATCGTCTGTGAGCCGGGCTCACTCTTCTGCCCAGCTATATGGGGTCGCATTTTCAGGGTTCAAGTCCGCAACCGTGGCAAAACTCATCAGCGGCATGGAAACCCGCTCAACAGACATGCTCGAACGCACTAAAAACCCAAGACAGCCAAGCGAATCGAGCTAAGGGAAAGCATTGTCAGGCAGAAACAAAACACTGTATAAATAACCAGACATCTAGTTTGGGAGCGGCCTTAATGCTGGTGCACCTGTCCGTACATAATTACGCCATCGTCGAACACCTGGATCTGGAACTGGATCGCGGGATGAGCGTCATTACCGGCGAAACCGGCGCCGGCAAGTCGATCATGCTCGACGCGCTCGGCCTGACCCTGGGCGATCGTGCCGACAGCGGAGTGGTACGACCAGGAGCCGACAAGGCCGACATCCTCGCCACCTTCGATCTGGCGGATATCCCCGAAGCCCGCACCTGGCTGGCCGAGCGTGACCTCGATAGCGATGGCCCGTGCATCCTGCGCCGGGTCATTACTGCCGAAGGACGTTCCCGCGGCTATATCAACGGTACGCCCTGCCCCCTTGGCGATCTCAAGGCCCTGGGCGAGCTGCTGATCGATATCCATAGCCAGCACGAGCACCAATCACTGCTCAAGACCGATACCCATCGTCGCCTGCTGGATGAATATGCCGGCGCCACCGATCTCGCCCGCCAGGTTCAGTTGGCCGCCCAACGCTGGCGCCAGACCCGCCAGGAGCTGGAGCGCCTGTCCAACTCCGGCGATGAGCAACGCGCTCGTCACCAGTTGCTCAGCTACCAGCTTGAAGAACTGGAGAACCTCGGCCTGGGGGAAAACGAACTCGAACAGCTGGAGCAGGAACACAAGAACCTGACCAACGCCGAAACCCTGCTGGGCATCTGCCGCCAGGTGGTGGAGCAATGCAGCGAAAGTGATTCAGGCAATGTCCTCAATGCCCTGACCGTCAGCCTCAACCGCCTGTCGAGCATCGGCAACTCATCCGGCTCCCTGGGCGAGGCCACCAACCTGCTGGCCAGCGCGCAGATCCAGGTCGAAGAAGCCGTGGGCGAGCTGAATCGCTTCCTCGACCACTTCGACGCCGATCCGGCACGCCTGCAACAGCTCGAAGAACGCCTCGACGCCATCTATACCCTGGCGCGCAAGCATCGCATCCAGCCCTTCGAACTCGCCGCCATGCAGCAAACCCTGCTGGATGAAATCGAGACTCTGGACGCCAATGACGAATCCATCGAACGACTGGGCGAAGAGCTGCAATCCTTCGCTCGTCACTATCAGGAGAAAGCCCAGGAGCTGAGCCAATTGCGCCAGCAGGCCGCGACCAGCCTGGCCAGCGCGGTGGAGCAGGAAATCCAGCGCCTGGGCATGCCCGGCGGGCGTTTCACCATCGAACTGCGCGCCAACAGCAGCGATGAATTGCTGCCCAACGGCCTGGAGCAGGTGGAACTGCTGGTCAGTGCCAACCCCGGGCAACCGCTCAAGGCCCTGGCGAAAGTCGCTTCCGGCGGTGAGCTGTCACGTATCAGCCTGGCGATCCAGGTCATCACCGCGCAGACCTCGCGGGTTCCCACATTGGTGTTCGACGAAGTGGACGTGGGGATTGGCGGCCCGACAGCCGAGATCGTCGGCCAGTTGCTGCGCCGCCTTGGCGAACGTGGCCAGGTATTGACCGTGACCCACTTGCCGCAAGTCGCCGCCCAGGGGCACCAGCACCTGTTCGTACACAAGGTGCGAGGCAGCGATGCCACGCATACCGCGGTATCCAAGCTGGGCAAGAATGAGAGGGTCGAGGAGGTGGCGCGGATGCTCGGCGGCATCGACCTGACCAAGGAGTCCCTGGCCCACGCCAAGAAAATGGTGGTGACCGCCAAGGCCTGAGCCTTCGGCGCTTCTTTTATATAGGCACAAAACACGAAGGCGACCCTAGGGTCGCCTTCGATCGTTTCACGACGATAAACGTCGCGTGAGGGGCTTACTTCTTCTTGCGCACATACAGCACAAGATTGTGATCCACCAACTCGAAACCGTGCTTTTCGACAATCGCCTTTTGAAGCTTTTCGATTTCTTCGTCGAAGAATTCGATCACTTCACCAGACTCCACGTTGACCATATGGTCGTGGTGACCGCCATCCGCCAGCTCGAATACAGCGTGACCGCCATCAAAATTATGGCGTACCACCAGTCCGGCTGCTTCGAATTGAGTCAGTACACGGTAAACCGTGGCCAGACCCACATCCTCACCAGCTTCCATCAGCGCCTTGTAGACATCCTCAGCGCTCATGTGCCGCTGCTCGGTGGAATCGAGCATTTGTAGAATTTTGACTCGTGGCAGAGTCACTTTGAGGCCGGCTTTACGTAGTTCGCTATTTTCAACCATGGTCAGCTTTCTCGCCGATGCTGCTTCGCAGCTTCTCTTAATGCGGGTATGATCGGGGTTTACGTTGTCCCAGCCAAGATAGTGGAAGTCGCCCACCGATGCAAAACACCAAGCTCTTGCTAACCAGTTTCACCTTCGTGGGACTGCTCGCACTCGCCGGTTGTTCATTCCCCGGGGTTTACAAAATCGACATCCAGCAGGGCAATGTCGTCACGCAGGACATGATAGACCAGTTGCGCCCCGGAATGACCCGACGGCAAGTACGGTTTATCATGGGCAACCCTCTGCTGACCGACACGTTCCATGCCGATCGCTGGGATTATCTCTACAGCCTGCAGCCTGGTGGCGGTGAACGCCAACAGGAACGCGTGAGCCTGATCTTCAACGGCAACGACCAGTTGGTCAGCTTGGCCGGCGACTTCATGCCCGGCGTAAGCCGCGACGAAGCCCTGCTGGGCAAGGACAGCGCTAATACTGTCAACGCGCCTGCCGAGAACGTCGAGAAGCCAAAAGCAGAGAAGCCGGCCAAGCCTGGCTCGCTGCTGGACCAGATCCAGAAGGATGTGGACGGCGTGAAAACCGTTCCAGTACCGACGCCGGAACCGCTGGACACTTCGCCAGAATAAATTGTGGCGAAATAAAAAAGCCCGGGCATGCCCGGGCTTTTTATTGCCAGTCACAATCCATCACTGCTCGCGCTTGCGTGCCTCCGCGGCCTTGAGCGCACGCAAACGTCGAACCTCTTTCGGGTCAGCCAGCAACGGACGATAGATTTCGATTCGATCCCCCGCCTGGAGCAAATGTTGCTCAGGCTCAGCGATCTGTTTGCCGAAGATCCCCACGAGACAGGTCGCCAGATCCAGTTCGGGAAACCGCTCCCCTATAGATGAGATCAACAACGCCCCACGC
Source organism: Pseudomonas sp. PH1b (assembly GCF_000633395.1). GTDB lineage: Bacteria > Pseudomonadota > Gammaproteobacteria > Pseudomonadales > Pseudomonadaceae > Aquipseudomonas. The sequence continues at coordinate 30,954 of NZ_AYMU01000023.1, forward strand.
AGGGTCGAACCCTGGGGCACCTGCGCACTGACCAGCAACTGGCGATCGAGCGCAGCGTAGACCACCTCGATGGCAATCAGCGACTCAGCCATGCAGTTGCTTGGCCCGCTGGCAAAACGCATCCACCAGGGTATTCGCCGCCTGGTTGAACAGCGGCCCCAAGGTCGCACGGACCAAGGGGCCCGCATAGTCGAAGGACAGGTCGAGACTGATCTTGCAGGCCTTTTCACCCAGCGGCTTGAACACCCACACACCGTGCAACTGATTGAATGGCCCTTCTTCCAGGTTCATCTCGATCGACTGCCCCGGCACCAGCTTGTTGCAGGTCACGAAGCGCTGGCTCATGCCGCCCTTGGCCACCGCCAGGCTGGCGCGCATCCGCTCTTCGCTGCTTTCCAGCACCTCGGCCGACGAGCACCAGGGCAGAAACTCCGGGTACCGGGCCACGTCATTGACCAGGTCATACAGGAACTGCGCCGGATAGGGCAAAAGGGCCGAACGTTGAATATGGGTCGTCATGTGAGCTTCATTTCCACAACTGGGCGGCAAACACCACAAGAATGCCGACGGGCGCCACATAGCGCATCAAAAACAAGGCCAGGGCGAATAACAGCGGGCTACGTAGCGACAGTTCATCACGAACTGCCTCACGGCCCATCACCCAACCTGCAAATACCACGAAGCACAAACCGCCAAGAGGCAACATGATCCGCGAGGTGAAGAAGTCGATCACGCCAAAGAAGTCCAGACCGCCGGCCGCGCCCCACCGGTAGAGGTGAAAAACGCCACCATCGTTCACGAAAAATTTCGCCTGCTGCCAGATGTTGAAGGAAAACACCGTTCCCAACCCTACGAACCAGCAGCTGAACGCCAGCCAGAATGTCACCCAGCCGCGGCGGATTTTAGTCTTCTCGACGAGATAAGCCACCATCGGTTCCAGTAGGGAGATGGCCGAACTCCACGCCGCAATCGCCACCAGGATAAAGAACACTACGCCCATAAGCTGGCCGAACGCCACATTGCCGAACGCAAAGGGCAGGCTGATAAACATCAGCCCGGGCCCTTCGCTGGGGTTCAGGCCTGCGGCAAACACGATGGGAAATAGCGCCATCCCTGCCACCAGGGAAACGAAGGTATCCAGCAGCGCCACCCCCACCACAGTGCCGGACAGGGACGAATGCTTGGGCATGTAGGCGCCGTAGATCATGATCGAGCCGACCCCCACGCTGAGGGAGAAGAACGCATGCCCCATGGCCGGCAGCAATCCGTCCAGCAGCCGGTCCAGGCTGAAATCGAACATGAAATGCAGGCCCTGCATGAAGTGCCCGGTGGTCATGCTGTAGCCCAGCAGCACCAGCAGCATCACGAACAGCAGCGGCATCATGATCCGCAGGCTGCGCTCGAGCCCGGCCACTACGCCCTTGGCAATCACCCAGGCCGACAACAGCATGAACAGGGTGTGCCACAGCGTCAGGCGCCAGGGATCGGCCGTCACCGCAGAGAAATAGGCCCCGACCTGATCCGCCGTAACGCCCTGAAAATCGCCGCGCCCCATGTCGATGATGTAGTCCAGGGACCAGCCACCCACTACGCTATAGAAGGAAAGGATCAGCAATGCGGTGATCATTCCGGCAAAGGCGCCCCAGGACCACTTGGCCGAGTGCCCCGCCTCGAGCGCCAGCACCTTCAAGGCATTCGCCGGGCTTTGCCGGGCACGGCGGCCGATCAGGGTTTCCGCCAGCATCACCGGCAAACCGATCAGCGCAATGCACGCCAGAAACACCAGGACAAAAGCGCCACCGCCATAGACGCCAACCATGTAGGGGAACTTCCAGATGCTCCCCAGGCCCACGGCCGAACCAGTTGCAGCGAGTATAAAGACCCAGCGGCTTGCCCAGCCGCCGTGGACAGAGACCCTGTCTGTCGACATCGTTAACACGCCCAACCGAAAAAAAAGAGGCCGCATTGTCCGGGATTCAATCAACCTGCTCAAGCACGCTGCGTCACCGTAGCCGACGCGCGCGCAACTCCCTATAATGCCGCCCCTATGGCTAAACAGAAGAAACACCCAACAGGGACCATCGCGCAAAACAAAAAGGCGCGACACGATTACTTCATCGAACATCGGTTCGAGGCCGGCATGGTCCTGGCTGGCTGGGAAGTAAAGAGTCTGCGTGCAGGCAAGGCACAGCTGGTCGACAGTTATGTGCTGCTCAAGGATGGTGAAGCCTGGTTGCTCGGCAGCCACTTCACGCCATTGACCACCGCCAGCACCCACGTCATCGCCGACCCGACGCGCTCGCGCAAGCTGCTGCTCAACCAGCGTGAGCTGGAAAAGCTGTTTGCAGCCGTGCAGCAGAAGGGTTACGCCTGCGTATGCCTTTCGCTCTACTGGAGCAAGCACCTGATCAAGTGTGAAATCGCACTGGGCAAGGGCAAGAAGGAATACGACAAGCGCCATACCGAACGCGAGCGCGATTCCGATCGCGAACTGCAGCGTGCGGTGCGGACCAAGGGCAAGGAAGACTGATCTTCCTGCCTTGAGGTCGCTTTCGCCGGCAAGCCGGCTCCTACAACACCCTGGTAGGAGCTCGCTTGCCGGCGATTTGCCTTATATGCCCTTGCGCCGTTCGGCCCGGGCCACTCGCTGCACTTCCTGACGCACTTCTTCCAGCACTTCCTGCACATAGAGAATGTGCCGGCTGGAGATTTCCCGCGCCTCTTCGGCTCGCCCTTCGATAATCGCCTGGTACAGGTCGCGGTGCTGACTGATCAGCATGTCGCGGGTTTCCGTACGCTGCTTGTACATGCCGCCGATGTTGGTCACCACGTTGCGCTTGAGCAGGTCGAACAGCCCGCGAATGGTGTGCAGCAACACCGCGTTGTGGCTGGCCTCGGCAATTGCCAGGTGAAACTTGGCATCCGCCGCCCCCTCCTCGATACGGCTGACATCGTCGGAACGTGAGTAGCAATCCTGCAACTCCTCGAAGGCTTGAGTCAGCCGCTCGCGATCCACCGCCGTCGCCCGCAACGCCGCGTAATAAGCACAGGACGCTTCCAGGGTATGGCGGAATTCCAGCAGGTCGCGCTGGGCATCGGTGTTGTTTTCCAGCAGGTGCAGCAACGGATCGCTGAAGGTCGAGCCCAGGGATTCCACCACATAGTTGCCGCCGCCCTGGCGGCTGATCAGCAGCCCCTTGGCCGTGAGCTTCTGGATCGCCTCGCGCAGTGAAGGCCGGGAGACACCGAACTGCTCGGCCAAGGCGCGCTCGGCAGGCAGCCGCTCACCGGCCTTCAAGGTACCTTCGAGAATCATCCCTTCCAGCCGCTCGACGATATCGTCGGACAAACGGCGCTGGCGTATCTGATCAAAGCCCATCACTCACTCTCCACCCTCCCGACCCTTCGCCGGGGGGCTCTATTCTGGCCTATTCACGGCGCGCCAACACCTGGCAGAACACAGCCATTTGTACCCATCAGATGGCCGCCACATAGCGCATTCGACAAAAGTTTTAGGGCGGCAAATTGACACACCGAGCACAAGGCTTTTACCCTAGCCAACAGCGATTGTAAATTGGTCTTACCAATTAACCAAGACGCTAGCAGTGCCTGACCAACAACAATTAGGGGCCACCCCATTATGCAAACCTGGCAACAGCTCTATAGCCCGCTTGGCAGCCTCGGCCTGTCCGCCCTCGCCGCCGTCATCCCGATCGTGTTCTTCTTCCTGGCTCTGGCCGTGTTCCGCCTCAAAGGACACGTCGCCGGGAGTATCACCCTGGCCTTGTCGATCCTGGTGGCGATCTTCGCCTTCCAGATGCCCGCCGACATGGCCCTCGCTGCCGCTGGCTATGGATTTGCCTACGGTCTGTGGCCCATCGCCTGGATCATTGTCGCCGCCGTTTTCCTCTACAAGCTGACCGTGAAGAGCGGCCAGTTTGAAATCATCCGCAGCTCGGTGCTGTCGATCACCGACGACCAGCGCCTGCAAGTGCTGCTGATCGGCTTCTGCTTCGGCGCCTTCCTTGAAGGAGCGGCGGGCTTTGGCGCACCGGTGGCGATCACCGCCGCCCTGCTGGTGGGCCTGGGCTTCAACCCGCTGTACGCCGCCGGCCTGTGCCTGATCGCCAACACCGCGCCGGTGGCCTTCGGCGCCCTGGGGATTCCGATCATCGTCGCCGGCCAGGTCACCGGCATCGACGCCTTCAAGATCGGCGCCATGACCGGCCGCCAGCTACCGCTGCTGTCGCTGTTCGTGCCGTTCTGGCTGGTGTTCATGATGGACGGCATGCGCGGTGTCAAAGAAACCTGGCCAGCCGCGCTGGTAGCCGGCCTGAGCTTCGCCGTCACCCAGTACTTCACCTCGAACTTCATCGGCCCGGAACTGCCGGATATCACCTCGGCCCTGGCCAGCCTGATCTCCCTGACCCTGTTCCTGAAAATCTGGCAGCCCAAGCGCACCGCCGGCGCGCAGATTGCCGGCGCCACCTCCGGCGTCGCCATCACCGCCAGCGCCGGCGGTTTCGGCCAGCCACGCCAGACCCAGGCCTCGCCCTACAGCCTGGGCCAGATCTTCAAGGCCTGGTCGCCGTTCCTGATCCTCACCGTGCTGGTGACCATCTGGACCCTCAAGCCCTTCAAGGCGATGTTCGCCGCCGGCGGCTCGATGTACGCCTGGGTATTCAACTTCGCCATCCCGCACCTGGACCAGATGGTGATCAAGATGGCGCCGATCGTGACCACGCCAACGGCCATCCCGGCGGTGTTCAAGCTCGACCCGATCTCGGCCACCGGCACGGCGATCTTCTTCTCGGCGCTGATCTCCATGCTGGTGCTGAAGATCAATTTCAAAACTGGTCTGACCACTTTGAAAGAGACCTTCTACGAGCTGCGCTGGCCGATCCTGTCCATCGGCATGGTGTTGGCGTTCGCCTTCGTCACCAACTATTCGGGCATGTCTTCGACCATGGCCCTGGTTCTGGCGGCCACCGGCGCGGCATTCCCGTTCTTCTCGCCGTTCCTGGGCTGGCTCGGAGTGTTCCTCACCGGTTCCGATACCTCGTCCAACGCCCTGTTCAGCTCGCTGCAGGCCACCACCGCGCACCAGATCGGGGTCAATGACACCTTGCTGGTCGCGGCTAACACCAGCGGCGGCGTGACCGGCAAGATGATCTCGCCACAATCGATCGCCGTGGCCTGCGCCGCCACCGGCCTGGTGGGCAAGGAATCGGACCTGTTCCGCTTCACCCTCAAGCACAGTCTGTTCTTTGCCACTATTGTCGGTCTGATCACCCTGGCCCAGGCCTACTGGTTCACCGGCATGCTGGTGCACTAAGCAACACCTGCGACACCGATGGAACCGACGCCGCCCTCACCCGCGGCGTCAGTCATTCACCACCCGGTCTGCAAGGCTGCTGAAAGCTTGCTGGTTTATCTTTCAGCCGCCTCGACGGACGAATAACCGGGACCACCCGGAGACACGCCTGATGAGCGAGCTTTTCTACAACGCCGTGCCCAATGCGACCCGTGTCGCACCGCCGCTGGCCGAACCCCGGCAGTACCCCAGCACGAAACCGTCGCGGGTCTACCTGTTCGGCACCTGCGTGGTCGACCTGTTCTATCCCGAAGCCGGGATGGACGCGATTCACCTGCTGGAGCGCGAAGGCATTCGCGTGGACTACCCGCAAGGGCAAAGCTGCTGCGGACAACCGGCCTACACCTCGGGTTACACCGAGCAGGCGCGCACCGTGGCCCGCTCGCAACTGGCGCTGTTTGCCGGTGACTATCCGGTGGTGGTGCCGTCGGGTTCCTGCGCAGGCATGCTGCGCGAGCATTACGCGGACTTGTTCAAGGACGAGCCCGAAACCCTGCAACAGGTGCAGGCCCTGGCCGCCCGCACCTATGAGCTGGCCGAGTTCCTGCTGCACGTGTGCAAGGTGCAGCTCAAGGACAGCGGCGCGCCGGTCAAGGTGGCGCTGCACACCTCGTGCTCGGCACGTCGGGAAATGAACACCCACCTGCACGGCCGTGAGTTGCTGTCACAGCTGAGCAACGTGGAACGGGTAGAACACAGCCACGAAAGCGAATGCTGTGGCTTTGGCGGGACTTTCAGCGTCCGAATGCCGGACATCTCCGGCGCCATGGTCGCGGACAAGACCCGCGCGCTGAAGGAATCCGGCGCCCACCAGGTACTGAGTGCCGACTGCGGCTGCCTGATGAACATCAACGGCGCCCTGGAGAAACAGCAAGAGGCATTGCGCGGCCAACACCTGGCGAGCTTCCTCTGGCAACGGACTGGAGGTGCGCAATGAGCACCCCAGAGCTGATTCCGACCACTACGGTGGCGGACGATTTTCGCACCCGAGCCCACCAGGCCCTGGGTGACAAGCAACTGCGAAACAACTTTCGCAGCGCCATGGATTCACTCATGGCCAAACGTGCGGCTTCGTTCAGCGATGCCCACGAAAGAGAACACCTGCGCGCCCTGGGCAACGCGATTCGCGCCCGGGCGTTGTCCAAGCTGCCCGACCTGCTCGAGCGCCTGGAACAGAACCTGACCCGCAACGGTGTGACAGTGCACTGGGCGGAAACGGTGGACGAGGCCAATGGCATCGTCCTCTCGATCATCCGCGCTCACGAGGCGCGGCAAGTGATCAAGGGCAAATCGATGGTCAGCGAAGAGATGGAAATGAACCATGTCCTCGCTGAACAAGGCATTGAATGCCTTGAGTCGGACATGGGCGAGTTCATCGTCCAGCTCGACCACGAGAAGCCTTCACACATCATTATGCCGGCGATCCACAAGAATGCCGGTCAGGTCGCGTCCTTGTTCCACGACAAACTTGGCGTGGAGTACACCAAGGACGTTGACCAACTCATTCAGATCGGTCGCAAGGTCTTGCGGCAGAAATTCTTCGAAGCCGATATCGGCGTCTCCGGCGTCAACTTCGCCGTGGCCGAGACCGGCACCCTGCTGCTGGTGGAAAACGAAGGCAACGGGCGCATGTCCACCACCGTGCCGCCGGTGCACATCGCCGTCACCGGGATCGAGAAAGTCGTCGAGAACCTGCGGGACGTGGTCCCGCTGCTGTCGCTGCTGACCCGCTCGGCCCTGGGCCAGCCCATCACCACCTACGTCAACATGATCTCCGGCCCGCGCAAAGAGCATGAGCTGGACGGCCCCCAGGAAGTGCACCTGGTGCTGCTGGACAACGGCCGCAGCCAAGCGTTTGCCGACAGCGAACTGCGCCAGACCCTGAACTGCATTCGCTGCGGTGCCTGCATGAACCACTGCCCGGTCTACACCCGGATCGGCGGCCACACCTACGGCGAGGTCTACCCGGGGCCGATCGGCAAGATCATCACCCCGCACATGGTCGGCCTGGCCAAGGTACCGGATCACCCCAGCGCCTCGTCGCTGTGCGGCGCTTGCGGCGAAGTGTGCCCAGTGAAGATCCCGATCCCGGCGTTGCTGCGGCGCCTGCGGGAAGAGAACGTCAAGGCCCCGGACAGCCCTCATCAAGTGATGCGCGGCCAGGGCAGCAAGTACTCGCGCAAGGAACGTTTCATCTGGAACGCCTGGGCCCGCCTCAACAGCTCGCCGACCCTGTATCGCCTGTTCACCCTGGCGGCCACCCGGCTGCGCGCCCTCACCCCGAGCAAGGTCGGCCCCTGGACGCAGAACCACAGTGCGCCGAAACCAGCCGCCCGGTCGCTGCATGACCTGGCCCGTGAGCACCTGGCAAAACAGGGAGACCGCTGATGAGCGCGAAACACAAGATCCTCGCCAAGCTGCGTAACAGCCTGACCGGCACCACGCCGATTGTGGATAACTTCGACGAAGCGCTGGTTACCGAGCCTTACACCTACAGCGCGGAGCAACGCATCCCGCAGCTGCGCAAACAGATGGAAGCGGTGCACACCGAAATCCACCTCAGCACCGAGGCCGCCTGGCCAGAGCTGCTGGCTCGCCTGCTGCAGGAGCGCCAGCTGCCCAGCCTGCTGATCGCCCCGAGCACGCCCCACGGCCAGCGCGTCACCCAGTACTGGGCCGAGCACCCGCAACTGCCGGCGCTCAAGGCCTACGACCGGCCGGTGGAAGAATGGAAAGCCGAGCTGTTCAACGACACCCCGGCCAGCCTCACCGGCACCCTGGGCGCGATCGCCGCCACCGGCAGCCTGATCCTCTGGCCAACCCGGGAAGAGCCGCGGCTGATGAGCCTGGTGCCGCCGGTGCATTTCGCCCTGCTCAAGGCCAGTGAGATCCGCGACAACTTCTATCAGGTGCAGCAACAGATGAACTGGGCCGCCGGCATGCCGACCAACGCGCTGCTGGTGTCCGGCCCATCGAAGACCGCTGATATCGAGCAAGTCCTGGCTTACGGCGCCCACGGCCCGAAAGACCTGGTGGTGCTGATCCTGGAGGACCAATGAGCCTACCGGCCGCTTTTCTGCGTGACGCCCAGCAACTGATCCCTCAGGAGCGGCGCTTCGACGACCCGCTCTCGACCCTGGCCTTCGGCACCGATGCCAGCTTCTACCGACTGATCCCCAAACTGGTGATCCGCGTCGAATCCGAAGATGAAGTGGTCGCCCTGCTCAAGCTGGCCCAGCGTGACCGGGTGCCGGTGACCTTCCGTGCGGCGGGCACCAGCCTTTCCGGGCAGGCCATCAGCGACTCGGTGCTGATCGTGCTTGGGGATAACTGGAACGGTAAGGAGATTCGCCACCAGGGTACGCAGATCCGCCTGCAACCTGGGGTGATCGGCGCCCAGGCCAATACCTGGCTGGCGCCGTTCGGGCGCAAGATCGGCCCCGACCCGGCCTCGATCAACGCCTGCAAGATCGGCGGCATCGTCGCCAACAATGCCAGCGGCATGTGCTGCGGCACCGCGCAGAACACCTATCACACCCTGGCCGGCATCCGCCTGGTACTGGCCGATGGCACCCGCCTGGACACCGAAGATAGCGCCAGCGTCGCCACCTTCCGCGCCAGCCATGCCCCACTGCTGGAGCGCCTGGCCGAACTGGGCCGCAGCACCCGCGCCAACAGCGAACTGGCAGCGAAGATCCGCCACAAATACCGGCTCAAAAACACCACCGGCCTGTCCCTCAATGCCCTGGTGGATTTCGACGAGCCGCTGGAGATCCTCAGCCACCTGCTGGTGGGTTCCGAGGGCACCCTGGGCTTTATCAGCGCAGTGACCTACGACACGGTGATCGACCACCCGAACAAGGCCTCGGCGCTGATCGTGTTTCCCGATGTGGACACCTGCTGCAACGCGGTGACCGTGCTCAAGAACCAGCCGGTGTCGGCGGTGGAGCTGCTGGACCGCCGTAGCCTGCGCTCAGTGCAGGACAAGCCCGGCATGCCGGCCTTCGTCCAGCAACTCTCGGCCAATGCCTGTGCGCTGCTAATCGAGTCCCGCGCCGCGTCCTCATCACTGCTGCATGAACAACTGGCGCAGATCATGAATTCCCTGGCCGCCTTCCCGGTGGAAAAGCAGGTGGATTTCAGCGAAGACCCGCAGGAAAACGCCAAGCTCTGGGCGATCCGCAAGGACACCTTTCCGGCAGTGGGCGCGGTGCGCAAGACCGGCACCACGGTGATTATCGAAGACGTGACCTTCCCCGTGGAACAGCTGGCCATCGGCGTCAATCGACTGATCGAGCTGTTCGACAAACACCACTACGACGAAGCGATCCTGTTCGGCCACGCCCTGGAGGGCAACCTGCACTTCGTCTTCACCCAGGGCTTCAACAGCAGCGAGGAAGTGAACCGCTATCAGGCGTTCATGGACGACGTGGCGCAACTGGTGGCGGTGGAATTCGGCGGCTCGCTGAAGGCCGAGCACGGCACCGGGCGCAACATGGCGCCCTTCGTCGAGCTGGAGTGGGGCAGCGATGCCTACCAGTTGATGTGGCAGCTCAAGCGCCTGCTGGACCCCAACGCCATCCTCAACCCGGATGTGGTGCTCAGCGAAGACCCGCAGATCCACCTCAAGCACCTCAAGCCGCTGCCGGCGGCCGACGAGATTGTGGATAAGTGCATCGAGTGCGGTTTCTGCGAGCCGGTGTGCCCGTCCAAGGGGCTGACCCTGAGCCCGCGCCAGCGCATCGTCATCTGGCGTGATATCCAGGCACGCAAACGCGCCGGCATCGACACCACTGAACTGGAGGCGGCTTATCAGTACCAGGGCATCGACACCTGCGCCGCCACCGGCCTGTGCGCCCAGCGCTGCCCGGTGGGCATCAACACCGGTGAGCTGGTGAAGAAACTGCGCAGTGAACACGCCACCCACAACGGCACCGCCGACTGGCTCGGCTCGCACTTCGCCAGCACCTTGCAGGGCGCGCGCTTCACCCTGCACGTGGCCAACGGCGCGCGCATGCTCCTCGGGGCACCGCGCCTGAGCAAGTTGTCGGCGAGCCTGACGCGACTGTCCAAGGGCCAGGTGCCGCAGTGGAGCAACGCCATGCCGCAACCGGAAAAGGCCATTCGCTTCAGCCCGGCGGTGAGCGATTCGCGTCCGCGGGTGGTGTACCTGGCGGCCTGTGTGTCCCGGGTCATGGGGCCGGCGGCGGGGGACAAGGAACAAATCTCGCTCTACGAGAAGACCCGCGGCCTGCTGGAAAAGGCCGGCTATCAAGTGGTGTTGCCGGACAACCTGGACAACCTCTGCTGCGGCCAGCCGTTCGCCTCCAAGGGCTACGCGACCCAGGCCGAGGACAAGCGCCAGGAACTGATCGGCGCCCTGCTCCACGCCAGCCGTGGCGGCCTCGACCCGATCTACTGCGACACCAGCCCCTGCACCCTGCGCCTGGTACAAGACCTGGGGGACGTACGCCTGGACCTCTACGACCCGGTGCGCTTCATCCGCACCCACCTGCTGGAGCGCCTGGAGTTCACGCCGCAGGAAGCGCCGATCGCGGTGCACGTCACCTGCAGCACCCAGCACCTGGGCGAGAGCCAAGCACTGATCGAACTGGCCCGGCGTTGCAGCAACAACGTGGTGATCCCCGAAGGCATCCACTGCTGTGGTTTCGCCGGCGACAAGGGCTTCACCACCCCGGAGCTCAATGCCCACTCCCTGCGCAGCCTCAAGGATGCGGTGCAGTATTGCAGCGAAGGCATCTCCACCAGCCGCACCTGTGAAATCGGCCTCAGCCAGCATGGCGGGATCGACTATCACGGGCTGGTGTACCTGGTGGATCGGGTGACCCGGGCCAAGCTGGTCTGAGCCATCGATCCGGGAAAAAAAGGGGCGTTTTCGCCCCTTTCTTTTGCCTGGCAGAAGGCGCCCCTGGCTTTTTCATTTCTTCGAAAAAAAAACAGAACCCCAGCGCACGGCTACAGTCCATTTTCTAGGCCCGCAAAAAGGGCTTAGCCCCACTCGGCAGCCGGCCCTGTTGACCGGCAGCACCGAGCCCCTGCGATCAAGGAGATAACCATGAAGCGTTCCGCACTGGCTGGACTGTTCATTACCGCCGCGATGCTGGCCTCCCCGGTGTTTGCTGCCGGGCAAGAGGACCTGTGCCAGATCAACCTGCAAAAGATCAAGGATGCCAAGGTCAGCACCGAAGCCATGAGCTCGGACCTGAGCAGCGACATCGACGCCACGGTGCAGCAAGCCACCGCCGAACAGGCCAAGGGCACCGAGCAAGGCACCAAGAACTGCATCTCCCTGACCACCCAGGCGATCCAAAAATTGCAGAACAATACCAAGGGCGATCAGTAAGCGGCCGCTCAAGGCCAACCTTCGGGTTGGCCTTCTGGCCTCGGTTAGCGTAGACTCTGTTCACCTGTTGGTTATGCACAACAGGTTCGGGGCCGTTTAGGATTCGACGCCGGTTGCGAAACTTTAGGTGCATGCCGAGTTGGTAACAGAACTCGTAAATCCACTGTTGCAACTTCCTATAGTTGCCAATGACGAAACCTACGGGGAATACGCTCTCGCTGCGTAAGCAGCCTTAGCCCTTCCCTTCTGGTACCTTCGGGTCCAGCAATCACCAGGGGATGTCTGTAAACCCAAAGTGATTGTCATATAGAACAGAATCGCCGTGCAGTACGTTGTGGACGAAGCGGCTAAAACTTACACAACTCGCCCAAAGCACCCTGCCCGTCGGGTCGCTGAGGGTTAACTCAATAGACACGGCTAAGCATGTAGTACCGACAGCGGAGTACTGGCGGACGGGGGTTCAAATCCCCCCGGCTCCACCAACTGAACAAAAAAAGACGTCCCTGGACGTCTTTTTTTGTGCCTGAAATTCAGCAAAATCAAGAATTTCAGCGCCATTGCCTTCCGTAGAAGAACTTTGAGTTCCGCTCGATTTGATATTCCAAATGCTATCAGAGGTAGCTCTCGTGCCGACTCAAGCCCATCCCAGTGACAATCGGAATGACAACTCCCAATGTCAGACATCTCGAACTCTCACCACCATGGCCGCAACCCCTTATCGGCAGCCTTACCTGGCCTAGACAAGAAACAGAGCAAACCGCATAATCGGCTCATATCACGAGCCAAATAAAGAGAGTCAATTTGACTCACATGAGATTCTTTCCCTATGCGCAATGCTGATTGGATTTGGCAGCACCCCGACTGGCCGAAATTTACCTGGCAGTCGGAACGCTTGTCACCATTGTTGCGATCCTGTATCGAAACGCAAGGCCGACTACTGGGTATAATTGGTGCCGTTGATAGCGTTGCAGTAACACAAAATAGTCTTGACGCGATGTTGCAGAATATAGTTTCTTCATCTGCCATCGAAGGCGAACCAATTAATGTAGAATCCGTGCGCTCTTCATTAGCTTACCGTCTTGGAATAGCTGGAGAGAACAATCCAGGTTCTCGCAGTGAAAACCTAGTGACATTGCTGATGGACGCCATAAGTGGTGATGATCAACCATTGAATGAGCAACGCCTATTTGCTTGGCATAGTTGGTTATTTACCCGAGATGATTTCTCGCTCGTTGGGTGCGAAAAAATTGGCCAATTACGCGGTGAGGAGCCAATGCAGGTTATCTCCGGCCGCTTGGATTGCCCGACCGTGCATTTCGAAGCTCCTCCTCGTACAAATCTAGAAAGACAACTAGCTGATTTTTTGGATTGGCTAGAAACCAGCCAAAAAGATCTATCTCTGGACCCTCTTCTTCGAGCAGGAATCGCTCATTTTTGGTTTGTCACTTTACATCCGTTTGAGGATGGTAACGGCCGTCTGGCCCGAATTGTTACTGACATGGCTCTCGCACAGGGCGGAAGTAACGCTATTCGCCACTACGCTATGGCGGCTAGCATACTCACTAATCGCGCTGGTTATTACCAAGTGTTAGAAACTCGGCAAAAAGGTGATTTGAACATTACAGATTGGCTAGAGTGGTTTCTCACTACCCTTCTGTGCAGTTTGGATCAGGCGTTATCACATTTAGACAGTATCTTAGCCAAGACCCGCTTTTGGGAGGCATACCGTGAGGCCGGATTATCCTCGGAGCAAATAAAAGTGCTTAACCGTCTACTTGATGGCGGCGAAAAAGGATTCGAGGCCGGAATCAGCGCAGCTCAGTACCAAGCCTTATCCAAAGTATCTAAAGCTACTGCTACGCGTCACTTGAGCGATCTGCTTGAGAAGGGCTGCTTGCGGCGTCTGCCCGGCGGAGGACGAAGCACCCGTTACCAGATAAACCAGCCTGGCAGCACATGCTGCCCGACACTTACATTGAGTAATGCATGACTAACATCGACATCGTCCATAAACTCTGGAGCCTGTGCGACGTACTGCGCGATGATGGCATCAACTACAGCGATTATGTGACAGAGCTCGTTCTGCTGTTGTTTATAAAAATGGAGTATGAACAGGTACAGAACAGCTTAAACTTTGAGCATAAATTGCCGGTTGGCTGCCGCTGGACAGATCTCACCGGCAAAGTCGGTTTGCTTCGTCTAAATCACTATAGGCAGATGCTAACGGATTTGGGCGCGAGCTCCGACCCATTGATCGCTGCTATATACTCAGAAGCCCAAACTCGCCTCATTGAACCACACCATTTCGACCAGCTAATTAAGAATCTCGACGCAATCGACTGGTTCAGTGCTCGCCAGGATGGCCTTGGAGATCTCTATGAGGGTCTACTTGCGAAGAATGCAAGTGAAACTAAATCAGGCGCTGGTCAATACTTCACTACACGCCCACTAATCGATAGCATTATCCGCGTTATACAGCCCCGAGCAGGTGAGGTGATCCAAGATCCCGCAGCTGGAACAGCCGGCTTTTTGATTGCTGCCGATGCCTATATCAAGCAAAACAGCAACGATCATGCAGATTTGGACGAGCGGGGTCGCCACTTCCAGCGCAACGGCGCTTTTATCGGTATTGAATTAGTTCCCGGCACCCGTCGCCTTGCACTGATGAATTGTTTACTACATGGTATTGAAGGTAACAGCGAAGGAGTTATACGGCTAGGAAATACCCTCGGCCAGGCTGGAGTAAACTTACCCAAAGCTGATCTGATTCTTTCCAACCCTCCTTTTGGTACTGCCAAGGGCGGTGGTGGCCCTACACGGGATGACCTTACTCACAAGACAAGTAACAAGCAACTAGCGTTTCTTCAGCATATTTATCATGGACTCAAGGCCGGTGGGCGAGCCGCAGTTGTGGTGCCAGATAATGTCCTATTCGACGCTGGTGTCGGTACCGACGTACGTCGTGAACTAATGGACAAGTGCAACCTGCATACCATCCTCAGACTGCCCACAGGCATTTTCTATGCACAAGGTGTCAAAACTAACGTTCTATTTTTTCAGAAAGGAAGTGTCGAGAATCCCAAGCAACAAGAAGGCTGTACTCAGCGAGTATGGGTGTACAACCTACGCAGTAATATGCCTAATTTTGGGAAGCGCACAACCTTTGGGGCATATCACCTCCAGCCTTTCGAAGACGCATACGGAGATGACCCAAATGGAAATAGTCAACGGGCAGAAAATGTAGAAGGTATTGGTGATTTAAGTCGTTTTCGAGTATTTACTCGCGAGGAAATCAGGGAGCGAGGCGATTCATTGGACATTAGTTGGTTAAAGGATACGGACAGTCTTAATTCGGTTGATCTACCGACGCCGGAAATACTCGCTAGCGAAATTATGACTGAGCTTACTGAAGCCCTCCATGACCTCGAACAACTGATGCAAGAGCTGGAGGCTGGGTATGACTGAACTCCCAGCTTCTTGGCTCAAAGTGACTCTTGGTGATGTGGTCAACTATGGAAATACTACTACCGTTCAGCCTCAGGACATGGATTCATCAGCGCTGCTAATTGAGCTTGAAGACGTCGAGCGTGATACATCCAGACTAATAGATACTAAAACCGTAAAGGAACGCGCACCGAAGAGCTCTAAAAATAAGTTTACAGCAGGGCAAATTCTTTACGGAAAACTACGACCCTACTTGAATAAAGTTCTTAAGATAGACCAGGATGGTTATTGCTCAAGCGAAATAATTACCATATCGCCCGGACTGCTTGATCGTGGCTATCTGTTTTACTCGCTAAAGTCGCCGTCATTTCTCGAGTATGTAAAAGAGGCATCTCACGGCATGGGTATGCCACGCTTAGGGACACCTAAAGCAAAAGCAGCCCCTTTTGTTTTACCTCCTCTTCATGAGCAAATTTATATTGCCAAGAAGATAGATGGCTTAATTGCACGTGTTGGCATGCTTAAAGCCAGAATTGACGCGTTTCCTATCCAAATTAAAAAATTTCGCCAATCTGTCTTCACAGCCGCTGTCTCTGGCCGACTCACAGAGAATTGGTCAACAGCTAGCCGTTCTGCTTGGTCTTACAAGAAAGCAATGGATATTTGTGAAAAAGTTCAAAGTGGCGGTACGCCAAAAACTGGATTTTCCCAAAGCGGTATCCCATTCTTAAAGGTCTATAATATCGTTGATCAAAAAATTGACTTCGAATATAGATCGCAATTTATTGAAACGTTTATACACAAAACCTCATCCTCAAAGTCAATAGCATTACCTGGCGATGTAGTTATGAACATCGTAGGCCCACCACTCGGTAAGATTGCAGTAATTCCAGATTCTTATCCAGAGTGGAATCTTAACCAGGCAATTGCACTGTTCCGGCCGAGCAAAGAAATTATTTCTGGCTGGATTAATATTGTACTTGAGGGGGGAGACAATCTAAAAAACATAATGCATGAAACAAAGGGGTCGGCTGGACAGATAAACATCTCACTATCTCAGTGTCGAAACTTCTTATTTCCTGTCCCATCTCTTGAAGAGCAAAAGGAGATAGTTCGACGCGCTGAAAAGCTCCTCGCTTTTGCCGATCGGTTCGAAGCAAAAGTACTTGAAGCACAAGCGCATGTTGACCGTTTGCCACAAAGCATCTTGATGCTAGCTTTCAGCGGCGAACTCACAGCTGACTGGCGCGCGGAAAATCCAGACTTAGTTAATGGAGAAAATAGCGCAAAGACACTACTGAAAAAAATAGAAGCTGAGCGCAAGGCTTTGACCAAGCCGTCAATTCCAAAGAAAAATGGCATAAGAAAAATGAAAAACAAGATCGCAAGCGATCAACCTATTAAAGTTGTAGATGCGCTTAAAAAATCTGGCAAACCTTTAAGCGGTCAGCAACTTTTGAGTGCTGCTGGCTATCCCCGCGATAGTAACGTTGAGCAACTCGAACAGTTTTTTTTGGATATCCGATCTTCCTTAAACTTGCAGCAAATTATCAAGCAATATCGGGATAACGACGGCCAAGACTGGTTCGCCTTGAAAGAGACAGAATAGAATTGCTAGGGAAGGCTCATGAAAGTCGATAAGCTACATATTCGGTCACGCTTCAAAAACCTGGAAAATGTTCTTGTTGAGTTTGATGAGAACAACTTGATGACTGTTATTGTTGGGCGTAACGGCTCTGGCAAATCCAACGTATTGGAAGCTTTAGTATCGATTTTTCGAAATCTGGACTTGGGCGAAGCTCCACCATTTTCCTATCATCTAGTCTATCGGCTCGGACAACAACCTCACGAGGACAACCCCAGTGATAACTGGTTAGAGGTAACCATTGACGGAGAACCAAATCGGGGCACGCTTGCCAAACAATATGAGGTTAAGGTCATAGATCTTCTAACTCTTGAGTCTTCGAAATTGTTCGGTGAAGCAGTTGGTTTAACCGTTCCATTTTCCAAAGTAAAAAGAGACAAGGATGGTAACGCCCCTTATCTTCCTAAGTATGTTTTTGCTTATTACTCCGGCCCTAGCGATAGGCTTGAAAAATACTTTCATAGACATCGTGCAAATTTTTATAAAAGGTTGCTCGAGAGCAAAGTTGACCTCAAGGGTGATATCCGGCCGTTATTCTATGCCAAACCTAATCATAGTCAGTTTGTATTGCTTGCTTTTTTTCTTACTGACAAAAGTGAAACTCAAAGTAGTTTTCTTCGAGAGCATCTAGGTATCGAAGGGCTAGACAGCATTCATTTTGTTATGAGACGTGCAGCATGGACTCAGTCAGATAAAAAGAAAGAGCTTTTCTGGGGGGCATTTGGTGTCGTAAGAAAATTTCTAGATGCTCTATATCCCCATGTAATAGCTCCGGTAAAAGTTGAGCGAAACGAAGGGATGACCTTAACGGGAAAGGGAAATAAAAATGAGTTTTTTCATTTGTTTTTGCCAAACTTGGATTCATTACGCGAATTTGCTGAAGGGTTGACAGCAGCTGAGCTATTTAAAATGCTGGAAAGCACACTTCTTTCTGAAATAATTTCAGAAGTTAGTATACGCGTCAAAGTTTCTAGTAGTAATGAAGCATTAACTTTTCGTGAGCTTAGCGAAGGTGAGCAGCAATTATTAACGGTGCTAGGCTTGTTAAGATTTACAGGCGGTAAAGATTCATTGTTTTTATTGGATGAGCCCGACACCCACTTAAACCCCTCTTGGGCCATAAAGTACCTCCAATTTTTGCGAGATTTTGTACCCAATCACGAAACCAGTCATTTGCTTATGGTTACACACCACCCGCTAGCAATAGCGGAGCTCAAAAGACAGCAAGTCCAAGTGATGTGGCGGGACGACAATTACAGGGTCCATTCAAGGGAGCCATATGTAGATCCTCGTGGCATTGGATTTATGTCAACTCTAACGGAGATCTTTGGGCTAAATACAACGTTAGACTTAGAGACTCAAAAGCTTGTAGATGATCGTAATGAGCTGGCTCATATTCAATTACGCTCCCCTGAACAAGATGATGCTCTGGCCGTACTTAATGATGAACTTAATCGCTTGGGATTTTCCTTCGAAAACAGGGAGCCACTTTATAATGAGTTTCTTTTGGCTTGGCAGGACTTGCGATATGCTGAAAAACCACCGTTAACGCCTGACAAAGCTGCGAGAAGGCGCGAAGCAATGAAAAAAGTTATTACCGCTCTATTAGAAAAAGAGGTCCTGAGCAAATGATTTATATCAATAGAAATGCTGATATTATTCCTCAGAAAGTTCTTGATGTCGCTTCGCGTGCTCAGATAAAGCTGGAGCAACTACCTATAGAGAAAAGAAAAGATTACATTAAGAGCAAGTCTCACATTTGGCGTGGCTTCGCTAAGCACCTCTCAAAGATGTCGCATGGGAAATGCTGGTACTCCGAGGCAAAGGATGCGGGCGCCAATTTTGACGTAGATCATTTTCGTCCAAAGTCAGAGGCTAAACGCACTGAAGAAATTATGGACGAACACGGCTACGCATGGCTCGCCTTCAGTTGGGAAAATTTCCGCCTTTCAGCCCAGAATTGTAATCGTTTGAATAAAGATGAAGGCAATGAAGTTACCGTAGGCAAGGGAAGTTGGTTTCCTTTACTGGACGGCAGCAGAAAAGCTAGTTGGGACGATCGTTGCATTGATGATGAGTTACCGTTATTACTTGACCCGCTGGTTAGAGGTGATCTGAATTTTATAGATTTTGATGACCGTGGACTTTTCGTTAAGAGTTTATTTTGTGTTGGTTTACCAGCGAGACGTATCAAAGAGTCAGCTATTATTTATGGGCTAAACTTCGAGCGCATGAGGGAAGCTCGATTTGCGGCAATGAAAGAGGCAAAGGAGCTTTATGAAACCATACAGATAAGTGCTGAGGATCTAGATATGCTGGGCGATCAGGCTCCAATGCGAGCAATTGAACGGCAAATTGAGGCACTCAAGGCGAAAACTCGTGCCGATGCAGCATTTAGCCGGGCTGTGCGCGTACAGCTCCAAAAGCTTGGAGCATCAGATATATTCATTGATAGAGCTATGGATGCGGCTTAAATACAGGGATTGAATGCGTGCGGCACCTTAGAGCCCAACCCTTAGATCGCCCCTTCTACAATTACTGACTAGAAGTCCCTCGAGAATTTTAGAAATTAGTTTCAAATAAAGTACGAGTAACAAACACGACTTAATTACAAAGCCCCGAACAGCGGCGCTATTTAGGCATCCTACGCTTCTTTTTTGGGGTGATTTCAATATACAACTCTAAGGTAGGTATAACCTTTTTAAAGGATGACTGCGTCATTGACCGACCTACGGCCAACGAAAGGCCGTTGATGGCCAGTTTTTTTGTCGTAGTCTTCCGTCTCGGATCAATTGCTGCCACCTGTCCTGACTGCCGCACTAAAATTACTGTTAATCATGAATGCGAAGCAATATTTCTGGTTGAATCCAGGCGGCTCGATGGAAACGCTATTTCATGATGTATTCCAATTGGTACTCCAATAAAAATACAAAATTCATATTGACGCTAATAATCAATGACCTAGAAGACCGATTCAGATTACCCCGGCCCACCAAACGAAGCACCAACAAAGCCCGCCTTGTGCGGGCTTTGTTGTTTCTGGCCTTAGCGTTTCGTCACTATCGCCAAGTCCCCCCTCCCCGCACTCATAGACCACGCCTTCCTTCCTCTGGAGCAGCGTTATGTCTCTTTCTATTGTGCGAACTTTCCTAGAAACTCCTAGCCGCTTGCGCCTGGTGTACCCGCTGGCTAGCCTCGATCCGTCACTGCAAATTCAGTGATCGGGTTTAGCAGCTCGATGTGTAACTAGGCGCATGGCGCCCCCATTACGTGGCGCTTTTTTTGGCTCCGCTTTATGGCGGCCGTGCGCAGGGCACCTTCGGGTGCGCCGGGTTCCTAGTACACCGGTCTGCTAACCTGCGAACGGCCGCCACCCTATCGTTTAGCAGCGACGGTGAAGGCTCCTATCTCTGTACTAGGAGTTACACCATGAAAAAGCTCGTCCCCGATCCTCCCCACACTGCAACCCATCGCGGCAGAAACCCCGAGCACGATCTGGCCAATCAGCAGATCCGGCAAAAACTGTCACTTCACCCTGCCGATGCCTCTCTGATCCAGTCGCTGAACAAAACCATCAGTACCCCGGTGAGTCGCGATTCCTTGTTCTCGGTACGCGGCGGCATCAACGCCGAAGAAGCCCTGCTCCACGTCTCCCTGCTGCTGAAAAGCGCCGAAGAGGTTTCCGATGAAATCACCGAACGCGGCAGCGGCATCGAGCGCGGTCTGATCTGGTCCCTGGTGCACTCGGTGGAGATGGCCCGGGCCGTGGTGGATGCCTTACTCGATGGCAGTCGCCACAGGCCATCGCTGAAGTAGAACGCCCCACGAAAGCACCGAGCGGCAGTTGGACCTGTCGCGCAGTTGCTGGATGATGAGGGGCTTCAGCGCTCCGACATCACCACCATCACCTCCGCATCCTCCTCCCCTTCCGCCAGGTAGATATGGCCGACGCTGCTGTTGAAGTAGGCGGTCTCCTGCGGGCCAATGCTCACCGCTTCCCCGGTCTCGAACTGAATCCGCACCCGCCCCGACAGCACCAGGGCGAATTCCTGCCCGGGGTGGCGGATGTAGTCCTCGAACTGCTGCAACTCGCGGGCGAAGATCCGCGCATACATGGGGGTCATGCTGCGCCCGGGAAAGTCGCCGGCCATGGGATGGTAGTCGTAGTTGCCGGTGCTGTAGCCGGGGGCGTCGGCGATGGTGGTGCTGACCACGGTCGGTTGCACCTGGGCGCTGCGGGTCTGGGTCAGGTTCGGCGCCGGGGTGAACAGTTGGGCAATGTCGATGCCCAGGGCGCGGGCCGCGGCGGCGAGTTTTTCGTAGCTGACCGAGACCTGGGCCAACTCCATTTTCGACAGGGTCGACAACGCGACGCCGGAGCGTTCCGAGAGCTGTTTGAGTGTCAGCTTCTGGGTTTTGCGGATACTCCGCAGGCGGGCGCCGACCTGGGTCCGGTCGATCAGTGGATGGGCGTGGGAGCTCGAGGCGGGCTGGGCTCGGTCGGAACTCATTGGGGCTCTCTGTCAGGCAAATAAGGGTAACCGCGACGCTGGCCGGGGCACGTGGCGAAATATTAACCCAGGACCCCGGGTTGACTGGAAAATTCTCATATCTTACATTTCTCGTATGTGAGAATTTTAATCCCCTGTCATTTTCCAGCGATTCAGGAACCCCGGCATGCACGCGAACCAATGCTTCGACTTCGTCATTATCGGCGCCGGTATTGCCGGTGCTTCCCTGGCCTACCGCTTGGCCGGGCAGGCCAGCGTGCTGGTGCTGGAACGTGAATCGCAGCCGGGCTATCACTCCACCGGGCGCTCTGCGGCGATGTTCATGGAGGCCTACGGCACTCCGCAGATCCAGGCCCTGACTCGCGCCAGCCGGACTTTCTACCAGCGGCCGCCGCAGGGTTTCTGCGAACACCCGCTGATGGAACCTCGCGGCTGCCTGTACGTCGCCAGCGAGGAACAGCTGGACCAGTTGCAGCAGACCTACGACGAAACCCGCGCCCGCTCCGCCAACGTGCGCCTGATCACGGCCGAGCAGGCCCGGGCCCTGGTGCCCTGCCTGCGCCCCGATGCCGTCGCCGGGGCGATGCTGGAAACCGCCGCCCAGGACCTGGACGTGCACGCCCTGCACCAGGGCTTCCTGCGGGCCATGCGCCGGGCAGGGGGGCAGCTGGAGTGCGACACGCACATCGTCGAAGCCAGCCGCGAAGACCGCCACTGGAACCTCAGGCTCAGCGATGGCCGTTCCCTGCAGGCGCGCAATCTGGTGAACGCTGCCGGTGCCTGGGTCGATGAGGTGGCCCAGCTGTGCGGCGTGGCCCCCATCGGCCTGCAAACCTGCCGGCGCAGCGCCTTCACCTTCGACGGCCCGCCGGATGAGGATTTCAGCCGCTGGCCGGCGGTGATCGGTATCGACGAAAGCTTCTATTTCAAGCCCGACGCCGGCCAGTTGCTCGGCTCCCCGGCCAATGCCGACCCGGTGCCGCCCCAGGACGTGATGCCCGAAGAGCTGGACATCGCCACTGGCATCTACCACATCGAGAACGTCACCTCCCTGAGCATCCGCCGCCCGCGCCACAGCTGGGCCGGCCTGCGCTCCTTCGTCGCCGACGGCGATCTGGTGGTGGGCTGGGATGACAACTGCGAAGGCTTTTTCTGGCTCGCCGCCCAGGGCGGCTACGGCATCCAGTCGGCGGCCGGCGTCTCGCAACTGGCCTGCGCCCTGCTGCTGGGCCACCCGGTCCCCGAAGAACTGCTGAGCCAGGGCGTCGATGCCCAGGCCCTGGCCCCCACTCGCTTGCGTTAACCCACCCAGCCCACGAGGCCCTTGCCATGTCCACTGATATCCAGCGTTACCCCAGTCACCTGCCCTACCCCTTCTCCCGGGCGATCCGCGTTGGCGGCTTTCTGTTCCTCTCCGGCCAGGTGCCCATGAGCGCCGAAGGCGAAGTGGTGCACGGCGACATCCGCGTGCAGACCGAAGCCGCCATGGCGCGCATCGGCGAGACCCTGGCCGCGTGCGGCGCCAGCTTCGACCAGGTGGTGAAGAGCACCGTCTGGCTCACCGACATGCAGCACTTCGCCGGCTTCAACGAGGTTTACCAGCGCCACTTCAAGAACGGTTTCCCGGTGCGCTCCACCGTCAGCGCCCAGCTGGCGCTGGGGGTCGATGTCGAGATCGAAGTCCAGGCCTGGGTCGGCGAAAACTGAGTCACCCGCCCCAGCCCTCAAGTGCGATGCCCAGGACCGCCACGCCAATAGATGACGCGGCCGTCCACCCCACATAACAACAACAAATCGAGGCTAATCGTCATGAAAGAAAGTCTGAAGATCGCCGGCGCCTTCGTCGGTGTGATTGTCGGCGCGGGGTTCGCCTCCGGTCGTGAATTGCTGTTGATGTTCGTCGACTTCGGCGTCTGGGGCCTGGCGGGCGCGGTGGTCAGCGCGGCGCTGTTCACCTTCCTCGGCATGGCCTTGGCCAGCATGGGCAGCCGCCTGCGGGCGGCATCGCACAAGGGCGTGGTGCAAGCCCTGTGCGGCAAGCACCTGGGGGCCCTGGTGGACCTGATGATCACCTTCTTCATGTTCGCCGTGACCGTGGTGATGCTGGCCGGCGGCGGCGCCCTGCTGGAGCAGCAGTTCGGCATTCCGGCCATTGCCGGCAGCGTGCTGGTGACCCTGATCGTGGTGGCCATCGTGTGCCTGGACGTGCACAAGGTCATCGGCATGATCGGCGCAGTGACGCCCTTCCTGATCGTCACCGCCGTGGGCGTGGCCCTGTATGGTGCCGCCACCCGCGACCTGAGCTTCGGTGAACTCAATCAACTGGCGGCCAAGCAAGAAGCCGGCGCCAGCCACTGGCTGCTGGGCGCCTTACTCTATGTGTCCTACAACATCGTGGCCGGGGTGCCGATCCTGGCGATCATGGGCGGCGCAGCCAAGGGCGAGAAACAGGCAATGTGGGGCGGCATTTTCGGCGGCGCACTGCTGGGCCTGCTGATGCTGGTGATGAGCCTGGGCCTGCTGTCGCGCCTGGACAGCGTGGCGGACCTGCCGATGCCCATGCTGTCGATCGCCAGCGAAGTCTCCCCGGCGCTTGGATTGCTGATGGCGCTGATCATCTTCTGCATGATCCTCAACACCGCCGTGGGCACCTTGTACTCCTTCTCCGCGCGGCTGTTTCCGGCCGGCACCCGACAGTTCCGCCTCGGCTCCATCGCCGCCGGCGCCCTGGCGTTTGTCGGCAGCCTGGTGGGCTTTATCAGTTTGGTAGGACAGGTGTATCCGTTCTTCGGCTACCTGGGGTTCCTGCTGATTGCTGCGGTGGTGATTGGCTGGCTGCGGCCACGGCGGGTGGTGGTGGCGTAGGCACCCGGGATGTATCCACGGTGCCTTGAGTTCAACCCGGCGTTGTAGGAGCGAGCTTGCTCGCGAAACTCCCGAGAGCGCCGCGTTCCCTCAGCGAACCGGCGTTATCGTTGACGTCCATCGCGAGCAAGCTCGCTCCTACAAGGTGGCGCCCGGTTCAGGCAAACCGACTGCCCTTGAGCGCCTTGAGGAAGGTGTAGGACGCATGGTTGAGGGTCTCTCGCGGGGCGGTGATCACGCTCACCGAGCGCACGATGCGCTGGTCTTCCAGGCGCAGGAAGTTCAGTTGGTCCCCCGCCGCCGAGCGGCTCAGCAGTTCCGGTAGCAAGGTCACGCCCATGCCCTGGGCCACCAGGGCCAGCAACGAGGTGGTGTTTCTGACGCTGAGGGTTGAATGGTCGCGGATGTGCCGGAACTCGGCGGCGTTGATCTCGGCCCCCAGGCCGCTGTTGATGAAGTGCTGCCCGTCCAGGTCGCTCCAGCGCAGCGGGCGCGCCAGGCGGTTGAGGGGATTGTCGCTGGCGCAGACCACGCAGAAGGCGTCGGAGAACAGGAAGTCCTGGTCGATGTTGGGGATGCTCGCCGGCACGGTGCCGATGCCGATGTCCACCTCGCCGCTGAGCACGGCCTGTACCACTCGCTCGGAATCCATGTCGCGGATATCCAGGTGGAACTGCGGGTGCTGTTCATGGAATTGCTTGAGCAGCGGCGGCAGCAGGGTGATGGCGAAGGATGGCACCGCCGCCACCCGTACCAGGCCGGTCTCGGCCTTGGCGTAGGTCTTGATGGTGCTGATGGTGCGGTCGAAATGCGCCAGTTCGCGCTGGGCTTCCAGCAGCACGAAACGCCCCAGGGGGCTGAGCTGGTTCTTGCGTTCGCCTTCGAACAGCGCGCCCCCCAGTTCTTCTTCCAGCTGCTTGAGCGACAGCGACACCGCCGCCGGTGTGCGGTGCAGGCGCTGGGCGGCCTGGGTCAGGCTCTGGCTGGTGGCAACCGCGACGAAAAACTGCAGGTTGGAGATCTTGATGCTCATGGCGGCGCGTCCTGCTGGCAAAGGCAAAGCTTAAATTTTACTTAAACAAGCTTAAAAATTATTAGATTTACTTAACACAAGGCCGACTCATAATCCTCCCAGAACCGCACAAAGGCAACGCCCCGCCTGGCGTGCCGCCCTGGAGGATTTCATGAGCGACAACCATCACAACTACATCGCCGGCCAATGGCTCAAGGGCGCCAGCGAGATCGAGAATCGCAACCCGTCCGACACCCGCGACCTGATCGGCCTCTACGCCCAGGCCTCCCGGGCGCAGTTGGACAGTGCCATTGCCGCCGCCGGCGAGGCCCAGCGCATCTGGGCCCGCAGCGGCATCGAGCAGCGCTACAAGGTGCTGATGGCCATCGGTCAGGAGCTGATGCAACGCTCCGCGGACATCGGCAAGACCCTGTCCCGGGAAGAAGGCAAGCCCATGGCCGAGGGCGCCGGCGAGGTGTACCGCGCTGGACAGTTTTTTACCTACTACGCTGCGGAAACCCTGCGCCAGCTGGGCCAGACCGCCGACTCGGTGCGCGACGGCATCGAGATCGATATCCGCCGCGAGCCCATCGGTGTGGTGGCGGTCATCTCGCCATGGAACTTCCCCATGGCCACCGCCTGCTGGAAGATCGCGCCGGCCTTGGCCTTCGGCAACGCCGTGGTGTGGAAACCGGCCAACCTGACCCCGGCCAGCGCGGTGATTCTCAGCGAAATCATCGCCCGCCAGGACCTGCCCAAGGGCCTGTTCAACCTGGTGATGGGCGCCGGTTCCGAGATCGGCCAGGCGCTGATCGAGCACCCGGGCATCAGCGCCATTTCCTTCACCGGCTCGGTGGACGTGGGCAAGGGCATCGCCGCCTCGGCCGCCGCCAACCTGACCAAGGTACAGCTGGAGATGGGCTCGAAAAACGCCCTGGCGGTGATGGACGACGCCGACCTCGACCTGGCGGTGAGCTGTGCGGTGAATGGCGCCTTTGGCGGCACCGGGCAGAAGTGCACCGCCTCCTCGCGGCTGATCGTGCATGAAGGCATCCACGATGCCTTAGTGGAAAAACTGCTGGCGGCGACCCAGGCGCTGAAGGTTGGCCACGCCCTGGAAGCCGGCACCCAGATCGGCCCGGTGGCCAGCGCCGCGCAACTGGAGGCCAACCTGGCGAACCTGCAACTGGGCCAGCAGGAAGGCGCTGAACTGCTCACCGGCGGCCAGCGCCTGGAGCTGCAAACCCCGGGCTACTACCAGGCACCGGCGCTGTTCATTGGCGGCAGCAATGCCATGCGCATCAACCGCGAAGAGCTGTTCGCACCCATCGCCTGCGTGATCAAGGCCGGCAGCTACGAAGAGGCCCTGAGCCTGGTCAACGACACCCGCTTCGGCCTTACCGCCGGCATCATGACCCGCTCCCTGGCCCGCGCCAGCCACTTCCGCCGCAACGCCCGGGTCGGCTGCGTGATGGTCAACCTGCCCACCGCCGGCACCGACTACCACGTGCCCTTCGGCGGTCGTGGCGACTCCAGCTACGGCCCGCGCGAGCAAGGACGCTCGGCGGTAGAGTTCTACACCCATGTGAAGACCGGCTACATCGCCGCCGGGGCACCGCTATGAGCCTGCCCCAGACCTTCGCCGGCCGCGGCCCGCGCATCGACGCCATGCAGTACGACAACTGGTCGGAAAAGGTCTTCCAGCAGATGCGCGAAGGCGGCGTCGATGCGGTGCACGTGACCATCGCCTACCACGAGACCTTCCGCGAAATGGTGGCCAATATCGAAGCCTGGAACCGCAGGTTCCAGCGCTACTCGCACCTGATCCTGCACGGCAAGTGGGCCAGCGATATCGCCCTGGCGCGGCAGACCGGGCGCACCGCGATCTTCTTCGGTTTCCAGAACCCCTCGCCCATCGAGGACGACATCGGCCTGGTGGAAGTGGTGCACAGCCTCGGCGCGCGCTTCATGCAGCTGACCTACAACAACCAGTCGCTGCTGGCCACCGGTTGCTATGAACAGGAAGACCCGGGGCTGACCCGCATGGGCAAGCAGGTGGTGCGGGAGATGAACCGGGTCGGCCTGGTGGTGGACATGTCCCACTCCGCCGAGCGCTCGACCCTGGAGGCCATCGAGCACTCCGAACGCCCGATCGCCATCACCCACGCCAACCCGGCGTTCTGGCACGCGGCGCTGCGCAACAAATCGAACACCGTGCTCAAGGCCCTGGGCCAGAGCGGCGGCATGTTCGGTTTCTCGCTGTACCCGCACCACCTCAAGGACAAGAGCGCCTGCAGCGTGCAGAGCTTCTGCGACATGATCGCGCGCACCGCCGAGCTGATGGGCGTCGAGCACCTGGGCCTGGGGTCCGACCTGTGCCAGGACCAGCCCAACAGCGTGGTGGACTGGATGCGCGTCGGCCGCTGGACCCTGGACGTCGACTACGGCGAAGGCTCCAAGGCGCAGCCGGGCTTCCCCGACCAACCGACCTGGTTCCGCGACAACCGCGACTTCCACAACATCGAGTCGGGCCTGCACAGCGTGGGTTTCAGCGCCCAGGAAGTCGGCGCCATCATGGGCGGCAACTGGCTGCGCTTCTTCGAGAACAACTTCATCCCGGCCAAGGCCCAGGCAGGTGCCGCCGTCCACCCTCACGAGATCGCGGTCTGAGGCCCCCGACTGTTTCCTGATTGTCCTGACGTCCGGCCTGAACAGGGTCATCGCCATGCACTAACAACAACAAATGCGCCCATAACAATTATTAGCGATCGACAACGCAACACGGAGGCACCATGGAAATTCCAGGCGAAATCAAAGCGGGGATCGACACCCGCTCGCTGCACAGCCGCGCCGATGGAACCCTCGACTGGTCGATTTTCTGGATCAGCGGAGGTTTCTTCCTGCTGTTCCTGGTCATTGCCCTGATAGACCTGAACACCCTTTCCAGCCTGATCGGCCACGCCTTCACCTGGAGCACCCACTACTTCGGGCTGTACTGGCAGGTGCTGATGCTGGCGACCTTCGGCGCCAGCCTGTACATCGGCTTCACCCGCCTGGGCCGGGTACGCCTGGGCGGCGTCGGGTCCAAGCCCAGCATCAGCACCTTCAACTGGGTGTCGATGATCATGTGCGCCCTGCTGGCCGGAGGCGGCGCCTTCTGGGCCGCCGCCGAACCGATGATGCATTTCATCGCCCCACCGCCGTACTTCGGCGCCGTAGCCAAGACCGACGCCGCCGGCGTGGCGGCGCTGTCCCAGTCGTTCCTGCACTGGGGCTTCATGGCCTGGGCAGTGCTCGGCAGCCTGCTGACCGTGGTCTACATGTACCTGCACCACGAAAAGAACCTGCCGCTGATGCCGCGCACCCTGCTCTATCCGCTGCTGGGCGAGCGCGCCCTCAAGGGCCCGATCGCGGTGTTCGCCGATGCCTCGGCGATCATCGCGGTGGTGGCCGGCACCATTGGCCCGGTGGGCTTTCTCGGCCTGCAGATTGCCTTTGTCCTGCACTCGGTGTGGGGCGTGCCCAACACCATCATGGTCCAGGCCATGGTGATTCTCTCGGTGACGGTGATCTACACCCTGTCCTGCGTGGTGGGCCTGGGCGGCCTGCGCCTGGTGAGCAAGGTCCACGTATGGCTGATGCTGGGCCTGGCGGCGTTCCTGTTCATCTTCGGCCCCACCCTGTTCCTCAGCGAAACCCTGGCCCAGAGCCTGGCGGTGCACGTCACCAGCTTCTTCCAGACCGCCCTGTACCGCGACGACAACGCCTGGCTCAACAGCTGGACCCTGTTCTACTGGGGCTGGTTCATCGGCTACGCGCCGATGATGGGCATCTACGTGGCCAAAGTCTCCCGCGGGCGCAGCATCCGCGAAGTGATCACCCTGATGTCGGTGGCCGCACCGCTGATCACCATGCTCTGGTTCACCCTGGTGGGCGGCACCGGGATCGGTATCGAATTGCAGTCGCCGGGCAGTGTGATCAGCCACGGCGTGCAGCCTGAAGCGCTGCTGCTCGGGGTGGCCCAGTCGATGCCGCTGCCCAACCTGATTTCGGCGCTGTTCCTGTTCCTCAGCTTCTTTTCGGTGGTCACCAGCGCCGGCTCCATGTCCTACACCGTGGCCATGGCCATCAGCAGCAACCACGACGAATCCCCGGCCTGGCTGCGGGTGTTCTGGGGTGCCGGCATGGGCCTGGTGGGGGCGACCCTGATCACCCTCGGTGAGGGCGGCATCAGTGCCTTGCAGTCGTTTATCGTGATCACGGCGGTGCCGGTGTCGCTGCTGATCCTCCCGGCCGTCTGGGACGCGATCCGCATCGCCCGGCAAATGGCCCGCGAACAGGGGGTGCTCTGAATGAACCTGCGACCACCCGCCAGCGTGATGAAGGCGGCGCGCCTGGGGGCCTTCCACCAGTCCCGGCTGTCGTTCATGCGCCAATTGCTGCGCCGCCTCAAGGCGGAAAACTGGCAGTTCCAGCGCCCGCTGTGGACCCTCGACAGCCAGGGCGTGGGCCGCGCGGTGTACACCGCCACCGGCCCCGAGCGCAGCTACAGCCTGGTGGCCTTCGCCCATGACCTGGACCCGGCACTGCGCTCGGACCGGGTGATTGCCACCGCCTGGGACGCCACCTTCGCCCTGTTCGACGGCATCCCCGATGCCGCCGACCTGGACCGCCTGGAGGCCAATGTGCCGAAGCAGGAAGCCGGGCGCATTTCCTCCCGCGAGCTGTGCATGGCCCGGGCCAACCGCTCGGTGCGGCTGTTCGAACATGTGATCGAGGCCCTGGCCGCCGGCCACCAGCCGCAGCGCGAATTCATCGACGAAGTCGGCTACCTGATGCGCACCACCGCGGTCTACGGCAGCGGCAAGTTCGGCGCCGCCGACCGCGAAAGCATTGCCGATCGCGCCGAACTGGCGGCGCCCTTCCAGGCGGAAATGCTCACCGTGTTCCTGATCCGCGCCTTCACCCTAGACCTGGTGGAACACCTGGCCCAGGCCCGGGCGCCCCAGCAGGCGGTGACCCTGGAGCCGGAGTTGCGCCGGCGCCTGGGCATCGGCAACTCCACGGGCCTGGGCATGGCGCCGTTCCTGCTCAACCATCCGGTGCTGCTGAACAACTGGGTGCAGGCCCGGGAAACGGCTCTGCAACGGGTGCGCGCCGTGCGCCAGCCAACGGCCGGAGAACGTCAGCTGTTCGTCGAGTTCCTCGCCCGGGCCCAGGCCGGCATCGGCCACTGGCATTCCGAACACGAACTGCAACACGGCCGCATCCTGCAACTGCAAGGCGACCTGCAACGCCTGCAGCAACGCATCGCCAGCGGCGTCCTGGAACAGGACTCCCCCTGGGACCAACTCTATCGCTGGGCCGAGGGCGCGCTGTCGCTGGAAGCCCAGGAGTGCCTGGTGTCGCTGCTGCTGGAACCCTACGGGCACCTGGTGGATGAGCTGGGCGCCGGCATGCAGGCCGATGAGCAAGCCAGCTTCAGCCTCGACGGCAGCATGAGCATCGGCCGCCTGCGGCAGATACTCGACGAACACTATGCCTGGGTCGCGGCCATCGACTTTTCCAGCGAAGCCAGCCGGGCGCTGTTCTGGTACGTCTCCGAGGAAAAACTCGAACCGCGGATCGGCCAGCGCTTTGCCGAGCCCGGGCAGGACCTGGAACAGCCCCTGGCAGTGGCCCGGGACATCGCCCAGTTGCAGGCCGCCCTGCCGGGCTGGAGCGACTCGCAAAGCGTCGCCAGCTTCCTCCTGCGGCATCCGGAACACCGCCACAGCCTGCGCCGGGTGCAACTGGCGCCAGCGTTCCCCTACGCCGACATCCAGGACAACCTGATCGACCAGGCGCTGCTGCCCATCGACCTGCTGCGCTGCAAGCTGTCGTTCTTCGGCGCCACCCACTTCGACCCGCGCTCGGATCGCTGGGTGCGCATCACCCTCTACCAGAACGCGCCCTTCCCCCATGAACTGGGGCGGGTGGCGGCAGACGACTGGTCCTACCCCAACCTCGACAGCCAGGAGCAGCGCCGTGCATGCCTCGTTGAATGAAATCGAAAGCCTGTGCAAGAAAGCCGCCCGCGGTGCCGGGCTGTCCTGGGGCCTGGCGGAGGAAGCCGGCAAGGCCGCGCGCTGGCTCTCGGCCCACGGCCTCGACGGCCCGGGGCTGCTGGCCACGCAGTTGCAGCAGAATGACGGCTGTGCCTACCAGCAACTGGCCCCCGATGTCAGCGCCGAGCCCTGGCAGGTGCCAGGGCATGCCCTGTGCCCGCTGATCGCCGGGGCGACCCTGAGCGATCACGCCCACCTGCTGCGCAGCAACGGTCGCATCGAGCTCCGGCAGGTGGCGCACCCGCAATTGCTGCTGCCCTTTGCCAGCGCCACCGCGCGCCAGCTCGGCCTGTGGCTGGAACTGTCCTGGGACGGCTGCAGCCTGAAGTTTTCCCCCACGGGCGAAGCCTGGCTGATGCACCCGCAGAACCTTGGCGCCGCCACCGCCGCCCGGGTGCGCTGCGCCTGTGTGGCTCCTGCTGGCGCCCTCGGCAAGCCTCTGGCGGGCAGCATTCCGGACCTGGGCGACAGCCCCCAGCACGACCTCGACCACCTCGCCGCCCGCACCTACGTGCCGGCCTCCGACGCCTCGCGCCTGCTGGGCGCCGGTGCCGGCCTGAGCGACAACAACTGACCTTTCCACCCTTGAACCCATGGACCTCGACATGACCTCACCCATCCAGCGAATCGGCACCACACCACGCTTCAGCGAAGCCGTGATCCACAACCAGACCGTCTACCTGGCCGGCCAGGTTTCGCAATTGATCGAAG
Source organism: Pseudomonas sp. PH1b (assembly GCF_000633395.1). GTDB lineage: Bacteria > Pseudomonadota > Gammaproteobacteria > Pseudomonadales > Pseudomonadaceae > Aquipseudomonas. Next base: position 62,987 of record NZ_AYMU01000023.1, read on the forward strand.
GGGATATCCGCGCCCAGACCCAGGACGTGCTGCAACAGATCGACGCCGTGCTGGCCAGGGCCGGCACCGACAAGGGCCACCTGCTCAGCGCGCAGATCTGGCTCAAGGACATGGCCGATTACCCGGCCATGAATCAGCTCTGGGATGCCTGGCTGGAAGGCGTCCAGGCACCGGTGCGGGCCTGCGTGCAGGCGCCGATGGCCAAGCCCCACTACCGCATCGAAGTGTTGGTGATTGCGGCGCAAAAGGCCTGAATCAGGCCGACCCTGGCCCGGTCGCTGCGGCCACCAGGGTCCGCTCCATGATCAGCGTCAGCTCCTCGCCTTCGTAGTGCTCGCGTACCCGGACAAAGCCCAGGCGCGCATAAAAGCCTTCGGCGGTGACCGACGAGGGCACCACCAGCGAGGTCAAGCCCGAATCCAGCGCCGCCTGCTCGACCGCCGCCATCAGTTGTCGGCCCAGGCCATGGCCGTGGTGCGCCGGGTCGACAAACACCGAACGCACCGCACGTCCATCGAGGCTGGCGGTGCCCAGCAATTCCCCGCCCACCAGGACGACGAACATCTGCCGGCGCTGCATCAGCTGGCGCACGGCATCCGCGGTGAAACTGGCCTTGACCCGCTCGATCACACTGGCGGGGTAATCCTGGGCATTGCTGGTGAGCAGGGCCGCCAGGATCACCTGGCTGACCCGTGCAGCATCGGCCGCTACGGCCGGACGAACCTGACACTCCATGACCACTCCCTGGTTTTCGCGCTGATGACAGTGGCCAAAAATACGGCCCGCCTCGCTCGCTGCCAAGGACTTACTGCAACTGGAACACCAGGCAGGGATTGTCATTGAGCCGCCCTTCGAACACTGGCAGCTGGTTCTCCAGGGAGGTGTTATCCAGCAGCCCCCGATCCTTGCGCGCGATGATCACCCAGGAATCATGGGGCAGCGCATCCAGGTGCCCGGGGTCGTCGCCGCTGACGAACAGCGGCTGCTCGTCGTGGTCCAGGTTCATCATGTAGCGCACCGCCCAGGTGTCCTGGCCGAGGTTGAAGAACACCAGCGGCCCGGGGCTCGCCTGGCGCAACTGCTCCACCTGGGAGACGAAGGCCCTGGTGTCGAACTGCAGGTCCTTGGCCGGGTCCACCACTGCCACCAGCAGCGTCCATTGCGCTGCCAGGGCCAGAGCGCTGAGCAGCACCAGGCGCCGCCCGAAACTGCCCAGGGTCTTGCGCCAGCCATACAGCGCCAGCAGCTGCAGCACGACAAAGATTGCGATCAGCAACGGCATGGACACCGGCGGCCAGTAACCATGCTTGTGCCAGCTGTGGCGCAAGACGAACAGCACCAGGATGCACAGCCCCGGCAGCAATCCCACCAGCCACAGGTAGGCGCTGCGCACCTTGCCCAGCCAACCCCGCCCCAAGAGCAAACCATAGGCCGCCACCGCAGCGAACATCGGCACCATGGGCAGGATGTAATAGGCCCGCTTGAAGTGCGGCACCGACAGCCCCAGCAGGATCATCAGGCCACAAGCCCCCAACCGCAGCACCAGGCGCAGTTGCGGGTTCACATGGCGTTGCGCCCACTGCCGGCGCAATACCCAGAGCGTCGCCAGGGCCAGGGGCACCACCGGGAAGTAGCGGTACAGCGCCAGCTGGAAGTAGAAGTAGAACGGCTCGCCGCTTTCATCCAGGCGCCCGACCACCTGCATGTTGTAGACCTGGCGGACGAAATCGTCGCCACCGCTGATGTAGGCCAGTTGCATCAGCAGCCACCAGCAGCCGGCCAGCAATATCAGGCCACTGGCGCCATAGGCGAGCACCCGTTTGATCAGGGTCCGGCGTGCCTCACGGGTGCGGCTGTCCCCCAGCAGCCAGTAGGTGCAGGCCACCCCGCAGACTTCCACCAGCCCCAGGGGCCCGCGAATGGCAAAGGCCAGCACCAGCAGTGGCAGCACCGCCCACAGCCGCCACCGGGCGCCCGACTGTTCACCGCTGTGCAGCAGGTAGAAGGTACCCAGGCACAGCAAGGACACCATCTGGTCCAGGCACACCGAGCGGGACTTGTCCAACAGCTGGCTGGTCAGCGCCGTGAGCAATACCGCGAGCAACGCCCAGGTCCGCCCCGAAGGCGCCAGCAGGCGATACAGCAAGGCCAGCACCCCTGCCGAGGCCAACGCGGTGGGCAGGATATTGGCCAGGTGATTGGGGGCACCAAAGGCCTGGGCGAACAGGTAGCTGAAGAAGGTCGCGGTGCCCGGGTAGTCCGGGTAGGGCTGGCCGTAGGTGGTGGGAAACAGGCTGGCACCGTGGCGGAACATCTCCTGCAGAAACAGCGCCCAGCGACCGTCGAAGCCTTGGGGCTGCTCGTCCCAGATGCCAAAGGTGAACAGCAGCAGGGCCACCAGGTAAATGCCCCAGGCCTCAATCCCGAAACGCGTTTCTCGAACCATCTTCGCCCCACCAGAAAGCGCCGCACCCAAGGCGAGGCATAAGGCTGAACATGTTGCGCGCGCAGCCCCTGAACGGTGCCTGAACAGGGATAAAAAACCCGCACCGCGCAGCCGACTGTCGTCGCTGCCGAGCCCGCAAGGCTGGGCAAAGGCCCGCATGGCCTTGCCTGGCGGCCACAAGATCCCTGCCTGCGGCAGCGGCTACAGGGCACCACGACGCGGGAAAGGAAAACGGCGCCAGTCGAACTGCCCCACCGCCAGTGCCAGCAGGATCAGGCCCATGGAAATGCCATCCTCCACACTCACCCGCTGCCCCAGGATCAGCACCGAACCGGCCATGCCGAACACCGGGATCAGCAGCGACAGGGGCGCCACCCGAGAGACCGGATACTCACGCAGCAACAGGTTCCAGCCCCAGTAACAGAAGTGCGTTGCGGCATAGACCTGAAACATCAGCGACAAGCCCGCGCTGGCGGACACTTGCCCGGCCAGTTGCAGAAACGGCGCCGCACCATGGCTTATCCAGGTCAATGCCAGCAGGGGCAACGGCGCAAACAGGCTGGCCCAGACCACGAAGGCGAACACCTGCCGCACCCCGCAGCGCTTGATGATGATGTTGCCCACACTCCAGCTGAACGCACTCACCAGCAGCAGGGCGTAACCCAGGCTGGTGGCGTGCCCGGGGCTGTCGCCGATGATCCGCAGCAGACCCCACAGGGCGATGGCCGTGGCCAGCACCTGTTGCAGGCGCAGGCGCTCGCCGAACAGCAGCACGCCCCAGCCCAGGGAGAAAAAGGCGCTGAACTGAATCAACAACGCCGCCGTACCCGGCGCCACACCCTGATCGATCCCGAGGTTGATCAGCGCCCACATGGCCACGCCGAAAATCAGCCCGTAGGCCGCCAGCCAGCCGAACGCCACCGGCGGGCGCGGCACCAGGAACACCCAGGGCAGCGCCGCCAGGGTGAAACGCAGGGCGGTGAGCAGCAACGGATCGATACTGGCCAGGCCGAGTTTGGTGATGGGAAAGTTCAAGCCCCACAAGGCCGTCACCAGCAAGGCCAGGAACAGGTGTTTTTTCTGCATGTCGCGCGGTCCAGGACAGGCGGCCACGGGCAAATCCCCGGCCGGGGCCGAACTATCGCCCCAGCGGGGCATGGCCCGCTTGCAGTATCAGGTCAACTATCAGTAGATTCGGGCCATGCAGCCTATCGATATCGATCCTTACGAAAATACCCCCCGGGATGTGGTGGTCACCGCCGTCGACTACCCCGACGGCCTGTACTTCGCCGAGCACCAGCACCGGCGCGGGCAATTCGCCTATGCGGCCACCGGGGTGATCAGCGTCTTCAGCGACCAGGGCAACTGGGTGGTGCCGCCGCAGCGGGCCATCTGGGTGCCGGCCGAAGTGCCCCATGCCATGCACATGAGCGGGCCGGTGACCATGCTCAACACCTATGTGCGGCCCCGGGCGGCCAAGCGCCTGGGCCTGCCGGAGCACTGCCAGGTGCAGGAGGTGTCCGAGCTGCTGCGCCAGTTGCTGCTGCGGGCCACGACCATTCCGGCGCTCTACGCTCCGGACAGCGTGCAGGGCCAGGTGATGAACCTGCTGCTGCATGAAGTCGCCGCCATGCCGGCCCTGGCCCTCAATGCTCCACTACCGGACGAGCCACGGCTGGCCAGGGCCTGCCGCGAGGCGCTGGAGCAACCGTCGCTGGAGTTGGGAATCGATGAAATGGCCGAGCGCGCCGGCATGAGCCGCCGCACCTTCACCCGGCTGTTCCGCCAGCACACCGGCATCAGCTTCGTCGAATGGCGCCAGCAGGCCTGCCTGTTGGCGGCGGTGGTGCGCCTGGGTCATGGCGAGGCCGTGACCCGGGTCGCCAGCGACCTCGGCTACAGCAGCCCGAGTGCATTCAGCAGTGTGTTTCGCAAGGTATTGGGCGAGACGCCCAGCCGCTACTTTGCCCGGGCCCGGGCCTGAAGGACCCGAGCCTGAGCGAGGCCGTGCTAGAGGAACACGGCGGACAACATCCCCAGCGCACCGAGGCAGAAGCCGATCAAGGCACCGCGCCCGGGCGCCTGCTGGAACAGCGCCCAGATCACCAGCGGCTCCAGGAGCAGCAGCGACGTCACCGAGACCACGGTAATGATCCAGATGTCACCCACCGCCACATAGCCCAGCCAGTAGGCCGCCAGCAGGCAGATACCGCCCAGGCACATGATCAGCACCGGCAACGCCAGTTCGGCACCCGAGGTGTTGCCGGAATGGGCCAGCCGCGCCACCACCACTTCACTGTAGATGGCGCAGAACTCGCCCAGCACCATCAGCCCTACAGCAGAAACTCCGAGTAATTCTTTGGACATGTGACAAACCCCTTGGTATTGAGAGCCCGATTTTTCAGCTCCCAGGCATTGATCGCTCCGCTGACGGAGCCTGAATCACGATGCGCAGGGGTATGAGGCAACTCGGTCATAGTCAGGAACTTGAACATGTCCATCTCCTTCTGGGTGGGGGTGCAAACAGGGCCCGTGGACTGCCGATGGGCCGCAGCCTGTATAAGGGATTTCCTGTCACGGCGTCATCCCCCCTGAATACTCACCGCGAAAAAACCACGCAAACTCCACAATCAAACAGCCTGCCTGCCGATAGCCTGGGCCCGGTCATCCTCAGCTAGAAGCCATTGCCACCATGTCCCAGCCGTCCACACCTCTTCGTACCGTTCAGCCCGCTGACTGGGTCGCCACCTATTTCATCAGCGTCGCGACGCTGGCCGTGGTCCTGACGCTGTTGATCAACCTGATAGTGCAGCTCAGCAGCCGGGACCCGTGGAGCGAGCTGGCCAGCGCGCTGACTTTCAGCGTGGTGGTGCTGTTAGTGAGCGTGGTGGTCATAGGCGTCGTTGCCGCCCTGCCCTGCATCCTGTTCTTCTGGCTGGCCCAGCGTTTCACCTGGCGCCACCTGTGGATCTACCTGGTGGGCGGAGCCCTGGCGGCCCTGCCCGCCATTCCCATGGTGGTGAGCCTGTCTCCCGGCTTTTTCAACCTCCCGCACGGCGTCAACATCCTTGAGCGCTATTTGCCGCTGGCCCACTTGTTCGCTGGTTGCGGGGCCTTTCTGGGAGCGATGTTCTGGTGGCTCAGCGGGCGGCACCTGCGCTGACTCCCTCCTGTAGGAACCGGCTTGCCGGCGAAGCAAGCGCCCACGATCCCAGCCTTGTCACTCACCTCAAGAAGCGATGTCTCCCATGCCCGCAAAAACTCCAGCCCTTCGCACCGTGCAACCTAAAGACTGGTTTGCCGCCTACTTCATTGGCGCCACGGCCCTGGCCATGGTCCTGGCGGTACTGCTGATGCTGGGGATGCTGACCAGCGCCGGGGCGCTGCGCTGGGCCATCGTCCCCCAGGTGCTGTTCGTGGGCCTGGTGACCCTGATCGCAAGTGGTGTGCTGATCGGCATTGTCACGGCGCTGCCCTGTGCCCTGTTCTTCTGGCTGGCCCAGCGCTTTGCCTGGCGTAATGTGCTGATCTATCTGTTCTGCGGTGCACTGGCGGCGATGCCGACCATTCCCGTGGTGGCAAGCCTGGCCCCGTCGAGCTTCTATTCCGATCCAGCCGAGGAAGAACCCGAAGGGCTGTCGCGCTACTTGCCGCTGGCGCCATTGTTCGGCTGCTCGGGGGCCTTTCTGGGAGGTATCTTCTGGTGGCGCAGCGGGCGCCACTTGCGCTGATCAGCCCTCCCTGCCACCCCTGACGTCGGCGCCGGCTTGCCGGCGAAGAGGCCCGCCGGCCCGGTGCCAGACGGGATGACGCCTTCGCTGGCAAGCCAGCTCCTACCAAGCCAGCTGCTACCCAGCCTGCGCCCACCAAGCCAGCACCCAATCAATGCCGACCCAGCCAGCGCTTACAAGGAGGCGCTGGGCTGGTCGGCGCGGGCCACTACCACCTTGCCCAGCAAACCGCCCTGCTCGACGCGAGCATGGGCCCGGTGCAGGTTGTCGACAGTGAAGGGGCTGAACACCTCGCTCAAGGTGCTGCGAATCAGGCCCTGGTCCAGCAACTGCGCCAGCCGGTTGAGGATGTGGTGCTGCTCGATCATGTCCGGGGTCTGGAACAGCGCGCGGGTGAATACCATCTCCCAGTGCAGGGACACGCTCTTGGCCTTGAGCGGCACCGCATCGAAGCAGTCGTGATCGTCGATCAGCGCGATATGGCCATGGGGCACGATGATCTGGGCCTGCTCGGCATAGTGCCGTTCGGTGTGGCTCAGGGCGGCAATGTGGGTCACCGGCGGCAGGTCGAGGGCGGCCAGTTGTTCCACCAGCGAACGGGAATGGTCCAGCACCTGATGGGCCCCCAGGTCCAGGCACCACTGGCGGCTGTCCGGCCGCGAAGCTGTGGCGATGACGGTCATGCCGGTCAGCCTGCGGGCCAGCTGGATCAGCACCGAGCCCACGCCACCGGCACCGCCGACAACCAACAGCGTGCCTTGTTCAGAGAGCTCACCAGGCACCCGGCCCAGGCGCTCGAAGAGCAATTGCCAGGCAGTCAGTGAGGTCAGGGGCATGGCGGCCGCCTGGGCGAAGGACAGGCTGGCCGGCTTGTGCCCCACCAGGCGCTCGTCCACCCGGTGCAGCTCGGCATTGGCGCCATCCCGGGTGAAGGTGCCGGCATAGAACACTGCATCCCCGGGGGCGAACAGGGTCACCGCGCTGCCCACCGCGCGAACCACGCCACTGGCGTCCCAGCCCAGGCTCCGCACGCCGTCGGGCACCGCCACCTTGCCGGCGCGGACCTTGGTGTCCAGAGGGTTGACCGACACCGCCTCGACCGCCACCAGCAGGTCATGCGGTTCCAGTGGCGGCGGCTCCAGTTGCACTTCGCAGAGGGCGTGAGGATCAGACAGGTGCAAACCTTTGAGGTAGACGATGGCCTTCATTGCAGAGCTTCCTTGACGAGGCAAAGCGCACACTTAAATCCCTCATGCCCTGCCCGCACAAGTAGGGTACTTTTGCGTACCAGCTACGCAAAAGGGTCGTCAGGCAATGAAGAACAAGCACTATCAGGACATTCCAGGCTGCCCGGTGGAGGTGACCCTGGACCTGATCGACGGCCGCTGGAAAGGCGTGATCCTGCATCAGTTGCTGGCCAACGAGTTCCTGCGTTTCAACGAGTTGCAACGCCGCCTGCCGGGGATCTCACAACGCCTTTTGACCAAGCAACTGCGAGACCTGGAAGCCGCCGGCCTGGTGTCGCGCACGGTGTACGCCGAGGTGCCGCCGCGGGTGGAATATCGCCTGACCGCAGAAGGGCGATCGCTGCAACCGGTGATCGAGGCGCTGTCCGCCTGGGGCCGCGGGCGCATCAGCCGACGCCAGCAGGAAAGCGCCCTCGGCTAGCCCTCCCTTCCCCGCCACCACAGGTCGCCCCATGCCAACTCATCCGGATGCTCGCCCAAGGTTCAAGGTGTATCAGGGCTCGACCCTGCTCGGCTGGTCGGCCCTGGAATCGGCCGACCCGCCCATGGGCGTGGCCTTCGGCCAATTCATCCCTGCAGCGGCCTATGCTGCGCTCCAGGAGCGGGTGCGGGCACTGACGGCAGCGGCCCAGGTCGAGTTGCAACTACAGGTCCATCACCTCGACCAGCCCGTTCCGGCCATGGGCGTGAGCATTCAGGACTACAGTGCCGAGTGCGGCGCCGACGCCATCGAGATCACCGTGCTGGGCATCGGCTATCCCCTCTATGAGCAGTTGTTCCCGCACGCGGTGGCCGCCTATCAGCAGGCAATGGGCTAACTTCGGCGTCCGGGGAAAATCCTCACTCTTTCCCCCTGCTTGTTCACAATTCGTTAAGACTTGCCTCCGTATACTTTCGGGCTTGCCCGCGGCCTTCCGGCTGCGCCCATCGATCTGCCGGCGCACAACTCATGTCACGACCCGCTCCGCTGCTGTTCCTGCTGACCTGCCTGCTGTTCTTCTTCGCCCTGGGCAATCATCAGTTGCAAGGCTCCACCGAGGCTCGGGTCGCCGGGATCGCCATGCAAATGCACCTGGACGATGACTGGGTCACGCCACGGCTGTTCGGCACGCCGTTCCTGGAAAAACCACCGCTGAGCCTGTGGCTCGACGCCGGGGCCATCCGCGCCTTCGGCGGCACGCCCCTGGCGGTGCGCCTGGCTTCGGCCTTTGCCGGGCTGTTCAGTGTGCTGCTGCTGTACGCCATGCTCCGGCGCTTTGGCCGTCCCGCCACCCTCGCCGCGGTCGCCGGGCTGATGCTGGCGACCATGGCCAGCTACTGGAGCAACGTGCGCGGCGTGGGTGAAGACGCGCTACTGAGCCTGGGGGTGACCCTGGCCCTGCTGGCGTTCTTCCAGGCCCAACGGCGCCAGGCCGAACAGCAACCGGCGCTGCTGGCCTGGCTGGCGTTCGCCGTCGGGATCGCCATCGCGACCCTGAGCAAGGGCGTGCTGGGCCTGGCCATGCCCGGAGTGGTGATCTTCGCCTACCTGCTGGCCGACAGCCTGATCGAAAAGCGCTTCACCCTGGGTCACTGGTTGCGTCCCGGGCTCCTGACCCTGCTGGGCCTGGTGCCCCTGGCGATCTGGCTGGCCGTGCTCTACCAGCGCGGCGGCCTGCAGGCCCTGGGCGAAGTACTGTGGACCAACAGCGTCGGGCGCTTCGATGGCTCGTTTGTCGAAGCCGGGCACTACGAACCTTTCTATTACTACCTGGCCAAGTTGCCCCAGGCCTTCCTGCCCTGGAACATCCTGGTCTACCTGGGCCTGTGGCATTTCCGTAAAAGCCTGGTGAAGAACCGCTACCTGCTGTTTTTCAGCCTCTGGCTGGTGGCGCAATTCACCCTGCTGTGCCTGGCCTCGAGCAAGCGCACGGTGTACCTGATGTCGCTGACCCCGGCCGCCGCGGTGCTGGCGGCGGAGTACGGCGCGGTGCTCTATCAGCGCCTCGCCGAGCGGGCAGCGGGCTCCGGGTTCTGGAGCGCCGTCGGGCGTCAGCGCAAGGGGCTGGTGATTACCATCATGGGCCTGGTGATCTGCGGGTACCTGGCGAACGCCCAATGGGTCGCGCCGAAAGCGGACCGCGAACTGTCGTTCGTGCCGGTCACCGACCAGATCATGACGTTGCAGGCCAGCGGTCATCAGTTAGCCCTGTATCAGGCCAACGAGCGGATTGGCGGTGCCAGCGTGTTCTACATCCAGAGCCTGCTCAAGGACCTGCAGACCGAGGCGCAGCTACAAGCCTTTCTCGCCGAGTCGCCACAGCACATGGCGGTGCTCGGCGGAGCCGAGGCCCCCAAGCCGCCCCTGCAGGTGCAGAAGGTGATAATGGTCGGTCGCCAGGCCTACTACTTCGTCAACCTGGCACCCGCCGGCTGAAGGCAAAAAAAACGGCCGCTGAATCAACGGCCGCTTGCATCGCCGGGGCCAGCACCAGGCCCCACCCGGTATCGGGTTACTGCGGGTTCTTCAGCTTGACCACATCACCGGAAACCTTGGTGGTGTAGCCGTTCAGGACCCAGGCCCAGAACCAGCTTTCCTGGACCTGGGTGTTGATCAGGGCGTCACCGCCCTTGGCCTCGATCGCCGCAGTCTGGGCGCGGACGAAACGGTTGTTCTGCTGGATCGGGAACATGCCCAGCAGCATGATGCCGGTGGCGCTGCCTTCACTGTGACCGATGACGGTGTACTGGCTGCTATCCAACTGCTGGGTTTTCATCGGGGTGCCGGTGCAGCCCGCAAGGACCAGGCCGAGGCAGGCAGAGGCAACCACTTTGCTGATGTGCTTCACGACGTAACTCCATGGAAAAAGCGCCCGGGATTCATTTCTCGGGCGCCGGCACTTTACTTGCGCACACTAAAAATGCCCATCCCCAATGCCCCTTGAACCCTTTCCCGCTGATACCCGTCCACCGCACTTGAAACCATGACTCCTGCCCAACGACGGGCATTCCTCTAAAAGGAGTCAGGCATGACCATCACCGCTACCACCTCCCCCTTGGGCCAGGCCGTCGCCCGGAAGCGCTTCGACGATGCCGGCCGCCACCTGCGCCAGCCGGACCTGAGCAGCGTTCCGACATTCCTCGCACTGTTCGCCAGCAACCGGGCCGAGCGCTCGTCACCGGCCCGGGTGCTGCTGCACGAACTGGGGCGCACCTGTTTGACTCTGCGTTCATTGATCATCGGCCTGAGCCTGTTTACCAGTGCCGCGCAGGCCCTGGAAACCACCAGGACCGCCCCCGAAACCCTGAAGGCCTACGCCGTTACCCTGGAGAAATCCGCCGGCAGCAACCAATGGCAGCAACTGTGGAAACGCTCTCGCGAGAGTGGGGCATTTATCCAGCAGGGCAACCAACCGCGCTTCACCGTCAGCCAGGACAAACTGCCGGACATGGTCCGTACCACACTGGGCAACGCCACCAGCGTTCAAGCACAGGCCACTACCCAGGCGCTGTACCGCTATGAGTTCGCCGGGCCCATCGGCAGTGTCGCCAACCAATCGGTCAAGGCCCTGTGCCTGCTGGTGGACTGGCGCACCCTGCCCAGCACCAGCCCCACCAATGACCCAGGCCCCATGGGCAGTGTCAGCCTACTGCTCGCCCAGCCCTGCACCTGAGCCCGAACCGGCCGCCCGGGCCAATGCAATGCCCCGGGCGGCGCTGTTCATCCCTTGACCTGCGAGCTCAGCAGGTCAGCCTCCTTGCGCCGGCGGGTGCCGTAGCTGTCACCAAAGTTGCGCAGGTTGGCCAGGGCACTCTTCCAGTCGCGGGCCACCACCTGGGCCCAGAACTTCGGCGTGCGGCTGGCCAGGTTGCCGTACTGAAAGGCCACCGAGGCGATCACGGTCTGCATCGGCGCCGGCAACTGGGCGAAATCCACCCCGCTGGCCTGGACATAGTCAGCTGCCAGGCGATTGACGAAGGGCGTCTTGTACGCCTCGTCGATCAACTCGGCCTCAGCGGCGCAGATGCTCAAGGGTTGTTCAACGAGGCGGTCCAGGGCCTTGGTCCCGGTCAGGCCCAGGTAGGGGCTCAAGCGCCGCACCAGATCCGCGGGCAGATTGAGCGCCTGCAAGTCCGTGAGCCTGCGCTGTCCCAGATCGAAACCGGTGCCCACCGTGACCCCGCTCTTGCTGTTCTGGGCATCGGGCACATACCCCTTTGTCATGGCACCACCTTCAAGGGCCGCGATGAAATTGAAATCAATCGAATAGCGTGACATGGGAATTTCCTCATCCAGTTGAAGAAAAACCAGTGCAACACCCGCGACCGATACAACATCAGGCTGTAATAGTTCCCCTTAACAAGGGGCATATTTCCCACTGAACAAGGGACGAAACATCTCCTTAGGATCAAACCAGCCGTATCCATAATTCCAAGGAGGTAACAAATGGACGTGAACGACCTCAGTCTTATCGATGTACGCCAACTGCCCCACTCGCTCCAGGCCCTCATCGACTGCATCGGCCTGGAGAATGCCTACCACCTCACCCGCGAATATGGCGGCCGCCCCAAATACATTCCCAAGCACGCCGAACGCACTTCCCTGGCCCTGATCCTGCCTCCCGATGCCCTCAAGGCCCTGATCGAGCGCTTCGCCGGACTGGCCCTGGAGATCCCCAAGGCCGACCACTTCTGCCGGCAGATCCGCAACCAGCACATCCAGCTGGAAAGCCTGGGGGGCATTTCCCGCAGCGTGCTGGCCGACAAATACGGCCTGAGCCTGCGACAGATCGGCAACATCCGCCGCCTGGAAGCCAACACTCCCCGGTAATCGATTCCCGCTGAACAGCTCGCAACGGTTTTCCTAATGTGCAGGGGCGCATCTCGCGCAACGAAGAACAAGGAGAAAGACCATGCCAGATATCGATAAGGGCTTGATCGGCGGTGTGATTGCCGCCCTGCCCCTGGACAAGATGATCACCGGCCCACTGATGGCAATGATCCAGGCGCAGGTCGCCGCGAGCAGAGCCTACGCGGACTTCCTGATGGGCGTGTGCATCCAGAACGGCCAGGCGGTTTCGGTGCAGTTCGACTACGACGAAACCCTGGTGGATGAGCAGGGCGTCTACAAGGGCACGGTGAAGAAGTCGATGCGCATCCCGCTGCTGGCGGCCATCAGTCACCCCAACATCACCATCGAGGAAGGTTCGATCGAGTTCGAGCTGACCATCAGCCAGATGGCCGAGGACACCAGCAGCACCGAAGCCTCCGGCAGTTTCGAAGCGAAGATGGGCTGGGGCCCGTTCAGCGTCTCGGTCAAGGGCGCGGCGAGCCACAAATCGACCCAGACCCGCAAGACCGACACCCGCGCACGCTACGCCATCAGCACCAAGATCGTCCGCCAGGACCCACCGGAAGCCCTGATGCGGGTCATCGACTTCCTCACCGACGCCGCCACCAAGCCTGTGCGGCTGCCTGGCACGCAACCGACCGACACCGACAAGCTGCCGACTGCCAACGCGCTGAAAATGCCTGATGCCGCGGCCGAGAAGAAAGACGGCACCAACGGTTGATCACCACGGCCCCCTAGCCCCCTCCAGCCCGCCCCGCCTTCACGGCGGGGCACTCCAGCCACCGAACAAGGAGCGTGATCCATGGCTTTTTTTTCCCGCAGCAAGGAGCCCATGTCCGCCAGCGACCTGAGCCACATCACCCGTGGCATGCACCAGGCCGCCGCGGCCACTCACAACCTGATCGCCCAGCAGTACATCAAGTTGTTCGACCAGTTCTTCGACTACAACGTCGACGACCTGGGCACGCCGATGAAGGCCAAGATGGTCGAGGTGGCACTCAACGATGACCACATCATCAATGTGCCGCTGATCGCCCTGGTCTCGCCCAAGGGCCTGGCCCTGCACAAGATGACCGTCGACCTGTCGGTGCGCATGCAAGCCACCGAATTGCAGAAGGCCAGCCACGACCTGGAGAACGGCGAGCTGCAGAGCGAGAAGTTTTTCGTCACCTTCGGCAACGGCAAGCGCGAAGGCCACGAGCGCGACCCCGACGAAGTGCAGATCAGCATGGAGTTTCGCGACTGCCAGCCGCCGGAGGCGATCCAGCGCCTGATCGAGGAATTCACCAACCTGATCAGCCCACAGCGGATCAACGAAGGGCCTGCCCCTGCGACGTTCGCGCCGGCCGGCAATCCGCCCGGCGACCCCGACCTGCTGGCGCCCTGAGCTGCGGGGCATGACCCGCCCGGCTGACCGCGACGGCCAGCCCGGAGCGCCGGACAGGGTTCAAGGCTTGAGATTGACCGAGCGCCAGTCGCTGGCCTCGATCATGCCGAGCATCTTCGGCGCGCCATTGAGGGTATCGGTGGAAACGAACAGAGCAGCGCCGTACCCCAGGGTCGGCGTCGCCAGTTTCAGTTCCTTCTCCAGCGCGTCCATGCACTCACTGTGGGTCACCAGTACCAGGTTGCGCCCGGCCACCTTATGCGCCAGTGCGTCACGCAGCATGCTGCCCTTGCAGTTGTACAGCCAGCCATCGCCGCTGCTGACCTTGCTGAACATATAGCTTGCGGTCTGCGCGGTCCGGGTCAGCGGGCTGTTGTAGATATCGGCACGGTCCAGGCCCAGTTGCTCGAACTGCGCACCCAGGCCCACCGCCACCTCCCGGGCACGGTCGGTAATGCCATCGGCAGGGCCCAGGCAGGCAGCCTTGGAACGATCGCAACGCTCCACATGACGCACCAGGACGATGATGTCGCCCTTGGCCCAGCCGGCCCGCAACGCCTGGACCCCAGCCAGGTTACCGTGGGCCAGGTCGGGCACCGCCGCCGGCCGGAACAGCCACAGGCTCAGGGGAATCAGCAGCACACCGCCCAGCAACAGTGCCAGGAAACGCTTGTAACGCTTCAGGCCGCTCGTCATCGACGAGCGTTTGACCAGCGTGGAAACCAGTGGTGTGGTCACAGTGCCGCAGCCCCTTGTTGAGATTGATCCGGTGAAATGAGCCGCTCTGATCCAGGCTACAGAAACCTGATGACAATCGAGCGCTGTCCGATGCCTTGGGCATCGACCGGGCAGACTCTAGGAGCACGGACGTGGGGCGCCGGTGAAATGAATGTGAAAAAAAGCTCAACGGTGCGGTGGCCCATCCCGCAAAATAGCCGTCAAAGCCTGAAACATTGTCTTGGCGCAATGCCGACGAAATCGTTTCAGCTATGGCACATCCCGCCGATACCCCCCCTACAAAACACCTTGCTGGGCACCAACAACAACAATCTTCCAGCCAACTTAGATCAAGAAGCGCTACGTTCCTGGAGGAATTTCAATGAATAGTTGGTTTGCCAACATAAGCGTCAACCTCAAGCTGGGCCTGGGTTTCGGCCTGGTCCTGGCCCTGACCACCGTCCTTGCACTGACCGGCTGGACCAGCCTGGGCGGCCTGATTGACCGCAGCAACTGGATGAGCGACATCACCCAGCTCAACAGCGGCCTGACCAAGCTGCGGGTCACCCGCCTGCAGTACATGCTGGCCAACGGCGACGAAACCGCCGCCCAAGGCGTGCAGAACACCCTGGACGATTTCAGCGCCCAGCAGAAAAAGCTCCTGGCCTCGTTCCAGAGCCCGGAAAACATCAAGCTTCTGCAAGGCCTGGGCGCGACCATCAGCGCCTATCAGGACTCGCTGAACAAGATGCGCAACGCCTACCGCACCGGTGACGCTGCGCGCCTGGCGATGAACCAGAACGCCGAACGCGCCAATGACCTGATCAACGGGATCAACTCCTGGGTCAAGCAGTTGCCCCTGAGCGACGAGCGCTTCGAGCAGTTCCAGGCCATCACCCAGGCCAAGGAAGCCTTCCAGCTGGCGCGCTATGAAGTGCGCGGCTACGTCACCACCAACAACCCGGACACCGAACTGAAAGCCGTCACCCAGCTCAACGCTGCGATTGCCGAAATGGATCAGCTCAAGTCCCATTTCAGCAGCACCCAGCGCGATGCCCTGCAACAGCTGGAAACCGCCCTGAGCGGCTACCGCAGCTCGCTGCAGGCCTTCAAGGTCGCCTTCACCAGCGCCCTAGAGGCGCGCAAGGAAATGACCGACCAGGGCGCCGACATCGTCAACCGCAGTGACGCCCTGTACCAGATCCAGCTGGACCGCCGCGACATCGAGAGCACCCAGGCCCGCAGCCTGCAGATGATCAGCACCCTGCTGGCGCTGCTGGTGGGCGTCCTGGCCGCGGTGATCATCACCCGGCAGATCACCCGTCCGTTGCGTGAAACCCTGGCCGTGGTCGAGCGCATCGCCTCCGGCGACCTGACCCAGGACCTGCGGGTCACCCGCCGCGATGAACTGGGCGTGCTGCAACAAGGCATCGCACGCATGGGCGTGACCCTGCGCGAGCTGATCAGCGGCATCCGTGATGGCGTGACCCAGATCGCCAGCGCCGCCGAAGAACTGTCCGCCGTGACCGAAGAAACCAGCGCCGGGGTCAACAGCCAGAAAGTCGAGACCGACCAGGTGGCCACCGCCATGCACGAGATGACCGCCACCGTGCAGGAAGTCGCGCGCAACGCCGAAGAAGCCTCCCAGGCTGCGGCCGCCGCCGACGGCGAAGCCCGCCAGGGCGACAAGGTGGTGGCCCAGGCCATCGAACAGATCGAGCGCCTGGCCAGCGAGGTGGTACGTTCCACCGACGCCATGACCGTGCTGCAACAGGAAAGCGACAAGATCGGCAGCGTCATGGACGTGATCAAGGCCGTGGCCGAACAGACCAACCTGCTGGCCTTGAACGCCGCCATCGAAGCCGCCCGTGCCGGTGAAGCCGGCCGTGGTTTTGCCGTGGTTGCCGACGAAGTGCGAGCCCTGGCCCAGCGCACCCAGAAGTCCACCGAAGAGATCGAAGTACTGGTGGCCGGCCTGCAGAACGGCACCCAGCAAGTGGCCACGGTGATGAACAACAGCCGCAGCCTGACCGACAGCAGTGTCGACCTGACCCGCAAGGCCGGTGCCTCGCTGGAAAGCATCACCCGCACCGTGTCCAACATCCAGTCGATGAACCAGCAGATCGCCGCCGCTGCCGAGCAGCAGAGCGCCGTGGCCGAAGAGATCAGCCGCAGCATCATCAACGTGCGCGACGTGTCCGAACAGACCGCCGCCGCCAGCGATGAAACCGCCGCCGCCAGCGTCGAGCTGGCCCGCCTGGGCGGCCAGTTGCAGATGATGGTCAGCCACTTCCGCGTCTGATTTGCAGCGTGCCCTTCGCCGGCAAGCCGGCTCCTACAGGGTTCCGTAGGAGCTGGCTTGCCAGCGAAAGGCGCTACGCGGTCCGCCTCCCTCCGGCTTGCCAGCACAAAGTAGCCTACCAATACGACTGCTGCGCAGTCCTGCGGGAGCAAGCGATTGCTTTTCCGCCCGGTCCAGCGTTTGCCTCAATAGCCCTACGGGCAACGGCGAAGCATTTACAGGACTCAAGGTTTGCCCTTACCTTTCCCGGTCTCCGTCCTGCTGTCCGAAGGATTAGTCACCAGGAACCCGTTCATGCCCAGCCTCGGTTTTACTTCGCTCCCGCCCCTGCTCAAGTATCTGCTCTACGCCGAGCAACTGGGTATTGCCACCGCTCCGGCGCTGGCGGCCGCCGGGATTGAACCCGAACAGCTCAACGACACCAGCCTGCGCCTGCCGATGGAAGTCCACGAACGCTTGCTGGACTACTTCTGCCTGCACTCCGGCGACCCGTTGTTCGGCCTCAATTCAGCGCGCTTCGTCAAACCCAGCTCCTGGAACGTGCTGGGCTACATCACCATGAACTGCGCAACCCTGGGCGAAGCCATGGGCCGCATCATGCCGTTCGAAAAACTGGTGGGCGACATGGGCACCAGCCGTGCCGAACTGCTGGAAGGGGAAGTGCGACTGATCTGGAGCTGTCGCCACCAGCGCCCGGACATTCGCCGGCACCTGGTGGAAAACGTGCTCGCTTCCTGGCTGCTGTATGCCCGCTGGATCGCCGACTCAGCCATGTCCCCCCGTGCAGTCTGGTTCGAACACCCCTTGCCGCCGAACACTCAGGTGGCCCAGTACGAGGCCCTGTTCGGCTGCCCGGTGCTGTTCCAGCAGCCCTGCTCGGCCCTGGTGGCCCCGCTGGAGTACCTGCAACTGCCGCTGCGACAGGCCGATGCCCGCCTGCTCAGGACCCTGGAAGATCATGCCCAGACGATGATGGCCTCGCTGGCCGATGCGCCCCTGGCGCTGCAGGTGCACAACGTATTGCGCCAGTTGCTCAAGGACGGCCTGCCGCGCAAGGAACAGGTGGCGGAGCACCTGTCGCTGTCGGTACGCACCCTGCAACGCCAGTTGCAGCAGGCCGGCACCTCGTATCAACAGATCCTCGATGACCTGCGCCAGGAACTCGCCGAGCACCATCTGCGGCACAGCGAACTGTCGATCCAGGGGATTTCCGATTGCCTGGGGTTTACCGAGCCGCGCTCATTTCACCGCAGCTTCAAGAGTCGCACCGGGCTGACTCCGGGGCAGTTCCGCCAGGCCGCCCAGGCCTCTGGCAAGGCCTGAAACCCGTCAGACGCTGATTGCGTTGGTGAACACCAGCCGATTGCCGAACGGGTCGCTGATGGTCATGTCCTGGCTGCCCCAGGGCATGGCCTGGATCTGCGGGTGGGAAAAACGGTACTGCTGGGCCAGCAATTGCTGCTGGAAGGCTTCCAGTTCATCGGTTTCGATACGCAGCGCAGCCCCTGGCGAGCAATCGCCATGATGCTCCGAAAGGTGCAGCACGCACTCGCCCCGTGACACTTGCATGTACAGCGGGAAATCGGCTTCGAAGCGATGCTCCCAGTCCAGGGAGAAGCCCAGGAAATCGAGGTAAAACTCCCGAGCCTTGGCTTCATCGAAAATCCGCAGGATGGGGGTGGTTTTGCCAAAGCTCATGGGGCGACTCCCTGACTGGAAAAGGCCGACTTTAACGGCCATTGATGTCAGCACTTCGGCGCCAGCCCGGGATTCTTTAATGTCAATACGCCACTATCGTGACCCAGATCACGCCTTCAGTGGGCCCTGGCAAACCCCTGGCGCAGATCCCCCTCACGGGCAAGAAAGCGGCCCCGGCGCTGACCGTTGGCCTGCCCCGCGGCATAACTGCACACACCGTTGACCCAGACCCCGTCGATTCCTTCCGCGGCCTGTTGCGGGGCCTTGAAGTCCGCCACGTCACGCACCCGAGCCGGGTCGAACAGCACCAGGTCGGCCCAGTGCCCTTCACGGATCTCGCCCCGTTGCTGCAGGCCGAAGCGTGCGGCTGAAAGCCCGGTCATCTTGTGCACCGCGGTGTGCAGCGGGAACAGGCCCAGGTCGCGGCTGAAATGCCCCAGCACCCGGGGGAAGGCGCCCCACAAACGAGGATGGGGGAAGGGGTCTTCCGGCAGGCCATCGGAGCCGATCATCGACAGCGGATGGGCGAGGATGCGGCGCACATCGTTCTCATCCATGCCGTAGTACACCGCCCCTGCCGGTTGCAGGCGCTCGGCGGCGGCCAGCAGGCTGACGCCCCAATCGGCGGCGATCTCGCTCAAGTCGCGACCACCCTGCTCGGGGTGCGGCGTGGACCAGGTCACGGTGATGCGGTAGGCATCGGTGACCTGCTTGAGGTCCAGGGTCGAGGAACTGGCGGCGTAGGGATAGCAGTCGCAGCCTACCGGGTGATCCTGCGCCGCCTGCTCCAGGGCCGCCAGCAGCTGTGGGCTGCGCCCCCAGTTGCCGGCACCGGCGCACTTGAGGTGCGAGACGATCACCGGCGCACGAGCCGAACGCCCGATCAGAAAGGCTTCGTCCATGGCCTCCAGCACCGGTTCGAACTCGCTGCGCAAGTGGGTGGTGTACACCGCGCCAAAGGCCGTCAGCTCCTGGGCCAGTTGCAGCACTTCATCGGTTTCGGCCGAGAAGGCGCTGGCGTAGGCCAGCCCGGTGGACAGGCCCAGGGCACCGTCTTCCAGGCTCTCGCGCAGTTGTTCGCGCATGGCCGCGATCTCCTCGGTACGGGCGGTGCGGTACAGATCCACCAGGTGATTGCTGCGCAGCGCCGTGTGCCCCACCAACGCCGCCACATTCACTGCCGGGCGGGCCGCCTCTACCGCCGCGCGGTAATCGCGAAAGCGCGGGTAGGCGAACATCGATCGCTCGCCCAGCAGGTTCATCGGGTCCGGGGGATCGCCCTTGAGGGTCACCGGCGAGGCGCTGATCCCGCAGTTGCCGACGATCACCGTGGTCACCCCCTGGCTGAGCTTGGGCAGCATCTGCGGTTGGCGAATCACCACGGTGTCGTCATGGGTGTGCACATCGATGAAGCCCGGGGCCAGGACTCGCTCGCGCCCATCGATCTGTTCCCGGGCCGTGGCGTCGGACAGGTCGCCGATGCGCTGGATACGGCCATCGTCGATGGCCAGGTCGGCGAGGTAGCCCGGGCGGTCGCTGCCATCGATGATCAAGGCGTTGCGGATCAGCGTGTCGTAGCGCATATCAGTCTCCCAGGGGCAGGCAGTCGTCACCGCCACGGTAATGGTCCAGGGCCAGCTTGATGCGGCGCAGGCGCTCCTGGTTGTCGTCCGGCAGGGCCAGGGCCAGCTCGGTGGCCAGGACGTCGATGGCCAGCAGCATGCCGTAGCGCGCAGCGGTGGGTTTGTAGATGAACGAGGTCTCGGCGCTGTGCAGCGGCAACACCACGTCCGCCAGTTGCGCCAGGGGCGAATCCGGCAGGGTGATGGCCAGGATCCCGGCGCCGTAGCTGCGGGCCAGGGTCACGGCCTCCAGCAGCTCGGGGGTAATCCCGGTCAGGGAACAGGCGATCAGCGCATGCTGCGGCCCCAGTGCGGCAGCGGTCACCCGCATCATCACCGGGTCGTGGCAGGCGGCGATGGAATAACCCAGACGCACCAGGCGCACTTGCAGCTCATCGCTGCACAGGGTCGAGCAGCCGCCGGTGCCGAAGGCATGGATCATCCGCGCCCGGCCCAGCAGGCGCACCGCATCGGCGAACTGCGTCTCGTGGAAACCGGCCAGATGCTGGTGCAGGGCCGACTCGATATCGCCGACGATCTGCCGGTAGAAGCCGGACTGCTCGGGGGCCCCGGCCGGGTCGAGAAAACGGCTGCCCACCCCGCTGGCCTGGGCCAGTTGCAGGCGCAGTTGGCGCAGGTCACGACAGCCGACGCTGCGGGCGAAGCGCGACAGGGTGGCGGCGCTGACATCGGCCCGCTGGGCCAACTCGTCGAGGCTGGCGGAGGCGGCGAACCCCACGTCGTCCAGCATCAGCCGGGCGATCCGCCCCTCCCCGGCACTCAGGGAGTCCAGGCACGAGCGGATCTGGTACAGGATGTCCATTTACAAAAACTCCGCGAGGACCAGGGTCAGGCCGAAGGCGATCACCGAGATCAGGGTCTCCAGCACGGTCCAGGTCTTGAAGGTTTGAATGACCGTCATATTGAAGTATTCCTTCACCAGCCAGAAGCCGCCGTCGTTGACGTGGGACAAAATCACCGAGCCGGCGCCGGTGGCGATCACCAGCAGCTCCGGATGGGGATAACCCAGGCCCACGGCCACCGGCGCCACCACCCCCGAGGCGGTGGTCAGGGCCACGGTGGCCGAACCGGTGGCAACCCGCATCAGCACCGCGAACAACCAGCCCATCCACAGCGGCGACAGCTGGAACTCATGGGCCAGGCCGACGATCTGCTCGGTCACCCCGGAGTCGATGAGGATCCGGTTGAGGCCGCCGCCGGCCCCCACCAGCAGGGTGATGCTGGCGGTGGGCGCCAGGCACTCGTTGGTGAACTTGAGGATCGACTCGCGGTTCATGCCCTGGGCCAGGCCCAAAGTCCAGAAGCTCACCAGGGTGGCCACCAGCAGGGCGATCACCGAGTTGCCGATAAACAGCAGGAACTGATTGAGGCCGGTGCCGGGCTCGGCCAGCAGGTTGGCCCAGCCGCCGATCAGCATCAGCACCACCGGCAGCAGGATGGTGGCCATGGTCAGGCGGAAACTCGGCAGGCGCAGGCGCGGCTCACGGGCGATGAACTGTTTCTCCAGCGGGTTCTCTGCCGGCAGGTGGATGTGCGGCACGATAAACCGCGCATACACCGGCCCGGCGATGATCGCCGTGGGCACGCCAATCAGGATCGCGTACAGCAGGGTCTGCCCCACCGATGCCTGATAGGCCTGCACCGCCAGCATCGCCCCGGGGTGCGGCGGCACCAGGGCATGCACCACCGACAGCCCGGCGACCATCGGCAGGCCCACCATCAGCAGTGACACCCCAACCCGCCGGGCCACGGTGAAGGCGATTGGCACCAGCAACACGAAGCCCACCTCGAAGAACAGCGGCAGCCCCACCAGGAAGGCGATGCAGACCATGGCCCAATGGGCGTTGCGCTCGCCGAAGCGGTCGATCAGGGTGCGCGCCACCTGCTCGGCACCGCCGGATTCGGCCATGAGTTTGCCGAGCATGGTGCCCAGGGCCACCACCAGGGCGATATGCCCCAGGGTCTTGCCAACCCCCGCCTCGTAGGCGCCGACCACCCCGGAAGGCGGCATGCCGGCCATCAGCGCCAGGCCCACCGACACCAGGGTGATGACGATAAAGGGGTTGAGCCGGTACCGAGCGATCAACACGATCAGCGCGATGATGGCGACTGCGGCGTAGCCCAGCAGCCAGTAACCCGTTGCGGGAGCCATGGCGTCCTCCTTGAAAACAGCGTCACTTTCGAATGGTTGTGAAATTCATTAATCACTTAACAGAGTGATGTTCAAACCAAGTGAAACTAATTTTCGTAACGAGGCAGGCGATGTCGCAAACAGCTAAGAAACCGCTCGGCTTATGAAAATCGGTAGGGCGTATTTTCATCCACGGCCGCCCAAGGGCGGCCGACCCCATAGCCTTCAGTCGTGCTGTACCCGGGCACGCTTGAGCAACGTTTTGCAGCGCTCCGACAGGTGCAGCACCCGCAGTTGCTTGCCGGCCTTGGCGTAGCGCTCACGCAGGGTCTTCAGGGCGGCGATGGCCGAGTAGTCGACAAAGCTCAGGTGCCGGCAGTCGACGGTTACCCGTTGCGGGTCGCCGGCCGGGTCGAACTGGTTGAGAAACGCCGTGGTGGAGGCAAAGAACAGGGTGCCGTGCAGCAGATAGTGCTTACTGCCGTTGGCCTCCAGGTGGCTGTCGGCGTACAGCTCCCGCGCCTGCTGCCAGGCGAAGTTGAGGGCGGCGATGACGATGCCGCAGAGCACCGCGGTGGCCAGGTCGGTGAACACGGTGATCGCGGTGACCGCCAGGATCACCAGCACATCGCTGCGCGGCACCTTGTTGATCACCCGCAAGGACGCCCAGGCGAAGGTCTGCTGGGAGACCACGAACATCACCCCCACCAGCGCCGCCAGGGGAATGTGCTCGATCAGCGGCGACAGGAACAGGACGAACAGCAGGATCAGCCCACCGGCCACCACTCCCGACAAACGCCCACGGCCGCCGGAACTGAGGTTGATCACGGTCTGGCCGATCATCGCGCAGCCGCCCATGCCGCCAAAGGCGCCCGAGACCATGTTGGCCGCGCCCAGGGCCACGCATTCGCGGTCCGGGTAGCCACGGCGCTCGGTGATCTCATCGGTGAGGTTGAGGGTCAGCAGGGTTTCCAGCAGGCCAACCATCGCCATCAGGAACGCATAGGGAGCGATGATGCCGAGGGTTTCCAGGGTCCAGGGCAGGTCCGGCAGGGACAAGCTTGGCAGCCCACCGGCGATATGGGCCATGTCCCCCAGGATGCGGGTCGGCAGGCCCAGCAGGTACACCAGCAGGCCCACCCCGAGGATCGCCACCAAGGCCGGTGGCACCGTCCGGGTCAGCCGCGGCAACAGATAGACGATGGCCATGGTCAGCAACACCAGGCCACCCATCAGGTACAGCGGCTGGCCGCTGAGCCAGTGCTCGCCACTCTTGAAATGCTTCAGCTGGGCCAAGGCAATGATAATCGCCAGGCCGTTGACGAAGCCCAGCATCACCGGGTGCGGCACCATGCGCACCAGCTTGCCCAGGCGCAACAGGCCAAAGGCGACCATGATCAGCCCCCCCAGCAATACGGTAGCCAGCAAGTACTGCACCCCGTGCTGCACCACCAGGGCGACGATCACCACCGCCATCGAGCCGGCGGCCCCGGAAATCATCCCCGGGCGGCCACCGAACAGGGCGGTCAGGGTGCAGATGAAGAAGGCGCCGTACAGGCCCATCAGCGGATTGAGGTGGGCCACCAGGGCAAAGGCGATGCACTCGGGAAGCAAGGCGAAGGAGGTGGTGAGCCCGGCCAGGACATCGGCTCGCAGACGTTTTGCGTTCATGAGTGACCTACTACGCGGACCGGCAGGAGCGGTCGCAGGGGATGGCAAAAAAACAGGCGGCGCATGGTACGGAATCGGGCTGGTGACGGCCAGTGTCGACTGATGGAGGGTTGTGGAAGCGCGGGCTGGGTAAACGTCGGGGGGAGGTAAATGGCGGCGTGCGGGCCAGATCGGTTTAGGGAGTGCCGTGCACTCCGGCGGGAGCAAGCTCCCTCGCCACGCAAGAATCTGGGCGAGGGGCTGCTGTGTGCTGCGTCAGAAGCTTACTTGACCACTTGGCCGACACCCCGACCGCGAGGGTCGGAAGCGGTTTCCAGCTGCGTGCCGTTGACTCGGATCGCCTGGATATCGCCCATTTCCCAGCCCTGGTCTTCCAGGGTGTAGCCCATGGTTTTCAACTGGTCGGCGACTTTGCCGGTGAGCGGCGCGTAGGCGTCGTAGTAAATCGTGTCCTTGGGCAGCAACTGATGGTGCACGCGCTGCGCGGCCACGGCCTTTTCCAGAGGCAGCTGGTAGTCGTAGAGGTTGTTCAGCACCTGGAAGATCGAGGTGAAGATCCGCGAACCACCCGGCGTACCCAGCACCAGGGTGACCTTGCCGTCACGGGTGACCAGGCTCGGGCTCATGGACGACAGCATGCGCTTGCCCGGGGCGATGGCATTGGCGTCCCCGCCCACCACGCCAAAGGCATTGGCCACGCCGGGCTTGGCGCTGAAGTCGTCCATCTCGTCGTTGAGCAGGAAGCCCGCCCCCTTGACCACCACGCCACTGCCGTAGTCCCAATTCAGGGTGTAGGTGTTGCTCACGGCGTTGCCCTGGGCATCGACGATGGAAAAGTGGGTGGTCTGGTGCCGCTCAAGCCCCGGGCGCACATTTTCGGTGGGCGAGATGGCATTCGGATTGACCTCGGCGGCGCGTTTTTTCAGGTACGCGGGGTCGGTCAGTTGCTGGACCGGCACTTCGGAAAACGCCGGATCGCCCAGGTAGTCGGCGCGGTCGGCGAACACGCGCTTTTCGATTTCCGCCAGCAGGTGGATGTACTTGGCCGAGTTCAGTTCAACGCCCTTGAAGTCGGCGGCGCGCGCTTCCTTGATGCTGATCAACTGCGCCAGGGCGACCCCGCCGGAGCTGGGCGGCGGCGCGGTGTACAGGGTGTTGCCCCGGAATGTCACCTGCAGCGGCTGGCGCCACTGGACCTTGTAGTCCTGCAGGTCCTGCTTGGTGATCAGGCCCTTGTCGGCCTGCATCTGGGCCACCAGCAGGTCGGCGGTCTTGCCGCTGTAGAACTCCTTGGCGCCCTGGTCGGCGATGCGCTCCAGGGTCGCCGCCAACTCAGGCTGGCGGAAGGTTTCGCCGGGTTTCATGCTGCCGAAGTAGTCACCGAAGTTGGTGGTGCCGTTGAACAGCTTCAGCGCATCTTCGCGGTACTGGTACTGCTTGTCGGCGACCTTGAAACCGTTCTTCGCATAACCCACCGCCGGGGTGATCAACTCACTCCATGGCAGCTTGCCGAACTTCTGGTGAGCCTCCCACAGGCCCATCACCGTCCCCGGCACGCCGGCGGCGCGAGCGCCCACCAGGCTCAGGTTCTCGATCACCTCGCCCTTCTCGTTCAGGTACATGTCGCGGGTCGCGGCCTTGGGCGCGGTTTCCCGGTAGTCGAGGAAGTACGGCTTGCCGTCGATGAACATGGTCATGAAACCGCCACCGCCGATATTCCCGGCCTCGGGGTAGGTCACGGCCAGGGCGAAAGCCGTGGCCACTGCGGCGTCCACCGCATTACCGCCTTTCTTGAGGATCTGCGCCGCGACCTCGGCGCCGTACTGGTTGGGTGCCGCCACCGCCCCGCCTTCCAGGGTCACGGCGAAGGCCGAACTGCTGGCGGCGATGGCGGCCGTCAGGGCCAGGGTCTTGAATAACAGGATGCGCATGAGGTCCTTCCTTTTCTTGTTATTGAACGGCAAGAACATAGGCCCGGAACCTGGGTTTGAGCAATCACCAAACGCAGTACACCCGTCCCAACCCACCAACATGGATGACCGTAGGAGCTGGCTTGCCAGCGAAGGCGATCTCGGGACTTGCGCAAAACTCGGGGGCCTCTTCGCCGGCAAGCCGGCTCCTACAAAGGATCGGTCGCCAAAGAGATCCGCTGCATGCGGCCACCGAAACCGTAGGAGCTGGCTTGCCAGCGAAGGCGATTTCGGGACTTGCGCAAAACTCGGGGGCCTCTTCGCCGGCAAGCCGGCTCCTACAAGACATCGGTTGCCAGAGGGATCCGCTGCGTGCGACCACCGAAATCGTAGGAGCTGGCTTGCCAGCGAAGGCGATTTCGGGACTTGCGCAAAACTCGGGGGCCTCTTCGCCGGCAAGCCGGCTCCTACGAGGGATCGGTTGCCAGAAAGATCCGCTGCATGCGACCACCGTAGGAGCTGGCTTGCCAGCGAAGGCGATTTCGGGACCTGCACAAAACCCGGGGGCCTCTTCGCCGGCAAGCCGGCTCCTACAAGGCATCGGTTGCCAGAGGGGACCGAGGCCGGCGGGGACCGGGGTCTTCAGCCCTGGAACTCGGGGCTGGCGTAGTCCGCCAGCTTGGCCTGGATGAAATCCAGGAAGCACTGAATGCGCAGGGCCAGTTGCGAGTTGCGGTAGTACACCGCGTTGATCGGTTGGCGATAGCCGCTGTTGAACGAGGCCAGCAGCGGTTGCAGGCGCCCGGCGCGAATGTCGTCGACGGTCATGAAATGCGACAGGCAGGCAATGCCCTGCCCTTCCAGCGCCAGGTGACGCAGGGTTTCGCCACTGGACGCGCTGATGCCCGGCTGGATCTGCCAGCGATCACCATGCACATGCCGCAACGGCCAATGGTTGAGCGTCTCGGTCTGGGTGAACCCCAGCAGGGTGTGGCCGGCCAGTTCCGCCACGCTGTGCGGCGTGCCATGGCGGGCCAGGTAGGCCGGGCTGGCCAGGATATGCAGGGGGCTGCAACCCAGGGAGCGGGCGTGCAGGGTCGAGTCCGCCAGCACACCAATGCGGATCGCGATGTCGGTACTCTGCTCCAGCAGGTCGATGATCAGGTCGTTGCTGTTGAGTTCCAGTTGGATATCCGGGTACAGGCTGCGGAACTCGGCCACGTAGGGAACGATGGCATGCAGCATGAAGGGCGACGCCGCGTTGATTCGCAGGCGGCCCGCGGGGTTGCGCTGGCGCGAGGACAAGCGCTCTTCCAGTTCGTCCATCTGGTCGAGGATCAGCTTGGCCTGCTCGAAGAAATAGCGCCCCTCTTCAGTCAGGTCCATGCGCCGCGTGGTGCGGTTGATCAGCGTAGTGTCGAGCTTGGCTTCCAGCCGCGACAAGGTGCGGCTGACGGCCGAAGGGGTCTGGGCCAACTGCTCGGCGGCGGCGGAGATCGAACCGCACTCGATGACGCAGACAAAGACCTGCAGTTCGTCGGATCTGGCTTTCACATGAGTCCTCTCATCAGCGGTGCATGGCTGTGGCGTGGGCGCTGCGCCCAAACCTGCCGGCACGCTGTCCGCGGCCGGACAGCTCTGCAGGCAACGCGGCTGACGCGAGGCGGGAGCCATCCCGCGCTCTGGCCACACCTGGTTTGAAGGCACTCAATAGTAGCCGGATTCAGCCCTTGAGATTGAACACCGCCTTCAGGTGTTCCTCGTAACGCTGCACATCGCCCTCGATGTTCGGGCGTTTCATCACGTCGACACAGAGGAAGGTCGGCAGACCGGTCATGCCGAGGAACTGGTTGGCCTTGTGGAAGGGGAAGTACACCGCGTCCACGCCCTTGGCCTCGAAGAAGTCGCTGGGGTCGTCGAACGCTTGCTGCGGGGCATTCCAGGTCAGCGAGAGCATGTACTGCTTGCCCTGGATCAGGCCGCCGCTGCCGTACTTCTGCGAGGCGTCGGAACGGGTCCGGCCGTCGCTGGCGTAGAGGCTGCCATGGCCTTCGGTGAAGACTTCGTCGATGTACTTCTTGACGATCCAC
Organism: Pseudomonas sp. PH1b; assembly: GCF_000633395.1. Lineage (GTDB taxonomy): Bacteria > Pseudomonadota > Gammaproteobacteria > Pseudomonadales > Pseudomonadaceae > Aquipseudomonas. The sequence continues at coordinate 90,791 of NZ_AYMU01000023.1, forward strand.
GGGGCGCCCATCCACCAGCCGGGCATCTGGTAGATGATCACGTCGGCCCAGAGGAACTTGGCCACTTCTTCCTTGATGTCATAACCCTCATCGATAGAGGTGACCTTGACCTCCACGCCGCCACGGTCGAATACCGCCAGGGCGGTGTCATGCAGGGTGGCGTTGTAGCGGCCATCGGAGTGGGCGAACTGTTTCGCGCCATTGAGCAGCAATACTTTTTTCATGATCCAGCCTCATCGGGTAGGACCTGCCGGCACCCAGGCCTTGGCGGGTCGCAAAGATTGAAAACGATGGCGGCAGGTTAACGATGGACGGCCTCGGGAATAAGCCCGGGTTGTTCAAAATACATTTGACTCAAACGCACGAATCGATCACGGATTGTTGCCTTAGAATTTTCGCCTCTTATTGCCACCACGAGCATTCGCCCCATGACCACGCCCCAGGCCTTCATCCTCCACGCCAAGACCCGCCCCGAGCGCGCCGAAGCCTTCGAAGCGTTGTTTCTCGGCCATGTGGCGGCCAGCCGCGCCGAAGCCGGTTGCATCGAATACCACATGCTGCGCGACCGCCAGGACCCGAGCCTGTTCATCTTCTATGAGGTCTGGGCCTCCCAGGCCGCCCTGGACCAGCACTCCAGCCTGCCGCACATGCGGCAGTTCCTCGACTCCCGCATGGACTACCTGGAGCAGGACTTCGAGATCCGCCAGATCGACATGCTCAGCCCTTCTGCGGCTAGCCGCTGATCAGCAAGTGCCCGCCCAGCAGGCCCAGGCCGACAAAGAACACCCGCTTGAACAGCAGGGCGCTGATGCGCTGGCGCAGCCATTGCCCCAGCCACATGCCCAGCAGCGCCGGGGCCAGGGTCAGCAGTGAAGCCCCCAGCTCGGCCCCGCCCAGGGCGCCGCGCCACAGCAGGCCGGCCGCCAGGGCCAGGGTCGAGACGGTGAACGACAGCCCCAGGGCCTGCACCAGCTGATCCCTGTTCAGGCCCAGGGCCTGCAGGTAGGGCACCGCCGGGATCACGAAGACGCCGGTGGCCGAAGTGATCACCCCGGTAACCAGGCCGCACAGCGGCGCCAGCCAGCGTTCCCGGGACGGCGCCAGCCGCAGGGTCGGCAGCCACAGGCCGCTCAAGGCGTACAACAGCAACGCCGCCCCCAACGCCCGCACCACCCACTGCCCGCCCTCGATCCCCAGCCACAGGGAACCGGCGCCGGTGCCCACGAAAATCGCCAGCAGCATCGGCCACAGGCGCTTGAGCAAGGCTGGCAAATGCCCGCCAAAGGCCAGTTGCCAGAGGTTGGTCAGGGTCGCCGGGATAATCAGCAAGGCCGCAGCCTGCGCCGGCGCCATAGCCAGGCCCAGCAAGCCCATGGCAATGGTGGGCAGGCCAAGGCCGATCACCCCCTTGACCATGCCGGCCAGCAGGAAGGTGCCAATCACCAGCAGGGACAGGGCGGACCCTAGGTTCTGATAAAACGCGAGTGAGCTGTTCATGGGCCTATGCTGCACCCCGGGCGAGACCCTGAAAATCTGCCATATACTGAGCCAGCCTCTTGCCCAGCAATAGGCTCATACGAAAACCTGTTGCCCATAACCTCCGTAGGAGCTGGCTTGCCAGCGAAGGCGTTTCTAGGACCTGTGCAAAACTCCCGGGCCCCTTCGCCGGCAAGCCGGCTCCTACGGCAGACCATTCCCCGGGGGATGTCCCATGCACTTTGACCTGATCGACCTGCGGCTGTACCTGAACATTCTCGAGGCCGGCAACATCACCGCCGGGGCCGCTCGCAGCCACCTGTCCCTGGCCGCCGCCAGCGCACGGATCAGGGCCATGGAAGCGTCCCTGGGCATCGAGTTCCTCGAGCGCGGGCGTCGCGGCATCCGCCCGACCGCCGCCGGCAAGGCCCTGGCCCAGCACGCCCGGACCCTGCTGCGGTATGCCGAGCACCTGCAACAGGACCTCGGCGAATACGCCAAGGGGGTCAAGGGTCAGGTGCGCCTGCTGTGCAACACCACGGCCCTGAGCGAATACCTGCCGGAGTTGCTGGCGGACTTCCTGCAAGGCCACCCCCATGTGGATATCGAACTGCAGGAGCTGCCCAGCCAGCGCATCACCCACGCCTTGCGCCAGGGCGCGGCGGACCTGGGCATCGTGTCCGACGCGGTGGACACCCAGGGCCTGGCGACACGCGCCTTTCGCGACGATCCCCTGGTGCTGGCGATGCCTGCGGATCATCCCCTGAGTGCGCAGCCGGCACCGAGCTTCAACGACAGCCTGGCCCACGACTTTGTCGGCCTGGCCAGCCACAGCGCCCTGGCGGTGTACCTGGAAGAACAGGCGCTGCACCTGGGCCGGCGCATGCAACTGCGCATTCGTGCCGAAGGTTTCGACGCGGTGCTGCGCATGGTGGCCCGGGGGGCCGGGCTGGCGGTGGTGCCCCTGGCCGCCCTGCAGCGCCAGCCTGACCTGGCGCTGCAGTCGCGCCCCTTGAGCGAGGCCTGGGCCCGGCGCCGGCTGCTACTGTGCGCCCGTGACTTCGACAGCCTGCCGCTGTATGCCCAGGGCCTGTGCCGTGCATTGCTGGCGCCTTGACTCTCCCCCTAGGGGCAGACTTTAGCCTTGGACTTTATGTCCCAAGGACCAAGGCAATGAGCAAACGCATCCTGGTGATTCTCGGTCACCCTTCCCAACACAGCCTGTGCGCGGCGCTCAGCGAGCGCTATGTAGTGGCGGCGCAACAGCTCGGCCATGAGGTACGCCAGTTGAAACTCGGCGACCTGCGCTTCGACCCGGTGCTGCATGAGGGCTATCGGCAGGTCCAACCCCTGGAGAGCGACCTGCAGAAAGCCCAGGCCGACATTCTCTGGGCCGAGCATCTGGTCTGGGTTTTTCCTATCTGGTGGGGCGGGATCCCGGCGCTGCTGAAGGGTTTTCTCGACCGCGTGCTGCTGCCCGGCTTCGCCTTCAAGTACCGCCCCGGCAAGGCCTTTCCCGAGCAGTTGCTCAAGGGCCGCACCGCCCACCTGCTGGTGACCATGGACACCCCGCCCTGGTACTACCGGTGGTTCTACCGCATGCCCGGACTGCAGCAGATGCGCCGCACCACCCTGGCCTTCTGCGGCATCCGCTCGCTGCGCACCCTGACCTTCGGCCCGGTGCTCGGCGCCAGCGAGGGACGCAAGGCGGACTGGCTGCTGCAGGCGCAACACCTTGCCCGGCTCTGAATCTGCCGGATAATGCCCAACGCCGCCCCTGACCGGCGACACAACTGCGGTACTGAAAAAGGAGCCTTCATGTACATCGGCCAAGCCGCGCATCTGTCCGGAACCACGATCAAGAGCATCCGCCACTACGAAGCCATCGGCCTGCTGCCGGCCCCACAACGCCAGGGCCGCTACCGGCTCTATGACCAGCAGAGCGTCGAGCAGTTGCTGTTCATCAAGTGCGCGCAGCAGCTGGGTTTCAAGCTCAGGGAGTTGCAGCAAGTGTTCGCCACTCATCAGGGACAGGGATTTCCCTGGGACCTGGCCCAGGCCGCCGTGGCAGCAAAAAGGCACGAGCTGAACCTGCAGATCAGTGCCCTGCAGCAGTTGCAGGCGCGGCTCGGCAGCTTTGAAGCCGACCTCCAACAGGCCCGCGAGGAGTGCCCCCTGGGCAGCCTGTAGGGCTGCCCGGGAAGCGGCGCATCAAACCTCGGAAAGCGCGGCGACCGCCCTGGGCTTCCTGAAGCACAGGTAATAGACCAGGGTCAGCAACAGCAGGAACGGCACCCCGAACACCAGGGTCATCTTGAACGCCTCGGTGAAGAAGGTGGTGATCATCACCGCCCCCATCAGCACCAGCCCCAGCAACGTGCTGTAGGGAAACAGGCGCATGCGGAACGACAACTGCTGCTCGCCGTGGCGCTGGTGATAGCGGCGGAAGCAGTAGTGGGTGAGGAAGATCATGAACCAGGTGAAGATCGCCCCGAACATCGAGATCGCCATCATCAGGGCAAAAGAGCTTTCCGGGTACAGCACGTTGATCAGGGTCGCCAGGGCGATGCCGGAGCTGGACAGCAGCAGGGCATTGAGCGGGATCCCGCTCTTGCTCAGGGCGCCCATGGACTTGGGCGCATAACCGCCGCGGGACAGGCTGAACATCATCCGCGTGGTGATGTAGAGCTGGCTGTTCATCGCCGACAAGGCGGCAATCAGGATCACGAAGTTCATCACCCCGGTGGCCCCGGGAATGCCGATGGTCTGCATCACCGTGACGAACGGGCTCTGGGCCTTGCCCGCCTGGACCCAGGGCACGATGGCCAGCATCAGCGCCAGGGTCAGCAGGTAGAACACCACCAGGCGCACGATGGTGGCGCGAAACGCCTGTTTCACCGCCCGTTGCGGATCCTCGGCCTCGCCGGCCGCCACCGCAATCATCTCCACGCTCAGGTAGCTGAAGATCGACACGATCACGGCAACCCACATGCCCTGCAGACCATTGGGGAAGAAGCCGCCGTGAGCCCTGTAGTTGTGCAGCCCGTAGTCGGGGTTGCCGGAGCCGAACACCACGTACACCGCCAGCAGGATGAAGCCGACGATGGCGGCGATCTTGATGGTGGAGAACCAGTATTCGAAGTTGCCGAAGGTCTTCACGCTGATGGCGTTGAGGAGGATCAGCATGCTGGAGAACGAAATGATCCACACCCATTCCGGGACGTTGGCGAACCAGTACTTCATGTACATGGCAATGGCCGTGACCTCGGCGCCCACCGCCAGCACGATGGCCGCCCAGTAGGCATAGCGCACCAGGAAACCGGCCAGGGGGCTGATGTAGAACTCGGCGTAGGCGCCGAAGGAGCCGGAAGTGGAATGGGCCACGGTCATCTCTGCCAGGCAGCCCATCAGCAGCAGGGTGATCAGGGCGCCGATGGCGTAGCTCAGCAGCACGCTGGGCCCGGCGTAGCCGATCGCGTAGGCGCTGCCCATGAACAGCCCGGTGCCGATTGCCCCGCCGATGGCGATCATGCTCATCTGGCCTGCGGTGAGCTGGCGCCTGAGGCCCTGCTCACGATTGGAAATCGCTTCGAAACCCTTGTTGGTGGTGGTCAAGTTCAGTGCCTCTTTATTGTTGTGTGCACGCGTCGTTCGAGGTGGCGGCATGTCCTTGCGCCGCGCCTGGCGGGTTGTTGCCGTCCATCAGCCGCCACCGGCGGCTGGATGGTCCGGCGGCGTCTCAGGTCACGCTGTGGCGCACCTGGAACTGCGCCTGGGCCCAGGTTTCTTGATCCAGGATTTCACCGAGGATCTGCACCGCGTCCCAGACCTCGCTGAAGCGGGTGTACAGCGGGGTGAAGCCAAAACGCATGATCCGCGGCTCGCGGTAGTCGCCGATCACGCCCCGGGCGATCAGGGCCTGGATCACCGCGTAGCCCTCGGGGTGTTCGAAGCTCACATGGCTGCCGCGCTTGGCGTGATCGCGGGGCGTGACCAGCTTCAGGTCGTGACCGGCACAGCGCTGTTCCACCAGCTCGATGAACAGGTCGGTGAGGGCCAGGGACTTGCGGCGCAGGCTCTGCATGTCGGTCTGCTCGAAGATTTCCAGGCCGCACTCGACCATCGCCAGGGAGGTGATCGGCTGAGTGCCGCACAGGTAGCGGGCGATGCCACTGCTGGGCTCATAGCGGGTGGCCATATCGAACTGCCGGGCATGGCCGAACCAGCCGGACAGCGGCTGGGTGACCAGGTCGCAAAGCGCCGGCGCGACCCAGGCGAAGGCCTGGGAGCCGGGGCCGCCATTGAGGTATTTGTAGGTGCAGCCGATGGCGTAGTCGGCCCCGGAGTCGTTGAGCGCCACCGGCACTGCGCCGGCGGAGTGGGCCAGGTCCCAGATGCTCAGGGCACCGGCTTCATGGATCAGCCCGGTCAGCGCCTGCATGTCGTGCATGTAGCCGGTCTTGTAGTTGACGTGGGTCAGCAGGACCACCGCGGTGTCCTGGTCGATGGCCGCCGGAATCTGCTCCGGGCTGTCCACCAGGCGCAGGGAATAGCCGCGCTGCAACAGCTGCGTCAGGCCTTCGACGATGTACAGGTCGGTCGGGAAGTTGCTGCTTTCAGAAACGATCACCCGGCGCTGCGGGGCGCGCTCGGCCTGCACCTGCACCGCGGCGCTAAGGACCTTGAACAGGTTGATCGAGGTGGTGTCGGTGATCACCACTTCGCCGGCCCCGGCTCCGATCAGCGGCGCCAGGCGATCTCCCAGGCGCTGGGGCAGGTCACGCCAGCCGGCGCTGTTCCAACTGCGGATCAGGCCATCGCCCCACTCCTGCTCGATCACTTGCCGGGCCCGCTCCAGGGAAGCCAGGGGCCGAGCGCCGAGGGAGTTGCCATCGAGGTAGATCACCCCGTCGGGCAGGGCAAACTGTTGGCGCAACGGCGCCAGGGGGTCCTGTTCATCGAGCGTCAGGCAGTGGTTTTTATTGATCATTGGAGGTCCTGTCTTGGTCAATGTCATGCCCGCCTTGCAGGGGGTGGGCACGGGGTCTGGGCAACCCGGAAACTCAGGAAATAATGAACGAAGCCGTAGAGAATTTTCGTGCAAAGTGCGGCGCGTTCCCGTACTAATCTCGAATAAAATTCTAATCCTCCAATAAAAAACGCGGATTTATGCCAGCCATGACCCTCGACTCCACCGACCTGCGCCTCCTGCACTTTTTGCAACAGGACGGGCGCATCAGCAACCAGGAACTGGCGGAAAAGGTCGCCCTCTCGCCGTCGGCCTGCCTGCGTCGGCTGCGCATGCTCGAAGCCGAGGGGATCATCAGCGGCTACCGCGCCCAGCTCAACGCCGAGCGCCTGGGCATCGAGCTGGAAGCCATCGTCCATGTGTCCCTGCGCCAGGACGTGGAAGGCTGGCACGAGACCTTCATCAGCAAGGTCCAGCAGTGGCCGGAAGTGGTGGCCGCCTACGTGATCACCGGTGCCAGCAACTACGTGCTGCGGATCCAGGCACGCAACCTCAAGCACTTCTCGGATTTCATCGTCAATCACCTGAACCGCGCCAGCGGGGTCACCGACATCCGTTCGGAAATCGTCCTGCAGAAGATCAAGGAACAGGACGGCCTGCTGGACCTGGTGCTGCGCAAGTAGCCACTGCGCCTGCGGCCTAGAAACCCGCCGGGCGTCGTGCCGGATGGCGCTGGGCGGTGGCGCTCGGCGCTTCGTCGAAGAGCTTGCGGTACTCGGCGGAAAACCGTCCCAGGTGGGTGAAGCCCCAGCCCAGGGCGATCTCGGAGATGCTGCGGGCCGCGCCCTGTTCGAGAATCTCCTGGCGCGCGCCGTTCAACCGATGGCGCTTGAGATAGGCCATGGGCGACAGGGCGAAATACTTGCGAAACGCCTCGAACAGCTTGAAGCGCGAAACCCCGGCGGCAGCCTCCAGATCCTCCAGGTGCAAGGCCTCGCGAGCGTGCTCATGCAGGTACTGGCGGGCCCGCACCAGGTAATGGGGCAGCTTGACCCCGAGCATCGTGCGCAATTCTTCGGAGTAGTTGTTGGGCTGGGCCAGGATCAGGCCCTTGATCAGCGAGCTTTCGATTTCCCGGGTAAAGGCCAGTTGCTCATACAGCTCGTTGCCCTGGGCCAGTTCGCCAATGAAGTGCTGGGCCATGCGCCACCAGGCGGCGGCGGCACCGTGCAACGCATCCATCCCGGGCTCGAAGCGCAGCGGCTGTTGCACCGGGCGCTGCAGCAGGGCCTCCAGAGCCTCGCCCATGGCCGGCCGGGAAATCACCACCTGGAGCTTGCGGCAATCACCGGAAATGGCCAGCACCTGGCTTTCGTTGGGGGCGATGATCACCCCCAGGTCGCGGTCCGAACGCAGCCGGCGCCCGTCCTTGTTCAGTTCCTGCTCGCCACACAACGGCAGGCTCAGGCTGTAGCTGCTGAAGCGCTCGGGGTCTTCGATGTCTACCCGAACATCGGTGCCGTACTCGATGATGCCCAGGGTCGTGGAGCGGGACCTGAGCACATTGGCACTGTGGTGGAAACGGATCCGCTCCGGGTTCGCGGTCACCAGGCGGTGAGGCCCGCAAATGCCCGCCATCCAACTGCGAGCCCCTTCCAGGTCATAGCGATCGATACGAATTTCGCGCAACAGCCCATCAGCCTTGCTATTCATCACGGCGCACCCACGGCAATTTTTATTCAGCGCGCTCTGACGGCGCGTCCGGTGTGACAGGGCAAGTTTTGCGCCAGCCGGCGATGCTGCCAACCCAGTGGATAGCAATCGCCGACTAAGTGGATAACCAGGCCCTGTCGTCCTCACTGGCTGTGCTCACACTAGCCCATCAGCGCACCGCCGTGCAGCCACCGCTGGGCCGCCCGCCCGATTCTGGGTAGATGCTACCCAACGCCGCCCTTTCCCTGCGGGGCCGCTCCCCCGGCAATTTTATGGATGGCCTTGGCCGACTAAGCGGATAGCCACCCAAGGCCTCCACTCTCTCTAATGAATGCACCCGATTGGCCTGAACAAGAAAGGTACCGACCCATGAGTGGTGCAAGAAACCTCGAACAATGGAAAAGCTTCATCGACAGTTGCCTGGACTTTCGCCCCGCCGAGGGCGTGTTCCGCATCGCCCGGGAGATGTTCACCGAACCCGAGCTGTTCGACCTGGAGATGGAGCTGATCTTCGAAAAGAACTGGATCTACGCCTGTCACGAAAGCGAGCTGGCGAACCCTCACGACTTCATCACCCTGCGCGCCGGGCGCCAGCCGATGATCATCACCCGCGACGGCGAGGGCCGGCTCAACGCCCTGATCAATGCCTGCCAGCACCGCGGTACCACCCTGACCCGGGTCGGCAAGGGCAACCAGTCGACCTTCACCTGCCCCTTCCACGCCTGGTGCTACAAGAGCGACGGGCGCCTGGTGAAGGTCAAGGCTCCCGGGGAATACGACGAGGGTTTCGACAAGGCGACCCGCGGCCTGAAGAAGGCACGCATCGAGAGCTACAAGGGCTTTGTGTTCATCAGCCTGGACGTGGCCGCCGACAACTCCCTGGAAGACTTCCTCGGCGATGCCAAGGTGTTCTTCGACATGATGAACGCCCAGTCCCCCAGCGGTGAACTGGAGGTGCTGCCGGGCAAGTCCGCCTACACCTACGACGGCAACTGGAAGCTGCAGAACGAGAACGGCCTGGACGGTTATCACGTCAGCACCGTGCACTACAACTACGTGGCCACGGTGCAACACCGCCAGCAGGTCAACAGCGACGCCGGCACCGGCAGCAGCGCGACCCTGGACTACAGCAAGCTCGGCGCCGGCGACGCCAACACCGACGACGGCTGGTTCGCCTTCGAGAACGGCCACAGCGTGCTGTTCAGCGAGATGCCCAACCCGGCGGTGCGCTCCGGCTACGCCAGCATCATGCCGCGCCTGGTGGAGGAATACGGCCAGCCCAGGGCCGAGTGGATGATGCACCGCCTGCGCAACCTGAACATCTACCCGAGCCTGTTCTTCCTCGACCAGATCAGCTCGCAGCTGCGGATCATCCGTCCCATCGCCTGGAACAAGACCGAAATCATCAGCCAGTGCATCGGGGTCAAGGGCGAGAGCGACGCCGACCGGGAAAACCGCATCCGCCAGTTCGAGGACTTCTTCAACGTTTCCGGCATGGGCACACCCGACGACCTAGTGGAGTTTCGCGAAGCCCAGCGCGGCTTCCAGGGGCGCCTGGAGCGCTGGAGCGATATCTCCCGCGGCCAGCACCGCTGGGTTACCGGCCCCACCGCCAACAGCGAAAACCTGGGCATCCAGCCGGCCATGACCGGCACCGAGATCACCCACGAGGGGCTGTACGTCAACCAGCACCAGAACTGGCAGAAATTCCTCCTCGAGGGCCTGCAGCGCCAGCCCCTGAAACTGCGTGAGGTATGAGCATGAATGCGCAATTGCAGTACCAGATCGAGCAATTCTTCTACCGCAAGTCCGAGCTGTGCGATGCCCAGGACTGGGACGCCTACCTGGCGCTGTTCGCCGTGGACAGCGAGTTCCACCTGCCGCAATGGGACTCCGAGCACGTCTACACCCAGGACCCGAAACGCGAGATGTCACTGATCTACTACGCCAACCGCTCAGGCCTGGAGGACCGGGTGTTCCGCCTGCGCACCGGCAAGGCGGCCTCGACCATCCCGATGCCGCGCACCCTGCACCTGGTGAACAACCTGCGGATCACCGAGGGCGAGCACGGCCACCTGCAGGTGCGCCTGAACTGGCACACGCTGTTCTATCGCCTGGCCACTTCCGAAGACTTCTACGGCCACGCCACCTACGACCTCAAGCCCCACGGCGACAGCTGGCTGATCCAGCGCAAGCATGTGCTGCTGCTCAACGACACGATCAACTCGGTGCTCGATTTCTACCACCTCTGAACCACGGGGATTCACCCATGACGCACAAGGTCGCGTTCAGCTTTGCCGACGGCAAGACCCTGTTCTTCCCGGTGCAAGCCAATGAAATACTGCTCGACGCCGCCCTGCGCAACGGCATCAAGATCCCCCTGGACTGCCGCGAAGGGGTCTGCGGCACGTGCCAGGGCCGCTGCGAGTCGGGCCAGTACAGCCAGGACTATGTGGACGAGGAAGCCTTGTCCGCCCAGGACCTGGAGCAGCGCAAGATGCTCAGTTGCCAGACTCGGGTGCAGTCGGATGCGGCGTTCTATTTCGATTTCGATTCCAGCCTGTGCCACAGCGCCGACCCGGTGCAGTTGCAGGGCTCGGTGATCGACGTGCGCCAGGTGTCGGACAGCACCGCGATCCTGCACCTGGACCTGGGCAGCCGTCAGGCGCCACTGGATTTCCTCCCGGGCCAGTACGCCCGCCTGAGCATCCCCGGCACCAGCAGCAGCCGCGCCTACTCCTTCGCCAACCGGCCGGCAGCGGACAATCAGTTGCAGTTCCTGATCCGCCTGCTGCCCGACGGGGTGATGAGCAACTACATCCGCGAGCGTTGCCAGGTGGGCGACGTCATCGAGCTGGAAGCGCCCCTGGGCGCCTTCTATCTGCGCCAGATCAGCCGCCCGCTGATCCTGGTGGCAGGCGGCACCGGGCTGTCCGCCCTGCTGGCGATGCTCGAACAGATCGTCGAGCAGGACTGCCGGCAACCGGTGCACCTGTACTACGGCGTGCGCAGCAGCCGCGACCTGTGCGAACTGCAACGCATCCAGGCCTACGGCGAGCGCCTGCCGGCGTTCCGCTTCACCCCGGTGGTCAGCGATGCTGACCCGGAATGGCCGGGCAAGCGCGGCTACATCAACGAGCACTTCGACAGCAGCGAGTTGCGCGATACCGACACCGACCTGTATGTCTGCGGGCCGCCGCCGATGGTCGATTCAATCCGGATCTGGCTGCAAGAACAGCAACTTAACCGCGTTCAGCTGTATTACGAGCGGTTCACCGAGAGTAATATCTGATCCCGTCAACCTATGGCCGCGACCGGTCCCGCAAACGACGGGATCGCTCCTGATAACAACTAGAAGAGAGCGCAATTAGTGGATCAAACCTTGAAGCAGGGTGAACTCAAGCGTGGCTTGAAGAATCGCCATATTCAGTTGATTGCCCTGGGCGGGGCGATCGGCACCGGACTCTTCCTCGGCTCGGCCGGGGTGCTCAAATCCGCCGGCCCCTCGATGATCCTCGGCTACGCGATTGCCGGTTTCATCGCCTTCCTGATCATGCGCCAGCTGGGAGAAATGATTGTCGAAGAGCCGGTGGCCGGTTCCTTCAGCCACTTCGCCCACAAGTACTGGGGCGGCTACTTCGGCTTCCTCGCCGGCTGGAACTACTGGGTGCTGTATGTCCTGGTGGGCATGGCCGAGCTCACCGCGGTGGGCAAGTACGTGCAGTTCTGGTGGCCGGAGATCCCCACCTGGGTCAGCGCCGCGGTGTTCTTCGTGCTGGTCAACCTGATCAACATGATGAACGTGAAGTTCTTCGGCGAGGCCGAGTTCTGGTTCGCCATCATCAAGGTGGTGGCCATCGTTGGCATGATCGTCCTTGGCTGCTACATGCTGTTCAGCGGCAGCGGCGGCTCCCAGGCCTCGATCAGCAACCTCTGGTCCCACGGCGGCTTCTTCCCCAACGGCGGCAGCGGCCTGCTGATGGCCATGGCCTTCATCATGTTCTCCTTCGGTGGCCTGGAGCTGGTGGGCATCACTGCCGCCGAGGCCAGCGAGCCACGCAAGGTGATCCCCAAGGCCATCAACCAGGTGGTCTACCGGGTGCTGATCTTCTACGTCGGCGCCCTGGCCGTACTGCTCTCGCTGTACCCGTGGGACGACTTGCTGGTGAGCCTCAACGCCGGCGGCGATGCCTACAGCAGCAGCCCGTTCGTGAAAATCTTCTCGCTGATCGGCAGCGATGCGGCAGCGCAGATCCTCAACTTCGTGGTGCTGACCGCGGCGCTGTCGGTGTACAACAGCGGCGTGTACTGCAACAGCCGCATGCTCTACGGCCTGGCCGAACAGGGCGACGCGCCCAAAGCGCTGATGAAGCTCAACAAGCAGGGCGTGCCAGTCCTGGCCCTGGGCATCTCCGCACTGATCACCCTGCTCTGCGTGCTGGTCAACTACCTGGCGCCCCATGAGGCCCTGGAGTTGCTGTTCGCCCTGGTGGTGGCGGCGCTGATGATCAACTGGGCGCTGATCAGCCTGACCCACCTGCGCTTTCGCAAGGCCATGGCCGAGCAGGGCGTGGTCCCTGGGTTCAAGGCCTTCTGGTCGCCGTTGAGCAACTACCTGTGCCTGGCGTTCATGGTCATGATCGTCGGCGTGATGTGGATGATTCCCGGGATCCGCGCCTCGGTGTACGCGATCCCGGTGTGGGTCCTGGTGATTGGAGGCTTCTACCTCCTGAGCCGGTCGAAGAAGACGCAACAACCCGCCCTGCGCTAAACCAGCAGGTTCGCGCCAGCGCTCAAAGCCCGGCCTTTTCCAAGGCCGGGCTTTTTTGTCGGCGCCACTAAAGTGGTCTGCCAGAAAGCAGTAAGGCGGCCTGAAACAATAGTCCACCCGCTACCTAGAATCGAGCCTCTCCCGGCGCTTGGGCCAGGGAGCCTGTTCCTCGATGGAGAGTGGCTTATGAACAGACCCGCGGCAGGCCTTAGAGCGGCCGATGTTTTCTCACCCACCCTGGCAGCACTGATTTCAGTGCTGGTGAACTATGGCGGGACGTTCATCCTGGTGTTCCAGGCCGCTGAACTGGCACGCCTGACACCGGCCCAGACCACCTCCTGGGTCTGGGCCGTGTCGGTGGGCGTGGGCCTCTCCGGCATGTGGCTGAGCCTGCGCTACAAGGCGCCGATCATCACTGCCTGGTCCACACCCGGGGCGGCTTTCCTGGCCACGGTGATGCCCTTCACGCCCTATGCCGAGGTGATCGGCGCCTACCTGGTTTCGGCCCTGGGGTTCATTGTCCTGGGCTGGTCCGGGGCCTTCGACAAACTGGTACGGATGATTCCCAAGGGCATCGCGGCAGGCCTGCTGGCGGGCATCCTGCTGCAATTCGGGATCAATGCCTTTGGCGGTGCCAGCGCCGATCCACTGCTGGTGATAGTGCTGGTGCTCTCCTATGCCGTGCTGCGGCGCTTCACTTCGCGCTTTGCCGTGGTGGGCATTCTATTCATCGGCCTGGCGCTGCTGATCGTCCAGGAGCGGGTCGACTTTTCCACCGTGCACCTGAGCTTCGCCGTCCCGCTGTTCACCGCACCGCAATTCTCCGTGCCGGCCTTGCTCGGCGTGGCCCTGCCACTGTTCGTCATCACCCTGACCGGCCAGTACATGCCGGGCATGCTGGTGCTGCGCAATGACGGCTATCGGACCAGCGCCAACCCGCTGCTCACGGTCACCGGATTGGGCTCGCTGATCATGGCGCCGTTTGGCGCCCACGCCTTCAACGTGGCAGCGATCACCGCGGCCATCTGCACCGGCGAGGATGCCCACCCGGACCCGGGCAAGCGCTACATCGCCGGTATCGCCTGCGGGGTGTTCTACCTGCTGGTGGGGACTTTCGGGGTGACCCTGGCGACCCTGTTCATGGTCTTGCCCAAGGCCTTTATCACCACCCTGGCGGGCCTGGCGCTGCTGGGGGCGATCGGCGGTAGCCTGGCCAACGCCATGGCCGACGCGGCCACCCGGGAAACCGCGCTGATCACCTTCCTCGCCACTGCGGCCAACGTCAGCCTGCTGGGCGTCGGCGGGGCCTTCTGGGGGCTGGTCGCCGGCTTGACCGTGCACTTGGTGATCCTGGGGCCACGCAGCACTCTGAAGGTGGGCCGCGCCAAGCCCTGATGACGCCAGGAAGAGCCGGCTGCGCCAGGACGCCCTTCTGGTCCGGGCTAGGGTTTTCTCAATGCCCGAGCCAGGCGCACCATTGTCGTCTCGATCTCATGGGCGCTCAGGGAGGCATAACCCAATAGCCAGCCCTGCTGTTTCTGTTCCCCCGCGTAAAGCCGGCTGAGCCCCGGCAACTGGATGCCGGCTCTGGCCGCACGTTGCTGGGTCAGCGCCTCGCTCCAGCCGGGCTCCAGCAAGCACGGGATCTGCAACCCGCCCGGTGGTGGCAGGGCCCTGGCGATGCCCTGCAAATGCCGGCCGATGGCCTCCAGCATGGCCTGCCAGCGCCCCGCATACAGTTTGCGCATGGCCCGCACATGGGCATTGTAGTGCCCCTCCTCCATGAAGCGCGCCAAGGTCAGCTGGAGGATCTGCGGCGTGTGCCCGTCCATGATGCTGCGAGCGCCAGCGAAGGCTCCCAGCAGTTCGGCGGGCAGCACCATGTAGCCCATGCGCAGCCCTGGATAGAGGGTCTTGCTGAAGGTGCCGATGTACAGCGTGCGCCGGAACGGGTCCAGGCCCTGGACACAGGCGGTGGGCAAGCCGTCGTAGTGGAACTCGCTGTCGTAGTCGTCCTCGATGATCCACCGGTCATGCTCGGCGGCCCAACGGGTCAGCTCCAGCCGGCGCTCCAGGGACAGGGTGGCGCCAGTTGGGTACTGGTGCGACGGCGTCACATAGACGCACCGGGCGCCACTGCGGTCGGCCCGCAGCAGGTCGGTGCGGATGCCCTGAGCATCGACGTCTATGGGCACGATCCGCGCCTCGGCAGCCTCGAAGGCCTTGCGCGCACCGAAGTAGCCCGGGTTCTCCATCAGGATCGGCTTGCCAGCGTCCACCAGCAGTTGCGCACACAGAAACAGCGCCTGGCGGGTACTGCTCAGCACCAGGACCTGCTCGGGCTGCACCTTGGCCCCGCGCTCCAGATTGAGGTAGGCGGCAATCGCCTTGCGCAGGGGCAGCGCCCCCTGGGGATCGCCATGCAGCAGCACGCTGGCGCGGTAATCCTTCAACGCCTGGCGTTGCAGACGCTCCCAGACCTCCAATGGGAAGCTGCGGGTTTCCGGCAGCCCGGTAGCGAAGGCCGTGACCGCCTGCTGATCGCTGACGCCGCCCCTCTCCAACAGCGCCGCGCCGCGCCGGCTCAGGCCCGCTCCCGGCTCCGGACTCTTGTCCGGTCGCCCCTGCAGGTGCTGGCGCCGGCGGGCCGTGCCACGCAACTGGGCCCCGATGGTTTCGCAGACATAACTGCCCGAGCCTTCGCGGCGCAGGATGAAACCGTCGCGCTGCAACTGCACATAGGCGTTTTCCACGGTGTCCCGGGATACCGCCAGCGACTTGGCCAGGGCCCGGGTCGCCGGCAGCTTCACCCCCGGGCCCAGGGCGCCATCGAGGATCAGCCCGCGCAAGGCGCGCTGGATGCGCTGATGCAGGTCCAGGGGCGCAAACTCCGGGTCGCTGAGTTGCATCTTCAGGGTTTCAAGTTCGAAGGTCTGGGCCATGCGGTCTGCCGTAGGAAGTAAAAATATTACGCCGAAGGCGACCACCTTATCCCCAGAGCGCTACGCTCGCCAACGATCTCTGTAGCCACTGCCGCGGGCTGCAACAAGGTCCGACGGACCTGCCAGGCCTCAAGAGCGCGTCTGCGGCGCAGCCGATCGCCGCCTGTGGCAGCGCCTAGAGTAGGGCGTCAGAGATGCAGAGACCGGCCGGCAAATGAAAACGCCCCGGCTGGCGGGGCGTTTGCTGATCAGAGCGAGGAGCGCACTCGCCACAGCTCGGGGAACAGCACGGTATCGAGCATCTTGCGCAGGTATCCCACGCCCTCGGTGCCGCCGGTGCCCGGCTGGAAGCCGATGATCCGCTCCACCGTGGTCACGTGGCGGAAACGCCACTGGCGGAACGAGTCTTCCAGGTCGATGAATTTCTCCGCCAACTGGTACAGGTCCCAATAGGCCGAAGGGTTGGCGTAGACCTCGCGCCAGGCGGCTTCCACCGAAGGGTCGTGCTGGGTGGGGCTGGTGCTGTTCAACGCCAGCCGCTCGGGATCGATGCTCAGGCCGCTGCGGGCCATCAGGGCAATTGCCTCGTCATACATGGACGGGGTGGCAATCGACTCTTCCAGCGATTGCAGCAGCTCGGGACGATGGGCGTGGGGCCGCAGCAGGGCCGCGCTCTTGTTGCCGAGGATGAATTCGATTTCCCGGTACTGGAACGACTGGAACCCCGAGGACTGGCCCAGGTACGGCCGGATCGACTTGTATTCCGAAGGGGTCATGGTGGCCAGTACCGCCCAGGCATGCACCAGTTGGTCGAAGATCCGCGAAACCCGGGCCAGCATCTTGAACGCCGGGGGCAACTGGCCCTGGCGCACATGTTCACGGGCGGCCTTGAGCTCGTGCAGCATCAGTTTCATCCACAGCTCGGAGGTCTGGTGCTGGATGATGAAGAGCATCTCGTTGTGATCCGGCGACAGCGGATGCTGGGCGCTGAGAATGCGCCCCAGGTCCAGGTAGTCGCCGTAGCTCATGGCGTCGGAAAAATTCAGCTCGGCGTTATGCCATTCCGCCGGGGGGTTGCTTGAATAGGGACATTGGCTCATCGCGTGGGCTCCTCGCCTCAGGCAGCGGTTACCGTGCGCCGGTGTGCTGCCCCGAGCGGGGCGAGCACGGCCGGAGAACGGCCAGCTGTGTATTTATTGTAGGAATCAATCAGCCAAGGGGCGCAGGATCGCCCGCACCGGACTGGCGTCCAGGTGAGCGAAGCGCAGTGGCAGGGCAATCAGTTCGTAGTCGCCTTCGGCAACCTCATCGAGCACCACCCCTTCCAGGATCGCCATGCCATGCCGGGCCACAGCGTTATGAGCATCCATGGTCTTGGACTGCTGGGGGTCGAGGGACGGGGTGTCGATGCCGATCAGGCGTACCCCAAGGCCGGCCAGCAGGTCGACGGTGGCTTGGGCGACGGCGGTGAAGTGCGGATCCCAGGTGCTCAGCGGCGCCTGTTGATAAGTGCGCAGCAGCACCCGCGGGGGCAGGTTGTCCAGGCGCCCGAGCAGATCCTCGGGCTGCACCAGGGCACCGCTGTCCAGGCAATGCAGGACTCGGCATGGCCCCATGTAAAGCTCCAGGGACACTTCGCCGATGGGCAGGCCGTCCGGCCGGTAGTGCAAGGGTGCATCGACGTGGGCACCGGTGTGGGGCGACAGGGTCACCCGGCCGACGTTCACCGGGCACTCGGGCCCGAACTGCCAGACGCGCTCTTCCTGGAACGGCGTATCGCCCGGCCAGGTCGGGGTCGCGGTACTCAAGGGCGGGCTGATATCCCACCAGCGTGGTGTATTTTCCATTCGTGCGGCTCTTAGGTCACTCCGAGCTGAATGATACGAGCGAAACCGGTAAAGATTCTTGCAAAATCACCCGGGCAGCTTCGGATATTTCGCACATCCTGCCAATAAAATGGCCTTTGCCGGATGAATCTTGCAGGCACGATTTCCCCGCCCTGCCCTCCGGCCACCAGCCTGCCCTGGCGGGCGCCACACTGAGCAACTGCGCTTCTGGATACCCCGAGGTCGAGAACAGACAACCCCCTGCCCGCCGGGCGCTATAGGGTGCGGCTTCAGTTCTCTGCCCGCTAGGAGCACAGCATGTCGCAACCCATTACCGTTCTTCGCGATACCCATCCGCTGCCGGTCCTCGACGCCTGCAAATGGGAAAAACTCCAAGGTGATCCGCACACCGTCAACCTCAACGCCTACACCAGCGAGGATGGCAGCAAGATCATGGGCACCTGGATCTGCACCCCCGGCAAATGGCGGGTGGCCTATGAAAAGTGGGAGTACTGCCACTTCCAGGAAGGCTACTGCGTGATCACCCCGGACGGCCGCGACCCTATCCACCTGCGGGCCGGCGATATCTTCGTGGTCGAACCCGGGATGAAAGGCACCTGGGAAGTGGTGGAGACCGTGCGCAAGTACTTCGTCTTCGCCTGAGCCGCGTAGCACCAGCGGGAGCCCGCCTCAGCCGGGCTCCCCTTGCCGTGTTGCGATTCAATTCTGCGCCTCCTGCCAAATGTCTATATAATCCTTGCCAAATGGCAAAGGCAGGAGCAGCACTCATGGTTGCGCTGACAGGCACCGGCATCGCCCTCAAGCGGCGAGGCAAACTGGTATTGAAAGAGCAGTCCTCGGACATCCTCCTGGGTGGCCGGGCACGCTTTGACGACCGTATCTCGATCTATCGCCTGACCGAGGAAGGCATCCCGCTGACGGCGATCATCAAGTTCGTCTCCTCGGTGCCCATGCTCAAGGACGAACAGGTCCTGGCCAAGATCATCGGCCTCTCCGAGCGCACCCTGCATCGGCGCCTGAAAACCCCTGACGAGCCGCTGAACCCGGAACAGAGCGCCCGCGCGGTGCGCTTTGCCCAGGTGCTGGCCAAGGCCGAGGACATCTTCGGCAGCAGTGAAGAGGCCCAGGAATGGATGGCCAAGCCGGTGATGGGCCTGGACGGCCACAAGCCAGTGGACCTGCTGACCAACCCCATCGGCTTCGAACTGGTGGACGAGTTCCTCACCCGCCTGGAATACGGGGTCTATCAGTGATCACGGTGCCGGGCAGCAGCACCCTTCATTTCTGGCGCCTGGACGCCGCCCGGCACGCCGACAGCTGGGACAGCGGCATCGGTGCCGAGCTGTGCGGCGGCCGCTGGAACTCCAAGGGAGTGAAAGCGGTGTACGCCAGCGCCGACCCCGCCACAGCGATTCTCGAAGTGGCGGTGCACAAGGGCTTTTCCGCCCTGGACAGCGTGCCCCACGTACTCACCGGCGCCCTGATCCAGGACCCGTCGGCCATCTACCGGCTCGATGAAAACAGTATTCCCAACCCCAACTGGCTGGTGCCGGGGATTCCCAGCGCCGGCCAGCAGAAGTTCGTCGACCAGTTGCTGGCGGATCACCCGTTCGTGCTAGTGCCCTCGTCGGTGTCCCGGCACAGCTGGAACATCCTGATCAATCCGCTGCTGGCCAAGGGGCTGTACCAGGTGGTGATCCAGGAACGCTTCGGCCTCGACACCCGCCTCAACCCTCCCGCCGTCTCCGCTGCCAGCCGGCCGAACTGAGCCGGGCAAAAAAAGCGGGAACCTGCCCGACGCAGGTTCCCGCAAATGCCCCGTTTGAAGGGGCTGCATTCCATGTGATGTGGCGTGGGTGCTTGCTCCCGGGGGCCTCGGCGCCCAAGAGCAGCTGTCAGGGTGGCCCGCCGGCACAGGTCAATCGGCTGCGACTCTGGGTTTGCTGCGCAAACCAGCGGGAGCAAGCTCCCTCGTCACAGCCGTCGCGGCCGGCAGCCAGCGCATCACTGCGGCTTGCGGTAGCTGTTGACGATGGCCGAGAAGTCCTTGCCACCTTCCCCGCGCTGGCTCATGGCCTGGTACAGCTGCTGGGCCACGGCACCGAGCACCACCGGCTGGTGGGCCTGGCGCGCGGCTTCAGTGGCCAGCCCCAGGTCCTTGAGCATCAGCTCGGCGCCAAAGCCGCCGGTGTAGCCGCGGGACGCCGGAGCGGTCTCGATCACGCCCGGCCAGGGGTTGTAGGTGTCGGAACTCCAGCAACGGCCAGTGGAGCTGTTGATGATCCCGGCCAGCACCTGGGTATCGATGCCCAGGGCATCCCCCAGGGCCATGGCTTCGCTGACGCCGATCATCGAGATCCCCAGCAGCAGGTTGTTGCAGATCTTGGCGATCTGCCCGGTGCCCACTTCGCCACAGTGCACGATGTTGCGGCCCATCTGCGCCAGCACCGGTTGCAGGGTGGCGAACAGTTCGGCGCCGGCGCCGACCATGAAGGTCAGGGTTCCGGCCTGGGCACCGCCGGTGCCACCGGATACCGGCGCATCGGCCATGGCCACGCCCTGCTTGGCGGCGGCGGCGGCCACCTCACGGGCGGTCTGCGGGTCGATGGTGCTGCAATCCACCGCTGGAACGCCGCGGCCAATACCCGCCAGCACCCCGTCTTCACCCAGCCACACACTGCGTACATGAGCCGCAGCCGGAAGCATGGTGATCACCAGTTCGGCGCCTTCGGCGGCGGCCTTGGGCGAGGCAGCGACGCGTCCGCCCAGTTGCGCCAGCTCCGCCAGCACGCTCTGGTTGAGGTCGAACAGGTTCAACTGATGGCCGGCCTTGATCAGGTTGCGGGCCATGGGCGCGCCCATGTTGCCCAGGCCGATAAATGCAATGTTCATGTCAGGCTCCTCAACGCAGGCTGATGGTGGTGTTCACACCGTCGTTGACGCTGTCATCGTCGAACCAGCGGCTGGTGACGGTCTTGGTCTGAGTGTAGAACTGCACCACTTGCTTGCCGTAGGGGCCCAGGTCGCCGAGTTTGGAACCGCGGGAACCGGTGAAGCTGAAGAACGGCACCGGCACCGGAATCGGGATGTTGATGCCCACCTGGCCGACGTCGATCTCGCTCTGGAACTTGCGCGCCGCCGCGCCGCTCTGGGTGAACAGGCCGGTGCCGTTGCCGAAGGGGTTGGCGTTGACCAGGGCAATGGCCTGATCCAGGGTGTCGACCTCCAGCACCACCAGCACCGGGCCGAAGATTTCCTGGGTGTAGATCTGCATCTCGGTGGTCACCCCGGAGAACAGGGTCGGGCCGATGAAGTTGCCCTGCTCGTAGCCCGGGACAGTGATCCCACGGCCGTCCAGCTCCAGCTTGGCGCCTTCTTTCACGCCACTTTCGATCAGCTCCAGAATCCGCGCCTTGGCCCGCTTGGAGACCACCGGGCCGACATCGGTGCCCGGCTCGCTGCCGGCGTTGACCTTGAGTTTCTGCGCCAGGGCCTTGAGGTCTGGCAGCCACTGCTTCGAAGCCCCCACCAGCACCACCACCGAAGTCGCCATGCAGCGCTGGCCGGCCGCACCGAAGCCTGCGCCCACCAGGGCGTTCAGGGTCTGTTCACGGTTGGCGTCGGGCAGGACCACGGCGTGGTTCTTCGCCCCCATCATCGATTGCACGCGTTTGCCGTGCTTGCCCGCCAAGTCATAGACGTGAGTACCGACGGCGGTCGAACCGACGAAGGACACGGCCTTGATGTCCTTGTGGGTGCACAGGGCATCCACCACCTCCTTGCCGCCGTGCACCACGTTGAGCACGCCGGCCGGCACCCCGGCTTCCACCGCCAGTTCCACCAGCAGCATGGTGGACAGCGGATCCTGCTCGGAAGGCTTGAGCACGAAGGTATTGCCGCAGGCGATGGCCATCGGGAACATCCACAGCGGGATCATCGCCGGGAAGTTGAACGGGGTGATCCCGGCGCACACGCCGATCGGCTGGCGCAGGGTGTAGGTGTCGACACCACCGGCGACATTCTCGGCGAACTCGCCCATCTGCAGGGTGCCGATGGAGCAGGCATGCTCCACCACTTCCAGGCCGCGGAAGATGTCGCCCTCGGCGTCGGCGATGGTCTTGCCCTGCTCGGCGCTGAGGACCACGGCAATGCGTTTGGAATGCTCGCGAATCAAAGCCTGGAGCTTGAGCATGATGCGCATCCGCGCGCCGATCGGGGTCAGTTTCCAGGTCTGGAAGGCGCGCTGGGCAGCAGCGATCGCGGCGTCGACTTCAGTGGCGGTGGCAAAGGGCACCTTGGCCAGCACTTCCTGGGTCGCCGGATTGACGATGTCGTGCCATTCCTGGGTCTGGGACTCGACCCATTCACCGTCGATCAGCAACTTGACCTGTTGCAGGGTGGTGCCGCCGGGCTTGAGGGATGCGTTCATGGGGTCTCCTGACTTCTTGAGTTCTTATGCAGGGAACCAAGGCATTGGCTGGCCTTGAGAGAGGGGCTGTCGCGAGTTGGTATCGGACGTTTTTTGGAGTATAGATGTGCAAACTTCTAATAAGAACGCACATAAAAACCGGTCCAACATGCAAAAAAATATCACCTCGCTAAGCACCCTGAACTGGGACGACCTGAAGTTTTTCCTCGAAGTGGCCCGCACCCGCAAGGCCAGCAGCGCCGCCAAGCGCCTGGCGGTGGACTACACCACGGTGTCGCGACGCATCGGCTCCCTGGAAACCGCCCTGGGCACCCTGCTGTTCGAAAAGTCCCGCACCAACGGCTTTGTCCTGACCGCCGAGGGCCAGCGCCTGTTGGGGTATGCCGAATCCATCGAGAGCACCCTGCACATGGCCTGCGAGCAGGTTTCAGGTTCTGGCGTAGCGCTTTCCGGGCATGTGCGCATGGGCTGCACCGAAGGCTTCGGCAGTTTTTTCATCACTCCGCAGTTGAGCCATTTTCTCGACGACTACCCGGCGATCTCGGTGGATATCCTGCCGCTGCCGCATTTCATCAGCCTGTCCAAGCGCGAGGCGGACATCGTCATCGCCCTGGAGCGACCGGAACATGGCCCCTACGTGTGCTGCAAGTTGTGCGACTACCGCCTGCAGCTGTACGCGACCCAGGAGTACCTCGACCGCCACCCGCCGATCCGCCGCCCTGCCGATCTGGGCGAGCATCAATTCATCAGCTATGTGGATGACCTGGCCTTCAGTTCCGAGCTGCTGTACCTGGCCAATGTGGTGCCCGGGGCCAGCGCCCACCTGCGCAGCACCAGCGTCATCGCCCAGTACGTGGCGGCGCAGCAAGGGCGCTCCCTGGCGATCCTGCCGTGCTTCCTCGCGGCTCAGGACCCGCGCCTGCTGCCGGTACTGCCCGGGGAGATCAATCTGACCCGGCAATTCTGGATGTACTGCCGCGAGGACCTGCGCAAATTGAAGCGCATCACGCTGCTATGGGATTACATCCGCCAAGTGACCGAGCAAAATCAGCCACTGCTCATGGGCGACAGCCGGACGATGCAGTTCGCCGCCCCCTGAGCCGAGATGCGTGGCACAACCGATCTGGATAACCGAACGGCAAGGACTCGCCCGGCGCTCACTGCCCGCCCTAGGTGCACTCGTTTTCTGCGCCGGACTAGGGCCAGCATCCCAGTGGTGGGAAACCGGCCTGGCAAGCGCCGTTCACGCTCCCGAGATCAGCCCCAACGATTGCTAGCGGATCCAGCAATTCAAACCTTTGCGGATCCTGCCTGGCATGTTCCATACCCAATACCATCCGGATCCGACGGCCGAACCCATCCAGTACGCTCGCTGGGAGGTTCCGGGCTTTTATCGCCTGTAGACCCGCGCAACGGCAGGCTGCTGGGTGACAGCCGGGTCTATGGCCTGACTGACGCCGGGGGGCCGCTGAAATGGGGGTTCAGCGCGGTGCCCTGGGTGTCCGCCGGCATGATCCAGATCGGCCCCAACCTGCCCGACGGCATAGGCGACGTGCCGGCTCTGGGCCGCTAGCGGCTGGCGGGGGCAGCCGCGACGATGCGCGGCACCGATCAGTCGGCAATCACCACGATCGATACCCGACGGTTCTCGGTGCGCCCGGCCACGGTGCTGTTGGACGCCACCGGCTCGCTGCTGCCCAGACCGCGCAACTGGATGTTCTCTTCGCGCATGCCCACCTGGGTCAGCACCTTGACCACACTCTTGGCCCGACGTACGGAAAGCTGCACGTTGTAGGCCTCCTTGCCCGAAGCATCGGTGTGGCCATCGACCCGAACCTTCTGGATATCGACACTGAGCAGCGCCTTGCCGATGCGCTGGACGATCTCGGTGCTGGCCTGGTTCAGGGTTTCCACATCGCTGCCAAACAGCACCTTGCCCGACAGGCCAAAGGCCCAGCCTTCATCCGTCAGTTCGAAGCCCTCCTGTTTCAGTACCGCGATCTGTTTCGGGGTCAGACCTTTGGGCGGCACACTCTGGCAGCCGGCCAGGGCCAGCAGGGCCATGAACAGCAGGGTGCTGAACAGTCGAACCGAACGTTGCGTCAATGAGAACAAGGGAATTAGCTCCTGTTTTGAACTTGAACGATAGGGGGCTCCGCCCCCACTGTGTGTTGCCCGCCTCGCGCACCGCGCTTGGCCTGGTACATCGCCGCGTCCGCGGCATTCAGCAGGCTGCCTGGAGTGGCGCCATGATCCGGGTACACGGCGATGCCGATACTCAGGGAAGTCAGGATCGACAGGCTGCCGGGCAACGGGATCGGCATCTCCATGCTGCTGATGATCTTGTCGGCGATGCGCTGGGCATCCTCGACCCGATGCAGAGGGCTCAACAGCACGGCGAACTCGTCACCGCCCAGGCGCGCGACCAGATCGTCCTCGCGCAGTTGCGCACGAATTCGCGTGGCCACCGCCACCAGCACCGCATCACCGGCTGCGTGACCGAAGTTGTCGTTGATTTCCTTGAACCGGTCGCTGTCCAGGAACAGCACTGCCATGCGCTCGTTGAGCTTGTTGGCACTGCGCAGGGCACGGATCAGCCGGCCTTCGAAAAATGCCCGGTTGGGCAGACCGGTCAAGCTGTCGTGGCTGGCCTGGTGGGCCAGGGTTTCATTCTCGCTTTGCAGATGGGTCTGCCAGGCCTCCAGCTCATCGAGCAAGGCATTGAAGTCGTTGCCCAGGTTATCCAGCTCGGCAATCTGCGCCGGCGGCACCCGCTGGTCGAAGGCCCGTTCGCGTCGGGCGGCGTGGGCCACCTCAGCCAGGCTGCGCAAGGGACCGGTGATGCCCCGCAGCTGGCGGCGTGCCAGGTACAGCGCCAGCCAGGCGCTCAGGGCGATGCACAGCACAATCCCCACCAGCCCGCTGAAGAGGAAGCGCAACAGGCTGCCACCATGGCCGGTGACGTTGATGGTGCCAATCTCCCGGCCCTGGTGAAGGATCGGCAGGCTGATGGGTTTTTCCAGGAACGCGCTGGCGATGTGCATTTCCAGGGTGGTCAGAAAGCCGCTTTCCGGGCGTTGCCAACTGGCCAGCAACTGGCCCTGGCTGTCATACACCTTGGCATCGGCCACCTCCTCGGTGGAGGCGATCAGGGCCAGGGCCTCGGTGGCCACCACGCTGTCGTTGAACACCACGGCGGCTTCCACGGTGTAGCTGATGGAGCGGGCGATCAGGTGCAGGTTGTGATCGGCATACACCCGCAACGCCAGGACCCCGAGAAAGGTCAGGGACAGGCTGGCCATGGAGATCGCCAGCAGGGCCACGATCAAGTGGCCTCGGCCGATGACCGACCGCAGCGTCGGGCGGGCGTTGGATTTGAACAGTTTCATGGGGCCGCCGGGCGACGACGGGACAGTTGCAGCACGCTGGGGTGGATTTTCACCCCACTGCGGGCCACGGAGTCCAGGTTGACCTCGAACGATACCTGGCTGTCGCTGACCCGCAGGCAGAACAAGCTGCCGACGGTGCACTGGTCGCCGCCCTCGCTGATGCTCAATACCGGCTTGCCGGTCAACGAGTTGAACAGGTGGGTGCGCTCGTCATTGGTCAGTTTGCCGACATAGACCGAATCGCACTCCGTGGCGAGCGCCGGGTTGCCGGCCAGCAGGCGGCGCACCAGAACCGGGCGCCCCGTGGCCTGGGTGGTGCCCTTGAGCAGATCGTCGGTGTATTCAGTGGGGCCCACCACGCACAGACGCAGTTGGGTCGGCTCTACCGGCCAGCGAGCGTAGCTGAGGATCCCCAGCACCACTTGCGTCACCGCCCTGGCTCGCTGCTCGGCCAGGCTGGCCGGGGCTTGCGGCTCCGACTGGGCAATGGCAAACAGGCTGAACAGGCAGAGAAGGGTCGACAGTACACACTGCCTCCACCCCAAAATGCGCTCTGTCCTCAAGACAGCCACGTCCATGCAGGGATTCTCTTTGCTTTTCACGGAAATGATGCCGCAACGATAGCACAGCCGGGGAAATCGCAGCGAGGTCAGAGCCCTGAAACGGTGCTGGAAAAATCCCAAAGTCATGCGTTTCAATCCAGCTCCAGCATCAACCCGCTGAGCCGCTTGACCCTGCGTCGTACGGCCTCTTCGAATACCCCTGCCCGGGGCTCGATCAGGCTGAACCAATCCTTGGCCCGGGTGATGCCGGTGTAGATCAATTCCTTGGTCAGCACCGGGTTCAGGGCATCGGGCAAAATCAGCGCCGTGTGGGCGAACTCCGAGCCCTGGGACTTGTGCACAGTCATGGCATAGACGGTTTCCACATCATTGAGCCGGCTCGGCAGCACCAGCCGCACCCCGCCCTGGCCGTCGTTGCGCGGGAAGGCCACACGCAGCACCTGGCGCCCCGCCTCTTGCCCTTGCTGCTCCGGCAGCTTCAGGGCAATGCCGATATCGCCGTTCATCAGGCCCAGGCCGTAGTCGTTGCGGGTCATCAGCACCGGCCGGCCCTCGTACCATTGCTGGTCGCTGTCGATCAGCCGTGCCTTGAACAGGGCCTGGGTGATCCGCAGGTTCAGGCCTTCGACCCCCCAGGGGCCCTTGCGTACCGCGCAGAGCAACTGGAAGCGGTCGAAGGCCTGCAAGACGTTGCGCGCCCAGTCGGTCCAGCGCCGGTCTTCCAGGGCAGTGCCGACGGGCGGGCGTTGGCTGCGCAGTACATTCAGGTAGTGACGATAGCCTTGGGGGCCCTCACCGTGGCCCTCCAGCAGCAGTCGCTCCAGGGCGCGGTCCTGTTCGCCCTTGAGGCTCAGGCCATAAAGGTCAGCGTGGCTGCGGGCCGCCAGCAGGCGCCGGGCTTCATCGGCCTGCTGCTGATTGACCCAACGCGCCAGCTGGCCAATCCCGCTGCCTTCACCAAAACGCCGGGAGTGGCGCAGCATCACCACTTGCTGCGCCAGCGGATGCTGGTGCCCGGTGTCCTCCTGCAAGCCACTGGCAGCAAGCTGCTCGCCACTGACGGCTTCCAGCCAGGCACGGGTCTGCGGGTTGTACCAGCCGGCTTCGGCGTCCCGGCACAGGTCGCCCAGGACCGCTCCGGCTTCCACCGAGGCCAGTTGGTCCTTGTCCCCCAGCAGCACCAGGCGCGCATGCACCGGCAGGGCATCCAGCAGGTTGGCCATCATTTCCAGGTCGATCATCGAGGCTTCGTCCACCACCAGCACATCCAGGGGCAGGCGGTTGCCGGCGTGATGGCGGAAATGCCGGGTACCGGGACGATTGCCCAGCAAGCGGTGCACCGTGGTCACTTCGCTGGGGATCATCTCCCGCACTTCATCCGCCACCGACAGCGAACGCACCTGCAGGCTGATGGACTCCGTCAGGCGCGCCGCGGCCTTGCCGGTCGGTGCCGCCAGGCGGATGCGCAGCGGCTTGCGAGCCTCCACCGCCGGCGCCTGGAGCAGCGCCAGCAGGCGTACCACGGTGGTGGTCTTGCCGGTGCCCGGACCGCCAGTAATGATGCTGAAGGCCCCTCGGGTGGCCAAGGCACAGGCGAGCTTCTGCCAATCGACAGGGCCTGCGGGCTTGGCCACACCGAACAGGGCGTCGAGACGCCCGGCCAGATTCTCGGGGGTTGGCTCGACCAGGGCCAGGCGCTGGCACAGGGCATTGTCGATGCGCCGCTCATACGCCCAGTACCGCCTCAGGTACAAGCGCTTGCCCGACAGCACCAGGGGACGCTGCCGGGAATGTTCCGCATGATCCGCCGCCAGGGCTACCAGCCGGCTGCCGGCCAGGACCTTGCACCAGTGGGCGCCCTCGAGGCCTGCCAGCACCTGGGAGGGGAGCACCGGGGCGCCGCCCTGCGCCTCCCCTTCCGGAGGCAGCGACAGGGCAAAATCCGGCTCCTTGAGGGTTTCGAACAGGTCCAGGCAGACATGGCCATGACCCAACTGATGGCTGGTCAGGGCCGCAGCCATCAGCACCAGCGGATCGCACCCCGGGTCCAGCTCATGGAGAAAACCGACAAAGGCCTGGTCCAGGGAACGCAACCAGCCCCGCTCGACCCAGCGCTCAAGCAACTGCAGCAGGTCCTCGGCCCGGCTCAGCGGCGCCAGGTCAAACGCAGGCACTGGCGCAGACGGCTCGGCCAATGCGCCAAACAGGTCCTCGGTCATAACAGCACTCCCTGCTCCCAGGCGGGCTCGGCCTTGGGCGGCTCGGGCTGGCCCTGGAACATGCGGTCGAGGCACTCGATCAACTGCCGTGGCGGCCGGGCGAAATAGGCGCCCTGGCTGGCGGCGCGAGTGCCGCGCAGGAACAGGTACAAGGCGCCGCCCATGTGCCGGTCATAGTCGTAGTCGGCCAACCGCGCCTTCAACTGCCGGTGCAGGGCCAGCAGGTACAGCACGTATTGCAGGTCGTAGCG
Organism: Pseudomonas sp. PH1b; assembly: GCF_000633395.1. Lineage (GTDB taxonomy): Bacteria > Pseudomonadota > Gammaproteobacteria > Pseudomonadales > Pseudomonadaceae > Aquipseudomonas. Next base: position 119,360 of record NZ_AYMU01000023.1, read on the forward strand.
GTTGTCGAGAATCGATTGTTCCATGGCCTGCTCGGTGTAGGCCGCGTCGTCCACGCCCAGCCAGTTGGATTTGTAGTCGGCCACGTAGTAGCGGCCCTGGTGTTCGAACGTCAGGTCGATGAAGCCCTTGAACATACCATTGAGCAACACCGGCTCGGCGGTCACTCGGGGAGCGCCCTGATGGGTCTGCTCACGTACCTGTTCATCAAGCTTGAGTACGTCGACCTTATGGCTGGCGAACCAGAACTCCATCTCCACCCGGTACTGGGTCAACTGTCCAAGCACCACCGGCGGTTGCCCATCGCCCAGTGCCAGGGGCGTCTGCAGCAGATGCTGCAACCAGTCGCTCAGGGTCGGGATCCAGCCTTGCCAGCCGCGGCGGTTACAACGCCGGGCAACGGCATCCTCGAGCACCGCCGGTGCGGCAGCGAATCCCTCCTCCCCGGCCCACTCCAACAGGCCGTGGAGAAAGGTCCCGGGGTTCGGTCCGCGGGGAAAACGGTGGATGTCACCGCCGCTGGCGACCACTTCCCGGGGGGCTTCGGGGTCCAGCCGCTCGTCGTCGAAGAGTTTCTGCGCCTGGGGGTCTTCCGGTGCCGCGGGGCTGCCGGCGCCCAGGGTATCGCTGATACGCAGGGCGCTGTAGGACGCGATCCACCAGTTCTCTGCCGCGCGCCGGGCCGGAACCAGCGGAGCCAGCAGGCTGGCGGCACTGCGTGGCGGATGAAAGTGCTGGGAGTCGGCCGCCGGCAACTCGCCGACGCCAATCGCCTCGCAGCCTTGCTGAACATCCAGCAACCAGCGCAACAGCCCGGTGGATTCGGGCAAGCTAGCTCCCCCGCCCAGCAGATAGCCCAGGGCCGACAGGTGCAGCACCGAGCGGTTGTGGTTGCCGCGCTTGAGGTCGGCGACACCCAGCCAACAGGCATGCTGGGCTCGTGTCAGGGCCACGTAGAGCAGGCGCAGGTCCTCCGCCAGGCGCTCCTCGTCGGCCTGGGCGATCAGCTCCGGCGTCGGCCGCAGGCTGACCTGGGCCTTGCCCGCAGCGTCGTGGTAATGCAGCGGCAGGCGACTGCCGTCAACCGGCTTGGTGGAGCAGATGAACGGCAGGAACACCAAGGGATATTCCAGGCCCTTGGATTTGTGGATGGTCACCACCTTGACCAGTTGTTCATCGCTTTCCAGGCGCAGGATCTGCTCCTCCCCCGCCTGAGCGGACGACGCCAGGTGCTCGCCCAGATGGCGGATCAGGGCCTGTTCACCGTCCAGTTCAGCGGCGCTCTGTTGCAGCAATTCGCACAGGTGCAGGAGGTTGGTCAGCACCCGCTCGCCGTCGCTGCGGATCATCAGCGGCTGGGGCAGCTGGAAGTCGTGAAGCAGGCGCCGCAGCATCGGCAATACACCCTGGCTGCGCCAGATCGCCCGGTATCCGCGAAATTGCATGACCCGGGCTTCCCAGGCCAGCTCATCCTGGTTCAACCGCTCCAGTTCCACCAGGGGCAGGTTCAGCGTGAGGGAAGCCAGGGCCGCGCGCAGCGGACGCTCGACATCCGGCTCGGCACAGGCCTTGAGCCAGACCAGCAGGTCCCGGGCTTCCTGGGCGGCAAACACCGAGTCCTTGTCCGAGAGGTACACACTGCGTACCCCGCGGGCGGCCAATTCGCCACGCACCGCCTGGGCCTCTTTGCCGTCGCGAACCAGGATCGCGATATCTGCCGGCAGCAGGCCCTTGAGCGGTTGCTCAGCGCGAACAAAACCACTGCGGCCCTGCTGACCACCGTTGAGCAACTGGACAATCGCACTGGCGCAGGCCGCGGCCTGATGCTGCCGATACTGGGCACCGGACAGAGGCTGGTCCGACGGCAACTGCCAGAAGTTCAGCGCCGGCACCGGTTGCCCGTCAACCTGCAGGTGCTCCTTGCGCCCCTGGGCAGCCACCGCCAGGAACGGCACCGGGTTCTCGCCATCGGCCTGGCGAAACAGAAAAGCGCCGCGCCCCTGCTGACGTTGTTCGGCCTGCAGGAACACATGATTGACCGCACTGACCATGGCCTGGCTGGAGCGGAAGTTGGTACCCAGGGTATGCAGGCGGCCGCTGGTGGCCTGACGCGCCCGCAGGTAGGTGTAGATGTCGGCGCCACGGAAGGCATAGATCGCCTGCTTCGGGTCGCCGATCAGGAACAGCCCGGTCTCGGGATCGTTGCTCTCGATGCGGTAGATGCTTTCAAAGATCCGGTACTGCACCGGGTCGGTGTCCTGGAATTCGTCGATCAGGGCCACCGGGAACTGCTCGCGAATCAACGTGGCCAGGCGCTCGCCAGCGTCATTCTGCAAGGCCTGGTCAAGGCGCAGCAGCATGTCGTCGAAGCCCATCTCGGCGCGGCGCCGTTTCTCTTCTTCGAAACGCGCACCGACCCACTGCGCGGCATGCTGCAGAACTGCGGCATCGGGGCTGGGCAAGGCGTCGAGGCTGGCTTGCAACCCGGCCATGGCGTCGAGCCCCGGGTGACGGGGGGCTTCCCCCTTCCAGGCCTCGCTCATGCCGTCGGGAGTCAGGCGGGTGAAACCCGTGCCGATGTCCAATTGCTCGACGCTCTCATCCTCGGCCCAGGCAGTGATCTTCTCGAACCAGGGCTCGAAGAAGCGGGCCTGCATCTTGCGGCCATCGACGCTTTTGCTGGCGACGCCTTGCAGGCAGATATCCCGCAGTTCCTGCGCCCATTGGCGCCAAGGCGCCTTGAGCTGCAGCAAGGCTTCACGGCGCTCCTGCAGGCAAGCCTCGATCAACTCGCTCGGGCTCTGTGCCGATGGCTCCCGGCGCTCGCTACCGAACATTGCGCGGACCCGGGGCAGCAATTCGGCCGGCCCCACCCAGTTGCAGCGCACCCAGTTCAGCGCATCGCCCTGCATCGGGTAGCAGAACAGCCGCCAGTAATCGCGCAGTACTTGTCCCAACAGGTCGCTGTGATCGGTTTCCAGGGTCTGGGTGAACAGGCTGCCACTGTCGAAGGCATGCTCGCGCAGCATGCGCTGGCACCAGCTGTGGATGGTCGAGACGGCGGCTTCATCCATCCACTGTGCGGCAATGTCCAGGCGGTTGGCGCAGGCGGCCCACTGCTCGGCGGGGTACTGTTCGCGCAGCTCGACGATCAGGCCATCGGGGGCTGCCGTTTCATCGCGGAAGAATCGCGCAGCTTCCGCCAGGCGGGTGCGGATGCGCTCGCGCAGTTCCTTGGTGGCCGCGTCGGTGAAGGTCACCACCAGAATCTGTGGTGGCAGCAGTTCGCGGCCGAAGCCTGCGGACTCGCCACCGTGTCCCAGTACCAGGCGCAGGTACAGCGCGGAGATGGTGAAGGTCTTGCCGGTACCGGCACTGGCCTCGATCAATTGGCTGCCGTGCAGGGGGAAGGCCAGGGCCAGAGGAGCTTGTTGCGTCATGCACCGGCCTCCTCGCCGAGGGCCGAACGCCAGGGGGCATCCAGCAGGGGGCGATAGAGTGTTTCGGCCCAGGCGCTGAAAGTTTCGTCGGCGACCAGGGCGTTGTAGTCAGCAAATTGTCGAGCCAGCGCCGGACTCTGGCGACGCTCGCCCTCACTGTTCTGGCCATCGCCATCGTAGGTCTTGCGGGCTGCGGCCGCGGCTTTGTCCGGATCGCTCTGGCCAAGCCAGGCAAAGGCGGTCTTGACCGCCACCGGCAGGGGCTGACGCATGCCCGACTGCCAGGCCAGCAACAGGTCGCCGAGGCTCTTGCGTGCCCAATCCTGCTCCAGCGGAGGCAGCAGCAGGCTGTCATCGCTGGCCACCAGCGCGGTGGTCAGGGAGTAGCCGCTGGCACAGGCCAGCAGGTGGTTGATCCAGGGCTTGATCAAGCGATGCCACTTGCGTGTCTTGAGGGTACCGATGCCATTAGGAATCGTGGTCACTGCCAGCAATCCTCCATCCGCCCGCTGATGCAGGCTGCTCAGCCAGCCTTCCAGGCGCACACCCTGCAACTCCAGGCTGACCGGCAAGGCGCTGGTGACGGGTGTTGGCCACAGTTCGAGCAATTGCCGGTAGCGCTGCAACAGGTCCGGCAGCGGTTCCATCAGTTCGCGCTGCAGGCATTCACCGAAACCGGCCATGGGCAGCAGGCCGCTGGCTTGCAGCCTTTGCGCCTGGGCCTGCAGCGCCTGTTCCGCGTGCTCGGTATTGCTCAGTGCCGCTTCCAGCAGACTGTCGCTGAGGCTGTAGCGTTGCAGGGGGTCGAGGACAAAGGGTTCTTCATCTGCCAGTGGCGCTTCCATGGCTTCGAAGAACACCTTGAGCCGCTGGCTGAAGAAGTGCCGCACCGGGTTGCGCAAGAAATCCTGCAATTGAGCCAGGCTCAGGGGCTCGTCCTGAATATAGGGCTCCAGCCGTTCAACCGCGCCAGTCTCCTGGGGCGCCTGGTGCAGGACCTGCCATTCCCGGGCATAGCTGAAGAGCGCATCGTCATCGTGGAAGTAGCGACCACTGAAGGGTTGCAGCGGATGCTCCTGAGTCAATGCGTCCAGCAGCGGAGCCGATTGATCCGGCAGCCGCCAGCCGCTGGCCAGGTGATCGCGCAACTGACCGATCAGCACCGACGCCGGACGCTCGCTGTTGTCACGGATACTGCGACCGACCCAGCTGACATAGAGCTGGTCCCGGGCCGAAAGCAGGGCCTCGAGCAGCAGGTAGCGGTCGTCCTCACGCCGCGAGCGGTCGCCGGGACGATAATCGCTGCCCATCAGGTCGAAATCCAGGGGCGGCTGAGCCCGTGGGTAGTCGCCATCGTTCATGCCCAGCAGGCACACCAGCTTGAAGGGGATGGCGCGCATCGGCATCAGGGTGCAGAAGTTCACCGCTCCAGCGAGGAAGCGCTGGGACAGACGCCCCTGGTCGAGCCCCGCGAGCCAGGCTTCGCGCACCACGGTCAGCGGCAACTCCTCTTGCAGGCCCACCGATTCGCAGGTTTCCAGCCAGGTTTCCCGCAGGTCTTCAAGCTGGCCCAGCAGGTAGTCATCATGCTCGGTGCTGGGCAGGAAGAACTGTTCGATCAACTGCTGCAAACGCTCCCCCCACTGCGCGGGTAGCGCTGGCTGGGTGAGTTGCTGGTAAGCGCTCTGCAGGGCATCGAGCAGCGCGACCAAAGGGCCGATCAGGGCTGCATCCAGGCCACCGATTTCGTCATAGGGCTCGATGCCGTCACAGGCATCGGAGCGGCCGACGGCATAGCCCAGTAGCATCCGCCGCAGGCCGAAACGCCAGCTGTTCTGCTCCAGTTCCTGGGGCAACCCCAGTTCGGCGCGCTGCTCGGCATTCATCCCCCAGCGGATGCCGGCGCCTTCGATCCAGCGATGCAGGGTCGGCAGGTCGGCTTCATCTACGCCGAAACGCGTACGCAATGCCGGCACATCCAGCAAGTCGAGGATCTCACTGACCGGGAAGCGGCTGTCCGGCAACTTCAACAGGTGCTCCACGGCGATCAACAGCGGATCGCGACCACGCTGGCCCTGGTCAGTCAGGGTAAAGGGAATGAAGCGGCGGTCATCACGCTCCAACTGACCGAACACCGCGCGGATATGGGGGGCATAACTGTCGATATCCGGAACCATGACGATCACATCGCGGGGCCGCAGGCCTGGCTCGGCACTGAAGCGTGCGAGCAGTTGGTCATGGAGGATTTCCACTTCACGCTGGGCGCTGTGGGCTATGTGAAAACGGATTGACTGGTCTTGCTGGAGATCGATCTCGGGCCAGCGCTCACGTGTTTCGTTGAGCGGGCGTAGTTCGAGGATGTCGTCCTGCAACTGTTGAAGCATGGTGTCGGGCTGGTTTTCGCTGAACAGGTCGATCCGTCCATCGCGAAAGGCCGAACGATAGCTGTTGGGGTCGTCGTAGCTGTCCAGCAGGTTGATGTAGTCCCGTCCCTGCTTGCCCCAGGCGGCCAGCAGCGGGTGGGCATGCTGGTGCAGGGTTTGCGGGTCCAGTGCATGGGGCATGCCGGCCTTGCGTGCCTGACGTTTGTACTGATGCCGCAGCAAGTCCTTGTCCGCGACGATATCCGCCCAGTGATGGCGACACGGGTTGTGCACGCAGAGCAGCACCTGGCTGAAACGGGCCAATCCAGCCAGCGCCTCCAGGGCCTGGGCCGGCAATGACGAGATCCCGAACACGATCACTCGCGATGGCATGCCGGCAGGAGCCAGCTCCAGGCTGTTGATCCGTTCGATAAATCGCTGGTGGACTCCGGCGCGGCTCTGGGCCATGCCTTCGGTTCCCACGTCCAGGAGCAGCGCCCGCCACAACTCGGCTTGCCAGCAGTTGGCAGGGGTCAGGGCCTTGGCTTCGCCGCGGACGTTGCGCAGTTGATGGCGGCCGGCAGCCCAGTCCTCCAGCCAGTCGGCCCGATAGACCTGATATTGGTCGAACAGGTCAGCCAAGCGCTCCGCCAGTTGATAGCGCTTGCGCAGGTCACTGTCGTGGGTCAGAAAGCGCTGCAGCGGTTCGAAATGGGGCTCATCGATCAACGCTGGCAAGAGGCGCATCAAGCGCCAGGTCAGCGGGGCTTTATCCAGTAGGGACTTGGGGGGAATCTCGTCTCGCCCCAGCACCAGGCGGTACAGCTGCCACATGAAACTGCCTGGCAGTTGCACATCCACCGCAGCAGCAATGCCACAACCGCCGGAGTCATCGTCTTCCGGGTCTTCTGCCAGGGCCAGCTTCAACCATTGGGCAATGCCATTGCTCTGCACCAGGGCAATTTCATTCTCCAGGGGCGCCAGTGGGTAACGCCGCATCCAGCTGACTACCAGGCTGCGCAACTCGTCCAGGCGGTTTCCGTGAACCACCATGAAACCAGGGTTGAGGGACGAGGTGTCCGGCATAACGGCTTCCTTGGAAAATGCAAAAAGCTAGGGCCGAACCTTAGCACTGTCACCGGGTGCTGGCAGCCGTGCAGTGTCACCCGAGGCATCCATCTCCCGCGGCTTTTATCTCGCGCAAAGACAAAACCCCAACTGCTTTCGCAATTGGGGTTTCGGAATTTAATCTTGACGATGACCTACTCTCACATGGGGAAACCCCACACTACCATCGGCGATGCATCGTTTCACTTCTGAGTTCGGGATGGGATCAGGTGGTTCCAACGCTCTATGGTCGTCAAGAAATTCGGGTACTGAGCCGTCTTTCGACGTATCAGCAAATTGGGT
>NZ_AYMU01000024.1 GCF_000633395.1 Pseudomonas sp. PH1b
GCCGGCAGGCCGATGCGCGCCACGGCGGCGTCCAGGTCAGCCTGGGACTGGATGTCGGCGAACTCCGGGGTAGGAATCCCCAGGTCCTTGAACATGCTCTTCTCGAACCAGCGATCGCGAGCGATGCGCAGGGCTTCGGCACTCGGGTAGACCGGCACGAACTGCGAGAGGAAGGCCACGGTTTCCGCCGGCACGCTCTCGAATTCGAAGGTCACCAGGTCCACTTCATCGGCCAGCTGGCGCAGGTGGTCCTGGTCGCCGTAATCGGCCCGCAGGTGTTCCCCCAGAGGGGCGGCACAGGCATCCGGCGCCGGGTCGAGGAAAGCGAAGTTCATTCCCAGCGGAGTACCCGCCAGGGCCAACATGCGGCCCAACTGGCCGCCACCGATTACACCGATCTTCATCGTCAACAACCTCAGGCGACGCGCGGGTCTGGATTGTCCAGGACGCTGTCTGTCTGTTCAGCACGGAATTTTTTCAGCACCGCGTGGAATTGCGGGTGCTTGGCGCCCAGGATGCTCGCCGAGAGCAGGGCGGCGTTGATTGCCCCAGCCTTGCCGATGGCCAGGGTGGCGACCGGAATGCCGGCCGGCATCTGCACGATGGACAGCAGCGAATCCACGCCCGAGAGCATCGACGACTGCACCGGCACGCCCAGCACCGGCAGGTGGGTCTTGGCTGCGCACATGCCCGGCAAGTGCGCCGCGCCGCCGGCACCGGCGATGATCACCTCGATGCCTCGCGCCTCAGCCTCTTCGGCGTACTGGAACAGCAGGTCCGGGGTGCGGTGTGCGGAAACCACCTTCACCTCGTAAGGGATGCCGAGCTTTTCCAGCATATCGGCGGTGTGGCTAAGGGTGGACCAATCGGACTTGGAGCCCATGATCACGCCAACCAGTGCACTCATCGTCGTGCCTCTTCTCTCTGGGCGCCCGCGGGCGCGTCAAAAACAACAAGCCACGCGAAATGCGTGGCTTAAATTGTACGAATTATGGCCAGGCGAACCGGCCGAAGGCCGCGCAGTATACCGAAAAAGCCGCAGCAAACGCACTTTCGCCGACCATCTGTCGAACAAAGTATTTACGCCGCAAAAGCCCGGTTTTATTGACTCCAAGGTCAATCCCGCGCCCTCGTAGGAGCTGGCTTGCCAGCGAAGAGGCCAGCCCTGCAATCATCGCCCTCCCGGCCGACGCCTTCGCCGGCAAGCCGGCTCCTACAAAAACCTGCGCCTATCTCCCGTAGGAGCTGGCTTGCCAGCGAAGAGGCCTGCCCTGCAATCATCGCCATCCCGGCCGACGCCTTCGCCGGCAAGCCGGCTCCTACAAAAAAACCTGCGCCTATCTCCCGTAGGAGCTGGCTTGCCAGCGAAGAGGCCCGCCCCGCGATCACCGCCATCCCGGCCGACGCTTTCGCCGGCAAGCCGGCTCCTACAAAAAACTGCGCCTATCTCCCGTAGGAGCTGGCTTGCCAGCGAAGAGGCCTGCCCTGCAATCATCGCCATCCCGGCCGACGCCTTCGCCGGCAAGCCGGCTCCTACAAAAAACCTGCGCCTATCTCCCGTAGGAGCTGGCTTGCCAGCGAAGAGGCCTGCCCGGCGATCACCACCCTCCCGGCCGACGCCTTCGCCGGCAAGCCGGCTCCTACACGGCCGCGGCTTGGGCGGCGGCGCCTTCCAGCTTGCGCCAGAGCAAGCGCACGTTGGCCTTGCGCACCAGGGCGCAGCGGTACAGGCGGATCTCCAGTGGCACATGCCATTGGGCGCCGCCGCACACCACCAGTTCGCCCCGGGCCAGTTCGGCGCGCACGCTCAGTTGCGGCACCCAGGCAATGCCCAGCCCCTCCAAAGCCATGCTCTTGAGGCTGTCGGCCATGGCGGTTTCATAAACAGTGGTGAAACGCAGGTTGCGCTGGCGCAGCAGCAGGTTCACCGAACGGCCAAGGAAAGCCCCGGCGCTATAGGCCAAGAGCGGCACGCTGGCCTCGCCCTCCAGGTCAAACAGCGGCTTGCCCTGGGCATCGGCGGCGCACACCGGGAGCATCTCGGTGTGCCCTAGGTGCAGCGAGGGGAAGATTTCCGAATCCATCTGCAGGGCGGCGTCCGGGTCGTAGAAGGCCAGCATCAGGTCGCAACCGCCTTCACGCAGGGCATGCACCGCATCGCCGACGTTGGTGGCCACCAGCCGCGTGGCGATGTTCAGCCCTTCGTTGCGCAACTGGGCGATCCAGCGCGGGAAGAAGCCCAGCGCCAGGGAGTGGGCCGCCGCTACCTGCATCACCTCACCCTGCCCGCCTTCCAGGTGGTGCAGGTGGCGCACCACCTCGCCGAGCTGTTCGACCACGGTGCGCGCGGTCACCAGGAACAACTGCCCCGCTGCCGTCAGTTCCACCGGCGTGCGCGAGCGGTTGACCAGGGTCAGGCCCAGGGCCGCTTCCAGGCTGCGGATCCGCCGACTGAACGCCGGCTGGGTCACGAAACGTCGCTCGGCAGCCTGGGAAAAGCTGCGGGTGGCGGCCAGGGCACTGAAATCCTCGAGCCATTTGCTTTCCAGATTCATCACGTCCTCCCGGACACGCACCATTTTAGGTCACACGCTCGCCGGCAACCCGGCGTCACACCGCCATTATGCCGAATATGCATAGCCCAGTGTTTAACAGCATTGGCCCAAAAATTCCCTTCGGCCTAGGATTCGCAGCGTTCCCGGCACAGACCGGGTCCCTACCGAGATGATCTTCGTCATGTCCTCCGCTGCATCATTCCGCACCGAAAAAGACCTGCTTGGCGTACTCGAAGTACCCGCTCAAGCGTATTACGGCATCCAGACCCTGCGAGCGGTGAACAACTTCCGCCTCTCCGGTGTTCCGATTTCGCATTACCCGAAATTGGTGGTCGGTCTGGCAATGGTCAAGCAGGCAGCTGCTGACGCCAACCGCGAGCTGGGTCAGCTCAGCGAAGCCAAGCACGCTGCCATCAGCGAAGCCTGTGCCCGTCTGATCCGCGGCGATTTCCACGATGAGTTCGTGGTGGACATGATTCAAGGCGGCGCTGGCACTTCAACCAACATGAATGCCAACGAAGTCATCGCCAACATCGCGCTGGAGGCCATGGGCCACAGCAAGGGCGAATACCAGTACCTGCACCCGAACAACGACGTGAACATGGCGCAGTCCACCAACGACGCCTACCCGACCGCGATCCGCCTGGGTCTGCTGCTGGGTCACGACGCGCTGCTGGCCAGCCTCGACAGCCTGATCCAGTCGTTCGCCGCCAAAGGCGTCGAGTTCAGCCACGTCTTGAAGATGGGCCGCACCCAGCTGCAAGACGCCGTGCCGATGACCCTCGGCCAGGAATTCCGCGCCTTCGCCACCACTCTGGGTGAAGACCTGGCGCGCCTGAAGACCCTGGCCCCCGAGCTGCTGACCGAAGTCAACCTGGGCGGCACCGCCATTGGTACCGGCATCAACGCCGACCCGCGTTACCAGGCCCTGGCCGTGCAACGCCTGGCCGTCATCAGCGGCCAGCCGGTTGTTCCAGCTGCCGACCTGATCGAAGCCACTTCCGACATGGGCGCCTTCGTGCTGTTCTCCGGCATGCTCAAGCGTACCGCGGTGAAGCTGTCGAAGATCTGCAACGACCTGCGCCTGCTGTCCAGCGGCCCACGCACCGGCATTAACGAAATCAACCTGCCAGCGCGCCAGCCAGGCAGCTCGATCATGCCCGGCAAGGTCAACCCGGTGATCCCGGAAGCCGTGAACCAGGTAGCGTTCCAAGTCATCGGCAACGACCTGGCCCTGACCATGGCGGCCGAAGGCGGCCAGCTGCAACTGAACGTGATGGAGCCGTTGATCGCCTTCAAGATCTTCGACTCGATCCGCCTGCTGCAACGCGCCATGGACATGCTGCGCGAGCACTGCATCACCGGCATCACCGCCAACGAAACCCGTTGCCGCGAACTGGTGGAGCACTCCATCGGCCTGGTCACCGCGCTGAACCCGTACATCGGCTATGAAAACGCCACCCGTATCGCCCGCATCGCCCTGGAAAGTGGCCGTGGCGTACTGGAACTGGTGCGCGAAGAAGGCCTGCTGGACGACGCCATGCTCGATGACATCCTGCGTCCGGAAAACATGATTGCCCCGCGTCTGGTTCCGCTGAAAGCCTAACCACCGCGACACCGAAACACGCAACACCGCTCACCAGGTTGAGGGACTAGACACCTCTCACCTTTTGAGGGCTTGGAGATACGTCTCCAGGCCCTTTTTTTTGGCTCCTCACAAAGTCCCGGAAACCCAGAAGCAAGACCGCCTATTTTTCAGCGCCGCCCCTTGATGGAGCGCCGTGATAGCGCGGAAGCTGTGCACATTTTCGTTTATGACAGACGCAGCGCTGCCCCCTCTCCCCCTTCATCTTTCGAAATGGCGAGCGGGATGGAGAGTGGCGAACGTGTGAATCCAATTAGAACGTATTGGCAAGCCCCCTTCCCGGACCGAGTGCGGGTGACACGCCCCAACACCACAGCGGACGGCTCACACCCACAATCGTCAATCGGTATGCAGCAGACAGTAACGAATAAGTGCCTGCTCGACGCTTTGCTTATCCCGCAGCACCAGCCCAATCACGATCGCCTGATCCGCATCCACGATTTCGTAGAACACCCGGTATCCATCGGTGTTGAGCTCACGGTAATGCAAGATGCCCAAATCGCTTGCTTGAGGGCTGACTGGGTAGCCTAGCGGGGCGGACAAGAGCTTGTCCTGAAGAGCGTCAATCACAGCTTCCAACCGCTCAAAGGCGGACTTAAGGTCGCTATAGTCGGCCAGATGCACAATCTGGTCTTCAATGCTTTGCTGTGCGGTTTCGGTGTAGCGGATTGTCAGAGTTGGCATCTACCCCACCTTTTTTATTTGTGGGCAAACCTCTTGCTTAAGCGGGCCTTCAGCTCATCAGTCGAACAATGCTTGCCTTGGGCGTACTCGCGCGAACTGACTGCGAGCAATTTCACCAACGCCACTGCCTCGTCGCGGCGCTTACGCTCAACGTAAGACTCAACAACGTAAACAGGCACACCGTTTTGCGTGACGACCATTGGTTCCTCTAAAGGCAGGTCGGAGGCATATCGTTTTAAAAAGCTGACCGTTTCAACTCGCATGAGTGAAACCTCCTAAATTTGGCGGCTTGCTCGCCGCCCTGCTACGAACTGACTCTGTGCGACTTCGCCGCTCAGGATGCCTAACGCTCACTATGCAAGATCGCAATCATCCTGCCAGCTTGAACCCTACACTATATTCAGCCCAAATATAGACCGATTATCGAATCCTGATTTCACTGAATATCAAATCATTTCTCTGCTCCTTTAATTGGCCGGTGTGCCGTTTTTTGGCCTGGAAAAAGCCGTGATTTGTCAGGCGATGCCGCCCAGCATCGAAGCGGATTCGCTTTGTTTTGTAGGGCAAATCCGAGAGAATCCTCCACGCCTTTGAGCGCCTTGTACCCCTTCGAACGATCAGGCAGTCTCCCGGTGCCGCTGCAAAATCAGCGGCCCGGATGTGGAAGTTCGGATCTGAGTAAGCATGAGCGCTCATGGGCATGGCTCGACGTATTGTCGTCGGCATCGCTTTATGGCGGTTGTGCGCGGGACACCTTCGGGTGTGCTGGGTTACTCAGTCCCGGTCTTCCACACCCTCGCACAACTGCCACCCCTCATGTGGAAGTGAGCTCGGCAGTCCGTTAACTACTGAGTGAGTGACCGTCATGAAAAAGCTCGTCCCCGATCCACCTTTACCCACCGATCATCCGCGCCGCGATCCGGAGCTGGACCGCGCCAACGCCAACCTGCTGGCCGCCTTGCACGGCACCCGCCATCGCCCCTTCGGCCTGCGCGATGGCCAAGGCCACCCGCTGTTCGCCGTACAGCCCCAGGTCAATGCCGAAGACGCGCTGATGCACGTCTCCCTGCTGCTCAAATGCGCCGAAGAGGTATCCGATGAAATCACCGAACGGGCCAGCGGCATCGAACGCGGGCTGATCTGGTCCATGGTGCACTCGGTTGAAATGGCCCGCGCCGTGGTGGACGCCCTGCTCGACGGTGCCCGCCCAGACCCCGCCTAAACACCGCCCCGTAGGAGCTGGCTTGCCAGCGAAGAGGCCAGCCCGGCCTTCACCACCATCCCGGCCGACGCCTTCGCCGGCAAGCCGGCTCCTACAAACCCAAAACCGCGCAAATCCCGTAGGAGCTGGCTTGCCAGCGAAGAGGCCAGCCCGGCCTTCACCACCATCCCGGCCAACGCCTTCGCCGGCAAGCCGGCTCCTACAAACCTAAAACCGCGCAAATCCCGTAGGAGCTGGCTTGCCAGCGAAGAGGCCAGCCCTGCCTTCACCGCCATCCCGGCCGACGCCTTCGCCGGCAAGCCGGCTCCTACAAACCCAAAACCGTGTAAATCCCGTGGGTGCCGCGATCATCATCGGAGCCTCGTTATAAACCCGCACAACTGCGCGCCCACGGTGGATAATCGCCCCTCTCGAACATCCGCCACTCCCGAGGCAACGCAGTCGATGGACCCGACGCACATCCAGGCCCTGCAACAGCTACGCACCCTGATCCCCATCGGCCTGCGCCACGCCCAGGCCCTGCTCGCCCGCTGCGCAGGCAATCCGCAACAGGCCGCCGAGCTCTACAAATCCGAGTTGCTACAGGTGCTGGTAGAAAAGTCCGGCCTGCCCCAAGAGCAAGCCCGGGAACAGCTGCACGCCGCCGGCTATGACTTGAACCGCGCCCTGCACGCGATTGAAGAAGCGCGCTTCACCCTGACCCAGCGCATCCTGCGCAAGCATCACCGGGACCCGGCTCAGGCCCTGGACCTGATCGCCCAGGCCCTGGAAACCGCCGAGCAGTTGCCACGTCAGTACTGGCTGGATTTCGCACGACTGGAGCAACTGGCCCCGGCCCCGCGCTGCTTCATGATCCTGCACGAGTGGCTGGCCTACGAGGATTGGGAAGGCTTCGACAGCGCCCTGCACTTTCACCTGCCCGAGGCCATCGCCCAGTTGCGCCACCTGCAACTGGATACCCTGGCGGACAGTCTGGAACAGGCCGATCAGCGCCAGCAGCAACTAAGAGCGGCCCATGCCGAAAGCGAAAGCCCCATCGAGCTGGCGCTGCGGGTCAATCAGGACCCGTTCTTCATTAGCTGCCAGGACCGCTTCAGCCAGCAGCGGCCGCAACTCGACGAACACCTGTTCCAATGGGTGGAGCGATACATAGAGCAATTTCCAACCTGAGCAGTGAGTAAAGGTTCGCGCACACGCCGCTGCTACCCGCCCCACAGAAATCGGTAAACTGCCGCCCTCACCGAACACGGACCTCGGATTCAGCCCCCATGGAATTGCACTACCGCATCACCCCTGCCCACACCGAAGCCTGGATTGCCGAACCGCTGAAGCAGGAACTGCTCAAGGGTGATCAGCAGCATGTCCGGGCCATGAGCACATTTGCTCAGTGGCAAGGCCGCTTTATCGGCCTGGTGATGTTCACCCTGTGCCTGCTCGGCGGCTGCCTGTCGATCTATTTCCCGGAGCGACGCCTTACCCCGGAAAAAGTCATCGCCATGGTGCTGTTCGCGTTGATCTTCATCCCCTTGTGGTGGCGCTTTTCCGGGCGCTGGATCAAGCACCTGCAAAACCGAATTGCTGCCACCCCGATCAAACCCCAGGCGCCATTGCGCGGGTTGAGTCAGCACTTGATCGAAACCAGGCTGCGAGTCGTCGAAGGCACCTATTACCTGAACTTCGACCACCAGGGCTTCACCCTGCTCAACGCCCGCGGAGGTCAGAGCAGCCTGGCCTGGGATCAGATCGTACGCGTGCAGGAAATAGCCGATTTCTACCTCGTGGCTGACGCCGATATGGTGCGCCAGGGTACGGCCTGCTTCATCGCCAAACACAGTGACCTGATGCCGGTCGAGGAATACCAGCAAAAGCTGCAGGGGTTTCTGAGCAAATGCCCAGTGGCGCCTTCAGCCAACTGAGCGCACCTCGCAACACCCCCTCGATGCCCCACAAATGGAATTTGCATGCACACATCAGCGTCCCCCCTGCGTCCGGCCCGCACTCTGGCCATCCTCGGCAGCGGCCATGCCCTGCCGCAGCGCGTGGTCACCAGTGCCGAACTGGACAGCCGGCTCGGCCTGGAATCCGGCAGCGTGGCGCGCATCAGCGGTGTGCAGCAGCGCCATGTCGCCGGCCCCGCGGACAACGCCGCCAGCCTCGGTGCCAGTGCTGCACGCCAGGCCCTGCACGCAGCAGGCCTGACGCTTGAACAGCTGGACCTGATCGTCTGCGCCAGCGGCACCATGGACCAGGGCATGCCCTGCAACGCCGCGCTGCTGCAGCGGGAGCTGGGCCTGGGGCAGTCGGGCATTCCGGCCATGGACATCAACGCCAGTTGCCTGGGCTTTATCGCCGCCCTGGACACCCTGTCCTGGCCAATCCAGGCCGGGCATTACCGGCGCGTGCTGCTGGTGTGCGCCGATATCGCCTCCTGCGGCCTGGACTGGCAGCAGGTGGAGGTCAGCGGCATCTTCGGCGACGGCGCGGCGGCGGTGGTGCTGGGGGCCGGTGACGGCGGGCAGAAGATCCTCGCCTCGCGCCTGAAGACCTACGCCGAAGGCGCCGCGCTGTGCCAGATCCCAGCCGGCGGTTCGCGCTTTCATCCGCGGCGCATCGAGGTGCCCTTCGAGCCCCTGACCAGCTTCGCCATGCAGGGCAAAGGGGTGTTCCGCCTCGCCGCCAAGCACCTGCCCGAGCTGATGGACGACCTGCTCCAGCAAGCTGCATTGCCCCTGGAGCGGATCGACTGGGTAATCCCCCATCAGGCCAGCCAGCAGGCCATGCAGCACTCAGCCAAGCGCCTGAGTCTCGGCCCCGAGAAGCTGATCGATATCTTTGCCCGGCACGGCAACCAGGTGGCGGCGTCCCTGCCCACCGCCCTGGACATCGCGGTGCGCGACGGGCGCATTCAACGCGGGCAAACCCTGATGCTGATCGGCACCGGCGCGGGCTTGTCCCTCGGCGGCCTGATCCTGGAGTTCTGATGAAGATCCTGGTCACCGGCGGCACCGGTTTTATTGGCCGGCATCTGGTCTGGAAGCTGGCCGCCGAAGGCTGCGAAGTGCAGTTCAGCGGGCGCAACCCCGAGGCGGCGGCGCAAGTCATCGCCCACAGCCCGGCGCCGGTGCGCTGGCTGCCCCTGGAACACGGCAGCCGCCAGGCCAAACGCCTGCTGACCGACGCCAGCCGCGAGCACGACGCCATCATCCATTGCGCGGCGCTGTCCTCGCCCTGGGGTTCGCCCCAGGCGTTTGCCCGGGCCAACCTCGACTCCACCGCCGAGGTGATCCACGCCTGCCGGGACAACCGCATTGCGCGGCTGATGCACATCTCCACCCCAAGCCTGTACTTCAACTTCAGCGACCGCCTGGGCATCCGCGAAGACCAGCCGCTGCCGCCACCGGTGAACGACTACGCCCGCAGCAAGGCCCAGGCCGAAACCCTGCTGGGCCAAGCCGGCCTGCCGGAATGCGTGATCCTGCGGCCCCGGTCGGTATTCGGCCCCTGGGACGCGACCCTGATGCCGCGTCTGCTGCGGGTGATGCAGCGCGGGGCGATTCCGCTGATGCGCGGCGGCCGGGCCCAGCTGGACCTGACCTGCGTCGACAATCTGGTGCACGCGGTGTGGCTGGCCCTGACCCGGCCCCTGCCGCGCCCGCTGTGCGTCTACAACCTGAGCAACGCCACGCCCCTGGCCTTCAAGGACTTGCTGCAACAGATGGCCGAGCACTTCCAATTGCCACTGCGCACCCGCCGCCTGCCCTGGCCCCTGGTGCACGGCGTGGCACAGTTGCTGGAGCTCAAGGCGCGCCTGGGCAACGGTGCCGAACCCTTGATCACCCGCTATGGCGCAGGCGTCCTGGCCTTCAGCCAGACCCTGGATATCAGCGCCATCCAGCGCGAGCTGGGCTACCACCCGGTGATCAGCCAGGAACAGGGCATCGCCCAGCACGCCCAATGGTGGCTGGCCCAACAGAGGCAACGACCATGAGCCGCCGCGTTAGCTTGAAGATCCTGCGGGCCGGCTGGTGCCAGCATCTGGAATGCATGGCCGACCGCGGCGGGCGCCTGGCGCCGGTGCAGTTTCCGGCCTTGTGCGGGCTGATCCAGCACCCGGACCACGGCTGGATTCTGTACGACACCGGCTACGCCGAGCACTTCTTCCAGGCCACCCGCGCCCTACCCGAACGCCTGTACCGCAGCGCGGTGCCGGTGCAGTTGCCGGTGGTCGAGCAACTGGGCGCGCAGTTGCACGAGCTGGGCATCGGCCCGGGGGATATCCGCCATGTGATCATTTCCCACTTCCACGCCGACCATATCGCCGGCCTGCGGGACTTCAGCAATGCCCGTTTCATCGCCCTGGAGGCCGATTACCAGCATATCGACAACCTGCGCGGCCAGCGTTGGCGCGCCACCCTCGGCGGCCATCTGCCGGGATTGCTGCCGGACGACTTCAGCGCCCGCCTGCGCCTGGCCGACGCCAGCCCCAGCTATGCGCTACCGGGCTGGATGGCGCCCTTCGAGCAGGGCCTGGACCTGTTCGGCGATGGCAGCCTGATCGGCGTGCCGCTGCCGGGGCACAGCGCCGGCCAGTTGGGCCTGTTCATCGCCGACGCTCAGGGGCGGCCGGTATTTCTGGTGGCCGACGCCTGCTGGTCAGTGCCGGCCTGCCGCGCCGAGCGCCTGCCGGCCGCACCGGCGCTGTGGTTTGCCAGCGCCGACCGCCAGCAATACCTGCGCACCTACAGCGGCCTGGGCCAGCTGATCCGCCGGGAACCGGCGGTGGCGGTGCTGCCGTCCCATTGCACCCAGGCCTGGGAGGCGTTCGCCAATGAACAGTGAACGCCTGCTGGGCACCCTGCGCAGCATTGGCTCCTTCGTGTTCAGCCGCTATGCCCTGCGCTTTCGTCGTCGCGAGCGGCTGGAAGCCTGGCAGGCAAGGCGCCTGCGGCACTTCATGGCCAAGGTCATGCCTGGCGGCGAGCGCTTCAGGGGGCTGGTCAACGACGGCCTGCACAGCTTGCCGATCATGGACAAGGCCAGCCTGATGAGCGATTTCGCCGGCTTCAACACCCGTGCCCTGAGCCTGGAACAGGTGCTGCCGGTGGCCTTGCAAGCCGAGCACTCCCGGGACTTCAGCCCGACCCTGGGGGACATCACCGTAGGCCTGTCCAGCGGCACTTCGGGGGCCCAGGGGGTGTTCCTGGTCAGCAGCGCGGAACGCCAGCGCTGGGCCGGTATCCTGTTGGCGCGAACCCTGCCCCGGGCCCTGCTGCCACGGTTGCTGTGCCCCTGGCTGGCGCCGCTGCGCATCGCCTTTTTCCTGCGGGCCAACAGCCGCCTGTACACCACCCTGGCCAGCCGTCGCATCGACTTCGCCTTTCATGACCTGACCCTGGGCCTGGGCGCCTCCCTGGAGCGCCTGAATCAGCACAACCCCGACGTGCTGGTGGCCCCGGCCACGGTGCTGCGCGGGTTGGCCCAGGCGGCCCTGGCCGGGCAGCTGACGATCCGCCCACGGCACATCCTGTCGGTGGCCGAAGTGCTGGAAAGCACTGACGCCGAGGTGGTGCAGCAGGCCTTCGGCCTCAAGCCCCAGCAGATCTATCAGGCCAGCGAGGGCTTTCTTGGCTACACCTGCGAGGCCGGCACCCTGCACCTGAATGAAAGCCACCTGCACATCGAACCGCAGTGGCTGGACCCGGAACGCACGCGCTTTCAGCCGATCATCACCGACTTTTCCCGGCGTACGCAGTTGATCGTGCGTTATCGCCTCAATGACATCTTGCGGGTGGCCAGCGCGCCCTGCCCCTGCGGCCGCGCGGAGCGGGCGATTGCCGCCGTGGAGGGCCGCGCCGACGAGATCCTCTGGCTGCCAAGGCTCGACGGCCAGCAACTGGCACCGCTCTACCCCGATGTGTTGCGCCGCGCCTTGCTGATGCTCGGGGCGACGCTTGAGGAATATCAAATCCACCAGCGCGGGCTGCTCTGGCAGGCCAACCTGCGCACCTCGGGCGACTACCCCGCCCTGTGCCAACGCTTGACCGAGGCCCTGAGCGCACTCTGCGCGCAACAGGGGCTGCAGACGCCGAGCCTGAGCTTCGGCCACTGGCAGGCCCCTCCCCCCCAAACGAAAAGACGCCGCCTGCTGATGCTGCAACTACCCGAGGGACTGCCATGCGTGTATTGATTCTCGGCGCCCGGGCCCCGGCCTGCCTCGAATGGGCCCGGGCGTTCAAGCAAGCCGGCTGGACGGTGACCGTGGCCGATTCCCTGGCCCAGCCCCTGAGCCGTTTCAGCCGCGCCGCCGAACACTTCGTGCGCCTGCCGGAACCCCGGCACGATCCCCAGGCCTGGATCGAGGCCCTGGCCGTGGTCATCCGCCAGCAGGCCATCGACCTGCTGCTGCCCACCTGCGAAGAGGTGTTCTACCTGGCCCACGGCCTGGAACGCCTGCGGCCTTTGTGCCGGGTGTTCACCAGCGATTTCGAGCTGCTGCACCGCCTGCACCACAAGGGCGACTTCGCGGCCATGACCCAGGGCTGGGCCGTGGCCGCACCGCCGACCCAGGTGCTGCATGACCCGGCCGCGTTGCAGGCCCTGGCCGCCGAACACGATGCCCTGGTGTTCAAGCCGGCCTATTCGCGTTTCGCCTCCCAGACCCTGATCCGCCCGAGCCCGGCGCAACTGACCAAGGTCCGACCCAGCGCCGAGGCCCCCTGGGTGGCCCAGCGCTTTGTCCCCGGCCAGGAATACTGCAGCTTCAGCGTGCTGGTGGACGGCCAGTTGCGCGCCCACAGCAGCTACCAGCCGCGCTACCGGGTTGGGCGCGGCTCGGGGATCTACTTCCACAGCTGCGCCCCGGCGCCGATCCGCGCCTTCCTGGAGCAGTTCGGCCAGGCCACCGGCTACACCGGGCAAGTGGGCTTTGATTTCATCGAGGACCAGCACGGGCGCTTCCATGTCCTGGAGTGCAACCCCAGGGCCACCAGCGGCGTGCACCTGTTCGACGACCAGCGCGAACAACTGGTGGCGGCGCTGGGCATTGAGGCCGGCACAGCACTGCAGGCCACCCTGGAACCGCGGATGATCGCCCTGGCCATGCTGCTTCTGGCGGCGCCGCAACGGGCCTTGAGCCGCACGTTCTGGCACGACTACCGGCAAGCCCGGGACGTGATCGTCCAGGACGGCGACCGCGGCCCCCTCACCGCCCAGGTACTGAGCCTGGCGGAAATCATCGGCCGCGCCCTGACCCGCCGCTGCGGGCTGCTGGCCGCCTCCACCGCCGATATCGAGTGGAACGGCCAACCCCTGGAGGCGCCGCGCCCATGAAGCTGTTGCTGCCCGAACAACTGGCCCAGCAGCCACCCGGCGCCGACGACAGCCACGCCCGGCATTACGTGCGCACCTGCGCCGGTGGCGAGCTGATCGGCAACGTCAGCACCGCCCTGGCCCTGCTGGACACCGGCCGCCAGCAGTTCCCGGTGAGCATCAACCATGGCCACGACCCTGTGGATAACTGCTACGTGGTGTCGCCGCAGACCGCCTACAGCGGCTATGCCCGGGAAGAGCTGCAACGCCTGAAGCGACCCTGGCTGGCCTGGCCACTGAAGCTGCTGACCCAGGGCGTCGACCGGCTGCTGAGCGCGGCCAAGGTCGATCGCCTGGTGCAGGTCAACAACTGGCTGCTGTCCACCAACCTCTACCCGGCCGACTGGGATGGCGCGGATCTGCCGGCGATCACCGAGCTGCTGCGCCGGGAGTTTCCCGACCACGGCTTCGGCTTCCGCTCCCTCAACGACTTCAGCAACCTGGAACTGCGCAAGCGCCTGCAAGCCCTGGGCTACCTGGCCATTCCCAGCCGCCAGGTGTACCTGTTCGACGGGCGCGACGGCGAGGACTCGGCCTTCCTGCGCCATCACAACACCCGCATGGACGCCACCCTGCTGCGCCGCAGCCCTTATACGGTGGTGCCCGGCAGCGAGCTGAACGAGGCCGACTTCCAGCGCATCGAACAGCTGTACAACCTGCTCTACCTGGACAAGTACAGCCGCCTCAACCCCCACTACAGCGCCCAATGGCTGCAACGCGGGCAGGCCGAGGGCTGGCTGGAAGTGCGCGCCCTGCGCAACGCCGAAGGGCGCATCGACGGCGCCCTGGGCTGGTTCGCCAACAGCGCCCTGATCAGCACCCCCATCGTCGGCTATGACACCGCCCTGCCTCAGCGCGCCGGCCTGTACCGGCAACTGACAAGACTGTGCCTGCAAGAAGCGGTGAACCGCCGCCAGGTGCTCAACTTCAGCTCCGGCGCCGCCGCCTTCAAGCGCCTGCGGGGCGGTGAGCCAGAGATCGAATACAGCCTGATCCACGTCGCCCACCTGCCCTGGTCGCGAAGGCTGGTGTGGCAATTGATGGGCCTGCTGCTGCAACGGATCGGCGTACCACTGATGAGGAAGCTCAAACTGTGAACAGTCACTCGGGCTGGTGGCCCGTCGCCCTGAGCCGGCAACTGCAACGCCAACCCCTGGCCTGCACCCTGCACGGCGTGCCGCTGGTGCTGTTCCGCGATGCCGAAGGCACCCCCTCCGTGCTGCCGGACCGCTGCCCCCATCGCTTTGCGCCCCTGAGCGCCGGCCGGGTGCGCGACGGAGCGATCCAGTGCCCCTACCACGGCTGGCGTTTCGACTCCCAGGGCCGCTGCACGCACCTGCCCGGCCAGGAGCAGCAACGCTGCAGCCAGCCGTTGCTGCAACCCTTGCACAGCTGCGAAGCCCAGGGGCTGGTGTGGGCCAGCCTTGCCGCCGAACCACCGAGCACCGCTCCGGTGGCCGCCGCCGAACAGTCCCAGGCCCTGGACGTGTTCTGGATCAGCGACCGGGTGCGCTGCACCTTGCAGGACGCCGCGGAGAACTTCCTCGACGGCTTCCACACCCACTTCGTGCACGCCGGCTGGATTCGCCACGACCGCCAGCGCCAGCGTATTCGCGCCTGGGTGCATCAGTTGGAGGATGGGGTTGAAGCGCAGTACAGCGAAGAAGGCACCCAATCCGGGCTGATATCCCGGCTGTTCGAAGGCGAACGCGGCATCAGCATGGGGCGCTTCCGCCTGCCCGGGCTGGCGGAAATCGAATACCGCGACCGCCAGGGCCGGCTCAACCTGCTGGTCAGCGCCTGGCTGAGCCCGGCCGCCGAGGGCGAACTGCGCCTGTTCGCGCGCATCGCCACCGCCCGCGGCCGCACGCCGGGCTGGCTCAAGCGTGGCGTGCTGCAGCCCTTGTTCAAGGTGATCCTCAAGCAGGACCGGCAGATCCTGGAGAAAGTCAGCGCCAACCAGCAGCGCTTCGCCCGGGTGCCGCTGCGCTGGCAGCGGCCAAGCCCTTTGGACAGTTCGCTGGATCTGCTGGGGCCGTGGATTCGCCAGTTGCTGGAACAGGGTGAGTTGCAGGGCTTCCAGGAGCGGCATGAGGAGTTTCTGCTCTGAAAGGTAGGGGGGGCTTGCCGGCGATGGCGGTCTTGAGGGCCCTTCGCTGGCGAGCCAGCTCCTACAGCTGGCAGGGGGATCGGGAGGAGTCTGTAGGAGCCGGCTTGCCGGCGATGGCGATCTTGCGGGCCCCTTCGCTGGCAAGCCAGCTCCTACAGCTGGCAGGGGGATCGGGGGGAGTCTGTAGGAGCCGGCTTGCCGGCGAAGGCGATCTTGCGGGCCCCTTCGCTGGCAAGCCAGCTCCTACAGCTGGCAGGGAGATCGGGGGGAGTCTGTAGGAGCCGGCTTGCCGGCGATGGCGGTCTTGCGGGCCTCTTCGCTGGCAAGCCAGCTCCTACAGCTGGCAGGGGGATCGGGGGGAGATGGGGTTCTCGGGACGCCTGTTCGCGGGGGTTTGCGGGCCAGGACAAGAACCGATTCAGCCTGCCGCCCAGCCTGCCGTTCCTCGGCTCGACGCACTATATGCAGACGGCGAGCCCGTGCACCGGTATAGTGCGCCCCCTCTTCACGTGGACAGCCGTCGGTAACGAGGCTCAATCCCACGGGAAACCCGAACTAATAACAACCCGCGAATAGAGAACCGGGACGAACAATCGCCCCACCGCTTTGCCGTGCGTGCAATCAGCGGTGTAACAGAATGTTTCTGTCCGCTCTGCTTTTGCCTACACAAAAAACAGCGAGGAATAATCCATGCTCGAAGTCATCAACGACTTCCTCTCAGGGAAAGTGCTGATCGTGCTCATCGTCGGGCTCGGCAGCTACTTCACGATCCGCTCGCGTTTCGTTCAATTGCGCCACTTCCTCCACATGTTCGCGGTGTTCCGCGACAGCCTGAAAAGCACCGGCGGCCAGCTCAGCTCGTTCCAGGCGCTGATGCTCAGCCTCGCCGGCCGAGTGGGAGCAGGCAACATCGCCGGCGTCGGCATCGCCGTAACCCTGGGCGGCCCTGGCGCGGTGTTCTGGATGTGGGTGACCGCACTGGTCGGCATGTCCAGCAGCTTCTTCGAGTGCACCCTGGCCCAGGTCTACAAGCGCGCCGACGGCGACGGCCTGTACCGCGGCGGCCCGGCCTACTACATCCAGCACGGCCTGAAGCTCAAGGGCATGGCGGTGTTGTTCTCGATCCTGCTGCTGGTCACCTACGGCTTCGCCTTCATCGGCCTGCAGTCCTACACCGTGACGCACTCGCTGCAGGACGCCTTCGCCTTCGCCCCTAGCCACACCGGTATTGTCCTGGCGGCGCTGCTGGCGATCACCTTCATCGGCGGCATCAAGCGCATCGCCGCGGTGTCCGACCTGCTGGTCCCGGTCAAGACCCTGGCCTACATCGCCGTGACCCTGTACGTGATCGGCACCCAGATCGAACAAGTGCCGGCCATGCTGGAGACCATCATCAAGAGCGCCTTCGGCCTCGATCCGGCCTTCGGCGGCCTGCTCGGCAGCGCCATCGTCATGGGCGTGAAGCGCGGCGTGTTCGCCAACGAAGCGGGCCTGGGCAGTGCGCCGAACGTCGCCGCCGTGGCCGCTGTGAAGCACCCGGGCGCCCAGGGCGTGGTCCAGGCCTTCAGCGTGTTCCTCGACACCTTCGTGATCTGCACCTGCACCGCGCTGCTGATCCTGCTGTCCGGCTTCTACACCCCGGGCTTCGAAGGCGACGGCATCGTCCTGACCCAGAACTCGCTGGCCGCCGTGGTCGGTGACTGGGGTCGCCTGTTCGTCAGCGTCGCGCTGTCGCTGTTCGTCTTCACCTGCATCCTCTACAACTACTACCTGGGCGAGAACAGCCTGCAGTTCCTCACCCGCAACCGCACCGTGCTGATGCTGTTCCGCGGCCTGGTACTGGCGCTGGTGGTATGGGGTTCGATGCAGGACCTTTCGACCGTGTTCGCCTTCGCCGACATCACCATGACCTGCCTGGCCTTCGTCAACCTGGTGGCCCTGGCCATGCTGTTCAAGGTCGGCCTGCGGGTGATGCGCGACTACGACGAGCAGCGCCGCGCCGGCGTCGCCCAGCCAGTGTTCGACTCGCGCAAATTCGCCGATCTGGACCTGGACCTGAAGGCCTGGCCTGCCGAACCTTCGGCCACCGCCCAGGCCGAGCCGCAAGGCGTGCCCGCAGCGCAACGCTGACGGGTAAACGACGGGCGCATCCTCTGCATCCGTCGGTTACAGTTCGATAAATGTGGGGGCGGCCTTGCCCGCTCCCACAGGAACTCACCGTTTCGGAGAATCCCATGAACCCTTCGACCTACCCTGCCGCCCAGCACGTCATGGTGCTCTACACCGGTGGCACCATCGGCATGCAGGCCAGCGCCGACGGCCTGGCCCCGGCGTCCGGCTTCGACGTGCGGATGCGCGCCTACCTCGACAGCCAGCCCGAACTGGTGGTGCCGGCCTGGCGCTTTCGCGAGATGGCGCCGCTGATCGACAGCGCCAACATGACCCCCGACTACTGGCAGCGCCTGCGTGAAGCGGTGGTCGAGGCCGTCGAGGTACAGGGCTGCGACAGCGTGCTGATCCTGCACGGCACCGACACCCTGGCCTACAGCGCCGCGGCCATGAGCTTCCAGCTGCTGGGCCTGCCGGCGCGGGTGGTCTTCACCGGTTCGATGCTGCCGGCCGGGGTGCCCGACAGCGATGCCTGGGAAAACCTCAGTGGTGCCCTGCTGGCCCTGGGCCAGGGCCTGGCACCGGGGGTGCACCTGTACTTCCACGGCGAGCTGCTGGCACCGACCCGCTGCGCGAAGATCCGCAGTTTCGGCCGGCACCCGTTCGCCGCCCTGAAGCGCAATGGCGGCGCGGCCAGGGCCGAGGCGATTCCTGCCGGGCTGGATTACCGCCAAGCCAGGCAACTGGCCAAGGTCGGCGTGCTGCCGCTGTTCCCCGGCATCGGTGCCGAACTGCTGGACGGCGTGCTAGGCAGCGGAATCCAGGCTCTGGTCCTGGAGTGCTTCGGCAGCGGCACCGGGCCCAGCGACAACCCGGCCTTCCTCGCCAGCCTCAAGCGCGCCCATGAGCGCGGGGTCGTGGTGGTAGCCGTGACCCAGTGCCATGAAGGCGGTGTCGAGCTGGACATCTACGAAGCCGGCAGCCGCCTGCGCGGCGTGGGCGTGCTGTCCGGTGGCGGCATGACCCGCGAGGCGGCGTTCGGCAAGCTCAACGCCCTGCTCGGCGCGGGCCTGGAAACCGCCGAAGTGCGGCGCCTGGTGGAATTGGACCTGTGTGGCGAGCTGAGCTGAAGCTCGCGCTCGGGAGCCGGCAGCTACTGCGGTAGCCGCCGGCTCGACGACAAGCAGGGGATGGCGCTCGGGTTACTTCTTGACCGAGTAATCCTGGCCCCAGACCCGCACCGAACTCGAACTCTCGATCGGCCCTTCAAACACGAACTTCTGCCGCACGGCCGCCTTGGCCGGGATGGTGACTTCGTCCGGGTTGTCGAGGCTGGCCGTCAGGTTGTTGGCGTAACCGTCCTGGTCGATCGCCAGCAGGGCGCCGGTCTGCTTGAGGTTGATCAGCCGCAACTGGCTGTCGCTGCTGTTCTTGAAACCCAGGGTGACGTTGAAGCTGTCGCCGACGGCTTCGGTCTTCAATACCTGGACATCGACGCGGCCTTTCATTTGCTCACGGGAGGAAATGATCGAGGCACCGTCGACGCCTTGCGCCGATTGGCGACCATCGAGCACACCTTCGCTGACGCCGCCCAAGAGGTTCTTGCCTGCCGAAATGGCTGACGAGACGGCTGACTTGGCAGAGTCCTTGAGGGTGCTTTCGCTGCCTGGCTCAGCCTCGGCCAGGCACAGCGAACTCAGGAGCAAGCCGGACAGCAGAAGCAGGGAACGCGCAGGGATGAGGGTCATACATAATCCTTTATCGGGGTTGCTGCACCGCCACCTCAGGCGGTGAATGGCAGGCAGGTTGCACCAATCAAAGCGCCAAGTCACTAGCCACACAACCCCCGGAATGCCGCCTG
The DNA here is from genome assembly GCF_000633395.1 of Pseudomonas sp. PH1b. Classification (GTDB taxonomy): domain Bacteria; phylum Pseudomonadota; class Gammaproteobacteria; order Pseudomonadales; family Pseudomonadaceae; genus Aquipseudomonas. Next base: position 19,555 of record NZ_AYMU01000024.1, read on the forward strand.
CAGCAGGCCGGCAAACCACAGGTCCGAGCGCGGGCGGCATGCAACTTGCTCCGGTTAAGGGTCTTTCCCAGGCTGGAATCTGCGCATGCTGCACTCGCACCTCACCACCCTCAATGCGGTTTCACTGGTGCTCAACACCTTCAAGGAACAGGGCCAGGACGGCGACACGCTGTTGGCCGGCAGCGGTATAAACCCCGCCGACCTGAGCCGCGCCGACACTCGCATCACCACCAACCAGGAGATGCTGGTGTGCGCCAATGCCGTGGCCCTGCAACGGGACATCGGCCTGGAACTGGGCCGGCGGATGCACGTGTCCTCCTACGGCATGCTCGGCTATGCCCTGCTCACCAGTGCCACCTTAGGTGACGCTTTGCGCCTGGCGCTGCGCTATCCGGCGCTGATGGGAACACTTTTCGAACTGAGCCTGGAAACCGACGGCGCGCGCATCTGGCTGACCGCCGCCGACTACCGCGAATGCCCGGCACTGGCGGCGTTCAACACCGAGTTCTGCCTGGTGTCGATGAAGGTCATCTGCGACGACCTGCTGGGCCACCCCTTGCCGCTGCTGGGCGCGCGCTTCGACTACCCGGCGCCGGACTATCAACAGCACTACCGCGAACCCTTCGACTGCCCGCTGCAGTTCGACGCCCGCAGCAACGCCTTCGCCTTCGACCAGCGCTGGCTCGACCAGCCCCTGCCCCTGGCGGATGTGATCACCCATCAGGCCATGGCCGAACGCTGCCGCAAGCAGAACACCGAGTTCACCGGGCGCCAGGCCTGGCTGGGGCGTATCCGCCAGTTGCTGGCGGCGCAGCTGGACGCCGCGCCGGGGCTGGAGGGGCTGGCGGAACAGATGAACTGCTCGGCCCGGACCCTGCGCCGCCACCTGCGGGACCTGGGTTGCAGCTATCAGGAGCTGCTGGACGAACTGCGTTTCGAACGGGCCAAGCAGATGCTCTGCGAAGACCAACTGCCCATCTACCGCATCGCCGAGGCCCTGGGCTTCAGCGAAACCGCGAGTTTTCGCCATGCCTTCATCCGCTGGAGCGGCGTGGCGCCGAGCCAGTTCCGGCCCTGAGACAAACCCCGGCACAAAGCCGCCGATTGCATTACATTGCCGACCTTTCTACCGGCAAGGGACTGCAACGTTGAACTTATCCACACGCGCCATCGCCCGACATGTCGGCATCCGCGGGGTTTGCCTGGCGCTGGCGCTGCTGGCCGGCGCACCTGCCGCCCAGGCCTTCGACCTATGGAAGATCCGCTGGTGGGAAATGCAGCGCGACATCCTCCTGGACGATCCGGAAACCGCCACGCTGCAACTCGAACCATTCGCCATGCCCGGGCTGGCCCAGACACCGGCACGGGTGATCCTCAGCCAATACCGCGGGCTGTTCTATCTCAATGGCTACGGGGATTCGCAGTACCGACAGCGGGTCTACAAATCGCCGCCTCTGCCACTGTTCAGCACCCAGGAACTGCAGGCCTGTGTACCAGAGCAACGCCCGGTTGAAGCCACGGACAACTGGCCGAAGAGCCACCAGCTGGAATCAGCCCTGAGTCTGAGCAAACTGAGTTTCGACTGCCAGAGCCCGGAATGGCAGCTCAGCAATCGCTACCTGCTGGTGGACAACCGTGACCCCTTGCGGCCGTTGCTGGCCATCGGTCATCGCCAGGGCGAGGCGCAGATTGACTTCATCCCGCTGCAACCGATCGGCCCCGAGCTGCAGCAGCAATGGCTACAAGCCCTGCGCAAGTATCCCCAGTTGCTCGAGCCGTTCAATGCCAGCACTGGCCAACTGATGATCAAGCCCTATGCCGCGGCATCAACTGCGGACCAGGCCTGGACCGAATTTCGCCAACTGCACGCACAATTGCGCGCTGCCAAGGACAAGGCCCCGGGCATCGCCCAGGTCGAAGACTTCTTCACCCGCCATGACTTTCGCGCTATCGCCCCCGAGCGCAGTGCCTACCCCGGCCTGCTCAACGACATCGCCTATTGGGCCACCGAGGCTGGCCAGTTGCAGAGCGCCCGGCCCTGGCTGGCGTACGTACTACGCCGCGAACCTGGGCGCATCCCCACCTATCTGAACCTGGCGGATCTGGATTGGCGCCTGTACCAACAGGAACCCGCGAACTCCAGGCACCTGGGCCGGGCCATGGAGAACTATCGGCTGTACTGCGGGCTACGCCTGCAGCGCCAGCTCGGGGTTCCCGCCAGGGTCACCCAGCGCCTGGGGCTGGAAACGGCCAGCGAACAGGCCTGCCAGGGCTCCTGGCCACTGGTGGTAGCCGTGGACCAAGGCGACGCGGCCGAAGTCCGGCGCCTGCTGCACAACGGCCTGCGTGGCGACGTCATAGGCACCGATGGGCGCCCGGCACTGTTGCACGCGTTGGATAAACCAGACCTGGACATCGCCCGACTGTTGCTGGCCCATGGCGCCCGCCCCGATGGCCAATACAACGGCCGCACCCAGGTGGTCCTGGCCATGCGCCGCGACCTCAAGGACAACCCGGACCTGAACCAGGCCACACGCCTCAATTTCCTGCTGCAAGCCGGCGCGGCAATCGATGAGCAGGATATCCAGGGCGGCACCGCACTGCAGGAAATGGCCAAGGAGCGCGATGATATCGAGCGCTTCAACTGGCTGCTGCAACACCCACAGAACCTCGACAAACGCAGCGGGCCGGACGCCGTAACGGCGCTGTACCTGGCGCTCAAGGCGGGCAACTACGCCGCTGCCAGGCAACTGATAGCAGCCGGCGCCGACCTTAACCTGGGTTATGGCCGCTATGTTTGCGACAAGCAGCCCACCCGCGAAAGCCTGCTGATGATCGTCGCCGAACAGGGCTCGCCCGAGGTCATCAATCCCTGGGTCAGCCAGCAAGAGAGCCTGGACATGTTCACCCTGCTTCTGCAGCGTGGCGCCGATCCCAACGTCGGCCGCTACTGCCGGAACAACGGCTACACCTGGCTGCTGGAGATCATCGCCCGGCGCAAGCGCGACGACATGCTCAAGGTGCTGCAAGGCTTTGCGCCGCCACCGCCCGCGACGGCGTTTCGTCTTTGAGGCGCGGTGCCGAGCCTGTTTCAGGCCCGAGACAAAGCCCGGCAAAAAACCACCGATTGCATTACATTGCCGAGCTTTCTACCGGCAAGGGACTGCAACGTTGAACCTCTTCTCAAGCGCCATCGCCCGGCGCATCAGGATGCGCGGGCTTGGCCTGGCGTTGGCGCTGCTGGCTGGCGCCCCCGTCGCCCAGGCCTTCGATCCGGACCTGGCCGGGATCAAATGGTCGGGGGCGGTCCGCCACTTCGTCATCGACTACCCGGAAACCGCCACCCTGCAGCTCCAGCCGTTCCCCCTGCCGGGCCTGGCGCGGGTGCCGGCGCGGATCATCCTGACCCAGTATCGCGGGCTGTTCTACCTCAACGCCTATCAGGACCTGGACTACCAGCAGCGGGTCTACAAGTCGCCGCCGATTGCCCTGTTCAGCCCCAAAGAGCTGCGGGCTTGCGTGTCTCCGGAGAACCCGGTGCGGGTCACCGACCACTGGCCCACCAGCAATACCCTGGCCCCCGGCATCAGTCTGACGCCCCTGGACTTCGACTGCTCGGTGCCAGCCGATTGGCAACTGAGCCAACGCTACCTGCTGATCGACCAGCGCGATCCGCAGCACCCGCTGCTGGCCATCAGTCACCGCCAGGACCTGACCCAGATGGATTTCACCCCGCTGCAACCCATCAGCGAGGAAACCGGAGCGCAATGGTTGCAGGCCCTGCAGACATTCCCAGCGTGGTTCCGCCCCTTCACCCACGGCAGCGGGCCGCTCACCCTCAACGCCTATGTACCCGCGCAGGCCCCGGATCCGGACAGCGTCTGGAAGCAGTTTCGCGCGCTGCACGAACAGTTGCGCATCGCCAAGGACAAGCAGCCGGGCCTCTTCGAGGTGGAGGACTTCTTCGTCGAGCATGACTTTCGCAGCATCGCCACCGACCGCCGTGAATACCCCCACCTGCTCAATGACATCGCCTACTGGGCCAGCGAGGCCGGCCAGCTGCGCACTGCCCGCCCCTGGCTCAAGGAAGTGCTGCGCCGCGATCCCGGGCGCATGCCGACCTATCTCAACCTGGCGGACCTGGACTGGGCGATCTACCAGCTACGAACCTTGGACAACATCCACCAGGGCCGGGCCATCGAGGGTTACCGGGTGTATTGCGGCCTGCGCCTGCAACGCCAGATGAGCATCCCGCCGCGGGTGCTGCAGCGCCTGGGCCTGAACGCCGCCAATCCCCAGGCCTGCCAGGCCTTCTGGCCGCTGGTGGACGCCGTGGATGCCGGCGACCTGGCCGAGGTGCAGCGCCTGCTGGCCACGGGCATCAGCGGCGAGGTCATGGCCGACGATGGCCGCAGCGCCCTGTTGCACGCCCTGGACGCACCAAGCCTGGACATCGCCCGGCTGCTGCTGGAACACGGCGCCCACACCCGTGGCCTGTACAACTGGACCACCCTGGCGACCCTGGCCATGCGCCGCGACCTCGGCGACAGCCCCGACCTGAGCCAGGGCGGGCGTTTGAAGTTCCTCATCGACGCCGGGGTGGCCATCGACGAGCCGGACAGCCAGGGCCAGACGCCGCTGATGCAGATGGCCGAGCACAAGCGCAGCCTGCAAGGCTTCAGCTGGCTGATGCAGTACCCGCAAAACCTCGACCTGCGCAAAACCGAGGATGGCGAAACCGCGCTGTACCGGGCGTTCTCGGGCAACAACTACGTGGCCATGAGGCAGTTGATAGAGGCTGGCGCCAACCTCAACCTGAGCTACGGCCGTGGCACCTGCTACAACCAGCCGGTGGGCGAAAGCCTGCTGACCCTGGTGGCCGACAAGACCTCCGCCGACGACAAGGCGCCCTACGTCAGCCAGCAGGACACCCTGGCGCTGTTCAGCCTGCTGCTGGAAAAAGGCGCCGACCCGAATATCGGCCAGCACTGCGAGAAGAAGGGCTACACGCTATTGCTCGAAGCCATCGCCCGGAAAAAACGCGAGGACATGCGCAAGGTCCTGCAACGCTACGTTCCCACCCCAGCCGTCGGTTGAAGTCGATGGCGCCCCGCAACGGGGCGCCACGCCTCTTTAAGGGGCGAATTTCGGTCAAACACTTTGGCCAGATCAATCCCCTTTTGGCCGCTCCTGCCGTTCTCCGAAACCCCGCGCCCCGCAAGACTGTGATCCACCGAATCAGCCTGCGGAGAACAAGAAAATGCTGACGATCTACTCGGATGATCACCACCTGCACCACGGCCGTTGCGAACTGATCGACGGGCAACTCATGCCCTGCTTCGAAATGCCTTCCCGGGCCGACCACGTGCTGGACCGGGTGAAGTACCGCAACCTCGGCCCCGTCGAGGCGCCCAAGGATTTCGGCCTGGGGCCCATCGAGCGCGTCCACAGCCGCGCCTATCTGGAGTTCTTCAAGGGCGCCTGGGCGCGCTGGGCGGCCCAGGGTATCGACGGCGACCTGCTGCCCTACACCTGGCCGGCGCGCACCCTGCGCAGCGTGATCCCCACCAGCCTCCACGGCCAACTCGGCTACTACAGCTTCGACGGCGGCGCGCCGATCACCGCTGGCACCTGGCAGGCGGCCTATAGCGCAGCCCAGGTGGCCCTCACCGCCCAGGCGGTGATCCAGCGCGGCGCCCGCAGTGCCTTCGCCCTGTGCCGGCCGCCGGGACACCACGCCGCCGGCGACCTGATGGGTGGCTACTGCTACCTGAACAACGCCGCCATCGCCGCCCAGGCGTTCCTCGATCAGGGCCATAAGAAAGTCGCGATCCTCGACGTCGACTACCACCACGGCAACGGCACCCAGTCGATCTTCTACGAGCGCAGCGACGTGCTCTTCACCTCGATCCACGGCCACCCGGAAGCCGAGTTCCCGTTCTTCCTCGGCTATGCCGACGAATGCGGCGAAGGCCCCGGCGAAGGCTGCAACTTCAACTACCCGCTGGCCGCCGGCAGCGGCTGGGATGTGTGGAGCGCGGCCCTGGAGCAGGCTTGCAACGAGATCCAGCGCTATGACGCCGACATCATCGTGGTGTCCCTGGGCGTGGACACCTTCAAGGACGACCCCATCTCGCAATTCAAACTCGACAGCCCGGATTACCTGGCCATGGGCAAGCGCATCGCCGCCCTCGGCAAGCCGACGCTGTTCGTCATGGAAGGCGGTTACGCGGTGGCAGAAATCGGCATCAACGCCGTCAACGTTCTCGAAGGCTTTCAAAGCGCCCAGTGAGGATTCGCCCGATGAAAAGTTTGCAACGCCTTATCGTTCCGGCCCTGTGCGCCAGCCTGCTGGGCACCGCTGCCCACGCCGAAGAACGCACCCTGCGGGTGTACAACTGGTTCGACTACATCACCCCCAAGGCCCTGGAGGATTTCAAGGCCCAGAACAGCCAGGTGAAGCTGGTGTACGACATCTTCGACACCAACGAAGCCCTGGAGGCCAAGCTGCTCACCGGCAACTCCGGGTATGACGTGGTGGTGCCGTCCAACGTGTTCCTGGCCAAGCAGATCGAGGCCGGGGTGTTCCAGCCCCTGGACCGCAGCAAGCTGCCCAACTGGAACCACCTCGATCCCAAGCTGATGAAGCTGATCGAAGCCAACGACCCGGGCAACCAGTTCGCCGTGCCCTACATGTACGGCACCATCCTGATCGGCTTCAACCCGGCCAAGATCAAGGCCGCCCTGGGGGACCAGGCACCGTTGGACAGCTGGGACCTGATCTTCAAGGAAGAGAACATCAGCAAGCTCAAGCAGTGCGGCGTGGCCCTGCTGGATTCGCCTTCGGAAATCCTGCCCCTGGCCCTGCAGCACCTGGGCCTGGACCCCAACAGCAAGAAGCCGGCGGACTACGCCAAGGCTGAAGCGCTGCTGATGAAGATCCGCCCGTACATCACCTACTTCCACTCCTCCAAGTACATGGCCGACATCGCCAACGGCGACATCTGCGTGGCGGTGGGCTACTCGGGGAGCTTCTCCCAGGCCGCCAACCGCGCCAAGGAAGCCAAGAACGGCGTGACCGTGGACATGCGCCTGCCCAAGGAAGGCGCACCGATCTGGTTCGACATGCTGGCGATCCCCAAGGGCGCGAAGAACCAGGAAGATGCCTACACCTTCATCAACTACCTGCTGCAACCCCAGGTGATTGCCCCGGTCAGCGACTTTGTCGGTTATCCCAATCCGAACAAGGACGCTACCGAACTGGTGGACCCTTCGATCCGCAACAACCCCAACCTGTATCCGACAGAAGCAGCCATGAGCACCCTGTACACGCTGCAGCCGTTGCCCCGTGATGCGGAGCGGGCGCGGACCCGGGCCTGGACCAAGATCAAGTCCGGGACCTGATTCGTCAGCAGCACAGGGGCGGTGTGCGGGTTGCCGGCGGACGACGGTGGCGCGGTTGGCGATAGACCGCGGCGCCGGGTTCGCCGGCGAGCCGGCTCCTACAGCTGAGCCTTCAGCAGCCGCTGAGGCCTTGGGGGCTGCGCTCTTCGGCGAAGAACCAGGGCCGCAGGCGCACACCCACGCCGTTGCCGATAAAGGCCGCCACCAGCCATAGCCAGCCGTGCAGGCTGCCGGAGGCGATGCCGCTGAAGTAGGCGCCGATGTTGCAGCCATAGGCCAGGCGCGAGCCGTAGCCCAGCAGCAGGCCGCCAATCACCGCCGCCATCAGGGAGCGGGCCGGGATCTTCAGGTTCGGCGCAAAACGCCCCGCCAACCCCGCTGCCAGCAGCGCCCCCAGGACGATGCCGATGTCCATGACGCTGGTGATGTCCTGCCACACCGGGGCTGCCAGGGCCTTGGCATTCGCCGCACCCTGTCAGAACACCCAACTGCCCACGTCCACGCCCAGCCCGTTGGCAACCTTGGCGCCCCACAGGGCGAACGCCGAGGTAATGCCCCATGGGCGTCCGGCCAGGGCCAGGGTGGCAAAGTTCAGCAGGGCCAGGGCCACCGCGCCCCAGACCAGCGGCCAGGGGCCACGCAGCAGACGGCGCCAGCCCTGGTGCGCGCTGGCGACCGGGGCTTCGAGGTTGCCGTGACGGCGCTTTTCCAGGGTCAGGGTGAGCACCGCGATCAGGGCGAACAGGCTCAGGCTCAAGCCCAGCGCCGGGCCCACGCCGAAGCTCTGGACGATGGAGATCGGCGGCAGCGACGGCAGGGCGAACCACCAATCCACATGATGGGTGGCGAGCAACGAACCGCAGATGAAGAACCCCAGGGTCACCAGCATCCGCGCATTGCCGCCGCCAACGGTGAACAGCGTGCCCGAGGCGCAACCGCCGCCCAGCTGCATGCCGATGCCGAAGATGAAGGCGCCGAAAATCACCGACACCCCGGCCGGCGCCACCAGGCCCACCACCGGCTGGCCGAACAGGCTGCCCGCCCCCAGCGCCGGGAAGAACAGCAGCACCGCCAGGGCCAGCATGACCATCTGCGCCCGCAGGCCAGCGCCGCGCCGGTCGCGGATAAACACCCGCCAGGCCGAGGTGAAGCCGAAGGCCGCGTGGTAGAGGGTCAATCCCAGGGCCGCCCCCAACAGCAACAGCAGCACCTGCCGCGCGCCCACCTGGGCTTGCAGGAACAAGGCCCCGGCTACCAGGAGCAACAGGGCGAACAACGGGGCGCCGAACTTGCGTTCAGGCGCCATGGAAAGGGTCTGGCTCATGAGGAGTCTCGGGCAGGGGAAGGCCCGGGAGTATACCTGCTCAGACCCGCCAGGCCTGGCGCAAACGGCTCACGGCGGCGCGGATATCGGCCTCCGGCACCGCGGCAAACCCCAGCACCAGCCCGGCCCGCCGGTCTTCGGGCAAGGGCGTGTCCGGCAACCAGTAGCTGCTCAGGCCGTTGACTTCGACATCGACACTCGCGGCCTGGGCCAGCAACTCCTGCTCTCGCTGCAGGCTGTCGACCTTCAGCGTCAAGTGCAGCCCGGCAGCCACCGAGGGCAGCGGCCCTACCCCCTCGATCACCGTCGGCCAGGCCTCCAGCAAGGTATTGCGCCGGCTCAGGGCAGCCCTGCGCATGCGCCGGATATGCCGCTGGAAGTGCCCGGCGGCCATGAATTCGGCCATCACCGCCTGGGTACTGACTTCCGAATGCCGTACATCCACCGCCCGGCGCTGGGCAAAGGCCTGCACCAGGTTCGGCGGCAGCACCAGGTAGCCCAGGCGCAGCGCCGGAAAAGCCACCTTGCCGAAGGTGCCGACGTAGATCACCCGCCCCTGGCGGTCCAGGGCTGCCAGGGGCGCCAGCGGAGCGCCGCTGTAGCGGTACTCGCCGTCATAGTCGTCCTCGACGATCCAGCCCTGGCTGCGCTCGGCCCAGGCCAGCAATTCCAGGCGCCGGGCCAGGCTCATGATCACCCCGGTGGGGTACTGGTGGGACGGTGTGACATAGGCCAGGCGGCAGTTGTCCAGTTGCTCCAGCTGACGGCAGTCGATGCCCTCCTGATCCACCGCCACGCCCCGCAATCGCGCCCCGGCCACGGCGAAGGCATGGCCGGCGGCGCGGTAGCCGGGGTTTTCCACAGCCACGCTGTCGCCGGGCTCCACCAGCAGCTGTGCACAAAGGCTGATGCCCTGCTGCGCACCACAGGTGATCACAATTTGTTCAGCCGTGCAGTGCAGCCCCCGGGCGCTGCGCAGGTAGGCGGCAATCAGGCTGCGCAGGCGCGAATCGCCGGCCGAATCGCCGTAACACAGTTGACGCAGGTCCGGCCTGCGCCAGAAAGCCGCATTCAGCTTGGCCCACACCTCGAATGGAAACAGATCGAAAGCCGGCACGCCGACCCGAAAAGCCCGCGGTGGACCACTGGGCGGAGCACTCAAATGGTGCGTCTGCAGCCGCTGCACACCACTGCTGTGGATAACTTTACTGGATGTAACCCCAGGTAAATCCGTGCTTTTTGTGGATAAACCTGTGGGTAAGCCTGTTGAAAACCCTGTGGATACTTTTGTGGATAGTTTTTTCAGCGGCAACCGGGTTTCCGGCAGTTGAGCCACATAGGTGCCATCACCGACCCGGCTCTCGATAAACCCCTCGGCATACAGCTGGTCGTAGGCCCGCACCACGCTGTTGCGGGAAATCCCCAGGGCGGCGGCCAGGTCGCGAGTGGCCGGCAGGCGTGTGCCACTGGCCAGGCGACCGTCGAGCACCCGCAGGCGCAAGGCCTGGTACAGCTGGCGGCTGAGGCCCTGGCGACGATCCAGTTCGATACCGGCAGGGTTGAAAGACAGCGGAGGCAAGGCACTGTTCATCGGGGTACACCCAGGGCGATTGGACCCATGAAATAGATCATAGATGGCTCTTACAACGAACCATTAGCCTGCCTAGGATGCAGCCACTCGCCAAGGATTTTTTATATGTATCTGCCTCGCGCTTTCGTTGATGAAGACCTGCCCCGCCTGCACGGGGTGATCCAGCACAGCCGCCTGGCGACCCTGGTGACCTGGGGCGCCCTGGGTCTGCAGGCCAGCCATGTGCCGCTGTTGCTGGACCCGGCACAGGGGGCCAATGGCACCCTCTACGGGCATCTGGCCAAGGCCAATCCGCAATGTGCCGAACTGGCCAGTGGCGCCGAGGCACTGGTGATCTTCATGGGCGAGGACGCCTATGTCAGCCCCTCGTTCTATCCGAGCAAGGCCGAACACGGAAAAGTGGTACCGACCTGGAACTACGTGGCCGTGCACGCCTATGGCCAGCCCGAGGTATTCACTGATCCGCAGCGGCTGTTGCAGGTGGTAGAGGGCCTGACCGAACGCCACGAAAGCGGCCGCCGCCAGCCGTGGAAGGTAGCGGATGCCCCGGCCGACTACCTCGACGGTATGCTGCGGGCCATTGTCGGCTTTGCCCTGCCGATCCAGCGCCTGGAGGGCAAGCGCAAGCTCAGCCAGAACCGCAGCGCCGAGGATATCGCCGGGGTGCGCGAGGGCCTGACGGCCAGCACCGACCTGCGTGACCAACAACTCGCCCATCTGATGGGCTAGGTTTTCGTACAGAACAAAAAAGGAGCTTTCATGAGCCAGATCCAGATCCGCCCCGTTTCCGCTGTCGACCACGGCGCCTGGCTGCCCTTGTGGCAGGCCTACCTGCGCTTTTACCAAACCGAACTGCCGGACGCCGTGAGCCAAAGCACCTGGCAGCGCTTTCTCGATGCCGGCGAGCCGACCCACGCCGCCCTGGCCTGGGACGGCGAGCGCGCCGTGGGCCTGGTGCATTTCATCTACCACCGCTCCAACTGGAGCATCGAGAATTCCTGCTACCTGCAGGACCTGCTGGTGACCCCTGACCAGCGCGGTACTGGCGTGGGCCGCAAGCTGATCGAGTTCGTCTACGCCCAGGCCAAGCAGGACGGCTGCGCCAAGGTCCACTGGCTGACCCACGAAACCAATGCCACGGCCATCCAGCTGTATGAGCGCATTGCCGAGCGCCCGGGTTTCATCCAGTTCCGCAAACCCCTCTGAGTTGCCAAGGAGCCACTGCATGTCGATTTCACTCGCCGATTGGAAAGGCGCCCCCGCCCCTTCGGCCACCCTGCTTGAAGGGCGCTTCATCCGTTTGGAAAGGCTCGACCCGGCGCGCCATGGCGACGACTTGTTCCAGGCCCTGCAAGGCCCCGGCGCCGACCCGGTGCTGTGGAACTACCTGCCTTACGGTCCCTTCCCCGAGCGCCCGGCGTTCGATGCCTGGCTGAGCAATAACGCCGCGGCCAGCGATCCGTACTTCTTCAGCGTGATCGACCGCGCCAGCGGCCAGGTACAGGGCATTCTCAGTCTGATGTCGATCGTCCCGGCCCAGGGGCGCATCGAGATCGGCCACGTGACCTTCGGTGCGCCGATGCAACGTTCACCGAGAAGCACCGAGGCGGTTTACCTGCTGGCCAAGGAAGCCTTCGCCCTGGGTTATCGGCGCCTGGAATGGAAGTGCAACAACGCCAATGCCCGCTCGCGCTACGCCGCGGAACGTTTGGGTTTCAGCTTCGAGGGGGTGTTTCGCCAGCACATGGTGGCCAAGGGGCAGAACCGCGATACCGCGTGGTTCTCGATCCTCGATGGAGAGTGGCCGGCCATCGCCAAGGGCTTCGAACAATGGCTCAGCGATGAGAACCAGAGCGGCTCGGGGCAGCTCAAATCCCTGGCGGAGTGTCGCGGCTAAGCGGGGGTTTTGCCGGCAAGCCGGCTCCTACAGGCCTGTGTAGGAGCTGGCTTGCCAGCGAAGGGCTCAACCGAGCTTCTGCGCCAACAGCGCAATATGCTCCGGCCCGATGCCGCAGCAGCCGCCCACATGGCTGGCCCCGCGTCGTTGCCAATCCGCCACCCAGTGCAGATAACCCGGCGGGTCCAGGTCCTCTCGCAGCGGGCACAGGCCATCGTTGGCGGTGGCATCTTCGGGCTGCGGCGGGAAGGCGTTGGCGTACACGCCGATATGGATCTGCACCCCAAGACGCTCAAAGGTTTCACGGGCCGCATCCACCGCCGCACCAATCACTTCCGGCTGGCTGCAATTGAACAGCAGGGTCTGCACTCCCAACTGCGCCGCCACCGCCGCCGCTTCGGCCACCGGCTCGCCGGAACGCAGGCGCGGCACTTCATCGACGTCTTCATCCTTCAGGGTGAAGGACAGCCAGAACGGCTTGCCGTCCTTGGGCAGGCCGGCGTGGATGGCCCGCGCCTCGGCAATGGAGCTCTGGGTTTCCGCCAGCCACAGGTCGACATGGGGCGCCAGGCCCTTGATCAGCGGGCTCAACACATCCTTGACCCGCGCAGCATCGAACAGGTCCGGACGATAGGAGCCGAACAGCGGCGGCAACGAGCCTGCAACCCGCACCGGCTTGCCGGAAGCCTGCACCGCACGCCGCGCCAGCTCGCCAGCCAGGGAGGCCAGGGCCTGGCCCTCGGCAGCGAAGCGTTCTTCGCCGATATGGAACGGCACCACGGCATAGCTGTTGCTGGTGATCACGTTGGCACCGCTATCGATATAGGCCGCGTGTACCGCCTCCACCGCTCGCGGGTCTTCGCTCAATGCCAGGGCCGACCACTCGGGTTGCCGGAACGGCGCACCACGGCGCTGCAACTCGCGACCCATACCGCCATCCAGAATTACCGTGCTACCTGCGCCCATATGCTTTTCACTCATATGCTTATGAAAATAACTCACTACCGGAGCCGTTCTTATAACTATTAAATACGCACCATTCAGTTAATAACAACTCTTTTTCAGTCAGGATTCCGATGAATTTCAAACCGCTGCTGGCCCTCGGCCTGACCCTTCTCGCGGCCTCCTCCCAGGCCTTCGCCGGCGCCACCCTGGAGCGTATCGAGCAGAAAAAGGAACTGGTGGGGGTGCTGATGGAAAGCTACCCGCCCTTCTCTTTTCTCAATGAGCAGAACCAGCTGGATGGCTTCGATGTGGACGTGGCCAAGGCCGTGGCCGCCAAGCTGGGAGTCAAGCTGCGCCTGGAAACCCCGTCCTGGGACGTGATCGCCGCCGGCCGCTGGAGCGGGCGCTACGACATCTGCATCTGCTCCATGACCCCGAGCAAGGCCCGCGCCGAGGTCTTCGACTTCCCGGTGCAGTACTACGCCTCGCCGGCGGTGATCGTGGTCAACGCCAAGGATGAGCGGATCCACGGCGCCAAGGACCTGAGCGACAAGAAGGTCGGCCTGACTGCCGCCTCCAGCTACGAGGGCTACCTGAACAAGAACCTGGTGATCGAAGGCGCCGAAGACACCCAACTGCAATACCCCTTCGAGAATGTGCAGATCGCCCCCTACGACACCGACAACGTGGCCTTCCAGGACCTTGGCCTGGGCCCCGGCGTGCGTCTGGATGCGATCCTCACCAACCTGGTCACCGCGCAACCACGGCTGACCCAGGATTCGCGCTTCAAGCTGACGGGTGAAGCGCTGTACGCCGAGCCCAACTCGGTAGCCATCGAGAAAGGCGACGCCCAGTGGAACGCCAAGGTGCGTGAAGTCTTCGCCCAGCTGAAGCAGGACGGCACCCTGAGCCAGCTGTCGCAGAAATGGATCGGCGCCGACATCAGCCAATGACCGCCTACACCCCACCTCCCCGGCCGCCGCACGCGGTGGCCGAGCCACTGCTCAAGCGCCTGCTGGGCTTTCGCACCCGGCTGTACCTGACCTGGGCCACGCTGCTGGTGCTGTTCGCCAGTTTCTTCCTGAGCTTCGAGCTGAAGTTCTCGATCATCCTCGACAAGCTGCCGAACCTGCTGGGCCTGCACCTGTCCCCCAGCGGCTTTCTCCAGGGCGCGGCGCTGACCCTGTTCCTCTGCGCCTGCTCCATCGTCGCCTCGTCGCTGCTGGGCTTTGTCACCGCCCTGGCGCGCTTGTCTTCAAGCGCCGTGGCATTCGGCATCGCCAGCTTCTACGCCTCGTTCTTTCGCGGCACGCCGCTGCTGATCCAGATCCTGTTGATCTACCTCGGCCTGCCGCAACTGGGGGTGGTGCCGGGCGCTATCACCGCGGGGATCATCGCCCTGTCGCTGAACTACGGTGCCTACCTCAGCGAGATCTTCCGCGCCGGCATCCTCGGCGTGCCCCATGGCCAGCGCCAGGCGGCCCTGGCCCTGGGAATGAATGAACGGGTGATCTTCTGGCAGGTGACCTTGCCCCAGGCCATGCGCACCATCATTCCACCGGCCACCAACCAGTTCATCTCGATGCTCAAGGATTCGTCGCTGATCTCGGTGATGGGGGTCTGGGAGGTGATGTTCCTGGCCCAGTCCTATGGCCGCTCCAGCTACCGCTACATCGAGATGCTCAGCACCGCGGCGCTGATCTACTGGCTGCTGTCCATTGGCCTGGAACTGATCCAGGCACGCATGGAAAAGCATTACGGCAAGGGTTACGTGCAGCGCGGCTGAGGCTCAGGCAAGGGCTGAAGGCCCGGGGCCACCCGGGCTTCTTTCGGAGCGCTCAGGCTCATCGAACAGCGAACGGGCGCGGCTGGTTCGCTGCACTTTCACCACCCCCATCTGCAGGCCGAAAGGCTGGAACACCGCGTTCAATGACTTGAGGGTCGGGTTGCCGTCGCCGTGTTCGATATGGATCAGGGTGCGCAGGGAAATCCGGCACATTCGAGCAAACAGGTGCTGATGCAGCCCCGTGACCTCGGTCCGCAGGCGCTTGACCGCATCGCCAATGGGCAAGCGACCGGCCGCCATTTCCTGCTGGATGTTGTCGATCAGCGCACCGCGCTCTTCCACAGTCATGTTCATAGCAATCCCCACTCCTGCAGGCGTCGATCCAGGTGGCGCAGGTGAATGCGCGGATGATTCAGGGTGGCTTCGGGCAAGCCCCCGGCACTCAGCAGGTCTGGCAGGGCCCGCAGCTGTTCGGCATCGGCGCGCAGGCGCGTCAAGGCCAGCTCGGGATCGAGCAGCGGCTTGAGGCTGGCGCACACCATGCGCCAGTCGACTTCACCGGCCACTTCCATGCGACCGGGCCATTTGGTGGTGCGGGCAATCCCCTGGTCATCCATGACCTTGGGCGCCAGGTCATGGATCGGGGCCAGACGCACCCCCTCATCAGCGCGAACCACCGAAAGCGCACGGCCATGATTATCCGTGTTACCGAGGATTCTGTTGATCAGGTCGCGCCGCAGGTAGTCCGCCACCAGATCGGGGATCGACGCCTCCTGGCCCGTGGAACGCCACAGTTCGGCGAGTATCCCCAGCACCTCGGTATGGCGCATGCCTTGGCCATGGCCCACCAGCCCAGCCAGGGAATAGATCGACTCCACTGCCAGGCGCTCGACGCCTGCGGGCGTTAGCCGGCGGTCAAAACGCTGCCCCCACAGGCTCGGCCGGCGCCCCTCTTCCAGGGCCAGCCCGGGAGCCGGCAAGGTCTCGACACCCAACTGCTGCAGCGCCCGGTAGTAATGGAACTCGCTCCTGAGTATCTCGCAGTCATTGGCCGAAGCCGGGTTGCGCGGGAACTTCACCCACCAGTGACGCGCCGCCGAGGCGTCATCGAGCAGCGCATCGGGGTACAACAAGCCCTCGCGGTTTTCAGTCAGCAACAACTTGGGTGCTTCGTCGCCGATGCTCGCCGTGCCACCAAAAGCCGCCGCCTGCTCATGGGCGTATTCAACAAAGCGGTTATCAAGGCTGACCACCTGATCCCGGGTGAAGCCCAGGGCCGGACGCCTGCGCAGCCCTGCCAGGGACTCCTTGATCCGCAGATTGCCAATGGGCGCCGCGCTGCTGCGGGCCAGCAGGAACAACTCGCTGCCCAGGCCATCGGGCCGCTCATGGCCGATCTGCCGCAGCAAAAAGCCACTCGCCGCCTTGGTGGAGGCCAGGTCATACAGGAAGGCCGGGGCGCGGTCTTCTCGCCATGGCTCCCACCCCAGAGGTATCAGCGCACTGACCGAACGCGCCAGCGGGCTGGCGACCGCCTCCAGGTTGTCCACCAGGTACTGGTGCAGGTAACCAAAGCTGCAGGGGCTGGCGAAGCCCTCTTCGGGCCTGTCGAAATTCAAGGTCATGGCGTCAGTCCATGTCCCTGCGCAGTAGAGTTGCAAAGTCAGCCGAAGCACTTTTTTACCTGCTTTTTAATGCATTCAGAATCTTCTGCCTGGCAGAAAAATGCATTTTAACGCATGTTTACTGATTAAAACATGAATAAAGTGCACTAAAACACACTTCAACCCTGCCCTACCTAGCCCTGGCGCCAGGCAAAAAAAAGGGGAGCCGTAGCTCCCCCGAGGTAAACAGTTGCCGATGAGGGCCTGAACTCAGCCCTCGATCTCGATCAGGATTTCGCCCGGGTTGACTCGGTCGCCCTTGGCCACGTGGATCGCCACCACCTTGCCGGCAATCGCCGCCTGGACTTCGGTTTCCATCTTCATGGCTTCGGTGATCAGCACCGCCTGGCCGGCCTTGACCGTGTCGCCTTCCTTGACCAGCACATCAACGATGTTGCCCGGCATGGTGGTGCTGACGTGGCCCGGGGCGCTGGCTTGCTTGCGCTTGCTGCCACCGCCGCCGACGAACTCGTTGAGGGGCTCGAACACCACTTCTTCCGGCATGCCGTCGATGGACAGGTAGAAGTGCCGCTTGCCTTCGGCCTTGACCCCGACCCCGGTGATGTCGACGCGGTAGGTCTCGCCGTGCACGTCGATGACGAACTCGGTAGGCACGCCTTCGCCGCCAGCCTTGCTGACGCCACCGGCTTCGGGGATCGGCAGCAGCGCTTCCGGAACCAGAGTGCCGGCCTCACGCTCTTCGAGGAATTTGCGCCCGATGTCCGGGAACATGGCGTAGGTCAGCACGTCCTCTTCGGAATGGGCCAGGGTGCCGATTTCGCCGCGCAGCTTGGTCATTTCCGGCTTCAGCAGGTCGGCGGGACGTACGTCGATCACCTCCTCGCTGCCGATCGCCTGGCGCCGCAGGTTCTCGTCCACCTGGCCCGGCGCCTTGCCGTAGCCACCTTGCAGGTAGAGCTTCACCTCGTTGGTGATGGTCTTGTAGCGCTCGCCGGCCAGGACGTTGAAGAACGCCTGGGTGCCGACGATCTGCGAGGTCGGAGTCACCAGGGGCGGGTAGCCCAGGTCATGACGCACCCGCGGGATCTCGGCCAGCACTTCGCCCATGCGGTTCAGCGCGCCCTGCTCTTTCAGCTGGTTGGCCAGGTTGGAAATCATCCCGCCCGGCACCTGGTTGACCTGCACCCGGGTATCGACCGCGGTGAATTCGCTTTCGAACTGGTGGTACTTCTTGCGTACGGCGTAGAAGTACAGGCCGATCTCCTGCAGCAGCTCCAGGTCCAGGCCGGTGTCGAACTCGCTGCCTTTAAGGGCCGCAACCATGGACTCGGTGCCCGGGTGGCTGGTGCCCCAGGCGAAGCTGGAGATGGCGGTGTCGATGTGGTCGGCGCCGTTCTCGATGGCCTTGAGCTGGCACATCGCGGCCAGGCCGGCGGTGTCATGGGAGTGGATGAACACCGGCAACGACAGCTCGGCCTTCAACGCCTTGACCAGTTCGCCGGTGGCATAAGGGGTCAGCAGGCCGGCCATGTCCTTGATCGCGATCGAGTCGCAACCCATGGCTTCCATCTGCTTGGCCTGGGCCACGAAGGCCTCGATGGTGTGCACCGGGCTGGTGGTGTAGGCGATGGTGCCCTGGGCGTGTTTGCCGGCGGCCTTCACCGCTTCGATGGCGACCCGCAGGTTACGCACGTCGTTCATCGCGTCGAAGATGCGGAACACGTCGATGCCGTTGACCGCCGCCTTGGCCACGAAGGCCCGGACCACATCGTCGCTGTAGTGGCGGTAGCCCAGCAGGTTCTGGCCGCGCAGGAGCATTTGCAGGCGGGTGTTGGGCAGCGCGGCGCGTAGTTTGCGCAGGCGCTCCCAGGGGTCTTCCTTGAGGAAGCGTACGCAGGCGTCGAAGGTCGCGCCGCCCCAGACTTCCAGGGACCAGTAGCCGACTTTGTCGAGCTTGTCGCAGATCGGCAGCATGTCCTCGGTGCGCATGCGGGTCGCCAGCAGCGATTGGTGGGCGTCGCGCAGGATGGTGTCGGTAACGAAGATTTTCTTAGTCATTGGTATCTCCTCATAGCGGCAAGCTCCAAGCTACAAGCTGCGAGTAAAAGCCGATCCGCTTCTACTTGCCGCTGGCCGCTGACAGCTTGCGGCTGCATTCAAAGGCCTGCGTGGGCGGCGATGGCGGCGGCGATGGCCAGGGCCAGCTCTTCGGGTTTGCGCTTGATCGAGTAGTTGGTCAGTTCCGGGTGGCTCTCAACAAAGCTGGTGTTGAACTGACCGCTGCGGAATTCCGGGTTGCGCAGGATTTCCTGGTAGTAGGCGGCGGTGGTCTTGACCCCTTGCAGACGCATGTCGTCCAGGGCACGCAGGCCACGGTCCATCGCCTCTTCCCAGGTCAGGGCCCAGACCACCAGCTTCAGGCACATGGAGTCGTAGAACGGCGGAATGGTGTAGCCGGTGTAGATCGCCGTGTCGGTACGCACGCCGGGACCGCCGGGGGCGTAGTAACGGGTGATCTTGCCGAAGCTGGGGAGGAAGTTGTTCTTCGGGTCTTCTGCATTGATCCGAAACTGCAGGGCAAAGCCACGGTGGTGGATGTCTTCCTGCTTGACCGAGAGCGGCAGGCCGGAGGCGATGCGGATCTGCTCGCGGACGATGTCGATGCCGGTGATTTCCTCGGTGATGGTGTGTTCCACCTGCACCCGGGTGTTCATTTCCATGAAGTACACCTCGCCCTCGGCGAGCAGGAACTCCACGGTGCCGGCGTTCTCGTAGCCCACGGCCTTGGCCGCGCGCACCGACAGGTCGCCGATGTAGGCGCGCTGTTCGGGGGTCAGTTGCGGGCTCGGGGCGATTTCGATGAGCTTCTGGTTGCGGCGCTGGATCGAGCAGTCGCGCTCGAACAGGTGCACCACGTTGCCAAAGCTGTCACCGAGGATCTGCGCTTCGATGTGCTTGGGATTGACAATGCACTTTTCCAGGAACACTTCCGCCGAACCGAAGGCCTTGGTGGCCTCGGATATCACTCGGGGAAAGGCTTGTTCGAGTTCTTCACGGCTGTTGCAGCGGCGAATGCCGCGGCCGCCACCGCCGGAGGTGGCCTTGAGCATCACCGGGTAGCCGATGCGGTCGCCTTCGGTCAGGGCTTCGTGGATATCCGCGACGTTGCCTTCGGTGCCCGGGGTCACCGGCACGCCGGCCTTGATCATGCTGCGGCGGGCTTCGGTCTTGTCGCCCATGCGCCGGATCACTTCCGCCGATGGGCCAATGAACTTGATCCCGCGTTCGGCGCAGATGTCCGCCAGCTCGGCGTTTTCCGAAAGAAAACCGTAGCCGGGATGCAAGGCATCACAGCCGGTCTCCACCGCCAGGTTCACCAGTTTGCGCGGGTTCAGGTAGCCGGCCAGGGGCTCGGCACCAATGCTGTGGGCCTCATCCGCACGCTTCACATGCAAGGCATGGCGATCGGCGTCGGAGAAGATCGCCACCGAACGGATGCCCATCTCGGCGCAGGCACGCACGATTCGTACGGCAATCTCACCACGGTTGGCAATCAGGATCTTTTTTATCACTTGGAGGTTCCCTTGAGCCGTTGAAACAAACGACCCGCTAGACCGAGTCGGCGCGTGACCAAATGTTTCAAGTCAGTCGCCGCGTCACACTAGCTCTGAAGAGGGATTAACAAAAATCAATAATTATTGGGTCGGACATAAGTAAAGACTTATAGTCATGCCACCAGCCCTTGGCACGAGCACTCTGAAGATGCGTAAGTCCTTGATGAGACTGACATTACGTCAGTTGCAGATTTTCAATGAAGTCTGCGATCTACGCTCCTACAGCCGCGCCGCCGAGGAAATGTCCCTGTCCCAGCCCGCCGTCAGCCTGCAGATTCGCCAGCTGGAGGAGCTGATCGGCCAGCCGCTGTTCGATTACGTCGGCAAGAAGCTCTACATGACCGAAGCCGCCGAAGCCCTGCAACGGGCCAGCCGGGACATCTTCGGGCGCCTGGAGAACCTCGACATGCAGCTCTCCGACATGCAGGGCTCGCTGCAGGGCCAGCTCAAGCTGGCGGTGGAGTCCAGCGCCAAGTACTTCGTGCCGCACCTGTTCGCCGCCTTCAAGCGCCAGCACCCGGAAGTCCACCTGCAACTGACGGTGGTCAACCGCGCCCAGGTGATCCGCCGCCTTTCGGACAACCGCGACGACCTGGTGATCATGTCCATGGTGCCGCCGGACATGGAGCTGGAGTTCCTGCCGTTTCTCAACAACCCGATCGTCGCCGTGGCCCCGCCGGATCATCCCTTGAGCCACATGGGGCCGCTGCGCCTGCAAGACCTGGAACCCTACACCCTGGTGCTGCGGGAGTCGGGCTCCGGCACCCGCCTGGCCTGCGAGGAGTACTTCAAGGAAAAGCGCGTGCACTTCACCCAGGTGCTTGAAGTGTCGTCGGCGGAAGCTCAGCGAGAGTGCGTGCGAGCGGGTCTGGGCGTGGCCTTGCTGACGCGCCACGCCCTGAACCTTGAGTTGGCGACCGGCGGCCTGATCGAGTTGCCGGTCGAAGAGCTGCCCTTGCTGCGCAGCTGGTGCCTGGTGCAGGCCAAAGCCAAACGCCTGTCACCGGTAGCGCACGCGTTCCTGGGATTCATCCGCAGCGAACGGGTGCAGATCAGCGGGTTGGTTGAACGCTTCGACGGGAAGCCGCTGGGGCTGCCTGCCAGTAATTGACGGCTTCAAGTTCCGGATAGTCATCGATGTCCTGTTGCAACTGACGCAGCTCGAAGCGATGTTCGATGGCACGGCGAAATTCCATGCGACGCTGGTCTTCCTGCTGACGACGGGTCTTGACTGCGCTGTTGCTGTCTTCGTAAGGGCGGGCCATTTCGAGTCTCCCAATGCGAGTACGGAAGCCTCACGATGGACGCCTGGGATGACGATTTGGCGGCGGCTCGGTTACAGGGACATGAAAGTTGCCCAAAGGCAGCACTGAGCGGCGATGCCCAGTCAGCTCAAGCATCTGCCTGGGGGATGAGGGAGCCTGCTCGCGCTCGGTCGCCCAGCCTTCGCCACCCTCCACCCATCACGACCAGCAACCCGGCTGATCAATCGTCCAGGGCTTTCACCGACTTGGGCGACAGGCGCAGGCTGCGAAGGCTGCGCTTGACGCTCTTGAGGTGGTTCACCAGGCTCGGACCGCGGGCCATGGCCACGCCCATGGCCAGCACGTCGATCACCACCAGATGGGCGATCCGCGAGGTCAGCGGGGTGTAGATCTCGGTGTCTTCGTGCACGTCGATGGCCAGATTGACCGTCGACAGCTCGGCCAACGGCGTCTGGCTCGGGCACAGGGTGATCAGCGAGGCGCCGCTTTCACGCACCAGGTTGGCGGTGATCAGCAGGTCCTTGGAGCGCCCGGACTGGGAAATGCAGATCGCCACGTCCGAGGGCTTCAGGGTGACCGCCGACATCGCCTGCATGTGCGGGTCGGAATAGGCCGCGGCGGTCAGCAGCAGGCGGAAGAACTTGTGCTGGGCATCCGCGGCCACCGCGCCCGAGGCACCAAAACCGTAGAACTCCACGCGCTGGGCCTGGGACATGAGGGTCACGGCCCGTTGCAACTCCACCGGATCGAGCTTTTCGCGAACCTCCATCAGGGTGTGCAGGGTGGTATCGAAAATCTTCAGGCTGTAGTCGGCGACCGAGTCGTCTTCATGGATCGCGAACTGGCCGAAACTGGCTCCCGCCGCCAGGCTCTGGGCCAGCTTGAGCTTCAGGTCCTGGAAACCGGAACAGCCGATGGCCCGGCAGAAGCGCACGATGGTCGGCTCGCTGATGCCCACGCTGTGGGCCAGGTCCGCCATGGAACTGTGCATCACGGCCGCAGGATCAAGGAGCACGTGATCGGCGACCTTGAGCTCCGATTTGCGTAACAGATGACGTGACTGGGCGATGTGCTGCAACAGGTTCAAAGGGCTGGACTCATTGTTATTGGCTGACGCCGGGGATGTAGCGAGCTTGTAGTTATACTACAGGAATCGGCTTTTTGCCCGTTCAATGCATCAAGAAGATAACGGCCCGCCCCCCATTTTCAGCCGGGTACGACTTATGTAGCCGTTGTGGCAGGCAGCGCCGGCACCTACCGGGTCTGGGCCTGCAACAGGGCGGCGAGCTCCTCGGCGGCCACCGGACGGCTGATCAGGTAGCCCTGCACCTCATCACAGTGCTCGGCCCGCAGGAAGCTCAGTTGGGCCGGGTCCTCGACCCCCTCGGCCACCACTTTCAGCGACAGGCCGTGGGCCATGGCAATGATCGCCCGGGTGATGGCCGCATCCTCGCCACCATCGGCCAGCCCGCGTATGAAGGCCTGGTCGATCTTCACGTAGTCCACCGGGATGCGCTTGAGGTAGCTCAGGGACGAGTAGCCCGTGCCGAAGTCGTCGATGGCCAGCTTGACCCCCAGGCGGCGCAGTTGCTGGAAGGTCGTGATGATGTGCTCGACGCTGTCCAGCAACTGGCTTTCGGTCAGCTCCAGTTCGAGGAAGTGCGGCTCCAGGCCGGTTTCTTCCAGCACCTGGCGCACCAGGCTCACCAGCTTGCCCTGGCGCAGTTGGTAGACCGACAGGTTGACCGACACACGAATCGGTTCCAGGCCCTGGCGCTGCCATTCGCAGGCTTGCCGACAGGCCTGGCGCAGCACGAACTCGCCGATCGGGCCGATCAGCCCGGTCTCTTCTGCAAGGCCGATGAAATCCCCCGGTGGCACCCGCCCCAGGGTCGGGTGTTCCCAGCGCACCAGGGCCTCGGCGGCATTCAGCCGACCGCTGGCCAGGCACAGTTTGGGCTGGTAGAAGACCATCAACTGGTCTTCCTCGATGGCCTTGCGCAACTGGTTCTCCAACTGCAGGCGCTCCAGGGTGCTGGCCTGCAGGCTCTCGGTATAGAACTGGAAGTTGTTGCCACCCAGGTGCTTGGCGTGGGCCATGGCCATGTTCGCCTGGCTGACCAGCGCGGCGATTTCCCGAGCGTTGTCCGGCAGCATGCTGATGCCCATGGACGCACTGACCACCAGCTCATGGCCGTCAACGGTGATCGGCAGGCGCAACTTGCTCAGCAGCCGGGTGGCGACCCGGGTCAGGCTCGACAGGTTGCCATAGGCGTCGAACAGCACCGCGAACTCATCCCCGGACAGGCGCGCCAGGGTGTCGGCTTCCGGCAAGGCGTTGACCAGACGCCGGGCCATCTTCTGCAACAGCTGGTCGGCCACTTCATGGCCGAGGCTGTCGTTGAGCAGCTTGAAGCGATCCAGGTTGATGTGCAGCAGCGCCAGGCTGCGCCCGCCCTGGCGTACCCGCTGATGGGCTTCACGCAGGCGCTCGCGAAACAGCGAGCGGTTGGCCAGCCCGGTGAGTTCGTCGTAGTGAGTGAGGTAGCGCATGCGCTCCTCGGATTCGCGGCGGGCCGAAAGATCGGCGAAGAAGCCCACGATATGGCGGATTTTCCCCCGTTTGTCCCGCACCACATTCAGTTGCAGCCATTGCGGATAGAGCTCGCCGTTCTTGCGCGTCTCCACCAGTTCCCCCTGCCAACTGCCGTGCTGTTCCAGGGCCTGGTGAATCAGCGGGTAGTGGCGACGGGCATCGCGGCTGCAGGACAGCTCCACCACATTGCGCCCGAGCATGTCCTCGATCTGGTACCCGGTGACCTGGCTGAAGGCCTGGTTGGCGGCGATCAGGGCGTAGTCGGGGTCGAGGATGACAATGCCCTCGCTGGCCGCCTCGAACACCGTCGCCGCCAGGTTGCGCTGCACCTCAAGCTCCTTGTCGGCGCTGATGTCGCGCCGCGTGCCGACCATGCGCAGGACTCGCCCACTGGGGCTGCGCTCCACCGCCCGGCCGCGATCCTCGATCCATACCCAGTGGCCGTCACCGTGGCGCACCCGGTATTCCACCTGGTAATCGTCGCGCCGCCCCTTGAGGTGCTCCACCAGCGCCCGCTTGAGCACGGGCAGGTCCTCGGGGTGCAGGCGCGGCTTGAGGTGGCTGAGCATCGCGGTCACGCCCTCTGGCTCCAGGCCGAACAGCTCCCGCAGGTGCGTATGGTGGATTTCGTCGCTCTGCAGGTTCCAGTCCCACAACCCCAGCTCGCTGGCATTCAGAGCCAGGGCCAGGCGCGCTTCGCTCTTGCTCAGGGCCTGGTTGGCCGCGTCCAGTTCCAGGCTGCGTTGGGCCACCCGCAACTCCAGCCCGGCCTGGGCCTCGCGCAATTGCTCTTCGGCTCGCCGGCGCTGCTCGACTTCTCGGGCCAGCTCGCGATTGAGTTGCTCGCTGCGGCCCTGAGCGTTCTGCAGATGTTCTATCAATGCCTGGTTCTGAAAACGCCGCAGCAGGCCGCGCTGGATCAGGCGATTGACCTGCCAGGCCACCACACTCAGGGACACCAGGAGAATCAGCCCCAGCCAGCCCCAGCCACGCTGCTGCTCGTCACCGCCCCAGAACAGGTAGCCGATGGCCGGCAGCAGGCAAGGCAGGGTGAACGACAAGAAAGCCTGCAGGTTGACCGCATAGGCCACGCTGGCAGACAGAATGGCCGCGCCGATCAGGCCGAACACCCAGGCCTGCTGGACAAAACTGTCGGTGGGTACCAGAGCAATGCCGGCGCAGGCCAGGGTCAGGCCGCTGACCGCCGAGCCGAGGAGGAACATCCGCTGCCAGATCGGCTGCGCCTGCCGGCTGGGGATCGCCGAATCGAAGGCCGCGACCTGGATCACCCGCAAGGCCACCAGGGCCAGCAGCCAGACCATCCATACACTGAGCAACAGATAGCGCGTCGGATTCCACAGGAGCCAGGCACACACCAGGCCGTTGAGCAGCATGAACAGGGTGGGCAGCAACGAGCCCTGATACAGCAGGCGTGTACGCTCCACCGCCATCTCGACGGCGTAGCGTTGGCGAATGACCCGGGGCGCCACAAAGGGCCCGGACAGGTCTGGGTCAAGTGTCATAGGCAGTGTTCTTATAATGGTTGAGCCTGAAACGTCGCCGGAGCATACACAAGCAAAGGCCCGAGCCAAACTGCCCCAGGTCATAAAATCGATAAAACAAATCCCGGCGTATTCCGTCATGAAAGTGTGCGGGCGAGAGACGCCAATGGCTGCGACCTGTGACCAACCGGTCGTCCCCGACCGTTGTTTTATCGGCTAATGCAATGCCGGGTTTGCCCGGGGTGGCGCGGCCCCCTAGAATGCCCCGATGCGCGATGATCTCTCCCTCCTGTTGAACTCCCTCAACGATGCCCAACGCCAGGCCGTAGCCGCCTCCGTGGGTCGTCAGTTGGTCCTGGCCGGTGCTGGCTCCGGCAAAACCCGTGTGCTGGTGCACCGCATCGCCTGGTTGATCCAGGTCGAGAACGCCTCGCCCCACTCGATCCTGTCGGTGACTTTCACCAACAAGGCGGCGGCCGAAATGCGCCACCGCATCGAGCAATTGCTGGGGATCAACCCGGCGGGCATGTGGGTCGGCACCTTCCACGGCCTGGCCCACCGCCTGCTGCGGGCGCACTGGCAAGAGGCCGGCCTGAGCCAGACCTTCCAGATCCTCGACAGCGACGACCAGCAACGGCTGGTCAAGCGAGTGATCCGCGAGCTGGGGCTGGACGAGCAGCGCTGGCCGGCCCGCCAGGCCCAGTGGTTCATCAACGGCCAGAAAGACGAAGGCCTGCGCCCGCAGCACATCCAGGCCAGCGGCGACCTGTTCCTGGCCACCATGCGCGGCATCTATGAGGCCTACGAGGCCGCCTGCCAGCGTGCCGGGGTCATCGACTTCTCCGAACTGCTGCTGCGCGCCCTGGACCTGTGGCGCGACCACCCGGGCCTGCTGGCGCACTACCAGAAGCGTTTCCGCCATGTGCTGGTGGACGAGTTCCAGGACACCAACGCCGTGCAATACGCCTGGCTGCGGCTGCTGGCCAAGGGCGGCGAGAGCCTGATGGTGGTGGGCGACGACGACCAGTCGATCTACGGCTGGCGCGGGGCGAAGATCGAGAACATCCATCAGTATTCCGAAGACTTCCCGGACACCGAAGTGATCCGCCTGGAGCAGAACTACCGCTCCACCGCCGGCATCCTCAAGGCTGCCAACGCCCTGATCGCCAACAACACCGGGCGCCTGGGCAAGGAGTTGTGGACCGACGGCGGCGATGGCGAAGCCATCAACCTGTACGCCGCCTTCAACGAGCACGATGAAGCACGCTACGTGGTGGAAACCATCGAAAGCGCGCTGAAGACGGGCCTGGCCCGCAGCGACATCGCCATTCTCTATCGCTCCAACGCCCAGTCCCGGGTGCTGGAAGAGGCCCTGCTGCGCGAGCGCATTCCGTACCGCATCTATGGCGGCCAGCGCTTCTTCGAACGGGCCGAGATCAAGAACGCCATGGCCTACCTGCGCCTGCTGGAAGGCCGCGGCAACGACGCAGCCCTGGAGCGGGTGATCAACGTGCCGGCCCGGGGCATCGGCGAGAAGACCGTCGAGGCCATCCGCGAGCACGCGCGCCACAGCGATGTGTCGATGTGGGAAGCCATGCGCCAGCTGGTGGCCAACAAAGGCCTGACCGGCCGTGCCGCCGGCGCCCTCGGGGCCTTTATCGAGCTGATCGAGAACCTCGCGGCCAAGACCCTGGACATGCCCCTGCACCTGATGACCCAGACGGTGATCGAGCAATCCGGGCTGATTGCCTACCACGAAGCGGAAAAAGGCGAAAAAGGCCAGGCACGGGTAGAAAACCTCGAGGAGCTGGTCAGCGCTGCGCGCAACTTCGAGAGCACCGAGGAAGACCAGGACCTGACGCCCCTGGCGGCTTTCCTCGGCCACGCGTCCCTGGAAGCCGGCGATACCCAGGCCGAAGAGCATGAAGACGGCATCCAGCTGATGACCCTGCACAGTGCCAAGGGCCTGGAATTCCCCTATGTGTTCCTGGTGGGCATGGAAGAAGGCCTGTTTCCCCACAAGATGAGCCTGGAAGAACCCGGCCGCCTTGAGGAAGAACGGCGCCTGGCCTATGTCGGCATTACCCGGGCGATGCAGAACCTGGTGATGACCTACGCGGAAACACGTCGCCTGTACGGCAGCGAAACCTACAACAAGGTGTCGCGCTTCGTCCGCGAGGTGCCCAAGGGCCTGATCCAGGAAGTACGCCTGTCCAACAGCGTCAGCCGGCCTTTTGGGGGCGGCCAGTCACAAAGCACCAGCAGCCTGTTCGGCGGCAGCGAGATCCCCGACACCGGCCTGAGCCTGGGCCAGGCCGTGCGGCACTCGGTGTTCGGCGACGGGGTGATCCTCAACTTCGAAGGCGCCGGTGCCCAGGCCCGGGTGCAAGTGAACTTCAGTGAGGGCAGCAAGTGGCTGATGCTCGGCTACGCCAAGCTGGAAGCCATCTAAACCTGATTGTTGCGGGGCTGGCGCACCGGCGATGGCGATCCCCAATACGCCTTCGCCGGCCAGCCGGCAGGCACAGCACCTATATAAGGATGCGCGAACATGGGCTCGGGATTTTTTTCCTCATGGACATTCTGGGCCCTGCTCTCGGCCACTTTCGCCGCTTTGACGGCGATCTTCGCGAAAGTCGGCATTGAAAACGTCAATTCCGACTTCGCCACCCTGCTGCGCACCGTGGTGGTACTGGTCAGCCTGGCCTTGATTTTGTACGCCACGGGCCAATATCAGTCCCTGGGATCGATTTCTGCCAGAAGCTACCTGTTCCTGCTGCTGTCCGGGCTGGCCACGGGCGCTTCCTGGCTGTGCTACTTCCGCGCCTTGAAACTCGGCCCCGCCTCGCTGGTGGCGCCGGTGGACAAACTCAGCGTGGTACTGGTCGCGATCATCGGCGTGGTGCTGCTGGGCGAGAAGCTCGACCTGCGGCAATGGAGTGGAATCGGCCTGATCACCGCGGGCGTGGTGCTGCTGGCACTGCGGCGCTGAATGACACCGGGATTGAACGCAACACCTCTGGACGGACAAAAGCCACAACGGCGAGCATGACGCCGGGCAGAGCTGAACCGAGCCTGTCAGGCAAAAGCCCGAAACATTATGCCGCTCGCCACTGACACTTCACCTGTGCAATATGGCGCGCGTGCCATCCACAAATGGGAACCCCCTTTATGAAACGTTTTCTTAGCATCGCCATGGCGCTGTGCATCGGTTTGACGATGAGCCTCGATGCCAACGCCAAGCGCTTTGGCGGCGGCAAAAGTGCCGGTGCTGCCCCGACTCACCAGACTCGCCAGGCGGCGCCGACCGCCCCGGGTGCTCCCGCCGCTGCAGCCACCGCTGGCGCAGCCGGTGCCGCGGGCGCTGCGGCCAAGGCCGGTGGTGCATCGCGCTGGCTCGGCCCTCTGGCCGGCATCGCCGCCGGTGGCCTGCTGGCGTCCATGTTCATGGGCGGTGGCTTCCAGGGCATGCAGATCTTCGACATCCTGATCATGGCGGTCATTGCCTTCGTGATCTTCCGTTTCATTGCCGCACGTCGCCGCAAGCAGCAGGAGCAATATGCTCCGGCGGGCCACGCGCCGATGCAGCGTGAAGCCTTCGAACCTCAGCAGCCTGCGGGTGGCTCGATCTTCGGCGGCTCGGCCGCTCCGGTCGCCCGCCCGGTGATCAACGCACCGGCCTGGTTCAACGAGGAGCGTTTCATTGAAGCGGCGCGCAACCACTTCCAGTCCCTGCAGCAACACTGGGACGCCAACGAAATGGACAAGATCGCCGAGTTCGTGACCCCGCAACTGCTGCAGTTCCTGAAGCAGGAACGTGCCGACCTGGGCGACGGCTTCCAGTCGACCTACATCGACAACCTGCAAGTGCAGCTTGAAGGCGTGGATGACCGTGCCGACAAGACCATCGCCACCCTGACCTTCAGCGGTGTATCGAAGACTTCGCGCTTCGACCAGGGCGAAGTGTTCAGCGAAAGCTGGAACATGGAACGTGCCCAGGGCGACAACCAGCCATGGCTGGTGGCAGGTATCCGCCAGAACGGCTGATTCATTCTGCTGTCACAGCTGTAATGCAAAACCCCGACTCAGGTCGGGGTTTTGCATTTCACGATTGCACTTATAGCGAGCTACTGTATAAACCGCCGTCACATAACCGCGCCATAGAGCTAAGAGGACCCAGGCCGTGGAAGAAGTCATCGAACAACTCCGAGAAGCCAACGAACCGGTACCCGTCCCCCTGGAACTCCCGGACGAAGACCAACTGGTGGAAATTGAAGAACAGCTGTTCATCAACATCCCGTTCGTCTTCAAGGAGTTCCTGTTGACGGTCAGCGATGTGGTTTACGGCAGCCTCGAACCTGTAACCGTCACCGACCCACAATCCCACACCTACCTGCCGGAAGTGGCCGCTACCGCCTGGGACATGGGCGTGCCTCGCGAGCTGATCCCGATCTGCCAGGACGGCGACGACTACTACTGCGTCGAGGAAGACGGCACCGTGGTGCTGTGGTCCGGCGAAGAAGAGCTGATCACCGAGGAATCCTGGGAATCGGTGTGGCACTGGGCGCGGGACGTCTGGCTGGAAAGCTGAGACCTGCGCCGCCCAGCGTTGGCCTGCAGCGCTTGAAACAACTCGCCAGCCCCCCTGCTGGCGAGTGGCAGGGTCAATGCCCGCCGTTGTCCTTGCTGTGGTCCAAGGTTTCGATCAGCGCCACCTGCATCCGCGTGTGTACGCGGATGAACCAGCGCCACAGCACCGCGGCCACCGCCGCCGCCACCACCGCGATCAGCATCAGCAACTCCAGGGTTGGCAGGATGCTCGACGAGAGCGCCGCCAGCAGCAGGAAAATCACCAGCAACGACAGGATCGGGATCACCTCGGCGATGACCCGGCGCACTCGCTGGGTATGGCGCCCGGCCATTTCCGCCTTGACCCCCATCTCCGCCAGCAACATCGACAGGGCCTTGAGCTTGCGATAGGCGGCGATCAGGAACGGCAGGGAAACCAGCAGCGCCCCACCCCAGATCAACGCCTTTTGCCAGCTGGGATCACTCACCCAGTCCTGTAGATAGGCACCAATGCGCTTGGCGAAATAGCCGCCGGAAAAGAACACCGCCACCACCAGCGCCAGATTCACCCCCACCTGCAGCAGGATCTTGCGAATCATCGAGGCCAGCAATGCCCCCTCACCCTGGGGCTGGATGCTGCGCAGCCACTCACCGTACATGCCCAGCACCCGGCTGACACGCTGGGGCATGATCCCCGCCAGCTTCAGCGAGAGCGGATCGGCGGCCCGGATCAGGTACGGCGTGAGCAGGGTGGTCATGGCCGACACCGCCACTGCCACCGGGTACAGGAAGTCGCTGGTGACCTGTAGGGTCATGCCCAGGGCAGCGATGATGAAGGAAAACTCGCCGATCTGTGACAGGCCCATGCCCACTCGCAAGGAAGTACGTCCGTCGTTGCCGGCGATAAAGGCCCCCATGCCGCAGGACAGCATCTTGCCGAGCACCACCGCCACCGTGATCACCGCGATCGGCCAGGCGTATTGCAGGAGGATCTGTGGGTCGATCATCAGGCCGATGGCGACGAAGAAGATGGCACTGAACAGGTCGCGAACCGGCTCGATCAGCCGCTCGATCTTCAGCAGCTGGCGGGACTCGGCCATGATCGCACCGATCAGGAAGGCCCCCAGGACCATGCTGTACTCCAGCTTGACCACCAGCAGGCAGAAGCCGAAACACAGCCCCAGCACGGTGATCAGCAGCATCTCGTTGCTCTCGAACTTCGCCACGTAGGCCAGCAGGCGCGGTACCAGCAGGATGCCGATCACCAGTGCCACGATCATGAACAGCGAGAGCTTGCCGACGGTGGAGAACACCTCGCCGGAGCTCACGGTGCCGCTGACCGCGATGCTCGAGAGCAAGGCGATGATGCCGATACCCAGAATGTCCTCAACAATGAGCACGCCGAAGATCAGCTGGGCGAAGCGCTCGTTCTTCATCTTCAGGTCGTTGAGGGCCTTGACGATGATGGTGGTGGAGGAAATGGCCAGGATCGCCCCGAGGAACAGCGAATCCATGGTGTTCCAGTCGAACCAGCGGCCGATCTCGTAGCCGATCCAGATCATCAGTACGATTTCCAGGAAGGCCGCGATAAACGCCGTGGCCCCCACCTTGAACAGCTTGCGCAGGCTGAACTCCAGCCCCAGGCAGAACATCAGGAAGATCACCCCCAGCTCGGCCAGGGTCTTGATGGTCTGCTCGTCATGGATCAGGCCGAAAGGCGGGGTGTGCGGGCCAATGATGAAGCCGGCGACTATGTAGCCCAGCACCACCGGCTGCTTGAATCGATGAAAGAGAATGGTCACCACGCCTGCGACCAACATGATCACTGCCAGGTCCTGAATGAAGCTGATGGCATGCATGGCCGGTGCTCTCCTTGAATGATGGGCGGCGCAGATCGCCTCAAAAGAAAATTCTGATCAGTAAGGGGAAACATCCTTCAAGAGGAGTGGAAAAATACCCTGGAACGGGTGTTTTGCAGGTTAACACCGCGACTTCCGCCAGCAAGGCGGCGCAATATAAGGAAACAGATCCACTAAAGCGTGACGGCGCGACGAGGCCCGGCGTCCCGTTATCGATAGTTTGAAAACTCTTCGACCAAGCACCCGCAGAGGTGCTCCAGCAACCCCTGCCTAGAACCGTGAGTGTGCTATGGAACCCGGAAACGCCCAGCTGTCGATGACGGTATTGATGACCCCTGACATGGCCAATTTCTCTGGCAATGTCCACGGCGGCACCCTGCTCAAGTACCTCGATGAAGTCGCCTATGCCTGCGCCAGCCGCTACGCGGGACGCTACGTGGTGACCCTATCGGTGGATCAGGTGATCTTCCGCGAGCCGATCCATGTCGGCGAACTGGTGACCTTCCTGGCCTCGGTCAACTACACCGGCAACACCTCGATGGAGGTGGGTATCAAGGTGGTCACCGAGAACATCCGCGAGCGTTCGGTGCGCCATACCAACAGCTGCTTCTTCACCATGGTGGCGGTGGACGACCAGCGCAAACCGGCCCAGGTGCCGCCTCTGCAGCCGGAAACCAGCGACGGCAAGCGCCGCTATATCCAGGCCCAGCAGCGCCGGCAGATCCGCCAGGAACTGGAAAAGCGCTACCAGGAAATCAAGGCCGACGGCCCTTGATTCACCGGTAATCCAGCTGCTCCAGCAGGACCACGGACGGTCCTTCCCTCCGCTCCCCTCCACTCTCCTCCCGGCCCGCGCCTGCTGCGCCAGGCCAGCTCCTTTCCGGGCCTTGCCAGGCAGTCTTCTGCGGTCATCTTGAATGGCCAGATCTATCCCTTTTTGACCACATCGAGAGTTATGTCCTCAGGGCGCCACTGCCAGAATCCATGGGCAAGGCAGCAACGCACTCCCCCCGGGGAGCCTTCGAGCCAACGAACGCGTGAGAACAATAACAATGCCCAGCGCCAATCCCCTCCCCAGCAGCCCTCCACTTTCCAGCAGCGCCAGCCTCGACGCGAGTTTCGCCCACAGTGCCCAGGGCACTGCCCTGCGACGCATCCTCGGCCTACCGGCCCTGGTGTTCTTCGGCCTGGTGTACATGGTCCCGCTGACCGTCTTCACCACCTACGGCGTGGTCACCCAGATCACCGGCGGCCGTACCGCCGCAGCCTATGTAATCACCTTGCTGGCGATGATCTTCACCGCCCGCTCCTACAGCGTGATGGTCAGGAAATACCCGATTGCCGGTTCGGCCTATTCCTACGCCAGCCTCAGCTTCGGCCCGGGTATCGGCTTCCTCGCCGGTTGGTCGCTGCTGCTGGATTACCTGTTCCTGCCGATGATCAATTACCTGGTGATCGGGCTGTTTCTCAACCTGGCGTTCCCCGACGTGCCAGCCTGGGTGTTCGTGGTGGCGACGGTCTGCCTGGTGACCGTGCTGAACATCCGTGGGATCGGCTCGGTGTCGAGCATGAGCAACCTGATCGTCTGTGCCCAGTTGGTGTTCGTGGTGGTGTTCGTGGCACTGGTGCTGCGCCAGCTGGCAGGCGCCCCGAGCATGGACCTCGCCGCGCCCTGGGTCGGTGACGGCAGCCAGACCGGGCTGCTGCCGTTGATGGCCGGAGCAGCGGTGCTGTGCCTGTCGTTCCTGGGCTTTGACGCGGTATCGACCCTGGCCGAGGAAACCCGCGACCCGCGGCGGGACATCCCCCGGGCCATCCTGATCACCACCCTGGGCGCCGGCCTGCTGTTCATCCTGCTGGCCATGGCCAGCCAGCTGGCGTTTCCCGGCAGCAGTTTCAAGGACGCAGACGCGGCGGCCAGCGAAGTGATGCTCCAGGCGGGCGGGCGTTTCCTGGAGATTTTCTTCACCGCCACCTACGTGGCCGGCGCCGCCGGTTCGGCCCTGGCCTCCCAGGCCTCGGTGTCGCGCATCCTGTTCAGCATGGGCCGCGACGGCATCCTGCCGCGGCGGCTGTTCGGCCGCCTGTCGGAGCGCTACAAGACACCGGTGATCGCCATTGTGCTGGTGTCGCTGGTGTCCTTGCTGGCGGTGGTCATCGATCTGACCACCCTGGCATCGATGATCAGCTTCGGCGCGCTGGTGGCGTTTTCCGTGGTCAACCTGGCGGTGATCAAGAGCCACCTCGGCCAGGGCCAGCCGCGCGGCATCGTGCGGCTGCTGCAGTACGGCCTGCTGCCGCTGATCGGTTTTGCCCTGATCGTCTGGCTATGGACCAGCCTCTCGGCCCTGACCCTGGGAATCGGCATGGCCTGGTTCGCCCTGGGCCTGGTCTACCTGGCCATCCAAACCCGGGGCTTCCGTCAGCCGGCGCCGACGGTGCAGTTCTCCGAGCAGGCCTGACTCGACCGCCTGCCGGTCGCCCTCAGAAACCGATCGGCGTGGCTTCGAAGCGCACCCGTGGGTGGGCAATGCGGTCCTGGGCCCGCACCAGCTCCAGCTCGTAGCTGGCGCAGGCCTGGGTTTCCAGCAGCACTTCGTGCACCGCTGCGGCGGTGAATTCGAACGCCGCCACCAGGCTGTCCCCCAACAGCACCCGGGCCAGGAACAGACCCGACGTCAGGTCGCCCACACCCACCGGCTGGCGCGGGAACGCCAGCAACGGGCGCCGCAAGTGCCAGCTGCCTTCGGCAGTCACCAGCAGCATCTCGAAACCTTCCGCCAGCTTGCCCGGGTAGTCCAGGTGCTTGACCAGCACCGCTCTCGGGCCTTTCTCCAGCAGCGAGCGGGCCATGGCCAGGCAATCGAACAGCGACTGCGGCTTGCGCCCGCAAAAACTGTCCAGCTCCAGTTGGTTAGGGCACAGGAAGTCAGCCATGGCCACCGCTTCGTCCAGCAGAAAGTCGCTGACCTCCGCCGGCACGCTGCAGCCTTTTTCCGGGTGCCCCATCACCGGGTCGCACAGGTACAAGGCCTTGGGGTTGATCGCCTTGATCCGCGCCACGCCACTGAGGATCGCCCGGCCCTGAGCTGCGCTGCCCAGGTAGCCGGAGAGGATCGCGTCGCAGTTGCCCAGCTCGCCGATGCTGGCGATGCCTTCCACCAATTCGGGAATCTGCTGGGGCGCCAGCACTTCCCCGGCCCAGTGACCATACTGGGTGTGGTTGGAGAACTGTACGGTGTTCAGGGGCCAGACATTCACCCCAACCCGCTGCATGGGAAAGACTGCGGCACTGTTACCGGCGTGGCCGAAAACCACATGGGACTGGATCGCAAGCAGGTGGGGCGTACGTTTCATGCAGGATTTTCCATAAAACCGGTGGAATTCAAGCCGCGCAGTATGCGACTAAACGCAGCCTGTACGACAGACCGGAGTCGCAGTTAAGCTGATGCCACTTCGTTGGAGCGAACCTTCATGCTGACCCTTGGAAATATCTTTGTGCTGATGCTGCTGGCGACCGGCGCCGCCTGGCTGTGGCACAACCACAGCCTGCGCGAGCGGGCGCTGGAACGGGTCAAGCAACACTGCGCACGGCTCGACATCGAGTTGCTCGACGGCAACGTGGCGCTCAAGCGCATTGGCCTGATCAAGGACGCCAGCGGCCGACGGCGCCTGGCCCGGGTCTACACCTTCGAGTTCACCGTCACCGGCGAAACCCGCCACGCCGGGACCATCACCCAGTTCGGCGCCCACAACGCGCAGATCGAACTGGCGCCCTACCCATTTGAGGCCAAGGAACCCCAGCCCAGCGCCGAGGTGATCGAACTCAGCCAGTGGCGCGACGAACACCGCAAGCGCAATTGACCCCCCTGCTGTCCTCCGGCGACGGCACTAGGCCGAAGCCGGCGCCGCTTTGCCGTCCCAGGACAATCCTTGGCCGCTGCTAGCCAACCACCGCAGCAGCTACAGGCGGCAGGCCGCCAGGCTGTCTTGCAGCGCCTGCACATCCTGAATCTCACTGAAGATCAACTCCAGGCGCGAATCCCGACGCCATTCGCTGGGCAGCCAGTTGAGCGGCGAATTCTCCAGCCCGTTGCCCGAGCGCCAGCCTTCGCTGCTGTGGATCACCAGCTTGGCCCGCCGCCAGTCGAGGTTCTGCAGCCAGTGCTCGATCCGGGCCAGATCGAACTGCTGGCTTGGGTGCCAGCGCCAGCCGACGCTCCAGCCCTCGGCCTGGGCCTGGCTGAGGCAGATCGGCATGGCCGGATCGCTCCACACCGCCGGTAGCTGCGCCAGCCCCTGGGGCAGCTCGAATGGCTCCTGCGCGGCCTCGGCACTGACCGCCAGGCCCGGCAGCTCCGCCAGGGGCAGCGCCGCATGACGAGTCCAGAACAAGCGGATAGCCGGCAACTGTTCCAGTACCCGCAACCGCTCGCTGTCGCTGAGCAGCTCGTCCTTGTTCAGTACCAGCAAGCCGGCGCTGGACAACGCCTCCTGCTGGGCCTGGGGCAGCGGCTTGCCAGCCGCCAGGGCCTGGGCATCCAGCACCATCACGCCTGGCTGCAGCGCCAGCACCCCTTGCCAGGGCGCGACACTCAATTGCTTGAGCAACTGCGCCGGGTGGCCGAGGCCGGACAGCTCGATAAACAGGCGATCGGGTCGCGATTGGCGCAGCAAACGCCCCAGGCCCACCTGAAACGGCGCGCCGTTGACGCAGCACACGCAGCCTCCGGCCACTTCACCGAGGGCGATGCCATCCTCGTCACGGGTCAGCAAGGCTGCATCCAGGCCGATCTGGCCAAACTCGTTGATCAGCACCGCCCAGCGTTCATCCGTCGGACGCTGACTGAGCAAATGGCGGATCAGGCTGGTCTTGCCGGCACCCAATGGCCCGGCGATCACATGGGTGGGGATGTTCTGCAGCATGGGAAGGGTTTCCGAAAGCGTGTGTGCCGATGCTACGCCATTCCCTGGCAGGGCGAAAATACAGAGCCTGTCAGGCACGCTGGCAGGCTATGCCGGAGCCTGCCGAAGCAAAGCCGGCCGATTGCTGTTCGTGGAAAGGCCTCTGGCCCCCGCGGGGCTGCACAGCAGCGCTCATTTCGGGGCTCCTGAACGGCGGTTCGCCGGCCTGGCCTAGCGGGAACGAGCTCCCACGCCACAGGTTATGTCGCGCTTAACGGATCGGCATTGGCCTCCCGAGTGCCTCTGTTGCAAGCGGCAGCAGCGGCGTTGCGCACGCCATACGCTATCGAGGCGCTCAACCCAGCCAGTCCAGGGTGAGGATCAGCCTGCGTTCACCCGGGGCCGGCTGCGGCGAACGGTGGATCAGGCCAAAGCCTTCGTTGCCGTGCCACTTCTCGCCCTTGAACAGCGCCACTGCACCGCTGCCCATCTGCTGGATCAGTGCCGGGTCCCGGGGCTCGGCCCCGGCCTGCCCCAGTTGTTGGCGGTCCATCACGCCTTCACGCAGCCACTGGCTGCCGATGCCGGCATAGGTGGTGATCAGCCGCACCGGCACATGGTCCACGTGAAAGCGCGGGCACATGGCCTTGTCCAGCACCCGCAGGCGCAGGCCCACCCGCCGTGCGCCCAACAGGCAGGCAAAAGCGCTGACCAGCCAGGAAACGTCGGCGATAAAGCCGTCATACACCTCAAGATCACTGAAGCCGGATGCCAGGCCCTGGAGGTTCGGCACGGCCTCTTCGTCCGCCAGCTCCAGGCACAGGGACTCGGCCAACGGTTCGTTCAGGGACAGCAGCAGTTCGTCGAAATCCGCGATATGGGCCGGCAGCCGGCGCTGCCAGAGGCTGAGGTTGACCTCGTCCTCCAGCACCTGCGCCAGCACCGCCGGGATCTCGCCGAACACCTGGCGGCGCAGGCGCCGCGGCCGGCCAGCCACCAGCAGCAAGCCGTTGGCCGGGGGCGGATCAGCCAGCGGTTGCAGCGGGGCACTTGGGGTCAGCATCAGGCCACCTCCCCTTCATGCCAGGCACCGAAGGGATCGTTCATCAGGCTCCAGCCCTCGACCCCAAGGGCCATTTCGTCATCGTCCAGCAGGCACAGGTCCAGCTCGGCGCTCAGCCGGGTAAAGTCGATGTCCTGGCCGATGAACACCAGCTCCTGGCGGCAATCGCCGGTAGCCGCGTGCCAGTTGTGCATGATCGCCGCGGTGCTCTCCTCATCCTGGGGCCAGTGCTGCTTGGGCACGAAGCGCCACCAGCGCCCGGCGAAGCCATGGCGCATCAGGCCACCGGCCTGGGACCAGCTGCCGGCTTCCTGGTGCTTGCTGGCCAGCCAGAAGAACCCCTTGGAGCGCAGCAGCTTGCCATTGACCCAGGGGCGGTTGATGAAGGCGAAGAAGCGCTGCGGATGAAAGGGCCGGCGCGCTCGGTAGGCGGTGGAGGCAATGCCGTATTCCTCGGTTTCCGGCACGTGCTCGCCACGCAGCTCCTGCAGCCAGCCCGGCGCCTGCGCCGCACGCTCGAAATCGAAACGGCCGGTGTTGAGGATCTTGGCCAACGGCACCTGACCCATGACCATGGGAATGATTTCTGCCTGGGCATTGAGTCGCGCAAGAATCGCCATCAGTTCCTGGCGCTGATCGCTGCTGATCAGGTCGATCTTGCTGATGAGGATCACGTCGGCGAACTCCACCTGCTCGATCAGCAGGTCGGTGATCGAGCGCTCATCCTCTTCGCCCAGGGTTTCCCCCCGGGACGCCAGGCTTTGCGCAGCCTGGTAATCCTGCAGAAAGT
Source organism: Pseudomonas sp. PH1b (assembly GCF_000633395.1). Lineage (GTDB taxonomy): Bacteria > Pseudomonadota > Gammaproteobacteria > Pseudomonadales > Pseudomonadaceae > Aquipseudomonas. The sequence continues at coordinate 58,290 of NZ_AYMU01000024.1, forward strand.
TCATGCCGTCGACCACGGTGACCATGGTGTCGAGCCGGGCGATGTCCGCCAGGCTCTGGCCCGACTCATCGCGGAAGGTGAAGGTTTCTGCCACCGGCAGTGGCTCGGAAATCCCGGTGGACTCGATCAGCAGATAGTCGAAGCGCCCGTCCCGGGCCAGCTTGCCCACCTCTTCCAGCAGGTCCTCGCGCAGGGTGCAGCAGATGCAGCCGTTGCTCATTTCCACGAGCTTTTCTTCGGCGCGGTTGAGGCTGACATCGCGCTGCACTTCGCTGCCATCGATGTTGATTTCGCTCATGTCGTTGACGATCACCGCCACCCGCAGGTTGTCGCGGTTGCGCAGTACATGATTGAGCAGGGTGCTTTTGCCGGCGCCGAGAAAGCCGGAGAGCACGGTAACGGGAAGGCGGTCGGTCATGGGGGGTTCCTCATCAGGGTCGCGGCTGGGTCAAAACGCTCGGTGGTGGCGTTCGCGCAGCTCTTGGCGTTCTTTGGCTTCGATGCACAGGGTGGCGGTGGGCCGTAGCAGCAGGCGCTTGAGGCCGATGGGCTCGCCGGTTTCGCGGCACCAGCCGTATTCGCCACGGGCCAGGCGCTCCAGGGCTTCGTCGATCTTGTCGAGGAGCTTCTTTTCCCGCTCCAGCAGGCGCAGTTGCCACTGCCGCTGCTCCTCGGCGCTGCCGATATCGGCGGGGTCGCTGTGGGGCTCCTGCTCGCGCAGCTGGTCAAACTCGCCGGCAATGCGCTGCTGCAGGTCGTTGCGCTGGCTCAGCAGCAAATCGCGGAAAAAGCCCTGCTGGGCGTCATTCATGTAATGCGCCTCGGGTTGGCCGAGGAGGTCGTGTTCAGTCATGGCGAGTCACGGATCAGGCTTTATTTAATGTTATATTATAACAATGCGAATTAGCCAACACTCCCTTGCCGCCCACGACGAAGGGCGCGATGCTGCGCCTCTGTCGCCACGAGAATCGCCATGCGCCTTGCCCTGCCCCTCCTGCTTTCGAGCCTTTCACTGCTGCTGGCCGGGCCTGCTGCGGCGGCCGCTCCCGGTTCCCTGGCCACCTGCACCCGCAGCGCCACCCTGCTGGCCTGCGTCGATCCCCTGGGCAATGCCTACAGTGTCGCGACCGCTGGCAGCACCACCTACCTGCGGGGGTTCGAGGTGATCGGCAAACGCTACTGGGCGCAAACCAACAGTCGCTACGGGCAACTGACTTTCTTCACCGGCCTGACCTCCGACGGCGAGGCCTGGGTGGGCTACAGCCAGCGCGTGGGCTGGACCACGCGCAACCGCTTCTCCAGTTCCGGCGGCAGCAGCGCCACGTTCACCTGCAGCCGAATCAGCGGCTGCTAGGTTCGTCCCAGCGCTGCCGGGCAGGCCCAAACGGCGCTTGATGCTCGCCGCCACCTACACCGAAGCGCCGGCCTGCGATTCCTGGAGCCAGGCCAGGTAACTGTTGGCTGGCGGGTTTTTCTCGAAGTAGCGCTGCAGCCCCTTGAACAGGCCGTCGGCAATCGCCTGCTGGTGGCGCGTGGTCACCAGGCGCTGGCTGTCGCGGCTGTTGGAGATGAAGCCGGTCTCCACCAGGATCGAAGGTACATCCGGCGACTTGAGCACCGCGAAGCCGGCCTGTTCCACACGCTTCTGATGCAGGGTGGTGATCCCCGACAGGCTGTCCAGCACCGTGCTGCCCAGCTGCAGGCTGGCGGCGATGGTGGCGTTCATCGACATGTCGAGGATCACCCCCGCCAGCATCGGGTCCTTGTCCTTGAGGTTGAGCAGGCTGGTGGCTCCCAACAGGTCGACGCCATTTTCCCGCTGGGCCATGAAGCGCGCGGTCGCCGAGGTCGCGCCGCCTTCGGACAGGGCGTACACCGAAGCCCCGGACGCCGTGAGGCGCGGCGCGGCATCAGCATGCACCGAGATGAACAAGTCGGCCTTGTGCTTGCGGGCGATCTCCACCCGTTTGCGCAGCGGCACGAAGAAGTCGTCGTTACGCACCAGCTTCACGGCAAAGCCCTTCTCGCGCTTGAGCCGCTTGGCCAGCAGTTGGGCGATGGACAGCACCACGTCCTTCTCCCGCTCGCCCTTGGCCCCCACCGCGCCCGGGTCCTTGCCGCCGTGCCCCGGATCGACCACCACGATGATGTCGCGCTTGGGATGGGACCTGGCCACCGGCGTCTCGGGCTTGGCCAGGGGGGCCGCAACTGCAGCGACTTGCAGCGGCGTGTTGCCGGCATGAGCCAGGTCGAGCACCAGCCGATGCCCCTGGCCATCCTGGGGCGGCAGGAGAAAACTCTTGAGCTGCACCGGCTCGCTGAGGTCGAGGACGATCCGCGTATCACCCTGGCCGAAGTGCCCGGAACGGATCGAGCGAATCACCGTATTGGCCAGGGCCAGCTGGCTGAAATCACCACTCAGGCGCGCACCGTTCAAGTCGATGATCAGGCGCTCCGGCGCGCTCAGGGTGAAGGTCTTGTACTGCACCGGGCCGCTCAGATCGAGCACCAGGCGCAGCTTGTCGGCGGAGTTCCACAACCGCGCGTTGCGGATCTGCGCGGCCGAAACACTCCAGGGAAACATCAGGGCCGTACCGGCCAATAGCAGGTTGAGCAATTGACGTCTGTGCATGACAAATACCGCAGATAAGGGAGCGTCCGTACTCGCAAAGGCAGGGTGAAGAGCCGCCGAGGAAAAAGATTTCATCGAACGTATTGTTATAATATAACATGTCGAATCTTTTCCTACGACGGACCTGCTCATGAACGCGCTGACTCTGCCGGATATCGCCGCGCAGTCCTCACGCCAAGCCTTGCCCCTGGAATGGGTGGGCATGTGCGGCATTGCCTTACCTGTAGTGATGGACGGCCAGCGAACCAGCGCCAAGGCCGATGCCGGCGTCAGCCTCGACGATGGCGAAGCCCGCGGCATTCATATGTCGCGCCTGTATCTGGCCCTGGAACTGCTTGAACAGGAGAACCTCACTCCCGCGCTGCTGCGCCAGGTGTTGCAGCGTTTTCTTGACAGCCACCAAGGCCTGGCCCGCACTGCGTACCTGCGTATTCACCTGGACTTGCTGCTCAAGCGCCCAGCCCTGGTCAGCCCTTTGGCGGGCTGGAAGAGCTATCCGTTGTCCATCGACGCACGGCTGCAAGATGGGATGTTCCACGTGGAACTAAAAATCGATGTGCCTTATTCCTCTACCTGCCCCTGCTCTGCCGCCCTGTCCCGGCAGTTGATTCAACAGCAATTCATCGACGATTTTGCCAATCGACCCTTGCAGCATGCCGACGTCCTGGCCTGGCTGGGATCATCCCAGGGCATTGTCGCCACCCCCCACAGCCAGCGCAGCCAGGCCGAATTGCAACTGCGCCTGGATGACTTCCTTGATGAGCTGCCCCTGATCGCCCTGATCAACGATGCCGAGACTGCCCTGGGCACCGCCGTGCAAACCGCGGTCAAGCGCGCCGACGAGCAAGCCTTCGCCCTGGCCAACGGGCAGAACCTGATGTTCTGTGAAGACGCCGCTCGCCGGTTGAACCAAGCCTTGCGCCGCTCCCCCGGGGTCAACGCCTTTAGCCTGCGCGTCGTGCATGCGGAAAGCCTCCACGCCCATGACGCCGTGGCGCAGAGCCGCTGGAACTGGGAGGCCTGATGATCCGTTGCCAAGCCTTGCGCTGGGGCGCGCCCGGACAGCCACTGACTCCACCTCTGGATCTGCACCTGTCCGCCGGCAGCCTGAGCGCCATCATCGGCGCCAACGGTTGCGGCAAGAGCAGCTTGTTGAAGGTCCTGGCCGGGCTGCAGAAACCCTTGTCCGGCAGCCTCTCACTGGCAACCCCACAGCGGGGCGGCCTGGCGTTCCTGCCCCAGCAGCAACACCTGGACCGGCAGTTCCCCATCAGCCTCGAAGAGCTGGTGGCTGCCGGTTTCTGGGGCAAGCGCGAGTCCGCCGCCATACGCCGGGCAAAACTCCTGGCCGTACTCGAAGACTGGCACCTGGACGGGTTGCAGAAGCGTCCGCTGATGGCCCTCTCCGGCGGCGAATTGCAGCGTGCCTTGCTGGCCCGCTTGAGCCTGACCGAAGCACCGCTGCTGTTGCTCGACGAGCCCCACGCCGCCCTCGACGACGCCGGCCAGGCCCTGTTTTGGCAGCACCTGCACAACTGGCACGCCCAGGGCCGGACCCTGGTAGTGGTCTGCCATGACCTGGCTGCCGTGCGCCAACACATCCCCCAGAGCCTGCTGATCAAGAGCAGCGGTTGCCTCTTCGGTCCCAGCCGCGAACTGATCGCCCAACAACCCCAGACGCAGGTGGCTTGATGCAGTTGGCCATGCACCTCTGGCAACCGTTCAGCGAGTTTGTCTTCATGCGCCGGGCCTTGCTCGGCGGCCTGGTCCTGGCCTGCAGTACCGCGCCGCTGGGGGTGTTCCTGATCCTGCGGCGCATGAGCCTGATCGGCGACGCCGTGGCCCACGGCATCCTCCCTGGCGCGGCCCTGGGCTTCTGGTTCGCCGGCCTCAGCCTGCCGGCCCTGACCCTCGGTGGCCTCGGTGCCGGCCTGGGCATGGCCGGCCTGGCAGCCTGGATTACCCGCCGCACCGGCCTGCGGGAAGACGCCAGCATCGCTGCCATCTACCCCATCTCCCTGGCCAGCGGGGTGCTGATCCTGGGGCTCGCCGGCAAACGCCTGGACCTCCTGCACCTGCTGTTCGGCTCGGCCCTGGCAGTGGACGGCCCAACCCTGAGCGGCATGCTTTGGGTCTCGGTCTTCAGCCTGCTGGCCATGGTGCTGATCTACAAACCCCTGCTGCTGGACACCCTCGACCCGTTGTTCCTGCACAGCGTCAGCCGCCTCGGGCCGCTGGCCCACGGTCTGTTCCTGACCCTGGTGGTGCTCAATCTGGTGATCGGTTTCCAGGCCATCGGCGCACTGATGGTGGTCGGCTTGATGATGCTGCCGGCCGCCGCCTCGCGTTTCTGGAGCCGCCGCCTGCCGCTGCTGATCGGCATCGCCGCCCTGCTGGGCTGCCTTTCGGTGTGGCTCGGCCTGCTGTTGTCTTTCCACTACTCGCTGCCCAGCGGGCCGGCCATCGTGCTGGTAGCGGGCAGCCTGTACCTGCTGTCCGTGGTGTTCGGGCCGGTGCACGGCCTGCTGCATCGCCCACCGTTGCTCACATCCCCATGAGGTGTTTCCCGATGCGCGCCCTACTCGTGCTGTTCAGCCTGCTGCTGCCCCTGTCGTGGTCGACGGCCCAGGCCGCGGACAAGCTTGCCGTGGTCACCAGCTTCAGCATCCTCGCCGACATGACCCGACAGGTCGGCGGCGACCATGTGCAGATCACCAACCTGGTGGGAGCCGACGAAGATGCCCACACCTATGAGCCAACCCCGGACGATGCCAAGGCCCTGCTCAAGGCGCGGATGATCATCAAGAACGGCCTGGGTTTCGAGCCCTGGCTGGATCGCCTGGTGGCTAGCACCGGCACCCGGGCCACGGTGATCAGCGCCAGCCGCGGGGTGATCCCGCGAACCCTGGAGGAGGACGGCGAAAGCATTCCCGACCCTCACGCCTGGCACAACCTGGCCAACAGCGAACTCTATGTGAACACCATTACCAAGGCGCTGATCGCCGCCGACCCGGCCCATCAGGCCGACTACCAGCGCAACAGCCAGGCCTACCTACAACAGATCTACCGGCTGCTGGCCGAAGCCAAGGCCAAGCTCGGCGCCCTGCCCCCGGGCAACCGCAGGATTGTCACCTCCCACGACGCCTTCGGTTACCTGGGCCAGGCCTATGGCATCGACTTCATGGCGCCCCAGGGATTGTCCACCGACCGTGAACCCTCAGCGGCCGAAGTCGCGGCGCTGATCACCCAGATCCGCAAGGCCAAGGTCAAGGCGGTGTTCATGGAGAACATCAAGGACTCGCGCCTGCTCAAACAGATCGCCGAGGAAAGCGGCGCCCGCATCGGCGGCACCCTGTACTCCGACGCCCTCGCGGCCAGCGGCCCGGCAAGCACCTTCACCGGGCTGTTCGAATACAACCTCAACACCTTGTACGACGCCTTGAGCCAACCATGATCCCGCGCCCGCCGCTGTCGATGCTGGATCTGGAACAAGCCGCCCTGGGCAGCCGCTGGCCGCTGACCGCAGTGCTCGACGCCCTGCCCTGGAACAGCGCTGGCCTGATTGCCGCCATCGCCCAGCAGCACGACAGCGGCGCGGTGCTGATGCTGGCCTGGATGAACCGCCGGGCCCTGGCCGAAACCCTGATCAGCGGCCAGGTCTGCTACTGGTCACGCTCGCGCCAGTGCCTGTGGCGCAAGGGCGAAAGCTCCGGGCATCGACAGCGGCTGGTCGAGGCACGCCTGGATTGCGACGGCGACGCCGTGCTGTTGCTGGTCGATCAGCAAGGACCGGCCTGCCACACCGGGCGCCCCAACTGTTTCTACAACGCCATTCGCGATGGCGCGGTGGAAGTCATCAGTTCCCCTATGAAGGACTCGCGCCATGATTCGTAAAAACCCTTCCGGCGACCTGCCAGTGATCGCCGAATCCGCCTATGTGGACAAGACCGCAATCATCTGCGGCAAGGTGGTGATCGGCGACAACGTGTTTGTCGGCCCTTACGCGGTGATCCGCGCCGACGAGGTCGATGCCTCGGGCCAGATGGAAGCCATCACCATCGGCGCCAACTCGAACATCCAGGACGGTGTGGTGATCCATTCCAAATCCGGCGCGGCGGTGACCATCGGCCAGCACACCTCCATCGCCCACCGCTCCATCGTCCATGGTCCCTGCGTGGTCGGCGACCGAGTGTTCATCGGCTTCAACAGCGTGTTGTTCAACTGCGTGGTGGGTGACGGCAGCGTGGTCCGGCACAACTCGGTGGTCGACGGCCGCGACTTGCCCCAGGGCTTCTATGTGCCCTCCACCACCCGCATCGGGCCCAAGACCGACCTGGCGCAGTTCCCTCCCGTGAGTATCAGCGCCTCGGAATTTTCCGAAGATGTGGCACGCACCAACGTCGACCTGATCCGTGGCTACAAGGCCCTGCAGAACGAGTTTTAAGCATGAGCCGAATCCTCATTCGCAATGCCCGCCTGGTGAACGAAGGCCGTGAGTTCGAAGCCGACCTGCTGGTGAAACAAGGCCGCATCGAAACCATCGGCAACCTTGACCACCTCAGCGCCGAACAGGAAATCGACGCCCAGGGCCAATGGCTGCTGCCGGGAATGATCGACGACCAGGTGCACTTTCGCGATCCTGGTGCCCCCGACAAAGGCAGCCTCTATTCCGAATCCCGGGCCGCCGTGGCGGGTGGCATCACCAGCTTCATGGACATGCCCAACACCTCGCCACCGACCCTGAGCCTGGCTGCGCTGAACGACAAGAAGCGCCGTGCGGCGATCACCTCGGCGGCCAACTACGGCTTTCACTTTGGCGTCAGCAACGACAACCTGGACATCGTCGCCGCCCTCGACCCCAAGGAGGTGGCCGGGGTCAAAGTGTTCATGGGCGCCTCCACCGGCAATATGCTGGTGGACGATCCGCAGGTCCTCGACCGGCTGTTTCGCGAAGTGCCGACCCTGCTCCTGGCCCATTGCGAACACACCCCGAGCATCCAGGTCAGGCAGCAGCGCTGGCAGCAACTCTATGGCGAGCAGATCCCCGCTGCCGCCCACCCGCGCATCCGCGACGCCGAGGCCTGCTACCGCTCCTCGTCCCTGGCGGTGGCACTGGCGAAGAAACACGGCACCCGCCTGCACGTCCTGCATCTGACCAGCGCCCGGGAACTGGCACTGTTCGAGGACCGGCCCCTGGCGGAAAAAACCATCACCGCCGAAGTCTGCGTGCATCATCTGCTGTTCGATGACCGTGACTATTCGCGCCTCGGCCACCTGATCAAATGCAACCCGGCGATCAAGACCCAGGCTGACCGCGATGCCCTGCGCCAGGCCCTGAACAGCAACCGGCTGGACGTCATCGGCACCGACCACGCGCCCCACACCTGGGAGCAGAAGCAACAACCCTACGCCCGCGCCCCTTCCGGCCTGCCCCTGGTGCAGCACGCCTTGCCGGCGCTGCTGGAGCTGGTAGCGGACCAACTGCTGCCCCTGACCACCCTGGTGGCCAAGACCAGCCATCGAGTGGCCGACCTGTTCGCCATCACGGACCGCGGCTACCTGCGCGAAGGCTACTGGGCCGACCTGGTGCTGGTTCGCGCCGAGCCCGAAGGCAAGGCGGTGGACAGCCAGCCGATCCTCGCCCAGTGCGGCTGGACCCCTTTCGCCGGCCAACGCTTTCGCCACAGCGTCAGCACCACCCTGGTCTCGGGCCAGCTCGCCTGGCACCAGGGGCGCCTGTACGACCAGTGCCGGGGCCTGCCCCTGCGCTTCAACCGCTAATTCGCCCTGACAAGGACCCCAGAAGATGATCCGCATCACCCTGCCTGATGGCGCGTGCCGTGAGTACGACCAGCCGTTGTCGGTATTCGAGGTCGCCGCCAGCATTGGCAATGGCCTGGCCAAGGCCGCCGTGGCCGGGCGGGTCGATGGCCGCCTGGTGGACTGCGACTACCAACTGCAGGCCGATGCTCACCTGAGCATCGTTACCCCCCGCGATCCCGAGGGCCTGGAAGTGCTGCGCCACTCCTGCGCGCACCTGCTGGCGATGGCGGTAAAGCAGCTGTATCCCTCGGCCCAGATGGCCATCGGCCCGGTAACCGAGGACGGCTTCTTCTATGACTTCGCCTACGAGCGTCCCTTCACCCCCAAAGACCTGGGCCTGATAGAAGCGCGCATGAACAGCCTGGCCGCGACCAACCACAGGCTGCACCGTCGCGAGCTGCCTCGGGAACAGGCAGTGGAATATTTCCAGGCCCGGGGCGAGCACTACAAGGTCGAGCTGATCCGCGACCTGCCGGCCGACGCGGTGCTGTCGCTGTACCGTCAGGGACAGTTCGAGGACCTGTGCCGCGGCCCACATGTGCGTTCGACTGGACTGTTGCGAGCCTTCAAGCTGACCAAGGTGGCCGGTGCCTACTGGCGCGGCAATGCCAGCAATGCGCCCTTGCAACGGATCTACGGCACCTGCTGGGCCACTCGCCAGGACCTCGACGCTTACCTGCTGCGCCTGGAACAGGCCGCCAAGCGCGACCATCGCAAGCTGGGCCAGCAACTGGACCTGTTCCATTTCGACGAGTGCGCGCCGGGCTCGGTGTTCTGGCACGCCCGGGGCTGGACCCTGTTCCAGCAATTGATCGGCTATATGCGCAAGCGCCAGGAGCAGGCCGGCTACCAGGAAGTGAACACCCCGGACGTGATGGACCGCGGCCTCTGGGAAACCTCCGGGCACTGGCAGAACTATCGCGATCACATGTTCACCACCAGCACCGAGGACCAGCGCACCTTTGCCCTCAAGCCAATGAACTGCCCGGGCGCCGTGGCGATCTTCGGCCATGGCCTGAAGAGCTACCGCGACCTGCCGCTGCGCATCGCCGAATTCGGCAAGGTGCATCGCTACGAACCTTCAGGCGCGCTGCACGGCCTGTTGCGGGTGCGTCACTTCACCCAGGACGACGCCCACATCTTCTGCACCCCGGAACAGATGCAGGACGAATGCGCCCGCACCATCGCCCTGGTGTTCGACATCTATCAGGAGTTCGGCTTCGAAGACGTGACCGTCAAGCTTTCCACCCGCCCGGCCCAGCGCATCGGCAGCGACGAGGTCTGGGACCAGTTGGAAAATGCCCTGATCGGGGCCTTGCAGAGCCTGCAGATCGACTATCAGATCAACCCGGGAGAAGGCGCCTTCTACGGCCCCAAGCTGGAGTTCGTGCTGCGCGATGCCATCGGCCGCGACTGGCAGTGCGGCACCCTGCAAGCGGACCTCAACCTGCCCGAGCGCTTTGCCATCAGTTACATCAGCGACACCGGCGAGCGGCGCCAGCCGGTGATGCTGCACCGGGCGCTGTTCGGTTCCCTGGAGCGTTTTATCGGCATCCTCCTGGAACACCACGGCGGCGCCCTGCCCCTGTGGCTGGCTCCGCAACAGGTCGTGGTGCTCAACATCAGCGAGGCCCAGGAGGACTATGCCCGCGACGTCTGCGAACGCCTGCGCCGACATGGGTTGCGCGCCGGCACCGACCTGCGCAATGAAAAGATCGGCTACAAGATCCGCGAACACAGCCTGCAGAAAGTGCCCTACCTGCTGGTGATTGGTGACAAAGAAAAGGCCGGCGGCTACGTCAGCCTGCGCAGCCGCAACGGCGATGACCTGGGGCGCCTCAGCGTGGAACAGGCCCTGGCCTGCATCTGCTAGCCGCAGGTTCAGGCCAGGCCGCGGACGCCCGCAGGCTGCGGTGATCCGTTGTCGAAGATGTGCGCCGGGATACCAGAGCCAGCAGCACGCTGGATCCGCCTCAGGACGCTCGCGGCTTCACCGTCCCACAGTCCTGCCCCAGCCACACCGCGCGGGTGTCCATGCTGCCCTTCTGCTGCAGGCCGGTGGCATTGAAGGTGCCGATCACATGGGTGGTGAACTCGCGGTCGCTGATGAATTGCGCCACTCCGCTGCCCTGGGCTTTCGGGCAACTGAAACGGAATTTCCACTGGTTGCCGTTACGCTCGGTGACCTGCTGCTGGCAGCCCGATTGCGGGTCCTGCAGCGGAATGGTGTCTGATTGCACCTGGGCCGGGGTCAGGCAGGCACGGATGCCCTTGCCGCCCATGGTCACGCCTTGCTTCTCCAGCATGGCCCGCTGCTCCGGGGTCATCTGCTGTTGCAATTGCCCCAGAATCAGCGACAGGTCCGGCAGGTTCTGGTCATCGACCTTCATGTTGCTGCTGGTCAGCTCCCACAACCCCGGCTGCAGCATCTGCGCCTGCGCAGCCACTGGAAACACCAGTGCCGCAGCCAGGGACCAACCCAGTAAACGAAGTTTCATCGAATGACTCCTAGACAGTAGTGGCCGTTAGACTTCGGCCGAAGCGCGGCGTTGCATGCAGAATAAAATAGCGACATTCGCTGTGGAACATGGTCTGTTAGGGATTGTTGCCGCCCGGCCCAGCCACCTGACTCGTCATCCGACAGGTACAGGCCCCAGGCATTGAATCTTCAGGAGCAAGGTTGCCCCATGGATTATTTTGGCCCGCACATCTTCGGCTATCTCATCGCACTGCTGCACTTTCTCGGGCTGATTGCCGCGATCCACGCGGTGCTTACCGTCAGGACCGCCCAGGGCGCCATCGCCTGGGCCCTGTCCCTGATGTTCATGCCCTACCTGACCCTGATCCCCTACCTGGTGTTCGGCCGCAGTACCTTCGACGCCTATATCCAGGCCCGTCGCCAGGCCAACGTGGAAATGCACAAGGCCATCAACGAGCTGAACTGGCGCCCTTGGGTCGAAGAGGCACTCACCGCCCGAGCCTCCAAGGCCTATGCCTCGCTGCGGGCCATGCCCAAGCTCGGGCGCATGCCGTGCCTGGCCAACAACCAGGTTCGCCTGCTGGTGAACGGCGACGCCACCTTCGAGGCGATCTTCAACGCCATTCGCCGTTCCCACAAAGCGGTGCTGATCCAGTTCTTCATCATTCACGACGACGACCTGGGCCGACGCCTGCAGCGCCTGCTGCTGGAGAAAGCCGCCGAGGGTGTGTCGATCCACCTGCTCTACGACCGCATCGGCAGCCATTCCCTGCCCGCCAGCTATGTGCAGACCCTGCGCGACGCCGGGGTCCAGGTGCACGCCTTTGCCACCCGTAGTGGCTGGCTCAACCGGTTCCAGGTGAACTTTCGCAATCACCGCAAGATCGTGGTGGTGGACGGCATGCTGGGGTTTGTCGGCGGGCACAACGTCGGCGATGAATACCTGGGCAAGAAGCCGCCCCTGGCGCCCTGGCGCGACACCCATGTCCAGGTCAGCGGCCCGGTGGTGGCCTGCATGCAGGAATCGTTCGCCGAGGACTGGTTCTGGGCCTCGCGGGAGCTGCCGCCGCTGATCCTCCCGGATACCTACCCGGATGGCGGCGTGCTCTGTCAGTTTCTGGCCAGCGGCCCGGCCGATGCCTACGAAACCTGCTCGCTGTTCTTTGTCGAGGCGATCCACGCGGCCACCGAACGGGTGTGGATCACCAGCCCGTACTTCATTCCCGACGAGGCGGTATTCGCTGCCCTGCGCCTGGCGGTGCTGCGGGATGTGGACGTGCGCATCCTCCTGCCGGCGCGGGCGGATCACCGCATCGTCTATGCCGCCTCCAGCCTGTTCGCCTTCGAGGCAGTGCGCGCGGGCGTCAGGGTGTTCCGCTATCAGCCGGGGTTCCTGCATCAGAAGGTGGTGCTGATCGACAACGAGATCAGCGCCATTGGCAGCGCCAACCTGGACAACCGTTCGTTCCGCCTGAATTTCGAGGTGATGCTGCTGACCGTGGACGACGACTTCGCCACCGAGGTGGAGCTCATGCTCGAGGCCGACTTCGCCAAGGCCCGGGAAGTCGCCAAGGAAGAAAGCCGCCAGATCCACCGCCTGCAACAACTGGGCATGCGGGTCGCGCGGCTGATTTCTCCTATCCTGTGAACTCGTCGGGGCCCAGCCCCGACCTCAAGGGTGGTACAGGTCGTCGCGGGTCCAGGGCAGTTCATGGCTGCCATCGGCATGGGGTTTGACCGCGAGGATCTGGTGCAGGTTGATCCAGCCCTTGGCGAACGCATAGGCACAGCCCGCCAGGTAGAGTCGCCAGATTCGCAACGCCTGCTCCGGAACCTGCTGGGCAGCGGCGGCCAGATTGTCTTCCAGGCGTTCGCTCCAGTGGTCCAGGGTGCGGGCGTAATGCATGCGCAGGCTTTCCACATCGACGATTTCCAGGCCGACCTCACTGATCTGCGCCGAGATCATCGCCAGGTGCGGCAGCTCGCCGTTGGGAAAGACATAACGCTCGATGAAATCTCCCGCGCCGCGGCCCACCGGGCGCCCGTCGGTATGCTTGGCGGTGATCCCGTGGTTCATCACCAGGCCGCCTTCGCGCACCGCATTGAACAGGGTCTGGCAATACTCCGGCAGGTTGGCGTGGCCCACGTGTTCGAACATGCCGACGCTGACCACCTTGTCGAAACGGCCATCCTGGGGCAGGTCGCGATAGTCCAGCAGTTGCAGCTCCACCAGGTCGTCCAGGCCTTCGGCACTCACCCGCTCCCGGGCCAGGGCCAGCTGTTCCTTGCTCAGGGTGATGCCGAACACCTTGGCGCCGAACTCCCGGGCCGCGTAACGGGCCAGGCCGCCCCAACCGCAGCCGACGTCCAGCAGGTAATCCCCGGGTTGCAGGCGCAGCTTGCGGCACAGGTGACGGAACTTGGCCTGCTGGGCCTGCTCCAGGGATTCGCTGCCAGTCTCGAAGTAGGCACAGGAATAGGCCATGTCACTGTCGAGCCAGAGCTGATAGAAGGCGTTGGACAGGTCGTAGTGATAGGAAATGGCCGCGGCGTCGGTGGCCTTGTCGTGCAATGTACGCACAGGCTGGTTGTCGTCATTCTCGTCCAGCAGGGCCTGGCTGAGTTCGTCGCATACCCGGATGACTTCGCTGATGGAGCCTTCGAGCTCCAGCTTGCCCTCGACGAAGGCCCCCCCCAGGGCGTCCAGGCTGGGATGGGTGAATTGCGCGACCAACTGCGGGTCCTTGACCACAATGGTGACGTTGGGCTCGGGCCCAAGATTGAACTCGTGGCCGTCCCAGAGCCGCAGGCGTAAGGGCAATTGCAGATTCTGTAAGGCCGGTGGAAGTTGCGTGAGCATGAAAAATCCCCCCTTGTTTCAGACGTCTGAAATGAGGGTAGACCATCCTAGAAATTAGCAGGGCTATCGATCTGATAGCGCTTTTCTATGATTCGCTGCGTACCACCAGGCCTTCCTCGACCCACTGTTTCAGCCAGGTAACCGCCTGCAGCGCAGCCCCCTCGGCATAAGTGACGGCCAGCTCGGCACAGAGTTCCGCAAAAATCCACTGTTCCTCGATCATGCCCCGCAATGCCCAGGCTTCTTGCGCCGACAGGCTGCGATAACGGCAGACCCGGTCCGCGCGCCAGACCAGGCACACCTGCTCCTGGTCGAGTAACCCGGTGTCGGGGAAATCCGCCTGGTCCTTGACTGCGCGCCACTGGGCGACGCTGTTGTAGCGACAGACCAGCCATTGCACGCAAGGCGCCAGGCGCAATTGCAGAAGTGGCCACTCTTCAGCGCTCAGAACCGCCATGGCCGGCACCGTCAGCACCTGGGCTTCGGCAGCATCGAACGCCAGGGTAAAGGCCCATTCCAGACGCGCCAGTTCCGCCAGGGGCTCGCCCTGCTCCGCTATCAGGTGCCCCTGAATGAACTCGGCGAATCCCTGCCCCAGCCAGCGCAAGCTGAAATGCCGGGACGGCGTTTGACGAATATAGGCCGCCGCCAGTTGTTCAAACTCCTCATCCCCCAACCAGTGCCAGATTGTCGGGAAGTCGGTGCCCATGACCTCTTGCAGGCGGGCCAGGTAAGCGTTGTGGTAAATCGCCAGGCCGGTGTCGACATCCAGGGTCGGGCCGCCGATCAGGCTGTCGCCCAGCTCATTCGCTGCCCGGGGCTGCCCGGCAAGCAGGTAGGCTTCAAAGGCCAGTTGCCAGTCGTTCAGGCGCATTGCTGCCTCCCGGCCAAGGTTTGCCGCCCCAGGTCACGGGCCTTGTGCAACTCCCTGAGCAGCTCGCCCAGGGGCGGGAAATGGTCGTCGCGCTCCAGCAAGGTGGCCACCGGGCCCAAGTGTTCGAGGGTGCTTTGGTACAGCGCCCAGACCGGATCGCACACCGGATGGTCGTGGGTGTCGATCACGTAGTCGCCATAGTCCTGGTGCCCGGCCAGGTGCAGTTGGCGCACGCGCTCGGCCGGCAGCCCCTGGATGAAGTGCCAGGGGTCGAATCCATGGTTGCGTGAACTGACGTAGACATTGTTCACGTCCAGCAACAGTTCACAGCCGCTGAGCTGGCTCAGGGCGGCGAGAAACTCCCACTCGCTGAACGAGTCCGCCGCTGCGCGCACATAGCTGGAGACATTCTCCAGCACCAGCGGACGCTCAAGAATCTCCTGCACCTGACGCACCCGACCCGCCACGTAGTCCAGGCTTTCTTCGGTGTAGGGCAACGGCAGCAGGTCGTGCAGTTGATGGGCGTTGCCACGGCTCCAGCACAGGTGATCGGACACCCAGGCCGGCTCGACTCGCCGGGCCAACTGCTTGAGCTGCGCCAGGTAATCCAGGTCCAGGGCATGGGGACCACCGATCGACAGCGACACCCCGTGCATCACGATCGGGTAACGCTCGGCAATGGCGTCCAGGTAATAAAGGGCCTTGCCGCCTTCGACCATGAAGTTCTCGGACACCACTTCGAACCAGTCGACATCCGGTGCTTCATCGAGAATCTGCTGGTAGTAGGCACTGCGCAAACCCAGGCCGTAGCCCAGGCTTGGAGATAAATCAGACATCGTGAACTCCTTGCGAAGTGGCCGCAGTGGTGGGGTTGCCAAGGCCACTGCGGCAGCACTCGATCGCCGCTTACTCGCCGACTTTGCCGCCCGCTTTTTCGCACGCCGACTGAGTCATGGCCTTGAAGCCCTGGCCTTTGCAGGCGCCCATGCCCTTGCAGGCGTGGTCCTTGGTCTTGCAGTCGTTCTGGCCTTTGCAAGCGTTGACGCCGTAACAGTGAACCTGGGCATCGGCGGCCGATGCTTGAGTGACGACACCGGCAAACATGGTGGCGGCAGCAAAAGCCAAGGCAGCGCCGGCAGCGGTTTTCTTCATGTTCATTTTTATTTCCTCAAGAGTCGCAGGGGGAGCGACGGGAAGCTTGTTCAATCCCGTCATAGCACTAGAGAGGGAAGCGATCCCGGCGTTACAGCCGGGATCAAAATAAATGTGAAAAGTGCAGAAAGGCCTCGCCGGCAGCTGGGTTCTTCCCCGGGCGATGGCGTTGCGCGAGCAGCAAAACCCTCTTCAGAGCTTCAACAACGGCTCCTGAAACCGCAGCAGGCGCCCGGCATTGCCCAGCACCAGCAAGGTGCTGAGGTTGTGCAGTATCGCGGCGATCATCGCCCCCGCCGCCCCCAGCCAGCCGAATGCGGCAAAGGCGACGATGGCCAGGGTCCAGCCCAGGCCGATGATCACGTTGACCTGCAAGGTCTGCCGGCACTCGCGGCTCAGGCGCACGCAGGTACCCAGGCGCCGCAGGTCGCTGCCGATCAGCACCACGTCCGCCGAGGCCAGGGCAATGTCCGCGCCACCGGCGCCCATGGCGACGCCCACCACCCCGGCCTTGAGCGCCAGGGAATCGTTGATGCCGTCCCCTACCACCATCGGCCGGAAACCCTTGGCGATTTCCCCGAGCACACGCTTGAGCTTGTCTTCCGGCAGGGCTTGGGCCTCGACATCACTGATGCCCACGTCCAGGGCCAGGCTGTCCGCCACGCTCTGCCGATCCCCCGTCAGCAGCAACTGGCGCCCCAGCCCCAGTTCGCGCAGTTCACCCAGGGCCTGCCGGGCTTCGGGTTTGACGCTGTCCGCCAGCAGCAACCACCCCAGGAACTGGCCATCGAGTGCCAGACCGGCGATCGGTCCGTCATGGGCCGGCACCGGGCGAGTGCTGATGCCCAACTGCTGGAACAATTCCGGACGCCCAAGAGCCGCCTCGCCCTCCTCGGTCCGCGCTACTACACCCAGGCCCTGGCGCTCATGAATCTCACTCAAGGGCCAATGCTGCTCCGGGGGCACCAGTCCTGCCAGTGCCCGGCTCACCGGATGGCTGCTGGCAGCACCCAGGCTGGCTGCCAGATCGAGCATGCCCGGTT
The DNA here is from genome assembly GCF_000633395.1 of Pseudomonas sp. PH1b. Classification (GTDB taxonomy): domain Bacteria; phylum Pseudomonadota; class Gammaproteobacteria; order Pseudomonadales; family Pseudomonadaceae; genus Aquipseudomonas. Next base: position 75,153 of record NZ_AYMU01000024.1, read on the forward strand.
GATCTTCCCCGAGGCTGTCGATGGCCTGCAGGCGCAAGCTGCCGTAGGTCAGGGTGCCGGTCTTGTCCACCACCAGCGAGGTCAGGTCCGCCAGCTCCTCGAGAAATGCCGAACTGCGGATCAGGATGCCGTGGCGCGCCGCCACGGCGATCCCGGCGATGGCAGTGGCCGGCGCCGAGAGCACCAAAGCACAGGGACAGGCGGCCACCAGCACCGCGAGCATGGCCTGGGCATCATTGGTGATGAACCAGGTCACGGCTGCCAACAGCAAGACCAGCACCAGATAACTGCCGGCATAACGCTCCAGTAACCGGGTGATCGGCGGCTTGGCCCGCTCGGCGCCTTGCATCAGGGCAATCACCTTGCCCAGGGTCGACTCCTCGCCGGTACGGGTCACTTGCAGGCGCAACAGGCCATCGAGGTTGATTGCCCCGCCGAACACTTGCGTACCCACAGTTGCCTCCAACGGCACCGACTCACCGGTGATCGGCGCGGTGTCCAGGCTCGCTTGGCCGGATACCACCAGGCCATCGGCGGGCACCCGATCTCCCGCGCGAACTTCCACCAGGTCACCCGCCTTGAGCTCGGCGTTGTCCACTTCCTGCACGCTGCCATCGGCCTGCACCCGCCGCGCCTGGCTGCGGGTCAGGCGGCCCAGGGCATGGATGGCTTCCTGGGAGCCGATGACGCTGCGCTCTTCCAGCACATGGCCGAAAATCATGATGATCGGCAGCAAGGCCGCGGTCAGCAGGTCACCGGTGGCCCAGGCGCCCAGCATGGCCAGGGCGATCAATTGGTCGGTGATGCCATGCAGGCTCGGATAGCGCAGGCTGAACCAGGCCGAGCGCATCACCGGCACCGCCACCAGCAACGAAGCCACGCCCAGCAACAACTGGCTGACGCCGATTTGCTCGGGGGCCAGCCAGCGCCACACCAGGCCAAGCCCCAACAGACCCAAGGCCAGCATGGCCAGCGTCAGTTGGCGTGCGGCGCTGCGTTGTTCGGCCGAGGTCAGCATGCTGACGGGAGCCGCGTGGGTAGAAGCACTCATTGTTCGGCTCCCTGAATGATCAGGCGGGAATCGTCTTGGGGATTGACCGTAGTCACCGAGCCGGCCTGCCCGAGGATCTTCGGCAAGCGTTCACGGTAGAGACGCAGGAGCATTTCCGGATCACTGCCATTGCGCTGGGCCTCGGCCAGGCTCTGCACGGTGGCTGTCTGGGCACGGGCCAAAGCCAGGCGTTCGCTGGCCTGGGCATGGGCCACTTGCAGGCTGCGGTCGGCCTGTTCGTTGGCACCCTGGGTCAGTTTTTCCGCCTCGGTACGGGCGTTGGCCACCGCCTTGTCGGCTTGCTGGCTGGCCGTCAGTACCGCGTTGAAAGCACTCACCGCCGGTCCCGGCAGGCTCGATTGCACGTCCACACGAGTGACTTCAAGGCCGATTCCCTGCCCGCTGGCAGTCAGCTCTGCCAAACGCTGATTGATGCCTTGCAGCAGGTCGCCACGCAAACGCTCACGACGCTCGGCAGCTTGATGATCGTTGCCGATCAATTCCGGGCGTGCCACCAGGATGGTGTCCAGGTCGCGAGCAGCGGTCAGCGCCAGGGCGCTGCGTGTCACCAGCCTGTCGAGAGCCGGCAGCACATGGTCGCCCTGCAAGACATAGGCAAAGGGTTCGCTGACCTTGTAGAAGACTCGCACATCCAATTGCACCACCCCGGCATCGCCAGTGAGCAGGTAGCCCGATCCCGCCAGGGCATCGCTCAATGGCGTGGCCAGGCTCGCGACCCGGTCCCCTTCCAGGGCTGCGTCGGAGCGCAGTAAACCTTCGACCCGACGCTCCAGCACCCGATCGGCGGCCGGTAACAACACCACCTGTTCAAATGGACGGGGCCAGGCCAGCAACAGCCCGGCGTTCTGCACCCGTTGCAGGGCGCCGAAGTGCAGGGCCAGGGCACGATTCTGCGGATCAATCTGCCGCACATTGGAGCCAGCCCAGGCCAGCGCCGCCAACACCGTGACCGCGTACAAGGCGATAAACGCCAGGCGGCCGGCCTGAATCCACGGGCTGCTCAACTCACTTGTTCCACGTGGAACCTTGTTCATGGCTGCGATCCGCCGGCTTTACCCGGCAGGCTCGGCGGCCCGTCCACCAGCACCCGGAACGGTGCCGCATCCGTGCGCAGGATCAGCTTGGTGCCAGGGGTCACCACGGTGCCAAGGGTGTCCAGGGAGCGCAGCAGGTTATACAGCTGCGGCGAACTGGCGTAGGCGCGGCCATAAATCTGCGCGGCCTCGACCCGGGACTGGGCCTCGATATCCGCCGCCTTTACCGTGGCGTCGGCCTGGACAATCCGCGCGTCGCGCTCGGCGGCGGAACGAATCTGCGCCGCCTCGCGCTTGCCGACAGCCGTGCGTTCAGTGGCGATGGTTTCCCGCTCGGCACGCATGCGATCCACGGTGGCGGTCAGGGTCACCGACGGCAGGGTCAGGCGTTCGATGCCCACCTGCACCACTCGCACCCCGTAGGTGGCGAGCAGCTGCTGGTCGATCTGCTTGCGCAGCTGTGCTTCGAAGTCGGCGATCCGCACCTGGCTGGCATCGGTGTTCACCAGATTGGCCAGGTCGAAACTGCTGGCCGTGGTTTCCAGGGCCGAGCCGACAAAGGTGCGGATCTGCCGCGCGGCTTCATCCGGCTGGTTCTGCACCGCCCGCATGAAGCGCTGCACGTTGTCCGGATCGCCCTCCACCCGCCAGGCCACATAGGCCTGGACGATGATGCGCAAACCGTCACGGGTGCCGACATCCTGCAAACCGCTGGAGGTGGTGCGCAAGCGCAGGTCCACTGGAATCGCTGCTTCGAAAGGCGCCGGCCAGCGCCAGTTCAGCCCCGGCTCCAGCAGCACCCGCGCCGGATTGCCGAAGCGCGTGATCACCGTGGCTTCGCCGGAGCGCACCTGCACCAGGCAAGCGGCAGCTACGGCAAACAGCACCAGCAGCAGCGCCCAGCCCATGCGCCGCCAGGGGAAAGGCCCCGCCTCGGCCGGCGCGCCGTGATGGTGGTGGTGGTGACCGTGATGGTGATGATGGCCATGGTCGTGATCGTGGGCGGCGTGATCGTGGGCGGCGTGATCGTGGGAGTGGGAGGACTGGCTCAATGGACGGCTCCTGGCTGAGCGGCTTTACGCGGCGCCAACGGGTCGGCCGGCAAGGTGAACGTACGCAGATCGAGGGTCGGCGAACTGGCGCCCCCCAGACGATGATCAAGAATCAACAGCTTGGCCTGGCTCAGGCCCTGGCTCAGTTGGCCCAGGTACTGCTCCAGGACAAAGGCCTGGCCTGCACTGGCATAGGCTTTCTGCTCGGCAGCAAAACGCAGGTCGGCGGCCTGGGCCACAGCCTGCACTTCGCGAGCATCGGCACGGGCCTGGTCATTGGCGACGCTGGCCTGCAGCAGCGCCTGGTTGGTCTGCTCGGCAGCCGCGCCACGCTCCCGGGAGATCAGGGCCTGGGCGCCGATCTGCGCCGCTTGCACACCGTGATAGGCATTGGCCGCGCCGGCCGGCGGATGAATCGCCTCGACCACCGTGGCGAGGATTTCCACGCCGCTGTCGAGCTTGCCCAGATCGGCCTGTACCGCCCTGCCGATATCATCTGCCAGGCGGGTACGGTCTTCCCCGAGCAGGCCGTCGAGGGTGCGCGAAGCAAAATCGTGTACCAGCACCCGGCTCGCCGTGCTGCGAATCAAGGTCGGGACATCGCTGCTGTTATAGGTCGCCGCCAGGGCGGCTGCGTCATCCAGGCCGATACGGTAGACGAAGCGTACGTCCATGTTGACGATCTGGAAGCTCTGCTGCCGGGCATTGCCGCTGGCGATCACCTGGGATTTGTCATTGACGTGGCTGGCGTCCCACAGGCGATTGGCAATCAGCGGCGCCGGACCTTCGGCCGGCGCGAGTTCAAGGGGGGGTTGCGGGGTGTCGCCGACGCTGGTGGCCAACTCGTGGACCACGCCGTTTTCCACGGTCAATACCCGTCCCAGAGGCCAGGGCAGGCCAAGGTGCAAGCCGGGGCCGAACACCGCGACCGGTTTGCCGAAACGTTCGTAAATACCGCGATTGCTAATGGAAAGTTCATGAACGCCGGTCAACAGCCAGCCCACCAGCAGCACCAGCGCCAGTACCGGCAGGAACGCCCTGCGCATGTAGGCGAAGGCCCAGATCTGCCTCAGGTCGATGCCAAACCGGTTGTGCAATTCGTGCTGCAGGCTCAGCAGCGGCTGTGGCGGCCAACGCAACAGCTCGGCGATAAAACTGTGGGCCAGCAAGCGGGGTTCCAATTTTTCGCGTTGTGGGCTGAACAACGACAGCAGTGCCCGCAGCAGCAACTCGCCGGCCACCAGCGCCGGCAGCAAGCCCAGCAACACTGCCAAGCGTACCGGCCACAGGGCAGTGTCGCTGCTGAACAGCAGGCACAGAGCACTGAGCAGCAAGCTCACGATGGCCACTCGCAACAGCTGGGCCAGGGGCCCGGCCTCCGGCCATTGCGCCACCGGCTCCTGGGCCAGTTGGCGCTCCAGCACCAGCAGGGCAAACGCCAGCAGCAGTGCCAGCACTGCGGCAACGCTGGCGCTCAGGCCAAGGGCGGTGGCGGGCAACGACAGGTTGAAGACCTGCACCGTGCAATAAAGGATCAGCACCGACCAGCCAGCGAGCCACAGGGTCGGCGCGCCGATCTGCTGCAGCAATCGCCGCCAGCGCATCGCCAGTGCGGCCCAGAGCCCTCCGAGGGCCGCGCCGGCCGGCTCCTCCACAACCTGTGGCAGCGCTGCGGACGGAGGATTGATCGCCTCTTCCCGCCAGCGGCTGACCCAACAGGCCGATTGCAGCCCCGCCACCACCACCAGCAAGGCACAGGACAGATTCACCAGCACCACCGGCCAGATCGTCAGCGCGGCAAACAGATCGACGAACACCGCCGTCACCAGCCCCAGCACCGCCAGGCCAAGCAGCAATGCACCCCAACGCTGCAGGCGCCCGGCATGAACCCCTGCCTGCTGGAAGCGTGGCAGGGCGGCCACTTCGGCCCCCTGTGTTTCAAGATCGACTTGCATACCACCCCGCCGCTCTGGTCCGGCCCTGTGGATAAATTTCAGGCCGAAGATACTTGACACAATTCGTTACTATATAACGATCCGGGTGAAATTTTTGTCGCTCGCCATGCCTTTTCATCTATTCAGTGCGTCGTAGTCACAGAGACTGCTGTTTGATCCTGCAAAAACTTCTGATGTCAGCCCCCTGGCATTTAAGGCAATAATCCAGCCCTGCTCACCGCGTGCGACAAGGAACCGTCCCATCATGCTCTCGATTTACCAGCTCAAACCGCGCTTTCAGAACCTGCTGCGGCCGTTGGTGCAGCGCTTGTACGACAACGGCACCACGGCCAATCAGATCACTGTCCTGGCCGCCGTCATCTCCCTGCTGGTGGGCGCGCTGATCGCCCTGTTCGCCAGCCATGCCTGGCTCTTCGCCCTGATCCCTGTGTGGATGATCCTGCGCATGGCGCTGAACGCCATCGACGGCATGCTGGCCCGGGAGTTCGGCCAGCAATCGCGCCTCGGTGCCTACCTCAACGAACTCTGCGACGTGGTCGCCGACTGCGCCCTGATCCTGCCCTTCGCCCTGCTGCCCGGTGTCAGCCTGCTGCTGGTACTGGCGGTGACCCTGCTGGCGCTGTTCAGCGAATACGCCGGGGTACTGGGCCCCATGGTGGGTGCCTCGCGCCGTTACGACGGGCCCATGGGCAAGAGCGACCGCGCCTTCATCCTCGGCGTGCTGGCCACCGGCATCGCCCTGGGCTGGCTTGGCGCCCTGTGGATAAACAGCGTACTGGCGCTGGTCGCCGCACTGCTGGTGTACACGCTGTTCAACCGGGTCCGCCAGGGCCTTGAAGAAGTTCAGCACAACGCTCCCTCTGCATAAGGAAATGGCTATGCGCGACGCTCAACACCAGACGTTCCGGACCCATGACGGTGTCGAACTGTTTTACCGCCACTGGCCAGCCACCGAGGTCGTCCCCGGCGAACCCCGGCAGGCGGTGATGCTGTTCCATCGCGGCCACGAACACTCGGGGCGCATTGCCCACCTGGTGGATGAACTGAACCTGCCCCAGGTCGACTTCTTCGCCTGGGACGCCCGTGGCCATGGCCAGTCGCCGGGGGCCCGGGGCGACAGCCCGAGCTTCGCCACCAGCGTGCGCGACGTGCAGACCTTCTGCGATCACCTGGGCAGCACTCACCAGATCGCCGAGGAAAACATCGCGGTGATCGCCCAGAGCGTCGGCGCCGTGATCGCCGCCACCTGGGTCCATGACTACGCGCCGCGGATCCGCTCCCTGGTGCTCGCGTCCCCGGCCTTCAAGGTCAAGCTGTATGTGCCCTTCGCCCGCCCGGGCCTGGCCCTGATGCGGCGCTTTCGCGGCAACTTCTTCGTCAACAGCTACGTCAAGGCGCGTTTTCTCAGCCACGACCCGGAACGAGTACGCAGCTACGACAGCGATCCGCTGATCACCAAGGCGATCTCGGTCAATGTGCTGCTGGGCCTGTACGAAGCGGCGGACCGGGTAGTGGCCGACGCCCAGGCGATCCAGGTGCCGACCCAGCTGCTGATCTCCGGCGCCGACTTCGTGGTGCACCGCAAGCCCCAGGAGCAGTTCTTCGACCGCCTGGGCAGCCTGCAGAAGGAAAAACACATTCTTCCCGGGTTCTTCCACGACACCCTGGGGGAAAAAGCCCGCGCCCCGGCGATCGCCAGTGCCCGCCGGTTCATCCTGCAAAACTTCGAGCGCCCGCTGAGCCGCCCTGCCCTGCTGGACGCCGACCGCCTGGGCGTGACCTGCGCCGAGTCCGAAGCCCTGGCCGCACCGCTGCCGCACAACTCCCTGCGCGACCTGTACTGGCGCGCGACCCGCGCCAGCATGCGCCTGGGCAGCCAGCTGTCGGCGGGGGTCAAGCTGGGGTTCGACACCGGTTTCGACTCCGGCAGCACCCTGGACTACGTCTACCGCAACCGGCCCACCGGGCATTCGCCGCTGGGCCGGATGATCGACCAGAACTACCTGAACTCCATCGGCTGGCGTGGCATCCGCCAGCGCAAGCTGCACGTGGAGGAACTGCTGCGCCTGGCCATGGAGAAACTCCGTGAACAGCACAGCGAAGTGCGCATTGTCGACATCGCCGCCGGCCACGGCCGCTATATCCTCGAAGCCTTGCAAGGGGTCAGCCCGCTGCCGGAATCGATCCTGCTGCGCGACTACAGCGACATCAACGTGCGCGACGGCAGTGCCCTGATCGTGGAGAAGGGCCTGAGCGAGATTGCCCGCTTCGTCAAAGGCAACGCCTTCGATCGCGAAGACCTCGCCGCCCTTGAGCCGAAGCCGACTCTGGCAGTGGTGTCCGGGCTCTATGAACTGTTCGCCGACAACCAGATGGTCGGTGGTTCCCTGGCCGGCCTGGCCAGCGCCGTGGAGCCCGGTGGCTTCCTGGTGTACACCGGCCAGCCCTGGCACCCGCAGCTGGAACTGATCGCCCGGGCCCTGACCAGCCACCGCGAAGGCCAGGCCTGGGTCATGCGCCGCCGCACCCAGGCCGAGATGGACCAGCTGGTGGAGGCCGCAGGCTTTCGCAAGATCACCATGCGCGTCGACGAGTGGGGCATCTTCAGCGTGTCCCTGGCCGTACGGGTGCAATGATGGCCGATGCCGGACTGCCTAAGCGCGAGCCGGGATTGCTGAAACCCGCGGTGCTCTGGCTGCTGTTGCTGGCACCGCTGTTTTTCAGCACCTACGGCTTCGCCACCTGGGTCACCGCGCAACGCGACGACGTCGCCAGCCTGGTCTTCGACTGGGAACGGCACATGCCGTTCTGGGCCTGGACCATCGTGCCCTATTGGTCCATCGACCTGCTCTACGGCCTGTCCCTGCTGCTGCCGCGCACCCGCGACGAACTCAAGCGCCACGCCCTGCGCTTGCTCACCGCCCAGGTCATCGCGGTCAGTTGCTTTCTGCTCTGGCCGCTGCGCTTCACCTTCCCTCGACCAGCGCTGGACGGGGTATTCGGCTGGCTGTTCGAGGTACTGGCGGGCTTTGACAAACCCTTCAACCAAGCGCCCTCGCTGCACATCGCCCTGCTGGTGGTGCTCTGGGTCTGCTACGCCCGGCATACCCAGGGAATCTGGCGCTGGCTGGTACACGGTTGGTTCGGGCTAATCGGGGTGTCGGTGCTGAGCACTTATCAACACCACTTTGTCGACGTGCCCACTGGCGCCCTGGCCGGCTGGCTGTGTGTCTGGCTGTGGCCCCTGGATCGCCCCAGCCCACTGTTCAGCGCCCGTCTGGCGCAGGACCCGCGACGGCGCCAGCTGGCCCTGCGCTACGCCTTGGGGGCGGTCCTGCTGAGCGCCGTGGCCTTTACCTGGGGCGGCACCGGGCTGTGGCTGAACTGGCCCGCCGTGGCGCTGCTGCTGGTGGCCCTGAACTACGCCCTGCTAGGTGCAGAAGGCTTCCAGAAACGCCAGGACGGGCGCCTGAGCCCGGCCGCACGCTGGCTGCTGGCGCCTTATCTCGCCGCGGCCTGGATCAACTCGCGGCTGTGGACAAAAAACCATCCACAGCCGGACCTGGTTGTGGATAACGTCTGGCTCGGACGCTTGCCGACGCCGCTGGAGCTCAGGGACAGCCCGTTTGTCGCGGTGCTCGATCTGTGCGCCGAGCTGTCCCTGGACAGCCGCCCGCTGCCGGCCTACCAGAGCCTGCCGGTGCTCGACCTCTGCGCCCCCAGCCCGGAGCAGTGCCTGGCGGCCGCGCAGGCCATTGAACGCCTGCACTCCCAGGGACCGCTGCTGGTGTGCTGCGCCCTGGGCTACTCGCGCAGCGCCACGGCGATTGCCGCCTGGCTGCTGCACAGCGGGCGTGCGGCCACGGTGGATGGGGCAATCGTGCTGTTGCAGCGGGCGCGCCCCCAGATCGTCCTGCAACCTGCCCATCGCCAGGCCCTTGCAACATTGCTCAGCGTCGGGAGAGCGGCCCATGTCCACTGAGATGCAGTTGCACAGTGTCGCCAGCCTGCTGCGCCAGGGCCGGGCCCTGGACCAGTTATCCACAGGCCTGACCCTGCTCGGTGCCCTGTACGGCCTGGGCCAGTACCTGCTGGCCAGCGTCACGCTGGGCGGGATGCTGGTCAGCCTGGCCCTGGTGCTGCTGGGGCTGGTGGAAAAATACCTGGCGCTGCGGGTGGCCTTCGACGCCGACCTGTTCCAACGGGTCGCCGATGCACCTGCAGCGCTGGAACACAGCACCCAGGCCCTGGATCAGGCCCTGGGCGCCCTCGGCCTGCTACCCCTGGAACGTGCCGGCCGGCCCTGGAATGAACGCAGCCGCGGTGCCCTCGGCCTGCTGCGCCGCCAGGCGTTGCTGCTGGCGGCACAGGTGCTGGTACTACTGAGCTTGATCCTGGCCAGCCCCTGGCTGACCTTCGCCGGATAAGGAATGCCCATGTTCGAACCCCTGGTCGCCAACCTCATCACCTCCGCCGCCCGCAGCATCACCGGCGCCCGCAGCCTGTGGCTCGGCTCGGCGCCGCAGGCGGTGCAGCGGATCTATTTCGCCAACCACAGCAGCCACGGCGACTTCGTGCTGCTCTGGGCTTCGCTGCCCCCCGCCCTGCGCCGCCTGACCCGGCCCGTCGCCGGCTCCGACTACTGGCACAAAAGCGGCCTGCGTCGCTACATCATCGACCGGGTGTTCAACGGCGTGCTGATCGACCGCGAGCGCAAGGAACCGGCAGACGGCAATCCCCTGCAACCGATGCTCGACGCCCTGGAGAACGGCGATTCGCTGATCATCTTCCCGGAAGGCACGCGCAACCTGGAAGACGGCCTGCTGCCGTTCAAGAGCGGCATCTATCACCTGGCCAGGAGTTATCCACAGGTGGAGCTGATTCCGGTATGGATCGCCAACCTCAACCGGGTCATGCCCAAGGGGCGCTTCCTGCCCCTGCCACTGCTGTGCACCACCAGCTTCGGCGCCGCGTTGACCCTGGAAGAGGGTGAAAGCAAGGAACACTTCCTCGAACGCAGCCGCGCCGCGCTGCTGGACCTGGCCCCGGAGCACGCCTGAAATGGATAAGCAGACCCTGATGTTGTTCGGCGGCATCGGCGCCATTCTGGTGCTGGCCTCGCTGATTGGATTCATCCTCAAGCTGCGCACCCGCGGCGCGCCCAACCCGGTGATCGACAACCTCAACGCGCGGATCAACGCCTGGTGGGTGATGGTGCTGGTGATCGGCATCGCCTTCTGGCTCGGCACCGCGGCGGTGATCCTGCTGTTCTACGCGGTGTCGTTCTACGCCCTGCGCGAGTTCCTGACCCTGACCCCAACCCGGCGCAGCGACTACCCGGCTCTGGTCGCGGCCTTCTACCTGGCCCTGCCGCTGCAGTACCTGCTGATCTACTCCGACTGGTACGGGCTGTTCTCGATCTTCATCCCGGTCTATGTGTTCCTGCTGCTGCCGATCCTCGCCTCCCTGGGCGGTGACAGCACGCACTTCCTGGAGCGGGCCTCCAAGGTCCAGTGGGGCCTGATGATCGCGGTGTTCTGCGTATCCTTCGTGCCGGCCCTGCTGACCCTCGACATCGCCGGCTATGAAGGCCGCAACCTGCTGCTGATCGCCTACCTGGTGATCGTCGTGCAGTTGTCGGATGTGCTGCAGTACGTCTGTGGAAAACTCTTCGGCAAGCGCAAGATCGCTCCCAACCTGTCGCCGTCCAAGACCGTCGAGGGCTTTGTCGGCGGTATCCTCCTGGCCTCGTTGATCGGTGGCGCGCTGTGGTGGATCACCCCGTTCAACCTGTGGCAGTCGTTCCTGATCGCCTTGCTGATCAACCTGCTGGGGTTTGCCGGCGGCATCGTGATGTCGGCGATCAAGCGCGATCGCGGGGTCAAGGACTGGGGCCACATGATCGAAGGCCACGGCGGCATGCTCGACCGCCTGGACTCGGTATGTTTTGCCGCTCCGATCTTCTTCCACCTGGTGCGCTATTGGTGGACCTGATGCAGACCGCCTGGCCAGGCCCAGCACGCCCCCTCAAGCCGGCAAATGCCCCAATGGCAGGGGGCCAGGAGTTTTCACCGTGTGAATGGCGAAGTTGCTGCGAATGTCGCTGACCCCGGGGATCTTCAGCAGGCAGCCGGTCAGGAAGCGGTCATAGCCGCGCAGGTCGGGGACCACCACCTGCAGGAGGAAGTCCGATTCGCCAGAGACCAGGAACGCCGAGATCACCTCCGGCAACTGCAGCACCGCCAGACGGAAGGCCTCGGCTTCGGCGTCGTTGTGCCGCTCCACCCTGACCCCGACGAACACCGTCAGCCCCAGCCCCACTTCATCGCGATCCAGGGTGGCCTGGTAGCCACGGATCACCCCGGCCTCTTCCAGCATCCGCACCCGACGCAGGCAGGGTGACGGCGACAGGCCGATCTCCTGCGCCAGTTGCACATTGCTCAGGCGACCGTCGCGCTGCAGGGCGGCAAGGATCTTGCGGTCGTAGGCATCGAGTTTCATGGTTGGCATATCCGGATGGTTTAAGGGCTTGATCATCGAAGGTTATGCCAATTTTTCCACTATTGCTGGCTGATTACGCAAGCACCTGCCTGGCCCTTCGGCCCTAAACTGGGCGCACCGACTCGACAACGAAGGGGGTGCAAGGTGGCGCAACTGTGGATGTATTTCCTGGCCCTGGCGGTGGTCTACCTGCTGCCCGGCCCCGACATGATCCTGCTGCTGCAGACCGGTGCCCGCCAGGGCAAGGCCCAGGCGCTGGCTACCGCCCTGGGCCTGGCGCTCTCCCGGGGCTGCCACGTGGCCCTGGCCGCCCTGGGCCTGGCCGCGCTGTTCAAGACCGCGCCCTGGACCTTCGACCTGGTGCGCCTGGCCGGCGCCGCCTACCTGCTGTGGATCGGCATTCAGTGCCTGCGGGCGAACCTGCTGCCCAACCTCGACCAACCCGGCACGGCGGCCACGCCCCTGCGCTGGCGCCAGGCGATCCAGCGCGGCTTGCTGACCAACCTGCTGAACCCCAAGGCGCTGCTGTTCTGCTCGGTGCTGCTGCCACAGTTCATCGACCCCCAGGCAGGTGCCGTGGCGTCGCAATTCATCACCCTGGGGGTGCTGCTGGTGGCGGTGGGCGGGATGTTCGACTGCTGCTACGCCCTGACCGGTGCGGGACTTGGCCGCTGGATGCAGCGCAGCCCTTCGGCGCAACGCTTGCAGCAGTGGCTGTTTGGCAGCCTGCTGATCGGGTTTGCGCTGCGCCTGACCTTCATCCAGCAGGCCTGATCACCTCGCGATGCCCCCCTGTGGCCCGCGAACTGGCTCGCGCGGGCCTGCACAGCAGGCCCGAAACCTGCCATCAGCCATTGCCTGATAGATCGCAGCGGCCGGATCTGCGACCGCTGCGCGTCGGGGCGCCAGCCGCTCGAGCGGGAGCAAGCTGCCTCGCCACACCAGGCGTTCCGCCCTCCGCCCGCGCCACAAAATGCCCTGGGCTACGGATATTGCCCCTGGCAAGCCGCGAGGTGGCTTGAGCCTGGCAACCTGCGGCGATCAGGACAAACGACGGCGACGCGTCCAGAACAGCCCGGCAGCCCCCAGCAGGATCACCCCGGCAGCGCTGTACAGGGCCACCTTGTGCGGCTGCAATGCCTCGCGTGAAGCATCCAGCCACTGGGTCAGGTAGCGCTTGTTGGCGCTGCCGAAATCCGGTTCCTCGCAGTTCATGCCGAAATTGCCAGCCCACTCCACGAACGGCCCGTTTTCCACATAGCGCTGGTAGTAGTCGATCTCGGCATCGCTGCCCCGGGTCCAGCGCGCCGCCTTGCACAGCACTGCGGCGTAGGCCTGGCTGGTGTGGGGCAGGAAGTCCGCGGCGCGATTGCCCAGCTCTCCGGCCACATAGCGGTAGTGGTAGCGCACATCGGGCTCGGCCGTGGTGGCTTGCTGGCGCTGGACTTCCTCGGCATTGATGAAGGGCCCGGCCTGGACCGACGGAATGTCCAGGCTGTAGCTGCCCCAGAGGCTGTGGTAGTCCGGGCCCATTTCGTAGCCCAGGATCTCCATCCCCGAAGCCCGTGCCAGCGTGCCCGCCTGGTAATAGGCCTCGGCCCGGCGAGTGGGCAGCCAGGCCGACTCGGCAGTGCGCCGGTATTCGCCGTAGGCCTTGGCGATCGCCTGGCGCTCGGGGCTGTCGAAGTAACCCCAGCCTTCTTCGTAGCGGCCCTCGCGCAGCAGCCGGCGGCCCAGCAACTCACGCAATTGCGCAGCAACCGGCAAGGTCTCGTAGTAGGCATCTTCCTGTTTCGGTGTGGGCGGCGGTGCCGGGACCTGGGTGTCGACGAAGTGCTTGAGCTCGTCCAGGGTCAGCACCCGTTCCGCCACGGTGGCAGCATCCTGCCAATAGATATCGCCGCTGCGGTAGAGCAGTTCGAACGCCTGCAGGTAGTCGCCACGGTCCAGGGCCAGCAGGGCGCTTTCGCCTTCGACCCGGCAGCCGGGCCTCACGGTTTCGTAATTGCCCTCGTAGTCGTCGCGCAACCCCCAGCTCTCGTCACGCGGGAAGGCTTCGGACGCCTTGGCGTAGGCCGCCGCCGCCGCAACCTTGTCGCCGTCACGCAGGGCGATCTTGGCCCGCAGCCACCAGGCCAGGCCACCATCGCCGGCGTGTTCGAGCAACTGCCTGGTGGTGACGAAATCGCCGTTCTGATAATTCAGCGCCGCCAGGCGGTCGGCGTTGTCGAAGCTGCCCACGGTGCCTTGGGTCAACAGCTTGATCATTCTTTGTTCAGCCGCAGGCTTTTCGCCCAGGGACCAGCCCAGGTGGGTGATCAGCGCGGCGGTCAGCAACCGCGACACGGAAGGGCCCTTGATCTGCTCGAGCAATTGCTCGTCCGGCAAGGCGCCGAGCTCGCCAGCCACCTGCTTCAGCGAACTGTAGCCAATGCTCGAACCCAGCCGGCTCTGGGCCGCATACAGGTCGATGGCCTGGTTCCACTGACCCAGGTTCTTGAGGATCCGCGCCTCTTCACCAAGGCTGGCGATGCCCAGTTCCAAGGGGTCGCTGAAGCCGTCGGCGCTCAGTTGGCGGCTCTGTGCAAAAGCCTCGCGCGCCGCCTGCAAAGTGGCCTGACGGCCCTGTTCGTCCAGCTCACTGGCTTCTTCGCTGAGCGCCACCAGGGCCCGACCCAGGGAATAGGCCGCCCAGGTGCTGCGCAGGCGCCGTTGCTCGGCCGGCAGTGCCAGTACCTGGCGGAAGTACTCCGCGGCCAAGCCAGAGTCGCCGGCCCGGAAGGCCACCGCGCCAGCGGTGTACAGATTGATCTCGGCCGGCAGACTGGCGCCCTGTTGCTGGGCCTGGCGCGCATCCTCAAGGGTGCGCAACTGGGTGACCAGGGCCCGTTGCGCTTGGTTCAGGCCATCCTGCTCGGCCTGCAGGCGCTGCTTCACATATTCGCTGTCATCGTCCCCCCATCCGGGAGCCAGCGAAACGTCCGTGGCCGGCTTGAGCCCGGCGATGCCCTGGCCCAGGCGGCTGACCTCGAACTGGAAGCTGCCTTCCGGCAACTCGGCCAGCGTCGCCGGGCGGTCCGCCAGCAGGCGCAGGGGGAAATTCGGCCCGCAGGCCAGGGCCGGGGCCAAAGGCAGGCACAGGCTCAGGCACAACAGGTAGCGGGATCTAGGGACGAACATGTGCAGCTCCTTGGTCAATGCTTGTACAACGGGCCCAGCCCACGGCCCGGGTGCCACCCGCCAGCAGGCGGCCACTCTGGTGACGAGTCAGCAGCAACTGGCCGTCACGCAGCTGTGCGGAATAACCGCCCAGCCCGTCGAATCCGTCGCATTGGGCAACGGCCAGGGTCAGTTGTTCAGGCAGGGGCTGATCGAGATTGCCCGGGTTGCTCAAGCGGATGTCGAACAGGCCGCCCTGCTCCTGCAACTCGATACCCAGCCGACTGTCGAGAACATCGCCGCGGGCCACCGCCCGCAGGGTCTCCAGGCTCCAGGCGCGCAGGTCGCCCTTGAGCGGCAGGCGAAACCAGATCAGCCCGGCCAGGTGGGCCGGCGGATCATTGCGCAGGGCCTTGGCCAGCTCGCTCAATTGCCGGGGGTCGGCCATCAGTTCCCGGCGCCGACCGCCTTGCCCGAGGGCGACTTCGCTTTCCACCTGCGGCGCCCCCTCGCCATCCTCGAGCAAGGCCACGCCATAGGCAGGCAGGGCCAGATAGAAGGGTTTGTCACTGATCCTGGCCCAGCGCCTGGCCCATTGTTCGGCCAGCCGAGGGTCGAACAGGCCGTGTCGCGGGTCGCTGACCGCGTGCACCTGGAGCACGCTGCTGTCGACCTGGGCCAACAACCCGGGCAGTTCGCGGCTGTCGAGCCAGGACGGCAAGGCGGTGATGCTCAGGGCCAGCTGTGGCCCCAGCTCTGCGCGCAATCGCTGCAGCAGCCTGGCATAGGCCGGCAACCGGGCACTGCCAGCGTCGTGGTCGATCTCGATCCCCGCCAGGGTCAGGCCCTGCCCTTGCCAGTCGGCGAGCACTTGCTGCACCTGGTGGATAATCTCGGCCTGATCCAGAGCGTGGAGCTGGCCATCGAGGCGGACCACGGCAATCAGCGGGCGGGCATCCTGCTTGAGCAAGGCGGCGTCGATTCGTGCACGGCGCCAGCCGGCCTGTGGATAAGCTTGCAGGGCCAGCACACGGAGTGTGGAAAAGTCCGCTCGCGAGCCGGACAGCGCATCGACATGGGCCGGGGTCCACTGGCGCTGCCAGACATAGAGTTGCTGATCCAGGGGCGCAGCGTCTTCGTGGCGACAAGCGCTGAGCAACAGCCCGCAGAGCAGCAAGGTGCAAAGACGCAGAACAACCTGGGGAAGCATGGACCGTTGATTTCCTTTGACGCAATGAAGCCCCGGGCCGGCCCAGCAGGAGGGTATGCCAGCGGTGCTGAAGATCGCGCCAGACTACGCAGCGCAAGGCCTGGCGGCAATCGCCGGCGGGGACTTTTTTCAGCCCGCTACAGCTCCAGGATCAAGGGCTGCGAATCTTTATCCACAGCGCCCGGAACGGCGCAGCAGATCAGCACCAGCCCGTCTTCAGGCATCTGCGCAGGCACCTGTGGATAACTGACCTGGCCACTCAGCAGCCGGGTCTGGCAGGTGCCGCAGGAACCGCCCCGGCAGCTGAATTGCGGATGCAGACCGGCACTTTCCGCCAGTTGCAGCAAGCTGCCGCTGGCGGGTTGCCAGTGCAACGCCAGATCCGATACCTGGAACCTCACCACCACCTCACCGGTGGCCGCAGGCGGTTGCACAAAGGGCGCGACTTGCGGGTCGAGCTGGCGCTGCAGGGTCGAGGGGCCGAAGGTTTCGGCGTGGATCTGCCCATCGCTGATGTCCAGGGCCCGCAGGCTATCGTACAGGCCCTGGGTAAAGCCGCCCGGTCCGCAGAGGACAAAATCCGCGCTGTCGTAGTCATCCAGCTCAAGCTGTGCAAGCAACAGCGGCGTATCGATCCGGCCCACGTGATCGAAGGCACGGCCTGGATGAACGTCCGCCTCCGGCTGGCTGAGCAGCCGCAGCGTGCGCAACGACTCCCCGGCCAGGCTCTGCAACGCCTGCAGCTCTGCCGCAAAAGGTTGTTCGGCCAGGCTGCGCGAGCTCTGGATCAACCAGGTGGGGCGGGTACGGCGGGTACGCAGGCCCTGGTAGACCACTTCCCGCAGCATCGACAGCAAGGGCGTGATGCCGACCCCGGCCGCCAGCAGCACCAACGGCCGCTCTGCCCGGGGATCGGCCGTGAAGCGGCCCTGGGGCGCCCGGGCCTGCAGCAGATCGCCGACCCTGATGTGCTGGTGCAGATAGCTGGAAACCACGCCGTCGCGCTTGACGCTGATCCGCAGCAAAGCGTCGGAGGGCGCGGACGACAGGCTGTAGGTACGAATCAGCGTGCGGCCTTCGAGCTGCACCCGCAGCGGCAGGTGCTGGCCCGGCAGGAAGGCCGGGACACCCGCCGTGTCCGCCGGCTCCAGGTAGAAGGAACGGATGCTGCGGCTTTCGTCCTCGATCCGGGTGACCCGCAATGGCCGCCATTGCTGGCCCAGGGCTGACGCCCGCAGGCGCGCCTCGGCTTGCGGCCAATTGCCGGTCAGCAGGCTGTTGGGCGAATAGGCCTGCAACTGCCAGCGCAAGGACAGGGCGGCCGGGCGCCGTACCAGCCGTTCCACGGTAAAACGCCACAACCGCTCGGCGCCCTGGAAGGCACTCACCAGCGGCCCGTCGAGGATGATCTCGGTGCGCCCGCACAGGTGCAGCAGCTCGCCACACTGTGAAAATCGATGAACAGCAAGCCCGCCCGCGGGTTGAGCAGCAGGTTGCCCAGGGTGTTGAAGAACAGGTTGCCGGCAAAATCCGGAATGGTCAGGCAATCGCCCTCGACCCGGACAAAACCGGCCTGCCCGCCCCGATGGGAAACGTCCACCGAGCGCTGGCCTTCAAGGTCCACGTAACTGGCGGCAAAGAAGGTGTCGGCGGCGCGGATCAACGCCTGCGCCGCCTGATCCAGGCCCTGGCGATGTTCGGCCGGACGGCTGGCGGGATCGCTCAGAGGCACCTGTTGCAAGTGGCGCAACTGGATGTATTGCGGGCAATTGCCGAACGACTGCTGCACCACCACGCTGAAGCCTGCGGCATCCAGGGTACTGATCCGGCCATTGAGGCGATTGCGCCGCCGGGTGTGCAATTCGATGCCCAGCAAACCCAGGGCCGCGCCTGGGTGCAATTGCACCGGGTCATCAGCGGCCGGCAGGCTGGCGAGGTGCAGCAGGCTCGGGCTCGGCGCCTGGGCAAACCCGGGAGGGCCCTCGAGAACGCTGGCCCAGGGATTGCCGTCGGCATCCACCGCCGCCACCAGGATGAACGGCAGCTGCCCGTAGAACTGCCGGTGCTGGTCCGGCATTTCCTTGCGGATGACCTTGGCACCCACGCTCGCCATGCGCTCGGCCACCCCGGCCTGGGCCTGCAACTGCCGCTCGCCGGCATGCCAGGGTGAATGCGTGGTCATGCTGCGGTCTCCGTTCAGTCCCGTCTCAGGCGCTTTTCAGCCCGGCCGCGGTGGACGGCATGGCGACAAAACCGGGCAAGGCTTCGATCCGCGCCAGCCAGGCCCGCACATGCGGGTAATCGGCCAGCGATACGTTGCCCTCGGGTGCGTGGGCGATGTAGCTGTAACCCGCAACATCGGCGATGGTCGGCTCCTGCCCCACCAGGAAAGGACGGCTCGCCAACTCCTGCTCCATGACCTTGAGCAGGGCATGGGAACGGGCAATGACCTCCTCGGCATTGAACGGCGCTCCAAACACCGTGACCAACCGTGCAGCGGCCGGACCGAAGGCGATCTGCCCCGCCGCCACCGACAGCCAGCGCTGCACCTGGGCAGCACCGACCGGGTCGGTCGGCAGCCAGCGGCCACGGCCGTAGCGCTGCGCCAGGTACACCAGGATCGCATTGGAATCCGCCAGGACCACGCCCTGGTCATCGATCACCGGCACCTGGCCAAAGCTGTTGAGGGCGAGGAAGTCGGCCTGCTTGTGCTCGCCCTTGGCCAGGTCGACGAAGATGGTTTCGGTGGGCAGGTCGAGCAGGGACAGCATCAGTTCGACGCGATGGGCATGCCCGGAACGGGGAAAGTTGTAGAACTTGATCGCAAGCAGGGACATGGTCGACTCCACAGGCTGGGGCGCGGTCCAGGTGCCGCGCCAGGAGGCCTATCTTCGTCCCCGGGGAAAAACAACAGAATCACCAGAAATCACAATCCATCATTTCATCCAGCGCAATAAACCCCTTCAAGGGTTGAGTGCCGGATGTTCCCGCAGGGCCTGCACCGCAAAATCGACAAAGCTGCGCACCCGCGCCGGGGCCTTGCGTCCGCCCTGGTACACCACATGGATCGGCAGGGGCGGCAGTTCAAAGTCTTCGAGGACCAGCTCCAGCTGGCCCGCCGCGACTTTGTCGGCCACCTGGTAGGACAGCACCCGGGTCAACCCCAGCCCCAGGCAGGCCGCGCTGATGGCCGCCTGGTTGGCGCTCACCAGCAGCCGTGGCTCGGGACGGACGCTCAGGGCCTGGCCGGCGACATTGAACTGCCAACTGCGAGTCTGGCCAATGGACGAAGGAGCAATGACCGGCGCTTCTCGCAAATCATCGGGATGCTGCGGGCGCCCATTGGCCGCAAGAAACCCGGGGGCGGCGCATACCACCCGCCGCACCTCGCCGACGCGGACGCTGTGCTGGCCGCTGTCGGGCAGCTCGCCAGTGCGCACCGCCACATCGATGCCCTCCTCCACCATGCTTGCCACCCGGTCCACCAACAGCGCGTTGACCCTCACCTGTGGATAACGTTGCAGGTAGCGTACCAGGACCGGCGTGACGAAGAGTTCGCCGAACAGCACCGGCGCAGTCAGGGTCAGCTGTCCCCGGGGCTGGGCGTGAACCCCCGCGGCCGAAGCCTCGGCGTCCTGGATCTCGGCAAGAATGCGCCGGCAGTCTTCCAGGTAGCGTTGCCCGGCTTCGCTCAGGTGCACGCTGCGGGTGGTACGAATCAGCAACTGCGTGCCGATGCGCTGCTCCAGGGCCGCGACAGCCCGGGTAACGCTGGCCGCCGACAGGTTCAGGCGTCGCGCGGCAGCGGCGAAACCTTGCTCCTGGGCGACACAGGTAAACACCTGCATTTCCTGAAACCTGTCCATGTCCTACCTCAACCAGCGGCGCCTGCCCGATGGGCGCCAAAGGCTCGCAGCATAATCCAGCGCCGGGATTTCAGGGTGCACACCAGGTCTGTACATCGTGCTTGTCGAACCCCGGGCACAGGTTGTTCTTGGCAATCAGCCGATAGGGCTGATCCTTGGTGTAGGAAAAATAGAAGTAGTAATGCCGATCTTCTCCATACAGCCAATAGGAAGAAGCCCCCTGATTGATCAGGGTCGGCTCGAAGCTCCAGATCGACGATTCGGCGGGAATGAAATTGTCCCGCTCCATCAGCAGCAACAAGCTGTTGGAGAGCACCGGGGTCAGCCCGCCCAGCGCCAGTACCACCAGCGTCAGAGCGATCGTCCATCCATGAATGAGGCGCAGGTTCATCGGTTTTCCACCGCAGGATAAAAAATCCCGGCCTGTGCACAGGCCGAAAGTGTGAGGGTCAATTCGCGATTGCTCGCGTAGCAAAACAATAAAGATGGTCACAAGGTCTTCGGTCAGAGGGTGAGCATGACCCCAGACTGCTGCGATCGCCAAGACATTGCTGGATCACGAACCCGACCCGGTAAAGCCGCGACGCTATCCACGATCTGATGCTGCTCCGCATATAAATGCCTAGTTTGCTTTCATGCAGTTTTAAAAATCGAAGTGTGTCCGCCAACGGACGACAGCAAGTGAACCCGACACTCGAAAAGTTATTGAGCGCAGATCCAAGCGGAAACCTTTTCCTTTATTTCCTCCAGTAAGGCTAGGTTGCCGATTACAACCAGCTCACACCCTGCCTCCTTATCGCGATATGAACACAGTTCATGGGCATCCTCGTCTAATACCACTCTCAGGATCTGCCCATTTAGTTGATTTTTTACCGAGAAAATTGGATTGCCATCCATGAACGGCGAGCCATTTGAAAAAAAAGTATTGTAATAAGGCGCTTTAAATACCTCAGTGCCAACCGGGTTCTCCTGAACTTTCAATCGGAAATGATCATAAAAACTCCGCTCCAACTCGAGGTAGCGATCTTTATCATTCAGATATTCATTGAACACTTTGCTACTCCACAAAAGCTTTATAGGGAGTCAGTCGTCATGACGACGGCAACCTGAGTTCCAGGGCAGAGGAGATAGTGAAAGTTCCTGTCTCGCCGGCCCACGTGGCATGGGCTCCGTAGCCTGCCAGGTTGAGTTTTAAAATCCGTCTCACTGCACCGCCAGAGGGGCTTTGCGCTTCGGAAAAACATGATGAACGGCCTCAGCTGGGGCATGAGGTGGTCGAACGCCTTGCGGCCAACATCGGCAGGAAATATCGCCCCGAATGCTGTCGCGGAATGGTTTCCTGCTGATGCTGGCAGCGGCATGGCGCTGAGATGGGCCTGCCAATTTGGCAACCCATCACAGTAGAGAGAGGCTTGATATGCCCACTTTGAATCCTGCAATCACGCTGGTCGGCAACCTGGACCAATTCAACCATGATGGTTTCGAGATCGAAGCCATGAATTTCCTCTTCGAGCGCCTTGAACGTGGCAACCTGACGGTGGATGGCGAGGCGCTGTACATCGGCAATCAAGCCGTCCATCACTACACCTGGCGCGATAAACAACGTAACCGCACCTGCTCAATGTTCTACACGTATGGCAATACCCCGAGCAGTCACCTCTCGGTTTATGGCCTGGGCAAACACGTTGGTGACAACGACAAGGAATACGCGCTCTACACCTGGATCGACAAGAAAGAACAGTTGTATACCCTGGCCCCCACACGCAGCGATTCACGCTTCCGCTCACTGCTAGCGCCCAACTAAGTCGGCGGCCATGTGAACCCGCCCCATGCAACAAGGCGCTCATCTGGAGCGCCTTGTTGCAAGAGCATGATCTGTTCAAGCACCGAGGAAATTTCCGTGCCGAGGCGCAGCGACTCGAGCCTCTCCGGAGCGGGAGGAGCTCTCGATGGGGCCCGCGATTCGGCCGATCTGCCATCTGCTCATCTGGACCACCCCCCCTGTTTTCCGGGTGGACGTGCGCTTGGATAGTCAGCAGCAACCAGGCGCATCTAGGACTGCACATCAGCACAAAGGTGGCAGAGTAAGTTGTCGCTTGGAGCCCACGGCGGCTCCAAGCGAGACAGACTCAAATGTTTACGATCACAGCTGATCCTACGAAATAAAGTCTGTCGGAACGAACCCAGCAAACACTGGGGTTAACCGGAGGGCTAATCAGAAATAAAGTCTGTCGGAGACCCCATTTTTCAACATTTTGCTGTACGACCTACTAAATAAAGTCTGTCGGAAACCAGTGCCGAAGAAATCTCTGGGCTCAAGCAGGTAAAGGATACCTACTGAAAGGGAATGACATCGAAATCTGATTACCCTCGATTCTTGAGTCGACCAGCAGTTATCTTAACCCTTTGCTGTTCCCTGACCACGGCCTGCTGATCTATTCGCGTCTGGATTTGGGTGTAGAGCTGAGCCCGCTCGTTGTCACGGTCGGCCACCGTAACCACCAACGAGTACTGTTCCTTCTCTGCAGCCGTGGGATTCCAGTCACGATCCTGCTTGACTACGACCACAAACCACTTCTCGCCGGGTTTCCCTTGTTTGAATGTCCAGCGAGAAGACTGAACCGTGCCGTGGTTTCTCATTTGGGCGGGAATGTCGCGATTTGTGTCCCTGGCCTCTTTGAGTACCGCGTAAACGGGATGTTTGAACTTGAAGCTCATCCCAGTTGTGAGCCAACCAATCTGCCAGCCAATTTCGGTAACCACGAGGGTGCCGGTACCATGCAACTGCAGCGCCGATTTGCCTATGTGCTGCAGTTGCCTGTCTCCGCAGTCTTAAACACTTACGCACTGGCGCATAAGCGCCCAAGGGGGCGAGCACCAGAGGTCACCCACCAACTTTGCCGACGATCTCTCTTAAAAGTTCACACTCAGCCCCAGGCGCACGCCGTTCTCCTTATAGCCATCGCCGAATTGTCCGGTATAACCCAGGCCCACCGTGGTGCCAGTAGCGACCTGCGCGGTGACACCCAGTTGCACCAGGCCGGTGTCTTGCGCCAATGGCGCGCCCTTGACGGTGAACGAGCCGCCACCGGCAAACGACAGCTGACGCTTCGGATCGAGGTCGTCGAACGCATGCTGCCAGCCCAGCGTGCCCTGTAGCGCAACCGGTACCGAACCCAGCGTGGTCAGGGCCGTCGAGCCGTACAGGCCAAGGGTGCCGTAGGTCAGCTCGTCCTTCTCACCCTTGCCGCGCAGCGCTGTGCCGCCGCCGCGCTCCTTGAAGCTGTCGCTGTCTACCTTGACGTGGGCAAGACCCGCGAACGGCTCCACAGTGAAGTCACCCGCTGAGATGGCGTAACCCATCTCGCCGAACACCTGGGTGGTGTTGGCATCGTAGTGGGCCTTGTCATGATCGGCAATGTCGCCGACCTGAACATGACGGCTGCTGCCGATGTTGCTCCAGGCGTGCGACACGCCCAGGCGCAAGTTGACGGCATCCCACTGGGCAGCGGTGAACAGGCTCAGCGACGTGCTGTCGATCTCGCCAGAGGAATTGCGCGCATCGATATCCAGATTGCTGCTGCCGTAACCGGCTGCCACACCCACGCGCCAGTTGTCGCCAACCGGCATGTCGATCCCCAGCAAGGTGCCACGGCTGTCGTGATCGAGTTGCGCACTGTTTCTATTGCCAGCGGTGTCGCCCCAACTGCCATAGCCCTGCAGCCAGAACGTAATACCGCTGTCGGCATCGATGTGCAGGATGGCGTCGGTCGACGCCTGCCCCTGGGCGGCGCGCAGGCGATTGCCGATGGCATCGCGCACGTAACGGCTGTCGTCGAACAGCGCGCCCTGGGTGCTGGCATGTAGCTCGCCGGAAAGGCTGTCGTAGGAAGCCTGGGCCTGCTCGGCGGTAAGCCCGCTGATGGCGTTGTACAGCGTGCCCGTGGCCAGCGATTCGACACCGGCGGCGGCCGCTCGCTGGTTGAAGGTGCTACCGACCGAGACGAAGCTGACGCCGTTACGCTCCAGGGTCAGATCGACGCCGGTCGTGAAGTAGGCCACTTCAGGCGTGAGGAAGGCCAGGTTGCTGCTGACAGCGGCGAAGGTGCCGTTGAGCGCTGCGGCCTGAATGATGTTGTAGGTGGTGCTGGGCGCCCAATTGCCCGCACCGGCGAGTACCTTCAGGTTGGCGCCAGCAACACTCACAGTGCCGGTGGCGACGAGTCGGTCCGAGCTGCCGTCCGGCTTGGCTTCGATCTCCAAGTTCGAGCCCGCAGCCAGGTTGACGTTGCCGTTGACGTGCAGCGTGCCGATGGAGTTGCCCGGATTGATCGTGGCACCGCTGATGATTTCGACGTTGCCATCAATGGTGCCGTGGCCGCCGAGCATGGCGCCGCTGGCAACCCGCACGTTGCTAGCCAGGTTCGCCGTGCTGCCGGCCGCGCCGCCGACGATCAGGCTGCCGGCGTTGACCTGGGTGCCGCCACCGACACTGGACTGGCCGTTGAGCACCATCTTGCCGGTGCCTGCCTTGACCAGACTGCCGGCGCCGTCGAGGCTGCCAGCGTAGACGCTGTTGGTGTTGGTGTTGCCTACCTGCAGCTCGCTACCCGAGGCCAGCGCAAGGTCGCCCTCGCCACTCAAGGCGCCCAGCACCGTGATACCGCTGAGGCTGACGGCAGCGGCATCGCTGACGTTCAGACTGGCGTTGCCCAGGGCGTTGTAACCACTCAGGGTCAGGCTGCCGTCGACGATGTTAAGGGCGCCGCTGAAGGTATTGTCGCCGCTCAAGGCCAGGTTGCTTGCGCCTTGTTTGGTCAACGATCCATCACCGCTGATCACGCCGCTTAAGCCCAGCTCGTGACTGCCGGCAAGGGTCAGTTCGCCATTGAGGGTGATGGCGTTGCCCAGCGTCAACGTTGTACTGTTGTCCAGCGTGGTGCCGGCCGCGGCAATCAGGCTGCCGCTACCCAAAGCAGCGCTATTGCCGACTACCAGCGTGCCACTCTTGAGCAGGGTGCCGCCACTGTAAGTGTTGCTACCGTTGAGGGTCAGGCTGGATGCGCCGGTCTTGATCATACTGCCGCTGCCACTGACCGCGCCGCCGAGGGTCAAGGCGTTGGAGCCGGCAACGGTGAGTCCACCATTGAGCACCACATCGTTGGCCAGGCTGACCGCCGTGTTGCTGTCCAGCGCCGTGCCGTTGGCGGCGGTCAACACGCCAGTGCCGAGGGCCGCGTTGTTGCCGACCACAATCTTGCCGCCGTTGAGCGCGGTGCCGCCGGTGTAGCCGTTGGCGGCGTTGAGCACCAGAGTGCCGGTGTCGTATTTGCCCAGTGTGCCGGCGCCGTTGAGCGCAACGCCAATGGTCGCCGTAGCGTTCGGATCGACCCGCACGGTGGCATTGCCCAGCGAACCGTTGACCAGATTCAGCGAACCCGCCGTGCCGTTCTGCAGGCTGTAGCCATCGGTGACGAACTGCATGCCGGTAATGGTTTGCGCGCCGTTGACGGTCACGGTGCCCGCCGCGCCCTGGAACACCGCGAAGCTGTTGGTCCAGGCCTTGTTGGTGGTGCCGTTGACATCGGTCCAGTTGGTGGTGCCGGTGCCCCAGGTGCCGCTGCCGCCATCCACCGAACCGTTGGCGACGAGCTGGTTGCCGTCCCAGAACTGCATGGTGACGCCCGGTGCGGTGACCAGCAGGTTGATCTGGTTGGCCAGCGCGGTTTGCAGGGTCAGGTCGCCAGGAGTGACGCTGCCCGGCACGGTGCCGATCAGCATGCCGTTGTCGGTGAGGCCGCCGGTGTAGTTGATCAGCCGGTACACGCCGCTGCCGAAACCGCCGATGTCGCTGACGTTGAGGGTGCCGTCGAGGGTCAGGTTGCCGCCGACGTTGACCAGCGCGTTGCCGCCACCGGACACCGGTGCGCCAAGGCCGACGTCGAAGTTGGAGTTGGCGTTGAACACCAGCGAATTCACCAACAGCGTGCTGCCGGTGGCACCGGCCAGATGACCGCCATCCGCCACGGTCACCGCCCCGCCGAGCGAGCCGCCGCCGCCGGTCAGGGTGCCGCCGCTGTTGACCAGTACGCTGGCGCTGTCCAGCGAACCACTGACGTTCAAGGTGCCGGCGTTGACCGTGGTGTTGCCGGTCAGGCTGTTGAGGCCGTTCAGGGTCAGCGTTCCGGTGCCGAGTTTGCTCAGCTCGCCGGTGCCAGTGAGCACACCGTCGAAAATGCTGCTGGCGTTGTTGCCGCCGATGCTCAGGGTGTTGCCACCGCCGATCAGCGCTGTACCGCTGCCGGTCAGGCTGGCGAGGCTGCCGGAGCCGCCGAGGTTGAGGGTCGCCGCAGCGCCGAGATTGACCCCGGCGTTGCTGCCCAGTGCCGAGTTGCCCAGGGTGGTCAGGCTGCCGGCCTGCACGTCGAAGGTGCCGCTGAAGGTGTTGTTGCCGGTCAGCGTCAGGTCGGCCAGACCGTTCTTGGTCAGGGTGCCCGCCCCGGCGATCACGCCACCGAGGGTCAGGTTGTTGTTGCCCACCACGCTGAGGTTGGCATTGACGTTGAGGTTGTTGGCCAGCACCAGCGGCGCCGTGGTGTCGAGGAGCGATGCGCCCGCCACGGTCACCGCGCCGGAGCCGAGGCCCGCCGAGGTGCCGAGGGTCACGGTGCCGGCGTTCAGCGTGGTGCCGCCGCTGTAGGTGTTGATGCCGTTGAGGGTCAGGTTCGAGGTGCCGTTCTTGATCAGACCGCCGGTGCCGCTGACCACGCCGCTGATGGCTACATCGCTGTTGCCGGTGTTGGTCAGGTTGGCGTTGAGCACCACGTTGTTGCCCAGCGACACCGAGGTGTTGCTGTCCAGCGCCGAGGCACCGACCACGGTCAGGTTGCCCAGACCGAGGGCGCCGTTGCTGCCGGCGGTCAGAGTGCCGGCGTTGAGAGTGATGCCACCGAGGAAGTTGTTGGCCCCGGACAGGATCAGGTTGGCCGCGCCGTTCTTGGTCAGGCTGCCGGCGCCGTTGATGGCACCGCTGAGGGTCAGATCGTTGCTGCCGACGATAGCGAGGTTGCCCGCCAGATTGATCGCGTTTCTCGCGCTGAAGGCGCCACTGGCATCGAGCGTGGTGCCGTTGGCCGCGTTCAGGGTGGCCGAGCCCAGCGCCGCGTTAGACGCCAGAATCAGACCGCCCGCGTTCAGTGCCACCGGCCCGAGGAAGGCGTTGTTGCCGCCGAGGGTCAGGCTGGCCGAACCGTTCTTGATCAGTCCACCGGTGCCGCCAATCACACCGTTGAGCGTCAGGGCATTGCTGCCGAGCACGGTGAGGTTGCCGTTCAGCGTGGCAGCGTTGGCCAGGGTCACGGCGGTGTTGCTGTCCAGTTGCGTGCCGGCATTGGCGATCAGCGCGCCAGAGCCCAGCGCGGTGTTGCTGCCGACCACCAGGGTGCCGCCGTCCAGTTGCGTACCGCCGGTGTAGCTGTTGGCGCCGTTGAGTACCAGAGTGCCCGCGTCGAGTTTGTTGAGAATGCCGCTGCCGTCGATGTTCACGCCGACCGTGGCGGTCACGCCCGGATCGACCCGCATCGCGGTGGTGCCGCCGCTGCCGTTGACGGCGGTCAGCAGACCCGATGTACCGTTGACCACGTTGTAGCCATCGGTGAGGAACTGCATCCCGGTGAACAGTTGCGTGCCGTTGACCGACACCGTGCCGGCCGTGCCCTGGAACACCGCGAAGTCGCCGGCCCAGGTCTGGTTCAGCGTGCCGTTGGAATTGGTCCAGTTGGTGCCGCCGGCATCCCAGGTGCCAGTGCCGCCATCCACCATGCCGTTCGGGATTGTCTGGCTGCCGTCCCAGAAACGCAGGTTGGTGTTCGGCGCCGACACTACCAGGTTCACCTGGTTACCCAGGGTCTGCACGAGGATATCGCCGAGGCCATAACCCACCGGCACACCGGCCACGGTCAGGCCGTTGTCGGTCAGCGCGCCGACGTAGTTGAACAGTCGGTAGACACCGACACCGAAACCGCCGGCATCGGTGACATTCAGGTTGCCGTCGAGGGTCAGGTTGCCGCCGACGTTCATCAGCGAGGTGGTCGATGGCGTGGCGAGGCTTGCGTCGACGTTGCTGTTGGTGGTGAGGATCAGCGACGAGGTGGACAAGGTGTTGCCAGAGGACAACGCCAGATGACCACCATTGTTGATGGTGATGACGCCAAGCGCCGAACCGGTACCTGTGAGTGTGGCGCCGTTGTTGACGTTGAGCTGGGTGCTGGCCAGCGAACCGGTGAAATTCAGCGTACCGGCGTTGACATTGGTGTTGCCGGTAAGGCCGTTGCTGCCGGTGAAGTTCAGGGTCCCGGTACCGACTTTGGTCAGGGCGCCGCTGCCGCCGAGGTCGCCGTCGAAGGTGCTGGTGCTGTTCACGCCGCCCACGGTCAGGGTGTTGCCGCCGGCGATCTGCACACTGCCGCTGCCGCTCAAGCCGTTGAGGCTGGCGCTGCTGTTGAGATAGAGATTGGCACCGGCGCTGATGTTGGCGCCGGAGGTGTTGCCCAGCGCCCCGCTGCTCACAGTGGTGACGCTGCCGGAGGCGATGTTCAGCGCGCCGGTGAAGGTGTTGTTGCCACTGAGCGTCAGGTCGCCGAAGCCGTCCTTGGTCAGGCTGCCGGCGCCATCGATCACGCCGCTGAGGTTCAGGGTGTTGCTGCCGGCCAGGGTCAGGCCGGCGTTGAGGGTGATGTTGTTGCCGACGCTCATGCCGGTGCTGGTATCCAGCGTCGACGCACCGCCGACCGTCAAGCCGCCACTGCCCAACGCAACGGCCGAGCCCAGTGTCAGCGTACCGGCATTGAGGGTGCTGCCGCCGCTGAAGGTGTTGGTGCCGTTGACGGCCAGGTTGGCCGCGCCATTCTTGATCAACTGACCGGCACCGCTGATCACCCCGTCGAGGGTCAGGTTTTGGGTGCCGCCGACGCTCAGCGCTGCATTGAGCACGACCGCGTTGGCCAC
Source organism: Pseudomonas sp. PH1b (assembly GCF_000633395.1). Classification (GTDB taxonomy): domain Bacteria; phylum Pseudomonadota; class Gammaproteobacteria; order Pseudomonadales; family Pseudomonadaceae; genus Aquipseudomonas. Next base: position 104,008 of record NZ_AYMU01000024.1, read on the forward strand.
GCCGACCAGCGGCGAACTGCTATCGAGGGTTGCTGCGCCACCGACCGTCAAGGCACCGATGCCGAGTGCCGAGCTGTTGCCGGCGGTCACTGTACCGGCGTTCAGCGTGGTGCCGCCGGCGTAGGTGTTGGTGCCATTGAGGTTCAGATTGGCCGCGCCGTTTTTCACCAGGCTGCCGGCACCAGCGACGGTTCCGGTAAGGGTCAGATCAGCACTGCCGCCGATGTTCATCGCACCGGCCAGGTTGACCTGGTTGCCCAGCGTAACGGCCGTGTTGGTATCCAGCGTGGTGCCGGCCGCCGCGTTTAATGAACCGCTGCCAATCGCGGTATTGCTGCTGACAATCAACTTGCCGACGTTCAGCGCGGTGTTGCCGAAGTAGGTGTTTGCGCCGGTGAGAATCAGGTCGGCGGGGCCGCTTTTGGTCAAGCCACCGACACCGGAAACCACACCCGCGAGGGTCAGCGCGTTGCTGCCGCCGATGGTCACGTTGCCACCGAGGTTGACGTTGTTGGCCAGGCTCGTCGCAGTGCTGGCGTCCAGCGTGGTGTTGTTGCCAGCGTTGAGCACGCCGGTGCCGAGGGCGGTGTTGCTGCCGACGCGCAAGCTGCCGCCGTTGAGCGCGGTGGTGCCGCTGTTGGTGTTGTTGCCGGTCAGGGTCAGGCTGGCGCTGCCGCTTTTGATGATCGCGCCGGTTCCGGAGACGATGCCGGCCAGGGTCAGGGCCTTGCTGCCGAGCACGTTCAACGCACCGGTGATGCCGACGTTGTTGGCCAGGGTCACGTTGCCGGTGCTGTCGAGGCTGGTACCGTTGCTGGTGTTGAGTACGCCGGTGCCAAGGGCGTTGTTGTTGCCGACGCGCATGGTGCCGGCGCTGAGGCTGGTGATCCCGGTGTAGGTGTTGATGCCGTTGAGGTTGATCTGGCCGCTGCCGATCTTGGTCAGGCCGCCCGTGCCGGAGATCACCCCGTTGAGGGTCATGCCGTTGATGCCCTGCAGGGTCAGGCCGCCGGGGCCCAGGTTGATCTGGTTGCTCAGCGTCAAACCGGCATTGCTGGCCTGAACAATCCCGCCGTTGGACGTCAACACACCGCTGCCGAACGTCGCGTTGTCGTTGAACTGCGCGACACCGCCATTGAGGGTGGTTGCACCGCTGACCAATGGCCCCTGCAAGGTCCAAGTGCCGCTGTTGAGGGTCAGGTTGTTGAAGTTGACGTAGGTCGCGCTGGAGGCGGTGCCGGTGCCGATGGTGCCGCCGCCGAGGCCGATCGGGTTTTGCAGGATCAGCGTGTTGGTACCAGCCGCACCGCCGTCGATCGTGCCGGTCGGGGCGAAGGTCAGGTTGACACCAATCAGGCCTCCGAGGCCGACGGACGTTTGCACACCGTCACCGACGTTAACGCTAGAACCGGTGATCGCGTAGAAGGTGTTGGTGCTGCCCGCCCCCATCGACACACCGCCGGTGATGTTACCGGCGTTGGTGAAGGTGTTGCCCGCCACCGACGTTTCGAACGCGATCCGGCCGTTAATCGTGCCGCTGGCACTGTTGGTCATGTTGACTTGCGAACCGCCGTACACCCCGACCACCGGGGTATCGGCCAGGGTGATGCCGCCGACCGACAGCCCGGTGGAGGTAATCGTGCCGCCGTTGGTGATGGTCGTGGTGCCCGACACCGAGTTGTTCACGGCGATTCCCAGACCGTCGATGCTGGTCAGGTTGAGGCCGAGCAACATGCCGGTGCCGCGAATGAGCCCGGTGGTGGTGTTGACGATGCTCACCGTGCTGGTCGCGCCGGTGCCGATGAACGCGCCGCCACTGAGGATCGAGACCAGACCGAGCAAGGCCGGGTCGAGCGTGCCGGAGTTGTTCAGGTTGATGTTGGCCCCGGTCAGGTTGATGACCTTGCCGCCCAGGGTGGCGTTCATCTGCGCGCCGTTGGTGACGTTGACCGTCAGGCCGCTGGTGGCGCTGCTGTAGTCATTAAGGAACAGCGGCAGAGTCGGAACGCCACTGCATGTGATTGTGCTACCGGCGCCTGAACAGGTGGCATGAGCCGATTGGCTGACCAGGGTGCCCAGTAGCAGGGCCGGCAGCGCCAGTTTGCCGAGGTGACGCGAGTTCTTGCGGCAACGCTTGCTGTGTTCGTGGGTCACTGTCCAGCGGCCCATCGAGGCGTTCCATACCAGCGCAAATACTCGGTTCATAGCGTGCACTTCCTTATTATTTAAAAACGACTACACATCTAAATCGAATGGGCTGGCGTCGAAGAGCATCAAGATAATTCAGCACGGAGTATTTTGTAATGTCACCTAGCCACTTTTTGGGAGGCTACAGCCTATGTATTTTTGTGAGTGCACGTCCTAGAGCGGCTCGTGCGCAAAAAAAGTGAAGTACTGTTGGCAGAAGTGCAGTGAATCGCCTTGGATTTCCTCGTGTTCTGTCTCAAAAATAAGTATTCCATTTGAGCTACGCTTCCCTGGTCAAACAGGACGCGGGGTGGAGCGATGAATTCTCAAGACATCGTGCTCAGTGACGATGAACAGGTTGAGCTGACAGGCCTCTCCGTAGTTTCCGTCACCCGCTGGTGCAAGCGGTTTCAAGCACTGCGTCTTCAGGGTTTGGTATATTTGCCGGGGCGAGGCCGCAAGCCTTCATTGCCTGCCGAAGCCTTGCAGCGAACACTTGAGCAGGTCACTCAACCGCGCATCGGTCAGCCACGCTGGAGCTGTCGTAGCATGGCGCGTGTCGCTGGTATTTCTCCTGCCAGCGTTCAGCGGATCTGGGCTGCAAACGACATCAAGCCGCACCTCACCCGCACCTTCAAGCTGTCCAATGATCCGCAGTTCGAAGAAAAATTCTGGGCGTTATCGGCCTGCACCTGGCGCCACCGGATAAGGCGTTGGTGCTCTGCGGCGATGAAAAAAGCCAGGTTCAAGCTCTGCAACGCACACAACCAGGCTTGCCATTGGGCATCGGCCACATCCGCACACAAACCCATGACTATATCCGTAAGCGTCCGCCCAACACACCTTGCGTGATTAAACGGCCCCCCACCTGTGCGGCAACAGCTCGGTAATCTCACTCGCCCGCTGCGTCGGCAGGCGAGTAAGAACATCCTTCAAATAAGCATACGGATCATGCCCGTTGAGCCGCGCCGACTGGATGAAACTCATGATTGAATCGCCCCGGGTTTCCT
>NZ_AYMU01000025.1 GCF_000633395.1 Pseudomonas sp. PH1b
CCACAGGCTGCCAGAACATCAGGTTGGCCAGGATGAACGCCAGGCCCCGCTTGGGCAGCCCCCAAAACGACTCCCGCGCTTGCAGGGTGGCAGAAGGTTGGCGGGCCAGGAAGGCGAACTGACGAACATCCATGTCGTGTATCTCGTGTTAAAGAGCGGCGTTAAAGGAACACATCCAGACGGAAATAAATCGGCGCTTCCCGTTCACTCAGGGCTTCGGGCCGCTCGAGGGAATGGGCGAAGGTCACGCTGGCGGCCAGGTTCCTGCCGCGGGCGAAGAATTCGATCGAGTTGCTAGTGACCAGCCCCTTCTCGAGGTGGCGGCCGGTGATGACCTTGAGCAATTGGTTGAGCTGGGCCACCCCCAGGCCCTGGCCGATGTAGGGCTGGAGCAGCTCGGCAGCGGACAGGGCGTCGGCGCCCTTGAGCTCGATGTCCTTTATCGGGAAACAGCGGCTGTCAGTCGTGGCCGTTGGCGCCACCGGCGCAGCGCTCTTGCCAGGCAGTTCCTGAAGTTCCTCGAGACGGCGCTGCTGCTCTTGCAGCAGGCGGTTCTGCCGGTCGCGGATCAGGTCCTGGTCACCAGGATTATTCAGCGGGACGGCCATGGCCGGGTTCAACACAGTGGCCAGGCACAGGCATGCGCCGAGGGCAAAAAACTGCATGTTCGATCCTTCGAGGCGAGGCACTGCTGAAGCTAAAAGACTAATGCTATTTAGCCATCACCACAGAGTCAATGAAACATCGCTCGGAAAAAATGAAAGTTTCTCCGTGCCGTTCACGCCGTGGATTCCATTCGCTCAAGTATTCCTTTGCAATCAGATAGTTCTGAAAAAACACTATTCATTATTTTGTACACAAAAATCTAGCAAGCGGTATCGCGCCTTGTGCCGCAAAAGGACTGCAAGGCAGCCCAAGAGTCTGGGCACCAACGCAGAAATCGCCAGGGCCGCTGGCCGCTAAAGGCAGCCAGTACTTGTACGGTCACGGAATGAAATGGTGAGGATTGATAGTGAATCGCTCTGGACTTTCGTCTGGGCCTCACAGATCACCTTGAAGGGAGTGCGCCATCGCAATGCATTAAGAAGGTGTCTGTCGGAGTTGTAGGCCATTACGAAGGCCAGCGCATGCGCTTTCAGCGTAGCGAAGTCGGGATAGTGCAAGGCCTTGATCGTGGCGTCTTTGATCGTTCGGTTCATACGCTCGACCTGGCTATTGGCCCAAGAGTGGCAGGCCTTGCTCAGTCGATGTTTGATGCCATCCTCGTGGCTGACGCGATCAAAAATGTGTCCACCGAACCTATTGGTTGCGCCAATACGATACTGGAGCTACTCAGTGAACGCCACACCGTTATCAGTCAGGACGGTGTGGATCCTGTATGGAAACGCCTGCAGATTGGCAGTCACTCACTCCAAATGTAATAAATACGTGAAAAAAGTTAAATTAGGTAACTAACTGATTTATGCAAATTAAATTACATATAACTGTTATTAAGGCTCCGGATCTGATGGAGGAATCCAACCTGTCGACCGGTGGCCACGTGCTGTTCGCCCACTACCAACAGGGCATGACCGACTACCTGGCCATCGCCCTGCTGCACCACAGCGAAGGCGTGGCGGTGACCGACCAACTGGACGTGACCCCGTCCCGCCACCTGGACCTGGGCCAGTTGCACCTGGCGGCGCGGATCAACATCTCCGAGTGGCAGAACAACAAGCAGTCCAAGCAGTACATCTCCTTTATCAAGGGCAAGAACGGCAAGAAGGTCTCGGAGTATTTCCGCGACTTCATCGGCTGCCAGGAAGGCGTCGACGGTCCGGGCGAGACTCGCACCCTGCTCAAGGCTTTCAGCGACTTCGTCGAAAGCGAAGACCTGCCGGAGGACTCCGCCCGGGAAAAGACCAAGACCCTGGTGGACTATGCCAGCAGCCAGGCCAAGCTGGGCGAGCCCATGGGCCTGGAAGAGCTGTCCGAACTGATCGACGAGGACCGCCCCAAGGCGTTCTACGATCACATCCGCAACAAGGACTACGGCCTGTCGCCGGAGATCCCCGCGGACAAGCGCACCCTCAACCAGTTCCGCCGCTTCACCGGTCGCGCCGAAGGCCTGTCCATCAGCTTCGAGGCCCACCTGCTGGGTTCGAAGATCGAGTACGACGAAGAAGCCGGGACCTTGATCATCAAGGGCCTGCCGACCCAGCTGACCGACCAGCTCAAGCGCCGCAACTGATGCTCCAGGGGGTATTGAAGAAATTCCTGCTGATCCTGCTGGTGGTGGTGGTCTATCAGAACTGGGGCAAGATCGAACGGCTGTTCAACCCGTCGGCGGTGGTCAGCCAAGAGATCCGTAGCCAGGCCCGGGTGGTGCTCTACGCCACCGACTGGTGCGGCTACTGCAAGGCCACCCGGCGCTTTCTCGATCAGAAGGGCATCCCTTTCAAGGAGTTCGATATCGAGAAAGACAGCCAGGCACGCCAGGCCTACACCGCCCTGGGCGGAGCCGGGATTCCGATCCTGGACGTGAATGGCACGCTGATTCGCACCTACGATCCCGATGCCATCATGGCTGCGCTGCAACCGCGGTAGGCGCCGGTGCCGGCGCAAGGGCCTGCAGATCGTGCATCGATCTTGAGGACGCCTTCGCTGGCAAGCCAGCGCCTACAGATGCGGATCACTGGGCCTGGATGCGAAAACCCAGCCGTGGAAAGTGCACGTGGACCACACCGGCACGTGGGTCTTCACGGCGCAGGATCAACTCTTCAGCGCCAGCGAACAGCAACTCGCCCGCCACCGGATCGACACCATAATCGGTGGCAGCAATCACCACCTGCTGGCCCGCCTTGAAGCCGTTGGGGTCGACAAACTGCTCATCCGGCAACGCCGCCGGGCTGGCGCTGCGCGCCACCTCCAGGGCCTCTTCGGCACTCATCTCGGTGAAGGAGCCATGACCAAAACCCAGAACCCGCGCCAGCCAGGCAGCAACCGCCGGGTACTCGTCCACCAGCGGCGCGGTCACCGGCGTGCCCTTGAGGAACCATAAAGGGTGAGCCAGGGCGATGTCGGCAATCGACGGCTCGCCAAACAGAAAGTCCCCGGGCTCGCGCTGCAACTGCTGCTCCAGGCGCGCCATGAGGACCGGCCATTGATGCTTGGCCACCTCCAGAGGCAGCCGGCTGGCGCTGCCGCCACTGAACAGCCCGGCACGATCGGCCATGAACGCCTTGACCGCCTCCGGCGGTAGCTTGCCAAAGCGCACGGCGGCGGACTCAGGCTGGAACACCAGGGTTACCGCGTGCTGGAACACCACCGAATCGACCCAGGCGGCGAAGGTCGCACTGATCATTTCCTGGCCTTCGGGAAACAGCGCAGGCGAGGCTTTTTCCTGCTCCAGGCGCCGCGCGATCAAGGCCGTATCGCAATAGATATCCGCGCCAATCTGCAACACCGGGGTCTTGCGATAACCACCGGTCAGGGCGGTCAGGTCGGGCTTGGGCATCACCGGGGAAATCTTCACCGAGCGCCAGGACAGGCCCTTGAAACCCAGTAGCAAGCGGGCTTTTTCGGCAAAAGGTGAGGTGGGGTAATGGTGAAGAATCAACTCTGACATGCTGCGGCCCGCCGAAGTAGGAAGAGGCCTGAGCTTAGCCTGCAATCAACCGGCGGCCTACAGATCCAGCTGATGAGAACCTATCAGTCAGATTGATGCCGCGGCGCTGGCCGCCGCCACCAGGCACTCCTTGGCGCTCTTCCTGAGCTTCTTGATCAAGCGCTCCTGGCGCAGGGCCTCGCCCTTGTCGCGGCAGGCCTCGGTATAGACCAGGGCCACCGCCGGGCTGGAGAGAAAGAAACGTGCGCCCTTGCCGCTCTGGTGCTTGGCGAAGCGTTTCACCGGGTCGTCGCTGATACCGCAGTACAGGGCGCCATTGGCCGCCCGCACCAGATACACAAACCAGGGTTTGGGGTCAGTTGCAGGTAGCACCGCTTCGGCACCGGGAGTTGAAAGAGGGCTGGTCACAAAAGAAATCGAGGCATGTGGAAACAAGCCGCGATCTTAACAGAGGATGACTTTCAGCGACCGCTCTGGAAGGCCTTGAGCCCCTTGCGCGCCTGGGCGCGAACCGCGTTTTTCAGCAGGGGCGTCCAGCCCAGCAACAGGCCCTTGGTGCCCAGGGCCTGGCGGGCCCAGCGCCACATGTCGAAATGATCGTGGTGCTCGCAGATCTTGCCGTCGCGAAACACGAAGCGTGCCTGGATATCGTTGACCACGGTGTTGCCGGTCTGGCTGAACAGGTAAGTGGCAACCCAGTGCGCGCCACCGGAACGCTCGTCAGCGCGTACCTGGTCGAAGCTCAGGGAGAAGTCCTTGGCCCGGGTGGTAAGCATGCGCCACATGTCACCGGCATCACGGCCACGCAACTCGCCAAAGGCCGGATCACTGAACCGCACATCCTCGGTGTAGCAGGCGCTCATGGCCTCGGCGTCCAGGCGCTGGAAGGCCTGGTAGAACTCGGTGATCAGGGCGCGATGGGCATCACTCATGGGTAGGCTCCGCAGGGGCAAGGGAATGCCTGCACAATAATCCGCAACCCTGCAGAACACTATCGGCATTTGCCAGGCAAATACCGCCAGTGAGCCTCATCAGATTCTCTCGCTTTGTACCTGCACATGCAGCGCGCGACCGGCACCGAGCCCGGCGATGATCGCGCCGCTGCCCAGCACGGCGAAGATCCAGCCGACGGCGTTCCAACCGCCGGTCCAGTCGTGCACCAGGCCCACCGCGAACGGCCCCATGGAGGCCAGGGTGTAGCCGATGCCCTGGGCCATGCTCGACAGGTTGGCCGCCACATGGGAGTCCCGGGAACGCAGCACGATCAGGGTCAGGGCCAGGCTGAAGGTGCCGCCCTGCCCCAGGCCCAGCAGGATCGCCCAGCCCCACAGCCCTTCGAGCGGCGCATACAGGCAGCCGAACAGGCCGCCCAGGGTCATCAGCATCACGATCACAATGGCCAGGCGCTGGTCCTTGCCTCGGGTCGCCAGCCAGGGGGCCGCCAGCGAACTGGCCAACTGCACGATCACAGAACCGGACAGCACCAGCCCGGCCTGGGTCGGGGTCAGCCCACGACCGATGAGGATCGACGGCAGCCAGCCAAACACGATGTAGGCCAGGGAAGATTGCATGCCCATGTACAAGGTCACTTGCCAGGCCAGACGATCACGCAGCAAGCCCCGCACCCGGAATGCCACATGGTGGGCACCGTGCTTCTGCCGCACTTGCGGCAGCCAGAACAGCACCGCCACCAGTGCCGGCACCACCCAGAAGCCCAATCCCATGGCCCAGCTATCGTCGAAGTGATGGCTCAAGGGCACGGTGGCACCGGCCGCCATGGCCGCCCCCAGGCACAGGGCCATGGTGTAGACCCCGGTCATGGTGCCCGCGTGCCGGGCGAAGTCGCGCTTGACGATGCCCGGCAACAGTACGCCGATCACGCCGATACTGGCGCCCGCCAGGATGCTCCCGGCGAACACCCCGAACTCGCCGAACGAGCTGCGCAGCACAATCCCCGCCGCCAGGGTCAGCAAGATCCCCAGCACCACTCGTTCGGCGCCAAAACGCCGCGCCAGCAAGGGCGCCATTGGTGCAAACAAGCCCAGGCACAGCACCGGCAAAGTGGTCAGCAGGCCCGCCTTGGCCGCCGACAGGCCGAGGTTCTGCGATACATCACTGAGCAGCGGCGCCATGCTCGACAGCGCCGGTCGCAGGTTCAGTGCCACCAGGATCAGGCCCAGCAGCAACAGCCAGGGCCGGTGCAAGGGAGGCGGTGCCTGCTGCACCTCTTCGTCATCGGCCTCGGCGTCGATCAGCAACTCTGGAGGCGACAGGGTGTTCGGGGGGGCCTGGTGGTTGGGCATAAAGGTCTCGGGTTCAGGATTCGTTGATCAGCTGGCGGGAAAGGTTCTTGGCCCGCTCGGGGTCGCCCTGCTCGATGGCATCCAGCAGGTGCTGGTGAAGATCGAAGACGTCCTGGCGGCGCGGCGTGACCATCAAGGTCTGGCGCAACTGGGCGCCCACCACACTGGAGAAATAGCGGTACAGCTGACTGAGGGTCGGATTGTGCGCGGCATCCACCAGGCCCTGATGAAACACCAGGTCGCAGGCGATGTAGCTTTCCAGATCACCATGAAAATGCCCGTCGCTGGCCTGCAAGGCTTCGTTCAGGGCGCGCAGGTCCTCGTCGGTACGACGCAGGGCCGCAAGGCCCACCGCCTCCACTTCAAGGATCTGCCGGGTTTCCCGGGCCTGCTCCAGGGAGCATTGGGACAGGGCCTGGAGCATGTCCAGGGGATCGGCCACGGCCCGCAGGTAGCTGCCGTCGCCCTGGCGGATTTCGATCAGCCCGGAGAACGCCAGCACCCGCATGGCTTCGCGCACGGTATTGCGGCTGATGCCCAGCTCACTGGCCAGTTCCGGTTCGGTAGGCAGGCGCTGGCCAACGCTCCAGGCGCCATTGGTGATGCGCAAGCGCAGCTGTTCCAGGGCCTGGTCAACCAGGGAACGTTTGATCAGGGGGGAAATTTCGCTCATTGAACTCACTCTTTCATCCAATCATCGGACGAATTGCCCGACATGGTATTCAGGCTTTTCCGAGAGTTCAACGTTTTAGGCTGGAGGAGGCACTTTCGCCATGTCAAACAGGCCTTGACAAAAAACCCTTTAAGGGTAATTTCAATCAGACATTAAAGGTGCTTCATGGAAAAGAAAACACCTCATCACGACCTCTCGCTGATCAATGCGCAGGTGGTTCGGCAGGGGGCACAAGCCTTCACGCGAAGCGCGTTGCTCTGCGGCAAAGAACTCGGATTGTCCTTGGCCGCCATGCAACGAGTGATAGCCGGACTCCAGGGCAGCATGTTCTACAAATCGATGACCACCTATTGCGATCACCGGCTGTGGCAGGACGTGTATTACACCGGCATCGACAACCGGACGCTCTACATCAGGATCACCCATCGCCCCGGCATAGGGCCTCCCGTGATCTCCTTCAAGGAGGCAGAGACATGCAACGACAACAGTGCTACAGCTGCGGCGCCCCGACCGGCATGCTGGCGTTCGAGCAGCGCAGCGAGCTCATCGACTACCGGCACCTGTTGCGTCACCTCCATGGCCTGGCCGGTTGGCAATGCCAGGCATGCGGTGAGATCGAATTCGACGCCGCCAGCGCAGAACGCTACGCCGCCGCGGGCGATCAATTGCTGGAGGATTACCGGCAGATCGTCGCCGCAGACATGAAACGCATCCGCCGCAAGCTGCAGCTCTCCCAGAAAGAAGCGGTCAGGCTGCTGTCGGGCGGTGGACACAATGCCTTTTCCCGCTATGAGCGTGGCGAAGTCAGTGCCCCCCAGCCCTTGTACATGCTGATGCGTCTGCTGGACCGCCACCCGCAGTTGATGAAGGACGTACTGGACCTCAGCGAACCACAGCTGGCGCCCTCGGCCTCCGGCGCCCAATCCGCACAACAGCTAGGCGCGGCCGGCAGTTGAACGCCGGGCAAAAATAAACCCGGAGCCAGTCCGGGTTTATCTTCAGCGCGGGCCCTGCAGCAGGATCAATGCAGGATCTGGCTCAGGAACAGCTTGGTGCGATCATTCTGCGGGTTGTCGAAGAAGTCGTTGGGTGCCGCCTGCTCGACGATCTCGCCCTTGTCCATGAAGATCACCCGGTTGGCCACGGTGCGGGCAAAGCCCATTTCGTGGGTCACGCAGAGCATGGTCATGCCGTCTTCGGCCAGGCCGATCATGGTGTCCAGCACCTCCTTGACCATTTCCGGGTCCAGGGCCGAGGTGGGTTCGTCGAACAGCATGATCTTGGGCTTCATGCACAGTGCCCGGGCAATCGCCACCCGCTGCTGCTGGCCACCGGAGAGCTGGCCCGGGTACTTGTTGGCCTGCTCGGGAATCCGCACCCGCTCCAGGTAATGCATGGCGATTTCCTCGGCCTTGCGCTTGGGCATCTTGCGCACCCACATCGGCGCCAGGGTGCAGTTCTGCAGGATGGTCAGGTGCGGGAACAGGTTGAAGTGCTGGAACACCATGCCCACTTCCCGGCGGATGGCCTCGATCTGCTTGAGGTCGTTGGTCAGTTCCACGCCGTCCACCACGATGCGCCCCTGCTGGTGTTCTTCCAGGCGGTTGAGGCAGCGGATGGTGGTCGACTTGCCCGAACCCGAAGGCCCGCACAGGACAATGCGCTCGCCCTGGCGAACGTTGAGGTTGATGTCCTTCAACACGTGGAACTGGCCGTACCACTTGTTCACACCCTGCATCTGAATAATGCCTTCAGGGCCCACAGGCTTTTTGTTCGCTTCACTCATGGAGGTACTCCTAACGCTTGTGGCCTGTGTCCAACTTACGCTCCAGGTGCATGGAGTAGCGGGACATACCAAAACAGAAAATCCAGAACACCAGGGCCGCGAAGACATAGCCTTCGGTGGCCATGCCCAGCCATTTGGGGTCGGCGGCGGCTTGCTTGACGCTGTTGAGCAGGTCGAACAGGCCGATGATGATCACCAGGCTGGTGTCCTTGAACAGGGCGATGAAGGTATTGACGATGCCGGGAATCACCAGCTTCAGGGCTTGGGGCAAAATCACCAGGCCCATGGCCCGCCAGTAACCCAGGCCCATGGCCGCGGCGGCTTCGTACTGGCCCTTGGGAATGGCTTGCAGGCCGCCGCGCACCACCTCGGCCACATAGGCCGACTGGAACAGGATCACCCCGATCAGCGCCCGCAGCAGCTTGTCGAAGTTCATGCCTTCGGGCAGGAACAACGGCAGCATCACCGACGACATGAACAGCACCGTGATCAGCGGCACGCCGCGCCAGAACTCGATGAAGGTCACGCAGACCACACGAATCGCCGGCAGGTTGGAACGCCGCCCCAATGCCAGCAGGATGCCCAGAGGCAAGGCTCCGGCGATGCCCACGGTGGCGATCACCAGGGTCAGCATCAGCCCGCCCCACTGGCTGGTGGCGATGGTGCTCAGGCCCAGGTAGCCACCGTGCAGCAGGGTGTAGGCCACCACCGGGTACCACACCAGGAAACACAGGCCGTAGATCGCCTTGCGGGCAAAGCGCGAGATGAACAAGGGCGCCACGCCGATCACCGCCAGCCACACGGTCAGGTCCACCCGCCAGCGCAGTTCCACCGGGTAGTAGCCATACATGAACTGGCCGAAACGCTGCTGGATGAACACCCAGCAGGCACCGTCCTTGGTGCAGTCGGCACGGCTGCTGCCGACCCAGTTGGCGTCGAGGATCGCCCAATGCAGGAGCGGCGGCACCACCAGGTAGATCAGGTAGAAGGCGAACAGGGTCAACAGGGTGTTGAGCCAGTTGGAGAACAGGTTGGCGCGTATCCACGCCAGGACGCCGATACTGCTGCTGGGCGGCGGCATATCGGGCTTGAAAGTATGAGTCGTCATGGGCGCTTCCTCACCGCTCGATCAGCGCAATGCGCTTGTTGTACCAGTTCATCAGCAGGGAAATGCTGATGCTGATCGCCAGGTACACGCTCATGGTGATGGCAATGACCTCGATCGCCTGGCCGGTCTGGTTGAGCACCGTGCCGGCGAACAGCGAGACCATTTCCGGGTAGCCGATACCGGCCGCCAGGGACGAGTTCTTCGCCAGGTTCAGGTACTGGCTGGTCAACGGCGGAATGATTACCCGCAGGGCCTGGGGGATGATCACCTTGCGCAGAGTCGGACCGTTGCGCAGCCCCAGGGAGCGGGCCGCCTCGGTCTGGCCGTGACTCACCGACTTGATCCCCGAACGCACGATCTCGGCGATGAACGCCGCGGTGTAGACGGTCAGGGCCAGGGTCAGGGCCAGGAGTTCAGGAATCAGCACCCAGCCGCCGACGAAGTTGAAGCCTTGCAGCTTCGGCAACTCCCAATGCACCGGCGAGCCGAAGGCCAGCGTGCACAGCGCCGGAATCACCAGCAGCAATGCCAGGCCGGTCCAGAACTTGTGGAACGGCACGCCGGTGGCTTCAAAGCGCTTGTTGGCCCAGCGGCACATCAGCACGATGGCGACGATGGCCAGCGCCACACTCGCGACGAAGGCCCAGAACCCCGGCGCCATCTGCGCCGCCGGCATGTTCAGGCCACGACTGCTGACGAAGAAGGTATCGCCGAAGTTGTGACTGTTACGCGGCCCCGGCATGGTCAGGAACACCGCGAAGTACCAGAACAGGATCTGCAGCAGTGGCGGGATGTTGCGGAACACCTCCACATACACCGTGGCCAGCTTGCTGATGATCCAGTTCGGCGACAGCCGCGCCACCCCGATGATGAACCCCAGCAAGGTCGCCAGGATCACCCCGATAAAGGTCACAAGCAAAGTGTTGAGCAGGCCGATGACGAAGACCCGGGCATAACTGTCCGCTTCGGTGTAGGCAATCAGGTGTTGAGCGATGCCGAAACCGGCGCTGCGCTCAAGAAAGTCGAAACCCGAGGTAATACCCCGGTGCTGGAGATTGGTTTGGGTGTTGTCGAACAGAAACCAGCCCAGCGAAACCACCGCCACCAGGGTGATGATCTGGAATAACCAGGCGCGCACACGGGGATCGCTGAGGCTAAGCCTCTGCTTGGGTGCGCCGATTGTATTTTGCATGAAGTGCCCCAGGAATAATGGAACAGAACATCACCCGGCGGTTGGCCCGCCGGGTGATAGAACCATCAGCGCACAGGTGGTGCGTATTGGATGCCGCCGTTGTTCCACAGCGCGTTCAGGCCGCGGTCGATGGCCAGTGGCGTGCTCTTGCCGAGGTTTTTCTCGAACACTTCACCGTAGTTACCTACTTGCTTGACGATCTGTACTACCCAGTCCTTCGGCAGTTTCAGGTCTTTGCCGTATTCACCGTCCGCGCCCAGCAGACGTGCAACATCAGGGTTCTTGGTGGACTTGGCTTCGGCTTCGACGTTCTTCGAAGTGACGCCCGCCTCTTCGGCGTTGAGCATGGCGAACAGGGTCCACTTGACGATGCTGAACCACTCTTCATCGCCCTTGCGCACCACCGGGCCCAGAGGCTCCTTGGAGATGGTTTCCGGCAGTACGACGTAGTCGCTCGGAGAGGCCAGCTTGCTGCGTTGTGCATAGAGTTGGGACTTGTCGGAAGTCAGCACATCGCAACGACCGGACTCCAGCGACTTTGCACTTTCATCGGAGGTATCGAAGGTGATCGGGGTGTATTTCAGGCCATTACCACGGAAGTAGTCCGACACGTTCAGCTCGGTAGTCGTACCGGCCTGAATGCAGATGGTCGCACCGTCCAGTTCCTTGGCACTTTTCACGCCCAGCTTGTTGTTCACCAAAAAACCGATGCCGTCGTAATAGGTGACGCCCGCAAACATCAGGCCCATGCCGGCATCGCGGGAGCTGGTCCAGGTGGTGTTGCGCGACAGCACGTCGATCTCGCCGGATTGCAGCGCGGTGAAGCGCTCCTTGGCATTCAACTGGCTGAACTTGACCTTGGTCGCGTCGCCGAATACTGCAGCGGCCACTGCACGGCAGACGTCGGCATCGATGCCGAGGATCTTGCCGGTGGCGTCCGGTACCGAGAAACCCGGCAAACCGTCACTGACGCCGCACTGTACGAAACCTTTCTTCTGCACTGCATCCAGGGTCGCACCCGCCTGTGCGAACCCACTCATACCCAGAACCGCGGCCGCGGTGACAACGGCCAGGGTGGATTTCAACATCTTCATTCAAACCTCCAATTTTGCTCTTGTTGTGTCGGAGCTTGAGTCCTGCCGCACCCTTATGAGGCGCTATTGACCCGTGTAGGCTTTTTTATAGGGTCAAGCGGCGTAAGACCTTCGCTATGAGTCTAGTAGGAGAAATCCACATAAAGGGTGACCTACTGCTCACCAATCGGCCGAACGGGCGGTTGCCCCTTGCAGTTCGCAAAGCTCGTAGCGGCCATTGGCGAACGTCCATCAGAGGAGCTTGCTATCCCATCGCTCGCGGTAGCCTGTTAGTGTTACCGGCGGCAAAGAGCGCTCTCACTTCGACTCCTCTTGCTGAGCCATAGCAAAGCCCGTACCACAGTCTCGACTTAAGCGTTTCAGCCAGTGGTCAATAGCAAAACGTTCAACCGTGCGACATCTTCTTCACCGATCAACCGGGCGCGCCCTTCAACCATGCACACAATGGGCGCGCACGCACATAAATGGAGCAGCCATGACCGAGCCCTTGATTCTTCAGCCCAGCAAGCCCGCAGACGCCTGTGTGATCTGGCTTCATGGCCTGGGAGCGGACCGTTACGACTTCCTGCCGGTAGCCGAGATGCTGCAAGAAACACTCTTGAGCACGCGTTTCGTGCTGCCTCAGGCGCCGACTCGCGCGGTGACCATCAATGGCGGATATGCCATGCCCAGCTGGTACGACATTCTGGCCATGAACCCGGCGCGCGCCATCAGCCGTGAACAGCTGGAAGAATCCTCTGACGAGGTGATCAGACTGATCGAAGAACAACGCGCCAGCGGAATAGACGCATCGCGAATTTTCCTCGCCGGTTTTTCCCAGGGCGGCGCCGTGGTACTGCACACCGCCTTCCTCAAATGGCAGGGTCCACTGGGTGGCGTACTTGCCCTGTCCACCTACGCCCCGACCTTCAGCGATGAACTGCAACTTTCCGCCAGCCAGCAACGCATTCCGGTGCTGTCGCTGCACGGCCAGTACGACGAAGTGGTGCAGAACGCCATGGGCCGCACGGCGTATGAGTACCTCAAGCAGCATGGTGTCACCGTGACATGGCAGGAATACCCAATGGAACACGAGGTGTTACCCGAGGAAATCCGCGACATCGGCACCTGGCTGGGCGAGCGTTTGCGCTAGAAAATCCGCCGTGCACCCGCCCCACGAGCAACAGACTACGCCGCGCCCGTTTCTTGCATTACACTGGCCGGCGTACATTCCTTAACCAATTGATGAGATGACCGTGCTCAAAGCACTCAAGAAAATCTTCGGTAAAAGCGAGGCTGAGCCGCTCGCGCCTAGCCCCAGTGCCCCTTCCCCCAGTTCCAGCAGCCGCAATGACGGCCGTCAGCCGGAACGGAGCGCACCCGCTACCGCAGCTAAAAAAGAACAGGTGAACACACCGGCCGCCCCTTCCGCTCCCAGAGCACCGCGCCAGGAAAAGCCCAAGGCCGAGCAACCCAAGGCTGAACAGCCGCGCCGTCCACGTGCTCCGAAACCGCCGGTGAGTACCTGGAAACTCGAAGATTTCGTGGTTGAACCCCAGGAAGGCAAGACCCGTTTCCACGACTTCAAACTCGCACCGGAACTGATGCACGCCATCCAGGACCTGGGCTTTCCTTATTGCACGCCGATCCAGGCCCAGGTGCTGGGCTACACCCTGGCGGGCAAGGACGCCATCGGCCGGGCCCAGACCGGCACCGGCAAGACCGCCGCCTTCCTGGTCTCGATCATCACTCAGCTGCTGCAGACCCCTCCACCCAAAGAGCGCTACATGGGTGAACCGCGGGCACTGATCATCGCCCCGACTCGAGAGCTGGTGGTGCAAATCGCCAAGGACGCCGCGGCGCTGACCAAGTACACCGGCCTCAACGTGATGACCTTCGTCGGTGGCATGGATTTCGACAAGCAGCTCAAGCACCTCGAAGCCCGCCATTGCGACATCCTGGTCGCTACCCCGGGCCGTCTGCTGGACTTCAACCAGCGCGGCGACGTGCACCTGGACATGGTCGAGGTGATGGTGCTGGACGAAGCCGACCGGATGCTCGACATGGGCTTCATCCCCCAGGTGCGACAGATCATTCGCCAGACCCCGCCCAAGAGCGAGCGCCAGACCCTGCTGTTCTCCGCGACCTTCACCGACGACGTGATGAACCTGGCCAAGCAGTGGACCACGGAACCTGCGATCGTCGAGATCGAAGCCGAGAACGTGGCCAACGCCAACGTCGAACAGCACATCTATGCAGTGGCCGGCGCCGACAAGTACAAGCTGTTGTACAACCTGGTCAACGACAATGGCTGGGAGCGGGTGATGGTCTTCGCCAACCGCAAGGATGAAGTGCGGCGCATCGAGGAACGCCTGGTACGCGATGGCGTGAACGCCGCCCAGTTGTCCGGCGACGTACCGCAGCACAAGCGGATCAAGACCCTGGAAGGCTTTCGCGAAGGCAAGATCCGAGTCCTGGTGGCCACCGACGTGGCCGGCCGCGGGATTCACATCGACGGCATCAGCCACGTGATCAATTTCACCCTGCCGGAAGTCCCGGACGACTACGTGCACCGCATCGGTCGTACCGGTCGGGCCGGTGCCGATGGCGTGTCCATCAGCTTTGCCGGCGAGGACGACTCCTACCAGTTGCCATCGATCGAGGCCCTGCTGGGGCGCAAGATCAGCTGCGAGATGCCTCCGGTCGAGCTACTGCGCCCCGTGGAGCGCAAACGCCCGTAAGCCTGAGGTCCCCGCACGATCAAAAACGCAGCCCTCGGGCTGCGTTTTTTTTGCCTGCCTGGCCTGCGCTGCCGGAGCGCCGGGCAGCAACGCTCAAGGCGTCCAGCGATCGGCCGCGGCATGGTCGCTGGCGCGCCCCTCGACCCAGCGCGGGCCCTCGGCGGTCTGCTCCTTCTTCCAGAATGGCGCCCGAGTCTTGAGATAATCCATGACAAAGGCACAGGCATCGAACGCCGCCTGACGATGAGCGCTGGCCGCCGCGACGAAGACGATCGGCTCGCCGGGTTCCAGGGCTCCAATACGGTGCAGCACTTCCAGCTTGAGCAAGGGCCAGCGCTGCTCGGCCTCCACGGCAATCTTCGCCAGGGCCTTCTCGGTCATGCCCGGGTAATGCTCAAGGAACATTCCCCGCACCTCCTGCCCATCGTTGAAGTCGCGCACGTAGCCGACGAAGCTCACCACCGCCCCCACACCGGCATTCGCCGCGTGCATGGCGTTGACTTCGGCACCGGGGTCAAAGGCTGCAGGCTGCACACGAATCGCCATCTCAACCTCCGGTCACGGTGGGAAAGAACGCCACTTCGTCACCGTCCAGCAGCGGTTCATCCAGCTGGCACAACTCTTCGTTGCGGGCACACATCAGGTTCTGCTCAGCCAGCACTGCCGCGTCTTCGCGGGACAACAGCGCCTGACGCACATCATCGACACAGGCGAACGCCCCTTCGATCTCCAGCCCGTCGAGCCCCAGTGCCTCGCGATAGCGGGCAAAGAATTTCACCTGGATCTTCATGCTTCGGACACCTGGTAATGGCCGCTCTTGCCGCCTAGCTTCTCCAGCACCCGCACGCCCTCGATGACCATGCCCCGGTCCACGGCCTTGCACATGTCATAGATCGTCAGCGCGGCAACGCTGGCGGCGGTCAGTGCCTCCATTTCCACCCCGGTCTGCCCGGACAGCTTGCAGCGCGCCACGATGCGCACGCAGTCCTCGCCCTCGGCACTGAGCTCGACCTTGACGCTGGTGAGCATCAGCGGATGGCACAGCGGAATCAGGTCACTGGTCTTCTTCGCGGCCTGGATCCCGGCAATCCGTGCCACAGCGAACACATCGCCCTTGGGATGGCCGCCACTGACGATCATCTGCAGGGTTGACGCAAGCATGCGCACCCGCGCTTCAGCCGCCGCCTCGCGGAACGTCACGGCCTTGTCGGTGACGTCGACCATATTGGCGCGACCTTGGGAATCGAGATGAGTCAGCACGGCATTACTCCTGATCAGGTGCAGCGATTGTAAACCTGCAAGTCAGCTTTACGCATCCTCGCTCGCCTGGACGGCAGCGCGCAAAGCCCCTGTCTCCACGGCTGCGACCCGTTCGCCAGGCCCCTCCCCAGTCAGACAATCAGTGGCACGAATACCGTTCATTAGAACAAAGAATTGGCGCCAATAAACTAATGAAAGTACAAATCCACAAAAAAGGAAACTCAACAACATGGCATTTCTAATATCAATCTTATTAAGTCTCCTGGCCGGCTTTGCAGTTCCACTTCAAGCAGGAACAAACTCCAGACTTGGAAACTTACTGGGCCATCCCTTATGGGCCACCGGAGTTTCACTACTTGTCAGCCTCCTTGCACTTACTATTGTTATCCTTTTTATAAAAGTTCCACGCCCAAACTTTGCTGCGGCACAGGACGGCCCCTGGTGGATCTGGATGGGCGGGATCGCCGGGGTGTTCTACATCACCGTCGCCCTGCTGATGGCGCCACGTCTCGGGGCCCTCAACTTCATCATGACGGTTATTGTCGGACAACTGATCATTTCGTTGCTCATCGACTATTTCGGTCTGGTAGGACTTCCACGCCAAACAATAAGTACACAAAAACTGATTGGCGTATTAGTGGTCATCAGCGGATTCGTCATCACCACTCGCGGATAACCAGTAACAACACAACACCCGACACTCCTCAGAAATAATCTGCCCACTTATTTCCGCTTCGGAAAATCAAGAACATCCAGCCGACCAGATAGGTGAACAATGACCAGCCAAACTGCAACTTATGATTCCATCGGTGAACGCTTTGAAGACTTTACCGACACCGCTTCGCAACGCTCGGTAGAGACCGAGACCTTCTTCCACATGGTCGGGGACATCAAGGGCAAGTCCGTCCTCGACCTGGCCTGCGGCTTCGGTTACTTCGGCCGTGAGCTGTATCACCAGGGCGCCAGCAAAGTGGTGGGGGTGGACATCTCCTCGTCAATGATCGAGTTGGCCCGCAAGGAGTCGGCCCGCAACGGGGAAACCATCGAGTACCACGTCGCCAACGTCTGCGACATGGGCGTGCTGGGGAACTTCGACCGTGTCACCGCGGCCTGGCTGTTCAACTACGCGCAATCGCCACAAGAGCTGGAAGCCATGTTCAAGGTGGTGGCCAGGAACATGGTGCCCGGCGGCAAGCTGATTGCCTACACCGTGGACCCGGGCTTCCAGCTGCAGCGCGGCAACTTCACCAAGTACGGTGTCCACGTGCTCGATGAACAGCCCCACGCCGGCGGCTACCGGCACAACGCCGAATTCGTCACCCAACCGCCGAGCGCCTTCACCTTCCATCGCTGGAGCCGCGACACCTACGAGCACGCCATCCTCAAGGCCGGCTTCTCCAAGCTCCAATGGCAAAAGCCGATCATCTCCGTGGCCAACCGCGCCAAGCATCCTCAAGGCTACTGGGACGACTTCGAACGCAACTGCCTGCAAACCGGGCTGATCTGCACCCTCTGAGCGACATGCGCTCTCGCCCACTCCACCTCAATCAGATGCAGGACAAGAAGTACTATGAATTCCAAGGGTTTTGCTCACTGGCCAGTGTTCGACGGCCCCCTGACAGCGGAAATGACCGACAGGCAATTGATGGGCCTTGCGGAACATTTCCAGCCAGGCGCCGAGCTTTCACTGCCACTGGCCGTCTGGCGACAGCTGTCGGACAAATCAGCCGAACAGCTGGCCCTGGGGGTGGAAAACCCTGACTCGCCCCTGCCCTGGCGGCTGGCCTCGGCCCGCCTCCTGGCGCAGACCATGGACCCGCGCCTGGATGTGCTCAACCCGCCGATGATCACCATCGAGGGCGGTCGCGTCGAGATCGGTCTGGAGGAGTCGGCGATCCCCAAGGTGATGCAGGCCATGCAGGGCCTGGGACTGGATCGCAGCTGGATTGAAAAGGAAGCGCCCCGCCACGCGGTCGAGCTGCAGCCCTATGGCATCGGCAAGTACCCGGTGACCAACCTGGAATACCGGGCCTTTCTTGAAGACTCACAGCATCCGGCGATCCCGGGCAACTGGCAGTTTGGCCAGTTCCCCAGCGAGCGCGCCAACCACCCGGTCTATGGCCTGAGCGCCGAGGACGCCGACGCCTATGCCCGCTGGCTGTCCGAGCGCACCGGCCGGGCATTCCGCCTGCCCACGGAAGCGGAGTGGGAGTTTGCCGCCGCCGGCCATGAAAACCTCGAGTTCCCCTGGGGTGAGCGCTTCTTGCCGCTGCACGCCAACACCGCGGAAATGGGCCTGTTCACCACTACCCCGGTGGGGGCCCTGCCGGAAGGCGCCTCCCCCTTCGGCTGCATGGACATGGCCGGCAACGTCGAGGAGTACGTTGCTGACGACTACGCCCCCTACCCCGGTGGCAAAGCCGTCACCGACGATCTGGTGACCGTGGTCGGCACTCACCGAATAGCCCGCGGCGGCAGCTTCACGCGCTTTCGCGATCTGGCTCGCAACTGCCGTAGACACGGCAAATACCCAAGGGAGATCTACGTCATGGGCTTCCGGCTCGCCGAGAGCCTCTAACGCGCAACTTCACTTTTACTGCCAAACAATTACACGTTCGACATCAGAGAACGGAAGGGATATCCATGAACAGCCTCAGTGTCAGAAACCAGGTCAACATACCGCTGAATGACTCGACCATTCCGGGCATCTTCTACAGCTTCAGCGGCCTGGATGCTGCGCAGGAACACATCTTGATCAAACTGGGACCGGTCAATGACCGCAGTCCCCTGGTACGCATTCACTCCGAATGCCTGACCGGGGATGTCTTCCAGTCCCAGCGGTGCGATTGCGGGCCACAGCTCAGCGAGTCGATTTCCCGCATGCAGGAAGAAGGCGGCTACCTGATCTACCTGCGCCAGGAAGGGCGCGGAATCGGCCTGTACGCCAAGCTGGATGCCTATCGCCTGCAAGACGGCGGCATGGACACCTTCGAAGCCAACAGCCACTTGAACTTCCCCGAGGACGGCCGGGACTTCTCCATGGCCGCCAAGATGCTCAAAGCGGTCAACGTGCATACCTGCCGCCTGATCACCAACAACCCGGACAAGGTCCAGTCCCTCAAGGACAACGGCATTGCGGTAGACACCATCATCCCCACCGGGGTCTTCCTCACCCGGCACAACACCCACTACCTGCAAGCCAAGAAAGACAAGAAAAACCACGTCATCGACCTGCTCAAGTAGCCGAGCCAGCCTCCCCCGCCCCTGCGGAAAGGGGGACGGCTGCCCGCAATAAGCCAACCCAATTATTAAGGATAATAATCATGAGACATTTCGGGCCTATCAGCGGTATCGCCACCTTCAAGGACACCTACGTCGCCACCGCCGGCTACGACAACCAGGTCATTCTCTGGGACGCCAGGACCAAGACCCCGATCCAGCGGGTACTCCACGACCACCTGGCCAACCAGTGCGCCTTCAACGCCACCGGCACCCTGCTGGTCAGTGCCAGCAGCGACTACACCGCACGGGTCTGGGAGGTGCCGTCCCTGCGCCTGAAGAGCGTGCTGATCGGCCATGACGACGACATCGAGATGGCGGCGTTCTCCCCTGACGGCCAGACCATCGCCACCTGCTCGCGCGACCACAGCATTCGTCTGTTCGACCTCAACGGCCAGACCCGGAAGATCCTCCTGGGCCACACCGCCGACGTGATCTCGGTGTGCTGGGCCGCCGACGGCCAGACCCTGGTGTCGAGCAGCGATGACGGCTCGATCCGCCGCTGGGACGCCAACACCGGGCAGCAACTGGAAGCCATCGACCTGGGCGGGGTGGAAACCGACACCGTGGCCCTGTCACGCGAAGGCATCATTTTCGCCGGTGACGACGAGGGCAAGATCTCCATCATCAGCCCCACCGGCAGGCAACTGCAGCCCGCCCACAGCGCCGGGATCAAGCGCATCATCTGGAACGACGCCCAGCGCCTGCTGATCAGCCTCAGCTACGACCGCTCCGTGATGCTCTGGCACCTGGGGCAGGACGGCACCCTGGCCAAGACCGCCGAGACCTCGCTGCCGAGCATCATCTGGCCACGCAGCTGCGCCC
Organism: Pseudomonas sp. PH1b; assembly: GCF_000633395.1. Classification (GTDB taxonomy): domain Bacteria; phylum Pseudomonadota; class Gammaproteobacteria; order Pseudomonadales; family Pseudomonadaceae; genus Aquipseudomonas. Next base: position 19,848 of record NZ_AYMU01000025.1, read on the forward strand.
TGCTGGGCAGCCACCGCATCGCCTTCGTCACCTTCGGCTCCAGCTACGCCACCTGGGACTTTGCCACCCAGACCTGGGATCTGGACGGTATCGAGCCGGCGATCAGCCTCAACGCCGTGGCCGTGGTCGGCGAAGACGTCTACAGCATCGGCGATGCCGGCACCCTGCACATCAACGGCCAGGCCAGCGTCAACGCCGGCAGCCTGTGCAACTTCCTGCTGCCCTTTGGCGACAGCGTGCTCACCGGCGGCCAGATGGGCAGCGTGTTCGACGCCCGTACCGGCGCCGTGCTGCACCAGCATCGCTCGCCCCTGAACTGCGGGACCACCTTCATCAAGGACGGTCAGTTGCACGCGGCCATCGGCACCTACACCGGCGAGGCGCTGATCTTCTCCCTGGAACACCAGCAGCCGCGCTTCCTCACCGAAGTGCGCATGCACGAGAACGCCATCAAGGGCATCGCCGCCGACGAAACCTACCTGTTCAGCGTTTGCGCCACTGCGGCGGCGGCGTTCTTCCGGATCGCCGACTTCGAACTGGAAACCTACCTGGACAAGGCCCACGAGCGGATTTCCAACGGCTGCACGCAGATCCAGGGCGGGTTCGCCAGCATTGGCCGCGACTTGAAACTGCGCCTGTGGCGCGATGGGGCCAGCGAGGTGTTCGACACGCCCCACAGCCACTCGATCAAGTGCATCGCCATCTCCAAGGACCGTTCACTGATTGCCACCGGCAGCTACGGCGGCACCGTGGCGGTCTTCGACCTGGACAAGCGCGTGTGGGCAAGCGTCGAGAAACCCACCGCCAGTGGCATTTCGTGCCTGATCCACGATGCCAGCGGCGAGGGTTTCCTGGCCAGTGCCTACGATGGCCGGATCTATCCGATCAACCCTCCGGCCGCCGCCCAGTCGTCGCGCTCATGAGCTATTTCAGCGAGCTCGACTTCCAGCACATGCAGCATGCATTGCTGCTGGCCGAGCGGGGCAGCCACTCCACCTGGCCCAACCCGCGGGTGGGCTGCGTGATCGCCCACGGCTCGCAGGTGGTCGGCGAGGGCTGGCATCGCCAGGCGGGCGGGCCCCATGCCGAAGTGTTCGCCCTGCGCCAGGCCGGCAGCCTGGCGCGGGGCGCCACCGCCTACGTGACCATGGAGCCCTGCAGCCATATCGGGCGTACCGGGGCCTGTCACCAGGCCCTGATCGACAGCGGTGTGAGCAGTGTGGTGGTGGCCCACCAGGACCCGTTCAAGCAGGTCAACGGCCAGGGCATCAGCCACCTGCGCAACGCCGGGATCGAGGTTCGGGTCGGCCTGCTGGAATCAGCGGCGCAGGAACTGAACCGGGGGTTTCTGTCCACGGTGCGGCGCCAGCGGCCCTGGGTCCAACTGAAGATGGGCATGAGCCTGGACGGGCGCACGGCCCTGGACAACGGGCGTTCGAAGTGGATCACCAGCGACCGCGCACGGGCCGATGTGCAGTATTGGCGGGCCCGCAGTTCGGCGATCCTGACCGGCAGTGGCACGGTCCTCGCCGATGATCCGCAACTGACCGTGCGCCAGCTGTCCTCGGCCCAGGCCCTGCCGCCGGTGCGGGTGATCCTCGACAGCCAGGGACGGGTGCCGCCGACGGCCCGAGTATTCGACGGCCAGGCGCCGAGCCTGCATGTGGTGCACCGCGACAGCCCCCTGGCCAGTGCGGACAACCCGCAAGTGCTGGGCCTTCCCGCAGATGAACAGGGCCTGGACCTGCAGCAACTGATGCTCGATCTCAGCCAGCGCGGCTTGCACGACCTGATGGTCGAGGCCGGACCGACGCTGGCCGGCAGCCTGCTCCAGGCGCAGCTGGTGGATGAGCTGCTGCTGTACGTCGCCCCGCGCCTGCTGGGCGACCTGGCACGCCCACTGGTGCACCTGCCGCTGTTCGAGCGTCTGGAACAGACCCTGGACTTCAGCTTGTACGACGTCAGCCAGCTGGGGCCGGATTTGCGCCTGCGCCTGCGCCCGGCTCAGCCGCCGAGCGCGCTATGAGCCACCACCTGCTTGACCTGCTCGCGCAACCAGACATGGGCCGGCTCATTGTCGAAACGCTGGTGCCAGATCTGCACAAAGGGAAACGGCGGAATCGGCAGCGGCGGTCGCAACTGGACCAGGTCCTGATTGAGCAGTGCATCGTCCAGGGTCCGGGTCGCCACCGTAAGGATCAGGTCGGTGTTATGGATCATGCTCGGCGCAGTGCGCCAGTGGGGCACGCTGACGGCAATCCGCCGCTGCAGCCCCTCGTCGCGCAGCAGGCTGTCCACCTCGCCATTGGCGCTGCCGTCCATCGACACCAGGATGTGGGGCCGGGCCAGGTAACTGTCCAGGTCCAGTACGCCATCGGCCGGCAGGGTGCGGCGGTCCAGGAGGCAGGAGAAGGTTTCCTCGAACAGCACCTCGGTGGAGATGTCGCCCGAGAGATTGGGAAACACCCCCAGGGCCAGGTCGATCTTGCCCTGGGACACCTGCTCGAACATGCCGTGCCGACTGTCCTGGGTGACCAGCAAGGTGGTGTTCGGCGCGTCGCGGCGCAAACGCACCAGCAGGCTGGGCAGGATGATCGCCGCGCCATAGTCGGACATTGCCAGGGTGAAGATGCGCTGGGAGCTGGCAGGGTCGAAGTCGATGGACTTGCCGAACAGGGTTTCGATCTGGCTGAGGATTTCCCGCAGCGGTTCCTGGATGTTCTTCGCCAGGGAACTGAGCACCAGTTCGCTGCCGCGGCGAATCAGGATCGGATCGTCCAGCAGCACGCGCAACTTGCCCAGCGAGTGGCTGATGGCCGGCTGGCTCAAGTGCAGGCGCAAGGCGGTGCGGGTGACGTGTTTTTCGGTCAGCAGCGCGTCAAGCACCACCAACAGATTCAAATCGATATTACGCAGTAAGACCGTGACCATCCTGTCATTTCCAACTCAGGGAGCAACGTCCCAAAAGGAGCAACACATGCTTCAACTCAAACGAATTATTGAAACAGCCCTCTACGTGAACGATCTCGACATTGCGCAGCAATTCTACGCGCAAACCTTCCAACTGGAGGTCATGGTCAAGAGCGATGTTCTGGTGGCGCTCAACATCGGCGACCAGAATACCCTGTTGCTGTTCAAGCGGGGGGCCTCCCTGCAGACCAAATACCTCAGCGGCGGCGAGATCCCGCCCCACGACGCCAGCGGGCGCATCCACGTGTGCTTCGCCATCGACCAGCAAGACATGCCGGCCTGGAAGGAACGCCTGGCCCGCGCCGGCATTCCCCTGGAGGGGCGCACCGAGTGGCCCAAGGGCGGCTCGAGCATCTACTTCCGCGATCCGGACCAGAACCTTGTCGAGCTGCTGACCCCCGGCTGCTGGCCGATCTACTGAAACTGCAATCGACTTCAAGGAGTGAATGTCATGCTGCCCGTCGCTGTAACCAAGCACCCAGCCCTGCGCACGCGGCTGGTACTGATCGGCGCGCCGCTGCTTCTCGGCGGCCTGGCCTGGTGGCTGTGGCACGGAACCCGGCCCGACACCCCAGCCTACAGCCAGGCGCCGATCAAGGTCGCCGTGGCGACCGCCAGCACCCAGCCTTTCACCCGCTACCTGGAAGCGATCGGCGAACTGGAGGCGATCGAGCAAGTCAGCGTGCCGGCGGAAATCGGCGGACGCATCGTCGGCCTGCCGATCCAGTCTGGCCAGCGGGTCGAGCGCGGGCAGGTGCTGGTGCAGCTCAACGATGCCCCGCAGCGAGGCAACCTGTTGCGCCTGCAAGGCGAGATGGAGAACGCCCGGATCAGGCTGGAACGCTCGCGGCGCCTGGTCTCGGTCAACGCCACCTCCAGGGAGGCGTTCGACAATGCCCAGACCGAACTGTCCACCGCCAAGGGGGCCTTGCAGGCACTCCAGGCACAGATCGAACAGCGCACCATCCGTGCGCCCTTCGCCGGCACCCTGGGCATCCGCAAGGTGCACCTGGGCCAGTACGTGAACCCCGGCGACGTGTTGATCAACCTGATTGGCGACAAGGGGCTGTACCTGAACTTCAGCGTGCCGGAGCAGGCGCTGTCCCAGGTCAAGCCGGGAGCGGTACTGGAAGTGTTCCTCGACGCCCTGCCCGGTCAGGCGCTGAGTGCCGTGGTGACGTCCCTCGACCCGTTCCTCGATCGCACCCGTACCCTCAGCGTCCAGGCGCGCCTGCAAGACGCACCGGCCGCCGCCCTGCCCCGGATGTTCGCCCGGGTGCGCCTGGCGCAGCCGATGCCCCGCGAGACCCTGAGCGTGCCGGAAACCGCCGTGACCTATAACGCCTACGGGGAGGAGCTGTTCGTGGTCCAGCCGGGCCAGGATCCCCAGGCCCCGCCGACAGTCCGACGCGTCTCGGTGAAGACCGGCGAGCGACGTGACGGTCGGGTGGTGATCGACAGCGGCCTGGCCGCAGGCGAACAGGTGGTGACGGCCGGGCAGATCAAGCTCAGTGATGGCGCCGCCATCGAGGCGGTGCAGCACAGCGTGCTCGGCGACTCGACCCGCGGTACGGCGGCCATTGCCACGGGAGAACGACCGTGAAGTTCACCGATCTGTTTGTCCGCCGTCCGGTGCTGGCCCTGGTGGTCAGCCTGTCGATCCTGCTGCTGGGCCTCAAGGCCTACAACCACTTGCCAGTGCGCCAGTACCCACTGCTGGAAAGCTCGGTGATCAGCGTCACCACCGACTACCCCGGTGCCCCGGCGGAACTAATGCAGGGCTTTGTCACCCAGCCGATCAACCAGGCCCTGGCCTCCGTGGAAGGCGTGGACTATGTCAGCTCGTCCTCGGTCCAGGGCCGCAGCCTGATCACCCTGCGCATGGCGCTCAACCAGGACGCGTCGAAGACCCTGAGCGAGGTGATCGCCAAGGTCAACCAGGTCAAGTACCGCCTGCCCGAGCAGGCCTACGACCCGGTGATCGAACGCTCGGCGGGCGATGCCACGGCCGTGGCCTACGTCGGCTTTGCCAGCCGCACGCTGTCCGCCTCGGCACTGAGCGACTACCTGAGCCGGGTGGTGCAGCCGCTGTTCTCCAGCATCGAGGGCGTGGCCAAGGTCGAGACCTTCGGCGGCCAGCGCCTGGCCATGCGCCTGTGGCTCGACCCGCAACGCATGGCCGGCCACGGGGTCAGCGCCCTGCAGGTGGAACAGGCGATTCGCGCCAACAACTTCCAGGCCGCTCCCGGCCAGATCAAGGGTCAGTACGTGATCTCGTCGATCCAGGTCAACACCGACCTGGGCAGCCTGGACGAGTTTCGCGACATGGTGATCAGCAACCGTGGCGACCACCTCCTGCGCCTGCGGGACATCGCCCAGGTCGAACTGGGTTCGGCGGCCTATGAAACCAGCGCCTTGATGGACGGCAAGCCGGCGGTGCACCTGGGCCTGTACGCCACTCCCAAGGGCAATCCGCTGTTGATCGTCGCCGACATCAAGCGGCTGCTGCCGGAGATCCAGAAGACCCTGCCACCGGATGTGGAAGTGGCCCTGGCCTTCGAGACCGCGCACTTCATCGAGGCCTCGATCATCGAGGTCATCGAGACCCTGATCGAGGCCATCCTGATCGTGGTGGTGATCATCTACCTGTGCCTGGGCTCGGTGCGCAGCGTGTTGATCCCGGTGGTGAGCATTCCCTTGTCGATGGTCGGCGCCCTGGCCCTGATGGAACTGTTCGGCTTCAGCATCAACCTGCTGACCCTGCTGGCCATGGTGCTGGCCATCGGCCTGGTGGTGGACGACGCCATCGTGGTCATGGAAAACATCCACCGCCACCTCAAGGAAGGGCGCAGCCCACTGCAGGCGGCCCTGGTCGGCGCCCGGGAAATCGCCTCCCCGGTCATCGCCATGACCATCACCCTGGCCGCGGTCTACATGCCCATCGGCCTGATGAGCGGCCTGACCGGCGCCCTGTTCAAGGAGTTCGCCCTGACCCTGGCCGGCGCGGTGCTGATTTCCGGGGTGGTGGCCCTGACCCTGACCCCGGTGATGTGCGCCAAGCTGCTGTCGGCAGACTCCCAGGAAGGCCGCATGAGCCGCTGGGCCGAGCAGTTTTTCCACAACCTGTCGCGGCGCTACCAACGCGGCCTGACCCGCTCCTTGCGCTGGCGCGGCGCGGTGCTGGCGTTTGCCGCCCTGGTGCTGCTGAGCCTGCCATGGCTCTACGGCCACGCCAGCAAGGAACTGGCGCCCAACGAGGACCAGGGCAACCTGCTGCTGGCGATCAAGTCGCCGCAACACGTCAACCTGGATTACGTCGAGCGTTACGCCTACCAGTTGGACGCGATACTTCAAGGCCTGCCGGAAACCGTCAGTACCTGGATCATCAACGGCACCGACGGCGTCGCCGCCAGCTTCGCCGGGGTCAACTTCAGCGAGTGGTCCCAGCGCCAGCGCAGCGCCGCCAGCATCCAGAGCCAGCTGCAGCAGCAGGTCGATGCAGTGGAAGGCAACTCGATCTTCGTCTTTCAGTTGCCGCCCCTGCCCGCCTCCACCGGCGGCCTACCGGTGCAACTGGTGATCCGCAGCACCGAGGACTACCGCTCGCTGTACCAGTCCATGGAAGAGATCAAGAGCAAGGCCCGGGCCAGCGGCCTGTTCGCGGTGGTGGACAGCGACCTGGAGTTCAACAACCAGGTGACCGAGGTGCGCATCGATCGCAGCAAGGCCAACAGCCTGGGCATTCGCATGCAGGACATCGGCACCACCCTGGCGGTGCTGATCGGCGAGAACTACACCAACCGCTTTGCCCTGCAGGGACGCTCCTACGACGTGATCCCCCAGAGCACCGCCTCCCAGCGCCTGACGCCCCAGGCCCTCAACGACTTCTACATCGACACCGACAGCGGCACCCAGGTGCCCCTGTCGACCGTGGTCAGCCTGCACGACAATATCCAGCCCAACAAACTCAAGCAGTTCAACCAGCAGAACGCCGCGACCTTCCAGGGCATTCCCGCCCCGGGGGTCAGCCTCGGTCAGACCGTGGCGTTCCTGCAGGAACAGAGCCGGGCCCTGCCCGCCAGCTTCAGCCATGACTGGCAGGCCGATTCGCGCCAGTTCATCCATGAAGGCAATGCCCTGCTGCTGACGTTCGTGTTCGCCCTCATCGTGATCTACATGGTGCTGGCCGCGCAGTACGAAAGCCTGAGCGATCCGCTGATCATCCTGATCACCGTGCCGCTGTCGATCTGCGGCGCCCTGATCCCCCTGGCGCTGGGCCTGGCGACCATCAACATCTATACCCAGATCGGCCTGGTGACCCTGATCGGCCTGATCAGCAAGCACGGGATCCTGATGGTGGAATTCGCCAACGAACTGCGGGCGGCCCATGGCGGCTCCGCGGCCCAGGCGATCGTCCGCGCCGCGCGGATCCGCCTGCGGCCGATCCTCATGACCACCGCCGCCATGGTGGTGGGGCTGGTACCGCTGCTGTTCTCCTCCGGCGCCGGAGCCAGCAGCCGCTTCGGCCTGGGGCTGGTGATCGTCATCGGCATGCTGGTGGGCACCCTGTTCACCCTGTTCGTCCTGCCGTCGATCTACACCCTGCTGGCCCGCGCCCACCATGCGCAGCCGCAGCAGGAGGCCTTGCAACAGCCGGCCTGAGCCGGAACCTGGAAGCACAACGGGCGGCCCAAGGGCCGCCCGTTGCGTTGCAGTGCCGGGTTACAGGTGGCTTTCGGCGTATTCCGCCAGGATCGAGCGCGGCACCCCTTGCAGGGTGATGTGCACGCCGTTGGGGAAGTCCTTGAAGCGTTCGGTGAGGTAGGTCAGCCCCGAGCTGGTGGCCGACAGGTAGGGAGTATCGATCTGTGCCAGGTTGCCCAGGCACACCACTTTGGAACCGGCGCCGGCACGGGTGATGATGGTCTTCATCTGGTGCGGGGTGAGGTTCTGGCATTCGTCGATCAGGATCAGGCTCTGCTGGAAGCTGCGGCCGCGGATGTAGTTCAGGGATTTGAACTGCAGCGGCACCTTGCTGAGGATGTAGTCGACGCTGCCATGGGTGTTCTCGTCATCCATGTGCAAGGCTTCGAGGTTGTCGGTGATGGCCCCCAGCCAGGGTTCCATTTTCTCCGCCTCGGTGCCCGGCAGGAAGCCGATCTCCTGGTCCAGCCCCTGCACGCTGCGGGTGGCGATGATGCGCCGGTAGCGCTTGCTGACCATGGTCTGTTCGATGGCCGCGGCCAGGGCCAGGATGGTCTTGCCCGAGCCTGCGGCACCGGACAGGTTGACCAGGTGGATATCCGGGTCCAGCAGGGCGAACAGCGCCAGGCCCTGGTAGATGTCACGCGGTTTCAGGCCCCAGGCCTCCTGGTGCAACAGGGGCTCCTGATGCAGGTCGAGTATCAGCAGCACATCCGCGCGGATCTCCTTGATCCAGCCGACGAAGCCCTGTTCGTCGATGATGAATTCATTGATATGCACTGCCGGCAGGTTGTCGATGAGTTGCACCTGGTGCCAGGTACGGCCGTGGTCCTGACGGGTTTCGACCTTGCTCACGCGGTCCCAGAACGAGCCGCTCATGTTGTGGAAACCATTGGGCAGCAGGGACACGTCGTCCACCAGCTGGTCGGTGCTGTAGTCCTCGGCGGCGATCCCGCAGGCCCGCGCCTTGAGGCGCATGTTGATGTCTTTGGTCACCAGCACCACGGGCAGGTCCTTGTTGCGCGCGTGCAGGTCGATCAGCTGATTGATGATGATGTTGTCGTTGAGGTTGTCCGGCAACAGGCTGTTGGGCTCGTTGCGCTTGCTCATGAGGATCGACAGCAAGCCCTTGGGCCCGCTCTTGCCACGCTGGATCGGCACGCCCAGTTCGACATCCTCGGGCGAGGCCTCGCCCAGGGTCTTGTCGATCAGGCGGATGGCCTGCCGGCATTCGGCAGCGACGCTGTGATGGCCGCTCTTGAGCTTGTCCAGTTCTTCAAGCACGGTCATCGGGATGGCGACGTGGTGTTCTTCGAAGTTCAGCAGGGCATTGGGATCGTGAATCAATACGTTGGTATCGAGTACATAAAGGATTGGCTGATTGGAAGAAGGGCTACGTCCGTGGTCATCCATACTCGGTCACCTTATGTGGGAGCCAGTCGACGCAATACCATGGGGTATCGCGCCTCGAAAGGCCACCGAACTCACCCGCGGGGTTCAGGTGACCTGCACACACAAGGAGTCTTGGGAGACGCCACCTGTGTTGCAGGTTTCGGCGGTCTGAGTTCGTAATACTCCAAAAACCGTGACAGGAAAAAGCACTTTGACGCTTTTTTGAAATTTATTTTTCAGAGTGACGAAATGCCCTTGGCGAGCTGCCATCACCCCGTTAAAGTCGGAAGTCCGCCTGCCTCGAAATCCCGCCGAAATCCGCCCCTTCTCCCCACCATCCTCCCTGTTTTCGGACGGTTTACCGTTTCAGCGAAAAGCGTCCTGGCATTCCTCCCAACCGATTCCGCTTTGCGCCGTCTGTGCCAGTAGCCAGGGCAAGGTGCTCTTGACCCCATCCTGCTTGGCATTGAAGGCAATCACCCCGCGCCGCCAGAGCAGCATCAAGGTCAACACCCGCTGCCCGCTGTCCTCGGCCTTGAGCTTGCCGGGGCCGTCCTGGGCGTCGATGTCCCACAAGGCCACCTGCATGCCCTGGGCATTGAAGAAGTCCTGGGCGTCGGCCCGGCGCTGGCCAAAGGGCGGGCGGAACAAGGGCACATAGTTTTCCGGCAACTTGCTCTTCACCAGCTCGGCGCTGCGCTGGATCGAGTACTGCCAGTCCTGCCAGTGGCTGTGGGAGCGGAACTCCCAGCCTTGCACGCCCACGCATTGCCGGGAGTACAAGGCTTGCAGGCTGGCCACCGAAGCCTTGTCGAGGCGGTTCTGGATGTCGTTGCCCAGGACAAAGAACGTAGCGCTGAGATTGGCCTTGCGCAGGTAGCTGGTCAGCCAGGGGGTGTTGTCCGGCGCGAGGTTGGCGGCGCTGTCGAAGGTCAGCAGAAACAGCCGGTCGTTGAGCTCGTCGCCATTGCGTTCGTAGTCGCCGTAGCGCAGCACCTCGCTGCTGGTCTGGGGCGCGAGTGCGGCCTTGCGCAGCAGCTCGTCCAGGTACTGCTCATGGAAAGTCCGGCTCGGCTCGCCCCAGCGGGCGTAGTAGGAATCCTCCGCCAGGTGGAACTTGCCGGCCTGCTTGCGCAGTTGCTGCATGTTTTCCACCAGGTAGCAGAACGAGGCGTCCTGGTCGCAGCTCTGCTGGGCGAAGTTGTAGTTGTCCAGCAGGCGCTTCCAGAGCTGTACGCGCAGCTCGTTGATCGCCTCCATGTTGATCATGCGCAAGCCCAGGCGCTGCTTCAGGGAAGCCTCGTCCCAGGCTTCGCTGACCAGCAAGGCACGGGCAAAGGTGAGGATCTCGGCCCGCGAGGCAACGTCGAACAGGGTCGGATTGTCGAGCTTTTCCGGCCAGGTGCTGCGATCCAGGGTCGCCACGTCATTGGGCGCCGCCAGTACGCCGAAACTCAAAAGCCAGGCCGAGAACAAAAACGCGATACGCAAAAGGGATGCCTCCAGAACAAAACCCGCGCGGCACTATAGCCGATCTGTGCCAGGAATCAGGGCCCCTTCGCCGGCAAGCCGGCTCCTAGAGGGTCGTGTAGGAGCCGGCTTGCCGGCGAACCGCGATCAGCGGTCATGACTATCGCCATCATAGGTGGAGTCCGAACGCCCCAACCCCTAGAATCCCCCGACGCTTAAAGGAGACGACCCCATGCTGATGGTGATTTCACCCGCCAAGACCCTCGACTACGAAACACCGCCGGTCACCCAACGCTTCACCCAGCCGCAATACCTCGACCACTCCCAGGAACTGATCCAGCAGCTGCGGGAACTGACCCCGGCGCAGATCAGCGAACTGATGCACGTATCCGACAAGATCGGCGGGCTCAACGCCGCGCGTTTCGGCAGCTGGACCCCGGCCTTCACCCCGGCCAATGCCAAGCAGGCGCTGCTGGCGTTCAAGGGCGACGTCTACACCGGGCTCAACGCCGAATCCCTCAGCGAAGCGGACTTCGACTACGCCCAGCAGCACCTGCGCATGCTCTCCGGCCTGTACGGCCTGCTGCGCCCCCTGGACCTGATGCAGCCCTATCGCCTGGAAATGGGCACCAAGCTGGCCAACGCCCGGGGCAAGGACCTGTACGCCTTCTGGGGCACCCGCATCAGCGAGTGGCTGAACGAGGCCCTGGCCGAGCAAGGCGACGACCTGCTGCTGAACCTGGCCTCCAACGAGTACTTCTCGGCGGTCAAGCGCACGGCCCTCAACGCGCGGATCATCAACACCGAGTTCAAGGACCTGAAGAACGGCCAGTACAAGATCATCAGCTTCTATGCCAAGAAGGCCCGGGGCCTGATGAGCCGCTTCGTGATCCAGGAACGCATCAACGACCCCGCCCAGCTCAAGCAATTCGACGTCCAGGGCTACCGCTTCAGCGCGGAGCAGTCCAAAGCCGACAACCTGGTATTCCTGCGCGACCACGCACCGGAATAAAGCGTTCCCCTGCCGCGCTCGTTTCCCTATAACGAGCGCGCCAGAATGTGATCACCCGCACATTCCCCGCCTTTAATAAGCCAATTTTCTGGCGCCATAGAACTTTCATCTATTTCTATAACTTTTCTTTCACTCGACAGCCGTGATTTTTTTCAGTAGTGGCACCACTTTTTTTATCCGGTAGTGGCATAAAAATATCCCCGCGCTTCAACTCCCCATGACTAAAGGCTCAAACCGTTAGTGCTATCAATTTGAGAGCAGTGCCATCTTTCTCAATATTTCAAGAAATTTCGAAAAACAGGATGAGCGGGCAGGAACTATGCCCTCAGACACTGCTCATACCACCGGTAACGATTCTCAACGAGTTTGTAGGAGATGACTTACACGGACTCATTAGAAACTAACCAAGTTGCAACATTGGTTTGACCAATCAGTCACAAACTTGAACTAAAGGCTAAAAAACGGAGATAAGGCACTTCAACTATCCCCTAACGAGCCAAGGAACAGCTGGCCTTCAAGGACCAGGGAAATCAACTGGAAAGCCCGCACCACGTGGCATCCAGCCATCCACCGGAACGCGGATGGTTTTTCTCCAGGGACCTGCAGCAGGAGCGTCGGCAACATTCAAGGGCAAGTCAAAACAACAAGGATCGGTTGCGCACAACTTGAGTGCATTTATTTAGTCACTCGGAACTTAGTCTGCCTGCACACGGCACTACAGCGTACTTCGCTGTACTTCCGAGTGCGCAACAACAGCTGGCAAACATTAACTCCGGCCATCTAATGGCGTGAATAACACAGAGGTAAATGCGATGCGCATCAGCATATTTGGTTTGGGTTACGTCGGTGCAGTCTGTGCCGGTTGCCTGTCTGCACGGGGCCATGAAGTGGTTGGCGTAGATATCTCCAAAGACAAGATCGACCTGATCAACGCCGGTAAATCACCGATCGTAGAACCGGGTCTGGGTGAACTTCTGGAACAAGGCATCCGGACCGCTCGTCTGCGCGGTACCACCAACTTCGCCGAAGCCATCCGCGATACCGACCTGTCGATGATCTGCGTCGGCACCCCGAGCAAGAAGAACGGCGACCTGGAACTGGACTACATCGAATCGGTGTGCCGCGAGATCGGTTTCGTCCTGCGTGACAAAGCCACCCGCCACACCATCGTGGTGCGCAGCACGGTGCTGCCGGGCACGGTGAAGAACGTGGTGATCCCGATTCTCGAAGACTGCTCGGGCAAGAAGGCCGGGGTGGATTTCGGCGTCGCGGTGAACCCCGAGTTCCTGCGTGAAAGCACCGCGATCAAGGACTACGACTTCCCGCCCATGACCGTGATCGGCCAGTTCGACCAGGCTTCCGGCGACGTGCTGCAAGCGCTGTACGAAGAGCTCGATGCGCCGATCATCCGCAAGGACATCGAAGTGGCCGAGATGATCAAGTACACCTGCAACGTCTGGCACGCGACCAAGGTCACCTTCGCCAACGAGATCGGCAACATCGCCAAGGCGGTGGGTGTGGACGGCCGTGAAGTGATGGACGTGGTCTGCCAGGACAAGACCCTCAACCTGTCCCAGTACTACATGCGCCCCGGCTTCGCCTTCGGCGGCTCCTGCCTGCCCAAGGACGTGCGCGCCCTGACCTACCGCGCCGGCGCCCTGGATGTGCAAGCGCCACTGCTCAACTCGCTGATGCGCAGCAACGAATCCCAGGTGCAGAACGCCTTCGACATCGTCTCCAGCCACGACAAGCGCAAGGTCGCCCTGCTGGGCCTGAGCTTCAAGGCCGGCACCGACGACCTGCGCGAGAGCCCGCTGGTGGAACTGGCGGAAATGCTCATCGGCAAGGGCTTCGACCTGAGCATCTACGACAGCAACGTCGAGTACGCCCGAGTCCACGGTGCCAACAAGGACTACATCGAGTCGAAGATCCCCCACGTTTCGTCCCTGCTCAACTCGGACTTCGACGCGGTGATCGGCAACTCCGACGTGATCATCCTCGGCAACCGTGACGAGAAGTTCCGCGCCCTGGCCGAAGACGTGCCCCACGGCAAGCAGGTCATCGATCTGGTGGGCTTCATGTCCAAGGCCACCTGCAGCAAAGGCCGTACCGAAGGCATCTGCTGGTAAAGCAGCGGCAAGCTTCAAGCTTCAAGCCGTAAGCAAGAGCTCCACGCTTGGAGCTTGCGGCTTGGAGCTTGCAACTGATTTTAGGATGCAGATTATGCACAGGCTAAAGCACGGCCTGCTTCAGGCCGCCGGTTGGCTGTTCTACTTGAGTTTGCTGATGGGCATGGCCTTGTTGCTGCCCGCCTCGACCTTCGACTCACAGTCCAAGGACTTCATTTTCCTGATTGGCGCCGTGGGCATCTGGCGCTACTCGATGGGTGCCACGCACTTTGTCCGCGGCATGCTGTTTCTCTACGTGGTCTACCCGCACCTGCGGCGCAAGGTGCGCAAGCTCGGCAGCGCGGCGGACCCGTCCCATGTGTACCTGATGGTCACCAGCTTCCGGATCGACGCGCTGACCACCGCCCAGGTCTACGGCTCGGTGATCCGTGAAGCCATCGACTGCGGCTTCCCCACCACCGTGGTCTGCTCGATCGTGGAGATGTCCGACGAGCTGCTGGTGAAAAGCCTCTGGGCGCGGATGAACCCGCCGGAGCGGGTCAAGCTGGACTTCGTGCGCATCCCCGGCACCGGCAAGCGCGACGGCCTGGCCTTCGGTTTTCGCGCCATCTCCCGCCACCTGCCGGACAGCCGCGCCGTGGTGGCGGTGATCGACGGCGACACCGTGCTCGGCGAAGGCGTGGTGCGCAAGACCGTGCCCTGGTTCCAGCTGTTCGGCAATGTCGGCGGCCTGACCACCAACGAGTTCTGCGAAGTGCGCGGCGGCTACATCATGAGCGAATGGCACAAGCTGCGCTTCGCCCAGCGCCACATCAACATGTGCTCCATGGCCCTGTCCAAGCGCGTGCTGACCATGACCGGGCGCATGTCGGTATTCCGCGCCACCGTGGTCACCGACCCGGACTTCATCGCCGACGTCGAAAGCGACTCCCTGCAGCACTGGCGCCTGGGCCGCTTCAAGTTCCTCACCGGCGACGACAAGTCCAGCTGGTTCAGCCTGATGCGCCTGGGCTACGACACCTTCTACGTGCCTGACGCGGCGATCAACACCGTGGAGCACCCGCCGGAGAAGAGCTTCATCAAGGCCAGCCGCAAGCTGATGTTCCGCTGGTACGGCAACAACCTGCGGCAGAACGCCCGGGCCCTGGGCCTGGGCATCAAACGCCTGGGGCTGTTCACCAGCGTGGTGCTGTTCGACCAGCGCGTGTCGATGTGGACCTCGCTGCTGGGCCTGACCGTGGCCCTCATCGCCAGCTTCAAGTACGGCACCGCCTTCATCCTTGCCTACCTGCTGTGGATCGGCATTACCCGGCTGATCCTGACCCTGCTGCTGTCCTGCTCGGGGCACCGCATCGGCCCGGCCTACCCCTTGATTCTCTATTACAACCAGATCGTCGGCGCGCTGGTGAAGATCTACGTGTTCTTCCGCCTCGACCAGCAATCCTGGACCCGCCAGGACACCAAACTGACCCGTGATCTCGCCAGCTTTCAACGTTGGTTCAACACCTGGTCGTCTCGAACCATGACCTTCTCCGCCGGCAGCGTGTTCGTCGCCGTGCTGCTGCTGATGGTCTGACCCGACTTGCCTGAATTAACTAGGAAATCGACTCTATGAACACCGCCGTGAACGTCAACGTAGTGCATGAATCCGAAGCCCAACGCCAGCACGCCCGGGTCAAGATCCCGGCCAAGCTGCGCTTCTTCGGGACCGAGGCCAAGCCTCTTGAAGTGCGGGTCCACGACCTCTCCGCCGGCGGCCTGAGCTTCAACGCCGGGCAGCAGATGCTGACCGTGGGCGCCGTGCACAAGGGCCGCCTGCAATTTGTCATCGACAACCTCGGCCTGGCCATGGACGTCGAGCTGCAGATCCGCTCCTTCGACCGCCAGAGCGGCCGCGTCGGTTGCCAGTTCCAGAACCTCGAACCCCAGGACATCTCCACCCTGCGCCACCTGATCACCTCGCACCTGGCCGGCGACATCGTCAGCATGGGCGACGTGCTCGCCACCCTGCAGCGCGACAACTTCACCAAGGCGCGCAAGACCAAGGACAGCGGCAGCGGCATGACCGCGATGGGCCGTCTGCGGGCCGTGACCTTCAGCGCCGGGATCTTCATCGTCGGCCTCGCCGCCTTCGGCTTCGTGCTCAAGTCGGTGTACGGCATGTACTTCGTCAGCCACGCCCAGGCCGGGCTGGTCAACGTCCCGGGGATGAACGTCACCATGCCCCGCGACGGTACCGTGCAGAGCCTGGTGCAGACCGATGGCAGCGTGGCCAAGGGCGCGCCCCTGGCCAGCTTCAGCACCAGCATGCTGGACGTGCTCAAGGGCCACCTGGACGAAAACCAGCTGCAGCCGGCCAAGGTCGAGGAACTGTTCGGCAAGCAGATGACCGGCACCCTGACCTCCCCCTGCGACTGCACCGTGGCCCAGCAACTGGTGGCCGACGGGCAGTACGCCAGCAAGGGCGACGTGATCTTCCAACTGGTGCCGCGCAACAGCCAGGCCAACGTCGAGGCGCGGTTCTCCTACCGCCAGTTCGGCGACGTGCGCCCGGGCACCAAGGTCAACTTCCAGATCGCCGGCGAGGATCAAGTGCGCAGCGGCACCATCGTCAGCAGCGCCAGCCTCAACAGTAATGACCTGTCCTCCGACATCCGTGTGCAGATCAAGCCCGACGCGCCCCTGAGCAGCGCCTTCGCCGGCCGCCCGGTGGAAGTCAGCAGCGACCGCGGCCCTTCGATGAACTGGCTGATCGACAAAGCCATGGCCGCCGGTCTCTGAGCGGAGGACATGCCTGTGACTAGCCTTTTGATTGGCGAGTGCCGCGCACTCGAACGCGAGCAAGCTCGCTCCTACCCAAGCAACGCCGCCCCCCGTAGGAGCGAGCTTGCTCGCGAAAGCGCCCCAGGCCGTCGCCATCTGGCCCTGTGCTCCCTGGCGCTGGCCGTGAGCCTGGCCGGTTGCGCCGGCCTGCCGGACCAGCGCCTGGCCAACGAAGCCCTGAAGCGCGGCGACACCGCCCTGGCCCAGCAGAACTACCGCCAGCTGGCAGACCTGGGCTACAGCGAAGCGCAAGTGGGCCTGGCCGACATCCAGGTGGAAAGCCGCGACCCGGCGCAGATCAAGCAGGCCGAGGCCACCTACCGCGCCGCGGCCGACACCTCACCCCGTGCCCAGGCGCGCCTGGGTCGGCTGCTGGTGGCCAAGCCCGGCTCCACCGAAGCCGAGCAGCACGAAGCCGAGGGCCTGCTGAAAAAAGCCTTTGCCAATGGCGAAGGCAACACCCTGATCCCCCTGGCGATGCTGTACCTGCAATACCCCCACAGCTTCCCCAACGTCGACGCCCAGCGGCAGATCAGCCAATGGCGCGCCGCCGGCTACCCGGAAGCCGGTCTGGCCCAGGTCCTGCTGTACCGCACCCAGGGCACCTACGACCAGCACCTGGACCAGGTGGAAAGCATCTGCAAGGCCGCCCTCAACAGCACCGACATCTGCTACGTCGAACTGGCCACCGTCTACCAGAAACGCGGCCAACCGGAGCAGCAGGCCGAGTTGATCAAGCAGTTGCAGGCCGGCTATAGCCGCGGCGCCATCAGCGCCCAGCGGGTCGACAGCGTGGCCCGGGTGCTGGGGGATGCCAGCCTCGGCAAGCCCGACGAAAAAACCGCCCAGGCCCTGCTGGAACAGGTCGCCCCCGGCTACCCGGCGTCCTGGGTCAGCCTGGCGCAACTGCTCTACGACTTCCCCGAGCTGGGTGACGTCGACAAGATGATGGAGTACCTGGAGAACGGCCGTGCCGCCGACCAGCCCCGGGCCGAGCTGCTGCTGGGCAAGCTGTACTACGAAGGCAAGTGGGTCCCGGCCGACGCCAAGGTCGCCGAAGCACACTTCCAGAAAGCCGTGGGCAAGGAAGTGGCCGCCGATTACTACCTGGGGCAGATCTACCGCCGTGGCTACCTGGGCCAGGTCTATCCGCAAAAAGCCCTGGACCACCTGCTGACCGCCGCCCGCAACGGCCAGAACAGCGCCGACTTCGCCATTGCCCAGCTGTTTTCCCAGGGCCGCGGCACCGCGCCCAACCCGGTCAACGCCTACGTCTTCAGCCAGCTGGCCAAGACCCAGGACACGCCCCAGGCCAACGAACTGGCCCAGCAGCTGGATCAACAACTGCCCCCCGGCCAGCGCGCCGAAGCCCAGCGCCTGCTGCAACAGGAGCAGGCGGTACGTGGCGCCCTGACCCAGAACACGCTGCAACTGCACGCCCTGCAGGAAGAAGACGGCGAGGAATCCCTATGAAGCTCACCCCATTCAACACCGCCCCTGTAGCCGCTGCCGCAGGCAAGCGCTTCAGCCTGTCGAAACTGGGCATGGCCCTGGGTGTTGCCATGATCTGGTCCAACCCGACCCTGGCCGCCCTCACCGACACCAAGAACTTCGGCCTGGAAGTGAAGATCACCGGCCAGTCCGAGGACGATCGCGACCTCGGCACCCAAGGCGGTGGCGACGTCAACGGCATCGGCCTCGACCTGCGGCCCTGGGTCTACGGCGAAAGCGGCAACTGGAGCGCCTACGCCATGGGCCAGGCGGTGACCTCCACTGACGTGATCGAAACCGACACCCTGCAACAGTCCAGCGATGACGCCAGCCAGCAATCCAGCAACGACGACCGCAAGACCAAGAAGAACTACCTGGCCATGCGCGAATTCTGGGTCGGCTACAGCGGCTTCACCGCCTACCCCGGCGAGCAGTTGAAGTTCGGTCGCCAGCGCCTGCGCAACGATGACGGGCAATGGCGCGACACCAATATCGAAGCCCTCAACTGGACCTTCGACACCACCCTGCTGCGGGCCAACCTGGGGGCCGCCGAGCGCTTCAGCGAATACCGCACCGACCTCAAGGAACTGGCGCCCAAGGACAAGGATCGCCTGCACCTGTACGCCGACGCCGCCTACCAGTGGACGCCCGGCCAGTGGGTGGGCATCCGCGCCCACCACAGCCACGACGACGGCAAGCTCGACTATGCCGAGCCCGGGGTGGCCAGCGACCCGCTGGACAAGAAACAGAACGGCGACCTGACCTGGCTCGGCCTGGAAGCCAACAGCGACGCCTATAACTGGCGCAACACCAATACCGTCAACTACTGGGCCAGCCTCACCGGCATGCGCGGCGACCGCGACACGGTCAACCCGCTGAACGCCGACGGCAGCCGCCCGACCCAAGCCAAGCGCGGTGACAACCTCGACGGCTGGGCCACCGACCTGGGGGTGCGCCTGCGCCTGGACCCGAACTGGCAAGTGGGCGCGGCCTATGCCCGGGCCAGCGCCGAGTACGAACAGAACGGCCTGCAAAGCAACCGTTCCAACTACACCGGCACCCGCTCCCGGGTGCACCGCTTCGGCGAAGCCTTCCGGGGCGAAATGAACAACACCCAGACCGCCACCCTGTTCGGCTCCTGGCAACTGCGCGAGGACTACGACGCCAGCCTGGTCTACCACAAGTTCTGGCGCGTGGACGGCAACAAGCCGGTAGGCAGCAACGGCATCAACGCTGTGGACAACAACTACGACGACACCACCGGCGCCCTGCTCAGCAGCACCTCGCTGCCACTCATGGACGGCAAGAAAGACCTCGGCCAGGAGATGGACCTGGTGGTCACCAAGTACTTCAAGCAAGGCCTGTTGCCGGCGGCCCTGAGCCAGTCGATCGATGAACCTTCGGCCCTGGTGCGTTTTCGTGGTGGCGTGTTCAAGCCCGGCGATGCCTACGGCAAAGAGGTCGACTCCTACATGCACCGCGCCTTTATCGACGTGATCTGGCGCTTCTGATGCAAGCCGCCAAAGGAGTGCCCGACATGAATGGCTACCCCCACAACAGCCAGCGCTACAAAGGCTCCCTGAGCCTGCTGGCCGGCGCCCTGCTGCTGGCCGGCAGCAGCGCCTTCGCCAGCGTTGAAGCGGCCAAGGCGCCAATCGTCGCCAAGGAGCTGCAACAGGCCAAGACCTACACCGTCAGCAGTGCCCCCACCGAGCCCCTGGCCCTGGCCAAGCCGACCCTGCCCGACCTCTCCGGCTACACCGCCGAAGCGGCCGCGGCGAAGATCGTGCGCAGCAAGCCGGGCAAGATCAGCGTGCGCCGGATGATGCAGGAAGACGCCCTGAAAGACTTTATCGGCGGCGACAACAAGATGGCCGAATGGGTGGTGCGCCAGCACGGCATTCCCCAGGCGATCTTCATCGACGACGGCTACGTCAACCTCAAGCAGCTGGTGGGCAAGCTGCCCAAGCAGTACATCAGCGAAACCGCGCCCGGGGTCTACCTGGCGCGCGTGCCCATCGTCGTCGGCCGCCACGGCATCCTGGAAATCGACCAGCAGACCCAGGAGCTGCGCCTGTCCCAGGAAGGCGGCTCGTTCCTGGTCAACGACGGCCAGCTGTTCGTGCGTGACAGCAAAGTCACCGGCTGGCGCGAGAAGGACAACGGCCCGGCGACCTTCCGCTCGCCCAAGGAATTCCGCCCGTTCCTGCTGGCCTGGGGCGGCACCGAGACCTACATCGTCAACAGCACCATGGCCAGCTTCGGCTACGCCAACTCCAAGTCCTACGGGGTGAGTATTTCCCAGTACACGCCGAACATGGCCAAGGTCCTCAAGCGCCCCGAGCCCACCGGCTGGATCATCGGCTCGACCTTCTCGGACATGTGGTACGGCTTCTACTGCTACGAGACCCGGGACTTCGTGCTCAAGGGCAACACCTACAAGGACAACATCGTCTACGGCATCGACCCCCACGACCGTTCCCACGGCCTGATCATTGCCGACAACAGCGTCCACGGCACCAAGAAGAAGCACGGCATCATCATTTCCCGGGAGGTGAACGACAGCTTCATCTTCAACAACCGCAGCTACGACAACCACCTCTCCGGGCTGGTGATCGACCGCAACAGCATCAACAACCTGATCGCCTACAACGAGATCTACCGCAACCACACCGACGGCATCACCCTCTATGAGAGTGCCGACAACCTGATCTACGGCAACAAGGTGATCAGCAACCGCCGCCACGGCATCCGCATTCGCAACAGCGTGAACATTCGCCTGTACGAAAACATCGCCATGGCCAACGGCCTGACCGGGGTCTACGGCCACATCAAGGACCTGTCCGACACCGACCGCGACATCAAGCTCGACCCGTTCGACGCCCAGGTGTCGCTGATCGTGGTCGGCGGCGAGCTGGCGGCCAACGGCAGCGGGCCGATGTCCATCGACTCGCCCCTGAGCGTGGAGCTGTATCGGGTCTCCCTGCTGGCGCCGACCAAAAGCAGCGGCATCAGCTTCTCCGGAGTCCTGGGCGAGCGCCAGGATGAAATTCTCGACCTGCTGGTGCGCCAGCAGAAAGCGGTGTTGATCGACCCCGTCGAACGCCAGACCGAAATGCGCGATTGAGGATGACTGTCATGCACCCACACTGGATCAAACTCCTGGGCCTGTCGGCCCTGACCGCGGGGATTCTCGCCGCCAGCGCCGGCGCCCGTGCCGATGAGGTAAGCGCCGCGCCAAATTTCAAGGCCGAGCCGTGCTGCAACCTGTGCCCGGCCGCCCACGACGCGAAGAATTACGTCACCCGCTACCAGCAGAACTTCACCACCCTGGTGCAAGCCCAGGGCGACTGGCTGTTCCGTACCCAGGAAGATTTGCGCACCGAGTTCAACACCACGCCGGAAGGCTACCGCCGCCTCAAGCAGCTGCACCAAGCCTTCAAGAGCAAGGGCGTGGAACTGGTGCTGGTCTATCAGCCGACCCGCGGCCTGGTGAACCGCAACAAGCTCAACCCGGCACAAAAAGCCCGCTTCGACTACGACAAGGCCCTGAGCAACTACAAGGCCATGCTTGGGCGCTTCGCGCAGATGGGCTACGTGGTGCCGGACCTCTCGCCGCTGACCAACGAACAGCTGCCCGAGACCCTGCCGGCCCACGACTTCTACTTCCGCGGCGACCAGCACTGGACGCCTTATGGCGCCCAGCGCACAGCGCAGATCGTCGCCGACAAGGTCAAGCAACTGCCGGCCTTCACCGACGTTCCACGGCGTGAATTCGAGACCCGCAAATCCGGGCGCATGGGCAAGACCGGCACCCTGCACAACATGGCCGGCCAGCTGTGCGGCACCAGCTACGCCATCCAGTACATGGACCAGTTCACCACCGAGCCCAAGGGCGAGGCCGGCGACGGCGACCTGTTCGGTGATTCCGGCAACCCGCAGATCACCCTGGTGGGCACCAGCCACAGTGGCAAGAACTACAACTTCGCCGGCTTCCTTGAAGAAGCCATCGGTGCCGACATTCTCAACGTCGCCTTCCCCGGCGGCGGCCTGGAAGGCTCGATGCTGCAGTACCTGGGCAGCGATGAATTCCAGAAGACCCCACCGAAGATCCTGATCTGGGAATTTTCGCCGCTGTACCGCCTGGACCAGGAAACCATCTACCGGCAGATGATGGCCCTGCTGGACAACGGCTGCGAGGGCAAGGATGCGCAGATGACCGGCAGCACCACCCTCAAGCCCGGCAAGAATGAACTGCTGGTCAACAGCAAGAACCTGGACCTGCGCAACAGCGGCCATCAGGTCGACATCCGCTTCGCCGACCCTTCGGTGAAAACCCTGCAAGCCACCCTCTGGTACATGAACGGGCGCCACGAGGACATCAAGATCGAAAAGCCGGAAACGTCCGACACCGACGGGCGCTTCGCCTTCGAACTGCGCACCGACGAAGACTGGGCCACGCAGAACCTGCTGGCGGTCGAAGTCCAGGGCCCGGAAGCGGGCACGGCGGGGCAGAAGGTCGAAGCGAAAATTTGCAAACGCAACGTATTCCCGAGCGCCGAGCAACGCACCGCGCAGATCGGGCAATGAGGTTTCCCATGCAAAGCACAGACTTGAAACGCTTGTTGATCCCCAGCCTGCTGGGGCTGGCCATCGTCACCGGCAGCGCCCAGGCCGCTGCGCCGCTGCGCCCGCCCCAGGGCTATTTCGCCCCGGTGGACAAGTTCAAGAGCGGCGACCACAGCGAGGGCTGCGACGCCATGCCGGCGCCCTACACCGGCGCCCTGCAGTTTCGCAGCAAGTACGAAGGCTCGGACAAGGCCCGGGCCACCCTCAACGTGCAGTCCGAACAGGCCTTTCGCGACACCACCGCGGACATCACCAAGATCGAACGCGGCACCAGCAAGCGGGTCATGCAGTTCATGCGCGACGGTCGCCCGGAGCAGTTGGACTGTACCCTCGCCTGGCTCAGCGCCTGGGCCCAAGCCGATGCGCTGATGTCCAGGGACTTCAACCACACCGGCAAGTCCATGCGCAAATGGGCCCTGGGCAGCATGGCCTCGGCCTACCTGCGGCTGAAGTTCTCCGATTCCCACCCCCTGGCCACCCACCAGGAACAGGCGCAGAAGATCGAAGCCTGGTTCAGCAAGATGGCCGACCAGGTGGTCAGCGACTGGGACAACCTGCCCCTGGACAAGACCAACAACCACTCCTACTGGGCCGCCTGGTCGGTAATGGCTACCGCCGTGGCCACCAACCGCCGCGACCTGTTCGACTGGGCGGTGAAGGAATACAAGGTCGGCGCCAACCAGATCGACGCCGACGGTTTCTTGCCCAACGAACTCAAGCGCCAGCAACGGGCCCTGGCCTACCACAACTACGCCCTGCCGCCGCTGGCGATGATCGCCAGCTTCGCCCAGGTCAACGGTGTGGACCTGCGCCAGGAAAACCACGGCGCCCTCAAGCGCCTGGGCGAACGGGTGCTGGCCGGGGTCAAGGACCCGGACACCTTCGAGCAGAAGAACGGCAAGCAACAGGACATGACCGACCTCAAGGTCGATTCGAAATTCGCCTGGCTGGAACCCTACTGCAGCCTCTACACCTGCGCCCCGGATGTGCTGGAGCGCAAGCACAAGATGCAGCCGTTCAAGACCTTCCGCCTGGGGGGCGACCTGACCAAGGTCTACGACCCGGCCCACGAAAAAGGTTCCTGAGCACCACCCGCAAACGACCCACCGTAGGAGCTGGCTTGCCAGCGAAGAGGCCCTCAAGGACTCCGTCACATCCAAGGACGCCTTCGCCGGCAAGCCGGCTCCTACACAGGGCGCGCTACACGCAGTACCGCTTCCCCGGTTTTTCACGGGGGGGTTTGGGGGGGCTCCGGCCTCTGACTATTGGTTAAACATGGAGAGATCGGGATGGTTTTCTCATCCAATGTGTTCCTGTTCCTGTTCCTGCCGATCTTTCTCGGCTTGTACTACTTGAGCGGGCAACGCTATCGCAATCTGCTGCTGCTGATCGCCAGCTACGTGTTCTATGCCTGGTGGCGCGTGGACTTCCTGGCGCTGTTCGCCGGGGTCACCCTGTGGAACTACTGGATCGGCCTGAAAGTCGGCGCCGCCGGGGTCAGGAGCAAACCCGCCCAGCGCTGGCTGCTGCTGGGGGTGGCGGTGGACCTGTGCATCCTCGGCTACTTCAAGTACGCCAACTTCGGCGTCGACAGCATCAACGCCATCATGACTTCCATGGGGCTTGAGCCGTTCATCCTGACCCACGTGCTGTTGCCGATCGGCATCTCGTTCTACATCTTCGAGTCCATCAGCTACATCATCGACGTCTACCGCGGCGACACCCCGGCCACCCGCAACCTGATCGACTTCGCGGCGTTCGTGGCGATCTTCCCGCACCTGATCGCCGGCCCCGTGCTGCGCTTTCGCGACCTGGCGGACCAGTTCAACAATCGCACCCACACCCTGGACAAGTTCTCCGAAGGCTGCACCCGCTTCATGCAGGGCTTTATCAAGAAAGTGTTCATCGCCGACACCCTGGCGGTGGTCGCCGACCATTGCTTCGCCCTGCAAAACCCCACCACCGGGGACGCCTGGCTCGGCGCCCTGGCCTACACCGCGCAGCTGTACTTCGACTTCTCCGGCTACAGCGACATGGCCATCGGCCTGGGCTTGATGATGGGTTTTCGCTTCATGGAAAACTTCAAGCAGCCCTACATCAGCCAGTCGATCACCGAGTTCTGGCGGCGCTGGCACATCAGCCTCTCCACCTGGCTGCGGGACTACCTGTACATCACCCTGGGGGGCAACCGCAAAGGCACCCTGATCACCTACCGCAACCTGTTCTTGACCATGCTCCTGGGCGGCCTGTGGCACGGCGCCAACTTCACCTACATCGTCTGGGGCGCCTGGCACGGCATGTGGCTGGCCATCGAAAAGGCCCTGGGCATCAACACCACGCCGCGCAGCCTGAACCCGGTGCGCTGGGCCCTGACCTTCCTGCTGGTGGTGATGGGCTGGGTGATCTTCCGCGCCGAGAACCTGCACGTGGCAGGCCGCATGTATGGCGCCATGTTCAGCTTCGGCGACTGGTCGCTGTCGGAACTCAACCGCGCCAGCCTCACCGGCCTGCAAGTGGCGACCCTGGTCCTGGCCTACGCCACCCTGGCGTTCTTCGGCCTGCGTGACCTGTACCGCAACCCGGCGCCGGTCAAGGCCAAGCCTGAAGTCGACAGCCCAGCCGACGGCCCGGCCAGCGCCCAGCCCGGCCTGATCAAGGCGGTGCCCGGGGACAACCCCGGCAGCATCCACCAACCGGGCTACATCGTCGGCCGCGAGGCCCAGGTGCCGCCGGCCTACTGGACTGCCGACTGGTCGCGCTACGCCATGCGCGCCCTGGTGCTGCTGCTGTTCATTGCCTCGATTCTCAAACTCTCGGCGCAAAGCTTCTCGCCGTTCCTTTACTTCCAGTTCTGAGGGATCTGCCCATGACCCGCTCATTACGTGTGTTCTACATCGCGCTGTTCCTGGTGACCCTGATGGTCCTCGGGCTGTGGTCGGCGCGCAGCTTCTTCGGCTTCAGCACCAACAATGACGCCACCGTGCTCAACGGGCGCTGGGCCAAGGCGGTGGAAACCCACTACGACGACCAGTTCCCGATCAAGCGCCTGGGCACCAACCTCTGGGCCGCCCTGGACTTCAAGCTGTTCAACGAAGGCCGCCCGGGGGTGGTGCTGGGCCGCGACCAGTGGCTGTACAGCGATGAAGAGTTCAACCCGGTGGTCAACGAGGAACTCAACCTGCAGGGCAACTACGCCCTGGTGGAAGGCGTGCGCCAGACCTTGAAAGAGCACGGGGTGAAACTGGTGATGGCCATCGTTCCGGCCAAGGTGCGCCTGTACCCGGAACACATGGACGAGGTGCGCCCGGCGCGCATTCACGCCAACCTCTACCAGGACTTCCACGCCCGGGTCGCCGCCGACAAGATCCTCGCCCCCGATCTGCTGGGGCCCCTGCAACAGGCCAAGCAGCAGGGCCAGCAAGTGTTCCTGCGCACCGACACCCACTGGACCCCGGCGGGCGCCGAAGTCGTCGCCCGGCAACTGGCCCAGACCATCGCCGCCAAGACCCCGCTCAGCGGCCAGCCGCAACGCTTCGTCACCGAAACCCAGGAGACCGTGGAGCACCAGGGCGACCTGCGGCGCTTCCTGCCCCTGGACCCGCTGTTCGAGAACCTGATGCCCGCCGAAGAGCCCCTGCAAAAACGCGTGACCCGGGCCAGCGACGAACAGCCGGCCGCCGACGACGCACTGTTCGCCGACCACGAAGTACCGGTGACCCTGGTGGGCACCAGCTACAGCGCCAACCCCAGCTGGAACTTCGTCGGTGCCCTGAAACAGGCCCTGCACAGCGACGTGCTGAGCTACGCCGAAGACGGCCACGGGCCGATCCTGCCGATGCTCAGCTACCTGAAAAGCGACGACTTCAAGAACAACCCGCCCCAGGTGCTGATCTGGGAATTCCCTGAACGCTATCTGCCTGTGAACAACGAAATCGGCGACGCCGACCCGCAGTGGGTCGCAGAGCTCAAGCAAGCCGGTGCTCGCCAACAGACCGTTGCACTCAACAAATCCGAGACGCCCGACCGGGCACAAAACTGAAAAGAGAGGTGACACCCATGACTTTCACTATCACTCCACGTCGTCTCGCCAAGGCAATCACCCTGGCTGCCGGCATGAGCGTCCTGTCCCTGCCCGCCTTCGCCGGTGGCGATGCCGCGCTGTACGGCCCCACCGCGCCCAAGGGCTCGACCTTCGTGCGCCTGTACAACGCCAGCAACAGCGAAGTCAGCGCCACGGTGGGCAGCACCAACGTCAACGACGTCGCGCCCCTGGCCAGCAGCGACTTCAGCTTCATGCCCGGCGGCGACTACACCGCCAAGGTGGGCAGCCAGAGCGTGCCGGTGAAACTCGCGGCCGACCACTATTACACCCTGGTCAACAACGCCAGCGGCCAGCCACAGCTGATCGAAGAGCCGCCGTTCAAGAACAAGCAGAAGTCCCTGGTACGGGTGCAGAACCTCAGCGACCAGGCCCTGACCCTGAAGACCGCCGACGGCAAGACCGACGTGGTCAAGGCCGTGGCGGCCAAGGGCCGCGGCGAGCGCGAAATCAACCCGGTGAAGGTCAGCTTCGCCCTGTATGACGGCGAGAAAAAGGTCAGCGACCTCAAGCCCGTGGCCCTGGAACGCGGCGAAGCGGCGGTGCTCTACGTCACCGGCAACGGCAGCAGCCTGTCGCCGGTGTGGGTCAAGCGCCCCGTCTCCACCCGCTAACGAATTTCCGGATGCGCGCCGCACCCGCCTCTCGTAGGAGCTGGCTTGCCAGCGAAGGCGTCCTCAAGCCCGACACAAGGCTCAAAGGCCCCTTCGCCGGCAAGCCGGCTCCTACAGGGGGCAGGCAACGCATCCGGGCACGCAACAAAAACAAGAGTGAAACGACAGAACGCAGTAGCTCTAACCCATACGATGTTTGAAGGAGTAACAACATGATTCCGGTGATCTTGTCAGGTGGTAGCGGCTCACGTCTTTGGCCGCTTTCGCGCAAGCAATTCCCCAAGCAGTTCCTCGCCCTGACCGGCGAACATACGCTGTTCCAGCAGACCCTGGAGCGCCTGGTGTTCGAAGGCATGGACACCCCCATCGTGGTCTGCAACAAGGACCACCGCTTTATCGTCAACGAGCAGTTGGCCAACCGCAACCTCGAATCCCAGCGCATCCTCATGGAACCTTTCGGCCGCAACACCGCGCCCGCCGTGGCCCTGACCGCGATGATGCTGGTCAACGAAGGCCGCGACGAACTGATGCTAGTGCTGCCCGCCGACCACGTCCTCGACGACCAGAAAGCCCTGCAACGGGCCCTGGCCCTGGCCACCGTGGCCGCCGAGCGCGGCGAAATGGTGCTGTTCGGCGTACCGGCGACCAAAGCGGAAACCGGCTACGGCTACATCAAGTCCAGCCACGACGCCCTGCTCCCGGAGGGGGTCAGCCGGGTCTCGCACTTCGTTGAAAAGCCCGACGAAAAACGCGCCACCGAGTTCGTCCAGGCCGGCGGCTACTTCTGGAACAGCGGCATGTTCCTGTTCCGCGCCAGCCGCTTCCTCGAAGAGCTGAAGAAACACGATCCGGACATCTACGACACCTGCCTCTTGACCCTGGAACGCAGCCAGCAGGACCCGGACACCGTGGACGTCGACGCCGCCACCTTCGCCTGCTGCCCGGACAACTCCATCGACTACGCGGTGATGGAAAAGACCCAACGCGCCTGCGTAGTCCCGCTGACCGCCGGCTGGAGCGACGTGGGCTGCTGGTCGTCGCTGTGGGACGTGCATGAAAAAGACGCCAACGGCAACGTCAGCAAAGGCGACGTGGTGATCCAGGACAGCAAGAACTGCATGATCCATGGCAACGGCAAACTGGTGTCGGTGATCGGCCTGGAGAACATCGTCGTCGTCGAAACCAAGGACGCCATGATGATTGCCCACAAGGACAAGGTCCAAGGGGTCAAACAGATGGTCAACACCCTCAACGAACAGGGCCGCAGCGAGACCCAGAACCACTGCGAGGTCTACCGACCGTGGGGTTCCTACGACTCGGTGGACATGGGCGGACGCTTCCAGGTCAAGCACATCTCGGTCAAGCCGGGGGCCTGCCTGTCCCTGCAGATGCACCACCACCGCGCCGAACACTGGATCGTGGTCAGCGGCACCGCCGAAGTCACCTGTGACGAGAACGTGTTCCTGCTCACCGAGAACCAGTCCACCTACATCCCGATTGCCTCGGTGCACCGCCTGCGCAACCCCGGGAAGATCCCGCTGGAGATCATCGAAGTGCAATCGGGCAGCTACCTGGGCGAAGACGACATCGAGCGGTTTGAGGATATCTACGGGCGCTCTACTCCGGTGGAGCGTGGCGTTTCGGTGAAGACCATAGCTCAGTAACAGCGGCAAGTTTCAAGCAAGAGCAGCCGTAAGCTTCAAGCGGCAAGCTGCAAGTAAAAGCAGGGAGTCGTGCTAGCAAGACCTTTGTGCTCCCCCCTTTCCAGGTGCCTGCGTCCCCTATCCGCAGGCGCTTGGACAGGGGGATTTTTTTTCAGAAGCAGGGGCAAGTGGCAAGCTTCAAGCGGCAAGCCAGATCAACAGCCATCTGTGGATACAAAAGGTCGTTCGAGGCTACACATATCGGGTTGACCGCCCTCTTCTCGCTCCCTATCGTCGCGCCTGTCACGACTCATTCGTGATCGAGGTTGACGGCTCGGTTGTTTTCTCAGGAACGCAGTTTTCAACACTGGCTCTTTGGAGCCCACCATGGCCGACCGTATCGCGTTAACCAGCAACGAATCCTCCACCCCCACCCTGTTTATCGACACCCGAGCGCCCTTGGACGAACTCCATGCCAGCGCCGCCTACCGTATCTTCGCGGTAACTCAACTGATGGAAAGCATCGTGCACATGGACAGCCGCCACGCCGATGCCACCGACCTGACACAGATCGCTCACGCCAGCGCCATTCTGTTGCGCGATGGTTGTGATCTGCTGGATGTGTTGGGTCGGCGAATTCGTGGCAGTCAGTACCTGAACTAAAACGCCCCGTGATCGTTCCCTCCTTCAAACGCGGGGGAACGATCTGCAAGCCTATCCTCTCTCCTTCATCTCCAACCCCACCTCATCGATCACTGTCGCGCCCCTCTGCACCACAAAATGCACAGCCCTGCGATGGGGGGCAGCCGTACGCGGATTGGTCGACCGGAGATACAGGCACCCGGCAGGGACGAAGCCCTTCCACGCACAGCTGCCATTGCACGAGTACACAGGTGCACAACGAGCTTGCAATAGCGAAATGGGGCGCTGCTGCAGCTATCAAAACGGGTTACCAAGCGAAGGGGTGGCAGCTGCGTGCAGGTTGGTAAACCGGAGATACAGGAGCCCGGCAGGGACGAACCCTCCCACGCACAGCTGCCATTGCACGAGTGAAATACGGCGCTGCTGCGCCTGGATCAGAACGGGTTACCAAGCCCGGCCGCTGAATTGGCAGCGACGGTCAGAGGCTAGTCCAGGTTCGATACGGAGCAACGACAAAGGCGTCGCAGTTTATGTCCAAGCCGCTGGCGTTGGGAACATCCCGGCCTGCGGCGCCTCATCTGTAGCCGCTGCGGTAACAGCGGGGGCCCATGTACGTAGTCCACAAGGCTTTGAAGTCGCCCACACACAACAGCCATCTTCCATCGCCAACCCCACCTACGCTTAGGTAGGATGTCCCCTCCTTTTCCCCGAGGCTCGCGTCATGTTCATCGGCGTTCTGCTGGTCATCACCTGGCTGATCCTGCTTCTGCGCTACCCGGCCAAAGCCCTTCCCGTGTCCCTCGCTGCCGCGTTCGGCCTGGCCCTGGTGGCCTGCTGGGTGGTCTGGCTGGACAACCGCGAAGCCCAGCAACTGGCGCGCCTGGAATTGCGCCTGACCTACGCCCCGGAACATTGCCCCGCTGACCGGCCGCTGCAGCTCAAGCTCAACAACGGTAACAAGGTGCCTCTGGTCGAACTGCGCTGGCGGGTCGCCGCCTATGCCCCGGGGGATACGGTCAACCTTGCCGACAACCAGTACAGCGCCCCGCGCTATCGCGGTCCCGGCGAGTTGCAGGCCGGTGCCAACTGGCAGGACTGCCTGCCGCTGCCACCGCTGCGCCCGGGCTATCGCCCGCAAACCCTGGAGTTTCGCGCCGAGCGTTTACAGGGTAGTTTCTCCGACTGATTCACCCCCTCCCTCACCCCAGCACAAGGACCGCGCCATGCCCGTAGCGTTGATCACCGGTTGTTCCAGCGGCATCGGCCGCGCCCTGGCAGAAAAGTTCAAGGCTGCCGGTTACACCGTGCTCGCCACCGCCCGCAAGGCCGAGGACGTCGCCACTCTGCAGGCCGCCGGCTTCACCGCAGTGCAGCTGGACGTGAATGACGGCCCGGCCCTGGGCGCCCTGAGCGAAGAGATCAACCAGCAGTACGGCGGCCTCGATGTGCTGATCAACAACGCCGGCTACGGTGCCATGGGCCCACTGCTGGACGGTGGCGTGCAGGCCATGCAGCGCCAGTTCGAAACCAACGTGTTCGCGGTGGTCGGGGTGACCCGGGCGATGTTCCCGGTGCTGCGCCGCAGCCGTGGCCTGGTGGTGAATATCGGCAGTGTGTCCGGGGTGCTGGTCACGCCCTTTGCCGGAGCCTATTGCGCATCAAAAGCCGCGGTGCACGCCTTGAGCGATGCCCTGCGCATGGAGCTGGCGCCGTTCGGTATCCGGGTCATGGAAGTGCAACCCGGGGCCATCGCTTCGAGCTTCGCCAAGAACGCCGGGCATGAGGCCGAGCAACTGCTCAACGAACAATCGCCCTGGTGGCCGTTGCGCGACGGCATCCGCTCCCGGGCCAAGGCCTCCCAGGACAAGCCCACACCGGCCAGCGAGTTTGCCGCTGGCCTGCTCAAGGCCGTGCAGCAGGACAAGCCGCCGCGCCTGGTGCGTCTGGGCAATGGCAGCCGCGCCCTGCCGCTGCTGGCCAATCTGCTGCCCAAAGGGCTGTTGGAGAAGGGACTGATGAAGCGGTTTGGCCTGAGCGCCAAGCTCTGACCCCCACGCATGCAAGCCAGCCAGCGCCTACGCGTTCCGCGTGTACCACATACCTCCTGTAGGAGCCGGCTTGCCGGCGAAGAGGCCCTTGAGTCTTGCATCGCCTGGGCCAACGCCTTCGCTGGCAAGCCAGCTCCTACAACAGTCAGATAGACCGTGCAGCGCTCCGTAGGAGCCGGCTTGCCGGCGAAGAGGCCCTTGAGTCTTGCATCGTCTGGGCCGACGCCTTCGCTGGCAAGCCAGCTCCTACAGCGGAGGCCCTGCGCGCCTTTGTTCATTCGCCGATCAGGGATCTGCCCCATTGAAATGTCGTAGTGCACTGCCGTTGATCCTGTTCGCCTTGCTGCTGGGCTGCGATGCCTCGTCACCGGACGAGAAACTGAACCGAACCTTGCCCGACCTGAGCCTCGAACAGATCCTGCCCAAGGTCGAGGCCAGCCCCTACTGCACGCCGGACATGGACAGCGAATTGCTGCTCGGCCTCGGTATGCGACTGATCGATGAGGACGAGGTGCTGTATGGCCCAGCCCGTACCTTGATGGCGAGCAAGGAAATAGACATGGCCCGCAGCTGCCTGATCATGGCGGCCCCCCGCTCCACCTCCAGCCTGTGCATCCTGGGCAAGATTGTCGGCTCCCGGCAACGCGACTATGACAAAAGCGAAGCCTTCAACTACGCCGCCTACGCCGCGAAGAAGAATGAGTCCTGCGCGGAAGCTGGCCTGTACGACATCTACAACGTCGGCAAGTTGGACCAGCCGCCGAACAAGGAGTTGGCCATGGCCTGGCTGGAACGCGCCGCCCGCCACGGCGACCAGGACTCGCAACAGGAGATGGTACGTAGCAGCGAACAGGACAATCTCCCGCAGGCCTACGCCTGGGCCCGTACCCTCGATAACGCCCAAACGCTCGACGCGCTGAAACGCAAGATGAGCCCTCAGCAGATGGCCGAAGGCGAGCAGCACTACACCCGGCTGCTCAGCCAACTCACCCCCAAAAAGGATATTGAGCAGGCCCTGCGCCAGGACCTCATCGCCCTGGGCACGGGGGATCTGTACTACAGCTACCCGGAGGTGTTCGCGGGCATGTCGCCTGCGCAACGGCATGCTTTCGTGGCCCAGTTGGTGGACATGCAGGAGCTCTACCCGAAATTCCACACACGTGGCCAACTGGTGTCCTACGCCTTGATCTCGCGCCTGGTGCAAAGCACCGGACCTGCCGTGGACCTGTGGCAGAACCCAGCGCTGCAGGCCTTGCTGGTGGACGATGACCTGAGCGTGGAAGACACCGTAGCCAAGGCCAAGGCCATCCTGGCCAAGCGCAAACCATAACCGGAGCGCCTGACGCTACTGGGTTTTCAGCCGCGGCCCAACAGCTGCTGCGGTTTCGGTTGTACGCCCTCTCAATCCCAGTAGAATGCGCGACCTTGAGCCCCCGGGCTCATGCAGCATGGAATCGCTGGCGTCGACACCCAAGCACGGAATGGCTAACGCTCCACCCTCTCCCGTCCTGTCCCTGCCTGATTTCATGCGCGTCTTTTTCATTCGCCGATCAGGGAATATCCATTGAAATTGTTCAACGCGCTGCCACTGGCATTGGCTGTCTTGCTGGCGGCCTGCGCCTCCACGGCTCCGGAAAACACCGAACCGAAAGTCCCCGAACTGAATGACACCTTGCCCAAGCTGACCCTGGAAAGCGTCTTGCCCAAGGTCACTGCCAACGAATACTGCAACCCGGCCATGGAGGCTGATCTGCTGTACGGCATCGGTTACAAGCTGAACGAGATCGAGGACTACAAGAACGCCAAGGGCTGCTTCGCCATGGCCGCGCCGCACTACACCCGGGCCTTCTGCTACCTGTCCACCACCACCGACCAGGAAACCGACAAGCCCAAGGCCGAGCGCGACCGCGAGTCCTTCAACTACATCGCCTACTCGGCCTCGCAGAACGACTGGTGCGCCGAGTACGGCATGTACGCCACCTACTGGTTCGGCGACAAGGACATTCCCAAAGACCGGGACCTGGCGGTGCGCTGGCTGGAGCGCTCGGCGTTGCACGGCAACCCGGAGCCGCAGCAGAGCCTGGCCGACGCCGCCGAAGAATCCGGCGACCTGGTGAAGGCCTATGCCTGGCTGAAGATCATCGACAACACCGAGGACACCAGCCAGCTGGATGCCTTGAAAGGCAAGATGAGCCCGGAGCAACTGGCCGAAGGCGAACAGCGCTTTGCCGACCTCAAGAAGCGCGTGACCAGCAAGCAGGTGATGTACGACGAGGCGCGGGATGAGGAAGTGGCGATTTTCTCCGCCGAGATCCATTTCGATCTCCCCGACCTGTTCCAGGGCATGACCACGGCCGAGCGCCAGGCCTTTGTCAAAGCGGCCATTGCCAAGGCCCGGGACAGCGGCCAGTTCAAGCTGCACTACGCGGTGACTCAGTACATCATCGTCTCGCGCCTGGCCCAGCAGCGTTATCCCGGTGTCGACGTACTGCAGAACCCGAAGCTGGTGGCCACCATCAACCACGTTGACGACGGCCTGGAAGCGGCGGCGAAGAAGTCCCTGGCGATCATGCAGAAAAGCTACAAATAACCGCGCCCCACTGCCGTAGGAGCCGGCTTGCCGGCGAAGGGGCCCTTGAGTCTTGCATCGCCTGGCCCGGCGCCTTCGCTGGCAAGCCAGCACCTACAACAGTCAGACAGACCGTGCAGTTCCCCGTAGGAGCCGGCTTGCCGGCGAAGAGGCCCTTGAGTCTTGCATCGCCTGGGCCGACGCCTTCGCTGGCAAGCCAGCTCCTACAGCAGTCAGACAGACCGTGCAGTTCCCTGTAGGAGCCGGCTTGCCGGCGAAGAGGCCCTTGAGTCTTGCATCGCCTGGCCCAGCGCCGTCGCTGGCAAGCCAGCTCCTACAACAGTCAGATAGACCGTGCAGTTCCCCGTAGGAGCCGGCTTGCCGGCGAAGGGGCCCGCAAGTCTTGCATCGCCTGGGCCGGCGCCTTCGCTGGCAAGCCAGCTCCTACACGTGCCAGATCGCGCCTATTGAGGCTCTTGGTTGACGACGACGGTGCAGGTGATGCCGGCCGCCAGCAGTACGCCGTCCGGCACTTCGTCGATGTGGATGCGCACCGGTACGCGCTGGGCCAGGCGCACCCAGTTGAAGGTCGGGTTGACGTCGGCAATCAGTTCGCGGCTCTCCGGGTTGTCGCGGTCGTAGATGCCCCGGGAAATGCTTTCCACGTGGCCCTTGAGCACTTCGCCGCTCATCAGTTGCATGTCGGCCTTATCGCCCACGCGCACGTGGGGCAGCTTGGTTTCTTCGAAGAAGCCGTAGACCCAGAACGAGTTCATGTCGACCACCGCCATCTTCGCCTCGCCAATGCGTGCGTAGTCGCCGCGGTGCACGTTGAGGTTGGTGACGTAGCCGTCCACCGCCGCCCGCACCTGGGTGCGTTTGAGGTTGAGTTCCGCCGCTTCCAGCTGGGCCTGGGCGTGCTGGTAGTCGGCCAGGGCCGAGTCGGCGATGTTGCCGGCGTCGTCGCGGTTTTCCTTGGAGATCACCAGGTTGTCCATGTCGGCGCGGCGCCGGGCGTTGACCTTGCGCATTTCCCAGGTGGCCTTTTTCGACGCCACCAGGGACTGCGCCTGCTTGACCGCGATCTGGTAGTGCTCGGGGTCGATCTGCATCAGCAGATCGCCCTTGCGCACCAGTTGGTTGTCCTTGACCGGCACGTCCACCACTTCGCCGGTGACGTCGGCGGCGACGTTGATGATGTCCGCGCGCACCCGGCCGTCACGGGTCCAGGGGGTGTACATGTAGTGCTCCCACAGGGTGCGGCCGATCCACAGGGCCAGGGCCAGCACAAGCAGGGTGGCGAGCAGGCTGAAAAACTTTTTCATCGCGGGGGTCTCAACGGTAGACAGTGAGCGCCATGGCGCCGAACAGACAGCAGAACAGGCTCAGGCGCAGCAGCGCCGGGTGCCAGAAGAAGCGATACAGGTCATAGCCGGAAATGAACCGGTCCAGGGCCCAGGCCAGGGCCGCGGCGATGAAGAACATCAGGGTCATGGTGGGCATGTAAACGCCGTGGAAGGCGATTTCACGAGGCATGTTCAAGTCCTTGGGGTGCAGGCAGCGCCGGCTTGGCCACGGCATAGGCCGCCAGCGGCGATTGCGGGTCGAGCAGTGAGGTACGGATGAAGTGCAGGTAGCTCTTGACCCGGCGCAGGGCCGAGGTGTCGAAGTGCGGGGCGAAGGGCTCGTCGGTGGCCTGGACCCGGCTGATGGCGTGGTCCACGGCGATCAGCCCGCGCTCCAGGTTGCTCTGGCTCGGTTGCAGGAACAGCCGCACCAGGGAGCGGCCCATGACCCGGATCGCCTGGCGCCACGGCTGGGATTCGGCATAGGCCGGGTGCACCGGGAGAATCGCCTGTTCCTTGCGCAGCTCGATGATGGCGTGGCCGACCTCCAGCACCACGAACATCCAGCGCAGCAGTTCGCTCTGCACCTTGGGCTGGCCCACCGCCAGGCCATAGGCCTGGTGCAGCAGGTCGCGGGTGCGGCTCTCGAAGCTTGAGGCCAGGCCCTTGAGCTTGCCGCTGATGGCGTACACCACCTGGCCGCGCAGGTCCTGCTCCAGCCGCCGCCACAGCCAGCGGCTGTTGGGCGGCAGGATGATCGCCCCGGCCGCGGCGCAGACCAGCATGCCCATGACCATGGCGATGTAGTCGTTGATGAAGGTGTAGGGGTTGTAGATGGTCAGGTTGTCCGGCACCGAACCGGTGCTGAAGAAGATCAGCAGGCCCAGGCCGACCCCGGCGTACTTGGGCCGCGAGGCGAGGAATGAACCGAGCACGATCACCGGCGCCAGCATCAGGCACAGCAGCGGGAAGCCGTCGATCCAGGGGAACACGAAGAACATTTCGACGAAGCCCACCAGGGCGCCGATGAAAGTCCCGCAGGCCATCTGGAACGCCATGCGCTTGGGGTTCGGCGTGGCCGCCGACAGGCCGATGGTGGCGGCGGCGATCAGGGTCATGGTGGCGCCACTGGGCCAGGCGGTGGCCACCCAGTAGCTGCCCAGCACCACCAGCACGAAGGCCGCGCGGATGCCCGAGGCGGCGCAGGCCAGCCAGTTGGTCTGCGGGGTGTAGGGCTCGTCCCAGCGCTCGCGTTCGTGGCTGTGGTCGGCCAGGGAGGCGTGGGTCTGGGCGTAGCTGTGCATCTCGTCGACGAAGCGGTAGAGCAGCTCGTAGGCGGTGTGGAAATCCAGCTGCTCGGCGTCGCTCGGGCCGCTCTCCTGGAAGGCCGCCCGCAAGCTGCGCACCCGCGCCGGCAGCTCGGCCTTGTAGGCCGCCAGGGCCGTGGCCAGGCGCGCCGCGTCGGGGCTGGTCAGGGCACGGCCGGAGAAGCCGTCGAGCAGTTCCGCCAGGTCCTGCAGGCCGGGCTTGATGGCCGCCACCACGTGATCGGTGCCGCTGCTGCGCAGGCGTTCAAGCAACTGGTGCAAGGCGTTGAAGCGCGTGGTGATGCCCATGAACTCGCTGTTCAGGCGGCTCAGGCGGCCGTTGCGCCGGCGCATGTGCGGGTCTTCGAACACGGTGACGCTGCGCAGCCCTTCCAGGCCCACGGCTTCGGCAATGAAGCGCACGTTGCTGCTTTCGAAAATGTCGCGCTGGCTGCGCCCGCGCAGGCCGTCGGTGACGAACAGGGCGAACACCCCGAAGCGCTGGTACAGGGCGTTGCGCATGGCGGCACTGGCGGTTTGCGGCAGGATCGCGGCGCTGACCAGGGTCGAGCAGAGAATCCCCAGGGAAATCTCCAGCACCCGCCACACCGCCGCCATGAAGGCGCCTTCCGGATGGGCCAGGGCCGGCAGGCCGACCATGGCCGCGGTGTAGCCGGCGAGGACGAAACCGTAGGCGCGAAAGTTGCGGTAGCGCGCGGCACCGGCCGAACAGATGCCGACCCAGATCGCCAGGGAACCGAGGAACAGCTCGGTGTTCTGGGCGAACAGGGCGATCAGCGCCACCATCACCGCCGAGCCGGCCAGGGTGCCGAGAAAGCGGTAGAAGCTCTTGGCGAACACCTGGCCGCTCTGCGGTTGCATGACGATGAACACGGTGATCATCGCCGTGCGCGGTTGCGGCAATTCCAGGCGCATGGCCAGCCACAGGGTGAGGAACGCGGCGGCCAGGACCTTGAAGATATAAACCCAGGTCACGCCGTCGCTGCGCGCCCAGTCGAAGAAACCCCGGCGCCATTCAAGGGAGTACAGCCAGCGCAAAGGGGCGGGCAAGGAAGTCATGGGAGCCTGCTTCAGTGGTCGAACACGGCCAGGGCCGCGGGAGTCTTGGGTGCCTCAAGGCGGTCTTGCGTGGGGACGTCGCGGCCGGCTTCAAGCCCGCCACCCAGGGCCGTCACCAGGTCCGCCTGGACGGTCAGGCGCGCGGCCTGTACCTGCTGCTGGATCTGCTGCTGGTGAAACAGCAGGCTCTGGGCGTTGAGCACGTTCAGGTAGTCGGTCAGGCCGCGCTGGAAGGCCACGGTGGCGATGTCGTAGGTCTTCTGCGCAGCGGCCACCGACTCGGCGGCAAAGGCTTGCTGCTTGTCCATGGACTCGCGGCGGATCAGCTGGTCGGAAATGCTTTTCAGCGCGTCCACCAGGGTCTGGTTGTACCGGGCCACAGCCAGGTCGTAGCCGGCCGCGGCTTCACCCAGCTGCGAGCGCAGGCGCCCGCCATCGAAGATCGGCAGGCTGATGGCCGGGCCGACGTTGTAGTTGAGCTTCTTGCCGGTGAGGAACTCCAGGGCCCCGCCACCGGTGGCCATGAAACCGATGCTGCCCACCAGGTCGACGTTGGGGTAGAAGCCGGCGTGGGCCACATCAATGCCGCGAGCCTGGGCCGCCACTTGCCAGCGGCTGGCGACCACGTCCGGGCGCTGCCCCAGCAGTTCGGCGGGCAGGGCCGAGGGCAGTTTCAGCGCCGCGCCCAGGGACAGCGTCGGCCGCTGCAACTGCGCGCCCTCTCCCGGGCCCTTGCCGGCCAGGGCCGCCAATTGGTTGCGGGTCAGGGCGATTTCTTCGTCCAGGGCGTCCAGCTGGCGATGGGTTTCCGGCAGCGGTGCCTCGGCCTGGCTGACCTCGAAATGGGTGCCGAGGCCGCCGTCCAGGCGCCGTTGCGCCAGTTCGAGAATCTGTTGCTGTTGCTTCAAGGTGGCCTGGACCACGTCGCGCTGGGCGAAGTGCAGGGACAGCTGGATATAGCTGCGCACCACATTGTTCACCAGTTCCAGCTGCGCTTGGCGGGCTTCGGCCACGCTCATGTGGGCCAGGTCCACGGCGCGCTCGGTGCTGTTGCTTTCCCGGCCCCAGAGGTCCAGGGCATAGCTCAAGCCCAGGGCGGCGTTGTTGTCCCAGGTGGTGCTGTTGGACAGGGCGCCGGGGCCGTAGAACTGATCGGTGGGCCAGTTGTGGCGCTTGAGAGTGGCGTCGCCCTTGATCTGCAGCGACTCGGCCGACTCGGCAATGCCGGCCAGGGCCTTGGCCTGGCGGACTCGGGCGGCGGCCATGGCCAGGCTCGGGCTGCCCTGCACGGCGAGGGTGATCCAGCGGTCCAGCTGCGGGTCGCCATAGGCCTGCCACCACTGGGCACTGGGCCAGTGGGCGTCCTGCGCGGCGCTCTGGATCGCCTCGTCGGTGGCCAATGTATTAGCGGGAAGTGTCTTGCCCTGTGGGGCAATGCCTCCGGTTCCGATGCAGCCGCTGATTGCTAACGATAAAGCCCAAACACTGAGGGTCTTGAACCCTCTGCTGATGCGACGCGGCACTGCTGCGAATTCCTGAGATCGGGGGGAGAAGTACATCTCTCTTAGGCACCCGCTGACCGGCGTTCCAGACACCGCGATGGGCCTGGAGGCGCTTCACCGGCAAGCCGGGTCCTATAGATCGGCGCAATTCTAGGGTGGGCTCCGGTCGGCGATAAGGTGGGATTCCTGTGAATCTTTGTTACCGTAAACGCGATAATCCCTTGGTCGCCTATCCAAGCCCCCGTAACTTCGTGTCACAATTTGCCATCTCCCCTGAGAGCACCCCATGGACACCTTGCAAAACATGCGCGCGTTCTGTTGTGTTGCCG
Organism: Pseudomonas sp. PH1b; assembly: GCF_000633395.1. GTDB lineage: Bacteria > Pseudomonadota > Gammaproteobacteria > Pseudomonadales > Pseudomonadaceae > Aquipseudomonas. The sequence goes on from NZ_AYMU01000025.1 coordinate 59,647, forward strand.
AAGCCGGCAGCTTCACGGCCGCCGCGGTACAGCTGGACACCACCACCGCCAACGTCTCGCGCGCCGTCTCCAACCTCGAGGCGCACCTGCAAACCCGTCTGCTCAACCGCACCACCCGACGCATCGCCCTGACCGAGGCCGGCAAGCGCTACCTGCTGCGCTGCGAGCAGATCCTGGCCTACGTCGAAGAAGCCGAGGCCGAGGCCAGCGACGCCCACGCCCGCCCCGCCGGGCAGTTGAAAGTGCACACCATGACCGGCATCGGCCAGCACTTCGTGATCGACGCCATCGCCCGCTACCGCAAGACCCACCCGGACGTGACCTTCGACCTGACCCTGGCCAACCGCGTACCGGACCTGCTGGACGAGGGCTACGACGTGTCCATCGTGCTCGCCAGCGAACTGCCGGATTCGGGGTTCGTCTCCCAGCGTCTGGGCATCACCTACAGCATCGTCTGCGCCTCGCCGGCCTACGTGAAAGCCAACGGCTGCGCGCACAAGCCCAGCGACCTGCTGAACCACGCCTGCCTGCGCCTGGTGAGCCCGGTGATTCCCCTGGAGAAATGGACCTTCGACGGCCCGGAAGGCCAGGAGATGGTCACCATCAACAGCTCGCCGTTCCTGGTGAACTCTGCCGATGCGATGAAGACCGCGATCATCAGTGGCATGGGGGTTGGCGTGCTGCCGGTGTACGCCGCCATCGAGGGCCTGCGCAACGGCACCCTGGTGCGGATGATGCCCCAGTACCGCTCCCAGGAACTGAACCTGTACGCCATCTACCCGTCGCGCCAGTACCTGGATGCCAAGATCAAGACCTGGGTCGAATACTTGCGCGGCTCCCTGCCGGAAATCCTCGCGGCGCACCAGGCGGAACTGGCGGCGTACGAGCTGAGCAGCAGCCTGACCGGCGCCCGCCTGGCCAATTGAGCCGAGGGGCGACCTCGCCAACCGCCCCTGTAGGAGCCGGCTTGCCGGCGAAGAGGCCCGCAAGACGTGCATCGCCCCGGCCGACGCCTTCGCTGGCAAGCCAGCTCCTACACAAGCCAGCGCCTACGAGGTGACGCGCTTGCGCCCTCCGCCCTGCTGCCCCCTCCCGTAGGAGCCGGCTTGCCGGCGAAGAGGCCCGCAAGACATGCATCGCCCCGGCCGACGCCTTCGCTGGCAAGCCAGCTCCTACACAAGCCAGCTCCTACGAGGTGACGCGCTTGCGCCCCCCGTCCTGCTGCCCCCTCCTGTAGGAGCCGGCTCGCCGGCGAAGAGGCCCGCAAGACATGCATCGCCCCGACCGACGCCTTCGCTGGCAAGCCAGCTCCTACACAAGCCAGCGCCTACGAGGCGACACGCTTGTGCCCTCCGTCCTTCAGCCCCCTCCCGTAGGAGCCGGCTTGCCGGCGAAGAGGCCCGCAAGACATGCATCGCCCCGGCCGACGCCTTCGCTGGCAAGCCAGCTCCTACACAAGCCAGCTCCTACACAGGTCAGTGCCTGTGCGGCCTGAGCCGGCACCCTTTGGCAGCGGCGGCAAAAATGTTAGCTTGCTTGGCATTCTCCCCGCCTGACGAGCCTTCACGCGATGAAAAAGACTGTACTTGCCTTCAGCCGCATCACCCCCGAGATGACCGAACGCCTGCAACAGGACTTCGAGGTCATCGTCCCCAACCCCAAGCTCGGGGACATCGCCGCGCAGTTCAATGAAGCCCTGCCCCAGGCCCACGGCCTGATCGGCGTCGGCCGCAAGCTGGGCCGCGCGCAGCTGGAAAACGCCACGCAGTTGGAAGTGGTGTCGAGCATCTCGGTGGGCTACGACAACTATGACCTGGAATATTTCAACCAGCGCGGGCTGATGCTCACCAACACCCCGGACGTGCTCACCGAAAGCACCGCCGACCTGGCTTTCGCTCTGATCATGAGCAGCGCCCGCCGGGTCGCCGAGCTGGACGCCTGGACCAAGGCCGGGCACTGGCAGGCCAGCGTCGGCCCGGCGCTGTTCGGCTGCGATGTGCACGGCAAGACCCTGGGGATTGTCGGCATGGGTAATATCGGCGCCGCCGTGGCCCGCCGTGGGCGCCTGGGTTTCGGCATGCCGATCCTCTACAGCGGCAACAGCCGCAAGAGCGCCCTGGAGCAGGAACTGGGCGCGCAGTTCCGCAGCCTGGAGCAATTGCTGGCGGAGGCGGATTTCGTCTGCCTGGTGGTGCCATTGAGCGACAAGACCCGGCACCTGATCAGCCACCGCGAACTGGCGCTGATGAAGCCCAGTGCGATCCTGGTGAACATTTCCCGGGGCCCGGTGGTGGATGAGCCGGCGCTGATCGAAGCCTTGCAGAAGGGCCAGATCCGTGGCGCCGGCCTGGATGTCTACGAGAAGGAACCGCTGGCCGAATCGCCGCTGTTCCAATTGTCCAACGCTGTGACCCTGCCCCATGTCGGCTCGGCCACCACCGAGACCCGCGACGCCATGGCCGAGCGCGCCATGAGCAACCTGCGCAGCGCCCTGCTGGGCCAGCGTCCCCAGGACCTGGTCAACCCGCAGGTGTGGAAACCCCAGTAGCAGCCGGCAAACGATACCCCCGGCCCGCTTCGCGCCCACAACCGCATATAGGCGCAGCCGGCGGGCGATGAACGAAAACCCGCGCCACCAGTCAGATGGCCAAGCCCGCTTGGCCAACCTGCAGGCGTCTGCGATGCCTGGCAGCGGCCAATGCATCTCCGCCAGCGCAGCCCTCAAGGCAATGCCCGCAGGCTGGCCACTCCACCAAAGAGACCCTGCATGAAGTTGAAATACCTACTCCTGGCCCCAGCGTTCTTCCTCGCGGCCTGCGATCAGCAATCGCCAGCCCAGGCGACCAGCCCCACGGCCAAGTCGCCGCTGGTGGTGGCCCTGGAGTCCATGGGCAGCCACTTCCAGCAAGAACCCAGCAACGTGATGGTGAATCAGAAAGTCACCGGCGAATCCCCGACCGAGGCAGTGGTCGAGATCGAGGAATCAGGGTTGCTGGATGACTCGGTGTTCGCGCAAAAGACAATATTCAACCTGTCCATCGAGAACGAGCGCTGGACCGTGACCGACAAGACGACCCAGGTGAAATGCTACCCGGGCCGGGGCCATCAGGACTATGGGTCCGATCCTTGCCAGTAACGCGCCCACCGCGGTGATCGCCAACCCGCCGGCGGCAACAGGCCGGCGTGGAGAATCAGGCCAGCTTCCCGGGAATTGCCGCCAAGGCCCTGGGTTTGCGAAACACCAGCACGTTGCCCAGCATCACCAGTACCAACCCGGCCAGTGCCGGCGCCGTCCACTGGTAGCCCTCGACGAACGCCGAGACGTTCAGCGCCACCACCGGGAACAGCACAGTGCAGTAGGCCGCCCGCTCCGGCCCCATGCGCCCCACCAGGGTCAGGTAGGCGGTGAAGCCGATCACCGAACCCGGAATCACCAGGTACAGCAGCGAGCCGACGTAGCGGGTGTTCCACTCCATCTCGAATGGAATGCCCTGGAACAGGCAGTAGATCGACAGCATCGCCGCGCCATAGGCCATGCCCCAGGCGTTGGTGGTCATGGGGCGCAGCCCGGCCTTCTGCTGCAGGCTGGAGAGCAGGTTGCCCGCCGAGAAACACAAGGTGCCAAGCAGTGCCAGCCCCAGGCCAAGCAAGGTTTGCGGGCTGGCGCTGTGGCCCACCAGTTCCGGCCAGAACAACAGGCCCAGGCCCAACAGCCCCAGGGCCCCGCCCATCAGCACATTGCGCGCGATCCTCTGGCCGAAGAACACCCGGGCATTCAGCGCGTTCCACAGGGTCGCGGTGGAAAACACCACCGCCACCAGGCCGCTGGGAATCCACTGGCTGGCGTGCAGGAAGCACATGAAATTGATGCAGAACAGGCACAGGCCCTGGGCCAGGCAGATCAGGTGCCCGCGCCGGTTCATCACCTGCAGCTTGCGACCGAGCAACAGGATGAGGAACAGCACCAGCGCCGCCAGGCCGAAGCGATAGACGATGGACACCGGAATCGCCACCACCCCCAGTTGCAGTTTCAGGGCGATCCAGGTGGTGCCCCAGATCAGCACGGTGAGCAGATACAGCGATAGGTTCATGGCGCGACTCCTCTATAAGGAGCACAGTTTCCAGCGCCCCCCTTGCCCGCGCTTGCATAAACTTGCGCTTTTTATCGGTGCCGGGCTGGCAGCGCGGGTGCTACGGAGTAGGATGCGAAACACCGGCAACCGCACCCATGTTGACGCCCCACCATGCCCGCACTGGATACCCTGCAAGTCTTCCAAGCCCTCAACCGCTCGCCCAATGCTCGCCTGGAGCACAGCGCCGAGCTCGGTGACGGCTTGTCCGCAGCCTTGTGGAGCAACCATCACGACGCCCAGGAATATGAGGCGCCCAGCCACCACACCCTGTCCTGCTACCTGGCCGGCGGCACCGGCACCTTTCGCCGCGACCAGCCGGGCAGCAAGGGTGGCCCGGGCAAGCTGTGCATCCTGCCCGCCGAGCACCAGTCGGCCTGGGTGATCAACGGCGATATTCGCCTGGCCCATCTGTACTTCAGCCCGGAACAGTTCGCCCTGGGTTGCGTCACCCTGCTGGATCGCGAGCCCCGGGAACTGCAACTGCGCGAAAGCACCTTTCTCGACGACCCCGAGCAGACCCGGCGCTTTGCCCAATTGGTCCGCCTGAACTGGGACGAACCCGGCGAACGCCTGCTGACCAGCAGCCTGGCCCACGAGATGCTCAGCCATGCCCTGCTCCATCAGGTGGGCCTGCGCCAGGGGGCCCGGCTCAAGGGTGGCTTGGCCGCGCACCAGCGGCGGCTGTTGGTGGACTACATCGACTGCCAGTTGGAAGCGCCCCTGAGCCTGGGCCAACTGGCGGGGTTGTGCGCGCTGTCGGAATACCACTTCGCCCGCATGTTCCGCGCCAGCTTCGGCCTGCCGCCCCACCAATATGTACTGGCCCGGCGCCTGAGCCGGGCCCGTGACCTGCTGCGCACCACTGCCCAGCCCCTGGGCGAGATTGCACTGGCCTGCGGTTTTGCCAGTGCCAGCCACTTCAACAATCGCTTCCGCCAGGCCCTGGGGGGCACGCCGGGAGACTACCGCCTGGCGTTCCTGCGCTGAGGCCAGGGTTGCCGAAAACCCGCCTCTGCATGCCCCCTTCCTTATTCCACCCTCCCTTAAACGCCTGAATCAGTAAGCGGTTCAAGTTTCTTACTTAAAAAAGATAATTCTTACAAACAAATTAAAAGCCTCTTACATACATCTTTCAAAAAGAGCACTTCCCCACAAGCTCTTATATGACAACCAAGATCACAAGAAGGTAATTATTCTTAAATTTCATTTATCACTTCATTCATGGAGTTGATGGTTCTTGTTTAACCCCAGGCTCAACTTAGTCTTTAGGCCTTGAGCGCCAGGGATTACACAAAGATTCAAGGTACAAGCCGTCTGGCCCTCATTAACTGAAGCAGCCGAAAAACCCATACCCACAGCAATCAACCCAAACTTCAACCCCAACAAGGCAACCCGATATTCGCTTATAGGCTTTAAAAAACCTGCAATAACTCAGCTGTTAATCGCCTTACTCCAAAACAACAAAAACAGAGGACGATGAAATGCTTTCACGAAGTTGGCCACGGCAATGGGTCAGACACTTGCCGGTGCTGTGTGCCTCGATGCTGGCCATTCCGGTAAACGCCAAACTGCTTGACGACAGCAGCGCACGCCTGGACCTGCGCAACTATTACTTCAATCGGGACTATCGCGAAGGCACGGCGCCCACCCGCGAAGAATGGGCGCAAGGTTTCCTCTTGCGCCTGGACTCGGGGTTCACCGAAGGCAGCATCGCTGTCGGTGCCGACGCCATCGGCATGCTCGGGATCAAGCTGGATTCCGCTCCTGGTCGAACCGGCACCGGGCTGTTGAAGGTGGCACGCAATGGCCGGGCAGAGGATGACTATTCGAAACTGGCCCTGGCCGGGAAGCTCAAGACCAGCAAGACCCTGTTCAAGCTTGGCGAGCTGGTGCCGCCGGTATTGCCGACGCTGAGGCCCAATGACGGCCGCCTGTTTCCGCAAATTTTCCAGGGCGGGCTGCTGACTTCCAATGAAATCGACAACCTGGAGGTTACCGCCGGGCGTCTGAGCCGGGTCCTGCAGCGCAACGCCACGCAATACACGCCGCTGACCCTGAGCCCCTTGAACCGGCGCTTTCAGGGCCTGGGGGCAACGGCTGAACACTTCGACATGGCGGGCGTCGACTATCGATTCCACAAGCAATGGCTGGCTCGCGCACATGTCGCCCAACTGGAGGATATCTACCGCCAGCAGGTCTTCACCCTGGCCAACAAGAGCCCCTGGGGCGCGGGGACGTTCAGCAGCGATCTGCGCTTGAGCCTGATGAACGACTACGGCAATGCCAAAGGCGGCAAGATCGACAACCGCGCCCTGCAGGGGTTGCTCGGGTACGCCTATCAAGGCCACAGCCTTGGCGTGAGCTATCAGCGAATGTTGGGAGACACCGGCTATGCCAACATCCTGGGTGCCGATGCCAACTTGATCAACTTATCCGTACTGGGTGACTTCGCCAATGCCAAGGAGCGTTCCTGGGCACTTCGTTATGGCTATGACTTCGTCAACCTGGGTTTTCCGGGCCTGAGTCTAAACAGCCGTTATATATCCGGCAGCCATGCCGAAATTATCGGCACCCAAAAAATTGGCAAGTCATGGGAATTGGATAATGAATTGCGCTATGTCGTGCAACAAGGCCCGCTGAAAAATTTAAGTGTACGCCTGCGCAGCGCGCTCTATCGCTCCAACTACGCCAAGAACTTCATTCGCGACACTGACGATACACGACTGATGTTCAACTACACCTGGAACATCAAGTAACCGGGCAACTGGAAGCATCATAAAAAATAAAACACTTAGAGGTGATATCCACATGCAACGTCTACTATCGAAAAGTTTGGCCAGCCTATTGTTTTTAAGCCTGATCAGCCCAGTCGAAGCCAAACAAACCGCTCAGCCGCAAAGCATCCCGGAGTTCCGACCGGGGTACTTGATCGGTTATCTGGAACAGCAGGACCTGCCCAACAGCCTGGCGCTGTTACCCCCACCGCCTGCGGTGGGGACTCCAGCCTTCGCCCTGGACCAGAGCATGGCTGAAAAAAGCCAGGCCTTGCGTGGCAGCAAGCGCTGGGAGTTGGCCATCATCGATGCCAACCTGAAGTTCCCCGCCGCCGCAGAGACGTTTTCCTGTGCGCTGAATGCGCCGATCAGCGAACAGCAAACACCCGCGCTGTACAGAGTCTTGCGGCGCACCTTGGCCGATGCCGGGCTGGCCACTTCAAGCGCAAAGAAGCGCTACCAGCGCACCCGGCCCTTCGTCTACAACCAGCAGCCCAGTTGCACCCCGGAAGATGAGGCCAAGCTGGCCGCAGATGGTTCCTACCCGTCGGGCCACAGTGCAATCGGCTGGGCCTGGGCGCTGCTGTTGAGCGAACTGGCCCCCGAGTACGGCAACGCACTGTGGGCCCGTGGCCGGGCCTATTCGGAAAGCCGCATGGTGTGCAACGTGCATTGGTACAGCGATATCCATGAAGGCCGTGAGATCGGCGCGACCACCGTGGCACGCTTGCACGCCGACCCGACCTTCCAGGCCGATTTCGCCCTGGCCCGGCAAGAGCTGCTGGCCATTCGCGCCAAGGGCCTGGGCGCCAGCGGCGACTGTGCGGCGCAAGCGCAAGCCCTGGCACTTGGCGCCGACTAGGGCGCCAGGGTCAGGACCTTGAAGGTATTGGCATGAAACAGCGGGTCCGGCTTGGGTTCGGCCGGGCTCGCCGCCGGCTGGGTGAAGTCCATCGCCGCCAGATAGACCCGCTGGCGGCGCGGGTCGAACGCCATGTTGTAAGCCATGGGCTGGGTGCTGACGGTGCCCAGGGCCTGGTAGCGGTCGGCATCGAGCTGGGCGATGACGCTGAGGTTGGCGTCCACCCCGCTGGCAATCAGCACGCGCCGGGCCTGCGGATCGTAGGCCAGGGCGTTGACGTCCCGGGTGATCGGCAGGCTGGCTTTCAGCGCGCCGTTGTCGCGATCCAGCACCAGCAGCACTGGCCGTTCACCACGGCAAACGACGAACAACCGCCCCCGCTGTTCATCCTGGGCCAGGGCGCTGGGCCGCTGGCAGTCGGGATACTGCCAGCGATCCAGGACCTTGAAGCTGCTGGAGGACAGCCGCGCCAGCGTTCCCTCATCGCGCATCGGCAAGAAGAAACTGCCATCGCCCTTGAGCAGCAAGGGGTCGATCTTCTTCACCGCCAGCTCGTGGGCGGCGGTGATCCGCTCTTCTTTGGGATCGAAGACGAACAGGGTCGAACGATCGGCCCGACGCCCGCTGACGATGATCACCTGCCCCGTGCGCGGTTCATACACCGCGCTGTTGAGGTTGCTCTGGGTCACGGCGATGCGCTTGAGCAGCTTGAGTGTGGATAACTCCACCAGCACCAGGCTGCCGTCGGTGTTGAGCACCAACATCCGGTCCAGCTCCGGGACGAACACCACGCCATTGGCGCCCTCCGATTGCTCGATGGTCCGCAGCGGGCGCTGCTTGTCCACGTCGAACACGCTCAGGCCGTTTTCCCGCCGCGCCAGGAACAGATAGGGCCGGGTCGGGTCCAGGGCGATGAAGCCCCAACTGCTGCCGGAACCCGGCAACTGCACTTGCTGCTCGCGATGGTAGAGGCGTTCATCTACGGGCGCGGCCGCCTGGGCCACGCCGCAGAACGCCAGGAGTACACCCAGGGTCAAGGCTCTCATCAGAACTCCAGGGTGCTGGACAGCGACACTTGGCGAGCATCCCCCAGGGACACGAAGTACTTGCTCACCGAGGAGGTGTAGTAGGTCTTGTCGAACAGGTTCTTCACGTTGAGCTGGAACTTGACCTTCTGCCCTTCGAGCTTGGTGTCGTAAGTGGCGAAGGCGTCGGCCACGGTGTAGCCCGGCAGGTCGAAGCTGTTGGGCGCGTCCCCGGCGCGCTCGCCGACATAACGGGCACCGGCGCCGACCCGCAGGCGGTCGCCGCCCATCAGGCTGCCGAAGTCGTAGACCGCCGACAGCGAGCCGGTGTTCTTGGCCACGTTCTGCAGTTGCTTGCCCTTGTACTGGGTGTCCTTGGTCACTTCGGCGTCGGTGTAGGCGTAGCTGCCGATCAGGCTCCACTGGTCGGTGAGCTGGCCGGTCAGGTCCAGCTCCAGGCCCTGGGAATGCACTTCACCGGCCACGCTGGTGACGGTCTCGGAAGCCGTGGCGGTGGTCACCAGCACGTTGCGCTTGGTGATGTCGAACAGCGCCGCACTGGCGGTGATGCGCCCTGGCATGTCGAGCTTGGCTCCCAGCTCCCAGGACTTGGCCTCTTCCGGTGCAATGGAACCGTCCAGCACCACGCTGCCGCCGGCCAGCTGGGCGATGCTGGAGTTGGGTTTGAACGATTCGGTGTAGCTGCCGTAGAACGACAGTTGGTCGGTGTAGCGGTACACCAGGCCGGCGCGGGGCACGAACTTCTGCCCGTTGCTGTCGGTGTTGGCGTGGAACGGCCGGCCCTTGCCCGCGTACTGGTCGTATTCCTGGAAGCGCCCGCCGGCCACCAGGATCCACTGGTCGGTGAGGTGGATGGCGTCCTGGAAGAACAGCGAATCACTGCGCAGCAGGTCGGTCTGGTCGCTGTCCGGGGCGCTGACGTTGGTCCCGGCCACTTGCTGGCCATACACCGGGTTGCGGTAGTTGAAGCTGGTGTTCTTGCCGCGGATCAGGTCGGCGCGGTAGATCTTGCGGTACTCGTCATCCAGGCCGAACACCAGGTCGTGCTGCATGCCGCCCAGTTGCACCTTGCCTTCCAGGCTGACGGTGGCGTAGCGGTCGGTGGTCAGGGCATTCTGGGTGCCGTCCATGGTCCGGGTCAGGGTGCCGTTGGCATTCACCGCCGTCAGTCGCACCTGGCTGGCGTCGTAGGTTTCACGGTTCCAGCTGTAGCCGAAGTGGGCCTTCCAGTCATCGCTGAGTTCATGATCGACCTCGAAGCGATACAGGTCCGAGCGCCCTTCCATGTTGTTGAACGGTTCGTCCAGGCGCCGGGTGGCCGGGATGTCCAGCGGGTGGTTGGTCTTGGGATCGATGGCCGTGCCACGGTCGAACGGGGTCAGGAACTCGCGGTGCTCATAGGCCAGCAGCACCTTGGTGCGCTCGCCGTACCAGGCCAGGGACGGCGCCACCAGGGATTCGCGGTGGGTGCCGAAGTTGCGCCAGTAGTCTTCGTCTTCATGGTCGACGATCAGCCGGTAGGCCAGCCCGGAATCCCCCAGCGGCCCGGTGGTGTCCAGGGCGCCGCCGCTGCCGTTCTTGCCCGAGCCGTAGGTCGAGCCGCGCACGGTCAGGGCCGTGGACTGCTGCAACTCGGGCTTCTTGCTGACGATGTTGATCACCCCGCCCGGGTCCTGGATGCCATACAGCAGGGACGACGGGCCCTTGATCACTTCCACCCGCTCGGCTGTGGCGTTCAGGGAGCGGCCCTGCACCACCGGCATGCTGTCGCGCATGATCGAGCCGTTGCGGTTGTCGCCGAAGCCGCGCAGCAGCACGGCGTCCTGGGTGCCGCCCAGGGTGTTGGTCTGGGTGATGCCGCTGACGTTCTTCAGGGCGTCGTCCAGGTTGCGCGGGGTCTGGTCGCGCAGCACCTGGGCCGGGATCACGTTGATGATCTGCGGGATTTCCTGGTTCAGCGCCTGGGAACGTGCCACCGAGGTGGTGGCCGGCGGCTGGTAGCTGGTGTTCTCGTTGGGCCCCTGGGTGGTGATGCTGGTGGTGCCCAGGCTCAAGCCGCCATTCTTTGGCAAGGCTTCGAGGATCAGGGTGTGATCGTCGCTGCGCCGGTAGGTGAAACCGGAGTTGCCCAGCAGGCGTTGCAGGGCCTGCTCGGCACTGAACTGGCCACTGAGTGCCGGCGCCTTGAGGCTGTAGGGCGCCTCGTCGGTGTAGACCACGCTGATCCCGGTGACCCGGGTGAAGTCGCTGAGGGCCTGGGGCAGCGGCTTGGCCGCGATGGCGAAGTTGAACATTGCGCTGTGCTGTTCAGCGCCGGCCTGGGCCGCCACTGCCACGCCCTGGGGCAGCAGAGCCCACCCCGAAACCGCCAGCGCCGAGGCGCCGAACCACCGTTTTATCGAACCGTTTGCCGCCGATTGTGCCCTGGACTTCATGCTGGAGACTCGTGTGTAGAAACGCCGTTGATGCGAATGAATCGCACTTTCAAGCACTACACGGATGTCGACCGGGATGACCTCACCTGTTTTTTGAAAATATTTTCATTTTCTCTGGGCCCAGGGCTGGCCGGCGGGTGGCAATCGCTGTTTCAGGCCGTGCAGCGCCCCAAAAAGGGCGCGGCGCGCTGCAGGTTTTTGAGGTTGGCAATCGAGGTCAGGGCCGCCCGGGCGCGCTCAGCGGGATGGCGGCGGGCGCAACGGCCTCGCCGCCTTTCCCGCAAGATCAGTTGACCCGCTGGATGCGCCCGGCACTGGTGCCGGAACCCACTGGCTTGCCTTGCTGGTCCATGTCCTTGAGGTAGTGGAGCATCGCGTCCAGATCGGAAACCCCCAGGTCGCTGCGGTTACTGCCGCTCTTGAACAGGCTGAAGCGATCACCGCCGTCAGCCAGAAAGCCGTTCATCACCAGGCGGTAAGTGCCTGCGGGCTGCAGCGGCTGGCCGTTCAGGCGCACGCTGCCCGGCACCACCCGGCTGTCCAGCGGACGCCGGTCATCCCAGCGATAGCTGAAGCCCTGGGACACCTGGAGGATGTTGGCATCCTCCGCGCCCTTCCACTGCTGGTTGAGCACCTGCTCGATCTGCCGACCGCTGAGGTCGAAGGCGATCAGGTTGTTGTTGAAAGGTTGCAGGGTCGCCAGCTGTCCGTAGTTGACCTGGGTCTGCCCCGGCTCCAGGGCCAGGTCGCTGCGGATGCCGCCGTTGTTCATGAAGGCGATCTGCGCGCCATTGGCCCGGCCGCCGGCCAGGTGCGCATCGGCGATCAGGTCGCCCAGGGGCGTTTCCCCCGCGGCATCGGTGCGCCGGGCAATCGGCGACGCGGCAATCCGCCCGACCGGCTTGAGCAGCACCTGGTTGCTGCGGGCCTCGACTTCCTGCTGCAACCGGGCCAGGGCCGGCTCCTGTGGATAACGGGCCGGATCGGCCACCAGGTTGACCGCCTGGATGCTCGCCACCCGGTGCTGGCCCGGGGTCACTTGCAGGGTCAGGTGGGTCAGCAGGTGGCCGTAGGAGTTGCCCTGGGTCACCAGCAACGGCCCGACCTTGCACAGGTAGCCCTGGTGCGAGTGGGCGCTGATCAGCACGTCCACCGCCGGGTCCAGGCGCTTGGCCACGTCGACGATATCGCCGCCGAGTTGCGAGCAGTCGGGCTTGTCGAAGGGTTCCGGGGTCGCGCCGCCCTGGTGCACCACGGCCACGATGGCATTCACGCCCTGGGCATTGAGCTCGGGAATCAGCTGGTTGATGGAGTCGGCTTCATCCTTGACCTGCAAGCCGCGCATGCCCTTGGCGCTGACCACCGAGGCCACGTCCCGCAACACCGCGCCGACGAAGGCCACCTTGACCCCGCGCACCTCCTCGATGCGGTAGGCCGGCAACAACGGCTTGCCGGTGTCGCTGTCGATCAGGTTGGCCGCCAGGTAGGGGAAGCCGCTGCCCGGGTAGTCCGGGCGGAACTGGCAGGCCTTGTCCGGCCGCGACGACTGGCAGCCGCCGTTGAGCTGGCGCAGGAACTCAGCCTTGCCGTTGTCCAGTTCGTGGTTGCCGATGGCGCTGAGCTTCATGCCCATCTGCCGCAGGGCGTCCAGGGTCGGTTCGTCGGCCCACATGGCCGACAGCGGTGGGCTGCCCCCTACCAGGTCACCGGCGCCGATGAACAACAGCTGCGGGTCCTGCTGGCGCAACTGGCCGAGCATGCCGCCCAGGGTGGCGATGCCGCCGGCCTGCAACTTACGTACGCCACCCGGGGCCTGGGGGTCCTTGTAGCTGAAGGGGTTGGCTTGCAGGTAGCCGTGCAGGTCGTTGATGGCGACGATGTTCACCGCCACCGGTTGTGGCGGCTGAGACAGCGAGCTGCAACCGGCCAGGGTGACCAGGGCCAGGGTCAGTGCCCCCAGCAGCCGCGGCATGGGACGAAGACGGGACATGGAAAAAATCCTTGGGAAGTCGACGAAAAAAAAGCCGCTGGCGCAGGCCTCGGTCAGTCGACGAAGGGCGCTGGGGAACAGCGCCGGCTTCGCCGTCGATCAAGGCCTGCAACAGCGGCAGCAGGTTAGACCATCAGGCAGGTTGCAGGCTGCCGTGGACCGTGTGTGGCGCTGGCGGAGCCTTCAGGGCGGTGCCCATGCCGGCGCGCAGCAGCAGGATCTTCAAGTGGTCGGTGATGCGCTCGACCCGATCCTGGAAGTGGTTGTGGAAGATCATGCTGCCCAGGGCGATGGCGATACCCAGGGCCGTGGCGTACAGCGCGGTGCCGATGCCCTTGGACACCTCGCCCGGATCGGAAACACCGGTCTCGGCCAAGGCCTTGAAGGTGTCGATGATCCCCAGGATGGTCCCCAGCAGGCCCAGCAAGGGCGCCGCGGTGACCACGGTTTCCAGCAGCCACAGGCCATGCATCAGCTTGCTGCGGGTGGCGATGTAGATCGACTCGCTGAGGTCTTCCAGGTCCTTGTGGCTGGCCAGCCCCTGCTTGTGGGCGAACAGCTCGGCAACCATTTCCAGGGGCAGGCTGTTGCGCTCACGCAGCTCGGCGGGCAGGTCGTCGACGCTGTGCATCTTCGGGTTGAGCACGGTCTCCAGTTTCTTCGCCTGGCGCAGGCTGAAGCTGAAGTAGATGCCGCGCTCCACGGCGATGAAGGCGGCAATCGCGGCCGCGCCGTACATGGTGTAGAAGGTGATGTCGTGCAGCAGATTCATGTCCATCGTCATTTCCTCTTGTGCCTGAGTCGAATCAGAACGCCGCTTCCAGAGAGACCATCGCGGTGCGTTCTTCACCCACGTTGTAGTAGGCGGTGCTTGGCGCCAGGCCATTGGTCTTCACCGAGTTGAAAGACACGGTGCGGACCGACGCCAGGTATTCCTTGTCGAACACGTTGAGCATCGAGAAGCGCAGGGTCGCGGACTTCAGCACCTTCTTGTCCACCGGCAGGTGGATACCGGCGTTGAGGTCGAACACGGTGCGCCCGGAGATCTTCTCGTCGTTGGTCAGGTCGCCGTAGAAGGCGCCGACGTACTTGCCCACCACGTTGCCGTAGTAGCGCGAATCGTCGTAGCCCAGGCTCAGGTTGAACATGTTTTCCGGAACGTTGGTCAGTTGCTTGCCGGAAGTGGGCAGCAGCACGTTCTTGTTGGTCAGGTCATCCATCTGCTCGGACTTGGTGTAGGTGTACGAGGCGTAGTAGTTGAAGTCGTGCGGCAGCTTGCCGCTCCACTCCAGTTCCAGGCCGCGGTTCTTCACCTCGCCGACGTTGGCCACTACATAGTCGCCATTGAGGTCGGTGGTGGAGATCTGCCGGTCCTTGAAGGTGATGTAGAACAGGGTCGCGCTCAGGGCCATGTTCTCTTCGCTGTAGCGCCAGCCCAGTTCCTGGTTCCAGCTCAGCTCGGGTTTCAGGCTGATGGAGTCACCCTTGTTGTAGAGCACGTAGTTGGGTGGCGTGCGCATGTTGCGGGTGACGTTGTAGAACGCCTGGTTGTTCGGGTCGACCTGGTACTTGGCGTTGAAGCTCGGCAAAAACTCGTGGTACTTGGCGTCACGTTTTTCCGGCTTGTCGGTGAGGCTGCCCAGGTTGTTGCCGTCGCGCTCCACGTACTGGTACGCCAGGGCGCCGGTGAGGGTCAGGTCCGGGGTCGCCTGCCAGGTGTCCTGCACCCAGAGTTTCTGCGCCGGGGTCACCGTGTATTGATGACGGCCCTGGACCGTGGCGCCGTTGCGGTCCACCAGTTGGTCGGAGCCGTTGTAGTCGCCCCAGACGTTTTCCGGTGCGCCGTTGCCTTTGATGCCGATGAAGGGCTGGGTCTGGCGCTGGCGAGCGCGCTCGTACCAGTAGCCGACGTCCAGGCTGTGTTCTTCGTTGAGGTCCCACTTGAGCTTGGTGGTCATG
Organism: Pseudomonas sp. PH1b; assembly: GCF_000633395.1. Lineage (GTDB taxonomy): Bacteria > Pseudomonadota > Gammaproteobacteria > Pseudomonadales > Pseudomonadaceae > Aquipseudomonas. The sequence goes on from NZ_AYMU01000025.1 coordinate 74,846, forward strand.
CCGGGACGCCAGGTCTCGGTCCACGATGGCCGGTAGTAGGTGCCGCTGGGCAGGCCACGGAGATCGTAGTTGCCGGCCTTGCTCGAAGTGCTGCTCAGGGTGGTGGCGGTCTGGCCGCTGAAGCTGCCGCCGTTGGACCACACGTAGTAGGGGTTGAAGGTCAGGCTCAAGTCATCGCGCAGTTGGAAGCGCTGGGTCACCGAGGCGGTCACGCTCTCGAAGGGGTTGCGGTTGAGCTTGTAGGACTGGGACACGCTGCCGTTCTTGAACACGGTGCTTTCTGAGTAGTCCAGGCGCCGGCCCTGATTCTGGAACTGGGCCTTGCTGAGGCTGTTGTAATTGTAGTTTTCCTGCAGGTTGTACTTGACGATGGCGTTGGTGGAATTGCCGCTGCCGTCTTCGAACAGGGTGTTCCACTCGATCTTGTCGGCCCGCAGGGTACCCTTGCCCCGCCACTTGTCGCCCTCGGTGTGGGACGCCGAGACCCAGGTCTTGAAGCCGCCCAAGTCACCGGTGTTGAGACGGGCGAAGCTCTTGCGCACGTTGTTCGAGCCGATGGACTGCTTGGCGAATACGCCGAAGTCCTTGCTCGGGCGCATGGTCACCAGGCCGATGTTGCCACCGCTGGAGCCAATGTGCGGGCCGTCGGCTTCCGACGAGCCCTGGGTAACGAAGACTTCACTTAAGTTCTCCGGGTCGCCCATCAGGTTCGTGTAAATCGCATAGTCGCCCGAGTCGTTGATCGGGAAGCCGTCGGAGGACAGCCCGACCTGGTCGGAGTTCATCCCGCGCATGCTGAAGTTGGTGCCGCTCAGGCCCGTGGCGTCGGTACTGGAGACGTTGATCCCCGGGGTGTACTTGAGCTTGTCCACCGCGTTGGCGGTGGGGGCCATCTGATCCATGGCTTCCTTGGTCACGGTGGAACGCCCTTTGGCGCTCTCTTCCTTGATCATGTGGCCATTGCCCAAGGTCTGTTTACCGGCCACGTTTACCGCACCAACGTCCACTGAATCGTCAGCCAGAACCAGTGGCGCAAAACTGCCCAGGCCCGATGCCAGAAGCAGGGCATAAAGTTTATTGATCTTCACGGGTCAATCCCTTGCTTACAACTTTCGTTAATAGGTGATGGGTTTATTCCACGTTGTAACTAAAGGTCGCGGTAAAACGTTGCTTGTTCTTGCCGGAGAACGCGTCCGAAGGAAACGGTGAAACTTTCTCCACGCGGCGCAAACTGGTTTGCGCGGCGCGATTGAGCAACATGTTCGGCGCCTTGTTTTCGATGCCACTGTCGAGCACGTTGCCGGCCCGATCGACTTCCAGCCAGATCACTACATCGCCCTGGGGACGTTGCAACGAGGCCTCGCGGCCGCTGGGGTATTGCTTGTGCTTTTCCAGTTCCTTGCGCAAAGCGGCGGTGTACAGGCTTTCCTTGATTGCACTGGCCGGGGCCGCGGGGGCCGGCGCCGGTGCAGGGGCCGGTGTTGCCACCGGCGGTTTCGGCGCTGTCGCCACGGCGGGCTGCGGCACCGGGACGCTCTTGGCCACCTCGACCGGAGCCGGCTTGGGTGGCTGGGGCTTGGCCACCAGCGGCTTGGGCACGGGCGGCTTGGGCTTGACCACCGGCTTGGGCTTGGGCGGCTCGATCACCAGCGGCTCTTCGTCCGGCACCAGCACTTCTGGCTCGGGCTCGACCGGCAGCGGTTCGGGCTCAGGCGGTGGCGGCTCGACCGCGGCCACCAGCTCGGCAGAGTCGATCAGCGCGATCTCCACCGTGCTCTCGTCATACACCGGCTTGATCTGCAGGCGTTGCAACTGACTGGCGTAGATGACCAATGCCAGTAAAACAGCCGGCAACAAGCACGCTACCCACTTGCGGGTTTTATATAAGGCAAACATGGCGTCAGGACTTGCGTGTAGCGATGGAGACGGAAGAAAAGCCATTGCCCTTGAGCAAATCCATCACCGATACCAGGCGCTTAACTTCAACGCCCTGGTCGCTGTTGATAATGATCACCAACTTCTCGCTGCCATCGTTGAGCACTTTGAGTTGTGCCAGCAGCGCACCTTCATCCAGGTCCTGGCCATCGAGTTGCAGGCGCTCTTGCAGGCCCAGGGTGATTACCGCCTTGTTTTGCGGCTTCAATTGCTGCGCGGTACTGGCCACCGGCAACTGCGTCTTGATCCCCACGGCGGGAATCACGTTGAGACTGATGAGTACGAAGAACACCAGGAGAAACATCATCACATCGATCATCGGGATGATTTCGATGTGGGCCTTCTTCTTTTTAGCGATATCCCAGCTGCGCATCGTCTTGCTCCCCTGCTTCAGCCTTCCCTCCCTTGTGAGAGCTGAATCACAACCCTCGCCGATCCTGACCATGTGCTCAGGAATGCGCAGATCATCCGCGTCTCATGTAACGCTTTAGTGACAGAACGGGGTGATATCGATGAATGTTCGGGAGCTCTGGGACGGGGTTCTCAGCGCAGGACGACGAATCGTCCGAAAACCCTGTGCTGCTGGAAGCCAAGGGCTGCCTGCAGGGAGTCGAGGACCGCTTGCGGGTCCTTGCTGGCAAAACTGCCGCTGACCCGGCGGGCTGCCAGATCGTCGTTCAGCAGCAGGATGCGTCCGGGGAAATAGCGGCGCAGGTCCTCGACCACCACCGCCAATGGCGCGTGGTAATAGTTCAGCCAGCCCTGGCGCCAGGCCAGTTGCGCCTCGCTGTCGACAGGATGCAGCGGCTGCGCCTGGCCGTGGTCATAAGCCACTTGCTGGCCGGCACCGAGGACCTGTTGTGCAGCGCCCTGCGCCGCGGTGACCGCCACGCGCCCGGAAAGCACAGTGACCTGGGCTCCCCCCGGTTGCAGGCGCACTTCGAACTGGGTGCCCAGGACCCGCGCCTGGCCCTGCTCGGCCTCGACCACAAAGGGTTGCCCGGTATGGGTCACGCTGAAAAAACCGGCACCACGACGCAGTTGCACATGGCGTTCACCGTGGCTGAAATCCACGGCAATGGCGCTGTCGGCGTCCAGGGTCACCTCGCTCTGGTCGGCCAGGACCACGGTGCGCACCTGACCCGGCGCGGAAACGTAATCGGCCCCCAGGTCATCGACCCAGCGCCCCGGCTGCCAGCCGGCGCCCAGGGCCACCGCCAGCAGCACGCTGGCGGCCATGGCCAGCCCGACCGACCAGCGTCGCCGGTGCCGGCCCTTGGCCCCGTCCATGGCCCGCAGCAGCCGCTGCATGGCCAGGGCGTCTTCATCGGCCAGGGTACGCGCCGGGGCTTCGCTCAATTCCCACAGCACCTGGGCCTGGGCGTAGGCCTCGACATGGGCCGGATCGGCCTGCAGCCATTGGCTGAAGGTAGCCTGGTCACCGCTGCTGGGCTGGTCGTGGAGCAGGCTGAGCCAGGCCAGAGCGGCCTGTTCCTGGGCGGGCGTCGGGATGACGCAAGCGCTGTGATTCACGGTGCATTCCTTGGCGTGCGCGTCATCGGGGGTTCCCGCAAGCTGGCCTTGCAGGCTTCAAGGGCGCGCATCATATGTTTTTCCACGGCGCTTTGGGACAGCCCCATGACCTTGGCGATCTCCGCGTACTTGCGCCCATGGATGCGGTTGAGCAGGAAGATCTGCCGGGTGCGCTCCGGCAGGCTGCGCAAGGCGGCCTCCACGTGCCGCAAATCGTTGCCGGCTTCCAGGGCGGCCTGGGGCTCGATGCTCTGGTTGTCCTGCTGCTCCGGCAGCCAGCCTTCGCTGACCCGGACCCGCGCGCCTTCGCTGCGCAGGTGGTCGATGGCGATGTTGCCGGCACAGCGCAGCAGGTAGGTGCTCAGTTCCTCGACCTGCACCAGGGGCCGGCGCCAGAAGCGCAGGAACAGGTCCTGCACCAGGTCGGCGGCGGTGGCCCGACAACCCACCCGGCGGCTGACCAGAGCCTCCATCTGCGAACGCTGGGAGAGGAACACCTGGAGAAAATGCGCACGACTGCCCCGCAGCTCTGGAGGGTCCAGATCAGAAGGTTCGGGAGGCAGGGTGCTCATCATCGGCAGCGGCTCAGAAGTGGGCGAAGGCGGCGAGCGGGCTGGCCAGCAAGCTGGCCCCCGCCATCGACAGCGCCAGACGCGGGCGATACGGCAACAGCAGCACCAGCGCCAGGGCACTGCACATCAGCAGCCCACACCACTGCACCAGGCCCAGGCCCCAACCGGTGTCGACAACCGCCGCCACCAGCGACAGGCCCAGCAGCAGCCAGCCGCCCAGGCGCAAGCCATGGCGCCGCCGGGCGCTGGGCTTGTGCCCGAGCAGTTCACCATGATGGCGCTCCAGGGACAGGCACAGGCCGGTGAATCCGGCGTAACAGAGCAGCAGCGTCAGGAGCATTCAGTTCACCTCGGTCTCAACCGCCTGCGCGGGTTGCCGGGCGCTGCGGGGTTTGCCGCCAGCGCCAGCATGGGGGGCCCGGTGCATCTTGCGCGCCGCCCAGGCCAGGAACAGGCCGCTGCCCAGGCACGCCAGGTCGAAGCCGGCCAGCATCCAGTCGCCACCGACCAGAAAACCGTCCGTCAGGTTCGGGTGGGTCAAGGCGTCCAGCAGGGGTACGGCGGTGAACAGCAACGCGGCCAGGCCGAGCTGTTCTACCCAGGCACGACGTCCCGGACGAAGGCTCGCGTGCAGCAGGCTCAGGCCCCAGAGAATGAAGAAGCTGTTGACCTCCCAGTCGGCACGCTCGGCGAAGCCTGCCGGCAGCAGCCGATTGGCCCAGAAAAAACCCGCCACCGCCAGCACCAGCCCGGACATGCTGGTGATGTTCAACACCTCCACCAGACGCAGTTCAACGGGCATCACCCCAGTCTTGGCATGTTTCAACTGGCGCTTGCCGAGCCAGATCACCAACCCGGTGCCGATCATCGCGGTGCTCGCCAGGCCGCAGATAAAGTACAGCCAGCGCATCACCGGCCCGGCGAACAGGCCCATGTGCAGGCCATAGAAGCTGCCGCCAATCATCCGCGGCAGCGATGCCTCGGGGCTGGCCTGCAACGGTTGGCCGGTGACCCCGTTGAACGCGACCGAACTGCTGAAATCACGGGCCACCCGGTCGGCGCCATGGCGGAACACCTGCACCGAGGCGTTCAGGTCTCCTGGATGATTGACCGTCACCCGCTGCACGCGACCGCCGGGCCAATGGGCCTGGGCTTGCTTGAGCAAAGGTTCGAGGGCCACCAGCGGCGCCGCCTGGCCGGCCGCCGGCGTGCTGTTGCTGGCGGGGCGCAGGTCCTTGAAGAAGGCGTCGCTGTCACCCTGGTAGGCCACCAGGATGCTCGCCGGCATCACCATGTACATGAAGATCACCAGGCTGCTGTAGGTGATCATCAGGTGGAACGGCAGCACCAGCACCCCCAGCGCGTTGTGCCCGTCGAGCCAGGTGCGCTGGCCCTTGCGCGGACGGAAGGTGAAGAAGTCCTTGAAGATTTTCTTGTGGATGATGATGCCGCTGACCAGGGCCACGAACATCACCATGGCCGCCAGGGTCGACAGCCAGCGGCCCCAGGGATAGGGCATCTGCAATTGGAAGTGAAAGCGGTAGAAGAACTCGCCGCCCCGGGTCTCGCGCAGGTGCAGTTCGCTGCCGGTGGCAGGGTCCAGCAGTTTCTCGGTGAATTGACCACGCTGGCCGGTTTCTGCCGGCGCCTGCCAGCTCACCGACAACGCCGGCTGGCGGGCATCGGGCAGGGCGATGAACCAGCGCGAGGCACCCTGGGCATGCTGCTCCAGGTAACGCTGGGCCAGCCCCAGGCTGGCCTCGGCGTTCAGGCTCCGGACTGGCGCCTCCGGCTGCATCCAGTGAGTGATTTCCTCCTTGAAGTAGGACAGGGTCCCGGTGAAGAAAATCGCGAACAGCAGCCAGCCGAACAGCAACCCGCTCCAGGTGTGCAGCCAAGCCATCGACTGGCGAAATCCCTCTTTCATGGCTGCGCCATCCAATAGGCGCCAGCGGCCACGGCCGCGAGCAGCAGGCCCGGCAGCAACAGGCCGAGCCAGGCCTGCCAGGCACTGCGGCAAGCGAAGCACCAGAGCACCGCCACCAGGTAGAACAGGAAGGAGGTCATCATCCCGCTGATCACCGCATCCGCCCGTGGCAGGGGCAGCAGCAACGTCAGGCAGACGCTCGACAGCGCCGCCAGCAGGTAGCCGCCCAGGACCGCGGCACAAACCCGCGAGGCAACAGCCAGACGGTAGGAAGCGGGAACCCCGCCGACCTTGCTTTTCATGTTTCGACCTTGAAGCCAGGAAAAATCCGCGGCACTGAAAAGCCCCCGGATGAAATAGGCGGCCAATACTAATGATAAATATTCTCATACGCAAAAAGCAGCGACAGACTTGTGAACGATCCGTCGGTCCGCCTTGATTGCACAACGCTATGTCGCGCCACTACAATGCGAACAATTCCTATTCTCTTAAGCATCGTCTTGCTGCGGGAGCGTCCGGCTTGTCCCACTCCTCTACCGTCGAAGTCCTCTACCATGCCCACCACAGCTGGTTGAACACATGGTTGCGGCGCAGGCTCGGTTGCCCCCACAGCGCGGCAGACCTGGCCCAGGACACCTTTATCCGGGTGCTCAGCGCCCGGGAAATGCCATCCCTGATCGAGCCTCGGGCGTTTCTCACCACCATCGCCAAGCGGGTGCTGTGCAACCACTACCGGCGTCAGGACCTGGAGCGGGCCTACCAGGAAACCCTGGCGCAGATGCCCGAACTCGTCGCCCCTTCTGAGGAAGAGCGGGCCATCATCCTGCAAACCCTGATGGAGCTGGACCAGTTGCTCGACGGCCTGCCGCGCCCGGTCAAGCGAGCCTTCCTGCTGTGCCAGCTGGATGGCCTGACCTACGGCGAAATCGCCCGGGAGCTGGGTATCTCCATTGCCACGGTCAAACGCCACCTGAACAAGGCAGCCATGCGCTGCTATTTCGCCCTGTGAGCGCCTCGATGAATCCGCAGCTCAATGGCCAGCCCGACTTCAGCAACCAGGTGGCCGAACAGGCCGTGCACTGGCTGATCGAAATGCAGGACGGGCCCTTGAATCCGCGCCAGCAGCAGGCCTGGCAGCAATGGCACGACGCCCACAGCGAGCACCAGCGGGCCTGGGCCCATATCCAGCGGGTCAACCAGCGCTTGCGCGGTTTGTCCTCGCCCCTGGCCCATGCGGCCCTGAATGCACCGCAGTCCAGCAGCCGACGCCAGGCGCTGAAGCTGCTGCTGATTCTCGGCGCCGGCTCGGCCGCCGCCTGGGGCCTGCGCGAGCACAACCCGCTGCCGCCGCTGCTGGCCGACTACCGCAGCCCCCTGGGTCAGCGGCGCAAGTTGCAACTCAGTGACGGCAGCCAGTTGCAGCTCAACACCCGCAGCGCGGTGGACGTGCGCTTCGACGGCCAGCAGCGGCTGATCCACCTGCTGGAAGGCGAGATCATGCTCAGTGCCGCCAAGGATCCCCGGCCCTTGCGGGTGCAGAGTGCCCAAGGGATGGTGCGCCCCGACGCGGCGCGGTTGAACCTGCGGCAGTTCAAGGAACATACCCAACTGGCGGTGTTCTCCGGCGCGGTCGAAGTACTTCCCGCCAGCTATTCGACCGCGCCGCCACGGGTCGTGGCCGGGCAGCAGTTGAATTTCAGCAGCAATAGCTGGCAGGCCCCGCGGGCCCTGGACGCCGGCAGCGGCGCCTGGAGCGAGGGCATGCTGGTGGCCGCGCACATGCGCCTGGCGGATTTCCTCGACGAACTGGGGCGCTACCGCCGTGGCCAGCTCAATTGCGATGCCCAGGTGGCGGACCTGCTGATTTCCGGCAGCTACCCCCTGGAAGACAGCGAGCGGATCCTCGACCTGCTGGAAATCAGCCTGCCGGTCCGGGTGCGGCGCTTCACCCGGTATTGGGTCACGGTCCAGGCACGGGCGTGATGAGCGGTCGACCCGCTGCGGGTTGCTCTTGTCGCCGAGACCCCAGGGGTACACCGGCCGATTGCACTCGGCCTGCCGGGGCTTTCGGCTCTCGCAGCAGCACATCCGCTTCGCCAACCACTGCAGCCTGCCCTCGCGATCCAGGGGAGTTGCCGGGTGTGGAAAAATAATTTCAATGCAGATGAGCCGTTTTGCCAGGCTCGGGTGACAGAGAGGGAAAGCCACCTCGATTCCCCCTTCTCAGGATCGCCGTTCATGACCGAGCAACCCAACCGCCTCTCGCCCCTGGCCCGCAGCCTGCGCCACTTGTTGCTGGGCGCCAGCCTGAGCCTTGCCAGCCTGCCCCTGGTGCATGCTGCCGAAGCCGAGGCCAAGCCGTACCACATCGCCCCGACCTCGCTGGAAGACGCGCTGAACCAGTTCGGCCGGCAAGCCGGGGTGCTGATCTCCTTCGGCTCACAGGTCACCAGCGGCGTGGCAAGCCGTGGCCTGGAAGGCCAGTACCGTCCGCAGGAAGGCCTCAACGCGCTGTTGCAAGGCACCGGCCTGCAAGCCCGGGCCGAGGGCAACAATGCCTTCAGCCTACAACCGGCGAGTGCCGACGCGGCCCCCGCCTCCCTGCACCTGGGAGCCTCCAGTGTGGTCGGCGACTGGCTCGGTGATGCCCAGCAAAGCGATGTGTTCGAACACCCAGGGGCCCGGGACGTGATCCGTCGCGAGGAGTTCGAACGCCAGGGCGCGACCCAGGCGCGGGATGTGCTCAACCGCATTCCCGGGGTCAACGCGCCAGACAACAACGGCACCGGCAGCCACGACATGGCGCTGAACTTCGGCATACGCGGCCTCAACCCGCGCCTGGCGTCACGCTCTACAGTGCTGATGGACGGCATCCCGGTGCCGTTTGCGCCCTACGGCCAGCCACAACTGTCGTTCGCTCCCATCAGCATGGGCAACATCGACGCGGTGGACGTGGTGCGCGGCGGTGGCGCGGTGCGCTATGGCCCGCAGAACGTCGGCGGGATCGTCAACTTCGTGACCCGGGCAATCCCCGATGCGCCGACACTCAAGGGCGGCGTGCAGACCGAAACCAGCCCCTCCTCCAGCCATGACGGCTTCAAGACCACCGGCAACCTGCTGGCCGGCGGCACCAACGCCAACGGCCTGGGCGGCGCCCTGCTGTATTCCGGCACCCGTGGCGGCGACTGGCGCGAACACAGCGACACGCAGATCGACGACCTGATCCTCAAGGGCAAGTACCAGCTGGACGAGGCCAACAGCTTCAACGCCATGGCCCAGTACTACGAGGGCGAGGCCGACATGCCCGGCGGTCTGAACGTGGCGGACTACAAAGCCGACCCGTATCAGTCGACCCGGCCCTACGACAAGTTCTGGGGGCGCCGCACCATGTTCAATGTCGGCTATCGCTACCAGGAGGATCGCCGCGAATTCACGGTCAACAGCTTCTTCACCAAGACTCTGCGCAGCGGCTACCTGGACCAGGGCAGTTTCCTTTCCCTGTCACCCCGCGAGTACTGGGTGCGCGGCCTGGAAACCCGCTTCGCCCAGGGTTTCGACCTGGGTGACAGCAGCCACGAAGTCGGCGTCGGCTATCGCTACATCAACGAAGCCGGTCATGAGCTGCGCTATCGCACACCGCTGACCGCCAACCAGCAACTGCCCACCACCAGCAGCCGCAATGATCGCGATACTCGCGGCGGCACCGAGGCCCATGCGTTCTTCGTCGACGACCGCATCGACATCGGCAAGTGGACCCTGACCCCGGGCATCCGCTACGAGATGATCGAGTCCCAGCAGAGCAACAACCTGACCCACGTCAAATACAAGGGCGACTACAACACTGCGCTGCCGGCGCTGAATGTGATGTACCACCTCAACGAAAGCTGGAACCTCTACGCCAACACCGAAGGCTCCTTCGGCAGCGTGCAGTACAGCCAGATGCCCAACCGCGTGGCCAGCGGCGAAGTGAAACCGGAAAAGGCCCGCACCTGGGAACTGGGCACCCGCTATGACGACGGCACCCTGCGGGCGGAGATCGGCGCCTTCCTGATCAACTTCGACAACCAGTACGACAGCAACCAGACCAACGACACGGTGATCGCCCGGGGTGAAACCCGGCACCAGGGCATCGAAAGCAGCATCAACTACGCCCTCGACGGCTTGAACCCGGCGCTGGCGGGCTTCGATGTCTACGCCACCTACGCCTACGTCGACGCCACTATCCGCGAAGACGGGCCGAACAAGGGTAACCGCGTGCCGTTCTCCTCCAAGCACAAGGGCACCCTGGGGGTGAGCTACACCGAAGGTCCGTGGAAGCTCAATCTCGACAGCAGCTACCAGAGCAGCCAGTTTGCCGACAACGCCAACACCGCCGCCGAAAGTGCCGACGGCAGTGCCGGGCGCATTCCCGGCTACATGCTGTTCAGCACCCGCGCCGGCTACGACTTCGGCCCGCAGCTGTCGGACCTGAATGTCGCAGTGGGGGTGAAAAACCTTCTCAACCACCAGTACTTCACCCGCTCCTTCGACGACAACAACAAAGGCAAGTACGTGGGCGAACCACGAACCCTCTACGTGCAGACCTCAGTGGCTTTCTGATCGAGCACAAAAAAGGGCCTGCATTGCAGGCCCTTCTTGTTGAGGGAGAAACTCAGGCGTCAGCTGTTGAGGGCCGCCTGCTGGTTCTCCAGGAATTCTTCTTCCAGCAAGGCATCCGCCTCGGTGCCATCGGTGCTGGGGGCGACTGCCGCACGTTTGTCGCGCAGCTTGCCAAACATGTGTCCTAGGGCGCTTTCCAGCTTGATGGTGGCGCCGTCGATCGCCTGCTCCAGGGTATCGGCCTTATGGGTCACGGAAATCGGCTGGTGGCCTTTTGGCCGGGCCTCGAGCTGGCAACGCATGTCATCCGGGCCTGACTTGCCGCCGTTCTCGTCACGCAGGTGGACCACCACCCGGGTCAGGTCTTCTTCGTAACGTTCCAGCGTGCTTTCAACGGTGCTGCGTACCCACTCCTCCAACCGAATGCTGCTTTGAATATGGTTATCGCTATGGACTTGGATTTGCATAGTTCTTCCCTTATTTCAGCTAGCTCGCAAGAGAGTCAAGGCAATGCGCTGATCGCTGCATGTCGTGACCTCTTGATTACACAATTAGGCACGGCGACGAACATTTCAACCCCTAAAAAAAGATAAATATTCATACGCAAATAAAGCCGGACAAACTGTAAAAGCGCTGTTAATGTCGGGAGTTAGGTCGATTCACTCTCCTGTAACAACACCTCACAATTGCCCCTCGCCCAGGGGGTGCAAACCGCGAAATATCTCTGCCTCCTCCACCAGCCAGTCATGCACCGCACGCACCCCCGGATGGCTCAGGGCGCCCGGCGCATAGAGCAGTACATAACGCTTGTGATTAGGCACGGCGAGGCCGAAAGGCACGATCAGGGCGCCGCGCTCCAGCTCATCGTTGAGCAGGGTGCGCCGGGCAATCGCCACGCCCATGCCGGCAATCGCCGCCTCGATGGTCAGGTGGTTGCGGTTGAACGTATGGCCACGCCGCACATCTGCGCCGTCAAAGCCAATGGCGTTCAGGTAGAACTCCCATTCCGCGTATTCATAGCTGCCGCGCCAGGCGGTGATGTCGTGCAGCAACGGAAAATGCGCCAGGTCCGCCGGCCCGTGCAGCGGTGGCCGTCCCCGCAACAGGCTCGGCGCACAGACCGGGAAGATCTGCTCGTCCAGCAGCGCCGTGGACTGCAAACCGGGATAACTGCCGTCATTCAAGTCGATGGCCAGGTCGAAGTCACCCTCGTGCAGGGCCACGCTGCTGTCCTCCGCCACCAGGCGCAGCTGGATTTCCGGATAACGCTGTTGCAGCCGCGGCAGGCGCGGAGTCAGCCACTTGCCGAGAAACGACGGGATCGAACGCAGGCGCAAGGTGCCGCCGATCATGCCCGCGTCCAGGCGGCGCAACTCGGCATCGATGCTGCCATAGGCCTCGCTCACCGTGAGGGCCAGGCGCTGGCCTTCGGCACTCAGCTCGACGCCCCGCGCCCGCCGGTGGAACAGCCGCAAGCCCAGGCGTTCTTCAAGCTGGCGGATCTGCTGGCTGACGGCCCCGGGGGTGATGTGCAGTTCTTCGGCGCAGCGGGTAAAGGACAGGTGCCGCGCGGCACAGGAAAACACATGCAGCCAGACATAGGTTTGGGCATGAAGCTGACGGCTCATCGTTTAGTCCTGCTAAATGATCTCTTAGGAAGTTTCGTTGGTCAGTGTCGACCGAGGCGGGCAGTATCGCCGACATTGCGCTCGTCCTACAAAAAATGGCAGCGATCTCTCCTCCATTGCTTGTAAGGCTTTAGTATGGCTATCAGTGTTTTCGATCTTTTCAAAGTCGGTATCGGTCCCTCCAGCTCCCACACCGTAGGCCCGATGCGTGCGGCCGCGACCTTCGCCCAAGCCCTGTTCGAACAGGGTCTGCAGGACCGGGTGCGGCGAGTAGAGATCCGACTCTACGGCTCCCTGTCCGCCACCGGCATCGGCCACGCCACCGACCGCGCCAGCGTCATGGGCCTGATGGGCGAATGGCCGGACAGCATCGACCCCACCAGCATCGATCCACGGATCCAGCAGTTGCGCGACAGCGGCCAATTGCTCCTGGGCGGTCGGACGGCCATTGCCTTCGACTGGTACCAGGACTTGCTGCTGCTGGACGAAAGCCTGCCCTATCACCCCAATGCCATGTCCCTGACTGCCTTCGGGGACAGCTCCACACTACTGGAACAGACCTACTACTCGGTGGGTGGCGGCTTTATTGTCGAGGCGGCCCAGGTTGCCGCCGGGGCCGAAGCCGGCGCCAGTGTCGAATTGCCCTATGACTTCGACAGCGCCGCGCAGTTGCTGACCCTGTGCAAGCAGCACAAGCTGCGGGTCGGTGAGCTGATGATGGCCAACGAACGGGCCTGGCGCAGCGAAACAGAAATCCGCAGCGGCTTGCTGCACATCTGGTCGGTGATGCGCGAATGCGTGGAACAGGGCCTGAGCCACGAAGGCACCCTGCCCGGCGGCCTCGGCGTGCCCCGGCGCGCGGCCAAGCTGCACCGCAGCCTGCTGGAGATCGGCAAGCCCAACGTCATCACCTCGACCCTCTCGGCCATGGAATGGGTCAACCTGTTCGCCCTGGCGGTGAACGAGGAAAACGCCGCGGGCGGGCGCATGGTCACCGCCCCGACCAATGGCGCGGCGGGGATCATTCCGGCGGTGCTGCACTACTACATGAAATTCAATTCCCAGGCCTCTGATGACGATGTCGTGGCGTTCTTTCTCGGCGCCGCGGCGGTGGGCATCCTGTGCAAGAAGAACGCCTCGATTTCCGGCGCCGAAGTCGGCTGCCAGGGCGAAGTGGGCTCGGCCTGCGCCATGGCCGCGGCCGGCCTTGCGGAGGTGCTCGGGGCCACCCCCGAACAGCTGGAAAACGCCGCTGAAATCGGCCTGGAGCACAACCTCGGCCTGACCTGCGACCCCGTCGGCGGGCTGGTGCAGGTGCCGTGCATCGAGCGCAACGCGATTGCTGCGGTCAAGGCCATCAACGCGACCCAGATGGCCCTGCGTGGCAACGGCCAGCACTTCATTTCCCTGGACCGGGTGATCCGCACCATGCGCGATACCGGCGCCGACATGCACGACAAATACAAAGAGACTTCACGGGGCGGCCTGGCGGTGAGCTGGGTGGAATGCTGAGGAGCCTTCCCTGACCGTCCGTACCACGTGAGCCCGAGCAAGAATAATAACGAGGCGATACCGATGACCGATGTACCTGCACCTGCTGCCGAAAACCCTGCTGTAGCGACACACCGCGACACCGCAACCCGCGACACTGGCTGGAGCCAGCGCGACACCACTTGGATGCTCGGCCTGTATGGCACCGCCATCGGTGCCGGCACCCTGTTCCTGCCGATCAATGCCGGCGTTGGTGGTTTCTGGCCATTGATCGTGCTGGCGTTGCTGGCCTTCCCGATGACCTTCTTCGCCCACCGCGGGCTGACCCGCTTTGTACTGTCCGGGCGCTCCGGCGACATCACCGAGGTGGTGGAAGAACACTTCGGGGTCGGCGCCGGCAAGCTGATCACCCTGCTCTATTTCTTTGCGATCTTCCCGATCCTGCTGGTGTACAGCGTGGCCCTGACCAACACCCTGAGCAACTTCATGGAGCACCAGTTGCACATGACTCCACCGCCACGGGCGCTGCTGTCGCTGCTGCTGATCCTCGGCCTGATGGCCATCGTGCGCTGTGGCCAGGGTGTGATAGTGCGGGCCATGAGCCTGCTGGTGTACCCCTTTGTCGCCGCGCTGCTGCTCCTGGCCCTGAGCCTGATCCCCAACTGGAACGGTGCATTCTTCGCCTCCGCCAGCGAAGGCATGCCCCTGGGGTTGTTCTTCAAGACCCTGTGGCTGGCGATTCCGGTGATGGTGTTTTCCTTCAACCACTCACCGATCATCTCGGCCTTCGCCCTGGATCAGAAGCGCCACTACGGCGCCCAAGCCGAGCGCAAGAGCAGCGGGATCCTGGCCATGTCCCACGCCATGATGGTGCTGACGGTGATGTTCTTCTGCTTCAGCTGCGTGCTGGCCCTGTCGCCGGCGGACCTGGTGGCGGCCAAGGATCAGAACATCTCGATCCTGTCGTACCTGGCCAACCACTTCCAGACCCCGGTGATTGCCTACGCGGCACCGCTGATCGCCCTGGTGGCCATTACCAAGTCGTTCCTGGGCCACTACATCGGCGCCAGCGAGGGCTTCCAGGGGTTGATCGTGAAGAACCTGCGGGGCCGCTCGCTGTCGTCCGCCAGCCTGGAAAGGATCACCGCAGTGTTCATGATCCTCAGTTGCTGGGCCGTGGCCACCTTCAACCCGAGCATCCTGCGCATTATCGAGACCATGGGCGGACCGGTGATCGCTTGCCTGCTGTTCCTGATGCCGATGTATGCAATCCGGCGCGTGCCTTCACTGCGCCAGTATTCAGGCCAACTGTCGAACCTGTTCGTGGTGCTGATCGGCCTGATCGCACTGTCTGCGATCATTTACTCGGTCGTGCCCTGAAACGGACCGGCAATGAAAAAGCGGACCTGATGGTCCGCTTTTTTTGTCCCCGCAATCATTGCCCGGCGTGTTTCCCGGCATGTCCCTTGCTTTATCGCCCTTGAGCAATACGGACGTTGGCCACCCTCGGCGAACGACTGGCCAGTGGTCTGGAATCGCGAACTAATTCCATCTGCGGCCAGTCAATGACTGCACGATCCCATCAGGCGGTGACGCATTATGGACAACCCCTTTCAACTGATTACCGACACTTTCACCCCGCAGTACCAGGTCAACCTGAGCATCCAGGGCCTGGACGGCAGCATCATGCTGACCCTGTCGCAAACCGGCCGGGTGGTGGCCAAGCGCATGATCAGCGCGGCCCAGCGCAATGACCCGCAACGCATCAGGCGCCTGGTGCAGAGCATTCAGTTCGGCATCGCCATCGAACAGGGGCACAGCGCCATGGCCATCCTCGAAGCCATGACCAACGGCGACAGCCTGGCGCTGCCACCGCCCGAGGGCCACAAGCCCGTGCCCCCGGCCCTGAGGTTTTAAAGCTCGCCCTTCTCCACTTCCGGGTGTTCGCCGGAGCCGGCGCCGATCTTGCGCTGCGGGTGCTCGATCTTCACCGAAGGAAACTGCGACGAGGCGTAGCGCACCACCAGGATGGCAAACGCCAGCAGCAGAATCCCGCCACACAGGTAGATGATCCCCAGGTCCGGCGGGTTGTGGTGGGAAACGTTGGAAATCAGCAGCCGGGTCAGCGCGGTGATCGCCACGTAGATCAGGAAGCGCACCGGCATGTGGTTGGTCTTGAAGTAAATGCCGACCATCGCCCCCAATTCCAGGTAGATGAACAGCAGCAGGATGTCATCGATCTTGATGTGCCCCACCTCGATCATCTGCAGGAATTCCATCACCGCCGCCCAGGCGGTCACGGCTCCGATGGCGAACAGCGCCAGGTAGTGGAAGGACTCGACGAACAGGTTGCCCAGGGACTCGGCCAGTTGATGGACGTTCTGCCGCAGGTTCTCGGCCCAATTGATTTTCACGATGGTTCTTCCTTAGGTCGGTTCGACCGGATGATGCGGATTGGACGTGACGGTTGTTCTGCATGCAGAAAAAAGGCCAGGAGCCATCAATAAGATGATGGCCGCTGCCAGCGAGGCACGGCCGCGTAACAATCGGCCCGGGAAAAAAAATCCGTCTACATTAAAAAGCCACTATCCAAGAGAAAAGGTTTCGCCTATTCTCTCGACCTGTATATAGATACAGTGTTTATACAGACCCATTATCGTGAAGGCATGTGAGGTGGTGAATGGCCGTCGAAGTGGTATACCGCAGCAGCCGAGATCTGGAGCGCTTGTTCATGGATAAAGCCGAAGCTGACCGTCATGACAAAATGCTCGAACTGGCTGAAGTGCTGGCGCAAGTGTTGCAAAAAGCAGTGCCGTCGCTGAGCGAACAACAGGTGGAAGAAGCCGGGATCTACATGGCGAAGAACCGCGATGTATTCGCCAGGGCCTTCAAGAGCCAGCCGGATGCATTGTCCGAGTTGCTCAGCGACCCCGCTCCCGCGGTGGAGGAGGTTCAAGCGCAGCCACCTGCTGAAGTCGAGGCGCCGACCAAGCCGGCGAAAGCAGCCAAGGCTGCGAAATAGGCATCACTCGAATTGAATAAGCCCTGTGTCCATGGCACAGGGCTTTTTTCATGTTTGCCGAGCAAAGACTGCCCGTTATGCAGCCGCCGGTTAAACCACTGCCGCACCTTTCGGCGCAGGCAGCTCGATAAGGTTGCAACGCAACAGGGCAGTGATCTTGTGCAGGAACATCACGGGCAAATCCGTCGCGCCGCCATACAGGTCGACCATTCCCACCTCAACCGCGCTGTCGACGAGGCTGGAGAACTCTTCGCAATCCTCAGGCGCCAGCAAAGCAACAAGGCTCTGTGGCAAATCATCCCCTCGACCATTCAATGCCAGCTGGGCTCCGGCCCTCTCCCAGGCCAGTAACTGATCTTTTTCCGGGTAGCCCTCAAGGTGCTTTACCAAGTCATCTACAGCAGGGTGAGCAATACCTTTGCTCAGGCAGTAAGCCTCCAGGCATGCCGCCGCGTACAGCTGCAGATCCCTTACTGAACCCCCAATCACTTGATTGTCCGTATGCGCCACGGTCATGGCTCGACCTCCCACACTCTGCAGCCTGGCGAGCAATATCCGGCTGCCATATCCATGGCTTCCAGGACTCTGTCTTCGAGTTCATCGGACGCATCAGGCCTGAACGACGCCAGATAGTTGTACACAGCCTGCGCGGCAAAGCCTCGATCCCGGTACTGCAGAAGAATATGGCGTATCGCTTGAACATCCGCACCCGAGTGCAACAGCGAAGACAATTGCTCATCCAGCCCACTATCCAGCACTTGCGGCATCGTCAAATACACTCCGTGTCAGTTGGGCCGTAAGGGATTGGGCTCGGCACTGCAACCTTTCCCGGGCCCTGATACTACAGAGCGCAGGGCCACCGGTTAAGACTCGGATGCCTAGTGGTACAGCACCCGCTCCGCCAGTTCGTCCGCGACCCGCGCCGGCGAGCGTTTTTCCGCCTGGGCGTGGGCGAAGATCTCGGTCAGGCGCAGGCTGATCTTCGACAGGTGGGCGGTGATGACCGGGAGTTCTTCGTTGCGGTGCTTGAGGGACACGTAGATCAGGCCGCCCGAATTGATCACGTAGTCCGGTGCGTAGAGTATTCCGCGGCGCTCCAGTTGGTCGGCCACTTGCAGGTTGGTCAGTTGATTGTTCGCCGAACCGGCCACCGCCGAGCAGCGCAGTTGCGCCACGCTGAGGCTGTTGAGCACGGCCCCCAAACCACAGGGCGCCAGAATGTCGCAGGGGGTGCTGAGCAACGAGTCATTGGCGACCGGGTGCGCGCCCAGTTGCTCCATGGCCAGTTGCACCTTGCCCGAATCGATGTCGCTGACCAGCAACTCGGCCCCGGCGGCGTGCAGTTGCTCGGCCAGGGCATACCCGACGTTGCCCAGGCCCTGCACCGCCACCCGCAGGCCCTCCAGGTTGTCACTGCCCAGGCGCGCCATGGCGGTGCTGCGGATACCGGCGAAGACCCCCATGGCGGTGTGCGGCGAGGGGTCGCCGGCGGCACTGGTGCTGGTGACATAGCGGGTCTGCTGGGCGATGCAGTCCATGTCGGCCACCGAGGTGCCGCTGTCGATGGCGGTGATGTAGCGCCCGTCCAGTTGCTCGATGCAACGGCCAAAGGCCTCGAACAGCGCGGCGCGGCTTTCCACATGGGCGGGGCGAATGATCACCGCGGTGCCACCGCCCTGGGGCAGGCCGGCCAGCGCGGCCTTGTAGCTCATGCCCTGGGCCAGGCGCGCCGCATCCTCCACGGCACTGGTGTCATCGGGATAGGCCAGGTAACGACAGCCGCCCAGGGCGGGCCCCAGGCGGTTGTTGTGGATGGCGATCACTGCCTTCAACCCGGTGCTGGGGTCGACGCTCAGGTGCAGCGATTCAAGGCGGGTGTGGTGCATGAGAGCGAACATCGACGGGCTCCCGAATCACTTCTTGGTAGTCGCCAGTATAGGCTTGCGCCTGGAAATTGCTGCGCCGCGCAGGAATAAGCCGGAGGGTGATTGCAGGCATTGGGAAATAACCTGCTACTACCTGTGTCAGCACTGGACGAACGTTCGCGACGAGGCTAAAACGAGGCATCCGTCGGAGATCGAGATGAACCCGCGCCAAGCTTTCTTCACCTGCCTGCATCGCTCGCCGCCTGCTCTGCTGGAAGCCGCGCTCTGGATTGCCGCCGAGCATGAGCCGCGGCTGGTGCCCGAGCACTCACTGGAAGCCTTCAAGGATATTCAGCAGCAGATCGGCAACCGCCTGCCCCAACTGCCGGCGAACGAGTTGGGCCAGCCACTGTTGCGGCGGATGAACGATCTGGGCTTCCAGCAGGATGAACACCTGCCCCTGCGCCCCCAGGCGGCCTTGATGGACAAGGTCCTGGAGCTGCGCCGAGGGCAACCCCTGGCCCTGGCACTGATTGCCCTGGAGCTGGCGCAACGCCTGCAGATCCCCCTGGAGGGGGTGAACTTCCCCGGCCACTTCCTGCTGCGGGTGCCCGGTGCCGACCACCTGCTGGACCCTTGCGGCGGACGCCGGTTGTACCCCGCCGACTGCCGGGAACTGCTGCAGCGCCAATACGGCGCCCACATCAAGCTCAAGGCCGAACACCTGGCCAGTGCCGAGCCGCTGCAGATGTTCCAGCGCCTGTCGCGCAACCTGCGCCAGCTGCACCTGTCCTATGACGACAACCTGGGCGCGCTGATCAATGCCGAGCGGGTGCTGGAGCTGGGCAACGGCAGCGCCGCCGACTACCTGGCCCGGGCCAGCCTCTACCAGCGCCTGGAGTGCCCGAATGCCGAGCGCTTCGACCTGGAGCACGCCTTGCTGCTCAGCGATGACCCGATCCAGCGCCTGCGCCTGACCGAGCGCCTGGGGCATCTGCCGCCCAACAGCATCGTCCATTGAGAGCCGGGCCCTGCCTGCGTGGCACACTACCCGCCCATTTGCATCAAGGATGAACCGCATGAACCGCGCCGAACGCTTCCTTCAGGACTTTCACCAGCGCCGCCCCGGCACCACGCCGCCGGCCTTTTCCGGGTTGGGCCTGCCGGGACGCGGCTCTTCCTACGACATGCTGGCCGCCACACTCGCCGCCGCCCGACCTGGCGCACAGCTACTGGACCTGGGCTGCGGCGATGGTTTCCTGCTGGATCTGCTCGCCAGACAGTACCCCGAGGCGCGATTGATCGGCGTGGACATGAGCACCACCGAACTGCAGGCGGCACGCCGGCGCCTCACCGAGCGCTGCGTGTTGCTCAATGAGCGGGCCCAATCCCTGTCCCTGGCCAGTGGCAGCGTCGACGCCGTGGTCTCGCACCTGGCATTGATGCTCATGAGCGATATCGAACAGGTGCTGGCCGAGGTGCATCGGGTCCTGGCCCAGGGCGGCCAGCTCTCGGCCATCGTCGGCCGCAGCTTTCTCCTGGGCGAACCGGGCCAGCGCTACCTGCAGGTGTTTCGCGCCGCCGCCCAGCGTGACCGCCTGGCGCCCCTGCCCCTGGTGGACCCTCGGGCCCAGTCCCAGGATGGCTGGCGCCAGCTGTTGGCGCGCCACTACCGTGACGTGCAGTTCGAAGAACTGGACCTTGAATGGCGCCCCAGCTTCGAGGAGTTCTGGGACGCCCTGGGGCAAACCTACGACCTGGACCGCCTGAAGCCCGCCACGTGCAGCTTGATGAAGGACGAACTGCACCGGGCCATACAGCCCCTGCTGCGGACGGACGGCACGCTGCTGACCGGCTGGGGTCTGCTGCTGATCCAGGCCAACGCCGCATGACAGCCCCTGCCGGGCTCTGGCAGGATGCTCGGCTCACTCCATGGAACGGGTACAGCATGCTGATCAGAAAAGCTCATGGCGACGACGCGCAACGGGTCTTCGACATTCGTAACCAAGCCATCAACCACCAGTGCTGCGGCCATTACCCCGCCGCCGACCTGCAGGTCTGGACCGCCGGCAGCCTGGGCGAGTACTTCGTCGAGGTGCTGGAAAAAACCGGGCATGTCGCAGTCATCGATGACCAGGTCACCGCCAGCGGCATGCTCGACCTGGAGACCGGCCAGGTCGACGCGGTGTTCGTCGACCCGGCGTACATGGGCCAAGGCATCGGCCAGCAGATGATGAACTACCTCGAGGCGCTGGCCCTGCAGGCTGGGTTGACGCACCTGATCCTCGACTCGACCCTGAACGCGGCGGACTTCTATCGGCGCTGCGGCTTTGTAGGCGAGCGGATCGCCCAGTACCAGTCGCCCCGGGGCCTGACCCTGGCCTGCGTGCCGATGATCAAGCACCTGGCACGCTGAGCCGGCAACGCCTTCAGGGCTGCTGCGGGTCTTGCAACGGCGCGGTCGAACCCGCGCCACCGGGTCCTGCCTCGGCTGGTGAGCGCACCTGAATGATCAGCAAGGCGGCGAGCACTGCGGGAATCGCACAGAAGAAGAAAATCTGCTGCACCGGAATGTGCATCGCCAGCAGCATGCTGCCGAACAGCGGCCCAAGGATCGAACCAAAACGCCCCACCCCCAGCGCCCAACCGGTGCCGGTGGCGCGCACCTGAGCCGGATAGAAGTTGCTGGCGAAGGCATTCAGGGTCAATTGCCCACCGATGATGCAAAAGCCCGCGGCAAACACGAACAGCACCAGGTACCGCGGGTTGTCGTGGTTCAGGCCCAGCAGCACGGTGCATAACGCAGCCGCGGCAAGCACTCCGGCCAGCAGGCGCACCTTGCGTTTCAGGCGGTCGGCGAACCAGGCCATGCAGATCGCCCCGAGGGTGCCGGCGAAGAGGAACATCGAAGTCACCAGGTTGGCCTGCTGCAAGGCCAGGCCACTTTCCAGCAACAGCGTCGGCAGCCAGCTGATCATGAAATACAGCAGGATCAGGCTGACGAAAAAGGTCGACCAGATCAGCAGGGTCGGCCGCCCATAGCCATGGCGAAACAACTCCACCACTGTCAACTTGCTACCTTGCGCCGTCTCCTCGGCCAAGTTCGAAACCGGCGGAGGCTGCCAGTCCGGCAGCATCTGCGCACTGACCTTGCGCAGACGCGTGTAAGGCGGCGCATCACGCAGCAGGCGTGGCAAGGATTCGGGCAGCCACCAGGCCAGGAACGGAAACAGCAGCAAGGGCGTCACCCCGCCGGCCAGGAATACCGCCTCCCACCCAAAGCGATCGATGAAGCCGGCCGCGACAAAACCACCGGCGGCGCCACCGAAGGAAAAACCGCAGGCGGCCAGGGTCACCATCAGGGTGCGCAGGCGCGGCGGCGAGTATTCGGACATCAGGGCCATGGCGCTGGGCATCGCCCCACCCATGCCGATGCCACAGATGAAGCGTGCGGCCATCAGGCTGTCGAGAGAATTGGCGAACACCATCAGCACCGTCAGGCTGGCGTAGATCAGCACGCAACAGAGCAGGATCCGGCGCACACCGAAACGGTCGGCCAACGGCGTTACCGCCAGGGAGCCCAGGGTCAGGCCCAGCAAGTTGGCGCTGAACACCGGGCCGAACGCCGCCTTTTCCAGCCCCCAGTCCTGGGCCAGGGCCGGCACCACATAACCCAGGACCTGGGCATCGTAGCCATCGGTGACCAGCAGCAAGGCGAGGAGCAACAGGAGCAACCACTGATAGCGGGACACAGGGCGGGCGTCGAGCGCAGCGCGAAAGCTGGCAATCTGATTTTGCATCGCAAGGTACCTGTTCGGTTTTTATGGTTATGTGCAGCGGTGGTGCGGTTGCCGCGCAAGCAAAAATGTCAGGCGCCTGTGCGGGGCCTGGAGGTCCCTCCGTCCTGGGGGACGCTGGCCCGCTCGCGGCATCTGCCTGCGGCGGCCAAAAGGCGCGCCCCCGGGAGACGGGGGCGCGCGGTTCGGGTCAGGCCGGGGTGTCGGGCTGATTGGCCGGATGGGCAGCCTGGAATGCCGGATGCTCAGCCGCCAGCGCCGCGACCCGGAGAATCCGCGGGTAGTCCTCCAGGGACACCTTGAAGCGTTCCGCGGCGTACAGCTGGGGAATCAAGAACACGTCGGCCAAGCCCGGCTGCTCGCCGAAGCAGAAGCCCTGGTCACCGATCAACTGCTCCAGGGCCGCCAGGCCCTGGCTGATCCAATGGTCGATCCACACCAGCAACTGCGCTTCCTCATGCCCCCACTCGCGCAGCAGGTTCTGGGTGCTGGAGTTGTGCAGCGGGTGGATGTCGCAGCCGATGATCGCCGCCACCGCCCGCTCATGGGCACGGCTGACCAGGTCCCTGGACAGCAGCGGCACCTGTGGATAACGCTCTTCCAGGTATTCGATGATCGCCAGGGACTGGATCAGCAGGTCGCCGTCGTCGGTGCGCAGGGCCGGCACCCGGCCCTGGGGGTTGATGTCCAGGTACTCCGGCTGGCGGTTGGCGCCGCCCTTGGGCACCAGCAGGTTGACCGGGATGGCCTGGAATTCCAGGCCCTTGAGGGCCAGGGCGATGCGCACCCGATAGGACGCGGTGGAACGGTAGTAGGTATAGAGCTCCATGAGCCGCTCCCTTTAACGTGCCGGCTGAACGGTGCCACGGCATTCGCCGAAGCCGATGGAGGCGAAACCTTCACGGCGGCAACGCCCGCGCAAGATGATTTCATCGCCGTCTTCAAGGAACTTGCGCACCTCTCCGGAGGCCAGCTCGATAGGTTTCTTGCCGCCTTCGGTGATCTCCAGCAGGCTGCCGAACTGGCCGTTTTCAGGACCGGACAACGTCCCCGAGCCGAACAGGTCGCCGGCTTGCAACTGGCAGCCGTTGACGCTGTGGTGAGCCACCATTTGCGCCACGGTCCAGTACATGTGCTGGGTGTTGCTCAGGGTCAGGCGGTGCGCCGGCAGGCCCTGCTCGCGCATGGCCTGGGTGATCAGCAGCACTTCCAGTTCGATGTCGAAGCCACCGGCGGCCTGGTCGCGCTTGTCCAGCAGGTACGGCAGCGGTTGCGGGTCACCTTCGGGGCGCTGCGCCTGGGCCTGGCGGAACGGCTCCAGGGCTTCGGCGGTCACCACCCAGGGCGAAATGCTGGTGATGAAGCTTTTCGACAAAAACGGTCCCAGCGGCTGGTATTCCCAGGCCTGGATGTCCCGTGCCGACCAGTCGTTGAGCAGGCAGAAACCGGCAATGTGCTCGGCAGCGTCGCCAATGGCGATCGCATCGCCCATCTCGTTGCCTTGGCCGATCCAGATGCCCAGTTCCAGCTCATAGTCCAGGCGCGCGCAGGGGCCGAAGGTCGGCACGCTCTGCCCGGCCGGCAGGGTCTGGCCCTTGGGCCGGCGCACCTCGGTGCCGGAAGGACGGATGGTCGAGGCGCGACCGTGGTAGCCGATCGGCACGTACTTGTAGTTGGGCAGCAGGGGGTTGTCGGGGCGGAACAGTTTGCCGACGTTCTGCGCGTGCTCGATGCCGACATAGAAGTCGGTGTAGTCGCTGATTTTCGCCGGCAGGTGCATCTGGCAGTCGGCTGCCGCATGCAGCAGTTTTGCCGCCTGGGCCTCGATCTTGCCCCGCAGGCTGCTGCCTTCGCCCAGCAGCTCCAGCAGGCGCTCGCGCAGGGCAACCCGGGCCGGGCGGCCGAGTTGGAAGAAGCCGTTCAACTGCCCACCGCGGGCAGCCTCCACCGCAGCCTTGGCCGGGCCATCGAACAGGCCGGCGTCCAGCGCCGCTTCCAGGTCGAAAATCTGTTCGCCGATGGCGACCCCGCTGCGGGGCGCCGAACCCTGGGTGCTGAAGACGCCCAGGGGCAGGTTCTGCAACGGGAAGTCGGGGTGACCGTTGGCGGACTCGACCCAGCTAAGGGTGATGGTGGGCAAGGTCATGGGTTATCTCCGATTCGGGTTGAAGGTGACGGGCAGCGAAGCCCAGCAAGCATCGTAGTCGTTCTGCAGCTCCGGGCACTCCAGGGCGAACTGGCTCGGGCGCAGCACCTGGCTGGTCTCGAACATGAAGGCCATGGTGTTGTCGATCTTGGCCGGCTGCAACGGCGCGTTGATCGCCTTGGTGCAGGTCTCGCCATCCGGACCGTGGGCGCTCATGCAACTGTGCAGGGACGCACCGCCGGGCAGGAAGCCTTCGGCCTTGGCATCGTAGGCGCCCTGGATCAGGCCCATGAACTCGTTCATCAGGTTGCGGTGGAACCACGGTGGACGGAAGGTGTTCTCGGCCACCATCCAGCGTGGCGGGAAGATCACGAAATCGAGGTTGGCCAGGCCCGGAACGCTGGTGGGCGAGGTCAGTACGGTGAAGATCGACGGGTCCGGGTGGTCGAAGCTGACGGTGCCGATGGTGTTGAAACGGCGCAGGTCATATTTGTACGGCACGTTGTTGCCGTGCCAGGCCACCACGTTCAGTGGCGAATGGTCGAGTTCGCAGCCCCAGAGCTCGCCGAGGTACTTCTGCACCAGGGGGGTGGGCTGGCGCAGGTCTTCGTAATGGGCCACCGGGGCGAGGAAATCCCGGGGGTTGGCCAGGCCGTTGCTGCCGATCGGCCCGAGGTCTGGCAGGCGCAGCGGCGCTCCGTGGTTCTCGGCAACGTAACCCCGGGCTTGTGGGTCGAGCAGTTCGACGCGGAACTTCAGGCCGCGAGGCAGCACGGCGATTTCCAATGGCTCCAGGTCCAGCATGCCCAGCTCAGTGACGAGGCGCAGGCGGCCCAGTTCCGGCACCAGCAACAGCTCGCCATCGGCGTTGAAGAACACCCGCTCCATCGAGCGGTTGGCACGGTAGTGATAGACGCTGATACCCGCCGGCTTCTGCGCCGCCGAGTTGGCCACCATGGCCACCAGGCCGTCGATGAAATCAGTGGCTTCGCCTGGAATCTGCAAAGGACTCCAGCGCAGGCGGTTGGGAGTGACCTCACCCAAGGGGCCGCCTGCCAGCTGGCGTTCCAGCTTGGCAAAGGCCGGGTGCTTGGCCGAGGGCTGGATGCGGTACATCCAGGTGCGCCGGGCTTCGCTGCGGGTCATGGTGAAGGCGGTGCCGGAGAACAGTTCGGCGTACAGGCCATAAGGGGCTTTCTGCGGGGAGTTCTGGCCGACGGGCAAGGCGCCCGGCAGGGCTTCGCTGGCAAATTCATTGCCGAAACCGGATTGGTAGCTGAGGGCCGACGCCGAAGATTCGAGGTTCATGGAGCCTCCTGGAAGTTGGAATAGGCAGGGGCCCACCACTCCTTCACAAGAGTTATCGGCACGCCTGGGTTATTTTTATCGTAATCCAATTACGCATAACGTAATTTGATTGCCCAGGAGCGTCAAGCTATAAAGACCGCCACTTGTTACGGGACCCCGACACCTCCATGGAAAAGCCGCGCAGCACCAGCGACAGCAACAGCAAGCAGAAAGTCCGCTCGGCCGAGGTCGGCACCGATATCCTCAAGGCCCTGGCCGAACTGTCGCCAGCCACCTCCCTGTCGCGCCTGGCCGAACACGTGCAGATGCCCGCCAGCAAGGTCCACCGCTACCTGCAAGCCCTGATTGCCAGCGGTTTTGCCGAACAGAACAGCGCCACCAATCACTACAGCCTGGGCCGTGAAGCCCTGCGCGTGGGCCTGGCGGCCCTGAACAGCATGGATGTACTGAAGGTCGCGGCCCTGCCCCTGGCCGAACTGCGTGACGAGTTGAACGAGACCTGCTTCCTCGCGGTGTGGGGCAACCAGGGCGCCACGGTGGTGCACATCGAACCGGCGGTCCGCGCGGTGACCGTGGTCACCCAGTTAGGCTCGGTGCTGCCGTTGCTCAGTTCGTCCACCGGGCTGGTGTTCAACGCTTACCTGCCGCCGCGTGAAACCCTTGACCTGCGCCAGCAGGAATTATCCCTGGGCACCCCCCATGCGCTGGCCGATTCGCAGGTCCACGACGCCCTGGCCGAGCAGATTCGCCAGCACGGCCTGCACCATGTCCACGGTTTGCTGATGCCGGGGGTCGATGCACTGTCGGCCCCGGTGTTCGATGCCACGGGCAAGATCGCCGCAGTGCTGACGGTGGTCGGGCCGACGTCGCTGTTCCAGGCCGATGAACATGGCCCGGCGGCGCGGCGCCTGCTCAGCGCCTGCAGCACCGTGAGCTGGCGCATGGGTTATCAGCCGCGGCCTGAATAGTCGCCACCGATCAGCTCATCAACCCCAGGGCCTGGGCCTTGGCCACTGCCTGGGTCCTGCGCTCCACTCCCAGCTTGCTGTGGATCCGGCGGCCGTGGGTCTTCACCGTATGCAGGGAGATGAACAGCTGCTCGGCGATCTGCTGGTTCGACCAGCCCTGGGCGATCAGTTGCAACACCTGCAACTCCCGCTGGCTGAGCAGGCTCTCGCGTCCCTCCTCAGGCTCCACTGACGGCGCAGCTTCAGGCCTGCCCAGCCCCTGCAGCGACGGTTGACGCAGACGCAGTTCGTGCAGCGCCTGGGGCAGGTTGCAGCGCGCCACCAAGGCCTGCCCGGCCTGCAATGCCTCGGCCAAAAGCGCCGGATCACCTTGCACATGAGCCACCTCGGCCAGGGCCAACTGCACTTCCGCCTCCAGGCCGAGCATGCCATGGCGTTG
The DNA here is from genome assembly GCF_000633395.1 of Pseudomonas sp. PH1b. GTDB lineage: Bacteria > Pseudomonadota > Gammaproteobacteria > Pseudomonadales > Pseudomonadaceae > Aquipseudomonas. Next base: position 102,076 of record NZ_AYMU01000025.1, read on the forward strand.
AGCCCTCGCCAGCACCCCCTGCAAAGCTGCAACCGGCGCCTGCGCCCGACCCAGGTGAACCTCGGCCAGTACCAGCAGGTATTCGATGCCCGGAATCAACTCCAGGCTGGCCGGTGGCGCCTGCAGCGCCTGGGGCCCGCGGAAATGCCGGAGCAAGCGGCTCAAGGCTTCATGGGCCAGCTCCGGGCGCCCCTGCTGCAACCAGAGTTGGCTGCTGACCTGCAACAGCACTCCACGGTAAACGGTGTCGGGAATCTGCCGCTGCTGCATCAACCGCTCCGCGTCACGCAGACGCACGAAGGCCTGGGCGTAATCCCCCCGGTTGGCCGCCAGCTGGGCCTGACCGAGAAAGCCATACAAGGCGCGCTTGTCATGGCTGAGCAGGCAGTCTTCCAGACCACTGCGCAAGTAGCCGGCGGCCTCCTCCTCGTGTCCCTGGCGCAGGGCCAGGCGCCCCAGGCGCAAGGCAATGCGGCCCAGCAAGGGTGGAGCCCGCAGCGCCTGCCGGGACACGCGCCCGACCACCTGCTCCAGCAAGCTCTGGGCTCGATGGGGCGCGCCACGCTGCTCCAGCAACTGGGCATGGTCGAGCTCGAGCAAGCCTTCGAACAACGGCGCATCCTGAGCCCGGGCCAGGCACAGGGCCTCGCGATTGAGAGCCTGGGCCACCTCCAGCTCACCGCACAGCAGCGCCTGCTGGGTCAAACCGGACAAGCACAGCAGGCGAATGCTCCAGGCACTGTCTTCCAGTTCGCCCAAGGCCTCGAGAAAGTGCTGCCGTGCCGCCTCCATCCGCCCGCTCAAATGCAGCAGCCAGCCCCGCTGCGCCTGCCAGCGGGCCAGCAGCCGGCGCTGCCGGCAGGCCGAGGGCTGCGGCGCAAAGCGCGCCATCTGCGCCATGCACTGTTCTGCCTGTTCGAAGCGTCCGGCAAACAATAGCGCCGCCACCAACAGGCCGATCAACTGCGGGCTGCCCAGCAGCAACTCGCCACCCTGGCGCTCATGCAGTTGCAGCAGCAACAGCGCGTTGTGCTGCTGGAACAGGCTCTCGAAGCTGAAATGCTCCAGCAGGCTGACCGCGACTTCGTATTCCTCGGCCAGCAGCGCCTGCTCAAAAGCCGACTGCCAATCCTCCTGAGCGGTAAACCACTGGCACGCCCGCCGGTGCCAGGAGCGCCCGCTGGGCCAGGCCTCATCCCGCATCAGCCGAGCCAGGGGCGGGAATACCTGCAACCAGTCGGCGCCGCCTTCCCAGGGCTCGATGAAACAGGCCATGTCCTGCAGGGTGCGCAGGTACTGGGCACCCTCCCCGGCGCCGAACAGGTGTTCGCACAAACCGGCGTTGAACCGTGGCATGTGCGCCAGCACCTGCCAGACCTCCGCCAGCTCGATCGGCAATACGCTGAACAGCTCATGCTCCAGGTATTCCAGCAAGGTGTTGGGGCGCCCTGGCTGGCAGGGTTGGGTGGTCAGTTCACTGCCGTCGAGCAGGGCGATGCGCACCCCGGCGCACCAGCCGCCACTGCGCTGCAGGATTCCATCGGCAGCCTGGGCGCACAAAGGCTGCGGCAACCGCTGCAGCAGTTGTTCGATTTCACTCTGGCTGAACGCCAGCGCCGGGCCGTCGAGCGTATACAACTGATCATCGAGCAGCAGCCGTGGCCAATTGCATGAAGGCCTGCGGCGGCTGCTCAGCCACCAGCTCAGTTGCGGGTTGTCGATGCTCAGCAGCCGATCGAGCAGCAGGTCCAGGTCCGGCGCCATGGCCCGGCAATAGTCATCGATGAAGATCCAGGCCGGGGTTTGCAGATGGGCCAGGTGCTCTACCAGCGCCGCCATATCGCCGTTCGGCAGCCCCAGCGCGGTCGCCAGCGCATGGCAGAAGTCCTCGGGACTCAGGCGGACGCCGGACAGAGGCAGCCAACTGACCCGGCAACTGTCCGGCGCCTGTTGCAGGCATTCGGCGAGCAACGCGGTCTTGCCACTGCCGGCCGGCGCGCACAGCAGTTTGACCCGGGCACTGGAAGCCAGCAGCGGCGCGCTCAGGCGCGCGCGTGGAAAGTGGTGGGTGGATAAACGGGGCCTGCACCCGGGACGCTCTGGGCAACGAGTCATGGCGGTCATTGCAGCCTGCCTTTCTTATTGGTTTAGCCTGCGTGACCCCACCCTAGCCCTGACCTCCCGGCCAATTGAAGAAGTATTCAGCAGGCTGATCGCCGGCCATAAAAAAGGCGACCCATCAGTCGAATAACCGCCAGCCTGGAGGGGTACGGTATTACTGCTGATGTGCCGAGGGAGTCGTCTTCCACTGGGCGTCGCCGTCCCTGGCCAGGAGTCTGGGGCGGAGCGCAAAGACCGGGTCGACAGGTTTTGCGGCGACTGCGGAGCCGAACGGCTGCAAGCTCCCTCGCCCCACCTGGCGCCGATAAAAAGCCGCACGCCCTTCAAGAGCGTGCGGCATCGCCTCTGCTTCGCAGTAACCCGCGGCTCGCCTAGCGCACCCCGCTGGCGCGCAAGGCGGCCGGGGTGTAGTCAGCGGCCTTGGCGGCAAACCCGAACTCCAGGCTGTGCTTCTCCTCGTTCTTCATGCCCAGGGCCAGGTAGCGCCCGGCGTTCAGGTCATACAGGGCTTCCAGGGTGTAGGCGGGCACCTGATGGTCGTAGTAGAACTGCGCATGGCCTTCGGCCACGCGCCACAGTTGGCCACGGCCGTCATAGTGGTCCACCAGGGCCACCTGCCAGCTGTCCTCGTCGATGTACATGTGCCGGGTGGCGTAGATGTGCCGCTGGTTCGGCTTGACCGTGCCCACCACTTCCCAGACCCGATGCAGCTCGTAGCGGGTCAGGTCCTGGTTGATGTGCCCGGCCTTGATCACGTCGTTGTACTTGAGGCTCGGTGAATCGAGCTTGTAGCTGTTGTAGGGAATGTACATCTCCTTCTTGCCCACCAGCTTCCAGTCATAGCGATCCGGAGCACCGGAGAACATGTCGAAGTTGTCCGAGGTCCGCAGCCCGTCGGCAGCGGTGCCCGGACCGTCATAGGCCACCTGCGGAGCCCGGCGCACCCGGCGCTGCCCGGCGTTGTAGATCCACGCCGAACGCGGTTCCTTGACCTGGTCCAGGGTCTCGTGGACCAGCAGCACGTTCCCCGCCAGGCGCGCCGGAGCGGTCACCGACTGCTTGAAGAAGTTCTGCACGTTGGCGCCCTTGGCCGGGTCCAGGTCGGGAATCAACTGCGGCGCTGCAATCTCTTCCTCGAAGCGGATCGAGGTGAAGCTGCCGTTGGTCTGGGGGGTGGCCTGGGTGATGATGCGTTTCTGGTTGCCGCCGTGATAGCGGGTCAGGTGGTTCCACAGCACCTCGATGCCATTCTTGGGAATCGGAAAGGCGTAGTAGCGGTTGCCGGTGAAGTTGGCCAGGCCGTTGCCATCATTGGTGGTGGTGACATTCACTGCGCTGCGCTTGGCCGATTCGTAGATCTCCGGAGGCAGGCCGACACTGCGATGGGTCGGGTAGACCGGGATCCGATAGCTGTCCGGGTAGCGCTTGAACATCGCCACCTGGCCGG
>NZ_AYMU01000026.1 GCF_000633395.1 Pseudomonas sp. PH1b
CTTCTCGTAGTTGCCACCCTCGGCCTTGGTGATGGTGGTGCTCAAGGAGCTGCCGCCAGCCAGGGCATCGTTCGGCGCGGTGAAGTTCACGGTCCCGGAGGACTCGCCCACTGGGATGGTGATGGTCTGGCCGTTGGACAGGGTCACTACGACAGGGGAGCCGGTAACAGGGGCTGTGACCGAAGCGGTGTACACCACAGTGCCGCCTTCAGCAACGCTCGGCGTGGCAGTCAGGCTGACAGTCGAAGTGTCGATGGTATCGGTAACGTCAGTTACTGCTGGAGCAGGGTTGGTTGCCAGATCTTCAAAGTTGCCACCGTCAGCCTTGCTGATGGTGACTTCGACCTTACCGGCGTCCTTGTAGACGTCGTCCGCCGGGGCCGGAACGGTCACGGTTCCAGAGGTAGCGCCGGCGGCGATAGTGATTACAGCGCCGTTGCTCAAGGTCACGGTAACTGGGGTGCCCGCGGCGTTGGTCAGGGTCGCGGTGTAAACGATCGAGCCACCCTCGGCGACCGTATCGGTTGCACTAAGACTCAGCGTTGTGGTGTCGACAGTGTCAGTAACGGTGGTCTCAGCCGGTTTGTCGCTGGTCTCAAGCTTCTCGTAGTTACCACCCTCAGCCTTGGTGATGGTGGTGCTCAGGGAGCTGCCGCCAGCCAGAGCGTCGTTCGGCGCGGTGAAGTTCACGGTCCCGGAGGACTCGCCCACTGGGATGGTGATGGTCTGGCCGTTGGACAGGGTCACTACGACAGGGGAGCCGGTAACAGGGGCTGTGACCGAAGCGGTGTACACCACAGTGCCGCCTTCAGCGACGCTAGGCGTGGCGGTCAGGGAAACGGTGCTGGTGTCGATGGTGTCGGTAACGTCAGTTACTGCTGGAGCAGGGTTGGTTGCCAGATCTTCAAAATTGCCACCGTCAGCCTTGCTGATGGTGACTTCGACTTTGCCGGCGTCCTTGTAAACGTCATCGGCTGGTGCAGGAACAGTCACCGTCCCGGACGTGGCGCCGGCGGCGATGGTGATCACCGCGCCATTGCTTAGAGTCACGGTCACCGGCGTACCGGCCGCATTGGTCAAGGTAGCGGTGTAAACGATCGAACCGCCCTCTGCCACGGTGTCGGTGGCGCTGAGGCTCAGTGTTGTGGTGTCGACGGTATCGGTCACCGTGGTTTCAGCTGGCTTGTCGCTAGTTTCCAGCTTCTCGTAGTTACCACCTTCAGCTTTGGTGATGGTGGTGCTCAGAGAGCTGCCGCCAGCCAGGGCATCGTTCGGCGCGGTGAAATTCACGCTGCCGGAGGACTCGCCCACTGGGATGGTAATGGTCTGGCCATTGGACAGGGTCACTACGACAGGGGAGCCTGTGACAGGAGCGGTAACCGAAGCGGTGTACACCACGATCCCGCCTTCAGCGACGCTTGGTGTAGCAGTGAGGCTGACGGTCGACGTATCGATAGTATCGGTGACGTCGGTAACGGCAGGCGCTGGATTAGTGACCAGGTCTTCGAAGTTGCCGCCATCAGTTTTAGTGACGGTGACTTCGACCTTACCGGCGTCCTTGTAGACGTCGTCCGCCGGGGCCGGAACGGTCACGGTGCCCGATGTCGCGCCGGCGGCGATAGTGATTACAGCGCCGTTGCTCAGGGTCACGGTGACTGGGGTGCCCGCGGCGTTGGTCAGGGTCGCGGTGTAAACGATCGAACCGCCCTCGGCCACGGTGTCGGTAGCACTGAGGCTCAGTGTTGTGGTGTCGACGGTATCGGTCACCGTGGTTTCAGCTGGCTTGTCGCTGGTCTCCAGCTTCTCGTAGTTGCCACCTTCAGCTTTGGTGATGGTGGTGCTCAGGGAGCTGCCGCCAGCCAGGGCATCGTTCGGCGCGGTGAAGTTCACGCTACCGGAAGACTCACCGACAGGAATGGTGATGGTCTGGCCATTGGACAGGGTCACTACCACTGGCGAGCCGGTCACCGGAGCAGTAACCGAAGCGGTGTACACCACAATGCCACCTTCAGCGACGCTCGGTGTAGCAGTCAGGCTGACGGTCGACGTATCGATGGTGTCGGTGACATCGGTGACGGCGGGTGCTGGATTAGTGACCAGGTCTTCGAAGTTGCCGCCATCAGTTTTAGTGACGGTGACTTCGACTTTACCGGCGTCCTTGTAAACGTCATCGGCCGGGGCTGGAACGGTTACGGTGCCCGAGGTAGCGCCGGCAGCGATGGTAATGACTGCGCCGTTGGACAGAGTGACGGTCACCGGCGTGCCAGCGGCGTTAGTCAGAGTTGCGGTGTAAACAATCGAACCGCCTTCAGCCACGGTGTCGGTTGCCGACAGCGTCAGGGTCGTGGTGTCGACAGTGTCAGTAACGGTGGTCTCAGCCGGCTTGTCGCTGGTCTCCAGCTTCTCGTAGTTGCCACCCTCGGCCTTGGTGATGGTGGTGCTCAAGGAGCTGCCGCCAGCCAGGGCATCGTTCGGCGCGGTGAAGTTCACGGTCCCGGAGGACTCACCTACCGGGATGGTGATGGTCTGGCCGTTGGACAGGGTCACTACGACAGGGGAGCCGGTAACAGGGGCTGTGACCGAAGCGGTGTACACCACAGTGCCGCCTTCAGCGACGCTAGGCGTGGCGGTCAGCGAAACGGTGCTGGTGTCGATGGTGTCGGTAACGTCGGTCACGGCAGGCGCTGGATTGGTGACCAGGTCTTCGAAGTTGCCGCCATCAGTTTTAGTGACGGTGACTTCAACCTTGCCGGCATCTTTATAAACATCATCAGCGGGAGCAGGAACGGTCACGGTGCCCGAGGTAGCGCCGGCGGCGATGGTGATCACCGCGCCATTGCTTAGAGTGACGGTCACCGGCGTACCGGCCGCATTGGTCAAAGTAGCGGTGTAAACGATCGAGCCACCCTCGGCGACCGTATCGGTTGCCGACAGAGTCAGGGTTGTGGTGTCGACAGTATCGGTCACCGTGGTTTCAGCCGGCTTGTCGCTGGTTTCCAGCTTCTCGTAGTTGCCACCCTCAGCCTTGGTGATGGTGGTGCTCAAGGAGCTGCCGCCAGCCAGGGCATCGTTCGGCGCGGTGAAGTTCACGGTCCCGGAAGACTCACCTACCGGAATGGTGATGGTCTGCCCGTTGGACAGAGTTACTACGACAGGGGAGCCGGTAACAGGGGCTGTGACCGAAGCGGTGTACACCACAATGCCACCTTCAGCGACGCTCGGTGTAGCAGTCAGGCTGACGGTCGACGTATCGATGGTGTCGGTGACATCGGTGACGGCGGGTGCTGGATTAGTGACCAGGTCTTCGAAGTTTCCGCCGTCGGTTTTGGTAACAGTGACTTCAACCTTGCCGGCATCTTTATAAACATCATCAGCCGGAGCAGGAACAGTGACAGTGCCCGAAGTCGCGCCGGCAGCGATGGTGATCACTGCGCCGTTGGACAGAGTGACGGTCACAGGCGTGCCTGCGGCGTTAGTCAGGGTTGCGGTGTAAACAATCGAACCGCCTTCAGCCACGGTGTCGGTTGCCGACAGCGTCAGGGTCGTGGTGTCGACAGTGTCGGTAACGGTAGTTTCAGCCGGCTTGTCGCTGGCCTCCAGCTTCTCGTAATTGCCACCCTCAGCCTTGGTGATGGTGGTGCTCAGGGAGCTACCGCCAGCCAGGGCATCGTTCGGCGCGGTGAAGTTCACGGTCCCGGAGGACTCGCCCACTGGGATGGTGATGGTCTGGCCATTAGACAGAGTCACTACGACTGGCGAACCGGTGACAGGAGCGGTAACCGAAGCGGTGTACACCACGGTGCCGCCCTCCGCCACGCTCGGTGTGGCGGTCAGGCTGACGGTCGAAGTATCGATGGTGTCAGTAACATCGGTCACTGCCGGGGCCGGATCGGTGACCAGGTTTTCGAAGTTGCCGCCTTCTGTCTTGCTGACGGTGACTTCGACCTTGCCAGCGTCCTTGTAGACGTCGTCGGCCGGTGCAGGAACGCTGATGCTGCCGCTGCTGGCACCGGCGGCGATGCTGATCACCGCGCCGTTGGACAGGGTCACGGTGAGCGCGGTGCCCGCCGGGTTGGTCAGGGTGGCGGTGTAGACAATGGTGCCGCCCTCGGCCACTTCAGCGGTGGCCGTGAGGCTCAGGCCGGTGTCGTCGATCGAGTCGGTGATGGTGGTCACCGCCTTGTCGGTGCTGGGCTCCAGATTCTCGAAGTTGCCGCCTTCGGCCTTGGTGATGCCGACTTCAACCGTGCCGCCGTTCTTGTAGACGTCGTTGGGCGGGGTCGCCACGCTGATCGAGCCCGTGGACTTGCCGGCTTCGATGGTGATCACCGAGCCGTTGGACAAGGTGATGCTCACCGGGGTCTGCGCCGGGTTGGTCAAGGTGGCGGTGTAGGTGATCTGCCCACCTTCGGTGACGCTGCTGTCGGCTGTCAGGGTCACGGTGGTGGTGTCGATGGTATCGGTGACCTGGGTGACCGCTGGGCTCGGGTCGACGGTGACCACCAGGCCGGCGCCGCCCGTGGTGCCGGTCACGTTCACGCTGATCTGGCTCGGATCGATGTAGACGCTGTCCTGGGGGGCCAGCGGGACTTGCACGCTACCGGTGGTTTGCCCGGCGGTGATCACGATCACGGCGCCATTGGACAGGGTGATCGTCAGGTCGCTCAGCGGCGCCTGGGTGAGGGTCGCGGTGTACACCAGGGTGCCACCGGCCTCGGTGATGGTCGGGGTGGCGCCCAGGGTCAGGGTCGCGGGACGCAGGGTATCGCTGCCGCTGCCATTGCCACCGGCCAAGCCGTTATTGGTGTTCAGGCCGCCGACGGTGTTGTCCTGGGCCGACGTCGCCAGGCCCAGTCCGGCCGTGGGGAAGCCAATGGTCGGATCGACCCGGCCGGCGGTTTCCTGCAATTGCACAAAACTGTGCCCGCCGCCCGCGGCGCCCCCGGTTCCGGCGGCGGTCGGGCCGGCGGCAGTGGCTTCCAGGTCGGTGGTCGGGTCGGCACCGGCGGCAATGGCTTGCTGCAGTTCAGCCACCGAAGGAGCCGCCTGGGCGCTGGCCTGGGCGCTGGCCTGGGCCAAGTCGGTGCTGGAGTCCGGTGCGGCGCTGCTCCATTGAGTGTCACGGCCAAGGTCGAGGGTGCGCCCGTCGGTCAGTTCCAGGCTGACGGCTCCGGCCGGACCGGTGTCGACCTGGTCCCCCACGAACAGACGATCACCTTCGATAAGGACACGCCGGATTCCTTCCGGAGATACCACAAAAACTTGACCGACAATGCTTTTGACGATGGCAACAACACTGCTCATTGGGGACTCTCCGGTGTACCGCTCAGTCGACTTCCATGTACCGGCTTGGGCGCTGGCCGCAACTCCGTCTGGACGTACATTGCTGTGTAATTAGGAACGGGTATTTGACAGATTGGCTGTCAATAAATTGGCTATAATTTTTCAGTATTAACTTTGTGCCAAACTATTGACCTTATGGGTGCCATCCTAAACAATCGCCTGATTAATGTCACATTGATATTTATGCCGTAGCCTGACTTGAAGTATGTGAACCAGTTCTTAGTTTGAACTTTCCGACGGACGGTGGTTACAAGTGTAATTTTTCAGTGTGGTGCCACGTTCTGACGTGATTGTGGACATGCTGTCCGAGGGAAATTCCTACCATGCGTTTTCATCTGTTCAAGGCCTTGCCGTTTGCCTTAGCCGCCAGCTTCGTGCAGGCACAGACCCTTCCTGAAGCCATGCAGAAAGCACTGGATGTGCACCCGGAGATTCAAGCTGGGGTGAACAGCCGTCTGGCCGCCGACTACCAACTTAAAGCGGCGCGAGGTGGCTATTTGCCGCGAGTCGATATGCTGGCCGGCTATGGTCGCGAGGGCACCGACAACCCTACTACCCGTGCGGGTACAGGGAGCAATCACTGGGAAACCTTGAACCGCGGTGAGTCAAGTTTGCGTCTCCAGCAAATGGTGTTTGACGGCTTTGCCACCTCCAGTGAAGTAGGGCGTCAACAAGCCACCGTCAATTCTCGGGCTTATTCCTTGCTGGGCACCTCCGAGCGCACGGCTCTGACCGTGGCCCAGGTGTACCTGGACGTGCTGACCCGTCGCCAGTTCGTCCAACTGGCGGAAGACAACCTGCGCAATCACGAACGCATCTACGACCAGATCAGGCTGCGCACCCAGCGTGGCGTGGGCAGCGGCGCGGACCTGGACCAGGCCGAAGCGCGGATGGCCCAGGCCCGCAACAACCTGATCACCGAACAGACCAACCTGGCTGATGCCCAGACCAACTTCCTGAGCGCGGTCGGGCAAGTGCCCGATCAACTGGAGCGTCCGGCCAGTTTTATGGCGTTGCTGCCGGCCACCCTCGATGAGGCCCAGCGCCAGATGCTGGAGAACAGTCCGATCCTGCGCTCCGCCGAGTCCGATATTGTTGCTGCCGAGAAGCAGTACGACGCCGCCAAGTCGGCCTTCTATCCACGCTTCGACGCTGAGCTGGGCCGTACCGCAGATAACGACCTGGACGGTCAGAACGGCCACAACAACGAATGGCAGGCCATGCTGCGCATGCGCTTCAACCTGTTTGCCGGTGGCAGCAACAAGGCGGACCTGGAGTCCAAGGCGTACCAGTCGAACCAGGCCCTGGACATTCGCAACAACGCCCTGCGGGTGTTGAACGAGGAGCTGGGCCTGGCCTGGAACGCCTTGAACAACGCCAACGCCCAGGTGCCGATCGCCCAGCAATATGTCGATCACAGCACCAGTGTGCGCACCGCCTACCAGAAGCAGTTCAGCCTGGGCGAGCGTACGCTGCTGGACTTGCTCGACAGTGAAAACGAGTTGTTCACCGCTTCCCGGCGTTTGGCCGAGATCCAGAACATTCAGTTATTTACTCAGTATCGAATCAAGGCGACCATGGGCGAGTTGCTCAAGAGCCAAGGAGTGGTCGCACCTATGGCTGCCGTCGTGCAAAACGACGTGAAGCCCAAGGTCCAACTGCCTGGGATGAATTGAGCTAACGTTCATCCAACAGCCAGTCAAGAGTGTCGAGTGTGGAATCAGAAGTCAGTCGAGTACAACTCAGTCATGATCCGCGCGGCATGCATGACGATCCCTTGCTGGATGGATTGCTGACCCTCTGCTTCCTGCACCAGAAGCCTGCCAGCGCGGCAATGCTGACCACCGGTCTGCCCTTGCCGTCGCAGCGCCTGAGCCCTGAACTGCTGCCCCGTGCAGCTGCCCGGGCCGGCTTGCAGGGCCGCGTGCTGCGGCGCAAGCTCGAGCAGATCCCGATCATCGCCATGCCCGCCCTGCTGTTGCTCAAGGACGGTCGCAGTGCCGTGCTGCTGGGGTGGCAGGGTGAGGATCAGGCGCGCCTGTTGCTCAGCGAGAGCGACGGCGGTGAAGTCTGCGTCAACCGTCAGTTGCTGGCCGACGACTACAGTGGGCAGGTGTTCTTCGCCCAGCCCCAGCACAAGTTCGACGTCAATCACGGCTCGCTGATTCCCCGCGCCCGCTCCTGGTTCCGCGACACCCTCAAGCGTTCGCGCTGGCTATATGCCGATGCCATCGCCGCAAGCCTGTTGATCAACATCATCGCCATGGCTGCGCCGCTGTTCGTGATGAACGTCTACGACCGTGTCGTGCCCAACCAGGCGACCTCGACCCTGTGGGTGCTGTCCATCGGCATCATGGGCGCCTATGTCTTCGACCTGATCCTCAAGGGCCTGCGCAGCCTGTGCCTGGACCTGGCCGGGAAAAAGACCGACCTGATCATTTCCGCCACGCTGTTCGAACGCATCGTCGGCATGGCCATGAAGTACCGCCCGGCCCGGGTCGGCAGCTTTGCCCAGAACATCCATGAGTTCCAGAGTCTGCGGGACTTCCTCGCCTCCCTGACCCTGACCAGCCTGATCGACCTGCCGTTCACCCTGCTGATCTTCCTGGTGATCGCCATCCTCGGCGGCCACCTGGTGTGGATTCCGGTGCTGGCCTTTCCGATTGCCCTGGGCATCGGCTATGCCCTGCAGAAACCGCTGATCGCCACCATGGAAAAAACCATGGCCCTGGGGGCCGAGCGCCAGTCGAGCCTGATCGAAACCCTGGCCGGGCTGGATGCGGTCAAGGTCAACAACGCCGAAAGCGAACGCCAGTACCAGTGGGAGCAGACCATCGGCACCCTCAGCCGCCTTGAACTGCGGGTGAAGATGCTGTCCAGCCTGGCGATGAACATCACCTTGCTGATCCAGCAACTGGCCGGGGTGATCATGATCATCTTCGGCGTGTACCAGATCATCGACGGCAACCTCAGCATGGGCGGGCTGATCGCCTGCTACATGCTCAGCGGTCGGGCGCTGAGCCCGCTGGCGTCGCTGTCCGGATTGCTGACCCGCTACCAGCAGGCCCGCGTCACCATGACCTCGGTGGATCAGATGATGGAGCTGCCCCAGGAGCGCAATTTCGACGAGCGCCCCCTGAGCCGCAGCGTGCTGCAGGGCGCCATCGAGTGCCGGCAACTGAGCTTCACCTATCCGGGCCAGCAGAACCCGGCGCTGAAAAACATCAACCTGGTGATCAAGCCGGGGGAGAAGGTCGGCATCATCGGTCGCAGCGGTTCAGGCAAGAGCTCCCTGGCCAAGTTGCTGGTGGGCCTCTACCAGCCGGACTCCGGGGCCTTGCTGGTGGACGGCGTGGATATTCGCCAGATCGACGTCAGCGAGCTGCGCCACAACATCGGTTATGTGCCCCAGGACATCCAGCTGCTGGCCGGCACCCTGCGGGACAACCTGACCTCCGGTGCCCGTTACGTCGAAGACGAACTGGTGCTGCAAGCCGCCGAATTGGCGGGGGTTCACGAATTCGCCCGGCTGCACCCGCAAGGCTATGAACTGCAAGTGGGCGAGCGCGGGCAGAACCTGTCCGGCGGCCAGCGGCAGAACGTGGCCCTGGCTCGCGCATTGCTGCTCAACCCACCGATCCTGTTGCTCGACGAGCCCACCAGTGCCATGGACAACACCGGTGAAGAGCGCCTGAAGCAACGGCTGGAGGCCGTGGTGCAGAGCAAGACCGTGGTGCTGGTGACTCACCGGGCCTCGTTGTTGTCCCTGGTGGACCGGTTGCTGGTGGTGGATCGAGGGCAGATCCTGGCCGATGGCCCGAAAGCCGTGGTGATGGAAGCGTTGAAGAAGGGGCAGATCAGTGTTGCTTAAGTCGTTCAAGGACTCGATCCGCCGCTATTTCAAAGGCACCGACTCGCTCCAGGGGCAGCCATTGCCCGAGGTCAACAAGGCCCTGATCGAAGATGCACCGCGGGTCATTCGCCTGACCATCTGGGGCATCATCGGGTTCTTCCTGTTCCTTTTGCTGTGGGCCAACTTCGCGGTGATCGACGAAGTGACCAAGGGCGAGGGCAAGGCGATTCCTTCCTCCAAGGTGCAGAAGATCCAGAACCTGGAAGGCGGTATCGTCTCCGAGCTGTACGTCAAGGAGGGCCAGGTGGTGGAGGCCGGTGCGCCGCTGATCCGCCTGGACGACACGCGCTTCCAGTCCAACGTCGGCGAAACCGAAACCGTGCGCCTGTCCATGCTGCTGCGGGTCGAGCGCCTGAGCGCCGAAGTCGATGATCGCGCGCTGGCCTTCCCCGAGGACGCGCTCAAGGATGCGCCAGGCCAGGCGGCCAGCGAAAAATCCTTGTACGAGAGCCGTCGCCAGCAATTGCACGACGAGATCGGCGGGCTGCAGGAGCAACTGATCCAGAAACAACAGGAACTGCGCGAGTTCACCTCCAAGCAGGCCCAGTACCGCCAGCAACTGGGCTTGCAGCGCCAGGAAATCAACATGTCCGAGCCCCTGGTGGCCCAGGGCGCGGTGTCGCCGGTGGAAGTGCTGCGGCTCAAGCGTGCCGAGGTGGAAACCCGCGGCCAGCTGGATGCCACCACCCTGGCGATTCCCCGTGCCGAATCGGCGATCAAGGAAGTACAGCGCAAGATCGACGAAACTCGCGGCAAGTTCCGCAGTGAGGCCCTGACCCAGCTCAACGAGGCCCGCACCGAACTGAACAAGGCCAGCGCCACCGGCAAGGCCCTGGAAGACCGGGTCAGCCGGACCCTGGTGACCTCGCCGGTGCGCGGCATCGTCAAGCAGCTGATGGTCAACACCATCGGCGGGGTGATCCAGCCCGGCAGCGACATGGTGGAAATCGTGCCTCTGGACGACACCCTGCTGGTGGAGGCCAAGATCCGGCCCCAGGACATTGCCTTCCTGCACCCCGGGCAGGAAGCGATCGTCAAGTTCAGTGCCTACGACTACACCATCTATGGCGGACTCAAGGCCCGCCTGGAGCAGATCGGCGCCGACACCATCACCGACGAAGACAAGAAGACCACCTACTACATGATCAAGCTGCGCACCGACCGCAGCCACCTGGGCACTGATGACAAGCCGCTGCTGATCATCCCCGGGATGGTCGCCTCGGTGGACATCATCACCGGCAAGAAGAGCATCCTCAGCTACCTGCTCAAGCCGATCATCCGCGCCCGCGCCGAAGCCCTGCACGAACGCTGATCCGTGTAAAAAACCACCGTGCCAGCCCCGTAGGAGCTGGCTTGCCAGCGAAGGGGCCCCTGAGAGCGCCTTCACCGGCAAGCCGGCTCCTCCAGGCCGCGCCACATTGCGCCGCCTGCAAAGGCCATGGAATCCATCGGTGGCGTACCGTGCATGACCAGCGCATCGCCTGAATCAACATATCGTTATTCTCTAACGGTATTTAAATTCGCTTTCTTATATCTATAAAGTCAACTCCCTGCGTACCTGCCGACCAATCGGCGCGCCGCACGAAATGAACCCACACGGGATCTCCGTGAGTTTCTGATCGACGCGCGCGCCCTGGGCGCGCCTGCGCGGGAGTTTCAGTCATGTCTGCATCAGCCAGTGCCGCCTCCATTGCCGCACAAGCTTTCGAAATCCGCCCCTTGAATGGGGCTGTAGGTGCCGAGATCGTCGGCCTCGACCTGTCCCGGCCAGTCAACGACCAGGACTTCGCCCGCATCCACCGCGCCCACCTGGATCATCACGTAGTGGTGTTCCGCGACCAGCGCATCAGCCCCGAACAGCAGATTGCCTTCAGCCGTCGCTTCGGTGTGTTGCAGATTCATGTGCTCAAGCAGTTCCTGCTGGCCGGGCACCCGGAAATCCTCATCGTTTCCAACATCATCGAGAACGACCAGTCCATCGGCCTGGGGGACGCCGGCAAGTTCTGGCACTCGGACCTCTCCTACAAGGAGCTGCCGAGCCTGGGCTCGATGCTGCACGCCCAGGAACTGCCAGCCGAAGGGGGCGACACCCTGTTCGCCAACATGCACCAGGCCTGGGACAACTTGCCCGAGGCGCTGCGCAAGGCGGTCGAGGGGCGCAGCGCCGCCCACTCCTACACCGCGCGCTACAGCGAGACCAAGTTCGAAGGCAACTGGCGCCCGACCCTGACCCCGGAGCAACTGGCCCAGGTTGCCGAGGTGGTGCACCCGGTGGTGCGCACTCACCCGGAAAACGGCCGCAAGGCGTTGTTCGTCAGCGAAGGCTTCACCACCCGCATCGTTGGCCTGCTGGAAGACGAAAGCGCCCAGTTGCTGGCCGAGCTGTATGCCCACAGCGTGCTGCCGGACAACATCTACCGCCATCAATGGCAGCCCCACGACCTGGTGTTCTGGGACAACCGCTCGCTGATCCACCTGGCCGCCGGTTGCCCGAGCCATCTGCGCCGCAAGCTGTATCGCACCACCATCCAGGGCGACGCCCCTTACTGATCAGCCAGGCACGGCAGGAGAGTCACCATGTCCTTATCCATTCCCTTCATTCCCCGCCTCGGCAAACTGGCCACGGCCATCGGCCTGGGTTTCAGCCTGCTGGCCGGCAGCCTGGTCGCGCCTGCGCCAGCCCAGGCCGAAGGCGAGATCCGCATCGCTGAACAGTTCGGTATCGTCTACCTGCTGCTCAATGTGGTGCGCGACCAGAACCTGATCGAAAAGCACGGCAAGGAGCAGGGCATCGACATCAAGGTCGACTGGACCCAGCTGTCCGGCGGCGCAGCGGTCAACGACGCCTTGCTGTCGGGCTCGATCGACATTGCCGGGGCCGGCGTCGGGCCGCTGCTGACCATCTGGGATCGCACCCACGGCCGACAGAACGTCAAGGCCGTAGCCTCTCTCGGTAACTTTCCCTACTACCTGGTGAGCAACAATCCCAAGGTCAAGACCATCGCCGACTTCACCGACAAGGACCGCATTGCGGTACCGGCGGTGGGGGTTTCGGTGCAGTCGCGCTTTCTTCAATACGCCGCCGCCAAGCAATGGGGCGACAAGGAATTCAATCGCCTGGACAAGTACACCATCGCCGTTCCCCACCCGGATGCCACCGCCGCGCTGATTGCCGGCGGCACCGAGCTGACCGGGCACTTCTCCAACCCGCCATTCCAGGACCAGGCCCTGGAGAACCCCAATGTGCACGTGGTGCTCAATACCTACGACCTGCTGGGGCCCAACTCGCCGACGGTGCTGTTCGCCACCGAGAAATTCCGCAACGACAACCCCAAGACCTACAAGGCCTTCGTCGAAGCCCTGGCTGAAGCGGCTGAGTTCGCCCAGCACGACAAGGGCGCAGCCGCCGATACCTACATCCGCGTGACCAAGGCCAAGATCGACCGCAGCGCCTTGCTGAAGATCATCGACAACCCGCAGTTCGAGTTCAGCGTGACACCGAAAAACACCTACCCGCTGGCGGAATTCCTCTACCGGGTCGGTGCGATCAAGAACAAGCCCGAGTCGTGGAAGGACTACTTCTTCCAGGACGCCAAACCGTTGCAGGGGAGCTGATTGCCATGAACGCCGCCTTGCCAGGCCACACGGCCAGCAACTCCACGGCCATCGCCCAAGCACTGTTGGCGGTGGAACACGTCAGCCTGGAATACCGCACCCCGCAGCGGGTGGTGCGGGCCACCCACCAGGTGAGTTTCGAGGTGGATCCGGCCGACCGCTTTGTCCTGCTGGGGCCTTCAGGCTGCGGCAAGTCGACCCTGCTCAAGGCCGTGGCCGGGTTCATCCAGCCCTGCGAGGGCGAGATTCGCCTGCAAGGCCAGCGCGTCAGCCAGCCCGGGCCGGATCGTATCGTGGTGTTCCAGGAGTTCGACCAGTTGCCCCCCTGGAAAACCGTGAAACAGAACGTGATGTTTCCCCTGCTGGCGTCGAAGACCCTCGGCCGCCGCGCGGCCGAAGAGCGTGCCCTGGAATACCTGGAAAAAGTCGGCCTGGCGGCTTTCGCCGATGCCTATCCGCATACCCTGTCCGGTGGCATGAAAGCCCGGGTGGCGATCGCTCGCGCCCTGGCCATGCAGCCGAAGATCCTGCTGATGGACGAGCCTTTCGCCGCCCTCGACGCCTTGACCCGACGCAAGATGCAGGAGGAGTTGCTGCGGCTCTGGGAGGAGGTGCGCTTCACCTTGCTGTTCGTCACTCACTCCATCGAGGAAGCGCTGGTGGTGGGCAATCGCATCCTCCTGCTGTCGCCTCATCCGGGGCGCGTGCGGGCGGAAGTCCACAGCCATCAGTACGACCTGCAGAGCCTCGGTGGCGTGGCCTTTCAGCAGACCGCGCGGCGTATCCACCGCTTGCTGTTCGATGAAGGCCAATCGCCGGAAACTGAAACCGAGCTGGATTTCGCCGATATCCGTATCGCTTATTGAGCCGTCAGGCCACCGTTGAACGAGGAATGCCCGATGAGCCACTCATCCCCTGCGCGCGAGGAATACGAAGTTGTCCTGCAGCCCTTGCTGCAAGTGCCCCTGGAGCGCGAGCTGCCCCTGGGTCAGCGCCTCTGGCAACAAGGCTGGTTGCGCAAGAGCCTGATCCTGGTCCTGCTGGCGCTGCTCTGGGAAGCCGTGGCCCGTTACCAGAACAACGACCTGCTGCTACCGAGTTTTCTGCAAACCGCCAGCGCGCTTTACCAGGGCCTGCTCAGCGGCGAATTGCTGGGCAAGGTGGGCATTTCCCTGGTGGTGCTGCTCAAGGGCTACCTGATCGGCATCGTCCTGGCGTTTGCCTTGACCACCCTGGCGGTCTCGACCCGGCTTGGGCGTGACCTGCTGAGCACCCTGACCTCGATGTTCAATCCGCTGCCGGCGATTGCCCTGCTGCCCCTGGCGCTGCTGTGGTTCGGCCTGGGGCAGAACAGCCTGATCTTCGTGCTGGTGCATTCGGTGCTCTGGGCTTTGGCCTTGAACACCTACGCCGGGTTTCTCGGGGTTTCCGAAACCCTGCGCATGGCCGGGCGCAACTACGGCCTCAAGGGCCTGCGCCTGGTGCTGTTCATCCTGATCCCGGCGGCGCTGCCGTCGATTCTCGCCGGGCTGAAGATCGGCTGGGCCTTCGCCTGGCGCACCCTGATCGCTGCCGAGCTGGTGTTCGGCGCCACCAGCGGCAAGGGTGGCCTGGGCTGGTACATCTTCCAGAACCGCAATGAGCTGTACACCGACAAGGTGTTTGCCGGGCTGGCCGTGGTGATCCTCATCGGCCTGCTGGTGGAAAACCTGATCTTCGACACCCTGGAGCGGATCACGGTAAAACGCTGGGGCATGCAGCGCTGAGCTACCTCGTCCGCCAGCCCCCCCGACCGTAGGAGCTGGCTTGCCAGCGAAGGCGTCCTCAAGGGCTATGCAAGGTTCGAGGGCCCATTCGCCGGCAAGCCGGCTCCTACGGGTAGTGCCGGGTTTGCGGGCAAGGATTGATCTCCCTCACTTTCCTTGGTGGCAAGCCTGCTAGCATTGCGCCTGGATCATCCCTGACCAGTCACGAGTGCTCAGCATGCAACTTCCGGACATGAACCTGCTGGTGGCCCTCGACGCCCTGCTCGACGAGGGCAGCGTAGTCGGCGCCGCGCGGCGCATGAACCTCAGCCCGGCGGCCATGAGCCGGACCCTGACGCGGATCCGCGACGCCCTCGGCGACCCGGTGCTGGTACGTGCCGGACGCGGCCTGGTGCCCACCCCCAAGGCCCTGGAACTGCGCAGCCAGGTGCGTGATGTGGTGGAGCAGGCGGCGCTGGTGTTTCGCTCGGCGGACAAGGTCGACCTGGGTTCCCTGCAACGGCGCTTCAACGTGCGCGCCAACGATTTTTTCGTCGGCGTGTATGGCGGTCGCCTCATCGATACCCTGGAGCGTCAGGCGCCCTTGTGCGAACTGCGCTTCGTGCCCGAAGGCGATGGCGATGACGAGGCCCTGCGGGAGGGAAGGATCGACCTGCGGATCAGCAACACCCGGCCCCTGACCCCGGAAGTCAAGGTGCAGAACCTGTTCACCACCGCCTTTGTCGGCCTGGTGCGCGAAGGCCACCCGCTGTTGGACGAAGACATCACCGCCGAGCGTTTTGCCGCGTTTCCCCATATCAGCATGTCTCGCCGGGGCATAGCCCGTGGCCCGATCGATGCGGCCCTGGCCGAGCAGGGCCTGGAGCGCCGAGTGCCGCTGATTGCCCCGAGCTTCCACGCCGCCATGTTCATGCTGCCGGATTCGGACCTGATCCTGCCGGTGCCCCAGGAAACCCTGCTCAGCGTCTCGCGCCTGGGGCTGCGTTTAAGTTCGTTCGTGCTGCCGATCTCCCTGCCGACCCTGGTCCTGACCCAGGCCTGGCACCCGCGCTACGACAAGGACCCGGCGCACAAGTGGTTCCGCGAAACCCTGCGCACCTCCTGCCAGGCCACCTGGCAGGAAGCCCAGCCCAGCGCTTTGTAGGGGCCGGCTTGAGGGCCTCTTCGCTGGCGAGCCAGCTCCTACGGTCCATCTGCAGCCTGCGCCACTCCTGTAGGAGCCGGCTTGCCGGCGAATGCGGTCTTGAGGGCCTCTTCGCTGGCGAGCCAGCTCCTACGGTCCATCTGCCGCCTGCGCCACTCCTGTAGGAGCCGGCTTGCCGGCGAATGCGGGCTTGAGGGCCTCTTCGCTGGCGAGCCAGCTCCTACGGTTCATCTGCCGCCTGCGCCACTCCTGTAGGAGCCGGCTTGCCGGCGAATGCGGTCTTGAGGGCCCCTTCGCTGGCAAGCCAGCTCCTACGGTCAATAGGCTGAATCGTTGCGTTTGGTGCACTTATAAGCTGTCGATAAGTCAGTTTTCGTCAGCATCGGCTGTTCATAAACTGCTCTGGTTTTCTTGTCTGGAGCAGTATTTCCATGAGTTCCCTCGCTGTCGCTGCGCCTGCTTCGGTTGAAGCCGCCAGCAAGCCGGCAGCCATTGCACCGCCGGTGTTCGGGCCGCGGATCATCATCGGCCTGGTGGGCGTGCTGCTGGCGGTGCTGGTCTCGGGTCTCAACGAGATGGTGACCAAGATCGCCCTGGCGGACATTCGTGGTGCGCTGTTCATCGGCTACGACGAAGGTACCTGGCTGGTGGCCTGCTACACCGCCACCTCGGTGGCGGCCATGGCCTTCGCCCCCTGGTGTTCGGTGACCTTTTCCCTGCGGCGCTTCACCCTGTGTGCGATTGCCCTCTTCACCCTGCTGGGGGTGCTGTGCCCCTTTGCCCCGAACTACCAGAGCCTGTTGCTGCTGCGCACCCTGCAAGGCCTGGCCGGCGGTGCCCTGCCGCCGATGCTGATGACCGTGGCCCTGCGTTTCCTGCCGGCCAACGTCAAGCTCTACGGCTTGGCGGGTTATGCCTTGACGGCCACCTTCGGCCCGAGCCTGGGCACGCCCCTGGCGGCGCTCTGGACCGAGTACGTGGGCTGGCGCTGGGCCTTCTGGCAGGTGGTAGCCCCTTGCCTGCTGGCCATGGCGGCGGTGGCCTACGGCTTGCCCCAGGACCCGCTGCGCCTGGAGCGCTTCAAGCAGTTCAACTGGCGTGGCCTGCTGCTGGGTTTCCCGGCGATCTGCATGCTGGTGATTGGCATCCTGCAGGGCAACCGCCTGGACTGGTTCGAATCGCCGCTGATCAGTGTGCTGCTGGTGGGCGGGCTGTTGTTGCTGGTGCTGTTCATGATCAACGAATGGTCGCAGCCGATCCCCTTCTTCAAGTTGCAGATGCTCGGCATCCGCAACCTGTCCTTTGCCCTGCTGACCCTGGCCGGGGTGCTGGTGGTGCTGACGGCGGTGATCATCATTCCTTCGGCCTACCTGGCTCAGGTCCAGGGTTACCGGCCGCTGCAAACCGCGCCGGTGATGCTGGTGATGGCCTTGCCGCAGTTGCTTGCCCTGCCGCTGGTGGCGGCCCTGTGCAACCTGCGCTGGGTCGACTGCCGCTGGGTGCTGGGCATTGGCCTGGGGATGCTGGTGCTGTCCTGCCTGGGGGGCACGCACCTGACCTCGGCCTGGATCCGCGACGATTTCTACGTGCTGCAACTGCTGCAGATCTTCGGCCAGCCGATGGCGGTGCTGCCGCTGCTGATGCTTTCCACCGGCAGCATCGTGCCGGTTGAAGGGCCCTTCGCTTCGGCCTGGTTCAACACCGTGAAAGGCCTGGCGGCAGTGATCGCCACCGGCGTGCTGGATGTGCTGACCACCCACCGCCTGCACTTTCACTCGACGATGCTGGTGGACAGCCTGGGCAACTCGCCGCTGGTGGAAGGCTCCGTGGCGGGCCTCGCCCAGCGCCTGCACCAGCAGGCCGTGGTGCTGACATCCGCCGACCTCTACTACTGCATGGCGGGGGTAGCCGCGGTGCTGATCCTGCTGATTTTCTGGCTGCCGACGCGGATCTATCCACCGCGGGCGCCAACTTGAGTGATACGGAAGGTTTTATGACGACCCATAGCAAGCAGAAAATTGCCGTCGCCGTGGCGACGGTGGCGGCCCTCGGCGTGCTGGCCTACCTGGTAGCCCCGGGCCTGTTCGGCCGCGCCAGCGAGCAGAGCACCAACGATGCCTTTATCGCTGCCGACTACACCCTGGTGGCGCCGCGGGTAGCGGGCTTCATCAAGGAGGTGCTGGTGGAGGACAACCAGCAGGTCAAGGCCGGGCAGTTGCTGGCGTTGATCGATGACCGCGACCTGCGGGCCGCGGCCCAGGCGGCGGACGCCGAAACCCTGGTGGCCCAGGCCCAGTTGCAGAACGCCCGGGCGACCCTGGACCGGCAGAGCTCGGTGATCGCCCAGGCCCAGGCGGCGTTGGTGGCGGCCCGGGCCGAGATGGCCTTCGCCGAGCATGAGCTGAACCGCTACAACCACCTGGCCGGTGTCGGCGCCGGCACGGTGCAGAATGCCCAGCAGGCCCGGACCCGTATCGACCAGGCCAGCGCCCAGGTGGCCACCGCCACGGCGGCCCTGGCGGCGGAGCGCAAGCAGGTGGAGATCCTCACTGCCCAGCGCGATGCGGCGCAAGGTGGTTTGAAGCGGGCCCAGGCGGCCCTGGAAATGGCCAGCTACGAGCTGTCCTACACCCGTATCGTCGCACCGGTCGATGGCATGGTCGGCGAGCGCGCCGTGCGAGTCGGTGCCTACGTCACCCCGGGCAGCAAGATCCTCGCCGTGGTGCCCTTGCAGCAGGCGTATGTCGTGGCCAATTTCCAGGAAACCCAGCTCACCGCCATGCATGCCGGACAAGCCGTTGAAGTGCGGGTCGACAGCCTGGGCGGCGAGACCCTGCATGGCCGGGTGGAAAGCCTGGCCCCGGCCACCGGAGTGACCTTCGCCGCGGTGAAGCCGGACAACGCCACGGGCAACTTCACCAAGGTGGTGCAGCGCATCCCGGTGAAGATCCTCCTGGATCCGCATCAGCCCATGGCCGAGCGGTTGCGGGTGGGCATGTCGGTGGAAGCCAGCGTGGACACCCACAGCTCCGCCACCAGCGCCCGCGAGGTGACCCAGCGATGAGCCGCGAACGAAGCCCTGCTCTACCTGGGCAAGCGCCGCGAATGCACGACCGTTTGGCGCAGGGGGGCACAGCAACCCCACAATCGCTCGGCGCGGTTGCCCAGGGCCGCCGCGAAGGCCGCCTTGCGAGTGCTACGCACTCGAACCGAAGCAAGCTCCCTCGCCACCGGTCCATCCGTCATGCGTTGCAGGTGCTGAGTCTGTTGTCCCTTGGCGCGTGCAGTGTGGGGCCGGATTTTCAGCACCCCGAGGCGACTCAGGTTGCGGCTTGGGCAACCCCGCAGCGCGCTGCCGCCAGTCAGGCGGTGGACAAGGCGATGCAGGAGCGTTGGTGGGAGGTGTTCCACGACCCGCAGCTGTCGGCCCTGAGCCAGCGTGCCTTGACCGACAACCTGGATCTGCAACTGGCCACCAGCCGGCTGCAGCAGAGCCGTGCGGCACGTCAGGTGATCACTGCCCAGCAATACCCGAGCACGTCGGCCACGGGGGGCTACGGGCGCAAGCGCAACAGTGCCGAGGGCTTGAACGACCCTTCGGGAAACAATGGCAAGTCGGCCTTCAATCTCTGGGAAGCAGGCTTTTCCGCTTCCTGGGAGCTGGATTTCTGGGGCCGTGTGCGGCGGGAAACCGAAGCCGCCGACGCTCGTCTGGAAGTGGCGGAAAACGATCGCCGCGGGGTGCTGCTGGCGGTTCTCGCAGAGACCGCCCAGGACTATATCCAACTGCGTGGCGTGCAGAGCACCCGGGCGGTCACCGAGCAGAACCTGGAGGTGGCGCGCCACAGCCTGAAACTCTCGCAACTGCGCCTGGCCGATGGCGTGGCCACCGACCTGGACGTGGCGGAAGCCGCGGCCCAGGTCGCCACCATCGAGGCCCGTCTGCCGGAGCTGCAGCAGCGTCAGGCGCAATTGATCAATGCCTTGAGCCTGCTGCTGGGGGAGCCGCCCCAGGCCCTGCACCAGGAACTGGCCAGCGACGCCCCGGTGCCGCAACCACCGACCCAGGTGGCCATCGGCCTGCCTTCGCAACTGGCGGAGCGTCGCCCGGACATTCGCCAGGCCGAAGCGCAGCTGCACATGGCGACCGCCAACATCGGCGTGGCCAAGGGCGATTTCTATCCACGCATCACCCTGTCCGGCAACTTCGGTTCCCAGGCCCTGCAACTGGCGGATTTCGGCTCCTGGAGCTCCCGCCAGTTCGGCATCGGCCCGCAGTTCAGCCTGCCGCTGTTCGACGGTGGCCGCCTGCGCGGCGTGCTGCACCTGCGCGAGGCCCAGCAGCAAGAGGCGGCGGTGGTCTATCAGCAGACCGTGCTCCGGGCCTGGCATGAGATCGACGACCAACTGACCCGCTACAACGCCAGCCAACTGCGTCGCGACAGCCTCGCCGAAGCGGTGCGGCAGAACCAGATCGCCTTGCGCACCGCCCAGCAGCAATACGTGGAAGGGGTGGTGGACTTCGTCAACGTGCTGACAGTGCAGGGCGCCTTGCTGACCACCCAGGAACAACTGGTGGACAGTTCGGCCGGCGTGTCCCTGGCCATGGTCGGTTTGTACAAGGCCCTGGGGGGCGGCTGGGAGTCGGTGTATCCGTTGCAGGCGCCAACTCCGGCGAGCTGAATCGGCCTTTTGCCTGGCGATGGAAAAAAGTGTAATGATAATTGCTCTCAATCATGTGCACGGTTCCATTCATGGAAGCAACGACTGACGGCAACGAGCAATTGCATCGCCTTTATCGCGATCATCATGGCTGGCTCCAGGGGTGGCTGCGCAAGCGCCTGGGGGATCGTGAACATGCCGCGGATGTGGCGCAGGACACCTTCCTGCGCCTGTTGCTGTCCGGACGTTTCCCCGGGCAGCAGGAAAGCCGCAGCTACCTGGCCCAGATCGCCCGCAACCTGGTGATCGACCAATGGCGCCGGGCGCGGATCGAACGCGCCTACCTGGAAAGCATCGCCCACCTGCCCGAACCCCAGACCCTTTCCCTGGAAAGCCGTGCGTTGATCATCGAAACCCTGATGCAGATCGACGCCATGCTCGACGGCATGCCGGAAAGGGTCCGCCAGGCGTTTGTCATGTCGCAGTTCGAAGGCCTGAGCTACGCGCAGATCGCCGAGCGCCTGGGCGTGACCGTCAGCTCCGTGCAGAAGTACATGATCCGCGCCATCCAGGCCTGCTACCGGGTGGTCTACGAACAATGAGCGCGCATCAGGCGCCCATCGCGCCGGCGATTGTCGAGCAAGCCAGCGAATGGCTGATGCTGCACTGGGGCGGTGCCCTGGACGATCAGCAACAAGCGGACTTTGCCCGTTGGCAGGATGCCGACCCCGAGCATCGGCGGGCCTGGCAACGCCTGCAACAACTGCAACAGACCCTGGGTGGCGTCCCGGCCCATAGCGCCCGGGCGGTCCTGGCCCAGGCCCCGGACCGGCAACGGCGTGCGGCACTCAAGCTGCTGGGCTTGCTGCTGGTGGCCGGTGGCAGCGGCTACCTGGTGCAAGGCAGCCAGCCCTGGCGCGCGGCGTTCGCCGAACAGCGCACCGCCACCGGGGAGATCCGCCACCTGACCCTGAGCGACGGCAGCCGCCTGGACCTCAACAGCGGCAGCGCCGTCGACCTGCTGTACAGCGCCAGTGAACGGCGCATTCGCCTGATCCAGGGCGAGATCCTGCTGAGCAGCGGGCATGACTCGTCGCGTCCGTTGATCGTGGAAACCGCTGCCGGCGAGATCCAGGCCCTGGGCACGCGCTTTGCGGTGCGAGACATGGACGGCGGCACCCGGGTCGACCTTTACGAAGGTGCTCTGCGCATCAGCCCGCGGCATGTACCAGCGGTGCAGATCGGTGCCGGCCAGCGCCTGTGGTTCAGTGCTGGCCAGATCGCGTCCAGCCAGCCCGCCGAAGTCAACGCCAGCAGTTGGAGCCAGGGCCGGCTGATTGCCGAGCGCCAGCCCCTGGGGCAGTTCATCGCCGAACTGGCGCGCTATCGTCCCGGCGTGCTGCGCTGTGACGAGGCCGTGGCCGGACTGTTGCTGACCGGTGTGTTTCCCCTCGATGACAGCGATGCGGTGCTCGCTGCCCTGGAGCGTTCGCTGCCGGTGCAAGCCCACGCCGTGACCCGGTATTGGGTCACCCTCAAGCCCCGCGGTTGATTTTTTTGCACCGAGCCTTGTCGGTTCTGGCGAGTTGTCCGGGATACCTCATGAAAGCCGATCAAGACGCATTCTCATGGGGAGTTCCGGAATGCCTTACCACGCGACACCATCCACTCAGACCTTGAGCGCCGCCGTGCGCCGGGGCGTATTCCTCGGCCTGCTGGCAATGGCGCCGGTGGTGCCGCAGCTGGCCCTGGCCGACAGCCGCCAGCAGGACCAGGCGCGTCAGTACGACATTGGCGCCGGTAGCCTTGACCAGGTCCTGAACCGTTTCGCCAGCGCCGCAGGCATTCTCCTGGCCGTCGACGCGCAGCTCACCGCCGGCAAACACAGCGCCGGTCTGCAGGGGCGTTACGAGGTGGACCAAGGGTTGCAGCAGGTGTTGCGTGGCACCGGCCTGCAGGCCGTGGGGTCGGGTACCCACTGGGGATTGCAGGCGGTGCCGCAGGACGGTTCGCTGCAACTGGAAACCACCCGGATCGGTGCGGCCCAGGCCGAGGAAAACGCCTGGGGGCCGGTGGATGGCATCGTCGCCAAGCGCAGTGCCACCGGCAGCAAGACCGATGCGGCGCTGGTGGAAATTCCCCAGACCATCAACGTGGTCACCGCCGCCGAAGTCAGGGCCCGTGGTGCCCAGAGCGTCACCGAGGCGCTGCGCTATACCCCGGGCATGACGGGCGGCGGCTTCGCCGATCGGGTACGGATCTTCGATGAGCCCACCTCACGCGGTTTTGCGCCGACCCCGCTGTACCTGGACGGTCTGCACCTGCCCTATGGCGGCGGCAGCACCGGTGGCGCGCTGCAGATCGAGCCCTATTCCCTGGAGCGCATCGAAGTGCTCAAGGGGCCGGCCTCGGTGCTGTACGGGCAGAACCAGCCGGGCGGCATCGTCAACATGGTCAGCAAGCGTCCCACCGCCACCCCTGTGCACCAGTTGGTGCTGGAAGCCGGCAGCTACGATCACAAGAGCGTGGCCCTGGACCTGGGCGGCCCGCTGGATGATCAGGGTGAGTTCCTCTATCGCCTGACCGGACGCGCCAGCGACAGCCAGGCCGAGATCGATTATGTGCAGGAGAAGCGCCAGTTCATCGCCCCCAGCCTCACCTGGAAGCCCAACGACGACACCAGCCTGACCCTGTTCGCTCAGTACCAGAAAGACAACGACGTGCCCGAGGCCCAGGGCCTGCCCAGCGTGGGCACGGTGTTCGCCAACCCCAACGGCAAGATCGACCGCGACCTGTTTCTCGGCGAGCCGGGAGTCAACGCCTATGACCGTGACCAGTTCGTCCTTGGCTACGAATTCTCCCACCGCCTGAACGATGTCTGGACCCTGAAGCAGAACGCCCGCTACGCCGATGTCGACGACCACTACCGGGCACCGCTGCATGGTTACGAGTTCGTCGCCAACCCTCTGACCGGGGTCAAGGACCAGCGCTACATGACCCGCTTTGGCGTGGACTGGAAACAGCACAACAAGGTCTATGGCGTGGATAACATCGCCCAGGCGCAGTTCGACACCGGCGCCCTGAGCCATACCTTGCTGATGGGCCTGGACTACTACCATTTCAATTCCAAGTTCAATGGCCAGTACGATCGCAATCCGCCGATCATCGACATGTTCACCCCGACCTATGGCCAGTCGCCGAACTTCGGCGGTCCGCACCGCTGGGACAACACCATTATCCAGACCGGCCTGTACCTGCAGGACCAGATCAAGCTCGACCAATGGGTGCTGGTGCTGGGTGGACGCTACGACTGGGCCGAGACCGACAACAAGACCCCCTTGGGAGGCACCCATACCAACAGCAAGGATGAGGCCTTCACCGGGCGGGCGGGGCTGGTGTACCTGTTCGACAATGGCTTGGCGCCCTTTGTCAGCTACTCCGAATCCTTCCTGCCGCTCAGCGGCACCAGTTACGGCGGCAGCCCGTTCGACCCTTCCACCGGCAAGCAGTACGAAGCCGGGGTGAAGTACCAGCCGCCGGGGCAGAACAGTTTTATCCAGGTATCGGCCTACCAGCTGGACCAGGAAAATATCCTCACCACCGACCTGGCCAACCCCGGGTTCAACGGCCAGAGCGGAGCGATCCGCTCCCGGGGCATCGAGGTGGAGGCCAAGGCCAGCCTCAGCGAGTCCCTGGACGTGATTGCCTCGGCGTCGCGCAACGACATCAAGTACACCAAGGACAATGATGGCCGCGAAGGCCGTCACCCGGCGGGCATGCCGCCATTGACCGCAGCGCTCTGGGCCAACTACACGATCCTCGGCGATTCGCCGCTGGCGGGCCTGGGCGCCGGCCTTGGTGCCCGTTATGTGCGCAGCAGCCTGGGCACCGACTACGACGGAGCGTTCCATATCCCGTCCTATACCGTGCTCGATGCCAGCCTGACCTACGACCTGGGCCAATCGCCGTTGCAGTTCAAGGGCGTGAAACTGGCGCTGAACGTGAAGAACCTCGAGGACAAGACCTACGTGGCCAACTGCACCAGCATCTGGGACTGCTACTACGGCGATGGGCGGACGGTGGTCTCCAGCCTGACCTACGACTGGTAGGGGGGCGGCCGCCAGTTATCGCGCCTGCTGGCCGGCTCCCTGCGGGTGGGCACGCTGTTGGGGGGTGCCTGCAGCTTCTCGGTACTGGCGGCTCCGCGCATCCAGTGGGCGAGGGTTTCCCGTGGGCTCGGGGCGTTGCTCGTTGGGGCAGTGAGAGAGAATCGCTCCATCGGCCGGCGAACCGCTTCTCTGCGCGCGGGCTTGAGTCGTGAGGCGAGCCCCTTCTCCGGCGGCACGAAGGTTGATCCTGCTCCAGGCGGTGGTACTGAACGTCAAACCGCGCAGCCTGTTCTGCCTGGCTCAGGTGAAAGGATCCACCTGCCCCGGAGCCGATACCTTGAAGGTTTACTGCAAAAGAGCTCAGGGCTTGGCCGGCGGATTCTGCAGAAACACCACATAACCCTTGAACCACGGGCTGGCGCGCAACGACTCCGGCTCCTGCCATTCGCCGCCCTGGATCAGCCCGACCTTGTAAGGCAGGCCCATGCGGTCCAGGCGTGGCAGGTAGCGGGCGTAGTCGGGAATGCTGGTACGCCCCTGATAGGTCTGCACCACCACCTCATCGACCACCCCCTTGAGCTGGCCGATGGCTTGCGGGTCGGCGTTGCTGCCCCAGTCCATCAGGCCGGTGATGCTCAGGCGGTAGTGCGCCGGCAGGCGCCGGCGCAGGTCCTGCAGAAACTCCGCGTAGGAGGCAAGGTCGCGGGTGCTGCTGTCGAAGTCGATCTGGATCCCCACCACGGGATTGCCTGCGGCCTGCCAGCGCTGTACCTGGCCCAGCAACTGGCGATAGACGGTTTCCGGCCAGGCCAGGGTGTGGGCGCGGTACACCACCCAGACCTGCTCCTGGCTCAGGCGCGACACCGGCAGGCCCTGGGCAATGAGTTCGACGCCACGCGCCGGATGGCGCCGCGAGCGGCTGACCTGGCCCTGGAGGATGTACAGGGTCCTGGCCTGGGCCAGCACCGGCTGTGGCTTGACCCCGCTCCACAGCCAGAAGGCGTCGTGCTGCGCCGCATCAACTGCGGCGCTTGCCGGGGCTGCCCAGTACAGGCACAGCGGCAGCAGGCAACAGGCCAGGCGTTTCACGCTTACCAGTAATAA
The DNA here is from genome assembly GCF_000633395.1 of Pseudomonas sp. PH1b. Taxonomy (GTDB): domain Bacteria; phylum Pseudomonadota; class Gammaproteobacteria; order Pseudomonadales; family Pseudomonadaceae; genus Aquipseudomonas. The sequence continues at coordinate 25,657 of NZ_AYMU01000026.1, forward strand.
CGCAGCGACTGACCCCACTGGGTATCCCCCAGCTTGGTCTTCAACTGGCGAAACCAGGCCTTGCGCACGGCCGGTTCGACGCCGGCGCCACCGCAGCGGTTGATGCCGGACGAGGCGTAGCAGTTGAGCGCCCGGTACAAGGCATAGGCGCGTTCGTCACGGTTGGCCTTGGGGTTGTTGATGACCACCTGGTAGCCGTCGAGCCGCGAGAATGGCTTGCCGGGGAAGGCGTCTGGCGTGCCGCCCAGGGCCTGGGGTTCGGGCGCGGTGTCCAGGGGCATCGAGTCGAAGCTGTTCAGGCGCATGAATTCGCCCAGGCAGAGCAGCCCGGCCGGGCTTTTCGGATCCTGTTGCAGGGTCGCAGCGGTGTCCTTGATGTTCGGGCACGCGTAGTGAACTTCTTCGCTGTCCTCGGGCTGGCCATTGGATTGGAACACCGCCAGCGACGGCCCCTCGTAGAAGGTGTAGCCCAAGCTGCGACCGAGTTTTTCGGTGGGCAGGGGGCTTGGCTGCTGCTTGAAGTCCTCGCCGAAGGCGGCGTACTGGCCACGGGTCAGGTCCTTGTACAACAGGACGAACAAGGCGGTATTGCGCTCCGTCGAGGCCTCCGGCTGTTGCGCCTGCTGGCGCAGCAGCTTGGGCGAGGCCACCTGGCGCAAGAGCAGAGTGCGCACCTGGGCGCTCTGGATCGGCGAGTCGCTGGCAAACACCTTGGCCAATTGCCCGCTGCGTTCGTAGCCGTAGGCCAGCGCCAGGTCCAGCTGTTCGCGCTGCAGTGGCTGCTTGACCAGGGGCAGCAACTGCAGCCACAGCGCCTCGGCGCCTTTCCAGTCCTGTTGGGCCTGCATGGCCAGGGCGCGCAGGCTTTGCTGGCTGAAGCTCAGGTAATCCAGTTGTGCTGGAACCTGAGTGGGCAGCAGTTGCAGCGCCGCCGCCGGTTTCTGCTCCACATACAGGGCGAAGGCCGCCTGGAGGTAGTCGAACAGGGCCGGCTGGGCAGCAAACAGGGCTTTTTGCTGCTGCAGGGCCTCCCGGGTGAGGGTCGGGGTCGGCGAACTGCGCATGCCCATCAGGTCGGTGACGGTCAGCAGCAGGGGGGCCTGGATCTCTCCGGCGGTACCGGTGAGCAGTTTGTAGTCGATTTCCTGCACCAGCTCATCGGGCACGGTCTGGCGTCGGGCGTCCGGGGCGGGGGACAACTGCTGGGCATAGTCCGCGGCCAGCGCCCGGGTATCACCGGCCAGCCAGTGCACTCGCCTCATCAGTCCCGTGGCGGAGTCGGCGTACTGACCCTGTGGATAAGTCTTCAGGTACTCGCTGAAGCCAGCTCCGGCCTGTGCCAGGCTGGACTTATCCACATGCTGCAGGTTGACCGTGCCCCACTCGTCGAAGGCGTTTTCCTGGGCCTGGTTCAAGGCGTTGCGCGGGCTCATATAGGCCCCGGTCTCGACCAGCCAGGGTTGTGCGCTGGCCTTGAGCGCACTGAAACCCTGGGCGGCCGGGGCAAAGCGGCCGCTGTAGAAGTCCGCGGCGGCCCGCAGGTAAGTGGCGAAGTCCTTGGCCGCCGGGGTGTTCAGGTTGCCCGGCATCAAGCTCTCCAACGGCCCGCTGTCCCAGCTGCAGGCACTGAGCATCTGGGCCCGCGCCTGAGCCAGGCCGCGGCGCTCGTCGGCATTCAAGGGCGCGGCGTTGAGCTGCTCGACAAAGGCCAGGGCGCTGCCTTCCGAGTTGCTGCGGCAGCGGCTGCCTTCGCCAGAGAGAAAGGCGTTCCCGGCCACTTCCTGGGTGTCCCGGGTGACTCCCAGTGCTTGCAGCGCGCTATTGAGTTGCTCGCTGACGGCCGCGCGCTGGGCCTTGGCGGTGCCGGTCGCTTCGGGATTGCTGTCCGGGTCCGCCGGGCTCAGGCGGTACAGCGGGAACGGCACTTCGCCGAAACCCAGGTTCAGGTCATCGTCGGACAGCGGGCGTGGCGCCAGGGGCAGGCTGCCCTGATCGGCCAGCAACAGGCGCAGATTGACCCGGCTGTCATTGCTGGGGCTGAGAAACGGCAGGTTGCTGCAGGCGGTCAGCTGTTTGGAATAGAGGGTCCAGGTCGGGTAGCAGTAGTCGTCCGAGCTGGCGTGTGCCTGGCTGACACACAGGGTGCCGAGGGCCAGCGCGATTGACGATAGAAGGCCGTTGCGCATGCGATTGTCCTTAATCCGGAAAGCCAGGAGGGCAGGGCACCCTTGGTGCTGCAAATCATACCTAAGGTGCTGGCCGGCACCTATGCTGCCGATTTGAGATTGTGCAATTTGTGATGCGGCATGCGCATGGGTTCCCGAGCATGGCTTGGGCTTTGCGGTTTTTCAGCCAAAGGCAGATTCTGTGCAGGGCCGGATGCGGCGCGAACGGGCAAGTCACGGGGAGCAACAATGGAATTTCGTAGAACGCCGGAAATGGTCGGGCGTTTGCAAGATCAGGCACCGGCACGCCAGGACCAGGGGCTGCAGCGCATCGTTCGGCTGGCGCTGGAGTATTGGTTGCTGCCGGTGCTGCTGCTGGCTGCGCTTACCCGCTATTACGACCTCACGGCGGCGGCGATCTGGGGTGATGAGGGCTCCAGCTTGCTGCTGAGCCAGTATTCCCTGGCGCAAATCTGGTTTCACGCCGCCCATGATGTCCACCCGCCGCTGTATTTCATGCTGCTGCACGGTTGGACCGAGCTGTTTGGCGATGGCATTTTCTCGGTTCGTCATTTCAGCGCCCTGCCCGGGATGCTCAGCGTGGTGCTGGGAATGTGGCTGGTGGGGCTGATCGCCACCCGACGCGCGGCGATTCTCGCGGGGGTGCTGCTGGCCCTGCTGCCGACGGCTGTGCGCTACAGCCAGGAAGTGCGCATGTACGCCCTGCTGGGGGCGCTGCTGCTGGGCGCGACCCTGGCCCTGGTGTACTGGGTGCGTGAGCCGGGGCGTCGACGTTACTTGCTGATCTATACGCTGCTGATGAGCCTGGGGTTCTACACCCATTACTTCACCGCCTTCTGCGTGCTGGCCCACTGGTTGTACCTGGCCGGGCTGGGCAAGGATGCCAGGACCGGCAGGCGCCTGGTGGCCCGTCCGGACTGGTGGCTGGCCAATAGCGCAATCGTGCTGCTGTTCCTGCCTTGGCTGCCGGAGCTGCTGGATCTGCTGCAGCACCTCGATGAGCTCAAGGCCAATGGTGATGTGGGCTGGGAGCCGCCAGTGACCCTGGCCTCGCTGCCGGCGATGGTCTGGCAGTGGCTGATCCAGGACGAAGGTGACGCCTTGCCCTGGCCGGTGTTCATCGGCTTGCCGCTGCTGTTGCTGCTGGTCTGCACCTGGCTGGCCTGGCGGGATCACAGCCCCGGGCGCTTTGGGCGCCTGCTGGTGAGCTACACCCTGCTGCCGTTACTGCTGGTGTTTGCCGTGTCCTACGCCTCGCCGGTGTTCATCGAGCGCTACCTGACCGCCTATGCCCTGGGGCTGCCACTGATCATGGCGATCGTCATCGACCGCTGGCTCAAGCCCGCGCGCTGGGCGGCGCTGGCGCTGCTGGTGCTGTTTGTCGGGACCGAAGGCGTCGGCCTGAAGAACAACATCGATGTCGATCCCAACGACCAGATCAACGCCATGGTCGACTACGTCAACGTGCGCTATGCCGAGGGCGATCGCATCGTCATCAGCGACATGCTCTGGTACCTGAGCTACCTCTACTACAACCGTACCGATGCTGAACCGATGCTCTACACCCCGCCCCTGCCCGGTGGCGCTTCCAGCCGGCCCAACAGCTACGGCTTCGGCACCCTGGTGGAGCAGCCCGAACAGGTCTACCTGGACCAGCTCTCGGCATTGCCGGTGGGCAGCGGCCGGGTGTGGCTGGTGGGCAGTGACGACCAGACCGAGGAGTTCGCCCCGGTGCCGGCGAACTGGCACAAGGTCAGCGAGTTTGCAGCAGGCAGTACCCGGGCGCGTCTGTTTGTGCTCTGCGGCTCTCCCAGCGCCGGCCAGCTCAGCGGGGTGCACTGTCCTTGAGGAGGGACTGGCCGCTCAGGCCATTTCCACTCGGGGGGGTGGCAGCAACAAGCGCTTCAGCCTCAGTTGCGGGCCGTTGGCCGAGCGGTGGCGCAGGGTTGCATGCCGTTGGGAACTTTGTCCGGCAGCGGTCGGCATGCGACCTAGACTTGCACCAGGGAGTCACAGTCCTGTCCCTCTCTGTGGGACTTTGAGGTGCATCATGCGTATGGCAAGAACCGTGCAACGCAGCCTGGAACTGGCGCATTGCCAATTTGACCTGGTCACCCACCCCCATTCGGCCAGCAGCCTGGAGACGGCACGCGTCGCGGGGGTGCCGGCGGAGCGGGTGGCCAAGTCGGTGATCCTCGACGATCACCACGGTCACTACCTGATGGCGGTATTGCCGGCCAGCCGCCACCTGGACCTGAGCAAGGTGCGCGGCAGTGGTGAATGGCAGATTACCCGGGAGAGCACCCTGGCCCACCTGTTCAACGACTGCGAACGCGGCGCGGTGCCGGCCCTGGGTGAGTCCTACGGGCTGGATGTGGTGATCGATCCCTTGCTGACCCGGCAGAAGGACATCTACCTGGAAGCCGGCAATCACCACAACCTGGTGCACATGAGCATGACCGAGTACCTGAAGATGGTGCCCCATGCCCAGGTCTGCGAAGTCTCTCACTGATCAGGAGTTCGACCATGGAAGCCCCGATCCACACGCTGCCGGCGCTGTTCAAACAGTTGGGGCTGGCCGACGACCCGGTGAGCATCGAGCGCTTCATCGCCACCCACTCGCCCCTGAAGCCGGACCTGCACTTGGCGGATGCGTTTTTCTGGAGCAAGAGCCAGGCCGACTTTCTGCGCACGGAAGTGCTGGACGATGCCGACTGGGCGGAGGTGGTGGATCAACTGGATGTGCTGTTGCGCAGAGGGCGCGGGGGCTGATGCGCTGTAGTTGTTGGGGCAGGTTATCTAGACCAGATTCATGACCTGAATTGAGCTCATGCTTCTGCAAAGCATTCTGGCTGGCAAAGCCGTCAGCCTATCCGAGTTGAAGAAAAACCCGTCTGCCGGCTTGAAGGCTTCGGGCTATCGGTTGGTTTATCAACTGATCGAGGAGCCTGTGGTGGCCTGCGTGGTGGCGGTGGGCAAGCGCCAGCGCACAGCTGTGTAGGCAGGCCAGGAAACGCTGAGATTGCGGAGCGTCTTTGTTTCTCCCTCATCAAGCAATTGTTACAAAACTTGACTGGATTTATCCTGCAATGACATATTGATAGTTAGCAAGCTAACAGTGTGCAAACAGTCCTGTGCCCAACTCCCTTGAATCACTCCACATGAACATCAGCAGTGGCATGGTGGTCGCGTCCCGGCATTGGCGGCGGATCTGCCAGACCACGCTGGTCAATTTCGGCATTTCCGAAGCCTGTGCGGTGCCCCTGCTGATGATCGGGCGCCTGGGCGAGGGCGTGCGCCAGGTCACGGTGGCCCAGGCCGCCGGCATGGAGAGCCCATCCCTGGTGCGCCTGCTGGACCAGCTGTGCAGCGCCGGTTATGTGTGCCGCAGCGAAGACCCCCATGATCGCCGGGCCAAGTGCCTGAGCCTGACCGACACCGGCCGCGAGCTGGTGCAGGCCGTGGAAATTGAGCTGGTACGCCTGCGCCAGGAGGTGCTGGAAGGCATCGGCAGCGCCGACCTGGAAGCGGCGCTGCGGGTGATCCGCGCCTTCGAGGCTGCCACTCATCTGCCGGTGCAGCCATCTTGAAAGGTTTTTTCACCGGCATGCCCCCCGCGCGCGATTGGTTCTACGGCGTACGTACCTTCGCCGCCTCGATGATCGCGCTGTACATCGCCATGCTGATGCAGATGCCCCGCCCCTATTGGGCGATGGCCACGGTGTACATCGTCTCCAGTCCGTTTGTCGGCCCCACCAGCTCCAAGGCCCTGTACCGCGCGGTCGGGACCCTTCTCGGTGCCGCTGCGGCAGTGTTGTTCGTGCCGATGTTCGTGCAGAGCCCCTATCTGCTGGTGGTGATCATTGCCCTGTGGACCGGGATCCTGCTGTTCCTGTCCATGCACCTGCGCACTGCCAACAACTACGCGTTGATGCTGGCCGGCTACACCCTGCCGCTGATCGCCCTGCCGGTGGTGGACAACCCCCTGGCGGTGTGGGACGTGGCCGAGGCGCGGACCGAGGAAATCTTCCTCGGGATCATTTGTGCGGCGGTGATCGGCAGCATGTTCTGGCCCCGGCGACTGGCCCCGGTGTTCGTCGATTCGGCGGGCAAGTGGTTCGACGATGCTGCCACCTATAGCCGGCGTTTTCTGCGCCGCGAGGTGCAGCCCGAAGAGATCAGCGCCCTGCGCGGTTCCATGGTCGCCACGTTCAATACCCTGGAATTGATGATCGGCCAGTTGCCTCACGAAGGCGCCCGCCCGCAGACGGTGCGCAACACCAAGGAGCTGCGCGGGCGGATGATCCACCTGCTGCCGGTGGTGGACGCCCTGGACGATGCGCTGTACGCCCTGGAGCGGCGCACCCCGGAACTGGTGGAGCGCTTTGCGCCTCTTTTGGCCAAGGCCGACGAGTGGTTGCAAGGCACCGCCCAGGACGCGTCGGTACAACGCTGGCAGGCCCTGCGCAGTGAACTCGATGCCCTGCAGCCGAGCCCCGAGGCCCTGGATGACCGGCACCAGCTGCTGCTTTCCAATGCCCTGTATCGCCTCGGTGAGTGGATCGACCTGTGGCAGGATTGCCGCAGCCTGCAGCAGGCCATCCAGTGCGAAAGCCAGGCTCCCTGGCGCGCCGTCTATCGCCACTGGCGCCTGGGCCGGCTGACGCCGTTTCTCGACCGCGGGCTGATGCTGTACTCGGCGGGTTCGACGGTCCTCGCCATCATCGTCGCTTCGGTGCTGTGGATTCTCCTGGGCTGGACCGATGGCGGCAGCGCGGTGATTCTGGCAGCAGTGGCCTGCAGCTTCTTCGCCGCGATGGACGATCCGGCGCCGCAGATCTACCGGTTCTTTTTCTGGACCGCGATGTCGGTCCTGTTCGCCAGCCTCTACCTGTTCCTGATCCTGCCCAACCTGCACGATTTCCCGATGCTGGTGCTGGCCTTCGCGGTGCCGTTCATCTGCGTCGGTACCCTGACGGTGCAGCCGCGCTTCTACCTGGGCATGCTCCTGACCATCGTCAACACCTCATCCTTCATCAGTATCCAGGGCGCCTACGATGCGGACTTCCTGAGCTTCGCCAACTCCAACCTGGCGGGGCCCGTGGGTTTGCTGTTCGCGTTCGTCTGGACCCTGGTGGCGCGGCCGTTCGGCTCGGAGCTGGCGGCCAAGCGCCTGACCCATTTCAGCTGGCGCGACATCGTCGGCCTGAGTGAACCTGCGACCCTCGCCGAGCACCGGCACATGGGCGCGCAGATGCTCGACCGCCTGATGCAGCACCTGCCGCGCCTGGCCATGACCGGCCAGGACACCGGCGTCGCCCTGCGCGAACTGCGGGTGGCGCTCAACGTCCTTGATCTGCTGGCCTACGCGCCGAGGGTCTTGGGGGGCGCGCAGACGCTGCTGCGCCAAGTGGTGGCCGAGGTCGGCGAGTACTTCAAGGCCTGCCTCAAGGCCGGTGAACGCCTGCCGGCCCCCAGCGGCCTGCTGATGACCCTGGACCGGACCCGCCGGGCCCTGAGCAGCCAGGGCCTGCAAGGCGACGACGAAACCCGCCTGCACCTGCTGCACGCCCTCAGCGGCCTGCGCCTGGCCCTGTTGCCGGGGGTGGAGTTCGTCGGCGCCGGCGAGCTTGAACAACCCCTTCCCCATGGCATCGATGGAGCGCCTTTATGATCGGTGATCTGGATATCAGCGGGGTGTTCCTGCCCACGCTGCTGGTGCTGATGGGCATCACTTATGGCGTGTACCTGCTGGTGCACGGGGTGCTCACGCGCCTGCACTTTTATCGCCTGGTCTGGCACCGGGCGTTGTTCAACGTGGGTCTCTACGCTCTGCTGCTGGGCGCCGTGGACTCTCTCAGTCGATACCTGATGACATGAAAAAACCTTTATTGACCATCGGCCGTGTGGTCCTGACGTTGCTGGTGGTGACCTTCGCGGTCGTCGTGGTCTGGCGCATGGTGATGTACTACATGTTTGCGCCCTGGACCCGGGACGGGCATATCCGTGCCGATATCGTGCAGATCGCTCCGGACGTGTCCGGGCTGATCCAGCAGGTGCAAGTGCGCGACAACCAACTGGTGAAGCGCGGCCAAGTGCTGTTCAGCATCGACCAGGACCGCTTCAGCCTGGCCCTGCGCCAGGCCAAGGCGTCCCAGGCCGACCGCCAGGAAACCCTGGCCCAGGCCCAGCGCGAGGCCAAGCGCAACCTCGGCCTGGGCAATCTGGTGCCGCGCGAGCAGTTGGAAGAAAGCCAGTCCCGCGTGGCCCGTGCCCAGTCGGCCCTGGCCGAGGCCCAGGTGGCGGTGGACAGCGCCCAGCTCAACCTCGATCGCTCGGTGATTCGCAGCCCGGTGGACGGCTACGTCAACGACCGCGCGCCCCGCACCCAGGAGTTCGTCACCGCCGGGCGCCCGGTGCTGTCGGTGGTGGACAGCAACTCCTTCCATATCGATGGCTATTTCGAAGAAACCAAGCTCGACGGCATCCATGTCGGCCAGGCCGTGGACATCCGCGTGATCGGCGACCGTGCGCGCTTGCGCGGGCATGTGGAAAGCATCGTCGCCGGGATCGAGGACCGTGACCGCAGCAGCGGCTCCAACCTGCTGCCCAACGTCAACCCGGCCTTCAGCTGGGTGCGCCTGGCCCAGCGGATTCCGGTGCGCATCGCCTTCGATGACGTGCCGGCGGATTTCCGCATGATCGCCGGGCGAACCGCCACGGTGTCGATCATCGATGACCAGGCCAAGCAGGAGCCCGGGCGATGAGCACCGCAGCACGTTTGGCCGTGGCCGGCCTCGGCCTGCTGCTCTCGGCTTGCCAGATGGTCGGGCCGTACTACCAGGTGCCCAAGGACGCTGCACTGCAACGCCCGGACCTGCAGGGCGAGTTGACGGCCAAGGGCGCGCCTGTGGTCTCGGCGCCGGTGCCCGCCGACTGGTGGCGCCTGTACCGGGACCCGCGCCTGGACCAGTTGGTGCAACAGGCCCTGGCCTCCAACACCGATCTGCGAGTCGCAGCCGCCAACCTGTCCCGGGCCCGCGCCCAGGTGGATGAAGCCCAGGCGGCCGGCGGCTGGAGCGGCGGGGTCAAGGCCGGCGTCGAACGCTTGCAGGAGTCGGGTGAAGCCTTCCTGCTGCCGGAGAAAGTACCGGTGGCCAACGTTGGCAACCTGTCCATCAGCACCTCCTATCAGTTCGACCTGTTCGGCACCCTGGCGCGGGGCATCGAGGCGGCCCAGGCCAATGCCGACGCCACCCAGGCCGCGGCGGATATCGCACGCATCACCCTGGTGGCGGATGTGGTCCGGGCCTACACCCAGGTTTGTGCGGCCAACGAAGAGCGCGAAATCGCCGAACACTCCCTGAGCCTGCAAGCCCAGAGCACCGAACTGACCCAGCGCCTGCGCGATGCCGGGCGTGGCGACGAAACCCAGGTCACCCGCTCACAGACCCAGTTCAAGTCCCTGCGTGCCGACCTGCCGCGCTACGAGGCGGCGCGCCAATCGGCGTTGTTCCGCCTGTCGATGCTGTTGGCCAGGCCGGTTGAGCAACTGCCCGCGGGCACTGCCGGTTGCGCCGAACTGCCGCACATCACCCAGTTGCTGCCGGTGGGCGACGGCGCGGCGCTGCTCAAGCGCCGGCCGGATGTACGCCAGGCCGAGCGCCGCCTGGCGGCCGCCACGGCCGAGATTGGTGTTGCCACCGGAGCCCTGTATCCCGACATCAGCATCGGCGCGACCGTCGGTACCGTGGGCATCCTCGACAACCTCGGCAAGGCCTCCACCAACCGGTGGGGCTTCGGCCCGCTGATCAGCTGGACGGTACCGGCCAATGGGGCCCGCGAGCGGATCCACGAAGCCGAGGCCACGAGCCAGGGCGCTCTGGCACATTTCGACGGGGTGGTGCTCAACGCCATTCGGGAAACCCAGACCGGCCTGGCCCAGTACAGTGCCCAACTGCAGCGCCGCGATGCCCTGGCGGACGCCGAGCAGTCGGCGCAGCAGGCGGCGGATCAGACCCACCGCTTCTATCAGGCCGGGCGCGCATCATTTCTCGCGGACCTGCAAGCCACCCGTACCTACACCGATATGCGCGCGCAGCTAGCGTCGGCCAATACCCAGGTGGCGATGAGCCAGATCGATCTGTTCCTGGCCCTGGGCGGTGGTTGGGAAAGCGGACGAACGCAAGGGGCGCAACACGCGAAACCCTGAGGCCGTTGCTATGCTTTGATCAGTTGGCAAGGCGCCGCGTGCAACGCGCCTTCCAGCGCTCAAAGCATGCGATGGTCATGGGGATTCCAATAATGAAAAACCCTTATGCTCCGGGCTTCTGGTGCGCGCTCTGCGCCCTGGTGCTGCTGTCTGCCACTTACTTCTACGGCATCATGCTGGCCCACCAGATCGACAAGGCCCTGGTGTTCCTCGACAGCGCCAGTGCGCTGATTGCAGTGATGGCCATCGGCGTGGTGGCCTGGGCCTCGTTTCAGGGCCAGAAAATCAAGAAAAGACAACTCGAGCAAAGCAAGACCCTGGTGGTCATCTGGGACACCAAGGTGGCCCTGCGCCGGGTCGAGACCGTATTCGACCGTTACTTCTGGGGCAGCTACTGGCAACCGGGGCGAACCTTCGCCGAAGTCATGGGCGAACTCACCGGCACCCCGCTGGAGAAGAGCCTGGAAGCCCTGAAGAAGCAGTGCATGCTGCTCGATAAACAGGCCGATGACGGGCGTCACTGGTTGAACAATGCCCGTGAGCTGTCGGATGTGGCCACCGCCATGGCCCGGGAGCGCTATCAGCTGGACTTTTGCGATCCCCGTGGCGAGTCCCGTGGCAACAGCACGGTGATCGACCGGGATTTCGAAGTGCTGGTGTACACCTGGAGCGCCCGGCTCAAGAGCTTCGACCACCAGCTCGACGCCCTGGAGCTCGAATACGCCTAAGCTCCAAGCCGCAAGCCGCAAGCCGCAAGCCGCAAGCCGCAAGCTAGATGCTTGATGCTTGCGGCGGCTTGTTTTTTTACATTCAAACATTGGGCCCGATCCGGTTGCCGGTGGTAATCTTCGCCCGTTTTACGCGGAGTCGAGCCGCGACCCGTCATGGGTTCAGGGAAGACGACCACACCTTCAAACAACGGATATTGATCGGGTCATACATGAATAAGTCAGCAGGCGTACTGTTAGGAATCGTCGTCGCGGTAGGTGCCATCAGTGTCGGCGGCGCCTGGTACACCGGCTCCAAGCTGGAAGGGGTTCTGCAGCAGCAGATCGTCGAGAGCAACAAGGAACTGCAGGCAGCGCTGCTCGGCTACGACGCCACGGCCACGCTGGAGCTGGTGTCCCTGGATCGCGGCCTGCTGAGCAGCAATGCCCGCTATCGCTTCACGGGCCACGGTGATGTGTTCCGCGGTGACCTGGAGTTGATGATCGCCGACCACATCGAGCACGGTCCGCTGCCCTTCTCGCGGTTGATCCGCTTCAAGTGGCTGCCAGTCATGGCTTCCAGCCATTACGAGCTGGAGAATAATTCGCAGACCGACAAATGGTTTGCTGCCACCAAGGGCGTTGCCCCGTTCAAGGGCGTGGTCAATGTCGGCTACGACCTGTCCGCCGAGGGCACCCTGGATTTCACGCCGATGGAACTGGCCCTGGATGAGCAGAACAACCTCAAGTTCTCCGGCCTGAACGCCACTTTCAGCGTTAGCGAAAACCGCCGCAAGGCCAAGGTCGACGGCTACATGGACAGCCTGAGCCTGTTCCTCAGCTCGCCGGACAAGGCCCCGCTCAAGTTGGAGATCAACGGCCTGACCCTGGCCAGCAATCTGCAGAAGAGCAGCTTCGACTACTACCTGGGCCAGAACACCCTGGAACTCAGCGGCCTCAAGGCCACCTTCGGCGACAAGCAGTCGGTGCTGACCCTGAAGAACTTCGAACAGAAGACCAGCAGTGAAGAAACCGGCAGTACCGTGGCCGGTCGCGCGGACTACCGGGTGGGCGAGATTGCCTTCGACGACAAGAAGGTTGGCTCGGCCGAAATGCTCTGGAGCATGAAGAACCTCGACAGCCAGGGCATGCTCGACCTGATGCAGGTCTACCAGACTGTGTTGCAGCCGTATCAGAAGGCGGCCACCGAGGCCAATGCCGAGGGCGAGCCCGCGCCGGAACTGCAAATGACCGACGCCGAGCAGGTCAAGGTACGTGCCGCGGTGAACAAGGTCCTGGAAGCCAAGCCGCAGATCGCCCTGGAAAGCCTGGCGCTCAAGACCGGTAGCGGTGAAAGCCGCTTCAGCCTGAGCCTGGACCTGACCAAGCCGCAGAACCTGGAACTGCCACCGGCCGAGCTGGGCAAGCAACTGATCAGCCAGCTGGATGCCAAGCTGTCGCTGTCCAAGCCGATGGTGGCGGACATCGCAGCGATGCAGGCCCAGGCCGAAGGCCAGACCGATGCCAAGCTGATCGCCGAGCAAAGTGCCGCTACCGCAGAAATGCTCAGCGCCATGGCCCTGGCCACCCAGTTGGCGAAGCTGGAAGGCAGTGACGTGGTGTCGTCCCTGCACTACGCCAACAATGAAGTGAATTTCAACGGCCAGAAAATGACCGTTGAACAGTTCGTTGGTTTTGTCATGAGCAAACTGGGGGGCGCTGGCGCCCTGCAGTAAGCCTGCGCGGGTCGCCCTGGGCGACCTTCGACGTTGCCTCCCGACGCCCGGCGCTGTGCATTGGCACAGGCCGGGCGTCGTGCTGTCTGGTGTTTATGGTCTGATTTTGGCGCCATTGGCGAGCCCTGAAGGGCCGCCGCGTGGCTTGAAGCGCTGATTCTGAATAATTATGGCGTTTGCAATTCTCGACTAACCTTCGTGGAAGAATTCTCCGGGAAAGCTTTGCCGGATTGTTTGTTCCCGCTTCCCGACGCCTTGCAGGGCAGGGGAGTGCGCAGAGCTCCGGCTTGCTACGTAAGGATGCTGAAGAAATGCCACGCACTGCTCATCCCGCTCGCCGTTGTGGTCTACGTCCGCTGTTTCGCCTGGCGCTGTGCAGCCAACTGCTCTGGCCTGGGCTCGCCTGCGCCGATGCGGCCTATGACCAACTGATCATCCAGGCCCGGGCCGGCAGCTATGCCCCGGCGCTGACACATCTGCGCCAGGTCCCGACCAGTGCTCTGAACAACGGGTTGGTCAGTGATCACTTGCAGATCGCCAGTTGGGCCGGACTCGACGCCGAAGTGGTCAAGGTCTATGAAACCCAGGGGCGTAACCGTGTGCTGCCGGTGCAGGCACTGACGGCCACGGCCCGGGCCTATCGCAACCTCAAGCAGTGGGACAACGCCACCCGGCTCTATCGCCAGGCGCTGGAGCGCGATCCGCAGAACCCCGACCTGCAACTGGGCCTGGCCCTGACCCAGGCCGATGCCGGCCAGCCAGCAGAAGCGGTGGCCCGAGCCCGGGCCCTGGTGGCGGCCAAGCCTGACGACCCGTCGCGGCGCCTGGCCCTGGGCTACGCGCTGACCCGCGCCAACCTGCCTTACGACGCCCTGGCCGAGTACGACCAGGCCTTGCTCCGCGCCGGCGACAAGCCCGAGGTGATCCGTGAATACATCTATGCCCTGCAGCGGGCCCGTTTACCGGAGCCGGCCCTGCGCCTGGCCCTCAAGCATCCGGGGCTGATCGACCCGGTCATCCAGCGGCGGATTCAGGCTGACCTGGCGGCCGAACGGGTGCGCTTGTCGGAGCTGGCCAGCCGCAGTGAAAAGGAACGCTTTGTGGTGGCCGATCGTGCCCTGGCCGACTACGACGCGCTGTTTGCCGCCTGGAGCAAGGATCCCCAGGCCCAGGAAGACCTGACCCGCTGGCGCATCGACCGCATGGGCGCCCTCAAGTCCCGGGCGCGCACCGCAGAAGTGCTCAGCGAGTACGAGCAATTGACTGCCGCCGGCGTGGCCATCCCCACCTATGCCCTGCGCTGGGTGGCTTCGGCCTACCTGGATCAGCGTCAGCCGGAAGCCGCTGCCGACCTCTATCGCCGGGTGCTCAGCGCGCCGGACGCCGACCGTGGCAACCGGGTCGAAGACACCACGGCGCTGTACTACGCGCTGCTGGAAAGCGAGCAGCCCGAAGCGGCCCAGAAAGTCGCCAATGACCTGGCCAACAGCGAACCCCAGCGCATTCAGCTCACCGGCCAGACGGTTGGCGATCCCAACGACGACTGGCTGGATGCACAACTGTTGGCGGCCCAGGCCGGCACCTACGGCAATAATCTGCCCGACAGCGAGCAGCGCCTGGAGGACCTGGTGAGCAAGGCCCCGGGCGACGTCAGCGTGCGCCTGGCCCAGGCCAACCTGTACCTGGCCCGGGACTGGCCGCGTCGTGCGGAAAACCTGCTCAAGGAAACCGAAAGCGTGGCGCCGCGGGATATCGGCCTGGAAGTGGCCCAGGGGCATACCGCCCAGGACCTGCAGGAATGGCGGCAACTGGACGCCTTGACCGACGACGTGGTCGCGCGTTTTCCGGAGAACCGCTCGGTGCAGCGCCTGGCCCGCGAGCGTGAAGTGCACGACATGGCCGAGCTGCGCGTTTCGACCTATGGCGGCAAGAGTTACGGCGGTGGCAGCAATGGCGCCGGGGCCGTGGCCGGGAGCCGCGACTTTGGCATTGAGACCCGGCTCTACAGCCCGCCCATCGACGAAGACTGGCGGGTGTTTGGCGGTGCCGGCTACGCCACCGGCGATTTCCAGGAAGGTACCGGTCATCACCGTTGGCAGGTGCTGGGGGTGGAGCGGCGCACCCGTGACATGACCCTGGAAGCGGAAGTCTCCAACCATTCCTACGGTTTCGGCGACAAGATGGGCGCCCGGGTGTCCCTGGCCCGGGACATCGACGACCACTGGCAATACGGCGGCAGCCTCGACTACCTCTCTGCCACTACTCCGCTGCGGGCCCTCAACAGCGACATCAGCGCCAACGGCGGCAGCGCCTTCCTGCGCTGGCGCGCCAATGAAAGCCGGGAATGGAAGCTGTCCATGAGCCCTTCGCATTTCAGCGATGGCAACAACCGCTTCGAAGCGCTGCTCACGGGGCGTGAAGGGGTTTACCGCTCGCCCGAGGTCCAGGTCGATCTGGGCCTGGAAGTGGGCGCCAGTCACAACACCCTGGATGACACGCCCTACTTCAACCCCAAGGCGGACTTCAGCGTCCTGCCGACGGTCAGCGTCAACCACGTGCTCTATCACCGCTACGAAACCTCCTGGAGCCAGCAATTCCAGGTCGGCGCCGGTACCTACACCCAGCGCGACTACTCCACCGGCGGCATCGGCCTGCTCAGCTACGGCCAGCGCTACAGCTGGAATGACGTGTTCGATATCGGAGCCGTGCTGAGCGTGATCAACCGACCTTACGACGGCGATCGGGAAACCGATCTGCGCCTGGCCGTCGACCTTACCTACCGCTTCTAGAGAAGAGTGTGACGATGCGCCTGATCAACCGTTGCATCCTCCTGCTGGGCGTGCTGCTGCTCAGCGCCTGTTCCCAGCCCGCGGCGGACTTCGTCACGCCGGCGCAGCGGCCGCTGCCGAACCCTGAAGCGCCGTGGCCGAAGAACCATGTACTGGGCATCGCCTACCACGACATCGAGGACCGCGACCCGGATCAGCGGGTGGTGGCGGTGCGTACCGAGCGGATGATCCAGCAATTGGCCTGGCTGCGAGAGAACGGTTACCAGCCGGTGACGGTGGACCAGATCCTGGCGGCCCGCAACGGCGGCCCGGAGCTGCCGGCCAAGGCCATCCTGCTGAGTTTCGACGACGGCTATTCAAGCTTCTACACCCGGGTGATGCCGGTGCTGCGCAGCTATCGTTGGCATGCGCTGCTGGCGCCAGTGGGCACCTGGATCGATACCCCGGCCGACCAGCCGGTGAACTTTGCCGGTGAACTGCGGCCCCGCTCCCAGTTCCTGACCTGGGCACAGGTGCGTGAAGTGGCGCATTCCGGGCTGGTGGAAATTGCCGCCCACACTGATCGCAGCCACCTGGGCATCCTCGCCAACCCCCAAGGCAACCTGCAGCCGGCGGCGGCGACTCGGCGCTATGACGCCGCCACCGGCCGCTATGAAAGCGAGGCGGACTTCCAGGCGCGGATGCGCCAGGACGTGAGTACCATCTCGGACAAGATCCTGGCGGTGGCCGGCTATCGCCCGCGAGTCTGGGTCTGGCCCTATGGCACCGCCGATGGTTCGACCCTGCAAGTGGTCGACAGCCAGGGTTACAAGATGGCCCTGACCCTCGATGACGGCCTCGACAGCCTCGACAACCTGATGAGCAGCCCGCGCTTCCTGGTGGTCTCCGATCCGGACGGCATGCACTTCTCCAACAGCATCGTCGGGGCCGAGACCGCGGCCCCCATGCGTGTGGTGCATGTGGACCTGGACAACGTCTACGACCCGGATCCCAAGCAGCAGGAGATCAACCTCGGCAAGCTGGTGCAGCGCATGGCCGATCTGGGGGCCAATACCGTGTTCCTTCAGGCCTTTGCCGATCCGAAGGGCGATGGCCTGGTGCAGTCGCTGTACTTCCCCAACCGCCACCTGCCGGTGCGTGCCGACCTGTTCGACCGGGTCGCCTGGCAATTGCGCACTCGGGCCCACGTCAAGGTCTACGCCTGGATGCCGGTGCTCAGCTTCGCCCTGGATCCGCGACTGCCACGGGTCACCCGTTGGGACCCGGCCACCGGCCAGACCGCCATCGACCCGAAACAGTATCAGCGGCTATCGCCCTTCGACCCGCAGGTACGGCGCCTGATTGGCGACCTGTACGAAGACCTGGCCCGCCTGACCTCGGTGGACGGCATCCTGTTCCACGACGACGCCGTGCTTTCGGATTTCGAAGACGCCAGCCCTGAAGCACTGCGCGCCTACGCTGCCCAGGGCCTGCCGGCGAACATCGCCGGCCTGCGCGATGATCCGGCCACCCTGCAGCGCTGGACCCGTTTCAAGAGCCGCTACCTGATCGACTTCACCCACGAACTGACCGCCAAGGTCCGGGCGATTCGCGGGCCTCAGGTGCAGACCGCACGCAACCTGTTCGCCGAGCCGATCATCAATCCCCAGAGTGAGGCCTGGTTCGCCCAGAACCTCGACGACTTCCTGGTCAGCTACGACTGGACCGCTCCCATGGCCATGCCGCTGATGGAAGGGCAGAGCCCGCGGGCCTCCGGGCCCTGGCTGGAGGCGCTGGTGGACCAGGTACGGAGCCGGCCCGGTGCCTTGCAGCGCACGGTGTTCGAGCTTCAGGCCCGGGATTGGACGCAGCAACCGGCCAGTGACCTGTCCGCCGAACAGATGGCCGACTGGATGGGCCGGCTCAAGCGTCAGGGCGCGACCAACTTTGGCTACTACCCGGACAACTTCCTCGACAACCTTCCGGACCTGAAAACCCTGCGGCCCGCACTCTCCAACAAATGGAGCCCTTGAATCATGATGGACCGTATCTTTGCCCTGGTGGTGCTGGCCCTGGTTCTTGGCGTGCCCCTGGGCCTGATCTTTGTGCTGACCGGCGAATTCCTCATGGACTTCGTCTTCTATTACCCGTTGTTCATGTCGGCGCTGTGGATCGCCGGCGGCCTGTATTACTGGCTGCACTGGGAGCGGCACTGGCCCTGGAACGACGACACCCTGCCGCCACCACTGGCCGGTGAACCGCTGATCAGCATTCTCATCCCTTGCTACAACGAAGGGGACAACGTCGCCGACACCATTCACGCGGCCCTGGCCCAGCACTACCCGAACATCGAAGTGATCGCCATCAACGATGGCTCCAAGGACAACACCGCCCAGGTCCTCGACCTGCTGGCCGCCCAGGACCCGCGCCTGCGGGTGCTGCACCTGGCGCAGAACCAGGGCAAGGCCGTGGCCCTGCGCATGGGCGCAGTGGCGGCGCGCAGTGAATACCTGGTGTGCATCGACGGTGATGCGCTGCTGGCGCCCCACACCGCGGCCTACCTGGTGGCGCCGATGCTGGACAATCCGCGCCTCGGTGCGGTGACCGGCAACCCGCGGATCCGTACCCGCTCGACCCTGGTGGGCCGGGTCCAGGTGGGCGAGTTCTCGTCGATCATCGGTCTGATCAAGCGTACCCAGCGGGTGTTCGGCAAGGTCTTCACCGTCTCCGGGGTGATCGTCGCCTTTCGCCGCACAGCCTTGCACCGGGTGGGCTACTGGAGCCCGGACATGATCACCGAGGACATCGACATCAGCTGGAAACTGCAGCTGGATCACTGGTACGTGTTCTTCGAACCCCGGGCCCTGTGCTGGATCCTCATGCCCGAAACCCTGCGCGGCCTGTGGAAGCAGCGCTTGCGCTGGGCCCAGGGCGGTGCCGAGGTGCTGTTCAAGAACATCCGCGGGATCTGGGAATGGCGGCACCGTTACCTGTGGACCCTGCTGTTCGACTACTGCCTGTCCACTGGCTGGGCCTTCACCTTTCTGCTGTCGGTGATTTTCTGGGCCCTGGGCAAATTCATCGTCATGCCCGAGGCCATCGCGGTGCACACCATCGTCCCGCCGGCCTTCACCGGGCTGGTGCTGGCCATGGTCTGCCTGACGCAGTTCGCGGTGAGCATCATGATCGATCGCCGTTATGAAAAGGACCTGTGGAAAACCATGTTCTGGGTGGTCTGGTACCCCCTGGTGTTCTGGTTCATCAGCCTGTTCACCACCCTGGTGAGTTTCCCCAGGGTGTTGTTTGGCGAGCATCAGAAGCGCGCGCGCTGGGTCAGCCCGGACCGTGGCATCAAGCCCATCGATGACGAAGAGGAGGTGCGCTGATGAAAATCATCCGAACCCGCCAGCGTCCGTTCATGGTAGTGGTCGACGTTGTTCTCACGGTGCTGGCCTGGGTGGGGTTGTTGTACCTGCTCATTCGCGGGCTGATCCCCTTGCTGGACAGTCATCAGGGGCCGCGCATCGAAGCCGGCATGCTCGACGCCCTGACCACCTTGCAGTTCTATGCCTGGGTCGCGTTGCTCAACGCGGTGCTGTTGATTTCCTGGGCCCGCTATCGTCAGCGGCGCAACAAGAAGTACCCACCGCGCCTGCCGGCACCGGTGGTGGATGACCAGCGCCTGACTGAAACCTTCAAGCTCAACGACGCGACCTTCGCTCAGATGCGCCAGCCGGGGACCATGATCGTGCACAACGATGAAGAGGGTGGGATCAGTCATGTCACCACACAGTTCTACCGCATCCTTCCCGAAGACCAGCAGCATCCGCCATTGGTGGTGGAGCCACCTGCCCGGGTGATTCACCTGCGTGAAGAAGGCGCAGGGGACGGGGATAAACCATGAGCTAAGGAAGTGGCAAGGTTCAGCAGGATCTTGCCTGACAAGGACGTGCTGAAAGTTTGCACAGAGGCCTGGACCTGACGTCCAGGCCTTTTTGTTATATGCCGTTCGTCTGTTTTATCTGAGAGAAAAGTTTCGAGGTTTTTATTGTTTTTAAAACTATATATTTATCAATAAGTTAACTTTATCTTTCGACTTTTTATAAGAAATCATGCCTTTTGCTTCATGGTGATATTCCATGGCTGTCTGCAATTAATAATTAATTGCTATATGCCTTATAACCTACTGTTTTGGTTTGGTTTAATTGTCTGGGTCAAGCCTGAATTTGAACGTCCTGCCTCGATATGCCCCTGGTTTCCCTGCCATCGCTGGGCCTGGAAGGCGCAGCAAGGGCACGTTGAGTGGTCTTTTTGATTCAAGAGATTGATTTACAAGATTTTATTGGCGTGGCCCAGATTTACTTTCGAATGAATATTCAAATTCATTCTTTCTTTCGATGTTTTTACGAAGGCTTTCTTGTTGGTCACCCGTTTGACGCCAGGATAGTGGCTAATTAGCATCGCGACTCGAATTTGATGTTGTAGCTGTATTTCGAAGGACCGAATTATGTCTCTCTCCAACCTCGGGACGAGGTCGTATGGCGTGCTGTCTTGCCTCCTGTGGTTGGCCAGCTCACTGCTCCCTGCCTCTGCCGCCCCACTGCCCGGCCCGGCCTTCAACCCCGGTGACCAGGACCTGATCCGCGACCGGCAGAACCGCCTGCTGCAAGAG
>NZ_AYMU01000027.1 GCF_000633395.1 Pseudomonas sp. PH1b
ACTGCTCAAACGACCATTACCCGAGTAGCTGCCACCCAGGTTGAGGTTGAGGCTGCCATCACTGGCGATCAGCCCCTCGTTGCTCCAGTTGCCGCCGCTGCCGGTGAAGGCCTCGCTGGCCAGCAACTGGCCGCTGGCGCTCTGGTTGAAGTGGTTGACGTTGACGGTCAGGCGCCCGGCCTGGATCACGTTGCTGTTGTCCCAGCTGTCGGCATTCAGGGTCAGGCCGCCCCGGGTGACGATGCTGCCCCCGGCGCCGGTGACGTTGGCGGTGGCGATGTCGAAGCTGCCGCGCCCCACATGCAGCAGGCTGCCGCCACCGTTGAGGAAGCTGCCAACCCCCAGGCTCAGGTCGCTGTTGGCGCTTTCCAGGGTGCCGTTGCGGTTGTCGAACTGCCCGCCGATCTCGAAGCGGGTGCTGCCGCTGCTGCCCAGGGCGCGCAGTTGGCCGGTCTGGTTGTCGAGGCTGGCGGCCTTGATTGCCAGGCTGCTGACGCTTTCGATGATGCCCAGGCGGTTGTTCAGGGCGCCGCGCAGGTCGAGGTCGATGCGCTGGCCGGCGATCTGCCCATCGTTGTCGCCGCTGTTGTCGAAGTTGCCGCCGCTGACCTTGACCAGGCCCTTGGCGTAGAGGCCGCCGTTGCGGTTGTCGAAGTCGCTGGTGGTGATCAGCGCATCGCCGTTCTGTGCGGAAATCCGCCCGCCGTAGTTGTCGATCCCGGCCAGGGCCTTGAGGGTCAGACGCTGGGCCTGGGTCACGCCGCCCTGGCGGTTGTTGTTCAGGTCGTAGCCGTTTTTCAGCACCCCTCGAAGTTCGGCGGTCATGGCTCCTTGCAGGCTGGAGAGCACGCCACCGCGGTTGTCCAGGGTGCCGGCGGCGATGTTCAGGTCGCCGTTCTTGGCCAAGATGCGGCCGCTCTGGTTGTCGATGTCGCCGCTGCTCAGGCTCAGCGCGCCCTGGCTCTGCAGCGTGCCCTTGGCGTTGGCGAGGCTGCCGGCCTGGACGCTCAGGCCGCCGTTCTGGCTGTAGATCAGGCCGTCGTCGCTGTTGTGCAGGGCGCCGTCGAGTTGCAGGTCGAGCTGCTCGTTGGCCGCGACGGTGCCGCGGTTGCGGTTGTCCAGGCCGCTGCCGAGCAGCGTCATCAGGCCCTGGCTGGCCATCTGGCCACCCTGGTTGTCGATCTGGCCGGCACGCTCGATACGCAGCGGGCCACCGCTGGCCAGCTTGCCGTTGGTGTTGGTCAAGGCGCCCAGGAGGTTGAGAGTCACCGCGGCATTGCCCTTGAGGCTGCCCTGGCTGTTGTCAAGCCGGCCGGCGTTGAGACTCAGCGCCTGCGCTGCGCTGATTGCCCCAGCGCTGTTGCCCAGGGTCTGGGCTTGCAGGGTCAGGGCCGCGCCGCTGTCGATCAGGCCGCCCTGGGCGTTGTTCAGCAGGCCGCTGACGTCGAGGGTCTGTTCACCGGCGCTGGAGAGGATGCCACCGCTGCTGTTGTCCAGGTTGGCCGCCGTCACGCGCAGGGCCTTCTGGCTGACCAGGGCCCCGGCGCCGCTGTTCTGCAGATCGCCGCTGACCTGCACCGCGAGCCCGCCACTGCGGCTGGACAGGGTGCCCAGGTTACGGTTGTCCAGGCTGCCCAGGTCGGCGTTCAGGCCCTGCCAGCCCGACACCAGGCCGCCCTGGTTGAGCAGTTCCCGGGCCTTGAGCTTCAGTTGCTCGTTGCTGATCAGTTTGCCGGCGCTGTTGTCCAGGCTGCGCGCTGTCAGGTCCAGGCCCTGGCGGCTGGAGACTTCACCGTTGCGGTTGTTCAGGTCGCGCAGGTGGGCAATGGTCAGGGAGCCGTCGGTGCTGATCAGGCCGTCGCTGTTGTTCAAGTCCCCGGTGGCGCTGCCCAGGTCCACGGCGATGGCGCTGCCCAGCAGCGAGCCGCCCTGGTTATCCACGGCAGTGCTGCCGATGGCCAGGCGGTCAACGGCATTGATCAGGCCTTGCTGGCTGTTGTTCAGCGCGCCGGCCAGTTGCAGGTCAAGGGCGCCGCGGCTGGTGAGAGTACCGCCGCTGTTGTCCAGGCTCGCGGCCCGCCCATCCAGGCTCGCAGCCGCGATCAGGCCCTTGAGGTTGCTCAGGGCCTGGTCGATGCGCAGGCTCAGGGCCTGGTTGCTCAGGACCTTGCCGCGGCTGTTGTCCAGGCTTTGCGCGGCCAGGGTGAAGGCTTGGGCCGAGGAAATCTCGCCGCCCTGGTTGTTCACTGCCTGGAGGTTCTTGAGCATCAGCAGCGGCGCGTTGATCAGGCCCTGCTGGTTGTTCAGTTGCCCCTGGTTCAAGTCCAGGGTCAGGGCGGTCTTGCTGAACAGTTCACCGCCCTGCTGCTCAAGGCCGCTGACACTGGCGTTCAGGGCGCCGCCGCTGGCGATCCGGCCGCCGTCCTGGTTGGTCAGTTGCGCGGTATTCAGGGTCAGGCTGGCACCGCTGTTCAGGCGTCCGCCGTGGCTGTTGTCCAAAGCCCCGGTGTCGACCTGGGCCGTGGTCTTGGCGCTGATGTTGCCCTGGTTGCGGTTATCCAGGCGGGCGCTGTTGAGCAGCAACCCGGCGTCGCTGAGGAGCACTCCGCCCTGGTTGAGCAGGGCACCATGGTGTTGCAGAGTCAGCGCCCCGGCGCTGGACACGCTGCCGCCGCTGTTGTCCAGGTCGCCACTCTTGAGGCCCAGGCTGCCTTCGGCACTGATCAGGCCCTGGCGGTTGTCCAGGTTGCCCAGCAGTTCGGCCTTGAGCTGTTGCTCGGTGAGCAGCGTGCCGCCGTGGTTATCCAGGCTGTCGCCATTGAGGGTCAGCCCGGCCTTGCCCGACAGCAAGCCCTTGCTGCGGTTGAGCACCTGGGCCACGGTCAGGCCCAGGCTGCCTTCGGCCAAAACCTTGCCGCCCTCACTGTTGTCCAGGCGGGCGCCTTCCAGCTTCACCCCAGCCTTGCTCGACAGTTCACCGCCCTGGTTGTCGATGGTCCCGACCTTGAGCGCCAGCCCTTGGGTCGCGCCGACCAGGCCGCCCTGGCGGTTATCGAGGCTGTCGGCGACCAGCTCCAGGTGCTGGGCAGCAATGAACTGCCCGCCCTGGTTGTTCAACACACCCACCTGGGCCTGCACATCGCTCTTGCCGGAAACCTGCCCCTGGCGGTTATCCAGCGTGCCGGCCTGCAGGTTCAATTGCTCATCGGCGAGCAACGTACCGTCCTGGTTGAGCAGGCTGCCATCGACCTTGAGATCTTGGGTTCCCCGGCTGCTGAGCAGCCCCTGGCGGTTGTCCAGGCTGTGGCTGTGCAGGTCCAGGGCCTTGGCCGACACCAGGCCCTTGAGGTTGTTCAGGGCCTGGTCGATGCGCAGGGTCAGGCCTTGCTGGCTGATCAGCTTGCCGCTGCTGTTGTCCAGGGTGCGGGCGGCCAGGCTGAAGGCCTGGGCGCTGGAGATTTCACCGCCCTGGTTGTTCACCTCGGCGAGGTTTTTCAGCACCAGCAGCGGGGCGTTGATCAGGCCCTGCTGGTTGCTGAGTTGCCCCTGATTCAGGTCCAGGGTCAGGGCACTCTTGCTGAACAGTTCGCCGCCCTGTTGATCGAGACCGCTGACGCTGGCGGTCAGGGCTTTTTCGCTGGCAATCCGGCTGCCCTGGCCATTGCTGACCTGGCCTGCGTTCAAAGCCAGGCGGTCGCCGCTGATCAGCCGCCCGCCCTGGGTGTTGTCGAAAGCCCCGGTGTCGACCTGGGCCGCCCCCTTGCTGCTGAGCAAGCCGCTGCGGCTGTTGTCCAGGCGCTGGCTGGTAAGACTGAGCTCATCGTCGGTGGTGATCGAGCCGCCGCGGTTGAGCAGCGCGCCAGTGCTGCTCAGGGCCAGGGCACCGGCACTGGTTACCTGGCCGCCAGTGTTGTCCAGGCTGGCGGTCCGGGCCGACAAAGTGCCTTCACTGCTGATCAGCCCCGCCAGGTTGTCCAGGGCCTGGTCCAGGCGAATATCCAGCCCCTGCCGGGCCACCAGGCTGCCTCGGGTGTTGTCCAGGCTCTGGCCGTCGAGGGTTGTCGCGCCCTTGCTGAACAACAGGCCCTGGTTGCGGTTGATGAGCTGCGCCACGTTCAGGCCCAGGTCGGTGCCGGCGAGAAGCTTGCCGCTGTCGCTGTTGTCCAGGCGTGCGCCTTGCAGGGCGAGCCCTTCGGCGCTGGAGATTTCACCCCCTCGGTTGTCGACCTCGGCCACTTCGATTTTCAGCGCTTTTGTGCTGCCTACCAGGCCGCCCTCGCGGTTATCCAGGGTGGCGCCCTTGAGGTCCAGGTCCCCCTGGGCCACCAGTTCGCCCCGTTGGTTGATGACCTGGGTGACCTGGGCCAGCAGGCCGCTCTTGCTCGAGAGCCGCCCACCACTGTTGTCCAGGCTGGTGGCCTCCAGGCGCACTGGGCCGGCGGCACTCAGCAGGCCGCCACGGTTATCCAGGTGCGTGCCTTTGAAGCTCAGGGCGGCCAGGCCGTTCAGCAGGCCCAACTGGCGGTTGTCGAGCTGCTCGACCTCAAGTTGCAGGGCCTTGTCTGCCCGCACCTTGCCGGCACGGTTGTCCAGGGCAGCGGCACGCAGGGTCAGCAGGTCCTTGCCGGTCAGGCTGCCGTTGCGGTTGTCCAGGCGCCCGGCCTGCAGATCGATCACGCCCTTGGCGCTGATCTCTCCCTGCTGGTTGTCCAGGAGGTCATCGACGCGCGCCGTCAGGCGGTCATCGCTGACCAGGCTGCCGGCCTGGCTGTTGTCCAGGCTGGCCGCCTTGAGCTCGACGCTCTTGGCGGACCCGAGCACGCCATTCTGGTTGTTCAGGTCCGCGCTCAGGTCGATGTTCAGGGCCTGATCACCACTGACCTGACCGTCGCGGTTGTCCAGGCGGGTGCCCTTCAACACGGTCGAGCCGAGGCTGGAGATTTCGCCCTCGTGGTTGTTCGCCGCGCCGCTCAAGGCCAGCGCCAGGCTATCCCGGCTGGTGAGAACGCCTTCGCGGTTGTCCAGGGTCGCCGCGCCGATCTCCAGGCCGCGAGCGGAAATCAGCCCGCCGACATTGCTCAGCGCCTGATCCAGGCGCAGGGTCAGGGCCTGGTTGCCGAGCAGTTTGCCGTGGCTGTTGTCCAGGCTGCGGGCGATCAGCGCGAAGGCCTGGGCACTGGAAATTTCACCTCGTTGGTTATCCACGCTGTCGAGGTTTTTCAGGGTCAGGCGAGGTGCGTTGATCAGTCCGCCCTGGTTGTCCAGGTGGCCCTGGTTCAGGTCCAGGCTCAGCTCGGTGACGCTGGTCAGGCGTCCGCCATTGCTCTGGTTCAAACCGCTCACGCTGGCGTTCAGTGCCTGGTTGCTGGCGATGCGCCCAGCGTTGCTGTTGTCCACCTGGCCGGCCTTGAGGTCCAGGGTTTGCAGGCTGACGAGCTGGCCGCCACGGTTGTTCACCGCACCGCTGGCATTCAGGCTCAGGTGCTGGCCGGCAGTCACCAGACCCGCAACGTTG
>NZ_AYMU01000028.1 GCF_000633395.1 Pseudomonas sp. PH1b
GCACCCGCACCCGCACCCACACCCGCACCCACACCCTTAGCACCCTTAGCACCCGTAGCACCCGTAGCACCGGCGCCGACCAGAGAAGAGCCGCAAGTCGCGCCGGAACTTGCTATCGAACCGGTCACGAGTGTTGAGCCCGAAGCCTTCAGCATGCCTTCCCAAGCGCCGATCGCGGCAGTCTCGCCGCCCGTTCTGGAACAGGCCCAAGTGCCCGAACCCGAGCCTGCCCCGCGGATTGAGGATGAACCTCCAGAACCTGTGCCTGCACAGCTGGAGCCCGTGGCGCTGGCCGCCAACGAAGCCGTTTCGGTGGAGGCGCCACCTGGGCCCGTGGCTGAGGCTGCGGTCGAGGCTGCCCCGCTCAACCCCGACGAATTGCTACCCGTTCCGCGGGTGCCGCCTGCGGTGTTGCTCGACAGCCTGCCGTTGCCGGCGGTGATGGCCGAGGCTCTGGCCGCCATCGATCCGGAGCAGCCGGAGCAGGATGTGCTCTACGCGCTGCCCGACTCCCCCGAGCCTTCCTACAGTTCGGTGGCCAAGCACATCGAGGACACCCTGCTGGGCTTGCTCGATGACCTGAGCCTGCCGGAGCGCCACCGGCCCCAGGCCGAGGCCATGCGTGATCGTCTGCAACATGGTCTGAACTGGTACGAATTGTTGCCGATCCTCGATGATCTGGCGGTGTTGATGCTGGCAATCACCGATTCGGGCCAGCATGAGTTCGAGAACTACCTCAAGCACCTCAACGAGCGCCTGGAGGCTTTCCAGAGCAACCTGCAGGCCGCCAGCGACGGTCATGCCGACAGCCATTCGGCAGCGCGCGCCATGGACACCCAGATCCGTGAGCAGGTCGATGGGCTGCAGAGCAGCGTGCAGGACGCGGCTGACCTGGATGACCTGAAACAGGTACTGGAAAGCCATCTGGAAGGCCTGTTGGGCACCATGGACCAGCATCAACAGCAGCGCGAGGAGCGCGAGAAGGAGGTGGCCGCCCGCTTGCAGAGCCTGGCGGAGCGAGTCTCGAGCATGGAGCAGGAAGCCCAGGGCTATCGTGAGCACCTGGAAGAGCAGCGCCAGAAAGCCTTGATCGACCCGCTGACCGGCCTGCCCAATCGTGCGGCCTGGAGCGAGCGCCTGGAACATGAAGTCGCGCAATGGCAGCAACACGGCAACAGCCTGCTGCTGGCCATGCTCGACCTCGATCATTTCAAGCGGATCAACGACAACTACGGTCACCTGGCCGGCGACAAGGTGCTGAAGATCATCGCCACTGTGCTGCGCAAGCGTCTGCGGGGCAGCGACTTCATCGCCCGGTTTGGCGGCGAGGAGTTTGTCCTGCTGATGCCCGATACCCCGTGGCCGGCGGGTGTGCGCCTGGTGGAAAACCTGCGAGCGGCGATCGAGGCCTGCCCGTTTCACTTCAAGGGCGAGCCGGTGACCATAACCGTGTCGGTCGGCTTGAGTGCGTTCAAGGCCGGTGATCGCAGTGAACTGGTGATCAAAAGAGCCGATCAGGCGCTGTACCGGGCCAAGGATGCGGGGCGCAACCGAGTGGAGGCAGGCTGAAGCGCCTGCTGCTTCCTGTCTGAAAGCATTGTTTTGCCCATTGTGCCGGGATCAGTACGTTACACTGTTGCATTCCCGTTTTCAGCGTACTGCCCTTTGCCATGAAACTTCTCGTTCTCGCTTTCTCGCTCCTGCTTCTTGCCGGCTGTTCCAGCGGCCCACGCATCGACACCAGCCATCCATCGGTCAACTACGACCAGCGTGCCCAATTCATCATCGTGCACTACACCTCGGCGTCCCTGGAGCGCTCCCTGGCCTTGCTGACCCACGGGCAGGTCAGCAGTCACTACCTGATTGGCGACGACAAGTCCGCCACCATCTACAAACTGGTGGACGAGCAGTACCGTGCCTGGCACGCCGGCGAAAGCCAGTGGCAGGGCCGCACCTGGCTCAACTCCAGCTCGATTGGTATCGAAATCGTCAACCCGGGCTTCCGTGACGGCCCCACCGGCCGGCTCTGGTACCCCTACAGCGAAGCACAGGTGCAGAACCTGATCGTGCTGCTCAAGGACATCAGCAAGCGCAACAACATCTCCCCGCGTCACATCATTGGCCACAGTGACATCGCGCCCCAGCGCAAGCTCGATCCGGGCCCGCTGTTCCCCTGGAAACGCTTGGCCGATGCCGGGCTTGGCCTGTGGCCCAACGCCCAGGCGGTGGCGGCACAGCAGGCGGCATTTGCCGCGAGCCTGCCGAGCGTCAGCTGGTTCCAGCAGCAACTGGCGCAGCTGGGCTACACCACCCCGCAGACCGGTGAACTGGATACTGCGACCCGGAATGTGCTGGCAGCCTTCCAGATGCACTACCGACCGACCCTCTTCGATGGCACGCCGGATGCGCAGAGCGCGGCGATCCTGATGGTCCTCAACCAGACAGAATAATGACGCCGCCGGACGGTCCGCGTCGATTGCCCAATCAGTTGCTATAACTCATTGGTAATCCTTCGGATCTCCCATGATGCTGGCCTCTCGCGAGCCCCTGCGTACCTGGTTCCATCGCCCTTGGTTGCTGGCGACGCTGGCGGCTGTGTTGAGTGCGGCGGTGCTGGTGCTGGGCAGCGCCGGGGTGGCGATGCATCAGGTCCAGCAACGGGAAAGCGAGCAGATGAATGCCCAGGGCCAGCGTTTCCTGGAGCGTCTGGAGCAACTGTTCGGCCAGCTGCGCGAAGGCCTGGACGCGCTGGAGGCCCAGCCGCTGCGCGAGTGCAATGCGGACATGATCGCGATCCTGCAGCAGGTCAGCTACAGCTACCGCTTCATATATGAAGCGGTCTACATGGATGCCACTCAAACCTGTTCCAACTGGCCACGGCAGAACCTGCGGCCCTCCCTCAGGGCCCCGGACATTCACGGGCCGACCTATAGCTACTGGCTCAATACCTCGACCCAGCCCAACGAGAACCTTGCCGCGCTGATGCTGGGCCGGGGCAATTTTCGCGTGGCCACTTCCCGCGGGCATTTGACCGATGTGGTCGACCTGCCGGCAGGCGGTAGCCTGATGGTGGTGGTGGATCACGGGGCCCGGGCGATCCCGGTGCTGGGCCCGGCCCGGGCATGGCCGCCTGTGGAGCCCTGGCGGGGCGGTCGCGACGGGCCGTTGCAGGTCACCCCTGACCTGTTGGTCTATCGCATGCCGACCCGGAACCCCGAGTATCAGCTGGTGCTGGTGACCCCCCGGGCCAGCATGCAAGCGAAGCTGCTGGACGGCTGGTGGTGGCTGTTACCGATCAGCCTGTTGCTCGCGCTGTTCATCGGCGGCCTGGTCTATCAGCTGGCACGCCAGCGCCTGTCATTGGGGGCGGAGTTGCAGGGGGCCTTGCGGCGCGGAGAGCTGCAGGTGCTGTACCAGCCGATCTTCGACCTGAGCAGCCGCCTTTGTGTGGGGGCCGAGGCCCTGCTGCGCTGGCGCCGTCCGGATGGCACCCTGACCAGCCCCGACCTGTTCATCCCGCTGGCGGAGAATACCGGGCAGATCCGCCAGATCACCGACTTCGTCCTGCAGCGCCTGCTGGAGCAACTGGGGCATGTGTTGCGAGCCAATCCGCAGCTGTACATCTCGGTCAACCTGGCGGCCTGCGACGTGATGGTGCCGCGTATCGGCCTGGTCATGGCGCGGCTGCTAGCGTTGCACCAGGTGGCGGCGCGGCAGATTGCCTTCGAGGTGACCGAGCGTGGCCTGATCGATGTGGTGGTGGCGCGTGACAACCTGCAGGCTCTGCGCGATGTCGGGCATCAGGTGCTGATCGATGACTTTGGCACCGGTTATTGCAGCCTGGCCTACCTGCAAAGCCTGCCGGTGGACTGCCTGAAGATCGACAAGGCCTTCATCGATGCCCTGGGACACGATGCCGCCAGTAGCGGCGTGGCGCCCCACATCATCCGCATGGCCCACGCCCTGAAGCTCAAGGTGATTGCCGAGGGCATCGAGTTTGAAGACCAGGCGCTGTTGCTCAGCAGCGAGGGGGTGAGCTATGGCCAGGGCTGGTTGTTCGCCCATGCCTTGAGCGCCTTGCAGTTCACCGAGATGATCACCCGTGGGCGACGCCTGGTGGCCAGGCGCCTGGACGATGAAGCCTGACGTTCTACAGCGGCAGAGCCAAATAGAACTGAGTGCCCTGCCCGGGTCTTGAGTAGACGCCCATGCGCCCGCCATGGAGCTGGACGATTTCCTTGCACAGCGCCAGCCCCAGCCCGGCACCGCCCTTCTTGCGGCCCACCTGGACAAAGGGTTCGAAGATCCGTCCTTGCTGACCGTAGGCGATGCCCTCGCCATTGTCCTCGACGCTGACGATCACCCGCTCGCCGTGGCGTCGAGCCTGCAGGCGGATCTGGCCGCCGCCGGCGGTATGGCGCAAGGCGTTGTCGATCAGGTTGTCCAGCACCCGTTCCAGCTGTGGCCGGTCGGCATGCAGGCGCGGCAGAGGCGCCTGGATCTCCAGCAGCAGGTTGATGCCTTGCTGCTGAGCCTGTTCGGTGAAGCGTCCCTGTGCCTGTTCCAGCAGCTCATCCAGGGAACAGGGGGCGAGGCTGAGTTTCTGCAGGCCGTTCTGGTAGCGGGAGAAGTTCAGCAGGTCGTTGATCAACTGCATCAGGCGCTGCATCTCTTCGTTGACCGTATTGAGCAGGTCGGCCTCGCGGGATTCCTCGGCAAAGTGCAGGCGCTCCTGCAGCAGCCCGAACGCCATGTGCATGCCCGTGACCGGGGTGCGCAGTTCATGGGAGGCGCGCAGCACGAACTCGCTGCGGACCCGTTCGAAGGCCCGTTGTTCGGTCACGTCATGCAGGACCATCACCGCGCCAAGAATATGCCCCTGGGTATGGCTGACCGGGGTCAGGCTGTAAGTCAGCAGGCGCGACTCGCCGTCGACCTCGACATCCAGGTCTTCCGGAGCCCGTTCCAGGTTGCCGCCACGCAGCACCAGCTGCAGTTGCTCGTCCAGCTCCGGACGCTGCAGGGCACTGCCCAGGCCCTGGCCGAGGCGCTCCTGGTCCCAGCCCAGTTGCCGCTGGGCCACCGGGTTGAGGTGTTCCAGGCGGCCTTGGCGGTCGATCATCAGCAAGCCGTCGTCGATGCTGTCGAGCACCGCCTGCAGGCGCTGCTGACCTGCCAGCAGTTCGTCGACATTGGTTGCCTGATGTTGGCGCAGGGCTTCGGCCATGATGCCGAAGCGCCGGGTCAGCAGGTTCATTTCCGCTGCCGCCGAGATTGGCAGGGTGACATCGAAATTGCCTTCGCCGATCTTGTCCGCGGCCTTGGCCAGGGCTTCGATCGGCCCGCCAAAGCGCCGGGCGATGGCGTGGGCGGTGATGAAACCGATGATCAGTACCGCCAGGCCCACCAGGCCGAGCAAGCCGGCCACCAGCAGGGCCCGGTCGCGTGACTGGTGCTGCACCTGGTTGATGTTGTCCAGGGCCTGCTTGTGCTCGTTGATCAGCCCATTGCGCAAGGTATTGAAGCGCTCGGTCAGCTCGTTGTTGTCACTCAGTCCGTTGGGGAGGCTGTTGTGTTCGAAGGCCTGGAAAAAACTCAGGTAGTCGCTGCGAGCCTGCGTGAAACCGCTTTGCCCCGGGTTCTGCTGCTCGTGGGCGATCCCCTGGTCGAGCAGCTCCAGGTAGTGCTGCCTGGAGGTTTCCAGGGCCGCACGGTCGGGCTTGTTGCTGAGCATGAGGATCAGCTGGTCCCCCAGGGTCTGGCGCAGCTTGAGCCCCAGGTCGAGGGTGATGAAGTTGTTGCGGATCAGCGATTCCTGGGTGCTGGCCATCTGCATCACGCTGACCAATCCGAGTATCAGCCCCAGCAGGGCCACGGTCATCAGCGCCGAGATGCTCAGAAACAGCCGAGTGCGCAGTTTCATCGCTAACTTCATAGGGTGTTGCTCACAGGTTGTACTGTTTGCGCTTGCGGTACAGCGTCGAAGCGTCGATGCCCAGGGTTTTTGCCGCCTGGTCGAGGGTGTCGCTGGTGGCCAGGACAGCGCCGATATGGGCCTTCTCCAGCTCGTCCAGGCTCAAGGCGGCGCCGATCCGCGGGGCGTTGTTGGTGACGTGCTCACTCATGCCCAGGTGGCTGATTTCCACCCGCTCCTGGGGACAGATGATGCTTGCCCGCTCCACCACGTTGCGCAACTCGCGAATATTGCCCGGCCAGCGGTAGTTCAGCAGGGCTTCCCGAGCCTCGTCGCTGAAGCCTCGCGCCGGTCGCGAATATTCTTTGACGAAGCGTGCCAGGAAGCGATCGGCCAGGGTCAGGATGTCTTCGCTGCGCTCGCGCAGGGGCGGCAGGTGCAGGGTGATCACATTGAGGCGGTACAGCAGGTCTTCACGGAAACGCCCATCGCGCACCATGTCCTCAAGGTTGAGGTTGGTAGCGGCGAGGATGCGCACATCGGCGCGGCGGGTCACCGGGTCGCCGACCCGCTCATATTCCTTGTCCTGGATAAAGCGCAGCAGCTTGGGCTGCAGGGTCAGGGGGAAGTCGCCGATTTCGTCGAGAAACAGGGTCCCGCCATCGGCCTGGTTGACCCGGCCCAGGGTGCTCTCGCTGGCCCCGGTGAAGGCGCCGCGGCTGTGGCCGAAGAGCTCGCTTTCCATCAGTTCGGCGGTCAGGGACGGGCAGTTGATGGTCACGCAGGATTTCTTCGCCCGCTTGCTCCAGCCATGGATGGCCCGTGCCAGTTCGCCTTTACCGGTGCCGGACTCACCGAGAATCAGGATGTTGGCGTCCGTGCTGGCCACCTGGCGGGCAGTCTCCAGTACCACTTTCATGGCCGGACTGTGGGAGTCCAGGCCGTCCTTGGGTTTGCGCACCTCGCCTTCCAGGGCTTCCAGGCGCGCCGAGAGCTGGCGCACTTCCAGTTGCTTGGCAGTGGCCAGGCGCAGCTGGTCGGGGCTGCAGGGCTTGACCAGGTAGTCGGCGGCGCCGGCCTGGATGGCGTCGACCGCGGTGTCCACGGCGGAATGGGCGGTGACGATCACTACCCGCATCCAGGGTGCCTGGGTGCGCATCTGCGCGAGCACGTCGAGGCCATTGTCTTCGCCCAGGCGCAGGTCAAGGAAGCACAGGTCGAACACCTGGCGTTGCAGCAGAGCGTCCGCCTGGGCCGCGCTGTTGGCTGTGGCCACGGTGTAGCCCTCGTCTTCCAGGCAATAGCGGAAGGTGCGAAGGATTGCGGATTCGTCATCCACCAGAAGGATGCGGCCCTGATTCTCCGGCGCTGACTGCATTTCCTCGGCTCCTTTAATAAATGATCTTATTTAGTCCCGGAAAAATCGGGCAAGTTGCAAGGTTGATTCTGATTGATTCCACCGCTCGCGGGTTGGATATCTCCGCCTGGAGTGGCTAACAGTCTGAATTATTGGGTGTTTTGCCAAGGATAGACGTTACCTGGGTCTGTATCAGGCTGCTGGCCGATCGGCAAAGTTCCCACTGTGATCAAAAAGCATCCAATAAACGGTTGCGCGATCGTGCAATTCGCACGGTCTGCTCGGGGGCATCGTGCAGGATGCGTAAGAGGAGCATCTTTTGCTTGATCGTAAGTAATTGATTTTATTGAAAATAATCTCAACCTAAAAGCTGGCATGCAGACTGCAACAACCCTCCTATCGAGAAGCGCCGCAATGGCTTCCATAACAACATCGTCACTGGTGTCGGAGGAGTTTCAGGATGAACCGCCAACGTCTTGCCCAACTGCGTATTTCGCCACTGCATCTGCAGCAGGCCCTGTTTGCCAGCCTTGCGCTGCTGGTCACGCTGATTGCCGGGCAGCAATTCATCCGTTGGCAGGACAGTGAAGTCCCCGCTCCACGACTGCCGATGCACCATGCTACCCAAACCCATTTCAGTTCGATGAGCCGCCAGCTCAACGACGCCACCCCCCTGCAACTGATGGCGGTCGACCAGGCGCAACCCGCGCTGGACGCACCCCGTCAGGAGCGCTGGGTGTTCTAGGCACCAAGGCCTGGCCCGCACCTGCGGCGCCCGGCTGGCTTCACCGGCAGCACCCCCTATAGAAGAGTAAGGAGAATCATCATGCTGAGCTGGGCAATCACATTCCTGATCATTGCCATTGTCGCTGCAGTACTGGGCTTCGGTGGTATCGCGGGCACCGCCACGGGTATCGCCAAGATTCTCTTTGTCGTGTTCCTGGTGATGTTCATCGCTTCGTTCTTCTTTGGCCGTCGTGGCCGAGGCTGACCATGAGTGCCTCGTTGAAGACCTTGGCCGCCACGCTGTTGCTGGGTGTCAGTACCCTGGCGTCGGCGGCCAATGATGGCCAGTCGCGAGCCAATCAGCTGCTGGATTCGGATCCACAGTTTCGTGAAACCTGGCAGGAGGTGGTGCGCAAGGAAGAGCGCCTGCCCGAATGGGTGATGAACCTGTCGGGTGATGCTCAACAAATGAACGCCGTGACCGAAGAGGGCGATCAGTACCTGGTAGGGCCGCTGTGTGAGTCCGCCCAGAGCTGCCAGAGCCAGCGCTTGATAGTCGCCTTCGGCTTCGACAAGAAACATGCCTATGCCATGTTGGTGGACGTGCCGGCGGGGCTGCCCGCAGACAAGTCGCCCACCCGCCATGCCAACTACCGTTTCCTCGGCAAACCCGATCAAGGCATGCAAGCCTTGCTCAAGGAGCAGCTGAGGAAAGACCCGAACTGGTACTGAGTTCAAGGTGTGGACTCATCACCAGGAATAGGAGGAAGCCTCCAAGGGGCTTGCGCCTGTTGCACCGCCCGAGGAGGGCGAGTGCATGACCAAGGGGCCGGGATGTTCTGATCCACAGGTGATCGGAGTGACCTAGGGGTACAGGGAGTGCCTCCGCAAGGGCCGGGTCAGGAAAGAGCGGCGGCGCAGGTTCCCAAGTCGATTTCGACTTGATGGACCTGCGGCGTGCTTGAACCGGCAAAGACTTGTATTAGAGCCGTCGGCATACGCTCGTCGGTCATTTCTCGGGAAAAAATCTTCCTTTGACTCCGATCAAACGTTTCCGCTTGTTTCTCTGCGACCGTATATCGAGAAACTTTGTAGAAAATCCGGATCGATCCCAGGCGCCTGAATCAGAACTTTCCTGAGCATTTTTAGACCATTTCCTGACCCTCCCGACAAGCCTGCACGCCGCCTGAAATGGCCGTTTCACGGTATTTCTGCCTGCCGAAATGTCGTATTCGAACCGGTTGGGACGCTCGTTTTGTTTGCAAAATCTCATGCCGATTCGGCATAGGGTAGGCGTTTACGGCATTAGACGCGCTTCCCTTGCATCGGAATAGTTGCGCCTTTTTTCGCCTGCAGAGAGCCGTAATTGCTCGCTCGGGATGACCTTATACGGGGGACGATGCACAAACTTTTCCGCCATTGAGCGTTCCAGTTCGCGCATCAGCCCGAGTCCAACTGAAGTAAGGGTAATGATATGAAGAAGGCAAAATTAAGCCTCGCCTGGCAGATCCTCATCGGTCTGGTCCTGGGGATTGCGATCGGCGCGCTGCTCAATCATTTCAGTGCTGAAAAGGCCTGGTGGATCAGCAACGTCCTGCAACCTGCGGGCGATATCTTTATCCGCTTGATCAAGATGATCGTGATCCCGATCGTCATCTCTTCGCTGATCGTCGGCATCGCCGGTGTCGGTGACGCCAAGAAGCTCGGCCGCATCGGCCTCAAGACCATCATCTACTTCGAAGTCGTGACCACCATCGCGATCGTTGTCGGCCTGCTGCTGGCCAACCTGTTCCACCCGGGCGCAGGCATCGACATGAGCACCCTGGGTACCGTGGATATCTCCAAGTACCAGGCCACTGCTGCCGAAGTGCAGCATGAACACGCGTTCATCGAGACCATCCTCAACCTGATCCCGTCGAACATCTTCGCGGCCATGGCTCGCGGCGAGATGCTGCCGATCATCTTCTTCTCGGTGCTCTTCGGCCTGGGCCTGTCGAGCCTGCAGTCGGACCTGCGCGAACCCCTGGTGAAGATGTTCCAGGGCGTCTCGGAAAGCATGTTCAAAGTCACCCACATGATCATGAACTACGCCCCTATCGGTGTGTTCGCGCTGATCGCGGTGACCGTCGCCAACTTCGGTTTCGCCTCCCTGCTGCCGCTGGCCAAGCTGGTGATCCTGGTGTACGTGGCCATCGCTTTCTTCGCCTTCGTGATCCTCGGCCTGATCGCCCGCCTGTTCGGCTTCTCGGTGATCAAGCTGATGCGCATCTTCAAGGATGAGCTGGTCCTGGCCTACTCCACCGCCAGCTCGGAAACCGTGCTGCCGCGGGTGATCGAGAAGATGGAAGCCTACGGCGCGCCGAAAGCCATCTGCAGCTTCGTGGTGCCGACCGGCTACTCGTTCAACCTCGACGGTTCGACCCTGTACCAGAGCATCGCGGCGATCTTCATCGCCCAGCTGTACGGCATCGACCTGTCCATCAGCCAGCAACTGCTGCTGGTGCTGACCCTGATGGTCACCTCCAAAGGCATCGCCGGGGTTCCGGGCGTGTCCTTCGTGGTGCTGCTGGCAACCCTGGGCAGCGTGGGCATTCCCCTGGAAGGCCTGGCGTTCATCGCCGGTGTCGACCGTGTGATGGACATGGCGCGTACCGCCCTGAACGTGATCGGCAACGCCCTGGCGGTCCTGGTCATCTCCCGCTGGGAAGGCATGTACGACGATGCCAAGGGCCAGCGCTACTGGAACTCCCTGCCGCACTGGCGCAGCAAAGAGAAGCTGCCGGCCGGCGAAGTCTCCAAAGGCTGACACCTCAGCGCAGGGGCCGGCGAGCCGGTTCCGCGATGCAGACAAACCCCGGTCAATCCGGGGTTTGTCGTTTCTGCCCGCCCCGCTATCATTCGCCGCATCTTCCGAGGGATATGACCGATGCTCAATGGCCTGTGGCTTGGCTTTTTTATCGTTGCAACCGTGTCAGCCCTGGCGCAGTGGCTGGTGGGCGGCAACGCCGGGATCTTCGCCGCCATGGTCGAAAGCATCTTCGCCATGGCCAAGCTGTCGGTCGAGGTCATGGTGCTGCTGTTCGGCACCCTGACCCTGTGGCTGGGCTTTCTGCGCATCGCCGAGAAGGCCGGGATCGTCGAGTGGCTGGCCAAGGTCCTGGGGCCGCTGTTCAAGCGTCTGATGCCGGAAGTGCCGCCTGGGCACCCGGCCCTGGGCCTGATCACCCTGAACTTCGCGGCCAACGGCCTGGGCCTGGACAACGCGGCCACGCCCATCGGCCTCAAGGCCATGCGCGCCCTGCAGGAGCTCAACCCCAGTGCCACCACCGCGAGTAACGCGCAGATCCTGTTCCTGGTGCTCAACGCCTCTTCCCTGACCCTGCTGCCGGTGACCATCTTCATGTACCGCGCCCAGCAGGGCGCCGCGGACCCGACCCTGGTGTTCCTGCCAATTCTCCTGGCCACCAGCGCCTCGACCCTGGTGGGCCTGCTGTCGGTGGCAGTGATGCAGCGCCTGCGGCTGTGGGACCCGGTGGTGCTGGCCTATCTGATTCCCGGTGCCCTGGCCCTGGGCGCCTTCATGGCCTTGCTGGCGACCCTGTCGGCCACGGCCCTGGCGTCCTTGTCGTCAATCCTCGGCAACCTCACGCTGTTCGGCCTGATCATGCTGTTCCTGGTGGTTGGCGCGCTGCGCAAGGTCAAGGTCTACGAGGCCTTTGTCGAGGGCGCCAAAGAAGGCTTCGATGTCGCCAAGAACCTGCTGCCGTACTTGGTGGCCATGCTCTGCGCGATCGGTGTGCTGCGGGCTTCCGGGGCCCTGGATTTTGGCCTCGACGGGATTCGCCACCTGGTGGAATGGGCCGGTTGGGACACGCGCTTCGTCGATGCCCTGCCCACCGCTCTGGTCAAGCCGTTCTCCGGTAGCGCGGCGCGGGCGATGCTCATCGAAACCATGCAGAGCCAGGGCGTGGACAGCTTCCCGGCCCTGGTGGCCGCGACCATCCAGGGCAGTACCGAAACCACCTTCTATGTGCTGGCGGTCTACTTCGGCGCGGTGGGCATCCAGCGGGTGCGGCACGCGGTGGGCTGTGCCTTGCTGGCGGAATTCGCCGGCGTGGTGGCGGCGATCGGGGTCTGCTACTGGTTCTTTGGTTGAGTTGAGCGGGTGTTCGCCGGCAAGCCGGCGCCTAGAACATTTGTAGGCGCCGGCTTGCCGGGGAAAGGGTCCTTAACGCTTCAGCGCCAGGCTCCCCTGCCCCACGGCCCAATCCACCACCTGCCGGGTCAGCGCATCGTTGGCCTGGCCAAAGACTGTCACCACCGCCGGCACCTGGGTCTCACTCAACGGCTGACGCACTTCAAAGCGCCGGCTGGCAAGGATCTTCTGGTCAAACCCGCGAATCAGCCGCGCATCCAGGCGAATCACCACCTGGGCCGTGCTGCCCTGGTACTCGGTCTGGAACGCCTGCAGGTCGCCGCCCAGGGCCAGGTCGGTCTGCAGATTGCTGTCGTCGGTGCTCAGCAACTGCACCCGGCCATCGCGCTGGAAACCGTCCAGCAGGCGGTTGCGCAGCAGGATCGGCGCCGGGTCGCTCCAGCGTGAAGCCTTGTAGCTGCTGATCAGGTTGCCTTGGGGAATCACCGCGATTCGTGCGTTGTTCAGGGCGTCGCTGGCCTGGGGCTTGAGCAGTTGCAGGGACCAGGTCTGAGCCTTGGCCGCAGGCGAGGCGGCGCTTTGCCCGACCGGCAAGCGGTAGACATCCAGCGGCTCACCCTTGGGCAGGATCGAGCAGGCGCTGGTCAGCGCCAGGGTTGCGCCCAGGGTCAAGGGGGCGAAGAGCCGATAGGCACGCTTCATGGCGTGAACTCCTTGTTCTGATCGTTGCCCAGCAGGTAGCCGCCGGGATTGGCCTCCAGGCGGCGCGAGATGGCCCGCAGCGAACTCAGGGTGTCGCGCAGTTCGCGCACTGCCGGCGCCAGGCCGTTGAGGCCCTGCATGCCGTTGTTCAGCGAATCCTGGTTGTCGGCCAGCAATTTGTTGAGGGTGGCGCTGGTCTGCTCCAGGGAGTGCATGGCGTTCTCGGCACTGCCGAACATTTGCTTGCCCTGGTCGTTGAGCAGGCCATTGGCGTTGCGCATCAGGGTGGTGGTCTGCTCAAGCATGGCGCTGGTCTGCTTGGTGATGGTCCCCAGTTGCTGCATCAGCTGGCGCAGGTCGCCACGTTGTTCGGCAATGCTGGCGGAAGTCTGCTGCAGGTTGTCCAGGGTCTTGCTGACCCGGGCCACGTTGTCGGGGGAGAGCATCCGGTTGGCGTTGTGCAGCAGCAGGTTGACGCTGGTCATCAGGTCATTGCTGTTGTTCAGCAGGCGGGCGATGGGCGATGGCGAGGCGATGATGGTCGGCGGCTTGCCGTCCTTGCCCTTGAGGCTCGGGCTCTGGGGCGTGCCGCCGCTGAGCTGGATGATCGAGGTGCCGGTGATGCCGGTCAGGGCCAGCTTGGCCTGGGTGTCTTCCTTGATCGGTGTCTCGCTGCCCAGGCGGATACGGGCCAGTACCCGCCGCGGGTCCTGGGGGTCCAGGCGCAGGCTGACCACATCGCCAACCTTGATCCCGCTGTACTGCACCGCGCTGCCCTTGGACAGGCCGCTGACGGCTTCGTTGAAGACGATCTCGTAGTCCTGGAAGGCGCTGTCGACACTGGACTTGGCCAGCCACAGCCCGAACAGCAAGGCGCCGGCCACCACGATCACGGTGAACAGGCCGATCAGAACATGATGGGCTCGGGTTTCCATGTCATCCCTCGTTGGTCTGGGTCGCGGCCAGGTAGGCCGCGCGGCCGCGTGGGCCGTGGAAGTATTCGTGGATCCAGGCGTCGTCGGTTTCGGCAACCTGGTCGATGGGGGCGGCCACCAGGACTTTCTTCTGTGCCAGCACCGCCACCCGATCGGTGATGGTGTAGAGCGTATCGAGGTCGTGGGTGACCAGGAACACACTCAGGCCCAGGGCGTCGCGCAGGGTCAGGATCAACTGGTCGAAGGCCGCAGCGCCCACCGGGTCGAGGCCGGCGGTGGGCTCGTCGAGAAACAGGATGTCCGGGTCCAGGGCCAGGGCCCGGGCCAGGGCGGCGCGCTTGATCATGCCGCCGGACAGCGAGGCCGGATACTTGTCGGCCGCCGACAGGGGCAACCCGGCCAGGGCCAGCTTCACCGCCGCCAGGTGCTCGGCATCGGCGCGGGACAGCCCGGCGTGCTCGATCAGAGGCAGGGCGACGTTCTCGGTCACGGTCAGGGAGGTGAACAAGGCGCCCTTCTGGAACAGCACGCCGAAGCGCCGTTCGATCAGCGAGCGTTGCTGTTCCGGCAGGCTCGGCAGGTCCTGGCCGAAGACCCGTACCGAACCTTCGCTGGGCTGGCGCAGGCCGACGATGCTGCGCAGCAGCACCGACTTGCCGCTGCCGGAGCCGCCGACCACACCGAGGATCTCGCCCTTGTATACGTCCAGATCGAGGTTCTCGTGCACGCTCTGCTTGCCAAAGCGGTTGCACAGGCCACGGACCTCGATCACCGCCGGGGCC
The DNA here is from genome assembly GCF_000633395.1 of Pseudomonas sp. PH1b. Lineage (GTDB taxonomy): Bacteria > Pseudomonadota > Gammaproteobacteria > Pseudomonadales > Pseudomonadaceae > Aquipseudomonas. The sequence continues at coordinate 14,573 of NZ_AYMU01000028.1, forward strand.
GGCTCGCGCGGCAGGCGGCTCACCAGCCCATCTCCATGAAGAACAGCGCAGCGACGGCGTCGATGACAATCACCACAAAGATCGACTGCACCACGCTGGAGGTGGTGTGGGCGCCCACCGACTCGGCACTGCCACTGACCTTGAAGCCTTCCAGGCAGCCGATGGCAGCGATCAGGAAGGCAAAGATCGGCGCTTTGACCAGGCCCAGCAGAAAGTGCTTAACGCCGATGTCCGAATGCAGCAGGGAGAGGAACATCGCCGGCGAGATATCCAGGGACAGGGCGCAGACCACCGCCCCGCCGACAATCCCCGAGAGCATCGCGAGGAAGGTCAGCATCGGCAACGAGATCAGCAAGGCCAGGACCCGAGGCAGTACCAGCAATTCCACCGGGTCCAGGCCCAGGGTGCGAATCGCGTCGATCTCTTCGTTGGCCTTCATCGAGCCGATCTGTGCCGTGAAAGCACTGGCAGTGCGCCCGGCCATGAGAATCGCGGTCAGCAGCACGCCGAACTCCCGCAGGAAGGAGAACGCCACCAGGTCCACGGTAAAGATGCTGGCGCCGAAGTTGGCCAGGACCGTGGCGCCGAGAAAGGCCACCACGGCCCCCACCAGGAAGGTCAGCAGGGCGACGATGGGCGCGGCGTCGAGCCCGGTCTGTTCGATGTGCGCGACCACCGGCGTGATCCGCCAGCGCCGGGGGCGCAGCAGGCCGCGAGCCAGGGTCTCGAGGATCAGGCCGATGAAGCCGAGGACTTTCAGGGAATCCTGCCAGACGGTGTAGACCGCGCTGCCGATGCGCGAGAGCAGCTGGACGCTGACCGAGATCTCCGGCTCCTTGACCGGCACGCAGAAGTCGTTAAGCGAGCTGTAGACCGTTTGCAGCAGCGCCCGGTCGGCGGCGGACAGGGTGCAGTCGGGGTGCTCCGCGGATTGGCCGAGACGCTCGGCCCCCAACAGTTCCACCAGCAGCGAGGCCCCGGCGGTGTCCAGGGCACCCAGGCCATTGAGGTCGATGTGGGTGCTGCTGTCGTAGTGGCCGCTCAGGGTCTGGCTGAGGCGCTTGAGGTCGCTGTAGTGGGCCAGCGTCCAGTCTCCGGCGATGCGCAGTTGCGCCGGGGAACGGGCGGTATCCAGTTGAGCGGTGCCGGGCGTCACGCGGATAGTCATAAGCTCCAAGCTTGTGTGGCGATTTCGCAGTGCTACCTAATAGCACGATCCCGTCTACTTTGCCTCGCCGGTCTTGGCCGCATCTTGACCTGGATCGGTGATCTCGAAGCGCAGCACGCCAATCATCTGGCCGTCCTCGGTGATAACCCGCACCTGCCACTTGCCGGCCGGGTTGGCCGGGAAGTTCTGCTTGTGGGACCAGGCACGATAGCCCTCCTTGCGCCCGCCGTGGATATCCAGGGCGACCCGATCGACCTCGCTGCCGTTGAACTGCCAGACATGGTAGATGCGCTCGTCCAGCCCTCGTGGTGCGTTGATCGCGGTATAGGCGTACACACCGTTGCTGCGGGCCTGGCTGACGGTGAGCTGCTCCAGGCTGTCGCCTGGCGTACGGCCCTGAAGCTGGGTGCTGATGGCGTCCTCGGTCAGCCACAGGGTGGCCGGCGGCACCCAGGAGCGCAGCAGCCAGCCGGTGCTGCCGATGGCCAGGGTAATGGCCAGCACTGTCAGGGCGCTGCGCAGGCTGCGGATCGGCAGGATCGAGGCCAGGCTGGGGAAGGACAGGAGCATCGCGGTGCCCAGGGCCAGCTTGAAGCTCTGAGCGGTGGTCAGGTGCAGGATCAGCGGCAGCGCCGTGAGCAATGCGGCGAACAGCGTCAGGGTGTGCAGTGCGAGGAACAGCCAGCGGCGCGGCGCCAGCCACTTGTAGTACAGCGGGTCAATGATGGAGATCAGCGCCGCGGCCCCCAGCAGCCCGGTGAACACCAGTTGGCCGCTGTCCCAGCGAGTGGTGATGAAGAAGAACGGCAGGACGAAGAACAGGCTTTCCTGGTGGATCATCTGCGTTGCGTAGCGCAGCAGCGGCTGCGGGATCTCGCGCTTGAAGACCTTGGTGAACAGTTGGGTCAGGCTGTTTTCCAGCATCAGCCAGACCCAGCTCACCAGCAGGATCACGGCAATCCATGAGGCCAGGCTCTGCTGGCGGTCCACCAGGATGAAGCTGCCGACCCCAGAGATGAAACCACCGAGTGCAATGATCCCCGGGTAGCGCTTCATCAGTTCGAGAATGCGCTGAATAACGAGGTTCAGGTTAGGCATCGGGCAGGATCACAGTCTGGGCAGGGAAAAACCGCGACAGGATAACGTTGGCCGCCGCTCGTGGCGAGGGCGCTTGCTCAGGTGCGCACGCGTTGACGAGGTAATCCGCCCCATGTGATTGCACGGCCCTGTCCTTGGGGCTACCGCGCAGCCCAGCGGGAGCAAGCTCCCTCGCCACGGGTCAGTGGGCCCGGCGGCGCAGCAGGTAAATGCCGAAGCTGGCGAGCACGACCAGGGCCAGCAGGCCACCGATCAGCCAGAGCAGTTGCTCGTCGCTCAACAGGGGCTTTTCGATGCGCAGGTAGCCGGGTTGTTGCAGCAATTGGCGCAGGGCCAGGTTGGCCTGCTCCAGGCTCACTGCTCGCAGGCGCTTGGCCGGGTCGCTGAAGCGCCCGTTGTCGAAGTCGCCCAGGGCGCTCCAGTAGTAGTCGGCCAGGGCGCTGTTGCCCTGTACCGCCCAGGCCTGGCGGTCGATGGCTGCCTGCTTGAGGCGCGCGAAGGTGGCTGGGTCGAGGCCGTCCTTGAGCAGGTGCGCCTTGAGTTGTTCGATCACTTGTCGGGCCTGGGGCAGAGCATCGCGTTCAAGGTCGGCATTCAGGCTGAGAAAACCGACGCTGCCGAAGACTTCCCGGTCGCTCCAGGGCCCGTAGGACAGTTCGTGCTCCAGGCGCAACTGGCGATACAGTGCCCAGTCCAGATAGTCCTTGAGCAGGTCGAAGGTTTCGTCATGCTGCTGGTCCAGCAGGGGTTCGGGGAACAGCCAGTGCAACTGGGCGCCCTGCCCGACCCAGCCATGGATCAGGTCGCGCTCGGCTGCCGCGGTGCCCTGGATCTGCGGCAGCTCGCGGTGTTCGCTGGGTTCCACCGGCTCCAGCGCGCCATAGGTGCGCTCCAGGTAGGCCGGTAGCAGGCGGTCCAGCTCACCGACCACGATCAGGGTCATGTTGTTGGGGGCATACCAGTCATTGCGCACCTGCTCCAGCTGGGCCAGGGTCAACTGGCCGACTTCGGCACGTTCGGCGCATTTGAGCCCCAGTTCCACGGCCAGCTGGTTGCTCGCTTTGTGCCCCAGGTCCTGGCGGTCGAGCCAACGCTGCAGGTGCGAATAGTGGCCGCCGCCCTCGCGCTCTACCACCTGCTTGGCGGCGGCCACGGCGTTATCGTCGAGGTGGGTACGGCTCAGCAGTGACATCAGCAGGTCCAGGACCTTGCGCTGGTTTTTCGCCGGGGCCTCGATGACGAAGGTAGTGTCGGCGTTGCTGGTGTAGGCGTTCCACTCGCCGCCCAAGGCTTGCATGCGCTCTTCCAGGCCCCCTTCACCGCTGGCGTCGATGCCACTGAACAGCAGGTGTTCTAGCAGGTGGGGCAGTTCCTTGTCGGCACAGGCAAAGTCGTCGAGGCCGACGCCCACCACCAGGCGGATCGCCACGTGGCCGCGTTCGCTGCCGGGCTTGAGCAGCAACTGCAGGCCGTTGGGCAGGGTGTAGCCTTCGACCTGGAAGCGATCCAGGGCCCATCCATGTGCACTGCCCAGCAACAGGCAGGCGAATACCAGACAACGCATAACAAGCTTCCTTACGGCGTGCGTAAGTTCTACAGACTTCCGATCACTGTGGACGTTCAGGGTGAATGAGTGATGTCGGCCATGTCCTCGACGGCCAGGGCGCCGGTTTCCGAGGTTTCCAGGACCACATAGGCACTGCTGCAAAACAGCGAGTTGAGGCGCTTCATGTCGGCGATCAGCTCCAGGTGCAGGGAGCTGGTTTCGATGCTCTGGACGATCTTGCGCTGCAGCCGGCTGACGTGGGCATGGGCCAGGCGCCGTTCCTGGGCGCGGAAGCGGCGTTTTTCCCGCAGCAGCTGGCGGGCGCTTTCCGGGTCGGCGCTGAGGAACACCGAGAGCCCCAGGCGCAGGTTGGCGATCAGTTGGGCATGCAGGCCAGTCAACTCTTCCAGGCCGACTTCGGAGAAGGAGCGGCGCTGCGAGGTCTTTTGCTGCTGGACCTTGCGCAGCATGCGCTCGATCAGGTCGCTGGCCAGTTTGAGGTTGATCGCCAGTTCGATGATTTCCGCCCAGCGCCGGCTGTCCTGTTCGCTGAGGTCTTCCCGGGGCATTTGCGCCAGGTACAGTTTGATGGCGCTGTACAGAGACTCGACGTCGTCGCTCAGGGCGCGCATTTCCTGGGTGATGGCGGTCTGCTTGCCCCGCAGCACATCGCTCATGGCCTCCAGCATGTTGTCGATCAGGTCGCCGATGCGCAGGGTTTCCCGCGCCGCGTTGGCCAGCGCCAGGCTTGGCGTGACCAGGGCCGTGGGGTCCAGGTGCCGGGGCCGGGCGCGGCCATTTTCCTGTGCCCGTTCCGGCAGCAGCCAGGCACAGAGCCGGGCCATGGGGCCAACGCTAGGCAGCAGCAACAGGCAGCGGGCGGTGTTGTACAGCAGGTGGAAGCCGATCACCACTTCCTGGGGGCTGAAGTTCAGGCTGTCCATCCAGTGGGCCAGCGGGTCGAGCACCGGGATGATCAGCAGCAGGCCGATGAGCTTGTACAGCAGGCTGCCCAGGGCCACCTGGCGCCCGGCGGCGTTCTGCATGCTGGTGCTGAGGAAGGCCAGCACCCCGCTGCCGATGTTGGCGCCGATCACCAGGCCGATGGCCACCGGCAGGCTGATCACGCCGGCGCCGGCCAGGGTCGCGGTGAGCAGCACCGCCGCCAGGCTGGAGTAGGACACCATGGCGAACACCGCGCCCATCAATGCATCCAGGAGGATGTCGCCGGTCAGCGAGGCGAACAGCACCTTCACCCCTTGGGCGTGGGTGATGGGGGCGGCGGCTTCGACGATCAGCTGCAGGGCCAGGATGATCAGGCCCAGGCCGATGCCGACCCGGCCCAGCTGGCCGGCGCGGGTCTGCTTGCGCGAGAGGAAGAAGATCACCCCGAGGAAGATCAGCAGCGGCGACAGCCAGGACAGGTCGAAGGTCAGTACCCGGGCCATCAGCGCGGTGCCGACGTCGGCGCCGAGCATGGTCGCCAGGGCCGGGGTCAGGGCCATCAGTCCCTGGCCGACAAAGGAGGTCACCAGCATCGCCGTGGCGTTGCTGCTCTGGACCATGGCGGTCACCAGGATCCCGGCGACAAACGCCAGTGGCCGTTTGGCCATGTTCTGGCCGATCACCTGGCGCAAGTTGGAGCCGTAGACCCGCAGGATGCCGGTACGGACGATGTGCGTGCCCCAGATCAGCAGGGCTACGGCGGAAAGCAGGTTGAGCAGGGTCAGCATAAAGGCCCCCCCTGGGGTGAGGTGCCCCAAGCGGGGCCAGTGGACGTTGTTGCGCGACGTTCTACGTTATGTATTTAAGCTGTAGTTGGCTAACGCACGAGGCGCCAGCATCGCACAGCCAAACCGGTGATTGAAACAAAACTGTCATGAAAACAGCTGCCTGCAGACGCAGAAAAGGGGCCCGAAAGCCCCTTTTCCATTCAGCGCATTCTCGGGTTATTGACCGGGAATGTCCTTGCGCAGTTTCACCGGGTCCTGCTGTTTTTTCTTTTTCGCGATGGCGGTGCGCATCTTGATGTTGATGGCTTCCACCGCCAGGGAGAAGGCCATGGCGAAGTAGACGTAGCCTTTTGGCACGTGCACTTCGAAGGCTTCGGCGATCAGCACGGTACCCACCACCAGCAGGAACGACAGCGCCAGCATCTTCAGCGACGGGTGCTTGTCGATGAAATTGCTGATGGTCCCGGCCGCCAGCATCATCACCAGCACAGCGACGACGATCGCCGCCACCATCACCGGCACATGGGAAACCATGCCCACGGCGGTGATCACCGAATCCAGGGAGAACACGATGTCGATAATGGCGATCTGGATGATGGTGTAGAGGAAGTTGCCGCCCTTGCCCTTGGGTTCCTCATGGGTTTCGTCCTCGCCTTCCAGGGCGTGGTACATCTCCTGGGAGCTTTTCCACAGCAGGAACAGGCCACCGAAGAACAGGATCAGGTCACGCCCGGAAATGCCCTGGCCGAACACCACGAACAGGTCGGCCGTGAGGCGCATGACCCAGGTGATCGACAACAGCAACAGAATCCGCGTGACCATCGCCAGCGCCAGACCGAAGATCCGCGTGCGCGCCTGCATGTGCTTGGGCATGCGGCTGACCAGGATCGAGATCATGATGATGTTGTCGATGCCCAGGACGATCTCCAGGGCAGTCAGGGTGAAGAAGGCAACCCAGATTTCCGGGTTGGTCAGCCATTCCATGTGTATTCCTTTGAGCGAGTGTTATGGCCCGGGCCGGGGAACCGGCCAGGGCAGAGAATCATTGCTTTTATAGAGTGCTGAACAGCGGAAAAATCCCCATCAGCAAAGCGGCGAACATTATGCACAGGCAAACCAGCACTGCCCACTTGAGGGTGAAGCGCTGGTGATCGCCGAACTCGATCCCGGCCAGGGCCACCAACAGATAGGTCGAGGGTACCAGTGGGCTGAGCAAGTGCACGGGTTGGCCGACGATCGACGCGCGGGCCATTTCCACCGCAGTGATGCCGTAATGGCTGGCGGCTTCGGCCAGTACCGGCAGCACGCCGTAGTAGAAGGCGTCGTTGGACATGAAGAAGGTGAACGGCATGCTCACCAGCGCGGTGATCACTGCCAGGTACGGGCCCAGGGCATCGGGGATGACCGCCAGCAGGCTCTTGGACATGGCGTCGACCATGCCGGTGCCGGACAGGATGCCGGTGAAGATACCGGCGGCAAAGATCAGCCCGACCACTGCCAACACGCTGCCGGCATGTGCCGCGACCCGGTCTTTCTGCTGTTGCAGGCACGGGTAGTTGACGATCATGGCGATGCTGAAGGCCACCATGAACAGCACCGGCAGCGGCAGCAGGCCGGCGATCAGGGTGCACATCAGGACAAAGGTCAGGGCGCCGTTGAACCAGATCAGCTTCGGACGGCGGGCATCCGGGTACTGCGAGACGCTGATCTCGCTGTGATCGATCTCGTCGCTGGCCAGGTGCAGCTCACCCAGGCGCGCCCGCTCGCGCTTGCCGTACAGGTAGGCGATTGCCAGGATCGCCACCACGCCGGCCAGCATGGCCGGGATCATCGGTACGAAGATGTCCGAGGGGTCCACATGCAGCGCACTGGCGGCGCGGGCGGTGGGGCCGCCCCAGGGAGTCATGTTCATCACCCCGCCAGCGAGGATGATCAGGCCGGCCATGATCCGCGGGCTCATGCCGATGCGGCTGTACAGCGGCAGCATGGCGGCCACGCAGATCATGTAGGTGGTGGCGCCGTCACCGTCCAGGGACACCACCAGGGCCAGCACCGCGGTGCCCACCGAGACCTTCAGCGGGTCGCCCTTGACCAGCTTGAGGATCTTGCGCACGGCCGGGTCGAACAGGCCGGAGTCGATCATCAGGGCAAAATACAGGATGGCGAACATCAGCATCACGCCGGTGGGCGCGAGCTTGGTGATGCCTTCGAGCATCATCGGGCCGATCTTCGGCGCGAAACCGCCGAACAGCGCGAACAGGATGGGCACGATGATCAGGGCGATCAGCGCCGACAGGCGCTTGGTCATGATCAGGAACATGAAGGTGATGACCATGGCAAAGCCAAGGAAAGTCAGCATGGGGATACTCCAGGCGTAGCGCGGCTAGGGAATGGCGAACCGGGTGGGATCAGCGCAGGACGGCAAGCACGAGGCGTACGGGAGGAGTCGAAGCGAACAGGCGGGTACGAGCAAACATCAGAATCACCATTGTTGTTGTTAATAGGGCCGGGAGCGCAAAACGCCCACTGTGGCCAACCGGTCTTTTGCCGGTAGTGGGGGCGATCCTAATCGGGGAAGCTTTCAGCCAGCTTTCGTCGCCCAAAGGAATGGGTGGATGTCCAAGGAAGCGATCGACGGCATACAGTGATCGCCAGCACTTCAAGGGAGCGATGCCAATGAGCGAATTGCACACGGGGGGCTGCCACTGCGGGCAGTTGCGTTACGAGTTCCACGGGCCGCTGCGGGATATCGCCCACTGCCATTGTTCGATCTGCCGGCGGGTCAGTGGTGGCCTGGTGACCACCTGGATCACCCTGCCCGCCTCGGCGTTTGCCTGGGTGAAGGGCGCGCCGGCCCGCTATGACTCGTCCAGCAGCTGTGCGCGTTATTTCTGTGGAAACTGTGGCGCCCAGCTGGCGCTGGTCACCCACCTGAGCCCGGACAGCATCGATGTCACCATCGCTACCCTGGATCACCCGGAGCGGGCACCGGCGGACCGGCATATCTGGACCGACAGCCGCTTGCCCTGGCTGCATCTGGATGAGCAGTTGCCAGGTGAGGCGCAAGAGACGCTATAGCGTCGTCGCCTGTCGGCCGGGTTGCACAGTGATAGGTAGAGCTCAGGGCTGATGCGGTTCAGCAGAGGGTGAAGGCTTTGCCTGTACCCAGGGGGGCATGAATGAGTCCCAAGAATGGGGCTGCTGCGTGGTCCAGCGGGAGCAAGTTCCCTCGCCACGGGTTTGTGTTTGGTGTGTCGCCGGCTTGGCAGCGCTGGGCCTGGGGCACTGTTGTCAATTGAGGGTCAGGTTGCCAATGGCCCGGCGGCCTCAGCGGGTGGAAACCAGGATCGCCAGGGCCAGGGCCAGGTCATCGTAGTGATCCAGGCCGCCCTTCTGGCGCAACATCAGCAGCGCCGACTCAAGCCGCGCCCCGCGCAGGGCAGCATCGGTGGCGACAAAGGCCGCAGCGTCATCGCGGGCCAGTCGCAGCTTCTTCTTGTCGTTGTCACTCAGCTCATTGAAGGTCACCGTGGTGCCGATAAACGGACCGGTTGTGGTGAAGGCGCTCCAGAACACCGTGGCGGCGCCAGGCTCTGTATCGAAATCGGGGACTACCTTGATGGCCTGGGCAGGCGGGCTCAGGGCCAGGGTGCCTAGAATGCTGAAACCTAAGCGCGCGGCGATGGTCTTGGTGGCGTTCATGGTGACGTGCATCCTGCAGTCGTAGGGAGGGATCCGCTGCAAACGAGGGGCTTTCTGGCGGCTAGCGGGCAAAGCACCGAGTGTGGTTCAGGGAGTCAAGGCAGTTCAAGGCCGCCGGCGGCCTTGTGCAAGGCTCGCAGGTGCTCGCCCACCTGTTTCAGGTTGGCCTCGTTGGCGGCGATCTCGGCGGCCCTGGCAGGTTCGAGCAGGGCCCGTACTTCCTTGTCCAGGTCACCGGTCAGCGATTGCAGCTGTTTCTGCCGCTGGCTGCTTTCGGATTCCAGACGCTGCCATTCACTGGCCTGTGGCAGGCCATAACCGCTGCTGCCCAGCAGTTCTGCCGGGCGGCTGAGGAAGCCACTGTTGGCGAGAATTTCCTGCAGGGTCTTGTTGGCTTTTTCCATGCCGCCGTTCTGCAGTTCGCGAGCCCCCAGGTAGCGCTGTTTGACCTCGTCCTGAGCCAGCAGCAGTTGCCGGCGATAGCTCGCCTGCTCCAGCAACAGCAAGGCGGCGCTGGTGCGCAGATCGGCCTGGGCGAACCACTGGCGACGCTCTGCTGCGCTGAGGGACAGCCAGTCTTCGACGCTGGTCTGCTTGATCGGCAAGCGCTTCTTGATCACTTCGAACATGGCCTGATAGCGATCGCGGAAGGAATCGAAGCGATACCCCAGGCGCAGCGCTTCGCGAGGGTCGTCGAGAACGCTGGTATCGGCCAGCCCCCTGCCCTTCAGTACCTCCAGCAAGCCGTTGGGCATGATGCTGTCGAGGCCGATCAACTGCTTGTTGTTGCTGCCGCTGCGCAGCAGCTTGAGGCTTTCCACCGCACAGTTGTTGGACAGGAAGTAATAGTTGCCGTCGTAGCTCCAGTGCATCTCGGCGGCGTGTTCCACCACTTCCTCGATCTCGTTGCGCGAGAGCTTCAGGGGCACCGAGGCGAGGCTGCGCAGCTCGGTCTTGGTGTATTCGTCGATGACCTGGGACAACGGCAGGACAAACAGCCGCGACGGGTATTTGCCCACCAGGCCATCCCAGCTGGACAACTGCACGTCGCCGACAAAGGCGCGGTAGGACAGCACCAGGTGCTGGTCCAGGTCCAGCCGGCAATCCGGTCCACGGGGGCGCCCCGGGGCGCAGATCACCAGGCGCAGCATGCTGTGGCCCCAGCGGCTGACCCAGTTCTGGTTGGCTTCGGCCAGCAGGTAGTCCACGGCGTAAACCCGTTCCGGATCCACTTGCCCCAGGGGCTGCTTGGCGAAATCGTTGCCGGCATTGAGGAAGGCGAAAGATTGGGCGCAGGTGTCCTTGGCCGCCGGGGCCCAGCCGAAATGCTCCTTGTAGTAGCGATACAGCGCCGGGCGTCGGCAGGCATAGCTCGCGTCGAGGAGGAAGTACTCCATGTTCACTGCCACGAACTCTTTCGGGTTGGTGGTCTCGTAAAGGTCCGGGCTGCGGGCTATCTGGCGGTTGTGCTGTTCGCGCTCGCCACGACGACCGACGTATTGCGGCCAGCCGGCCAGATCCAGCAAGCGCGGGTCATCGCTGAGGGTGAAGCGGCGATCGTTCTGGCCTCGGCATTCATCCGGTAGGCCGATCAAGCCGGAGCTGTTGTTCTTGCGGGTGCAGCGCTGAATCAGGCGGCGCTCGGCACTGGGCCACAACCGCGCGCGATCATAGATATGGGTCAGTTCATGGAGCACGGTGGCGAGCATTTCCCGGCGCACGGTGCCATGGGGGCGGCTGGTCTTCTGGGTAGCGGCGGAACCGTCGGTCAGGCTGGCCAGCAGGGCACGGTTGAGGTTCAGCTCCGACACCAGGGACGCTTCACCGTAGGCGTTGTCGGGCATCTGGTCGGTCCAGCCGACATCAATGGTGCGGTCCAGCTGCTGGATGAAGCGCGGCGGCAAGGCCTGCATCGCTTCATCCAGCAGCGCCTGGCTGGCTTGCTGCTGTGCGGGGCTCAAGCCATCGGTCTTGAGACGCAAGTGCAGGTCGGCCTGGGCAGTGCTGCAAAGCACTGCCAGGGTCCCGGCCAGCAGCCAGGCGAGAAGTGGTTTCACAGGGCGAGGATGGCTTCGGCGAGTACCTGGTCACTGGCATCACGGGCTTGCGGTAGCTGGGTGCGCAGGGCATCGAATGCGGCTTCCAGGTGAGCGCCACGGATATCGCCATTGCTGGCGACGAAGCTGGCGGCATCATCGTGGGCTTCACGGACGACTTTCGAGTCACGGATCGAGGTGGTGGTGTCCGAGGTGAAATCGATGGTCCGGCCGGAAGCGCGGACGATGATGTTACTGGTGGCCACCAGGGTATGGGCCTGGGCCACATCGGCCAACAACAGCAGGCCAAGGGTGGCGGCAATCAGCGGGCTACGCATGGAACGACTCCGGAATAACAGGGGTGATTATTGGACGAGAATTGCCTGCGCCAGTTCAAGGTCGCTGGCATGAAGTTTTGCCTGGTGCTGGCGCAGGTACCTCAACGCAGACTCCAGGCGAGCGCCTCGTAGTTGGCCGTCAGTCGCAATGAAGGCGGCGGCGTCATCCTGGGCGGCGAGCATCAGTTTATGGTCGAAGGGCGCCGAGGTCACCTGGCTTGTCGCGTAAACGGTGACCACCGAGCTCTGTGTCGACAGGTCGAATGCCTGCACCGAGCCGGCCCAACAGAGGGCAATCAATAGCGGGGCGAAAAGTGAAGTCCGGAACAAACCCATGAGTCTCGACAGCTGAAAACCAGCGCCAAGGCTAGCGCAATGGTCCGCAGACGACCAGCGCAGAGGGCCTCAGGTACGTACGCGCACCTGAGGCCAGCATGGCTTAGATCGCCAGGATAGCCTGTGCCAGCTGTGCATCAGTGGCCTGCAGTTGTGGAACCTGTTGGCGAATATGCTCAAAGGCACTTTCCAGTTTCACGCCACGAATTGCGCCGTCGGTTGCGACGAAGCTGGCGGCATCATCCCGGGCAGCGCGGACAATCTTGTTGTCGCGCAGGGAGGATGTGGCGTCAGAGGTTGCGTCGGAGGTGGCCTTGAGCGCGCCGACAATGGCGTCAGTGGTCACGATCAGGCTGGTGGCGTGGGCATTGGCAGCCAGAGCCAGCAAGGCGGCAGCGCTGAGCAGGCGAAGACGGGACATGGGGTAACTCCTGTGAATGAACAGACAAGTAATGGGCGCTGAGTGAGACGCCAGGCAGCCACTGCGAAGTGCTGTGTCTGATTGCTCTGACGCAGCTTGAAGGAAAATCGCCACGTCAGTGCCGATATTAGGCTGCGCAGTGCTGTTCGCACAGATCTGTGTCAGGACTTAACGCCAGAAGGGGTGATGCAATTCCCTGGTCCGGTCACAGTGGCTGATGCCGCAATCTGCCAGCTGTCGTTCATCCATTTGCGCCAGCAGCCGGCGAGTACGGGTTCTCTCGAGCATGCCTGCGAACATCGTCATCCAGCGCCGCAAGGTGCCAGGAGCTGTCTGGGAGGTGGGCCTTTTGCCGTATGTGTCCATGCTGCAGTCCTCGTTAAGCTGGCGATCGAGTGATGTGCAGTCTCATGGTGACGGCTGGCGGCGTGGCCAAACAGGTACAGCGCGATCAAATTGTACTGGTCCAGTTTTAAGATATATAAAACTGTACCTGTTGTGAGTTACCCAGGCTGTACTGCACCTTTTTCCGGGCCAGAACGACAAGACCCGTCGCGGTTTCCCGCGACGGGTCTTGTGTGTGCAATTCGGGATGCTGGCGGTGGACCCGGTGGGTCAGGGCCAGCGACGCTGAGTTAGCGCCAGAACGGCTTGCTCAGCTCTTCGTAGCGTTGTGCTTCGCTGATCCCGGCATCGGCCAGCAGACGCGAATCCAGGCGAGCCAGTTGATGGCGGCTGGAGATGCGGCGCTGCCACAGCATCAGGTTGGCAAGAACGCGCAGAGGCATGGAAGCCTGGGTTTTTACAGCTTTGTCTTCGAAGAACAGTTCGGAACTGAGTGTACGTTCCATGGTTGACATCCTTCCGCTTGTGGCGGGATCAGGTAGTGGTTTAACTGGTGCCCATGATCCTCCTCCTGCGCAAGACTCTCTAGATACAGTTCACCTGTATTGTGAAGGACCAGTTAACTGTTTATAGGTGCTGTACTGTTCGAAATGGGCACAACTGTACCTGTCGGCACTTTTTTGGTGCGTTTCGGCTGTTTTTAGTGGGCGGCGGCCGGATTCAGGCGGCGAAAAGACCGGTACAGCAGTACAGTTTTTGACGCTTGTTGGTGAGCGGTCGGCGAACTGACGAAACTGTGTTTGCGTCAGCTGCCGACTGTATCAATCACTCAGCCAGCATTTTCCCGGTTTCTTCCAGGTTGATGTGCCAGCTCAGGGCATCGCGCAGGATGTGCGGGGTGTGTCCGCCCAGGGCACAGGCTTTGGTGAAGTAGTCATTCAGCGCGTCGCGGTAGGACGGATGCACGCAATTGTCGATGATCACCCGCGCCCTTTCCCGTGGCGCCAGGCCACGCAAGTCCGCCAGGCCGATTTCGGTGACCAGGATATCGACGTCATGCTCGGTATGGTCCACGTGGCTGACCATGGGCACCACGCTGGAAATCGCCCCGCCCTTGGCTATCGACTTGGTGACGAAGATCGCCAGGTGCGCATTGCGCGCGAAGTCCCCGGAGCCGCCGATGCCGTTCATCATCCGCGTGCCGCAGACGTGGGTGGAGTTGACGTTGCCGTAGATGTCGAACTCCAGTGCGGTGTTGATACCGATGATGCCCAGGCGGCGCACCACTTCCGGGTGGTTGGAGATCTCCTGGGGGCGTAGCACCAGCTTGTCCTTGTAGCGCTCCAGGTTGCCGAACACGTCGGCATTGCGCCGGCTCGACAGGGTAATGGAACTGCCAGAGGCGAAGCTCAGCTTGCCGGCGTCGATCAGGTCGAAGGTCGAGTCCTGCAGTACTTCGGAGTACATGGTCAGGTTCTCGAATGGCGACTCGATCAGGCCGCACATCACCGCGTTGGCGATGTTGCCGATCCCCGCCTGCAGCGGGCCGAGCTTGTTGCTCATGCGCCCGGCGTCCACTTCCTGCTTGAGGAAGTCGATCAGGTGATTGGCGATGCCCTGGGTCTCGCTGTCCGGAGTCGACACGGTGGATGGCGAGTCCGATTGGTTGGTGATGACGATGGCGACGATCTTCTCCGCCGGAATCGGGATGGCGGTGCTGCCGATACGGTCGTCGACTTTCACCAGCGGGATCGGTGTGCGAGTCGGGCGATAGGTGGGGATATAGATGTCGTGCAGGCCTTCCAGGTTCGGATTGTGCGCCAGGTTGATCTCGACGATCACCTGCTTGGCGAAGATCGCGAAGCTGGCAGAGTTGCCCACCGAGGTGGTCGGCACGATATGCCCCTGTTCAGTGATGGCCACGGCCTCGATCACTGCGATGTCCGGCAGCTTGAGCTGCTGATTGCGCAGTTGCTCGACGGTTTCCGACAGGTGCTGGTCGATGAACATCACTTCACCGGCGTTGATCGCCTTGCGCAGGGTGCTGTCCACCTGGAATGGCATGCGCCGGGCCAGGACGCCGGCTTCGGTGAGTTGCTTGTCCAGGTCGTTGCCCAGGCTGGCGCCGGTCATCAGGCTGATTTTCAGTGGCGTTACCTTGGCCCGTTCGGCCAGGGCATGGGGTACGGCCTTGGCTTCACCGGCGCGGGTAAAGCCGCTCATGCCGACGGTCATGCCGTCCTCAATCAGAGCGGCTGCGTCGGCGGCGCTCATCACCTTATCCAACAACGAAGGCAAGCGGATACGATCACGGTACATGGATTGTTATCTCGGGCAACGAAAGCAAGAAGCGCAGTCTAGTGATTTCAAAAAAAAACGCCCCGCGACAAAGGTCGAATGAAAGGCCCTGATCTAGAGCCTTCTGTCGGCTTTATGGGGTAAATAAAAAACCCCAGCCTACTAAAGGCTGAGGTTTTGGGTATTGCGCTACAGCAGGGTTATTCGACGGCCTTGACCATGTCTTCGATGACTTTCTTCGCGTCGCCGAACACCATCATGGTCTTGTCGAGGTAGAACAGCTCGTTGTCCAGGCCGGCGTACCCGCTGGCCATGGAGCGCTTGTTGACGATGATGGTCTTGGCCTTGAAGGCTTCGAGGATCGGCATGCCGGCAATCGGCGACTTCGGATCGTTCTTCGCCGCCGGGTTGACCACGTCGTTGGCGCCCAGCACCAGCACCACGTCGGCCTGGCCGAACTCGGAGTTGATGTCTTCCATCTCGAACACCTGGTCGTAGGGCACTTCGGCCTCGGCCAGCAGCACGTTCATGTGGCCGGGCATGCGGCCTGCCACCGGGTGGATCGCGTACTTCACGGTCACGCCCCGGTGCACCAGCTTCTCGGTCAGCTCCTTCAGCGCGTGCTGGGCCCGTGCTACCGCCAGGCCATAGCCGGGCACGATGATCACGGTGTCGGCGTTGGTCAGGAGGAAGGTCGCGTCGTCGGCCGATCCGGACTTCACCGGACGGGCTTCCTGTGCTCCAGCCGGGCCGCCTGCGTCGGCGCTGTTGCCGAAGCCGCCGAGCAGCACGTTGAAGAATGAACGGTTCATCGCCTTGCACATGATGTACGAGAGGATCGCACCGCTTGAGCCCACCAGGGAGCCGGCGATGATCAGCATCGAGTTGTTCAGGGAGAAACCGATCCCCGCTGCAGCCCAGCCGGAGTAGCTGTTGAGCATCGACACCACCACCGGCATGTCGGCGCCACCGATCGGGATGATGATCAGCACGCCCATGACGAAGGCCAGGGCCAGCATCAATGCAAAAGCGCCCAGGTTGCCGGTGAGCATGAAGGTGATGCCCAGGCCCAGGGTCGCCAGGCCCAGCACCAGGTTGAGCTTGTGCTGGCCGGCAAACTGTACCGGTGCGCCCTGGAACAGGCGGAACTTGTACTTGCCCGACAGCTTGCCGAAGGCGATCACCGAACCGGAGAAGGTGATGGCGCCAATGGCCGCGCCCAGGAACAGTTCCAGGCGGTTACCGGCGGGGATCGAGTCCCCCAGGTGCTTGACGATGCCCAGGGACTGGGGCTCGACCACGGCGGCGATGGCAATGAATACCGCAGCCAGGCCGATCATGCTGTGCATGAAGGCCACCAATTCCGGCATCTTGGTCATCTCGACCCGTTTGGCCATGATCGAACCGGCGGTACCGCCGATCAACAGGCCAACGATCACGTAGCCGATCCCGGCAGTCGCCAGTTCCGCGCCCAGCTTATAGATGAGGCCGACGGTGGTGAGCACCGCCAGCGCCATGCCCAGCATGCCGAACAGGTTGCCGCGTCGGGACGTGGTCGGGTGCGAAAGGCCCTTGAGCGCCTGGATGAAACACACCGAGGCGATCAGGTAGAGGGTTGTTACCAAGTTCATGCTCATTATTTCTGCACCTCTTCTTTCACGGCTTTGGGCGCTTTCTTCTTGAACATTTCCAGCATGCGGCGGGTGACCAGGAAGCCGCCGAACACGTTGACCGCGGCCAGGGCCACGGCCAGGGTGCCCATGGTCTTGCCCAACGGGGTCACGGTCAGGGCGGCAGCCAGCATGGCACCGACGATGACGATGGCGGAAATGGCGTTGGTCACGGCCATCAGGGGCGTGTGCAGTGCGGGTGTGACGTTCCAGACCACGTGGTAACCGACATAGATCGCCAGCACGAAGATGATCAGGTTGTAGATACCGGGGGAGATAAGCTCTTCCATCGTCTGAATCCCTGCTTAGGCGTTTTTGCGGATGACTTGGCCGTCGCGGCACATCAGGCACGCGGCGACGATGTCGTCTTCGAGGTTGACTTCGAACTGCCCTTCTTTGGTGAACACCAGTTTCAGGAAATCCAGCAAGTTGCGGGCGTACAGTGCCGAGGCGTCAGCGGCTACCGCCCCGGCCAGGTTGGTTGGGCCGACAATGGTCACGCCATTCTCGATCACCACCTGATCCGCTACGGTCAACGGGCAGTTGCCACCCTGGGCCGCTGCCAGGTCGATGACCACCGAGCCAGGCTTCATCTGGGACACGGTGTCGGCGCTGAGCAGCGTGGGCGCCTTGCGGCCGGGAATCAGCGCGGTGGTGATGACGATGTCGGCCTGTTTGGCGCGCTCGTGTACCGCCAGGGCCTGGCGCTGCATCCAGCTGGCCGGCATGGGGCGAGCGTAGCCGCCGACACCAACGGCGCATTCGCGCTCTTCATCGGTCTCATAAGGCACGTCGACGAATTTGGCACCCAGGGATTCGATCTGCTCCTTCACTGCCGGACGCACATCGGAAGCCTCGATCACCGCGCCCAGGCGCTTGGCGGTGGCGATGGCCTGCAGCCCGGCCACGCCGGCGCCCAGGATCAATACGCGAGCCGCCTTCACGGTGCCGGCCGCGGTCATCAGCATGGGCATGAAGCGCGGGTAGTAGTGGGCGGCCAGGAGCACGGCCTTGTAACCGGCAATGTTGGCCTGGGACGACAGTACATCCAGGCTCTGGGCCCGAGAGGTACGTGGTGCGGCTTCCAGGGCGAAGGCGGTGATTCCACGTTCGGCCAACTTGGCGATGGTTTCATTGCTGAACGGGTTGAGCATGCCCACCAGCACGGTGCCGCTCTTGATCAGAGCCAGTTCGCTGTCGCTTGGGGCCACGACCTTGAGGATCAGCTCGGCGCCAAAGGCATCGTTGGCGCTGCCAATGGTTGCCCCTGCAGCTTCATAGGCACTGTCGACCACACTGGCATTGATGCCGGCGCCGCTTTGCACAGTGACTTTATGACCCTGGCCGATCAGCTTCTTGATGGTTTCCGGGGTTGCAGCAACCCGTGTTTCACCCGTTTGGGTTTCGAGAGGAACACCAATGTGCACGTCAAATCTCCTGCTTGATCTTATTGCTTTCGATCTTTCTTAGAAGGCCAGCGCACTGCGCAGGTGCGTCTGGGGCGGCCGATCAGCACGATCCCGCTGAAATCACAGCGGGGCGCGGCATTTTGCAGGCGAACTTTGAGGCCTTCAAGGGATTCTGACTAGTGACGGAAAATTAACTACAAGTCACCCCGTGACCGAATGTCGCAAGGTACCGGGTTTAACCCTTGTAAGCCGTGCCTTTCAAGGCATTCCCATTGAAATTAAGATTTTTCCTATCGTTAGCGTGAATAGCTCTTTATCGCTGCAAAATAAACCCTACAAGCCACGTGGTTAGGCGCTTATAAGGGTTTTTTCGGAGGTCTCGGTACAGTCTGTTTAAATGCGACAAATATTTATATCTGTAGTGCTTTGGTATTTCTGACTACGAGGTCAGCTAATTGCTAGGAGCCTTTACTGCTCTGGGTTATAGCTGTTTGCCTGATTCACCAGCCAGTCACGAAATGCCCGTAAAGAGGCAGATTCGACTTTGCGCTCGGGAATCATCAGGTAATACGCCTTGAGGCTCGAGAGCGCTTGTGGATTGGCAATCACCAGGCGTTTTTCTGCCAGTTCGCGCTGGATGAGAAAGGGAGGAATCAGGGCGATGCCCATATCGTGCATGGCGGCCTGGGCGAGCATGGAGAATAGCTCGTAGCGCGGACCTGTCATGTCCCGGGGGATGTTCAACTGTTGCGAGTTGAACCATTGCCGCCAGGCGTAGGGTCGAGTGGTCTGCTGCAGCAGGGGCAGTTCGGCGATGGCTGTTGCACTGAATTGCAGGTCATTGCCCAGCATGGCTGGGCTGCAGACGGGCATGGGGTTCTCGCCCATCAGGCGGTGGGACTGGGTACCGGACCAGTCGGCATCGCCGAAGTAGATGGCGGCATCGAAGGGGGTGTCGGCAAACAGAAAGGGGCGCGTGCGGTTGGTCAGGTTGACCGTGACATCGGGGTGCTGCTGCTGGAAGTCCTTTAACCGTGGCAGCAGCCATTGGGTGCCGAAGGTCGGAACCACTGCCAACTCGATGACGTTGGCGCCCTGCTGCCCCATGACTGAAAGTGTGTCGCGTTCCACCGCATCCAGTTGAGTGGCCACCCGGCGGCTATAGGAGAGCCCTGCCTCCGTCAGCTTGACCCCCCGTCGCGAGCGCCGGAACAGCTCCACGCCGAGGAACTCTTCCAGGCTGGCAATCTGTCGGCAGACCGCGCCCTGAGTCAGGGAAAGCTCCTGGGCAGCCTTGGTGAAACTTTCGTGGCGGGCGGCCGCTTCGAAGCTGATGAGGGCGGCGGTGCTGGGGATTTTTCTGCGCATGTACGGCAATCTCACAAATGGGTGCTGTAAAAGCCGCTTTCAGCCATTACGGAGTGAGAAATTAGCACAACAGTATGCAAAATCCTCGTTTGCCTGAGGCGCTGCGGTGGGCCTAGGATCAGCCCACGATAGTTGACCTACTTCACGAGGACTCACTCATGGGCGGCAAAGCAAGCTTCAACTGGATCGATCCCCTCCTGCTGGACCAGCAACTGACCGAAGAAGAACGCATGGTCCGCGACAGTGCCGAGCAGTTCGCTCAAGACAAGCTGGCGCCGCGGGTCTTAGAAGCTTTCCGCCATGAGAAGACTGACCCAGCCATCTTCCGTGAGATGGGCGAGGTAGGCCTCCTGGGGGCAACCATTCCCGAGCAGTACGGCGGCAGTGGCTTGAACTATGTGTGCTATGGCCTGATCGCCCGTGAAGTGGAGCGTGTGGACTCTGGCTACCGCTCGATGATGAGCGTGCAGTCGTCCCTGGTGATGGTGCCTATCAATGAGTTCGGGACCGAAGCGCAGAAGCAGAAGTACCTGCCGAAGCTGGCCTCGGGCGAATGGATTGGCTGCTTCGGCCTGACTGAGCCGAACCATGGGTCTGACCCGGGTGCGATGATCACCCGTGCCCGCAAGGTGGATGGTGGGTATAGCCTGACCGGCAGCAAGATGTGGATCACCAACAGCCCGATCGCTGATGTGTTTGTGGTCTGGGCCAAGGATGATGCTGGCGATATTCGTGGCTTTGTCCTGGAGAAGGGCTGGAAGGGTCTGAGCGCACCAGCGATTCACGGCAAGGTCGGCCTGCGAGCGTCGATCACCGGTGAGATCGTCATGGACAACGTATTTGTGCCGGAAGAAAACATTTTCCCCGATGTGCGTGGCCTGAAAGGTCCTTTCACTTGCCTGAACTCGGCGCGTTACGGCATCTCTTGGGGAGCACTTGGCGCTGCCGAGTTCTGCTGGCACACCGCGCGGCAATACACCCTGGATCGTCAGCAGTTCGGTCGTCCTCTGGCGGCGACTCAGTTGATTCAGAAGAAGCTGGCGGACATGCAGACCGAGATCTCCCTTGCCCTCCAGGGCTGCCTGCGTCTGGGGCGGATGAAGGATGAAGGGACTGCTGCGGTGGAAATCACCTCGATCATGAAGCGCAACTCCTGCGGCAAGTCTTTGGATATCGCACGCATGGCCCGTGACATGCTGGGCGGCAATGGCATCTCCGATGAGTTCGGTGTCGCCCGTCACCTGGTGAACCTGGAAGTGGTCAACACCTATGAAGGCACCCATGACGTGCATGCGCTGATTCTCGGGCGTGCGCAAACCGGTCTCCAGGCGTTCTATTAATAGGAGAGCAGCCATGGGCGCGTTATCGCATCTACGGGTACTGGATTTGTCGCGGGTATTGGCTGGGCCCTGGTCCGGGCAGATCCTCGCGGACTTGGGGGCTGAGGTCATCAAGGTCGAGCGTCCGGGCAATGGTGATGATACTCGCGCCTGGGGCCCGCCCTTCCTTAAAGACGCCTATGGCGAGAACACCACGGAGGCGGCCTATTACCTCTCGGCCAATCGCAACAAGCAGTCGGTGACTATCGATTTCACTCGCCCTGAGGGGCAGCAGTTGGTACGTGAGCTGGCAGCCAAGTCGGATATCGTCATCGAGAACTTTAAGGTGGGCGGCTTGGCTGCCTATGGCTTGGATTATGCGTCCCTCAAGGCGCTCAATCCGCAGCTTATCTATTGTTCGATCACCGGCTTTGGTCAGACTGGGCCTTACGCCAAGCGGGCCGGTTATGACTTCATGATCCAGGGGCTCGGCGGATTAATGAGCCTGACCGGGCGGCCTGAGGGGGATGAGGGGGCTGGGCCGGTGAAGGTTGGTGTGGCCCTGACCGATATCTTGACTGGGCTGTATTCGACGGTGGCGATTCTGGCGGCTCTGGCCAATCGAGATCAGGGCGGCGGTGGGCAGCACATCGACATGGCGCTGTTGGATGTTCAGGTGGCCTGCCTGGCGAACCAGGCGATGAACTACCTGACTACTGGAGTGGCTCCCAAGCGACTGGGTAATGCGCACCCTAATATAGTGCCTTACCAGGATTTCCCGACGGCGGATGGCGATTTCATTCTGACGGTGGGCAATGATGGGCAGTTTCGTAAGTTTGCCGAGGTGGCGGGCCAGCCGCACTGGGCGGATGATCCTCGTTTTGCTACCAACAAGCTGCGGGTGGCGAATCGGGCGCTGCTTATTCCACTGATTCGCCAGGCAACGGTCTTCAAGACTACGGCTGAGTGGGTCAGTCAGTTGGAGCGAGCGGGTGTGCCATGTGGGCCGATCAACGACCTGGCTCAGGTGTTTGCCGATCCACAGGTTCAGGCGCGCGGGCTGGCGATTGAGCTGCCCCATGCATTGGCCGGAATGGTGCCCCAGGTGGCCAGTCCTATTCGTCTCTCTGAAACACCGGTTGAGTACCGCAGTGCCCCTCCTCTATTGGGTGAGCACACGGAGCTGGTTTTACAGCGGGTTCTGGGGATGCAGGTTGAGGCGGTGGATGCCTTGAGGCAGTCGGGAGTACTGTGAGCTTCTCTTCTATATATAGCGGTGCGTGTTGCGCCTCTATATAAGCAGCCAAAACACCCCTTTTGGGGTGTTTTTGATCTTGTTCATAGAAAAATCAAATTAAGTGTTGACGGCAGATTCTACAGGTCTATAATTCGCCCCACTTCCGGCGCAGTCGAAACGGAAAACTCCTTTAGATTCAACGAGTTACACAGTTTTCGACAGCGGTTATGCTTCAGTTCATCGAAGCCAGAAGCAGTTAATAAGGCAGTGTGTTTTCGCCCTATTAGCGATTCGATCCTCTCGGTCGA
>NZ_AYMU01000029.1 GCF_000633395.1 Pseudomonas sp. PH1b
CAATTGGGGTTTTGTTTTTGCCCAAAGAAAATTTGCTCTTATTCGCAAACAAATTTGCACAGTTATTTTCGAATTGGAACACTAGAATAGCCGCTACTTTCTCCACCTCCAGAGCCCTCTATGCCAGATCCGGTTGACGCCCCCGGGTTGTCAGAATTACCACTGGACGACCTGGTTGCCTGCCATGAGTGCGACTTGCTGATGCGCAAGCCCAGGCTCGCCCACGGTGAGAAAGCCCAGTGCCCGCGCTGCGGCTACGAGTTGTACGCGCATCGGCATAATGTTGTCGAACGCAGCCTGGCGTTGGTGATTGCTGCCTTGTTGTTGTTTGTACCGGCGAACTTTCTTCCCATCATGCAGCTCAATCTACTGGGACAGTCTTCCGAAGATACGGTCTGGAGTGGCGTGCAAGGCCTGTTCGATACCGGAATGGAAGGCGTGGCGCTGGTGGTGTTCCTGTGCAGCATGGGAATCCCGCTGCTCAAGCTGGTTTGCCAGTTGCTGGTCCTGCTGAGCATCCGCTGGGACATAGGTCGCAGCTACGGTCTGCTGCTGTACCGCATTTATCACCATCTGCGTGACTGGGGCATGCTCGAGGTCTACCTGATGGGAGTGCTGGTGGCCATCGTCAAGCTGGCTGATATGGCCTCCATCACTGTAGGCCTCGGGCTGGTGTGTTTTGTCAGTCTGTTGCTGGTGCAAGTCTGGCTGGAAGTGGTGATGTCGCCTCACCAGATCTGGCAGGCGTTATCGGGAGAGGACGTACATGCGGGCGATTGATGCAGATATTCTGATTTGTACCGAATGCCATGAGTTGAATCGGCGAGAAGCTGACAGCGACGGACAAACCTGCACTCGCTGCGGAGCCATGGTTCACCCCCGTCGCCCCAACAGCATCCTGCGGACCTGGGCGTTGCTGCTTACCGCTGCCATTCTCTATATCCCGGCCAACCTCCTGCCGATCATGACCGTCAGTTCCCTGGGCCAGGGTGACCCCAGCACCATTATGTCGGGTGTCATCCAGTTGGTGCAGCACGGCATGTTCCCGATCGCTGCAGTGGTGTTTGTCGCCAGTATTCTGGTCCCCACCTTCAAGCTGGTGGGCATCGCCCTGTTGCTGTTCTCCGTTCAGCGGCACCAGCCACTATCGGCGCGGCAGCGCATCATCATGTACCGCTTCATCGAGTTCATCGGCCGTTGGTCGATGCTGGACATCTTTGTCATCGCCATCCTGGTGGCCGTGGTCAACTTTGGACGCTTGGCCAGCATTGAAGCCAATCTCGGTGCCGTAGCCTTTGCCAGTGTGGTGATCCTGACCATGCTGGCTGCAGTAACTTTCGATCCCCGACTGATCTGGGACAACACGGAGTCGGACGACGACCATGAGTGATTTGCCTACCGCCAAAACCCGACCGGCCTCCAATTGGTCGGCCATCTGGGTCCTGCCCCTGATTGCGTTGATCATCGGAGGCTGGTTGGGCTGGCGTGCCTACAGCCAGACCGGCATCGAGATTCAGTTGCGCTTTGAAAGCGGCGAAGGGATCCAGGCCAACAAGACCGAAGTGGTCTACAAAGGCATGCCGGTGGGCAAGGTCAAGACCCTGGCCCTGGACGACGAAGGCAACTCCAAGGGGGTGATCGCCACCGTGGAGATGAACAAGGACGTCGAGCAGTACCTGAAGACCAATACACGCTTCTGGCTGGTCAAGCCCAGTGTCAGCCTGGCCGGGATCACCGGTCTGGAAACCCTGGTGTCAGGCAACTATATCGCGGTCAATCCTGGGGACGGGGAGCCGACGCGCAAGTTCAAGGCTCTGGCCGAAGAGCCTCCCTTGTCGGATGCCAAGCCCGGTTTGCACCTGACCATCAAGGCTGAACGACTGGGCTCGTTGAACCGTGGCAGCCCGGTGTTCTACAAGCAGATCCAGGTTGGGCAGATCAAGAGCTTCCTGCTCTCTGAAGACCAGAGCACTGTCGAGCTCAAGGTCTATATCGAGCCGACCTATGCCAGCCTGGTGCGCAAACACACACGTTTCTGGAACGCCAGCGGCATCAGCATCGACGCCAACCTGTCCGGTGTGAAAGTGCGCAGCGAATCGCTGTCCAGCATCGTTGCCGGTGGTATCGCCTTCGCCACCCCGGAGAACCGCAAGGATAGCCCGCCTACTGATCCCAGCCTGCCGTTCCGCCTCTACGAAGACTTCGATGCGGCGCAGGCAGGCATCCGGGTCAAGGTGAAGCTCAGTGATTTCGAAGGCTTGCAGGCCGGCCGTACCCCGGTGATGTACAAGGGCATCCAGGTCGGCAGCCTCAAGGCCTTGAAAGTCGATCCCGATCTCTCCAGCGCCACCGCCGAGCTGACCCTTGATCCCCTGGCCGAAGACTACCTGGTCCAGGGCACCCAGTTCTGGACGGTCAAGCCCTCGATCTCCCTGGCTGGCATCACCGGCCTCGAAGCGCTGGTCAAAGGCAACTACATCGCCATTCGCCCCGGCGACAAGGGCGCAGCACCGCAGCGTGAGTTCGAGGCGCGGGCCAAGGCCCCGCCCCTGGACCTGCGTGCCCCGGGCCTGCACATGGTGCTGTTCACCGACAACCTCGGCTCCCTGGAGGTCGGCAGTCCGATTCTCTACAAGCAGGTCAAGGTCGGTTCGGTACAGAGTTACCAGTTCTCCCATACCCGCAAGCAGTTGGTGATCGGCGTCCACATCGAGAAAGAATACGAGGGCCTGGTCAATGGCTCGACGCGCTTCTGGAATGCCAGCGGTATCACCCTGACCGGTGGCCTGACCGGCGGGATTCAGGTCAAGAGTGAATCCTTGCAGAGCCTGATGGCTGGCGGGATCGCCTTCGAGACGCCGCAACCCAATGTGCCGCTGAAAAAACGCATCCCGCGTTTCCGCCTGTTCGCCAACCAGGAAGAAGCGGCGCAGCGAGGCATTCTGCTGAACATCAAGGTCGATCGCGCCGATGGCTTGCGTGCCGGCACCCCGGTGCGCTTCAAGGGCCTGGATGTGGGCAAGCTGGAAGAGGTGACCTTGAGCGCCGACATGCAGTCGGTGATGCTCAAGGCACGGATCACCGAAGTGCCCGAGCGCATCGCCCGGGTTGGCAGCCAGTTCTGGGTGGTCAAGCCGGAACTGGGGTTGATGAAGACCTCGAACCTGGAAACCCTGGTCACAGGCCAGTACATAGAAGTCCAGCCCCCGGTGAAGAACCTGGGCGCGCAAACCAGCTTTGTCGCCTTGGCCCAGCCGCCGCAAGACAGCGTCGAAGAGGCCGGCTTGAGCCTGGTGCTGAGCGCTGCACGACGTGGTTCGCTGAAGGTCGGCGTACCGGTGACCTATCGTGAGGTCGCTGTGGGCAAGGTTACCGGTTACGAGTTGGGGCAGACGGCCGACCGCGTGCTGATCCATATCCTTATCGAACCCAAGTACGCGCCGCTGATTCGTGGTGGCACGCGCTTCTGGAACAGCAGCGGGTTCGGCGTCGACTTCGGCCTGTTCAAGGGGGCCACGGTACGCACCGAGTCACTGGAGACTCTGATCCAGGGCGGTATTGCCTTCGCTACCCCGGATGGCGAGCGCATGGGCAACCCGGCGCGCCCACAGCAAACGTTCCCGTTGTTCGACAAGTTCGAGGAGGAATGGCTGACCTGGGCACCGAAGATTCCCCTCGGCAAATAGCTGCCGTAACGCCAGCCAATGGCAGTTCAGGGCGGCGCATCGAGCGCCGCTTCATAGGCGCCAACAAAAAAGGCCGCACTCGAAAGAGTGCGGCCTTGGCTTTTCAAACGGCGCGGATCAAACCTCGTCCAGCTCCGCTTCTGCTTCGTCTTGCGCTTCCACGTTGAGGGTGGCCTTGACCTGATCGTGACGACGGATGTATTTCCAGTCCGCCTCGTCGATGTAGATGCCGTTCGGGCCACTGCCGCCTTCCAGGTCGATGGCCACCTGGGCCGAGACCTGGGGTTTCACACTGGCCAGGATCGGCACGAAGCCCAATTGCAGGCTGGTTTCCAGCAGCGCCGCCTGGTTGCGTTCGTCGATGTCCGCCGCTTCGTCGAGGTAGTAGGGCAGGCGGATGCGCCCGGCCTGGTCGCGGTCCATCAAGTGCAGCAACAGGTACATGTTGGTCAGCGCCTTGATGGTCATGGTGGTGCCGTTGGACGCCGCGCCATCGATGTCGGTGTGGATCACCGGCTGGCCGTTGACCTTGGTGATCTCGAACGCCAGTTCGAACAGGTCCTTCAGGCCCAGCTGGTTGTGGTTGGCTGCCACCAGCCGCGCCAGGTACTCCTTGGCCTCTTCGTTCTTGTTGTCCTGTTCGGCGCTCTGGCTCAGGTCGAACACCGACAGGGTCTCGCCTTCCTCGTACTGGCCGGCGCTGTGGATGATCTGGTCGATGTGCTTGAGGGCTTCCTTGTTCGGCGCCAGGACGATGCGGAAGCTCTGCAGGTTGGACACCTGGCGCTTGTTGATCTCGCGGTTGAACAGCACCAGTTGGTGTTCCAGGCTGTCGTAGTCGCTGCGGATATTGCGCAGGGTCCGGGCGATATCGGTGACTGCGGCGCGACGCGCCTTGCCCAGGGTCAGGGCTTCGTCGGTGCGGTGGGCATAGGCGTTGATCAACAGCTGCAGGCGACGCTCGACGTCATCCTCGCTGTCGAATTTGGCCACGCCCTTGAGGCGCACCTGGGCATACAGCGCCTCGATCTGGCCGTCGACCCGCTGCAGGCCCTGCCAGCTGTCCTGGTAGTCGTTGAGCAAGGGCAGCAGGTTGTCCATCGAATCGTCTACCGGGTCCATGAACGGCGTGCCGAATGGCAAGTCCGCCGGCAGCAACTGGCGACGGCGCAGGGCGTCGTCGAGGGTGCGCTGCTTGGCTTCCATGTCGGCGATCTGCCGGCCTACCAGTTGCAGCTTGGCCGACAGTTGCTGGACGCGTTCGGTGAAGGCGTCGCTGGAGCGCTTGAGTTCGTCCTGGGCGGCTTCCATCTGTGCCAGCTGCTCCAGCTTCTCGCCTTCCTCGGCGCTCAGGGTCTGGGCGCGGCGGAAGTCTTCCAGGGCTTTCTGCGCGTCCAGTACCTGCTGGTACAGGGCTTCGGTCTGGGTCTTGCTCGCGGCGCGGTCGGCGGCCACGGCGGCCTGGGTCTTGAGCTGCTTGAGTTCCTTTTCCAGGCGCTCCTTCTGGTCGCGCAGGGCCGCGCGGTCGGCCAGGGCCTGCAAGGCTGGCGGCTCGATGTGGGAGATGTCGATGGACAGCCCCGGCACTTCGAAACGTTCGCCCTTGAAGCCGTCGAGAATCAGCTCCACCGACTTCACCCACTCGCCGTTGTCGTCCAGGGCGATGCCGTGCTCGCCCAGGGGCAGGCTGAACAGCGCGCTGTTGAACAGGCGCATCAGGCGTTCCACGTCCTGCTGGGAGAATTCCTCCCGCAGCCGGGCATAGCTGTTGTTGTCGGCGTGGTCGAGCTGCTGCTTCACCGACTTCAGGCGTTTTTCCAGGTCCCGCAGGCGTTCTTCCAGGTCTTCGGCGGAGAACTGCCGTGACTGCGCGAGGGCGCCGGCCAGCTCATCGTGGGCATCCTTGGCCGCCAGCAGTTGCTGCTCCAGGACCTTGACGTCGTCCACCAGGGCGAAGCGGTGCTTGAGCACCGACAGCTCGCCGAGCCAGCGCTGGGTGCCGGTGATTTCCCGCTCCAGGCGCATCATTTCCTGGGTGCTGCTGCGCTGGTCGTTCTGCAGCGCATCCTGTTCGTTGCGGTAGTGCTCGGCCTGGATGGTCAGCTCTTCCTTGCGTGCGCCGGCATAGTCCGACCAGGTGCCCAGCAGCGAATCCAGCAGGGGCGACAGGCGGTGCAGCTTGCCACGCAGGATGTCCCGCTGTTTCACACCGTTGGCCAGGGCTTCCACCAGGGGGCCGGCGGACACCAGGGAGTTGTAGTCCTGCTCCATGCGGCGCACGTCGCGGAAGGCTTCGTCGCAAGCGGCAATGTAGTCGACGCTACCGGAGCGCAGGCTGTGCTCGAAGGCGTCGAGGAACAGCTGCTTGAGCTTGGCCGCGGTGATCTCGCGCATGTGCAGCAGGTTGATGAACAGGGCCCGGAAGGTCTTCAGGCTCTGCTCGCTGGTGGAACGCAGCGGAATCAGGGTCAGGTCCAGGGGGATCGAGGTGTGCCCGCCCACCAGCAACCGGCGCAGTTCGTCCGGCTTGAGCTCGTAGGCTTTCAGGCCCTGGCGCTCAAGGTTGGTGAACAGCTCTTTCTGCCGCAGGCAGGTGTCGTCCTTCTGGTAGTGAGCCAGGTCCAGTTGGCCGGCATAGGCGAAGAACTGGTGGCCGAAGCCGCCACCGGGACCACGTCCGGCCACACCGATCACATGGGGGCCGTGAGGCAGCGAGACTTCCACCAGGATGTAGCTGGTATCGGAGGCGAAGTAGAAGCGCCGGGACTGTTCCAGGCTGTACTTGCCGAAGCTCATGTCCGACATGCGCGCCAGGATCGGGAACTGCAGGGCGTTGATCGACGCCGACTTGCCCAGGTTGTTGGCCCCGTAGACCGACAGCGGTTCTTCCAGGGGGAACAGCCCGAGGCTGTAGCCGGCGGTATTCAAAAGGGCAAAGCGGCGGATGCCGTAGCGTTCCTTGCTCATGCGTCGAGCTCCTGTTCTTCGGCGATGGCGCGAGCCAAGGCGTCTTCTTCACTTTCTTCGGACTCGTCGAATTCGCTCAGGTCCAGCGGGTCATCGGTCTGCAGCAGTTTCTCGTCACTGTCGTGGTCCACCAGTACCGGCGTCGGCAACGGCAGCACGCTGTGCAGGCTGGCAGCCAGGTCGCGGTCTTGCTGCACCGACAGGCAGACGTCGAGGAAACGGTGCATCGGCGGCAGGAAGCGGTAGATGCCCGGCTCCTCGACGGCAAAGCCCAGCTGGGTCATGCGGCGCATGATCTTTTCTTCCAGCTCTTCCTGGGTCTGCACTTCGGCCTGGATGAACAGGTCGCGGTACTTTTCCAGCATGGACGGCAGTTCGTCACGGCCCAGGCTGCCGCCATCGAGCACGGCGATCGGGTCGCGGCCCTGGTCGGCCAGGTGTTCCACCAGGATGAAGGTGAACAGCGCCAGGCGCTGGGCAGTCTTGTTCACCTGGGCGGCGGCGTTGTCCGGGACGAAGTAGTAGAAACCTCGGGTATCACACACCAGTTCGAAGCCCAGGGCCTTGAACAGGGTGCGGTACTGATCCTGGAAGTTCGACAGTTGGGCATACAGCTCCGGGTCGCGGCGGCTGACGTGGTAACCCTTGAACAGCTCGCGGAAGATCGGCGCCAGCTGGGACAGTTCGGAAAGATCAAGATGCATTGGCGTTGCTCGCAGAATGCTCGGCGGCGTCATCGCGGGCCGAGAGCAGGGCGAAGGAGCGCAGGCTGACCTGGTGCTCCTGGGTGTGGTAGTCGCGGCGTTCGAGGCGCTCGCGCTTGAAGCGTTTTTCCCGGGACAGGCGCGAGAACCAGTACAGCAGTTCGTCGGTGGCGCCGTCGGGCTCCTGGTCCAGCAGCCAGCTCATCAGGTCTGGCATCGGCAGGGCGTCTTCGCAGCGCTCGAGCATTTCCCGGACCGTGCGCGGCGCCTTGGGCGCCAGGCCCTTGTGGGTCTTGTGGGCCTTGGGGAAGCGCGCCGGCTTGGGCTCGAAGCGGGCCAGGGCATAGACATAGGCCTCTACCTGGCCGGAGCTGCCGAGGAAGGTGCTCTGCGGACGGGTGAACATTGGCATGGCCGCTTGTGGCACCGCGTCGATGCCCTTGCGCCGGATCGCCGACAGGGCCAGGGCCGCGCCGCGGGTCACGGCGTTGTGCCGGCGGGCTTCCTCGCGCAGCGGCAGCAGCAGTTCCCGGGCATGGCGCAGGGTCAGCTGGGCGCTGGTCTGCATTTCCAGGATCCGCGCGTGGGTGCGCAGCAGCATGTCGTCGTCCACCAGGTGGCCCAGGCGCTGCTGCTCGGTGAGCATGCGCAGCAGGACGTTCTCCACCTTGCGCACGCCCTGTTCGAAGGCGCCGTCGGCGTTCACCAGCTGGATCATCGGCTCGACGTATTCATCCCAGGTGGCCAGCACCTCGGCGTAGCGCTGGCGCAGGGGGATCTGCCGGTCGCTGGTCTTGGCCCGTTCGGCCACGGCCACCAGGGCCTGCTCATCGTTGGCGAGTTTTTTCAGAACATCGCGTACGCGCATGTCCAGCAGCCGCAGCTGGCGCGCCAGGTCGTTGCCGTCGCGCACGTCGAAGGCGTCCTGGATGTACCCGGCCAGACGCTCCAGGTGACGCAGGTAGGCCTCGATCTCCAGGCACAGGCCCAGGCGGTGCTCACGGCGCAGGTAGGCGAGGAAGTCATGGATCTGCGCATTGAGCTCGAAACGGTTCGGGCTTTTCGCCACCGGGACCAGGATGTCCAGGCGTATCCATACGTCCAGCAGTTGGGTGATGTCCTGGGGCGTGCTGTCCAATTGTTGGGCAGCCAGCTGTGAACGCAGTTCGGCAAGACTCAGGGTGCCTTGGTCGAAGTGCTCGCACAGCGGCTCCAGAAGTGCCCAGTGTTCGGCGAGGGCGCGCAAGACGCGCTTGGGTTCGATCATCGGAATGGCCGGCTGGTTGGCAATGAAAAGCGGCGATTGTACTGCATCAGGGGCCCGACGATTCACCCCTCGGTCCAGTCAGGGGACAGACTGTCGCTTTGGCGCGCAATCAACTGCGGGCGATCTTGCGCGAAGGGCGGTAGAATCCTCCACCTCAGTTATCCACAAGTGGCCGACCTTTGCTTATCGAGTCCCGTCGTCGCGCTTATCTGTCCGCCATGCAGGTGGTCAGCTGGCTGCCGCGCAGCGAATTGCCCTTTGCCGCCCCGTCGCGCCCCGAGTTGCTGGCCCTGCCCGAGCCGGTGGTGGAGGCGCCGCCTGCGCCCGTGGCAGAGGCGAAAGCCCCGGCAGCCCCGGTGGCCAAGCCGGGCGAACGGCCGAAAATCGAAGTCCCGCGTCCCTCCGTCACCTCCTCGCGCCTGGCCAGCAAGCCGGCAACCGAGGGTGAAGAGGCCCCGGCGCCGGTGGTCAAGGCCCCGGTCGTACCGCCACCGCGCTTTGCCCTGCAACTGCTGCGGGCCGGTCGCTGCCTGCTGCTGGTGGAGTTACCCACAGGCGAAGCTTTCCAGAGCCGCGATCCGGCCTACCTGCTACTCAAGGACATGCTGCGTGCCGCCGGCCTGCCGGACAGCCCGCAGATCCTCGCCGAACCGGTGCGCTGGCCGATGCTGACCCGGGGCAACCTGGACCAGGGCCCCGAAGCCGCCCGCGATTTCGTCCAGGCATTCGTCGGGGTGCGGATCGAGGAAGAGCCCTGCGTCTGCCTGTGGCTGATCGGCTTGCCGGCGGTGCGTTTTGCCGGCGAAGCCGATGCGCAATCCTACAACCGCGAGCTCCAGGTCGAAGGCCTGGGTTCGGCCTGGGCCTTGCCCGGCCTGGAACTATTAATGGAAGAGCCACAGCGTAAGGCTGATGTCTGGCAAGCCATGCGTCGGCTGATGGCGCGCTGGAAGAGCACTGATGAGTAAAAGTACCAATGAGTGACGCCTTGACCTTCCGCCTGGCCACCGAGGCGGACTTGGAAGCCATCCTGAAAATCGAATATGCGGCGTTCAGTCACCCCTGGACCCGGGGCATCTTCATGGATGCCTTCAAGTCCTACGAAGTCTGGTTGATGTTCGAAGGCAGCCAGCAGGTGGGCCACGGCGTCATCCAGGTGATCATCGACGAAGCGCACCTGCTGAACATCACCGTCAAGCCGGAAAGCCAGGGCCGCGGCCTGGGCTTGCGGCTGCTGGAAGAACTGATGAAGCGCGCCTATCAGAAGGACGCCCGGGAGTGCTTCCTGGAAGTGCGCTCCAGCAACCAGAGTGCTTACCGGTTGTACGAGCGCTACGGCTTCAATGAAGTAGGGCGCCGCCGCGACTACTACCCGGCGGTAGGCGGGCGCGAAGACGCCCTGGTCATGGCCTGCACCCTGGTGGATTAAGCCTCAAGGCGCACGCTGGCTGCTGTAGGAGCTGGCTTGCCAGCGAAGGCGCCAATCGGGGGGATGCATGGCTCGACGGCCTCTTAGCCGCCAAGCCGGCTGCTACGGGAGAAGGCGTCATTGAATGCAGCGCCACGCTCAGGGTTTGCCGTCCAGCGGGTCGCGGCGCGCGAGTTCGGCTTCATCCAGGCCATTTCCACCGCCGATTTGCGCTTCTTCGACAATACTCAGATCCCAGTCGGCCGGTTTTCCGGAACCGGTTTCCCGGGCGGAGCGAGCACCGTCCTCACGGATCAGGGTTTCCGGGCTCAGGTCGTCGTCAGTGGAGCCGTCGTCGGTAGGCTGGCCCGGGCGGCCACTGCGGATGTCGTTGTCCTGATCATCGAAATGCAGTTCTTCCATGGAACCCATGCGGTCCTGGTCGTCGTCGATGGGTTCGGGTTGCGGTGCACCGTAGGGGCGTCGTGATTCAGTCATGGCAAATGCTCATACTTCAGGGGTTCAAAGGGTGGACCCATGGCGCCCGGCAAGATTCCCCGGCGACGGATGACCGGTATCTGCAGCCACACGCGTGACCCCGACAGGCGCTCGTCTGTCAAAGCAGCGCATCATTCTTGAGGCTTCACAGCATGAACGAACTACAAGATCTGATTGATAACAACGAGCGTTGGGCCGAGGCGATCAAGCAGGATGACCCTGACTTCTTCTCCAAGCTGGCTCGCCAGCAGACCCCGGAATACCTGTGGATCGGCTGCTCGGACGCCCGCGTGCCGGCCAACGAGATCGTCGGCATGCTGCCGGGCGACCTGTTCGTGCACCGCAATGTGGCCAATGTGGTACTGCACACCGACCTCAACTGCCTGTCGGTGATCCAGTACGCGGTGGATGTACTCAAGGTCAAGCACATCCTGGTCACCGGCCACTACGGCTGTGGCGGTGTGCGTGCCTCAATGCAGGATCGCCAGCTGGGCCTGATCGACGGCTGGCTGCGTTCGATCCGCGACCTGTACTACGAGCACCGTGAAGCGCTGGGACAACTGGCCACGGAAGAAGAGCGGGTCGACCGTCTCTGCGAGTTGAATGTGATCCAGCAGGTGGCCAACGTCGGCCATACCAGCATCGTGCAGAACGCCTGGCATCGCGGGCAGAGCCTGTCGATCCATGGTTGCATCTACGGGATCAAGGACGGTCGCTGGAAGAGCCTGAACGCCACCATCAGCGGCTTTGAACAGCTGCCGCCGCAGTACCGCCTGCGTCCGGTCGGCGCCGTCTGAGGCGACTGGGCACAGCGGCCTGTAGCCGCTGGCTCAGGCCTTGACGAGGCTCCATGAGCCATTCCCGACCCTGGGTACACGCCTGTGACTGAAGGCGTGTTGCCCCGGGCGGTTATGGTTTGCAGCCGCCGTGACAGCTCTTTTGGCAGCCCAGCGGCTTTGTCGGCGCTGCTTGATTACAGATGCGGCACCTCGGTACTTGGCGCCGGTGCCGGGGCCTTGAGCTGGTTGAGCTGGGTCTTGATCGGTGCACTGGTGCATTTGGCCGCGGCTTGCTGCTCGGTCAGCTTGCGCACCGAGGTGTAGAACAGCTCGCAGGTCTGCGCCTTCTGGGTCACTTGCCAGGTCTGGGTGCAACTGCTCAGCAGGGCACTGGCATCGCTCCCCGGCTTGCTGCCCATGCCCGCCTGCCAGCAGGCGGCGCTCAGGTCCTGGCCCATGACCTTCAGGCCTGCGGCATCGGCCTTGGCCTGGTCGTTGTCATAGTTGGCCGGGTCCGCCGCGTACCAGATATAGCTGGGGTGGTTGGAGCCCAGCACCGGCACTTTCACCCCTTCGCTGGGGCTGATCTGTGCCAGGCCCAGCACATTCACTGTGACCCCGTACTGCTGCTTGAGCCAATTGCGCACCGGCGCGCCGAACGCCACCATCGGCAGGGCCGCGCCGCCGGCGTTCTGGCTGACCTGCTTGACCATGGTGGTTTGATAGCTGTTGAAATAGCTGTAGACCCCCTCCAGATCCTTGCCGGCATTGGACGGCGCGGCAATCGGTGCGATGTCGACGATGGTCTGGTAGGCCGGGGTCTGCTCGGCGGCGATGCCGTTGGCGGTCAGCAGAGTGGCCCAGCGATCGGTGGTGGCCGACTCCAGGTAGTCCTGGGCCTGGGTCAGCGAATAGTCCGGTGGAAAGTGCAGCAACTCGACGCTCTTGCGATTTTCCAGCGCCATGCCCAGGGGCAGGAACAGGTACCAGCTGTAGGCCCACTTGCCGTCCTTGTTGAGCTGGCTGGCGCCGTTGTAGGCCAGGTCGCCGGCATCCAGCAGAGCGTTCAAGGGCTTGTCGTAGCCGGTCGGCACGCCAGTGATCGAGGCCAGGACCTGGTCGCCGGCAGTCTTCACGCTGACCTTGGCGGCGCTGTAGCCGTCGCGTTGCACGCTCTGGGTCAGGTAATGCTCCACCGTCTGTTCCAGGGTCCAGTTGCGAAAGCAGATGACGTTGCAGTTGTTGGGGTAGGCGAAGAGCTGGGTGACGCGCTGGGGGCTGCCCAGATTGACCTCGACATCGGCCTGGGCCGTCGCGCTCAGGGCGGCAGCGGTCAGCGCGAGGGTCATTCCTGCGAATTTGAACATGCTCAGATCCTTTTCAGCGTGAACCCCTTCGAAGGGGGGGCAGGACATACTGAAACAGCGCCGCCTGGAGAAACAGCCGGGAGCGAAAAAATATCCGCCTTGGTGGATTGGCGAGCGTTCAGCCGGGGAACAGCCGGGTCAGGGGAAAGCCGGGGGCGTGGACCTGGCAGACCCGGATCAGCACCACCATGAGCAACAGGTAGGCCGGTTGCCAGGGGCTGAAATGATTCCAGTGCAAGGCGCCGAGCCACGGATGTCGGGCGCAGAAGTCCGGGTTCGGCTGGCCGATTCGCCCTGAGTGCAGCACGCCGATCAGGGCAAAGCCCAGGTAGGCGAGCATGCCCAGTACCCCCAGCCAGTAGCCGAATACGCTCAGTATCGCCACTTGCGGCACGCCGTGTCGCAGCACCAGCCATTGTTGCTGCGGGTTCAGGCGCTTGGGGACCAGGCGTTCGCTCAACCACAGGTCCAGCGCCAGCAGGCGGGCGGCCACCGGTTCCCAGGTGTTGAGCAGGATCAGGGCGAAAATCGCCAGGACCCCCGCGCAACCCATGGCCAGAATCAGCGCCATTTCCTTGCTGTACTCGGGCTTGCCCATGAAATACAGGCCCAGGGCCAGGCTGCTGCCGACGCCGCAGCGAATCCAGTTATCCACGCCCAGGGGGCGCGGCATCAGTTCCTGCCAGAAAAACACGTCCGCACGAGGCAGCCGTTCCAGCAGTGCAGGAAAACGTGAAGCCAGGGTCTGGGAGAGCTCCATGCAGGCCAGCCAGTGTTCGTCTTCGAAGTGACGGGTCAGGGCGATCTGGCGCCGGCACGGCTGCGGATTGAGCAACAGCCGCGCGGCGGCAACTTCCGGCGTCGCATCGTGAGTCTTCGCGGCATTGGCCAGCAGCTTCTGATAGAAGGCTTCCTGCTGGCAGCGCTCGATCAGCGACTGCCAGATCCATGACGGTTCAGGGGTGGCGCCGCGCCGGTCGTCCCAGCCGAACAACTGGCACACCCGGTCGAACAACGGCAACTGCCAGCGCTGTTCGTGCAGCAGCTCCAGTACCTCGTTCTGCCAGTACTGACGATGGTCAAAGATGCGCAGCCAGGGCTGCTCGCAATAGTTGGCCAGTTGCGTCAGGAATGCCCGTTCCTGGCCAGCTTCCAGGTGGGCTTCCAGCGTGCGGCGGTACTCTTGCAACACGGCTTGCACCAGCACGGCCTCCTGCAGGACGGTCATGCAGGGGCGCTGCCAGGGCGTCAGCCAGTCCAGGTGCTGGATCGCCCAGAGGATCATCGCCATGTGCTGCTCGGGCTGTTCATAACAGCGGGCCAGCAGATGCTTGAGGAACTCCCGGTCGCAGGCCTGCTGTTCGGCCTGCTGCCAGCGCTGTGGCAGGTTCTCGGCGTTCAGGCCCTCCAGCAATGGCCATGGGTCAGGCTGTGGCGGCGCTGGCGCCAGTTCCGGCAACGGCTCCGGGGTCCAGTCTGCAAGGGGCTCGACGATCAGCGGGTGCAGCTCCAACAAACTTGACCAGTGCTGCAGGTTGTCCGGGGGCTGGGTGGCCGTGAGGGGGGCGCTGATGACCACGGGGGCATCGTCCTCGGCCGCCGCTTCATCGGCGCGCCAGCGAGCCAGTTGCAGGGCTCGCTCATAGGCTTCGCGCAGGCGCTGGAATCCCTCGGCATCCTCGTCGGGGCGAGTGCTCTTGAGTCGCCGGGCATAGCTGCGCTTGATACTGCGCTCGTCGGCATCCGCGGTCAGCCCCAGGAGAGTCCAGCAATCCATGTCGTGGCTCCTCAGTGCCAGTGGCCGTTTTCCAGCCGCTGCAGTTGCTCGCTGAGCTGAGTGCGCACCTCGCGGATCTTGCGTTCGTCCTGGGTCTCCAGCACCTGCTGGAACTGCCCGGCCCAGTAGCCGATCTGCTCGCGCAACTCGCCCAGGCTCTCCTGGTAGAGCCGTTCCAGGCGGGCACTGAGCAAGGTGTTGACCTGCTGGTCCCGGGGGTGGACCTTCAGTTGTTCCAGGGCCTTGAGACGCTCGCGGATCTCTTCCGGGGTCAGTACGCCGGGGTTGTTCTCGATCACCAGGGAATGGCTTTCTCCGGTCAGCGGAATGCTCACCTGAGCCTCCAGCAGGCCGTTGATGTCATAGGTGAAGCGCACATCCAGCGAGACTTCGCCGGCCTTGCGCTTGGGCACCTTGATCTCCAACTGGCCGAGGGCGACGTTGTCGCGCACCAGTCGGCTTTCGCCCTGGAAGATCTTCAGCAGCACTTGTTCCTGATGGTCATGCAGGGTCTGCACGGTCTTGACCCGGCTCACCGGCACCACGCTGTTGCGTTCGATGATCGGCAGGTAGTGCCCGCTCTCGATCTGGCTGCCGTACTGCTGGGAGGTCTCGATGCCCAGGGTGTAGGAGCAGACGTCAGTCAGCACCACTTCCTCCAGGGCGGCGGAGCGCACCTTGAGGGCGGCCTGGACCGCCGCTCCCTGGGCCACCACCTGGTCGGGGTCGAGGCTGATGGAGGGAAAACGCCCGAACAGCCCGGCTGCCAGCTTGCGCACCAAGGGCATGCGAGTGGCGCCGCCGACCAGGAGGATCTCATCCAGGTCGCTGACGCGGATTCGCGCATCGCGCAGGGCCCGTTCGATGGGGGCCCGCAAGCGTTCGAGCAGCGGGGTATAGAGGGTTGCCAGTTGCGCCTGGGTGATGGTCTGGGTCCATTGCCGGCCGTCGACCCGCAAGTTGAATTCGGCGCTGCTGTCCTGGCCCAGGGCGCGGCGCACCCGCTCGGCTTCCCGGCGCAGGGCCTGGAGCACCGTCTGGCGCTCGGGGAAGTCCGCCACCCCGGCCTGCTGTTCA
Organism: Pseudomonas sp. PH1b; assembly: GCF_000633395.1. Classification (GTDB taxonomy): domain Bacteria; phylum Pseudomonadota; class Gammaproteobacteria; order Pseudomonadales; family Pseudomonadaceae; genus Aquipseudomonas. The sequence goes on from NZ_AYMU01000029.1 coordinate 15,531, forward strand.
AGGAAGTGCTCCAGCAGCAGGCTGTCGAAATCCTCGCCGCCGAGGAAGTTGTCACCGGCGCTGGCACGCACCTCCATGACCCCATCGAACAGCTCCAGGATCGACACATCGAAGGTACCGCCGCCGAGGTCGAAGACCAGGAACGAGGTTTCCTTGTCGCGCTGGTGCAGGCCGTAGGCCAGGGCGGCGGCGGTAGGTTCGTTGATCAGCTTTTCCACCTTGAGCCCCGCCAGCTCGCCGGCGATCCGCGTGGCCTTGCGCTGGGCGTCGCTGAAGTACGCCGGCACGCTGATCACCGCTTCCTCCACCGGTTCGCCATAGGCCCGCTCGACATCTTCCTTGAGGCTCTTGAGCACCAGGGCCGAGAGCTCTTCCGGACGGAACAGACGCTCGCCCAGGCGCACCTCGGTGGCGCTGCCCATGTAGCGCTTGAACAGCGCAGCGGTCAGATGCGGGTGGGTGTGCAAGCGCTCCCTGGCGGCTTGCCCCACCAGGACCCGGCCCTGTTCATCCAGGCCCACCACGCTGGGAGTGAGGAACTGGCCCAGGGCGTTGGGTACCAGTTCGCTGGAGGTTTCGCGCCAGACGGCGACCAGGCTGTTGGTGGTCCCCAGGTCGATGCCTACGATCATGACGACGAACTCCCTTTCCAATCGGAAAACAAATGAAACAGACAGGTGGCGCGCAGGATATTACCCCGCGAGTGAATGGGTAAAGTAGGCGATGTCTTTTTGCCACTATCGTGGCCGCATGAAGATTGCAGAAAGCCGACCGCGCCGGCGCGTCATTGCCCGTTGTGACCGCTGCGCGGTTTGGGCGGGCCTTGGGCCTGACGCCGGGCTTTCCTGGCTGTGGAATGGAGGAGGGGCGCCAGTGGCCGGGGCGAGTGCCCCGGCCGGGAGGGCTCAAGCGCTGAAGTGCAGAGCGTTGGTCAGGTCGCCCATGGGTTTCTGGCCGCGAGCGATCATTGCCTGGTCACGTTCCTTGATGCCGTCCAGGGTCTCCAGCTGGAACACCCGGGTGATCAGCCGCAGGATCGAGGCGGTGTCGTAGACCGTGTGGTCCACCGTGCCCTTGCGGGCGAACGGCGACACCACCAGTGCCGGGATCCGCGTGCCCGGGCCCCAGCGATCGCCCTGGGGCGGTGCCACGTGGTCCCACCAGCCGCCGTTTTCGTCGACCGTGACAATCACCACCATGTTTTTCCATTGCGGGCTCTCGCGCAGCACTTTCAGCGCCCGGTCGAGGTGTCGGTCGCCGGCGGCCACATCGGCGTAGCCGGCGTGCAGGTTGAGGTTGCCCTGGGGTTTGTAGAAGGTCACCGCCGGCAGCTTGCCGGCCTCGGCGTCGGCGAAGAACTTGTTGGTGGCCGATTCATCCCCCAGGCCGCCATCACGCAGGCGCTTGGCGCGTTCGGCCGGGTTCTCCGGGCCCTGGCGCACGAAATAGTTGAACGGCTGGTGGTGGTACTGGAAGTTGGGGATCTTGGGGATCCCGCCCGAATCCTTGAACTGTTCCAGGGTGGCCTGCCAGGCGCCGCCGTACCAGGCCCAGTCGACGTTTTTCTTCGACAGCTTGTCGCCGATGTGCTCGTGGGTCTGGGGCACCAGCACGCTGGGCAGGTCGGGCTTGGCGTAGTCCGGGCGCTCCGGGTCGCGGATCCAGGTCGGCCAGTAGGGCGGGGCCATGGTGTTGACCGCGTAGCCGTCCGGGGTCAGGGCGCTGGGGCCGAACTGCGGGGCACCGTCCATGGCACTGGCCGGGGACTTGTCCAGCGGCTTGAGGCGAGTGCCCTTGGGATCGTCGCCCTGCAAGGTGGCGATCTGCGACTTGGCCACCGAATTGGCGGCGTCCGGGTAGAACGGCACCTTGGCGCTGATCAGGTACTGGTGGTTGAGGAACGAACCGCCGAAGGCCCCCTGGAAGAAGTTGTCGCAGAGCACGAACTCCCGGGCCACATCCCACAGGCGCAAGGAATACCGGGTCTGGGCATAGTGCCCCATGGTCAGGGCGCCGGAGTCGGCCCAGGCCACGAAGCTGTCGTTCTTGCCGCCGTTGATCTGCATCTGGTTCTGGTAGAACACGTGCCACAGGTCGCGGGTCACCAGCCCCAGGGGCAGGTCCTCGCCGCTCGGCCCCTTGAGGGCGAAGGGGGCATTGGGCAGGTTTTCCTGGAACTGGGTTTCCACCGGGTAGGTGACGCCGTCCAGGGTCTGCGGGCCGACTTGCAGGATGCCGCCCCAGATCGGCGGCAGTTTTGCCAGCAGGCTGCCGTCGCGGTCCCGTTGCTGGGTCTGCTCGGGCTTCACCGCCGAGAGCGGATTTTCCAGCCCCGGGAAGTTGGCGAAGAGGTTGTTGAAGCTGCGGTTCTCGGCGAACACCACCACCACATTCTTCACCTGCTGTTGCAGGGCCTTGTCCAGTTCGGCTGGGGACAGCGGACGTTCCTGCGGCTTCTCCCCCGGCTCGCCAGGCTGGCCACAGGCGCTCAGGGTGGCGCCTACCCCCAGAACGGCAACGCCGCCTAGAAAGCGGCGGCGGCTGGTATCGGCGGGCTGATCGGGGGCGGATGCGGGGGTGTCGTGCAGGTCGGTGTCGTCGCTCATATAGGCTCCTTGCTCGGTCTCTCTGATAATTCGTTACAAAGTATTTCGGTCGCACGGTAACAACCGAACATGACGCAAAGACTACAGGAATGCTGCTCCCGTCCCTCGGGTTGAGCGGGGAAATCTCTGAAATTTCAGCAGATAAGCGTTAATCACAGGCCCGCGACCGCAGCCGGAAGCGGGCCTGCGGGTACCTCAGGGAATCACCGGGGGCAGGTACGCCAGGGTGGTGCCCAGGGCCCAGAGCAGCACCAGCACCAAGGGGGCATGCACCAGCAACTGGACGAAGGAGAAACCGATCAGGTCCCGCGCCTTCAGGCCCAGTACCCCGAGCAACGGCAGCATGTAGAACGGATTGATCAGGTTCGGCAGGGCCTCGGCAGCGTTGTAGATCTGCACCGCCCAGCCCAGGTGGTACTGCAGGTCATTGGCCACCTGCATCACGTAGGGCGCCTCGATGATCCACTTGCCGCCACCGGACGGAATGAAGAACCCCAGCACCGCCGAATACACCCCCATCAGCAGGGCATAGGTGTCGTGGGAAGCGATCTGCACGAAGAAGGTCGAAATGTGATGGGCCAGGGTCTGGCCATCCACGCCCTTGACCACGGTCATCAGCGCGGCGATGGAGCCGTACAGCGGGAACTGGATCAGCACGCCGGTGGTGGTGGGTACGGCCCGGGCCACTGCATCGAGGAAACTGCGCGGGCGCCAGTGCAGCAGGGCACCGGCCATCAGGAACAGGAAGTTGTAGGTGTTGAGCCCGGAGATCGCGGTGATCGCCGGCTTGGTGGCGAACTCGTGATACAGCCAGCCGGCGGCCAGCAGCGCCAGCAGCAGGGTCAGCAGCGGGCTGTACTCCAGCCACTCGCCGGGGCGGGTGCGGGGTTGCGGCTTGGGCATGCTGAAACTCGGATCGACACCGCAGGCCTGGGCATCACGGGCGCTGCTGGGCCCGGGTGCGGTGGCATAGGCCACTGCCAGCGACACCAGGACCAGGGCCAGCAACAGGACCCCTGACTGCCAGAGGAAGATGGTCTGGGTGAAGGGAATCACCCCGGTAATGGCCAGGATCGACGGCGGCAGGCTGCCGGGGTTGGCTTGCAGTTGCGCGGCGGACGATGACAGGCCCAGGGCCCAGACGGCGCCGAGTCCCAGGTAGGCGGCGGCACCGGCGGCGCGGTAATCCATGCGCAACTCGGTGCGCCGGGCCAGGGCCCGTACCAGCAGGCCGCCGAACACCAGGGACAGGCCCCAGTTGAGCAGGGAGGCGACCATGGAGATCAGCGCCACCCAGGCCACCGCCGAGCGGCCGTTCCTGGGGATGCGCGCCAGTTTGTCGATCAGCTTCACCGCCGGCGGTGAGCTGGCCACCACGTAACCGCCGATGACCACGAAGGCCATCTGCATGGTGAAGGGGATCAGGCTCCAGAAGCCGTCGCCAAACGCCATGGCGGCGTCGGTGGGCTTGGCGCCCATGGCCAGGGTGGCCAGGGCGACGATGATCACCGCCAGCGCGGCGAACACCCAGGAGTCGGGAAACCAGCGTTCGGCCCAGTTCGAGCAGCGCAGGGCGAAGCGGGCGGAGCGGCTATCTTGAATATCAGCGGCCACGTGGATACCTCGAGTTTCTTATGTTTATAAGGAGGTCGGCCGCCCCTGGCAGAGGCGGCCGAGAACTGTGCAAGAATGCGGCAATTGCCACGGACTGCAAAGGACTGAACACCCATGTCATTTTCCCCTGAAGAACGCGCCGCGCTGCTCAAGGTCAAGGGTGTCGGCCCAACTGTGGTGGGCCGGCTGGAGCAACTGGGCATCCACTCGCTGGCGCAGTTGGCGGGCGCCGATGCCCTGGACATCGTCACCCAGGCCTCGGCGCTGCTGGGTTCCAGCTGCTGGAAGAACAGCCCCCAGGCCCGCGGCGCGATCCAGGCCGCGATCGCCATGGCCAAGGGCAACTGAGGCAGTGGCTGCTGGGCACGGCTTCGCTTATCAGGCGGTGTATCGCTATCTGCTGCAGTGGATCGACAACGCCGGGCCCGGCGAGGAGCAACGCCTGCCGTCGCTGCGCGAGCTGGCGCAGCGTCTCGATGTGTCCCTGTCCACCACCAAGTACGCCTACGCCCTGCTCGAAGACGAAGGGCGCATCCATTCCCGGCCTCGGCAGGGCTATTTCACCCGGGTGGCGCCGGCCGTGCCCCTGGCCGACACGGGCCGTTCCTTGCTCGACGACCTCTATGCCCATGCCCGCCAGCCCGGCCGCCTGGCCTTGTGCAGCGATGCGCCGGCCATGCTGCTGTCCCTGGAGCAGCCGCTGCTGATGACCGAGCGCGAGCTGGCCCGGCAATACCCGCGCACCCAGGCGCCGCTGTACCAGCCGTTCGGCGAGCCGGAACTGCGCAGCGAACTGGCCCGGCGCTACACCCGTTCCACGGATGATTACTGGCAGGCCGACCAGGTCTACCTGGGGCCCGATCTGCGCAGCGTGGTGGAGTTGTCGCTGCAGGCCCTGGACCTGGCCGGGGCCGTGGCGCTGGTGGAGTCTCCGTGTTCCTGGGCGATCCTGCGCCAGTTGCGGGCGGCGCGCCTGCGGATCATCGAGCTGCCCATCGATGCCGCCGGACGTTTCGACCTGCAGCAGGTCCGAGCGCTGCTCAAGCAGCAACCGGTGCGCCTGGCAGTGCTGTCCTCGACGGTGAGCATCCCCCATGGCAGCCTGATGCCCGCCGCCGACAAACAGCAGTTGTGCCATTGGTTCGCCGAGCACGGGATCTGGTTGCTGGAAAATGACAGTTACGGCGAATTCAGCTTTGTGCCCGATGCCACCCGCTACCGGGATTTCGCCGACCCCGAGCGGTTGCTGGTGTTCTCCAGCCTGGACAAGGCCATCGGCGCCGAAGCGCCCTTGAGCTATGTGCTGTGCCGCAATCTGGGGGCCCCGTTGCATCGGCAGTTTCTCGAGCGCAGGTTCCGCCTCTCACCGATTCGCCAGAAGGCCGTGGCCCGCCTGTTCAGCTCCGGGCGGCTTGATCAGCACCTGCTCAAGCTGCGGGGCATGCTGCAGCAGCGCATGGGCCAGATGCTGGCCCTGCTGGATGAGCTGCCCGGCCAGCCGCTGCAGGCAGTGCCCGCCGCGGGCGGCGCCACCCTGTGGGTCGAGGCGCAGCGGCCGGTGGCCATGGTCCGGGTGTATGAGCGGCTGCTGGCCCAGGGCATTGTCATTGCCCCGGGGCAGATCTTCAGCCAGCAAGGCTTGTGGTCACAGCACCTGCGCCTGAGTTTCACCCTCGACTGGAGCCGGGATATTGCCGGCGCCATTCACCAGTTGGCCCAGGCGCTCGATCAGCCTTCCTGAGGCATCCCGTAGCAATGCCGCGCTTCGGGGAAGACGCCGTCGCGCACCTCTGCGGCAAAGCGTTCGCACGCCTGGCTGATCAGCGCCCCGGCATCCGCGTACTGCTTGACGAAGCGCGGCACCTGGGGCCCGCCCAGCCCCAGCAGGTCCTCGGTCACCAGCACCTGGCCGTCGCAGGCCGGGGATGCGCCGATGCCGATGGTCGGCATTGGCGAGAAGTCGCTGATGCGCCGCGCCAGGCCTTGCGCCACCCCTTCCAGCAACAGGCTGAAGGCGCCGGCGTCGAGGTGGGCACGGGCATCGTCCTCGATCTTGCGCGCAGCCTCGTCGTCGAGCCCCTGGGCCTTGAACCCGCCCATCTGGTTGACGTACTGCGGCATCAGGCCGATATGGGCCATTACCGGGATGCCCCGTTGCACCAGGAACTCCACCGTGGGCGCCAGGGCCCGGCCGCCCTCCAGCTTGAGGGCGTCACAGCCGCTGCGGGCCATGACTTCGGCGCAATTGCGGTAGGCCTGCTGCGGCGACTCCTGGTAGCTGCCAAAGGGCATGTCGGCGATCACGCAGGCCAGACGGCTGCCGGCCACCACGGCCCGGGTATGGGCGATGATTTCCGCCAGGCTCATGTCCAGGGTCGAGGTGCGGCCATAGCCGACCATGGCAGTGGAATCCCCGATCAGGATGAAGTCGACGAAGGGGTCCATCAGCCGTGCCATGTGGCTGGTGTAGGCGGTGAGGGAGACGATCTTCTGCCGGCCTTTCATGGCCACCAGTTGCGGGACGCTCAGGCGGCGGGTGCGGGAGTGAATGCTCATGATGACTTTCCTGGTTCTGCTGGGTTGGAAAGTGCCTGATTATTGGCCTGGCGCCCGGGCATTCAATGCACAGAAAACCACAGAAAACCGACCCAGGGCGGTGAACGGGTTGTTCCAGGGATCTTTTGCGTAGACCATGGCGCCTTTGCTTTGTGCTGCCATTGAGTTGCCTTTATGACCCCCTCCACAGCATCGTCGCCGGCGCGTTTTTCCCGCTCCGACTACAAGACCCTGGGCCTGGCCGCCCTGGGCGGAGCCCTGGAAATCTACGATTTCATCATCTTCGTATTCTTCGCCCTGACCCTGAGCCAGCTGTTCTTTCCCCCGGAAATGCCCGAGTGGCTGCGCCTGCTGCAAAGCTTCGGGATCTTTGTCACCGGCTACCTGGCCCGGCCCCTGGGCGGAATCCTCATGGCCCACTTCGCCGACCGCCTGGGGCGCAAGAAGGTCTTCAGCCTGAGCATCCTGATGATGGCGCTGCCCTGTCTGCTGATCGGGATCATGCCCACCTATGCCCAGATCGGTTATTTCGCGCCCCTGCTGTTGCTGGCGCTGCGGGTGCTGCAAGGCGCCGCGGTCGGCGGCGAAGTGCCCAGCGCCTGGGTGTTTGTCGCCGAGCATGCGCCACGGGCCCATCGCGGTTATGCCCTGGGCTTTCTCCAGGCCGGGCTGACCTTCGGCTACTTGCTCGGCGCCCTGACCGCGACCTTGCTGGCGCGGGTCTTCAGCCCGGAGGAAATCCTCGACTACGCCTGGCGCTACCCCTTCCTGCTGGGGGGCGTGTTCGGCGTGATCGGTGTCTGGTTGCGTCGCTGGCTGAGCGAGACCCCGGTGTTCGTGGCCCTGCAGAACCAGCGCGACAGCGCCGCTGAGCTGCCCCTGCGCACGGTGCTGCGCGAGCACCGGCTGGCGATCCTGCCGGCCTTGATCCTCACTTGCGTACTGACCTCGGCGGTGGTGGTGTTCGTGGTCATCACCCCGACCATGATGCAGAAAAGCTTCGGCATGAGCGCCAGCCATACCTTTGCCCTGAGCAGCCTGGGGATCGTTTTCCTGAATATCGGCTGTGTGCTGGCGGGGCTGATCGTCGACCGCCTCGGCGCCTGGCGCACGGTAATGCTCTACAGCCTGCTGCTGCCCCTGGGCATTGCCGTGCTCTATGGCTGCCTGATCAACGGCGGTGACTGGATCGGCCTGGCCTACGCCATCGCCGGCCTGGGCTGCGGCGTGGTGGGGGCGGTGCCGTCGGTGATGGTCAGCCTGTTCCCGGCGCGGATCCGGGTGTCGGGCATTTCCTTCACCTACAACATCGCCTATGCCCTGTGGGCCAGCACCACGCCGTTGCTGCTGATCGCCTTGATGCCCTGGAGCCCGTGGATCTGCGTGATCTATTGCGCGGTGATGGGCGCGGTGGGGGTGGCCAGTGCCGCCTACTTCGGTGGGCGTGTGGGCGAGGACCAGCCGGCCCCGACGCAGGAAAGCTGGTGCCGTTGAGGGGGGGGGTGGTAAACCCCGGTAAACAGTGGCGATCAGGCGAAGCAGCGAGCTAGAGCCTTCGCCACGGAGTGTCTGAATCCAGCCTGAAATCGGGTTGAAAATTCACCTTCAGCCCTGAGTGTTTTTCCCGCTACTCTCCCGGAATGCGCGACTCGCGCAGGGGGTTGCGGGAGCTGTCTTGATTCGTTCGACGCTGTGTTCCTTGCGAAATTTCTCCAGCCTGGGGCCACTGTTGCAAGTGGCCCTGGTGAGCTTTGCCGTGGGGCTGGCCTTCGCCCTGATCGAAGCCTGGACCTGCAATGGGCTGGACTACGGTCTGGAAGGCGCCAGCCTCGACAGCCTCAGGGCCCGGGTTGTCGCGGTGGAGACCGGCGCGCTGCTGGTCGAGGATCCGGACAGCGGTGAGCGCCAGCGTCTGCGCCTGGTCCGTGAGCTGACCCAACTGCAAGTGCCGCTCTCCCAGCTGCCTGGCCAGACCCTGGTGTTCAGTCACCTGCGGGGGTATCTGCTGCAGTGCTCACGGGACGCTCAGCCGTGGTGCTCGGCACAATGCTCCAGTGCCGAGCAGTGCCAGGAGCGTCTGCGCCAGAGCCAGTCGTCCCTGGGCATGTTGGGGTTTGCCTGGCTCGCCAGCCTCGCTTGCGTAGTGCTTTGGTTCCTGAAGAACCGCCTGCAGGAGCTGGCGTGTCGACGGCGCCAGTCATGAGCGCAGGCGCTCTGCGGATGGTGCCTGCGCCCGCCGGTGGGCGCAGGCCCCGGGAGCGCGTGGCTACTGGGCCAGTAGCTGATCCAGGTAGTGGGTCCGCTCGTTGCTCAGGCGGGTCACGCAGAGGTTGATCAGGGTCGCATGGGCCGGCTTGCCCGGTTCTACCTCGAAGGCCTCCAGCACGCAGGTGCTGTCGCGGTACTTGATCCAGGCGCGCTGGGCGTTCTTCAACTTGCCGAGGTATTCCTGCTCCTGCAACAGGCTGCTGGGGTAGAGGTTGTGGACCCGTTCCAGCAGTGCCTGGTAGCTCTGGTTGAGGGCCGCGTCGGCGCGCTCCTTGTCTTGCTGGGCGCAGCGGTCGACCTGTTCACTGACGCTGATCTGGGTACAGTCCAGCGAGGCGGCCTGAGCGGATGTCCAGCCGCCGACCCCGAGCAACAGGGCAGTCACAAGGCCGAAGATCCAGGGCTGATGATGCATGACGGTCCCTTCGCGCTGAGAATGAAGCGCGCATTCTACAGCGCCACCGCCGATGCAAAAGAGCAGACGTGCTCACTGCAGCCAGTGCCAGAGCAGCAAAGTACCCGCCAGGCCCACCAGCGAGACGATACTTTGCAGCACCGACCAGACCCAGAGCGTCTGCTTGAGCTGCAGGCCGAAGTACTCACGCACCATCCAGAACCCGGCATCGTTCACATGGCAGAAGAACACCGAGCCTGCGCCAATGGCCAGGGCCACCAGGGAGCTCTGGGTGGCCGCCAGCCCGGCCATCATCGGCGCCAGGATACCCGCGGTCGTGGTGGTGGCCACTGTCGCCGAGCCGGTGGCCTGGCGCAGGGCCACGGCAATCAGCCAGGCCAGGAGGATATAGGGCAGGTGCGCACCTTCAGCGACCTTGCTGATGGTCTGGCTGACCCCGGCGTCCAGCAGGGTCTGCTTGAGCCCGCCACCGGCACCGATGGTCAGCAGCAGCACGGCAATTGGCGCCAGGCTCTTGCGCAAGGTGCCGCCCACCTGGTCCCGGGCCATGCCATTGGCCCAGCCCAGGCAGATCACCGCAGCGATCACCGCGATGCCCAGGGCGATCAACGGCTCGCCGAGAAACCTCAGGGTCAGGGCCAGGGTGTTTTCCGGGCTCATGGCCACCTTGGCCAGGGTGCTGCCGAGCATCAGCAGCACCGGCAGCAGGATGATCAGCAGCGACACCGCGAAGCTCGGCTGGCGCGGTGCCTTGGGTGGGGCACTGAACAGGGCGCCAAGCTCTGCCGGTTCCTCCACCTGCATCCGTTTGGACAGCCAGTTGCCATACAGCGGGCCGGCCAGGATCACCGCGGGTACGGCGATGCTGAACCCCAGCAGCATGGTCAGGCCAAGGTCGGCGTGCAGGGCGCTGACCGCAATCAGCGGCCCCGGGTGCGGTGGCATCAGGGCGTGCAGGGTGGTCATCCCGGCCAGGGCCGGGATGGCGATTTTCAGCAGGGGCAGGCCCGAGCGACGGGCCATGACGAAGATGATCGGCACCATCATCACCAGCCCCACTTCGAAGAACAGCGGCAGGCCGATGACCATCGCCACCAGGGCCATGACCCAGGGCAGCGATTTGCCCTTGCCCAGCCCCAGCAGGGTGGAGGCGATGCGGTCGGCGGCGCCGGACTCGGCCATCAGCGCACCGAGCATCGAGCCCAGAGCGATGATGATTCCGGCTTCGCCGAGAATCGCCCCGGCGCCCTTGCTGAAGGCCTTGGCCACCTCTTCCGGCGGCAGGCCGGCGCCAACCCCGGCGATGAAGGTGCCGATCAGGATCGACAGGAAGGGCGGCAGTTTGGTGGCGCTGATCAGCACGATGATGCTGGCAATGGCCAGCAGGCAGCAGAGGATCAGGCGGGTGTCATGCACCATCCAGGCGACAGTCGATACTTCCAAGGCAGGGCTCCTCAATCGGCTATTTTTCTTTGTTACGTTTTGTTTCACTTTTTCGGAGCATACCTGAGGTGCCCGATACAGAGGGCCTTTGCCCGTTTTTGGTGCATTAAGTAGCCTGCTAACGATCCCGCCAGCTGATTTCCCCCTGTGGTTCGGGCTCAGCCCTCTGCTGTTGCCACCGCACCGCGATCAACCGGCCCGGGAAACTCCAGCACAGATAACCGCCGGATGGCGGGCCGATGACAATCTGCTTATCCAGGGCAGACGCGAAGGGCAATCGAACTATCATCAGGTTTTCGGTCAGCGGAGGTTGTTCCATGGGCGCAGGACACAGTCATGGCGAGGTACGGGCCGGGCATGAACGCAAGTTGTGGCTGGCCCTGGGGTTGACCGGCAGTTTCATGATCGCCGAGGTCATCGGCGCCTTTGTCACCGGCAGCCTGGCGCTGCTGTCGGATGCCGCGCACATGCTCACCGACACGCTGGCACTGGCCATTTCCCTGGTGGCGATCCAGGTGGCCAAGCGTTCGGCCGACCGCAAGCGCACCTTCGGCTATGCCCGCTTTGAAATCCTCGCCGCCGCGTTCAACGCCTTGCTGTTGTTCGTGGTGGCGTTCTACATCCTCTACGAGGCCTGGCAACGGCTGCAGGCACCGGCCGAGATCCAGTCCATGGGCATGCTGGTGATCGCGGTGCTGGGGTTGATCGTCAACCTGATCTCCATGCGCCTGCTGGCCTCGGCCAGCACGGAAAGCCTCAACGTCAAGGGCGCGTACCTGGAGGTCTGGAGCGACATGCTCGGCTCGTTGGGGGTGATCATCGCCGCGCTGGTGATCATGTTCACCGGCTGGGGCTGGGTCGATTCCCTGGTGGCCGCGGCCATTGGCTTCTGGGTCTTGCCCCGGACCTGGACCCTGCTCAAGGAAAGCATGAACGTGTTGCTGCAAGGGGTGCCGGACGGGATCGACATCGATCAGGTGGAGCAGGCCATGCGCGCAGTGCCTGGGGTCAGCGAGGTGCATGACCTGCACATCTGGGCCCTGACCAGTGGCAAGAACGTGCTCAGTGCACACCTGGTGGCACAGTTGGAGGGGCGTGACGAGCAAGCGATCCTGGCGCAGGTCAGCGAGTTGCTGCAGGAGCGGTTCGAGATCGCCCACGTCACCTTGCAGGTGGAGCAGGCGGGATTTCACCAGCAGTTGCCCGAGCATTGAGCCCGATGCCGGTCTGCTTCCGGGCAGGTTCGCTGCAGCGGGCCCGGGCCCTCAGTCGCGCTCTTCGAGCACGTAGCCGACGCCGCGCAAGGTATGGATCAGCTTGGTCTCGAACGGGTCGTCGATCTTGGCTCGCAAGCGGCGGATCGACACCTCCACCACGTTGGTGTCGCAGTCGAAATTCATGTCCCAGACAAAGGAGATGATCTGGGTGCGAGACAGCACCACGCCACTCTGGCGCATCAGCAAGTGCAGCAGGGCGAACTCCTTGGTGGTCAGGTCAATGCGACGCTTGCCACGAAACGCCCGGTGCCGGCCCTGGTCCAGCTCCAGGTCGGCCACCCGCAGCACGTCCGGTACCGGCGCCTGCTCGCTGCGGCGCATCAGGGTGCGGATCCGGGCCAGCAGTTCGGGGAACTCGAAAGGCTTGACCAGGTAGTCGTCGGCGCCCAGGTCCAGGCCCCTGATCTTGTCGGCCAGCCGCCCCTGGGCGGTGAGCATCATGACCCGGGTGTTGCTGTTCTCGCGGATCTGGCACAGCACTCCCCAGCCGTCGATCTGCGGCAGGTTGACGTCGAGGATCACCAGGTCATAGGCATGCTGGCGCGTCAGGTGCAGACCGTCCGCGCCGGTGTTGGCGCAGTCCACTACATAGCCGCTTTCAGTCAACCCCTGATGCAGGTAGTCGGCGGTCTTGAGTTCGTCTTCGATGACCAGAATACGCATGTTGATGAGACTCTCGGAGGATAAAGGGCAGTCGGCACTGCACCCTGTGAATAACTATCTCAGTAGTCGTGAAGTTGGCCGGCTTATCGTTTTGTTGATGTTTATATTGCGCGTCGAAGTGTTATTGAAATAACCCCGTGAACGCTGTTTGAAGGCCGTGATGTTAATACAGAACCTTGATCCAGAGCCTTTGCTAACGGATTTGTAATCTTTGCGCCACCCTGTTGATAAGGAGTGAAAGTTAAAGTTGGCCGATATTGAAACTCTCCCTTTGAATAAGCGGGATGTGGCAGTTTCATATCGGTCAGGCTGGGTTGTTGAAGTGCATTTCAACAAGTATCGATAGGTTCCGCCGCGCCTTCGCAGAAACCTTGCCTTTGTAGGGGCCGGAACCTGTTATGTCGACTTTCCCGAGAACACCGCTCCGGGCCGCCCGGAGCTGCGCCTTGATGCTTTTGCTGGCCCTGGCGAGCCAGCCTTTGCGCGCCGCTGAACCCACCTCATTGAGCCTCGACACGGCCCTGGCCCAGGCCTTGGCCAACAACCCCGAACTGGCCGCTGCCGCCTGGGAAATCGATATCGCCCAGGGGGCCCGCCAGCAGGCCGGATTGATTCCCAACCCGGTGCTCTCGGTGGACGCCGAGGACACCCGGCGCGATTCGCGCACCACCTCGATCAAGCTCAGCCAGGCCCTGGAACTGGGGGGCAAGCGTGGCGCCCGGGTCGAGGTGGCCAGTCGCGGCCAGGAGCTGGCCGCCCTGGAACTGGAGCGTCGGCGCAACCAGCTGCGGGCCGATGTCCTGGAGGCTTATTCCTCGGCCCAGCGGGCCCAGGAGCGTACCCAGCTGGCCGGGCGTTCCCTGGCTCTGGCCGAACGCGGGGTCAGTGTGGCCCAGGGCCGGGTCAACGCGGGCAAGGCCTCGCCGGTGGAAGCCACGCGGGCCCAGGTGCAGTTGGCCGAGGTGCGCCTGGAACTGAGCCGTGGGCAGATGGAGCAGGACAATGCCTATCGGCGCCTGGCCATGGTTACAGGCACCGCGACCACGGACTTTGCCTCGGTGCAGGAGCAGTCGCTGATAGTGGCCTCGGTGCCGGCGTCGGCGCAGTTGCTGGATCGCCTGCCGCAAACCCCGGAGCTGCGCCTGGCGGAGCAGGAGATCGTGCAGCGCGAGGCTTCCCTGGGGCTGGAAAAGGCCCAGCGGATTCCCGATCTGGATGTCAGCTTCGGCAGTCAGTACGACGCCAGCACCCGTGAGCGGATCAACTTGGTGGGGGTGTCGATGCCCTTGCCGCTGTTCAACCGCAACCAGGGCAATGTGCTGTCCGCCGCCCGGCGGGCCGATCAGGCCCGAGACCTGCGCAACGCCACCGAGTTGCGCCTGCGCACTGAAACCCGCCAGGCCCTGGAGCAATGGAACACCGCCCGGGGTGAGGTGCTGTCATTCAACCAGACCATCCTGCCCGGTGCTCAAACTGCAGTGGACAGCGCCACCCGCGGGTTCGAGATGGGCAAGTTCAGTTTCATCGATGTCCTCGATGCCCAGCGCACGCTGATCAACGCGCGCAGCCAGTACCTTGCCGCGGTGGCGCAAACCACTGACGCCTGGGTGCGGATCGAACGTATCTACGGGGATCTGCGCCGTTGGTGAAAGCCTGGCTGTTTGGCCTGGCGTGCATCGCCGCGTTGCTGCTCGGCGACCGCAACGGCGCGCCGCCAGTGCCCGGCGACGAACCGCCCCGGCACTGGTGCGTGCACGAGTGGCACCGGGCCCTTGGCGAATTCTTTTTCCGTCTACCTCATGAGGCTGCGCCTGGCGCCGCCGACCCTTGATTCCTTCAGGAGCACCCATGGACAAAAAACGCAGCCTCGTTGTGGCCATCACGGCAGTGGCCGGCCTGGGCCTGGCGGCCTTGCTGCTACCGGACCTGTTTGCCAATCCGGCCCCCGCCAGCATCCAGGCTTCCGCCGCCCCCGAGCAGGCCGGGCATGCCGAGGAAGAACCGGAAGGTCACCTGGAACTCAGTGCCGAGCAGATCAAGAGCGCCGGGATCGAGTTGGCCGCAGCCGGTCCCCGGGCAATCAGCCGGCTGATCAGCCTGCCGGGAGAAATCCGTTTCGACGAAGACCGCACCTCGCACATCGTGCCGCGGGCCGCCGGGGTGGTGGAGACGGTGCAAGCCAACCTCGGTCAGAGCGTGAAGAAGGGCGACCTGCTGGCGGTCATCGCCAGCCAGCAGATTTCCGACCTGCGCAGCGAGCTGGCCGCAGCCGGTCGACGGGTCGAACTGGCCCGTACCACCTTCGAGCGTGAGCGCCAGTTGTGGAAGGACCAGATTTCCGCCGAGCAGGACTACCTGCTGGCTCGCCAATCCTTGCAAGAGGCGGAGATTGCCCTCAACAACGCCCGGCAGAAGATGAACGCCCTGAGTGGCAGCGCCCAGCTGGCGGGGGGCAATCGCTATGAAATGCGCGCGCCGTTCGACGGCGTGGTGGTGGAAAAACACTTGAGTGTCGGCGAAGTGGTCAGCGAGACCAGCGCGGCGTTCACCCTGTCGGACCTGTCCCAGGTCTGGGTCACGTTCGGTGTGTTCCCCAAGGACTTGAACAAGGTCCAGGTCGGCAAGCCGGTGCTGGTTCATTCCACCGAACTGGGCACCCAGGTACAGGGGCGGGTGGCCTATGTCGGCAGCCTGCTGGGGGAGCAGACCCGGACCGCCACGGTGCGGGTCACGGTGCCCAACCCCGACGATGCCTGGCGCCCGGGGCTGTTTGTCGCGGTACAGGTGGCGACCGACAGCTATGAGGCCGAGGTGGTGGTGCCGCAGAGCGCGATCCAGACCGTGGAAGACAAACCCTCGGTGTTCGTGCGCAACGCCGAAGGCTTCCAGGCCACGCCGGTGGTGCTGGGGGGCAGTGAGGCGGGCTTCGTCGAAATCAAGCAAGGGCTGGAGGCCGGGGCCCAGGTGGCCACGACCGGCAGCTTCATCCTCAAGTCCGAACTGGGCAAGGGCTCGGCCGAACACGGCCATTGATTCGCTGCACTACCGAGCGGCTTCACCTACAGAGTGACTTCCCATGTTTGAACGCATCATTCAATTCGCCATCGAGCAGCGCCTGATCGTGCTGCTTGCGGTGCTGCTGATGGCCGGGGTGGGCATCGCCAGCTACCAGAAACTGCCGATCGACGCGGTGCCGGACATCACCAACGTCCAGGTCCAGGTCAACGCCTCGATGCCCGGCTATTCGCCGCTGGAAACCGAGCAGCGCATCACCTACCCGGTGGAGGTGGCGATGGCCGGCCTGCCGGGGCTGGAGCAGACCCGTTCGACCTCACGCTCGGGCCTGTCCCAGGTCACGGTGATCTTCAAGGAAGGCACCGACCTGTACTTCGCCCGCCAATTGGTCAACGAACGCCTGCAAGTGGCCCGCGAGCAATTGCCCGAAGGGGTGGAGGCGAGCATGGGGCCGATCTCCACCGGCCTGGGCGAGATCTTCTTCTGGACCGTGGAGGCCGAGGAGGGCGCACTCAAGGAAGACGGCACGCCCTACACCCCGACCGACCTGCGGGTGATCCAGGACTGGGTGATTGCCCCGCAACTGCGCAACGTGCCGGGCGTGGCTGAGATCAACACCATCGGCGGTTTTGCCAAGGTCTACCAGATCGCCCCGGACCCCAAGCGCCTGGCAGCCTACAACCTGAGCCTGACCGACCTGATGACCGCCCTGGAGCGCAACAACGCCAACGTCGGCGCCGGCTACATCGAGCGCAACGGCCAGCAGTTGCTGATTCGCGCGCCGGGCCAGGTCAAGTCCATCGAAGACATCGCCAACATCGTGATCAACACCGTGGACGGCACCTCGATCCGTGTCAGCAACGTGGCGACCGTGGACATCGGCCGTGAGCTGCGCACCGGCGCGGCCACCGAAAACGGCCGTGAAGTGGTGCTTGGCACGGTGTTCATGCTGGTGGGGGAAAACAGCCGCACGGTGTCCCAGGTGGTCGGCGCCAAGCTGGCGGAAATCAACCGCTCGCTGCCCAAGGGCGTGATGGCGGTGACCGTCTACGACCGCACCAACCTGGTGGACAAGGCCGTGGCCACGGTGAAGAAGAACCTCATCGAAGGCGCGTTGCTGGTCATCGCCATCCTGTTCCTGTTCCTGGGCAATATCCGGGCAGCGCTGATCACCGCGATGGTGATCCCCCTGGCCATGCTGTTCACCTTTACCGGGATGTTCACCAACAAGGTCAGCGCCAACCTGATGAGCCTGGGGGCACTGGATTTCGGGATCATCGTCGACGGCGCAGTGGTGATCGTCGAGAACGCCATCCGCCGCCTGGCCCATGCACAGCAGCACCACGGGCGGATGCTGACCCGCTCCGAACGCCTGCACGAAGTCTTTGCCGCGGCTAAGGAAGCCCGGCGTGCGCTGATCTACGGGCAGTTGATCATCATGGTGGTGTACCTGCCGATCTTTGCCTTGTCCGGAGTGGCCGGGAAGATGTTCCACCCGATGGCCTTCACCGTGGTGATCGCCTTGCTGGGGGCGATGATTCTCTCGGTGACGTTCGTTCCGGCAGCCATTGCGCTGTTCGTCACCGGCAAGGTCAAGGAAGAAGAGAACTTGGTCATGCGCAGTGCCCGGCGTGGTTACGAGCCGGTGCTCAACTGGGTCATGAGCCATCGCTCCCTGGCCTTTGGCCTGGCGTTCCTCAGCGTGCTCCTGTCGGGCCTGGTGGCCAGCCGCATGGGCAGTGAATTCATTCCCAGCCTGAGCGAGGGCGACTTCGCCCAGCAGGCGATGCGCGTGCCCGATGCCAGCCTCACCCAATCGGTGGAGATGCAAAAGACCCTGGAAAAGGCCCTGGTGGCCCAGGTGCCGGAAATCGAGCGGGTGTTCGCCCGTACCGGCACCGCCGAGATCGCGTCCGACGTGATGCCGCCGAACATCTCCGATGCCTACCTGATGCTCAAGCCCAAGGACCAGTGGCCGGACCCGCGCAAGTCGCGCGAGGCGATCATTGCCGATATCGAGCGGGTCAGTAACAGCCTGCCGGGCAACGTCTATGAACTGTCGCAACCGATCCAGCTGCGCTTCAACGAGCTGATTTCCGGGGTGCGCAGCGATGTCGCAGTGAAGGTCTTCGGCGATGACATGGACGTGCTGAACAAGACCGCTGAAGAGATCTCGCAGACCTTGCAGAAGATCGATGGCGCCGCTGAAGTGAAGGTGCAGCAGACCTCCGGCCTGCCGGTGCTGACGGTGAATGTCGACCGCGACAAGGCTGCGCGTTTCGGCCTCAACGTCGGCGATGTGCAGGACGCCGTGGCGATTGCCGTCGGTGGACGCAAGGCCGGCATCCTGTATGAGGGCGACCGTCGCTTCGACATGCTGGTGCGCATGTCCGACAAGCTGCGCACCGATATCGACGGGCTGTCGCGGTTGCTGATTCCGGTGGCAGCCACGGCGGGCAGCAGCAATGGCCAGTTGGGTTTCATTGCCCTGTCGGAAGTGGCCAGCGTCGACCTGGTGCTCGGCCCGGCCCAGGTCAGCCGCGAGAACGGCAAGCGCCTGGTGATCGTCAGCGCCAACGTGCGGGGGCGTGACATGGGCTCCTTTGTCGAGGAGGCCACCCAAGCGATCGCTGACCAGGTGCAGATCCCGAGTGGCTACTGGATCACCTGGGGCGGCCAGTTCGAGCAGTTGCAGGAAGCCTCCCAGCGCCTGGAGATCGTGGTGCCGGTGGCGCTGCTGCTGGTGTTCGGCTTGCTGTTCATGATGTTCAACAACCTCAAGGACGGCCTGCTGGTGTTCACCGGCATTCCCTTCGCCCTCACTGGCGGGATCATGGCCCTGTGGCTGCGGGACATTCCTTTGTCGATCTCGGCGGGGGTGGGGTTCATCGCCCTGTCAGGGGTGGCGGTGCTCAATGGCCTGGTGATGATTGCCTTCATCCGCAACCTGCGTGAAGAAGGGCGGATGCTGTCGGTGGCGGTCAACGAGGGGGCGCTGACCCGTCTGCGCCCGGTGCTGATGACCGCGCTGGTGGCTTCCCTGGGCTTCATTCCCATGGCCCTGGCCACTGGCACCGGCGCCGAGGTACAGCGACCGCTGGCCACCGTGGTGATTGGCGGCATCATCTCCTCCACGGCCCTGACCCTGCTGGTGTTGCCGGCCCTGTACTACTGGGCTCATCGCAAGGAGGAAGAACAGGAGCTGCAGGACATGCTGAGCGACTGACGCTGGCTCGGCTTCAACCGGCCCCGCCCCTGTGATCCAGGGGCGGGGCTTTTTATTGCCCCGCTGTTTGCCCCGGCCTGGCCTGGCCTGCCCCGGCCTGGCCCGGCACCGCTGGCGCTGGGTCCACCGGGCCGTGGCCGACGGGCAGGCGAGCAGCGACCCAGGGATCGAGGGCGGTTCGGCAGGAGGCCTCGCCGTGGCGATGAACCAGTGACGAGCAGAAGAAATCGGCAGGCAAAAAAAAGCGCCCCATGCGGGACGCTAAAAATTCATCTCTTTCCAAAGGAGCATCAGAAAAAACGCTTCAAGAGATGAATGTGCTCGGTAGGCAAGGGCCGTCAAATATCTTCTTTGGCCACCGGGGCCGTTGAAGCATCGACTGGGGTCTTGCCGGGGCCGCCGGTGGCGGCGGTTTCCTGGTTGGCGTCGCCGTGAATCTGTTCCTGGCTGGCCAGGAAGGCTTCGCGAAGCTGCTGTGGGCGTTCGCTGCCATCAGCGGCCCAGACAGCAGAGCTGGTAGTGGCCAGAAGGCCGATCAACAACAGTTGGGTTGGGCGCATGGACGCTCTCCTGACACGCTGTCCGGCCGTAGAAGGCACGGCTGATTCATGTGTGTCCGGGAGTATATGGAGACCAACCTAACGAGAAGGTGAGGCCGATATTACAGTTCTGAAAGGCACGAGTCTGTGAAGAAGTTTTAACACCGGGCAGGGGCAACCTGCCCGGCCAGACACCTCAGAGCAGTGCCAGGGGGTACTCGACGATCAGCCGGAACTCCTCCAGGTCGGACTCGAACTGGCTGGAGCGGATGGTCGCCTGGCGGATGCGCAGGGACAGGTCCTTGAGACTGCCGCCCTGGAACACATACTTGGCTTCGAAATCCCGTTCCCAGCGACGTTGGTCGGTCAAGGGATCACCCGCCGCGTCGCGGCGCATGTACACCGAATTGGCATGGCTGTAGTCGGCGCCACTGCCCCGGGCATAGCGGGTCATGAACGACAGGCCGGGGATGCCCAGGGGTTGCATGTCGAGGTCGTAGCGGACCATCCACGAGCGTTCCTTGGGCGAGTTGAAGTCGCTGTACTGGATCGAGTTGTCGAGGAAGATCGAGTCCGACTGGCGCAGGTAGTCGAAGTCGTCGTTGCCGTTGTTGCGCTGGTGCGACAGGGCCAGGGTGTGGGCGCCGAAGGTGGCGCCGACCTTGGCGCTCCAGATGTTGTTGTCGAGTTCGCCCAGCAGTTTCTTGCCTTCGTCGACGGCCTTGTAATAGTTGAAGCCGCTGAACAGCGTGAGGTCGTCGGACACCGGGTAGTTGCCGGCCGCGCCGAAGTAGTACTGGTCCCAGGCGTCTTTCAGGCGGCTGCTGTAGAGGCTCAGGCTAAGGTTGGGATTGAGCTGGTAGTCGCCACCGAAGTAGCCGATCCAGGGCGAGTCCACCTTGCCGGCGTAGAAGGTGGCGAAGCCATCGCGCATGCCACTGCTGTCGGGCTGGCTCATGGCGTGCAAGCGCCCGCCCTGCAGCTTCAGGCCGTCGAGGCTGGTGTTCTCCAGGGTCGCCCCGCGAAAGCTCTCCGGCATCAGGCGCGAGTCGCCGTAGTGCACCACCGGGGTCATGGGAAAAACGTCGCCGACTTTCACCACGGTGTCCAGGGCCCGCAATTTCGCCGCACCGCCGGCCTTGCCGTAGCCTGCGGAGGGTTCGTTGTCATGGTTCACCGGCAGCATGCCGAAGGAGCCGCCGCCGCCACTGCGGCCGGGCCCGGAGTCGAGCCTGAGGCTGTACATGGCGAAGGCATCGACACCCAGGCCCACGGTGCCCTGGGTGAAACCGGATTCGAACTTGCCGATCAGGCTCTGGGCCCAGGCTTCGGAATAGCCATTGCCAGTGGGGCTGGACTGGCCCTTGCGGTCGTCGCGGTTGAAGTAGAAGTTGCGCAGCAGCAGGTCGAGGCGGCTGCCTTCGACAAAGCCTTCGGGCCGTTCCTCGGCGGCCACTGCCGCCATAGGACTGAGTCCCAGTACCGCAGCGAGCACGGACAGGGACAAGGGGGGATTGATTCGCATGGGGTCGCTCCTGAGTGTTGGCAGCTATCAACTTTTATATCGCCAGAGGCGTTCTTATTGGCTTCGACCAACAGGCGTTGTTACGCCTTGGCGGTCGCTGTCGATAGTTGCAAACGGCAGATAACGTCGGGGTGACCCGGTGATTACAATTGTGCAAGAAATGCGCCTGGCCGTTGCTCGTGACAAGCTCGGCAGGCCTTGTAGAGCGGGCGTTTGACTGGGGGTGATGGTCTTCCGGAAGAGGGCATTACAGATAAGTAATGTGCCCGCGATCATTCTGACAGGGTCGGTTGCTTATCCTCGCTGATGTCAATTGGACGAGGAAACTGTCATGAAATCATTCAACCTGAGTATTGCCGCGCTGTTGCTCTCCCTCTCTTCCCTGGCCCTGGCCGAAGGCGGAGGAGACCGCACCTTTACCCAGGCCATGGTGGAGAATCAGAAGGCCATGGAGCGCTATGCCGCGAAGCAGGGCAAGCCGGCCCCGGTGGTGCAGAACTACCGCTACGGCATGAAGCTGGACATCGCCAAGGTGGTCAACGTCACACCGCCGTTCCAGGCCTGCCAGGTGGTGCCTTCGCGCATGACCTACGAGGACTCCGCCGGGCAGCTCCAGACCATCGAGTATCAGGTCATGGGCCAGTGCCGCAAGAACGGCAGCTGAGTCTTGGCTCGCAGCTTGCCTTGCCGGGAGGGCCTGCCCGGCAAGGCACAGGCGGTTTCAGTCGTCGGTCGGTTCGGGGTGCAGGGCGACGACCATGTCGACTTCCACCGAGGCGTTCTTCGGCAACTGGTAGACCCCTACCGAGGTCCTGGTGTGCACCCCGGCCTCGGCGAAGATCGAATAGAGGATCTCTGAAGCGCCGTCCGCCACTTCGCTCTGCTGGGTGAAGTCCGCTGCGCTCTGCACATAGACGTTGATCCGCAGAATCCGCTTGATCCGTTGCAGGTCGCCCAGCATCTGCCCAAGAATGGCCAGGGCCCGCAGGGTGCTGATCCGTGCCCCGTGGCGGGCCTGTTCCAGGGTGGTCTCGGCACCGACCCGGCCGACCACCATCACCTGGTTGTCGATGCGCGGGATCTGCCCGCTGACATACACCTCATCCCCGTTGCGCACTGCCGGCACATAGTTGCCGCCAATGCGCATTTCGCCTTCGAAACTGTGCCCGACCTGTGCCGCTGCCTGCAGGAAAAGTGCCTTGCGTGATGCTTCCATAGTCCAACTCCGTCGATCGCCGTGGATTTCTCCGAGCCCGACTATAGGCTCGGCCGATCCGCGGCACAGGCCCCGTATCGATGGGCTTTGGCCAATACTGGATTATTTTTGTCAGACAAGTCTTGGCGGCTATTAAGAAAATTATTTCAGGGCCGATGTTAGGCCCAAAGCAGCCTATTTTTTCAGTCCCCCCTCGGTGCGTCCCCATGTTCAATAAACGCTTGAAGCAAGAGCTGTCGACTCTTCGTGAAGAACTTTCGAGCCTTCAGCAAGTGAAGGAAAGCCTTGAAAGCGAGATGCTTGTGATCTATTTGAGCGCCGATGGACGGATTCAATCGGTCAACCACAACTTCGCCGAGGAAATGCTCTACAAGAGTGGTGACCTGGTGGGCCGGCCCCTGGAAGACATCGTCCCGGCCCACGTCAAGAACGACGAGTTTCATCAACGCTTCAAGGCGACCCTCAGCCGTGGCGAGCATTTCGCCGGGGCGGTGCGGTTGCTGCGGGGCAACGGCGAGGAGGCCTGGCTGCGCTCGATCTCCCAGCCGATTCGCGATTCCGAGGGGCGGATCAAGTACTTCGCGATTTTCTCCAGCGACCTGACCCGGACCATCGAAGCCTCCCGCGAGCACGAGAACCTGATCGGCGCCCTGGTGCGCTCCACCGCGGTGATCGAGTTCGATCTCAACGGCATGGTGCTCAATGCCAATGAGCGCTTCCTGTCGGGAATGGGCTACAGCCTGGCGCAGATCAAGGGCAAGCATCACCGCATGTTCTGCGAGCCTGAGGAGTACAACAGCGCGGCCTACCAGGCGTTCTGGAAGCGCTTGAATGCCGGCGAGTTCATTGCCGAACGCTTCAAGCGCGTCGATGCCCACGGCCGGGTGGTCTGGCTGGAGGCGTCCTACAACCCGGTGCTGGACGCCAACAACAAACTCTACAAAGTGGTGAAGTTCGCCACCGTGATCACCGATCAGGTGAACCAGGAACTGGCGGTGGCCGAGGCGGCGAACATTGCCTACAGCACGTCGCTGCAGACCGACAGCAGCGCCCAGCGCGGCACCACTGTGGTCACCGAGGCGGTGACGGTGATGCGTGACCTGGCCAAGCACATGCAGGATGCCGGCGAAGGCATCGAAGCCCTCAACGAGCAGTCCCTGGTGATCGGCAGCATCGTCAAGACCATCAGCGGAATTGCCGAGCAGACCAACCTGCTGGCCCTCAATGCGGCGATCGAGGCGGCCCGGGCCGGGGAGCAGGGCCGGGGCTTTGCGGTGGTGGCCGATGAGGTCCGGCAACTGGCTTCGCGCACCAGCAAGGCCACCGAGGAAATCGTCGGTGTGGTGCGCCAGAACCAGGACATGGCCCGCGAGGCCGTGGAACTGATGGCCGAGGGCAAGCTGCAGGCCGAGCAGGGCCTGGCCCTGGCCGCCGAGGCCGGCACGGTGATCGTCGAGATCCAGGACGGAGCGCAGAAAGTGGTGAGCGCGGTAGGGCAGTTCGCCAATCAGCTGTCGTCCTGAGTGCCCGTTACCCGTGGCCCGTTGTCGGGGCACGGGTAACGGCGGCGTCTGTGCGCTTGGGTCGCTGCCAGGGGGCTGTCCGCTGGCAGGTGCGTGAGGGGCGGCCCCGCCTGCAGGCCAGGTATCTGGTGAGATGTTTCCCAACAAGTATTAAGAATATTCTGAAAGCCGGTACAGGGCTTGGAGAAAGGCCCGCAGGCGCCGATGGCTAGGGGATCGTTGTATCCACTCCTAGTCTGTCGGTGTATCCATGTTCAACAAACGCTTGAAGCAACAACTTGCCACCTTGAATGACGAGCTGAGCGCGCTGCAGCAATTCAAGGCCTGCCTGGAGACTCAGGTGCTCAGCATCGAGCTGGATGGCGAGGGGGCGATCCGCAGGGTCAACCAGAACTTCAATCAAGCCCTGGACCTGGGTGGCCAGCAGCTTTGCGGGCAGCCGCTGGAGCGTCTTGTCTCGCGCCATCCCCAGGCCGCCGAGCTGTATCGGGCCTTCAAGGCGGCCCTGGCCCGCAACGAAACCTATGTCGGTCAACTGCGCCTGCAACGGGGGGACGGGCACGACGCCTGGTTGCATGTCTGCGTGCAGCCGATCCGTGACAGTGCCGGTCAGCTCGACCATTACAACCTGATCTGCAGCGACCAGACCGAGTCGGTGGAACGTGCCTGCGAGCATGAAAACCTGATGGCGGCCTTGCTGCGTTCCACGGCGGTGATCGAGTTCGACCTGCAGGGGCGGGTACTCACCGCCAACCCTCGTTTCCTCGGATGCATGGGCTACCGCCTCGACGAGGTCCAGGGCCAGAACCACCGACTGTTCTGCGAGCCCCAGGAGTACGAAGGTCCGTCGTACCTGGATTTCTGGGCGCGCCTGAACGCCGGCGAATACGTTGCCGACCGCTTCAAGCGTATCGACAGCCAGGGGCGAGTGGTGTGGCTCGACGCGTCCTACAACCCGGTGCTGGATGCCAGCGGCGAGCTCTACAAGGTGGTGAAGTTCGCCACCCTGATTACCGACCAGGTGAACCAGGAACGCTCGGTGGCCGAGGCCGCGGACATTGCCTACAGCATCTCCCGGCAGACTGACACCAGCGCCCAGCGTGGCTCCGCCGTGGTCACCGAGACCCTGGACGTGATGCGTGACCTGGCCAAGTGCATGCAGGAGGCCGGTGACGGCATCGAGGCGTTGAACGAGCAGTCTCTGGTGATCGCCAGCATCGTCAAGACCATCAGCGGGATTGCCGAACAGACCAACCTGCTGGCCCTCAATGCGGCCATCGAGGCGGCCCGGGCCGGGGAGCAGGGCCGGGGCTTTGCGGTGGTGGCCGATGAGGTCCGGCAGTTGGCCTCGCGCACCAGCAACGCGACCGATGAAATCGTCGGTGTGGTTCGCCAGAACCAGGACATGGCCCGTTCGGCGGTGGAGCTGATGGCCGAGGGGCGGCAGCAGGCCGAGCAGGGCCTGACCCTGGCGGCGGAGGCCGGGACGGTGATCGTCGAGATCCAGGACGGTGCGCAGAAGGTGGTGGGCGCAGTGGGGCAGTTCGCCAACCAGCTGGCGGTCTGAGGTCCGTCGCCGCGATCAAGCCTCCAGGTGAGGCTTGATCAGTTCGGCAAACCATTCAATGAACACGTTGAGGCGTCGCGAGCGATGGCGGCGGTCGGGGTACAGCGCGCAGATGTCCATGGGCGCTACCGGCAGCGCGCTCAATACCTGCACCAGCTCGCCACGGTCCAGCAGGTGCTGCACATCGAAGCGCGGCACCTGGATCAGGCCCAGCCCCTGGCGGCAGCAGGCAATGTAGTTCTCCACATTGTTGACGATCACCCGGCTGGGCAGCCCGAGCAGGTGCTCGCGACCTTCCTGCAGGTATTCCCAGGGTTGCTCGCGGCCGGTATCGGGGGAGGCATAGCCGACCATCCACTGGCCGTTCTGCAGGTCCTGGGCGCTGTGGGGTTCACCGTGTTCGGCGAGGTAGGCGGGGCTGGCACAGTTGACCAGGGCCAGTTGTCCCAGTGGGCGGGCGATCAGGCTGCTGTCCGCCAGGCTGCCCACCCGAATTGCACAGTCGATGCCCTCCTGGACCAGGTCGATGCTGCGGTCGCTGGCGCCCAGGGCCAGTTGCAGCCCGGGGTACAGGCCCAGCCAGTGGGGCAGTGCCGGGACGATCAGGCGCCGGGCGATACGGCTCGGCACGTCGATGTTCAAGCGTCCGCTGACGTCCACCTGACGATGCTGGAACAGCTGGTTGAGTTCCGAGGCGTCGGCCAGCAGGCGCCGTGCCCGCTCCAGGAGGATGGCGCCGTCGGCGGTCAACTGCACATGCCGGGTAGTACGGTGCAGCAGGCGGGTGCCCAGGCCGGTTTCCAGTTGCTGCACGGCAGAAGAGACGGTGGCCCGTGGCAGTTCGAGGGCGTGGGCGGCCTTGATGAAGCTGCCCATGTCGGCCACCTGGATGAACACGCGGTATTGTTCAAGTTTATCCATCGTATGAACGGTCCTGGTTCGGGGGACGCCTGATGGCTGGGGATCGCCGCATCGTCCGAGGTGACCGATGCAGCGGTTCGGCAGGCCAATTTACCCCTTGGGCGCCAGGATTACTTGGTGGTGTAGCCGCCGTTGATCAGTAAGGTCTGGCCGGTGATCCACCATCCCTCGGTGACCAGATGGCGAATGAAGGGCACCACGTCCTCGATATCGGTGAGCCCGGTCTTGCTCGACGGCGACAGGGCTGCGGCGCTCTTGTGGTAGGCCACGGCATCGGCGCCTTCGGCGGGGTAGAAGAAGGGCGTATCCATGGGGCCCGGCCCGACCGCCGTCACCGAGATGCCGCGTGCGCCGAACTCCTTGGCCGCGGCCCGGGTGAAGTGCTCGACCGGTGCCTTGGAGCCACCGTAGGCGGCATAGAAAGGTGTGAAGGCACCCAGCAGCGAGGTCACCAGGGTCACCAGTTTGCCGTTGTCCTCCAGGTGCTTGCCGGCCTCCTTGATGAAGAAGAACGCGCTCTTGGCGTTGACCGCGAACATCTGGTCGTACTCGTCTTCGCTGATCTCGACTATGGGTTTTTTCAGCACCTTGCCCACGGTGTTGATGGCGATGTCGATCTTGCCGAAGCGTGCCTTGGCCTCGCTGAACAAGCGTTCCACGGCATCGGCACGGGTGAGGTCGGCCTGCCAGGCGTGGGCGTCGACCCCCAGGGCCTTGAGCGCTGCCAGCGTGGTGTCGGCGTCGCCCTGGCTGGAGCTGCTGTTGTAGTGCACGGCCACGGCCTTGGCACCGTGGCTGGCGAGGTCGCGGGCGATCAGGCCGCCGAGGTTCTTCACCCCTCCGGCGATCAGCACGACTTTGTTGTTCAGGGAGTGGTCGGCCATGGTGCGGGTCCTTCAACAAGTGAGGTGAAGGCTGAGTCTAGTGCCAGGACGGTCGCGGATAAGCCCGTGCCGGCTGGACGGATTATCCGGCAAACCTGCCTAATCGCGGCCTCTGCCGGCACGCTGGATAGGGCTACAATCGGGCTTTTTTAAGGAGCCTTCCATGTCCGCATTCCGTCGTCCGGTGCCCCTCGACAAGGCTTATCGCCTGCTCAACCACGGCCCCACGGTACTGGTCAGTGCCGCCCACGGCGGGCAGCGCAACATCATGGCCGCGGCCTGGGCCATGCCCCTGGACTTCGATCCGCCGAAAGTCGCCGTGGTACTCGACAAGTCCACCTGGACCCGGCAACTGCTGGAGGCGTCGGCCACCTTCGTGCTCAACGTCCCCTGCGTGGCCCAGGCCGACATCGTGCAGAGCGTGGGCAACAGTTCCGGCTTGCAACTGAGCCATGCCGGCCAGGACAAGTTCACCGCCTACGGCCTGTCCACCTTCGCCGGCGAGGCGCTTGCGGCGCCCTTGCTCGAGGGCTGTGTGGCCTGGCTCGAATGCCGCCTGTTGCCCGAGCCCCACAATCACCAGCAATACGACCTGTTCCTTGGCGAAGTGATTGCCGCCCAGGCCGATACCCGGGTGTTCAGCGAGGGCCGCTGGCACTTCGAGGGGCAGGATTCGCTGCGGACCTTGCACCATGTGGCCGGCGGGCATTTCCTGGCCATTGGTGACAGCGTCGACGGTCGCCAGTTGCCCCTGGCCAACGGCGCCTGAATCAGGGAATCAGCCGGTAGTCGCGCAGGCGCTGCAACTGCTCGAGCACGCTCTGGTGGCTGTCGATGCAACCCTGGAAACCCGCCTGGCGAATCTTGATGGTGCTTTGCACCATGTCGTAGCCGGCGTTGAGCCAGCCATCGACGAAGGGCCACGCGGCGATCTGCTCCCAGGGTGTCTGGCGCAGGCCGTGTTCTTCGACAATGCGTGCCCACAGCGGCGCCTTGTCGGCCATCTGCACGCCCAGGTTCATCGGTTGTGGCATGGCGCTGTCCAGGCCGAAGAACCCGGCGATCTGCGGCCACAGTTGCTGCCAGCGAAAGTGATCGCCGTTGGTGACATTGAACACCTGCTGGCGGGCGGCCGCAGAGGTCAACGCCCAGAGCACCGCCTGGGCCAGCACCCCGGAGTCGGTGGCCTGGTGCAGGGCCGACCAGGCGCCCAGGCTGCCGGGAAAGCGCAGTGGTAGCTGCAGGGCTTGGCTGATGGCGGCAAAGCTGGCGATGCCGGTGAGGATGTTCATCGGTGAGTTGAGGCTAGGGCCCATGACGCCATCCGGGCGCAGCACGGTCCAGGCGAAACCTTCACGTTCGGCCTCGCGCCAGAGCAAGTCTTCCTGATCGTTGTAGAAGATCGGGCCCATGAAGCGCGGGTCGCTTTCCTTGGCCGGGGTCTTGTAGGGCCCCAGGTGCTCGCCGTAGGACTTGCCGCCGCCGATCAGCACCACCTGTTGCACCCGGGCACCGGCCTGGCGCAGGGCCTGGAGGCTGTGATCAAGCATCGCCAGGTTGGGCGCCACCGTGGCCGCCATGGTCTCGCGCTCGTTGTAGGCGCAGAACACCAGGTCGGTGACGCTGGCGAGGTCGGCGAAGGCCTGCCGGGTCGCCGCGGCATCCAACAGGTCGACACTGATGTGCGCCGGGGCCGGCCTGCCGTCGAACAGGGTGGTCGGTGGCTGGCGCCGGGCAGCGGTGGTCAGCTGCCAGCCCGAGGTCTGGGTCATCAGGTCGACCACGGCGGTACCGACCACGCCATAGCCGCCGATGACCAGCAGGTGGCGTTCAGGGGAAAGAGAAAGGCTCATGGGGAGTACCTCGAAATGAAGGAACGCCAGCATAGAGACGTGAACCTGAGTGAAATAGACTGCCTGCCGGCACAGCATTTGTGAGTTGAATTCATATGGCGGGCAGTGAAATCAATCGGTTCGCGGAAATGGAAACCTTCGTTCAGGTGATCGAATGCGGTGGCCTGTCGGCCGCCGCGCGGCAGCGACAGGTGACCCCGTCCTCGGTGAGCAAGCTCTTGGCCAGGCTCGAAGCGCGCTTGGGTGTGCGGCTGCTCAATCGCTCCACTCGGCAGTTGCAGCTGACTCCCGAGGGCCGGGGGTTTTACGAGAACAGCGTGCGCCTGCTGGCGGACCTGCGTGAGGTGGAAGGCGAGGCCAGCAGTGGCCGCTCGCCCGTTGGCCGGGTACGGGTCAACACCAGTGCGTCCTTCGGCCTGCATGTGCTGGCGCCTTTGCTGGCGGACTTCCTCGAACTGTACCCGGCGGTGTCCCTGGACCTGGTCCACAGCGATGCGCTGGTGGATCTGCTGGAGCAGCAGATCGATGTGGCGATCCGCGCCGGCCCCCTGACGGACTCGCAACTGGTGGCCCGCAAGCTGGGGCAAACCCGCGGCATCATTGTCGCCTCTCCGGCTTATCTGGCCCGCTGCGGCACGCCCCAGGTGCCAGGCGATCTGGCTCGGCATCACCTGCTCGGCTTCGACTATGCCCGGGCCTTGCCGGGATGGCGCCTGGGGGCTGAGGGCCAGGGTTCGGTGGTGCAGCCCAACGGGCGGGTTCAGGCCAGTGATGGTGAAGCCTTGCGCCACCTGGCGCTGCACGGCGTCGGGCTGGCGCAACTGGCGGCCTTCACCATTGCCGATGATCTGACGGCGGGGCGCCTGGTACCGGTACTCGAGTCGTTCAATCAGGCACCGGTGGAAAGTTTCTACGCGCTCTATGTGGGCCAGGGCGGCCACCTGCCGTCCCGGGTACGGGTGTTTATCGATTTTCTGGTGCAGCGGGTGCCGCTGTCGTTTTCTCTCGGGGACCACTGGTCAGCATTGCCGCCGGATGCTTGAATCAGCTCCCGCCCTCTCTTTCAAGGACCGAACATGGATGACGTTTTTCAGCGTCTGGTGAGCCTGTTGGACAGCCACCAGGCGAGCTACCGGGTGATCCTGCACCCGGCCGAAGGGCAGTCGGCGCGGGTGGCCGAGATTCGCGGCACCGAGCCGGGGCAGGGGGCCAAGGCCATGCTCTGTAGCCTCAAGGGCGCGGATGAGGTGTATGGGCTGGTGATTCTCTCCGGGGATCAGCGACTGGACATGAAAAAGGTCGGCGCGGCCCTGGGGGGCAAGAAGGCGCAACTGGTGCCTGCAGACCTGGCCAGGGAGCTCACGGGCTGTGTCATCGGTGCCATCCCGCCCTTGAGTTTCGATCAGCGCATCACCCTGATCGTCGACCCGCAACTGCCCTCGCGCTACGCCGAGATCGCCTTTAATGCCGGGCGCCTGGATGCCTCCATGGTGCTCGATACCCAGGACTACCTGCGGATTGCCCGGCCCCTGGTGCTGAGCGTGACCCAGGAGCCGCAAGCCCAAGGCGTGCCGTCCGATTCGGGCCCGGCTACCAGCTGACCTGGCCCAGGGCGTCGGCGAAGGCAGTGAGCTTAGGCGAGCACTGGCGCGACGGCGGATAGACCAGGGACAGCTCCCGGCAGCGCCCGTCATGGGCCTGCAGTACCGGCTGCAGGCGGCCGTCGTCGAGGGCGTCGCGCACGGCAAACTCCATCAACTGGGCAATGCCGTAGCCGCCCAGCACCGCGTCCACCAGGGCGTCGCCAATGTCGAAGATCAAGCGGCCCTGGACCGCCAGGTCCAGGGGCTTGCCCTGGTCCATGAACTGCCACTCCACCAGCCGGCCGCTGCGCAGGTTGCGCACCGCCAGGCAGTTGTGCCGCTGCAGGTCCGTCAGCCGCTGCGGTGTGCCATGGCGCTGCAGGTAGGCCGGCGCCGCCACCGTGACCCAGCGCAGCGGCGCCAGGGTACGGGCGATCAGGCGCTGGTCCTGGATCACTCCGGTGCGCACCACGGCATCGAAGCCTTCGTCGATGATGTCCACCACCCGGTCGGTCATCACCGCCTCGATGCTCAGCTCGGGGTACTGGCCCATCAGTTGGCCTATCACCGGCATCACCACCTTGCGCCCGAACAGCGACGGCGTACTGATCTTCAACACTCCGCGAGGGGAATCTCGGCGATCGAGCAGCAGGTTCTCGGTGTGGGCCAGTTCGGCCAGCAAGGGCCCGGCCCGTTCCACCAGCACCTGGCCGTCCGGGGTCAGGCTGACGCTGCGGGTATTGCGCTGCAGCAGGCGCACGCCCAACTGCTGTTCAAGCCGGGAAATGGCCCGGGACAGGCCGGACTGGGTCAACCCCAGGTCCCCAGCCGCGCGGGTGAAACTGCGGGTTTCGGCCACCCTGACCAGCAGGCGAACGGCGTTCAGATCCATGATTAAAGTCATTACTGAAAGAGACAGTGGCGTGTTTATCATTTAAAGCGCATCGATGAAACTGGCCGCCAGTTATTTCCTACAAGGATTTTCGCGATGTCCGCGTCCCTCTCCGCCAAGCCTTCAGGCTGGATGCTGCTCCTGCTGGCCACTGCCCAACTGATCATCGCCCTGGACGCCACTATCGTGTTTGTCGCCCTGCCGGAAATCGGCACCCGCCTGGGCTTCTCTGCCCAGCAACTGCAATGGGTGGTCAGTGCCTACAGTGTCGCCTTTGGTGGCTTCCTGCTGCTGGGTGGGCGCGCGGCAGACCTGTTGGGCAAGCGGCGTTTCTACATTGTCGGCCAGGCGCTGTACGCCCTGGCCTCCCTGGCCGGCGGGCTGGGCGGCAGCGCCTTGCTGCTGGTGCTGGCCCGGGCGGTGCAAGGCGTCGGCGGGGCGATGCTGTTCCCGGCGACCCTGGCCCTGATCAACACCTATTACGCCGAAGGCCCGGCACGTAATCGTGCCTTCGCCGTGTGGAGCGCGGCCTCGGCGGCGGGGTTGGCCCTGGGGGCCTTGCTGGGTGGCGTGCTGACCCAGTACTGGGGCTGGGAAGCGGTGTTCCTGGTCAACGTGCCGCTGGCCGGTGCCTGTGCGCTGTTGGCCCGACGCTGGATTCCCGCCGACCCGGCGCGCCAGCGTGGGCGCCCGTTCGATCTGCGTGGTGCGTTGACCGTGACCTTGGGCGGCACCCTGCTGGTGTTCTCGATCGTCCAGGGCCCTGAATGGGGCTGGAGTGCACCGGCGACCCTGGGTTGCCTGGGGGGGGCCCTGGGGTTGCTCGGGCTGTTTGTCCTGCTTGAGCAATGCAGCCGCGATCCGCTGATGCCGCTGCGCCTGCTGGGTTATCCACAGCTGCGCATGGCCATGCTGATTACCGCGCTGTTCATGAGCAGCTTCGGCGTGCAGTACTACTTTCTCAGCCTGTACTTCCAGCAGGTCTACCAGTTCAGCGTATTGCAGAGCGGCCTGGCGTTCCTGCCCTCGACCCTGCTCTGTACCCTGGGCATCTGGGTGGCGGAACGGGCGCTGTTGCGCTTCGGCCTGCGGGCGACCCTGGTCAGCGGCCTGCTGGCCGGCGCCGTGGGCATTGGCATGATGTACCTGGCCCTGCCCGGTAGCAGCGGGTTTGTCGGCCTGCTGCCGGGAATCGTGATCATGAGCATCGGCCAGGGCATGACCTGGACCTCGATGTGGGTCTCGGCCGGGCAGGGCATCGCGGCTTCCGAGCAAGGGGTGGCGGCGGGCGTGGCTTCCACCAGTCAGCAGATCGGCGGGGCCCTGGGCCTGGCGCTGCTGGTGTCCCTGGCCAATACCCTGAGCCCCACCGGCAACCAAGCCTATGGCATCGAGATCGCCACCGCCGCCAGTGCCCTGCTGGCCTTGCTCGGGGCCCTGCTGGCGCTGCGCCTGCCTCGGGCTTCGGCGGCCTTGCCGGCCTGTTCCGCAGCCCAGGGTTGAGGTGCCTAGCCGTGGGCTTGCGGCAGGTGGCGGCGCACCGCCCACAGCACCCCGGCCAGCAACAGCAGCGCGGCGCAGCCCTGCAGCAGGCTGGGCAGGTGCTGCAGGCTGATGAACCCGTAGAGCAGGGCGAACAGGGTCTCGAACACGATCAACTGACCGCTCAGGGTCAGTGGCAAGCGCCGGGTCGAGGCGTTCCACATGCGATTGCCGAACCAGGAGCCCAGCACCGCGCTGCACAGGCTCAGGCCCCAGAACAATATCCAGCGCTGATCGCTGGCCTCGGCCTGGGTGCCCGGCAGGGCTAGGCCGGCAGCCAGCAGCCAGACCACGGCACTGATCAGGCCGGTGCTGATGCCCCACAGGGTCGACCACTGGGCGCTGTTGAAGCGGCTGCGCTTGAGGTAGCGGGCGTTGTCGGTGGCAAACCAGGTCCAGCACAGCAAGGCGCCAAAGGCGCAGAGCAGGCCCAGGGCGCGCTGGCCGAGTTCACTCGAGCCACTCGGGGCCGTGAGCAGGGTGTCCAGGTTGATGCAGCAGATACCGATGAACACCAGCAGCAGGGGCCAGCGCAGGTGGCGCAACGGCACGGCGTCGGCATCGCCGCGTCCGGCCAGGGTGATGGTCAGCGGCAACAGGCCGACGATCAGTGCGGTACTGGCCACGCCGGCCCACTGGATGGCGCTGGCCAGGAGCATGAAATAGATCAGGTTGCCGGTCAGGGACAGCTTCAGCAGCAGCGCCGCATCGCCCCAGCTCAGGCGCTGCAGCAGCTCCCGGGACTGGGGCGCAGCCAGGAGCAGGGAGAATGCACCGTACAGGCTGAAGCGGGCGCAACTGAGCATCAGCGGGCTGAACTCCGGCAACAGGCTGGGCACCACAATGGCCAGGCCCCAGACCGCACCGGCCAGGGCCGCATAAGCAACTCCGCGTTTCATCCACACACTCGCAGCCATTCATCAAGGTGCGCAGGCTAGCCATTGCTGACCGAGTGGACAAAGGATATATAGGCACCTACCTATTCTTCTGGGGAATGCCTGATGAGTCGTTACGCGCGCCACCTGCCACCACTGGAAACCCTGGTGACCTTCGAAGCAGTGGGGCGCAACGCCAGCTTCACCCGGGCCGCTACCGAGCTGTGCCTGACCCAGAGCGCGGTCAGCAAGCAGATCCGCGCCCTGGAACTGTCGCTCAAGACCGAGCTGTTCGAGCGCCAGGCCCGGGGGGTCAAACTCACCCCCAGCGGTGCCTCGTTGTTCGCCGAGGTCAGCACCCAGCTCGAGGCCTTGCTGCGCAGTGTCAGCCGCCTGCGGGCCGGACGTGATGCCAAGACCATCACCGTGCAATGCACCCATGCGGTGGCGCAGTTCTGGCTGTTTCCGCGGCTGCTGGCATTCAACAAGCAGCATCCGGACATCACCGTGAGCATCCATGCCAACAACGACATGGACGAGTCCAGCGTGGCCGAGCATGACTTCGGCATTCTCTATGGCGCCGGGCAGTGGTCATCCCTGGCGGTGGTGCCAGTGTTCGCCGAGATCGTCTACCCCATCGCCAGCCGGCACCTGGAACTGCCACGGGTCGATGACTTCGGGCAATTGAGCGAGCTGCCCCTGATCCAGCTGGATGCCTCGGGATGGAACTGCATTGACTGGCGGGACTGGTTCCGGCATTTCGGCCTGGAATACAGCGCGCCGCCTGGGGCACTGGGGTTCAACCAGTTGACCCTGACCTACAGCGCCGTGCAGCAGGGCATGGGGGTGGGGCTGGGGTGGGATTTCATGGCCAGCGAAGGGGTGGCCCAGGGCGAGTTGCAGCGGGTTGGCGAATGGGCGTTCCACACCGGTCAGGCGGATTTCCTGGTGCACCTGCGGCACCGACGCCTGTCTGCCAGTGGCCAGCTGTTCCGCGATTGGCTGGTGGCTCGCTGTGCTGAAGAAACCCCGGGCCGCTGAAGAGCATCCCGGGGGTGTGGGTCAGCGGTTGGCACGGGGCACGCTGAAGCGGAACTCGCTGCCTGTGCCCAGCTCACTGAAGGCCTCGATCGTGCCGCCATGGGCCTCGACGATGCCGCGGCTGATGTACAGGCCCAGGCCGGTGCCGTTGGGGTTGCCTTCCTTGAGAGTCCAGTAGCGATCGAAAATATGCGGCAGTTGGTCTTCGGCTATGCCTTCGCCGGAGTCGCGCACGCTGAACACGATCTGCTCGCCATCGGAGCTCGCTACTATGCTGACCTGGCCCTGTTTGGGGGTGAACTTGATGGCATTGCCTACCAGGTTCGACAGCACCTGGAACAGGCGCTCGGGGTCGGCATCGATCATCAGGTCCGGCTCGGCGTCGAAGCGGATGTCGATGGACTTGTCCAGGGCCAGGGGCGCCAGCAGTGAGTAGGCCTCTTCGAAGATCTGGCTGACGTCGAGCAACTGCGGAGTGATCTGGTAGCGCCCGGCCTCGATCTTCGAGGTGTCCAGCAGGTCTTCGAGCAGGGTGTTCATGCGGCTGGCGGCCTGTTGCATGGTGTCGATGGCCGAGGCAATCCGCCGCGAAGTGTGGGGGCCATCGGAACTGAAGGCTTTCTGCATCATGCCGCAGAGCATGGAGATCACGGTCATGGGGTTGCGCAGGTCGTGGGACACCACCGCCACCAGTTCGTCCCGTGCATGCACCGCCTGCTGTTCGCGCAGTACCTGGCGTGCCAGGTCGCGCTCCAGGGCCGAGCGGCGCAGGTCGTTGGCGGCAAAGCGCTCGCCATGGCTCCACTTGGCGGAGATTCCGGCCATTTCCACCTTCCAGATCTCGAACGAGGTCCGCGGCCGCAGGCGCAGGCCGGCCTCGGAGTTTTCCAGGTCCAGGGGTTTTTGCGGGTTGCCGCTCCAGTTGATGCTCTCCTTCACTTCCGGGCGGAACCACAGCACACCGTTATCCACAGGCTTGGGCAGGCTCATGGCCAGGACACCGCTGGCCACCTGTTGATAACTCGCGGCCGGTGGATAGACGCTGGCCAGTTGGTGGCTGGCGAACACCGGCTGCCCGCTCGCTTGCAGCCAGTGGTGCAGGGCGCGGATGTCATCGGCGGGCGGGCAGTGGCCGAAGCAGTGCAACTGCTTGTCTTCGATAATGGCCACGCCACCGGCCTGGGTCAGTTCGAGCAATTGTCGGGGCACCTGCGCCAGGGTCTCGAAGACGCTGCCCGGTGCGGCGTCCATGGCCTGGTTGAGCTCGGCCAGGGCGCTGATCTTTTCCTCTCGCTGGCGGCTGATGTCCAGGGCCTCCATGGCGCTGATCTGCAGCGACAGCACCTGGCCCAGGGTCTGGCAGGCCATGCGCAGTTCATGGGGCACCAGCAGTGGCTGGCGGTTGCCGCAACTGATCAGGCCCCAGAGCTGGTCGTCCTTGAGCAGGGAAATGCTCATGGATGACAGCACGCCCATGTTCTTCATGTACTGGCAGTGGATCGGCGACACGCTGCGCAGGGTGGCGAAGCTCAGGTCCAGGGCCTGTCCGGTGTCCGGGCGCAGGGTCGGCAGCAGCGGCACCGGCTGGTAGTCGGCGTTGGGGATGATCCGCAGCCAGTTGCTGCGGTACAGCTCGCGGGCCTGTTGGGGAATGTCCGAGGCGGGGAAGAACAGGCCGTTGAACACCTCCATGCTCGGGCGGGTGGCTTCGGCGATCACCTGGCCATGGCCTTCCTCTTCGAAGCGGTAGATCAGCACCCGGTCATAGCCGGTCATGGCCTGGATCTCGGTCACGCTGATGGCGTACAGCTCGTGCAGGGTCCTGGCCGCTTGCAGGCGTCGCAGCAGGCGCCCGAGGTTCGCGCTCGGCTGGGCGTGCAGGGGCTCGGGCTGGATTTCCAGTTCCAGCACCAGTACGCCTTGATGACGGTGCAGCAAACCCTCGAACTGCGTGCCATTGAGTGACAGCTGCAAGGGTGGGGCGTCGAACAGCCGGTCCAACTGCAGCACTTCGCGAATGCGCCGGCCCTGGGCATCCCCCAGCAGGAACTCGAGCGGCTGGCCGAGGACCTGCTCGGCGACCCGGCCCAACAGGACCTCGACGTTGGCACTGATCTGCTGGATGCACAGCGAAGGCTCGGACAGGGTCAGCAGCACGCCATGGGGCTGGATCGCCCCGGGGGAGCGGATAGGCTCATTGGCGCAATTGGCCAGCAGCTGTTCGAAGTCTTGGGAATCCGATGGGGTCATAGCAGCACCTCGCGGCTATCGAGCCAGTGCTCGAAACAGGCAAATGTGGATTGCGCGGCGCTGACTACCTGTTGTCGCGCGCTCGCATCCTCGGGCATGCGCCCCAGGTAGTCGAGAAAGTCCTTCCAGCGCCGGCCGGTGGCGGCGCCGTAGACATCCAGGAAGGCGCCGCCGTTGTTCGCGTCGAGGTCCAGGCGCCGGGCCATTTCACGGCGCAGGATCTGCCCGCCCAGGGTCGCGCCTTCCAGCACGTAGAGGGTCCCCAGGCAGGCGCCGGCGCTGTCCAGCGCCGGCAGTTGCGGGCAAAGGGGCAGGGTGCGGATGCTGGCGGCATTGAGCCCCAGGGCCTGCAGGTCGCCGCTCAGGGCCGGAGTCTTGAAGCGCTGGGGCGGATCGTAGCCCGGAGGAATCAGGCCGCAGCCCAGCAGGGCCGCCTCCAGGGGCTGATAGAAGCCGTAATAGGCCTGGATCAGCCGTCGGTAGTAGGCGGCATCGAAGTGTTCGGAGAAGAACGGCAGGCGTTTTTCCAGGGCCACGTGCAAGGTCGCGGTGCCGGTACGCAGTTCCTGGAGCAGGCTGGGAGCTGGGCAGTCTTGGTGCGGAGTGGGCATTCAGGGATCAAGGGTCGCAACGGTTAATGGACGCGCTTCGGGCGTCTTCAAAGGCTGGGACTGGCTGCAGTCCCTGCAATAGAGCCATCGCACAGAAAAATCAGGGCGCTACTCTACCCCTGCTTTTTCGCTTGGCGCAGGGTTTTGACAGACCGCCGGTCGGCCAAGCGTAGTCGATCCATGGTTTTTCGCCGTGCCTGACAGGCTCGTTGAGGCAGAAACTCCCTTTCCGCCTCGCAGCTTCAAGGCCGAGGATCAGATCCAGACATCGTTCTGGGCGGTGCGTTCGCCTCCCTGGTCGCCGGTATTGAGTACGCCCTTGGGCTCGATCAGCAGCAGCTTGACCTCCTGTTCGGCCCAGGGCTTGTGCTCGACGCCCTTGGGCATCACGAACATCTCGCCGCTGGCGATGGACACCCGGCCGTCGCGAAAATCGATGTGCAGCAGGCCATCGAGGACGATGAAGGTTTCATCGGTATCGGCGTGGGCGTGCCAGACGAATTCGCCCTGCAGCCTGGAGATCTTGAACTGGTAATCGTTCATTTCGGCGATCACCTTGGGCGTCCAGTGCTCGCTGAACAGGCTGAGCTTGTGGGCGAAATTGATGCTCTGGAACGTGCGTTGGGCGGTAGCGGCGGTGGGGTTCTGCATGGTGCGGTCCACATCAGTGATGAAAGAGCACTGAGGGTAAACAGCCGCGGCGCCGGGTTCTTGAACGATTGTGCGTGGTTCAGCGGTGGAGCATTTTCAGCCAGCGCGCCGGCGGCAGGCCGTAGGCCTGGCGAAACTGCCGGGTCATGTGGCTCTGGTCGGCAAACCCGGCCATCAGCGCTGCGTTGGCCAGGGGCTGGCCCTGCACCAGCAGCGCCCGAACCAGGTCCAGGCGGCGCATGCTCAGGTAGCGATAGGGACTGGTGCCGAACAGCAGGCGAAAATCCCGCGACAGGCTCCAGCGGTCCCGTTCACTGTGGGCCGCCAGTTCGTCCAGGGTGAGGGTCCGGTCCAGGGCGCCGTGGATGTACTCCCGGGCACGTTCGGCGGCTACGTAATCGTAGCGCTGCCGAGGCCGGACCACCCCGCAGGCAGCGTTCAGGGCGTGAGCCAGGTCGAACAGAGCGTCTTCCTGTTCCAGCGGGTCCAGGGGGCTGTCGACACTGCGCAGCAGGGTCTGGGTAGCGGCGAACAGCCGCGGGTCATTGGACAGGCCGCCGGTGATGAAGGGCAGGGGCTGGCCGCCGAGGATCTGCTGGATCAGCGCCGGCTCGACATACAGCATGCGGTAGTGGAAGCCCTGCTGGGTGCCAGCCTCGCCATCGTGGGCTTCGTCGGGGTGCAGGACCATGGTCCCGCCCGGCAGGCTGTGGCGCCAGCCGCCGCGGTACTGGAAGCTCTGCACGCCCTGCAAGGTGTGGCCGATGGCGTAGGTGTCATGGCGGTGCATGTCATAGCCGTGGCCGGCGAAAAACGCCTCGATGCGTTCCAGGCCCCGGGCGGCTGGTGCGCGGTGAACCCAGTCGGTGACAGCTGGGGGTTTGGCCATGGAACGGTCCTGATGGATGAAACCAAGGGCCGTACGTTAACTCAGGGGCGCGCTGGCTGTCTTGCCCCTCGGTTCTACGCCGTAGCGGCTCTGCCGGAAGAAGGGCGGCTTGCAGGAGGGGGCCGGCGCTGCACGACGGCTTGCTGCCTGAGCCGGGTTGCGAGGCCAATCGGCGGTTGCCTGGGCAGGCGCGAGTGGAGTAGCGTCGTTCCCCCGGACCCTCTTCATGGCCATCTGTTCCCATGTACGCCTCACACCTGGTTTACCTCGCCCCGTTGTTGTCGCTGGCCCTGCTCTGGAGCGTGGCGGTGATCACCCCCGGGCCGAACTTTTTCACCACTGCACAACTGGCGGCGGGTTGTTCGCGGCGCCATGGCCTGTTCGCCGCCCTGGGGGTGGCCAGCGGCACCGTGCTCTGGGGGCTGGCGGGAGGCTTGGGCATCAAATCGCTGTTCAGCGCGGCGCCGACGCTGTTCGTGTTGTTCAAGGTTGCCGGTGGCTGTTACCTGATCTACCTGGGGCTCAAGCAGTTCAAGTGCAAACTGGCCCTGGAGACCCCGACCACCGATGGCGCGAGCCATGCTGCGCGCAGCCTGTTCTCGGCCTACCGGCTGGGCTTTCTCGGCAACATGACCAACCCCAAGTCGGCGCTGTTCGTGGCCACCATTTTTGCCACTTCGATGCCGGCCTCCCCGCCACCTCTGCTACTGGGGCTGGCGGTGCTGACCATGGCCGGCCTGTCGCTGTCCTGGTACTGCTGCGTGGCGCTGTTTTTCGCCAGCAGCCGGGTGGCCGGGTTCTATGCCCGGGCCCGGCGCTGGCTGGACCGTCTGGCCGGTGGTTGCTATGTGCTGTTCGGCGGGCATCTGCTGGCCAATCGCTGAACGGCCGGTGCCTTACGCCGGCCAGTATCCGCCCCCCAACAAGGACGACCCGTCCCCGTATCAGGAGACTGAACATGGCTGTTGTTTTTCGCCCGGTGGCAGAGGCGGACATTCCGCGGATCTGCAGTTTCGTGGGCAATCCCCAGGAGTTGTATTTCTTCTTTCCCGCTGCCACCTGGCCACTGACCCACGAGCAGTTGCGCGACTCCATCGCCCAGCGCAGCGACTCGACGGTGATCGAGCGTGACGGGCAGGTAGTGGGCTTTGCCAACTTCTATCGCTGGGAGCAGGGTGGCACCTGCACCATCGGCAACGTCATCGTCGATCCCCAGGTGCGCGGCGTGGGCCTGGGGGCGCAGTTGATCGGGCAGATGATCTACCTCGCCCGCAGCAAGCATCAGGCCAGCGATGTCACCCTGTCCTGCTTCAACAGCAATGTGGCGGGGTTGCTGTTCTATCCGAAGCTGGGGTTCGTGCCGTTCGCCATCGAGGAGCGCCAGGACAAGCAGCAGGAGCGGGTGGCGCTGATCCACCTGCGCTACAGCCCGAAGTGACGCCTGCGGGCCACGCCTAACCAGAGACCATTTTTTTCAACGGAAACCAGTCATGAGCAAGTTGCGGGTCGGGATTATTTTTGGTGGCCGTTCGGCCGAACACGAAGTGTCGCTGCAGTCGGCGCGCAATATCGTCGATGCCCTGGATCGCATGCGTTTCGAGCCGGTGCTGATCGGTATCGACAAACAGGGGCACTGGCACCTCAACGACACCTCGAACTTCCTGATCAACCAGGAAAACCCGGCGCTGATCGCCCTCAACCAGTCCAACCGCGAGCTGGCGGTGGTGCCGGGCAAGGCCAGCCAGCAACTGGTGGAAACCTCCAGCCAGGAACTGCTCGGGCACGTCGATGTGATCTTCCCCATCGTCCACGGCACCCTCGGCGAGGATGGCTGCCTGCAAGGCTTGCTGCGCATGGCTGACCTGCCGTTCGTGGGCTCGGATGTGCTGGGCTCGGCGGTGTGCATGGACAAGGACATCAGCAAGCGCCTGCTGCGCGATGCCGGGCTGGCGGTGACCCCTTTCATCACGCTGACCCGGGCCACGGCGTCGCGTACGAGCTTTGCCCAGGCGGTGGAAAAACTCGGCCTGCCGCTGTTCATCAAGCCGGCCAACCAGGGCTCGTCGGTGGGGGTGAGCAAGGTCGACAACGAGGCTCAATACCGGACCGCCGTGGCCCTGGCCCTGGACTATGACCACAAGGTGCTGGTGGAGTCGGCCATCAGCGGTCGGGAAATCGAATGTGCGGTGTTGGGCAACGACCAGCCGATTGCCAGCGGTTGTGGCGAAATCGTGGTCGGCAACGGCTTCTATTCCTACGACAGCAAGTACATCGATGACCAGGCGGCGCAGGTGGTGGTGCCGGCGGACATCAGCGATGAACACCGCGAGCGGATCCGTACCCTGGCCGTCGAGGCGTTCCAGGTGCTGGGTTGCTCCGGGCTGGCCCGGGTCGATGTGTTCCTGACCGCGGACGGTGAAGTTCTGATCAACGAAATCAACTCGCTGCCGGGGTTCACCCGGATCAGCATGTACCCCAAACTCTGGCAGGCTGCCGGCATGACTTACAGCGAGCTGGTCAGCCGCCTGATCGAGCTGGCGCTGGAGCGCCATGCCGAACGGCAGGCTTTGAAAATCAACCGCTGAAGCCGATCAGCATGGTTAAGGATGTGACGAATGAGTGCGGCAACAGACGCAACGGTTTATCTGTTTTCCTACGGCACCCTGCAGGACAAGGCGGTGCAGATCGCCAACTTTGGCCGCGAGTTGAGTGGCAGCGCCGACGCCATGCTCGGCTACGACCAGCACTGGGTCGAGATCACCGATCCCCAGGTGCTGGCCGCCAGTGGCAAGACCCATCACCCGATCCTGCGCCCGGGCCGTCCCGACAGCGCACCGATTGCCGGGACGGTGTTTCGCATCACCCCTGAAGAACTGGCCGCTGCCGACAGCTATGAAGTCTCGGACTACCAGCGGGTCAGCGTGAAGCTGGCCTCCGGTATCCAGGCCTGGGTCTACGTCAGCGCCTGAGTCTGCGGCTCACTCCGGCGGCAGCATCACCCCGATG
The DNA here is from genome assembly GCF_000633395.1 of Pseudomonas sp. PH1b. Taxonomy (GTDB): domain Bacteria; phylum Pseudomonadota; class Gammaproteobacteria; order Pseudomonadales; family Pseudomonadaceae; genus Aquipseudomonas. Next base: position 57,982 of record NZ_AYMU01000029.1, read on the forward strand.
CACGCCAGGGCCAGCAGCACCGCCCCGAGCACGATGAACACATAGTTCAGCGGTGTGAAACGGGCGTTGCTGCGGCCTTCGGGATCTCCCGCGGCGGCATTCAGGCCGCGCTGGCCGAGCCAGGTGATCCACGCCATTACCGGCAGCAGCGCCAGGCTGGCAATGTCGGTCACCGGGTAGCCGATGTTCTTGCGCGACAGGGCGTCCACCACGTTGTTGATGATCACCCCCACCACAAACAGGGTTGCCAGTTCACCGGGCCGCCAGTCATGGCTGCGGCCGTCGCGCTTGAGCGTTGCATCGGCTTCGCGGTACAGCGCATGAGTGAAGAAGATCGCGAAGAAGGCCCGGGCCACCGGCCACAGTTCCTGGCCGCTGGCGTGCCTGAACTGGTGCCAGTTCTTGTAGGCCCAGTACACCTGGTAGATGCCGAAGGTGAGGATGTACAGGGTCAGGAACTTGGCCCTGGACACCACGTAGAACGGCTGTTGTGCTGTCTCGGGCGAGGGGGCGACCAGATCCGCCTGGGGCGGGGCATAGAGGTTGTCAGACACGGGCACTCCTTGGGTTGGGTCTGAAGGGGAGGAGGCAACGTTAGCTCAGGTTGTTGGCCAAGAACCAGCATGGTCGCGGTGGCCGACCGGAACCGGGTTCAGGCCCGGGGCGGATCCGCCGGCCGAATGTAGTGAATATCCCATTCACTTTCACCCACCTGAACAAAACCCAGGCGTCGATAAAAACGATTCGAGTCACTCCCGCGCAACGCATCCAGGTGGATGGGTAGTTGCTCGTTGGCGGAGCGTTCCAAAAGCGGCTCCAGGGCCTTGGCGCCGAGGCCCCGCCCTTGGAATTGCGGTAGGACGTACAGGTGCTGCAGGCGCAGATGATCGCCGTGTGATTGGCTCTGGATAAAGCCCGCGGGATGCCCGTCACTGAGGATGAAGTGGCAGCGTTCGGCCGCGAAGCTTGCGGCAAAACGCTCCCGGGCCCGCTGCGGATCGAAGCGCCCCAGGCGCTCAAGGCTTTCGCGCATGGCCGCGATGCGCATCTGGACCAGGGTTTCCAGGTCGCTCAGGGAGGTTGGGAGTAGTGCACTCTCGAGGCTCATGTGCGGCCGATCCACGAATACTGGAAGGCCTTGGCTTCACCCCGGTGCCCGCGTCGACGATAGCTGGCCAGGGCCGGGGTCGAGCAGTAGGTGCACAGCTCGCTGATTTCGATCTGTTGATCATTGATGCCAGCGGCGTGCAGCAAGTGCACGGCATAGCGGCTTAGGTCGAACCACAGGGAATCGGCCTGGGTCGGTTGCGGTGGCGGAATCTGCGGCGGTAGCAGCGGGGCCGGTTGCTTACGGCTCCAGGGTGCCTGTGCGGCCGGCCACTGCGGGTCTTGAGTGGCGGACAGGGTGTCGATGAAGTCGGCGCTGACTTCATAGCAGCAGGGCTTGATCGACGGGCCGATGGCCACCCGCAATTGCCGTGGGGTGATGCCCTTGCTGGCGAAGTGTTGCAGCACATTGGCGATGATCCCGCCATGCAGGCCTTTCCAGCCGCCGTGCACCGCCGCGACCCAGGAACCGTCGTCGCTGCTGATCAGCAACGGCAGGCAGTCGGCGGTGACCACCGCGATGGGCCGGCTGGAATGGGTGAGGACCGCATCGCCGCGAATGATCCCGCTGGGCAGGGTGGTACTGGCGTGCACCACCTCGCCACTGTGGACCTGCGAGCAGAAGAACAGGTTGGCCGGCAGGGCAGCGCCAAGGGTCAAAAACTCATGACGGATGCCGGGTATCTGGTTCAACACACCTGCCTGGAAACTCATCGGGCCTTCGCTCGGTAACCTGGGAATGGCTGCAGAGCATAGCGGTATCCGAGGCACTTTTGCTGACAGGCCGCGCTGCAAAGGCAGCGCCAGACCAGCGGTTGCCTGCGGGGCAGCCCGCCTTGCGGATATTTCAGGCCTTGAGCGGGATGTACAGTTCCACCACGCTGTCCGGGTGCATGGGCCCCAGGAAACGCTCGCCGGTGTATTCGAATTCCACCGCTTCGATCGGCATCAGCCCGGCCGCAGGCAGCCATTCGCTGTAGGCGGCGCGATAGGTTTCCGGCAGGGTGGCCACGGTGCCGTGATGCTCGACCCGGGCGTAGTGGCGGGCGGGGATGTCGAGCTCGATCATTCCGGGCACCAGGGGCGCGTCGTCGGCTACTGGCAAGCCGGCCACATAGCGCCACTGGCCGTCTTCCAGGGGCTGGCAGATGCCGTAGGTGCCCACCGGCTCGGCCAGGCGCTGGATTTCCTGTTCTCGGGGTTCGAAGCGTTGCCAGAGCTCGGCGATGGAGCCCGGGTCATCCTGCTGCCAGGCCATGCCGATGAGCCGTTGCCGGGCCAGGAACACCTTCTGCGGTGTCTGCGCGGCAGGAATCTGGCGCTGTGGCTGGGCCAGGTAGCGTTGCAGGTGGCCCAGCACTTTCTGGCTGCGGGCAATCTCACTTTCCAGCTGCCGGGCATGCTCCTGCAGCGACTGCTGCATGTGCAGCACGCTGTCCAGGCCGCCCTGGTCCGCGAGTTGGCGGATGTCTTCCAGGGACATGCCCAACTGCCGCAGCCAGACGATGCGACCCAGGGGCACGATCTGTTCCGGGCTGTAGTAGCGGTAGCCGTTGTCCCGGCCGGTGAGGGCCGGGGTGAACAGGCTGATGCTGTCGTAATGGCGCAGGGTTTTGGTGGTGAGGCTGTGGCAGCGGGCCATTTGTCCGATGGTGAGCATGGAACGTCCTTGGTGTGGTTGGGCTGTGGGGCATGCTGAGCCTTTACCCAAGGGCAAGCTCAAGCCCGGCAGCACGGCTCAGGACGATTTGATCGGCTTGATCAGGCTTTCGGCCGGGATGCCGAACAGTTGGTGCAGTTTCCAGATCATCGGCAGGGTCAGCGCGCGCTTGCCGTTGAGCACCTCGTAGACGCGGTTGGTGCGGCCGATGGCGGGCGCCAGGTCGGCGGCGGACAAGCCGGACTGTTCCATGCGGAACTTGATCGCCTCAATCGGGTTGGGCAGGTCCAGGGGAAACTGCCTGGCCTCGTACGCCTCGATCAGGGTGATCATCACGTCGAAGTAATCGCCTTCAGGCGTCCCGGGCTGCGGTTCGTTGTCGAACAGGGGCGAGACGCTTTTCAGCGCGGCGCGGTAGTCCTGGTCGGTGTGGATAGGGCGGATGTTCATGTGGGTTACTCCATGTCTACGCTGTCGGCATCAATGGCGTCGTACTCTTGGTGAGTGCCCACGAACTTGATGTACAGCGCACCAAAGCGGTAGGCCACGGCAACGATCAGTCGATACTCGTTGCCCTTGATGTTGAAGACCACCCTGCGGCTTTTGAGAATGCTCGCGTTGCGATACTGGTCCTTGATCTGCGCAGGGTTGGACCACTCGGCATTCCTTGCTTCATCGATCCAAGCCAGTAAAGGCTGCTCTGCATCCGGGTACTTCTCCCAGAAGGCCTTCAACTGACTGACTGCAATAATTCTCATGGCGCGATCCTAGTCCCGTCATGGGACTTAAACAAGTCACCAAGTGCATCAGGCGATGTACGGGCAGATCGCTGGATCTGCCCGCGCAGGCGACGTCGGCTCGGTGACGATCAGGTCATGCAGAGAGCGTGGCGTGCACGCCGTCCATCAGTGCCTTGCCCCTCTCCGCCAGGTAGTGTGCCGCCCAAGCATAGCGGTCGCACCGCGGCTCCATGGCCGCCTCCAGGGTGAATTGCTTTGCCAGATGCAACAGCGCCGAGGCGTGTTCCAGGGCGTCGTTGATCGGCACGTCGGCATTCACCCGAAACAGCGGATACGAGTGTTCGCCGCAGTGGGAAAAGCGGATTTCACCGAGGGTGGTCAGGGGCGATTGAGTGGTCATCGGGCACCTCCGGTTTTTTGGGACGGGAAGTGTGGGGGAAACAGATTGCAGAAGCAGTTCATGGTCACGACTCCTTGATTCGAAGGACCGTCACCGTCTGCCGCCAAGCAGATCAGGGTGGCGGATTGCGCAGGATTGGCGGACCGGGAATCAAGGAACCGGCGAACCCGAAGGTTCTCCCACGCAACCCGCCATAACGCAGGTATGCGGGCGCAAAAAAAGCGCCTGCATGATTGGTGGGGGCGCTGTTGCGCCTCGATTCTATCAGGCCGCCAAGCCTGTTCGCTGATTTCGCAGCGACGGTCGAACCATAGGTTGGAGGAGGGGGAGTCGCAACGGCATTACTGCGACATTTTGTGAACCGCCCCTGTAGCCGCTGCCGCAGGCTGCGAACGACCGAAACGGTCGCAGCGATCTCCCAGGCGCCGAAGGCCCTTCGGTTCTTGTCGCAGCCTGCGGTAGAGGCTACAGAGGCTGTGCCAGCACCTCACGAAATACATCTGGCCTGAGCATTGCGATGTGCAGCAATGAGCGGGCAGCCCCGGAAGGCGAGCGCCGACCTTGCTCCCACTCTTGAAGGGTCCTTACCGACACGCCAAGCAGTTGGGCAAATCTGGGTTGCGACAACCCGGTTTTACCGCGCGCTTCGGCGGCCTTGGTGATCGGCATGTTATGGGTATGGCCATGCCGGCCGGCTTTGACATCGATGATCGCTTCCAGAAGCTCTTGGCCGATATTGCGCTTGGCATCGCGTTCCAACAGTTCTTTTTCAGTAAGGGGCATGATTCATCTCCTTTGCAATTCTGCGCAGAACAGGCGCTGGAATGTTTTCGGTAGCGCCTTTGCCATACATCACCAGCACAACCAGGGCACCGCATGCGAGCTGAGTGGTATAGATGACCCGCACCGAGCCACTTTTTCCACGTCCATCAACGCTCCATCTGATTTTCCTGCAACCGCCAGAGCCCGGGATGACAACGCCGGACTCTGGGTCGTTGGCAAGAAACGTCATGAATTCTCCACGCTCTTCTTCGGTCCAGTAATCGGGCCAGAGCTTGGAAAACAGCGGAGATTCTATGATCGTCAGCATGCGGGAGGATTCTACGTCTTTGACGTACCTTGAGGCAATGTCGGGGGCCAGGAGATGACTCCTGAGAGATTAAGAACCTGGCGTTGCTACTCCAATGACCGGAGTCCTGATATCCAGTCAGGCCATTCTTTTTCTTGTGTGTGATCCATGCCCCGGAGCCGCTCACTCAAGCTTCCAACACCTTCGCCATCTCACTGGTGGCCGCCCAACCCAGCCCCTGATACAGCGGCCTGCCGGCCTCGGTCGCATGCAGCACGGCAAAGCCCAGCCCGCGCTGGCTGAACTCGGCCTCCGCCAGTTTCATCAGCGCCGACGCCAGGCCGCGGCGCCGGTAGGCCGGTTCGACGTAGACGTTGAGCACGTAGCCGCGTTGATCCTGGGTCGGATGGGAAGGGTGGGGCGGCCAGTCGATGCTCATCAGGCCGATGCTGGCCACGCTCTGCTCCCCGTCCAGCAGGGCGAAGCCGTAGTAGCGGCCGTCCTCCAGGCGTTCGCGCAACCAGGGGCGAAAGTGCTCGGTCATCACTTGCAAGGTGCAGAGGTCCTTGCCCGCATCGAGAAACATCGCCTGGCGATGGCGGCAGATCAGTTCAAGGTCCTGGGGCGTCAGGCATCGTGGGCTCAGGCCCGGGATATCAAGGTCGGTTGCAATCTCGCTCATCGTCGGTTCCTCGGTGGACAGGGACGATGCTAGGGCAGATCCCCAGGCCGGGTCAGACACAGACTGTCGCAAAATTTTGCATACAGCGCCCTGGTTCCCCGCCCACAAAAAAGGGCCAGCCTCACGGCCAGCCCTTGGGTTCATTCGATAACCCTCAATCCCCCAGCGCTTCCCCCTCGCGCCGTGGATCGGCGCCGCCAGCCCAGGATGCCTTGCCCTGAGCATCGCGCACACGAACGATGGCCTGGGTGCCGCTGGTCATGTCGATCTCGTTGAGCTCATGCCCCTTGGCTTGCAGCGCCTGTTTCAGCGCCGGGCTGAATTGCCCCTGTTCCAGTTCGGTAGGGCCGTTGCGGCTGCCGAAGTTGGGCAGGCCGACGGCGGCTTGCGGGTCGAGGTTCCAGTCGAGCATGCCGACCACCGACTTGGCCACGTACTCGATGATCTGCGAGCCACCGGGGGAGCCGACACTGGCCAGCAGTTCGCCGCTGGTGCGGTCGAAGACCAGGGTCGGCGCCATGGACGAGCGTGGGCGCTTGCCCGGCTGCACGCGGTTGGCCACCGGCAGGCCGTTTTCCTCGGGGACGAAGGAGAAGTCGGTCATCTGGTTGTTGAGCATGAAGCCCTGGACCATCAGGTGCGAACCAAAGGCCGCTTCCACCGTGGTGGTCATGGACACGGCGCCGCCCAGGTCATCCACCGCCACCACTTGCGAGGTGGAGATGCGCATCGGCGAACGGTCCGGTGCGTAGGCCACGCGGATGCCCTGGGGCTTGCCCGGTTCGGCCTTGCCCATGCTGCGCTCGCCAATCAGCGCGGCACGCTGGGCCAGGTAGTCCGGGGCGATAAGGCCGGCCACCGGCACCGGTACAAAGTCGCTGTCGGCCACGTACAGGCCGCGGTCGGCGTAGGCGAGACGCTCGGCCTCGGCGATCAGGTGGACCGCTTGTGGCGCCGGCTCAAGGCCTGCGGGCAGGTTGGTTTTCTGCGGCTTGAGGTTGGCCAGGGCGTAGCGCGGGTCGCGCTGTTCAAGGGCCTGCAGGGTGCCGAGGATCTGCGCCACCGCCACGCCGCCGGAAGAGGGCGGCGGCATGCCACATACCTGCCAGCGCTTGTAGTCGCTGCACAGCGGCGCACGTTCCTTGGCGCGGTAGCCTTGCAGGTCATTGAGCGACAGGCTGCCGGGGTTGGCATGGCCCTGTACCTTGGCCACGATCTCGGCGGCTATCGGGCCCTTGTACAGGGCGTCCGGGCCTTCCTTGGCGATGCGCTTGAGCACTGCTGCCAGGGCCGGGTTCTTCAGCAGGGTGCCCACGGCCTTCGGTGTGCCGTCGGCGTTCAGGAAGTACGTGGCCATGTCCGGCGAGCGCGGCAGGAACGGGTCGGCGCTGATCATGGTGTGCAGCCGTGGCGAGATAGCAAAGCCTTGCTCGGCCAGGCGGATCGCCGGTTCGAACAACTGCGCCCAGGGCAGGCGGCCATGCTGCTGATGGGCCATTTCCAGGGCACGCAACACCCCCGGAGTGCCCACCGAACGCCCGCCGATCTGTGCCTGGGGGAACGGCATGGGCTTGCCGTCTGCCTGCAGGAACAGCTTCTCGGTGGCGCCGGCAGGAGCGGTTTCCCGGCCGTCATAGGTGCGCACGGCTTTGCCGTCCCAGAGCACGATCATTGCGCCACCACCGATCCCCGAGGACTGCGGCTCCACCAGGGTCAGCACGGCCTGCATGGCAATCGCCGCATCGATGGCCGACCCACCCTTGCGCAGCATCTCGCGCCCGGCCTCGGCGGCCAGCGGGTTGGCGGCTGCCGCCATGTGTTTGGCGGCGTGCCGGACCTGCATGTCGGTGCGGTAGCCTGAGGCGATCTCCGGAGCGGTGGGCAGGGCAGGAGCGCTGTTGGAGGCGGGCGGGTTGTGGCAGGCGCCGAGGCTGAGGGCCGCGGCCAGGAGGGTGAGGCTGGCAAGCCGGCGGTGACGCGGATGGAAGATCGAGAACACGCGTTGAGCTCCGTTCACTGGGGAATGAGGTGTCGTCCGTGAGGGGAAATGTACAGCACTGGAGCGAGCCGTTGGGCCTGTGAAGGGCGACGCGATGCATTTGCCTTGGGCGAGGCCGGGCCAGCGCAAGCCGTCATCGCCTGATCGGACCGGCCTGCAACTTGGCTCGTCGATTGATCTGCATCAGGGCATCAGGGGGGTATTGGGCACATGGTGATCAAAACTATAAGCCTGATGAGAGGACGTCATGCACAGTCGTAAATGGATACTTCTTTTTGGATTGATGCTGGGGGGCGAGGTACGGGGGGAGGCGCTGAACGAGCCGATCTTGCCGGTGCAGCCGGCCAAGATCATGGACGCCGGCCAGGTCGAGTTGGGCAAGCAACTGTTCTTCGATCCGCGCCTGTCCAAGTCCGGTTTCATTTCCTGCAACTCCTGCCACAACCTGAGCATGGGCGGCAGCGACAACCTGCCGACTTCCATCGGGCATAACTGGCACCAGGGGCCGATCAACTCGCCCACCGTGCTCAACTCCGGCCTGAGCTTCGCCCAATACTGGGATGGCCGTGCGGCCACCCTCCAGGAACAGGCCGGCGGCCCTATCACCAACCCGGGAGAAATGGGCTCCAGCCATGAACTGGCGGTGGACGTGCTGCGCTCCATTCCCCAGTACCGCGCCTCTTTCAAACAGCTCTACGGCGACGCAGGCATCAAGTTCGAGGACGTCACCCATGCCATCGCCGCATTCGAAGCGACCCTGGTGACCCCCAACGCACCGTTCGACCGCTGGCTGCAGGGTGACAAGGCGGCCATCAGCCCGACCGCGCTGAAGGGCTATCAACTGTTCAAGTCCATCGGTTGCGTGGCCTGCCACAACGGCGAGGCCGTGGGCGGCAGCTCCTTTCAGAAAATGGGCATGATCGAACCCTATGCCACACAGAACCCGGCCCAAGGCGTTGCCGGGCTGACCGGCAAGGACGCCGACCGGATGCGCTTCAAGGTGCCGACCTTGAGGAACGTGGCCTTGACCTATCCCTACTTCCACGACGGCGCGTACTGGAAACTGGAAGAGGCAGTGGACGTGATGGCTCGCCTGCAGCTGGGACGCAAGCTGGGCAACGAGGAGATCAGCCAGATCGTAGCCTTCCTTGAAACGCTGACCGGCGACCAACCGGACTTCAAGCTGCCGATCCTGCCGCCCTCCACAGCGCAGACGCCGCGTCCGCAACCTTTCAATTGAGCGAAAAAAACCGCAGCCTGCTGCGGTTTTTTATTCCGACGTGTTGCCCGTTGGTGGTGTCAGGGCTTTGCCTGCCAGGCGTTGGCAGCGGCCGCAGCCTTGAACTTGGCCCGGTTTTCCGGAGTGGCCGGCGGTTCGGAGTCGCCGAAGATCGCCTTCAGCCAATGGCCGTCGGTGGGGTTGGGGAAGAGGATGAACTTGCGCCCGAACTGTTCCTTGTCTTCGTTCATCAGGCTGCTGCGCTGCTTGACGTCGGCCACGTAGTACTTGCGTTTGAAGTCGTTGAGGTTGTCTCCGAGCATCAGCACCACCTGGTAGTCCTTGGCGATCTCGGTTTGCCGCGGCTCCTTGTTGGAGCTGTCGCGATATACCGTCAGGTGCTTGTCATCGGCGAATGGCAGCTTGCTGTTGCGCAGGTTGGCCAGGGCGTATTCATAGGTCTTTTCGCCTTGGTCACGGCTGGTGACATAGAACACCTCGACCCCCTTGGACTGGGCGTAGTTGAGGAACTCCACCGCTCCGGGCGTGGCGACGGGGCCGTTCTCGGCCACCCATTGATCCCAGGCGTCGTCGTCGAAGAACTCCTTCCCCGAGTTGATCATGTAGCCCCAGTAGCTGTTGCTGCTGAGCACGGTGTCGTCGACATCGCTGATGATCGCCAGGGGGCGGTCGCCTGGTTTGTGTGCCTGCAGGGCTCGATCCAGCTGCATGCGCGCCACGTTGAAGCCCTGGTAGTACAGCGCTTCGAATTCGGCGGCGGTCTGTTTCCAGGCCACGGCGGCGGTCAGCAGGTTGGACGGCGGGGTGACGGCCTGATCGGCAAGGGCCGAGGTACAGGTCATCGCCAGAAGCGAGAAGAGCCAGGGAGCGACCGCAGTTCCGGTGGTTTTTATTTTCATTTTCGAGCCCTTGAAGTGAGGATTGCGCAGCTCTCACAAACACTGCCCCGGTGTTCTATCTCACCCCGGGCGGGGGCTCAATGCAGGTGTCGCGTTTGTGGATCAATCCGGCGTAATCCCCGGCACTTTTCTGCGGGCATAAAAAAACGGCCTACCTTGCGGTAAGCCGTTTTTAGTACTTGGTGGCTACACAGGGACTTGAACCCCGGACCCCAGCATTATGAATGCTATGCTCTAACCAACTGAGCTATGTAGCCAAGTGGCGCGCATTATTCGCTCGGAACGGCAATGCGTCAAGCGTTTTTATAAAAAAATTATCTACGCTATCAACCGTTTATCCCTTCCCCCCGGAAAACAGCGGCGACGGGCAGCGCTGGAACCAGCGGCTGGCCTGTTCGTAGGCGTGGGCCAATTGCAGGACGGCGAAGTCGGCCTGGTGCCGGCCGATGATCTGCAAGCCCATGGGCAGGCCGTCGGCGTTGAAGCCAGCCTGCACGCTGGCCACCGGGCAACCGGACAAGGTGCCGGGAATCACCACCTCCATCCAGCGGTGATAGGTGTCCATGGACACGCCTTCGATGCTGCGCGGCCAGGGGATGTTCTTGTCGAAGGGGAAGACCTGGGCGCTGGGCAGCAGCAGGTAGTCGAAGCGTTCGAACAGTTTTGAAATGGCGCGGTACCAGTCGCTGCGCGTCACCGAGGCTTCGAACACCTGGCTGGCGGGCAGTTTGAGGCCGTTCTCCACTTCCCAGAGGGCTTCGTCCTTGAGCTGTGCGCGTTTGTGTGGGTCGGCATAGGCACTGCCCAAGGAGCCGGCGACCATCCAGTGGCGCAGGGTACGCCAGCTGCTCCACAGGCGTTCGGGGGCGAAGTCGGGCGTGGCCGGTTCGACGCTGCAACCCAGGTTGCGGAAATCCCCCAAGGCTTTCTCGCAGAGTTCCAGCAGGCCCTTTTCCATCGGCAGGTAACCGTTGAAGTTCCCCAGCCAGCCCAGGCGCGTGCCCTTGAAGTCGCGTTCCAGCGGGGCAGCAAAGCCCTGGCCGGATTCGGCGATGGACAGCGGTGCCCGGGCATCGCCGCCTGCCTGCACCGACAGCAGCAGGGCGGCGTCGCGCACGCTGCGGGCCATGGGGCCTTCGTAGCCGAGCTGGTCGAAGAACAAGTCGCTGCTGTCGTCGAAGGGCACCCGGCCCTGGGACGGGCGGAAGCCGAAGATGTTGTTGAAGGCCGCCGGGTTGCGCAGCGAGCCCATCATGTCGCTGCCGTCGGCCACCGGCACCAGGTGCAGGGCCAGGGCCGCCGCTGCGCCGCCACTGCTGCCGCCGGCAGTCTTGCTCGGGTCATAGGCGCAGCCGGTGGCGCCGAACAGCGGGTTGTAGGTTTGCGAGCCGAGGCCGAATTCCGGGGTGTTGCTCTTGCCGATCAGGATCGCCCCGGCGGCCCTGATCCGCTCCACCATGATGCCGTCGCGCTGGGGAATGAAATCCCGGTACAGCGGCGAGCCCAGGGTGGTGCGGATGCCTTGGGTCAGGGACAGGTCCTTGATGGCGTGGGGCAGGCCGTGCATCCAGCCGCGGTATTCGCCATGGGCCAGTTCGGCGTCGCGCTGCTCGGCCTGGGCCAGCAGGGCTTCGGCCGGTTGCAGGCTGACCAGGGCATTGACCTTGGGGTTGTAGCTTTCGATGTGGGCAAGGTAGGTCTGCATCACTTCCCGGCAGGAAACCTGACGCAGGCGGATACGCTCGGCGAGTTCATGGGCCTGGAGCAGGACCAGTTCGCTGGGGGGCTTGGCGATCATGGCAGAAGGGCCTTTCAAACGGCTTTAGAAACGCCCCGGCATCCAGGCCGGGGCGGCAAGTCAACGCTGCTTAGCGCATCAGGTTGGTCCACAGGCGGTCGGCGAGGCGGATTGCGCCTTCGCCGCAGGTCTGGCTGAAGACCACCTTGGTGCCCTCGGGAATGTGCAGCTCGGGGGCGTCCTTGAGGCCGGCGTCGAGGAAGGGTTCGACGCCCTTGATCGGGCTCTGGTGCTTGAGGAAGTTCTGGGTCATGGCGGCGTTCTCAGGCTGGCTGAGGAAGGCGATGAAGGCCTTGGCGTTCGCCGGGTTCTTGCTGCCCTTGGGGATGACCATGTTGTCCACCCAGGCCAGCACGCCTTCCTTCGGGTAGAGGTATTTCAGGCTGGGTTTCATTTCCCGGGCGCGCATCGACGAGCCGCCCCAGAACATCGACATGTCGATTTCCCCGGCCGCCAGGTTCTCGCGGATCGAACCGGCCTTGGAGCTGTAGGTCTTGACGAAGGGCTTCTGCGTCTTGAGCAGGGTGAGGATCTGCTGCATCTGCTTGGGGTCTTCGCTGCACAGCGGGATGTCCAGGTACAGGCTGGCCATGTCGATCACTTCACTGACCGAGTCGAACATGTTGATCCGCCCCTGCAGTTCGGCCGGCGGCTGGTAGAGCACCTTGTAGCTGTCGCTCGGGCCCTGGTAGCGCTCGGCATTGAGCACCACGCTGGTGGTGCCCCAGATGAACGGCACCGAGTAGGCGCCTTCCGGGTCCCAGGTGGGGTTCTTCAGGTTGTCGACCACGCTGGCGTAGTAGGGCTGCTTGGCCGGGTCGAAGCGCTCCAGCAACTGCTCCTTGACCAGGATCGGGATGAACTGGTGGGAGGGGATCGCCACGTCGTAGCCGGTGCCGCCCTGTTTCAGCTTGGCCAGCAGGGTTTCGTTGGAATCGTAGGAGTCCACCGTGACCTCGATACCGGTCTGTTTCTGGAACTTGGCGAGGATTTCCGGCGAAAAGTAGCCGCTCCAGCTCACGACGTTGAGTTTCTCGGCGGCCTGCACCGCCAGTGGCAGGCTCAGCAGCAGCGAGGTACCCAGACTTGCGATCAACTTGCTCATGGCATTTCCCCAGGGTCAGTGGAAGGTTCAAGCGTGTTTCTTGCTCAACAGGTAAGAGAGGCTGACGAACAGCACCGAGACGCCGAGGATCAGCGTCGACACGGCGTTGACGTCGGGTGTCACGCCCATGCGCAACAGGCCGAAGATGAAGATCGGCAAGGTGGTGGTACCGGCCTGGGACACCATCATCGAGATCACGAAGTTATCCAGGGACACGATGAAGGCCAGCATCAACCCGGAGACGATCCCCGGCATCAGCAGCGGCAGGGTGACCTTGCGAAAGGTGCGCCAGGGGCCGGCGTACAGGTCCGCCGCAGCGTGCTCCAGGGACAGGTCCATGTCGTTGAGGCGGGCGCGGATCGGCAGGTAGGCGAAGGGGATGCAGAACACCGTGTGGGCGATGATCAGGTTGCCGTAGCCCAGGGACAGCCCCAGGGTGGAGAACAGCGCCAGGGTGGCCACGCCGACGACGATTTCCGGCAGCACCAGGGGCAGCATGATGGCGCCCATGGACAGTTGCAGGCCCTTGAATTTCGCCCCGCGTGAAGTGCCCAGGGCCGCCAGGGTGGCGATGGCGGTGGCCGCCATGCTGGCGCACACGGCGATCAGCAGGCTGTTGCCGGCCGCCTGGCGCAGGGCCTGGTTGGCGAACGCGGCGCGGTACCAGTCGAGGCTGAAGCCGCTCCACACCGTGGCCGACTGGTTGGCGTTGAAGGAAAACACCACCAGCACCAGGATCGGCGCGTAGAGGTACAGGTAGAACAGAAAGCTGAAGCCACCGAAGCCGGGAAAGTCCTGGACGCCGAGGCCGTTGCGCTTGAACAGGCTGATCATCATGCACCTTCCTGGAGGGTTCGCTGGCGTTGGGCACGCAGGGCGTAGACGGTCAGTACCAGCATCACCGCGGCCATCAGCACCAGGGACAGGGCGGCGCCGAAGGGCCAGTTACGGGCATCGCTGAACTGGCGGAAGATCAGGTTGCCGAGCATCATCTTGGTCCCGCCGCCCAGCAGTTCCGGGGCGATCATGGCCCCCAGGCACGGCACGAAGGTGAGGATGGCGCCGGCGAAGATTCCCGGCTTGGCGATCGGCAGCACCACCTTGCGCAGGGTACGAATGCGCCCGGCGTAGAGGTCCTGGGCGGCTTCCAGCAGGCGGGTGTCCATCTTTTCCAGGGTGGCGTAGATCGGCAGTACCACGAAGGGCGCGTAGGTGTAGACCAGCCCCAGCAGCACCGCGCCGTCGGTGTACAGCAGTTGCAGCGGCTCGTGGATGATCCCCAGGCCCATCAGGCTGTTGTTGATCACCCCGGTGTTGCGCAGCAGCAGGATCCAGGCGTAGGTGCGGATCAGCAGGTTGGCCCAGAACGGCACGGTGATCAGGAAGATCAGCAGGCCGCGTCGCTGCACCGGTTGCATGGCCAGCCACACCGCCACCGGAAAACCGATCAGCAGGGTGATCACCGTGGTCAACCCGGCGATACCGATGGAACGCAGGGCGATCAGCAGGTAGGAGTCGGCGAAGGCCAGGCTGTCGTCCAGTTGCCGTTCGAACAGCAATGAGGTGTAGGCGTCGCTGCTGAAGACCTTGTTCACCCCGCCGTAGGGGTTGGCTTCCATCAGTGAGTAGCCGATGACAATAAGGATCGGCACGATCAGGAACAGGCCGATGGCGACCAGGGCCGGGCTGACCCCGAGAAAGCTGCGCAGGGCCTTGCGCCGTTCCAGGTGCTGGGAAATCGAAGAAGCGTGCATGGCGAATCCTCGTGGTCAATCCAGCAGGACGCTGGCGCTGCCGCGCTCGAACAGCAACCCGGCACTGCTGCCTACGTTCAGGCGCGGGTTATGTTCGAGGCTGTTGGGCGTGCGTACGGTGAGGCGCGTGCCGTCGCCGAGGCTGACCTGGTATTGCAGGTCGGTGCCCAGGTAGATCAGCGCCTCGATACGGCACGCCAGGGCGCCTTCCACGGCGTCACTGCGCAGGTGCAGGCGCTCCGGACGCACCGACAGGGTGACCTGCTGGCCGATCTGGGCCGCGCTGCACGGTTGCGCCGGCAGTGTCTGCCCGGCGGGCCCGCTGAACCAGGCCAGGCCCGATTCGACACGGCTGACGGTGGCCTGGATAAAGTTGGTTTCGCCGATGAAGTCGGCGACGAAGCGGTTGCGCGGCTGCTCGTAGATTTCTTCCGGGCGGCCCACTTGCTGAACTTCGCCTTCGGAGAGCACAGCGATGCGGTCGGACAGGGTCAGGGCTTCTTCCTGGTCATGGGTGACGAAGATGAAGGTGATGCCGGTCTTGGCCTGGATGGTCTTGAGTTCTTCACGCATGGCCTGGCGCAGCTTGAGGTCCAGGGCCGATAGCGGTTCGTCCAGCAGCAGCACCTTGGGATGGGGCGCCAGGGCCCGGGCCAGGGCAATGCGCTGCTGCTGGCCGCCGGAGAGCTGGTTGGGCTTGCGCCCGGCGAAGCGTTCCATCTGCACCAGGGCCAGCATCTCGCGCACCCGCTCGGCGATCTGCGCCTTGCTCAGCACCTGGCCCATGGGCCGGGACTCCAGGCCGAAGGCCAGGTTCTCGGCCAGGGTCATGTGGGGAAACAGGGCGTAGTGCTGGAACACCGTGTTCACCGGGCGCTCGAAGGGCGGCCGGTCAGCGATGTTCTCGCCATAGAGGAGGATCTCGCCCTGGGTCGGGAATTCGAACCCGGCGATCATCCGCAGCAGGGTGGTCTTGCCGCAGCCGGACGGGCCGAGCAGGGTGAAGAATTCGTTGTCGCGGATGTCCAGGTCGATGTGCTTCAGGGCCACCGGGCCGCTGTGTGGATCGCCGTAGACCTTGCGCACCGAGCGGATGGACACCGCCAGCGTTTGCAGCGAATGCAGGGCATTCATGCCTTACCTCCGATTCCCCCATCGCCCTGTCGGCAGGGTCGCGCCGTCGGGCCATGGATATTATTTTTTTGGGCAGGATCGAGATGTTCGGGTGTGTGGAAAGCCTTTCTTTTCGGGCGTTCCGGGCGTTCTTGTTGTTTTGTGCTGGGCTGATTATCAGTGAGGGGTTGCAGGGGCGAAACATCAATTTTAACATACGAGCTGTTAAAAAATTTAATAGCCAAGAGCCTGCGAAACCATGGTCGACCAGCGTTTGCCGCCGTTGAATGCCGTGCGTGCCTTTGATGCCGCCGCCCGCCTGGGCAGCTACGTCGAAGCCTCGAAGGCCTTGCACGTGACCCAGCCCGCCATTGGCCGGCATGTGAAGCTGCTGGAGGAATGGCTTGGGGTGCAGCTGTTTGAACGCACCTCTCGCGGCGTGACCTTGACGAGCGCGGGGGAGAAATACCACCGCAAGATCGCCGCTGCCCTGCAGTTGATCATCGAGGCCGGGCGCGAAGCCCAGCCCAGGGCCGCCGAACGCTGGCTGCGGATCATGGTGGTGCCCGGGTTTGCCAAGCGTTGGCTGACCCCGCGCCTGGAAGCCCTGCGTCACCTGCGGCCGGGCCTGAAGTTCGCCATCGAGCCGAACTCGACCTTTACCGAAGTCGACGCCAGGACCAGCGACCTGGGGATCGCCTACGGCCTGGACGGGCAGTACCCCGAGTCCCGGGTGAGCCTGATCTGCCCCCGGGTGTTTCCCATCTGCACCCCGGCCTACCTGGCCAGCATCGAACCGGTCACGGTTCCGGCGGACTTGGCGCGGCACGAGCTGATCCACTTCGATGATGGCGAGTGGTGGAACATGTGGTTTGCCGCCAATGGCCTGGATATCCACCTCAGTTCCGACCTGATCTACGTGAACAACGACCATGCCTTGTCGGTGGCCGAGAGCGGGCAGGGCATTGCCCTGGCCAACGAAGTGCTGGTGCGCGAGGAGCTCAAGGCCGGCCGGCTGGTGCGGGTGCTGGAGGATCAGGTCAAGCTGGAAAGCTACCGGGTACTGCCCCCCCACAATGAGTGGTCGGCGGATGTGGAGTGGTTCGTCCAGTGGCTCAAGGCCGAGCTGGAAGCGGATTTTCCCGAGGCGCACATCAGCCAGTGAGCGGCACAGCAGGCCCCGGCGCCGTCTGCCATGGCGCTTGCCTGCACTGACGGGAAGAGGTCGTTAGCAAGCTAATGGGATGGCGCGACCCCATTGAAAAATGGCACATTGGCGCACCCGCACCTGTGCACCCACCCGTTGTACGGAAAATCCTATGGCTAGCAGCAACCCTCAGACCGTCGCAACGACGGCTTCCCCTGCTTCGCAAAGCAGTCCACTGGTCTTGCGCATCATCGGCGCGGTGGCCCTGGCGCATTTGATCAACGACCTGATCCAGGCGGTGTTGCCGGCGATCTACCCGATGCTCAAGAGCAACTACGGCCTGAGCTTTACCCAGGTCGGCCTGATCACCCTGACCTTCCAGCTCACGGCGTCGTTGCTGCAACCCTGGGTGGGCTACTACACCGACCGGCGGCCGCAACCGTTTTTGCTGCCGGCGGGCATGATCTGCACCCTGGTCGGCATCCTGATGATGTCCCAGGTGGGCAGCTTTCCCCTGATCCTGCTGGCGGCCGGGCTGATCGGCATCGGCTCCTCGACCTTTCACCCGGAAGCCTCGCGGGTCGCGCGGCTGGCCTCGGGCGGGCGCTATGGCCTGGCGCAATCGAGCTTCCAGGTCGGCGGCAATGCCGGCACCGCCTTCGGCCCCTTGCTGGCGGCGGCCATCATCATTCCCTACGGCCAGGGCAACGTGGCCTGGTTCGGCCTGTTCGCGCTGTTTGCCCTGGTGGTGCTGTACGCCATCAGCCGCTGGTACGCCAATCATCTGCGCCTGTACAAGCTCAAGCAGGGCCAGGCGGCCACCCATGGCCTTTCCCGGAAGCGGGTGATCAGCGCCCTCGTGGTCCTCGGGTTGCTGGTGTTTTCCAAGTACTTCTACATGGCCAGCTTTACCAGCTATTTCACCTTCTACCTGATCGAGAAGTTCGACCTGTCGGTGGCCAGTTCGCAGTTGCACCTGTTCCTCTTCCTTGGCGCGGTAGCGGCGGGAACCTTCTTCGGCGGCCCCATCGGCGACAAGATCGGGCGCAAGGCGGTGATCTGGTTCTCGATCCTGGGGGTGGCGCCGTTCACCCTGCTGCTGCCCCATGTCGATCTGTTCTGGACCAGCGTCCTGAGCGTGGTGATCGGCTTTATCCTGGCCTCGGCGTTCTCTGCCATCGTGGTCTATGCCCAGGAACTGGTGCCGGGCAACGTCGGCATGATCGCCGGGGTGTTCTTCGGCCTGATGTTCGGTTTCGGTGGCATCGGTGCGGCCTTGCTGGGGCACCTGGCGGACATCCATGGCATCGAGTATGTCTACTTCCTGTGCTCGTTCCTGCCGCTGTTCGGGGTGCTGGCGATTTTCCTGCCGCGCACCAGGAAAGCGTGATGGCCTGAACGGCATCGGCAAGAAAAACGCCCGAGGTCCAAGCCTCGGGCGTTTTGTTTCTGGAGCTCTTCAGGGCACTTGCTGATCCTGACCGGCCGCCTGGCGAAAGGCATTGGGCGACTGGCCAGCCAGGCGCTTGAAGAAGCGCGAGAAATAGGTCGGATCGCTGAAGCCCAGGTTGTCGGACAGCTGGCTGATGCTGATGTTGGTGTAGATCAGGCCGCGCTTGGCCTCCAGCATCAGGCGCTGGTGGATGATCTGCAGCGCGGTTTGCCCGGCCAGTTCCCGGCACAGGGTGTTGAGGTGCACGCTGGACAGGCCGATCCGGTGGGCCAGGGATTCCACGCTGGGGTGCTCCTGGTAGTGCTGCTCCACCAGCTTGATGAAGTGCCCCAGCAGGTGCTGATTACGTTCGCTGCGGTTGCCGGGCACGCTGTTCTGCTGGCCACGGCGACTGATCCATACCATCAGCACATTGACCAGCGAATGCAGGAGCAGGTCGCGGGCCGAGGCGCTGCCTTCGTACTCATGCAGCAGGGCTTTGAACAGGGTGTTGAGGGTGTTGCGGTCACGGCCCACCGGGTAGTAGCCGGAGGCGGCGAGCACGGTCAGGGGGGCGCCCAGCTGCGCTTCCAGTTGGGTCACCAGTGGAGCGCCGAGGGTCAGCACGTAGCCTTCGATGTTCTCGGAAAACTGAAAGCCGTGGACCATCAGCGGCGGCACGACCTGGATCGCCGCTTCACGCACTTCCTGGCGCCGTCCTTCGACCTCCACCAGCGCCTGGCCCCGCTGCACATACAGCAACTGGTAGAGGTCGGCGTGGCGGTGGGGCTTGATCTCCCAGTGGTGCAGGCTGCTGCGCTTGGGGATCGATTCGCAGTGCAGCAGGTCCGGTGTCGGCCAGGCCTGGTTTTCGCCATAGAGCTTGAACACGGGGATGCTGGAGAGCTTGGCTTTCATGGGGCGTGCCCTGGCGGATCTGCATGGCTGGAATGATCGATAATCGAACGCTGTTTTCAAAAGTGCATTTTTACAGCGGCTAATCACCATTTATTCAGGTTTTTGTCGGCAAAAATGCAGGGGTACAACAATAACCATAAATTCCAGCCTTCGCCCAGCGGGCGACTGGAATGCCCTTGTGAGACGACAACAATGAAAACTCAGGTTGCGATTATCGGCGCCGGGCCTTCGGGCCTGCTTCTTGGCCAACTGCTGCACAAGGCCGGCATCCAGACAGTGATTGTCGAACGCCAGACCGCAGATTATGTCCTCGGACGGATCCGGGCCGGGGTGCTGGAACAAGGCACCGTGGACATGCTGCGCGAGGCCGGGGTGGCCCAGCGCATGGATGCCGAAGGCCTGGTTCACGAAGGGGTCGAGTTGTTGATGGGCGGCAAGCGCGTGCGCATCGACCTCAAGGCCCTGACCGGCGGCAAGACGGTGATGGTCTATGGTCAGACCGAAGTCACCCGCGACCTGATGCAAGCCCGTGCCGCCAGTGGCGCGCCGATCATCTACTCGGCGGACAATGTGCAGCCCCATGGCATGCAGGACGGGCAGCCCTACCTCACCTATGAGAAAGACGGCCAGCAGCACCGCATCGACTGCGACTACATCGCCGGCTGCGACGGTTTTCATGGGGTGGCGCGCAAGAGCATTCCCGAGGCGGTGCTCACCCACTATGAACGCGAGTACCCGTTCGGCTGGCTGGGGCTGCTGTCCGATACCCCGCCGGTCAACCATGAGTTGATCTACGGCCAGCATGAGCGCGGTTTTGTGCTTTGCAGCCAGCGCTCCCTGACCCGCAGCCGGTATTACCTGCAAGTGCCGCTGACCGACAAGGTCGAGGATTGGTCCGACCAGCGCTTCTGGAGCGAGCTTGCCAAGCGCCTGCCACAGGAGGTGGCGGAGCAACTGGTGCAAGGGCCGTCTCTGGAGAAGAGCATCGCGCCGCTGCGCAGCTATGTGGTGGAGCCGATGCAGTACG
Source organism: Pseudomonas sp. PH1b (assembly GCF_000633395.1). GTDB lineage: Bacteria > Pseudomonadota > Gammaproteobacteria > Pseudomonadales > Pseudomonadaceae > Aquipseudomonas. The sequence goes on from NZ_AYMU01000029.1 coordinate 78,072, forward strand.
GCAAGCTGTTCCTGGTGGGCGACGCCGCTCATATCGTGCCGCCCACTGGGGCCAAGGGCCTGAACCTGGCGGCTTCCGACGTGTGCTACCTGTACCGCATCCTGGTCAAGGTCTATCAGGAAGGGCGCACCGACCTGCTGGAAAAATACTCGGAGCTGGCCTTGCGCCGGGTGTGGAAGGGCGAGCGTTTCAGCTGGTTCATGACCAACCTGCTGCACGATTTCGGTGAGCATCAGGACGCCTGGGATCACAAGATGCAGCAGGCCGATCGCGAGTATTTCCTCAACTCCCACGCAGGCCTGGTGAACATTGCCGAGAACTATGTGGGCCTGCCTTACGAAGAAGTCTGCTGAATTGAAAGCGCCGAAACCGTCCCCGGGCAGGGGCGGTCTCGGCGTATTCGGCTGCGGATCAGTCACTGGAGAGACTGTATCGGCTTTGTAATATTTCTATTTCTAAATGCTAATCATTAGCATTACACTTCGATCCCCTCCCTTTTGCACCTTATGGGTGCATGGAATCGACAAGGATCGTTTGTAATGAAAGTCAGTTCCTGCCTGTTCAATTCCCTTTTGCTCAGTGCCGGCGTCAGCCTGGCCGCTCCGGCGTTGTACGCCAGTGAGGCCGACGATGCTGCCAACCCGCCGCCACTGGAATTGGATACCGCCTTCGTCACTGCTACCGGGGGCGCCACTGACCTCAAGGATGCCCCGGCCAGCGTCAGCGTCATCACCCGCGAGGAAATCGAGCGCCAGCCGGTCTACGACCTCAACACCCTGTTGCGTCGGGTGCCCGGGGTGACCGGTGGTTTCGGCCCGGTGGGCGAGCAGTCGAAGATCAAGCTGCGGGGGTTGGATGACAAGTACACATTGATCCTGGTGGACGGCAAGCGTGTCGGCAGTTCCGGAGACCTGAGCTATCGTCGCGACCTGGCGCGCCAGGATTTGAACTGGATCTCGCCGAACATGATCGAGCGCATCGAGATTGTGCGCGGGCCGATGTCTTCGCTCTACGGTTCGGACGCCATGGGCGGGGTGATCAATATCATTACCCGCAAGGTGTCGCGGACCTGGAGCGGTTCGGCCAGCACCAACATCACCGTGCCCAAGGACTCCGATCGTGGCCAGACCACCCAGTACAGCCTCAATGCTTCTGGCCCGCTGACCGATTCCCTGGGGTTGCGCCTGGGGGCCAACGTAACCCGTCGGGCGGCGGACGAAGTGGAAGCGCGTCGCGACGCCGACGGCGAGTTCATGTACGGCGATGGCGCCGGTGGGGCCAAGGACCAGAGTGTGAACGCCTTGCTCGACTGGCAGATCAACGAAGCGCAGAGCCTGTCATTCGAGGCGGTGCACGGAGTGGAGCGTTCCTGGTCGTCGAAGAAGACCTTTGGTGACTGGGGCGACACCGTTGGCGGGGCCTTCGGTCCGAGCCGCCTGACTCGTGACAGCTACATCCTGTCCCATGTTGGGGATTGGGGCTTTGGCACCTCAAAGCTCGACGCTTACCTGAACAAGTACCGCAACGACATTGATTGGGGCAAAGCCAATTCCGAGGAGAAAATTGTCGAGGGCAGCCTCAACATGCCGTTCGAGCTGCTGCTGGATCAACGGGTGACCGTGGGCGGGCAATGGAAGCGTGAAGAACTGACCAACACCGATACTCTGGGCACGGTGCCGGTGGATTATCAGGGGGCGGCGATCAACGGCTCGACGTTGAAAGGTGATGTCTCGGCAGCTTTCATCGAGGATGAACTGTTCCTGCTGGACAACCTGTCCCTGACCCTGGGCAACCGCTTCGACCACAGCGACAAGTACGGCAATCACAACAGCCCACGGGCCTATGTGGTCTACCACCCGCACCCCGACTGGACGGTGCGTGGCGGTGTTTCCAAGGGGTTCCGGGCGCCGAGCCTGAAGGAGGGCAGTGCGGGTGCGGCGACCGAGTCCGGTGGCCGTGGCTGTGGTTCGTTGCGTCCATTGGGTTATGTCACCGGCAGTTGCTGGATGGCCGGCAACCCTAACCTGACGCCGGAAACCAGCACCAACAAGGAAGTCGGCGTGTCCTTCGAGCATGACGGTTGGGAAGCGGCGCTGACCTACTTCCACACCGACTTCACCGACAAGATCGAGTACGGTCCGCTGGGTCAATATCAGGGTCGCTGGTGGACCATGCTGGAAAACGTCGACAAGGCCCGTACCCGAGGCTGGGAGGGCACCACCCGGGTGCCGTTTGGCGAGTCCTTGTCCTGGCGCACCAATGCCACCTACATGCTCGAGAGCAAGAACCTGTCCACCGGCGAAGAGTTGATCAATGCGCCCAAACTATCGTTGTTCAGTGCCCTGGACTGGCAGGTCAATGACCGCTTGAGCAGTGAGTTGTCGGCGCAGCACGTCGGCAAGCAGCGAGGGATCGGCAATGATTTCGTCCAGTCCTACACCACCTACGACCTGACCGCGAACCTGGCGCTGACCCAGTGGCTGACCCTCAACGGCGGGGTGCAGAACCTGCTGGACAAGGACCTGCGGGACGGATCGACCACCTTCTACGTGCCGGGACGGGCGTTCTTCGCCGGAGCGACCACCTACTTCTGAGGTGGGCCAGGACCCCGTTGCCAGGCAACGGGGTTGAAGGTGCGACGAATGGAAACTTGAGGCCCCCGCGGGCTGGTTTGCAAGAGCTCCAGAAGGGCCTCCTGTGACAGTGCGTCGTCTTGCTGGCGACGCAGCGGCGAGGTCGCTAGAACACGTATTGCATGCGCATCACCAGGCCCTGCCCGGAGTCGTCACCGACTGCGTTGCTGATGTTGTCGGTGTTCGCCCTGATGTAGTTGGCGCTGAGTTTCAGGGCTTCGTTGGCGTACCAGTTGACCCCCAGGGTGTGGGTCTTGCCCTCGGCGTCACCCACCTGGCGCAACGCGCTGCTGGCTACCAGATTGTCGTCCTCGACCTGCATGGCGTCATAGCGATAGAACAGCTCCCAGGCGCCGAGCGTTTTGTTCTGGGGCTTGATCGTGTCGAACTTGGCGCCATCGAGTTTGTAGATCCGCGGCTCGCCGGTGAGGGTATAGGCCAGTTGGGTGTAATAGCCCGAGGCCTTGAGGTCATTGGCGGCGCTATCGGCCTTGAGGGTACGCCGCAGGTATTCGGCCTGGATGGAAAACGCCTGGATCGCCCAGGCGCCCTCCAGTCCCCAGACCGAGTCGTCTTTCCACAACCCGGACTGGGCAGTGGCTCCGCCGAATACGCCACGGTTACCGTTGCTGCCGGCACTGTTGCCGCCATTGGTCTCGACGCCACGCACGCCCATGCGTGAGCGGATGCGGGTATCGACGGCGCTGTCCTTGAGATCCCGGTAAGCGTATTGCAGCCCCAGGTGCAGGACGTTACCCGGCGCGTGCCAGGGCGCGAAGACCCCACGCAGGTTGTAGCGCTTGACGCTGTCGCCATCGGTGTCGTTGTTGTTCTCGCTGAACACGCTGGCGGACAGATAGGCCAGGTTGCCCACCACGCTGTTGGCCTGCACGCCCATGCCGCTGTTGTCATTCACCCATTCGGCAGTGTCATAGGAGAGGTTGCGCTCCAGCGCCGTCACCCACTTGGAACTGGTGGCCTTTTCCAGGCCGAAATCGGTGTAGAAGCGGCCGATCTTCAGGTTCAGCGGATTGAAGCCGGTGTAGGTCACGGCCGCTTCGTCGAAATAGCCGGTGCTGTCATTGCCGACGTTGCGTGAGAGGTCGTAGTTGATCTGGTATTTCCAGTCTCGGTAGACGGTGCCGCCGAACTCCAGGTAGGCGCGGCGAAAGTAGGCGGCGTCCGCAGTATCGCCATTGCGCGTGTAGTAGCCATCGAAGCGGCCGTAGTCCGCCTGCAGGCGCCCACCCAGCTTGAAGCTGAAGGCTTGGTCGGTGGTGGCCACTTCAAGGCCTCCCTTGGTTTTCACGACAATATCCGCCCCGTCGGTGGTGACTGTGCCGGCATGGCTGGTGAGGGGCATGGCCACGCTCAGCAGGCTGAAAAGCATTGCGCAGCCCTGTGGGGCCCTGGTTGTTCTGACCGACATACTGCTCTCCTGTCCGTTTCTCGTTATGTCTTGGGTGGCCGTGCCTGCAGGTGCGCAGGCCGACTGGGCGGATAGTTGTCAGGGCACATGAAGGTTTTTGTTCATTCGAGTTACGGTTTTATTGCAGCGGCCCGTGAACCCTCTCGGGGCCTTGGCCGGCCCAGGATTTTCAAGGGGTGCAGCGCTCCAGGCCGGCGCCGGGCAGGGCAGGGGAAATATGTCGGGAACATGAAGGAAAAAAATAACGGCTGCTGTATCCGGGCTCTTTCAAGGTGAATCTGCAACACCAGACTCCTGCTCTCACGCCGTATCAAGAGGCTGATACGGCATGGGAGCAGGCATCTTTCGTGGCAGCAGGCGTGGAGGGCTCAGCTGTTTTGGGGGGTAAACCACTCGCTGCGACTGGCAAAGGCGTGTTGAATCAGCGCCACCAGCACCTTGACCTCTGCGCGCTCGGCGGCTTGGGCATGGGTACTGAGCCAGGCGTACTGCTGCATGCTGGCATCGAACAGCTGCGGCAGAGGAACCAGGGTCTTGTCCAGCTGGGCGATGTAATCGGGCAGCAAGCCGATGCAGGCACTGTTCCTGATCAGCTCCAGGGCCAGCTGCGGATCACTGGTCTGTGCCACGCCGTTTGCCCTGCGACGTATCAGCCGGTTCCAGGGTTCGAGGGCGGGCATGCCCATGTGGCTGCTGACCTGGACCAGCATGTAGTCATCCAGCTGTTCCATGCGTCGGGGCATCGCCGGCTTGGCGACATAGCGCTTGGCAACATGGGCCGAATAGCGGATTCGGGTCAGGCAGATCGGCTGGGTGGTGGCGAAGCCGGGATCCGGTCGGGGGCTTCCCGGATCGGCCAGCCACAGCATGATGTCGGCCTTGGCCGAGGGCACGCCATGCAGGGCAATCAGCTCCAGTCGTGAGGCCGCATTGCGCCGCAGAAAGGCAATCAGGTCCCTTGCGAGGATGTCTCGCAACAATATGTCCGCCACCGCAATCACCACTCCCTGGCGAGTGCTGTCGGCCTTGGCAGGCAGCAACTCCTCCTGGTGACTGGCGAGTGCTGCCTGCAATCGCTTGCCCACCAGGGTCAGGCTCAGGCTGTTGTCCTGGTAGAGAAACAGAGGCGTACCGATACGCTGTTCCAGCGCCAGCAGTTTCTTACGCAGGACCGATGCACTGATGTTCAGGCTGCGAGCCGCTTGTTTGAACGACGCACAACGTGCACTGGCGAGGAAGTATTGAGCAGAACGGCTGTCCAGCGACTGGGCATGGATGAGCGGTTGTTCATCTGGCATGCAAAGACCCTAAGCGTCTTTGCTGTCGCGATGGATCGCGGTGACTTGAGGCCTCATGTACGCACCCTGAACTGATATTCGGGCACAAGGATACGTAACGCTGCCTTTCACCAGCATCGCAGGCAAATTACTTATCTGTTATGTCGCCTTGAGTGCCGGCCCGCTTTCAGTCGGGCGCTGCAGCAAAGGCGTGCTTGCTCTTGTCTCGGCGAGATTGGGCGCAGGCTGCCCTTGAAAAACATGTGGCCGTGAAAAACAGAACCCCCGTGCATCCTGATGATGTACGGGGGTTCTGGTGTCCGTTGTGGTTCGGGTCGAACCGACAGCGGGTTAGACGTTGAAGCGGAAGTGCATCACGTCGCCATCCTTGACGATGTATTCCTTGCCTTCCAGGCGCCATTTACCGGCTTCCTTGGCACCGGCTTCACCCTTGAACTGGATGAAGTCGTCGTAGGCAATGACTTCGGCGCGAATGAAGCCTTTCTCGAAGTCGGTGTGGATCACCGCAGCAGCCTGTGGCGCGGTGGCGCCGACGCGTACGGTCCAGGCGCGTACTTCCTTCACGCCGGCGGTGAAGTAGGTCTGCAGGTTGAGCATTTCGTAACCGGCGCGGATTACCCGGTTCAAGCCAGGCTCTTCCAGGCCCAGGGCCTCGAGGAACATGTCTTTCTCTTCACCGTCATCGAGCTCGGCGATTTCCGCTTCGATCTTGTTGCACACCGGCACCACGATCGCGCCTTCTTCGTCGGCGATGGCCTTGACCACGTCCAGCAGCGGGTTGTTCTCGAAACCGTCTTCAGCGACGTTGGCGATGTACATCACCGGCTTGGTGGTCAGCAGGTGGAAGCCGCGGATGATCAGCTTCTCGTCGCTGCTCATGTCCTTCATCAGGCTGCGAGCCGGCTTGCCTTCGGTGAAGTGGGCAATCAGCTGTTCCAGCAGGGCCTTCTGGGCCACGGCATCCTTGTCACCGCCCTTGGCGTTGCGCGCGACTTTCTGCAGTTGCTTCTCGCAGCTGTCGAGGTCGGCGAAGATCAGCTCCAGGTCGATGATCTCGATGTCGCGCTTGGGGTCGACGCTGTTGGACACGTGGATCACGTTGTCGTCTTCGAAGCAGCGGACCACGTGGGCAATGGCATCGGTTTCGCGGATGTTGGCCAGGAACTTGTTGCCCAGGCCTTCACCTTTCGAGGCACCAGCCACCAGGCCGGCGATGTCGACGAACTCCATGGTGGTGGGCAGCACGCGTTCCGGCACCACGATCGCCGCCAGGGCGTCCAGGCGTGGATCGGGCATTGGCACGATACCGCTGTTGGGCTCGATGGTGCAGAAGGGGAAGTTCTCGGCCGCGATCCCGGACTTGGTCAGGGCGTTGAACAGGGTGGACTTGCCGACGTTAGGCAGGCCGACGATGCCGCAATTGAATCCCATGGTGTATTCCCCGAGGAGTAGAGTCAGGCCTTCTGGCTGTGCAGGTTTTTCATCGCACGGTTCCATTCCCCGGCGAGGATATCCGGCAGCACGCCGAGGGCAAAATCGATGCTGGCATCGAGTTTTTCCTGTTCGGCGCGTGGCGCACGACCCAGGACAAAGTTTGAAACCATACTGGCAACACCCGGGTGGCCAATGCCGAGCCGCAGGCGGTGAAAGGTATTCTGGTTGCCGAGCTGCGCGATGATGTCCCGCAGTCCGTTGTGCCCGCCATGGCCGCCGCCGGTCTTGAGCTTGGCGACGCCGGGTGGCAGGTCGAGTTCGTCGTGGGCCACCAGGATCTCTTCCGGCTTGATGCGGAAGAAGCCGGCAAGCGCCGCCACGGCCTGGCCGCTGCGGTTCATGTAGGTGGTGGGAATCAACAGACGAATGTCCTGACCCTGGTGACTGAAGCGCCCGGTCAGGCCGAAATATTTGCGATCGGCGACAAGGTTGATCCCTTGTTTCTCGGCGATGCGCTCAACAAAAAGGGCCCCTGCGTTATGCCGGGTCTGTTCGTATTCGGTGCCTGGATTACCCAGGCCAACGATCAGTTTGATGGCAGTCACGATAGGGGCCCTTCTGTGGAGTGGTGGAAAACATCGCCGCGATCAGGCTGCGGCGAAAGTGGACGACAAAGCTGGGTTACCTTGCGGCAAACCTCGCGTTCTCGCCCGCTTTCTCGCTACGTTCCAGTCCGCGATGTATTCCGCTCACTCCGGCGTCAGAGTGAATAATTACTCTGCAGCGCCTTCTTCTGCGGCGTCTTGAGCAACACGTGGAGCGTAGACGTTGGCTACTGCCAGGTCGTTGCCGTGTGCCAGAGCGACGAACTCAACGCCTTTAGGGGCCTTGAGGTTGGACAGGTGAATGACGGTGCCGATGTCGGTCTCAGCCATGTCGACTTCGATGAACTCAGGCAGGTCTTTCGGCAGGCAGGATACTTCGATCTCGGTGGTGGCGCGGAAGATCTCGCCGCCTTTCTTGATCGGTGCTGCTTCGTTGATCAGGTGCACTGGAACCATGGCGGTCAGTTTCTGACCGGCAACCACGCGAACGAAGTCAGCGTGCATCACGTGGCCTTTGGCCGGGTGACGTTGCAGGGCCTTGATCACGACGTTCTGCTTGGTGCCACCAACGTTCAGTTCGATGATGTGGCTGTAGGCAGCTTCGTTTTCCAGCAGCTTGGCCACTTCTTTGGCCAGCATGCTGATGGATTCAGGGGCTTTGTCGCCACCGTAAACTACAGCTGGAACCAGGCTCGCGATACGACGCAGGCGGCGGCTCGCACCTTTCCCCAGGTCGGAACGCACTTCAGCATTCAGAGTAAAATCGTTCATGTTGTATCTCCAAAATAACCACACTCGCCCTAGCGTTTGCGACCAGCGCTAAAGGCGATATGGGCAAAAAAGCCCCGTCCCAACACAGGTTGGGACGGGGCGCTTTTCGTCATCGGGATGTTTTGCCAGGGCTAGCCCTTAGCGGAACATCGCGCTGATCGATTCTTCATTGCTGATGCGGCGAACCGCTTCGGCAACTACCGGTGCGATATCCAGTTGGCGGATACGCGCACAGGCTTGTGCTGCAGCGGACAGCGGGATGGTGTTGGTCACCACCAGCTCGTCCAGCACGGAATTTTCAATGTTCTCGATCGCCCGACCCGACAGCACTGGGTGTGTGCAGTAGGCGAAGACCTTGGCTGCACCATGCTCTTTCAGGGCCTTGGCCGCGTGGCACAAAGTGCCGGCGGTATCGACCATGTCGTCGACCAGAATGCAGGTGCGTCCTTCGACGTCGCCGATGATATGCATCACTTCGGAGTGATTGGCTTTCTCACGACGCTTGTCGATGATCCCCAGATCCACGCCCAGGGACTTGGCCACGGCACGTGCACGCACGACGCCGCCAATGTCCGGGGACACGATCATCAGGTTTTCGAAACGCTGGTCTTCGATGTCATCCACCAGAACCGGGGAGCCGTAGATGTTATCTACCGGAATATCGAAGAAACCCTGAATCTGGTCAGCATGCAGGTCAACCGTGAGAACACGGTCGATGCCGACTACGGTAAGCATGTCAGCGACGACTTTCGCGCTGATAGCCACACGTGCGGAACGCGGACGGCGATCCTGACGGGCATAACCAAAGTAAGGAATAACAGCAGTGATACGAGTCGCTGAGGAGCGGCGGAAGGCATCAGCCATCACGACGAGTTCCATCAGGTTATCGTTGGTCGGAGCACAAGTCGGCTGAATAATGAAGACGTCTTTACCGCGGACATTTTCATTGATCTCGGCAGTAATCTCGCCGTCGGAAAATTTTCCAACAGATATGTCACCGAGAGGGATATGCAGCTGACGTACGACACGCCGAGCCAGATCGGGGTTAGCGTTCCCCGTAAAGACCATCATCTTGGACACGCGCAGTACCTGAAGGCTGAGGGTATACCTGGATGAGTATAGGAAAATGGCAGGGGCGGCTGGATTCGAACCAACGCATGGCAGGATCAAAACCTGCTGCCTTACCGCTTGGCGACGCCCCTGTATCTGTTGCTTCGAGTACCTGGTACCCGGTTTCTTTAGAGCAGACTTTGCAGCTTGCGGTGCAACATCGAAACGTTGCTGCCTTTGGCGACAAACCCTGTAAGGGTCTCTGTAAGAAGGGCCGAGACTTTATCAGCTTCAGCTTTGCTTGGGAAGCCCCCAAACACACAACTTCCAGTTCCAGTCAGTTTTGCTTCGGTAAATTTACCTAACAAATTCAATGCGTTACGTACTTCTGGATAACGCCTTGCGACTACCGGAAGGCAGTCGTTTCTGCTGTTTCCCTTGGGAACGGGGCGCACTTTAATGGGCGCAGTGTCACGTGTCAACAGCGGATCGGAAAAAATTTCTGCTGTACTAACAGACACTTGCGGGACCAGTACCAGATACCAGGGTTCTTCGGGATATTCAGGGGTGAGTATTTCCCCGACACCTTCGGCGAACGCCGCATGCCCACGGACGAAAACCGGAACGTCGGCGCCCAGGGTCAGACCCAGCACGGCCAGCCGATCTTCATCCCAGCCCAGTTGCCAGAGATGATTGAGCCCCAGCAGGGTGGTGGCCGCGTTGGAACTGCCGCCGCCGATACCGCCGCCCATGGGCAGGATCTTGTCGATCCAGATATCGATGCCCTGGCTGCAGCCGGACTCTTGCTGGAGTTTTTTGGCTGCCTTGACGATCAGGTTGCTGTCGTGAGGCACGCCTTCGAACTCGGTGTGCAGTTGGATCACGCCGTCATCGCGAAGGGCAAAGGTGATCTCGTCGCCGTAATCGAGGAACTGAAAGAGGGTCTGCAGTTGGTGATAACCGTCTTCACGGCGACCGAGGATGTGCAGCATCAGGTTGAGCTTGGCCGGGGAGGGCAAGCTCAGGCGGGGTGCGCTCATGTCATTGCCCCAGCTTGCGTGGCAGCCATTCCTTGATCACCAGAGTGACGTCAAGGTCGTTGCCATGCAGTTTGATGCGTTCCGGCAGCCAGTAGCCGTTCTGCTGGGTATAGCTGGTGTACTCCACCAACCAACCGTCCTGCTCCAGGCTTGCCAGGTGACTGTCGCCGTCCAGGGTCAGGCGGCTCTTGCTGTTGGGGGCAGGCAGGCCGCGGACCCACCAGGCCAGATGCGACACCGGCAGTTTCCAACCCAGCTGTTCTTCCAGCAGGATTTCCGGGCTGGCGGCTTCATAACGGCCCTGATTGGCCACTTCCAGGCTGACCTGGCCAGGACGCCCGGTCAGGCGTGCGGCGCCACGGCCCAGGGGGCCGGACAGGCGAATGTCGTAATAGTCCTGGCGTTGCAGCCAGAACAGGGTGCCGCTGCCGGAATCCTTGGGCGCGCGGATGCCGATCTTGCCGTTGATCTGCCAGCCGTCAAGGCCGCTCAACTGGTCTTTGTGCAGGCGCCATTGCGCCGGGCTGCCCTGGCCCTGGACGGACTCGCGGGCGCCAAAGCCGGCGCAGCCGGCGAGCAGGGCGATGAAACTGAAAACGATAAGGTGGCGCAAAAACATAATCTTAAAGAGTCTCTGATCCGGTCAGGCGTTTGATGGTGTCACGCAGCACGGGGCTGTCTGGCTGGTCCTTGATGAACTTGCTCCAGATCTGCTTCGCTTCGCGCTGCTTGTCGTTATGCCACAGCACTTCACCCAGGTGCGCCGCGACCTCCTGGTCGGGAAAGCGCTCCAGGGCCTGGCGCAGCAGGCGTTCAGCCTCGTCGAGGTTGCCAAGGCGGAAGTTCACCCAGCCCAGGCTGTCGAGTACTGCCGGGTCTTCCGGCGTCAGCTGATGCGCCTGTTCGATCAGCGCCTTGGCCTCGGCGTAGCGTGTGGTCCGATCCGACAGCGTGTAGCCCAGGGCGTTCAGCGCCATGGCGTTGTCCGGTTCGCGCTGGATGATCAGGCGCAGGTCTTTTTCCATCTGTGCCAGGTCATTGCGTTTTTCCGCCTGCATGGCGCGGGTGTAGAGCAGGTTCATGTCGTCGGGGTATTGCTGCAGGGCCTGCTGGATGACTTTCCAGGCGCGCTCCCCCTGATTGTTCGCCGACAGGGTCTCGACTTCGATCAGGTACAGCTGGATGGCGTAGTCGGGCTGGGCATCACGTGCTGCCACCAGGCGCTTCTGGGCCTCGTCGGTGCGCCCGTTGTTCATCAGGATATCGGCCTGGCGCAGCTGCGCCGGCAGGTAATCGTTACCCGGGCCGACCTGGGCGTATTCGATCAGCGCCCCTTGCGGGTCGTTGAGTTCTTCGGCGATGCGGCCCAGGTTCAGGTGTGCCGAATCCTCGTGGCTTTCCCGGGCGATCAGGTCTTCCAGGTAGCCCTTGGCTTCCTGCCAGGCCTTGGCTTCCAGGCATACCAGGGCCAGGGAATAACGCAGTTCGTCGTCTTCCGGGTACTGCTGGACCAGGCTGGAGAACTGAGTCTTGGCGTCTTCCATGCGGTCCTGTTCCACCAGCATGCGGGCGTAGGTCAGGCGCAGGCGCTTGTCATCCGGGTACTTGCGAATGCTTTTTTCCAGCAGCGGCAAGGCCTCCTTGCCCCGGTTCAGGCTTTGCAGCAGGCGCGCGCGCAACAGCAGGGGCGCGACTTCGCCGTCTTCCGGCGGGTTCTGCTCGAGCAGGGTCAGGGCTTCCTTGGCGTCGCCGTCCTGTTGCATCAACAGGGCCTTGCCGAAGATCAGCTGGCTGTTGTGCGGGTGTTTCTGCAGCAGGCGGTCGAAGCTTTTCATCAGGCCATTGCGGGTGTCCTGGTCGGTGTCGGCGGCCGACAGCGCGAGAAAGTCGAAATGGGTATCGCCTTTGCCCTGCAGGACTTTCTCCATATAGAGCATGGAATCGTCATAGCGTCCGGCGCGGGCCAGCTGGATCGCGGCCGCCCGTTGCGCCTCGAGATCGTCGGGGGCGTTCTTGGCCCAGATCAGCGAGGTGTCCAGGGCCGCCTGATCGGCGCCCAGGTATTCGGCAATGCGAAAGGCTCGTTCGGAGATGCCCGGGTCCTGGGTGTTGATGGCCTGGGTCACGTAGTTGTCCAGGGCAATGTCGAAACGATTGCGCTGGCCCGCCAGTTCGGCGCTCAGCAGGCTGAAGATGGTGTCTTCGCTGAACGAGGAATAGACCTTGGGCTTTTCAGGGGCTGGGGTGCTGTCTTCCACCGGCGACGGAGCGTCCGATGAAACGGTGGCCAGGGACTGGCAGCCGCTGAGGAAGACAAAGGCGAGGAGCAACGCGGAAGATCTATTCATATAGGAAGAGGGCGACTAACCTGCGGTCGGATCATCATGACACAAGCCTTCGGCCAAACATAACCGAGACTCAACGGGATGCCAGAACAGAGGCAGTCTATTAGTTTCTGCGCGAAAACTGCCTGCGCTTCGACCATGCTGCGCGCTGGGCGGCCTTGGCGCTACGCAGAAACAGGCTCGGAATGCTCATTTAGGCCCCTAAACTCCGCTTCCTTGCCTGTTTTCGCCTTGCCTGATCTTCGCTCGGCGAGTTTTGGCACAAAACTAGGACAATAGTCGGCGGGAGTTGTTCTGCGTCGGTCGAAGTAGGACAATTGCCGGCTTCTCGACATCATCAGCGACCTTGAATGGCCTTCCTTGCACTCGGTATTAACCACAAGACTGCTTCTGTAGACGTCCGCGAGCGCGTGGCCTTTACCCCTGAGCAGCTGGTTGAGGCCTTGCAGCAGCTCTGCCGACTCACCGACAGCCGCGAAGCTGCGATCCTCTCCACCTGCAATCGCAGTGAGCTCTATATAGAACAGGATCATCTTTCTGCGGATGTGGTGCTGCGCTGGCTGGCGGAATATCACCATCTGAGCCTGGACGAGCTGCGCGCCAGTGCCTATGTGCATGAAGATGATGCGGCAGTTCGTCACATGATGCGGGTCGCCTCGGGGCTCGATTCCCTGGTGCTGGGCGAGCCACAGATCCTTGGGCAGATGAAATCCGCCTACGCTGTGGCCCGTGAGGCCGGCACCGTCGGCCCGCTGCTGGGCCGGCTGTTCCAGGCGACCTTCAGCGCCGCCAAGCAAGTGCGCACTGACACGGCCATCGGCGAGAACCCGGTCTCCGTGGCCTTCGCCGCGGTGAGCCTGGCGAAACAGATCTTCAGCGATCTGCAGCGCAGCCAGGCGTTGCTGATCGGTGCGGGCGAGACCATTACCCTGGTCGCCCGGCACCTGCATGACCTGGGCGTGAAACGTATCGTGGTAGCCAACCGCACCCTGGAACGGGCCAGCCTCCTGGCCGAACAGTTCGGTGCCCACGCGGTGTTGTTGTCGGAGATTCCCCAGGAGCTGGTGCACAGCGATATCGTCATCAGCTCGACGGCCAGCCAGCTACCTATTCTCGGGAAGGGTGCCGTGGAAAGTGCCTTGAAGTTGCGCAAGCACAAGCCGATTTTCATGGTGGATATCGCCGTTCCCCGGGATATCGAGCCTGAAGTCGGCGAGTTGGACGACGTTTATCTCTACACCGTCGACGACCTGCACGAAGTGGTCGCGGAAAACCTCAAGAGCCGCCAGGGCGCGGCCCAGGCGGCCGAGGAACTGGTGAACATCGGCGCCGAAGACTTCATGGTGCGCCTGCGGGAACTGGCGGCGGTGGACGTGCTCAAGGCCTATCGCCAGCAGAGCGAACGCCTGCGCGACGAAGAGTTGCAGAAGGCCCTGCGCATGCTGGCCAACGGCAGTGGTGCCGAGGACGTGCTGGCCCAACTGGCCCGCGGCCTGACCAATAAATTGCTGCATGCGCCGAGCGTGCAGCTGAAAAAGTTGTCTGCCGAAGGCCGCCTCGATGCGCTGGCCATGGCCCAAGAACTCTTTGCCCTCGGTGAGGGCTCTTCGGATAAAACCCCGTAATGAAAGCGTCACTGCTCAATAAGCTGGATATTCTCCAGGACCGCTTCGAGGAATTGACCGCCTTGCTCGGTGATGGCGAAGTCATCGCCGATCAGGCCAAGTTCCGCGCCTATTCCAAGGAGTACGCGGAAGTCGAGCCGATCGTGGCTTCCTATCAACAAGTGCTCAAGGTCCAGGCGGACCTCGAAGGCGCCCAGGCCCTGCTCAAGGACAGCGACCCGGACCTGCGGGAAATGGCTGCCGAGGAAGTGCGCGAAGCCAAGGAGCAACTGGCCGAGCTGGAAAGCCGCCTGCAGCGCATGCTGCTGCCCAAGGACCCGAACGATGGGCGCAACGTGTTCCTGGAAATCCGTGCCGGCACCGGCGGTGATGAGGCGGCGATCTTCTCCGGCGACCTGTTCCGCATGTACTCGCGCTATGCCGAGCGACGTGGCTGGCGGCTGGAGATCCTCTCGGAGAACGAGGGCGAGCACGGCGGCTATAAAGAAGTCATTGCCCGGGTCGAAGGCGAAAACGTCTACGGCAAGCTGAAGTTCGAGTCCGGTGCGCATCGCGTGCAGCGGGTGCCGGCTACCGAATCCCAGGGGCGGATCCACACCTCGGCCTGCACCGTGGCGGTGCTGCCGGAGCCGGACGAGCAGGAAGCCATCGAGATCAACCCGGCCGACCTGCGCATCGACACCTATCGCTCCTCCGGGGCTGGCGGCCAGCACGTCAACAAGACCGATTCGGCGATCCGCATCACCCACATTCCTTCGGGCATCGTGGTGGAATGCCAGGAAGAGCGCTCCCAGCACAAGAACCGGGCCCGGGCCATGTCCTGGCTATCGGCCAAGCTCAACGACCAGCAGACCAGCGCCGCGGCCAATGCCATCGCCAGCGAGCGCAAGCTGCTGGTGGGCTCGGGGGACCGTTCCGAGCGCATTCGCACTTACAACTTTCCGCAGGGACGTGTCACTGATCACCGGGTCAACCTGACCCTCTACTCCCTGGACGAGATCCTTGCCGGGGGCGTGGATGCGGTGATCGAACCGCTGTTGGCGGAATATCAGGCCGATCAACTTGCGGCATTGGGTGAGTAAATGACCATTATTGCCAGCCTGCTGCGCGCCGCCCAACTGCCCGATTCGCCCACCCCGCGACTGGATGCCGAACTGCTTCTGGCCGCGGCGCTGGGCAAGCCTCGCAGTTTTCTCCACACCTGGCCGGAGCGCATCGTGCCCAGCGAGGCCGCGCTGCTGTTTGCCGACTATCTGCAACGGCGTCGCGCCGGCGAGCCGGTGGCCTATATCCTGGGCCAGCAGGGTTTCTGGAAGCTCGACCTGGAAGTGGCGCCCCACACACTGATCCCCCGTCCGGACACCGAGTTGCTGGTGGAGGCGGCCCTTGAACTGTTGCCGGCCACCCCAGCCAAGGTGCTCGACCTGGGCACCGGCAGCGGTGCCATCGCCCTGGCCCTGGCCAGCGAGCGTCCGGCCTGGAAGGTCACGGCGCTGGACCGGGTGCTGGAAGCCGTGGCCCTGGCCGAGCGCAATCGTCAGCGTCTGCAACTGGACAACGTCACGGTGCTCAGCAGCCACTGGTTCAGCTCCATCGAGTCCCAGCGCTTCAACTTGATCATCAGCAACCCGCCGTACATTGCCGAGGCCGATCCTCACCTGGTGGCCGGTGATGTGCGTTTCGAGCCGGAAAGCGCCCTGGTGGCCGGCAAGGATGGCCTGGATGACCTGCGCTTGATCGTCGCCCAGGCCCCGCAACACCTGGAAGCCGGTGGCTGGCTGATGCTGGAACATGGCTACGACCAGGCCGCGGCGGTCCGCCAATTGCTGGCCGCCCAGGGCTTCATCGAAGTCCACAGCCGGGTCGACCTCGGCGGGCATGAGCGCATCAGCCTCGGATGCCTGCCGTGCTGACCGATCAGGAGCTGTTGCGCTATAGCCGACAGATTCTGTTGCAGCACGTCGATATCGACGGTCAGTTGCGCCTCAAGCAGAGCCGGGTACTGATCGTCGGCCTGGGTGGCCTGGGGGCGCCTGCGGCCCTGTACCTGGCGGCGGCCGGTGTCGGTGAGCTGCACCTGGCGGATTTCGACAGCGTGGACCTGACCAACCTGCAGCGTCAGATCATCCACGACAGCCACAGCGTCGGGGTCGGCAAGGTGGATTCGGCCATCAGCCGCCTGTCTGCCCTGAACCCGGAAATCCACTTGGTGCCCCATCGTCAGGCACTGGATGTCGACAGCCTGGCCGCTGCGGTGATCGCGGTGGACCTGGTGCTCGATTGCTCTGACAACTTCAGCACCCGCGAGGCGGTGAATGCCGCTTGCGTGGCGGCCGGCAAGCCGTTGGTCAGTGGTGCGGCGATTCGCCTCGAAGGGCAGTTGTCGGTGTTCGACCCGCGACGCCCGGAAAGCCCTTGTTATCACTGCCTGTATGGGCACGGCAGCGAGGCCGAACTGAGCTGCAGCGAAGCCGGGGTGCTCGGCCCGCTGGTGGGCACCGTGGGCAGCCTGCAGGCACTGGAAGCCCTGAAGTTGCTGGCCGGGTTTGGTGAGCCTCTGGTGGGCCGACTGTTATTGATCGACGCTCTGGGGACGCGCTTTCGTGAGCTGCGCGTCAAGCGTGACCCCGGTTGCCGTGTCTGCGGAGTTCATCATGAGTGAAGCGCCCATTGCGGTGTTCGATTCCGGTGTTGGTGGCCTGTCGGTGCTGGCGGAAATACAGCAACGGCTTCCCAACGAATCGCTGCTGTACTTTGGCGATTGCGGGTATATCCCCTATGGCGAAAAGACCCCGGAGTTCATTCGCCAGCGTTGTGCCCTGATGGCGCAGTACTTTCGCGAACAGGGCGCCAAGGCCCTGGTCCTGGCCTGCAATACCGCCACCGTGGCCGGAGTGGCCGACTTGCGCCGGGATTACCCGGACTGGCCCATCGTCGGCATGGAGCCTGCGGTCAAGCCCGCGGCAGCTGCAACCCGCAGCGGTGTGGTCGGGGTGCTGGCCACCACCGGCACCTTGCAGAGCGCCAAGTTCGCCGCCTTGCTGGATCGTTTTGCCGCTGACGTGAAAGTCGTCACCCAGCCCTGCCCGGGCCTGGTGGAGATGATCGAGAACGGTGACCTGCACAGCGCCGCTGTGCGCCAGATGCTGCAGGGTTATGTGGCACCGTTGCTGGCCGCGGACTGCGACACCATCATTCTGGGATGCACCCACTATCCATTTCTCAAGCCGCTGCTGGCGCAGATATTGCCCGGACACATCAGCCTGATCGACACCGGGGCCGCCGTGGCCCGTCAGTTGCAGCGCCTGCTGGGCGAAGGCGATCTGCTCGCTCGGGGGCCGGCACAGGAAACCCGGTTCTGGACCAGCGGCGATGTAGCGCACTTCGCCAAGGTCCTGCCAGTGCTGTGGAAAGAGTCCGGCAGGGTCCAGTCTTTCGAATTGTGAAAAAAACGTGAAATACCCGCTGCTGGCGCTGAACTTCCGAGCGGGCCCGGACTTCTATAACCAAGTCACGAGGTTGTACAAAAGCATACAAGACCGTTCAAAAAGGATTTTCCTGATGAAGCGATTGTTCTGTCTGGCTGCGCTGGCGGCCGCGTTTTGGGGGCACAGTTTTTCCGCGCAGGCGGCCGGTGTCGAGTTCTCGGTGGGGCAAACCAGCGATTCGACCCAGACCTATCGGCTGGGCATGCAATGGGATTGGGACAAGAGCTGGCTGCAAAGCGATGTCGGTCGGCTGACCGGCTACTGGAGCGGTGCCTACACCTATTGGGATGGCGACAAGAAGTCGAGCAATCACAGCCTGTCGTTCTCGCCGGTGCTGGTCTATGAATTTGCCGGGGCCAGCGTCAAGCCTTACATCGAGGCGGGGATCGGGGTGGCAGCCTTTGCCCACACCGAGGTCGAGGACAACAAGCTGGGTTCATCCTTCCAGTTCGAGGACCGCATCGGTTTCGGCCTGCGTTTCGCCGGTGGGCATGAGGTCGGCATTCGCGCCACTCACTATTCCAACGCCGGCATTCAAACCCCCAACGACGGTGTCGAGAGCTACGCCCTGCATTACACGATGCCGCTGTAAGCCCCTGGCTCAGCGATACGCCGTGGCGATGCCCCGGCGTTCGCTGAGGCAGTCCGCTTCCCCCAGTTCGAACTCCCGGCAGATCAGTGGCCGCAGCTCATAGATGCTGCAGCGCATGCTGTCGCGGTCCAGTGCGGCGCACCAGCCGTCGTCCAGGCGGAGCATGACTTCCCCACCCCAGTCGTCGGTATCGATAAAGCGCTCGGGCACCCCGGTGTCGGTGATCAGCATGACTTCCAGCTGGCAGCAGCAGGCGGCGCAGGTCGAGCAACTGATGGCGGGTTCAGGAATGGCGGTGATGGGGATAGTTGTCATAGGCGCGCAGTGTAAGGCAGTGGGCCAGGGCTGTGTGAAAGCCCGGACGGACGCTCAGTCTCCAATGGCCGGCTGCGGCGCTTGTGGCGCCGGCCGCGCAAGCACGTGCAACAGCGGCAGGAGCATGCCCCACAGCAGCCCCAGGCCGACCAGGGTTGGCCCTGTGCCGTAGGCAAAGGTCACCCCGGCCAGCCGGCCGCCGGCGTAATAGGACAGCGGTCCGCATAGGGCGCCCAGGGCGCAGGCCAGCCACCAGGGTCGGGCTGTCCAGGCCAGGCAGTGGCGCAGGGTGGTTGCCAGCAGTGCCCACAGCAGCATCAGCCAGAACGGAATCAACAGGCTCACTTGCTGGAACTGGAACACCCCCAGCCAGTGCAGAAAACTGTCCAGTGTGATGCCGATCGAGGCGATGCCGACGATCATCCGGCCTTCGTCGGCCCACCTGCCGATCCAGCGCAAATGTGCGATCAGGATCGCCACTGCCAGCAGCAGCCACAGGCTGTCGCCACTGAGCACGCAGATGAACCAGCCCGCTTGGAACAGCAGGGCATTGGCCAGTTGCCTACGCATCGAAGCGGCCCAGCAGTGGCTGCGGCGCCGCTGCGGGCTTGGCCAGCAGCAGTTGCGCGGTGCCGATGGTGCGTTCCAGGAAACCGCCCTCGCAGTAGCACAGGTAGAACTCCCACAACCGCAGGAAGTACTCGTCATAGCCCAGTTCGCTCAGGCGTCCGTGGGCGCGGCGGAAGTTCTCGTGCCACAGGCGCAGGGTGCGGGCGTAGTGCAGGCCGAAATCTTCCATGTGCAGCAGGTTCATGTCGGTGTCGCGGCTGACCACCTCAAGCATCTTCTGCACACAGGGCAGGGCACCGCCGGGGAAAATGTAGCGCTGGATGAAGTCCACGCCCTTCTTCGCCTGTTCATAGCGCTGGTCGCGAATGGTGATGGCCTGCAGGAGCATCAGCCCGTTGTTTTTCAACAGCTGCGCACATTGCTTGAAGTAGGTGGGCAGGAAGCGATGGCCCACGGCCTCGATCATTTCGATGGACACCAGCTTGTCGTACTGCCCGGTGAGGTCGCGGTAATCCTCCAGCAACAGGGTGACGCGATCCTGCAGGCCGGCGGCTTCGATGCGTTGCCGGGTAAAGGCGAACTGCTCCCGGGACAGGGTCGTGGTGGTTACTCGGCAGCCATAGTGTTGGGCGGCATACAGGGCCATGCTGCCCCAGCCGGTGCCGATCTCCAGCAGGTGGTCGTCGGGTTGCAGGGCGAGTTTCTGGCAGATGCGCTGCAGCTTGTTCAACTGAGCCTGTTCCAGGCTGTCGCTGTCGCTGCGAAACTGCGCGGCGGAATACATCATGGTGGGGTCGAGGAACTGCTCGAACAGCTCGTTACCGAGGTCATAGTGGGCGGCAATGTTTTTCTGCGAACCCTTGCGGGTATTGCGGTTGAGCCAGTGCAGGCCGCGGATCAGCGGCCGGCCGATGTTCGCCAGGCCACCTTCCATCGCATCCAGCACCTCCAGGTTGCTGACGAATACGCGAACCACGGCGGTCAGGTCCGGGGTGCTCCAGTAACCGTGGATAAAGGCCTCGCCGGCACCGATCGAGCCGCTGCTGGCCACCAGGCCCCAGGCGCTGCTGTCGTGGATGTGGATCTCCCCGAGCAGGGTTGCGCCGCTGCTGCCGAAGACCAGGCGTTCGCCGTCTTCGAAGATCACCAGTTGCCCGTGGCGCAGTTGTGCCAGTTGCCGCAGCACGCCACGGCGCAGCAGGCTGGCGGTCAGGCTGTGGGTGCTCAACAGCGTGGTTTTGGCCGAGACGCTAGAGGATTTCATGGGGGCGATCCTTGGGTTGAACAGCGGCTGTGCGACAGGCCCCGTCAGCGGCCTCATGGGGGACAAACTCGATGCCCTTGCCGGCCAGGCGCAGGGCTTGCCAGTAGATCGCCAGGCAGGTCTTGGCGGTCATCCATGGAAACCGCAGCAGGTAGCGATGCAGGCTGCGCCGATCCAGGGGCTGGCGTTGCAGATTGAGGGTGGCGTCGAATACCTTGAGCTCGCCCTGCCAGTCGGCCATGTGCACGCCGAGTCGGTCGGCGGGCGGGCTGAAGCTCATGCGGTATTGCAGGTCCCGGGGCAGGAACGGTGAGACATGGAAGGCTTTGGCCACGGCGAAATGCTGGTGCTCTGCCGCCTCGGCGCTACCGGGGCGGGCCGGCAGCACATAGTGATAACGCTCGCGCCAGGGGGTGTTGGTGACCTCGCAGAGAATCGCCGCCAGTTGCCCATTGGCCTCGAAGCAATAGAAAAAACTCACCGGGTTGAACGCCAGGCCCCAGCTGCGCACCTGGGTCAACAGGCGCACTGCGCCGCTCGGCGCATGGCCGATGGCTGCTGCCACTTGCTGGCGCACGGCATCGATCAGGCGCATGCCCTGGCCGGTGAAGTTGGTCAGGTAGTCGCTTTCCCGGAAGGCGAACGGTGCGAAGCGGCTCTGCCCGGCCAGGGGCGAAAGCCCCAGCACGGCTTGTTGTTCGTCCAGGTCCAGGTACAGCAGGCCGATGCGATAGCGAAAGGCGTGGCCCTTGGGCACAAAGCGCCGGTGGCTGATCCAGCCGCTGTACAGGGCACTGTTCACAATTGCTCCCCAAAGGCCTGGGCCACTCGCAGGGCGCTGACCACCCCATCCTCATGAAAACCATTGGCCCAATAGGCACCGCAATAGAAGCTGTGCTGGGCGCCTTGCAGTTCGCCCCAGCGAGCCTGGGCCGCCACGGCCTGGAGGCTGTATTGCGGATGGGCGTAGCTGAAGCGGGCGAGGATCTTCGACGGTTCGATGGCCGCGGTCTGGTTGAGGCTGACGCAGAAGGTGGTGGCGCTCTGCAGCCCCTGGAGAATGTTCATGTCGTAGGTCACCGCAGCAGCGTTCTCGGCGCTGGCGTCGAGGCGGTAGTTCCAGCTGGCCCAGGCCAGGGGGCTGCGGGGCAGCAGCCGGGTGTCGGTGTGCAGCACCACCTCGTTGTCGGCGTAGGGCAGGGCCTGGAGTATCTCCCGTTCGGCGCGGCTTGGGCTGGCCAGCAGACGCAGCGCCTGGTCGCTGTGGCAGGCGAACACCACCTTGTCGAAACGCTCGCTGCCCGCGGCACTGTGGATCACCACCCCCAGCTCGTCGCGCTCGACCCGCAGCACCGGGCAGTCGAGGCGGATGTGCTGCTGGAACGAGGCGGTCAGCGGCTCTATGTAGCGGCTGGAGCCGCCCTCGATCACGCACCACTGAGGGCGGTTGCTGACTGACAGCAGGCCGTGGTTCTTGAAGAAACGCACGAAGAATTGCAGGGGGAAGCCGAGCATCTGCCCTCGGGACATCGACCAGATTGCCGAGCCCATGGGCACGATGTAGTGCTGGATGAAGCGTTCACCGTAGCCCTGGTCTTTCAGGTAGCCGCCCAGGGTGGTATCAGCGGCGATCCGCTGGTGCTGCAGATCGCGCAGGGCACCTCGGTTGAAGCGCAGGATGTCTCGCAGCATGCCCCAGAACCCCGGTGACAGCAGGTTGCGGCGCTGGGCGAACAGGCTGTTGAGGTTGTTGCCGTTGTACTCCAGGCCCGTGGCAGGGTCGCAGACCGAGAAGCTCATCTCGGTGGGTTTGAACCTGACCCCGATCTGCCCCAGCAGGCGCATGAAGTTGGGGTAGGTCCAGTCGTTGAAGACAATGAAGCCGGTGTCCAGCGCATGAGTTTCGCCGTTCAGGGTCACGTCGACGGTATGGGTGTGGCCGCCGATCCAGCTGCCGGCTTCGTATACACGGATGTCGTGGCGGCGATCGAGCAGGTAGGCGCAGGTCAGGCCGGCAATGCCGCTGCCGATGATGGCGATTTTCATGCGGTGTCCCCCGTGCGGGCCAAGCGTTTGCCAATGGCCAATTGCAGCCGGCCGGGCAGCCAGGCCAGGAACTTGAGGCCGATGATGAACGGGGTGGGGAAGGCAATCTCCAGCGGCCGTCGCGACAGGCGTTGGTGAATGTGCCGGGCGGCCTTGCCGGCGGGCCAGCGCAGGGGCATGGGAAAGTCGTTGCCCGCGGTCAGCGGGGTGTCGACGAAACCCGGGCTGACCAGGGTGACATCGATGCCCTCGGCGGCCAGGTCGATGCGCAGGGATTGCAGCAGGTAGCGCAAAGCCGCCTTGGAGGCGCCGTAGGCGCCGGCGCGGGGCAATGGCCAGTAGGTCACCGAGCTGGCGACAGCCACCAGGTGCGGACGGTTGCCGGATCGCAACAGCCCTAGCGCGGCTTCGATGCAGTAGGCGGCGGACAGCAGGTTGGTGCTCAGCACCCGCTCGACCAGGGCGGCGTCGAACTGCCGCACGTCGATGTATTCACAGGTTCCGGCGTTGAGGATCACGGTGTCCAGGGCGCCCCAGGCCTGGGCGATGCGCTTGCCGATCTCGCGCACCTGCAAGGCGTCGCAAAGATCGCCGGGCACCACCAGCACGCGCCCCGGGTAACGCAGGGCCAGCGCATCCAGCGGCTCGCGGGAGCGAGCGCTGACGGCAACCTGGGCGCCGGACTTGAGCAGTTCTTCGGCCAGGGCCGCGCCGATGCCGCTACTGGCGCCGGTGAGCCAGACCCGGCGAGGAAGTATCGAGTTCATCCGAGCCTCCTTTTCAGCCAGGCGATGACCGAACCCAGGATGGGCACTTGTTCGTAGAGCAGGGCGCCGGCGTCGAAGTAGTCGCGGTGGCGGTAGACCCTGCCCTCACGCCAGTGCAGGTACGAACAGCCCTGCACCCGGATCGACCGGCCACCGTTGAGGCGCGGATGGCGGTAGTTAAGGGTCCAGCGCAGGTAGCCCTGGCCCTCGCCGCAGGTGTCGGCGCCGTGGAAGTCGAAGCGCACCTCGCTGAGGTTGGCGTACAGCTGGGCAAAATAGTCGTGCAGGCGCGCCAGCCCGTGGATCTCATGCAGCGGATCGCAGAACTGGATATCAGCACTGTAGAGTTGCTCCAGGCGGTTCAGGTTGTGGCGGTCCAGGCTGGCAAACTCCCGGGCGAAGCACTCGAGGAAGTCAGGCATGGGCCCCTCCCGCGTCCTGGCGTGCAGGCAGAGCCTTGAAGGCGGCCAGGGCGCGCTGGCGGGACATCGGCAGGTTGACCATGGGTGCTGGATAATCGGCGCTGCCGAACAGCCCGCCCATGGCGGCGGGGTTGTGGATATCTTTTTTGCTGAGCCCCGCCAGCTGTGGCAGCCAGTGCTTGATGAAGCGCCCTTCGCTGTCGAACTTCTCCGATTGGCTCACGGGGTTGAAGATGCGGAAGTACGGTGCCGAGTCGGTGCCGGTGGAGGCGCTCCATTGCCAGCCGCCGTTGTTCGCCGCCAGGTCGCCGTCGATCAGGTGGCGCATGAAGAAGCGCTCGCCCTCGCGCCAATCGATCAGCAGGTTCTTGGTCAGGAACATTGCCACGATCATCCGCAGACGGTTGTGCATCCAGCCGGTTTCCAGCAATTGGCGCATGGCTGCGTCGATGATCGGCAGGCCGGTGCGAGCCTCCTGCCAGGCCGCCAGCTCCTCGGGGGCGTTGCGCCAGGCCAGCGCCTCGGTGTGGGCGCGGAAGGCCCGATGCCGGGAAACCCTTGGGTAGCCCACCAGGATATGTTTGTAGAACTCGCGCCAGAGCAGCTCGTTGATCCAGGTGACGGCGCCGGGATTGCCGCTTTCGAACTCTCCCTGGTTGCAGCGCAAGGCCGCGTGCAGGCACTGGCGCGGCGAAATCATCCCGGCAGCGAGGTAGGGCGAAAGCTGGCTGGTGCCGGGCTTGGCCGGGAAGTCGCGTTCGCTCTGGTAATAGGCGATCTGTTCGTCGGTGAACTGTTCGAGGCGTCGTCGGGCTTCATCCTCGCCGGCCGGCCACAGTTCCCTCAGCGCCTGGCTGGGGCAAGGGAAACCGTCGATGTGACGAGGCAGTGGATCTGCGTTGAGCGACAGCGGCAACTGCGCCTTGGGCGCGCTCACCAGGGCCGGCAAGGCGGTGTGCAGGCGGCTGTAGCAGACCTTGCGGAACTGGCTGAAGACCTGGAAGTAGCCACCGCTGCCGGTCAGCACGCTGCCGGGTTGGAACAGCAGTTGATCGAGGTAGCCCTGGACACTCACGCCGGCTGCTTCCAGGGCTTGGGTCACGGCCGTGTCGCGGCGGCTCTCGTGGATGCCGTACTCCTGATTGAAGTGCAGCGTGCGCACCCCCAGTTGTGCGCACAGTTCCAGCAGGACCCTGGGCGCCTGGTCCCACGTGGTGGCGCTGCGAATCAGCAGCGGTATGTTCAGTTGGCCCAGGGCTGCGCTCAAGGGTTGCAGGGCGCGCAGCCAGAAGTCGACCTTGCACGGTGCGTCGTCATGGGCCTGCCACTGCTCCGGGCTCAGCAGGTACACCGCCACGGTCGGGCCTCGTTGTGCGGCGGCGCTCAGGGCGGTGTTGTCATGTAGGCGCAGGTCGCTGCGCAGCCAGATCAATTGCATGCTGGTTCCCGGATTTAGAAGAGTCCTCGCTGAAGCAGCGCCTGGCAGGCCGAGATCGGGTCCTGGGCCAGGTACAGATCAGCGATTTCAGTGATACATACGGACCACTCGGCAGGCTGGATGCATACCGCGGGTCCGACGATGAATTTTTTGCAGGCAATGCCATTCAGCAACCTGGGCAGCGGTGCAGGGTTCAGGGCTTTGCTGGAATACAGCAGCAGGCCCCTGGGTTGCAGGCGCTCGGTGGCCAGCAGCAGTTCGGCGCCGGGCAGTGGCCAGTCGAAGACCTCCACCGGGCAGTCGGCGCTGCTGGCCAGCCAGGCGGTCAGCCAGAGGTGGGGTTCCAGGGGCAGGTCCGACTGGTTGACCAGCAGCAGCGGGGGACCCTGCAACTGGCGGTTGTTGTGGTAGATCCGCGCACCGAGCTTGCTGCGCAGCCAGGAATAGAAGAACACCTGCTCCATCTGGCTGCCGAACTGGCCCTGCCAGTGCCGCTCCAGTTCTGCCAGCAATGGCATCAACAGGTGTTCGCACAAGGTGCGTGGCGGGTATAGCGCCATGGCCTGGTTGAAGGTGTCGTCGACCTTGCGTTCCGCCAACTGGCTGATGGCCTGGCGCAGGGCCTGGCGCAGTCGCTGCCAGTCATTCTCGACCGGTATGCTGCCCTTCGGGGCGCTGCCCAGCAGGTGCTTGACCTGGCTCACCGCAACGCCGCGGTTGAGCCAGGTGAGGATGGCCAGCACCTGCTGCACCTGTTCCGGGGAATACAGGCGATGCCCCTTGGGCGTACGCAGCGGCACGATCAGGCCGTAGCGACGTTCCCAGGCTCGCAGGGTGACGGCGTTGACCCCGGTCTGGCGAGCCACTTCACGAATCGGCAGCCAGCCTTCGTCCAGGGAGTGCTGGTACTGGGCGTTGGGCTCGACTTGGGGGGCGGGCTGTTGCATGGCTCAGATCCCGTTGCGCAGGCTGAGGCTTTCCGGGTGGGGCTGCAGATACAACTGCTGGGCGATATAGGGATCGGGGTGCTGGCGGAAGTGGTGCTTGAGCAGGGTCAGCGGCACGACCAGCGGCACCACGCCGGTGCGGTACTGGCTGATGAGATGCTGCATTTCCTGCTTGTCTTCGGCGGTGATGGCCTGCTTGAGGTAACCGCAGAGGTGCTGCAGCACATTGCTGTGGGTGCCGCGGGTCGCGCATTGGCTCAGGGCCGCCATCAGCTCGCGAAAATACTGCGGGCCGATCAGCGCCGGGTCGCCTTTGCCCATGCTGCCCAGCAGATGGCCCAGGGTCTTGTACTGCAGCGGATGATGGGCCATCAGCAGGTATTTGCAGCGCGAGTGAAAGTCGGTCAGGCCGCGGCGGCTCAGGCCTTCCCTGAGCAGGGCCTGCCAGTCGCGATAGATGTAGACCCGGGTCAGGAAGTTTTCCCGCAGTACCGGGTCGTTCAGGCGCCCGGCCTCTTCTACCGGCAGTTCTGGATGGCGCTCGCAGATTGCCTGGGCGTAGATGCCCCGACCGCCGTTTCGATGGGCCATACCGTTGGCTTCATAGACCTTGACCCGTTCCAGGCCGCAGGATGGCGAATTCTGCATGAAGATGTAGCCGCAGATATCGTCCAGTTGCGCGGCCATGCGTTTGCCGTATTCCGCCAGGGCAAGGGTGACATCCAGGGTATTGTCCCGCGTGCCGGTGGCCCGGGGTTGCCGAGGATCGCCCACCAGGCGAATGGGTTCGCGGGGTGTGCCCAGGCCAATGGCGACTTCCGGGCACAGTGGCACGAAGTCGAAGTGTTCGCTCAATACCCGGCTGCACAGGCGGGACTCTTTATGCCCACCGTTGTAGCGGACCTCGGCGCCCATCAGGCAGGCGCTGATGGCAATCTTCGGCTGGGTGGGCATGATTCGACCTCCGGGGGGTGGCTATACAAAAACTAAAACCTGTACAACTTTTCGTCATCATAGGATTAAAGTTGTACAAGTCAAATTGTTTGTATAGCTATTTCCCTCGGCAGGTGCGCCGGCCTACTGCCAGCCCATTCGCCAGTCGCTGTCGTTCTGCAGGTCTTGCCAGCTCATGCGCTGGCAACGCCGGGTCAGTACCGCCTGCAGTTCGATGTCCAGCACTATGCCTTGCTCATCATGGAACAGTTGGCTGACCAGGAAGTGTTTCTCGCGGTGTTGCGGGCGGGCTGCTGTCCACTTCGACAGCAGCAGTTTGCGCGGGTTGATGCGATTCACTGCAGGCTCTCGTGCAGACGACGCGCAGCCTCCTGCCCGCTGAGCCAGGCACCTTCGACCCGTCCGGACAGGCACCAGTCGCCGCACACGTACAGGCCCAGGTCAGCATCGGCCAGGGCGCCCCATTCGTGGCTGGTGGCCGGGCGGGCATAGAGCCAGCGGTGGGCCAGGCTGAAGGCGGGGGCAGGCATGCTGCTGTGCAGCAACTCGGCAAAGGCACCGTGCAATTGCTCGGTCACGGCCTCTTTGGACAGGTCGATGTGCTGTCGGCTCCAGGTGCTGGTGGCGTGCAGGATCCAGGTATCGAGTTGGCTATCGCGCCCTGGTTTGCTGCGGTTGCGGGCCAGCCAGTCCAGGGGGCTGTCCTGGACGAAGCAGCCTTCCATCGGGGTTTCCAGGGGCGTCTCGAAGGCCAGGGCCACGGCCCAGGTCGGGTCCATTTTCACCCCCGCCGCCACCCCGGCGAGCTTCGGCGCGGCGGCCAGCAGGGCAGTGGCCTGGGGCGCCGGTGTGGCGATGACCACATGGCTGAATGGGCCGTGGGTGAAGCCTTCGGCGTCCTGTAGGTGCCAGTGCTGTTCGCCGCGAAAGACTTCGGTGATACGGCAGGCAAAGTGCACTTCCAGATCGCCGATCAGGGCGCGGGTGATGGCGCTCATGCGTGGCGTGCCGACCCAGCGGGTCTGTTCATCCGGTGAGGGGCTGAGCTGGCCGCCATGGGAGTTGTAGAGCTGTGGCGCCCATTCGGCGACCCAGCCCTTGGCTTGCCAGCGTTGGACTTCGGTGACAAAGCGGCGATCGCGAGCGGTAAAATACTGGGCTCCCAGGTCCAGGCTGCCGGCATCGCTGCGTTTGCTCGACATGCGCCCGCCGCTGCCATGGCTTTTGTCGAAGAGTTCAACGGGATGCCCGGCATCTCGCAGCGCCTGGGCGGCTGAGAGTCCGGCGATGCCGGTACCAATGATTGCAATGGGTACTGTCATAGGGGCCTCGTTTACCTTTCTGTACAGATTACGTCGCCGCCAAAACCTGTACAATATTGTTTTTTGGTATAGCTTTCGGCGTCATCGGTTTGGCAGGTTGTCTATCGTTAAAACACAGCCTGTCCGATTGAAAAGATCCCTGCTTATAAAAATAGACTAGTGATTCGGGTTAAACGCCACGCGAGGAAGATGTCATGCATATATTGCTGACCGGCGGTACTGGTTTGATCGGGCGTGCTCTGTGTCATCACTGGCAGGCGCAAGGTCATCAGTTGAGTGTATGGACTCGCCAACCCGAAAAAGTGGCCGGCTTGTGCGGTCCCCAGGTACGGGCAATCAAAGAGCTGCAAGAGCTGGACCAGACTCCGGTGGATGCGGTGGTCAACCTGGCCGGGGCACCGATTGCCGATCGGCCCTGGACCCATAAGCGCAAGGCGCTGTTGTGGAACAGCCGCGTTGCCCTGACTGAAACCCTGCTGGCCTGGATGGAAAGTCGTGAACACAAGCCCCGGGTGCTGGTGTCGGGGTCGGCAGTCGGCTGGTACGGCGATGGTGGAGAGCGAGAGCTGAGCGAGGACTCGCCGCCGGTCAGCGAGGACTTTGCCAGCCAGCTGTGCATTGCCTGGGAGGAAACCGCCCTGCGCGCCGAGTCCATGGGTGTGCGTGTGGTACTGGTGCGCACCGGTTTGGTGCTGTCCGCCGAGGGCGGCTTTTTGTCGCGCCTACTGCTGCCATTCAAGCTGGGGCTGGGTGGCCCGATTGGTAACGGTCGCCAGTGGATGCCATGGATTCATATCAAGGATCAAATAGCCCTGATTGATTTTCTTGTGCATCAGGATGAGGCGCGGGGTCCTTATAATGCCTGCGCGCCAAAACCGGTGCGCAATCGCGAGTTTGCCAAGAGCCTGGGACGGGTCCTGCATCGACCGGCCCTGTTGCCACTGCCCGGCTTTGTCTTGCGCCTGGCCCTGGGCGAGTTGTCGGTGCTGTTGCTGGGTGGCCAGCGGGCGGTTCCCGCGCGATTGCTGGAGTCGGGTTTCACTTTCCAGTTCACTGATTTGCCTGCGGCCCTGGACGATGTGTCCCGCCGCCCCTGAAATAGGACGTTGCATGACCGATCACGCGTTGCTCCTGGTCAACCTGGGCTCGCCGGCCTCCACCTCGGTGGCGGATGTGCGCAGCTACCTCAATCAGTTCCTCATGGACCCTTATGTGATCGACCTGCCCTGGCCGGTGCGGCGCTTGCTGGTGTCGCTGATCCTGATCAAGCGGCCGGAGCAATCGGCCCATGCCTATGCGTCGATCTGGTGGGAGGAGGGCTCGCCGCTGGTGGTGCTCAGCCGTCGCCTGCAGCAGGTGATGAGTGCGCAGTGGCAGCAGGGACCGGTGGAGTTGGCAATGCGCTACGGCGAGCCCTCGATCGAGTCGGCGTTGCTGAAGCTGACTGCCCAGGGACTGCGTAAAATCACCCTGGCGCCGCTCTATCCGCAGTTTGCCGACAGCACGGTGACCACGGTGGTCGAAGAGGCTCGGCGGGTGGTACGCGAGCACCAACTGGATGTGCAGCTCAGTGTGTTGCAACCCTTCTACGATCAGCCCGAGTACATCGAAGCCCTGGTGGCCAGCGCCAGGCCACACTTGCAGCAGTCCTTCGATCACCTGCTGCTGAGCTTCCACGGCCTGCCCGAGCGGCACCTGCTGAAGCTCAATCCGGGACATCGCCTGGATGGTGCGGGGGATTGCTGCGAGGGATCGTCGCCCGAGGTGCTCGCCAACTGCTATCGCGGCCAGTGCTTCCAGACGGCCAAGGCCTTTGCCCGGCAGATGGGGCTGGCCGACGGCCAATGGTCGGTGTCGTTCCAGTCACGGCTGGGCCGTGCCAAATGGATCGAGCCCTACACCGAGGCGCGGCTTGAAGAATTGGCCAAGCAAGGGGTGAAGAAGATCCTGGTGATGTGCCCGGCGTTCGTCGCCGATTGCATTGAAACCCTGGAAGAGATCGGTGATCGCGGTCGCGAGCAGTTCCGCGAGGCGGGGGGTGAGGAGTTGCTGTTGATCCCCTGTCTGAATGACGACCCGCAATGGGCCAAGGCCCTGAACACCCTGTGCGAGCGCGCGCCCCTGGCGCTGTAAACGACATCGCCGGCCTGCCGGCTCC
>NZ_AYMU01000030.1 GCF_000633395.1 Pseudomonas sp. PH1b
TTGCAGCAGGTCGGTGAGGCTGTCGATGGAAACGCTGTTGATCAGAGTGCCTTGAGTCATGGCTGATTCTTCCCTGTTGTTCAGTGAGCGAGCGCCGCCTTCGGCGCATCGAACTGGTTAGTGTAGAGCTCATCGCCAAAACCCTGAGCCAGCTCTTCGAACTTGACCCGGGCGCTGCCGGCGAACGGCTGGCGGATCTTCACCACCTCGGCCACGTCGATCTTCTCGTAGGCCGTGAGGATCTCCTTGGCGATGCCGTACATCTGTTGATTCTTGACCGCACATTGCTGCACTTGTGTGTCACGTTCGGCCAATTGCGCCTGCAACCTGGCCCGTTCGGCCTCCTTGCCCCGGGCCAGTACCAGCAAATCGTCGTAGGCCTTCTTGAACTTGCCCAACTGTTCACTGCTGGCCGCCGCCTGGGCCTGGGCCTGGCTGTGGAGGGTCTGCTGCTGGCCAGCCAACTGCTCGGCCACGCCGCGGGCCTTGGCCAGCTCGGCGCTAAGCTGCTTGACCTGGGCCTGGGCGTCCTTGGCCGCGCTCTGTGCCGCATCCCGTGCGGCGCTGGCCTGGGCCTGCTCGCTCTGCAGGGCCTGCAATTGCTGGGTGGTGCTGCGCAGCTGGGTACGCAGGCGCTCTTCCATGCCTTCGGCCGCGGCAGGCCCTGCGGCCAGCGCCCCCCAGACCAGCAACAGGCCTGCGGCCCCTGCCCTCGCTCGGCTGTTCATAACGATCCTCCCTGCGCTTAGAAGCGCGTGTTGAGTTCAAGCTGCATGACGTCGACCTCGTAGCGCGGGCCATAGACTTCCGAGCCATTGAGGTAGCGAGCGCTGGCGTAGATGTTCTTGTCGATGCCGTAGTTGCCGCCGATGAAATAGCCCTTGGCGTTGGTCCCGCCGAGGTGGAACGAGGAGTCGTTGAAGCCGTCCGGCAAGGCATCGGGCTGGATGTACTTGTAGCCGGCCAGCAGGTTCCAGTCGCCGGCCTTCTTCATCTCCAGGGCGTTGCCCAGGGTGAACTGCACCATCAACGCATTGCCGCCACTTTCAAACTGGCCGTCGCGGTTGATGTTGTTGACGATCTGGCCCTCGCTGCGCTTGAGCATCTCGCCCTTGTCGTAGGCCAGGTTGTGAATGAAGTTGGTCTGGCTGCGCAGGCGCAGGTCATCCGGCAATTCGGTGTCCCAGGCCAGGTTCAGGTCCAGCACATCGAACTTGGAGGCCAGGCCGACGAACTGCGGCTGCGGGGTCAGGCCCGGCGTGGCCGGATTGGGGGTGATGTTGCGCAGCAGGAACACGCTGTTGCCCTTCTGCATGAAGGCCACCCGCGAGCCGTCGGTGTCGCAGCCCGGGGCCCCGGCCCAGGGTGCGCAGGGGCTCGAGCGCTGGCCTTCGATGTCGTCGAAGCGGTAGTAGGCCAGGGCGCCCTTGAGGCTGTTGCTGCGGTTGATCTTCCAGTTGGCGCCGATCTGCCCGCCGAACAGCCACTTGGTGTCGCTCTCTTCCTTGTCCCAGCCGTTGCTGCTGGCGGTGTCGCTGGTGTATTCCACGGGGAACGCGCCGAGGGTGCCGAACAGGCCCCAGTCGCTGTTGAGCTTGTGGTTGAAGATGGCCGCCACACCGTCGAAGTTCAGGTCGTTGGAATACATCATGTCGGTGGAATAGAACGGGTTGGCGAAGCGCCCGCCGGTCAGGGTCAGGTCCGGGGTGGCCTTCCAGGTCAGGTAGCCCTGGTCGAGCCAGATGTCCTTCTTGCCGAACCCGCCGCCCAGGGTCTGGGTGGTGGACACCGGGTTGTTGTCCGAGCCAGTGCCGATGCGGATACCCGCGGTCCACTCCGGGGTGATCACTGCCTTCATCCCCAGGCGCGCCCGCAGGCGGAACAGGTTGTCGCGGTCTTCCCGGCTGTTGAGCAGCGGCGGCAGGCGGGTGTTGGTGTCCTTGTTGACGTCGTAGGGGCCGTTGTCATTGAGCTTGGCGTAGTCCACCAGCTCGTTGCTGTTGTTGTCGTCGAAGAACCGCGATTCGCTGCGCAGGCGGATATCGCCGTCGAAGCTGATGCGCGACACCCAGTCCGGGAAGGTGTTGGGCTGGGCCCAGTTCTCCTGCTTGGCGGTGGCCATGACCTCGGCCTTGACCTGGTCGCGAATCTGCTCGCGGACAATCGCCGGCACGTACTGCACCCGCACATCCCCCGGTGCCGCGGCGGGCCCGCTGGCTGCCACGGCAACTGCGGCGCTGGCCTGGCGGGCCTGCTGGGCTTCCTTCTCGGCCTGGGCGATCAGGCCGTCGGCCTGCTCCTGCTTCAGTACCCCCTGCTGCACCAACAGACGGATCAGGTTGATCGTGGCGTTCTCCGAGGGCGCGGCCGCAGCGGCCACGGCCTGTCCGGCCAGGGTCAGGGCGACCATGCCGAGCGCCAGGGTCAATCGATTCACGGTGGAAATCATCTGCACACAACTCCTGTAGAAACTGCAAAAGGGGTTCGATCAATCCGGACGCCGGCCCTTCAGGGACAGGCGCACCGGCAGGGTCAGGGAAGCCGGGACGCGCTCCTTCAAGCGCGGCGTGGCACGCAAGGCAGCCAGCACCTGTTCATCGGTCTGCGCGTCGCCGCTGGACTTCACCAGCTCGGCACGGGTGACCTGGCCATCGGCGCCGAGCCACAGGTCGGCCTGCACCGCATAGGCCTTCTTGCGCAGTTCCGGGTCATCACGCAGGACCTTCTGGAACATCGAGGCCAGGTACTGCTTGTAGGTCCCGGTGCCCAGGCCGCCACCGCCGGAACCGGCCATGCCGCCGCCCTTGCCGGCGCCGATGTTGAAGGCGTCATTGCCGGACTGGGCGTCGCCGTCGATCTGCATCGGGTTGGCCAGGTCGTCCGCCGGCGAAGGCGGCGCCTCCTCCTCGGGCTTGACCTCTTCCGGGGTCGGCGTGGGTTCGGGCTCGGGC
This sequence comes from Pseudomonas sp. PH1b, assembly GCF_000633395.1. Lineage (GTDB taxonomy): Bacteria > Pseudomonadota > Gammaproteobacteria > Pseudomonadales > Pseudomonadaceae > Aquipseudomonas. The sequence continues at coordinate 2,952 of NZ_AYMU01000030.1, forward strand.
ACCTTTTCCTCCACCGGTTCAGGCTCCTTGGGTTTTTCCGGCGGTGGCGGCGGAGGCGGTGGTGGTGGCGGCAACGGGATGATGGTCGGCACCTTCGGCGCTTCGCGGCGCACCCCGGCCATGTCATTGGCCCACTGCCACAGCAGCCAGGCGGCCACGGCCCCGAGCAGCAGCCCGGCGCCCCATTTCAACAGGCGCAGGGGGGCGGGCTTGCGCTGCACCGGCGGTGGCTGGATTGGTGGTTGTGCGGTCATGGCTCAGCCCTGGCTCGGTTTGCCGGTGACCAGGCCGACCTGGGACAACTCCAGGCGACGCAGCAGGTCGAGGACTTCGATGACCTTCTGGTACTGCACCGTGGCGTCGCCGCGGACGATGATCGGGAAATCCGGGTTCTGCGCCTTCTCGATGCGCAGGCGCTCTTCCAGCTCGCCCAGGGTCACCGGGTAGGCGTCGAGGAACACCTGGCCGCCGTCATTGACCGAGATCGCCTTGGTCTTGGCCTCGGACAGCGACACCGAGGCACTGGCCTTGGGCAGGTGGATCTGGATGCCCGAGACCTGGGCGGTGGCGGTGAGGATGAACATCACCAGCACCACCATCAGCACGTCCACCAGGGGCGTGATGTTGATGCTGTCCACCGCTGCGTCGTCTTCGTCATCGTGGGAGGCATTCACGGAAGCCATGGCAGTTCTCCTCAGGCCGGAACCGACGCGTTGCTGTGGGCCACCCGCCAGTGCGCGGCTTCGCTGTGCTGGCTCTCGCCATGCAGCTCTGCCAGGCGGGTGATGAACTCGTCGACGAACACCCGCATGTCGGCACCCACTTCCTTGTTGCGGGTGATCAGGCGGTTGTAGCCAAACAGCGCCGGGATCGCCACGAACAGGCCCATGGCGGTGGCCAGCAGGGCCGCGGCCATGCCCGGTGCAATGGCGTTGATGTTGACGTCACCGGCCATGGCGGTGCCGAGGAACACCACCATGATCCCCAGTACCGTGCCCAACAGGCCGATGTAGGGGCCGCCGGCAATGGCGTTGGACAGGGTCGAGAGCTTGGAACTGAGCTGCTGGTTTTCCCGGGTGCGCACCCCGTCCATGGAGCAGCGGATGGCTTCGATGGTGGCCGCCGACACCGACGAGGTATCGGCGCCCTGCTCGCGGCGGGTGCGGATCTCCTTGACCGCCACCTGGTACAGGCGCCACAGCGAGGAGTCCACCAGGCGCTGGGCCAGGTCGTGGTCGTCGGCGAACATCTCCAGGCGCGTGCCGACCTTGGCGAACTGCTCGCGAAACACCTGGTTGGCGGCGCTGACCCGGCTGACCATGCGGTTCTTGCGCAGCATGATGACCCACGACTGGATCATCATCCCCACCAGTACCAGGATGATCACCCAGGCATCCACCGGCACCGCCTTGAGCAGGAAGCCCAGGCTGCCGAAACCGAAGCCCGACTGTTCCTCATCGACGCCGTAGGCCACCAGCTTCGATTCGGCGCCCTGTGCGCTGGCATCCGCCAGGATCAATGCTGCCGTACGCGCCACCTTGGACAGGCGCACCTCGTCCATGGCCCCGGTGAACGGCAGGAAATGACTGGCCTCGGCCCCGGCCGCCGGCGGCAGGTCGGCCCCCAGCGCCAGCACTGAATTGAAGGTCGGGATGGCTTGGGCCAGGCTCGCGGTTTCCCGGCCGTTGACGTACAGGCCGAGCTTGCTGCCCTCGCCGCTCAGGGCCAGGTGCTGCCACTGGCCCGGGTTCAACGGCTGGGTGGACACCGCGCGCTGGCCGTCCACTTCAACGAAAGGCATGCCCTGGTTGACCCCGACCAGCAGGCTGCCGGCGCCTTCGCGACGGGCCAGGATCAGTTGCTCGCCATTGGCCTGGTCCAGGCGCACCCAGGCGCTGAAGGTGAACGCGCCACCGGCGTTGTGCTGCAGCGACGGGCTGGCCGGCAACAGCAACGGCTGGCCGCTGAACTGCAAGGCGCGGCCGATCACCCCGTCGATGCTGGCACCCACTGCGTTCTGTGCGGTGTTGCCATAGGCGGTGGTGTCTTTCGCTGGGGTTCCGTTACTGCCGTCGAAGTGATAGATCGCGGTGTAGCTGGGGTCGAAGGTCAACTGGCCATTGGCGGTGCTCGGCGCCTTCTGGTTGCCGTAGTACATCCAGATGTCCTGGCGCTGGCCGCCCTGGACCTGGGGCACATCGACCCAGATCAGCGCCATGCCCATCAGCGGATCGAAGCTTTCGATCTGATGGTTGAGCACGGTCTTGTCATCGGCGGCGACAAAGCGCAGGTCGGCGCCGTCTTCCTTGACCCCGTCGAAGGTGAAGTTGCCGGTGTGCAGCCGCACCAGCAGCGCGGTGCGGCCCAGGTTCTCGTTGATGCCGGCGCCCTGGGGCGTGGTGTCTACCGAGATCTGCTTGCGGTAGTGCCAGTCGTCCTGCCACCAGGCATGGGCCGTGGCCGGGAGCACGAAGCCCAGGCAGATCAACAGGCTCAGGAATAAGCGTTGCATGTGAAGGGTTCTCCGTAAGAAGGCGTCAGAACGTCGCCTGCACACTGAAGTGCACGCGCGGGTCGTATTTCTGGGTATTGGGTCCGTCCAGCAGCGGATAGCCCCAGTCCAGGCTGCCGGACAGCCACTTGCTCAAACTGGCGCGGGTGCCCAGGCCAACGCTGGCCAGGCTGTACTCGTCTTCCTGCTCCACCAGGGGTTCGTGCAGGCGCATCCGCGCGCCCTCGGCAAAGGCGTAGAAGCGCCACTCCTGCACATAACTGCCCAGGAACTTGGCCAGGGACGGCGTGCGCAGCTCCTGGGACAGCAGGTAGCCCTCGTCGCCGGTGCGCTCGGCGGCCAGGTAGCCGCGCACCGACGTGGCGCCACCGGCGGAATACTGCTCGTTGGACACCAGGGGCCCCGAGGCCAGCTGGAACGCGCCCTTGGTCGCCGACTGCCAGTCATTGGCGAAGGTGTAGGTGAAGTTCAGATCGCCCTTGAGCACCGAAAAACTGGCGCTGGCTTCGTCGCGCTTGTACTGGAACTCCTTGGCGTCGCTGCCGTAGCCGAAGGAGCGCCGGGTGCCGATGACCAGGTTCAAGCCCAGGCCCAGCTGCGACTGCTCGCTGTAGCGGTAGCCGTTGTAGCCGAAGGTCAGCGGCGCGTACTTCAGCGGAATCTGGTCGCTGCTGCGGCCAAAGCGCATCTCTTCGTCGAAGTCCTTGAAGTCCACCCCCACCGACAGCGAGTTGGCCCACTGGCCTGCGGTGGGCAGGCTGTAGATCGCCGACACCCCATAGGAATGGCCCTTGCCCAGCACGTTGCTGCCGCCGATGGTGGCGATATTGCTGTCCGACTGATAACCGGAGAACTGCAGGCTCCAGCGCTCGTTCAGCGGTGCGGTGTAGGAACCGGACCAGACCTTGGCGTTATCGGTGTCCTGGGGGGCGGTGAAAAAGGTCAGGGACACGCTGTGGCCCAGTTGCCAGAGGTTGTCGTAACCCACAGTGGCCACGCTGCGCAGCTTCTCGGTGTCGGCGCTGTAGTCGTTGTTCAGGCCGACGCTGGCGTGCCAGGGGTTCTGGTCCTCCACCTGCAGGTCGACGTCCATGGTCCCCGGGCGCTGGCCCTCGCGCACCACCGGCATGACCTGGCGCCCGGCGCCACGGTTGAGCCCGGACAGCTGGTTCTGCACCGTGGCAAAATCCGGCACCTGGCCCTCCTTCAGCGCCGGCACCTGCTCGCGGATATCCACCGGCGAATAGTGCTTGGCCCCGACCACCCGCACCCGGCCGACCTTGGTTTCACTGACCTGCAGATAGACGATGCCGTCCTCGACCTTCTGCTCCGGCAGCTCGACGAACACCGACTGGTAACCCTTGGCCTGATAGGCCTTCTGCAAGGCATCCCGGGCGCCCTCGATATCGCTCAAGGCCTTCTGCGGCCCGAGAAACGGATACACCGCCTCCTCGATGGCCCGGGCATCGAGTACGGTATTGCCGCGCACGAAGTACTCATTGACGTCCACCAGCCGCGCCGGCGCCGCCTCCTGAGCGGCCTGTGCCGGAACCGGCTCGCCCTCCTCGGCCTGCACCGCCGGCACCAGCGCCAGCAGGGTCAGCCAGCCGCACAACGGCCACCAACGCCCACTACTGCCCGGCCGTCCTGATTTCAACAGATGCTCCACACCGCCCCCTAGATGTCCGAAGATTGGCGCCCAGGCGCCCCTGGCCGTCGCCGATTGCACGGCGTTTGGCCGACTCAATTACTGGCTGTCGAGGTGGTTTCGTGGCGGGCCAGCCAGGTGTGCAGCAACGCGAAGTTCAGGGAGAACTCCGGCATTTGCAGCAAGGCGCCGCAGAACACTTCACCGATGATTTTCTGGATCAACTGCACCGCTCGCGGGTTGTTCAACAGCGTGGCGATGTCGCGGCTCAAGACGTTGAAGCTCCAGACCTTCTGATTCAGGTCCAGGCCGACGAACCAGCGGAACAGCAGGTTGTAGCTGAGCTGCTCGTACAACTGCTGCTCGCTGGGCACCGAATACAGCAACTGCAGCAACAGAATGTGCATCACCGTGCGCGGCGCGATCAGCATCCCCGGCTCGGCGTCGAGGGCCTGGAACAGCGGACGGTGCTGATCCAGCAAGTCATCGATCTGCGGGCGCAGCAGCACCAGCGAATGCCCTGGCGGGATATAGCTCGACACTTCCTTCAAGGCGCCCTGCCAGTCATCCTGGGACACGATCCAGACCCACGGCGCACCGTAGCGATAGACCGACACCGGCTTCTTGCGCGCGGCCTCCACGATCTTCGACAGTCGCTGATCCAGCTCCTGCATGCCCACTTTCGAGTAGCGTTCCATAGTCCCCATAGCCTCACTCCCGGCGTCCCGCCTCGGCTTAAAAAAGTGGCCTTGCGGCCCCCTCAAGCGCGTTACATAGCCAAGACGTGCGTGGCGATGTGCTACCGAACTTTTGTCATAAAAGCTTCATTCACAAAGTGAGAGGGGCTGGGGATGGCGCAGGAAGTGGCGAGTTGAGGAGGTGTTGCAGAAGGCCGTCATCGGCTTAGGCAGGATTGCAGGCGAGACAGAGCAGGGTCGGTACCCGCGCAACCCGAGCGCCCTCCTTCAGCGGCATGCGGGTACTCACGGAAAACAGCTCGTTCACATTGATAAGAATGAAAAAGGCGCGACCCGGGCGATGCGCAATCGACTCTGGCGTGTGGCTTGCGCTGTTGCGCCAGCCGCCAATCGGTGTTGGCAGCAGAGCCCCTCAAAGTTCAACGGCCCACTGGATTTCAAGGTGCTGGGTTATCCGCCCTCAAATGAAACGGCCGCCACAAAAGCCAATATCACCCAGTAAATGCTGCAAGACAGAAACTTGCGCAAACAACCTTGCAGCCATCATGAACACGGCTAAAGATTCAGTGAAATCAATTCATTTTCACTCAATCCATGGCCCGACATAAAATACATCTCAATTACAGATTATTAAATACCATTGAGCAGAAATCAGACAAGAGAATTTGAACACACTGAAAGGTGCAACTAACAAATTCCGATTTCGCCTCAAACTACCAGGGTGCCAAGTCACAATGAACAAAGACTTTACATTCGCCATTAAAAGCACTTCTTTCGACGAAAACTATCACCCATCGGAAAACACCCGCATCACCACCAACTTTGCCAACCTGGCCCGTGGCAAGAGTCGCCAAGAGAACTTGCGCAAGACCTTGAGAATGATTGACAACCGTTTCAACGCCTTGGCGCACTGGGACAACCCCAAGGGCGACCGTTATGCAGTCGAGCTTGAAATCATTTCCGTGGAGATGGACATTGAGGGTGAAAAGAATGGCAATGCCATCCCGCTGATTGAAATCTTGAAAACCAACATCATAGATCGCAGGACTGACGAGCGTATTGAGGGCATTGCAGGAAACAACTTTTCCTCTTACGTGCGAGACTACGACTTTAGCGTAGTGTTGTTGGGGCACAACAAGGACCAGGCAAACTTCAGCACTCCGGACAACTTTGGAGAGCTGCATGCAAAGCTGTTCAAATGCTTTTTAAACTCAAGCGCCTATAAAGAAAACTTCAACAAGCCACCGGTCATATGCCTGAGTGTTTCGAGCAGCAAGACCTATCATCGGACTGAAAACCGACATCCCGTACTGGGGGTGGAATACCAGCAGGATGAATACTCTCTGACTGATGAGTACTTCAACAAGATGGGCTTGAAGGTTCGCTATTTCATGCCTTCGAACAGCGTTGCGCCTTTGGCCTTTTATTTTGTCGGCGATTTGCTCGGTGATTACACCAACCTTGAACTGATCAGCACCATCAGCACGATGGACACCTTCCAGAAGATCTACCGCCCTGAAATTTACAATGCGAACTCAGCGGCAGGAAAGTCCTATCAGCCCAGCTTGAAGCACCAGGACTACTCACTGACGCTGATTGTCTATGACCGCGAAGAACGCAGTCGCCTGGCTATCGAGCAGGGAAAATTTGTTGAAGAAAACTTCATCAAACCCTACCAGGCCGTTCTTGAGCAGTGGTCCGCCAATTACGCTCTTTGATCCATTAAAAATACAAGGTCATCTTTCATGAAAAAACTGTTGCCCACTTCAACTGCTGGCAGCCTGCCTAAACCCTCTTGGCTTGCACAACCCGAGACACTCTGGTCTCCCTGGAAACTGCAAGATGAGGAGCTGATCGAGGGCAAGCAGGATGCCCTGCGCTTGTCATTGCAAGAGCAACAACAAGCAGGCATCGATATCGTCAGTGACGGTGAACAAACGCGCCAACACTTTGTCACCACGTTTATCGAGCACCTGAGCGGGGTTGATTTCGAGAAGCGCGAAACCGTCAGGATTCGTGATCGCTATGATGCGAGTGTGCCAACGGTCGTGGGGGCTGTAGCTCGGCAAAAGCCGGTTTTTGTCGAAGATGCCAAGTTCCTGCGTCAGCAAACCCAACAACCCATCAAATGGGCGCTGCCAGGCCCCATGACCATGATCGATACGCTGTACGACAACCACTATAAGAGTCGCGAAAAGCTCGCCTGGGAATTCGCCAAGATCCTCAATGAAGAAGCCAGGGAGTTGGAAGCTGCGGGCGTCGACATCATCCAGTTTGACGAGCCGGCCTTTAACGTCTTCTTTGACGAGGTGAATGACTGGGGAGTGGCCACCCTGGAGCGGGCAATCGAAGGCCTTAAATGTGAAACGGCCGTGCATATTTGTTATGGCTACGGCATCAAGGCCAATACCGATTGGAAAAAGACCCTGGGGTCAGAGTGGCGGCAGTATGAAGAGGCTTTCCCCAAGCTGCAAAAATCCAGTATCGATATCATCTCGCTGGAATGTCACAACTCTCATGTGCCCATGGATCTCATTGAGCTCATTCGCGGTAAAAAAGTGATGGTAGGGGCCATTGATGTGGCAAACCATGCAATTGAAACGCCTGAGGAAGTGGCCACTACCCTGCGAAAAGCCCTGCAGTTTGTAGATGCCGACAAACTCTATCCTTGCACCAACTGCGGCATGGCCCCATTGCCTCGTCAAGTCGCCAGGGGCAAGTTGAAGGCATTGAGTGCAGGCGCCGAAATCGTCCGCAGAGAACTCTCGAACTAGTACTCAGCTAAAGCCGGAAGTGTCCTGAAGAGGTACAGCGGTAGATTGAAAACTACCGAACGACTTCAGGCCTTCCCTGGCATTTTCGAGCGGTACTCAATATTCAGGATCTACCATGTCACTTCCTAGTACGGCTATCGAGCCATTGAGCTTTCGCCAAGCGCTCGGGCACTACGCCTCCGGAATCACGGTGATTACATCGCACATTGATGGCGAGCCGATTGGCTTCACATGCCAGTCGTTCTATAGCGTGTCGATGAACCCACCGCTGGTGTCGTTCAGTGTAATGTCCAGTTCGGCCAGCTATCCCAAAATCCGCCAGGCAGGACGATTCGTAGTCAACATTCTCTCCGGTGAACAGGTGCGGATCTCCAACCAGTTCGCACGCAAAGGCACGGACAAGTGGCACGGGGTCGACTGGCAGGAATCACCGCTGGGGAACCCGATCATTGCCGGCAGCCTGCACTGGCTCGATTGCGAAATTCACGCCGAACATGCCGCAGGGGATCACCTGATCGTGATTGGTGAAGTCAAAGCGTTGAACCTGCAAGAAGCCGCTGCTACGCAGCCATTGCTGTACTTCAAAGGGCAATACTGCAACCTCGCCGCCCATGGCGCGGTGTGAGCCTGTACTGGCGCGCCCCTCTTTGACACTGCAATCAATCGAGCGTCTTGCCCGTCCGTGAAGCCTCATGGCATCGGAGCCGCTCTTGAGGCCCCCTGGGGCCTTTGCCTACAAGCTGCCGGAGCACTTTCGCGTGCTCGGCTTTTTCATTTGGCTTGCTATTCCCGGGACACACCGCCATGACAGGCATCAAAAGGCCTCAACTCAGCCTTCCCAATGGCGCGGACAGCTTGCTGTTGCACTCCTGCTGCGCGCCCTGTTCAGGAGAAGTGATGGAAGCGATCAGCGCCTCGGGCATCGACTACACCCTCTTCTTCTACAACCCGAACATCCACCCGGAGCGTGAGTACCTGTTGCGCAAGGACGAGAACATCCGTTTTGCCGAAGATCACAAAGTGCCGTTTATCGATGCCGATTACGATAAAGACAACTGGTTCGAACGTGCCAGAGGCATGGAACATGAACCCGAGCGCGGCGTGCGCTGCACCATGTGCTTCGACATGCGCTTCGAGCGTACGGCGCTTTACGCCTATGAGAACGGCTTCAGTGTGATTTCCAGCTCCCTGGGTATCTCACGCTGGAAAGACATGAAGCAAATCACCGACAGTGGCATCCGCAGCGCGCAAAAGTATCCTGGAATTAGCTATTGGGACTACAACTGGCGCAAGGGTGGCGGCTCGGCACGGATGATCGAAATCAGCAAGCGCGAACGTTTTTATCAGCAGGAGTATTGTGGTTGCATTTATTCCCTGCGCGACACCAACCACCATCGCAAGGATCAGGGGCGGGACATCATCCGTATTGGCGTCAAATACTACGGGGACGATGAATGATCGCCTCGCAATCTGTCTCCAGGGAGTTGATGCGGGGTCTGGTGCCACCGGTTAAGCAGGCATTCTCGACCTGTGAGTGCTTGGTAAAAGGTACTGGACGGCCAGTCCTCCGTTCAACTTGAAGCCAGGTAAAATGCCGGCCAATAAAGCCCCCTATCAACAAGGAAGTGGTGACGGCACATGCGAGCAAAAACTCAAAAAACAATAATGACTTCCATCCTGTGCTGTTTCTCGTTGCTCGGTTGCAAGCACACAAGTACCGCAGAAGGCTATGACTGGTCGGGAACGGTATCGGCCCCGCAGGAGTACCCGATGGAAGTCTATAGCGGCGCGATAGTTTCCAAGGACTATAGCTTCGCCTTTGACTCGATCTGGGGCACCCAGAATACAGGCTGGGGCAACGGTGGCGGGACCATGAGTGTGGGGGCCAGGGAAAAAGCAGCCCCGTATCAACTGGAGTTCACCTGGTACTCCCTGGTAGAGAAAAAGTTCTATACCGGCAAATGGGCGTTGGACAAAGAGAGAATCGAACACCTCTTTGATCAAGGCTTTATCGACCAGGACACCCACAAGAAAGACACCTACAGCGTTTTTAAAGTAGGCCTGGCGCCCAAGGGACGAGTCGTGCTTTGGCTGTCCGGGCCTGGCAATCAAAAGGAAGTCGGCGCATTCAGTGCGCAGAGCGTCATCATCAAGCCAGAGGACGCCTACAGCAATGCACAGTACATGTTCAAGGACGGCTATGCAGAGCGCATGCTGAACGACCCGGCTTATAAAACCTTCACCCCGGCCATCAGAGAGAAAATACGAGCCCAAGGCTATCCCGCGGCGGAGGTCTATGACACATACCGAGAAAAATACGTTTGGAAGCCGGTAGTTGTGTTGCCCGATGGCGGTCACTGGATGGACTTCGGCATGCACACCTTCAATGGTGAACAGGAAAGCCTTTTCGGCGACAGTTTGCTGAACAATCAATATGAAAAAAGAGCCATCCCCAAGTTCACTGCCTTCTACTGGCAAGACGCGGCAGCAAACAGGTATGGCGTATGGATTGACGCTTATGATGAGCAAGAGATGTTTGAAATTTTCCAGAAGCTCGGCCAAGAAACAAACATCGACCTCATAATGAAAGTCAATTCAGACAATACCAGGCTGTCTCTGGCATTGAAGTCGGCGGATCAACAACTGCCGATTACGAAAGCCACAATCAGACTCTCGCGTAAAATCGAATGATCAGGCATTTCTCATGAACCCAGGAGCGGCTGCGTCGCGCCGCTTGCCGCCTCCGATCAACAAGCCGAACCGTGAAAGCGATGAAACCGCCCGCACCGAGCATTGGCGCTTCGGCGAGTCGAGAGCGCTCTTGCCAGCCCGTCAGGCTCTGAGGAATCACCGGTAACTCCCCGACTCTTGCCATATGGGCCCCGCCTTCTCCATCCCCTGAACAGCGCCACCCCGGCGTCCCCCGCAAAACATATCAATTGCGAATCACTCGCATCTTCTGCTAGCGTGCGCGCTCCCGAACGCCCCTTGATCAAGGTAGTGCTGTGCCCTCCTGGAATAAGCAGATTGCGCGCCTGTTCACCGAACAGAAGAAGGCCCTCGAAGCGTTCGTCACCCGCCGCACCGGTAGCGCCCAGGTGGCCGCCGACCTGACACAGGAATCATTCCTGCGCCTGGCCCGCCTGGAGTCCGGCCAAAAGATCGAAAACCTGCCGGCCTTCCTCTTCACCATCGCCAGCAACCTGGTGCGTGATCATCAGCGCCAGGCCATCCGCCGTGAGCGCCTGGAAGTCGGCGAGCCCAGCGAAGAACTGCCCTGCGACAGCCCCTCGGCGGTCGAACAGCTGTCTGCCTATCAGGACGAAAGCCTGATGCAGGATGCGATTCACGCCCTGCCCGAGGCCACCCGGCAGATCTTCCTGCTTTATCATGTCGACGAATATTCCTATCGGGAGATCGCCGAACGTCTGGCCATCAGCCCGCGGAGTGTCGAATACCAATTGCGTCGCGCGCTGATCGATTGCCGGGCCTATATCCAGGCACGGCTGGCGGGCGACTCCCGAGGATCGCGGCCATGACTCGCGAACCCGTAGCCGTGGAATCACTGATGACCGACTCCGTTGCGCCGTCGCTTGACGACGATCTGTTTGCTCAGGCTTCGGGCTGGTACTTCCGCCTGCAGGCCGAGGACGTGAGCGCGAGCGACCTCGACGCCTTCGCCCTGTGGCTGGCTCAAGGGCAGCCCGAGGAGGATGCATGGCAGGAGGTCCAGGCGCTGCTTGGCGCCCTGCGCGCCCCCGCGCGGGCCATTCGTCAACAGCAGCAGGCGCGCTGGCGCAAACCCGCGGCCCGACAATGGATGCAGTGGTCTTGCGCTGCTGCGGTGCTGTTGATGGTCGGGCTGCTGGCAGTGCAAACGCCCTGGCTCGACCGCCTGCGCGCCGACTACGCCACCGGCACCGGCGAGCAGCGCCGGGTGCTGCTCGCCGACGGTTCCGAGCTGCTGCTCAATACCGACAGCGCGGTACAGGTCCGCATGAGCGATGGTGAACGGCAAATCCGCCTGCTGCGCGGCGAGGCCTGGTTCGCGGTCACCAAGGACCCGACACGGCCCTTTGTCGTCAAGTCCGGTGCTGGCCGGGTGAAAGTGCTCGGTACCCAGTTCAGTGTCGCCCGGCGCGCTGAACAGACCCGGGTGCAGGTGGCTGAAGGACGGGTCGAGGTCAATGCCGGCAGCGGCGAACCGGTCTACCTGGAACCCGGGCGTGCCGTGGAGTATCAGGACCGGGCCCTGACCCCGGTCCATGGATTCGATCCCCTGGTCGGTCTGGCCTGGCGCCAGCGCCAACTGGTGTTTCGCCAGCAACCGCTGTCCGAGGTGGTGGCCGAGTTGAACCGCTACTGGCCGGGCCACACCCTGGTACTGGGGGATGAGCTGCGCAATCGGCAGGTATCCGGTGTGTTCGACATCGACAAACCGGATGCCGTGCTCAAGGCACTGGTCTACACCCTGGGTTTGCGCGCCGAGCATTACACCCCGTATCTGCTGGTCCTGCGTGGCGATTGATGGGGCATTTCGCCGCGCCTGCAAATAATTCTCAAATAGTTTCAGGGTTTTCCCGTGGCGCGTCGTCCTTGATCACTGAGGCGTAAACAATAAGCACTCTCAAGTAGTGCCGCGCCGCCACATCGACTTCGATCATTGGGGAACATCCATGGGACATCCGATTGCTGCCCGGCGCCTGCCCGGCGTGCCGACCTTGTTAACGCTGGCCCTGGGCTGTGCCCTCGTGGGCTTGCCGGTCCAGGCGCAGACCAGCGCCGCGGCGCAGGCTCAGCTCTACCGTTTCGATATTCCGGGGCAATCCCTGGATGCGGCCCTGGCGGCCTTTTCGGCGGCAACCCGGGTCCAGGTGCTGGTCTCGGCAGAGGTGACCCAAGGCCTGCACTCCCCCGGCTTGCACGGCAGCTTTGCCAAGGACGAAGCCCTGAGCCGGCTGCTGGCCGGCACGGCGCTGCAGGCCCGGTTCATCGACGCTGACAGCGTGACGCTGGAACAACCTCGAGCCACCGGCTCGGCCCTGGAGCTGGGAACCACCCAGGTGAATGCGCAACGCTTGGGGACCACCACTGAAGACAGCGGCTCCTACACCACCGGGGCGGTGACCATCGGCAAGAGCACACAGAAACTCAAGGAGATTCCGGAGTCGGTCAGCGTGCTGACCCGCAAGGCCATGGATGACCAGAACATCAGCACCCTGACCCAGGCTGTGGAAGCGGTGCCGGGCCTGGCTTCGGTCAAGTCGCCGGGGCCGGGCATGTTCATGTTCGCCCGGGGCTTCGAGATCGAGTCCCTGCAGTACGACGGCGTACCCGTGCCGCGCAATGTCTATGCCCTGGGCAGCTACATCACCGAAAACATGGTGATCTACGACCGCATGGAAGTACTGCGCGGCTCGGCCGCTCTGCTGCAGGGGGCCAACAGCCCCGGCGGCGCGATCAACATGGTGCGCAAGCGTCCGCAAGCCGTCCCGACCGTGACCTTGAGCGCCAAGGCCGGTAGCTGGGACCGCTACGCCTCCCAGGCCGATGTGGGTGGGCCGCTGAACGAAGCCGCAACGGTTCGCGGCCGAGCGGTGGTCAACTACGAGAAAGGCCATTCCTTTTCCGATTACGTGTGGAACTGGGAGCAGACCCTGTACGGTGCCCTGGATTTTGACCTGAGCGACGACACCGTGCTGGGAGTCGGCTTCAGCAACAAGAAGAGCCATGGCCGTCCGTACTTCATTGCCTTGCCGCGTTACGCCGATGGCAAGGCCCTGGACCTGTCGCGCTCCACTTACACCGGCTCGACCTGGAACCGTTCGGCGAACGACCAGACGGCGCTGTACCTGGACCTGGAGCATCACTTCAACGACAACTGGAAGCTCAAGGTCGCGGCGACCGGGATGAACGAATCCAACGCAGCGACCTATCAGTTCATCGCCGGTGCCGTGCAGCCCGGGACCACCAGCGGCCCGAGCTATTCCGACTTCGCCACCGACTTCTACGGCAAGAGCCGCGGCCTCGACCTATTCATCAACGGCGATTTCCAAGCCCTGTCGTTCAAGCAGAGCCTGGTGCTGGGCGCCAACTACTCCAAATACACCACGAACGACGGCTATGCCCGCAGGTTTACACCTGGCGCGGACATCAGCGACATCGACCATCACCGCCCTCAACCGAGCTATGACTCCATTGCCGACCAGGCCAACCTGGCGCTCAGCACCTATGACGTGCGGCAAAAAGGCATCTACGGCTCCTGGCGGGTCAAGCTGACCGAGCCGCTGACCCTGATTCTCGGCGCACGCACCAGCTGGTACGACTACAAGTTCGACCAGGACAACTACTCGGCCCGCAAGCTGCAGGAAGGCGGTGAGAAGAACTCGGTCAAGACCAGTGGCAAGGTCACGCCCTACACGGGCCTGGTGTATGCACTCAATGATCAGTGGTCGGTGTATGGCAGCTACGCCGAGGTATTCATTCCCCAGGTGCAGTTGACCAAGGAAAAGTCCGCACTGATGCCGGTCGAAGGCAAGAACTACGAAGTGGGGATCAAGGGCGAACTGATGGATGGCCAGCTCAACACAGCGTTGTCGCTGTTCCGCTACATTCACCAGAACCGTGCCGTGACCGACCTCACAACCGACATCAACAGCGACGAGGCGTGCAATGGCTGGTACTGCTCGACGGCCTCGGGGAAAGTCCGCAGCCAGGGCATCGAAGCCGAGCTCAGCGGTGAAGTCGCACCGGGCCTGCAACTGGCCAGCAGCTACACCTACAACACCACCACGTTTCTGGAAGATACCAAACTCAAGGGCAAGGTATTCGCCACCTCCACCCCCAAGCACATGCTGCGCATCTGGAGTGACTACCGCTTGCCGGGGGACTTCAACAAGGTCAGCGTTGGCGCCGGGGTCAATGCCCAAAGCAGCACCATCAGTTTTGACCGCGCGTTCGAGCAGGCCGGGTTTGCCATCTGGAACTCACGCATAGCCTACGACGCCAGCGATGAGGTGCTGCTAGCGGTCAACCTGAACAATATGTTCGACAAGCATTACTTCATTCCCTCCTACAGCCAGGTGACGGGCAACAACTACTTCGGTGATCCGCGGAACTTGATGTTCAGTGTGACCTACAAGCCACAGTTCTAAGCCGGGGCAGTCGAACATACTTCGCCGCGGGCGGGGTATGTTCGTAACCATCATCGATAAGCATCTCCGCGCTTCTGTGCTGGTCATGCCGCTCAAGCGCCCTGCCCTGCATGCCCCACCAAACAGTATCTTCTGGGCGCTGCCCAACTGCCCTGGAGAGCGCGCCAAGAACGCTTGGCATTCAGCCGCAGCACGGGCAGGCGCCGATCCACGGACGGCAAGGGTCGCTGTCGATAAATGTGACCATGACTTCAGTCCCCGGCCCCAGGAGAATCGCCTCACACTGCCAGTGAGAGGCGTCCAGCCAACAACTGCTCTTGTCATCAAACCGACCTTCGCGGTCCCAGGGAAACTTGACCTTGACCCGGGCGGGGCGCGCCTCTTCGCCTTCCACTGCAATGACCACTGCGGTCTGAGTGCTGGGCACCAGGGGCTTGCGGTGAGCCACAGGCGGACGATAGGGCCGATCCCAAGGTAGGGCGGTGAAGCGGTTGCGATACCCCTGATCAAAGTCGTCCTGGCTGCCAGTGCTGCCTAGGGCAGTCTTGTCCCTCAGCACCTGGGGTTGCTTGCCCTCGTGGATGACCCGCGTCAGTAGCCAGAGGTCGTTCCGCTCCTGGCCCAACGTGCCCGAGATCGGCACAACCTGGCCGCTGGCCAGCCAGGTCTGGTCGCCTCGCCCTTCAGTGTGAAGATAAGTCTCGTGGCCGTGCTCCAGCGCTGCACGGTCAAACGCCGCCAGGCCCGGATGGCATGGCTGGCCCCGTTGCGCCTTGGTCGGTCTATCGTTCCCCTGTCTCTTGGCGGTGACTTGTGCGCCCCGGGGAAAAGCGGCCAACTCATCGCCAAACACCAGCACATGGCCCTGGGGGCTGTGTTGGAAGTGAAAGTGAATCCCCTCTTCCTCACACAGGCGCTGGATAAAGTGCAGGTCCGTTTCGTCGTACTGGGTACAGCACTCACGCTTGGGGTAAGTCGCCCGTAGATGAAAGCGATAGGCACCTCCCAGAATCCCGTGTTCCTCCAGTATCAAGGCAACGATGTCCGGCACTGAGTACTGTTGATAGACCCTGCGGTTAAGCCGGTGGCGCAAGTAGGACAAGTGCGGAACCAGGGCCAGGTTGTAGCGCCCCTTGCCGCGTTGGGCAATGTGATAGACCCGCCCATGAATGCCTTCACCCTGAGTGCCGAAGGCCAGAAAGGCCTCTGTGTCGAACAGGCGCTGGAGATCCAGGCCGGCCTCCTCGCCCACCAGCTCCAGATTGAAGAAGTAAGGCCTGTTGATCGCCTCTTCCCCGGTGAAGGCCAGTACTTGAAAGTCAGGCTCAAAGCCATCGATTGTCAAACTCAAGGGCGTCTGATTGGCTGGGCTGAACATCCGCTGTTCTCTTCTTGCATAGATGTTGAATGGATGCTGTCGCAGACAGCGATGTCAGGACACCGGACCAATCCGGTCCGGAACTAGAACCTGCAACCTGGGCTCGGCAGCCCACTCGCCCCAGCAGCGACGCAACAGCCATTGCCGGCAAGCGTCAACGCTGGCAGCACCTCGTTCAGTACCCGGGAACGCCCTTGCGGGAATTCAAGGATGCAGTACCCGCGACGCTGCACTTCGAGCGCCCTCCCACTGGCATCTTGAAACCCGCACAGCGATAGCCTCGACCTGCTGTCCCGCGTCCTTGTTCATGGCCATGGCCATGGCCTGCAACAAGACACTGTTGGAAACCGCAAGTGATCCATCAAGCCGCTATCAAATACTGCTCTTCACCTTGGTCCAGACCCGGGTGCGGATACGCTCCAGTTTCAATGGCAGCGGCTCAAGAGGCACCAGTGTGGCAAGGGTATTCCTGTCTGGATAAATCCACGGATTGTCCCGCAGCTTCTGCTCGACAAACTCGGTGGCGTCCTTGTTGGCGTTGGGATAAAGAGTGTGGTTTGAGGTTTTGGCAATGACTTCCGGTTGCAACATGTAGTTGATGAACGCCATGCCCGCCTTGGGATGGGGGGCATCCTTCAGCAACACCAGGTTTTCCGACCAGACCAGCGCGCCTTCGCGCGGAAGGCTGTAGGTAATCCTGCGCCCGGTGTTGGACTTCTCATTGATGGCCTGGGCAGCAAGGGCGCCATTGGCCCACCCCACCACCGCACAGATATTGCCGTCCGCCAGGTCGGCGTCGATCCTCGACGAGTCGAAATAGAGGATGTAAGGGCGGATCTTCAACAGCAGGGCTTGAGCTTTCTGATAGTCCTCCGGGTTCCTGCTGTTGCTGGGCAATCCCAGGTAATGCAAGGCAATCGAAATGATCTCGCTGGGAGAATCAAGCATGGCCACGCCACAGGACTTCAGCTTGCTGATGTTCTCTTCCTTGAAGATCAGGTCCCAACTGTCCACCGGAGCCTTGTCGCCCAGTGCCGCCTTGACCTTATCAATGTCATAGCCAATCCCGGTGGTGCCCCATAGATACGGCACGGCATAGCGATTGCCCGGGTCATTGACCGCAAGCTGGGACAGAATGTCAGGGTCGATATGGGACAAATTGCTCAGTTGGGCGGGATCCAGCGGCTGCAGCACTCCCGCCTGGATCAGGCTGGGCAACACATTGGAAGTGGCCACCACCACGTCGTACCCCGTGCGCCCGGCCATGACCTTGCTCTGCATGATTTCGGCGCTGTCGAATGCATCCATATGGATCCTGTTGCCGGTCTCTTGCTCGAACGCCTTCGGCGTCTCGGGAGCAATGAGCCCGAACCAGTTATACAGATACACTCCAGGCCCTGCCGCTGCGACAGATGTGCTTATCCCTGCACAGAGAAGCGAGACCGAAAAAAGGGTTCGCAAAGGTGAATTTCTCATGCAACATCCTTGTAAAAAACGATGTGCCTTCATGGCCATCGCAAATCCTGGCAGTGAATATACGGGGCATTCCCGAATAGTAAATACCTACGAATACTTACCTCAGACCCACGACTCCCTAACCCTAAAGGGGTAGAAGATGCCACTCGACCTTCACAGCCTGGCCTGGCACCGTTCGATTGGAAAACTGATCATGCAATTGAACCGTCCAGAGTTCTGGAGCTCGCTTGTTCGCACCCTGAATGAGTATGTGCAGATCGATAACTGGGTTGTACTGATCTTCAGTAACCAACATGTACAAGTTGTCAGTCTTCCGGAGATAGCCGATGCAGAGGAAGTCGATGCCTTTATCCATCGCTACGTGAAGGGGCTGTACCTGCTGGATCCTTTTTACATAGCCAATCGAGAAAACCCGCAAAGCGGATTCTTTCATCTGCTGGATATTGCGCCTGAGTACTTCATTGAGACCGAGTACTACCATCAGTATTTCGAGCAGTATATTTCCGTAGATGAGGCGCAGTACAACGTCCAGCTCGACGCCGACAGAACCTTGTGCATTTCCATTGGCAGCAGCGTTCGCTTCAATCAAGAGCAGATTACGATGCTTGATCTCATCAAGCCTTGGGTGAGCGCGTTAATGCACCAGCGCATGAGCTTCGAGACGGAGGTGGAAAAGAACCTCGCCGCGCCCCCTCTCTGGCCGGAAACCATCACCCGCCTCGGCACCCAGATAACAGCCCGGGAAAGTGATGTACTCAGGTTGTTACTGAGTGGTTTCTCCAATAAGGAGATTGCGGGGAAACTTTCCCTTTCGTCAGAAACGATAAAAGTCCACCGTCGCAATATCTACGGCAAATTGAACATCAAGTCACAGTCCGAGCTGTTTGCCCGATTTTTCATGCCCAAACACGAGGCCCTTGCTTCAAGTTGAAAGCAGCGAAGCCGCCGGAGCATTCTCTGCATCAGCCCCCGTTCGGCGCATGATCAATGGCCTGTCATCCACGCCAGCGACAAGGATCCAGACCTCCCTGGCAACCCCCTCGCCCTGCAACACGGACGTAAAGGAAAAAATGTTCAACGCGATTCTCTTCAGCCTGCTCTCGAGCATCTTGGTCCTGATTGTTTTCGGCTTCTTGATATCACAATTGCTCCCTGCCCAGTTCATCGCGGGCAGCCAAATGGACTGGGGGTATTTCACCTCCTGCCTGCTCATCCTGCCCGCCGCGCTTGCCGGCGCCAGGCAGGTCAGGAAAATCACAGGCCCGAACCCTCGGGTTGCCTGAGGCCCACAGAAAAGCCGAGTTGCCCCATGAAGTTCACATCCGCCGGCAAACCCATCGACCCTCGTACCCTCAGCTACCGCAGCCTCGGCTTCGGAGAAGCCGTCAGTCTTGATACAACACCCTATGAACTGATCTTGGAGCACAGCGACTTTCCACAACACTTCCTCGAATGTGCCGACACCTTCATCAGCGAATGCAGGACAGACGACCTTGAGCAAGGCTTTGCAGACATCCCGGGGCTCGAGCGGCTGAATTACCCGACCTTTCAGGAGCTGTTGGAGAGTCAACCCGAAGTGGCAGCCGCCTTGATTGACGACTACCTGTATTTCGAGTTGTTTTTCGCGCTGTTCCGGGACCCAAGTCCCCTGGCGTTAGTGATTAACAGCCTCACCAGCACCTCTGCAAAAGGCAGGTCGATCATCATGGTCGGCGAGACCTTTGCTGCCAGGCAGGTCTGAACAGCCTTCACCTTGAGGCCTGGATGCCCCGCCCGCCCACGCCGCTCGCTGCCCCTCAGGCATGCCATTGGCCCAGGCTCATCTCGACGCTGAAGCCCGGGCCAAAGGCGGCCATCAGGCCTTTGCTACCGGCCTTGGGGGGCGATTCGAACTGGCGGCGCAACACGTCGAACACCGCCACGCTGGCCACGTTTCCAGCCTCGGCCAGGCTGGTTCGGGACAACCCTACACTGTCCTCAGGTAACTGGAGGTGGATGACCAGCTCATCAAGGATCTTGCGGCCACCGGTGTGAAAAATGAAAAAGTCATTGTCCGCACAGCCCTGCCGCTGGTGATCCTGGTTGAACCGTTCAAGGACCGGAGCGATGTCCTTGATCGAGTGCATGACGGCCTTGTCCAGCGCGAAATGAAAGCCGCTGTTCTTTACCTCGTACCTGATGAAATGCTCGCTGTCGGGCAACAGGTACGAGCGTCCAGCCGTGATCCGGACCCCCTGCGCTCGGTCATCGGCACGCAAGACACAGGCGCCGGCGGCATCGCCGAACAACGCCGCGCTGATCAGCGAATGCAATTGCTTGTCCCCCGCCTGATAGCACAGCGAGGAAAACTCCAGGGAAACCATCAGTACATGGTTGTCGACATCCAGGGCGGCAAAATCCCGAGCCCGGTTGATCGCCGCCATGCCGGCCACACAGCCCAACTGGGCAATCGGCAATTGCACGGTCGTCGCCGGCAGGCGCAGGTCGTTGATCAGGTGGGCGGTCAGGGACGGCATCATGAACCCGGTACAGGAAGTGACAATCACCATCCGTATCGCGCTCGGGGTCAGGTCGGCATTGACCAGTGCCTGACGTGCCGCGGCGCACGCCATGTCTCTAGCAGCGCGCTCATAGAGGATGCTGCGCCGGGTAATGTCGGACTGCTGGAGCAGTTCATCCAGCGGCAGCAGCAGGTGGCGCTGTTGCACCTGGCTGTTGCGGATCATGCGCTCGGACAACGCCGTGCCTGGCTGATCGCCGTGCAGCCGCCGCAGATGCTCGATCATCTGTTGCTGGCTGATCCTGTGCTCCGGAAACAGTACATGAGGCAGACAAAGGGTCGGCATCGAACTTCCTTGTTGAAGGCTGGCCGGTCAAGGCCCGGGCTTATACCGCGCGAACCACGGTGTAGGTGAGCGTGGCGGAAAACAGCGCCAGGACGATGGCGGTTCCCCTCGAGAACAAGGGCCCCGAGACACGCCCCAGGTACTGGGCGCGAATCCCCGCCCCCAACGAGACCCAGAGCAAGGCAATGGGCGCCAATGCCAGGAAGAACGCGCACAACGCGGGCAGGAATTCCCCCACGCTGGAGAAGGACCGGGCCGGGAATATCACACTGGCAAAGATCAGCCCCTTGGGGTTGAGCAGGGTCGCGATCAGCAAATGCCGGGGCCAGCTCTCGAAGCGTTCGGTGTGCTGGGCGCCGGCGGTCGAGGTCTTCCAGGTTTTCAGAGCCAGCGCCGCGATATAGAACGCGCACAGCAGCTTGATCAGGTGGATCAGCCACGGGTAGTCGTGGGACAGCAGCACCAGCCCCCAGCCCCAGGTGCAGATTGACACGGTGTAACCGAGCATCTCGATCAGCACCAGCGGCAGCGAGCGCAGCACGCCGAACTTGAAGCCCGAGGCCAACAACAGGGTGTTCGAAGGCCCCGGTACCACCAGTATCAGGGATGAAAACAGCGCGATCTTGTAGAGGTCATCCATTTGCAGGGTTTCCTATTCCGTTAGGAAAAATCAGTCCGAAAGGGTTGTGCTGCGGTGCTGCGACGGGTCAGGAGGAACGCCCGCCCATGGATTTGTAGAGGCTGATCAGGTGGGTCCTGAGCTGGCTGTCGCTATTGACCAGGTCGCGCTGCGCCTCGAGCAGCATTTGTTGCGCCTCCAGTTCCTCCAGGTAACTGGCATCCCCGGCGGCAGACCTGACACGAGTCCACTGGTAGGTGCGAGCCCTGCTCTCATAACTGTCCTGGAGGTGTGCCGCACGCTGGTATTCGTGGTGATACCGACTGAGGGCATCATCCACCTCCTGCCAGGCCGCCAGGACGGTTTGCTGAAACGCCACGGCCGCTTCTTGCTGCTCGAGCTTGCGCAATACCACCGTTTTGCTGCGGCGTCCGCGATCGAACAGCGGCAGGTCCAGACGCGGCCCCACCGACCAGGCCCTGCTGCTCCAGTCGGCAAACTTGCCGCCCTTGTAGGATTCAAAACCGAAGTCGGCGCCCAGCGTCACGCTCGGGTAGAGCTCCGCTTCAGCCACCCCGATGCCGGCCGTGGCCCGGTGCAGCCGGGCTTGTGCAGCGCGGATATCCGGACGCTCACGCGCCAGCTCTGCCGGTACGCCCAGCTGCAGGTTGGGCAGCGGGCTCCCCAGGGCGGTGTCCGGACGATCCGCCAGCAAGGTTTCCAGGGCCCCGGGATGCTCCCCCAGAAGCACTGCAATACGGTTCGCGGCCTGGGTGTGCAGGGCCTTCCAACCCGGTATCTGTGCATTCAGCGCCGCCAGCCTCGACTGCTGGCGCTCGACGGCGAAGCCATCCTCATCACCTTCGCGAGCCTGTACCACGACCACCTGCAGGCGCGCGTCCAGCACGTGCAGCTCCTGCTCCAGCAGACGGGTCTGGCGCTGCGCGGTGCGCATCTCGATGTAGTTTCTCGCCAGCTCGCTTTGCACGCTGAGCAACACATCGTCCAGCGTCGCCGCCGCGCCGTCGACTTCGGCCTGGGCGGCTTCGCCCAGGCGCGACACCCGGCCCCAGAGATCCAGCTCCCATGAAACATCGAACCCGGCCTGGTAGAGGCTGTAAGGGTCGGTCAGGACCTTCTCCAGGGCCTCGCGGTCGCTGCCCAGTGCTTCGAGCATGCGATTGTTCGGGGCATACCGGCTTTGCCGGTTGCGGGTTGCAGCGCCCGTGAAGGACACCTCTGGGGTCTCCAGGGAAGAGACAATCTGGCGTTGCAACCTGACCTGGGCGAATCGCAGCATGGCCGTGTGCAGATCCGGGTTGCCCTCGCGCACTTGGGCCTGCAGCTGATCCAGGACAGGATCGGCAAATACCCGCCACCAGTTGGCCTCGGTCCCCGGCACGACGCTCGCGGTGTTCTTTGCCGACACCACCGGCGTCACCGGGCCGCTGTGCCAGTCAGTCCATTTTTCCGGGCTTGGCACCACGGGTGCCTTGAAATCGGGCCCAAGGGTGCAGGCGCTGAGAGCCATCATCAAGGCCGCCGCCAGCCCGTTGAACAGGTATCCAGAGTGAGTCGTTTTCATGACGTTCCTTATCACACCAATCGATTGCGAAACAGCCAGGCCGCCAGTGGCAGGGTCACCAGCGCGACCGCGAGCATGGGCACCAGATTCCAGGAGACGTCGGCCAGCGTCGCCCCCTCCAGGTAGATCCTTCTGACCAGGTCAATGGCGAAGCGCAGCGGGTCCAGGTAGGTCAGCACCTGCAACGCTTGGGGCATGCCGTGCACCGGGGTGATCAGCCCGGACAGCAGAATCAGCGGCATCATCAGCACGAAGGTGTACACCATGGCCTGCTGCATGTTGGCCGAGAGCGCCGAGATGGACAGGCCGATGCCCACGCAGGCGCAGGTGAAGACAAACAGCCCCAGGTACAAATCGAGCACGGAGCCGATCATCGGGATCTCGAACCAGAACAAGCCAATGGCCAGGATCAGGCTTGACTGCAGGAGGCCGATCAGGACCGATGGCAGCGCCTTGCCCAGGAGAATGACGAAGGGTGTCAGGGGGGTGACCAGCAACTGGTCGAACGTCCCCTGTTCGCGCTCTCGGGCCACCGACAGCGCTGCCAGCATCAAGGTCTGGATCATGCTCAACGCGGCGATCAGGCCGGGCACTATGTTCCAGCGGGTTTGCAGGTTGGGGTTGAACCAGGCCCGGGTTTCCAGGCGTACAGGCGCATTCTCCAACGCCAGGAACTGCTGGTTGAAATCAGCCACCAGATTGGCAATGTGCCCCGCCGCCATCCCCGCGGTCGTCGAGTTGCGCCCGTCCAGCACCAGCTGCAGGCCGGCATTGTCATGCCGGCTCAAGCGCTCATCGAAGTCCGAGGAGAACTGCAGCACCAGCAGGGCCTTGCCCTGGTCGATCACCGGGGCAATCTCGCCCACGCTGTTCAAGGTCGCCACCCGGGCAAACACACCCGAGGCATCGAAACGCGCCAGCAGCTCCGTCGAGGCCCGCCCCTGGCTTTGGTCCAGCACCGCATAGGGCACGTAGTTCAGATCGTAGGTGGCGCCGTAGCCAAACAGCAGTGACTGGACAATCGCCGGTGCAATCAGGATCACCCGATTGGCCGGGTCCTTGACGATGGCCAGGAACTCTTTCTGAAACAGGAACAGCAATTCGCGTATGAAACTCATCAGCTTGTCCATGGCGTCAATCCAGCTTCTTGCGGGTGCACAGCCGTGCAGCGTTCAACAGAAACAAGGCGTAGGCCGTGAGGATGGCCAGGTTCTTGGCGATCAGCGGCCAGTTGTTGCCCGCCAGGAACAGGGTCTTCACCAACTCCATGAAATAGGTCGCCGGCAGGATCGAGCCGACCATGCGGATGAAGGTCGGGACATTGCGCAAGTCAAAGAGAAAGCCCGACAGCATCAGCGCCGGCAGGAAGCTGAAGATGATTGCGATCTGGCTCGCCAGGAACTGGTTGCGGGTCTTCGCCGAGATCAGCAGGCCGATGCCCAGGGTCACCACCAGGTAAAGCATCGAGCTCAGTAGCAAGAGCACCAGCGAGCCCTGGATCGGCACCTGAAACAGCAGTCGAGCGGACACCAGGCACATCATCAGGCCCAGCAGGCCCACCAGAAAGTAGGGAATGATCTTGGCCAGGAGTATCTCGATCGACCTGACCGGGGTGACGAACAGCGATTCGAGGGTTCCCCTCTCCCACTCCCGGGCCAGCACCAGTGAGGTCAGGAACGCCCCCACCAGCGTCATGATCAGGGCAATGAGCCCGGGCACCAAATACCAGGTACTGCTGTTGGCCGCGTTGAACCACATCCGCTCGACCAGCAGCACCCGCCCTGCAGCCTGTGACGGCCTGGCACGGTCAAGCTGCTGCTGTTGCCAGACATTCAGCGCCCCCCTGACGTAGCGTCCAAGCGTCGCCGCACTGTTGGCGTCGGCGCCATGCAGCAGCAGTTGCAAGCGCGCATCCTGGCGCTCGAGTCGGCGGGAAAAGTCCGCCGGTATGCGCACGATGCCATCGACCCGACGCCGGTCCATCAAAGCCTGTGCATCGGCCATGCTGGTGACCCGGATCACCGAGAAGTAATCCGAGCTCTCAAGCTTGGCCACGACGCTGCGAGCACTGGGCGAGCTGTCTTCCATCACCACCGCCAGAGGCGAATTGCGAATATCCAGGGACAGGCCGTAACCGAATATCAGGATCAGGACGATGGGCAGGACGATGCCTATCGCCAGGTTGCTCTTGTCCCGCAGCAATTGGCGGAACTCCTTTTTGGTCAGTGCCATCAGGCGGCGCCTGAAACCTGATGCAGCTCCATTGAAATCGGACATGCTCATTCCTCACTGCACCCTGGCACTGGCCTGCGCTCGAGCACGCTCGACCACGGCAATGAAGGCGCTGTTCATGTCGGCAAGCGACTCATCGCCCTGGTGGCGGACCTGCTCCGGGGTGCCCAGGGCCAGCAACCGCCCGGCATCCTGGATCACGATGCGGTCGCAGTACTCGGCTTCTTCCATGAAATGGGTGGTGATGACGATGGTGGTACCGCTTTGCGCCAGGGCGGTGATACGTCGCCAGAAAGCCCTGCGGGCCAGGGGATCGATGCCGCTGGTGGGCTCGTCGAGAAACAGGATTTCAGGCTCGTGCAGCAGTGCGACTGCCATCGCCAGGCGCTGCTTGTAGCCACCAGGCAACTCACCACTGCGCAGGTGCTTGTGCTCGTCGAGGTCGAACTGTTCGAGCATCAGCGCCATTCGCGCCTTCAACTGCGCACCGTGCAGGCCATAGGCGCCGCCGAAGAAACGCAAGTTCTCCAGGGCCGAGAGGTTGGCGTACAAGGCGAACTTCTGCGACACGTAGCCGATCTTGCGGCGCGCCGCCGCTCGCGCGGTACGCAAATTGACCCCAGCCACTTCCAGCTGCCCGCTGGAAGCGGGAAGCAGGCCGCAGAGCATGCGAAAGGTCGTGGTCTTGCCTGCGCCATTGGGCCCCAGCAAGCCAAATATCTCGCCCTTGAGAACCTCGAACGAGGTGCTGGCCACCGCGGTGAAGTCGCCGAACTTGCGCACCAGGTCACGAACTTCGATGACCACCGCGCGGCCGGCATCGGCGGCGTCCTGGCTATCGCCGGAGGGTGGCGTGTCAAAGGGTAGCGTGACCGCTGCCACCTGTTGCCTGAGCAGCACCATGAAGCCGTCTTCCAGACGCGCTTGCAGGGCCTCGGGGGCGCTCAGCCCGTCCAGGGAGGGGATGTCCTGCAGGGGCACCTGGGCATTGCGGATGAATCGCACCTTGCCGCCTTCGGGCACGGCATCGACGATGTGCTCGCGGTCATCGAGCAAGTGCGCCTGCAGCAGCCTGGCCGGGTTGCCGGAGCGGGGGGCGACGCCATAGCACAGCCCCTGCGCCAGCTCACAGAGTTGTGCTGGCGGCCCCTGGGCAATCAGCCGTCCCTGATACAGGACGAAGACCTGAGCACAACGCTGAGCCTCGTCCATATAGGCGGTGCTGATCAGCACCGTGAGGTTTTCCTGCTCGATCAATTGCTCGATGATGCTCCACAGCTCCCGGCGCGACAGCGGGTCGACTCCCACCGTGGGCTCGTCCAGCAGCAACAGCTGGGGCGAACGGACCAGCGTGCAAGCCAGCCCGAGTTTCTGTTTCATGCCGCCGGACAACTGCCCGGCCAGGCGCCCGCGGAATCGCGTCAGGTCCATCATCTGCAGCAACCGGGCAAATCGTTCATCGCGCTGCTGGGCAGGGACGCCATGCAGGTCGGCGTACAGCTCGAGGTTTTCCTGGATGGTCAGGTCTTCGTACAGGCCGAATTTCTGCGGCATGTAGCTGATGCGGTCCTGTACCTGCTGGGGGTGCGCGGCGACGTCCAGCCCCAGCACATTCAGCTGCCCCTGGTCCGCCTTCATCAATCCGGCAATCAGCCGCAGTAACGTGGTTTTCCCTGCCCCGTCCGGCCCCACCAGCGCGCTCAGCTTGCCCTGGGGAATGTCCAGGGAAATACCCTCCAGGGCCGTCTGCTGGCGCGCACCGACGCGAAAGTGCTTGACCAGATCGACAGCCTGGACCGTTGCCACCGACGCGCTCATGGCGCGGTCCCGACGGCCGGAGAACGCTCAAGGTAGACCGTCGCCGGCATGCCTAGCCGCAGGCGGTCGTCGGGGTCCTTGACCAGCACCCTGATCTCGTAGACCAGGCTGGTACGCAGGTCGTCGGTCTCCACCGACTTGGGGGTGAATTCAGCGACCGAAGAGATATAGCCGACCTTGCCGTCGATGGACTGCTCCGGAAAGCTGTCGGTAAACACCTGCGCCACCTGACCCGGCCGCACATGGCCCAATTGACGCTCATTGACATAGGCCCGCACCCACTTGGGGTCGGTCAGGGCCAGGGCGAATACCGGTCGCTGCGGCGAAGCCATATCGCCCGGCTCCAGCAGGCGCGTGCGAACCCGTGCCTGGGTAGGCGCCTTGAGCTGAGCGCGTGCCAGATAATGTTGCAGCAGCTCCAGGTCGGCCTTGGTGGCTTGCAGGTCCGCCGATGCCTGGGCGATGTCTTCATTGCGCGGGCCGATCTTGGCCAATGACCAGGCTTCGCGCTGTTCCTGCACCTGGGCCTGGGCGACCTGCAGGCGTGCCGACGCCTGGTCCAGGCGTTGCTGGCTGACGCCTCTGCCCTGAGTCTCGGCGGCGATCCGACGCAAGCGCTGCGACTCCAACCGAGCCAGTTGCACTTGTGCCTGCGCGGCATCCAGACGTGCCCTGGACTGTTCGATCTCCTGGGGGCGCGTGCCATTTTTCAAACGCAGCAGCGCCTGCTCCTGGACGCCGATCCGGGCCTGAGAACGACTGATTTCAAGGCGCAACGTGCGCGTGTCGAGTTCGGCCAGCACCTGGCCCGCCTGCACCAGGTCGCCCTCCTCGGCATACAGCGCGGTGATTCGCTCGCTGCCATCGAACGCCAGGGAGACCTGACGAATATCGACGTTGCCATGAAGCTTCAGGCGATCGTGCTGTTCCTCGGGGCGAAGGAGAAACCAGGAAACACCTGCTGTTACCGCCAGCAGTACGGCAACCCCTGCAATCCACTGCTTCTTCATCCGTGAATCCTTTGTTTACCAAGACCTAGTTTAAATTCAATTTGAATTTAATCTAAAAAATAACAGATACTGGCGGTGAAGCAACCCCTATGTCCAACCATGAGGAACGCCATGAGCACTCGACGCAGATCCAGCAGAAGCGACGGCGAGCACACCAGGATCCGGATTCTCGAGGTGGCTGCCCGCCTGTTTGCCCAGCATGGCTATGCCAACACCGCGAGCAAGCTCATCAGTGAAGAAGCCGGCACCGACCTGGCCGCCATCAACTACCACTTCGGCAGTCGGGAGGCCCTGTACAAGGCGGTCTTGATCGAAGGACACAAGCAGTTGGTGAGTTTCGAAGCCCTGTCGCAACTGGCCGGGAGCGACGAACCGGCACTGGGCAAGCTCGACGTGTTCATTGATGCCATCGTCAGCCGGGTACTCGATGAGCAAAGCTGGCAAAGCAAAGTCTGTGCACGGGAAATACTCGCGCCTACCGTCCATTTCTCCAGCCTTGTCCAAGAAGAAGTGATGCCCAAGTTTCGCCTGTTGGAAACGATCATCAGCCAGATCACCGGCTTTCCGTCCGGCGACCCGGCGCTGGCGCGCTGCGCCATCAGCATCATCGCCCCCTGCCTGATGCTGGCGGTGATCGATCGCCAGCAGCCCAGCCCGCTCCAGGCCGTGCTGCAACACGATGCAGACGCCCTGAAAGCGCACCTCAAGCTGTTTGCCCGGTCCGGACTCGCCGCCATTGCCCACTGAACGGTTCATCCCACCAGACTGCCCGGCTGATTGTGCAGGGCACTCCCCAGCACCGCCTTGATCCGCGACATAACCTGTCCATCGAGAAAGAAGTGGCCTCCGGCAAACACGAACTGCTCGAAGCGGCCCCGGGTATAGCCTCGCCACTGCTGCATCTGCTCGGGCGGCGCGATCAGGTCCTGGGTACCGCTCAGGCAGACCATGTCGATGTCCAGCGGCCGGGCCTGAGCCTGGGCATAGGAGTAGACCATCTGGATGTCGGCCTGGATCACCGGCAGGTACATCTGCATCAGGTCCTCTTCGGCCAGCACCACTGCAGGAACCCCGCCCATGGCCTGCAGCACCGCGGTGGCCTGGGTCGCCGGCAACTGGTGCAAGGGCGCGACCCGCTGCGGTACATGGGGAGCGACCATGCCCGATAGCATCAGTTGCAGCGGCACCTGTCGCTGCCGCTGTTGCAGGACACTGGCGACCGCGAAGGCCAGCAACGCCCCCATGCTATGGCCGAAGAAGCAGCAGGGAATGTCATCGCTGAACTGTTCCAGGCAATCGGCCACGTCATTGGCCGCCGCCTGCATGTCACAGTAACGGTGCTCCTGGCTGCGACCCTCACGGCCCGGCAACTGCAGGGCATACAGGTCGACCTGGTCATACAGCGGCAGAAACCAACGGTGAAAGACCGACGCCCCGCTGCCGGCATAGGGGAAAGTGAAGAGTCGCATCTTGCCCCGTGGCCGGCTGGCATAGGGAAACCAGACTTCCCGGGCGATGGATGATGGCGTCGACATCGCTCAACCCTCCACTCGCCGGGCCAGGGCGAAGCGATCGACCTTGCCGTTGGCGTTGCGCGGCAGCGCCTCCAGGCACAGCATCTTGTCGATGATCATGTAACGCGGCAGGCACTGTGCACAGTGGCGCTTGAGGTCGATGATCGAGAGGCTGGCCCCCGCCTGGGGCACCAGCGCTCCCCAGAGTTGGGCATTCATCCCCTCCCCGATCACCAGCACCGCAGCCTCGCTGACCTGGGGGTGGGCCAGTAGCGCAGCTTCCACTTCACCCCGCTCGATCCGGTTGCCACGCACTTTGAGCATGTCATCGCGGCGCCCCAGGTATTCGTAGTTGCCATCGGCCAGTTGCCTGACCATGTCGCCGGTCTTGTAGGGCCCCTGCTGTTCCGGCAGGGCGAAATACCCCAGCATCACCGTGGGCCCCTGGACCACCAGTTCCCCCTCTTCCCCCGGGGCGCAGCGACTGCCGTCGGGTTTCTGCGCCCACACCTGGTTGCCCGATGCCGCCGTACCGATCGGTACCGGAAGCAAACGCTGAGGATCAATGGCATCGACCTCGAACGCGGTGCAGACATTGGTTTCCGTAGGGCCGAACAGATTGGCCAGGCGGACCTCGGGATAAGCTGCGCGCAGCTCGCGCAGGTGTTTGATCGGGAACGGCTCGCCGGCGAACAGCAGTACCCGCAGGGTGCCTTGCAGGTCCGTCAGCAGGCCGCCGTCCTGCATCATCATCATGAGCACCGAAGGCACCGAGTACCAGACCGTGATCTCGTGGGAGCCGATGAAGTCGGTCAGCAGCCGCGGCGAGAAAGCCATGGCCTCAGGCACCAGGTGCACCGTAGCGCCCACATTCAGCGCGCAATATAGGTCCAGGACCGAGAGATCGAAATGAAACGGCGCGTGGTTGGCGAAACGCTCGTTGGCCTTGAAGCCATAGCGTTCGCACGCCCAGTCGACGAACGCCAGGGCATTGCCGTGACTGAGCGACACCCCTTTGGGAGTGCCGGTGGAGCCTGAGGTGTAGAGGATGTAGGCCAGGTCGTCCGGCTGAATCTCGACCTTCGCCATGACGCTGGAGCGGGTATCGATGCTGCGCCAGTAGCGCGCACTGGTGGGGTCGTCCAGCACCACGCAGCGGGCCTGGGCAAGTTCGCCGCCAGCGATTTCTTCCAGGTGCGCGGCCGTGCAGATGATCAGCACCCCCTGGCAATCGCGGGCAATCTTTTCCAGGCGCGACACCGGGCTCAGCGGGTCCACGGGCACGTACACCACCCCCAGCCGCAGGGCCGCCTGCATGAGCGCCACCAGGTCGACCGACTTGTGTGCCCAGAGCAGAATCCGCTGCCCCTGGCGCACGTCCAGGGCACAGAGCATGGCGGCGAACTCAGCGGTCCGCCGCTCCAGCGCCGCATAACTCAGGCCTTGCTGTTCATCCACCACCGCCATCTGCTGCGGATAGCGCGCGGCACTGCGCATCACTCGTTCATGAATCAGCGTCATAGTCTCAGCTCCCGGGCGATGATTTCGTGTTGCATATCGGTGGTGCCGGAAAAGATCGTGGTGCCAATGGAATCGCGCAGCATTGCCTCGATACCGAAGGACTCGAGACAGCCCCGGCCGCCGAAGATCCTCACCGCATCGATACTGGAGGCCAGCGCACCTTCGCTGATGGCCAGCTTCGACAAGGCGATGTTGAGTTGTCCCGGATCGCCCTGGTCCATGCCCCAGCACGCCCTGAACAGCAGCAGGCGGGCCGACTCCAGGCGCAGCTTCATCTGCGCAATACGGTGGGAGACCGCCTGGTTGTCGCCGATCGGCTTGCCGAACTGGCGCCGCGTGCGCGCATGCTCGATGCATTGTTCCAGCTGCCGCTCCATCATCCCCAGGAAAGCCGCGAACAAGCAGGCGCGCTCCCATCCCATGGAACTCTGGAACACCTGCCGGCCCTGCCCCTCCTCGCCCAGGCGGTGGACCCCAGGGACCATGCAGTCATCGAAGAACACCTCGCCAGCCGGGCAGCTTTTCAGGCACACCTTGCCCAGGGGCTCGCTGACTCGCAGGCCCGGCGTGTTGCAGTTGACGATGAACCCACTGACGCCCAGGGCGCCATACTCGGGCTGGGTGGTGGCGTAGGTCACGAAGATGTCGGCGATCGGCGCATTACCGGCAAAACTCTTGTGGCCGCTGAGGCGATAGCTGCCATCGGCCTGAGGCAAGGCCCGGGTCTTCAGATTGCTCGCATCCGAGCCCGCCTCGGGCTCGGTAATGGCGTTGGAGCCGATGAACTCGCCACTGGCCAGTTTCGGCAGGACATCGCGCTTGGTTGC
Source organism: Pseudomonas sp. PH1b (assembly GCF_000633395.1). Lineage (GTDB taxonomy): Bacteria > Pseudomonadota > Gammaproteobacteria > Pseudomonadales > Pseudomonadaceae > Aquipseudomonas. The sequence goes on from NZ_AYMU01000030.1 coordinate 34,564, forward strand.
CGGCGAGGCGAACTCGACGATCGGCATGGCACAGGCAAACTGGTGCGCGGCCGCCGCAAATACCAGCCCCATGTCCGTGCAGCCCAGGCCAAATGCGTGCATCGCAATGGCCGTCGACAGCGCCCCCAGGCCCTGGCCACCGTACTCCTTGGGAATCGACAGCCCCAGTAACCCGGCCTCGCCGCAGATGCTCCACTGCTGCTGGGTGAAATATGGCGAATGCTGGTTGCTGCAGGCCGCCAGTTGCTCGGCACACACCTGCGCGATCATTGCTGCGTGTTCTTTCTGGGTGGCGTCATAGTTGAAGTCCATTTCAACTCTCCTTGCGCATGGAAGGTTTTCTGAAGGATCGATAGAAGATCAGCCGCCCGACCTCTGAAGGCACCTGCATCAGGCCCCACCAGAGCGCCTTGAGTTTTCTCAGGGTGGTCAGTTGATAGACACGAGCGTGAGGATTAGCAAAATCAAAAATAGGCGGAACAAAGCTGGCATTGGCAAGCGCCGAGAAAATGCTGCTTGCAGCTTGCGCAGCCGAGACCTTGGCGCTTTTGACGTCATCACAAAGGCCCAGCGTAGTGTTGAGAATATCCTTGTACCCTTGATACAGAGGCATCCAGAAACCGTCCTCGGCGAGGCGGTCGATGTCATCGAACACTCGCGGGTCCAAGGCCTTGGCAAAGGCATCGTTGATCTTGCGCGCAGTGATGGTGGCGGCAATCGACTGCAGCAACCACACGCGGGCGAAGGCATTCCACAGCTCGGGGTCACGGAACGCGACATGGGCCGCCGCCGCGATCCGGTCGCTCAAAGCGATGATGCTGTCCTGGGTCATGACAAAGTCGTTCAACGCCGGGCTGCGGTAGTCACCGCTGTGCGCCGCCTCGATCAAGCGGTGCGCCAGGGCCAGGACCAGTTCCGCGCCATTGGAAAGCTTGCGCGAGAACAACAGGTCGTTGCTCGCGGCGCCCTGATCGAACATCAGGCAGCGACGTTCGAGTGCCGTGCGATAGACCTCACGTTCAGGCTCGCGCACTGCCCACTCGCGCACCCGCCTGGCGCCGGACAAGTGCTTGCCCAGGCCGGGGTATTGCTCGATCAGTCCAGCCAGGACCTGGTCGCCGTCGGTACTCTGGCAGGCCTCCTCGCGCAGCGACACCAGCACGCTGACCAAAGGATTGCGCGAGTGCTGATGGTTGTTGAACCCAATGACGCCGATCCAGCCTCCATCGAACACATGGTGCAGGGTGCCGCCATGCCACTGGCCGGGAAAATCCCCGTGGGCGCACTCATCGAATGGCACCACTCCGAGCATGTGGGTGGAAAACTCCAGGGTGCGGGTCTGCAGCGTCGCGGGCCGGCAATCCAGCCCCGCCTGACCAGCGATTCGATGCCCGGCCGGGCTGCCGTCGACCATGAACCGGGCACTGACCCACGGCCCCTGGGCCGTCGCCACCTTGATCCCATCGACTTCGAGCACGACTTCCGGGCTGTCGTCGATCTCCACCAGCTGTGCGCCATAGCGCACCGCCGCGGCCAGCAGATAGGCGTCGATATCAGGCCGGAACAAATGGTTCTCGCCGTGCTCGGAAGGCACGTTGAACTGCAGCGCCTGCCCCAGGTCGACGGCCTGGCCAGGCCGGTGATAGATGAAGCCGAGGTTCTTCTTGACCCCTGAAGACGGCATCACCTTCTGCTGGATATCGCGGGTGCGGGCAATATCCTTGATTTCCGGCACGCCATAGCGGTCGGCGATCAGCTCGAAGATCATCGAGGTATAGGGAATGGTCGCTTCGCCGGTCAGGTCCGGCGGCAGGTGGCGGTTGCGCAACAGGCCAACCCGTACATTGTTCCTGGCCAGGCAAGCTGCGAGCATGAGTACGCTCAGGCTGTTGCCCGCCAAGAGAATATCGTAATGGTTTGGCGCCTGGCCAAACGGCTGGTCATTCATATTCACCTCAATCACAGATCATTGCTCAGGGTTGCACTCACCGCAGGCCGTCAGGCCTCGACCAGGCAGCCCTGTTCCTTTATCGAGCGGGCCAGGAAGTCCGGCCACATCAGGCCCGGGCACTCGAGAAACTCTCGGGCCTTGATCTCCAGCTTCAGGTCTCGACGACAGCGCGCGACCATGTCCATCACCAGCAACGAGTCCAGGCCGAAGTCCATCAGGCTGCCGCCATCCTCGAGCTTGGCCCGGACCTGCTCGGTCTTGACCCCGAGCAACTGCGCGTACTGCTCCCAGACGTAGTCATCGAGCAGTGCCAGGGCGCCGGCGTCATCCACCCCCTCCAGTTGCTGCAGAATGTCGGCGTGCATGCTCTCCCCAGGTCGGCAGACGGCAACCTGGGCGCGGATGTACTGCAGCAGAGGTTGCGGCCCGCGGGATTCGAGCAGTGGCTTGAAGCGGTTCCAGTCGACTCCGGACACCACCATCTGGGGCAGGTCGCTGGCGAGGATCCGCGACAGCAGGCCGATGTTCTGCGCCGGCGCGATCTGCTTCAGTCCGACGCTGGTCAGGAAATTCAGCACTTGCTCGTCGAACAGGTGGCTGCTTGCGGCCCAGAGCCCCCAGTCGATCACCAGGGCACTCAAGCCCATGGCCCGGCGATGCCACGCCAGGCTGTCGAGGAACTGGTTGGCGCCGGCGTAGCTGGCCACGTGCTGCGATCCCCAGACGCTGGCGATGCTCGAGCACATGACGAAGAAATCCAGCTCCAGTCCCTGGGACAGCTCGTGCAACAGCCAGGCACCTTCGACCTTGGGCCCCATGACCTGATCGAAGCTGGTGCTGTCGATGTCCTGCAGATCCTGCGGGATGGAGATCCCCGCCCCATGGAAAATCCCCTTCAGCCCTGCTCCCGACGATGCCAGCACGGCGAACACCCGGAGCATGTCCTGGCGTGAAGTGATATCTGCCTGTATGTAGTGCACCCGCGATGCCGCCGGACCAAAGCGGTCCAGGCCCGCCGCGACCTGCTCAAGGGGACGCCGGCCGGTGATGACCACCCTGGCAGCGCCTTGGTCCAGCAGCCATTGGCCCATGGCCAGGCCAATGCCGCCCATCCCGCCGGTGATCAGGTAGCTGCCCTGTGCACAGGGTGCATAGGCCTGTGCCGGCAACTGCGCGGCGCTGAAGTGGTTCAGACGCTGCACGTAGCGTTTGCCCGGGCGCAGGCAGATCTTGTCCTCGCCGTCCGGGTCACTGACCTCTTCGGCCAGTGCCCGCGCCCATTCGGGGTCCCCGGGTGCCAGGTCGACCAGTGCTCGCCAGTGCTCGGGATGCTCCAGGGCCAGGGTCTTGCCCAGCCCCCACAAGGGGCCGGTCGCCACTTGCAGGGCCTGGCCGCGCTCCAGGCCAATCGCGTTCGCCCCCTGGGTAACCAGCCACAACCTGCCGCCGCGCTGACCCAGAGCGATCAGCGCCTTGAACAGCTCCAGCAGCGGGTGGTACAGCGTTGCCAGCAGGCTCGACAGGCTGTCCTGGGTGGTCTCGCCGGCATCCTCGATGTGCGTGCCGTCGAGCACGATGATCTCGGCTGCCAACGCCTGCGCGTCATCGGTGAGTGGCAGGTTCGGGTCCTGGGCCAGCGCGACCCGGGCAGCATCGAGCAGTACCTGCAGGCTGGTGATCCGCGTCCGGTGGCCGGCACGCTGCAGGTGCTCAGCCAGGGGCCGGGCAGCCTCCGGCGAATCGCTGACCAGAGTGAACAGCCGATCCTGTGGCGGCACCTCGGTACGCTGGCGCGGGCGCTCGAGCCAGTCGAGGCTGTAGAGCACATCCGGCTGGTAAACCGAGCCACGCAGTTGATCGTCACTGAGGGTTGCAGCAAACGTCACCCCTTCCAGGCTCCCCACGCACTGGCCATCGGCGTCGTACAGCACGCAGTCGAACTGCTGCGGATGCGCGGCACTGGCGGCAATGACCAGGCTCTGCGCGCGGTGCGTGGCGCAGCGGTTGGCGACCCAGCGGCGGATGCCAGTGATCGATCCTGGCGCATCGCCGGGCACCGCCTGCCCCAGGTACTCGAGGATCTGCCCATGGCGGTTGCCGCAGGGGTCGGCGTCTGCGGGCAACTGCAGGTGGTAGACGAAACCTGCATCCTGGGTGGCCGCATGGCCCGGGGCCGACAGCGGCTCATCGGCGGTCGCGGGCATCGCCTGCAGGGTCAGCGACAACACCGGCTGCCAGGCGGCGCCGGCGGCTTTTGCCCCATCGCTCAAGGCAGAGCAGCAGACTTCCCAGGCCGATGCAGACAACGGCTTGAGCTCAGTGAACAGGTGCAGCTGATCGTCGGGATGAAGCACCAAGCCATGGGTGATGCTCGCAAGGCTCACTGCGTAGGTGTCCAACTGCAACTGCGCGGCGATCTCATCGGTCAGGGTCGCCAGCAGCCGGGCCGGGCGCAGCAGCGCCAAATCGTTGAGGATCTCGCCGCCCAGGCGTTGCAACAGCGCACTGTCCAGGGTTGATTCGAATGCCGGGGTGGGGGCGTTGACCCGGTGCCCGAGCAACAGCCCAGCCTCCCCCGACATGCCGTGAGCCTGCTGCGCGGCGCCGCTGCCGGCAGTCTCAAACCAGTAGCGCTGGCGCTGGAACGCGTAGCTGGGCAAAGGTTGGCGCAAGGCCCCGTCATGCTCATGCAGCCGGGCCCAGTCAAGGTTCTGGCCGCCAACGTAAAGCTGCGCGGCGGCCAGTCGCAGGTCCCTGGGTGGATCGCCGGCACGGCGCAGGCTGGCGAGGGCAATCCCATCGGCCGTCCCTTCGTGGCGCCCGATCAACGGCGTCAGGATCGCGTCGGGGGCTACTTCGAGGAAAGTCTTCACCCCCAGTTCTTCGAGCAAGGCAACGACCCCGTCGCTGAACCTCACGGTCTGCCGGGTATGCCGGCACCAGTAGTCCGGCGAGCGCAGGCTGGCAAGCGTGTGCGCCCGGCCGCTGACACCGGAGATGACCGGCAGGCGCGGCTCGCTGAAGGCAACCTGCGCCACCACCTGCCGGAAGGATTCGAGCATCGGCTCGGTGGCCGCCGTGTGGAACCCATGGGACACCGCCAGCCTGCGGACCTTGTGGCCACTGGCGAGCAGCTGTTCGGCCAGCGCCTGGACCTGCGCCAACGGACCGGCCATCACCACATCCTGTGGGCTGTTGATCGCGGCCAGCTCGATGGCGGTGCCTGGCAGGTCCTGGAGCACGGCGTTGAATGACGCCTCGCTCATCCCCAGTGCGTACATGGCCCCGCCCGCCGTCATCAGTTCCTGCGCCAGGCGCCCCCGTGCCTCCACCATGCGCAGTGCATCACTCAGGGAAATCGCCCCTGCCACGCAGATGGCGCTGATTTCACCGAAACTGTGCCCCAACAACGCATCGGGAATGATCCCCCAGTGCATCCAGAGACGGGCCAATGCATATTCGACGGCGAATATCGCCGGCTGGGCGTACCGGGTCTGCTCCAGGTAACGGTCACTGTCGGCCCCGGCGTCCAGGACCAGGGTCAGCAGATCGACCTCCATCATCGGGCTCAACAGGGCCCGGCATTCATCGATCTGCGCCTTGAAGAATGGCTCGCTGTCATACAGCGCCTGAGCCATCGCCCGATACTGGCAGCCCTGCCCCGGAAACAGCATCGCCAACGGCGCCGCGGCGCCCTGGCAGCGGCCGTCGAACACATGCCCCACGAGTTTGCGCGAGGCGTAGGCCGCCAACTGCTGGCGCAACCCCTCCGGGCTGTCGGCAACGGCGGCGAAGCGATGGCCAAAATGCGCCCGCCCAAGGTTCGCCGTGTAGCACAGGTCCTTGAGTTCGAGCGAACTGTTGTCGGCGATGAAGCGCTCATAGCGCCCGGCGATCTGGCGCCGCGGCGTCTCACCCTTGGCCGAGATGGTGAGCAGTTGCCAGGGGTTCTGGCGCCCCAGGGCGCGTTCCCTGAGCGGTGGCTCGCCCACCACCACATGGGCGTTGGTGCCGGTAACGCCAAAGGAACTGACACCAGCGTGCCGGGCTGTTGCCTGGCGCGGCCAGGCCGTCGGCTGGGTAACGACTTTCAGGGCCAGGCGGTCCCACTCGACTCGCGGATTCGGCGTATTGAAGTGGACCTGCGGGACCAGCGTTTCCTGTTGCAGGCACAGCAGCACCTTGGCCAGCCCGGTCACCCCGGCGACAGGCTCCAGGTGCCCCATGTTGGCCTTGATCGATCCCACCAGCAGGGGCGACTCGGCTGGACGCTGCGGCCCCAGCACCGCATGCAGGGCATGCAGTTCGATCGGATCGCCCAGTGCCGTGCCGGTGCCGTGGGCCTCGACATAATCCACCTCGCGGCCCTGGATCCCGGCCTGAGCCAGCGCCAGCCTGATGACGTCCTCCTGGGCATGGATATTGGGCACGGTAATGCCGCTGCTGGCACCGTCGTTGTTCACCGCGCTGCCCTCGATCACGGCCATGACCGGGTCCTGGTCGCGCACGGCATCGCTGAGGCGCTTGAGGGCCAGGATCACGCAGCCTTCAGCCCGTCCGTAACCGTCAGCCGCGGCATCGAACGTCTTGCAGCGTCCATCGGGCGCGACTGCCCGCAGCTTGCTCACCAGGATGAATCCGTAGGGCGAGAGGATCAGGTTGACCCCGCCGGCCAGTGCCACCTCGCTCTCGTGGTTGCGCAGGCTGGTGCAGGCCTGATGCAAGGCCACCAGCGAGGATGAACAGGAGGTGTCGAGGACCACGGCCGGCCCCCTGGAACCCAGGGTGTAGGCAATGCGTCCGGCGACGAAACTGGTTTCGCCATAGAACTGATAGGCGTTGACGTCCTCGATCGGGCCCAACTGCTGGCGCAGGCGCACATAGTCATTGGTACTGACCCCCATGAACACGCCCAGCTTCTTGCCGTGCAGGCTGTCGGGGGCGATGGCGGCGTTCTCCAGGGCTTCCCAGGCAACCTCCAGGGCCAGCCGCTGTTGCGGGTCCATTCCTTGGGCTTCCTTTGGCGAGATGCCGAAAAAGCCCGGGTCGAACTGGTCGACCCCATCAATGAAGCCGCCACGCATGACGTAGGCCTTGCCCGGGGCCTGCGGGTCCGGGTCGTAGTAGTCGGTTCCGTACAAACGATCGCTGGGCATGTCGCCCACGGCATCGGTTGCGTTCTTCAGCAGGTTCCACAAGCGCCGGGGGGTGTCGGCGCTGCCCGGCAGCCGACACCCCAGGCCGACCACGGCGATGGGTTCGCTGGAGGCCGGGGTTTTGCCGGCCACCTTTTCCTTGAGCGCACGAATGGTGGTGATGGCTTGGGCAAGGCTCTCCTGCAGCTGTTCCTTGCTTACGTCGCGGGTCTCGTTATCCATAAAAAGCCTCGATCGATGATTCTCTGGCAGTGGTGATCCAGCCGCCGGGTCAGTAGTTGGCGATGTCCCGCAACTCGTCCTCGAGTGCGCCAATCAACTCGGCCCGTGACAGTCCATTCAGGTCCTGGTGCTGCGATGCAGGTGTTGCCGATGCGGGCGCCGCCACCGGCTCAGGGGCGCCCGAGAGCCTGCCGATGAGGTAGTCCGTGACCTGCTCGATGGAGGTGTACTCGAAGCCGAACGTCGACGGCAGGTCGAGACCCAGCGCTCGGCCCAATCGAGAGCGAAGGTCCAGCGACATGACCGAGGACATGCCCATGTCGAAGAAGCCCTTCCTGGCATCGAGCGCCAGGCCATCGGCAAAACCGAATACCTGCCCGACGACTTCGCAGACCAGCGCCTGCATGGCCCGGCGCTGTTGCGTGGGCGGCAGGCCGGCGAGCTCGCGCAGGCGTTGCCCCTGATCCGCGTCCGGCGCGCCGAGGTGTTCGAACAACGGCCAGGGCAGGACGCTCCGGTACAGCCCCTTGAGTTGCTGCCAGTCGACATTGAGCAGGCCGCACGGGCCCTGGCCAGGCCCAAGCAAATCAGCCACGGCATGCACGATCTGCTCACGCACCAGGGGCTGCAGGCCACTGCTGTGCATCGCCGCCCGCGCTGCCGGGTCGTGCTCCAACTCCTGTTCGCTCTGGGTGATGTGCAGCATCTGGCAATTCAAGCCCCGGCGCTGACGCTGGGCACACAGCCAGGCGCCATAGGCATCGGCAATCGCACAGGAAGCAAAACCGGCGCCGCCCAACAGGGAGGAGACACTGCCCAGGATCAGGAAAAAAGCCTGGGGGCTGTCGATGAAAGAGTCGACCCATTGCAAGACTTCAAGCTGCCGGGCCATCTCCTGCAGCCGGGCGCTGAACGCTTGCTCCTTGAGCGCGAGCGTCCGCCAGTCATGCCCCAGGTGGACAAAACCGGCGATGCCGTCTTGCGCCTGCAACGCTGCGAGCGCGCGCTCCAGCGCTTGCCGGTCGACGGTTGCCTGGGTGCTGACCAGCAAGGGGGGCGATTCAGCCAGCTGCAGTTGCTCGGGCGCTTCACAGAGCAGCAGCACGCGCTGTACGCCGCGCTGTGCCAGGGCAGCCAGTACCGGCTCCGGGTCACTCCCGGGGCTGGCATGAACCAGCACCGTGCCGTGCAAGGCAGGAGGCTCCAGGAAACGAGCGCCACTGGCTTGGTCCTCGAACAGGTATTGCACCTGGACCCGTGCACCGTGGATCGCAAAGTGATCATGGCTGGGCTGCCCATGCAGCAACTGGCACAGGCTGGCATAGCTTCTTCTGTCGCTGCTCGCAAGAGTGACCCGCCCGCCCCACCAGGCCGGATGTTCCAGGGCGAACATCGGTGCCGCGCCCTGCCAGGTCGCCAGGGCTGCCGCCGCCGCGGGGCCTGCGCTATCGCTGGCGTGGAGGGCGAACCAGATCGGCTTGGCCTGCGCCCCGGCACCGGCGACCGCGACGGCCAGCGCTTGCACCTGCCCGGAAGCAGCCGCGAAGGCTTGGCCGATACTGCCACCCTCCGCCGCAGCAGCCCCCTCGACACCGGCCACGATCAGCCCCAGGCAGGTGCTGTCTGCCGTTGCGCGACGCAGCGCCTGCATCAGATCCCGGGCCAGCGACGGTTGCCCGTGCTGCAGTTCGCTGACCTCGACCGCAAAGCCCTGGGCTGCGAACGCTGCGGCAAGCGGTTGCACCGCATCGCGGTGCCAGGCCAGTACCCTCCAGTGCCCCTGACGCCGGACGGTGGTTGTATCCATCAGCGGGTAGTCCCGCCATTGCTGACGAATCATCGGCCTGTCCGCCACGGCCTCGGCGCAATCGGCCCCGTACAACGAACCGGGAGAGGCAAACTGCGGCCCCTCGAACAACGCCACCTGGCACCCCTCTGCATCAAGGACCTGCAGATGATCGGGCCTGCCGGTGGCGCCTGCGGACAGCCGGACCCGCACCAGCGTCGGCAGGTCGGTCAGCACCTGGGCACGAGCCAAACCCAGCAGGGCTGCGGCGTGAGCCCCTTCAAACAGGTCGACCATGCTTTGCAGCAACTCGGCTTGGCGCCCGCTGGCCGTCAGCTCGGGGGCAAAACGGTACCAGGCCTGCTGCCGGCCCCCGGGCGCACACTCGGACAACGCAGCCAGGCAGGCCGCCGAAGCCTGCTGCGGAGCTTCCTCCTGCATCGGCGCATCGGCGCAGGTTTCCCCGACCGGCTGAGCCTCACAGTCGACCAGTGTGCCGCGCAGGCAGACAAGGCGGTTCTGCGCCTGGGCGCCTTGCAGGGCCAGTTCGAACCTGGCAGTTCGCTCCTCGGTGAGGCTGATGGTCAAGTGCGTAATGATGCTCCCCTCGCCCTGCAACAGCACCGGGGTAATCTCCAGCTCGCGAACCTGCTGCACCCCGCGAGGCGTTTGCTGCGCAGCCTGGAGCACCGCGTCCAGCAGCAGATGCACCTTCACCTTGCGCCCCTGGCTGCCCAGCGTGTCGCAGTACTCGGCCTGGGGTTGCAGCACGCCCGACCAGTACCAGAGGCTGTCGGCGGGTTGCGCCTGAAATTGCAGACAGGGAGAGTTGGACCCTGCCGATGCGTGGGGCATCGGCGGTGCCGATAGGTTGGCGTCGATCCAGTAATCGTTGAGCTGCCACGGATAGCTGGGCAGTTCGATTGCCGGGCAGTCATCCGGCAGGCGCCCAGGGCCGGGCTGCTGGTCACCCCGGGAGAACGCCTCGGCCAAAGCTGGCCAGGCACTCCCAGGCTCAGGAACAAGACCCGACTCAAGCGTTGTGCCGGCAAGCCAGGCCTGCAACGCCTGGCTCAGTTCGCGGCAATCCTGTCCCTGCACGACCAGGCGCTCCTTGAACGCCGTACGCCGCACCAAGGCGTTGTAACAGACGGTCCGCGCAGCCTGTTCAGTGGCGGCCAGGAACGCTACATAGCGGGCGGCCAGTGCCGACAAGGCGGCCGGCGTGGCGGCGGACAGGCACAGTGACACCGGCGCCTCAGGGCGCGGCAATGGCGTTGCCGGTGCTGCCTGGCAGCCCTTGAGCAGCACGTGCACATTGGTACCGGTGAACCCGAAGGCACTGATGCCGGCAATCCGCGATTGCGCCGGCTCCGGCCAGGCCACGGCCTGGCGCGCCAGCTGCAGGTTCATCGCCGCCCATTCCACACGAGTGTTGGCCCTGTGCAGGTGCGGTTGCGGCGGAATCAGGCCCTTGCCCACCACCAGGCAAGCCTTGATCAGCGCAGCGATGCCCGCCGCCGCTTCCAGGTGGCCGATGCTGGCCTTGATCGATGCCACCGTCAGCGGCGCACTGCCCGGGCAATCCTGGCGGTAGGCCCTGTTCAGGGCATTGAGTTCGATGGGATCGCCGAGCACGGTCCCGGTGCCGTGTGCCTCGACATAGCTGACCTGGGCAGCCTGGACCCCGGCATTGGCCAGTGCCTCGCGGATCAAGGCCTCCTGGGCCGGCCCGTTGGGTACTGTCAGCCCCGCACAGGCGCCGTCGTGATTGACCGCCGAACCGAGGATCGTTGCCAGGATCGGGTCCCGGTCCTGCTCGGCCTGCGCCTGGCGCTTGAGAATCACCACCCCACAGCCCTCGCCTCGACCGTAGCCATCGGCGCTGTCATCGAAGGCCTTGCTGATGCCGTCCGGCGACAGTGCACCAGCCTGCCCCATCGATTGAAAGATCGAGGCCGATGCAATGACATTCACCCCACCGACGATCGCCAGGTCGCATTCCCCCGAACGCAGGCTGGTGCACGCCAGGTGGATGGCCGTGAGCGACGACGAGCACGCGGTATCGACCGTCAGGCTGGGTCCGCGCACACCGAGAAAATGCGAGAGACGCCCGCAGATGGCCGAAAACGAGCTGCCGGTGCCGTAGTGGGCATCCACCCCCTCAGCGCAGTTCAGCACTCGGGCTTCGTAGTCATGGGAGTTGGCGCCGACAAACACGCCGACCCGCTGATCCAGCAGTGCCTCCTGCCTGATGCCCGCGTGCTCCAGGGCCTCCCAGGCGACCATCAACAGCAATCGCTGCTGGGGGTCCATGCTGCGTGCTTCCTTGGGGGAGATCCGGAAAAACCCTTCGTCAAACCCTTCGGGTCGTTCGATCAGGCTGGCAAACCGCGGGAAGTTATCCGCCAGGGCTGCCCCCGCCAGACGCGACGCCGGGACCGGAGCCACGGTCGGTGTCTGTTCGAGCAGCAGCGTCCAGAGCGCCTCGGGGCTATCGGCGTGAGGCAGGCGACAGGCCATGCCAACCACCGCGACGCCGCCGTCAGAAGGCGCCACCCCCTCGAGCTTGAGCGGGGTGCTCTCGGTCTTGCTGGACAGCAGCCCTTCCAGATAGTGTCCGAGCCGGTTGATGGTGGGGTAGTCGAAGCCCACGGTTGCCGACAACTTGAGGTCAAACTGCCGCTCCAGCTTGCGCCTGAACTCCACCAGGGAAATAGAGCTCAGGCCCAGCTCGAAGAAACCGCGATCCGGGTCGGGATCGGCGCAGGCTGCACCGACGATCTCTGTCAGCAGCACGCCGATCTGGGCGCGCACATCCACCCTGGGCGAAGCCGCGACTGGTTCGCTGCTCTTTACCGCCGGCCCTGGCAGCGGTTGCACCACCTGGCTCAGCAGTACGTCATTGGCCTGGGCGCAGACATTGCCATGTGCGTCATACACCAGCACCTGGGCTCGCAGGTCCGCCAACGGCAGCGGCTGGGCCGATGCCGGCGCGGGGGTGAACCAGTAGCTGTGGTGCTGCCAGGGATAGGCCGGCAGTTCGAGCGCCGCTTCCCTGGGCTGATAGGTTTGCCAGTCGGGCACCACGCCCTTCTCGTACAGCCGGGCAACAACGTTCGCCAGTTCCAGGGCTCCATCGCCCTGCTTGTGCAAGGCACCGCAGACCATCCCCTCGACTCCCTTGTCGGCCAAGGCCTGATTGATCGACGCCGCCAGTACCGTGTGGGGGCCAACCTCGACGAACAATCGGTGCCCCTGCGCCACCAGGTGTTCGATGGCGCGATCAAAGCGCACGATACCGCGGGCATTCCGCGCCCAGTAGTGGGCATTGGCTACGATCTGCTCGCCCACCGGGGCACTGGTGGAAACCCAGGGCGTTTGCGCCGCTTCGACCGGCAGCGTCTGCAGCCCGGCGTGGATCGCCGCCAGACAGTCTTCCATCTGATAGGAATGGAAGGCGTATTCGGCGGGCATCAGGTAGGTAAACACACCCTCGCCGTTCAGTTGCTGTTCCAGCGCCTGCACTGCCTGCGGGCTACCCGAAACCACGCAACTGTTGCGACTGTTGACCACCGACAGCTCCAGTTGTGGCTCACCGGCCACTCGCTGTTCAAGGGATTCTGCAGGCAAGCCCACCACCAGCATCCGTCCTTGTCCCTGCGTGTCCTTCATCGCCTGGGCGCGGTGATGGATCACCTGCACCGCCGACGCCAGGTCCAGTGCCCCCGCGCAGTAGGCCGCGGCCACCTCCCCCATGGAATGCCCGACCACTGCCGCGGGCAGCACGCCCCACTGGCGCAGGCATTCGCTGATCGCTACCTGAATGGCGAAGATGCAGGGCTGGGCGAACTCCGTCAGGTGCAGCCGGGAAGTACTGGCATCGCTGCGCAGTTCGGCCTCGACAGACCACGGGGCCCACGCCGCCATGGCGTGATCGCAGCGGCGGATCATCGCCAGGAAAATCGGTTCGCGCTCCAGCAGGTCCCGGCCCATGCCGACCCACTGGGCGCCCTGCCCGGTGAACACGAACACCGGGCAAACCTCCTCCTCGTCGTCTGTCAGGCACGCCGAACGCGGGGCCGCCAACTGCGCCAGTTGGGTCTTCAACTGGGCGGCCGTCGAACCGACTACGGCCGAGCGATAGGCGAAGTGGTCACGACGGTGGATCGCACTGGCGACAAAGGCCTGCAACCGCACCTCGTCCTGCTCAGGCAAGTGGGTCGCATAGGCCCGGGCCTGATCGACCAGCGCCGCCGCCGACTTCGCCGAAACCGGCAGGATCCACGGCCTGGCCCCTGGTGATGAAAGAGCCTTGGCGCCTGCTGGCCGATAGGCGCCAGCATCCTCGAGGATCAGGTGCACATTGGTGCCACTGAGGCCAAAACCGCTGATCCCGGCCAGGCGCCGCCGCTCCGGCAAACGCTGGAGTTCGGTGGGTATGCACAGCCTGGAGCGCTTCCAGTCCACCAGTTCGTTGAGTCGCGTGAGGTGCAACTGTGCAGGCACCTCGGCGTGTTCGAGGACCATCAGGGTCTTGATCACACTGGCCATACCGGCCGCGGCGTCCAGGTGCCCGATGTTGGCCTTGACCGAGCCCACCAGCAGCGCGCGTTCACGTCCCTGGAACACACGCTCCAGGGAGGAGATCTCGATGGGATCGCCCAGCGGTGTTCCGGTGCCATGGGCCTCAACGTAGTCGATGTCGTCCACCGTCAACCCGGCGACCTGCAAGGCTTCGCTGATCACCGCCGCCTGGGCATTGGCGTTTGGCACCGTCTGGCCGGCACTGGCGCCGTCCTGGTTGATCGCCGATCCACGGATCACCGCCTGGATCGGGTCGCCGTCACGCAGGGCATCCGCCAGGCGCTTGAGCACGGTGACCCCACACCCTTCGCCACGGACAATGCCGTCGGCCGCCGCGTCGAATACACGGCAGCGCCCGCTGGGCGAGATGGCCCTGATCTGACTCATGTAGATCGTCAGGTCCGGCGCCAGCATCAGGTTCACCCCGCCGGCCAGGGCCAGGTCCGCCTCGCCGGCCTGCAGGGCGCGGCAGGCCAGGTGCATGGCGACCAGGGAGGAGGAACAGGCGGTGGTCACGGTCATGGCCGGACCATGAACCCCCAGGTGATAGGCGATTCGCCCCGCCGCGAAACTGAATTCCTTGCCTGCGGCGTAGTAAGGGTTGATCTGCTCGATACCGGCCTCACGCGAGTGCAGGGCCAGGTAATCCATGCCCAGCATGCCGACATAGACCGCGGTCCGGCTGCCCTTGAGCTGTTCGCGGCTCATGCCGGCGCGGGCGATGCTCTCACAGGCGACTTCCAGCAGCAGGCGCTGCTGGGGGTCCATTTCCTTGGCTTCGGAGGCGCTAATACCGAAGTAATGTGCATCGAAGCGATCAATGTGGGGCAGGAACGCTCCCACCTTGCAGTAGGTCGTCCCGGTTTCAGCTGCGTGTTCATCGTAGATCGCCTCTGTATCCCAACGCTGGTCAGGCACCGGTCCGACAAAGTCGGTCCCAGCACGAAGGAGTTCCCAGAATGCCTCGGGAGTCGATGCGCCTTTGGCAAAGCGGCAGCCACTGCCAATGATTGCAATGGGTTCAAATTCCATGGGCGCACGGGCATCCATTCAGTCATCTCCTTCGACTGGGTATTTATCGTTTAGAACGCGGGTTTGGCAGTAGGGACTTGCATGTCGCCCAGGTACTTATGCCAGAGATGCTCCGGGTCACTCTCAACGGCGGCGATGACTTCGCGCATCTTGTCCAGCACTTCGAGGCGCTTGCCGCTGTAGACGTCGCCCTGGAGCAATTGCAGGATGTCCAGGCGATAGCGCGGGTCTTGAACGAACGCGGTGAACAGGATGTTCAGTCGGTAATAGAGCGTGATGAACTCGTACCAGTTCTTGATACCGTTTCTGATCATGCCTTCGTAGTGAGTGAAACTGGACTTGGAAAAGTCGTTGTTCTTGACCGCCTCGATAATGTCGCCGCTGGCAATCCGTGCACTGTTGAGTGCAACGCTGACACCGCTGGAGAAGATCGGATCGACAAACCGGGCGGCGTCGCCGATCAGCACGAAGCTGTCACCGCACACTTCCTTCATGCCGTAGCTGTAGTCCGCCTCTTTCTTGAACGGACGAACCTGCTCCGAGGCTTTCAGGGCGTCATGGAGGTTTTCCCGGGTCTTGACCGCTTCCCAGAAGAACTCCTCGTAGGAGAGGTTGGAGTTGGTGTAGTTCTGCTTCTGCGTAACCACGCCGACACTGGTGATCGTCTCGGTGATCGGGATCTGCCAGACCCAGGTATTGGTCAACGGCAGGAAGTGAATGAAGATGTAGTCGACCTTGTCCGGGCTCTGGGTCGCGGACTTGCGGTCAAAGTTGTCAAACCAGGAATGGATCGCGAACTGGTTGAAGACCGGATCCTTTTCCCGCAACCCCAGGCGACGCCCCAGCAGCACGTTTCGCCCACTGGCATCGACCACCATCTTCGCCTTGATCTCGACGCTGCGCTTGCCCAGCTTCGCATTGACGATGACATTGCCCGGACTGAGAAACTCGACATCGGCAATTTCTACCCCCTGGAACACCTTGGCCCCCAGGGACCCGGCGTGCTCCAGAAGGATCCGGTCAAACTTGCCGCGATCGACGTGGAAGGTGAAATCGCGATCCACGCCTTCCTGCTTGCGTTCATTGAAGAGGATTTCCGCTGAACGAAAATCGTGATCCAGCCCCTGGAACCCCATCTTGTCCTCCGGGCCAGAGTCCGCCGACGTCCAGGCAGCACCGAACTTCTTCGGGAAGTTGGCCTTTTCAATCTTTTCCATCACCCCGATATCCAGCAGCACCGGGGTGGTGGCCGGCACCAGGGACTCGCCGACATGCTCGCGCTCGAACAACTCCTTTTCGAAGACAGCGCATTTGACACCCGCCTTTGCCAGGTAGGAGGCCATGGTCGAACCCGCCGGGCCTCCCCCGATAATCACTACATCATAATCATGATCGTTCATTGCACACTCCCTGTTATGCGCACTCGGCCTTTAGTTGTTCGACGGTCTTAACTATTGCATTCAGGTCTTTGAAGTACCTGCCGGTGATATGCGTGCTTGGTATCGAAACACCCATCTCATCCCGAATGTAAACCATCAGTTTGACGATATTCATGGAGTTCAGAACGCCCCACTCAAGTAGTGGAGTCTGGTCATTAAGCTCATCGTCTTTTGCACTTGGCCCGATCAGATCTTCCATGATGTACCGACGAATTTTTTCTTTTACTTCATCTCTTTCCATAGACGTTCGCTCCTTAAGTCAACAACCGTGGATTGGAAAAACCCGTCCACCTTCCGCAATAAGAGCGCACTTGTGAATAGCCTGTTTTGCAAAGCGCCTTTGCAGAATTGCAAAGGCAAAGAGCCCCCAGCTACATGGGCGCCAGAGAACTTAACAATGTTTCACATCAATGACGGTCACCCGCCGACTGATGCTTTAGGGGGGGCCAAGCATAGTTTTGCCATCCAGCGCAATTAGTCTCTTGACCTATGTCCGCATCCGGATAGCGCAACCTCAGCCTGGCACTTAACGCCGCTACGGGCTGCGTCAAAATGACCACCCGGCAACTGAAACGTTATGAATTAATTTTTTCAGGAGCAGCGAAACGGGGCCTTCGGCATGGCTTGACAAACAAAAAGCCTAGCCGTACTAAGGAGGTTGTCCTGATCTATTTGTAATTTGCCTTTACAAAAATAAGACACAGCAAAATCTAAAAGGATTTAGAAATGAAGGCGCTAGGCGTTGTCAATGACATAGACCTTTATATCTCCGTTACCAAGACGGGTAGTTTCTCCGAAACAGGAAGACTACTTGGTATCCCTCCCTCATCAGTGATGCGCAGAATAAACAGCCTGGAAAAGGAGCTGGAGACCTGTTTATTCAATCGCTCGACAAAATGCCTGGTTCTTACCGAAATAGGCCTGCTCTTTCTCGAGCACGCAAAGAGCATTTCAAAATGCATCGGGCATGCCAGGTCTGACGTCAAGGAACATACCGCCTCGACCTTGGGCGTTCTTAAAGTATCAGCCCCCGTGGCGTTTGGCCGACGTCATGTTGCGCCCTTGTTGAGCCGGATCTTGAATCATCATCCCGGCTTGAAAATCGACTTCTCGTTGAATGACAAAGTTCTCGACCCGAGCACCGACAATGTCGATGTGTGCATCAAACTAGGCATATTGCCGGACAGTGACCTGATCCCATCGAAACTTGCAGACATGCGACGCGTACTCTGTGCAAGTCCGGAGTACATCCGCCAGCGCGGCTGCCCGCAGACCCTGGATGACCTGTACGAACATGCCTGCCTGATCCACAGCACCTGCAGCAACTTTTCCCTGACCTGGCAATTCATGGTGGACGGGCAGATCAAGAAGCTGATCCCCAACGGCCGGCTTTCGGTCAACAGTGCAGAGTTGCTGGTGGATGGCGCCCTTCAGGGCATCGGAATCATTCATGCACCCACCTGGCTGGTCCATGAGCAGATTGCCAGCGGCCAACTGGTGTCCATTCTCGATGAGTATTGCGTCGCCGATCCGCGGCAGGGGGCGATCTATGCTCTGCGGGCGCGCAGCAGCGTGGTACCGGCAAAGACCAGTCTGTTCATCAATGAGCTGAAGCGCTCGATCGGCAGCACACCCTACTGGGAACTGCCCTTTGACAAGGAAACACCTCGGCCCCTGGCGGCCCTGCATTTCGACGGCGCGCTACATGCGTCACATTCCAGATCCATCACGATGCAGGAAAAGAGCCGGCCATGATGAACAAGTACGACGTGATTATCATCGGAAGCGGCATCAGCGGCGCGCTGACCGCCGCGATCCTCGCGAGGTCCGGGTTGAGCGTGCTGATCCTCGACTCGGCCCAGCACCCGAGGTTTTCCATTGGTGAAGCCACGACACCGGAAAGCGGCGTGCTGTTGCGCCTGCTCTCGCGGCGTTTCGACATCCCTGAAATCGCCCACCTGTCCTCCCCCGATCAAATCATCGAGCATGTTGGCTCGAGCGCCTGCGGGATCAAGCTGGGGTTCAGCTTTGCCTGGCATCAACAGGGAGCGGCGTCTTCCCCCGAGCATCTGGTTGCCCCGCCGCTGAAAGTGCCGGAAGCGCACCTCTTCCGTCAGGACATCGATTATTTCGCCCTGCTGATTGCCTTGAAATATGGGGCTGAATCACGGCAGAACATCAAGATCGAGGGCATCACCCTCACCTCCGATGGCGTCGAGGTGGCGTTGGCCAATGCCGCCCCGGTGCAGGCGGCGTTCATCATCGATGCGGCGGCCCAGGGCGCCCCGCTGGCCCGGCAACTGGGGGTGCGCACCACCGAGGGGCTGGCGACCGACACCTGCTCGTTCTTCACCCACATGCTCAACGTCAAGAGCTACGAAGACGCGCTTGCCCCCCTGTCTCGTAGCCGCGCGCCCATTGCGTTGTTCCAGAGCACCCTGCATCACATCTTCGAGGAAGGCTGGCTGTGGGTCATCCCGTTCAATAACCACCCACAGGGCACCAACCCCTTGTGCAGCGTCGGCTTTCAGTTCAACAACGCCAAGTATCGCCCCACCGAGGCGCCCGAGATCGAGTTTCGCAAACTGCTGAAGAAATACCCGGCCATCGCCGAGCACTTCAAGGATGCAGTCAATGCCAGGGAATGGATCTACGCCCCGCGAATCAACTACCGCAGCGTACAGAGTGTTGGAGATCGTTTCTGCCTGCTCCCCCAGGCCACGGGGTTCATCGACCCGTTGTTCTCCAGAGGGTTGATCACCACCTTCGAGTCAATCCTGCGGCTGGCTCCCAAGGTACTCGAGGCCGCACGCACCCAGCGCTGGCAACGGGAGCATTTCATCGAGGTCGAGCGCCATTGCCTGAATGCGGTCAGCACCAATGACCAGTTGGTTTCCTGCTCCTATGAGGCCTTCAGCGACTTTCACCTGTGGAACGTCTGGCATCGGGTGTGGCTCAGCGGTTCCAACCTGGGCAGTGCGTTCCTGCAAGGCCTGCTGCGTGACCTGGAACACAGCGGTGACTGTGATCAGTTCGACGCCGCGCTACAGGCCGCACGCTTTCCTGGGTGCCTGTCCTTGAACTCACCGGCCTACGAAAGCCTGTTCGCACAGTCGTGCCAGGTGGTTCAACGCGCCAGGGAACTGGCTGCGCCAGTGGCGGACACGGCCAGGAAGCTGCATGAGCTGATCAAGGAGCATGAGTCCGAATTACTGCCCTTCGGCTATTCGCAGATTTCCAATCGCTTTATCGTCAAGACCTGAATGCCCAGCCGGGCTCGATGCCGGTCAGTGATCGGCATCACACCGCGCCAGCCAGCAGGCTGCAAGCCTGCCCCCCAGCGTGAATTGCCGGGCCGGATACAGGTCCGAACCCGCACGGCCATTGATGCTTGTACGCCGGGCATGGGTCGATAGGCCAGCAAGCACCTCCCCCGGGGCGGGGATCAAGCCAGCAACTCGGTGATCCAGCGGACCTGTCGGCGAATGTCTTGCACCTTGTCCTCGGGCACCCGTTGTTGCGCCCGGGCGAAGTGGGCCAGGGTCTTGTGCCGGACTCGCAGCAGCCGCTGCCACTTGGCCAGAAACGCCGGGCTGCGGACCTGCATCTGCAACGGGCCAAAGTACAGCTCCCGGGCACTGTAGGTCACAGGCCCAGTGCGTTCGGCGACGATGATTTCGTAGTCGAAGCGGTTCTCCCGCAGCACTTCCTCGAAGACGATGCGGTAGCCGTTTTCCATCAGCCACTGGCGCAATGGCTGCTCGCCGCCGTTGGGTTGCAGGATCAGTTGTTCCTGACCGCTCAACTGTGCCTTGCCGCTGTCGAGAATGTCGCGAATGGTCTCGCCACCCATGCCACAGAGGCTGATGGCCGTGACCGCATCGCCTGGTTCAATCGCCGCCAGGCCATTGGCCAGGCGCACGCTGATCCGCTGCGCCAGCCCGCTTGCGCCGACCGTGCGCTGCGCCGCATGAAACGGCGTCAGTGCGATTTCACCCGCCACCGCCGCGGTGATGAGGCCACGCTGCATCAACGCCACCGGCAGGTAGCCGTGGTCCGAACCGATATCGGCCAGGCGTGCACCTGGGGGTACGTGCGCCGCCACGCGCTCCAGGCGCATGGACAATGTCTGTCGATTCAACTGCTAACCCTTGTCACTACGAACGTCCGGCACCGATGGCCGGATCGGGGGGCGATTCTGTCGATCAACGCCGCGCATTTCAACTTTATGTGATCAAGCTCATGCTTCGATCCGTCGCAATCATCCCTCACACGCTCATTTTGCCCGCTTGGCTGGCGCATAGAGCGCCGGCGACAGCTGCCAGGAACCAAGGAGTTCTGGGCTTGAAATTGAATACCGGGGACAGCCGGTTGTTGATAATCTGGCGCGTTTACAGCAAGGACCTGAACCATGCGGCGCATCGTGATATTGGGCAACGCAGGAAGCGGCAAGTCGACCCTTGCGCGCAAACTAGGCAGCCGCCTGGGATTACCCGTGGTCCACCTGGACAGGTTGTTCTGGGAGCCTGGCTGGGTCGAAGCCGATAGCGAGGTTTTCCGCAGCCGGGTTCGACAAGCCCTCTGCGAGGATGAATGGATCTGCGAGGGCAACTATTCGCGGCGAACCTTCGATTTGCGCTTGCCTCGTGCCGACCTGGTCATTTGGCTCGATACCCACCGAGCCACCTGCTTGAGACGAGTGATGCTGCGCAGTGCGTTGAACCGGCCCCGTGCGGATCTGCCTTGCGGCTGTATCGAGAAATTGGACCGGGAGTTCTTGAAATTCCTCAACTTCATCTGGAACTTCGACCGGGTAAACCGCCCTGGCATCGAGGCGGTGCGCCTGGCCATCGGGCCGCAGGTTCCGGTGATCCATCTACGCAGTGCTCAAGAGTTGTCAGGATTCCTGAATGGCCTGCCCACCCGCACCCAGGTCACCGCCCAGCGGCAACCCTAGCGCGTTGCAGTTACGCCAGCTGCGGCAACACCATCCCTGTGTTCGCTCCGGAAGCGATTTGCCCTGCGCATTGCAAGGCCGCTGCTAAAGCGCAAGAACGAGGCAGTATTCGCTTTGCGCAGGCTGATTCGCAGCAGGTTCTTCAAGCAGGAACCCACAGCGGTCGAGCACTTTTCTGGAGCCGATATTTTCCTTGAAGACATAAGCCACCAGTTGCCTCAGTTGCCAGCGCACCTGGGCCTGCTGAATCAGGTGCTTCAGCGCCAGCGTCGCCAGGCCCTGGCCACAGAGCTGCTGATCCACCCGATAGCCGACTTGTGCCACACCCTGCGCTGGGTTGATGCTTTTCAGATTGGCGCGGCCGACGATCCGCTCATCGGCGTCCTCGATGACAAAGGGGTGCCAGGCCCCCTGCGCCAGGCCGCACAGATATTCTTCTATGTGCTCGCCGACGCCCTGCACAGAGTAGAACGCAGGGTCACGCGCATCGATCTGGGATTCGAACCATTCGCGGTTACGCACTTCGAATGCCAACAATCCATCGACATCGGTGCTTCGCAACTCACGCACCTTGAATCTTGCCATGGGTGCCCTCTCCTTTACCGCGTTTCGAAAGCCGGACACCCTGATGGTGTCAGCGCCAGGAACTTGCGCAGCACAGCATCACGACTTAATCATCGATGACTGCACTCACTCAAACGTACGGCCGATCTTCGCAGTGTCCTTGGAGAACCAGATCCCCGTCACTTTGCCGGTTAAATCGGCCAGTGCGACCTGGCCCATGAAGCGGCTGTCGTTACTGCCATCGCGGTTGTCGCCCAGCAGATAAACATGGCCCGATTCAACCTTGAGCGGCGCCAGGTCCAGCGAGTAGTCCTTTCTAACCCGGTCGGCAGGCGCGAAGAACAGCCCGAGGTTCTGCCCGTTGACGATCAACTCGCCGTTGGCGATTTGCAGGGTGTCGCCTGCCACGGCGGCAATACGCTTGGTCGCCTCGGTAGCGTTGAACCGGTACACCACGATGTCGCCAACCTTAGGTTGGCTGTAGCGGGTGTTCGTGACGATGTAATCATCGATCTCCAAGGTCGGCACCATCGAGCCACTGGGGATGTGGTACAGCTGATAACCCAGCACCGGCGACCTGAGCGGATAGAGCAGCACCAGGGTGATGACAGAGAGCGCGGCCACATAAAGGAGATGGCAGCCCAGGCTGGGCAGCGTCGTTGCCGCATCGGTTCGACGACACAGCACTGCCGCGGCGATGGCCGACGTCAGCTTGACCAGCACAATGAACGCAAGGAGCCCATACAGCCCTTTGGGGCTTGCCAGCCATCCCAGCACGCCCGCCAGGATCAGTCCCCCGTACAGCACGGCGGCGACACGCAGCGCCCATTTGACCCGTCCGACATACACCAGCCCCCAGCCGGCGATCAGGCAGGACATGACAAAGGCAGCAGAGGGCAATCGAGGAGAAGGCATAAGGTTCACTGTGCTTGATTGAGGTTTCACCACCGATGTGGCAACGCAAAAGCCTGATGGGACGGCTCGAACAGAGAGGTTTCGTGGCAAAGGAGCATGACCGTCTCGACAGGCGGGTCATCCATCACCGCCCTGGTGCAAAGGCAGTGATCGGCCAACTGTGGCCAATCTGCTGTGCCTTGGGGGGGCGAACGGCAAATGTTCTCGACCCGGGCAGGTGCCAAGGCCCCATCCTCGCGGCATGGGTCGTTGGCCCGCCTGCCGCTGACAGAGGCACGAATGCCGCTGCGGCCTGTACCCCCGGATCAGCTTTCAGAGGACTGGAGCGAATCTTCAGCGGACTCGGCCGCCAGCTTCAAGCGGTCCGCCTTGCTGATGTACTTCGGCTTGTTTTTCGGCGCCAGTTTGGCACTGGCTTTTTTGGCGTGGGCCTCTAATAGCTGCTTGATCTTTTTGCGGCGGTTCATGGGTTTCTACTCGGCTTTTTGCATTCGTCGAATGATATCAGCTTGAATGTTGGCTTCGCTGCCCATGCCGCGTTATTGGTGCAGGCCGTTATGCCCATGGCCTCATGCGGGTGGATTCGATGCCTCCAGTAACTGGGCAATGCGCTTGCGCAACGCCCCATGGGTTGGCTCGGCATAGGCAATCGCGGTTTTCCAATCGTAGAACCAGACGGGCATCTTGCGTTTCTGCTCCGGCTCGGTGGCATAGCGCGGGAAAATATGACAGTGCAGCTCCGGCTCCGAGTTGCCGAGAATTTCATAGTTCATGCGCGAGGCCCCCGTGGCCTGCAAAACCGCATCGCCGATGCGCGCCATGTCCAGCAGGTAGGTGGCTCGGGCTTCGGCATCCAGATCATTGAGGCTGGGAACCACGGGGTCAGGCAGCAACAGGCAGTAGCCCTCCAGGAACTGCACATCGCCCATGACCGCCCAACCGGAGGCCATCCGGCAAATGACTTTATCGTTGGCGCCATTACGCGCCAGTTCTACTCGTTGTGAAATCAGTGACATGCACAATCCTTGATGATGAAGTGTGGGCTTGCAGGAGCCTGAGCCAGGGCCCGCGAGCCGGTTAACTTTTTGCCTGTTTGCTCGACCAGATCTGCCTGGGGGTTGCCGGGATTGATACGCAGAGTGCCTTGCGCTACATCGGCCAGGTCATGCGCTCAGGCCTTCCCCGACTGCACATCCAGGCCAATACAGGTCGCTGCGATCAGGCAGCGATCAACCCCCGCTTTAGCCGACGGCAGTTGAGCGAAAGACCTGCCGAATCGCTGCTCGTCCCCAAGGTCAACGCGCGCCTGACTGTTGATGTCAACGGTGGCGCCAAGGTCCTGGAACCGCCTCTGAACCGCGCGAATGGCTTCATTCTCAGCCTCCCAGGACTGGTCATTGCGAGGTCAAAGACCTCATCGTCCTTCCCCAGGCGGCCGGCAATTGCGACTGGCGGTTGCCTACCGTCTGGAACAGGCCGCCGGCGGTGAGCCTGCACGGCTTCCGTCCGAGTGAAGGCCCGCGTGAGTCGATACCTAAGCCACTCCCGGCGGCCAGGGTTTGCAGTCCTGGCGATCAGGCGGCTCAAACAATTCCTGCTCCCACGCCTCGAACTTCGGCATGGCGCTGTACCCCGGATCGCAATACTGGCGGATATATTGCGCAGCCCTGAACTCTGCATACTTGGCATTCACCGGAACGCCCTGCTCATCCAACTCCAGTACATTGGCAAAGATCGCATAGGCGATCTCCAGCATGCTCGGTTCCTCGACCAAGCAGGCGCGATAGTCCACGCCTTCCAGCAACGGATAGCCAAGAGTGCCGTTGGCGACCCAAAAACTGAATGTTCTCAGCGCCCCGGAAAACTCCGGGCTCAGCTTCTTCGGGTAGTGCATCTTCAGCCCCTCTCCATGGTCTCGCGTCGGGGCGGATTCTCGGCTGCAGATCGTTTCCAAGGCAAGGCCCAAGTTGACTGGATCGCTCGCTTTCGAGCAAAAACCACCTTGCGGTTTGCGGCGCCCGCGCAACCCGTCACAATGCTCGGCATTTGATCCGCTGTACCGGGTACAGCCCAGCCCCACTGCAAGGACCGCCCATGGATTTTCTGAAAAAACTCTTCAATGCCTTCAACAAGCACCGCCCACAACCGCTCGAACCCGGCCTTGCCACGGCGGCCCCGGCCCCGACCACTACTGACACCAATGACACCGCTGCACCCTTCGACCTGAGCCCAGCCGAGCAGGCCAACCAGGCGCTTCGCGATGCCTCTGCTGCCAGCCTCGACCGTCACTGGCAGACCGTCGGCACCTGCGAAACCGATGTCCTGGGCTACATGATCAGCCCCAGCCTGATGGGCGGCCCGGACTGGCCCTCGACCCGCCAGGCCTTTCGTATCGTCCGTCGCCCCCACTCCCTGCTGCTTGCGACCGAAGGCCTCAGCGACCCGTTCGACGGCGTCGAGGGCGATGACCTGGGCAATGGCTTTGAAATGGAGCTGTTCATTGAAACCCCGGACATCCCCGCCCACGCCCAAGGCCCGGTGGGCGATGTCGCGCCCTTCGTCAACAGCTGGACCTTCGAATTGCTGCGCCATGTCGCCAACACCGTGGCCGAGGCCGGCGGCATTACCCATCAACTGGCACAACACGGCGTGCTGTCCCTGGAGCTGCCCGGTTTCAGCCAGTCCCATGCCATGAGTGAGCAACTGCCGGCGCACTTCGCCACCGAGGACGACTGCGTCGGCGTGCTGCTCGGCGGCCCTGCCCCCGACTTCCCGACCCGTCTGGAAGACATGCCGCTGTCCCCGGTCAGCCTGGTGCCGCTGGTGCTGATTACCGCCGCCGAACTGGAGTTCGTGCGCCAGGGTGGCCGTGCCGCCCGGGAAGACCTGGTGAGCCGCCTGAACGCCGCCGGCCTTGGCCATGTCGTCCGCCTGGAACGCGCCAGCGTCGTCTGACCCTGGCCCCGAGCGCCCCGCCCACCGGAAGAGTTCGTCACCCGATGCAAGAACACGATGCCTATTATGCCTTCCACCTGTTCGCCGGCAGGTTTGCCGACGATCAGCAAGCCCAAGGGTTCGCCTTCGAGCAGTGGGAACCCGAGCCGGACGCCAGCGCCAGCAACGCCGAGTACCAGGCCTGGGAAGAGCGCAACCCCAGTTGGCGCCTGGAGCAGGAGCTGGGCTTCTACATGGACTCTGACTTCATCGAGCTGGTGTCCAGCCAGGACTGTCCGCAGTACCTGGAATCGCTGATCCGCGATGACGCGCAGAAGCAGCGGCTGCGCTCCCGGGTAGAGCCGGGCCACAGCCATTTCATCATCGTTGCCCAGCAGTCGATCTACGGCGACCGGCAATCGACGACGTCGGGAGCGCCTCAACGTCAGCCGTCCAGCACTGCCACCCTCGACTACCTGGGTGAGTTCAACGGATGCCCTGCATGAACAAAGCTATCGTCCTGCTGCTGGCCAGTACCTTACTCACAGGCTGTCAAAGCACTGCCGAGCGAGAAACGGAAAACAAGCTCGCCAGCCTGCGCTGCTGGCATTTTCGTGATCAGCAACCCATCACCCGGGAACAGATCAGCTATATCCGTGAACGCAGCGACAACGGCGACCTGCTGTGCAAGACCATGCTCGGCGACCTCTACGAACGAGGCCACGGCGTGCCGCAAGACGTGAGCAAGGCCAAGCTCCTCTATCAAGCGGTAGCCGAGGTGAATCCCTCGGCCTACTACCAACTTGGTCGCCTGGAGGATGAAGGCATCGGCGCGCCCCCTGACTACGTCAAAGCCAGGGAATTTTACCAGCGTGCCGCGGCCCTGCCCGACAACTCGGCGAGCAAGAACCACCTGGCCAGGCTGATGGAGGACGGCAAGGGCGGACCAGAGGATCCTGAGGGCGCGTTGCGGCTGTATTTCAGCGCGCTCACCGTCAGTTGGGGTGACGCCTGGGAGGGGATCGGGCGGCTGCGCGCCAGGGGCCTGGTGCTGACGGCCGAACAGGAAAAACGCTACAACCAGGCCTGGGTCGCCAGCACCACGGCCAGGCTACGTAGCAAACTGCGCAGCGTACAACGGGGCTTGTCGAAGAATCTCGAGCCGGGCGCTGCGAAAAGGCCGGTCAAGTTCCAGCTTGAATATATCCCGGGCTCCAATGTGCCGACGATCTCGCTGCTGGAAGGGTCGGGCGACGACGCCATTGATCAGGCCGTGCTGCAGGCCATGAGCAGCTACCGCTTTTCCGGTGAGCCGATCCTGCCCGAGGGTCAGAAAAGCTGGAAGGTGAATTCCAGTCTCCATTTGAACGTGCCGTGATACGCCCCAGGGGTTGAGCGGTGGCGCAACGCAGATGCGGCGCTCTTTTATCGGTGGCCAGGGTGCACAAAACCTCGCAACGATTCCTCTGCCCCGCGCTAGATGCTAAAAAGACCCACGGATTTCCCCTGTCACCCTTGTCGTGCCCAGCCGTACCACGAGAATCGAAATGAACACCCAGTACAACAGCGGCGCAACCGTGCGCCCTCTTCACCCTGCCCCCCATCAGCCAGCGGCGAGAGCAGCATGATCGAAGTCACCGAAGTCTCCATCGCGCAATTGCGCGCCGCCCTTGAATCCGGCCAGGCCACCGCCGTGGAACTGGTCCAGGCGTACCTGGCACGGATCGACGCCTATGACGGTCCGAACACCTCTACCGCCCTCAATGCGGTGGTGGTGCACAACCCCGATGCCCTCAGCGAGGCTCGTGCATCCGATGCCCGTCGCGCCCAGGGCCAGACCCTCGGACCGCTGGACGGCATTCCCTACACCGCCAAGGACAGCTACCTGGTCAAGGGCCTGACCGCCGCCTCCGGCAGCCCGGCCTTTGCCGACCTGGTGGCCTACCGCGACGCCTTCACCATCGAGCGCCTGCGGGCTGCCGGGGCCATCTGCCTGGGCAAGACCAACATGCCCCCCATGGCCAACGGCGGCATGCAGCGCGGGGTCTATGGCCGCGCCGAAAGCCCCTACAACGCGGGCTACCTCACCGCGCCTTTCGCCTCGGGCTCATCCAACGGTGCCGGTACTGCCACCGCCGCCAGCTTTGCCGCCTTCGGCCTGGCCGAGGAGACCTGGTCCAGCGGTCGCGGCCCGGCCTCGAACAATGGCCTGTGCGCCTACACCCCGTCCCGCGGGGTGATCTCGGTGCGCGGCAACTGGCCGCTGACCCCGACCATGGACGTGGTAGTGCCCTTCGCCCGAACCATGGCCGACCTGCTGGAAGTGCTGGAGGTGGTGGTGGCCGAAGACCCGGACACCCGTGGCGACCTGTGGCGCTTGCAGCCCTGGGTGCCGATCCCCAGCGTGGCCTCGGTGCGCCCGGCGTCCTACCCGCAACTGGCGGCGGCCCCTGGCGCCCTCGCTGGCAAGCGCTTCGGCGTGCCGCGCATGTACATCAATGCCGACCCCGAGGCCGGCACCAGCGAAAAACCCGGCATCGGCGGCCCCACTGGCCAGCGCATCCACACCCGGCCTTCGGTGATCGCCCTCTGGGAGCAGGCGCGCAAGGCCCTGGAAGCAGCCGGCGCGCAGGTGCTGGAGGTGGATTTCCCCCTGGTGTCCAACTGCGAGGGCGATCGCCCCGGTGCACCCACCGTGTACAACCGCGGGCTGGTCAGCAAGCAGTTCCTGCATGACGAGCTGTGGGAGCTGTCGGGGTGGGCCTTCGATGATTTCCTGCGGGCCAACGACGACCCCAAGCTCAATCGCCTGGCCGATGTCGACGGGCCGAAAATCTTCCCCCACGACCCCGGCACCCTGCCCAACCGTGAAGACGACCTGGCCGCCGGCATGGATGAATACGTGAACATGGCCCAGCGCGGGCTCAAGACCTGGGACCAGATCGCCAGCCTGGCGGACGGCCTGCGCGGCCTGGAGCAGACCCGGCGCATCGACCTCGAAGAGTGGATGGACCGCCTCGGGCTGGACGCCGTGCTGTTTCCCACCGTGGCCGACGTCGGCCCGGCCGATGCCGACATCAACCCCGCGTCGGCGGACATTGCCTGGAGCAACGGCGTATGGGTGGCCAACGGCAACCTCGCCATCCGCCACCTGGGGGTGCCGACCGTGACCGTGCCCATGGGGGTGATGGCGGACATCGGCATGCCGGTGGGGCTGACCTTCGCCGGCCGCGCCTATGACGATTCGAGCCTGCTGCGCCTGGCTTCGGCGTTCGAGGCCACCGGCAGCCAGCGCCTGATTCCACCGCGCACGCCGGCATTGCACCGCGGTCAGTGACAAACCGGGACCGGGGCCGCAACGGCCCCGATTCACGCCGCGGGTAATCCACTTGGCAATTGACTTGCCTGCACCAGGCTCAGACAACTGATTGCAAAGGGCTAGCGCTGCGGTCCTCTAGTGAGATCGACTATAATTCGCCCACTCACGCCATTGAGACCTCCCCATGGGAACCATCAGCCTAGAAGCCAAGAAGGCTTACGCCGCCAAGACCCGCAAATCCAACTATGCAGCCAGCCTGCGCCTGGAAGGCTTCAAGGTCTCTCCCGCAGACGCTGAGCGTGCCCTGCCTTCACGAGAGGAACTGTTGAAGGCCTTCGCCAAGTCCAAAGCCTGATGTCCGACAAATATGGAGTTGGCCAGGATCCCTACTGTTACCCCAACTCTGCTGTGCTGCGTAACAAACTCGGCATTCGCAACGATCTGAGCCTGAGCACCGCTGAACAAGTGTTCTCCTCCCTGGCTGCAGAAAGCCTCGAGTTCAGCCCTCCACCCTATGATCTGAACTATCTCAAGAGCATCCACCTGACTCTGTTCGCGGACCTGTATGACTGGGCCGGAGAACTTCGAACAGTGGGCATATCCAAGCAGGGCACACGCTTCTGCCAACCGGCCTACATGGAGAAAGAAGCCGGCAAGATCTTCAAGATCATGGCCGCGGCCAACTGGTTCGACGGCATGCAGCGTACAGAACTGATAGCCGCTGTTGCCCATGCCTATTCCGAACTCAATGTAGTGCATCCATTTCGCGACGGTAATGGCCGAGCACAACGCATCCTGTTCGAACACCTGATCATGAATGCCGGGTTTGAAATCAGCTGGTGGGGCATCGAAAGCGATGAGTGGATCCTGGCCAATATCGCTGCCTACAACGGCCACCTGGAGCCTATGGAACAGGTCTTCCAGCGCTGCATCGGCCAGCCGATTCACGCCTGATCCGAGCGTGTCAAAGGCGCCTCATGCAGGCTCCGGCCCCGGCTCTGCAAACCTCAGGCTTGACCTCACTCCCTCACTGCTCATCCTCTGGCCGCAATGGCGAGTGCTGCCAATCGAAGTGGGTGAGCAACTGCCGGCACAGGTCGTCCAGCTGCGGGTGATAGTGGTGGGTATGGGGCACGGGCAACTGCGGCTCGCCATGGCCGAAGCCCAGGGCGCGCAGGGCCGTGACGTAGTCTTCCACTGGCCCGTAGCCGTAGATCAGGTTGTGCCGATCCCAGACCACGGTGGCCTGCTGCTCGGGCGAGTGGACCCACAGGTCGAAACGGCTGTCGCCACAGAGCAGTGGCTTGAAGTCGTAGATGAAATCCTGAACGTCTTCACGCGATAGCTCCGGGCTCCAGTAGCGGCCGGCTTGCGATTCGTCCCGGGGCGTGTGCAGCACGAACAGCAGCACCAGCGGCTCGGTCAGGCAGCCCAGCAGGCTGAGCAGGACCTGCGGGTCCGAGCCTGGGGCGCCCGCCACCACGCGCTGCCCGTCGCCGACGGGAGCAACCACGAATACCGGCGGATAACTGTGCTCCACCCACTGGTTGTCTATCATGTGCCCAAGTCTGTACATAGCCAGCCTGATCCTCCTGATCAATTCCTAGGTTTAGCCAAAAAGGCCGCGCATTATGCCGTACCCGGCAGGGCCGCTCACTGCCTGATTGACCCAACAGCGCGCTGCAGCACAGCCCGCCAAGGACATCCCCTGCGCGCTTCATACCCTGATTCGCGACGGCCCACCACTGCCCCCACAGCAATCCCAGCCACGGGTGCCCTGCTGGAGTTTCACCCAGACCCTGCGTTGCGCGGCGCCCCTGAACCTGGTGCGCGACAGCCTGCCGGGGCTGGATCAGCCGCTGCCCCAGTGGCCCTTCACCCTTGCGCCAGTTGCTGCGGTATCAGGCCGGAGAGTGACCAGGGCCAGGTCGAAACCCGGGCACTGGCGTGGCTAACCATAGGGCACTGCCACAGGCACAGGAAAACTCACATGCCGGCAAGACTGACCGGGCGCCACGGATCCTGCCGTTTCCCACAGCGGCTGACGTACAATTCCCAGCCTTCAGGGACAGCCAACACCAGGACGACCATGACCACACACAGCATTACCCTTGCCAACGGCTGGACTGCAAAATTCACCGAGCAAGGCGAGTTCCGCATGGGCGCCGTCGGCTGGAACCTGCAGTTGCACGGCCCCGAGCAACAGGCCATCCGCTATTTCGAAAGCCAGATCGTGCTGGTCAACGACGAGGATGGCGTGCAGGCACGAAAAGCCATCAGCCTCTCCGAGGATGGGGTCTACGGTTACCTGGGCAGCGACATGAGCCATGGCTGGGTGATCGACTTCTCCCGCGGCATGATCGCGCCCCACCGGGTGACGATTTCCCACTACCACCACGCCTATGACGAATACATCTCGCTGCTGGAGCAGCCGGCGTACAAACGGGTGCGGGAGTACATCAGAGTCATCGGTCGGACTTACTACCTGACCTTCCCCCTGACCCGGGACGAGGACTTTCCCAAGGTCTGGGAGGAGTACCTGGTGATACGCCGGCGGCAGCTGGACGAGCTGTATTTTTGCAACTGAGCCTGGGCCGGGCGGCACAGTGCTGCACATGGGCCATTAGCACATTCGGGCTAATAGTGCCGGGGGCAGCCTGGGCCTATAGTCCGCAGCAGCCCCCCCCTTCAGGATGGCGCCTACAAGAACGTGCGGATTCATAACAAGGAGTTTTCCCATGTCGCTGAAGAAAATCGTCTATGCCTCGGCCATCGCCCTGGCCCTCACCGCCTCCAACGCCCACGCCTTCGCCAACGACTGCGGCGACTCGCTGTGGAAGTTCAGCGCCCTCGAAGCGCTGACCTGCGTGTTCTCGGGCCAGTGGTAAATCACTGCCACCTGGGCTGACACCGCCCGGCATCAACAAAGTGCCCGCTGTTGCGGGCACTTTCATTTGCGGGTGTCGGCTCGCTCGCAGCCCTGCTCTCAGCGCAGGTTCCAGGACACGCCCAGGTACACCCCCAGCCCCTCCCCCGGCGTCGAACGCGCCACGTCCAGCCCCTTGTCGTCGTAGCCCGGAGTCACGGTGGCGGCGTAGCGCTTGTCGGTCAGGTTGCGCACATCGACCCAGGTCTGCCAGTCGTTCTTCGGCGCGTTGTAGCCCAGGGTGGCGCCGAACAGCGCATAGGGATCGGCGTAGTAGCTGTTGGCGTAATCCACCGCCACCTTGGACACCAGCTGGGTATTGACCGCAGCGAAGAAGCCCAGGGGCCAGTCGTAGCGCAGCTCACCCTGGTAGTAGTGCATCGGCAGGCCCGGCAGGCGGTTGTCGCCAAAGCGCGAATCGTCACGATAGTGGAAGTCGCTGAAGGTGTAGGCCTGGCGCAGGCTCAGGCGGCCGACGCCCGGCTGCGACCACAGTTCACTCTGCAGGCTGGCCTCCACGCCCTGGTGCACCGTGGGGCTGGCGTTGAGTTCGTAAGGCATGGTGGCGTTGGCGTCCGGCAGCACCGAAAGCAGTTCGTGGCGCACCTGGGCGTAATACCAGGCCAGGCTCCACTGGCCCAGGCTGCTATCGCCGCGCCCGCCCAGTTCCAGGGTGGTAGCGGTCTGATTGCGCAGCTTGATCGGATTGCGCTGGGCACCGTAGGCGACGCCGCTGGTGTCCGGAAAACGCTGGTTGGCACTGTAGATCAGCGACCAGGGATGGGGCGCTTCCACCGAGCGGCTGAGGTTGGCGAACAGTTGCAGATCCGGGTTCAGCTGGTAGCGCAGGCCCAGGCGCGGCGCGTAGTCCCAGTCACCGAGGCTGGTCTTGCCGCCGCCCTCGGGGTAGGTCACCGCGCTTTCGCGGCGGGTGTAGATCGCCGCCAGGCCGGTGGTCAGCCACAGGTCGTCGGCGATCTCCAGGTCATTGCCAAAGTGCAGGACGGTATCCGAGCCCTGGTAGGTGAAGTTGCGGATCCGCGTGCCCGGCGCGTAGTTCGCGGTATTGCCGGTGGGAATGCGCACGAACTCGCTGGCACCGTCATTGGGCAGGTGTTTGGTCACCCGCAGGCCCAGGGTGCTGCGGCTTTCCATGCCCCAGAGGCTGTCGCGGCGCTTGTAGTCCAGGGTGCCGCTGACGTCGCTGTAGGCCACCTTCAGGCGGTTGGGGCCTTCGCGCAGGTCCATGGGGTAGTCGTGGTACACCAGCCCGGCCTGGAGACTGGATTGGTCATCGATGTAGTAGGTGGTCTTGTTGCCGATGAAGGTGCTGCCTGGCTGCTTGCGCCGGTCGTCGCGGCTGACGTAGGCCGGGTTGGCCGCCCGGGGGTTGTGTTCAATGGAGCGCTTGGTGACGCGCCCGGCCAGATCGTTGTCGGTCTCGCGGTAGCGCAGGTAGAAGCGGGTTTCCAGGTTCGGGTTGAAGCGATAGCCGAAGTTGCCGATCACCCCCCTGCTCTGGCTGCGGGTGTGATCCTGGTAGCCGTCGGCATTGGAGTCGGTCAGCGAGACGTAGTAGTCGAAGTCCCCCAGCACTTGCCCGGAACTGACCTGACGCTGCTGGTAGCCATGGCTACCGGTGGCGTAGCGCACCTGCAACAACGGCGCGTCATAGCCGGTGTGGCTGACGTAGTCGATGGCCCCGCCCAGGGCCAGGGCACCACGGTCGAACCCGTTGGCGCCGCGCAGCACTTCCACGTGGTCGACCCACAAAGGTTCCAGCAATTCATAGGGCGTGCCACCGGGGCCGGTCAGGGGCAGGCCGTCGAGCATCGTATACAGCCCCGAGGCATGGGCGCCCGGAGCACGGTTGATGCCCGAGCCGCGGATCGAGAGCTTCACCCCTTCGTTACCCGCCGACTGGGCATAGACCCCGGGCTGGTAGGCCAGCACATCCTGGTTGCTGGCCACCCGGCCCTGCAGCGGGCGGCGCATGTCCACCAGATTGGTGCCGCCGGGCACCTGGGCCAGCCGGGCCCGGGCCTCTTCCACCCTCTGCCCTTCCCCGGCCGGATCCTGCCCCTGGATCAGCGCCGGGGCCAACTCCACGCCCTGGTTCTCGGCCAGCGCCGGGCAAGCAAATGCCAGGCCCAACAGGGCCGTGGGCAGGGATTTGGGCAAGGGCATCAGGAAAACTCCAACTCAGATAAACGGGCAGTGAAAGCTGCGACGTATCAAGGAACGAAGGAAACACATGGCAATTTGGCTTTTTTAACCGGCAAGCGGGTGTTGCCGGGGTTTTCTCTGGTTCCCCAAGGAATGGCCCGATGGGCCCCATGGGCAGTTGCCAAGCGTGCCGCAGCCGCGCACCGGTGAACGCCTTCCATGGCTCACGGCGGGTCGCCGCGCCAAGCTAGCCAGCCGTTCGGCTGACAGCCGATCTTCGCTGCTCGTCTTCAGCGCGCCAGGGCGAGTAGGACCAGTCGCAACCCTGGAGAGTCGGCCTGGAGCTTTCATCCTGCTGCTGATGCTAGTGATGGGTGTGGGGCACTGGCAGTTGCGGCTCGCCGTGGCTGAACCCAAGGGCCCTCAGCGTGGGTGCATAGTCTTCAGGCGGGCCATGGGCGTTGAGCAGGTTGTGGCG
Source organism: Pseudomonas sp. PH1b (assembly GCF_000633395.1). GTDB lineage: Bacteria > Pseudomonadota > Gammaproteobacteria > Pseudomonadales > Pseudomonadaceae > Aquipseudomonas. Next base: position 68,996 of record NZ_AYMU01000030.1, read on the forward strand.
GTCCCAGAGCACCGTGGCCTGTTGCCCGGGCGAATGCTGCCAGCGGTCGAAACGACCGGCGCTGGACAGGTAGGTGTTGAACTCGTGAATGAAGCCGGTGACGCCCTGGAGGCTCAGCGCCGGACTCTGATAGCGGCCCTGCTGCCCGCCTCCCCGACCGGTATGCAGGACCTGGAGCACGATCAACGTGCTCGGCGAGACAACGGGCCAGCGCGAGCATGACGTCCGGCTCCAAGCCTGTACACAGGGATTGATCCTCCTGATCAATGAACATGCCGGGCTGAAAGCCCGCTCAGCACCGGCATGGCCAAGGGTTTCGATGAGGCTCGGAGCAGGCTGTGAACGCTCGGGCGGTCCCCGCGGGGCCAGGTTTTCACAGCCTTGCCCACGACCCGCTGCTCGCTAGACCGCGGACTTCTTGTACACGGCAATGGTCCCGGCCTTGCGCACGAACACCAGCCCGTAATGGTCAAGATTGGCGCGCACCGACTTGCCAAAGCGATGGCGATTTTTTCGCTGCAACGGCTGCCACAGGTCTTCTCCGATGATCTGGCGAATGGTTCTTTCCTGCCCGGCAGGCAACAGCGTCACATTGTGCTTCAGGGCTGCGGATACCAGGTCCCAGGCCGAAGTCTGCAAATCGTTCATTGTTCAATCTCCTTGATGTTCAACAGTAAGGGCCAGCGGCCGAGGATGGCCGGGCCGGGCCGATCAGCGCACGAGGATTTCCAGGCGGTGCCCTTCGGCACCGGCTTCCATCTTCATCAGGGTGCAGACCAGTGAATGGGGGAACCCCAATTGCGCCTGCAGGGCTTGCTGGATCACGCTCTCCAACTGCGCCGGGCTGCAGGAGCGCAGGCTGTCGGCGACGCTGGCACCGACGGGGATGGCCGGCGGTTGCTGCGGGCTGGACCCAGCCACGTGCTGGGCGCAGTAGTCGATGAGCTTTTGACAATGCTTCTTGCGGCCGTAGCCGTTATTGCGCCAGCGATCGAGCCCCGCCACCGAGAGGTCGGCGATCTCGGCGATCTTGCGCCAGGACAGGCCTCGCTCCTGGTTCAGGGCTTCCACCAGGGGGCCCATTCCCAACACCACCTCTCCCAGGGTGTTTTTCCCCGGGAAACGGCGGTTGAATTCATCCTGGGTGAGAACTTCAAGGGCCTTGAAGGCATGGTCGAGAGTGATCATGGGAGCGCCTTAGCTGTTAGTGTTTTCACATACTAATACACCAACCACGAAAAACAAAACTTTATTTGTAGGTGTTTTCACATACAACAACCCACCCCCTACTCTTAACCTTCATCGCCATCCGCCCCGGCCTGCAAGATGGCAGCAGAACGCCGCGCCCCCGGCACGGTGCCCAATACTGGCGGCCGGGTGTCGCATTGAAGATCAAGACGTTTGCCATTTGAGCGCAGCCTACGACTGCTGACGGATGCGGCAGCGGGCTTGAGAGTCACGCTCCAGGCTCACACTCTAGGCGCCAGGCACCACAGACAAGAGCGACCTTTCACTTCACCAGGCAGATGCGCTCGCCCTCGAGGCCATACAGCCCTTCCAGAACCCCGCAGAGAGGTTCCAGCCCAAGCAGCCTTTGCGATGCATAGACCAGCGGCAGCGCCTGGCGGAGGCACTGTACTGGCGCGGGATAATCCGCCCAGGAGGGGGTGACGATACCGCTCCAGAAGGCAATGCAGTCGCTGTTGCCAACAAAAACCACCGGTTGCGAATCACAGACGTGCGCACTGGCGTGCCAGTACAGGTAGCCCAGGTAACGGCTGCCCTCGCGGCTCTCGAAGGTGGTCCTGACGATGACCTGATAATCCTGTTCGAACCCCTGCCCTGGGCCTGCCGGACGAACCGTCAGTTCATCCTCCACGGTTTCATCCATCGGGAAATACCAGACGCCGTGCTCGCGGAGGTCTTGCAGCGTCAACTCGTAGACTTGTTTGTCAGCCATCGTCCTACTGCCGGGTTGGCTCAGGGTTGCACCGGTGCATTGCGGTCGCGCCATTTCACTACAAGAGCCTCTTTCCTGCAGCAGAAATCTGCTGCAGGAGCCGCAGCTGCAAGGCCCGTGCGCCCTGACGAAGGGCCGCATCCAGAGCGCTCATGGATGCGCGATTGGCCAGGCCGGCTTGCCGCCCCCAATCGCCCCTCACGCCGGGTACCCGGTAATCTCGCGAATGCTCTGGTACAGCGGCTTGAGCTGGCGGTACATGCGCAGGTAGACCTCGCTGTACAGCCGCTGGTACATCTGCTGCGCCGCGGGCTGCGGCTCGAATACCGCCCCCACCCGAGTCATGGCGCCGATGGCACTCGCAAAGTCCGGGTACAGCCCCAGCCCCACCGCACAGGCGATCACCGCCCCCAGGCCTGAGGCCTCGTACACATGGGGCCGCTCCACCGGCAGGCCGAAGATGTCCGCGGTCAGTTGCATGGCCGCATCGCTCTGGGAGCCACCACCGGCGACCCGCAGGCGGGTGATCTTCAGCTTCGAGCGCTTCTCCATGCGCTCCATGCCCTGGCGCAAGGCATAGGCCAGGCCTTCGAGGATCGCGCGGTAGATATGCGCCCGGGTGTGCACGTCGCCAAAGCCGATCATCGCGCCCTTGGCTTCCATGCCCGGCTCGCGGATGCCCGGCGACCAGTAGGGTTGCAGGGTCAGGCCCATGGACCCCGGCGGCACGGCCTGGACCAGGGCGTCGAACAGTTGCTCCGGCTCCAGCCCCTGCTGCGCCGCCTGCTGCACCTCCCGCAGGCCGAACTGCTGCTTGAACCAGCTGACCATCCAGTAGCCGCGAAAGATCATCACCTCGCAGTTGTAGTGGTCCGGCACCGCCGCCGGATACGGCGGGATCAGCGGCACCACCTCCAGGTAGCGCGCGCGGGTGGTGGTGATGGTGGCCGTGGTGCCGTAGGACAGGCAGGCAGTGGTCGAGTCCTGGACGCCCGAGCCCAGCACCTCGCAGGCCTTGTCGGCGCCGGCGGCAATCAGCGGCAGGCCCTCGGGGATACCGGTATGGCGGCTGGCCTCGGCGCTGATCCGGCCCAGGGTCTCGCCGGGCTTGAGCAGGGTCGGCAATTGTTCCTGGCGCACCGCCAGGGCCTGCCATTTCCAGTCGCTGGGGGCGGCCCAGCGCAGGCGCTTGTAGTCGAACGGCAGGTAGGCCACGCAGCAGCCCACCGAATCGACGAAATTGCCAGTCAGGCGATGGGTAAGAAACCCCGAGAGCAGCAGGAACTTGTCGGTGGCGGCCCAGATGTCCGGCTGGTGCTGGGCCACCCAGTTGGCCTCGGCCTGGGCACGAAAATAGTCCACGGTGGCCTCGGCGCCGATCAGCTTGAACAGCCAGCCCCAGGGCCCCTTGATCCGGCCCTCGACCGCGCCCTGGCGCTGGTCGAGCCAGAGGATCGCCGGGCGCAGGGCCCGGCCCTGGGCGTCGACGTTGATCAAGGTGCCGCGCTGGGTGGTCAGGGACACGCCGCGGATCTGCGAGCGGTCGATGCCGGTCTGCTGCCAGAGCAGTTGGCAGGCTTCGCCGAGCTTGGCCCAGTAGTAGTCCGGGTGCTGCTCGGCCCAGCCGGGCTGGGTGGAAAAATAGGCTTCAAGTTCCACCTTGCCCTTGCCCAGCAAGTTGCCCTGAAGGTCGAACAGCAGTGCCCGCACGCTCTGGGTGCCGTTGTCGATCGCCAGCAGGTAGGCCTGCTTATTCTTGTTCTCGGGGTTGTCCATGGGGCTCTCTGGGTTGGGCATCAATGGGCGCTCGCGGGCAGGCTGTGATGGCGTTGCCACAAGGTGCGGTAGCGCTGTTCCTCGGTGTGCCAGCGTTCATCGCTCCAGCCCAGCCGCGGCTGGCACACGCGGCGAATGGCCAGCAGGTAGGCGGCCGCCCCTTCGGCCAGCAACAGGCCGATGCGGGTACGCCGCAGCAGCAGATCGTCCAGGTGCAGGACCATCTCCGCCTCGGCGGCCACCGCCAGTTCGGCCCACAGGGTGTCACTGGCGCCGATGCAGTCGCTGCCCAGTTCGCCAACCCGTTGCGCCAGCCGGAGCAGATCGCGGCCATGGCGCCCGGCCAGCCGCCGCTCCTGGGCGGCGCTGAGCCCGGGGATAGCCAGCGCCGCCACCGGGCTGAACACCGGCGCGCCGTCATCACTGACGCTGCGCCCGATCATCGCCGCGCAGGCCTGCAGCACCTCGATGGCCTGGGGCCGGAACGTGGTCAGCTTGCCGCCGGCCAGGGTCACGCAACCAGGCTCCTGCCACAGCACATGCTCGCGGGATTCACTGGACGGCTTGCCATGGGCCTGGCCCCCGGCACTGCCCACCACCGGGCGCACCCCGGCCCAGGTCGACAGCACATCGGCACCCGTGATGTGCGCCTGGGGAAACTGCTGGGCAATGGCCGCCAACAGGTACTCCAGCTCTTCAGGGCTGATGCTGGCGCCCAGGTCCAGCGCCTCCCGGTGATCGAGGTCGGTGGTGCCCACCACCGTCGCCCCTTCCCAGGGGAACACGAACACCGGCCGGCCATCGTCGGCGTGCATGAAGCTCAAGGCCTGGGCCACCGGCAGGCGCCAGCCGGGCAGCAACAGGTGGCTGCCCCGCAGGGGACGCAATTGCCGTGGGGTCGCCACTGGGCGCAGGCGTTCGGCCCAGGCGCCGGTGGCCACCGCCAGCACCTGGCAGCGCAGTTGCTGGAGGGTGCCACTCTCCACATCCTCGACCTGCACCCCACAGACCCGCTCGCCCTCGCGCAGCAACTGCTCCACGCGCATGCCGTTGACCACCCACGCACCGTCAGCCCGGGCCTCGGCCAGCACGCGCATCACCAGGCGTGCGTCATCGGTCAGGGCATCGACGAAACAGGTGCCACCCAGCAGTCCCGCGTCCTTGACCCCGGGGGCCAGGTAGCAGGTCTGCCGGGCATCGTGAAAGCGATGGCTGCGCCGTCCGGCCAGGGCGTCGTAGACCGTCAGCAGGCCACCGAACACTCGGGGCCCGGGAAAGCCGCCACGGTAATGGGGCATCAAAAAACTCATCGGTTCCACCAGCCCCGGGGCCTCGTGCAGCAGGCGCTGGCGTTCGCGCACCGAGTCACGGGTCAGCCGCCACTGGCCCTTGGCGATGTAGCGCAACCCGCCATGGACCATCTTCGAGGAGCGGCTGGACGTGCCCCAGGCAAAATCCCGCTGCTCCAGCAGCAGGCAGCGCCAACCGCGCCGGGCGGCCTCGCGCAGGATGCCGGCACCGCTGATGCCGCCGCCGATCACGATCAGGTCCCAGGTCTGCTCTGCCAGCTGCGGCAGCGCCTGGCGCCGCCATTGCTCGTTCCACGCCTCGTCCATAGCCCTCACTCCTCCAGCAGGGTGCCGGGATTGAGCCTGGCGGCCGGGTCGAAATGCCGGCTCAGGGCCCGCAGGGTCTCCAGGGCCAGGGGGCCTTTTTCCCGCAGCAGATAGGGTGCATGGTCCTTGCCCACGCCGTGCTGGTGGCTGATGGTGCCGTGGTGCTCGACGATGGTCTGGCTGGCGGCATGCTTGAGCGCCTGCCAGCGCGCCAGGGTCGCGGCGTAAGTGGCCGCCGGACGGAACACATAGGTGGTGTAGATGCTCGAGCCTTCACCGTAGACATGGGACAGGTGGGTGAACACGTGCACCTGCTCGCCCTCGGCGGCGAGGCCGTCACGCAGGCTGTTTTCGATGCGCTGCAGCAGGCTGTCGACGTTGCTCCAGTCGGTGGCGGTTTCCAGGGTGTCCACCAGGTAGCCGGCGTTCCACAGGCTTTCCCGCAGGTAGGGAAAGCGAAAACGGTTCTGCGCCCATTTCTTGCCCAGCAAGGTGCCGGTAAAGACCCCGCCGAAAGCCTTGAGGTGCCGGCGCGCCTGACGCAGGGACAAGGCGTTCTGCTGGCGATTGCCGGTCACGCCGAAGGTCAGCAGGCACTTGTCCGGCCCGGCGCCGCGCAGGGCCAGGTATTTTTCCAGCCAGGCGATCTGCGTCGGATGACCGGCCAGGGCCAGTTGAGTCAGGGTTTCCACGGCGTTGGACAGGCGCAGCATCGACAGCGGGACCCGGGCCTGGGCCAGGGCCCGCACGGCTTGCAGCGCCTGGGTCCAGTCCGGCAGGAACACCCCGTAGAAACGCTCGTCGTCCGGCAGGCGGCTGACCCGCACCTTGGCCTCGGAAATGATCCCGAAGCGCCCTTCGCACCCCAGCACCATTTCCCGCAGGTCCGGCCCGGCGGCCGAGGCCGGGAACGTGGCGATGGGCATCGGCCCGGCAAAGGTTTCCAGGGTGCCACCGGCGAACAACTGCTCGATGCGCCCATAACGCAGCGACTGCTGGCCACTGGAACGACTGGCCACCCAGCCCCCCAGGGTCGACAGCTCCCAGGACTGCGGGAAGTGCCCCAGGGTGTAGCCCCGGGCGCGCAACTGGCTCTCCACTTGCGGACCACTGGCGCCCGGGCCGAAGGTTGCCAGCAGGCTGTCTTCGTCCAGCTCCAGCAGGCGGTTCATCCGTGCCAGCGACACCGTCAGCACCGGCCGTCGGGACCCGGGCGGGTTGATGTGCCCGGCCACCGAGGTACCGCCGCCATAGGGAATCAGGCACAGGTCCAGGTCCTCGGCCAGGGCCAGCAACTGCCGGACCTGCTCGGCGGTTTCCGGAAAGGCTACCGCGTCGGGGTAGGCCCCCAGCTCGCCCTCGCGCAGGGCCAGCCAGTCCGGCAGGCTCTGGCCCCGGGCATGCAGCAGGCGCTCCTGGGCAGTGATGCTGTACAGCGGATGAGCCTCCAGGCGCGAAGCCGGCACCCGGGCCAGCGCCTGCTCCAGGGTCGCCTCCGGCAACCGCCGGCCCGGCCCCAGGCGCTCGGCGAGAAACCCCGCGCCCTCGGCCGGCAATTCGACCACCGTGGTTGCATCCCCCCAGCCGTTCCAGCGTCGCATGCGTGTGTCCTTGTGCCGTTGTTATAGGTCTTGTTTCAGGCTCCCTATACTAGTCAGCCGCTGGCCGCTGTCACGGTCACATTGAGCCAGCGGGTGTAGCCAATTGAGTCAACACCGGCCGGCCCCTGGCTCGGCTGGCGGCCGGCGCCACACGCCCCCGCAGCACCTCGGCGGCCCAACCGGCAGCGCTATTCGACCGGCCTTCAAAGCATCGCCATCTGCTCGTGCGCCTGCTGCAACCCCTGCGCCAGCCCCTGCGGCCGGGCATCCAGGCCTTCGGCATAGACGAACTGCACCTGGTCGATGCCCATCAGGCCCAGCACCGAACGCAGGTAAGGCGTTACCGCATCGGTCTCCTGCCCCAGATGCACACCACCGCGGGAACTGAAGACCACCGCCCTCACCCCCTGCACCAGGCCCATCGGGTAGTGGTCGGTGTAGTTGAAGGTCACCCGGGCCCGAGCCACCAGGTCGAACCAGTTCTTCAACGGCGTTGGCACATTGTGGTTGTACATCGGCGCGCCGATCAGCAGCACATCGCAGGCCTTGAGTTCGCCGATCAGCTCATCGGACAGGGCCACCACCGCCTGGGCCCGCTCACTCGGGTCCTGGGCACCGCGCAGTGCATGGAACAGCTCGTGGTCGAGCACCGGCAGCTCCAGGGCCGCCAGGTCGCGGACCACCACGGCGTCGTCGCAGCCCTTGGCCTGACGCTGCACAAGGTAGCGGTCGATCAATGCGCTGGTGGTGGAAAGGCTGCCCATGAGGCTGGACTTGAGGACAAGAAAACGCGACATGCAAGGTTCTCCAAAAGCATCGATAAATGAATGGGAAAAATCCTAACATCGCCTTTTTATCCCCAGTGGCGATATTATTTCCGCCCATTGGAGACTCAAGAGCTACACACTCATGCGCGACAACCTGAGCGGCATCGAAGTTTTGGTGGCCGTGGTCGAGGCCGGCAGCTTTGCCCAGGCCGCGGACCGGCTGCACATCACCCGCTCGGCAGTGGGCAAGGCCATCGCCCGGCTGGAGCAGCGGCTGGGGGTGCAGTTGTTCCTGCGTACGACCCGCAGCCAGAGCCTGACCCTGGAAGGTTCACTGTTCCACCAGCACTGCCTGCGGGCGCTGGAGGAAATCCGTGCCGGCGAGGCCCAGCTGGAAAGCGGCAAGGCCCAGGTCAGCGGCCGCCTGCGGGTCTCGATGCCGGTGCTCTTCGGCCACCTGTGCATCGCCCCGATCCTGATCGAGATGGCTCGCCAGCACCCTGAACTGGTGCTGGAGCTGTGCTTCAGCGACCGCAGCGTGGAGCTGGTGGAGGAAGGCTTCGACCTGGTCATCCGCATCGGCCACCTGGCCGACAGCAGCCAACTGGTGGCCCGTCACCTGGGCGAACACCGCATGGCCCTGTGCGCCTCTCCCGCCTACCTGCAACGCTGCGGCCTACCGCGCAACGTCGAGGCGCTGCACCAGCACCAGACCGTGGCCTATGTACGCTTTGGCCAGGTACGGCCCTGGCAGTTGCAGGTCGATGGCCAAGCGCTGGCGTTCATGCCCAATGCCCGCCTGCTGATGGACGACCTGCGGGCCGTGACCGACGCCATCCTGGCCCATCAGGGCATTGCCTGGCTGCCATACTGGCTGGCCCGGGAGCACTTGCTGCGGGGTGAGTTGCAGGAAGTGCTGGCGGACTGCTCGGGCGTCACCTTTGCAATCAGTGCCTTGCGCCCACAGACCCCGCACCTGCCGTTGAAGACCCGGGTGGCAGTGGATGCGCTGCTCAAGCACCTGCCCGAACGCCTGGCGGTGGTCGAAGCCCCGGCCACGGGGGCTGAAGCCTGATGCCCCACGCCCAGCACCGCGTTTAACAAGCGTGACAAGCCGGCGCCAGTGTCGAACAATTCCCCCTCGAACCACCAAGTCGATCACCCCATGCCTGCACCGATGAAAACCTGCGCCCCACTGTTCTGGTCCACGGACCAGGGCATCGACTACGCCGCCCCCCAGCTCAGCCTCGGCGATCTTCTGCCCAAGGCCGGCCAGACCAGCACCGCCTACTTCGATCACCAGGACCCGGTGAGCGTCGGTGAAACCCTGCAACTGATCTGGTGCCCGCCGATTGCCGACCTCAACAGCTGGGGGGAACAGCCCTCGGAAATTGCCCACAGCCACCTCCTGCAAGCCCGGATCACGGGGTTTGCACCGCAGGCCAAGCCCCCCCATGAGATCCATCGGGGCCTGCAGCGCTACCAGTTGCAGATCCTCGACAGCCAGCCCTTGCTCGCCGCCCTTCAGGCACAACCCCTCGATCCCCAGGCCTGGGCACTGCCCACCATCGGCAGCGAGCAGGGTTCATTCCAGGCCTGGGCCCACGCCCGCAACCCGCGCCGCGCCGAAGTCGAGGGCCTGATTTACCTGACGGCCAGCGAGGCACAAACCTGCATGGAGATAATCCTCGAGGTCGATGGCCAGCACCTGGTCGGGCTGCTCTTGGCGCACCTGGGACCGGCTGGCAACTGGTACGAGCTGGGCCGGCGGACCCTGCTCGGGGACGAACTGCAGGCCATTGGCCAAGCGCTGAAAGTCGCCCAACCGCTGCGCGATACCCAGGAACCCTACCTGATCGCTTGAGGCGATCCGGGCGAAAAAACCTGCTGCAAGACTAACCAGCTGTTTTCAAACCTGTTTTTTGCACTTCAGAGCTTCCCAGGCGGCAAAAAAATTGATAAATTGCCGCCCGTTCCTGCAGCGGCCCTCCCAAGGCTGCAATCACTGCCAGGAATCTCGCAACAGCTACAGGGGCGTCGCCAAGCGGTAAGGCAGCAGGTTTTGATCCTGCCATGCGTTGGTTCGAATCCAGCCGCCCCTGCCATTTTTTCTCATTGTTATCCCCGCAGATTCCGTTCCAGCATCTCCAGCAATGCACTGACCTTGGGCAACCCCTGGCGGCTTTTCAGCCACAGCAGATGGATCGCCTGCCCTTCGCTGGCCCATTGCGGCAGCACCTCCACCAGGCTTCCTTGCTCCAACTGGCGCTTGACCAGCCAGGAAGGCAGTTGCGCAATGCCGTAGCCTTGCTGCACGGCCATCAACAGCCCCTCGCCATCACCCACCACGCAACTGGCGGACATCACCCGGCGCTCAGTCTCGCCCGGGCGGCCGCTGGCGAAGTTCCAGGGGCTGACCCGGCCATCCACCCAGCCATAGGCAATGCACTGATGCTGCTCAAGGTCCTGGTCGGTCAGTGGCACGCCATGGCTGCGCAGGTAATCGGGCGAGGCGCAGAACAGGTGCCACTCGCGGCCCAGGCAACGGTGCCCCAGCGCCGCCGGCCACTGCCCCGCGCCGCCCAGGCGCACGGCGATGTCCGCGCCGGCTTCCAGCGGCTCGACCCCAGGATCGGAAAAGGTGATGTGCGGCTGCAAGCCCGGATGCTCCCGGGCAAAGCGCAAGACGGCGGCCAGCACCTGGGAGCGGCCGAAGGTCCCGGGCAGGTCGATGCGCACCCGCCCCCGCAGCTCGGAGTTTTCCGCGTTCAGCGCCAGCTCGGCCTCTTCCAGGTCAGCCAGCACCCCGCTGCAGGTGCGGTAGAAGGCCGTGCCCGCGTCGGTCAGCGCCAGGCTGCGGGTGGTGCGCTGGAACAGCCGCGCCTGCAGCCGCCCTTCCAGCCGGGCGATGGCCTTGCTGACGGCGGAAGCCGTAAGGTTGAGCCGTTCGGCGGCGGCCTTGAAGCTGCCGCAGTCGGCCACGCAGACAAATACATCGATCCCCTTCAAGCGTTCGGAAGAAAACATCGGCGCCTCTTATTCATGAATCTGATTCCTTTCACTGGGTAAAAAACATCATAAAACAGAATCAGATTCCCCAGTAAGCTGGCTGGCATTCTCAAGAACGCCGTTACAGACCGATGAGGCACGGATGCTGCGCACCCTGAAAAGCTACCCGAAAGCAATCAACCTGCTGCTGGCCGGCACCCTGGTGCTGACCCTGGCCCGAGCCATTACCCTGCCCTACCTGGTGATCTACCTGAGCAGCGCTTTCGGCCTGCCAGTGAGCGACATCGGCCTGGTGATCGGCAGCAGCATGATCCTCGGCTCGCTGCTGAGCCTCTACGGTGGTTTCCTGGTGGACCGCACGCCCAGCTACCGGCTGATCCTGGCCTGCTGCGCGCTGTTCACCCTGGGTTTCATCGGCGCCTTCAGCGCCCGCCAGCTGTGGCTGTTCTACCTGTGCCTGGTGCTGGTCAACCTGGCCTATGCGGTGATCGACATCGCGATCAAGGCCGGCTTTGCCCAGCGCCTGACGGTGGCACAGCGCAGCGAAGCCTTCTCGATCAAATACACCCTGACCAATATCGGCTACGCCGTGGGCCCGTTCCTCGGCGCCGGGCTGGCGCGCCTGGACATCAGCCTGCCGTTCCTGATCTCCGCCGCCCTGGGCGCCGGGTTCCTGGCAATCCATCTGCGCTGGGGCGACCGACAGCTCGATGCCGCCGGCCCGACGCCAGCGCCGCTAGCCTTCACGGCCCTGGGCAAACAGCTGCTACGGGACTACCGCCTGGTGTGCTTCACCCTCGGCGGCCTGCTCAGCGCCGTGGTCTTTGGCCAGTTCTCGGCGTACCTGTCGCAGTACCTGGTGGTCACCACCTCGGCCGAGGCCACCTACCGCATCATCAGCACCCTGGTGGCGACCAATGCGCTGCTGGTGATCGCCCTGCAATACGCCATCGGCCGCAGGATTAGCCAGCGCCACCTGAGCCGCTGGCTGGCGCTGGGGCTGGGCCTGTTCCTGCTGGGGGTCAGCGGCTTCGGCCTGGCCACCAGCCTGACGTTCTGGGTGCTGTCGATGGTGGTGTTCACCCTGGGCGAGATCATCGTGTTTCCCGCCGAGTACATGTTCATCGACCTGATCGCCCCCGAGCACCTGCGAGGCCTGTATTACGGCGCGCAGAACCTCTCCAACCTCGGCGGCGCCCTGGGCCCGATCCTCTGCGGCATGCTCCTGGCCAGCCACCCGGCGCACTGGATCTTCTACATGCTGGCGGCGTTCATCCTCGCCGGCGGGCTGTTCTACTGGCTGGGCGCGGCCAACCTGAGCCAGCCAGGCGCCAGGAAGGCGCATTGAGGCTTAATCCCGCTCATGCCTTCAGGGGTACCCCAGGCGTTCGGCTAGCCGCGCCAGGGCTGCCCGACAATGCGCTGAAATCAGCAAAGCTGGCTCATTGATCATGTACAGCAGATGCTCGAAGGCGACCCCGGCCTCGTTGTGCGCCAGGTAATCGAGCACGATTTCCCGCCCATGTTCCAAGCCCGCCTGGGCCAAGGCGTGATCCTCGGGTACCGGGCCGAGTTGCTCATAGGCACGGGCCAGCAAGGGGCCCACTTCATCCAGGACTTCAATGAAATCCGCTCGCAGGCGGGGTATTCGCTCAGGCATCAAAGCCACTCCTCATGGGGCAGAAAAACCGCCACTCGCCCATCCGCCGTGATCGACCTGGTCGAGCAACTGGCGCCGGACTTGCAGAGCGATGGCCGCAAAGCCCTGGCCTGTACCTCGGTTACGCGTCGAATGATCCAGCGTGGCAGTGATGTCTTTCCAGCACTCCACCGCTGCCACCTGCCGGTGAGTGGGGTCGGTTTCGATTTCAAAGTCGATGAAGCGCTCGTCCTGGGTCAACAGCAAACCAAACAGACTGGGCATTCCGGGAAAGTCGATAGCCAACTTGAGCACGATGGTCGCCGACCAGTCGATACCCTGTGACCGAGCGTAATCCAGCAAGGCCTGGGGCATACCTTCGTCCCGCCAGCTCCTGGCGGTGCATTCGAGTTCGTAGGCTTCGAGAGTGTTTTGTTCCTGAACATTGAGCTGGCGTTTTTTCAGGAGACGTTCGATACCCATATCCAACCCGCGTGCTTGGTTGATGACTGCCGGCATCCGCCGTTGGAACCTTCATCTGGCGTCATGGGGCAATGACCGGCCCGGCCCATTGCCGGCCGCGAAGAATACCCCACCCAGGGCCCGGCCGGCAGATTCACAGCCGCCTGCTGCCGCGCGTTCCTCTTTGCACCCCAACCAAAAGGAATGCGCCATGAAGAACACCGACCTCAGCCAACTGATCCTCAGCGACCACGCCCGCATCGAAGCCGCCATCAGCACCGGCGCCGCCTGGGAAGTGTGGTTTCAAGTGGAGTTTCTGATCCTGCTGCGTTCGGCCCAGATGTCCGCCGCCCGCGAAGTGCACTATCCCGAACCGAATTCGACCTTGCGCCTGGACGTGCTGGCCAAGCACACCAACGAGCTCTATGCCATCGAGCTGAAAGTCGAAAGCGCCACCAATGCCGGCAACAAGCTGCTGGCCGAAACCCAGAAGGACATCGAAAAGCTCACCAAATACACCAGCCCCGTAGCAGCACGCTGGGCCGTGGCCCTGGGCTACAGCGACGTTGCCAAGCGTGGCTTGCGCGACTTCGCCAACGCCCACAAGGCCCGGGTCATCTACCAGGAATCCGGCGCCCTGGGGTGCATGATCGCCACCAGCTGACCACCGCGGCAAAACGGCCCCACCACGGCGGGGCCCTCGATGTCCAAAGGCATTCCCGCCTGAAATAGCAGCGGCCCTGGTAAAAAAAAGGGGCGATCGACGATCGCCCCCCAAGCCTTGCTACCACGAGAGAACCTATAGGGTCAGTTGCTTGCGCTCCTCATCGGTCAGGCGCGCCCGCGCCTGCTCGCTCAAGGGCCCGGCGCCCAGCACCTGCACCGGGCTGTCGGGGTTATAGCCCGGGGCACGGCTGGCCTCCTCACGGGTGCGCTGCACCGGCTCGCTGCCAAAGCCCAGCACCTCCACGGTGACGATCGACGCCCGGCCCTGCCTGGCCGCCGCCTGCTGGTTGCGCGCCGCATCCTCCGCGGCCTGGGAGGCCGCCGAACCTGCGGCGCTGGCCGAAGTCATGGCGCCGGTGTTGATCGTCGCACTGATCGGCACCCCGGAAGACTTGCCCTGGGTCTGGATGTTCGCGGCATTGACCACCCGCAAGGCGGCGATGTTGATGTTGCCCGAGACCCGAATGCCCGCCTCGCCGGCATCGATGGTGCCCAGCGGAGCGATCAGGTCGATGTCGCCGGCAGCCACTTCAGGGATCGGGTTGAGGGTGGCGATCCCCGCCCCGGTGCTGGGCACCGACGGCGACAGGCTGACGTTACCCCAGTTGTCGTAGACCCGCTTGGGCGGGGTGTAGACCACGGTGGTCTTGGAGCCGCGACCGGCGTTGATGTCGCCCGCCGCCGACCAGCCCATGATCGAGCCGCCGAAGGTGGTCATGATCCGGCTCTGGCCCAGCAGGATGCTGCCCAGGGAGTACAGCTGGATGTCCCCCGCCCCCTGGGTGATGATCCCCGCCGAGGCCGGTGGCGCCGTGCCTTCGATGCCGAAAGTCTGGTTGCCGCCGGGGGTCAGCATCTGGATGTTGCCGCCAAAGTCGGTGTGCACCCCGGCCCCGCCGAACAGGGTGATATCGCCCTGGTAGGTGATCGGGTTGCCGGCCACGTCGGTGCTCGGGAACAGCCCGGCGATCGCCGCACGGCCGCGGGCGTAACTGCCCTGGCGGACCCCGCCCGCTTCGTTGTACTCGCGGCCGGCGGCCTTGAGTTCGGCAAAATACACGTTCCGCGCAAACACCCGCTGTTGTTCCGCAGGCAGGGCCGCGTAATAGGCCCGGGCCTGGTCGCTGTCGCCGGCAAAACCGAAGCGCTCGGCCAGCCAGTCCAGCAGTTCGCCCTCGTAGGTCTTGGCCACCTTGGTGCCCGACAGGCTCTCGCCCGGCTGGGCGAGGTTGGCCGGATCCAGGTAGGCGCTGACGAAGCGCCGGTAGTCCGGGCCGTTGGCGCCGACCCCGGCCTGCATCACGATGCTCGCCCCAGGCCGGTTATCCCCCGGCGCCACGGCACCGATGCTGGTGACGCTGACCTTGTCCTCCATGAGGATGTTGCGCCCCGCCATCAACTCCAGGGTGCCGGGGCCGGCAACGTTGAAGTTGCTGTAGAGGATGTCGCGCCCGGCACTGACGATGGAGATGTCGCTGGGGTTGTTGTGCACGAACAGGTTGCCCTGGGAGGTCGAGCCATAGACCGGATCCCCCACGCCAAAGGTCCGGCCGCTGCTGACGATATCGCGCCCGGCCATCATCCACACCGGGCGGCTGCCCTCGTACCAGGTCTGCCCCGAGTGCAACTGCGAGGCCGCCTGGCCGAAGGTGAGGATCCGGCCGCTGTTGACCCCCACCAGGTCACCGTTCACCGCATAGAAGCGCGCCGGATCCGCGGGGCCGGCCACCAGCCCGGCAACGCTGCCGGAACCGAAGGCGAACAACGGCAAGGTCGAGCCGGTGACCGGGTTGCCGTTGACCGACAGGTTGCTGGCCACCACCTCGCCGTCGATGCTGCCGACAAACGCCGGACGCCAGGGCGTGGCCACCGAAGCGGCCGCGGCGCCCGACTGGCTGACGGTGAAACCGCCGGCGTAGATCGAGTCCTGGGCCAGGAACTGCAACTGCCCTGCAGCGCCCGGCGCCAGGAACAGCGGCACCCGGAAGTTGAGGTCGCCGACCTGCGCGCTGGCGGCCTTGCCATAGTAAAGGCTGCCGCTGGCTGCCACGGCCCGGAGGATCGACGGGTAGACCACCGCCAGATCGGTGCTGTCTGGGCTGGTGAGCGGGGTCAGGTTGCCGCCCAGGGACAGCAGGTCGATGGCGGTGCGCTCGGTCCACAGGGTGAACCAGCTCTGGCCGCTGCCTTGCTGGCTACCACGGCTGAAGAGCGCGGTGTTGAACTGGCGGACCCGGCCCGGGTCCTCGACGTTCTGCACTACCAGGTCGCCGCGGCTCTGCAGGTTGAAGGTGGCGTCGCCAGGCACCAGGGTCAGGCCGCCCTGGGCCAGGCCACGGGTGGCGCGCAACGGGTCGAAGGCCCGGGCTTCGCTGGGGTTGTGGTCGGCGGCAGTGCCGCCGTAGTGCAGGTCGATGCTGCCCAGGGAAGCGCTCTGCAAACGGCTGCTGCCACGCAGGTTGACCACGACGCCATTGCGATGCTCGATGACCAGGTTGCTGGCTGGGTTCAAGGCGCCTGCAATGTTCACCTGCAGGTCGCCACCGCCGGTCAGTTGCAGGCTGCCATCGCTGGCGACCCGGCCGGTACTGCCCACCGCCAGCACCAGCCCCTGGCTGCGGGGCGCCACCGTGGAGACGCTGGCGCTGTCCGTCAGGCGCTGGAGGAGGCCCGCATCACCGCCGACATTCAGCTCCAGATTGCCGCCGCCCAGGGTGCCGAACCCGGTAAAGCCCAGCATCCGGTCGGCGCTGCCGTTGCCGCTGTAGGTGCCGAAGTTGATCCACCAGGCGCTGGGTTGCGCCGAACCGCCGGTGGCGACATCGCCGCTGCCCTGGCGCCACAGCCAGTTGCCCACTTCGGCCGAGTCCTGGCCGTTGTCCTTGGGGTTGGGCCAGGCACGGCTGTCGTTGGCGGTACTGCTGATGTTGCCGGTCAGGTTGCCCCCGGCACTGACCCGCAGGTTGCCCCCCGCCTCCGGGTACCAGGCGCGGTACAGGCTGGTGCCGCTGCCATTGACGAACTGCTCGAAGTAACTGCCCGGCTCATTGAGCACCGTGCCCCCCGCTCCCAGGGCCCGTGGCTGGTTGTAGGGATCGCCGGCCGCCGTCGCGGTGGAGGACGTACCGGCGGTGTAGACCCCGTACAGCGAGTCCATGCTCAGGTTGCCGGCGCTGAGCAGCTCAAGGTCGCCGGTGCCGGTGCGGATCACGCTGAAGCGGCTGCTGGACGGGGTTGCGCCATAGGTCTTGCTGTCCAGGGCCATGCAGAAGGCGGGCGACTCTTCACAGAAGGCCGCAACGGACGTCTGCCCCAGATCCAGCAGCAGTTGTTCATCGATCGGATCGCCGGCCTTGACCACCACCCCGGCGCCCGCCAGCTCGTCCACCGCCAGCTGGGTCCAGGCGTAGCTGGCCTTGATCGCGCAATAGGCCGGGCTGTCGGCACAGAATTGTTCGATCGACGTCTGCCCCAGTTCCACCAGCAGTTGTTCATCGATCGGATCGCCGGCCTTGACCACGATCCCTGCGCCCGCCAGGTCATCCACCGCCACCTGGGTCCAGATCCGCACCACCTGGCTGGGCAGTTCCTTGGCGAACATCCCGTAATGGCTGTCCGCCAGGTGCAGGTCGCCGCTGCGTGGCGCCGCCTGCAGGATACGGCTGTCGGCGGCGCTGGTATCGGCCCCGGCCACCAGGCGCAGGGACCAGGATTGCGCGCCCTCGGCGAGCATCGGCGCAATGGCCCAGAGTTTGCCCTGGCGCCCGACCTCTTCCGGCCGCAGCTGCACTGAGTCGACGCCCGCCGGCAGCTTGACGTTGGTGCCCGCAGGGATCAAAGCGCCCTTGGGCAGCGCCTTGTCGCCGGCGAGCATGACCAGGTTGTTGTTCACGTTGGCCCGGTCCACCTGGGGCAACGGCACGCCCTTGGGCCAGGTCATGGGCCGCAGCTGGGTGCCCTGGGTCAACAGCGTTCCGGCCTCCAGGCGCGTACCGGCGACCAGGGTCTGGGCCTCGCCGAGCAAGGTGCCGGCGGCGAACAGCAGGTTGCCCGAGGCATCGCGAATCGCCGCCGCCAGTACCGTACCCGCCGGCAGTACCAGGGTCTGGTCCAGGGTCGCGGTGACCGGCAGGCGCGTGCCCGCGGCCACGGTCAGCCCCTTGATCGGCAGGTCGTAGTTGAGGGTGCTGCCCGCCGGGAAGGCGGTGCCGTCGGCCAGGGTCACGCCGTTGCCCGGCACGATGATCGTGCCGCCGGTGAAGTCCACCCCCGGCAGCAGCACCCAGCCCTTGTCATCCACCGTCGGCGGCGGCGGTGCGAAACCGTCGTTGATGCTGCCATAGACATTCAGGTCGCCACCGGCGCGCAGGGTCAGGCTGCCGACCTCGCCAGAGCCGTAGACCGAGGTCTTCTGGCTGTGGGGGTTGAGGCTGGCATAGCGATAGCCCGACAGGTCCAGGTCGCCCTGCACCACCAGGTCGCCGTCCGCGCTCTTGCTGACGATCTCGACCCCGGGCCGCAGATGGAAGGCGTCGGCATAACCGGCGTTGTTCAGGCCGGCCAGCTTGTTCTGCAGCAGGTCGCTGTTGTTCAAGGCCGCGTTGATAAAGGCCGTGCTCAGGGCATGCTTGGCGTCCAGGTAGGCCTGGGTGATCTCCTGGTAAGGCCGGCCGCTGGCGGTGGCGTCGGTTTTATCCGGCGCATCGTTATAGCGGATCATGCCGTTGACCGCGATCGAGCGTGCGCCCTGGATATCCAACGAGCCACGGGCATCGATGTCGATGTCGTTGCTGCTCTGGTCCGCCTGGACGATACGCGGCGCGTTCAGCTCCAGGGTGCCGCGGCTGCGGCCATCGTTCTGCCCGGCAGCGCCGCCCACCGCCACATCGGTGCCGTGGCGCAGGTCGATGCGCGCACCGTCGGCCAGGGTCAGGCGGCCCAGGCCCGAGCTGAGCACCACGCTGGCGCGGTTCGGTGAGTCGATGATCTTGCCGTAGCTGTCCACCCGCAGTTTGCTGCCGTGGGCATCGAGCAGCGCGCTGCCGTCCAGGGTCAGGCCCTTGCCGGCTGCCAGGTTGATACTGCCGACCCGTTCGCCGCTGGCGTCCACTCGCCCACTGACCCGCAGGCTGCCGTTGTCCACCGAGACGTTGACGGTGCTGGCCCTGACCCCGTCGCCGATGGTCAGGTCGCCCTGCTTGAGCTGGAAGCTGCGTGCGCCAAAGACCTGGCCCTGGTTCAGGCGCTGGTTGAGGGCGGCGAACTGCTCGTCCAGGGTGCCGCTGCTGCCCAGGTGCTGGGCCTGGATTTCCACCGTGGCGCCGAGGAACGGCACCAGGGTGCCGCCGGCATCGTAGTAGCCGCTGCTGCCGCCGAGGATCTTGCCCACCAGGTCGACCCGCCCGGCCGCACTGTCCAGTGCCACCGCCCGCAGCTTGCCAGCCTGGTTATGGGTGGCCGAAAGGTCGATGGTCGAGCCCGTGGCCTGCAGCACATTGCCGCTGCGGCTCTGCAGCAGCACTTCGCCGCCGGCGCCGTATTTGTTCAAGTCATTGAAGGCAAGGGTGCGGCCCGCCACATCGATCAGCGCCGCATCGGTCAGGCTGACATCCCCCCGGGCCCCCAGGGTCACCTTGCCGCTGGGCAGCACCACGGCGCTGGCCAGGCGCAGGCTGTCGCCCTGCAGAGAGAGTTCCGCGCCCTGGCCATTGGCCTCGCCACGAGGGCCGGCCGAGGCGCCGATATCAATCGCGCCGCCAGCGCTGATGCGGTTCACCGAGCCGGCCTCGCCGGTCATCAGCGGGGTGAGGATATTCAGGTTGCCGCCGCTGTAGGCAAACCCTGTGACCGGGTCAAAGGCACCCTGACTCTGGTACACCGAGAGGCTGCCCTTGTGGTTGGCGGTGATGCGCTGGCTGGCATTCAGGTTGACGTTGGCAAAACCCAGGGCCAGGCGGTCCAGGCTCTTGGTGGTACTGGGCTGGGCAAAGGCGCCGTAGCCGAACTCGATGCGCTCGGCATCGATTTGCAGGCGCCCGCTGCCGGTTCCGGCGCCACCGCTCACCACCGCTCCGGCCGGGGTTTCGGAACCCTGCCAGATCAGGTTGGCGGTGTGGATGCTGGCCACATCATTGGCGCCCCCGGCGCCGTAGATCGCCGGGGTGGAGAGCATCAGGTTGCTCAGCAGCGACTTGCCGGTCGCCGGGTCGTAGGTGTCCAGGGAGGTGCTGCCGTAGAAGTTGAAGCCGTCCCGCGCCGAGAGCTGCAAGGTCTCCAGGGCCGGGGCACCGAATTGGCTATCGCCGCGCAGCAGGCGGTCGAGTACCTGCTGGGTCAGGGTCATGCCGCTGGGCAGGCGGTTGCCCGCCGCAGCCGCCGCCAGCGCTTCAGGGCTGCCGACGTTGATGTTGTTCAGGCCCAGGTTGAGGTGGCGGGTGCCGTAGCGCACCTGGTCACCCAGTTCGAAGGCGTTGTCGGTCAAGGCGACGATGCTGCCGTCGGAATACAGTGCGGTCTGCCCGCTGCAGGTTGCGCCGGGGCAAATCCCGAGCTTGATCCCGCCACTGGTCTGTCCGCCGGCCTGGGCCTTGCTGATCACGTTGAGCAGGCCGTTGGACACCGCCAGCATATTGGCCACCTGGTAGGTGAAGCCATCACGGGCGTCATAGCTGGCCTTGCCGCGGCCCAGGGTATTGATCGAGGCGCCCTGCTCCAGGACGATCTCGCCGGTGTTGCTCACCAGGAACACTTCCGGCGCGGCCAGGGTGGCGCCCTCACGCAAGGTGATCGAGCCCTTGGGCGTGTTCACGCCTTCGGCCACGGTGATGTAGTTGCCGCCCTGGCCGTATTTGACCAGCGTCAGGCCGCCCAGCATCAGGCGCGCGGCGCCCATGGCGTTGAGGCTGGCATCGTCCAGGGTGACGCCGTTGAAGCCGCTGGTGGCCGCCTTGCCGGCCGCCACCACTTCGATGTTGCCACTGCCCATGTTCAGCACCGCGACGGTGCCGCCATAGCCCCCCTCGGCGGCATCGAAGCGGCCAATGCCCTTGAACGAGAAGGCGTCCGCACTGCCCCCCGGTTGCAGGGCCAGCTTCAGGGTCTTGGCGTCCACCGGCAGCATCGGCCGTGGCACCCCGAGCTTGGCGGCATCGGCCAGGGCGAACTGGGCATAACCGGTTTCGTTGTATTGCGAATAACGGCGCAGGGTGTCGGCGGAGGTCAGGATCACCTGGCTGGCGAGGCTGTTGCTGATCCCGGTATGGGCGATCGACAAGCGCCCGGCGGTGGACCAGGAGCCATTGCGCAGTTGCTGGGTCGAGCCTTCGGTGCCGAACCCGGCCAGGCCGTTGATCTCTACCCGAAAGGCCCCCGGCATCAGCGCGTAAGTGGACGGCATCAGGGTGTAGGTGCCCGCCGCCAGCCCCGGAACCCCGGCACCGATGCTGATCTGCTGGCCAATCAGCGGATCCACCGCACCGCCCTCCGGCGCCACCGGCGCATAACCCGGCTGCACCCCGGGCACAATGGCGTAGATCGGGTTGCTGCCCAGGCCAGGAAGGGTAAAGCCGCCGTTGGCGCCGATCTGCACCAGCGGGCTGTAGCGCGCATCGGTGGAGCCGCCGCGCCCGGAAATGAACCCGGCGCCCAGCAGTTCGCCGCCGCCGGACAGGTCCACGGTGGCATCGGGCTGCACCTGCACCGACTTGCCCCCCAGGATCACCCCGACGCTCAGGTCGCTGTTCTCATTCACCAGGGCGCCCTGGCCGAGGAAGGTCACGGTCTTGCCGTTGTACTTGTAGACCTGGCCATCGACGGTGCCGCCGTAAGGCAGCACCAGGCCCTTGCCGCTGACCGACGTCAGGCTGCCGGACAACAGTTCGACCTTGCTCGCGCCCAGGTTGCCGATCTCGATCAGGCCCAGGGGCGCACGCACCACCCCGCCCTGCCTGATGTTGGCCGCGCCCAGCTGCAGGCGGCCGAAGGCCGAGTACGGCACCGGCGCCTCGCCTTGGCCGGTGCGGCCGATGGTCAGGGTGCGCGTGGGGTCGAAGTTGATGCTGGTGCCGGAGATGTCGTTGAGGTAGCCGGCAATCACCCGCGCCCCGACCTCGGTGCCCGGGTACAACTGCGCAGCCCGCAGGGTCATGTCGCCCTGGGTGAGCAACTGGGTGCTGATGCCCTTGGCAATCACATCGGCGCCGGCGCCAGCGAGGAAACGCAGGTCGCCCTGGCTGGTCAGTTGCACATCATCGAACCCACGGCGCTCGACCCCGAGCAGGCTGTTGTCGGCCTGGCGCAACGTGCCCTTGCTGCCGAACACCACGTTGCCACGTACGTCGATCAGGTTGCCGCTGGCATTGAACTGCGCCTGGGTGGCCTGTTGCGACGGCGTGCCGGTGGAGACCGGACGCACGTACTGGTCCTTGGCTTCCAGCGGCGCGAGGATGCCCGCCAGCAACAGGTAGGGTGCCGACAGGTTGACCCGGCTATTGGCCGCGGCGCTTTCGCTAAGGTTCAGCGCGCCGCTGTACAGGCGCAGGCTCTGGCCCATGTTCAGCGCCACATCGCCATCGAAGCTCAACAGGCCGTTGCTCAGCAGTGCCAGGTTGTCGAAACCGCCGGCGCTGACTTGATCCACCCCGAGGCGGCCATGGCCGTACTCCAGGCTGGCGGCCGCGGCGTCGGCGCTAGCGGGCAGCGCACTGCCCTGGTGGCTCTGGCTGAGCACCAGTTCCCGGGCCTTGAGCACCCGGTCGTTGACCGCGTTCTTGATGTAGTACGGGCTTTCCAGGGCCAGCGACAAGCTGCCCCCGGCAGCACCGGCGCCTCCGGCCCGGGCGACGAAGCTGCCGTCCAGGTACAGGCCATTGTTGGACGCGAAGCTGATGCTGCCACCGTTGCTGGCCACCTGCACCCGGCCCTGGCCGGGAATGTCCAGGGCTGCCTGGGCGCCGGAAGCATCGAGACGCGCACCGTCGCGCACCACCACAAACAGGTCGCTGGCCTTGGCGATGCCGGTGGCCAGGTCGATCTCGCCGCCAATGGCGATCTTGCCGCCATTGCGCACCTGGCCGTAGCGGTCGCCGCGGTTGTCCACGGCGCTCACGGCCCGGGCCGCGACATCGATCAGTGCCTGCTCGCCGACCCAGATCGAACGTCCGTGACCGGCGGCATTGGCGGCCTCGGAACTGGCCACGGTCAAGCCGCCCAGACTGACGCTGCCGCCCCAGGCATTGAGCGTGCCGTTGAGGGTCAACTGGCCGACGCTGCGCAAGTTGATGGCCTGCCCCGGGTCGACACTGATCACCGCCCCCGGCCCCACGCTCAGCGCCGTGGTGGCCAACTGGGCAGCCGTGGAGTACTGGTTGCCGGCGCTCAGGGTCAGGCCGGCGCCGCGGCGCTGGGTCAGCACGCCCTTGGCCGCGTCTTCCTGGTAGAGACCCGGCAGCCAGCGTTCCAGAGCGCTGGCCGGGTCGCTGCCAGTGGCAGTGCCACCGGCCTGGGAACCGAAGCGGTAGACCGGCATATTGACGTCCACCTGGGCGCCGTCGGCCACCGTCAAGCCTTCGTTGCCGGTAATGTCGTAGGCGGCAAAGCCCTTGTTGAAGAAATCCCCGGCCAGTTGCAGGGTGCCGGCCTCGGCGGCCGAATCATGGGCGCCAATCAGCACCTTGTGCGCCTGCAGGGCCAGGGTACCGCCGCCGTTGACCCCATACCCGCGCAGCTCGCCATTGAGGTCGAGCTTGCCGTCGGCGGCCAGGGTCACGTCGCCGCCCTTGCCACCGCTGGTCTTGCCGTCATAGGCGATGCTGGCACCGGAGCTGGCGTCCACCCGGGTGCCGTTGGCCAGGTTGAGGTCGCCGCTGCTGCGCAGCGACACCTTGCCACCGTTGATAAAGGCCAGGCCGCTGCTGTCCGAGGGGTCCAGGGCCAGGTTGTTCCAGCGTCCGCTGACATCCAGCTTGACCCCGCTGGCCACATCGACCCGGGCCTGGGTGCCGCCGGTGGGCGCGAGGATCACGTCACCGACCACGAAGTTGCGGTTCACATCCACCTGGTTCAGCACGTTGCCGGCATTGATGCTGCCGCCGTGGGCGGTGAGGTTGGCGTTGATCTTGACCTCTGGCCCGAACAGGGTGATGTCGCCGCCGTCCGCGACCTTGAGCGCGCCGTTGAGCTGAATCTGCTGCTTGGCGCCAACCTTGATCGCCCCCAGCTGGAAGCCGTTGAGTGTGTCGCTGTCGAGCACCAGCTGGCCCTGGCGATTGCCCGGCAAGGCAGTAGCCAGGTCCAGGCCGTCGGCGATCTTCTGCTGGTTGGCCTCGATCAGCACGTTGTCCACGGTCGGGCTCAGGGCATAGCGCAGGGTGCCGCTGGTCTTGTTGTAGATCGGCGTGTAGTTGCCAATGATCAGTTGCGCGCGCTGGGCCGCGGCCTTGTGGGATTGCTGGTAGCCGTCGAGGTTGAGGTTGGGCGCCTGGGTCTGGCGATCACCCTTGAACACCTCGCTCACCAACTGGCCTTCGAGCACCGCGTTGCCGGTGCCGATCACCAGCTTGCCGGCGTCGCGGCCGACGGTGTAGCCGGCCTCGTAGCGCTGCTGCTGGGCAATCAGCGGGTTGTAGTAGTAATCGGTGCGACCCCAGCGCGGGCTGTTGTCGACATAGCCCTTGTAGATCCCGGTGTAGAGCAGGTCGCCCGGGGCTCGGGACAGCTCGTACAGGCGCCCGTCGCCCCCCTTGAGCCAGGTCTGCTGGATGTAGCCGCCCTGCACATCGACGGTGCCGCCGGAGAGGTTCAACTGGGCGCCGGACTGGGTCACCACGTCCTTGCCGGTGAAGGTCAGGGTGCCGCCCTGGGCCATCCACTCGCCGATGTTGTGGCCCTGGGTGCCCAGGTAGCCGCCGACTTCCAGCAGGCCGCCGGCGGTGTACCAGCGATCGGTGGCGTAGCCGTTGGTGCCCGCTGGAACGAACACCAGCTCGCGCAGGTCGACCCAGACGTCGTTGTTGATCAACTGGCCGCTGTCGCGGTTGCCCGCCGAGTCGCGCTGCTCGTTGCCCTGGACGTTGATCTTGATGTTGTTGGACTCCATCGCCACCTTGACCCCGACGGCGCCGGCGACATCGATCACCGCACCCTCGCGCACCAGGCTGCGCTGCCCGGCACTGACCGCCACCTGGCCGCCGGTGGCCAGGGTGATGGAGCCGTTCTGGAAATCCACGGTGCCGCCGCTGACGATCTCCACCCGGGACTGGTCGGTGCGGTCGGCCACGCTGCTGAGGTTGTTGAACTGGCCGCTGATCAGGTTGGTCGGGGTGCCGTCGAGGTTGATCAGGCCGTTGTTGCGCTGGCTGTCCAGGGCGCTGCTGCCACTGCTGTCGAGGAGGATCGCGGTGGTGCTGCCCTGCCCCAGGGTCACGCTGCCGGTGCTGTCGCTGGCGGAGTTGAGCAAATGAAGGGTGCCGCGGGTGTCCACCGAGGTACTGGCCAGGGCCACACCGTTCTGTTGCACCTGGTGCCCGGTCAGGGTGATGTCGCCGGTGGCGGCCATGATCAGGCCATTGTTGCTGACCTTGCCAGCGCTGCTACCCGCCTTGAGCGAAGTGGCGACCTCATTGCCACGGGTGGTGGAACGCTGGTTGCCATCCGTACCGAGCCCGCGGCGAATGTAGAAACTGTCACCTGCCGCCAGGGTGGTCTGGCCCTTGGCGGTGACGATGGTGCCGGCGTTCTCCACTTCCGCCCCCAGCAGCAAGGCATAGCCGCCGGATTCGCTGGAACTGGCCGGGGCGTGGGTCTGGATCAGCGCACCGCGCTGCACCTCGACCTTGCCCAGGGCATCGCTGAAGGTCGGTTGAGTGCCGTTGGCGTCGACATAGAGCCCGCGCTGGGTGAACTGCTGGTCGCTGATGGTGGCCGCGGCCGCCACCAGGTTGCGCACATTGACCTGGCTGGAGCCGGTAAAGATCACCCCGTTGCGGTTCATGATCATCACCGTACCGGCGCCCTTGATCTGGCCCTGGATCTCGCTGGGCCGACCGTTGGGGTCGTTGACCTTGTTCAGCAGCGCCCAGGTGGACTGCTGCTGGAAATCCACCGTGGTATTGCGCCCGACGTTGAAGGTCTCCCAGTTGAGGATCGCCTTGTCGGCGGTCTGCTCGATGGTCACCGTGGTCTTGCCGCCAGACTGGCTCTGCACCGGCCCCTTGGCGTTGATCCAGCCCTGGGTCAGGCTGGTGTCGACCTTGAGCCCGCCCTGGCCAAGGCCGTCGGGAATGCTGCTGGCCGTAGCCAGCGCTGCCTGGCGCGCTGCGGCCTGGGCCGCTTGCTGGGCGGCGATGGCGGCAACGCTGGCATTGAGGTTGCCCAGGGAGCGCTGCAACTGCTGGTTGGCCCGGGTCTGCTGGGACAGCGTCGGGATTCCCGGCACCTGGCCGTTGGTGCGTGCGGCCGTGGCGGCCTGGGACGCGCCCTTGTCGGCAAACCAACCGGAACTGAACGCCGTGGCACCCTGGGCACTGCCTGCACCGGCCACCATCAACAGGGCAATCGCCTGGGCCAGGGGTTTCAACCGCAGGATCGAAGCCTCGCTGGCGAGGGACTGGGCATTGCGATTGACCGGTGGTTTGCAGCGAACCATTACTACTCATCCTTTCGTTATGACGCCCACGGGAGCGCGACGCATGTTGGGCCCAGGGCGCGCGTCACTGCTTTAGGGGATAGGCCGTTGGCGCGGGGCGCGACCGAACGGATGTCACGGAAAATTCATCTTTGGGGTGCAGGGTGGTGCCCCTGCCCCTGCGTGCCACGGCGGCAGACAGGGGCAAGCGGCGCTGGCCGGCTAGAAAGGTCGGCCAATAGCGTTGCAGACATTGGGGTTGCCGATACTGCGCGGGCTGGCGGGCGTGACGAAGGCGTTGCGTACCGCGGTCTTCCAGATCGCCGGCAACGGCTGCAGGTTGTTGTTCAGGAGTGCCGCATCGTTAGTGACCAGCGCACCGTACTGGCGGGCAAAGAACGCCCGTACCTGGGCGGTTTGCGTCGCATCGGCATAGCACTGGCTGAAAATCGCGGTGGTGAAACCCAGGATCGGATAACCGGTGCTGGGAAAGAGCACCACCGAGGGGTCATTGCTATTGAGCGCAGCGGCGAACACCGGTACCCACCGGATGGGATCGCTGAACGGGCCGGACGACAGGTTCGCCGACGGCGGGCTGACCAGGCTGATGGCGTTGGCGATGTTCGCCGGTGTCGGGGCTATCCCCTCTACCCGCGCGACCTTGCTGCCATCTTCCAGCCCGGCAAGGGTGCTGGATGCGTGGCTCGAACCGATGAAGGTCACACTCCCCGGGGTTGCATTGAGCACTTCCATGATCTGTGGGCTGCCCTGAGCGCTCTTGGCGGTCTGTGGCACCGAGGCTGGATAAGTATTGACGAAGAGCCGGGTCACCACGAAAGGCCCAGCCGGTTCAGAGCACTTGGCGTTGAGAAAACGGCTAAACAGTTCGGTGGTGCCACTGGGCCCTTGCGGGTAGACCAGCGTCAGTGGTCCGGAAGCACCGGCGGCACCCGACAGGTACTCCCAACGGTCGAGCCGGCCCGAGAAGATCCCGCACACGTCATTGACGCTCAGGTTCAGGTTGCCAACGCCAGCTTTGTTGAAGCGGATCGCCACCGCAGTCGCGGCGACAGGCACCTGGATCAACGGCCCCCAACTCGCCCCATGGGCCAGGGAGTAGCTGTTGAGTTCGTCGCCTCTCAACTTCGACTCAGTGGCCACCCAGTGCACGTTCCGGGTAGGGGCGCCCGGAATCAGGCGGTTGTAGTCGTTGTTCAGAAAGGCTTCCTTGTCGCCCAGATCAGAGCTGATGTAGGGCGCAAAACCCGCCGCCAGCACCCCGGGCGTCAGGTAGTACGACTGCGGCAGCGTCGACCCGCCACCGTTGATATCCGCCATAGCCAACTGGGCACATAAGGCGCTGCCCAGCAGTGACGTGGCTAACCAATGCGTTTTGAACATGACATGACTCCTGTCGTATCAGGACGAGCGAGCGCCCGGGCTGGACCGTTGTGCCGAGCATGAAAAAATCAGCAACGGTCGAAACCGTTGCTGATCCGGGTGGTGCAGGTATCGGGCGCGAAAGTTACAGCGGACGACCGATGGTGTTGCAAACGCTGGAGTTGCCGATGCTCAGGCCGTTGGAAGCGGTGACGAACGAGTCACGCACTGCGGTTTTCCAGGCAGCTGGCAGAGGCACGAAGCGGTTGTTGTTGATGGCGGAGTCGTTGTTCACCAGGGCACCGTAGTGACGGCTGAAGAAAGCCCGTACTTGCGAGGTCTGGGTAGCGTCGGCGTAGCACTGGCTGAAGATCAGGTTGGTGAAACCGAGGATCGGGTAGCCGCTGGTTGGGTACAGGCGCAGGCTCTTGTCGGTCGGGTTGGCGTCGATGTTGGCCTGGGAAGTGAAGACTGGAACCCACAGGTTCTGGTCGGCACGGGCAGCAGCATCAGGCACGGCAACCGCGGCGATAGCCGAGGAAACGTTGCCAGGTGCTGGGGATACACCGGCAACCTTGGCCACTTTGGTGGCGTCGTCCAGACCGGCCAGGGTAGGTGCGGCGTAGTCCGGGCTCATGTAGGTGATGCGACCGTCGCCAGCGTTCAGCGCGTCCATGACGCCTTGGCTGGTAACAGCGGCCACAGCACCGGCAGGCAGACCGCCCGAGTAGCTGGAAGCGAAGTTGGTGGTGACGGCGAAGGTGCCGGTTTCAGCGCACTTGGCGTTCAGGAAGCGGGTGAACAGCTCGGTAGTACCGCTGCTTTCGTTACGGTAAACCACGGTGATGGCACCGGTGCGGCCCGAACCGGCGATCTGGTTCCAGGTCGACACGCGACCCGAGAACACGCCGCACAGGTCGTTGACGCTCAGGTCAACGGCTGCAGTACCGGCCTTGTTGAACGGAATGGCAACCGAAGTGGCCACCGATGGCACCTGGATCAGCTTGCCCCAGGCCGCTTGGTGGTTGTCTTGGTAACCTTTGAGCTCTGCTGCGCTGAGCTTGGAATCGCTACCAGCCCAGTGCACGTTCTTGCCAGTGGTGCCGGCCACGAACTTGGTGTAGTCGTTGTTCAGGAAGGCAGCCTTGCCGTTGCCGCTGCCTACGCCGATGTAGGGAGCGAAGCCGGCGGTCAGAACGCCCGCGGTCTGGTACAGCGGTTGTGGCAGGGTGGCGCCGCCGCCGTTGATGTCAGCCATTGCAGCCTGTGCCGAGCACAGGGCAGCCAGGGTCAGGGATGCCGCGAGAACGTTGCGCTTAAACATGAAGAATCTCCTTTCGTCGTGTTCGTACGTTGGGTGAATAGCTCTTGCATGACGCCATGGCGCTCGGGCCAGAAGCCTTGAACCAGACGGCTTGTGGGGTGAGGCCATGGGAAGAGAAGTTCGCAGCTTCCGGTGACAGATAAAGGAAAAAACCTCGGGAGAAACCGGCTGTTTCTGCAAAAGATTCTCGGGTGTTTGTCGCCGGTTTTCGCGCCTTTCCCGGGAAAATGAGCGCCCGGTTGCCGGGGCTGGAAGCGGCATTGCCCTGCAAGCGCCGAGGGTGCTGCAGGCAGCGTTGCAACATGACAGAACGAGGAACCCGAGGTTGGCCCGTTGCCCGGTCGGGAGTGAGGCACGCGGCGCGAAATTTTATGGCTGCCCTGCTCTGCTCTTCGGACCCCAGCTTCACTCTCGTAGGAGCCGGCTTGCCGGCGAAGGGGCCCTCCAGCCCTGCATCGCCGGTGCCGACGCCTTCGCTGGCAAGCCAGCTCCTACGGACCGGGCCGGACGGAGGTCAGGTCGGGTTGGGTCGGGCGGGTCAGGTCACCAGCTGGTTGATCTCGATGATCGGCAGCAGCACCGCCATGACGATCACCAGCACCACGCCCCCCATGACCACGATCATCAAGGGTTCGAGCAAGGCGGTCATGCCCATGGCCCGTCGTTCGATGTCCCGAGACAGGGTCTGCGCCGCCCGCTCCAGCATCGGCGGCAAGTTGCCGGTCTTCTCGCCGCTGGCAATCAGGTGGATCAGCACCGGAGGGAAGACCTTTTCCACCCGCAGCGCCGCCGCCAGGTTGGCCCCTTCACGGACCTTGGCCGTGGCCTCGCTGACGCTCTGGCTCAGGCGGTCGTTGGACAGGGTCTGGCGCGCCGCCTCCAGGGCCCGCAGCAACGGCACCCCGGCGCCGCCGAGAATCGCCAGGGTCGAGGCGAAGCGTGCGGTGTTGAGCCCCAGGACAAAACGCCCGATCAGCGGCAGGCGCAGGATCCGGCTGTGCCAATTCAAGCGCGCCAGGGGATTGCGCAGGTACAGCCGCCAGCTCCAGAACCCGGCCACCATCCCGGCAAAGCACAGCCCGCCCCAGGCACGGATGAAATCACTGGCGTTGAGCATCGCCAGGGTCAGCCCCGGCAGGTCCTGGCGCGCCTGGGAAAAGGCGCTGACCACCTGGGGCACCACGTAACTGAGGAGAAAGATCACGATGCCGATGGACACCAGCCCCACCACCCCGGGGTAGATGAACGCGGTGAGAATCTTGCCCCGCAGGCCGTTGCGCTCTTCGATGTAGTCCGCCAGGCGCTCCATGACCTGGGCCAGGTCACCGGACTCCTCGCCCGCGGCGATCAATGCCCGGTAGATTTCCGGAAAGTCCCGGGGCCGGGCCGCCAGGGCCTCGGCCAGGCGCATGCCGCTGCGCACGTCGCTGCGTACCGCGCTCAGGGTCTGGGCAATGTGCTTGCGTTCGGCCTGCTCCACCGTGGCACTGAGTGCCGCTTCCAGGGGCAGGCTGGCCCCCAGCAGGCTGGCCAGCTGGCGGGTGGCCCAGGCCAGGTCGTTGTCCGACAGCCGGGCACTGAACAGCCCCCCTGCCCCGGTGCTGCCCGAGTTGCTGTCAAGCTGCACCTGCAGCGCGGTCAGGCCGCGACTGCGCAGGGTGGCGAACGCCGCCCCCTGGCTGTCGGCCTCCAGGTGCCCGGCCTCGATCTTGCCGGCGCTGTCGGCGGCTTCGTAGCGATAGCGATTCATCAGGCGTCCCGTGTCACGCGTAGGATTTCTTCCGCTGCGGTGGCGCCGCTGCGCACCCAGCGCTCACCGTCCTCGCGCATGCTGAACATCCCGGCCCGGCGCGCGGCGGCCCGCAGCGCCTGTTCATCGGAGCCCTGGTGGATCAGGCTGCGCACCTCGTCATCGATGCAGAACAGTTCGTGGATCCCGGTTCGCCCGCTGTAGCCGATGTGGTTGCAGGCCGGACAGCCCACCGGGCGCCACGTGCCGGGGCTGGCCGGGTCTTGCTCCTTGCACTGGTTGCACAGGCGCCGCACCAGGCGCTGGGCCAGCACCCCGAGCATCGACGAAGCCAGCAGGAACGGCTCGACGCCCATGTCGATCAAACGGTTGACTGCCGACACCGCGTCGTTGGTGTGCAGGGTCGCCAGCACCAGGTGCCCGGTGAGCGAGGCCTGGACCGCGATCTGTGCGGTTTCCAGGTCGCGGATCTCGCCGATCATGATGATGTCCGGGTCCTGGCGCAGGATGGCCCGCAGGGCCAGGGCGAAGGTCATGTCGATCTTGGCGTTGACCTGGATCTGGCTGATGCCCGGCAGGTCGTATTCCACCGGGTCCTCGACGGTGAGGATATTGCTGGTACTGGCGTCCAGCCGGGCCAGGGCGGCGTAGAGGCTGGTAGTCTTGCCGCTGCCGGTGGGCCCGGTGACCAGGACAATGCCGTGGGGCTGGCGGATCAGACCGTCGAGCCGCGCCAGCAGGTCCGGGTCCATGCCCAGGGTTTCCAGCTGCAGGCGCCCGGCCTGCTTGTCCAGCAAACGCATTACCACCCGTTCGCCGTGGCCGGTGGGCACGGTCGACACCCGTATGTCGATCGGTCGTCCGGCCACCCGCAGGGCGATGCGGCCGTCCTGGGGCAGGCGTTTTTCGGCGATGTCCAACTGGGCCATGATCTTGATCCGCGACACCAGGGCACCGTGCAGCGCCTTGCGCGGCGAGACCACGTCACGCAGGGTGCCGTCGACCCGGTAGCGCACCACGGAATGCGTCTCGTAGGGCTCGATATGGATGTCGCTGGCCTCGTCCCGCGCGGCCTGGGTGAGCAAGGCGTTGATCATGCGGATCACCGGGGCGCCGTCCTGGGTGTCCAGCAGGTCGGTGATTTCCGGCATGTCCTGCATCAGGCGGTCCAGGTCCACCTCGTTCTCGGCGGCGCCGACCACCGCGGCGGCGCTGCCGGTGTCGGCGTAGGCCGTGGCCAGCAGGCCGTCGAGTTCGTCGTCGCGGATGCGCTCCAGGCGCGCAGGACCGAACTGGCGACGGGCTTCACTGATGGACCAGCCAGGGGTCGTGGGGCAGACCAGCAGCACGGCGCCCTCTTCGCTGTGGCGCAGCAGGATGCGTTGGGATTTGGCCCAGGCGTAGGGAAGCTGGGTCATTGGCGGGACTCCTGGATTGGGATGTGGCCGGGGCGCTGGGCATGGCCGCTTGAGGGGATGGGCTGGCAGCGGTGGCGTGCATATCCCGTGCTGCGATCATGCCCGCTTAGAGGGGCGTTACCGCAGCAACGGATCTGCCCCCGCAAAAAAGCACCCTGCTTCATTGCACCGGCACCGCGCGAATCGTCGCGCGCGGGGCCCCTTCCTGCGGCACCCCCTGCAACGACACCGGCTGCGGCCGCGGCCCCGGGATCGCCTTCGCCGCCGACGGCAACTGCGGCGCCTGCATGTCCGGCATCGCCCAACTGCGCTCTGGCTGCAACTGCCCCTGGGCGCGACGCATGAAGTCGTAGCGATTCAGGGTAATGCTGCGCCCCGCCCCGCTGTCGCGAATGATGTAGGGCCGCAGGAACACCATCAGGTTGGTCTTGGTAACGCTGCGCTTCTCACTGCGAAACAACGCCCCCAGGCCGGGAATCTCCGACAGCCACGGCACCGCATCGTTGCTCTGGGTGTAACCGTCCTGGAGCAACCCGCCCAGGACCATGATCTGCCCGTCATCGAGCAGGATGCTGGTGTCGATCGCACGCTTGTTGGTCACGGTGCCGGCGTCCACCGAAGCCCGGGAATCGACGCTGCTGACTTCCTGGTAGATGTCCAGCTTGACCGTGCCGCCCTCGGAAATCTGCGGCCGGACATTGAGCTTGAGCCCCACTTCCTCGCGCTGCACGGTCTGGAACGGGTTGTTGCTGGTGCCACCGCCTCCGGTGACATAGCTGCCGGTGACAAAGGGAATGGTCTGGCCGACGAAGATGCTCGCGGCTTCGTTGTCCAGGGTCAGCAAGTTCGGCGTGGACAGTACGTTGGTCCCGCCCTTGCTCTTGAGCGCGCGGGCCAGGACCTTGAGGTCCAGCACCTTGCCGATGCCGGGGATGTCCACGGTGCCGTCCACCACGCCGATGTTCAGGCCCTTGCCCAGCACGTCGATGCTGGTCTTGCTGGCAGGGCTGGCCACCAGGCCGCTGCCTCCCAGGTTGACCCCGCCGAAACCGCCCTTGCCACCCAGGTTGCCGGCCTGCCATTGCACGCCGAATTCACTGGCATCGTCTTCGCTCACTTCGACGATCAGGCTTTCGATCACCACCTGGGCACGACGCTGGTCGAGCTGGTCGATGACCTCCCGCAGATTGCGGTACAGCGGGTCCGGCGCGGAAATCAGCAAGGTATTGGTGGTCGCGTCGGCCTGGATGGTCACCCCGCCGGCGCTGAAGGCGGTGTTCTGGTCGCCCTGCTGACCATTGGCACCCTGGCTGCTGGCACTGCCGCCCTGGCCATAGGCCGCGCCGCCATTGCTGTTGTTGAGGTTGCCGCTGCCAGTGGGAGTGGCGCTGCTGTTCTGGCTGCTGCCCTGGCCATTGGGCGTGGTGCCGCCCATGCCGCTGAGCATGGCCCGGGCGCCGTCGCTGCCGCCGCTGTCGCTTTCCCCGGTGAGCAGGCCGCGCAGGGCCTGGGCCAGTTTGCCGGCCTGGGCATTGCGCAGGTAGACCACGTGCAGGTTGCTCGGGTTGCTCTGGGCGTTGTCCAGTTTGTAGATCAGGTTGCGCGCCAGCTCGGTGCGCTCCGGGCTGCCGGCACGGATGATGATGGAGTTGGAACGCGGGTCGCCGATCACGCTGATCTTCTGGGTCGGGTCGGCGCCCTGGGTTTCCAGCAGTTCGGAGACCATGGTCGCGATGTCCACGGCAATCCCGTTCTGCACCGCCACCACATCGGTGTCGATGGCGCTGGGGCTGTCGATGCCGTCGATGATCTGTGCCACCCGCTGCAGGTTCTCGGCGTAGTCGGTGACCACGATGGTGTTGTTGCCCGGGTAGGCGTTGATCGGGTTGTTCGGCGAGACAATCGGCCGCAACACCGGGATCAGGTTCACCGCGTTCTCGTATTGCAGGCGGAAGGTGCGAGTCAGCATGCCGTTGCCGGCCGGTTTGTCGGCGCTGTAGATCGGCCCGCCGAGCAGCTTGGCGTCGGCCTCGGGCACCACCTGGGCCACGCCGCCGACATCCACCACGCTGAAGCCCTGCATGCGCAGGGCCGCCAGAAGCATGTCGTAGGCCTGGTGGGCCGGCACCTGGCCTTCGCTGACCAGGGTCAGGTTGCCTTTGACCCGTGGGTCCACCAGGAACTGCTGCCCGGTGGAGCGGGACAAGGCGCGGACCACCGCCTGGATGTCGGCGTCGACAAAGTTCAGCTGCACCGGCTGATCCCCCAACGGATTGCGCGGCACGCTGGTGCTGCGCGGTGTGCCGAGGGCTCGGTTGCGGGTGACCGGGTGCAGCACTTTCGGCCGTTGGGCCTGCTGTGCCTGCAAGCGCTGGCGATCCACCAGGGCATCACCGCTGCTGTGGGTACTGCCCAGGGGCTGGCCCAGCTCGCTGTCCACCAGTAACGGCGGTGGCGTGGTGGACTGGGTGTTGCTGCAGGCCCCCAACGCCAGCAGCAGGAAAGGTGCGGCCTTGCGACACTGGCGCACGTAGATGGAACCTGACCACTTCATGAAGCTTCCTTAGCGCCCTGCGCCTGATCCATGCGAACGGTCCCGGACAGTGTGCCTGCCGAGTCATCGGCGGCGGCCGTGCCTGCGCGTTGCAGTCGGGCCTCCACCACCTGCAGTGAAAATTGCCGGGGAGCCCCCAGCAGCCAGCCGACCGCGGCATCCGCCGGGGCCTGCTCAAAGGTCAGCTGCCAGCTCTGGGGGCCGGCTTCATCAGCGGGTTGCAACTGGTAGTGGTCCTTGAGCCCGGCTCCATCCAGGGTCTGGCGCAAGGATTGTTCCAGGCTTTGGCCCTGGCCGGCGCGAGGGCCCGCCACTTCGTGCAGCAGCACCTCCAGGGCTTCGGCCTGGGAGCGCAGCTTCGGGGTTTCGGCTTGCCAGTAATCGATCTTCTTCAGCGGCGGCTGGATCAGCAGCAACCACAGCAACAGCCCCAGCACGCCCACGGCCATGGCCGTCAGCAGGCGCTTCTCCCGCAGGGCCAGGCCCTGCCAGTGCCCCTGGGCCCGGCTTCGAAGGCCGGCCCAACGGGCCTGGTACTGCGCCAGCATGGCCTTATTCATCGTCAGCTCCCTGGGGGTTCTCGGTGGCATTGTCCGCCCCGGGTGCCGCCGGGCTCAGAACCCAGCCCGAGGACTCGCGCTGGACGCTGTAGCCGGCCTGGTTCAAGACGCCCTGCCAGCCGCTGTCGGCCACCTTGGGGGCGTCCGCCAGCGGTTCCAGCTGCAGCCGATCCTGGGCGAAGCTCAGGCTCTGCAGGCTGCCTACCATGAAGGGCATGGCGTTGCCGGCCTGCAGCAGCAGGTTGACGAAGCCCTGGGTCGGGTCCGTGGCCGCGCCGCTCTGACGCGCGGCCAGTTGCTGACGCGCCTGTTGCAGGGGGTTGAGCACCACCGGCAACTCGGGAAACACCTGTTTGACCCGCTCGCTCATCTGCGCCTTGAGCCGCTGGCCCTGCTCGGCTTCACGGGCCGCATACAGGTTCAGCCCCAGCACCCAGACCGCCACGGCCAGGGCACAACAGCCCAGGGCCCGCCCCCAGCCTCGGGGGCCCGCGCGCTCCAGCGCCGCCCCGCTGTGCAGGCCCCAGGGCGGTGGCACGCCACTCCAGCGCTGCTTGTCCGGCCGTTGCTCAAGCACCGTCAGCGGCGGCTCGTCACCGATCCAGCACAGCGCGCTGCCAGAGGCCCGCAACTGCTCCAGGGTTTCCTCCACCAGGGGCTGCACGCTGCCCTGCTCGACGCTCTGGCGAATGAGCAACTGCTGGTCCAGCAGGCACAGGCTCAGTTGCCCCGGGGGCGGCACCGGCAAGGCGTAAGGCGCCGGGTACAGCCCCTGGAGTTTCAACCCGGCCTGCTCCAGCAAGCCGCCCAGGGCCTGCAGGCGCTGGCGTGGCAACCAGCTCAGCGCCACCTGCCCCTTGGCATCCCGGGGGCCGTGGGCCACATGCATCTGCTCGCTGGGACCGAGGATCAGGGTCTGCGCAGCACAGGCCACGGCCGCCTTGATCCGCGCGGCCGGCAGTTGCGGCATGTCGATGTGGGTCAGCAGGCTGTCCAGGGGGTGCAGGAAGCACTCCACCGCGATCGGTTTGCCGCCGCTGCGCCATTGCCCCAACGGGCAACGGCCGACCTCGTCGACCCGCCCGGCACGATCCAGCCGGGCAAAATCCAGGAGGCATTCCAGAGGCCGTGGGGCCTCGAGCAATGATTCCAGCGGCGGCAAGGCAATGCGCAGCCGGCTCATGCCCCCACCCGCGACCAGATCACCTGGGGCATGCGGTCCTCGGGGCGGTAGAGCAAGGCTTCCAGGCTGACCCGGCGCTGGTCGCGACGGGCCTGGCCCTGCAACAGGAACCATTCGCTGGTGATGCCGACCTTGAGCTGGTCCACCCGGATCTGCGGGTTGTGCAGGCGGTTGATGAAATCACCACGGTTGATGAACCAGCGCCCGGCATCCCGCTCGGCCACCAGGGCCCTGGCCCGTGCCAGCTCCAGCCCGGGAACCACGGCCGCCAGCACTTCGGCGCTGGCGGTATTGCCGTTGACCCAGGTATTGCCCGGCAGGATACCGACGTACTGCTCGAGCCGCGCCAGCTGGGCGTCGCCCAGGCCCTGGAGCCCGCGCAGATCGTCGAGGCTGCGCAGCATCGGCTGCTTGGGCGGCAAGGTCTGGGCCGCCGCGCCCGGCGAAGTCAAACGACCGCTGTTGAATCCGCCGCGGGGGCTGCTGTCGGCCGACGGGTTGCCCAACTGCTGGGGATAGGACGCAATCACCCGCTGGCTGATGCGCCGGCTCAAGGCCGCGTCGATGCCGATCAATTGGCACAGCTGTTCGAAGCTCTGCAGTTGCGCGGCGTCCACCTGGTGATTGAACACCAGGTTGCGCAGGTTGAACTTGCCTTGCTGGTCTTGCAGGCGGCCCTGGAATGCACTGTTGAAACCACCCAGGGCCGGGTCACCAATGGGCCGTGCCCAAGCCTGGTCGAGGCGCGTCAGGACATCCCGCTGGCGCGCCGTCCAGAGCAGTTGCCGGCTGTATTCCAGGCCGCCCTGGAGCACCCCGCTGCCGACGATCCGGCCTTGCTCGGCCTCCACGGCCCGGGTAAAGGAGGTTTGCCGGGTGAGCATGCCGCCGGCGATCACCGCCACCACCGCGGCGATCAGCAAGGCGCTGATGATGGCCATGCCACGCTGCTTCGCCGCACTGGGCGAATGGGCTTTCATGGCTGGCCTTAAAGCTGCCAGGAGCCGATGTCGGCGTTCACGCCTTCGCCATCGGGCTGGCCGTCGGCGCCGAGGGAAAACACGTCCACTTCGCCGTTGGCACCCGGGTTCAGGTAGTGATACGGGCGGCCCCAAGGGTCATTGGGCAAGCGCTCCAGATAGGAGCGCCAGTTGCTGTCCTTGGCATTGGCCGGGCGCTCCACCAGCACCTTCAGGCCCTGGTTCTGGTTCGGGTAGCTGCCGTGGTCGAGGCGGTACAGCTTCAAGGCCTGCATCAGCCCGGCAATGTCCTGCTTGGCCGCAGTGGCGCGGGCCTGGTCCGGGCGGTCGAGGACCTTGGGCACCACCATGGCGGCGAGGATCCCGAGGATGACCACCACCACCATGATCTCGATCAGGGTGAAGCCCCGCTGCCTCCGAGGCCCCCGGGACAGGGATGTTACAGGCGCGATATCCATCTCGACATTCCTTGGCTTGAGTTCGATTCGTCGCGCAGTGTTGCAAGAACATATGTCAGTGATATTGAAAAACCTCGGGAGTTTCAGTCGCCATTCGGTCAAGCCCGCAGGCTAGTCTGCGAGGCTGTTTCCCGGTCTCGAGCGGCCCATGCACGCCTTGCGCAAACAAGCTGGATTTACCCTGATCGAGGTGCTGGTGGCCTTGGCCATCATTGCCGTGGCGATGTCGGCGGCGGTGCGCGTGGCCGGCCTGATGACCCAGAGCAACGGCCTGCTGCGGGACAAGTCCCTGGCCCTGCTGGCGGCCCAGAGCCGCTTGGCCGAACTGCGCCTGGAGGGCCGCTGGAACAGCGGATTGAAGAGTTTCGACTGCGACCAGGGGCGGCTCAAGCTGCGTTGTGAGCAGGCGATTGCCGCAGACAGCGCCCCGGGCTTGTTGCGGGTCAGTGTGCAGGTGCGCGACCGCAGCCGCGAAGCGCCGCCCCTGGCCCGGCTTGAGACCCTGGTCAGCCGCGCGCCGGTGGCGCGGCAATGAGCCTTAGCGGCTCAGGCGCGGCATGGCCGGCGAGTCCGGCAGCTTGCTGACCTTGACCCGGGACTGTTCACCGCCGCGCTCGATCAGCACGCCGTCGACCTCGATGGCCGCCAGGCGCACGCCCTGGGACAGTTGCTCGCCAGCAAGAAAACTGCGCGGCGGTCCATCGTTCAAGCGCAGGATCGCCACCGCGCCACGAACGCCGGCCATGACCCCGGAAACCTCGACAGCAAGCGCCGTCGGCTGGTTGGCAAACCACTGCAAGGCCGGGTTGTCGGAGCGCGCGGCCAGGACCTGGGGCGCCACTGCCGGGGTTTGCGACTCGGCCGGGGTCAGCAGCAGGGACGACCAGGTAGCGACACCGGCCAGGGCCGCCAGCAGCGCCGCGTACTGCAGCAGCTGGGGAGCGGTTAGACGCGGGGCAAGTTGCATGACACGTAGCATCGGCGGGACCTCCTGTTTGTCCGTCCCCGCAGCCTACAGGGCAATTCTCACGGTTTTATTTCACTGGACGATCATCTGCGCCAGTCAGGATGCAACGGTCACCAAGGAGAGCAATGTGATGGGCACCGAGCGGCAAGCAGGCTTCACCCTGATCGAATTGATGGTGGTACTGGTGATCATCGGCATCGCCAGCGCGGCGGTGAGCCTGAGCATCAGGCCCGACCCGCTGCAGTCCCTGCGCAAGGACGCCGAGCGCCTGGCGCAGCTGCTGCAGGTGGCCCAGGCCGAAGCCCGGGCCGACGGCCGGCCGATCACCTGGCGCGCCAATACCAAGGGCTTTGTCTTCAGTCGTCCAGAGGATGGCGGTCCCGGCGTCGATGAGTTTCGCAACGACAGCCAACTGCGCCCGCGCACCTGGGAAACCCCATCGGTGCAGGTGAGCATCGAACCCAAGCAGCGCCTGGTCTTGAATGCCGAATGGATCAGCCCGCCCCTGCGGGTGCAGTTGTCCGACGGCCAGCACCGCCTCAGCGTCGAGCGCACGGCCGCAGGCCAGGTGCGAGTGGTGAAACAGCCATGAAGCCTCGGCAAAGCGGCTTCACCCTGATCGAAGTGATGGTGGCGATCATGCTCATGGCGGTGGTCAGCCTGATTGCCTGGCGCGGCCTGGACAGCGTCACCCGGGCTGACGGCCACTTGCAGGCAAGCACCGAGCAGACCGAAGAACTGCTGCGCACCCTCAACCAGCTGGAGCGCGACGTGGCCCTGCGTGCCAGCACCCAGCTGCGCGAGCCGAACCTGGTCGACAGCGAGAGCGAGGGCAGCGAGCCCGACAGCCCGGCGCCGCTGAGCGTACGCAGCTCCGACAGCAAGGGCTTTCGCCTGGAAGTGATCCGCAGCGCCGCGAACCCGGGAGAAGGCCTGCAGCGGGTGCGCTGGTGGCTCAAGGGCGACACCCTGTACCGCGCCGTCGCCGAGGCCCGGGACCGCTATCCGTTGCCGGCGCCCAAGGGCGGCGTGGCCGTCTTGAACCGGGTCAGCGACCTGCAGGTGCGCACCTGGAACCCGGACAAGGGCTGGCGCCAGCTCAGTGGCAATCGCCAGGACAACCCTTCTGGACTGGAGATCCGCCTGGTGCGCCAGACGCCCCAGGGTGAAGAACGTTACCGCCAGGTGCTGGGCCCCCTGGATTGAGGCCATGGGCAAGGACCGGCAGCCCTAGACAATCAACCCGGAACTTGATGCCGATGGCATCGATCTGCGCCCGCTCGAACCACGTCCGCAGCCGGCAGCATGCCGAGGGGCCCGGCCCCCTTGGCGTTGGCGAAAGCACAACAGGGGCAGACCTGATCGCGCTGGAGCGGCGCCGTGCAGGGGAACCGCGGTCGGGGGAAGCCACGGCGACACGAAGCCATGGTGAGACTCAGCTGAGCAGCACCACGCCACCCGGCAATTCGGTGCACCTGGCGCCGTAGGCATCGCGAATCAGCAGGGCCACGCCGGCCAGCTGGTTGAGGTTGAAACGGGCCTGGACCTTGCGCTTGCCCAACTCGGCATTGAGCAGCAGCAACATCCCCGGGCGATAGCGATTGATCTCGCTGATCACGGTGTCGAGGCTGGCGTTGTCGAACACCAGCACTTGTTCGCGCCAGGCGATCACGCTGTGAGTGTCCACCACCACCGGCTCGCCCACGGACCTGGCGTCGTAGGTCAGCTGGCGGCCGCTGTCCAGGCGGATGCTGCGTCCCGCCACCTCCACCTGCAGGCTGCCCTCGATGCAGGTCACACACACCTGGCGCTCGGTATTGCGCAGGTTGAAACGCGCCTGACGGGCACTCAGCCAGCCATCACCGGCCTGGACCTTGAACGGTTGCGGGCTCTGGCTGAAAACCTCGACCTCGCCCTCCAACAGTTCGATGCCCTGCTGGCCCGCGCCGACTTCGCGCCGGCTGATGCGGGTCTGGGTATTGAGCTCCAGGCTCACGCCCTCGGCCAGGTCGACCCGGCGTTGCTCGCCGACTTCGGTGGCGAAATCCGCGGTCAGCCCGGCAAAGCCGCCCGGCACCGTGAGCCGGACCATGAACAGCGCGGCCGAGGCCGCCAGCGCGCCACCGATAAAGGCCCGGCGGCCCAGATGCCGTGGCCGCGACTGGCGCTGCAACTGCTCGGCGGCCGGCTGCAGGCAATGCCACAGGGCCTTGGTCTGCTCGAACGCCGCCGCATGCCGGGGGCTTTGTGCGCACCACTGGCGCAGCGCCCGGGCATCGGCGGCGGTGGCCTGGCCCGAGGTCAGGAGGACCAGCCAGTCCCGGGCTTCGCTCAGCAGTTGCTGGTCCGCCGAGGCCTGGGGAGTGGAAATGCTAAAGATGTTCAAGCGCGCAGGTACTCACGGATTGATCAGGGACTCTTTGTCTAGGACGGTTTTCCGGCCCCGGGACCGAACCGCTGAATGACTTTTCTTTCAAGACGCAGGGCGCAATGGCCCAGGGCCGCCTTGAGTTCCTTCTCCACCATCCGTGTGGAAATGCCGAAACGCTGGGAGATTTCCAGGTGCGGCGCCTCTTCCAGGCGCGCGGCAATAAAGATCTTGCGACGCCGCGCCGGCAGCTCGTAGAGGGCCTTGAGCAGGGTCTGGATTTCCTTCTGGCCACCCACCACCCGCGCCGGGTCCTGGGCGTCATCGGCGATCTGCAGCAATGCTTCGACTTCCTCGCCGGTGAGCAGGCGCGCGTCGGACTGGCGGCGGTCGGCGGCGATGTTCAGCGCCATGCGGTACAGGTAGGCATTGGGTTGCAACAGGTTCGGCGGCTCTTCCATGCGGTCGACCCGCAGGTAGGTTTCGTGCAGGACGTCGTTGGCCAGGTCCTCGGAGCCCAGGCGCCTGCGCAAGCGCACCCGAAAGTCCTCGTAGGACGTCAGGAACAGCCTGACCATCGTACTCTGTCCGGTATTTTTCATACCCCGGAAGCTCCTTCCCATTCCTTGCAGTCCATGCGTTTCCCTGTTGTGTCCGGTATCAAGAGTAAGGTCAGAGGCTGGCGCAGCGAGCTCGGCGCCGGGCGCTCGACCCGGGTGGCCGCCAGACCCAGCACCAGGGCCTCGTCACGCTGCAGGTCACCGGTGGAGCTCACCAGGCGACTGTGCTGCACCGCACCATCGGCGCCGATCCACAGCTGCAGCAAGGCGCGAAAACGCCCGGGCCGGGTCAAGGACGAACGACACAGGCTACGCTCCACCGCCTGCTGCAAGGCACTGGCATAACTGCTGTTGAG
Source organism: Pseudomonas sp. PH1b (assembly GCF_000633395.1). Lineage (GTDB taxonomy): Bacteria > Pseudomonadota > Gammaproteobacteria > Pseudomonadales > Pseudomonadaceae > Aquipseudomonas. The sequence continues at coordinate 111,032 of NZ_AYMU01000030.1, forward strand.
CCTGGCCGCCCGGCGCGCTCCAGCCCCCTGCAGCGGCGGCACCGGCGTGGCCGGCGGCACCTGCAAGGTGAAGGCATCGCTGCGCGCATAACGGGCCATCAGGCCACTGCCCGCGAGCAAACCACTCAAGCCCTCGCGAGCGCTGTAGCGGCCCTTGATCCCCACCGAACGCCGGCCCCGGGTCAGCTCCCGGTCCACCAGCACCGCCATCCCGGTGGCACGGCTGAACCGCTCCAGAGCCTGCGCCAGGTCCTGCGCCGGGATATCCAGTGCCTGCAAGGCCTGGGAATCCACCCGCGGCGGCCCCTCGACAGCGGCCTGCGCCCACTCCTGCCGCACCAGCGCGAGCAACGCGAAGCCCACCACACAGGTCGCCAAGCCCCCGCGCAATGAAGTCCATCGCCCGACCTGCGCTCTGCTTCGCTGCACGGTGGTCCAATCCCTGAAAAGCGTCATCCTGAGGCCAGTTTATGAATCTGGTGTTACGGCCACGGCAAAAAAACCATCACTTTTTCAGCGCCCGGTTTGCACTACACTCGGCCGGCATCGAGGCCCGCTTTCCCGGGCCTGCCAGGAGGCCAGGATGAAACGATTAAGCCGATACACCGCAGCGTGCCTGCTGCTCAGTGCCCTGCCCTGGACGCTGCAGGCCGAAGAAGCCAGTGAGGGGTGCGTGGAGGTCAGCGTCGGAGGCTACAAGGCCCCCGACTACAACTGCCTGAGCAAACAGATGGGCAACAACCCGGAGGCGGCCAAGGCGGCCCAGGCCAATCAGCAGGCCCTGCAGGACCCGGTGAACAAGCGTCCGCCCAATCAGGTCGGTCTGGCCACGCCGGCGGCCACCAGTGTGCGCATGGGCAATACCTTCGGCACCTCGGTCAAGCCGCAACGGCCCTGAGGGAGCGCCACTTGCGCAGCGCCTGGTGAATCAGGCAGCCCACTGCCGGGCGACCTGCTGCAACTCGATACGCGCCCGCTCCAGGGCCTCGGTACGGGCCTCGGGGTTGGCGAACTGCAGGGGCTGGGCATCGACGAACTGCGGATGTTGCACGCCGATAAAGGCGAAGGCCGCCCGCAGCGCCGGGGTCAAGGCATCCATCCAGGCCATGGGGTTGCCCGGACGCAGGTCGGCGCCGCGGCTGGTGAGAAACAGCACCTTCTGCCGAGTCAACTGGCCAACGATGCCTTCAGGGGTGTTGAGATAAGTCAGCTCGGTGCGGGTAATGCTGTCGATGAACGCCTTGAAGGTCGACGGCATCGACCAGTTGTACATGGGCATGGCGAACAGGCAGGCGTCGGCCTCCATCACTCGCCGGCACAAGGCATCGGACGCCGCCAGGGTCTGGCGCATGGCCGCGGTGCGCGCCTCGGGGGCGGTGTAGGTGGCGATGGCGAACGCCTCGGTCACCGCCTCCGGCGCCTCCTGGGCCAGGTCCAGGTAATCGATCTCCAGGTTCAGGCCCTGGTCCTGCAACTGCTCAATGAAAAAGCGCCCCAGGGCGCGGGAATTGGAACGCTCGCCCTTGGCGCTGGCGTCGACGTGCAACAGCTTCATGCGGGATACCTGTATTGCGGAGTTGATAAAACGGAGTCATTCGCTGGGTTGCTGGCCGAAGCTCACGGCCAGGCGGTTCCAGCAGTTGATGGTGGCGATGGCCAGGGTCAGGTCCACCAGTTCGCGCTCGCTGAACTGTTCCCGGGCCCGGGCATAGAGCTCATCCGGGACGCCCGCGGCCGGCAGCAGGGTCACCGACTCGCACCAGGCCAGGGCGGCGCGCTCCCGAGGCGTGAAGAACCCCGAGTCGCGCCACACGCTCAAGGCATACAGGCGCCGCTCGCTTTCCCCCTGGCGCCGTGCCTCGACTGCGTGCATGTCACTGCAGAAGGCGCACTGATTGAGCTGGGAGACGCGAATCTTCACCAGTTCCAGCAGGGGTTTGTCGATGGACAGCCCAAGGCTCACGGCCTCCAGCATCAGCAAGCCCTTGAGGGCCTCCGGCGAGGCGCTGTAGTAATCCAGGCGCGGTGGCATGGGTCAAACCTCTGGCGGTCAACGGGAGCGCACAGGCTAAAGGTGCGGCCGAAAATGCCCTATAGCCAATCCCGGGTTTTCCCGGGAGACCACTGCCCTCGCGGCGCCCCCTGCAACATCCACCTGACCCGCCCGGCATCGCCGCGAAACGCCGCCGGAGGCCGTACCTGTCGCACGCCTGAACAGTCATTGAGGCTGTATGGTGCGATCTGAAACGGCCGTTATATGATCCGTTTTTTTTTTGAACAGTTGAAAGCATGGACGTTTTGAAACGACAGGTATTGCACAAACCCTGCCTCAGTATCTTCCTGGTCGCGCTGGCGGTTTTCATGGGCTTGCAGTACAAGGCTGCGATCCTCAACTACACCACTCGCTTTGTCGATTTTGCCCAGTACATGCTGTACCACGGCATGACCCTGTTCCCGATCTCCGACGACTTGCAGCCCTACCCCGACTACACCATTGCCAATACCTGGCTGATGTACCTGGCCTCCCTGCCCACGGGGCGAGTGTCGATCCTGTCGATGGGCCTGCCCTATTGCATTGCCGCGGCGCTGATCCTGGTGTTCATCTACAAGCTCGGGGCCCTGCATGAGAAGCGCTGGGGGCTGTGCGCGGTGCTGTTCTCACTGTTCACCTGGGCCTTCCTGGACAGCGTCAATTCCCTGGCCCTGGATGTCTATCCGGCGCTGTTCGCCCTGCTGAGCTTCTACCTGTGCTACGCCACCGACCTGAAGCAGAAACCCTCGCGCCAGGGCCTGGTGTACCTGGCCCTGGCCCTGGGGTTCGCGTTTCGCGGGCCTATCGGCCTGATCGGCCCGGCGATCGTGGTCGCGGCCTATTTCCTGCTGAGCCGGCAATGGCGCAGGCTGCTGGTGTTCTCGCTGGTCTCGGGGCTGATCTTCATCGTCGCCGTGGCCTTGCTGGCGTGGGCCGCCCATGTGCAGGGCGGCGCGGCCTTCATGCAGGAAGTGCTGATGATGCAGGGGCTGGAGCGCATCGCCAGCGACCACGCGCCCCGCTATTACTTCTACTTCAGCGCCGGGCTGTTGACCTACGGTGTCACGGTGTTCTTCGCCGTGATCGTGATCGCCCGCAAGTACAGGCACTTTTTCCAGGCGAAGCGAACGCCCGAGACCAGCCTGCTGCTGTACCTCAGTGCCTGGTTCCTGGCCCTGATTGTGTTCTTCACCATCCCCAACTCGAAGAAGGCCCGCTACATCCTGTCCATCACTCCGGCCATCTCGCTGCTGGCGGCTTATATCTTCATCGACAAGAGCGGCGTATTTCTCGCGGCCAGGAACTGGATGCTGCGCTTCTGCCTGAGGCTGCCGCTGGCCATACCGGGCCTGGTCCTGGTGGCCTGCCTCTACAACCACTTCGCCACAACGCCTGTGCAACCGAACTACCTCGGCCTCTTCGCCAGCTTCATGGTGCTGGCGGCAATGCGCCATGTGATTGTCCGGCAGGGCGGCGAGCATCCCCATCGCGAGCTGATCATCCTTGGCTTCGGCGCCCTGACCTTCCTCTGCCTGGATGGCTTTTTCTTCAACGCCATCACCTATCACCTGGAACTGGCCAAAGAACCCACTCCCAAGTTCCTGCCCTATTGGTTCTGAAGCTGCGGGCACCGGGCCGCAGTGCCCGGTGCCGACTACACGAAGCCCCTGGGGACGAGTAACCTTGCGCCCATGAATCAGCGTCAGGTGGGGCAATGGAACTTCATATAGTGATCAACGGCCGCAAGGATCTGGCCCAGCAGCTGTACCAGCAATTGCGCGATGCCATCGAATCCGGGCGCCTGGTTGCCGGCACCCAATTGCCTCCCAGCCGCCTGCTGGCCGAGCAACTGGGCATCTCGCGCAAGACCGTCTCCGACACCTACGCTGCGCTGACCTACGAAAACTACCTGGTGGGCAAGATTGGCCGCGGCACCTTCGTCACCCCGCGGCCGGTCAAGACCGAACGCAAGCAAGGCGCCCAGGACCTGGCCTGCGCCCACAGCCTGGCGCGCTGGCAGGCACTGCCCTCGCCCCTGCCTCACCCGACCCTGGAAGGCACCCTGCGCTACGAGTTCATCGGCGGCGCCACCAGCCGCGCCCAGTTCCCCCAGGAAGACTGGCGCCGCTGCACCCAGGACGCCCTGCGGCGCATGGCCCAGAGCGGCGGTTTCTACAGTCAGGCCGAAGGCCTGCCGGCCCTGCGCAGCGCCATCGCTGGGCACGTGGCCTTCTCCCGGGGGGTGGTCTGCAGCGACCAGGACCTGGTGGTGTGCAACGGCGCGCAGCAGGCCCTGGACCTGATCGCCCGGGTGGTGCTGGAACCCGGCAGCCTGGTGGCCATGGAAGACCCCGGCTACACCCCGGCGCGCTTGCTGTTCAGCGCCCAGGGAGCCCGGGTGGTGGGCATTCCGGTAGACGAAGAAGGCATCCAGGTGGCGTTGATACCCGACGGGGTGCGGCTGATCTACGTCACCCCGTCCCACCAGTTTCCGCTGGGCATGCCCATGAGCCAGGCCCGCCGCGAAGCGCTGCTGGAGCGCGCCAGGGCGCTGGGGGCGATCATCATCGAAGACGATTACGACAGCGAGTTCCGCTACGAAGGCCGGCCCACCGATTCCCTGCAGAGCCAGGACAGCCACGGCATGGTGGCCTATGTCGGGACCTTCTCCAAAAGCATGCTGGCGCAGCTGCGCCTGGGCTACGCGGTGCTGCCGCCGGCGATCCTCGCGGCGGTGATCAAGGCCAAGCAGCTCAGTGACTGCCACACCCCGACCCTGGGCCAATGGGCCCTGGCCAAGTTCATCAACGACGGCTGCCTGCAAAAACACATCCGCCGTTGCCATGGGGTGTATGCCGGGCGCCGGGAACGCATCCTCCAGCGCCTGCAGGGCGACCTGGCGCCCTGGTTGCAGGCGGTGCCCTGCACCGCCGGGTTCCACATGGCGGCACTGTGCAAGGTGCCGGTGAACATCCCACTGCTGCTGGAGCTGGCGAAGAAGGTCGAAGTGGGCCTCTATTCCCTGCATCACTTCTTCCATGACACCCCGGTACGCGACGGCCTGATCATCGGCTTCGGCGCCATCGAGACCCTGGACATCGACCCGGCCCTGGACAAGGTGCGCGACATCCTGCGGCAGATCGCCTGAGCCCGGGGCCTTGCTTGCGCCACGTCGGCATTGGTCTGGTGTTCTTTGCCGGGATTGGTTATCGGACTTCGGCGGTCGAGGGCTTAGCCTGGCTCCACCTCAACCTGCTGGAGAAACTGAAGATGAAAGCCCTGACTGGTGCCCTCGCCGCCCTGGCCCTGATGACCTCCCTGGGCGCCGTCGCCAACGACCCGGTGTACGGCCAGGAAAAACTGGCGGTGCTGCAAGACCACGCACTGGCCAATCTGCCGGGCAAGAAGGTCATGATGCTCACCGTCGACTACGCCCCGGGCCAGGCCACCGTGCCTCACCGGCATGCCGGCGCGGCCATGGCCTATGTGCTGCAAGGCGCCATCACCTCCCAGGTCAACGATGGCCCGAGCATCACCTACAAGGCCGGGGAGTCCTGGTTCGAACCCGCCGGTTCGCAGCATCCGCTGTCGGCCAACGCCAGCCAGACCGAGCCGGCCAAGCTGCTGGTGTTCATGCTGATGGACGCCAAGGATGAAGTGCTGACGCCCCTGGCCCATTGAGCCCCTGCAACCCATGACTCGTATCGGGCCCTCGGGGCGAGGCTCGATACGGCCACGGGCTTGTGCGAGGCGCATCATGCAAAATTTGGTAACACTCCCTGACAGCCCCGGCCATGAAACCGATCCCAGCTCGTGCTGTCACATTGCAATCGGTCAAGGCCGGGATCATCCATTGAGGATTGCAGTGGCCGCTCGCGGCCCGTACTGCGGGCACCGTTGACCGTATGCAAGCCCCTGCAAAGGGCCTCGATGCCCCGGTTTACCGGCGCGTGCATCCTGCCTGCGCAGCATGCCGCCTCCCCCTATCCAGGCTGAAAGAGCGAACCATGAAGCAAAATATTCTCCTAGTCTCCGTCTGCGCTGCCCTGCTCCAGGCCTGCGCCCCGGTCTCTACCTCTCATGAAGGATCGCCTTCCGTGCCCGTTACCAGCACCTCCGCCACGGCCCAGCCGGCGCTCTCTGCCTACTACTGGAACCTGGTCTCGGCGACCGACGCCTCGGGCCAGCCCATCGCAGCCCTGAACAAAGGCATCGAACGCAAGCTGCGGCTGAACTTCGCCGACCAGCGCCTGAACATCAGCGGCGGCTGCAACGGCCAGTTCGGCGGCTATCGCTATGAAAACGGCGTACTGCACATCACCCAGATGGCCTCCACCATGATGGCCTGCGAGCGCAGCCTGATGGAGCTGGACGCGGAAATCGGCCGGCGCCTCAAGGGCGAGTTGCGGACCGCCCTCACCACCGACGGCGCCGAGCCCAGCCTGCAGCTGACCACCCAGGACGGCGCCGTGCTCACCTTCGCCGGTGAAGCCACCCCCGAGACCCGCTATGGCAGCCAGGGCGAGATTCGCTTCCTGGAAGTGGCCGCCAGCACCGTCAAGTGCAGCCACCCGCTGATCCCCAACTACCAGTGCCTGCAGGTGCGCGAGCGCCGCTATGACGCTGCCGGCCTGCAACTGCCGACCCAGGATCAGTGGCACCCGCTGTACCAGTCCATCGAGGGCTACGAGCACCAGGACGGCGTGCGCAACGTGCTGCGGGTCAAGCAGTACCAGTGGAAGAACCCGCCGGCCGACGCCCCGTCCACGGTCTACGTGCTGGACATGGTGGTCGAGCAGGACGCCTCGGGCAAACACTGATCGGTTGCGCCACGGCGCGGCTCGCGCCGGCATGATCGACAGCCAATAAAAAAGCCCCGTATCGACAGATACGGGGCTTTTTTGGTTAGGGCGGGATCAGGCCGTTACAGCACCGACTGACCGCTCATGGCCAGGTCCAGCAGTTCACGATTGGCCACCGCATACATGGCGTAGTCAGTGCCGCTGGCGGCACGGATTTCCACCATCATGGCGCGCCAGCGATCGGCCATGCTCGCGTTCTGCTCCAGCCACAGGGCCACGCGGGCCTCCATGTCGTCCGGCGCATCGGCCATCTGCAGCACCTTGATGGTGATCGCCCGCTGCTGCCAGTCCACGTCGTCGCGGAAGGCTTCACGGGCCTGGGCCTGCCAGTTGTTGCCCACCGGCAGATCGCTGATCTGCTGCAGGTACCACGGCAGGTCCAGGGCGCTGCCCACGGCGAAGTAGGCCTTGGCCACATCGGCCGCGCTCTGGCCGGTGACGTCAGCGGCCTCGATGATCGGCAGCAGGGTGTACAGGTGGGTAGTACCTGCAACCATGCGCGCCAGCAACTCCGGCACACCGGCCTCGACATAGGCCTGGTAACGGTTCTGCCAGCCCTCACGGGTCGGGCCTTCCAGCAGCTCGTCGAGCTTCAGCCCCAGGGCCGCCAGGTGCGGACCGAAGTGCGCCACATCGCGAGCGGCATCCTGCTCGTTGCGCCGGCTGCGCAGGAACCAGCGGGTAGCCCGACGGCCAAGGCGCATCAGCTCGTCCATCAGTTCCAGCTGGACCTGGGCCGAAACCTGGTGGTCCAGGGCTTCGATCTGCCGGAACCAGTGCGGCAGGTGGAAGATGTCCCGCACGATCACGTAGGCACCGGCCACGTTCGCCGGGCTCATGCCGGTGGACTCCTTCAAGCGCTGCACGAAGGTGATGCCCATGTGGTTGACCAGGTCGTTGGCGATCTGGGTGCTGACGATCTCGCGCTTCAGGCGGTGGCGACGCATGGCTTCGGAGAACTTGGCCACCAGGCTTGGCGGGAACGCGGTCTCCATGTCACGGGTCAGGTAGTCGTCATCCGGTACCAGGGACTTGAGCAGGGCTTCCTTGAGGTCGATCTTGCTGTAGGAAATCAGCACCGACAGCTCCGGACGGGTCAGGCCCTTGCCAGTGGCGGCACGCTCGACGAGCTGCTCCTCGGTCGGCAGGTACTCGATGGCGCGGTCCAGCTTGCCCCGGCCTTCCAGGTCGCTCATCAGGCGCTTGTACTCGGCAGCACGCTCGTAGGCACGGCGCGCGGCCAGGGACAGGGCCTGGGTCTGCTTGTAGTTGTTGCCCAACACCAGGCCGCCGACTTCGTCGGTCATGCTGGCCAGCAGCTGGTTGCGCTGCTTGTCGGTCATGTCGCCGGCCTGCACCACTTCGTTGAGCAGGATCTTGATGTTCACTTCGTGGTCGGAGCAGTCCACGCCACCGGCGTTGTCGATGAAGTCGGTGTTGGAACCGCCGCCATTGAGGCCGAACTCCACACGCCCCAGCTGGGTCATGCCGAGGTTGCCGCCCTCGCCCACCACCTTGCAGCGCAGCTCGTTACCGTTGACCCGCAGGGCGTCGTTGGCCTTGTCGCCGACGTCAGCGTGGCTCTCGGTGCTGGCCTTGACGTAGGTGCCGATGCCGCCGTTCCACAGCAGGTCCACCGGCGCCTTGAGCAAGGCGTTGAGCAGCTCGGTGGGGGTCAGCTTGTCGGCCTGGATGTCGAAGCGTTCCTTCATCTGCGGCGAGATGGCGATGCTCTTCGCGCTGCGCGAGAAGATTCCGCCGCCTTCGGACATGATGCTGGTGTCGTAGTCGCTCCAGGCCGAGCGCGGCAGGTCGAACATGCGCTGGCGCTCGACGAAGCTGGTGGCCGGGTTCGGGTTCGGGTCGATGAAGATGTGCAGGTGGTTGAACGCCGCCACCAGTTGCAGCTTGTCGGACATCAGCAAGCCGTTGCCGAACACGTCGCCGGCCATGTCGCCGACGCCGACCACGGTGATGCTGTCTTCCTGGACATTGATCCCGCGCTCGCGGAAGTGGCGCTGCACGCCGACCCACGCGCCCTTGGCGGTGATGCCCATCTTCTTGTGGTCGTAACCGGCCGAACCACCGGAGGCGAAGGCATCGCCGAGCCAGAAGCCGTAGTCGATGGCAATGCCGTTGGCGATGTCGGAGAAGGTCGCGGTGCCCTTGTCTGCCGCCACCACCAGGTAGGGGTCATCGTTGTCGTGACGGACCACGTTGGCCGGTGGCACCAAGGCGCCGTCCTTGAGGTTGTCGGTGATGTCCAGCAGGCCGGAGATGAAGATGCGGTAGCAGGCGATGCCCTCGGCCGCGATCTCGTCCCGGCTGCCGCCCAGCGGCAGGCGACGAGGCAGGAAGCCGCCCTTGGCGCCCACCGGCACGATCACCGAGTTCTTCACTTGCTGGGCTTTTACCAGGCCCAGGACTTCGGTACGGAAGTCTTCTTCACGGTCGGACCAGCGCAGGCCACCACGGGCCACGTTGCCAAAGCGCAGGTGCACGCCTTCCACCCGTGGCGAGTAGACGAAGATTTCGAACTTGGGCACCGGCTTGGGCAGCTCGGGGATCAGGTGCGGGTTGAACTTGAAGCTGAAGTAGGACTTGTTCTGGCCGTTGGCGTCGGTCTGGTAGAAGTTGGTGCGCAGGGTGGCCTTGATCAGGTCCAGGTAGCGCCGCAGGATGCGGTCTTCGTTGAGCACCTGGACCTCGTCCAGGGCGGTGAGGATCGCCTGCTCCAGACGCTGCTGCTTGTCTTCCAGGTCATCGCTGGTGAGCTTGCGCGCCAGGTAGAAGCGGGTCTTGAACAACCGGGTCAACTCGCGGGCGATGTCGGTGTGGTTGGTCAGGGTGCTGGCGATGTAGCCCAGGTCAAAGCCCAGGCGGATCTGCTTCAGGTAGCGGGCGTAGGCACGCAGCAGCGCCACATCGCGCCATGGCAGGCCGGCGGTCAGTACCAGGCGGTTGAAGGCATCGTTCTCGGCGTCGCCACGGACGATGTGGACGAAGGCGTCCTGCAGGGTGTCGTTGAGCTGCTGGATGTCCAGGTCCAGGCCTTCGGCGGCGGTGAAGGCAAAATCGTGGATCCAGAACTCGCGGCCGTTGTTGTGACGCAGGCGGTACGGGAATTCACCCAGCACCCGCAGGCCGAGGTTTTCCAGGATCGGCAGCACGTCGGACAGCGCCAGCGGGGTGTCGGCGTGGTACAGCTTGCAGTGCAGCTCGCGCTGGCCGGAGACCTGGCCCAGGGGCTGGTAGAAGCTCATCACCAGCGGGTTGGCTTCGGTCAGGCTCAGCAGGTGCTGCATGTCCACCACCGCCGAGTGCGCGGCGAAGCGCTCGCGGTAGCCGGCCGGGAAGCCTTTGGGGAAATCCGCCAGCACGTTGGTGCCGTGGGCTTCGCCGAAGCTTTCCACCACCAGGCTGGCGTAGTCGTCCTGCCAGCTGCGGCAGGCCTGCACCACTTCCTTTTCCAGCAGCAGCGGATCGATGTCGATGCGCTGTTTCGGGTCCACCCGCAGGATCAACTGCACCCGGGCCAGTACCGACTCGGAGAAGAAGGTCCAGAATTCGCAGTCGGTGGCTTGCAGGCGATCCATCAGCACTTGCTGGATCTTCTGCCGCACTTCGGTGGAATAGATGTCACGCGGCACGTAGGCCAGGCAGTAGCAGAAACGGCCGTAGGGGTCCTTGCGCAGGAACACGCGGATCTTGTTGCGTTCCTGGATCTGCACGATCGACATCACGGTGCTGAACAGCTCGTCCACCGGGGTCTGGAACAGATCGTCGCGAGGCAGCACCTCGAGAACCTGGGCCAGTTCCTTGCCCAAGTGCGCCTTGGCCTGGAAGCCCGAGCGCTGCTCGATGACTTCGACCTTGCGGCGGATGTAGGGAATCACGCGCACGCTCTCGCCGTACACCGAAGAGGTGTAGAGGCCCATGAAGCGGCATTCCTTGATCACCTTGCCGTCGGCATCGATCTGGCGGATCGAGACGAAGTCCGGGTAGGCCGGACGGTGCACGCGGCTCGGGTGCGCGGCCTTGGCGAACGACAGCGGCGTCGGTTCGCGCAGGTAGTTGACCGCGTAGTCTTCGATGCGCAGGTCTTCGCTGGTCAGGCCGGCGCGCAGCAGCTTGGCCAGGCCGAGGAACGAGCTTGGGTCATATTCGATATGCCCGCCGTCCTGGTCGGCGCCGACCACGAATTCTTCGTAGCCGAGGAAGGTGAAGTGGTTGCCCACCAGCCATTCGAGGAAGCTCTTGATCTCGGTCTTTTCTTCGGCGGCGATGGCGAACTGGCTGTTGTCGATGCTCTGGATCAGTTCCTGAACCTTGGCCTTCATCGGCTCGAAGTCGGCCACGGCGACCCGCACCTCGCCCAGTACCTGCTCCAGCTCCTTGCCCAGCACGCTGAGTTCGGCGGCGTTGGCGCAGCGGTCGATTTCCAGGTACATCAGCGATTCTTGCTGGATGCCTTCACCCTGGGTGCCCTTGGGCAGGATTTCCTGCAGCTCGCCCTTGCTGCCGCGACGCACGCTGAGCACGGTGGTCTGCAGGGTGTGGATGCTGTAGCCGCGACGGTTGAGCTCGGTGCGCACCGAGTCCACCAGAAACGGCAGGTCATGGTGCAGGACTTCCACGGCGGTGTGGGTCGACTGCCAGCCATGGCGTTCGTAGTCGGGGTTGTAGACGCGCACCTGCGGCTGCGCGTGATCGAAGCGCTCAAGCAGGCGCCAGGCAGAAAGGGTGCAGCCCGCCAGGTCGGACATGCGACGCTGGGTGAGTTCGTCCAGGGAAATGATGCCGAAGAATTGTTCAGCGAACAGCGCCACTTGTGGCAGTGCCTGTTCACTGATGTGCTGGGCCAGTGCCGCTTGCAGTTGGTGCTGGAAGTCGGCCTTGCTGGCTGCGGTGAAGAACGCCATCTGTGGTACTCCGCTTGGGCTTGTTATTGATGAAAGCGTCGCGTGCAATCCCCTTGCGGGGCGGTGCTGCATCCTGCTCCTGATCTCGGGCAGAGGTTGCAGGATGACAGGTGGGTGAAGCTGGACGAGACACGCAGGTCACATTCACCTTCGAAGGGATGGGCATCTGCAAAAACGACCGGAGCTTTCATACAAAAGCGCAATGCCTTTACAGGTGACCATCACGATTCAGACGCAACCTATTGCACTTGAAGACAATGTGTCCGCTGCGCAGCTTAACGAGTGCGACGCGACAGCTGCTTGCGATGCTGCGACATATTCGGTCATCGGCACGCTACTGACGGCTTGCCTGCTGAACAACACTAGCAGCCGGAGAGGAAAAACCCCGGGTTTCTCCCGGTTTCACGGTACTTGCGTACCAGAAACCAGCAGGCCGTTGCTTGCGCCGGCAACCTGTTGTCTGACAGACAAACCAGCAGAAATTCCCCCGGGCTGGCAGAATTGCCGATTTGCGGCCCCCATCGCGCCACCTTCAGGACCCCTGCCATGCAAATGACCACTGCCCATCTGATCGCCAACCCGTGCGACGACGAAGAAGACAACATGGCCATGCTCTGCTGCCACAGCACCCAGGGCGAGATGTTCCTGATGAGCCGCTACCCGGACGAGGACGAACTGGAAATCACCCTCGACGGCGAGCCCTCGACCCTTGACGGCGTCAAGGTCACCCTGAGCCCCACTGCCCTGCTGATCGAGATCGCCGCGGCCGACGCCGACGCCCTGAACGGCGCCGACCACCTGGAGATCCGCCACAGCACCGCGGCCTCGGACCTTGCCGAAGTGGAGCAGACCCTGCAGAACATCCTCAAGGGCACCGGCACCTACATCAGCCAACTGCCCTGACCCACCACCGCCCTCCTGTAGGAGCTGGCTTGCCAGCGAAGAGGCCCGCAGGCCCTGCACACACCCCAAGGCCCCCTTCGCCGGCAAGCCGGCTCCTACAACACCCCCAGCACCGCACCCAACCGTAGGAG
>NZ_AYMU01000031.1 GCF_000633395.1 Pseudomonas sp. PH1b
GGATGTCTTCCGGGTACTCGAGGTAGTACTGGCCGCGGCCGAGCATCACGCTTTGCACCAGGCCACTGCCGGAGCCCGGGGCGATGCCGTTGGCAGCGCCGGCAATGGCGCCCAGGGTTGCCAGGCTGACGTTGGCCGTGGTGGTGCTGACCACCGGGCTGCGAGCGTGGTAGTTCATGAAGTACAGCCCGTACTCGGTGTCATCGCCGAGCCAGCGCAGGGCCGCGCCCCATTGCCCGGAGTCACGGGCATCGCGGTCGCCGCCACGGGGCAGGATCACCCCTTCGCGGGTCACCTGGAACCCCTGGCCAAAGGCGGCGGCCACCGGTTGCAGGGGCGCGACTGCCGGGCTGCCGACGGTGTAGCCGGTGGTGCAGCCATCGGCCACCACGTCGTTGCCGAAGAAGGTGCCGCAGTTGTCCACCACGGTCTGGTCCCACTCCAACTGGTAGAAGCCCTCTACCGTCAGCTGGTTGGTCAGGCCCTGGGACGCGAACAGCATGTTCACCGGCACCAGGCCTTCCTTGATTTCCGCGCCGGGGCGGCGAAAGGCCGACACGTCCACCGGGTTGATGCTGTTGATGGAGTTGCCGATGAAGGTGCTCTCGCCCCAGCTGACCACCTGTTTGCCGGCGCGCACGGTGCCCGGCAAATCGGCGATGGAGTAGTTGTGGTAGACGAAGGCGTCGAGGATCTGCGCACCCGAGGATTTGGCTCCTTCCTTGCGGTTGTGGTCGCTGATGGGCTTGAACTCGCGGTCTTCATCCTTGAGCTCGAAGTCGTACCAGTACTTGCCGCGTACGAAGACTCCGGTATCACCGTACTTGAGCTCCAGGTCGTGCAGGCCCTTGAAGATCTTGGAGAAGGTCTCGCCCTTCTTGAAGTTCAACCGCCCATCGTCCCCCGTGGACGACTGCGCCGTGCCGCCATTGACCGTGCCGACGAAATCCCGGTCGGCGTTGCGCATGCCCCAGCTGGCGCCCACGGACAGTGACGAGTCGAACTGCCCTTCGATTTCCCCGATGGTGAACGAAACCGCCTGAGCCTGGGTGCTGCAGCCTAGCGCCACCGCAACAGCCAGCGTCTGCGGTGTGAAGATGGCGCGCATTGTTATTCTTGTCATGCGTCTTCCCCGGTGAGTGACAGGAAGCCTCACCCTACTGCCGGGGTACCACGGTCGATAAGCGCACCAAGGAGGTATTCGAGCTGTCGCTCAAAAGGATGAGTGCCCTTGCCATCGGGGCCGCTCAGGGAGTATCCAGCGGCTGGATACAGATTCATCAAACCCATAGATACAGGGAGGGAGCTGGGGCGACTGTTGCTCAAGTTGTAACAGTCCTTGTCCTGATTCGCTATTTTTCCCTGGCCGTCCCGGGCTTATTCTTGCCTCGCAGTCACGGCAAACAGCCAGGCGCCATGACCAGAGAAAGTATCGGCCACGATAGTTTCCGCACACTGTTCCAGCAGGCTTGAAATGCTTCAGATTCAAGCCGCTACCCCAGGTTCACCGACGTTGGTTTTGTAGCTCCTTGATCTAACGTCTTACTTCGGCCGCTGCTCTTGCAGCGGCCTTTTTTATGCCTGGAAAAGAGTCGGGGGAGTTTCATCTAGGGGGTTTCGTCATCCGCCTCGTCGTAATGAAACTTATGCAGCAGGCGATGGGCGACCGGCGACAGGATCAACCCCAGGGTGGCGGCGAAAACCAGGTTGGTATAAAGCCCGTAGCTGGCGAAGAACAGCTTGCCGCCGGGGGTTTCCGGCATGTTGATGGGGCTGATCCCACCGAGGATCATGGCGGCGTCGAAGACCGCGTCGTGAAGGGATACATCCTGTTCGAAGTACAGCAGGCCGCTGATCCCCAGCAGAATCGAGAAACCGATCAGTGCCAGGACCACCAGGCCATGCATGCACATGCGGCGGAAAAAAAGCAGCCGCGACAATATGGGTTGGTCCTTGGATTCGTACATTTGAAATACTCCCTTTTCATTCGATGACCGTCGAGCATAGAGACGAACGCCGCAGGAGTAAAACCGCCGGCCCTGAAGGTCCGGCGGGCAGGTTTTCCAGTACTGGAAAACCCGTTGCAAAGGCCGCTGCTAGTGCTGTCCGTCAAGACCATGGACAGGATCTGGAGCAGGGATGACGCCCGCCTCAGAGGGCGTACTTTTGCAGATTCTGCATCATCTCCTTCAAGGCCTCGATATTGTCCTTGGGATGGGACGCGCCCTCGAAGTCACAGATCTGCTGCCAATGGGCGGCCACATCCTCCGGTGAAAACCCCTGGTGCGGGTCGAAACCGGCTCCCAGGCTGCGCTCCCAGCGCACCTTGCCGATCCAGCCACCGCCCACTTCGAACAGCCCGGAGGTTTCCTGGCACTGCTCACTGCCCAGGTACACCACCAACGGGCTCACCAGTTCCGGCTTGAGCTGCTCGAACACCTGCGGCGGGATCAGCCCTTCGGTCATCCGCGTACCACCCGTGGGGGCGATGGCGTTGACCAGGATATTGTTCTTGCGCCCTTCGAGCGCCAGGGTCCGGGTCAGGCCGTACAGGCCCAGCTTGGCCATGCCGTAGTTGGACTGGCCGAAATTGCCGTAGATGCCCGAGGTGGAGGCCGTGAAGATCACTCGCCCGTAGGCCTGGTCACGCAGGTGCGGCCAGGCCGCGCGGGTGACTTTGTAGGCGCCCTCGACATGCACCCGGTACACCAGGTCCCAGTCGGCATCGTCCATCTTGTGGAAGGTCTTGTCCCGCAGGATGCCGGCGTTGTTGACCAGCACATCGACCCGACCGAACACGTCGAGGGCATTCTCGACGATCCGCGCGCCGTCGGTGACCGAATCATGGTTGGCCTCGGCAATGCCACCGGCCTCGCGGATCTCTGCCACCACCCGATCCGCCGCCGAAGCTCTGGCGCCTTCGCCCTGGGCCGAGCCTCCCAGGTCATTGACCAGTACCTTGGCGCCATGCCGGGCGAACAGCAACGCATGGGCCCGGCCCAGGCCACCGCCGGCTCCGGTGATGATCACCACTTTATCTTCCAAGCGCACAGACTCACTCATAGCAAACTCCAGCAGGGCCAAGGGGCATTCAGTCGAGTGTCAGGCAGCCGTTCGCCGGTCACAATAAAAACGTCCGGGCCTGAATGGTGCGCGATAAGACAGCGGGATAATCACTGGCGACCGCTCAAGACCGCCGTCTGCCCGGGGCAGGCAAATCCTGCGGCCTTAGCTCCAGGAGGCCGTCCGCTGGCCTTCGGGCACTGTCAGGTGCCCACCGCCTGGCACGCGGGCGCCATGAGGTTGTCGCGAAACCCCAGGTAATGCTTGAGCACCAGCAAGGGCGCCTCGATTTGCGGGTAATGGCCGATGCCCGGCAACAGCACCGTGTCCGGCTCGGCGATCAATTGTCGGTAGCGCTCCACCATGTGCGCCCCGGAGATCGGATCCTGGGCCCCATCGATCACCCGCAGCGGCACCCCGCCGCGCTGCATGGCACTGACCCAGCGCTCGCGCTGGACTCGACGCTCGGGGATATAACCGATCAGCTTGTGCAGGATCCGTGGCCCGTTGTTGCGCTCCACCAGGCTCCAGAAGTCATCCAGGACCGTCTCGCTGGGGCGGGTCTGGGGGCCGAATATCTGCCGGAAGCTGTTCGCCAGGCCCTGCCGGCTGAAAGCGCGCCCGAGCATCCAGCCCAGGGGGCTGAGCAACAGCTTCTGGGTCAGCACCGGGCGGTGGGTTTCCGGAAACAGACCACCATTGAGAAACACACAGCTGGCGATCTCGATCCGTTGCTCATAGTGCCGGGCGAGCAGTTCCTGGGCGACGCTGTCGCCGTAGTCATGGGCCAAAAGGTGCACCGGTTCCTCGACACCCAGGTGGGCCAGCAGCGCCTGCTGCAGGTCCGCCTGCTCCAGCAGGCTGTAGTCATGGTCCAGGGGCTTGGCCGAATCTCCGAAGCCGAGCATGTCGCAGGCGATCACCTGATAGCGCCGGGCCAGGGGGCGCCACAGGTAATGCCAGTCCCAGCTGGCCGTGGGAAATCCGTGGATCAACAGCAGCGGCTCACCCTGGCCCGCCACCCAGTAACGAAGAGTCTGGCCGGCAAACACGAAGTCCTGCCCGCTCTTGCGCCAGACACTCAGGGGGATCTCGGCAATAGGCATCAGCGTTTATAACCCGGGTCGAGTTGATCGAGTTTGCGCAGCAGCGCCGGCCAGGCCAGCACGCCGCCCACGCCCTGGGCACTGCGGGTGACCCCGGCGATCATCGCCTTGGCCCCGGCCAGGATCGGCGCAGGAATGGCGATCAGCTCGGCGCCGCCGTTCTGCGCCAGCACCTGGATCTCGCAGGCCCGCTGGAAGATGAACATCATCAGGAAGGTATCGGAGATGCTCGCACCGCAGGTCAGCAGGCCATGGTTGTGCAGCATCAGGAAACCGTTGTCGCCCAGGTCCGCCTGCAGCCGGACCTTCTCCTCGGGGTTCAGCGCCACGCCCTCATAGGGGTGATAGCCCAGGCTCGCGAGCACCAGCAGCGACTGCTGGCTGATGGGCAACACGCCCTGCTTCTGCGCAGACACCGCGACCCCGGCCGCAGTGTGGGTGTGCAGGACGCACAGCACGTCGTGACGCACCGCATGGATCGCACTGTGGATGGTGTAGCCCGCCGGGTTGATCTCGTAGGGGCTGTCCATCAGCTTGCGGCCATCCTGATCGACCTTCACCAGGCTGGAGGCGGTGATCTCGTGGAACATCATGCCGAACGGGTTGATCAGGAAGTCGTCGGTGCCCGGCACCTTGGCGGAAATGTGGGTGAAGATCAGGTCGTCCCAGCCGTGCATCGCCACCAGGCGGTAGCAGGCTGCCAGGTCCACACGGGTTTGCCATTCGATGGCACTGACCTGGTTTTGTACACTCGGTGTCGATTGAACGGGGGCTGGGCTCACGGCAAGGACCTCGGTGATGGTTCTTATTGGATGAGAGGACCTTGAGAGTCTAGTCAGCCTGAGCCCGGCACGGAGTTGCATTGGCAGCCAGCTTGATGACCTTGCGGGTCAGCCCGGTGTCAGGCTCTGGAACGCGGGTTTCACGTCAAAGCATCGACGCCAGTAAAGGTGCTGCGAACAGGTTGAGCAGCCCGGTCAGGACCATTACCAACCCCGCCACCGAGCCCTCCTCGCCCCCCACTTCATGAGCCCGGCTGACCCCGGCACCATGGGCCCCGACGCCAAACAGCGCGCCTCGGGCCAGGGCACTGCGCAGGGGCAGCCAACGCAGCAGCACGCCACCGAGCATGGCGCCCAGCACCCCGGTGAACATCACGAACACCGCGGTCAGCTCGGGCACGCCTCCCAAGTCATGGGCCAGGGGCATGGCGAAAGGCGTGGTGATGGAACGTGGCACCAGGGACAGGGTCACCGAACTGTCCAGGGCCAGGGCCTTGGCCAGCCAGAAGGAGCTGCCGATGGACGCCACGCTGCCCGCCAGCATGCCCAGCAACAAGGCCGACCAGTGGCGCGCCAGCAACTGCCGCTGCTGCCAGATGGGAATGGCAAAGGCCACAGTCACCGGCCCCAGCACCAGCATCAGCCAGTGGGTGTTGGCGGCGTATTCGGCGTAGGCGGTGTGCAGCGGCACGGCGATCGCCAGCAACAGCGCCGGCACCAGAATCAGTGGCGACAGCAGGTAGCGCCCGGTGCGCCGGTAGATCCAGCGGCTGAACAGGTAGGCCACCAGGGTCAGGGCCAGCCAGAACATCGGCATCAGCTCAAGCTTCATGGCGCATCCTCCAGCGACAGACCAGTTCCACCGTCAGTGCGGTCACCAGCATCACCAGCAGGGTGCTGACACCGATCACCAGCAGGATCCGCCAGCCCTCCTCACGCAGCAGGCCGCCGTAATCGAGCAAGCTCATCAATGCCGGGATGAAGAACAGCAGCATCTCCGCCATCAACAGCCCCGCGCCCGATTGCAGGGCCGCCGGCCGGACCCAGCCCAGGGCAAAGGCCAGCAGCAACAGGGCCAGCACCACCACCCCGCCGGGAATCGGCCAGGGCAGCCAGGCGGCCAACTGACAACCGAGAAAGTAGATACCCAGCAGCACCGCCAGTTCACAGATCAGGCGGGCCAGGCGTTTGCAGGTGGAAATATTCATCGGATCGGTTCCTCTCAGGGGCTTATTTTAGGTAATGCCCCACCATCACCGAAGCGAATTGTTAGACTGGAAACCATTCCAATCTGGAATTACCACCATGGATTTCAAACAGCTTCGCAGCTTCGCCGAAGTGATCCGCCAGGGCGGTTTCACCCAGGCGGCCAAAACCCTGCACATCAGCCAGTCGGCGGTCAGCAAGCAGGTCGCGCAACTGGAACAGAGCCTCGGCACGCCCCTGCTGGAGCGCCAGGGCTCGCACATTCACCTCACGGCCGCAGGCAGCGTGGTGCTGCAGCGGGCCGAAGGGATGCTGCACTTGCGCAATGAATTGCTCAGTGAACTGGATGACTTGAGCCAGCTGACCCGCGGCGAGTTGCGCCTGGGCCTGCCGCTGATGGGCGGCGACGCGCTGTTTGCCAGCCGCTTCGCCGAATACCGGCGGCGCTATCCGAACATCCAGGTGCAATTGCTCGAAGGCGGCAGCCTGAATGTCGAGCAGGCGGTGCGCAACGGTGAGCTGGAACTGGGCGGCAGCCTGACCCCCAAAGACCCGGCGTTCGCCTATCAGCCCTTTTGCGATGAGCCGCTGGATGCCTTGCTGCCCGCCGACCATCCACTGGCCATGAACGCCCAGGTACGCCTGGAGGAACTGGCAGACACGCCCTTCCTCCTGTACCAGCGCAGCTTTGTACTCAACGACCGCCTGCTCCAGGCCTGCCAGCAGGTGGGTTTCACCCCCAGGGAAGGCGGCCGCAGCGGCCAGGCGGACTTTCTTGCGGCACTGGTGGCGGCCGGCCAGGGCGTGGTGCTGCTGCCCAGTGTGGTGGCCCGCAGCCTGGTGCGGCCCGGAGTCGTGCGCCTGACGCTCAAGGCCCCGCCCTACCTGCGCTGGGACATTGCCTTCATCTGGCGTCAGGGCGCCTACCTGTCCAAGGCAGCGCAAGCCTGGCTGGCGCTGCTACGGGAGCAGCCGGTCAGCCCCGCAGTGCACTGACCAGCTCGGCCAGCCAGGGCTCGGCATCGGCTTCCGGGGTCACGCTTTCGCTGGCGTCCAGGCGCAACATCGGCAGGACTTCCTGAACCCCCAGTTCGGCAAACAGCTCGCGCATCAGTTCGCCACCGCCGCAGAAGGTATCGCCGTAGCTGGCATCGCCGAGGCCGATCACCGCCCCCGGCAACCCGCGCCAGGCAGCCGGCAACTGATCGCGAATGCTCGAATACAGCGGTTGCAGGTTGTCCGGCAGCTCGCCCATGCCGGTGGTCGAGGTCACGGCCAGCAGCGCCTGCGGGGCGAAAGCCTGGACCTCGGCCAGGGTCGCACGCGGGTTGTGCCAGGCCTCGAAACCTGCGGCGTTGAGGATCTTGGCGGCATGCCGGGCGACTTCTTCAGCCGTGCCGTACACCGAGCCGGAAAGGATGGCGACTTTCATCAATCTGTTCCTGAAGCTGACTAAAAGACTGGGATATTAACAGCTACGGAGTAAAATCCCTTTTCTGCCGGCCAGGGCTCTGAAAAGACCCTGTGGATAACTGGCCAGCCAGCCTTAGAATCCAGCCTTTGCTGATCGATAGCGGAATTTTTGGGATGATCAACGCGCATCTGCTGCAACGCATGATCAACGCCTCCAACGACGGGATTGTGGTCGCCGAACAGGAAGGCGAGGACAACATCGTGATCTACGTGAACCCGGCCTTCGAGCGGCTGACCGGCTACAGCGCCGACGAGGTGCTGTACCAGGACTGTCGCTTCCTGCAGTCCGGGGACCGCGACCAGCCGGGGCTGGAGGTGATTCGCCAGGCCCTGCGCCAGGGCCGGCCGTGTCGCGAAGTGTTGCGCAACTACCGCAAGGACGGCAGCCACTTCTGGAACGAGCTGTCGATCACCCCGGTGTTCAACGACAGCGACCAACTGACCTACTTCATCGGCGTGCAAAAAGACGTCAGTGTGCAGATCAAGGCGCAACAGCGCCTGGTTCAGCTGGAGCAGCAGTTGGCTGAAACCCGAGCCGAGCTGGCTGTCCTCAAGGCGACCAACGGCGCTAATAAACCATGAAACTCGCGGTCTGTAGGGATATCCCCCGCCGATCTGTCTTTCCACCCTTCGAGCCCCATCATGCAGCGTGACGCCCTCCTCACTCAGGATGAGCTGGACTTCATCCAGACCATGCAGCACAACCCGCAACTCAATGTGCGGGATGCGACATCGAGCCTGCTGGTCAATGGCGGCGCGCAGATCCGTGATCTGCTGACCCGGCTGGCGGCCAACGAGAAGGTCACCCTTCAGGCCCATTTCGACAATCAGCAGATGACCTTCCCCCTGTACCTGGAGGAGGACGAATTCCACGCCCTGCACCTGCGCCTGGGGGTGCCGAGCATCTTCGAGGACGGGCCGATGATCCGGCCCTGGCGCCTGGCGCTGGACACACCGGTGGCCCTGGAGAACATCAAGGGCCAGCCAGGACGCCTGTGGGTGCGTGAAGTGTCGTTCAAGGGAGTGCTGCTGGAGATCCGCAACCGGACCCGGCCACCGAAGCAGTTCGCCCTCTGGTTCAGCCCTTCGGGCTATGAGCGGATAGCCTTGCATGGGCGCTTCGAACGCCAGACCGAGGCCGGCTTCTATGCCTATCGGCTGGATCAGCGCGACCTGGAAGAAACCGAGCGCCTGCGCCAGTTCATCCTGCAGGAGCACCGTCACAGCCATCCGGCCCTGCATGCCTGACGCGCCACACCTTCAGTTGCCCGGCCTGCACCTCAGCCGATGAGCGTCATACCGCCGGTCGTCTCAAAGAGCGCCGCGCAAACGCTGCAACATCAGACGCCCGCTACTGCCCAGGCACGCCACCGGTGAGTCGGCCAGACTGTCCTGGGCCAGTTCCGATGCATCTCCGGCCAGCATCAGCGGGCAATCCAGGGTCAGCGCCAGGCGCTTGAGACGCTTGGGCAACTCCGCATTCGGCGCATGGTTGGAGAACACCACCAGGGCCATCGGCTTGAGCTTTTCACAGACCAGGGTCAACTCATCCAGCGGCACACCCGGGCCCAGCAAGCGCACGCCAACCTGGTCATGCCCCAGCATCAGTGCCGCGACCTGCAACTCCAGTTCACGGCACTGGTCGTTGAGCGCCACCAGCAAGAGCTGCCGATGCTGGGTGGCCCGCTGCAACAGCAGCCGCTGAGTGATCCGCGCCCGAAGAAAACCATCGAGGAACACCCATTCGCTGGTCTGGCCGAAAGCTTCCCGATCCTGCAGCAACTGCTTCCACAACGGCAGGAAGATGCCCTGAAATACCACCGGCAGGGCGTAGCTGGAAAATATCTGGCCATAGAGGCGCTCCAGCTGGTCCTCATCGAAGGCCGCCACCACCCGCTGCAACTGATCACGCCACTGAGCGTATTCAGCCTGCTGGCCATCCTCCGCCGGGAGCTTGGCCTGCGCTTGGGCGGCCCGGCTCTTGGCGAGGATCTTGCCCACCTTGCTGACGGCCACGCCGCGCTCGATCCAGCCCAGGATCTCGCGCACCGCCTCAACATCGTGCATGGAATACAAGCGATGCCCACTTTCGGTGCGTGTCGGCTGAATCAGACCGTAGCGTCGCTCCCATGCCCGCAGGGTCACCGGGTTGATACCGGTCAGGCGCGCCACTTCACGGATCGGAAACAGCTCGTCCTCAGGGACCGGGGCTGGGGCGTGAGTGGCAGGGGCAAGTTCAGTCATGACGGGCATCTGGAGGAGAAAACACCGGTAAACAAAGTGGCGGTCATTCTACTCCCCCCAGGTGCCGATGCTTCAAGCGCGAGAAAACCGACCGCTGTCATTGGTACGAACGCGCCAATCAGGAATAATCCTTGCTTGGTTCAGATGCGGCCCAACACCCCGGTGCCTCGTCAAGCGCCTGCCTTACCCAGGCAGCGCATTGGTTTTACGGAGATACATAATGTCTACCTCACCCGTCACCCTGATGGTTGCCCGGCGCGTTGCCGACGGCCGTTACCAGGACCTGATCGCCTGGCTGCGCGAAGGCGAGCAACTGGCCACCGACTTTCCCGGCTACCTGGGCTCCGGCGTCCTCGCGCCACCGCCCGACGATGACGAATTCCAGATCATCTTCCGCTTCGCCGACGAACACACCCTGCACACCTGGGAGCACTCCGCCTCGCGCACCGCCTGGCTGGCCCGGGGCAGCGACCTGTTCGCCTACCCTTCGGAACACCGGGTCAGCGGCATCGATGGCTGGTTCGGTGCCGCGGGACAGCGACCACCACGCTGGAAACAGGCCGTGGCCATCTGGCTGGCATTCTTCCCGGTGTCGCTGCTGTTCAACTTCGTCCTCGGCCCCTTGCTCAACGACCTGAGCCTGCTGCCCCGGGTGTTCGTCAGCACCCTGGCGCTGACCCCGCTGATGGTCTACTTCTTTATCCCGTTGTCCACCCGGCTGCTGGCCAACTGGCTCAACAGCACCCCGGTGCGGGCCCTGCCGGCCGCGCCCTCGACCCAGAACCCCTGACCTCGCCGGCCAGCCGGCCGCTGCCCTCAAGCAGCCAGCGGCTGGCCCCAAGCGCCCACCTGCGCACAACAGGCACAGCCCGCCGCGCGCTGGTATAGTTTTGCTCTACCCGCGACACGAGCCCTGCATGAACACCTCTCCTGCCCCGATCCTGATCACCGGCGCCAGCCAGCGTGTCGGCCTGCATTGCGCCCTGCGCCTGCTGGAAGACGGGCAGCCGGTGATCGTCACCTACCGCAGCCAGCGCCCTGGCCTTGAAACCCTGCGCGACAAAGGCGCGACCCTGCTGTTCGCCGATCTCTCCAGCGAGGCCGGGATCCTGGCGCTGATCGCCGAGCTTAAAGCTCATACCGACTGCCTGCGGGCCATCGTCCACAATGCCTCGGAATGGCTGCAAGAGTCCCCGGACCAGGAAAGCCTCGCCTTCGCCCGGATGTTCAGCGTGCACATGCTCGCGCCCTACCTGATCAACCTGCACTGTGCCGACCTGCTGCGGCGCTCGAACCCGGCGGACATCATCCACATCAGCGACGACGTGACCCGCAAGGGCAGCAGCAAGCACATCGCCTATTGCGCCAGCAAAGCCGGGCTGGACAGCCTGACCCTGTCCTTCGCGGCGAAATACGCCCCGGCCATCAAGGTCAACGGCATCGCCCCGGCCCTGCTATTGTTCAACCCCGACGACGACGCGGCGTACCGCGCCAAGACCCTGGCCAAGTCCGCGCTGGGCATCGAGCCCGGCAGCGAAGTGATCTACCAGAGCCTGCGCTATCTGCTGGACAACCCCTATGTCACCGGCACCACCCTGACCGTTAACGGCGGGCGGCACGTCAAGTAGACCGCCCCCCGCGAGGACGCTGCATGAGCCTTTCCCTGCCCCAGCACTACCGCGAGATCCTCAAGGGCCTCGGTGAAGACCCCGAGCGCGAAGGCCTGCTCGACACGCCCAAGCGTGCGGCCAAGGCCATGCAGTACCTGTGTCATGGCTACAGCCAGTCGCTGGATGAGATCGTCAACGGCGCGTTGTTCGCCTCCGACAGCGATGAAATGGTGATAGTCGCCGACATCGAGCTGTATTCACTGTGCGAACATCACCTGCTGCCCTTCATCGGCAAGGCCCATGTGGCTTATATTCCTACCGGCAAGGTGCTGGGGCTGTCGAAGATCGCGCGGATCGTCGACATGTTCGCCCGGCGCCTGCAGATCCAGGAAAATCTCACCCGGGAAATCGCCGACGCAGTCCAGGGCGTGACCCAGGCCGCCGGCGTCGCGGTGGTGATCGAGGCCAAGCACATGTGCATGATGATGCGCGGCGTCGAGAAACAGAATTCCACCATGCACACCTCGGTGATGCTCGGCGCCTTCCGCGATTCGAGCACCACTCGCCAGGAATTCCTGCAATTGATTGGACGGAGCAAGTAGCAATGCCACAACTTCAGCCAGGAATGGCTCGTATCCGAGTCAAGGACCTGCTCCTGCGGACCTTTATCGGAATCAACGAGGAAGAGATCCTCAACAAGCAGGATGTGCTGATCAACCTGACCATCCTGTATGCCGCCCAGGATGCGGTGCGCGACAACGACATCGATCACGCGCTGAACTACCGCACCATCACCAAGGCAATCATCGCTCACGTCGAAGGCAACCGCTTCGCCCTGCTGGAGCGCCTGACCCAGGAGCTGCTGGACCTGGTGATGAGCAATGCCTCGGTGCAGTACGCCGAAGTCGAAGTCGACAAGCCCCATGCTTTGCGCTTCGCCGAATCGGTATCGATCACATTAGCGGCAAGTCGTTAACGGCAAGCGGCAAGGCACAGCAGATCGATTTTTACTTGCCGCTTGAAACTTGAAACTTGCCTCGGAGAGACCCCATGACCGAACAACAACGCCTGGAGCTGGAAGCCGCGGCTTTTCGCCGCCTGGTGGCCCACCTGGACAGCCGCAAGGACGTGCAGAACATCGACCTGATGAACCTGGCCGGGTTCTGCCGCAACTGCCTGTCCAAGTGGTACAAGGCTGAAGCCGACCAGCGCCAGATCGAGGTCAGCCTCGATGACGCCCGTGAAGTGGTGTATGGCATGCCCTACGCCGAATGGAAAAATCTCTACCAGAAAGAAGCCAGCGCCGAGCAGCAAGCGGCGTTCGCCAAAGGAAAACCCCATGACTGACCTGAACACCCTGCGCGCCAGCCTGAACAGCGGCGAGCACGCCTTCGCCGACACCCTGGCGTTTGTTGCCGCAGGCTATGACTACCAGCCCCAGGCCTTCGACAACGGCGGCGTGGAGAACGCGGCCGGGCAGAACGAAGGCTCGTGCAAGACCCTGGGCCTGGCCCTGCTGGAAGGCCTCAGCGACGAAGAAGCCCTGCTGGCCTTCGGCGAGCACTACCGCTCGGTGCTGGCGACCCCGCAAGGCACTGACCACGGCAACATCCGCGCCCTGATCGCCCACGGCCTGGCCGGGGTGAAGTTCCGCGCGCAGCCGCTGACCCGACGCTGAGCGGGTCCCTGTAGCAGCTGGCTTGCCAGCGAAGGCGTCAGCACCGGCGGCGCAAGGCTTGAGGGCCTCTTCGCCGGCAAGCCGGCCCCTACAGTGCAACACCCATAAAAAAACCGGCTTGCGCCGGTTTTTTTATGGGGGGCCTATCAGAACGAAGCGTTCTGCAGGCCGTCCAGGTAACGCTCGGTGTCCAGTGCTGCCATGCAGCCGGCGCCGGCCGAGGTGATGGCCTGGCGATACACGTGGTCGGCCACGTCACCGGCAGCGAAGATGCCCTCGACGCTGGTGGCGGTGGCGTTGCCGTCACGGCCGCCCTGCACGACCAGGTAGCCGTCCTTGAGCTGCAACTGGCCTTCGAACAGCGAAGTGTTCGGAGTGTGGCCAATGGCGATGAACACGCCATCGACCGTGATTTCGTCGAAGCTACCGTCGTTGTTCTTCAAGCGTGCACCGGTGACGCCCATGTTGTCGCCCAGCACTTCGCCCAGCACTTCGTCCAGGTTCGAGTTCAGCTTGAGCTCGATCTTGCCTTCGGCAACCCGGGCGTTGAGCTTGTCGATCAGGATCTTCTCGGCGCGGAAGGTATCGCGACGGTGGATCAGGGTGACCTTGCTGGCAATGTTGGCCAGGTACAGGGCTTCTTCGACAGCGGTGTTGCCACCACCGACCACGGCCACCGGCTTGTTGCGATAGAAGAAACCGTCGCAGGTCGCGCAGGCGGAAACACCCTTGCCCATGAAGGCTTCTTCCGAAGGCAGGCCCAGGTAGCGGGCGCTGGCGCCGGTGGCGATGATCAGCGCATCGCAGGTGTAGGTCGCGCTGTCACCGGTCAGGGTGTAGGGCTTGGCGGCGAAGTCCACGGCATTGATGTGGTCGAAGACGATTTCGGTCTCGAAACGCTCGGCGTGTTCGCGCATCCGCTCCATCAGCGCCGGGCCAGTCAGGCCATGCACGTCGCCGGGCCAGTTGTCGACTTCGGTGGTGGTGGTCAACTGGCCACCGGCCTGCATGCCAGTGATCAGCAGCGGCTTCAGGTTGGCACGGGCGGCATACACCGCAGCGCTGTAACCGGCAGGGCCGGAACCGAGAATAATCACACGCGAATGACGTACATCAGACATGACTCACTCCTTTCGACCGGCCCGGGTGACCTGGCGCGGAACGCCGGATTGCCGGCTGCAATAAAAAAGGACGGCGAAACCTTGGGGAAGGCCTTAACTCGCCCGTCCAAAAAATAATGGGTGAAGCGTATAGAGGGGGCGAAGATTAAGGAAATACGGTTTAACAATCCAGCTCATAGGCGGTCTCTATCCTCAGAAGGCCTATTTGAAGGGGTCTTTGTTACCGTTGATGTCGACCTGTTCACCGCACTTTCGTCCCTTGAGCAAAGTCGGTAAGGTCGGCGCGTTTTCCTTTTGCTCGGAGCGCTCTATGCCCGCCCCCGTCCTGTCCGGCCCGCAATACCTGCGTGAAGGCCTGAAGCTGATCCTCAGTCCCGGCCTGCGCCTGTTCGTGCTCCTGCCCCTGGTAATCAACCTGGTGCTGTTCGTCGGATTGATCTATTTCGCCGGTCACCAGTTCAGCCTCTGGGTCGATGCCCTGATGCCCTCGCTGCCGGACTGGCTGAGTTTTCTCAGCTATATCCTCTGGCCGTTGTTCGTGGTGTTGTTGGTGCTGATGGTGTTTTTCACCTTCACCATGCTGGCCAACATCATTGCCGCACCGTTCAACGGTTTTCTATCGGAAAAGGTCGAGACCGTGGTCCGCGGCACCGACGACTTCCCGCCATTCAGCTGGGGCGAACTGATCGCCATGATCCCCCGCACCCTGTCCCGGGAACTGCGCAAGCTCGGCTACTTCCTGCCCCGGGCCATCGGCCTGTTCATTCTTTCGCTGATTCCGGTGGTCAATCTGGTCGCCGCCCCGCTGTGGCTGCTGTTCGGCATCTGGATGATGGCCATCCAGTACATCGACTACCCGGCGGACAACCACAAGATGAGCTGGCAGGACATGCTCGCCTGGCTGCGGGAAAAGCGCTGGCAGAGCCTGGGCTTCGGCGGCATCGTCTATCTGGCGCTGATGATTCCCTTCATCAACATCCTGATGATGCCGGCCGCCGTGGCCGGCGCGACCTTGTTCTGGGTGCGCGAGCGCGGCCCGGAAAACCTGCCGCTGGAACGCGACTGAACACCGCTCCGGCGCCCTCCGGCGTCAATACATCGGGCCCCGGCGCAACGCCCGGGGCCCAAGGCCTGCGCCGTCACAAATCCATCATCCTGACGTCACAATGACGACACGGCCTCAGCCGAGACTGAGGCCATGACGACAGCTCTGCACATCACCCTGATCACCGAAACCTTCCCACCGGAAATCAATGGCGTGGCCAATACCCTCGGCCGCCTCTGCGATGGCCTGAAGGCTCGTGGCCATCAGGTCGAACTGGTGCGTCCGCGCCAGGGTTGTGACCAGAGCCGCAGCAGCGACGAGGCCCTGCTGCTGTGCCGGGGCTGGCCGCTGCCAGGCTACCCGGGCCTGCAATGGGGCCAGTCTTCGATGCACAAGCTGTTGCGCCGCTGGAAGCGCCAGCGCCCGGATGTGCTGTACATCGCCACTGAAGGGCCGCTGGGGCTGTCTGCGCTGCGCGCCGCAAAGCGCCTGGGCATCGCCGTGGTCAGTGGTTTCCACACCAACTTCCAGCAGTACTCCAGCCAGTACGGCCTGGGATTGCTGACCCGCTTGCTGACCCACTACCTGCGCTGGTTCCACAACCGCTCGCAACTGACCCTGGTACCCAGCGCCAGCCAGCGCCTGGAACTGGAGCGCCGGCATTTCGAACGACTGTCCCTGCTGTCCCGGGGGGTCGACAGCCAGTTGTTCCACCCGGCCAAACGCCTCAATGAGCTGCGGGCCGCATGGGGCCTGGGCAACGACGATCTGGCGGTGATTCATGTCGGGCGCCTGGCCCCGGAGAAAAACCTCGGCCTGCTCAAGCGCTGTTTCGAGCAGCTCAAGGCGACTTATCCACAACGCAGGATGAAACTGATCGTCGTGGGCGACGGGCCACAGCGCGCCACTCTGGAAAAAAGCCTGCCCGACGCCTTGTTCTGCGGCAGCCAGCGTGGCGAAGCCCTGGCAGCCCATTACGCCTGTGGGGATCTGTTCCTGTTTCCCAGCCTGACCGAAACCTTCGGCAACGTGGTGCTG
This sequence comes from Pseudomonas sp. PH1b, assembly GCF_000633395.1. Classification (GTDB taxonomy): domain Bacteria; phylum Pseudomonadota; class Gammaproteobacteria; order Pseudomonadales; family Pseudomonadaceae; genus Aquipseudomonas. Next base: position 16,367 of record NZ_AYMU01000031.1, read on the forward strand.
GAAGCCCTGGCGTCCGGGCTGGCGGTAGTGGCCTACGACCAGGCCGCAGCAGCCCAGCATATGCGCCACGGCTATAACGGTGTGCTGGCCATGCCCGGGGATGAGAGCGCCTTCTGTGACGCCGCCAGTTGGCTGCTGGAAGAAGCGGAAACCCTGCGCCGGGTGCGCCTCAATGCCCGCCAGCACGCCAGCCGCCAGGGCTGGGCTGCGGTGATCGAGCAATTCGAGGATCAGTTGCGCCGTACCTGCCAGCACTCGCCAACTGCGGATTACGAAGGGGTCATCGAAGCCGGTAGCCCACCCCGAGCCACGGCAGAGACACTCGGCACGGCAAGGGGGCTGCCCCCCTCGCCGCCCGGAGCCGGGAGTTAAACCAGGGTCGTCAGCGCTTCACGGCTGAACGGCAGGATATCCTGCTCACGCCCGTCACGGACTTTCTGCGCCCAGTCCGGATCCACCAGCAGTGCACGGCCCACGGCCACCAGATCGAACTCGTCATTGTTCAGGCGCTGCAGCAGGTTTTCCAGGCTGGCCGGTTGCGCCACCTTGTCGGTGTTGACCATGAACTGCAGGAACTCGCCGTCCAGGCCGACGCTGCCCACGGTGATGGTGGGCTTGCCGGTGAGCTTGCGGGTCCAGCCTGCCAGGTTCAGCTCGGAGCCTTCGAATTCCGGCTCCCAGAAGCGCCGGGTCGAGCAGTGGAAGATATCCACACCGGCATCCGCCAGGGGCTTGAGAAAGGCAGCCAAGGCTTCCGGGGTCTGCACCAGGCGCGCGCTGTAGTCCTGCTGCTTCCACTGGGAGAAACGCAGGATGATTGGGAAATCCGGGCCGACAGCGGCCCGCACGGCCTGGATCAGCTCGATGGCGAAGCGCGAACGCTGGGCCAGGTCGCCGCCGTATTCATCGGTGCGCTGGTTGGTGCCTTCCCAGAAGAACTGGTCCACCAGGTAACCGTGGGCGCCATGGATTTCCACACCGTCCATGCCAATGCTCTGGGCATCCTTGGCCGCCTGGGCGAACGCGCCGATCACGTCCTGGATATCCTGGTGACTCATGCCATGCACCAGCACCTGGCCATCCTTGAGTTTCTCCATCGGGCCATAACCCGGCACGCTGGCATCCGGCTCAGTGCCCAGGCGTCGAACGTTGCCGACGTGCCACAGTTGCGGAACGATCTTGCCGCCTTCGGCATGGACCGCGTCCACCACTTTCTTCCAGCCGGCCAGTGCCGCCTCACCGTAGAACTGCGGCACATTGGGGTAGCCGTTGGCAGCCTTGTGCCCAACGGTGGTGCCTTCGGTGATGATCAGGCCGACACCCGCCGCCGCACGGCGCCGGTAGTATTCGATGACCTTGGAATTGGGTACTCCGCCCGGAGAGAAGGAACGGGTCATCGGCGCCATGACCACGCGGCTCGGCAGTTCCAGCGCGCCAAGTTGAAAGGGTTTGAACAGGGCTTGAACAGGCATGCAGCACTCCGGCAAAAAAGGCTGGGGTCGATGAACGACGCACAGGGCCACGCCGGAAGCAGGTTCCGGCGCACTTATGATGAGGATAATATTCATCCGCCCACGCACTGCACAGCATTATTGATCTGAGTGATTTAGATGCAAAAACGCCGCATGGAAGCGGCGCTGGACAGGCAGTAGAAACGGGCCGGGCGAATGCGCCCGGCGATGGCTTCAACTCAGCGCTTTCTCGATCGCCTGGACCACAGTGGGATCATCCGGCGCAGTGCGTGGCGAGAAACGCGCCAAGACCCGGCCGTCCTTGCCCACCAGGAATTTTTCGAAGTTCCAGGTGATGTCCCCCGGAAATTCGGCCCCCTCGCCCGCCAGCAGACGGTACAACTGATGACGCTCGGGACCGTTGACCTCAAGCTTGCTGCTCAAGGGAAAACTCACCCCGTAGTTGAGGCTGCAGAACTCCTGGATGTCCTGCTCGGTGCCCGGCTCCTGTCCCGCGAACTGATTGCAAGGCAGGCCCAGCACGCTGAATCCCTGGCCCTTGTATTGCTGATAGAGATTCTCCAACGCCGCATATTGTGGTGTCAGACCACATTTGGAGGCGACGTTGACCACCAGCACGACATGCCCCTTGAAGGGCGCGAGCGGCAGCTCCTGACCATCCAGGGCTTTCAATTTAAGGTCGTGAAAAGCACTCATGACGAACTCCAAATTCCTGTGTTCTTACAGAAAACAGCCTCTCGACAGTACAGCCAAAAGCCACGGACTAAAAAGGCGCCCTCGGGCGCCTTTCCAGCAAACTTGAGCTTAGCGCAGAAATCAGTGCTGATGGCCACCTTCGCCATGGACGTGGCCATGAGCGACTTCTTCCTGGCTGGCGTCACGGATGGCAACGATCTTGACCTGGAAGTTCAAGCGCTGGCCGGCCAATGGGTGGTTACCGTCGACGGTGACGTCGTCGCCGTCCAGGTCGCGGATGGTCACGATCTGCATCTGGCCGTCCGGAGCAGAAGCGTGGAACTGCATGCCCACTTCCAGCTCGTCAACGCCTTCGAACATGCTGCGGCTCAGGGTGCTGACCAGTTCGGCAGCGTATTCGCCGTAGGCATCTTCAGGTTCAACGGAAACCTTCAGTTCGTCACCGACCTGCTTGCCTTCCAGAGCCTTTTCCAGGCCAGGAATGATGTTACCTGCACCTTGCAGGTAAACCAGCGGGGCGCCGCCGGCAGAGCTGTCGATGACCTCACCAGCGTCGTTGGTGAGGGTATAGTCGATGGAGACAGCCTTATTGGCGGCGATCAGCATGGGGCGGGACCTTTTGCATAAGAATGAAGAACGTCCAAGTTTAGCGAAGCAATCGCTCGAAAGCGAACGGAACCCGGACAAACGGAAAGCGAAAAAACACTCGACAATCTGCGGTTTTCATCAGGATGAGCACGGCCACTGGGTGGCTGAACTGTCCTGCGGGCACACCCAGCACCTGCGTCACCAGCCGCCCTGGCAATCCCGTGCCTGGGTCCTGGACCCACAGCGGCGGGCAGAAAAAATAGGCCAGCCCTTTGCTTGCGGCTGGTGTGCTCAAGACGCGGGAAACGATAACCTAAGCGTCTGACTAGCAGGCAGACGGCCAAAGACCGTCGCCCTTGCCATGCACCTTCTTGAGAATTCGCATGCAAACTTTTTTTATCGCGCCCACCGATTTTGGTGTGGGTCTGACCTCCATCAGCCTCGGGCTGGTGCGTACCCTGGAACGGGCCGGCCTCAAGGTCGGCTTCTTCAAGCCCATTGCCCAGCCTCACCCGGGCGACACCGGCCCCGAGCGCTCCACCGAGCTGGTGGCCCGCACCCACGGCCTGAAACCACCGCAACCCCTGGGCCTGGCCCAGGTGGAGCGGATGCTCGGCGACGGCCAGCTGGACGAGTTGCTGGAAGAAATCATCGCCTTGTACCAGCAGGCGGCCATCGGCAAGGACGTGCTGATCGTCGAAGGCATGGTGCCGACCCGCAGCGCCAGCTATGCCGCCCGGGTCAACCTGCACCTGGCGAAAAGCCTGGATGCCGAGGTGATCCTGGTGTCCGCGCCGGAAAACGAAGTGCTCACCGAACTGTCCGGGCGAGTCGAGTTGCAGGCCCAGTTGTTCGGCGGCCCCCGGGACCCGAAAGTGCTGGGGGTGATCCTCAACAAGGTGCGCACCGACGAAAGCATGGAGGCGTTTTCCGCCCGCCTCAAGGAACACTCGCCGCTGCTGCGCAGCGGTGACTTCCGCCTGCTGGGCTGCATTCCCTTCCAGCCGGAACTGAACGCCCCGCGCACCCGCGATGTGGCCGACCTGATGGGCGCCCAGGTGCTCAACGCCGGCGACTACGAAAGCCGGCGCATGACCAAGATCATCATTTGCGCCCGCACCATGCGCAACACCGTGGAGCTGCTCAAGCCCGGAGTACTGGTGGTGACCCCGGGCGACCGCGACGACATCATCCTTGCGGTGAGCCTGGCGGCCATCAACGGCGTGCCCCTGGCCGGCCTGCTGCTGACCAGCGACACCCTGCCCGACCCACGGATCATGGAGCTGTGCCGTGGCGCCTTCAACGCCGGCCTGCCGGTGCTGTCGGTGAGCACTGGCTCCTACGACACCGCCAACCAGCTCAACGGCCTGAACAAGGAAATCCCCATCGATGACCGCGAGCGTGCGGAAATCATCACCGACTTCGTCGCCAGCCACCTGGACGCCAACTGGCTGCACCAGCGCTGCGGCACCCCGCGGGAAATGCGCCTGTCGCCGGCGGTGTTCCGCTATCAGTTGATCCAGCGGGCCCAGGAAGCCAACAAGCGCATCGTCCTGCCCGAGGGCAGCGAACCCCTGACCGTGCAGGCCGCTGCCATCTGCCAGGCCCGGGGCATTGCCCGCTGCGTGCTGTTGGCCAAGCCGGAAGACGTGCACGCCGTGGCCCGGGCCCAGGGTATCGAACTGCCGGAAGGCCTGGAGATCCTCGATCCGGACCTGATCCGCGAACGCTACGTCGAACCCATGGTGGCCCTGCGCAAGAGCAAGAGCCTCAACGCGCCCATGGCCGAGCAGCAACTGGAAGACCCGGTGGTGATCGGCACGGTGATGCTGGCCCTGGATGAAGTGGACGGCCTGGTATCCGGGGTCATCCACTCCACCGCCAACACCATCCGCCCGGCCCTGCAACTGATCAAGACCGCCCCGGGCTGCACCCTGGTGTCCTCGGTGTTCTTCATGCTGTTCCCCGAGCAGGTGCTGGTCTACGGCGACTGCGTGATGAACCCGCACCCCAGCGCCAGCGAACTGGCGGAGATCGCCCTGCAGAGCGCCGACTCGGCGGCGGCCTTCGGCATCACCCCGCGAGTGGCAATGATCAGCTACTCCAGCGGTGATTCGGCCAGCGGCGAAGAAGTGGAAAAGGTCCGCGAAGCGACCCTGCTGGCCCACGAGTCCCAGCGTTCGCTGTTGATCGATGGGCCGTTGCAGTACGACGCCGCAGCCAACGAGAACGTTGCCCGGCAGCTGGCCCCCAACAGCCAGGTGGCGGGCAAGGCCACGGTGTTCGTGTTCCCCGACCTGAACACCGGCAACACCACTCACAAGGCCGTGCAGCGCAGCGCCGACTGCGTGAGCCTGGGGCCGATGCTGCAAGGCCTGCGCAAGCCCGTGAACGACCTGCCCCGCGGCGCCCAGGTGGACGACATCGTCTACACCATCGCCCTGACTGCAATTCAAGCCGCCAACCGACCTATGGATGTCTAAATGCTGGAATTTCTACCTGCTGCCGTACGCGGGATCATCGCCTCGCTGCTCCTGGCGCTGAACACCATCCTGCTGTGCTCGTTCCTGTTCTGCGTGGCGATCTTCAAGGCTCTGCCCTTCGCCCTCACCCAGCGCTTTACCCACTGGCTGATGAACCACACCCATGAAGCCTGGATCAGCAACAACAAGGCCTGGATGAAGCTGGTGTGCCGCACCCGCTGGCACCTCAGCGGCCTGGAGGGCCTGGACTACCAGCACTCCTACCTGGTCACCAGCAACCACCAGAGCTGGGTCGACATCATGGTCCTGCAGTACGTGCTCAACCGGCGCATCCGCCCGCTGAAGTTCTTCCTCAAGCAGGAACTGATCTGGGTACCGGTGATTGGCCTGGCCTGGTGGGCCCTGGGCTTTCCCTTCATGAAGCGCTACTCCAAGGCCTACCTGGAAAAACACCCGGAGAAAAAGGGCAAGGACCTGGAAACCACCCGCAATACCTGCGCGAAGTTTCGCAACAACCCGGTGGGCATCTTCAACTTCGTCGAAGGCACACGCTTCACCGAAGCCAAGCACGCCCAGCAGCAGTCGCCATTCCGTTACCTGCTCAAGCCCAAGGCCGGTGGCATCGCCTTTGTCCTGGATGCCATGGGCGAGCAGTTGCAATCGATCATCGACGTGACCATCCACTACCCAGCCGGCCGCCCCGGTTTCTGGGACCTGCTGTGCGGCCAGGTCAAGGAGGTGGTGGTGCGTTTTGAGGAAGTGCGGATTCCAGCGCAGTTCATTGGCAAGAACTACGAGCAGGACACCGCCTATCGTCAGGAATTCCAGGCCTGGATCAACCAGCAGTGGTTGGCCAAGGATGCGCTGCTGGAAGTGCTGCATCGGGAGTATCCGGCCAAACCCTGAGGGCCTCTTCGCTGGCAAGCCAGCTCCTGCACAGAGGTCCGCAGGAGCCGGCTGGCCGGCGAACGCTATCTGAAGCGCACAAAAAAGCCCGCAGCCGATCACTCGACTGCGGGCTTTTTCTTGCAGCTTCCAGCTTGAGCCTGGCGCTGCTTGCGTGGCTTAGATCGCGCCGCGAGTACGCAGCAGATCCAGCACCTGCTTGACGCTCTCTTCCAGGGACAGCGACTGGGTGTCGACCACCAGGTCGGCATTCAGCGGCACGTCATAAGGGAAGGACTCGCCCGGGATGTTGTCCCCGCCGGCCGCATACAGGCCCTGTGGATCACGCTCGGCGCACACCGCAGGCGATGCCTGGACGTAGACCGTCAGCAGACGCTCCTTGCCGATCAGGTCCTTGGCCTGTTCGCGGCCTTCGGCGCTCGGCGCCACGAAGGCCGCCAGGGTCAGCAGGCCGGCTTCGTTGAACTGACGGGCCACCTGAGCCGCACGCCGCCAGTTCTCGGTACGCCCGGCACGGTCCTGGGGCAGGCCCTTGTTCAGGTCATGGCGCAGGTTCTGGCCATCGAGGACGAACACCGCACGCCCCATGTCGAACAGCTTGCGCTCCACGGCATAGGCCAGGGTGCTCTTGCCCGCGCCGGACAGGCCGCTGAACAATACCGTGGCCGGCTGCTGGCCGAAGCGCTGGGCGCGCTCCTCAGTGGCTACATGGGCCTGCCGACCATGATGGGTGGCGCTGCCATGGGCCACTGGCTGGGCGATGATCATGCCCGCGCCGACGGTGCCGTTGGTCAAGCGATCGATGACGATGAACGCGCCAGTGGTGCGGTTGCTTTCATAGCCGTCCAGGGCGATCGGCGCATCGAGGCTGATCTTGACCTTGCCGATCTCGTTCAACTGCAGCGCGCTGGCCGCGCCCTCTTCCAGGGTGTTCACATCGACCTTGTGGACAATGCTGGCAATCGAGCCCGGCACGTAGCTGGTGGCGCGCTTGATGTCGTACTTCTTGCCCGGCAGCATCGGCTCTTCGGCCATCCATACCAGCATGGCTTCGAAGCTGTCGGTCACGGGCGGCACATTATCAGCGTGCACCAGCAGGTCGCCACGGGAGATATCGATCTCGTCTTCCATGGTCAGGGTCACGGCCTGGCCGGGACCGGCCTGCTCCAGCTCGCCTTCGAAGGTGACGATGGATTTCACCCGGCTGCTCTTGCCCGACGGCAACACCACGACTTCGTCGCCCTTGTGCACGACGCCGCTGGCCAGGGTGCCGGCAAAGCCACGGAAGTTCAGGTTCGGACGGTTGACGTACTGCACCGGGAAACGCAGGTCGGTGAAGTTGCGGTCACCGGCCACTTCCACGGTCTCGAGGATCTCCATCAGCGACTGCCCGCGGTACCACGGCGAACGCTCGCTCTTGTTCACCACGTTGTCGCCCTTGAGCGCCGACATGGGGACGAAATGCAGGCTGGTAGGCTGCATCTTCAAGCCTTCGGCAAACTTCAGGTAGTCGGCCTTGATCGACTCGAACACGCCTTCATCGAAGTCCTTGAGGTCCATCTTGTTGATAGCCACGACGATGTGCTTGATGCCCAGCAAAGAGGCGATGAAGCTGTGGCGGCGGGTCTGGGTCTGCACGCCGTAGCGGGCGTCCACCAGGATGATCGCCAGGTCGCAGGTGGAAGCACCGGTGGCCATGTTGCGGGTGTACTGCTCATGGCCGGGAGTGTCGGCGATGATGAACTTGCGCTTGGCGGTGGAGAAGTAGCGGTAGGCGACATCGATGGTGATGCCCTGCTCGCGCTCGGCCTGCAGGCCATCCACCAGCAACGCCAGGTCGATGTCGTCACCGGTGGTGCCGACCTTCTTCGAGTCCCGGGTGATGGCTTCCAGATGGTCTTCGTAGATCATCTTCGAGTCGTGCAGCAGGCGCCCGATCAGGGTGCTCTTGCCGTCGTCGACGTTGCCGCAGGTCAAAAAGCGCAGCAGCTCTTTACGTTCGTGCTGGCCCAGGTAAGCGAGGATGTCCTCGCTGATCAAATCAGATTGATGGCTCATAGCGTTCAAGCTCCAAGCTGTAAGCTTCAAGCGGCAAGCTTGTCGGCGTACAGCTAGTCAGAAATTTTTTTGATCAAGCCGCAGAGCATTTTGGAAAGCTCGCGAGTTTCTTTAATCCAATTTTCAGCCAGCGGCTTTGCTATGTAGGCAATCTCACTGCCGACGATGATCTGCGTGCGCAACTCCCCGTTGGAAGCTTTTGCAATCCAGAGAAACCAGCATTTCTCCCTGGCACTACGTCGCTCCATACCTTCAGCGATATTGGAGGGCACCGAGAGTGCCGAGCGAGTGATTTGATTCTTGAAACCAAAGTCCTCACATCGTGCCATCTCTCTATAGATATCTACCGCCAGAGCCTTGCTTCTCTGCCAAACAACCAGTTTCTCGAAGTCCATGACGAGTCACTCGATGCTGGCTCACAGCAACCCGCTGTAAGCATCAAGCTGCAAGCTACGCATCACGCTTCTAACTTGCAGCTTGTCGCTTGTAACTTGAAGCTTAAAAGTACCCTTGACGTTTTTTGTCTTCCATCGAGCCTGCGCCATCGTGGTCGATGACCCGGCCCTGGCGCTCGGAAGTTCGCGTCAGGAGCATTTCCTGGATGATGTCCGTCAGGCTCTCGGCCTCGGACTCCACCGCGCCCGTCAACGGGTAGCAGCCAAGGGTACGGAAACGTACTTTCTTCTTGACGATGCGGGCTTTCTCTTCATCGGACAGATGCTCGAGGATGCGCTGGTCATCGATCATGATCAGGGTGCCGTTCTTCTCGATCACTTCCCGCTCGGCGGCGAAGTACAGCGGCACGATCGGGATGCCTTCCAGGTAGATGTACTGCCAGATGTCCAGCTCGGTCCAGTTGGACAGCGGGAACACGCGGATCGACTCACCCTTGTTGACCTTGCCGTTGTAGACGTTCCACAGCTCGGGGCGCTGGTTCTTCGGGTCCCAGCGGTGCTTGCTGTCGCGGAACGAGTAGACGCGCTCCTTGGCGCGGGACTTCTCTTCATCGCGACGAGCACCACCGAAGGCGGCATCGAAGCCGTATTTGTCCAGGGCCTGCTTGAGGCCCTCGGTCTTCATGATGTCGGTGTGCTTGGCACTGCCGTGGGTGAAGGGGTTGATGCCCTGGGCCACACCATCCGGGTTGACGTGGGTGATCAGCTCCAGGCCCAGTTCCTCGACCATGCGGTCGCGGAACTTGTACATTTCCTGGAATTTCCACTGGGTGTCGACGTGCATCACCGGGAACGGCAGCTTGCCGGGGAAGAACGCCTTGCGGGCCAGATGCAACATCACGGCGGAGTCTTTACCGATGGAGTACAGCATCACCGGGTTGTCGAACTCGGCGGCCACCTCGCGGATGATGTGGATGCTTTCCGCCTCCAGCTGTTTCAGATGCGTCAGTTTGTCGACCATGGCTACTCACGAAAGCTTTCTTATGGACGGCCATCGGGCCGTGTTCGAGCGGGGCATGCTAGCACAGCGACCTGCTTCTAATCAGGACGCCAACTAGAACGAAACGATATATGAATATACCGCCCGGTTAGGCGCCAAAGCCCCTGAGCCAAAGGCCGGCGTAGGAGCTGGCTTGCCAGCGAAGGCGCTTACGGGCGCACCTCAAGGCTGAAGATCTTTTCGCCAGCAAGCCGGCTCCCGCATGGGCTCAGATTGGGTTGGTGCAGTCGATGAACAGGTGCTCCAGGGCGAAGCGCCGGGCCAGGTAGTCGCCCAGGGCCTGGACGCCATAACGTTCAGTGGCGTGGTGACCGGCAGCAATGAAGCTGATGTCGTTTTCCCGGGCGCTGTGGAAGGTCTGCTCCGAGGCTTCGCCGCTCAGGTACAGGTCGACGCCGGCCTGCACCGCCTGGTCGATGTAGCCCTGGCCGCCACCGGTGCACCAGCCGACCCGGCGGATCATTTTGCTGCCTTCGACCAGCAAGGGCTCGCGGCCCATGACTTCCTGTACCCGGCGGGCAAAGTCCCGCGGGGTCATGGGCTCGCCGAGCGACCCTACCAGGCCGACGATCTTGGGGTTTTCCGGGTCCAACGGGCCTTCGACGGTAATCTCCAGCTGCCGGGCCAACTGCACGTTGTTGCCCACCTCCGGGTGCAGGTCCAGGGGCAGGTGATAGGCCAGCAGGCTGATGTCGTGCTTGAGCAGGGTTTTCAACCTACGCTGCTTCATGCCGGTGATGCAGGGGTTCTCGCCTTTCCAGAAGTAGCCGTGATGCACCAGCACCAGATCGGCCTTGGCCTCCACTGCCGCGTCCAGCAGCGCCTGGCTGGCTGTGACGCCGCTGACGATGCGCATGACCTGCGGCCGCCCTTCCACCTGCAGGCCATTGGGGCAATAGTCAGCGATGCGTGAACTGCCCAGGTAGCGGTCCGCTTCTTCCACCAGTGTGCTCAGGGCAACGGCCATAAAAGACTCCTAAATATCCCGTTCAGAGGCGCGCGCGGCCTCGTATAATGCGCGACATTATGGGCCGTGCGCAGCCCTTCGTAACCACCCAGGACTTGCTCAATGCTCAAGGCTCTGCGTTTTTTTGGCTGGCCGCTACTGGCCGGCGTGCTTATCGCGTTGTTGATCATCCAGCGTTACCCGCAATGGGTCGGCCTGCCCAGCCTGGACGTCAACCTGCAGCAAGCTCCGCAAACCACCAGCACCCAGCAGGGCCCGGTGTCCTACGCCGATGCGGTGGTGATCGCGGCGCCTGCGGTGGTCAACCTGTACACCACCAAGGTCATCAACAAACCCGCTCATCCGCTGTTCGAAGACCCGCAGTTCCGGCGTTTCTTCGGTGACAACCTGCCCAAGCAGCAGCGCATGGAGTCAAGCCTGGGCTCCGGGGTGATCATGAGCCCCGAAGGCTATCTGCTGACCAATAACCACGTGACCTCCGGTGCCGAGCAGATTGTGGTAGCGCTCAAGGACGGCCGTGAAACCCTGGCCCGAGTCATCGGCAGCGACCCGGAAACCGATCTGGCAGTGCTCAAGATCGACCTGAAGAACCTGCCGTCGATCACCGTCGGGCGCTCGGAAAACGTGCGCGTCGGTGACGTCGCGCTGGCCATCGGCAACCCGTTCGGCGTCGGCCAGACCGTGACCATGGGCATCATCAGTGCCACCGGGCGCAACCAGCTGGGCCTGAACAACTACGAAGACTTCATCCAGACCGACGCCGCGATCAACCCGGGCAACTCCGGTGGCGCGCTGGTGGACGCCAACGGCAACCTGACCGGGATCAACACGGCGATCTTCTCCAAGTCCGGCGGCTCCCAGGGCATTGGCTTCGCCATCCCGATCAAGCTGGCCATGGAGGTGATGAAGTCGATCATCGAGCACGGCCAAGTGATCCGTGGCTGGCTGGGCATCGAAGTACAACCCCTGACCCAGGAGCTGGCGGAGTCCTTCGGCCTGGCCGGACGCCCGGGCATCGTCGTGGCCGGTATCTTCCGTGATGGCCCGGCACAGAAGGCCGGCATGCAACTGGGTGACGTGATCCTCAGCATCGACGGTGAACCTGCCGGTGATGGCCGCCGTTCGATGAACCAGGTGGCGCGGATCAAGCCCACCGAGAAAGTCGCGATCCAGGTGATGCGCAACGGCAAGGAACTCAAGCTGACCGCGGAAATCGGTCTACGGCCACCGCCCGCGCCGGTCAAAGAAGAAGAGTGACGCTGCGCCCGGCCAGGCCGGGCTAAAAGCATACACTCTCATTAGTCATGTTATATTGTTTCAATATCGCTATTGGAACAGCCCCATGACGTCCCGAACAATACTTCCCCTGGCAGGCCTGGCCCTGGGCCTGCTGGCCGATCCCCTGCTCGCTGAAGAGCCCCGGCCCCTCGAACTCGAAACCACCCGTATCAGTACCGAATACGAATCCGCAACGGGGCCGGTCAAGGGCTACCGGGCCACGCGCTCGGCCAGCGCCACCAAGACCGATACGGCGATCCGCGATATCCCGCAGTCCATCAGCGTGATCCCCGCCAGCGTGCTCAAGGACCTGGGCAGCGGCAATGTCGAGCGCGCCCTGGAGTTCGCCGGTGGCGTTTCCAAGCAGAACAACTTCGGCGGCCTGACCTTGTATGAGTACAGCATCCGTGGTTTCACCACCTCGGAGTTCTACAAGGATGGCTTCAGCGCCAACCGGGGTTATCCCAGTACCCCGGACGCCGCCACCATCGAGCGCATCGAAGTGCTCAAGGGGCCGGCTGCCAGCCTCTACGGCCGCGGCGACCCGGGCGGCACGGTCAACATCGTGACCAAGAAACCCCAACCCGAAGCCTTCGCCACCTTGCAGACCAGCGCCGGCAGCTGGGATCGCTACCGAACCGCCCTGGACCTCAACAGCCCACTGGACGCCGAAGGCCAGCTGTTGTCACGGGTCAACCTGGCGGTGGAGGACAACCACAGCTTCCGCGACCACGTGGACAGCCGCCGAGTGCTGGTCGCCCCCTCCTTCAGTTGGCAATTGAATCCGGACACCAGCCTGCTGCTGGAAAGCGAGTTCGTGCGTCATAGCTCGACTTTCGATCGCGGCATCGTCGCGCCCGACAATCGCTGGAGCGGCGTATCCCGCTCGACCTTCCTTGGCGAACCCAACGACGGCAATATCGACAACCACAACAACCTGCTCCAGGCGACGCTGGAGCATCACCTCGACGACAACTGGAAGCTGCGCCTGGCCAGCCATTACAAGGAAGGCAAGCTGTGGGGCTTTGCCTCGGAATCGCGCCCGCTGAACAGTAACCTGCACACGGTCAACCGACGCTACCGCGAACGGGACAACAACTGGCACGACAGCATCACCCAGCTGGAGCTGCATGGCCTGTTCGACCTTGGCAGCTGGCAGCACCAGTTGCTGATCGGCAGCGAATACGAGAACTACCGCAAGAACGAACGGGTCACCACCATCGCCGGGGGCACCTACCCGATCGACATCTACGACCCGATCTACGGGCAGCCCAAGCCCAACGGCAAACGCTCGGGCAGCGACTTCTTCGAGCAGGTGCACAGCCAGGCACTGAACCTGCAGGACCAGATCATCTTCACCGAGCGCTGGCGAGGCATGCTCGGGGCACGCTTCGAGCATTTCGAGCAGAGGATCGACGATCACACCAACGGCAACCGCAGCCGCCAGACCCACGACGCCCTCACCCAGCGCGCCGGCCTGCTGTACCAATTGACCCCGCAAGTGGGCCTGTTCGCCAACGCCTCCACCTCGTTCAAACCCAACAACGGGCTGGATGCCGGCGGCAAGTCGTTCAAGCCAGAAGAGGGCATAGGTTATGAAGTGGGCATCAAGAGCGAACTGTTCGACGAGCGCCTGAGCGCCACCCTCGCCGCCTTCCACATCGACAAGGAAAACGTTCTGGCCCTGGACCCCGGCACCGACTCCAGCCGCGCCATGGGCAAGGCCCGCAGCCAGGGCTTCGACCTGCAGTTCAGCGGCCAGTTGACCGACGCCGTGCGAGTGATAGGCGCCTACGCGCTGATCGATGCCGAAGTCACCAAGGGCGATCCGACGATCCCCGCCGGCAGCAGAATTCTCGGAGTGGCCAAGCACAGCGGCAGCCTGCTCGGGGTCTACGAATTCCAGCACGGCCTGCTGCGAGGCTCGGATATCGGCGCGGCCCTGACCTATGTCGGTGATCGCTCGGGCGAGGCGGGTGGCCGCTTCGAACTCCCGGCCTATCGCACCCTGGACCTGCTGGCCCACTACAAGGCCAGCGACAGCCTGACCCTGGGCCTGAACCTGAATAACCTGTTCGACGAGAAGTACTACGAGCGTTCCTACAGCAACTACTGGGTCAACCCCGGCGAACCGCGCAACTTCACCGTCAGCCTGACACTCAACCTGTAGAAGGGAATCCCCATGCAACAGCGCAAATCAATCTTCCTGCTGGGACTGCTGGGCGTCTTGAACGCCAGCCAGGCCTCGGCCCATGGCCTGTGGACTGAACAACGACGAGGCAACATCGAGGTGATCTACGGCCATGGCGCCGAGGATGATGCCTTCAAGGCACAGAAGATCAGCGGGGCCTGGGCCTACGACAGCAGCGCAAAAATGATCCCGGTGACAGTACAGCGCCTGGCGGACCATGCGCGCCTGCAGCCGCTCAAACCGCCTGCGACCCTTGCGGTCGCACTCGACAATGGCATGTGGTCGCAAACCGCAGACAAGCGCTGGGTCAACCTGGGCCGCAGCAAAGTGCCCGATGCCATCGAGTCGACCCAGACCTTCAAGTACAGCCTGGCGATCTATCAGCCCGCGGCAAAACTGCCCAAGCTTGATCAGCTCAAGCTGGTGATCATTCCCGAGACCGACCCGCTGCTGGTGGGGCCAGGCAACAGCCTGCCGGTGCGGGTGCTGCTCGATGGCCAGCCCGCCGCAGGGGTGAAGTTGGTGGGTGACTACCGCAATGCACCGAACACCCTGAGCACCGAGACCGATGCCCAGGGCCGTGCCCAGGTGGTGGTGCGCAACGAGGGGTTGAACGTGATTGCCGCGCAAGTCGAAGTGCCCCTCAAGGACAACCCCGATGTAGCCTCCCGCGGACTGTTCAGCTCCCTGACCTTCCTTGGCCAGCCGCATCACGAATGAGGGCTGCCGGGGGCAGCAGCTGCAAGCGGCAAGTTTCTAGCTAGAAGCTTGCGGCTTGCGGCTTAGAGCTCTCCCAGAGCGTCGATCAGGGCCTGGTTCTGCTCCTGCGTGCCAATGCTGATGCGCAGGAACTGGGCGATCCGTTCCTGCTTGAAGTGACGCACGATCACCCCTTGCTCACGCAGTTTGGTCGCCAGGCCCGCCGCGTCGTGCTGCGGGTGCCGGGCGAAAATGAAGTTGGCCGCCGATGGCAGTACTTCAAAACCCTTGGCCTGCAGTTGCGCTACGACCCACTCGCGGCTGTCAATGACCTGCTGGCAGGTCTTGGCGAAGTATTCGCGATCCTCGAAGGCTGCTGCCGCGCCGACGATCGCCAGGCGATCCAGCGGGTAGGAGTTGAAGCTGTTCTTGACCCGCTCCAGGGCCTCGATCAGGTCCGGATGCCCCACCGCCAGGCCCACCCGCAGCCCGGCCAGGGAACGGGACTTGGACAGGGTCTGGGTGACCAGCAGGTTCGGGTAGCGATCCACCAGGCAGATGGCACTCTCGCCGCCAAAGTCGATGTAGGCTTCGTCGACCACTACCACCGAATCCGGGCTGGCCTTGAGAATCTGCTCGACCGCGTCCAGGGCCAGCAGGCAGCCGGTGGGCGCATTCGGGTTGGGGAAGATGATCCCGCCGTTGGGCTTGGCGTAGTCGGCCACGCGGATCTGGAACTGCTGGTCCAGGGGCACCGCTTCGAAATCGATAGCGTACAAGCCGCAGTACACCGGATAGAAGCTGTAGCTGATGTCCGGGAACAGCAGTGGCAGTTGCTGCTGCAGCAGGCCATGGAAAATGTGCGCCAGGACTTCGTCGGAGCCGTTGCCGAGGAACACCTGGTTGCCCTGCACTCCGTAGTAGCTGGCCACTGCCTGCTTGAGCAGGTCACTGTTGGGATCGGGGTACAGACGCAGGTTGTCGTTGAGCTCGGCCTGCATCGCCGCCAGGGCCTTGGGCGAGGGACCGTAGGGGTTTTCATTGGTGTTGAGCTTGACCAGCTTGGTCAGCTTGGGTTGCTCGCCCGGTACGTAGGGCACCAGGTTCTTGACCAACGGACTCCAGAATTTGCTCATGTTCATTGCCCCTGATCTTGGTCGTCGACGATACGGTATTCGGCGCTGCGGGCATGGGCGGTCAGCGACTCGCCTCGGGCCAGCACCGAGGCGGTGCGGCCCAGCTCGGACGCCCCCTGCTCGGAGCAGAAGATGATCGACGAGCGCTTCTGGAAGTCATACACGCCCAACGGCGAAGAGAAACGCGCGGTTCCGGAAGTCGGCAGCACATGGTTCGGGCCTGCGCAGTAGTCGCCCAGGGCTTCGGAGGTGTGACGGCCCATGAAGATCGCCCCGGCGTGGCGAATCTGCGGCAGCCAGGCCTGCGGGTCGGCCACCGACAGCTCCAGGTGCTCGGGAGCGATGCGGTTGGCCACTTCGATGGCCTGTTGCATGTCGCGGACCTTGATCAGGGCGCCACGGCCGTTGATCGAGGTGTTGATGATCTCGGCGCGCTCCATGGTCGGCAGCAGCTTGGCGATGCTCGCGGCCACCTTGTCGAGGAACTCGGCATCCGGGCTGACCAGGATCGCCTGGGCGTCTTCGTCATGCTCGGCCTGGGAGAACAGGTCCATGGCGATCCAGTCCGGATCGGTCTGCCCATCGCAGACCACCAGGATCTCCGACGGACCGGCAATCATGTCGATACCCACCTGGCCGAACACGTGGCGCTTGGCGGTGGCTACATAGATGTTGCCCGGGCCGACCACCTTGTCCACCTGGGGCACGCTTTCGGTGCCATAGGCCAGCGCGGCCACGGCCTGGGCGCCGCCGATGGTGAACACCCGGTCGACCCCGGCGATGCAGGCGGCGGCCAGCACCAGTTCATTGACCTCGCCACGGGGGGTCGGCACCACCATCACCACTTCGGTGACGCCCGCGACCTTGGCCGGGATCGCGTTCATCAGCACCGAGGACGGGTAGGATGCCTTGCCCCCCGGCACATACAGGCCGGCGCGGTCCAGCGGCGTGACCTTCTGCCCGAGCACCGTGCCGTCGGCCTCGGTGTAGGTCCAGGAGTCCTGTTTCTGTTTCTCGTGGTAGCTGCGCACCCGCGCCGCGGCTTTTTCCAGGGCTTCGCGCTGCACGGTGGTAATCCGCGTCAGGGCCAGCTCCAGGCGCTCGCGCGGCAGGATCAGGTCGGCCATGGAGGCCACTTCCAGGCCATCGAAGCGCTGGGTGAACTCCACCAGCGCCGCGTCGCCGCGCTCGCGTACCGCCTTGATGATGTCCAGCACCCGCTGATTGACCGAGTCGTCAGAGACACTTTCCCAGCTCAGCAGATGATCCAGATGCTGGGCGAAATCCGGGTCGGCAGCGTTGAGTCGGCGAATTGCAGTGGGAGCGGTCATAGCGAAGGCCTCATTGATTGGCGAGTGCACAAAAGGACAAGCTGGATTTTGCAAAACTCAGGCGCCGCAAGACTACCAAGCCATCCGCGTGGGCACCTGAGGATTCTGGCTATGACGCGGATAGATGGGCGCGGCTCAGGGCCACGCATGTGAGTCAGCCGCGGTGTCGCGATTCCACTGCCTTGCGCAGGGTATCGATCAAGGCCTGGATGCGCGCGTGCTGCATCTTCATGGAGGCCTTGTTGACCACCAGGCGGGAGCTGATGGTGGCGATCAGTTCCTGAGGTTCCAGGCCATTGGCCCGCAGGGTATTGCCAGTGTCGACCACGTCGATGATCTTGTCTGCCAGGCCGATCAACGGTGCCAGCTCCATCGAGCCGTAGAGCTTGATGATGTCTACCTGACGGCCCTGCTCGGCGTAGTAACGCTTGGCCACGTTGACGAACTTGGTCGCCACCCGCAGGCGGCCCTTGGGCTCCTGCGCACCGATGGCACCGGCGGTCATCAGCTTGCACTGGGCAATCTGCAAGTCCAGGGGCTCGTACAGGCCCTGGCCGGTGTACTCCATCAGGACGTCCTTGCCGGCTACCCCGAGGTCGGCGGCGCCATGCTCGACATAGGTCGGCACGTCGGTGGCACGCACGATCAGCAGGCGTACATCGTCCTGGGTCGTGGGGATGATCAGTTTGCGGCTCTTGTCCGGATTCTCGGTTGGCACGATGCCCGCTTCAGCCAGAAGCGGCAGCGTGTCGTCGAGGATACGGCCCTTGGACAGTGCGATGGTCAACATGAGTAACGTAAGTCCTTATGCGGCGACTGATGCCCGGACGCAAATGGCGCCAGACATGCGTCGAGCCTGATGACAGGCTCGACGTGGAACTGAATCGGTGTGGGCACCTCCCTGTGCCCCCAGGGCCACTAGCCCGGTACGCGGCGGATTTTCGCGCCGAGCATCTGCAGTTTCTCTTCGATGCACTCGTAGCCACGGTCGATGTGGTAGATGCGGTCGATCAGGGTATCGCCTTCGGCCATCAGGGCCGAGATCACCAGGCTGGCCGAAGCCCGCAGGTCGGTGGCCATGACGGGCGCACCCTTGAGGATTTCGGTACCAGTGACGATCGCGGTGTTGCCTTCGACCTGGATCTTGGCGCCCATGCGGTGCAGCTCGTACACGTGCATGAAGCGGTTCTCGAAGATGGTCTCGATCACAGCGCCGGTGCCTTCGGCAATCGCGTTCAGGGAAATGAACTGCGCCTGCATGTCGGTCGGGAATGCCGGGTACGGAGCGGTACGCACGTTGACCGCCTTGGGCCGCTTGCCGTGCATGTTGAGCTCGATCCAGTCGCTGCCGGTGGTGACCTCGGCGCCGGCTTCCTTGAGTTTTTCCAGTACGGCTTCAAGGATGGTCGGATCGGTGTCCTTGACCTTGACCCGGCCGCCGGTGACCGCTGCGGCCACCAGGTAGGTGCCGGTTTCGATCCGGTCGGGCATGACTTTGTAGACTGCCGAGTGCAGGCGCTCTACCCCATCGATGGTGATGGTGTCGGTGCCGGCGCCGGAAATCTTCGCGCCCATGGCGATCAGGAAGTTCGCCAGGTCGACCACTTCAGGTTCGCGAGCGGCGTTCTGCAGCACGCTGCGGCCCTTGGCCAGGGCAGCGGCCATCATGATGTTCTCGGTACCGGTCACGCTCACGGTATCGAAGAAGAAGTTCGCACCGCGCAGGCCGCCTTCAGGCGCCTTGGCCTTGATGTAGCCGCCTTCGACATCGATCACTGCGCCCATGGCTTCCAGGCCACGGATGTGCAGGTCCACTGGACGTGAACCGATGGCGCAACCGCCAGGCAGGGCCACTTCGGCTTCGCCGAAACGGGCAACCATCGGGCCCAGCACCAGGATCGAGGCGCGCATGGTCTTCACCAGCTCGTAGGGCGCCACCAGGGTCTTGATGGTGCGCGGGTCGATCTCGACGGAAAGCTTCTCGTCGATCACCGGCTCGATGCCCATGCGACCGAACAGCTCGATCATGGTGGTGATGTCGTGCAGGTGCGGCAGGTTGGCCACGGTGACCGGGCCATCGCACAGCAGGGTTGCCGCCAGGATTGGCAGCGCGGAGTTCTTGGCCCCGGAAATGCGGATCTCGCCATCAAGACGAACGCCGCCGGTAATAATCAATTTATCCATAACAGTCTCGACGCCCTTGGGCTCAGGTGCGCTCGGCCCAGGCCGCGCGGCTGAAAAATTTCATGGTGATCGCATGGATGCTGCCATCGGCAATCCATGGATTCAAATGGGCATAGATGCTCTGCTGACGCTTCACCGGGCTCAAGGCCGACAGTTCGTCGCTAATCACGTTCAGCTGAAAGTTGCAGCCTTCGCCCTCAACTTCTACCTGAGCTCCGGGCAGCTTTCCCTCAAGAAAGCTCTTCACTTCGTTGGCCTGCATGCTCAACCTCAATCGGCGCCCTGTGCGCACGGGTCGGACATCATACAAAAAAGCCCCGCGCCTGCGAACCCCGCATAGCAGGACTCTGACGGGGGGCTTCTGTATAGATGAGGGTTATCGGGCTCTTTATATGCACTCGCCGGGCCTGTTGTCAGCCCAGCGAGCTCGATGTGCAACCCGTTTTCGCAATAGCCTAGGGCTGGGTGAGGATCTCGGTGACCCCGGACACCTCGGCAATTTCCCGCATGCCCTCGGGTAGCGCGCGAACGCTCACCGATTTGCCAAGGGCCTGGGCATCACGCATGAAGGCCAGCAGCAAGGCCAGGCCGACACTGCTGGATTTCTCCACTGCCGAACAGTCCAGCACCACCGCCGGCGCCTGGCTGGACTTGATCAGCGCCCGCCCCTGCTTGCGCAGGTCCGGGCCGCTGCGGTAGTCCAGCACGCCACTGATCAACAACTCCCCGGCATCACCGAGGCGTACGCCCGATGCACTCATTGCGCAGCCTTTTGTGCAGCGTCTTCAGTGACTTCCTTGGCCTTGGCCACTTCGCCAGCCCAGCCGTCGATGGCCTTGTCCAGGTTGTTGCCGTTGCGCTGCATGGCGTCGGCGAACTGATCACGGAACAGCTTGCCAATGTTGATACCGTTGATGATCACGTTACGCACTTTCCACTCGTCGCTGATCTTTTCCAGGGTATAGGACACCGGGTAGATCGCCCCGTTGTTGCCCTTGACCTGCATATCGACGCTGGTACGGGTACCGCTTTCATCCTTGGCCGGGCCGACGCTGATGCCCTGGTTGTTGTACTCGAGCAGTGCGTTGCCATAGAACTGCATCAGGCTGCGCTTGAAGTTTTCCTGGAAGCGCGCCATCTGCTCCGGCGTGGCCTTGCGCGAATACTTCACGGTCATGATGCTGCGGGAAATGCCATCGGCATCCACCACCGGACCGACAATGCTGTTCAAGGCATTGTAGAAATCGCTCGGGCTTTGCTTGTACTTCTCTTTATTGGCCGCCAAGTCCGCGAGCAGACGGGTGGTCGTGTCCTGCACCAGATCATGCGCGGAAGGCGCGCTCGCCGCGCTGGCCAGCAACGGCAAGGCCGCCAGCAGCACCAACAGGCCACGTCGCAAGATAGAGATCATCGAAAAACTCCTCATTTGGCGTCTTTGCTAACGGTATTGAGCAGGAATTTACCGATCAGGTCCTCCAGTACCAGCGACGACTGGGTGTCGTGGATGGTTCCACCATCCTTGAGCAAGGCTTCTTCCCCGCCCACGCTGATGCCGATGTATTTCTCACCCAACAGGCCAGCAGTCAGGATAGATGCAGTGGAGTCGGTCGGCAGATTATCCACACGCTTTTCCAGTTGCATGGTCACCCGGCCGGTGAAACTGTCACGGTCCAGATCGATCGCCGTGACCTTGCCGATGGTCACACCGGCCATGGTCACCTTAGCTCTGACCGTCAAACCGGCGATATTGTCGAAGTAGGCATAAAGTTTATAAGTATCGGTGCTCGCGGTCGGAGACAAGCCACTGACGCGCAGGGCAAGCAACAGCAAAGCCAAGATGCCGGCCAGCAGGAAAAGGCCGACACCGATTTCCAGGGTGCGGTTTTGCATCAGAAATCTCCAAACATCAAGGCGGTCAGAATAAAGTCCAAGCCGAGTACGGCCAACGAGGCATACACCACGGTCTTGGTAGTGGCACGGCTGATCCCCTCTGAAGTGGGCTCACAGTCGTAGCCTTGGAATACGGCAATCCAGGTCACTACAAACGCGAAAACAATGCTTTTGATCACGCCATTGAGCACGTCGCCACTGAAGGTCACGCTGTTCTGCATGTTCGACCAGTAGGAGCCCTCATAGACCCCCAGCCAGTCGACAGCCACCCAGGATCCGCCCCAGATGCCCACCACGCTGAAGATCATCGCCAGCAACGGCAGGGAAATGAAGCCGGCCCACAGGCGCGGGGCGATGATGTACTTGAGCGGGTCGACGCCGATCACCTCCAGGCTGGAGAGCTGCTCGGTGGACTTCATGTTGCCGATCTCCGCGGTCAGCGCCGAACCGGCACGCCCGGCGAACAGCAGCGCAGTGACCACCGGCCCCAGCTCCCGCAGCAAGGTCAGGGCCACCATCTGCCCGACCGCCTGCTCCGAACCGTAGCTGGAAAGGATATTGAAGCCCTGCAACGCCAGCACCATGCCGATGAAGATCCCGGACACGACGATGATCACCAGGGACATCACGCCCACTGAGTGCAATTGCTTGACCAGCAGGCCGAAGCCGCCGCCGATGCCGCCGCGCCCGAGCAAGGCGTGGAACAGGAACAGGGTGGAACGCCCCAGTACCGCCAGGACATCGATGCCTGAGCGACCGAAGAGGCGAACCCTCTCGATTAGCGATATTTTGCGCATCAGCGCTTCCCCAGAAGATCTGCGCGGTAATCCGGCGCTGGAAAGTGAAACGGTACCGGGCCGTCAGGATCGCCCTTCATGAATTGACGAATACGCGGATTGTCGGAGTCCATCAGTTCGGCAGGAGTTCCCTGGCCCAATACCTGGCCATCACCGACGACATAGAGGTAATCGGCAATGCTCGCGGTTTCCGCCAGGTCGTGGGAAACCACGATGCTGGTGATGCCCAGGGCGTCATTGAGCAGGCGGATCAGGCGCACCAGGACCCCCATGGCAATGGGGTCCTGGCCTACGAACGGCTCGTCATACATCAGAATCTGCGGGTCCAGGGCAATTGCCCGGGCCAGGGCGACACGGCGCTTCATGCCACCGGACAGCTCATCGGGCATCAGGTCGACAGCGCCGCGCAGCCCCACCGCCTGCAGCTTGAGCAGGACAATGTCACGAATCATTTCATCGGGCAGCTGGGTGTGCACCCGCAGCGGAAAGGCCACGTTCTCGAACACATCCAGGTCGGTGAACAGTGCGCCGCTCTGGAACAGCACGCCCATTTGCTTGCGTGCGTCGAACAGATCGCTGCGTGAAAGGGTCGGTAGATTCTGGCCGTTCACCCACACTTCGCCGCTGCTGGGCTGCAACTGCATGCCCATCAAGCGCAACAGGGTGGTTTTCCCACAGCCGGAAGGCCCCATGATGCCGGTGACCTTGCCCCGCGGAATACGGATATCCACATTATTGAAAATGCTGCGCGCACCGCGCTTGAAGGACAATCCCTTCAGCTCGACCGCGTAGGCGTTATCGGCACTCATCTAAACTCCTTGCGATGCAGCCTTTCACTCGGACGCTTGGCTCCCTGCCGGGAGCACGTGCCCCTGCGCAGGCCGAACTGGCGGCGAACTATATCACTGCTGATACGGAGCCCCCAAGGCCGAAGCCGTGAACGTTCAGGTCTACGACAGGCAAAACCGGAAGATTGCTCAGGCGCCTTGGGCAAAGTCTGACGAACTTGCGTGAGGGATTTGTTCATTACCGCTATAATCGCCGCCTTTTCATCGGGCTATACGATTTCAGACATGAGCCAATCCAGCGACCTGATTCAATCAGCACAACGCACCATCCGCCTCGAACTTCAAGCAGTAGAAGGCTTGCTGCCCCATATCGACGCAGATTTCGTACGCGCTTGCGAGATGATTCTGGCCAGCAAAGGCCGCGTGGTCGTGGTCGGCATGGGCAAGTCCGGGCACGTCGGCAACAAGATTGCAGCTACCCTGGCCAGCACCGGAACCACGGCTTTCTTTGTGCATCCCGCCGAAGCCAGCCATGGCGACATGGGCATGATCACCCGCGACGACGTGATCCTGGCCCTCTCCAACTCCGGCTCGACCAACGAAATCGTCACTCTGCTGCCGTTGATCAAGCGCCTGGGCATCCAGTTGATCAGCCTCACCGGCAACCCGGAGTCGCCGCTGGCCAAGGCTGCCGATGTCAGCCTCAACGTTCATGTCGAGCACGAAGCCTGCCCATTGAACCTGGCACCGACGTCCTCGACTACCGCCGCACTGGTCATGGGCGACGCCCTGGCCGTGGCCCTGCTGGAAGCCCGCGGCTTCACCGCCGAAGACTTCGCATTCTCCCACCCGGGAGGCGCCCTGGGCCGCCGGCTGCTGCTCAAGGTCGAGAACGTCATGCACGAAGGCTCGGACCTGCCGCAGGTGCAGCGCGGCACCCTGCTCAAGGACGCGCTCATGGAAATGACCCGCAAGGGCCTGGGCATGACCGTGATTCTGGAGGCCGATGGCCGTCTGGCCGGGATCTTCACCGACGGTGACCTGCGTCGCACCCTCGATCGCGCCATCGATATTCATCACGCCACCATCGACTCGGTCATGACCCCTCATGGCAAGACTGCCCGTGCCGACATGCTGGCCGCTGAAGCCCTGAAAATCATGGAAGACCATAAAATCAGCGCCCTGGTGGTGGTGGACAAGGAAGACCGGCCGATCGGCGCCTTGAACATGCACGACCTGCTGCGCGCGGGAGTCATGTAATGAGTACCGACCTGCTGCAACGCGGCAAACACATCAAGCTGGCGGTGTTCGACGTCGACGGCGTCCTGACCGACGGCCGCCTGTACTTCCTCGAAGACGGCAGTGAATTCAAGACCTTCAACACCCTCGATGGCCAGGGCATCAAGATGCTCATGGCTGCCGGCGTACAGACGGCGATCATCAGCGGGCGCAAGACCCCGGTGGTGGAGCGCCGGGCCAAGAACCTGGGGATTCCTCACCTGTACCAGGGCCGTGAAGACAAGCTGGTGGTTTTGGACGAACTTCTTGCCCAACTCAACCTAAGCTATGAACAGGTCGCCTACCTAGGTGACGACCTGCCCGACCTGCCGGTGATCCGCCGCGTCGGCCTGGGCATGGCGGTCGCCAACGCGGCAGGCTTTGTCCGCGAACATGCCCATGGCGTCACCATTGCCCGTGGCGGCGAAGGCGCTGCCCGGGAGTTCTGCGAGCTGATCCTGCGTGCCCAGGATCGCCTTGAAGCAGCCAATGCCGCTTACTTATAGAGCCCGACCATGCTGAGCAAAAAGATTCGCAACATTCTGGTCTTCGGAACCATCGCCCTGCTGTTCGCGGCGGTCGGTTACTGGAACATCAGCCCCGAACGCTTCCTCGACAAGCCCGTGGCCCAGGTCGACGAAAGCGCCATCGACTATTACGTGATCAACGCCCGCAGCGTGCAGTACCTGCCCGACGGCAAACTGCAGTACGAAATGACCTCGGACAAGGTCGAGCACGTCAAATCCAGCGAAGTGACCCTGCTGACCAAGCCGGATCTGCAGATGTACCGTGGCACCACCTTTCCCTGGCACGTCCAGAGCGAGCGCGGCGAGGTCAATCCGGACGGCACCGAAGTCGAGCTGATCGATTCGGTACGGGTGTCCCGCACCGACGAGCACAACCGCAATCTGCTGATCACCACCACCCGCATGACAGTATTCCCGCAGAAGCAATATGCGCAGACCGAGCAAGCCGTTAGAATCGACGGCGCCGGCGGCGTGACTACGGCCAAGGGAATGAAAGCGTATTTGAAAGACGGCAGGATGAACCTGCTATCGAACGTAAGAGGACAGTATGAGGCTCGTTAAAACCCTCCCTATTTTGCTCAGTCTGGGCGCAGCACTGGGAAGCGTGAGCGCCTGGGCTCTGCCGAACGATAGCCAACAGCCCATCCGCATCCAGGCCGACGACGCCCAGCTCGATGACAAGAACGGCGTGGCCACCTACAGGGGCGACGTGATCATCACCCAGGGCTCGATGAAGATCACCGGCAACACCGTGACCATCACCCGGTCCAAGACCGGCGAGATCGACGTGGTGACGTCGGTGGGCAACCTGGCGTACTTCGAGCAACTGCAGAAGCAGACCGATCCGAAGCCGGTCCAGGCCTACGCCGTGACCATCCAGTACCATGCCCAGCAGAACCGCATCGTACTGATCGACAAGGCCAAGGTGATCAACGACGGCAACACCACCGAAGGCGAGAAGATCGTCTACGACACCGTCAAGCAAGTGGCCAACGCCGGTCGCGCCAATGGCAGCTCGGTCACCGCGCCACGTCCGCGGATCGACATGGTCATCCAGCCGAAAAAGAAAACCGACGAGCAAAAGGCCCAGTAATGGCAACTCTGAAAGCTCAGCATCTGGCCAAGAGCTACAAGAGCCGCCAGGTCGTGCGTGATGTCAGCCTGTCCATCGACAGCGGGCAGATCGTCGGCCTGCTCGGCCCCAACGGTGCCGGCAAGACCACCTGTTTCTACATGATCGTCGGCCTGGTCCAGGCCGATCAGGGCCGCGTCCTGATCGACGACCTGGATGTCAGCCACCAGCCGATGCACGGCCGCGCCCGTGCCGGTATCGGCTACCTGCCCCAGGAAGCCTCGATCTTCCGCAAGCTCTCGGTGTCCGACAACATCATGGCCATCCTCGAGACCCGCAAGGAACTCGACAAGGCCGGCCGTCGCCAGGAACTGGAAAGCCTGCTGCAGGAATTCCATATCAACCATATCCGCGACAACCTCGGCATGAGCCTGTCCGGTGGCGAACGCCGCCGAGTGGAGATCGCCCGGGCCCTGGCCACCGCACCCAAGTTCATCCTGCTGGACGAACCCTTCGCCGGTGTCGACCCGATCTCGGTCGGCGACATCAAGCAGATCATCCACCACCTGAAGGCCAAGGGCATCGGGGTGCTGATCACCGACCACAACGTCCGGGAAACCCTGGACATCTGCGAGACCGCCTACATCGTCAACGACGGGCAACTGATCGCTGAAGGCGATTCCGAGACCATCCTGGCCAATGAACTGGTCAAGGAAGTCTATCTGGGCCATGAGTTCCGCCTGTAAGGGCTGAGGTGTAGGGCTAGACGCCAGAGCGCCGGGAACAATAAACCCTACAAATTTTATTGTTACCGCGCTCTAGGCAAACACTTCAGTTTCAGGCATATAATTTGCTTATGTTTGGCGCTCCGGCGCCCTGTAGTGGATGGCGCATGCGCGCCGGCAAATAAGGTGTTAAGCCCCTGCCATGAAACCATCGCTAGTCCTGAGAATGGGCCAGCAGCTGACGATGACACCGCAGCTGCAACAGGCCATCCGCCTGCTCCAATTGTCGACCCTGGACCTGCAACAGGAAATCCAGGAAGCCCTGGAGTCCAATCCGATGCTCGAACGCCAGGAAGAAGGCGACGACTTCGACAACAGCGACCCCCTGGCCGACAACCCCGAGTCCAAACCCAATACCGAGATCCAGGAACCCTCCTACCAGGAAGCCGCCCCCACGGTGGACAACCTCGAGGACGGCGAGTGGAGCGAACGCATTCCCAACGAACTGCCGGTGGATACCGCCTGGGAAGACGTCTACCAGACCAGCGCCAGCAGCCTGCCGAGCAACGATGATGACGAGTGGGACTTCACCACCCGCACCTCGGCTGGCGAGAGCCTGCAGAGCCACCTGCTCTGGCAGTTGAACCTTGCACCGATGTCGGACACCGATCGCCTGATCGCCGTGACCCTGATCGACTGCATCAACAACCAGGGCTACCTCGAGGAGACCCTCGAGGAGATTCTCGAAGCCTTCGATCCTGAACTGGATATCGAGCTGGACGAGATCGAAGCCGTCCTGCACCGCATCCAGCAATTCGAACCGGCCGGCATCGCTGCCCGCAACCTGGGCGAATGCCTGTTGCTGCAGTTGCGTCAGCTCTCGGCGAAAACCCCTTGGCTGACCGAAGCACAGCGCCTGGTCGGCGACTACATCGACCTGCTGGGCAGCCGCGACTACAGCCAGTTGATGCGCCGCATGAAACTCAAGGAAGACGAGTTGCGCCAGGTCATCGAGCTGGTGCAAAGCCTCAACCCGCGCCCCGGCTCGCAGATCGAATCCAGTGAAGCTGAATACGTGGTCCCGGACGTCATCGTGCGCAAGGACAACGAGCGCTGGCTGGTAGAGCTGAACCAGGAATCCGTACCGCGCCTGCGAGTCAACGCGCAGTACGCCGGTTTCGTTCGCCGTGCCGATACCAGTGCCGACAACACCTTCATGCGCAACCAGTTGCAGGAAGCCCGCTGGTTCATCAAGAGCCTGCAGAGCCGCAACGAAACCCTGATGAAGGTTGCCACCCAGATCGTCGAGCACCAGCGCGGCTTCCTCGAGTACGGCGATGAAGCCATGAAGCCCCTGGTTCTGCATGACATCGCTGAAGCGGTGGGCATGCATGAATCGACGATTTCCCGGGTGACCACGCAGAAATTCATGCATACCCCACGGGGCATATATGAACTGAAATACTTTTTCTCGAGCCACGTCAGCACCTCTGAAGGCGGTGAATGCTCGTCCACGGCGATCCGCGCAATCATCAAAAAACTGGTCGCGGCGGAAAATCAGAAAAAGCCGTTGAGTGACAGCAAGATCGCTGGTTTACTGGAGGCACAAGGCATTCAGGTAGCCCGTCGCACCGTCGCCAAGTACCGCGAATCCCTTGGGATCGCGCCTTCGAGCGAACGCAAGCGGTTGATGTAGCCGCCGGGCTGGCCACAGCGTTTCAGGGTGTGCCGAACCTTCCGGGCCGCATTCAGGCGCAGCGGGTTCGGACACAGTCTAGGTGGCAGGCAACCCAGCCTGCCGCGTTATGCACTGGCAACGAAGGAGAAGCTGTATGCAAGTCAACATCAGTGGACACCAACTCGAAGTGACTGAACCCCTGCGCGTCTACATCGGCGAAAAACTCGACCGGCTGGAGCGCCACTTCGACAAGATTACCAATGTGCAGGTCACCATGGCTGTCGAGAAGCTCAAGCAGAAAATCGAAGCCACCCTGCACATCCACGGTGGGGAGGTCGTCGCCAATGCAGAACATGACGATATGTATGCCGCAATTGACCTGCTCACCGACAAGCTTGACCGCCAACTGAAAAAGCATAAGGAAAAGCAACTCCACCTTCTCCAAGGTACGGGTCGCTAACACTCCCCTCCCATGATCCGACTTGAAAGCATCCTGACCCCCGGCCGTTCCCTCGTGAACGTGCCGGGCGGCAGTAAAAAACGCGCCCTCGAACAAATTGCCAACCTGATCAGCCGCGAAGTGCCTGATCTGGAGATGCAGGATGTCTTCGAGAGCTTGATTGCCCGTGAAAAACTGGGATCCACCGGTTTTGGCAACGGCATCGCCATTCCCCACTGCCGCCTCAAAGGCTGCGAGTCGCCCATCAGTGCCTTGATGCACCTGGACGCTCCGATCGATTTCGACGCCATCGACGGCGCACCGGTGGACCTGCTGTTCGTCCTGCTGGTCCCGGAAGCGGCCACCGATGCACACCTGGAGCTGCTCCGGCAGATCGCCAGCATGCTCGATCGCAAGGAAGTTCGTGATCGGCTGCGCAGTGCCACCAGTAACGAAGCCTTGTATCAGGTTGTCCTGGACGAGCAAAACGGTCAGTAATCATGCGCTTGATCATCGTCAGCGGCCGCTCCGGCTCAGGTAAAAGCACCGCCCTCGATGTTCTCGAGGACCACGGCTACTACTGCATCGACAACCTGCCGGCCGGGCTGCTGCCCGAGCTTGCCGAACGCGCGCTGATTCACACCGAACTGGCCCAACCGTTGGTGGCGGTGTCCATCGACGCACGCAACCTGCCCAGCCACCTGTCGCGTTTCCCCGAGTTGCTCGAAGAAGTGCGCAGCCGGCACATCCAGTGCGATGTGCTTTATCTGGACGCCGACGAGGAGACCCTGCTCAAGCGCTTCTCGGAAACCCGTCGCCGCCACCCTCTGAGCAGTGCCAACCGTTCGCTGGCAGAAGCCATCCACGATGAAACCCAGTTGCTGGGGCCGATCGTCGATCTGGCGGACCTCAAGGTCAACACCACCAATCTGAACCTCTACCAACTGCGCGACACCATCAAGCTGCGGCTGCTGAACCAGCCCGAGCCCGGTACCGCGTTTTTGGTGGAGTCCTTCGGGTTCAAGCGCGGCATGCCGGTGGATGCCGACCTGGTGTTCGATGTGCGCTGCCTGCCCAATCCATATTGGAAACCCGAACTGCGCGCTCAATCCGGCCTGGACGCCCCGGTGGCCGAGTACCTGGCCGCGCAGCCCGATGTCGAGGAAATGTTCCAGGACATCTCCAGCTATCTGCTCAAGTGGCTGCCACGCTTTGCCGCCAGCAACCGCGCCTATGTGACCATCGCCATCGGCTGCACCGGTGGACACCACCGTTCCGTGTACCTGACCGAACGCCTGGGCCAGGTCCTGCAAAAACCCCTGAAGAACGTCCAGGTTCGCCACCGCGACCTTAGCTGAAAGGATCTACCCCGCGATGCCAGCTCTGGAAATTGAGATCATCAACAAACTGGGCCTGCATGCCCGAGCCTCAGCCAAATTTGTCGGCGTGGCCGGCCAGTTCCCCTGCCAGATCCGCGCCGGCAGGACCCCGGAATCCATGGTCGACGGCAAGAGCATCATGGCCATGATGATGCTGGCCGCCGGCAAGGGCACCAAGATCCATCTGAGAACCGAAGGCGAGCAGGAACAGGAAGCGCTGGACGCGCTGGTGGCACTGATCAACAACTTCTTCGACGAAGGCGAGTAACCCCGAACCGGGTACTCGCTCGCCACAAGGCACTCAGGCGAGTGCCGTGTCCATCACCATCATCAGGCAGAAACCGATACACAAGCCAAGGCTGGCCAACTTCTCATGCCCGTTGCGCCGCGACTCGGGAATCACTTCGTGAGTCACCACCAACAGCATGGCACCCGCGGCCAGGGCCAGGCCCAATGGCAACAGCAACTCCGCCAGGCTTACCAGCCATGCGCACAACAGGGCGAAGACCGGCTCCACCAGACCTGAAGCCGCACCGATCAGGAACGCCTTGACCCGCGACATTCCCGCCCCCGCCAGCACCAGTGCAATCACCAGGCCTTCCGGTACGTCCTGCAGGGCAATGCCCATGGCCAGGCTGTCCGCATCGGGCATGCCACCGCCGGCCGACACCCCCACCGCCATCCCTTCCGGAATGTTGTGGGCAATGATCGCAAACACAAACAGCCAGATGCGCGGGGCAATCACCGGATGCTCCGGCGTCCCTACCAGGACCTCCGGGCAGCCCCCGGAAACTTTGCGATCCACCAGAAACAGACCAAAGGCTCCCAACATGATGCCGAAGCAGATCAGACCGCTGGAACCCCAGGCAGACAACCCCAGGTCCTGGGCGGCGGCAATGCCGGGAACGATCAGTGAAAACGCCGTCGCCGCCAGCATCACACCAGCACCGAAACCCAGCAGAGTGTCACTCACGGCGATTGGCATCCTGCGGATCACCAGCACCGGGACCGCCCCCAGCGCCGTGCCCAGGGCGCAGATAGATCCACCCTGCAATGCACGCAGCAGTCGTGGCTCCAGGTCAAGCCAGCTCAGCCCTTGAGCCACCAGCAATGCGGTGCCCGCCAACAGCAACAGCGAACCGAAGGCATAACGAAACATCCGTCCGCTGCTGATCGCCAGTGTTTCAGTGCCCATAGTCGGCCTTAGATCTTGTTTTGAGGGAGAGGATCAGGCCATCGCGGCCTGGTAGCGTTGGGCAACTTCCGGCCAATTGATCACGTTGTAGAAGGCATTGATGTATTCCGGCCTACGGTTCTGATAACGCAGATAGTAGGCGTGCTCCCACACGTCCAGGCCGAGAATCGGGGTATTGCCATTCATCAGCGGGCTGTCTTGGTTGCCGCTGCTCTCCACCACCAGTTTTTTCTCCGGGGTCACGCTGAGCCAGGCCCAGCCACTGCCGAAACGGGTCAACGCAGCCTTGGTGAACGACTCCTTGAACCGCTCGAAACCGCCCAACTGCTGCTCGATCGCCTGGCCCAGCGGGCCATCCGGCTTGCCACCACCGGCGGGAGTCATGACCGCCCAGAACAATGAGTGGTTGGCATGGCCGCCCCCCTGGTTGATCACCGCAGCGCGCAGTTGCTCCGGCAAGTACTGCACGCTGGCCACCAGTTTTTCCACCTCCCAGCCTGCCCACTCGGTGCCCTCCACCGCCGCATTGAGGTTGTTGATGTAGGTCTGGTGGTGCTTGCTGTAATGAATCTCCATGGTTTGCGCATCGATGTGCGGTTCCAGGGCGTCGTAGGCGTAAGGCAAGGCAGGCAAGGTAAAGGACATATCAGTGCACTCCATGTA
Source organism: Pseudomonas sp. PH1b (assembly GCF_000633395.1). Lineage (GTDB taxonomy): Bacteria > Pseudomonadota > Gammaproteobacteria > Pseudomonadales > Pseudomonadaceae > Aquipseudomonas. The sequence continues at coordinate 48,242 of NZ_AYMU01000031.1, forward strand.
AGGGGCTGTCGGGGGACGCGCTGTCCAGGGACAAGCGCGCGACGTTGCTGTCCAGCAAGCGGTGAGTACGGGGGTATTCGCCGTGGTCACCGATGAAGTTGAGCAGCTCGACGTAGGTCTTGCTGCTCTGGCGCAGGGCGGCCTCCCGCAGTGCCAGGGGCAGGCGGCTGTCCTGCATGGTCTGCAACAGACGCTGGTGGATCGCACAGAGGTATTCCGCGCTCTCCTCCGGCTGGTTCAGGCGCAAATGCAGGTCTGCCAGGTTGTGATGGGAGATCACACAGGCTGCCACCGCTTCGTCGGGATTCGACCAGCGCTCGAACAACACCTGGGCCAGGGCCAGCGCCTGCAGGTAGAACTCGCGGGCATCCACCAGTTCGCCTTGCATGAACAGGCGGTTGGCCCTTTCGATCGTGCGTTTCCAGTGCTCCATGGTGAGCCTCCAAAGCGGTGTCGAGGGTTACACGCCGCCCGCGGTGAGTTTTTCCGGATCCAGCAGGATCTCCAGCTGGCTGCGTGGCAGGTCGGTGTGTTCAAGTGCCACGTCGATCACCGGGCGACCTTGCTTGTAGGCGGTCTTGGCGATCTCGGCGGCCTTCTGGTAGCCGATGATCGGGTTCAGGGCCGTGACCAGGATCGGATTGCGCGACAGCGCTTCCTTGAGCTTGGGCTCATTGACCTTGAAGCTGGCGATGGCCTTGTCCGCCAGCAGGCGGCTGGAGTTGGCCAGCAACTCGATGCTGCTCAAGAGGTTCTGGGCGATGATCGGCAGCATCACGTTGAGTTCGAAGTTGCCCGATTGCCCGGCCACAGTGATGGTGCTGTCGTTGCCGATAACCTGGGCGGCGACCATCGCCGTGGCTTCCGGAATCACCGGGTTGACCTTGCCCGGCATGATCGAGGAGCCCGGCTGCAGGCCTTCCAGCTCGATTTCACCCAGCCCCGCCAATGGGCCGGAGTTCATCCAGCGCAGGTCGTTGGCGATCTTCATCAATGACACGGCCGTGGCCTTGAGCTGCCCAGACACTGTCACGGCGGTGTCCTGGGAGCCAATCAGGGCGAACAGGTTCTTGCCCGGCGTGAATTGCACCTGGGTCAGCTTGCTCAGTTGCTGGCTGAAACGCCCGGCGAATTCCGGGTGGGCGTTGATCCCGGTTCCTACGGCGGTGCCGCCCTGGGCCAGGGATTGCAGGCTCGGCAGCAGATCCTGCAGGTGGCTGATGTTGGCCTTGAGCTGCTGCGCCCAGCCTTCCAGCACCTGGCTCATGCGCACCGGCATGGCATCCATCAGGTGGGTACGGCCGGTCTTGATGAAGGGATGGACCTGCACCGCCTTGCGCTCGATGACCTCCACCAGGTGCACCAGTGCCGGCAGCAGTTGCTCGTGCAGCGTCAAAGCTGCGCTGACGTGGATGGTGGTCGGGATGATGTCGTTGCTGCTCTGGCCACAGTTGACGTGGTCGTTGGGGTTGACCGGCTCGCCCAGCAGGCGCGTGGCCAGGGTGGCCAGCACTTCATTGGCGTTCATGTTGGAACTGGTACCGGAACCGGTCTGGAAGATATCCACCGGGAAGTGCTGCATGAAGTCGCCCTCCAGCAGGCCCTGGGCGGCATCGACGATGGCTTTGCCCTGGGCTTCGCTGATCTGCCCGAGTTCGACGTTGGCCCGGGCCGCGGCCGCCTTGGCCAGGATCAGGGCCCGAATGAAGGCCGCCGGCATGCGTTGGCCGCTGATGGGAAAGTTGTCCACCGCGCGCTGGGTCTGGGCGCCGTACAGGGCCAGTTCCGGTACCTGCAGTTCGCCCATGCTGTCGCGTTCGATACGGGTATTACTCATCGGGAAATCCTTGCACCAGTTCTATCAGGGGAATGGAAGGCAGCAGCGAGCAGGTCGCCAGCTGCCAGGCATGGCTTTGCCAGCGCTTGAGCCGGCATTGGCACAGTGACAATCGCTCCATGTCGCGAAGCGGGCGCCAGGCCTGGTCCAGGCACTGGCTGCGCCAATGCCAGGGCAATGCGGTATCGGTAGCGGTATCGATCAACAAACGAAAGGAGGTTTCGGCGACAGTCCAGGCTGACATGGCGGTGCAACACGCCAGGTAGCGGCCTTCGGCGAGGTAATGCTCGATCAGACGGGGCTCGTCCGGTTCCAGTGCGCAACGGATCTGGCGGCTCATCCAGCGCCAGCTTTCGAGGTAAGGCTGCTCGTGCAAGGCAGAACTCATGACCTGGGCTCATTGAATAATGATTTTCATTATTAAATGATATTGAGAATCAAATCAATCTGGCTTGTATGATTTCTGTCCACTCAAGGGGGACAGCCGCGGGAGCGGAAACACGATTGGACATCTGGCACGCACGCCCCTCCCCCCTGCCAGGATCGGAAAAGCCCAGGCATAAAAAAACGCGCCACCGGCGACGGTGACGCGTTGTTTATTCCCGCCGTACCGCTCAGCTGCCGGCGATGGTCATGCGTTCGATCAGCACCGAACCGGTGCGGATGTTGCTGCGCAGTTCCAGGTCGCTGCCCACGGCGACGATCTGCTTGAACATGTCCCGCAGATTGCCGGCAATGGTCACTTCCTGCACCGCAAACTGGATCTCGCCGTTTTCCACCCAGAACCCTGCGGCGCCGCGCGAATAATCCCCGGTGACCATGTTCAGGCCATGCCCCATCAACTCGGTCACCAGCAGGCCACGCCCCATGCGACGCAGCAGGGCCGCCTGGTCTTCATCGCCGTGGGTGACGAACAGGTTGTGCACACCGCCTGCGTTGGCAGTACTTGGCAGGCCCAGCTTGCGCCCGGAGTAGGTGCCCAGCACATAGGACACCAGTTCACCGTCCTTGACGAATGGCTTGGCGTAAGTCGCCAGGCCATCGCCATCGAAAGCCGAGCTCCCCATGGCGCGCATCAAGTGCGGACGCTCATCGATGGTCAGCCACTCGGGAAACAGTTGCTGGCCCAGGGCGCCTTCCAGGAACGACGACTTGCGATACAGATTGCCGCCGGAGATCGCCCCGAGAAAGCTGCCGAACAGCCCACCGGCCAGTTCCGCGGAAAACAGCACCGGCACCTCGCAGGTCGGTACCGGGCGCGCGCCCAGGCGACTGGCGGCACGCTGGGCGGCGCGCTGGCCAATGCTCGCCGGATCAGCCAGCAATTGCCCCTGGCGGTTGACGTCGTACCAGTAGTCACGCTGCATCTGCCCCTCGGCCTCGGCGATCATCACGCAGCTCAGGCTGTGGCGAGTGGACGCATAACCGCCAATGAAACCATGGCTGTTGCCATACACCCGGCAGCCCTGGTGAGTGCTCAGGGTGGTGCCGTCGGCATTCTTGATCCGGGCATCCGCGGCAAACGCCGCCGCCTCACAGGTCAGGGCCTGCTCGATGGCCTGTTCAGGGGTGATGTCCCAGGCGTGAAACAGATCGAAATCCTGCAGGTCACGGGCCATCAATGCCGCATCGGCCAGACCCGAGGCTTCGTCTTCGGAGGTGTGCTTGGCAATGGCCAATGCCGCGGCCACGGTTTCGCGGATGGCTTCAGGGCCGCTGGCGGAAGTACTGGCCGACCCTTTGCGCTGGCCCAGATACAGGGTGATGCCAAAGCCCTGGTCGCGGTTGAACTCCACGGTCTCCACTTCCCGCTGGCGCACCGAGGTCGACAGGCCCTGCTCCAGGGATACCGCCACTTCACAGGCACTGGCTCCCTGGCGCTTGGCCTCGGCGATGATCTGCTCGACTTGCTCCTGCAGGGCCGGCAAAGCCTGTGGGCCGACGCTTTGTGCTGCACTCATGGTGTTCTCCACTCAAATTCTGCTTTCGATTAAGGCCGGCGAGCGACCGGGCCGGACAAGCGGCCCTAGACTGGTTATCATGGCGGCGTTTCTTTGCGGACTGCCACCATGGTTGATTCTTACGACGACTCCCTCGATGGGGAGAAAAGCAAATCCCAGGTCAAACGCGAGCTGCATGCTCTGGTTGATCTCGGCGAGCGCCTTACCACTCTCAAGCCTGACTTGCTGGCCAAACTGCCCTTGACCGACGCCATGCGCCGGGCCCTGGCGGATGCACCCAAGCACGTCGCCCATATCGCCCGTAAACGCCACCTGCAATTCATCGGCAAGCTGATGCGGGACCAGGACACCGACGCGATTCTGCAACTGCTTGATCAACTCGATGCCTCCACCCGGCAGTACAACGAACGCTTCCATAACCTGGAACGTTGGCGTGACCGCCTGATCGGCGGCGGGGACGACGTGCTGGAAAAGTTCGTCAACGACTACCCGGAAGCCGATCGCCAGCAACTGCGCTCCCTGATCCGTCAGGCCCAGCATGAGGTGGCCCATAACAAGGCGCCGGCCTCCAGCCGTAAAATCTTCAAGTACATTCGCGAGCTGGACGAGACTCAACGCGGCCTGCGCTGAGCCCTCCAAGGGTGAGTTGCCCAGCAACTCACCCGGCACGCCCCTCTCTTACGCCCCTGTTCCCCCGACGGTGATCGCATCGATCTTCAGGGTCGGCTGGCCGACGCCTACCGGCACCGATTGCCCGTCCTTGCCGCAAGTACCGACGCCGCTGTCCAGGGACAGGTCATTGCCCACCATCGACACCCGGCTCATGGCCTCGGGGCCATTGCCGATCAGGGTCGCGCCCTTGACTGGCGCAGTGATCTTGCCGTCTTCGATCAGGTAGGCCTCGCTGGTGGAGAACACGAACTTGCCGCTGGTGATGTCCACCTGGCCACCACCGAGGTTGGCGCAATAGATGCCTTTCTTCACCGAAGCGATGATTTCCGCCGGGTCGCTTTCACCACCCAGCATGTAGGTATTGGTCATGCGCGGCATCGGCAGGTGCGCGTAAGACTCGCGACGACCGTTGCCGGTGCGGGCCACGCCCATCAGGCGGGCATTGAGCTTGTCCTGCATGTATCCCTTGAGCACGCCATTCTCGATCAGCGTGGTGCATTCGGTCGGGGTGCCTTCATCGTCCACGCTCAAGGAGCCGCGACGCCCGGCCAGGGTGCCGTCGTCGACGATGGTGCACAGCTTGGAGGCAACCATCTCGCCCATGCGCCCGCTGTAGGCCGAACTGCCCTTGCGATTGAAGTCGCCTTCCAGGCCGTGGCCCACGGCTTCGTGCAGCAGCACTCCGGACCAGCCCGAACCCAGCACCACTGGCAAGGTGCCAGCCGGCGCCGGAATCGCTTCGAGATTAACCAGAGCCTGGCGCAACGCTTCACGGGCATAGCCCATGGCGCGGTCTTCACCAAGGAAATAGCGGTAGTCGGTACGCCCGCCGCCGCCGTGGCCGCCGCGCTCGCGACGGCCGTTCTGCTCGACGATGACGCTGACGTTGAAGCGCACCAGCGGCCGTACATCCGCCGCCAGGCCGCCATCGGTGGAAGCCACCAGGATCCGCTCCCAAACCCCGGCCATGCTCACGCTGACCTGCTGGATACGCGGGTCCAGAGCCCGGGTTGCCGCGTCCACACGCTTGAGCAGCTCGACCTTCTCGGCACGGGTCATGACTTCCAGGGGGTTGTCCGGCCCATAGAGTTGCGCCACATCCTGGCAAGTGAAGGCCTGCACAGTACCGTTCTGCCCGGCCCGGGAGATCGAACGGGCCGCACGGGCCGCCAGTCCCAGGGCTTCCAGGGTAATGGCGTTGCTGTAGGCAAAGCCGGTCTTCTCACCGGACTGAGCGCGCACCCCGACACCCTGGTCGAGGTTGAAACTGCCTTCCTTGACGATTCCGTCCTCCAGGGACCAGGACTCGGAAATCTGTCCCTGGAAATACAGGTCGGCGGCATCGATGCCCGGGCCGGCCAGATCCCCCAGCACGCCCTGCAGGCTTTCGATGGTCACGCCGCCAGGGGCTAGAAGGTGTTCACTGACTGAGGACAACAACCCGCTCATATGCTTTGGCCTTAAATTCGTCGTACTTATGCAAGTCGTTGGACGCCTTGCGAGAAAATGCGCCGGTGACTGAACACCGGCATCCGCGCCCGAATGGACGCCTGTTCGCTGCTGTCGCGCTCGGCCAGCAGCACGCCCTGACCTTGATTCTGTTGTGCCAGCAGCCGCCCCCATGGGTCGACGATCGCCGCATGGCCGTAGGTTTCCCGTGGGCCCGGATGCACCCCGCCCTGGGCCGCCGCCAGCAGGTAGCACTGGGTCTCGATGGCCCGGGCGCGAATCAGCACCTCCCAATGGGCGGCACCGGTCACGGCGGTAAAGGCCGAAGGCGCGGTGATCAACTCGGCCCCGGCAGCCCGCAGTTCGCTGTACAGCTCGGGAAAGCGCAGGTCATAACAGACCGTCAGCCCCAGGCGCCCCACCGGTGTATCCGCCACCACTACATGGTTTCCATGAGCATAGTCATCGGATTCGCGATAGCGTCCGCGATTGTCCGCCACGTCGACATCGAACAGGTGCAGCTTGTCGTAGCGCGCCACGAACTGTCCCTGGTCGTCCACCAGCAACGAACAGGCGTTGGATTTGGCCTCGGGCTGTCCTGCTGGTGGCAAGGGCAAGGTGCCGGCCACAATCCATAACTTGAGGTCGCAGGCGGCCTGTTTCAACCAGGGCAGGATCGGCCCTTCGCCGAGCGCTTCCGCGCGACCAATGGCGGCCATGTCGCGGCGGCCCATGGCGGCGAAGTTTTCCGGCAACACCGCCAGTCGCGCACCGGCGGCAGCAGCTTGTTCAAGCAGGCCCCGGGCCTGCAGCAGATTGGCCAGCACATCGCTCTGGCTGACCATTTGAATCACTGCAAGAGACATGGCGCACTCCGTATTGGGTAGGCCGCCATGCTACTCCATGGGCGCGAATCGAGGATTCTCAAAACGGCTTGTCGAAGGTGATTTTCGGCTCTTTCCACGGGCCTTTGACGTTGTACTTGACGCTGGCAAAGCGCGCCACGCGATCACCGATCAACTTGTCGATCAGGAACAAGGCGCCGCCCACGGCGGGTGCCCCGACAATCAGCGCGGCAATCGGCAGGTTGTTGGTCACCGGCAAGGTCACCAGCAACTTGGCGTCCACCTGATCCCCGACCATGTCCAGGGTGCCATTGAGCTCCAGATTGCTCGACGGCCCGGTCAGCGTGATGGGCTCGCGAGTGACGTACACGCCATTGCTCGCCGCCAGCACACCGCGGACCCGGTCATAGCTCAGGCCCTTGCCGAACAGGTCGGAGAAGTCCAGGCGCAGGCGGCGACCGATGGAGTTGAAGTTGAGCAGGCCAAACACTCGCAACGCCTGGGCGCTCCCGTCAACCTCGACGAACTGGCCCTTGCGCAAGGTCGCATCCAGGCTGCCGGAGAAACGCTTGAGGCCGATCCAGGCCGGCGAGCCCGGCCAGCGGCCATCAACGTCCAGATGGAAATCCTCACTGGTTACCGTCGGCGCAAACCCCCAGCCCTTGAGCACATCCGCCAGGTTCTTGCCGCCAATCCGGCCGCGGTACCAACTGCTGCTGGCACCGGCCAGGCCTTCCCAGCCGCCCTCACCTTGCAACTGCATACCCTTGAGCCCCAGGTCCAGGCTGTTGAAGGTCATGCCCTTGGCCGTCGGCCGCACCTTGAGCGCCCAGCGCCCGATCAAGTCCGGGCCCTGGAACAGCTGGGCGATGGAAATATCCAGCGGCGGAATGTTCCTCGGGTCCACCGACGCCAGCGGGTCGGGGGCGTTCTCGTCGGTCTGCGCCGCAGGATCGACCGCCGGCAGGCGCACGTACTGCATGTTGATAGCCAGAGGGGTCGCCTTGGCATCAGGAATGCCGACGCTGCCCTTGGCCTGCTGGCTGTCGATCTGCAGCTCCCAGGCACTGGGCTTGCGCGTCAGCAGCAGGTTGACCTGATCCAGGGTGGTGCCGAAGGCACTGAGCTTGCCGACCTTGAAATCCGCACTGCTGAGCAACTGCTTGGCACTGCCTCCCGGGTCCTGCCCGGCATAGCGGTCCACCAGGGCCTTCCAGGGCTCGACGTCCAGCTCGGACAGGATCCCGCGTACCCGCAAGCCCTTGACCGTGGGCAGCAAAGCGGTGCCATTTCCGAGGAACAACTCGCCCCGGCCCTCGGAGAACTTGCCGCTGGGCGCCGCAAAAGTGAAGTCGGCCAACTCACCGTAATTGAACCAGTAACGTCGCTCGGCCCCTTGCAGGGTCATGCGGAACACACTGTTGCGCCCGGTGCTGGCCGGCATGCCGAAGGGTGCTGGCAGGTCCACCGCCACGCCCTTGAGACTGGAGCTGACCATCAATTGGCTGTCGGCGCCATCGAGGTTCAGCTGCAACTGATAGGGCACTTCGCCGGACACCGGCAGCGGCTGGCTGACCTTGAGCCAGTCGGTGAGCCGTTTGACCGTGACCTGGCCCTTGGCAACCACTCGCGTATTGGCCTTGCCCGGCTTGCCGTCGGCAAAAATCTGCGCCGTCACCGGCCGGTCGAAAGCCTGGGCGCTGATGCCCTCGCCACTCAGGCCCCTGGCGCTGTCGAAGCGGAAATCGCCCTTGAGCTGAGTCAATTCCAGCTCGGGCTCACTGAGTTTGAGGCGCGCCTTGTCGGTCTTGAAATCCACCACGATCTTCGGCTCTTCACCTTTGACCAGCGGGATGTCGAGGTTCAGCTTGCCTTGCAGGTCACCTTCGCCCTGCCAGCCGGCAAAGGTCGAGGCGGTACCGATCGGCGCCTCCTGCAGAATCTTCAGCCCGTCCCCGAGGCCGCCGGCAAAGGCGCCGTCGATGAACATGTGGCTGCTCTGCCCGGCTGGTACATGGGGAATGTTGACGAACACATCGCGCACCTGGGTCTCCAGCAACTGCCCCTTGCTGGCGACGATGCGCACACCGCTGTCTTCGACGAACACATCGCCGCTGACCTTGCTCAAGTGTGGCCAGCCCGGCTGGAATGCCAGCTCGGCATCGTGCACCTTGAAAAACAGGCTGATGCTGCGGGCCGCCTCGACGGCATCGTGATTCAGTGACCCCTGGTACTGGAAGAAGCCCTGGTCCACCGCGCCCTTGAGAATCGCCGTGCGCAACCACTGGTCCAGGGCCGGGCTGAGTACCTGGGGCAGGTACTTGGCGGTATAGCGCCCATCACCCTCCACCAGGCCGACCCGCAGGTCCATGTAGTCTTCCTGAGTGTGGTCGAAATGCAGGCGAATCAGGAAATCACCAGCGATCTTGCCCTCTTCGCCCAGCACCTTCAGGTAGGGAGCAATCAGGGTGAAGCCGTCCTTGTCCAGCTTCCAGGTCAGGGTTGCGTTGGCCTGGATGTACTGCCAGGGCTTGGCGAAAATCGGGAACAGGTGCAGGGAGAAATCCTTGCTGTCCATGCGCAGCTCACCCTTGCCCAGGTCGCCACTGATGCTGCCGCTGACATTGCGTGCTGCCGGAGCACCGTGATAGGCATCGAAGCCGACCCGATCAAGATTGGCGGCAAAGCTCAGGCGCTGGTCGCCGGTCGCCTGGGGGCGGTAGTCGAGCAGTACGTTGCGCAGCCCGCCAGTCGCCTTCAGGTGATCGATGGTCGTGGCCAGGCCTTCCGGCAAGGGCACCAGCGCATCGAGGATCGGCGTGATCGGCGCCAGGTCCAGGCGATCGGCCTGCAGTTGCCACAACTCATCCGCCGGATCGCCGGCCTTGCTCTGCTGCAGTTGCAAGCGAGACTCCCAGCGCGTCTCACCGAGATTCAGAGCCAGGGAATCGAGTTGTACCTTGAGGCCCTGCTCACTGCGCTGGAAGTAGGCATTCAGGGCCAGGTTCTTCAGGTTGACCGGCGTGCGGTCGGCATAAGCACCGGTGAACTGCGGCGCATTCAGGCGCAACGCGGCGCTTTGCACCGTGCCCTTGCCCCAGCTCAACCACAATTCGCAACCGGCCTTGAGCTCGGACAGCTTCCACTGCTGGGTCAGACCGGCTGGCAGCCAGCGCGACCAATCGCTTTGCGGCAAGCTCAGGTACAGATCGGCCTGGCCATCACGCCAGGCATTGGCACGCACTCGGCTGCGCAGGTTCAGGGCCAGGGGCTGGCCATCCGGAAGGGTCAGGCGCAGGTCCAGGCGCTGGCGGCTGGGGCCCGTGCGCAGGTTGAGTCCGACATAGGTCAGGGCGATAGGCTGGTGATTCTGCGGCAGCAAGCTGACCTGGCTGTCCAGAAGCGACAGCTCCGCCACCTGCTGCAAGCGGGTCAGCAGTTGCTCGGGGTCCATCGGCTGGTCGTTCTGCACCGGCAGGCCTTCGAGCTGCCATTGACCGTCCGCGCCTTCCTTGAGGCTCAGGCTCAGGCCGCTGAGCTCCAGGCGGCCGATTCTCAGGTCGCGGGCCAGCAGGCTAGCCAGCATGTCCGGCGCCACGCTGACCTGATCCAGGCGCAAGGCATTGGCGCCCTCGCCGACCATCACGTCGTGGGCCAGCAACACGGGCGATAGCCCGCTCCAGCGGCCCTCCAGGCTGCCGATGTGCACCGGCAGGCCCACAGCCTGCTGGACCTTGGCCTCGACCTCGGCCTGATACTCCGCCACCAGCGGAGTCAGTTCCCGGCCCAGGCTGACGTACAAGGCCGTCACCACCAGTGCCAGCGCGCAGAGGCCCAGCCCCCAGCGTGTCAGCGTGGTGAACAGGCGAATCAGCCGCTCCATTTCAGTTGGCTCCCAGGGCAAAAGTCATGCAAAAAGCTGAAGCCAGCCGTTTCCAGTCATGTACAACACGCGGAATCAGAGCAGCACCACGTCATATTGTTCCTGGGAATACATGGTTTCGACCTGGAACCTGATGGTCCGGCCGATAAAACCTTCCAGCTCCGCAACGTTGCCCGACTCTTCGTCCAGCAGTCGGTCCACCACTTTCTGATTGGCCAGCACTCGATACCCTTCTGCCTGATAAGCCCGGGCCTCACGCAGGATTTCACGGAATATTTCGTAACAGACGGTTTCCGGAGTCTTCAACTTACCCCGTCCCTGGCAACTGCTGCAGGGTTCGCACAGCACCTGTTCAAGGCTTTCCCGGGTGCGCTTGCGAGTCATCTGCACCAGGCCAAGTTCGGTGATGCCGATGATGTTGGTCTTGGCGTGGTCGCGCTCCAGCTGCTTTTCCAGCGTGCGCAGGACCTGGCGCTGATGCTCTTCATCTTCCATGTCGATGAAGTCGATGATGATGATCCCGCCCAGGTTGCGCAGACGCAGTTGCCGGGCAATGGCGGTCGCAGCCTCGAGGTTGGTCTTGAAGATGGTCTCCTCAAGATTGCGGTGACCAACGAACGCCCCGGTGTTGACGTCGATGGTCGACATGGCTTCCGCCGGGTCCACCACCAGGTAGCCGCCGGACTTGAGCGGCACCTTGCGCTCCAGGGCTTTCTGGATTTCATCCTCGACGCCGTACAGGTCGAAGATCGGCCGCTCGCCCGGGTAGTGCTCCAGGCGATCGGCGATTTCCGGCATCAGCTCGGCGACGAACTGCGTGGTCTTCTGGAAGGTTTCCCGGGAGTCGATGCGAATTTTCTCGATCTTCGGGCTCACCAGGTCGCGCAGGGTGCGCAACGCCAGCCCCAGGTCCTCGTAGATCACGTTCGGTGCGCCAATGGTCTTGATCTGCGCACCGATCTGATCCCAGAGCCTTCGCAGGTAGCGAATGTCCATCATGATCTCGTCGACCCCGGCACCTTCGGCGGCGGTGCGCAGGATAAATCCGCCGGCCTCCTTGATGCCCTCCTGGGCCACGCAATCGCTGACCACCTGCTTCAGGCGCTCGCGCTCGGCCTCGTCCTCGATCTTCAGCGAGATCCCGACGTGGGCGGTGCGCGGCATGTACACCAGGTAGCGGGAAGGGATCGACAACTGGGTCGTCAGGCGTGCGCCCTTGGAACCGATGGGGTCCTTGGTGACTTGCACCACCAGGCTCTGCCCTTCGTGCACCAGGGCACTGATGCTCTCGACGGCCGTGCCTTCGCGGGTAGAAATCTCCGAAGCGTGGATGAACGCCGCGCGATCCAGGCCGATATCGACAAACGCCGCCTGCATGCCCGGCAACACGCGGACCACCTTGCCCTTGTAGATGTTGCCGACGATGCCGCGACGCTGGGTCCGCTCGACGTGGACCTCTTGCAGCACGCCGTTTTCCACCACCGCCACCCGTGATTCCATCGGCGTGATGTTGATCAGAATCTCTTCACTCATGGCAGTGTCTCGTTCAGGCGTGTTCATAGAGGGCCGCATCAGTCGGGTACGGCGCCTTAGCGCACTGGAAGGTTTTGCCAACAGGGTATGCCGAAATGGCCCAGCAGTTCTGCGGTTTCGCACACCGGCAAGCCGACCACGGCGGAATAACTGCCATTGAGCCCTGCCACAAACACCGCCGCAAGCCCCTGGATCGCATAACCACCGGCCTTGTCACGAGGCTCGCCACTGGCCCAGTAGGCGGCCGCCTCCGCCACCGAGACCGGGCGAAAACGCACCAGGCTGCGCACAACCAGTGACTCGCAGCGTTCGCCGTCGAGCAGAGCAATGGCCGTCAGCACTTCGTGCTCACGCCCCGAAAGCGCCATGAGCATGGCCTGGGCATCCGCCTGATCCAGGGGTTTGCCAAGAATCCGCCCCTCCAGCACCACGGCCGTATCGGCCCCCAGTACGCAGGCCGGAGCCTGGGAATCGCTGCTGCTGATCAACGCACGACCGGCCGCCGCCTTGCCGCGGGCCAGGCGCTCGACATAAGTGGCTGGGGATTCGTCGGCCAGCGGGGTTTCATCGATGTCCGCGCTGATGGCGGTGAAGGGCACGCCGATCTGCGTGAGCAGTTCACGGCGACGAGGCGAACCGGAAGCGAGGTAAAGCCGATTCATCAAGACATCTCCCTGTCGAGGTGCGGGCCAATGCCTGACCGGATTAATTGATTTTGAAACGCCGACGCAGGCCCCGCAGGCCAAAGCTGACCCAAGGCCACAACAAGGCACTGACCAGGGCCGGCAGGACCAGGGCCAGGGTCGGCTGGCGATTGCCGGTCAGGGCGCTGAGCCACAGTTGCACCAGTTGCGCCAGGCCGAAGATCACCAGGATCACCAGGCTTTGCTGCCACATCGGGAACATCCGCAGGCGCTGCTGCAAGGACAGTACAAGGAAGGTGATCAGGGTCAGGATCAAGGCGTTCTGCCCCAGCAACGTGCCGTAGAGCACATCCTCGGCCAGCCCCAGGCACCAGGCGGTGACCATGCCGACCTTGTGCGGCAGGGCCAGGGCCCAGAATGCCAGCAACAGGGCCAGCCACAATGGGCGCAGGATCTCCATGAACTGGGGCAACGGCGAGACGCTGAGCAACAAGCCGATGAGGAACGTCAGCCAGACGATCCAGCCATTACGTGAATAGGTACTGCCCGCCATTATTCTCTTCCTCCGGTGGTGGCCGGGGCCGCTGCCGGTGGTTTGGCAGCCGCAGGTTTCACCACAGGTTTATTGACCGGCTTGGCCGGAGCATGGGCCGCGGGCTTGACCGGGGTCGCTGGCGCTGCAGCCGGAGCAGCAGGTGCCGCGTTCGCCGCAGGTGCCACCGCAGGCTTGGGCACCGTGGCCGGTACCACAGGCCCGGCACTGCCGCCCTGCTGGTCCTGGGCTTCCTGAGCCTGAGCCGCGTCATTGGCCCGCTCTTCGGCGGTGCGCGGATCGCTGAACACCAGCAGCAGGTAGCGACTGCGATTCAAGGCGGCGGTGGGCACTGCCCGCACAATGGCAAAGGGCTGGCCGGAGTCATGGATCACTTCCTTGACCGTGGCCACCGGGTAACCGGCAGGGAAGCGCTGGCCAAGGCCGGAGCTGACCAGCAGGTCGCCTTCCTTGATGTCGGCGGTATCGGCCACGTGACGCAGCTCCAGACGTTCCGGATTGCCGGTGCCGCTGGCGATAGCGCGCAGGCCGTTGCGATTGACCTGCACCGGAATGCTGTGGGTGGTGTCGGTGAGCAGCAGCACGCGCGAGGTATAAGGCATCAGCTCGACCACCTGGCCCATCAGGCCGCGGGCATCGAGCACCGGCTGGCCGAGGAACACCCCATCGCGCTCGCCTTTATTGATGATGATGCGATGAGTGAAGGGGTTCGGGTCCATGCCGATCAACTCGGCCACTTCGACCTTCTCGTTGACCAGCGCCGAGGAGTTGAGCAATTCGCGCAGGCGCACGTTCTGCTCGGTCAGGGCCGCGAGCTTTTGCATGCGCCCCTGCAGCAGCAGGTTCTCGGTCTTGAGTTTTTCGTTTTCGGCGACCAGCTCGGTACGACTGCCGAACTGACTGGCCACGCCTTGCCATAGCCGCTGCGGCAGGTCGGTGATCCAGTAGGACTGCATCAACACCAGCGACATTTGGCTACGCACTGGCTTGAGCAGTGTGAAGCGGGCATCGACCACCATCAGTGCGACCGAGAGTACGACCAGCACCAGGAGGCGTACGCCTAATGAGGGGCCCTTGGCGAAAAGCGGTTTAATAAGCCGCTCCTCCCAGGCAAATGTTGTGTTTATTCATACGGCATCAAACCGGCCTGGATGCAGATTGACAGAAGATAAACGCCACAGGCAGCACTGCAAAGTGCTGCCTGTGGGCGCATCAGCATAGACCCCGCAGCGAAGTTATTCGCTGGAGAGCAGGTCCATGGTGTGCTTGTCCATCATTTCCAATGCACGGCCACCGCCGCGAGCAACGCAGGTCAGCGGGTCTTCGGCGACGATCACCGGCAGGCCGGTTTCCTGGGCCAGCAGCTTGTCCAGGTCGCGCAGCAGGGCGCCACCACCGGTCAGCACCAGGCCACGCTCGGCGATATCCGAAGCCAATTCCGGAGGCGATTGCTCCAAGGCGCTCTTCACCGCCTGAACGATGGTTGCCAGGGACTCTTGCAGAGCTTCCAGCACTTCGTTGGAGTTCAGGGTGAAGGCACGTGGCACGCCTTCGGCCAGGTTACGGCCACGCACGTCGACTTCACGCACTTCGCCGCCCGGGTAGGCCGTACCGATTTCCTGCTTGATGCGCTCGGCGGTGGACTCACCGATCAGGCTGCCGTAGTTGCGACGCACGTAGGTGATGATGGCTTCGTCGAAACGGTCGCCGCCCACACGTACGGACTCGGCGTAGACCACACCGTTCAGGGAGATCAGGGCAATTTCAGTGGTACCGCCACCGATGTCCACGACCATCGAGCCGCGGGCCTCTTCCACCGGCAGGCCGGCACCGATCGCAGCAGCCATCGGCTCTTCGATCAGGAACACCTCACGAGCACCGGCGCCAAGGGCCGATTCACGGATGGCACGACGCTCAACCTGGGTCGACTTGCATGGAACGCAGATCAGCACACGAGGGCTGGGCTGCAGAAAGCTGTTTTCATGAACTTTGTTGATGAAGTACTGCAGCATCTTTTCGCAGACGCTGAAGTCGGCGATCACGCCGTCTTTCATCGGACGAATGGCTGCGATGTTGCCCGGGGTACGACCGAGCATGCGCTTGGCCTCAGCACCAACCGCGACAACACTTTTCTGATTACCGTGGGTCCGAATGGCCACAACCGATGGTTCATTCAGGACAATACCGCGCTCGCGCACGTAAATAAGGGTGTTGGCAGTGCCCAGGTCAATGGAAAGATCGCTGGAAAACATGCCACGCAGTTTCTTGAACATGGGAAAGGGACCCTAGGCAACGCGTGGGTAAAAAAGTGCGGCAAACTCTAACAACGACAGGGATTTTGGGCAAGGCGCCAATATGTTAAATTGGCCGCTTTTCTGTGCACCAACCCCCACAATCGCGGCCATAAGACCGTAGAAATGCGGTAGTGTTCCGACAATCTAACACGCGGACGAAATCCGTTTTTGTTTTCCACTGGAGAATCCCATGGCGCTTGAACGCTCCGACGTGGAAAAAATCGCTCATTTGGCCAGCATCAAGCTCAATGAAGGCGATCTTCCACACATCACCTCGGCCCTGAACAGCATTCTCGGGCTGGTGGATGAAATGCAGGCAGTCGATACCGACGGTATCGAGCCCCTGGCCCACCCTCTGGAAGCCAGCCAGCGCCTGCGCGCAGACGTTGTGACCGAGTCCAATCACCGCGAGGCCTATCAGTCCATCGCGCCAGCGGTCGAAAACGGCCTGTATCTGGTTCCGAAAGTCATCGACTAAAGGGAAAGAGCCTGCAATGCATCACATGACTCTGGCCGAGATCGCCCGCGGACTCGCCGACAAGAAGTTTTCCTCCGAAGAACTGACCCAGACCCTGCTGGCGCGCATCGCTCAGCTGGATCCGCAGATCAACAGCTTCATCAGCCTCACCCAGGACCTGGCGCTGAGCCAGGCCAAGGCCGCCGACGCCCGTCGCGCCAACGGTGAGAGCGGTGCCCTGCTGGGCGCACCGATCGCTCACAAGGATCTGTTCTGCACCCAGGGCATCCGCACCAGCTGCGGCTCGAAGATGCTCGACAATTTCAAGGCGCCCTACGACGCCACCGTGGTTGCCAAGCTGGCCGCTGCCGGGGCCGTGACCCTGGGCAAGACCAACATGGACGAATTCGCCATGGGTTCGGCCAACGAATCGAGCTGGTACGGCGCGGTGAAAAACCCGTGGAACCTGGAACACGTACCGGGTGGTTCTTCCGGTGGCTCCGCCGCCGCCGTTGCCGCGCGCCTGTTGCCGGCCGCCACGGCCACTGACACCGGCGGCTCGATCCGCCAGCCCGCCGCCTTCACCAACCTCACCGGCCTGAAGCCGACCTACGGTCGCGTTTCCCGCTGGGGCATGATCGCCTACGCCTCCAGCCTCGACCAGGGTGGCCCGCTGGCCCGCACTGCCGAAGACTGCGCGATCCTGCTGCAAGGCATGGCCGGCTTCGACCCGAACGACTCCACCAGCATCGATGAACCGGTGCCGGACTACAGTGCCGGCCTCAATGGCTCGCTGCAGGGCCTGCGCATCGGCGTGCCGAAGGAATACTTCAGCGCCGGCCTCGACCCGCGCATCGCCGAGCTGATCCACAACAGCATCAAGGAGCTGGAGAAGCTCGGCGCGGTAATCAAGGAAATCAGCCTGCCGAACATGCAGCACGCGATTCCCGCCTACTACGTGATCGCCCCGGCAGAAGCCTCCTCCAACCTGTCGCGTTTCGACGGCGTGCGCTTCGGTCACCGCTGCGACAACCCGAGCAACCTCGAGGACCTGTACAAGCGTTCCCGTGGCGAAGGCTTCGGCAGCGAAGTGCAGCGCCGGATCATGGTCGGCGCCTACGCGCTGTCCGCCGGCTACTACGATGCCTACTACCTCAAGGCGCAGAAGATCCGGCGCCTGGTCAAGAACGACTTCATGAGCGCCTTCAATGAAGTCGACATCATCCTCGGCCCGACCACGCCCAACCCGGCCTGGAAGCTCGGCGCCAAGAGCAGCGACCCGGTCGCTGCGTACCTGGAAGACGTCTACACCATCACCGCCAACCTCGCCGGTCTGCCGGGCTTGTCCATGCCTGCAGGTTTCGTCGATGGCCTGCCGGTGGGCGTGCAGTTGCTCGCGCCGTATTTCCAGGAAGGTCGCCTGTTGAACGTTGCCCACCAGTATCAGCTCAACACTGACTGGCACACCCGCACCCCAACCGGCTTCTGAGGAGACACACATGCAATGGGAAGTCGTGATCGGGCTGGAGATTCATACCCAGCTCACCACCCAGTCGAAGATTTTCTCCGGTAGCTCCACCGCCTTCGGTGCCGAGCCCAACACCCAGGCCAGCCTGATCGACCTGGGCATGCCCGGCGTGCTGCCGGTGCTGAACCAGGAAGCCGTGCGCATGGCCGTGATGTTCGGCCTGGCCATCGATGCCGAGATCGGCCAGCACAACGTGTTCGCCCGCAAGAACTACTTCTACCCGGACCTGCCCAAGGGCTACCAGATCAGCCAGATGGAGTTGCCGATCGTCGGCAAGGGCCACCTGGACATCCCCCTGGAAGACGGCACGGTAAAACGCGTCGGGATCACCCGCGCGCACCTGGAAGAAGACGCCGGCAAGAGCCTGCACGAAGAATTCAGCGGTGCCACCGGCATCGACCTGAACCGTGCCGGTACGCCGCTGCTGGAAATCGTTTCCGAGCCTGACATGCGCAGCGCCAAGGAAGCCGTGGCCTACGTCAAGTCGATCCACGCCCTGGTGCGCTACCTGGGCATCTGCGATGGCAACATGGCCGAAGGCTCCCTGCGTTGCGACTGCAACGTCTCGATCCGTCCCAAGGGCCAGGCCGAGTTCGGCACTCGCTGCGAAATCAAGAACGTCAACTCGTTCCGCTTCATCGAGAAGGCGATCAACAGCGAGATCCGTCGCCAGATCGAACTGATCGAGGACGGCGGCAAGGTGATCCAGCAGACTCGCCTGTACGACCCGAACAAGGACGAGACCCGTCCGATGCGCAGCAAGGAAGAAGCCAACGACTACCGTTACTTCCCCGACCCGGACCTGCTGCCCGTGGTCATCGAGGACAGCTTCCTCGACCAGGTACGCGCCACCCTGCCGGAACTGCCGCCGCAGAAACGCGAGCGCTTCCAGGAACAGTTCGGCCTCTCGGTCTACGACGCCAGCGTGCTGGCCACCAGCCGTGAGCAAGCCGACTACTTCGAGCAGGTCGCCCGCATCGCCGGCGACGCCAAGCTCGCGGCCAACTGGGTCATGGTTGAGCTGGGCAGCCTGCTGAACAAGCAGGGCCTGGAAATCGACCAGGCACCGGTATCGGCCGAACAGCTGGGCGGCATGCTCCTGCGGATCAAGGACAACACCATCTCCGGCAAGATCGCCAAGACCGTGTTCGAAGCCATGGCCAATGGTGAAGGCAGCAGCGATGAGATCATCGACAAGCGCGGCCTCAAGCAAGTCACCGACAGCGGCGCGATCTCCGCGGTGCTGGACGAAATGCTCGCGGCCAACGCCGAGCAGGTCGAACAATACCGCGCTGCCGATGAGGCCAAACGCGGCAAGATGTTCGGTTTCTTCGTCGGCCAGGCGATGAAGGCGTCCAAGGGCAAGGCCAACCCGCAACAGGTCAACGAACTGCTGAAAAGCAAGCTCGAAGGCTGATTGCAACCCAACCAGAAGGCGCCCTCCGCAGGCGCCTTCCTGGTGATGGGGAGGCCCGCTCTCGTCCCACGCACTCCTTTCAGGAACGCATTCGCCGGTTTGCGGTCAGCCAGACAGACGACGAGAGCAACCGCGCTCTCTGCATCGACCATCGGAGCCAATGAATGAAGCGTCTGGTAACCACTAGCGCCCTGCTCGCTCTGCTCTGCGGCTGTGCCAGCAACCACCTCATCGACCCTCGGGGTTATGACGAAACCGGCACTGCCTCCTATTACGGCGCCCGCCATCACGGCAAGCGCACCGCCAGCGGCGAAGCCTTCGACCAGAACGGCCTCACCGCGGCCCACCGCGAGCTGCCGTTCGGCACTCGGGTGCAAGTCACCAACCTGGGCAACGACCAGAGCGTCGTGGTTCGCATCAACGACCGTGGCCCCCATACCCGCGGCCGCCTGATCGACCTGTCCCGCGCCGCCGCCCAACAACTGGGCATGCTGCGCAGCGGTACCGCAAAAGTACGCGTCCAAGCCCTCAGCGACTGACCCACGGAGCCTGCGCCATTACCGCCTTCGCCGAACTGCCCCTGCTCAGCCTGATCCAGCTCATCTGCGGCCTGGTGCTGCTGATCGCCGGTGCCGAGCTGCTGGTACGCGCCGCCATACGCCTGGCCGCGCGCCTGCATGTGCGTCCGCTGATCATCGGCCTGAGCATCGTTGCCGTCGGCAGCAGCGCGCCACAGATGGCCATCAGCCTGCAAGCGACCCTGGCCGACAACACCGACATCGCCGTGGGCAGCGTGATTGGCAGCAACATCTTCAACATCCTGGTGACCCTTGGCCTCTCGGCCCTGATCATCCCCCTGCGGGTGTCCCGGCAACTGGTGCACCTGGACATCCCGCTGATGATCGGCGCCAGCCTGCTGGTCTATGTCCTGGCCTACAACGAACACCTCACGCCAGCCGACGGCCTGATCCTGCTGGCGGCCCTGGCGCTGTACCTGGTGCTGCTGTTGCGCCAGTCCAAGCACGCTCAGCGCCCTCACTCCCCCGCCCCTGCCGGCCAGCGCAGCTTCTTGCCCCGGTTCAGCAGCATGCTCCTGGTGCTCCTCGGCCTGGGGCTGCTGGTTCTGGCCGGGCATCTGCTGCTGGGAGCCGCGGTCACCGTGGCCGACGACCTGGGGCTGTCGGAGCGGGTCATGGGGTTGACGGTGATAGCCGTCAGTACTTCGCTGCCGCAACTGGCCACCTCGCTGCTGGCCGCCTCGCGTGGCCAGCGAGAGATTGCCGTGGGCAACATTATCGGCAGCAACCTGTTCAACCTGCTGGGGGTGCTGGGCTTCACCGCCCTGATGGCGCCGACACCGCTCTCGGTCTCGCCCAATGCCCTGGACTTCGATCTGCCGGTGATGCTCGGCGTCGCGGTATTGTGCCTGCCGGTGTTCTATTCGGGGTACCGCGTGACCCGCGCCGAGGGCCTGCTGTTTCTCGGCCTGTACCTGGCCTATGGACTGCACGTGGTGTCCTTCACCACCGGCATGCCCCTGGCGGGCAAGCTGGAACACTTGATGCTGTTTTTCGTCCTGCCAGCGCTGGTGGCGTTTCTGCTGTTCAGTTCGCTACGGGCCTGGCGCCGCCAACACAAGAGAGAAACGCCATGAGCGAGAACAAGCAAAGCGGAGTGCAGATGCGTCGTCAGGTGATGGGCGACGCGTTTGTCGATCGTGCCCTGGACAACGCCACCGAATTCACCCAGCCATTGCAGGACTTCGTCAATGAACATGCCTGGGGCGGGGTGTGGAACCGTGACGGCCTGCCACTGAAAACCCGCAGCCTGATCACCCTCGCGGCCCTGACGGCGCTGAAATGCCCCCAGGAGCTGAAAGGCCACGTGCGCGGCGCCTTGAACAACGGTTGCAGCGTGGAGGAAATTCGCGAGGCACTGCTGCATTGCGCGGTGTATGCCGGCGTGCCGGCGGCCATCGATGCGTTCCGCGCAGCCCAGGAAGTGATTGACGCCTATCAGCCGCCGCAATGAACAGCCTGCGGTTCCTGCCCCACGGCGCAGGAACCGCTCGGCCGGCGCGCGGCCTTAGATCCAGCCGCCCCACTGCAACAGGAAGATCCCGATATTGGTGGTCAGCGCCGCCATCACCGTGGTGATGACGATGATCGCCGCCGCCAACTCGTGATTGCCATTGGCCGCCCGGGCCATGACAAAGCTTGCCGCCGCGGTGGGGCTGCCGAAATACAGGAACAGGATCCCCAACTCCGCTCCGCGAAACCCGCACAACCACGCGCCAAAGGTCGCCAGCGCTGGCAGGCTGACCATCTTCAGCAAACTCGAACTCATCGCCAACTCGCCACTGTTGCGCAAGGCTGCAATGGATAAAGTGCCGCCAATGCAGATCAGGGCCAGGGGCAGGGTCATTTGCGCCAGGTACTTGCCCGAGGTCTCCAGCCAGCCGGGCAGGCCGATCTGCCAATAGGCGAACGGCCCCGCGACCAGCACGCTGACAATCAGCGGATTGCTGATCACGCTCTTGAAGATACTCCAGGGATCGGACTTGATCACCGGGCTGTAGACCGCCAGGACGATGGTCGACAAGGTGTTGTAAAAGAGGATGACCAGGGCCGCGAGCACCGCCCCCAGGGAGATGCCGTAGTCGCCGTACATGCTCGCCGCCAGGGCCAGGCCGATGATCGCGTTATTGCCGCGAAACGCCCCCTGGGTGTAGATCCCGCGATCGGCTTGCGGGCAACGCCAGATGGCCCAGGCCCAGGCCAGGGCAAAACACGCCAGGGTCGCCACGGAGAAATAGATCAGCACACCAGGCTTCAACGAAGAGTGCAGATCCGCATGCACGATCCCCAGAAACAGCAGGGCCGGCATGGTGACGTTGAACACCAGTGCCGAGGCGGTGTGGATAAAGTTGTCGTTGATCCACCCTACCCGCTTGAGCAGCAGCCCAAGAAACAGCATGGCGAAGACGGGCGCGGTGATCGTCAGCGTCTCGAAGAAAATGGCCAGCATGCGCGAATGAATCCAGAGCCTGTCGTTAGGGCGCTAATGATAATCCAATCCACAGGCTACCGCCTGATCTTGCTTGGCCCGGGAGGCCGCTCGCCCAAGGTTTGCGGCTGCGACTCCGGGCGGCCTCCTGGCCCGGCGAAGCAAGCCGGATTCGCTGCTGCGCAAACACCTTTCGCGACACTGGTTACAGGAACAGATCATTCCCCTCTTGACGGCGCAAAGTCTTCATCTATTATCGATAACAACTGTATATATATACAGTTAAATCCACAGTATCCCCATGACATATCAAGGAGCTAGAAATGTCAGGACTCTCTGCACACAAGCAACAACCGCAACATGCCGGCAAGATCATTGCCGACCTGGACCGCCTGTTCAGCGAACAGGGCATTGCCATCTCGGGCGATGGCGACACCCTGGTGCTGGTCGCCGACGGCCATCACACCATCAAGTACCACCGCCCGGAGGGCCTGCCCCGCGCCGTGCAAAAACTCGCTGGGCCACAACTGCGTTTCGAGGGTGGCGAACACACCGCCATCGGTGACAGCACCCTGCTGCGCTTCGTCAAGGATGCACCGGCCATTCCCGCCTGGCAGGTCGAGCTGCACCTGCCCAACGGCCTGGCCCTGACCTATGGCCAGGTGGTTGCCCTGGGCGGCGATTTCTACGGCATTCCCGACCAGCCGATCTGCGAGGGCGCGACACCGGTCGAGCGCGTGCAACGCTTTAGCGCGGCTTTCAATTCCCTTGCCGTGCTGCCAGCGGCCAAAGACGAAGCCCGGCAGATCCTCGCCGTGATGCAGAAGGAAATCCTCGCCGCCAACCAGGCGATCCGCGACGGCAAGCAACCTCACGAAGCCTATGACGCCCTGGGCGACACCTTGTCCGAAGAGTGGAACAAGATCACCGGCGGGGGCAGCCTGGTCTCCGCCCTGTTCCCACTGGGCCGCTACCTGAAGCTCGCGGCCAACAACGCCGACCACTTTGGCGAATGGGCAGTGGCCGCCTACATCGCCGGGCACACGGCAGCCCTGCAGCAAGCGGTACTGGCGGGCAAGAGTGCCGACGACAAGCAACTGGAACTGGCCTACGCGATGAACGCCTTCGCCGACCACTTCCTCACGGACCTGTTTTCCGCGGGCCATGTGCGTGTACCGCGCAAACAGCTGGCGGCGGTGGTCACTCCCAGCGACCTGGGCTCGCTGATCACCCGTTTCATGCACGACGAAGACAGCAAGTTCGGGCTCGACGTCAGCAACGCCCAGGGCGAGCGCTGGCATGCCTATGGCGACAAGCGCTACTTCGACAGCGTCGACCATCGCAATCGCCAGCAAGTGAAGCTTGCCGTGCAGAGCTCGGCAGACGAAGTCTTTGCCAGCTACCTGAGCGGCAGCCTCCCGGCTCCGGGCAGCTATGCAGCACTGAAAGCGTTGCCGGACCTGAATGCCGCGAAAACCGGCAACTTTTCACCGCTGTTCGTGATGAGTGGCAACAAGGTGCTGCGCCGCAGCGACGTCAACAACCTCAACGACAGCAAGACCATCGACAACTGGTGGGGTTGGAGCACCTACCTGCTGCTGCAGAACTACAGCCCGAACAAGCCGGCGGGCTACCTGGAGACCCCCAGCGCTGTACCCGTGGTGCTGGCCGACGGCTGGCAAAGCCACACCCCCAGTGAGCCCAACTGGCTGCCGGGTCATGGCGTGCGTTATGCGCTGAGCGAAACCAACGGCTTGAACGAGTCCTACATTGGTCCCTGGTCAGCCTATGTGGAACTGAGCGACAGCTTCCAGCCGACCCTGGCAATCCCGGCCGGCACCAGCAACAGCAGCGCCACCGGGCGCAATGTGTTCCGCCAGTTCCGCGGCGGCTCGCCGGAGCTGATCGGCTCCATCGACAAGAACGCCAACCGTTTCATCGACAGCAACGCCTGACAAGGAGATCACCATGGCTATCAACCTGAAACTGCAACTGGCCTCGGGCCAATCCCTCAAGGACGCACCTCTGGAGCTGTTGCTCAATGGCGCCCCCATTGCCCGGGCTCGCGTGGATGAGCAAGGCAATGTGGCCTTCAACGCCAAGCCGGGGAGCGGCCAGCTGGCCGTGAGGGTAGATCGCACGATCCTGCATACGTCCTGATCCAGGCCTACCCGCCCCTGTTGCAGGCGCCGGATGGCCCGCAAGCGGGCCACCTCGTACCCTCCTGCAATCTAGTGCTGTACCTGTTCCCTGGCGCACCGTTGCGCAAGCCCTAGGCAAACGCCTGCGAGCACAGGTCAGGCAACAGCCTGTGGCGGCCTGAGCGAAGCTATCACTCAGGCCGTCAGGCCCTGATCCACCAGATGCCCCTGGTCGATACGGATATGCCGCGGGTGGAAACGCTTGAGGCTGCTGCGATGGCCGACGCTGACGATGCTCAAGCCCGGCAACTGGTCGATCAGTGCCTGGTACAAGGTCGCTTCATCTTCCTCATCCATGGCCGAAGTGGCCTCGTCCATATACAGCCATTGCGGCGCATAGAGCAGTGCCCGGGCAAACGCCAGGCGCTGCTGCTCGCCTGGAGACAGCATGCGCTGCCAGTGATTGTGCTCATCCAGGCGTGCTACCAGATGGGGCAGGCGGCAGGTTTCCAGGACCTGCTCGTAGCGCTCCTGGGGGTAGCTGTCGCCGGACTGTGGATAACTCAAGGCTTCACGCAGGCTGCCAATGGGCAGGTACGGCTTTTGCGGCAAGAACAGGTAACGCTGGGCCGGCAACAGGATGCTCCCCTGCCCGGCAGGCCACAGCCGCCCCATCGCCCGCAACAAGGTGCTCTTGCCACTGCCGGAGCGGCCACTGAGCATCAGGCGCTCGCCAGGGTTCACGGTCATCTGCGCCCCGGCCAGCAAATGACGGCCATCCGCCAGATCCAGGCCCAGGTCACGCACCTGCAATTGCTCCCCCTGATGCTGCACATCGATGGCCGGCGGACGCTCCTCGTTGTCGCTCATGGCCTGGCGAAAACTCAGCAGACGGTCACAGGTGGCGCGCCAGGCCGCCAGGTCCGAATAGGCGCTGATGAACCAGCTGAAGTTCTCCTGGACGTTGCCGAAAGCCGAGTTGATCTGCATCAGCTCGCCCAGCTCGATCTTGCCGGCGAAATAACGGGGCGCCGCAACGATGAAGGGGAAGATGATCGCGATCTGGCCATAACCGGCGGTGAAAAAGGTCAGGCGCTTGGACACCTTCATAATGTCCCAGAAGTTGTGCCAGACCTTGCCGAAACGACTGCTCAAACGCTGGTTCTCGTTTTTCTCGCCGTCGTACAGCGCGATGCTTTCGGCGTTCTCGCGGACCCGCACCATGGAGAAACGCAGATCGGCCTCGAAGCGCTGTTGCTGGTTGTTCAGGCCGATCAGGCGGCGGCCGATGAGATGGGTCAGCCAGCTGCCGACGGCGGCATACACCAGCGCGCACCAGAACATGTAGCCGGGAATGGTGTAGCCGAGTACCTCGATGCTGCCCGACACGCCCCAGAGAATGATCGAGAACGACACCAGGCTGACCACGTTGCGAATCAGCCCCAGGCCCAGGGACAGGGTATTGCTGGTGAAACTGTTGAGGTCTTCGGAAATCCGCTGGTCCGGGTTGTCGGTGTAGCCGCCCTGCTCCAGCTGGTAGTAGTTCTTGTTGCCCAGCCAACGGGCAAAGTGCTTCTCGGTCAGCCAGGCCCGCCAGCGGATGGTCAGCATCTGGGTCAGGTACAGGCGGTACACCGCCCCCAGGATCGCCACCGCGGCAATGCCGCAGAAATACAGGATCAGGTGCCAGAACGCCGCTTCGTCCTTCTTCTGCAAGGCGTTGTAGAAGTCCTTGTACCAGCTGTTGATCCACACCGAGATCGCCACGCTGAACAGCGACAGGCCAATCACGGCAATCAGCAGCAGCCAGGCCTTGCCCTTCTCTTCACTGCGCCAGTAGGGCGTGGTCATGGCCCAGACCCGGCGAAAGAATTGCCCGCGCACAGCATCGTTGACCGCAGAGTATTCAGCGTTCTGATTCATCGTTGAGGCTCGATTGGGAGAGGGCAAGCGTTGAGCCGATCATAGTAGATCGGCACGCTTTTTCACGACGTCCAGCGGACATTCGTTCAGTCGCGATTCAGCGACGGACCGGACGTTTCTGCAATTTGCGCTGCAAAGTGCGGCGATGCATGCCCAGGGCCCGGGCAGTGGCGGAGATGTTGCCTTCGTGTTCGGTCAGCACGCGCTGGATGTGCTCCCACTGCAGACGGTCCACGGACATCGGGTTTTCCGGCACCAGGGTGTCCAGGTCGGCGTGTTCGGAAAGCAGCGCGGCCAGCACGTCATCGGCGTCCGCCGGCTTGCACAGGTAGTTGCAGGCACCGCGCTTGATCGCCTCCACCGCAGTGGCGATGCTCGAGTAGCCGGTGAGGATCAGCACGCGCATTTCCGGGTCCAGCTCCAGCAGCTTGGGCAGCAGCACCAGGCCGGAGTCGCCGTCCATCTTCAGGTCCAGTGCCGCGTAGTCCGGCAGATCCTGCTGGGCGATGGTCAGGCCTTCCTCGGCAGAACCTGCGGTACTGACACGAAAGCCACGGCGGCTCATGGCACGGGCCATCACGCGGGTAAAGGTAGCGTCATCATCCACCAGCAACAGATGCGGCAGTTCCTCGCCTTCGACTTGGATCTCTTCACTCATGGTCGTCTCCTCGGGCCGCACGGGGCAGGCGCAGCTCGGTGAGCGTGCCGCCTTCCTCGTGACTGTAGAGTTTCACTGAGCCGCCAGCACGGGTCACGCTGGCCTTGCTCAAAAACAGGCCCAGGCCGAAGCCTTTGCCCTTGGTGGTAAAAAACGGTTTGCCGATCTGCTCGGCGATAGCCAAGGGTACTCCGGGGCCGTGGTCACGAATACTGATGGTGATATTTTCCATGTCCCAGTCCAGGCGCACTTCCAGGCCCTCGGGGCAGGCATCGGCTGCATTGTTCAACAGGTTGAGCAGGGCCTGGGTCAAATCTGGGGGTGGCGCCAGGCGTGGTATCGGCCCTTCGCCCAGCAGGTGGAAGCGATAGCTGGCCTCGGGACGCATCAGGTGCCAGCGATTCAAGGCTTCGTCCAGCCACTGGGTGACGTCCTGCATGTCTACTGCCAGACGCCGATTGGCCTCAGCGGCGCGCACCAGTTGCTGCAGGGTTTCCTTGCACAGCTTGACCTGGTCCTGAAGCACGCTGAGGTCATCCTGCAACAGCGGATCGGGATGGTCCTGGCGCATTTCCTTGAGCAGCACGCTCATGGTTGCCAGCGGCGTGCCCAGTTCATGGGCAGCGCCGGCGGCCTGGGTTGCCACGGCCAGCAGTTGCTGGTCACGCAGCCCTTCTTCGCGGCGAATCGCCCGCAGTTCTTCCTGGCGGCGCAGCTCTTCGGCCATGCGCGCGGCAAAGAAGGTGATCACTGCGGCGGCCAGGGCAAAACTCAGCCACATGCCATAGACCTGCAGGTTCTCCCGGGCGATGGGGAAGGTCTGCAAGGGGTAGAAGCGCGCCAACAACAGGGTATAGAGGGTCAGGGCAATTCCCGACAGGACCACCGAGTAGCGCCAGGGCAAGGTCACCGCGGCAATGGTCAGGGGCACCAGGTAATAGGAGACGAAGGGGTTGGTGGAACCGCCGGAGAAATACAGCAGTACGCTGTGGATAAACAGGTCACAAGCCAATTGCAGGGCATATTCCAGCTCCGTCACCGGCCATGAGGTACGCAGGCGAATGGCGGTGAAGGCGCAGAGCACCGTAGAGAAGATCAGCGTGATGGCAAGCTGCAGCCAGGGCAGCGGCAGCAGGTCCAGCCAATAGGCGATCCCCACCGAACCGGCCTGGGCAGCCAGCACCAGGGTGCGGATGAAGGTCAGGCGCCAGAGGTTCTGACGGGTCGCGGACAGCAATTTTACGGGGGCGAGCATGAGCTCTCCTGATGAGCGCTCCAGGGCAATCGCCGGGAGTATAACCAAGCAGCCCCCGGCACAGGCAAAACTGCGGCAAAGCGCCACAGGAAAAGCTGCGGCAAGCGGCTGGTTTTAAGCTACAAGCTTCAAGCCTTGAAGCAAGAGAGGGCTGATGTGTATCAAAGTTGTAATGGGCTGCAACGAGGAATAAAAGCTAGAGTCTTATCGCTCACGCAGGCGCGAACCTTAGGCTTGCAGATCGCACTCAAGGAGTTTCCATGCAGCAATTCAGTCGTAGCGTCGCCCTTCTCGCCCTCAGCGTCGGCACTCTCACCAGCCTGCCCGCCCTGGCCGCCGATGAACTGCACTACAACCAGATTTCCCTGCGCGCTGAAGTCAGCCAGGAAGTGGCACGCGACCTGATGATCGTGACCCTCTACAGCGAGTCGCAGAACACCGACCCGGCCAAGCTGGCCGCCGAAGTCACCACCACCATGAACAAGGCCCTGGGCCAGGCACGCCAGGTCAAGGACGTGACCCTGCGCCAGGGCAGCCGCAACAGCTACCCGATCTACGACGGCAAGGGCCAGAAGATCACCGGCTGGCGCGAACGTGCCGAGCTGCGCCTGGAAAGTGCTGATTTTGCCGCCCTGTCCAAACTCACCGGCGAGCTGCTGACGGACCTGAAAATGGGCGGCATGGACTTCGCCATCGCCGATCCGACCCGCAAGGCCAGCGAAGACGCACTGCTCAAGGATGCGGTCAAGGCGTTCAAGGCCCGCGCGCAGCTGGCCACCGAGGCCCTGGGCGGCAAGGGCTACAAGATCGTCAACCTGAACCTCAACAGCAACGGTTATCCACAGCCCTACCTGCGTGCGCCGATGATGATGAAAGCCGCCAGCATGGATTCGGCGCCGGTAACCCCGGAAGTGGAAGCCGGTACCAGCCAGGTCAGCATGACGGCCGATGGCGCCATCGAAGTGTTGATGCCATAAAGTTTTCCCAGCCTCCCCCAACGGCGGTAACCTTCAGCATGAAGCTGAGGTTACCGCCGTTTTTCGTTACCAACCATTTCACCCCAAACCGGGGAACTCAGCGCCGCAGGCATGAGTTCGCTGCATCGGTGATGCTAAAGTGACGAACCTTGGTATTGCACCTGCCAGGCGTCATTGACGTCCGTTGGGTTAACAACTCCTTTCCTATAAGAGTCTCTTCAATGACCGCAGACCGCATCGGCGAACGCCTGCGCCGCTATCGTCGCGCCGCCAAGAAAACCCTGCGCCAAATTGCCAGTGAATCCGGCCTTACCGCCAGTTTCCTCTCCCAGGCCGAGCGCAATCTCACCGGTGTTTCTATCTCTTCTTTGGTCAATATCGCCAAGTCCCTGAACGTTCCGCTAAACGCCCTGTTCGACCAGCCGACCCAGGTACAACCCGACTCCCACGACGGCAAGCGAGTGCGCTACACCATCGAAGGCCAGCCACTGGCCTACGAGCGACTGTCCAGTTCCTTTCCTGGCAACCTGATCAACGCGGTGAAGATGAACATCTCCGTGGGCTACCAATCGGAACTAATTTCCCACGACGGTTCGGAGTTCTCCTACGTCCTTTCGGGACAGATCATCTACACCATCGAGGGCCGCCAATACCCCCTCGGCGCCGGCGACTCGGTGCACTTCGACGCCACCAAGCAGCATTGCCTGGCCAACGTCGGCAACGGTCCGGCGGAAGTCCTGACCGTTACGACCATGGGCCTGTTCGATGACCATTCGGCGGCCTGAGCCCACCCCATGAAAGCCTGACTGACCTCGATGACAAGCCTTTGCGCAAGGAGAAATGTTAGTCACGCTTAATTTTCGTTGACCCTGATTTCAGCATGACTTAATTTCGGCATCGGCGAATCGACAACCAAGAACACAAAAAGCGATCGCCGTCGCCGCACAGGGTCCATGGGGCTGCATCCACTCCCCATGAATAGGCGAGTTGCCATGGCCCACAAGGCCAATCCTCAGGTATGCCCTAGAAAAAGAAGAAATGAGGTTTGCATGCGTAAGACCTTTTCGCTTCAGGTTTGGCAGACAGCTGGTCTGATCCTCAGCACCCCGCGATCACGCGCCACCAGCAACCTCCACGCCGGCGCTTTTACTGCGTACCGCGACGCCAACGTCGCCGACGATATGCTGTTTCCCCGCCAACGCCAGCCCACACCCGGGCATTCGTTGCCTACGCTCTGTGCATCCCAGTCGCCCTGCCTCACTCGGCCAGGCAATTACGCCAGCCCTGTGCGCAAGGAAAGCAAGGCCGTGCAACGCCCGCAAACACCGCCGGCCAGCGCCAGCAGCGGCGCACCAGCGGGGAGCGCTACGGTTGCGGCGCGCCTCCTAACAGGGCGGCAAATGCAGCATAAAAACCCTGCGCAAACGGTCAAATGCGTCAAAATTTATACAAATGCGTCATTCTTGTACGTCCGTTCCACTCTTTGAGACTTGTGTCGGCCCTGCATCTTGCATTGGGTATGGGGCCTGCATAAGTATCGATGGGTCGACTCACAAGGTCGCCCTCTACACCAAAAATGACAACAAATCATGAGGCCACCATGTTCAAACAAGCAGTCCTTCCGTTTTTAGTCAGCGCCGGCCTACTCGCCAGCGCACCCTTCGCCCAAGCGGCGACTAACCTGGTGTTCTGCTCTGAAGGGAGCCCAGCCGGTTTCGACCCTGGCCAGTACACCACCGGAACCGACTTCGACGCCTCAGCCGAAACCCTCTACAACCGCCTGAGCCAGTTCGAACGTGGCGGCACCGCAGTGATTCCAGGCCTGGCCACCAGCTGGGACATCTCGGACGACGGTCTGAGCTACACCTTCCACCTGCGTGAAGGCGTCAAGTTCCACACCACGCCGTACTTCACCCCGACTCGTACCTTCAACGCCGACGACGTGCTGTTCACCTTCAACCGCATGATCGACAAGGACACCCCCTTCCGTAAGGCGTACCCCACCGAATTCCCGTACTTCACCGACATGGGGATGGACACCAACATCACCAAGGTGGAGAAAGTCGACGACAAGACCGTCAAGTTCACCCTGAAGACCGTGGACGCTGCGTTCATCCAGAACCTGGCCATGAGCTTCGCCTCGATCCAGTCCGCCGAGTACGCCGACAAGCTGCTCAAGGAAGGCAAGGCCAGCGACATCAACCAGAAGCCGATCGGCACTGGCCCCTTCGTGTTCAAGAGCTACCAGAAAGACTCGAACATCCGCTACACCGGCAACAAGGACTACTGGAAGCCTGAAGACGTGAAGATCGACAACCTGATCTTCGCCATCACCACCGACCCGTCGGTGCGCATCCAGAAGCTGAAGAAGAACGAATGCCAGGTCACCCTCTTCCCGCGTCCGGCCGACCTCAAGGCCCTCAAGGAAGACAAGACCCTGAAGATGCCTGAACAGGCAGGCTTCAACCTCGGCTACATCGCCTACAACGTGATGCCGGTGCTCAAGGGCCGCACCGACGCCAACCCGCTGGCCGACCTCAAGGTGCGCCAGGCGCTGGACATGGCGGTGAACAAGCCGCAGATCATCGATTCGGTGTACCAGGGCGCCGGCCAGCTGGCGGTCAACGCCATGCCGCCGACCCAGTGGTCCTACGACACCACCATCAAGGATGCCAAGTACGACCCCGAGAAAGCCAAGCAGCTGCTCAAGGAAGCCGGCATCAAGGAAGGCACCCAGATCACCCTGTGGGCCATGCCGGTACAGCGTCCGTACAACCCGAACGCCAAGCTGATGGCCGAAATGCTGCAGTCCGACTGGGCCAAGATCGGCCTCAAGGTGAACATCGTCAGCTACGAGTGGGGCGAGTACATCAAGCGTTCCAAGGGCGGTGAGAACCAGGCGATGATCATCGGCTGGAGCGGCGACAACGGTGACCCCGACAACTGGCTCGGCACCCTGTTCGGCTGCGACGCCATGAACGGCAACAACTTCTCGAAATGGTGCGACAAGCCTTACGACGCGCTGATCAAGCAAGCCAAGTCCACCTCGGACGTGGCCAAACGCACCGAGCTGTACAAGCAGGCGCAACACATCCTCAAAGATGCAGTCCCGATGACACCTATCGCACACTCGACGGTGTTCCAACCCATGCGCGCCAACGTGCAGGACTTCAAGATCAGCCCCTTTGGCTTGAACTCCTTCTACGGCGTGAGCATCGGCAAATAAGGTTATGCAACGGCGGCGTCCCTGACGTCGCCGTTGTTTGACCGGCCCGCACCGGAAGAATCCGCCCGCATTTTCGAAACACCGTCCTTCAGTACGGGGGTTACCGAGTTTAGGGCCGATTCCTACAAGGCTTTCAGGTTCAACGCATGTACGGCCCAGCCCTCGATCCCTAGGGTCGACGTGAGGCAAACCTGCGTCTGCCGGCGGGCATTTGCTGCAAGCCATGGGTTGGCATCAGTGACCTGTTCAGGTTCCAGGAAGGAGCCATGGTCCATTGATCATCACAATAAAAATGGAGAAGGAGCGTCATGCGTCATTCCCTGATTTTCTCGGCCCTGCTGGGCACTGGCCTGCTGGCCGCCAATTCGTTCAGTGCCGCCGCAGACCGTAGCCTGGTGTTCTGTTCCGAAGGCAGCCCGGCAGGCTTCGATACCGCGCAATACACCACCGCCACCGACAACGATGCAGCCGAGCCGCTGTACAACCGCCTGGTGGAGTTCGAAAAGGGCGCGACCAATGTGGTGCCCGCCCTGGCCAAGAGCTGGGATATTTCCGAGGACGGCCTCCAGTACAGCTTCCACCTGCGCGAAGGGGTGAAGTTCCACAGCACCGCGTATTTCAAGCCGAGCCGCGACCTCAACGCTGACGATGTGCTGTTCACCTTCAACCGCATGCTCGATGCCGAACACCCGTTCCGTAAGGCCTACCCGACGGAGTTCCCCTATTTCACCGGCATGAGCCTGAACAAGAACATCGCCAAGGTGGAGAAGACCGGGCCGCTGACCGTGGTCATGACCCTGAACAGCGTGGACGCCGCGTTCATCCAGAACCTGGCCATGAGTTTCGCTGCAATCCTCTCCGCCGAGTACGCCGAGCAACTGCTCGCGGCCGGCACCCCCAGCCAGATCAACCAGAAACCCGTCGGCACCGGGCCGTTCGTGTTCCAGCGCTACCAGAAAGACTCGCAGATTCGCTACACCGCCAACAAACACTACTGGGACCCGAGCCGGGTCAAGCTTGACCGGCTGATCTTCGCCATCAATACCGACGCCTCGGTGCGCGTGCAGAAACTGCGCGCCGGCGAATGCCAGGTGACCCTGCACCCACGCCCCGCGGACATCGACGCGCTGAAGAGCGACGCAAAGCTGCAGGTCATCGAGAAACCCGGCTTCAACCTCGGCTACATCGCCTACAACGTGCAGCACAAACCCTTCGACCGCCTCGAAGTGCGCCAGGCCCTGGACATGGCGGTGAACAAAGCCAGCATCCTCAACGCCGTCTACCAGGGCGCCGGCCAGTTGGCGGTCAACGCCATGCCGCCGACCCAGTGGTCCTACGACGAAACCATCAAGGATGCCCCCTACAACCCGGAAAAAGCCCGTGAGCTGCTCAAGGCCGCCGGGGTCAAGGAAGGCACGCAGATCACCCTCTGGGCGATGCCCGTACAACGCCCGTACAACCCCAATGCCAAGCTGATGGCCGAGATGCTGCAATCCGACTGGGCGAAGATCGGCCTCAAGGTGAAGATCGTCAGCTACGAATGGGGCGAGTACATCAAGCGCACCAAGAACGGCGAGCACGACATCAGCCTGATCGGCTGGACCGGCGACAACGGTGACCCCGACAACTGGCTCGGCACCCTGTACAGCTGCGACGCCATCGGTGGCAACAACTACTCCATGTGGTGCGACCCGCAGTACGACAAGCTGGTCAAGCAGGCCAAGGCCGTCACCGACATTGGGCAGCGCACCGCGCTCTACCAGCAGGCCCAGCAATTGCTCAAGCAGCAAGTGCCGATCACCCCCGTGGCCCACTCGACAATCAACCAGCCATTGAGCGCGAAAGTCGAAGGTTTCAAGGTCAGTCCCTTCGGCCGCAACAACTTCTCGGGTGTCAGCCTAGCCCCATAACCGTGAGCCAAAACCCTGAGGGCGATTTTCGCCCTCACGCAGACGCTTTGCCTGAATTTGGTGAACAAGCCCCATGCAAACGTTTGCGATGCCTTGAATGAGTTCCAAAAAACAGCCGGCCCAAAAAAACCGGCATTTAAAAAAGAAAGCAAAGGAGCGTCACCCATGAAACTGAGCAGCAGCGCATTGTTAGCCTTGGCTATCAGTAGCATCACCGCCACGGCCTATGCGGAGAATGTCAGCCAGGACTTCGTCCCGACTGAACTGAACGCCACCAGTGCCCAGGCTGAGACCAAGGGTTTTATCGAAGGGCAGAGCCTGTCGGGTACCACGCGCAACTGGTACGCCAACGAGCTGAAGCGTCGTAACGACCGTTTTTCGTACCAGCACAATGGTGTAGATACCTCGACCCCTCGCCGTATCAACTGGGTCCAGGGCACTATCCTCAACTACACCTCGGGTTTCACTGAAGGCACCGTGGGCGTCAGCACCGAAGTCGCCGCCTACAACGCTATTGCTCTGGATCGTGACCGCAAGGACATCGCCGGCAAGAACAACCGCACCCTGACCCACTCCGACGGCGACGCCGTGGGCCAGTGGAGCAAGCTGGGCCTGGCCAACGTCAAGTTCCGCGTGTCCAACACCACCCTGACCGCCGGCCGGCAGAACTTCAGCACGCCGATCGTCGACGTCATCGGCAACCGTCCGCTGCCTTCGAGCTTTGAAGGGGTGAGCATCCACAGCGAAGAGTTCAACAACCTGTCGTTCGACGCCGGCAGCTTCGACCGGGTATCGCCACGGACCGAACAGAGCCTGTCCAAGTTCAGCTCCGAGTACAACAGCAACGGTGCCGAGACCGATCGCGTAAGCCTGGTCGGCGCCAACTACCAGCCGCTGAAAAGCCTGAAGACCAGCCTCTACGCCTCCAAGGTGGAAGACTTCTGGAACCAGTACTACTTCGGCGCCACCCACGAGCTGGGCGACAGCTCGGTGCTGAGCCTGACCACCGGCCTGAACTATTACAAGACCGTCGATACCGGCAAGAAGAAGATGGGCGAGATCGACAACGACACCTACTCGCTGTCCCTGGGGCTGACCCACCAGGCCCACAGCCTGACCTTCTCGTACCAGGAAATCAACGGTAACGAGTACTTCGACTACCTGCACGAAACCAACGGCATCTACCTGGCCAACTCCCTGCTCTCGGACTTCAACGGCCCGAACGAGAAATCCTTCCAGATCGCCTACGGCCTGAACATGGCCGAGTACGGCGTGCCCGGCCTCAAGTTCAACATCTACCAGGCCCGTGGCTGGGGCATCGACGGTACCCACTACAACGGCACCGCCTACAGCGGGGTCAAGGCAGACGGTACGGTCTATGGCGTACGCACCATGGACGGCGAGCACCACTACGAATACGGCATCGGTGCTTCCTACGCCGTACAGAGCGGCCCCCTGAAAGCCACCGCGATCCGTGCCACCTACACCACCCACCGCGCGAGCGAGAACCAGGCCGACGGCAACATCAACGAGTTCCGTCTGGTGACCACCATCCCGTTCAATATTCTCTAAGCCACCAGTTGAAGGGCGGATTCATGACGAATCCGCCATTCAAGCTAATCTGGTTCAATCGATTGCAGAGGGTAACTGATGAAAATGCTTCCCCTGAAAGCGGCCGTTGGCGCCGCCCTGCTGAGCGTCGCCCTGGGCGCGGCAGCCAAGCCCTTGGTGGTCTGTACCGAAGCCAGCCCGGAAGGCTTCGATATGGTCCAGTACACGACAGCAGTCACGGCCGATGCAGTGGCGGAAACCATCTTCAACCGCCTGGTGGACTTCAAGCCAGGCACCACGGATATCCAGCCGGCCCTGGCCGAATCCTGGGACATCAGCCCGGACGGCCTGCAGTACACCTTCCACCTGCGTAACGACATCAAGTTCCACAGCACCGACTATTTCACCCCGACCCGCAACCTGAATGCCGACGACGTACTCTGGAGTTTCCAGCGCCAGCTGGACCCGAAGCACCCCTGGCATGACAAGTCCAGCGTGGGCTTCCCCTATTTCGAAAGCATGGGCTTCAAGGAACTGCTCAAAAGCGTCGAGAAGACCGACGACCACACCGTGGTCTTCACCCTGACCCGTCGCGAAGCCCCTTTCCTGGCCGACATCGCCATGGCCTTCTCGTCGATCTTCCCGGCCGAGTACGCCGACAAGCTGCTCAAGGAAGGCAAGACCGCCGACCTCAACAGCAAGCCCATCGGCACTGGCCCCTTCATCTTCACCCGCTATGCCAAGGACGCCCAGGTACGCTTCAAGGCCAACCCCGACTACTTCCGCGGCAAGCCACCGGCCGACCCGCTGGTACTGGCGATCACCGTCGACAACAACGTGCGCCTGCAGAAACTCAAGGCCAACGAATGCCAGATCGCCCTCTATCCCAAGCCCGATGACATTCCCAGCATCAAGGCCGACACCAACCTCAAGGTCGACGAACTGGCGGCCATGACCACCGCCTACATCGCCATGAACACCACCCGCAAATACATGAGCGATGTGCGGGTGCGCAAAGCCATCGACATCGCCTTCGACAAGGAAGCCTACGTCAACAGCCTGTACGGCAAGGGCAATGCCCTGGTAGGCACCGGCCCTTATCCGCCGACCCTGCTGGGCTTCAACTCCAGCCTGAAGAACCCGCCCCGCGACCTCGACAAGGCACGCGCCCTGCTCAAGGAAGCCGGTGTGTCGGAAGGCACGGTGATCACCCTGTTCACTCGCAATGGCGGCGGCCCAACCAACCCCAACCCACTGCTCGGCGCCCAGATGATGCAAGCCGACCTGGCAAAAATCGGCCTCAAGCTCGACATCCGCGTCATGGAGTGGGGCGAGATGCTCAAGCGTGCGAAAAACGGCGAACACGATATGGTGTCGGCCGGCTGGGCCGGAGACAACGGTGACCCGGACAACTTCCTGACCCCGAACCTGAGTTGTGACGCGGCGAAGAACGGCGAAAACTACGCCCGCTGGTGCAACAAGTCGTTCCAGGAGCTGATCGATCAGGCCCGGGGCGAATCTGAACCTGCCAAGCGTGCAGAGCTCTATGAAAAAGCCTTGCTGGTGTTCGACCAGGACCAGCCATGGATTCCCATGGCCTATCCGAAAATGTTCACCGCCATGCGCAAGAACGTCGAGGGCTATCACATCAGTCCCTTGACCACGAACAACTTCGCTACCACCCAAGTGAAGTAATAAGAAACGCCCTCCGCCCCTGACCCCAGGGGCGGCAGGAACGCCTAACCGGCTGACTGAGGTACTTCAGAAGATGTTTAGTTTTATTGCCCGCCGTGTGGGGTTGTTGATCCCCACATTCTTCGGCATCACCTTGCTGACCTTTGCCTTGATACGCATGATTCCCGGCGATCCCGTGGAAGTCATGATGGGCGAACGTCGGGTCGACCCTGAGATGCATGCCCAGGCAATGGAACGCCTTGGATTGAACAAACCGCTGTACGCCCAGTACCTGGACTACATCGGCAAGCTCGCCCACGGAGACCTGGGCGAGTCCCTGCGCACGCGCACCAGTGTCTGGAGCGAATTCACCTCGCTGTTCCCCGCGACCCTGGAACTGTCCATGGCCGCCCTGTTGTTCGCCGGTGTCATCGGGCTCCTGGCCGGGGTGATCGCCGCCCTGAAGCGAGGATCGCTGTTCGACCATGGGGTGATGGGCATCTCCCTCACCGGTTACTCGATGCCGATCTTCTGGTGGGGCCTGATCCTGATCATGTTCTTCTCCGTCAGCCTGGGCTGGACCCCGGTATCCGGGCGCATCGACCTGCTCTACGACATCGAGCCCAGGACCGGCTTCATGCTCATCGACACCCTGCTGGCCGATGACACCGGGGCCTTCTTCGACGCCCTGCACCACCTGATCCTGCCGGCCATCGTCCTGGGCACCATTCCTTTGGCGGTGATCGCCCGGATGACCCGCTCCTCGATGCTCGAAGTGCTGCGTGAAGACTACATCCGCACCGCCAAGGCCAAGGGCCTGTCGCCGGCGCGAGTGGTGTTCGTCCACGGCCTGCGCAATGCGCTGATCCCGGTGCTGACCGTGGTCGGCCTGCAAGTCGGCACCCTGCTGGCCGGTGCGGTCCTGACCGAAACCATCTTCTCCTGGCCGGGCATCGGCAAGTGGCTGATCGAAGCCATCGGCGCCCGGGACTATCCCGTGGTGCAGAACGGCATCCTGCTGATCGCCTGCCTGGTGATCATGGTCAACTTCGTGGTGGACATCCTCTACGGCTTTGCCAACCCACGCATCCGTCACCAGCGCTGAGATCAAGACTAATGAGCACTCAAACTCCCTCAGTAGCAGTCGATCAAAGCCTGCTCTATCCGTCCGTGTACAAAGAATTCTGGCAGCACTTCTCCCGCAACAAGGGCGCAGTGGCCGGACTGATGTTCATGTTGCTGGTGGTCTTCTGCGCGCTGTTCGCGCCCTGGGTCGCCCCGCACAACCCCAGCGAGCAATACCGCGACTTCCTGCTGACGCCGCCAGCCTGGCTTGAAGGCGGACAGATGCAATTCCTGCTGGGCACCGACGAGCTGGGCCGCGACCTGCTGTCGCGACTGATCCAGGGTTCGCGCCTGTCGCTGCTGATCGGCCTGTCGTCGGTGGTGATGTCGCTGATCCCGGGGATCCTCCTCGGACTGTTCGCCGGGTTCTTCCCGCGCCTGCTGGGCCCGACCATCATGCGCCTGATGGACATCATGCTGGCCCTGCCGTCCCTGCTGCTGGCCGTGGCCATCGTCGCCATCCTCGGCCCAGGCCTGATCAACACCGTGATCGCCATCGCCGTGGTGTCCCTGCCGTCCTATGTGCGCCTGACCCGTGCCGCGGTCATGGGCGAGCTGAACCGCGACTACGTGACGGCTGCCCGCCTGGCCGGTGCCGGCCTGCCGCGCCTGATGTTCATCACCGTGCTGCCCAACTGCATGGCGCCGTTGATCGTCCAGGCCACCCTGAGCTTTTCCTCGGCGATTCTCGACGCCGCCGCCCTGGGCTTCCTCGGCCTCGGCGTGCAACCGCCGACCCCCGAGTGGGGCACCATGCTGGCCTCGGCCCGCGACTACATCGAACGCGCCTGGTGGGTGGTGAGCCTGCCCGGCCTGACCATTTTGCTCAGCGTGCTGGCAATCAACCTGATGGGCGACGGCCTGCGCGATGCGCTGGACCCGAAACTCAAGAACGCCGCCTGAGGAGATTCCCATGTCATTGCTAGAAATCAAGAATCTCAATGTCCGCTTCGGCGACGCCACCGCCGTGCCAGTAGTCGACGGCCTCGACCTCAAGGTCGACAAGGGCGAAGTCCTGGCCATCGTCGGCGAGTCCGGCTCCGGCAAGTCGGTGACCATGATGGCCCTGATGGGCCTGATCGAGCACCCCGGCATCGTCACCGCCGATGCCTTGAGCTTCGACGGCCGCGACATGCTCAAGCTCAGCGCCCGCCAGCGCCGGCAGATCGTCGGCAAGGACCTGGCCATGGTCTTCCAGGACCCGATGACCGCCCTCAACCCCAGCTACACCGTGGGCTTCCAGATCGAGGAAGTGCTGCGCCTGCACCTGAAGATGTCCGGCAAGGCAGCCCGCAAGCGCGCCATCGAACTGCTGGAGAAGGTCGAGATCCCCGGCGCCGCAAGCCG
The DNA here is from genome assembly GCF_000633395.1 of Pseudomonas sp. PH1b. Taxonomy (GTDB): domain Bacteria; phylum Pseudomonadota; class Gammaproteobacteria; order Pseudomonadales; family Pseudomonadaceae; genus Aquipseudomonas. The sequence continues at coordinate 88,108 of NZ_AYMU01000031.1, forward strand.
CATGGATGCCTATCCGCACCAACTGTCCGGCGGCATGAGCCAACGGGTAGCGATCGCCATGGCGATTGCCGGCGAACCCAAGCTGCTGATCGCCGACGAACCCACCACCGCCCTCGACGTGACCATCCAGGCGCAGATCATGGAGTTGCTGCTCAACCTGCAGAAAGAGCAGAACATGGGCCTGGTGCTGATCACCCACGACCTCGCCGTGGTCGCCGAGACCGCCCAGCGGGTGTGCGTGATGTACGCCGGCCAGGCCGTGGAAGTGGGCCAGGTGCCAGAACTGTTCGACATCCCGGCCCACCCCTACAGCGAAGCCTTGCTGGCGGCAATTCCCGAGCACAGCCTGGGCGCCTCGCGCCTGTCGACCCTGCCGGGCATCGTTCCCGGTCGCTACGACCGGCCCCAGGGCTGCCTGCTGTCGCCGCGCTGCCCCTATGTGCAGGACAGCTGCCGCCAGCAGCGCCCCAGCCTTGATCCGAAAGCCGCCAGCCTGGTGCGCTGCTTCTATCCGCTCAATCAGGAGGTGGCGTAATGGCCGTCGTTCTTACCGCCCGCGACCTGACCCGTCACTACGAAGTGTCCCGAGGCCTGTTCAAGGGCCACGCCACCGTGCGCGCCCTCAACGGCGTGTCCTTTGAGCTGGAAGCCGGCAAGACCCTGGCCGTGGTCGGCGAGTCCGGCTGTGGCAAGTCGACCCTGGCGCGGGCCCTGACCCTGATCGAAGAACCCTCGTCGGGCTCGCTGAAAATCGCCGGCCAGGAAGTCGCCGGCGCTGACAAGGCCCAGCGCAAGCAACTGCGCAAAGATGTGCAGATGGTGTTCCAGAGCCCTTACGCCTCGCTCAACCCACGGCAGAAGATTGGCGATCAGCTGGCCGAGCCGCTGCTGATCAACACCAAGCTGTCGGCGGCCGAGCGGCGGGAAAAGGTCCAGGCGATGATGAAGCAAGTGGGTCTGCGCCCCGAGCACTACCAGCGCTACCCCCACATGTTTTCCGGCGGCCAGCGCCAGCGCATCGCCCTGGCCCGGGCCATGATGCTGCAACCCAAGGTGCTGGTGGCGGACGAACCCACTTCGGCCCTGGACGTATCGATCCAGGCCCAGGTGCTGAACCTGTTCATGGACCTGCAGCAGGAGTTCAACACTGCCTACGTGTTCATCTCCCACAACCTCGCAGTGGTGCGCCACGTCGCCGACCAGGTGCTGGTGATGTACCTCGGCCGGCCGGTGGAAATGGGCCCCAAGGAGGACATCTACACCCGTCCCCTGCACCCTTACACCCAGGCGCTATTGTCGGCGACCCCGACCATTCACCCGGACCCGGACAAGCCGAAGATCAAGATCGTCGGCGAGCTGCCCAACCCGCTGAACCCGCCGCCCGGCTGCGCCTTCCACAAGCGCTGCCCCTATGCCACCGAGCTGTGCAGCAAGGAAGAGCCGGCCCTGCGCCAGCTCGACAGCCGTCAGGTGGCCTGCCATTTCGCCGAGCAGTTCGTCGTCTGAAGCGCCAATGAAAAAGCGCCTTCGCAGAACCGCCGAAGGCGCTTGAAGCCTGTTCCAACCCCCTCTCCTTCAGGATTGCGCATCAGTCCGGCTGGAGAGGTTTTTTTTACCTCCGAAAAACCTCTCAGCCCTGGCTTTCGCCATCATCGTCATCATCGGTGGTCTGGTCATCGTCGCCCTTGCTGCCGCCCTGCCCTTCATCGCCCGGCTCCGACTCGGACTTGGCCAACATCTGCACCGGCATGCTCTTGGTAGAGGAGTAACCGGGCTCGCTGACCTGCATCAGGTTATGGGCCCAGGCCGCCGAGGTACCCAACGACAGCATCACCAGCACTTTGATCAGCAGCACAACGCGTTGGAAAATTCTCATAGCCGATTCCATCCTTACGTAGGTGAATCATCGAAGGCTGCTAGCCCTGCCCTGCAGTGGCCGCAGCACTGACTGAAACCTAGTCCCGATATCCCGGCTTTTCCAGATAGCAGGCTATCGATAGCCCAACCTGCCAGGCCCTTCCGACTAACGGCGTCCAGCCCCCGAAAACACCGCAACCCGCAGGAGCCGGCTTGCCGGCGAAAGACCCGCGGCCATTGCCTTTACAGGCCATGGCTTGTGTTGCGTTCCGTTTGCCCTTTTCGCTGGCAAGCCAGCGCCTACAGGGAGAGGTGCCAAACCGATCGGGGAATCCATCGGGTAAAAAAAAGCCCCGCTGTCTGCACAGCGGGGCTCGGGGTGACCGGCGAACTTAGTGGTGTTCGCGAGTGGCGCGGAATTTCACGTCCGGCCAGCGCTCTTCCATCAACGCCAGGTTGACCCGGGTCGGGGCCAGGTAGGTCAGGTGGCCACCGCCGTCGAGGGCGAGGTTCTCCACCGCCTTGTTGGAGAATTCCTCCAGCTTCTTCTTGTCGCTGCAGTCGATCCAGCGCGCTGACCACACGGTGATCGGCTCGTAGGAGCACTCGACCTTGTATTCTTCTTTCAGGCGGCTGGCCACCACATCGAACTGCAGCACACCGACGGCGCCGAGGATGATGTCGTTGCTGCGCTCCGGGAAGAACACCTGGGTCGCGCCCTCTTCGGCCAGCTGTTGCAGGCCCTGGCGCAACTGCTTGGACTTGAGCGGGTCCTTCAGGCGCACGCGGCGGAACAGTTCCGGAGCGAAGTGCGGGATCCCGGTGAACCCCAGGGCCTCGCCTTCGGTGAAGGTGTCGCCGATCTGGATGGTGCCGTGGTTGTGCAGGCCGATGATGTCGCCGGCATAGGCCTCTTCCAACTGCTCACGCTCGGAAGAGAAGAAGGTCAGGGCGTCACCGATGCGCACGTCCTTGCCGGTACGCACGTGGCGCATCTTCATGCCCTTCTCGTACTTGCCCGAGCAGATGCGCATGAAGGCGATACGGTCGCGGTGCTTGGGGTCCATGTTCGCCTGGATCTTGAACACGAAACCGCTGAATTTCTCTTCCTGGGGCGCCACGGTGCGCTCGTTGGCCACCCGCGGCAACGGCAACGGCGCCCAGTCGACCACGGCGTCGAGCACATGATCGACACCGAAGTTGCCCAGGGCGGTACCGAAGAAAACCGGGGTCAGGTGACCGTCGAGGAATTCCTGCTGGTTGAACTCGTGGCAGGCGCCCTGTACCAGCTCCAGCTGGTCGATGAAGCGCTCGTATTCGTCACCCAGGTGGGCGCGGGCTTCGTCGGAATCGAGCTTCTCGATGATCCTGGTTTCGGTGCGCTCGTGGCCGTGGCCCGGGGTGTAGACGATGATGTAGTCGCCCGCCAGGTGGTACACACCCTTGAAATCGCGGTAGCAACCGATCGGCCAGGTGATGGGCGCAGCCTTGATCTTCAGGACCGCTTCGATCTCGTCCAGCAGTTCGATCGGATCGCGAATGTCCCGGTCGAGTTTGTTGATGAAGCTGACGATCGGCGTGTCCCGCAGGCGGCAGACGTCCATCAGGGCGATGGTCCGTGGCTCAACGCCCTTACCGCCGTCGAGCACCATCAGCGCCGAGTCCACCGCGGTCAGGGTGCGGTAGGTGTCTTCCGAGAAGTCTTCGTGGCCGGGGGTGTCCAGCAGGTTGATCATGTGTTCGCGGTAGGGGAACTGCATGACCGACGTGGTAATGGAAATACCCCGCTGCTTCTCCATCTCCATCCAGTCGGAAGTGGCGTGGCGGTCGGACTTACGCGATTTGACCGTACCCGCCACCGCAATGGCCTTGCCCATCAGCAACAGCTTCTCGGTGATGGTGGTCTTACCCGCATCCGGGTGGGAAATAATGGCGAAAGTGCGGCGTTTCGCGACTTCGGCGGCCTGTTGGGTCATGGGAAATCGCCTGGCGGTGATCAAAAAAGGGCGCAGATTATAGCCCAGACATAGCCTTGCGGGCCACAGCTGCCCCCGTCGCCCGGGCGACCGGATGGCAGATTAACGGTGGCTAAATGCTGCCAATTATGGAACCTTTTAAAACGTGGAGACGTCCACTCCCCTGTCACGCGCTGTCGTCAGGGGCTGAAATATCAGCAAGTTAGCTTGACGAAGCTGCGCTCATGGCTCGTTCACCCGCCGCTCTGCCGGCGCTCGACGAGCTGCTTTTCGCGCGTATTTTCCCGGCAGCCAGGAATGGCCCTGCCACACGGGAAAGTGCCCGCCGACCGACAAAAAGGAGTCCGCCTGTGGCTATTCGCTATGGCAAAGGGCTGATAGGAGGCGCTGCGGTAATCGCCCTCCTGGCCCTGCTGGTCCACTGGATCGGCATCAGTACGATCGAACATTACCGCGACGATCTGTTGTTTTACCTGCAAGCCCACCTGTACCTGGTACTCGCTTCAATGTTCGCCGCCCTGGTGGTGGGAGTCCCCGCCGGCATTGTGCTCAGCCGACCCTCGATGGTCGGGCGCGCCGAACGTTTCATGCAAATCTTCAACATTGGCAACACCGTTCCCCCTCTGGCCGTCCTGGCCATCGCCCTGGGGATCCTTGGCATCGGCGCCGGGCCGGCCATCTTCGCTTTGTTCCTCGCCTCCTTGCTGCCCATCGTGCGCAACACCTTCGAAGGTCTGAAAAACGTCCAGGGTTCACTCAAGGAAGCTGCCGTCGGCATCGGCATGACCCCGCGCCAGGTGCTGTGGAAAGTTGAACTGCCCAACGCCGTGCCGATCATCGTCGGTGGCGTGCGGGTGGCCCTGGCGATCAACGTCGGCACCGCGCCCCTGGCCTTTTTGATCGGTGCCAACAGCCTGGGCAGCCTGATCTTCCCCGGCATCGCCCTGAACAATCAGCCGCAACTGCTGCTCGGCGCCGCTTGTACCGCCTTGCTGGCCCTGCTCCTCGACGGCCTGGTGACCCTGGCCAGCCGCCTCTGGCTGGAACGTGGTCTGCGACCTTCTTAAGCCGGCCTCAGCCAAGGAAATGACATGAAGAAAACAAGCCTGATACTCGGCTGCGTCCTGCTCCTCGCCGGACTGGCTCAAGCCGCGGAAAAACCGCTGATCCGCATTGGTGCCCGGGTCTTCACCGAACAGACCCTGCTGGCGGAAATCACCTCCCAGTACCTGCGCAGCAAGGGCTATGACACCCGTGTCACCGGCGGGCTGGGCAGCAACCTGGCGCGTAGCGCCCAGGAAAGCGGGCAACTGGACCTCATCTGGGAATACACCGGTGTGTCCCTGGTGGCCTACAACCATGTGGACGAAAAACTCGACAGCGAACAGTCCTACGCCCGAGTGAAAGAACTCGACGCGAAAAAAGGCCTGGTCTGGTTGTCGCCGTCCAAGTTCAGCAACACCTACGCCCTGGCGCTGCCAGAAAACGTGGCCAAGGAACATCCACAGATCAACAGCATCAGCGACCTGACCCAGGCCCTGGCCGAAAACACCAAGGAAAACCGTCTGGTGGCCCTGGACACCGAGTTCGCCAACCGTTCCGACGGCATGGCCGGGATGGTCAAGCTCTACGACATGGCCCTGACCCGCAAGAACACCCGGCAGATGGACGCCGGCCTGGTCTACACCGCCCTGCGCAATGGCCAGGTGTTTGCCGGCCTGGTGTACACCACCGACGGGCGCCTGAACGCCTTCAAGCTGAAACTGCTGGACGACGACAAGCACTACTTCCCGGACTACACCGCCGCTCCCGTGGTGCGTCAGGTCTACCTCGACGCCCACCCGCAACTGGCTGCCGAGCTCAAGCCGCTGGCGGCGCTGTTCGACGATGAAACCATGCGCCAGCTGAACGCGCGGGTCGACGTCGACCACGAAAGCCCCTCCGCCGTGGCCGCAGATTTCCTGCGCCAGCACCCGATCAACTAAAGAGGAGAAGACATGGAATTCCTGAACGCCTTTTCCCATCTCGATTGGGCCCAAGTCCTGCAACTGACCTGGCAGCACATCACCCTGGTGGGCATCGCCGTCACCCTGGCCATCGTCTTCGGCGTACCGCTGGGCGTGCTGATGACCCGCTTCCCCGCCCTCGCCGGCCCTCTGCAGGCCAGCGCCACCGTACTGCTGACTATTCCGTCCATCGCGCTGTTCGGCCTGCTGCTGCCGTTCTATTCCAAGTTCGGCCAAGGCCTGGGCCCGCTGCCGGCGATCACCGCGGTGTTCCTCTATTCCCTGCTGCCGATCATGCGCAACACCTACCTGGCGCTGACCGGCGTCGAACCGGGCATCCGTGAAGCCGCCCGGGGCATCGGCATGACCTTCGGCCAGCGCCTGCGCATGGTCGAATTGCCGATCGCGGTGCCGGTAATCCTGGCCGGGGTCCGCACCGCGGTGGTGATGAACATCGGCGTCATGACCATCGCCGCCACCATCGGCGCCGGCGGCCTGGGCGTACTCATTCTTGCTTCCATCAGCCGCAGCGACATGTCGATGCTGATCGTCGGCGCGGTGCTGGTCAGTCTCCTGGCCATCTTCGCCGACCTGCTTCTGCAATGGCTGCAACGCACGCTGACTCCAAAAGGACTCCTGAAATGATCGAACTTCAAAACCTGACCAAGACCTTTCGCAGCAACGGCAAAGATGTCAAAGCCGTCGACTCGGTAAGCCTGACCGTCAACGAAGGCGAGATCTGCGTGTTCCTCGGACCTTCGGGCTGCGGCAAGAGCACCACCCTGAAGATGATCAACCGCCTGATCATGCCCACCTCGGGCAAGGTACTGATCAACGGCGAAGACACCACCGACCTGGATGAAGTGACCCTGCGCCGCAACATCGGCTACGTGATCCAGCAGATCGGCCTGTTCCCCAATATGACCATCGAGGAAAACATCGTGGTGGTGCCCAAGCTGCTGGGCTGGGACAAGCAGAAATGCCACGACCGAGCCCGCGAGCTGATGAGCATGATCAAGCTCGAACCCAAGCAGTACCTGCACCGCTACCCACGGGAGCTGTCCGGGGGCCAGCAGCAACGCATCGGGGTGATCCGCGCCCTGGCGGCCGATGCTCCGTTGCTGTTGATGGATGAGCCCTTTGGCGCCGTGGACCCGATCAACCGCGAGATGATCCAGAACGAGTTCTTCGAGATGCAGCGGGCGCTGAACAAGACTGTGATCATGGTCAGCCACGACATCGACGAAGCCATCAAGCTGGGGGACAAGATCGCCATCTTCCGTGCCGGCAAACTGCTGCAGATCGACCACCCGGACACCCTGCTGGCGCACCCGGCGGACGACTTCGTCAGCAACTTCGTCGGCCAGGACAGCACCTTGAAACGCCTGTTGCTGGTCAAGGCCGAGGACGCCGCCGACAACGCGCCGTCGGTGAGCCCGGAAACCCCGGTGGCAGAGGCCCTGGAACTGATGGACGAGCACGACCGCCGCTACGTGGTGGTGACCTGCGCCGAGAACAAGGCCCTGGGCTATGTACGCCGCCGTGACCTGCATCGTCAGACCGGCACCTGCCAGCAGTACCTGCGCGAGTTCAACGCCACCGCAGCCTACGACGAACACCTGCGCATCCTGCTGTCGCGCATGTACGAGTTCAACCGCTCATGGCTGCCGGTGATGGACGCCGAGCGGGTGTTCCTCGGCGAGGTGACCCAGGAATCCATTGCGGCCTACCTGAGCTCCGGACGTTCGCGAGGGGCCAAGACCAGCATCGTTTCCCCCGCGGAAACAGCCTCTGCCTGATAGCCACAGCCCTCCCCCGCAGGAGCTGGCTTGCCAGCAAAGGCGCCCGCCAGAACTGCGCAAGGTTCAAGGGCCTTTTTCGCCGGCAAGCCGGCTCCTACGGGGGCGGCAAGAAATATGAACACCCGGACCTGTCGCGGCCACGTCAAGCAGGGGCCGCAATGATCAAAATGACCCTCTGATGGAGCGTTTCGCAGGCAACGTCGCCGATGTTGGCGACTTCGTTGTTTACGGTGATCAGGTAGACAAAGGCGTCGAACGTGCAGGTATTTTTAACACCCGGGAATTCTTCGGGAACATCTGTCCGTCATCTGAGTCGGCTACAAAGAGAGGTGTCGATAACGCACGTCAGACAAGTGCAAAAACGCGACATTTTTTGTTGATCTCAGCCCCCTCACCGCCTAAAGTTCGCGCCGAACGTCCATGCTGGAAACGATCCATCCGGCTCAAGTACTGACGACGAGACAGCAAGGCCAAGGGCAGATTTCCCATGGCCTTTTTGCTTTCGGCGACATGCCTTGGGAAGTAGGCGAACCAAAGTGGGGATACGGAGGACGTTCACTAGGAGGAGTCATTCATGACACCTCCTTACACCCATTGATGATCAATGTTTGCCAGTAGGAGCTTCCAACGCATGTCGATTAACGTCGAAGACTATTTCGCGCGCGAAACCTTTCAAAAGATGAAAGCCTTCGCCGACCAGCAAGAAACCCCGTTCGTGGTCATCGACACCCAGATGATCGCCCAGGCCTACGACGACCTGCGCGCCGGTTTCGAATTCGCCAAGGTCTACTACGCGGTCAAGGCCAACCCGGCCGTCGAGATCATCGACCTGCTGCGTGACAAGGGCTCGAGCTTCGATATCGCCTCGATCTACGAACTGGACAAAGTGCTGAACCAGGGCGTCAGCCCCGACCGCATCAGCTACGGCAACACCATCAAGAAATCCAAGGACATCCGCTACTTCTATGAGAAGGGCGTGCGCCTGTACTCCACCGACTCCGAAGCCGACCTGCGCAACATCGCCAAGGCCGCCCCGGGTTCGAAGGTCTACGTGCGCATCCTCACCGAAGGCTCGACCACCGCCGACTGGCCGTTGTCGCGCAAATTCGGCTGCCAGACCGACATGGCCATGGACCTCTTGATCCTCGCCCGCGACCTGGGCCTGGTGCCTTACGGCGTGTCCTTCCACGTCGGCTCCCAGCAGCGCGACATCAGCGTCTGGGACGCGGCGATCGCCAAGGTCAAAGTGATCTTCGAGCGCCTCAAGGAAGAAGACGGCATCCACCTCAAGCTGATCAACATGGGTGGCGGCTTCCCGGCCAACTACATCACCCGCACCAACAGCCTGGAAACCTATGCCGAGGAAATCATCCGCTTCCTCAAGGAAGACTTCGGCGACGAACTGCCGGAAATCATCCTTGAGCCTGGCCGTTCGCTGATCGCCAACGCCGGCATCCTGGTCAGTGAAGTGGTGCTGGTGGCGCGCAAATCCCGCACCGCCGTGGAGCGCTGGGTGTACACCGACGTGGGCAAGTTCTCCGGCCTGATCGAAACCATGGACGAGTCCATCAAGTTCCCGATCTGGACCGAGAAGAAAGGTGAAGTGGAAGAAGTGGTGATCGCCGGTCCGACCTGCGACAGCGCCGACATCATGTACGAGAACTACAAGTACGGCCTGCCGCTGAACCTGGCCATCGGCGACCGCCTGTACTGGCTGTCCACCGGTGCCTACACCACCAGCTACAGCGCCGTGGAATTCAACGGCTTCCCACCGCTGAAGGCCTTCTACGTCTGACGGCAGCGGCAAGCCTTGAGCTGCCAGCGGTAAGAAAAAGCCCATGACGTGTCATGGGCTTTGTTATGAGCGTGGCTCAACGGTTCAACGATCTTCCCGGGTATGCCAAATACGCAGGATGGACAAGGTCATGCCTTGAATCTCATAACGTATCTCGTAATGCCCCACCAGCAGTCGTCGAACATCCCTTGGTTTGAACTCCTCCAACTGTTCCCCCAATCGAGGGTTATATAGAAGAGTATCTGGAGTCTGTACGAGAGATTGCACGGTCCGAGCAGCAGCGGAGCGATTGACCTGGGCGAGAAACTCAAAAAGCCGAGCCAGATCGGACAAGGCCTTGCTCGTCCATTGCAGCTGTCTCATTGCGGTAACGGTAGAGGGTTGTCGCCAGACAGACTCTCCGCCCAAGCCTGCACTGACTGATGATCGACAACCCTTCCAGCATCAACATCTGCCAAGGCCTCAAGCGTCAGTCGGCGGCGCTCTTCTTCCTGGTCAACCCAGGCCACCAACGCTTGCTTCACGATCCAGGCACGGGAGCGCTCCAGGCGAGAAGCCAGTTGATCGACCTTATCAGCCAGATCCAAGGGAATATGAGCGGTCAGTACTTTTGTCGAGGGCATGAGGCAAGACCTGCATCAGAATGATTAAAAGCGATTTGTTTTGAATCATAGTGATTTAAGCCAAGACAGCAAGCCGCTCTACATCCCGCTCATCACCCAATTGCGCTGCGCGCTGCTGATAGGCCAGAGCCAGTTCGCGAATCTCCGGGTGCGTGGCATTGAGCAGCGCGGCGCAGGCCACCCGGAGGAAATTCAGGTTGCCGCCGGCCAGGGCCCGTTGCAGCCACTCCACCGCCTCGCCAACACGCCCGGCATCGGCCAGCACTGCGGCGTAACTGAACTGCCCGCGAAAATCCCCGCCTTCGGCCGAGCGCCGATACCAGTCCCGGGCCGCATCAGGGTCCGCCGGACAGACCAGACCTTCCTCCAGGTAGCGCCCCAGCAGGTTCATCGATTTGGCATGCCCAAGGTCCGCCGCACGGCGGTAGCAGGCCAGGGCCAGGACATGGTTCTGCACCACGCCGCGGCCGGTGGCCAGGAGGTTGGCGTAGTTGTACAAGCCCCAGTCCAGCCCCGCTTCGGCCGCCTGGCGATAATGCCCGGCAGCCAAGGCGGCATCCGCCGTACAGCCCCAGCCATGCTCCAGGCAGCGCCCGAGCATGTTGCGCGCCATCAGGTGCCCGCGCTGCGCGGCGATCTCGAACCAGCGCACGGCCAGGGGCGGGTCCTGCTGAATGCCCCGACCGTCGAGGAGGATCTGCCCCAGCAATGCCTGGGCCTCCAGCAAGCCCTCGGAAGCGGCAACCAGCACTGCCTGGGCGGCACGGGCCGGGCTCTCTTCGAGCATGGCGCTCAGTTGCGCGCCGTCGAGGAATTCCTCGCGGCGAAGTTGAAAAGTCACGGCTTACACCTCGACCCAGCGACGCAGCAGGTTGTGGTAGGTGCCGGTCAGGCGGATCAGTGAAGGATGGTCGGGCATGTCCCGGGTCAGTTCCTGGATCGCCCCGTCCATTTCGAACAGCAAGGCCCGCTGGCTGTCCTCGCGCACCAGGCTCTGGGTCCAGAAGAACGAAGCGTAGCGGGCGCCGCGGGTCACCGGGTTGACCTTGTGCAGGCTGGTGCCGGGGTACAGCACCATGTCCCCCGCCGGCAGCTTGACCCGCTGCAGGCCGTAGGTGTCCTGGATCTCCAGCTCGCCGCCGTCGTAGTCCTCGGGGTCGCTGAAGAACAGGGTCGACGACAGGTCGGTGCGCACCCGCTCCGGGCTGCCCTTGGGCTGGCGCACGGCGTTGTCGATGTGGAAGTCGAAGCTGCCACCGGCGGTGTAGCAGTTGATCAGCGGCGGGAACACCTTGTGCGGCAAGGCGGCGGACATGAACAACGGGTTCTTCCACAGCCGGTCCAGCATCGCCGCGCCGATCTCCTGGGCCAGCGGGTGCCCTTCGGGCAATTGCAGGTTGTGCTTGGCCTTGGCCGACTGGTACCCGGCGGTGATCTTGCCATCCGCCCAATCGGCCTGCTCCAGGGCTTCACGAATGCGCCCCACTTCATCACGGGTGAATACGCCAGGAATGTGCAGCAGCATGGCCAGGTACCTGAGAACCAAAAGACCGCCAATGATATTGATTCTTATTGACTGTGTAAAACCCAAGGGACGAACGAGACTGAAAAAACCGTAAAGATAAATTGTAAAGAATGTAAATTTGGTGCGAATAGTAATGTTTCGCAATTGATAACCAATACTTTCATCCCCTATATTCCGCCGCCTCAAATCCCTGGGGAGGGGAATAAAAATGTCACGTCAACAACCACTGTCCGCTGTCAGTTCACCGCGCCTGCTGGCCTCTGCGATTGGCGTGGCGATCACCGCCGGCTCCGCAGGCCATATGGTCCAGGCCGCCGAAGACACCAACCAGAAAGCCCCGAGCAAGGCGATTGCCCTGGACGCCACCAGCATTACCGGTGAAGCGCAGGACTCGACGTCCTATCAGGTGGAGAAGGCATCCTCGCAGAAGTACACCGCTCCGCTGGTGGATACCCCCAGGTCGGTCACGGTGATTCCCCAGCAAGTGCTCAAGGACACCGCTGCGACCTCCTTGCAAGATGCATTGCGTACCGTTCCGGGGATTACCTTCGGTGCCGGTGAAGGCGGCAACCCCCAGGGCGATCGTCCGTTCATCCGTGGCTTCGACGCCCAGGGCGATACCTACCTCGACGGCGTGCGCGACACCGGCGGCCAGAGCCGTGAAATCTTCGACATCGAATCGGTAGAGGTCAGCAAAGGCCCGAACTCCTCCTTCGGCGGACGCGGTTCGGCAGGCGGCAGCCTGAACCTGGTGAGCAAGCTGCCCAAGCAGCAAGACTTCCTCAATGGCGGGTTCACCTACGGTTCCGACCAGACCC
>NZ_AYMU01000032.1 GCF_000633395.1 Pseudomonas sp. PH1b
TGTCGAAGGTGTCGTAGCGCAGGCCAACGTTGAGCAGCCATTGCGGGTCGAGTTCGATGGTGTCGAAGACGTAGGCGGCGCGGCTGGTGGCTTTGGTGTTGGTGCCGTTGTAGTTGCGCGTGATGCTGCCGGTCCACGGATCGTTGGGGTTCGGGTTGCTCAGCGAGGTACAGCTGGGCGTCGCGCCCGGGTTGCACACCTGGCTCGAGTTGCCGGCAATGTTGTAGCTGCTGACGCGGGTTTCTTCACCGGTGAACTCGAGCCCGGTGGAGTAGTTGTGCTTGAAGCCCAGTGCATGGAACTCGCCAAACAGATCGGTCTGGTTGGTGGTGGTTTCCGTGGTGGAAACGCGGCTGTTGGCACGGCGCCAAACAGTGCCGAACTGGCTGACGTTGTGCTGGCTGTCATCCGGTTGGGTGAGGATGTAGTCCTGGCCGGTGTTGCCATGACGCAGGGTGTTTTTCAGCGTCATGTTTTCGTTCAGGTCGTGCTCGATGGAAACGGTGCTGATGTCTGCACGAGTCTTGCGATAGTCACGGTCCTTCAGGCCGTAGAAGTTGTTGCTGTCGCCGCCATCGGTGGGTTTGTCATGGACATGCGGAGCCTTGGGGGCGTTCGAGCCGTAGCCGTAGGGAATGCCCGAATCCGGCAGGTCGTCGCTTTCCATGTGGTAGTAGCTGACGTTGACCCGGGTCGGAGTGCCAAGACCGAAGGTCAGCGAAGGCGCCACGCCCCAGCGGTCGTAGTTGACGGAATCCCGACCGGCCACGTTCTGCTCGTGGCTCATCAGGTTCAGGCGGAACGCCGCACCTTCGAGGAACTGACGGTTGACGTCCAGGGTGTAGCGGCGGGTCTGGTCGGAACCGTAGGT
>NZ_AYMU01000033.1 GCF_000633395.1 Pseudomonas sp. PH1b
GTGCGGGTGCGGGTGCGGGTGATTGAACGATTTCGGGGGCTTGGGCAACAGGCGTCTGGTAGTGCTCGCGCACCGTGGCATCCGCGACCTCGACCTCTTCCGCCTGCGTACGGACGTCTGGAGCAGGCAGTGCCGCTGGTACTTGCACAGCCTCCACCTGAGGAGTGGCCTCAGCGCTATCGCGGGCACCGAACAATCGTTGCAGCAGGCTCGGTCGCCCCGGCTCGACCGGGTTTTCCAACTGACCCAGGGCCTTGCCCTGCAGATTGCTCAGCTCCCCCAGCAGCAGGGGAATTTCCCGCGCCTGGCCTACCCGGCTGTCCAGCTGCTTGGCGAACGCCTTGAGCGGCCGACTGACCTCTCGGGGCAGGGGCAGGGACTGCAATTGGGCAACCAGGGCAGTCAGGGCGCTGCTCATCTGATCGACTCGGGTTTCCCGGCGCTGCTCAGAGTCCAGCACGGCTTTTTCCAGCCGCGGCAGCAAGGCTGCCAGGCCTGCATCCATGTCATCGGTGCGGATCACCTCGCGCATTTCCTTCATGCACTGGTCGACCGCGCGATCGGTGCCCTCCGCCGCCAGGGTGCTGCGCACCAGCCCGCGGCGCAGCAAGTCCAGGCGAGCAGCCCAACGGCGCTCAAGCTTGTCCTGCTGTTCGATGCTCTTGAGGTATTTCTCTTTCCAGCGCTGGGCGTCGTCGCTCATTCATCGGTTCCGCGAGGGGCAGGACTCAACGCGGGCAATGCATCAGCCGTGAGCGAACCCGGCAGACGAATCTCTACCGCGACCGGCAGGTGATCGGATATGGGTTGGGCCAGGACTTCGACTCGCTCCAGGGTCAGGCTGGGGCTGAGCAGGATGTGGTCCAGGCAGCGTTGCGGCCGCCAACTGGGGAAGGTCGCCTGCAGTTGCGGCGCCAGCAGGCTGAGATCGCGCAAGGGGGAATGCTCCAGCAGATCGCTGGCGTGGGTGTTCATGTCACCCATCAGCACCTGATGCTTGTAGCCGCCGATCAACTCGCGGATATACGCCAGTTGCCGGGTGCGAACCCGGGCGCCGAGCGCCAGGTGCATCATCACGACCACCAGCGCGTCAGGGCCTTCGCCGAAACGCACCAGGATCGCACCACGCCCCTTGGGACCAGGCAGCGGGTGGTCTTCGATGGCCCAGGGCCGCAAGCGACTGAGCACGCCGTTGCTGTGCTGAGCCAGGCGCCCGAGATTGCGATTGAGCTGTTGATACCAGTAGGGGAACGCACCCAGCTGGGCCAGGTGCTCCACTTGATTGACGTAGCCTGAACGCAGGCTCCCGCCATCGGCTTCCTGCAGGGCCACCAGGTCAAAATCCCCCAACAGGCTGCCAATCTTCTGCAGATTGCCCGCCCGCCCGTTATGGGGCAGCAAGTGCTGCCAGCCACGGGTCAGGTAGTGACGATAGCGTTCGGTACTGATCCCGACCTGGATATTGAAACTGAGCAAGCGCAGGCGGCTGTCCGCCGGCAGGCCGCTAGACGCTAAATGATGTTCGTTGACCTGCGGATCATGCAGGCCAACGATGCGTTCCGAGCCCCAGCGCGGCATGGCGGCGGCGCTTACTTGGCTGCGCGCTCTTTGGCGATCAACTGGTCGGCCACGCTCAGCGCGCCTTCAGGACCACCGGCGGTGCCCAGGTCGAAGCGATACTTGCCGTTGACCACCATGGTCGGTACGCCGGTGATCTGATAGGCCTGGGCCTTCTTCTTGGCGTCTTCGACCTTGCCTTTGACGGCGAAGGAGTTGTAGGTGCTGAGGAACTTGTCCTTGTCGACGCCTTCGGTAGCCAAGAACTCGGCCATCTCTTCCGGAGTGGCGAGTTTCTTGCCGTTGTGGACGGCTTCGAATACGGCCTTGTGGACCTTGTGCTCTACGCCCATGGCTTCCAGGGTGATGAACAGTTGACCATGAACGTTCCAGATACCGCCGAACATTGCCGGGATACGCACGAAATTGACATCGGCTGGAAGCTTTTCAACCCAGGGATTGATGGTTGGCTCGAAGGCGTAGCAGTGCGGGCAGCCGTACCAGAACAGCTCCACCACTTCGATCTTGCCAGGCACCGCAACCGGAACGGCGCTGCTCAACTCGACATATTGTTTACCGGCCTCGACCGGTTCGGCGGCTTGAGCGGTCACGCCGAATAGGCTGGCAGTGACGAGAGCGGCGCTGAGAATCAGATTACGCATGCTTTACTCCTGGACAATTTTGGCGCCTCGCGCGACCTGAGTTCAGACAGATCATGGCGGGCTTGAGTTCGCTAGTGTAGCGGCAGACGCCATAAAAAAGGGCGGCCTGAGCCACCCTTTATGCTTGCATCGTCAGATTAATCGATCATTAACGTGCCGTGGCTTCGCATCCTCGGCAGGCCCGATCGAACCAACCTCAGTGCAGGCCCTGAATATAGCTGGACACCGCTTCGATGTCCTTGTTGCTCAGCTTGCCAGCGATGCTGCGCATGACCAGGGTGTCGCCGTCGTTGGTGCGGTTGCCTTCGCGGAAGTCGGTCAGTTGCTTGGCCACGTATTGTGCGTGCTGGCCGCTCAGGTGAGGGAAGCCGGCCGCTGCGTTACCCGCGCCGTTTGGCGAGTGGCAACCGGTGCAGGCTGGCATGCCCTGATCGAGCTTGCCGCCACGGAACAATTCCTCGCCCCGGGCCACGACTTTCGGATCTGCCGCGCCGACGCTGCCTTTCTGGCTGGCGAAGTAGGCGGCGATATCAGACATGTCCTGATCGCTCAGGTTGGTCAGCAGACCGGTCATTTCCAGCACCTGGCGCTTGCCCGACTTGATATCGTGCAACTGCTTCTCCAGGTACTTTTCCCCCTGACCCGCCAGCTTTGGAAAGTTTGGCGCCATGCTGTTCCCATCAGGGCCGTGGCAAGCGCCACAGACTGCGGCTTTCGCCTGACCGGCAGCAGCGTCGCCTGCGGCATGGGCGACACCTGTGATGCCCAAGGTCAACAGCAGACTCACGAGTAATTTGTTCATCAGCTAATCCAACTACGGCTAAGGGTTAAAGAGTTATGGACCGGGATCACTCGCTCATCCAATGGATGATGACTCGGTAATCCTCGGCACTGCAGTCCATGCACAAACCACGCGGCGGCATCGCCTTGAAACCCTGGGTCACGTGTTGCACCAGCGTCTCCATACCTTGCGCCAACCTCGGCGCCCAAGCTTCCTGGTCGCCCTTGCGGGGCGCCGTGGGTAGTTGGCCGGAATGACAAGCCCCACAAACACGGTTGTACACAGCTTCCGGATCCTGTGTAGCCTGAGCGCTGTAAAGCGGCATCAAGACACCGGCAGCTAGCAGCCATTTCGTCATAAAACGACCTTTTCAGGGTTGAGAGCGTGATGCGTTCTAATGCGCATTCAAGGTTTATCGCTCTCGTGAACTTCATCCTACGCTGGGACAAAGCGCACACAAAATCTGCGGCATTATATACTGGCGCTACTGAAACGGAAACGACACCGCTCGCCGCGTCCACTCTCGGCATCGCCCCTATCGGAAATCCCATGCAACTCAAGAACCCCATCCTCGGTCTGTGCCAACAGGCTACCTTCATGCTCAGTGCCGCCAAAGTCGATCAATGCCCTGACGACGAAGGCTTTGAAGTGGCCTTTGCCGGGCGTTCCAACGCTGGCAAGTCCAGCGCCCTGAACACCCTGACCCACGCCAGCCTGGCCCGCACCTCGAAGACCCCGGGGCGCACGCAGTTGTTGAACTTCTTCAAGCTAGACGACGATCGCCGTCTGGTCGACCTGCCGGGCTACGGTTACGCCAAAGTGCCGATCCCGCTCAAGCAGCACTGGCAGCGCCACCTGGAAGCCTACCTGGGCAGCCGCGAGAGCCTCAAAGGCCTGATCCTGATGATGGACATCCGTCATCCCATGACCGACTTCGACCTGCTGATGCTGGACTGGGCCGTGGCCAGCGGCATGCCGATGCACATTCTGCTGACCAAGGCCGACAAGCTGACCTACGGCGCGGCCAAGAACACCCTGCTCAAGGTCCAGTCGCAGATCCGCAAGGGCTGGGGCGAAGCGGTCACCATCCAACTGTTCTCCGCGCCCAAGCGCATGGGCCTGGAAGAGGCATACACCGTACTGGCGGGCTGGATGGAACTGGCTGACAAAGGCACCGAAATCGAGGCCTGAGAGACGTAGGGAAAATTGCCTGGAGGATGCTCAGGCAAGGCAAAAGCGCGGTGCGAAAGCGGATTTTACTGACTGTAGATGAGCATTTCGCGCCGCGTTTTTAACGCAGCATGATCATTTCCCAGGCGATTTTCAGGCAAAAAAAACCCCGGACTTCGTATGGGGAGGGGGAAGTTCGGGGTTCAAGTTCTAGACCGCTAGGGCGGGGTCCAGATATCTGCCAACACTTAACACAACATAGGAGCATCGAAGGGCTTCACCAGCCATTCAGTAACTCTGAGTGGGCGTTCACCGATTTAGTTCCGGCGCGCTGCAAAAACTATTGGCAATAATCGATGAAATTTTCCGTGCTAATAGCCCTTCGCCAGTCACTTGCCGCGACACTATGCCGCGGCAAAAGCCGCTGAAAAGTGCCCTTAATGGGCCTCATCCCAGTTATTTCCCACCCCGACCTCGACCAATAGCGGTACATCCAGGGTCGCGGCACCGCTCATGTGCCCGCGAATCTCTTCGCGAACCTTGTCCACCAGGTCCTCGCGCACCTCCAGCACCAGTTCATCGTGCACCTGGAGAATGACCCGGGCATCGAGACCCGAAGACTCCAGCCAGTTGTCCACCGCCACCATGGCCTTCTTGATGATGTCTGCCGCGGTGCCCTGCATCGGCGCGTTGATCGCCGTGCGCTCGGCGCCGGCGCGCTCCTGTGGCTTGTTGGAATTGATCTCCGGCAGGTACAGCCGACGACCGAAGATGGTCTCTACATACCCCTGCTCAGCAGCCTGTGCCCGGGTCCGGTCCATGTACTCGCGAACCCCTGGATAGCGCGCGAAGTAGGTATCGATATAGGCCTTGGCCTGCTTGGTTCCGACACCGATGTCCTTGCCCAGCTTCTGCGCACCCATGCCATAGATCAAACCGAAGTTGATCGCCTTGGCACTGCGACGCTGATCGGAAGTGACATCCTCGAGCTCGACCTTGAACACCTCGGCCGCGGTGGCCGTGTGCACATCGAGGTTGTTGCGAAATGCATTGAGCAGCCCTTCGTCCCGAGACAGGTGGGCCATGATCCGCAACTCGATCTGCGAGTAGTCCGCCGCCAGCAGCTTGTAGCCGGCCGGCGCGATGAAGGCCTGGCGAATGCGCCGGCCTTCGGCAGTACGCACCGGGATGTTCTGCAGGTTCGGATCACTGGAGGACAGACGCCCAGTGGAAGCCACCGCCTGATGGTAGGAGGTATGGATCCGCCCGGTACGCGGGTTGATCTGCTCCGGCAGACGGTCGGTGTAAGTGCTTTTCAGCTTGCTCATGGAGCGGTACTGCATCAATACCCGAGGCAGCGGGTAGTCATCCTCCGCCAGTTTGGCCAGCACCTCTTCAGCGGTGGAGGGCTGGCCCTTGGCCGTCTTCTTCAGCACCGGCAGGCCGAGCTTGTCGTAGAGGATCGAGCCCAATTGCTTGGGCGAACCCAGGTTGAACTCCTCACCGGCGATCTCGAAAGCCTCGCGCTCCAGGGCAACCATCTTGTCCCCCAGTTCGATGCTCTGCACCCCCAGCAACTGGGCATCCACCAGCGCCCCCTGGCGCTCGATGCGGGCCAGGACCGGCACCAGTGGCATCTCGATATCGGTCAGCACGCTGGCCAGGCTCGGAATCGCGGTGAGCTTGCCGAACAGCGCCTGGTGCAGACGCAAGGTCACATCGGCATCTTCGGCGGCGTAAGGCCCGGCTTGCTCGAGGGGGATCTGGTCGAAGGTCAGTTGCTTGGCGCCCTTGCCGGCGATGTCCTGGAAGCTCACGGTGCTGTGGTCCAGGTATTTCTGCGCCAGGCTGTCCATGTCATGGCGGGTGGCAGTGGAGTTGAGCACGTAGGACTCGAGCATGGTGTCGAAGGCAACGCCACGTACCGTGATGCCGTTGGCCTGGTCTCCACCGATGGCACAGTTGGCCAGGATGTTCATGTCGAACTTGGCGTGCTGGCCCACCTTGAGCAGCTTAGGGTCTTCCAGCAGCGGCTTCAGGGCCAGCAGCACGGTGTCGCGATCCAACTGCTCCGGTGCGCCCATGTAGGAGTGGGTCAGAGGCACATAGGCGGCTTCGCCAGCCTTGACCGAGAACGACAGCCCCACCAGTTGCGCCTGCTGGGCGTCGATGCCGGTGGTTTCCGTGTCGAAGGCGATCAGCCTGGCATGCTTGAGTTTCTCCAGCCAGGCGTCGAAACGCGCCGGGTCGAGGATGGTTTCGTATTGCAGCTCAAGTGGCTCCGGCTCGGCTTCAGGCTGCTCGACAGCCGCCTGCGGGGCCTGGGCAACATCAAGCTCGACACGCTTGGCGTCACGCTGCAGGTCGTCCAGCCAGCTCTTGAACTCCAGCAGGCTGTAGAGCTCCATCAACTTGTCACGATCCGGCTCGCGCAAGTGCAGATCATCCAGCCCCACATCCAGGGCCACGTCGACCTTGATGGTCGCCAATTGGTAGGAGAGGAAGGCCATCTCCTTGTGTTCCTCGAGCTTGGCCGGCAGGGTCTTGGCCCCACGGATCGGCAGGCTCGGAACGATATCCAGCTGCTCGTAGAGCTCCTTCAGGCCGCCATTGACCCCTACCAGCAGGCCGGAAGCGGTCTTGGGACCAATGCCCGGAACCCCCGGGATGTTGTCGGAAGAGTCGCCCATCAGCGCCAGGTAATCGATGATCTGCTCGGGAGCGACGCCGAATTTCTCCTTAACGCCTTCCACATCCATGCTGCTACCGGACATGGTGTTGACCAGGGTAATGTGCCCATCCACCAGCTGTGCCATGTCCTTGTCACCGGTGGAAATCACCACCGGCCGGTCCGCCGCCGCGCTGCTGCGGGCCAGGGTGCCGATCACGTCGTCAGCCTCCACCCCCTCAACGCACAGCAGCGGGAAACCCAGGGCGATCACGCTGGCGTGCAAGGGCTCGATCTGCACCCGCATGTCGTCCGGCATGCTCGGGCGGTTGGCCTTGTACTCGGCATACATGTCATCGCGGAAAGTCCCGCCCTTGGCGTCGAACACCACCGCGAACGGGCTGTCCGGGTACTGCTTGCGCAGACTCTTGAGCATGTTCAGCACGCCCTTGACCGCGCCGGTGGGCAGGCCTTTGGAGGTGGTCAGAGGTGGCAACGCGTGGAACGCGCGGTACAGATAGGAAGAACCGTCCACCAGGACGAGGGGGGCTTGGCTCATGAGTAGGATCAACCTTTTCGGCGGGTCCGGCGCTAGAATAGCGGGACCGTTGACGACAAAGGGACAAGGTTATCATGCGCACACTGAATCGCTTGCTGCTGGCCAGCTTGATTGCAATCGCTCCAATGGCCGTTATCGCCGCAGAGGATGCGCCATCAGCCGACCCGGACGTGACCATTCGCACGGAAGGCGAAAAGACCATCCAGGAATACCGGCAGAATGGTTTCCTGTATGCCATCAAGGTCACGCCAAAGGGTGGCAAGCCCTACTTCCTGGTGCGCGCCGATGGCTCCGACGGCAACTTCATCCGCTCGGATCAGCCGGATATGCTGATCCCTTCGTGGAAAATCTTTGAGTGGTAAAACACTCTCGACTTCAATTGGCGCCAGCGTGATCGCGGCGCCCGTACTGGCAGTTTTTAACCATGTCTGTGTTCACCCCCCTGGCTCGGCCCGAGCTGGAAACCTTTCTCGCCCCTTATGGGCTCGGCCGCCTGCTTGACTTCCAGGGGATTGCCGCTGGTAGCGAAAACACCAATTTCTTCATCAGCCTGGAGCAGGGCGAGTTCGTCCTGACCCTGATCGAGCGCGGCCCGGTCCAGGAAATGCCGTTCTTCATCGAACTGCTGGACGTGCTGCACGAGGCCGACCTGCCGGTGCCTTACGCACTGCGCACCACCGACGGGGTCGCCCTGCGGGAGCTGGCGGGCAAGCCGGCACTGCTGCAACCGCGCCTGGCGGGCAAGCACATCAAGCAGGCCAATGCCCAGCATTGCACCCAGGTCGGCGAGCTGCTCGGCCACCTGCATGTGGCCACCAAGGACAACATGATCAAGCGCAAGACCGATCGCGGCCTGGACTGGATGCAGGAGGAGGGCACGAAAATGCTCCCTCACCTCGACACCACCGCCCAGGACCTGCTGCAGCGGGCGCTGGAGGAAATCGCCGCACAGAAGGTGAAGATCCTGGCCCTGCCCCGGGCCAATATTCATGCCGATCTGTTTCGCGACAACGCCATGTTCGAAGGCACTCACCTGACCGGCCTGATCGACTTCTACAATGCCTGCTCGGGGCCGATGCTCTACGACGTGGCCATTGCCCTGAACGATTGGTGCTCCGATGATGAGGGCGTGATCGATGGCCAGCGGGCGCGAGCGCTGCTGGGCGCCTATGCCGCGCTGCGCCCGTTCACTGCAGCGGAGGCCGAGCTCTGGCCGACCCTGTTGCGGGTGGCCTGCGTGCGTTTCTGGCTGTCACGACTGATTGCCGCCGAGAGCTTCGCCGGGCAGGACGTGCTGATTCACGACCCGATGGAATTCCAGCAACGCCTGGCACAGCGGCAACAGGTCAGCATCGCGCTGCCGTTCGCCCTGTAAACCCTTCGCGGGCAAGCCCGCTCCTACAGATGGATAACACCCTTGTAGGAGCGGGCTTGCCCGCGAAAGCCATCCCGCAACAATCCCTGCTCAAAGCTGTTCCAGACAGCCCGCCAGATCGTTCCCCAGCTTCTCCAGCACCTGCTCATAGCCTTGAGCAGTCGCTGGCGTATACCCACCCAACGCATCCAGCTCCGCCAGTTTCACCGGCAATCCGGCCACCAGCGTCTCGGCCAGCCGTGGGCGCAGGGGCGGCTCGCTGAACACACAGGTCTTGCCCACCTGCTGCAAGCGCGCGCGCATGGCGGCAACGTGCTGCGCGCCCGGCTGAACCTCCGCGGCCACACTGAACACCCCGGTGTGCTTGAGGCCATAAGCGTCCTCGAAGTAATCGAACGCTTCGTGGAACACGAAGTAGGGCTTGCCGGCGATTCCCGCCAGGCGAGCCTTCAAGCGAGTATCCAGGGCGTCCAGACGCTCGTTGAAGGCTTTCAGGTTGCTCTGGTAGCGGGCAGCGTTGGCCGGATCGGCAGCGCTCAAGTCGGCGGCGATACGCGCCGCGATGACCCGGGCATTCACCGGCGACAACCACAGGTGGGCGTCCAGGGTTCCCGGGCGGTGATCGTGTTCGTCGGCTTCTTCGGCGTGCGAGTGGCTATCCTCGGCGAAATGCCTCAACTTCATCCCTGGCAAGTCCTGTACCGCCACCGAAGGCAGGCTCCGGCCCTTGAGGACGCGGGGCAGGAAGCCCTCCATGTCCGGGCCAATCCAGTACAGCAGGTCCACGCTCTGCACCTTGCGCACATCGGAAGGGCGCAGCGCGTAGTTGTGCGGCGACGCCCCCGGTGGCAGCAACACCTCGGGAACCGCCACGCCGTCCTGCACCGCAGCGGCGATCAGTTGCAGGGGTTTGATGCTGGTGAGTACCCGCACTTCGGCCTGGGCCGAGCCGATCGCCAACAGGCTGAGGGTAAAAGCGACAAAAAGGCGAAAAAGTCTGGGCACGATGGACACTCGAAGAGGCGAGAACAGGTAACATAATAACGTCTCTCACAAACCTCGTCGCCGCTCATGCCTAAAACACCCCTCGCCAGCCGTCCCCACGACCACTCTCACTGCGTGCACAGCGCACTGTCTGAGGCCGACGCCCTGTGCGCACGGCAAGGCCTGCGCCTGACCGCCCTGCGCCGGCGGGTGCTGGAGCTGGTGTGGCAGAGCCACAAGCCCCTGGGGGCTTACGACATCCTCGCCGTGCTCAGCGAACAGGATGGCCGCCGCGCTGCGCCTCCGACCGTTTACCGGGCGCTGGACTTCCTCCTGGAAAACGGCCTGGTGCACCGCATCGCTTCGCTCAACGCCTTTGTCGGCTGCAACCACCCGGAGCACGCTCACCAGGGGCAGTTCCTGATCTGCCGCGAGTGCCACGCCGCTATCGAGCTGGAGCAGAAATCCATCAGCGACGCGATCATCTCCAGCGCCCGCGACGTCGGCTTCGTGGTCGAGGGCCAGACCGTCGAAGTGGTCGGGCTCTGCTCGGGCTGCCAGGGGGCTTGATGAGCACTGCGTTGATCCGCCTCGAGCAGGTCGGGGTGACCTTTGCCGGACAGAACGTGCTGGACAATATCCAGCTCAGTGTCGAACCCGGGCAGATCGTCACCTTGATCGGTCCCAACGGCGCCGGCAAGACCACCCTGGTGCGCGCCGTGCTCGGCCTGCTCAAGCCCGACAGCGGCAGTGTCTGGCGCAAACCCAAACTGCGGGTCGGCTACATGCCGCAGAAGCTTCATGTCGACCCGACGCTGCCTCTGTCGGTGCTGCGCTTCCTGCGTCTGGTGCCAGGAGTGGATCGTCCACGGGCCCTGGCGGCCCTCAAGGAAGTCGGTGCCGAACAAGTGATCGACAGCCCCGTGCAAAGTATTTCCGGGGGCGAGATGCAGCGGGTACTGCTGGCCCGGGCCCTGCTCCGCGAACCCGAACTGCTGGTGCTCGACGAGCCGGTGCAAGGGGTCGACGTGGCCGGTCAGGCCGAGCTCTACAGCCTGATCACCCGCCTGCGGGACCGGCACGGCTGCGGCGTGCTGATGGTCTCCCATGACCTGCACCTGGTGATGAGCACCACCGACCAGGTGGTCTGCCTCAACCGTCACGTCTGCTGCTCGGGGCACCCCGAGCAGGTCAGCGGCGACCCGGCCTTCGTCGAACTGTTCGGCAAGAACGCGCCCAGCCTGGCGATCTACCACCACCATCACGACCACGCCCACGACCTGCATGGATCGGTGGTCACTCAGCCCGCCACGGGCCTGCCTCATGTCCATGGAGAAAACTGCAAGCATGGCTGATTTTCTGCTCTACGCCCTGCTCGCAGGTTTGGCCCTGGCGGTGGTCGCCGGCCCCTTGGGATCTTTCGTGGTCTGGCGGCGCATGGCCTATTTTGGTGACACCCTGTCCCATGCGGCATTGCTGGGGGTAGCCCTGGGTTTCCTGCTGGATATCAGCCCTGCCGTAGCGGTCACCGTGGGCTGCCTGCTCCTGGCGGTACTGCTGGTGACCCTGCAACAACGCCAGCCCCTGGCATCCGACACGCTGCTGGGGATTCTTGCCCCCAGCACCCTGTCTCTTGGCCTGGTGGTACTAAGCTTCATGCATGAAGTGCGGATCGACTTGATGGCCTATCTGTTCGGCGACCTGCTGGCGATCAGCCCCGGCGACCTGGGGTGGATTCTCGGCGGCAGCGCAGCAGTGCTGTTGCTGCTGGTAGCACTGTGGCGGCCCTTGTTGGCAATCACCGTGCACGAGGAGTTGGCCAAGGTCGAAGGCCTGCCGGTGGCCACGCTGCGCATGGCGCTGATGCTGCTGATCGCCGTAGTGATCGCGGTGGCCATGAAGATTGTCGGCGTGTTGCTGATCACCTCGCTGTTGATCATCCCGGCCGCCGCGGCACAGCGTCACGCCCGCTCCCCGGAGCAGATGGCCCTGGGCGCAAGCCTGCTGGGCATGCTCGCGGTATGCGGCGGGCTGGCGCTGTCCTGGTTCAAGGACACCCCGGCCGGGCCATCGATCGTGGTCACGGCCGCCGCACTGTTTCTGCTGAGTTTTGTCCTGCCCCGTCGAGGGGTGTAGACTTGCTCGCTTTTTGCGCAATTAGAGAGTCGCAGGAATGAAGCCGTTCGCCTCCCGTTATCTGCTCCTTGTCGCATTTTCCCTGCTGCTGGGAGCCTGCCAAAGCACGCCACCAGCGGCCACCGAGGTCCCTGATGCACGGGCCACGGCCATCGCGCAGCTGGAACAAAACATCGCCAGCAGCGAACTGGCCACCGCGGAAGATCAACTCAGCGCCTTGCAGGCGCAGACGCCCGATGACCCGCAACTGGTGCAGTACCAGCGGCAGTTGGCCGAAGCCTATCTGCAGCGCAGCCAGATCGTCCTGCAAAAAGGTGACGTCAACGCCGCAGCCACCGCCCTGAGCCGTGCCCGGGCGCTGATGCCCAAGGCACCCGCGCTGACCGGCGGGGTCAACAATGCCATCGCCCATGCCCGCAAGGCTGAGCTGGAACAGGCCGAGGCAGCCCTGAAAGCCGCCGAAGCCCGGCCACCGGCCAAGCTGATCGATCCGACGGCCGAAAGCAGCACCCTTGCACTGAACGTCACCGATATCCGTAAATTGCGTCGGCAACTCGATGCCTTGGCCGCCGATACGGTGAATTATCAGTGCGACGTGATCATCCAGGTACCGCGCACCGAGGATTACCCCTGGCTGTCGACCCTGCTGAGCAAGCGGGTGAAAAAACTCGATCCCGACTTCCAGCAGAAGATCAGCCGGCAGATCGTGCGTCATGTTCCAGCGCAGATGGTCCTGAGCCCGCGCAAGGCGCAGTAAAGCCTTGCCCCTGGCCGGCTCCCGTGAGGAAGCCGGCTGGCACAATGGCTCAGGCCGGAACCGCCTTGGCCTTGTCTTCCCGATCCCAGACCCGATGCTGGGCAATCGCCGCAAAAAATGCCTTCACGGCCTTGGCATCCGCGCCGATGATCAAGCCCTCGTCCGCTTCCAGCTTGAGCACCTGCAACAGCTCCCTGGCTTCACCGTGCAGGGCGATCGCCTTGAGGTGCTTGTAGGCCTCCAACAGGTAATGCAGGGCCACGCCATTGCCGCTCAAGGCCTTGATCGACTGCGCACCTCCGGGCACGAACACCGCATCGAAGGCCACCGATGGCAAGCCCTCCATGGACCCATCCACCGGCAGGCTCTTGCCATTCGCCGTAGTGACCGGTGCCGAGGTCGGCCCCAGTAGCTTGGCGTGCGCCCCTTCGGCCTTGAGAGCCTTCTTCAGCGCATCGATCGCCGCACCATCGACGCCGTTGGCCGCCAGAATCGCCACCTTCCGGGTTTTGATATTGCCTGGTAACAGGTTCGCCTGGCTCAGGGCCGGCGAGCGCGACAGCGAAGTCTTGCGCTCCGCCACCGTGGCTTTCTTCGGCGCCGCCAGCCCGAGGTTCTCGGCCACTCGCGCGGCCAGCTGCAAGTCGATGTTGGCCAGAATCTCGTTGACCTGGCGTTCGCGGATCCATTCACGTTCCACCTTGCCCAGCTCAAAGCTGTAGGCGGCGATGATGTGCTCCTGCTCGTGCTTGCTCATGCTCTTGTAGAACAGCCGCGCCTGGGAGAAATGGTCGCTGAAGGATTCGCTGCGCTGGCGGATCTTGTGCGCATCGATACGCTCGTTATAACTCTCGAAGCCACCATCCTCGGCGGCCGGCGGGGTCTCCCGGGGCCAGCCGCCGTCGATGGAGTTGGGCTCGTAGGAGGCTCGGCCCTTGTCCAGAGTCATGCGATGCATGGCGTCGCGCTGGCTGTTGTGGAAGGGCGCCAAAGGCCGGTTGATCGGCAATTCGTGGAAGTTCGGTCCACCCAGGCGGCTGATCTGGGTATCGGTGTAGGAAAACAGTCGCCCTTGCAACAGCGGGTCGTTGGAGAAGTCGATCCCGGGCACTATGTGCCCCGGGCAGAAGGCGACCTGCTCGGTCTCGGCGAAATAGTTGTCCGGGTTGCGGTCCAGCACCATCTTGCCCAGGGGCGTGATCGGCACCAGTTCCTCGGGGATCAGCTTGGTCGGGTCGAGAATGTCGAAGTCGAAACTGTGCTCGTCCTCCTCGGCAACGATCTGCACCCCCAGTTCCCATTCCGGATAGTCGCCGGCCTCGATCGACTCCCACAGGTCGCGCCGGTGAAAATCGGTGTCCTTGCCCGCCAGTTTCTGTGCCTCGTCCCAGACCAGGGAGCAGGTGCCCACCGTCGGCCGCCAGTGGAACTTGACGAAGCGCGAGCGACCTTCGGCGTTGATGAAGCGGAAGGTGTGCACGCCAAATCCCTGCATGCTGCGCAGGCTTTTCGGAATGGCCCGGTCGGACATGGCCCAGATCACCATGTGCGCCGACTCCGGCTGCAGAGAGACAAAGTCCCAGAACGTATCGTGGGCCGAGCCGCCGGTGGGCATTTCGTTGTGGGGCTCGGGTTTTACCGCATGCACGAAGTCGGGAAACTTGATCGCGTCCTGGATGAAGAACACCGGCATGTTGTTGCCCACCAGGTCGAAGTTGCCTTCGTCGGTGAAGAACTTCACGGCAAAACCGCGCACGTCACGTACCGTATCTCCCGAGCCTCGCGGTCCTTGGACCGTGGAAAAACGCACGAACACTGGCGTCTTCTTCCCGGGGTCCCGCAGGAAACCGGCCTTGGTCAGTGCCGAATGATTACCGTTGCTCTGGAAGTAACCGTGGGCACCTACCCCCCGGGCATGCACGATGCGCTCGGGAATCCGCTCATGGTCAAAGTGGGTGATCTTCTCCCGCATGATGAAGTCTTCCAGCAGCGAGGGGCCGCGGGCACCGGCTTTCAGGGTGTTCTGGTTATCGGCAACCTTCACTCCCTGATTGGTTCGCAGGGCCTGCCCGGTGGCGTCGGAGCGGAACTCCTCGAGGCTCTGCAGCTTGCTGTTGGTGTTGCCCCGGTCCAGGGTGTCGGTCCCGGCCATCTGGCTTTTCGGGGCGCTGGGCTTTTTCGTGCTCATCAGGCAAAAACTCCTCGTTGGCGAGCCCCTGGCAGGCCCGGGGGCTTCGTGGGCAAAGACCTCCAGGCACGGCACCTGGCGGCTTTCGAGTGGCTTAAGTAGTGACTGGCGAGAGCAGGCGGCCGTTCCTTTTTTATGACCTTTGATCGCGTTATTGCCAAATGGCATGATGATTGCGAAATAAATGCTAAGAACCTCTATACGGACAGGCTAAAATGCGCGCCCGGCTAACCGCTGATCCTTTTCTAACGCGCCCCACAAGGTTCGCTACGTGATCGAGTTTCAAAACGTCCATAAAACCTACCGGGTCGCCGGTAGGGATATTCCCGCCCTGCATCCGACCAGTCTTCGGGTCGAGAACGGCCAGGTGTTCGGCCTGATCGGCCATTCCGGCGCGGGTAAAAGCACCCTGCTGCGCCTGATCAACCGCCTGGAGAACCCCAGCGGCGGCAAGATCATCGTCGACAACGAAGAAGTCACCGCGCTGAATGCCAATGGCCTGCGCCGCTTCCGCCAGCAGGTCGGGATGATCTTCCAGCACTTCAACCTGCTGTCCTCCAAGACCGTGGCCGACAACGTCGCCTTGCCCCTGACCCTGGCTGGCGAGCTGTCCCGTGGCGAGATCGATCGTCGAGTAGCCGAGCTGCTGGACCGGGTCGGCCTGGCCGATCATGCGAAGAAATACCCGGCGCAGCTGTCCGGCGGCCAGAAGCAGCGCGTCGGCATTGCCCGCGCCCTGGCCACCAAGCCTAAGATCCTGCTGTGCGACGAAGCCACCAGCGCCCTTGATCCGCAGACCACTGCGTCGGTCCTGCAATTGCTGGCGGAGATCAACCGCGAACTGAACCTGACCATCGTCCTGATCACCCACGAAATGGACGTGATCCGTCGCGTCTGCGACCAGGTGGCGGTGATGGATGCCGGCGTGATCGTCGAGCAGGGTCCGGTGGCCGACGTGTTCCTGCACCCCAAGCACCCGACCACCAAGCGCTTCGTCCAGGAAGACGAGCAGGTCGACGAGAACGAACAGCGCGACGATTTCGCTCACGTGCCGGGGCGCATCGTGCGCCTGACCTTCCAGGGCGACGCCACCTACGCGCCGCTGCTGGGCACCGTGGCCCGGGAGACCGGGGTCGACTACAGCATCCTCGCCGGACGCATCGACCGCATCAAAGACACCCCTTACGGGCAACTGACCCTGGCCATCACCGGCGGTGACATGGAAGCGGCCTTCGCCCGCTTCACCGCAGCGGATGTCCACATGGAGGTGCTGCGCTGATGGATACCTTCTTCACCAACATCGACTGGCTGGAAATCTGGCTGGCCACCGGCGACACCCTGATGATGCTCGGCGGCTCGTTGCTGTTCACCGTGCTCCTGGGCCTGCCCCTGGGCGTGCTGCTGTTCCTCTGCAGCCCGCGCCAACTGCTGGAGCAGAAGTCGCTGTATGCGCTGCTGTCGCTGGTGGTCAACATCCTGCGCTCGCTGCCCTTCATCATCCTGCTGATCGTGATGATTCCGTTCACCGTGCTGATCACCGGCACCTCCCTGGGCGTCGCCGGGGCCATCCCGCCGCTGGTGGTGGGCGCAACGCCGTTCTTTGCCCGGCTGGTGGAAACCGCCCTGCGCGAAGTCGACCGCGGCATCATCGAGGCCACCCAGTCCATGGGCGCCAGCACCCGGCAGATCATTACCAATGCCTTGCTCCCGGAAGCCCGCCCGGGCATCTTTGCCGCTATCACCGTGACCGCCATTACCCTGGTGTCCTACACCGCCATGGCCGGCGTGGTGGGTGCCGGTGGCCTTGGCGACCTGGCGATCCGTTTCGGCTACCAGCGGTTCCAGACCGATGTGATGGTGGTGACCGTGGTCTTGCTGCTGGTGCTGGTCCAGGTTCTGCAAACCGTCGGCGACAAGCTGGTGGTGCACTTTTCCCGCAAATAAAATTGCCGGCTCAGGCCGGCAGGCGCCCGGGGTCGGGCGACTTACAAGGAGCTTGATCGATGAAAAAATTGCTCGTCGCTTTCGCAGCCGTTGCCGCGTTCTCCGCGCACGCCGCCGAAACCCTGACCGTGGCCGCCACACCGGTGCCCCATGCCGAGATCCTGGAATTCGTCAAACCGGCCCTGGCCAAAGAAGGCGTGGACCTGAAGGTCAAGGTCTTCACCGACTACGTGCAGCCCAATGTACAAGTGGCCGAGAAGCGCCTGGACGCCAACTTCTTCCAGCACCAGCCGTACCTGGATGAGTTCAACAAGGCCAAGGGCACCAAGCTGCTGAGCGTGGCCGGTGTGCACATCGAGCCCCTGGGCGCCTACTCCAGCAAGTACAAGCAACTCTCCGAACTGCCGGGCGGTGCCACCGTGGTGATCCCCAACGACGCCACCAACGGCGGCCGCGCGCTGCTGCTGCTGGACAAGGCCGGCCTGATCAAGCTCAAGGATTCGAACAACATCCTGGCCACCGTCAAGGACATCACCGAGAACGCCAAGGACCTGAAGTTCCGTGAACTGGAAGCCGCCACCATCCCGCGCGTGCTGACCCAGGTCGACCTGGCGCTGATCAACACCAACTACGCCCTGGAAGCCAAGCTGGACCCGTCCAAGGACGCCCTGGTGATCGAAGGCAAGGATTCGCCTTACGTGAACATCCTGGTGGCCCGTCCTGACGACAAGGACTCGGACGCCATGAAGAAACTGGTTACCGCCCTGCACAGCCCGGAAGTGAAGCAATTCATTCTCGAGAAGTACAAAGGCGCGATCGTTCCCGCGTTCTGATCGACCGACGCAATGCAAACGGGGCGCCTTTGGGCGCCCCGTTTTGTTTGCTGCGGTGAAAACCGGGTTACTTGCGCTGCAGCATCACCGGCAACTGGGCCACCAGCTTCTGGTTGTTCAGCGGCGCACGGATAAAGCCGCGCTGGGTGCCGTCCGGACCGATCACCGCCAGGTTGCCGCTGTGGTCCACGGTGTAGTTGGGCTTGCTGGTGTCTGCCGGAATGAAGGGGATGCTCACCGCGTTGGCAATCTTCTGCAGGTCTTCCACCGAGGAAGCGGTCAGGCCCTTGAAGTCCTTGTCGAAGTAGCCCAGGTACTGCTTGAGCTGCTGCGGCGTATCGCGGTTGGGGTCGACGCTGACCAGGATCACCTGCAGCTTGTCCACCGACTCCTTGGGCAGCTCGCTCTTGATCTGGCGCAGTTGGGCCAGGGTGGTAGGGCAGATGTCCGGGCAGAAGGTGTAGCCGAAGAACAGCAGCGACCACTTGCCCTTCAACTCATCGATCACCACGGGCTGGCCGTCCTGGTCGAGCATCTTCACCGCGGGCAACGTGCGGCTCTGGGGCAGCAGGATGATGCCGGCATCGATCAATGCGGTGGGGTCGCCCTGACCCTTGCCGGACAGTACTTTGTTGACGGTGAGCCCCAGGACCAGGGCCACCAGCGCAACGAGAATAAAGACGGTTTTCTGAGTTCGAGTCATAGGTTCAACAATAGGTAGTGGTCTACGAGCAGGGCGATGAACAGCAGGAACAAGTAATAAATAGAGTACTTGAAGGTGTTGATCGCCGCGTGCGGCCGAGTGCCACGGTACAGCACCCAGGCCCATTGCAGGAAGCGCCCGCCCAGGGCCAGGGCGCAGACCAGGTACAGCACGCCGCTCATGTGGATGGCGTAGGGCAACAGGCTCACCGCCAGCAGGGCAAAGGTGTACAGCAGGATATGCACCTTGGTGTAGTGCTCGCCGTGGGTCACCGGCAGCATCGGAATATCGGCCTTGGCGTACTCCTCCTTGCGATGGATCGCCAGGGCCCAGAAGTGCGGTGGGGTCCAGGCGAAGATGATCAGCACCAGCAGCAACGGCTCGGCGCTCATGTGCCCGGTTGCGGCAACCCAGCCCAGCAGCGGCGGGGCGGCCCCGGCCAGGCCGCCGATGACGATGTTCTGCGGCGTCGCCCGCTTCAGGAAGCCGGTGTAGACCACCGCGTAGCCCAATAGCGAGGCCAGGGTCAGCCAGGCGGTCAGCGGATTGGTAAAGGCCAGCAGCAGGGCCTGCCCGAGCAGGGCCAGCACCAGGGCGAACCCCAGCGCTGCCGCCGGCGATACCCGCCCTTCGGCCAGCGGGCGCTTGTGGGTCCGGGCCATGACCGCGTCGATGCGCCGGTCCACCACGTGGTTGACCGCCGCCGCGCCTGCCGCGCACAGGCCAATGCCCAGGTTGCCGAACACCAGCACTGTCCAAGGCACCCCGGCGCGGGTGGCGAGGAACATGCCCACCAACGAGGTGATGAGCATCAGCACCACCACCTTGGGCTTGGTCAGCTCCAGGTAGTCACGCCAGATCGCCCGGGGGTGCGGGCGTTCGCCGATCAGAGTCGCCATGGCATCTCTCCTTTGATGGTGATGGGCCCTGCCATCTGTTTGCGCGGGCTGAGGCGCCAGCCCAGGGGCCGGCGAACCCGGGCCTGCACCAGGCTGGTACGAGCGTGGTAATTGACCAGCACCAGGGTCAACAGCAGTGCCGCGCCCCCGGCGTTGTGGGCCACCGCCACCGGCAGCGGCAGGTGGAACAGTACATTGCTCAGGCCCAGGCTGATTTGCGCACCCAGTGCCACCAGCACCAATCCTGCCAGGCGAGTCATGCCCACCTGCCGCAATTGCCAGGCCAGCCCCAGCAGCACCAGAGTCACCAGCACCGCGCCGACCCGGTGGGTCATGTGGATGGCGGTGCGGGCGTCACTGTCCAGCTGGCCGCCCAGATAGTTGGGGCCGATGTGCTGGGTCAGGTGAAAGCCGTTGGCAAAATCCATGTTCGGCCACCACTGGCCGTGGCAGGTCGGCAGGTCGATGCAGGCCACCGCGGCATAGTTGGAACTGACCCAGCCGCCCAGGGCGATCTGCCCGATCACCAGCACCAGCCCTGCGGTGGCCCAGTACTGCAGGCGGCGCGGCACGATCAGCGCCGGCAGCACCCCGGACAATCGCAGGGTCAGCAGGAACAGCAGGCTCAGGGTGGCAAAGCCGCCCAGCAGGTGCGCGGTGACCACCTGCGGCCAGAGCTTCAGGGTCACCGTCCACATGCCGAAGGCCGCTTGGGCGAACACCACCGCCAGGAGGAACAGCGGCAACTTCAGCGGCTGCCCAGGATGCTGGCGATGGGTCCAGGCGCGGGCGGCCAGGAGCACGATCAGCAGTCCCAGGGTGCCGGCAAAGTAGCGGTGAATCATCTCGTTCCAGCCCTTGTGGGCCTCCACCGGTGCGTCGGGGAAGTGCAGCTCGGCATGGGCCAGTTGGGCTTCGCTTTTCGGTACGCTGATAAAGCCGTAGCAACCGGGCCAGTCCGGGCAGCCCAGGCCGGCGTGGGTCAGCCGGGTGTAGGCGCCAAGCAGCACCACGATCAGCGCCAGCAAGGTGGCAAACAGCGCGAGGCGAAATCCAGGTTTGGCCATGACGTTGCCCCTATCCGATGTTCGACAGTTTCAGCAGGTGGCGCAGGTCGTTGAGCAGGTCCTTGCCCTTGACCCGGGCGTCGTAACGCAGCACCAGGTTGCTGTGGGGATCGACGATCCACAGCTGCGGTGCGTCCTTGTCGTTGGCCAGCTTGGCAAAGGTTGCAAGGTCCAGCGGATAGCGTTGCAGCTGCGGATACTCGCGCTGCAGCTTGGCCTCGTACTCGGCACTCAGGGGCTCGGCGCTGGCCAGGGCGTGACTGGCCCGCGAGGCATCGCGGCCCAGGGCCACCTGGATCTGCCGCGCCAGGTACACCAGCTGCTGGCAATCCACCGAGCAGCCCTTGGGCGCGGTGACCAGGATCTGCCAGCGCTCCTCCTCGGACTGCACGCCAATGTCGGCGCGGGTCTGGCCATTGCCGATCATCTCGCCGTGATAGCTGCGGCTTTCCGGTACCCAGAACTGCAGCTTGTACATGCCGGTGGCGAGGATCATCGGGCCGATCACCATCAACAGGATGAGGATCAGCTGCCAGCGCCCGCGACGCCGGTTGGGCGTTGGGGTGTCAGAGATGCTGGGTGGATTCATGGCCGTTCCCATGGCGTTTCTCCCGCGTGTTGTGCCAACCGAAATAGAGGTAGAGAGCGAACAGCGCCAGGGCCATGGAAAACCATTGCACCGCGTAGGCCTGGTGTTTTTCCGGGCCCATGGCGACCACTGGCCACTCGGTCAGGTAGGCGCCGGGACCGGATTCCTGGCGCACTTCATAGTCGAAGCCGCTGCGCCCCAGCTCGGCCCATAGCGCCTGGGGCGCCACGGCCGTGATCAGCCGCGGCCAGCGGGCTCCAGTGGGGTCGGCATGCAGCTGGAACGCCGCTCCCGGAGAAACGTAGACCCAGGCATCCAGGCTCAGGCTCTGCTCTGGAGTGTTGAAGCGGGGTGGCGTGCGACGGTCGGGCCAGGGCAGCCAGCCACGATTGACCAACAGCCAGCGGCCGCTGGCCTGATCAAGAAAGGGTTGCAGCAGCTCGACCCCGACCTTGCCGCCGTGCATGCGGTTGTCCAGCAACAGGCTGTGCTCAGCATCGAAATGACCGTGCAGGCGTACCCGGCGAAAAGCCGGATCCGCGGCGCTCAGCAGCTCGAACAGCGGCACCGGTTCAGCCCCGCGACGCTCGGCGTAGCTGCTCAGCAACTGGCGCTTCTGCTCGCCACGCCCCAGTTGCCAGAACCCCAGGGAGACCAGTACCGGCAGCAGCAACAGCACCACCAGGGTCGGCACGAGTCCCGGCCGGAAGCCTTTCATGGGCGGCCCATAAAACTGGGAAATCGACTCGCTATACTGATGTTCATCGCGTCTCCCCCGGAGTCTCACCATGCTCAAAGCAGCCATCGTCCTGATGCTGATTGCCACGGTTGTCAGCCTGTTCAGCGGCCTGTTCTTTCTGGTCAAGGACGACAGCCAATCCAAGCGCCTGGTGACTGCATTAAGTGTTCGGGTAGGCCTGGCCGCGATCACCGTCGGCCTGATCGCCTGGGGTTTCTTCAGCGGCCAATTGGTTTCCCACGCTCCCTGGTAAGCGCTCCTCAGAGCACGTAGACAAAGACGAACAACCCGATCCAGACCACGTCGACGAAGTGCCAGTACCAGCTCGCGGCCTCGAAGCCGAACTGGTGATCGGCGTCGAAGTGCCCGCGCATGATGCGCACCAGCATCACGAACAGGATCAGCGTGCCAATGGTCACGTGGGCACCGTGGAAGCCGGTGAGCATGAAGAAGGTGGCGCCGTAGATCCCCGAGCCCAGGGTTAGGCCCAGCTCGTGATAGGCGTGGATATATTCCTCGGCCTGGAAGCCGAGGAAGGCACAGCCCAGCAGCACCGTCAGCGCCAGCCAGATTTTCAAGGCGCCACGATGGCCTTTCTTCAGTGCGTGGTGGGCGATGGTCACGGTGACACTGGAACTCACCAGCAACACGGTATTGAGCAGCGGCAAGCCCCAGGGACTGATGGTGCCCTTGGGCGATGGAAAGAGTTTCGGATCGGGGTTGTTGAGCAGGGGCCAGACGAACTCGAAGTTCGGCCAAAGCATGTGGGCGATGCCCTTGTGCCCCTCACCGCCCAGCCAGGGCCCGGACAGGTGCCGCACATAGAACAGCGCGCCGAAGAAGGCCATGAAGAACATCACTTCGGAAAAGATGAACCAGCTCATGCCCCAGCGGAACGAGCGATCGAGCTGGGCGCTGTAGAGCCCGGCGCGGCTTTCCTTGACCACCGCGCCGAACCAGCCGAAGAGCATGTAGGCCAGCAACAGGCTGCCGACGAAGAAGATCAGCGGGCCATGGGATTCGGGGCGCGCGGCCTTGAGGTCGTTGAACCAGGTTGCCAGGCCGAATACGGTGACAAACATGCCCACCGTCGCGATGATCGGCCACTTGCTCTGGGCGGGAACGTAATAGTGCTCATGAGTCGCCATTTATTGTTCTCCTTATTCGGTCACGCTTGAACGCCTTAGCCACCCGTCTTGGCGCTGACCGCCACCGGTGGATGACGCGCGGTGATATCGAACAGCGTGTAAGCCAGCGTCAGGTGCTTCACATCCTTGGGCATGTCGCGGTCAACGATGAAACGCACCGGCATCTCGATCTTCTCGCCGGGCTGCAGCACTTGCTGGGTGAAGCAGAAGCATTCGGTCTTGTGGAAGTACATCGCCGCACTGCTGGGGGAAATACTCGGGATCGCCTGGGCGCTCATCGGGTGATTGCTGGGGTTGCGGGCGATGAAGATCATCTCGTTGACCGCCCCCGGATGGACCACGATGTCATCGGACTTGGGGTAGAACTCCCAGACCATGTCGATGGCGTTGGTGGACAGGAACTGCACCCGCACCTGGCGCGAGACATCGACCTGCTGCTGCGCGTCCTGGTACTGCCCGCCGGTCTTGCCGTTGATGCCCAGGGCCTTGCACATCACGTCGTAGATCGGCACCAGGGCAAAACCGAAGACAAACATCGCCACCACCACCAGCAACAGGCGGGTGACCAGCTTCTTCAACGAAATATCGGCCATCTCAAGCCCCTCCCGAAGCCGTAGGAGCTGGCTTGCCAGCGAACCGGGCGACGCCTTCCAGCGCCTGGCCCGACGCCTTCGCCAGCAAGCTGGCTCCTACAGCACAGCTGTTCATTTCACTTCCGGCGGGGTGACGAAGGTGTGATACGGCGCCGGCGAGGGAATGCTCCACTCCAGCCCTTCGGCACCTTCCCACGGCTTGGCCGGGGCCGGTTTGCCGCCACGAATGCACTTGATAACGATGAACAGGAAGAAGATCTGCGTCGCACCAAAGGTGAAGGCGCCGATGGAGGACACCATGTTGAAGTCGGCGAACTGCAGGTTGTAGTCCGGGATCCGCCGCGGCATGCCGGCCAGGCCGACGAAGTGCATGGGGAAGAAGGCCATGTTCATGCCGACGAAGGACAGCCAGAAATGCAGCTTGCCCAGGGTTTCGTCGTACATGTGCCCGGTCCACTTGGGCAGCCAGTAATAGGCCGAGGCAAAGATCCCGAAGATCGCCCCGGGCACCAGCACGTAGTGGAAGTGCGCCACCACGAAGTAGGTGTCCTGGTACTGGAAGTCCGCCGGGGCAATGGCCAGCATCAGCCCGGAAAAGCCGCCGATGGTGAACAGGATGACGAAGGCCACGGCGAACAGCATGGGCGTCTCGAAGGTCAGCGAGCCCTGCCACATGGTGCTCACCCAGTTGAACACCTTGACCCCGGTGGGCACGGCGATCAGCAGGGTGGCGTACATGAAGAACAGCTCGCCCACCAGCGGGATGCCCACTACGAACATGTGGTGCGCCCAGACGATGAACGACAGGAAGGCGATGGCCCCGGTGGCGTAGACCATCGAGGTGTAGCCGAACAGCGGCTTGCGGCTGAAGGTCGGGATGATCGAGCTGACGGCGCCGAACGCCGGCAGGATCATGATGTACACCTCGGGGTGGCCGAAGAACCAGAACACGTGCTGGAACAGCACCGGATCACCACCGCCGGCGGCACTGAAGAAGCTGGTGCCGAAGTGGATGTCCATCAGCATCATGGTCACCACACCGGCCAGCACCGGCATCACCGCGATCAGCAGGAAGGCGGTGATCAGCCAGGTCCAGACGAACAGCGGCATCTTCATCAGGGTCATGCCCGGGGCCCGCAGGTTGAGGATGGTGGCGATCACGTTGATCGCCCCCATGATCGAGCTGATGCCCATCAGGTGAATGGCGAAGATGAAGAAGGTCACGCTTTCCGGGGCGTAGGTGGTGGACAGCGGGGCGTAGAAGGTCCAGCCGAAGTTCGGCCCGCCGCCGGGCATGAACAGGGTCGAGACCAGCAGCAGGAAGGCCGCCGGCAACAGCCAGAAGCTGAAGTTGTTCATCCGTGGCAGGGCCATGTCCGGCGCGCCGATCATCAACGGGATCATCCAGTTGGCCAGGCCGACGAAGGCCGGCATCACCGCGCCGAAGACCATCACCAGGCCGTGCATGGTGGTCATCTGGTTGAAGAATGCCGGCTCGACGATCTGCAGCCCGGGCTGGAACAGCTCGGCGCGGATCACCATGGCGAAGGAGCCGCCCAGCAGGAACATGCAGAAGCTGAACCACAGGTACAGGGTGCCGATGTCCTTGTGGTTGGTGGTCAGCACCCAGCGCATCAGGCCCTTGGCCGGGCCGTGGGCGTGGTCGTCATGGCCGGCGTGGCCGTGGTCATCGATCACAGCACTCATGTCCTGTCTCCTGCGAGCGAATGGACTGGATGATCGGCGGCGGCGCGCCGCGACCGGTTGCGCAAATACCCGATAGGCCGGCTCATTTGCTTTCCGCCTGTTTCAGCGCCAGGACTTCCTTGGGCGTCACCATGTCGCCCTTGTTGTTGCCCCAGGCGTTGCGTTCGTAAGTCACCACGGCGGCGATGTCGACTTCCGACAGCTGCTTGCCGAAGGCCGCCATGGCGGTGCCCGGCTTGCCGTGGAACACCAGGCTCAGGTGCGCGTCCTTGGGTCCGGTGGCGATCTTCGAGCCCTTGAGCGCCGGGAACATCGGCGGCAGGCCCTGGCCTTCGGCCTGGTGACAGGCAACGCAGGTGGTGTGGTAGATCTTGTCGCCACGGGCCACCAGCTCGTCGAGGGTCCATTCCTTGCTGGTCAGCTCCTTGAGCTTGGCCGCCTCGGCCTTGCGCTCGCCCATCCAGGTGTCGTAGTCGGCCTGGCTCTTGACCTCGACCACGATCGGCATGAAGCCGTGGTCCTTGCCGCACAGCTCGGCGCACTGGCCACGGTAGATGCCGGGCTGGTCGACCCGGGTCCAGGCCTCGTTGACGAAGCCGGGGATGGCGTCGCGCTTGACCGCGAAGGCCGGCACCCACCAGGAGTGGATGACATCGGCGGCGGTCACCAGAAAGCGCACCTTGGCACCCACCGGCAGCACCAGGGGCTGGTCGACCTCCAGCAGGTAGTGCTCGCCCTTGGCGCTCTTGTTGTGGATCTGCTCGGCGGGGGTGGCCAGGTTACTGAAGAACTCCACATCCTGGCCCAGGTATTTGTAGTGCCACTTCCACTGGTAGCCGGTGACCTGGATGTCGACATCCGGCTCGCTGGTGTCGTACATCTTGATCAGCGTCGCCGTGGCCGGCACGGCCATGGCCACCAGGATCAGGAACGGAATGATGGTCCAGAGGATCTCGACCGTGGTGCTCTCGTGGAACTGGGCCGGGACCTGGCCGGTGGAGCGGCGGTGAGCGATCATCGACCAGAACATCGCGCCGAAGACGATGACGCCGATCACCACACAGATCCAGAAGATGGTCATGTGCAGGTCGAATACCGCGTGGCTAATCTCGGTCGCCCCAGGCGTCATATTCACCGTCCAGGCGGCCTGCGCCTGGCTGAATATCGACCACAACAGGAGGCCCATCCAGACATGTGGATGTCGCATCATTGCGGGTTCCCCTTATCGTTCTTGTTATCCCGCCGGCTTTCACCTGCGGCAAGGGAGCGGCTGCCTAGACTACGAACTTAAACCGCCGAGCCTTCGCTGCACATGCAGTCGGGCGTCATCAGCTAACTTCATACAAGGGCGAGTATAGACAGCGACTCTCACCTCGCAACGCGATGGCGTAAATCGGCTGAAACACTCAAAAGAAGGTTTGCAGGCCACGGTTGGAAAGGGATCGAGGGTCAGCGATGGCAGAACGATATAACCGTGATGACTAAGCATGAAATAATTATGACAAATGCGTCTTAAGCGTTTTCGTAAGCACGCTAACTTATGTCTTCCCTATTCAATTGCCCTTGTTCCCTGGAGTTTTCATGAACACCGCCGCATTGCGCGAGCAGATCCAACTGGCTCAACAACATGAAGCCAGCACGGGTCTTCTGACCCGTCAGCTGGAAACACAACTGCCTCACCTGCACCCCGCCATCCTGCTGCCCGAAGTCGACGCCAAGGGCGTCATGACCCGTTTCGTCAGCGCCTACATCGACCAGGTCCCGGACCTGCTGGACGCCGCCAATGCGGTCGCCCGGGAAGCCGGTATCGAATCGCAGATCAAGCCGGTCCTGAAGATCGCCGAGCAATTCTTCCTCCAGCCTCCAGCCATCATGGACGGCCATGTCGGCCTCGACAGCCTGCTGGACGAAGCCTACCTGGCCCATCGCCTGGTAGAAGAAGTCAACGACCTGTACATCAAGCACTTCGCCCGTCCCCTGATCCCCCTGGACATGACGGTCGCCAATCTGATCGCCCACCAACTGATCGGCGAAACCTTCGCCAACCAGCTGGACGAAGCGGTACACCACGCCGTCGATGCCATGCTCGACGAAGAAAGCTTCGCCCTGGAGTCGGTGGAAGCCTACCGCGACAAACTCGGCAGCCCGGACACCGAGGCCGCCTGGAAACGCTGGCCCTGCCTGTCGCGCCAGCTAGGCGTGGAACTGGAACTCGACCAGCCCGCCGCCTGATCCCACTTCCTCGCCAGCAAGGCTCGCACCGAGCCTTGTGGCGAAGGGGTCGCCCCAGCGCCCCGCCCCCCGCTCAACCTCTGACCGCCGCTGCCACTCCACTGGTCGTGCTCAGGCGCCCCTCCAGGCGACGCTTCAGCCCCCGTGCCTCGATCACCAGCCGTGATCCCTTGGCCCCGTTGGCCCGACTCCATTCCTCCAGCAACTCCAGGCAGGCATGGTCGATGTAGCTGAGATTATTGAGGGGCACATGCACCGTCGTGGCTGCCGGGACAGTCGCCAGCACCCGCGTCAGGGCCGGTACCTTGAGAAAGGTCGCCGCCCCCGCCAGACGCAATTCCATCTCACCGTCATCCGGCAGATCGACCAGGCTGATCTTCAGGCGCGCCGCCTTGAATGCCAGCTTGGCCAGGGTCAGGGCAAAGCCGATCAGCACCCCGGTCAGCAGATCACTGAAGACAATCGCCAGGGCAGTCACCGCATAGGTCAGCATCGGCATCCGCCCGTATCGCCCCAGGCCGCGAAACACCTTCAGGTCCACCAGCTTGAAGCCGGTGTAGACCAGCACCCCCGCCAGGCTCGCCACTGGAATGCGCTGCAGCACGCTGGACAGCAACAGCACGAAACCCAAGAGCCACAGGCCATGGAAAATCGTCGAATAGCGGGTCTGGGCCCCGGCCTGGACGTTGGCCGAGCTGCGCACGATGACCCCGGTCATCGGCAGGGCGCCCAGCAAGCCACAGAGCATGTTGCCGATGCCCTGGGCCGACAGTTCACGGTCGAAATCCGAGCGCGGGCCACTGTGCATGCGATCCACCGCCGCGGCGGACAGCAGGGTCTCGGCGCTGGCGATAAAGGCCACGGCGAAGGCCGCAATCAACAGGTTGGGATCCGCCAGGTTGAGCAGGTCGCTGGGGCGCAGCCAGTCGATCGCCTCGGCCAGGTTGGCCGGCACCTCGACCCGCTTCACCGGCAGTGCCAGGACCAGGCTGGCCAGGGTTGCCAGCCCCACCCCCAGCAAGGCCCCGGGGATGAACCGCAGCGACCGGGGCCGCCAGCGCTCCCAGCCCCACATCACGGCGATGGTCCCAAGCCCCAGCAGCCCGGCCTGCCAGCCGAGGCTGGGCATAGCCTTGGCCAACGCCTGGGGGAAACCGATAAGGTTGTCCAGCCCGGACGCCTGGGGCGTGGCATCGAGCATCACATGCACCTGGGACAGCACGATCAACACACCGATCCCCGCCAACATGCCGTAGACCACCGCTGGTGCCGTGACCCGGAACCAGCACCCCAGGCGCAGGCGTCCGGCGAGCAATTGCAGCAGCCCCGCCAGCAGCAGGATCGGCCCGAGCATGGCCACGCCGTGCTGGCGCACCAGTTCGAACACCAGTACCGCCAGACCGGCGGCCGGGCCACTGACCTGCAACGGCGACCCCGCCAGCCACCCCACCACCAGGCCACCGATGATCCCGGTGATCAGGCCCTTGGCCGGTGGCAGGCCCGAGGCGATGGCAATCCCCATGCACAGGGGCAAGGCCACCAGAAACACCACCACCGAAGCCAGCAGCTCCCGTGGCAGGACACTTTTAAGCTGTGCTGCACGCATGACCGTTCTCCCGACACTTTCTTCAAGGCGTGGCAAAGCCGGACCGCACGAACGACGGTCCTGGCAACAGCCACACAGGGATTCAGGTTCTGTGGGAAAACCGGCCGCTCTTCAGTCGGCGGGTTTTCAAACAGAATCCAGGAGGTTTCAGAAGCGCGCTTTGGGCGTCGCTACGGGAATCGGATGGGTGCCATCCAGGGGCAGGAAGCATCCCCGGTCCGCATCGTAGGCCTTGATCGAGCTGGTCTCGATGTCATAGACCCAGCCATGGATGAACAGTTGGCCGTTGGCCATGCGCGAGGCCACGGAAGGGTGGGTGCGCAGGTGCTGCAACTGGGCGATGACGTTCTCTTCGGTCAGCACGTGCATGCTCGAGGATTCGTCGGCGCAATCGCAGTTCTCGTGGACCATGGTCCGGGCCACTTCGGCATGGCGCAGCCAGGCCTTGACCGTGGGCATCTTCTCCA
This sequence comes from Pseudomonas sp. PH1b, assembly GCF_000633395.1. Lineage (GTDB taxonomy): Bacteria > Pseudomonadota > Gammaproteobacteria > Pseudomonadales > Pseudomonadaceae > Aquipseudomonas. Next base: position 29,365 of record NZ_AYMU01000033.1, read on the forward strand.
GGCTCTGCGGGTTGAGCACCGCGCGCATGGCGCCGCAGTCCGAGTGTCCGCACACGATGATGTGATGAACCCCGAGGGCCAGCACCGCGTACTCGATCGCGGTGGACACACCGCCGTTCATCTGCCCGTAGGGCGGCACCACGTTGCCCACGTTGCGGGTCACGAACAGGTCGCCGGGGGAGCTTTGGGTAATGAGTTCGGGAACGATGCGCGAGTCGGCGCAGGCAATGAACATCGCCCGGGGCCGCTGGGCGGTAGCAAGTTTCTTGAACAGCTCTTCCTGCTGCGGGAAGACCTCATGATGAAAATGCAAAAAGCCGTCAACGATATGGCGCAGCGCTGCATCGGCGGTTTCGGCAACCTCGGTGGGTGCGGGAGCCGACGCAGCCAACGGCTGTTTATCCTTGTCACTCATGATTCAGCCTCTCTGTCGGATTTGGTGAATTTTCCAGAAATATCCGGCACGACGCCAGCGATCGATTAAAAAACCACCGTCCCGCTGACGGCGACCCATGGGTCACTCGATGAACAAGGTAGCCCTAAAAACTTAACTCAAACTGAATGGAAGGCTCTAGAACGCCACTATGGGCGATGGCAAAAGGCGACCAGGGTACCCCGGGAAACCTTCGCCCACTACTCAACGATAGGCCAATGCCGCTCACAGCAACGACATCTGCCCGCCCGGCGGGCAGAAGGCCGAGCAATCGAGGTCGAAGCCCTCGCGCCGGTTGAGCCCCAGGCGCTTGAGCGCCTTGGCGAAACGCTGGGCGAGCAAGTCGGCGAAGGGCCCCTCACCGCGCATGCGGGCACCGAAGCGGCTGTCGTAGAGCTCACCGCCACGGCTCTGGCGGATCAGGCTGAGCACATGGGCAGCCCGTTGCGGGTAATGCACCGCCAGCCACTCCTCGAACAGCGGCGCCACTTCCAGGGGCAGCCGCAGCATCATGTAGGCCGCACTTTGCGCGCCCGCGGCCTGGGCCTCGCCCAGCAGGCTTTCCAGCTCGCTGTCGTTGATCATCGGGATCATCGGCGAACACAGCACGCCCACCGGAATGCCGGCCGCGCGCATCACCCGGATCGCCCGTAATCGGGCCTTGGGCGCCGCAGCCCGGGGTTCGAGAATGCGTTTGAGCTCATCGTCCAGGGTGGTCAGGCTGATCATCACCGCCACCAAGCGCTGCCGCGCCAGTTCACTCAGCAGGTCGAGGTCGCGCAGGATCAGCGAGCCCTTGGTGACGATGGTCACCGGGTGCCGATAGCGCAGCAGCACCTCCAGGGTGCGCCGAGTGAGTTTCTGCTCACGCTCGATGGGTTGGTAGGGATCGGTATTGGACCCCAGGTTGATCGGTGCGCAGCGATAACCGGGCTTGGACAGTTGCTGCTCCAGCAAGGCTGCGGTGTTGCTCTTGGCGATCAGCTTGGTTTCGAAATCCAGCCCCGGTGACATATCCCAATAGGCGTGGCTGGGCCGCGCGTAGCAGTAGATGCAACCATGCTCGCAGCCGCGATAGGGATTGATCGAACGGTCAAAGGGCAGGTCCGGCGAACTGTTGCGGGTGATGATCGACTTGGCGGTTTCAAAGCGCACTTCGGTGCCCTGGGTCAGCGGCACTTCCTGGTACCAGCCGTCATCCTCGGCCACCGAGCGGTTGGGGGCGAAGCGATTGTGCGGATTGCTCGCGGTGCCGCGACCACGAGGAGGCAGGGGGCTGAACATGAGGGCGCTCCATTACTGTATGCACATACAGTAATGGAGTCGGATTTGTCTGACCAGCACCGCCGGACCGAAACCCAGCCCTGTAAGTGAAGGCTCCCCGCACGATGCAGGCCGCACCTTCGCCGGCAAGCCGGCTCCTACAGTTTTGTGCCGTTAGGGTATAAGGCAGGCTCAAAGAACAGGAGCACAAGCATGCCCAGGACATCCGGCACGCTGGAAAAGATCTTCTACGCGGCAGACGCCTACCTCCCGAGCTACGAACAAGGCGCCGACCTGATCATCGTCAAGGCACCGGATGGCCAGCTCTGGGGCCTGGCCTGCGAGTTCGACCTGTGCACCCAGGACATCGAGAAGGCCGCGGTGAGCGACCATCAGCCCTTCGATGCAGCAGACCCGAAGTTCGCCGAGGTGCGCTGGAGCGCCTACCACGATGGCATCGGCCTGCTGCCCGCAAGCTGGGAGGACCTGACGAACGCCGGGCTGGCGCACTGCATCGCCGGCTATCAGCTGGAAAGCCGCCTGGGCATCCAGCGCTTCAGCCAGGGCTGAACAGCCATCCCGGGCCGGCGCCCACAGCGGGCGCCGGCCTTGGGGTCAGTGGCTGGTGACCTGCCCCAGGTCATCGTTGGAGGTGCTCTGCAGGTCGCCATTGCGCAGCGCCGCCACGTCCCCGGGCTTCACCGCCGATGCCTGGTTGCCCCAGCTGCTGCGGATGAAGTTGACCACGTCGGCCACCTCCTGGTCCGACAGGCGCCAGGCGAACGCCGGCATGGTGAAGGTCGAAGGCGCGCTGTGAGTGGCCGGCAAGGTGCCCCCCTTGAGCACGATGTGGATCAGCGAGGTGGCATCCGCCGATTGCAGCACCGGGTTGCCCGCCAGCGCCGGGAACACCCGGGTGTAGCCGTGGCCATCGGTGCGGTGGCAGGCCGCGCAGTTGTCGATGTACACCGCCGCGCCCGGCTTGCTGTCGTCACCGTTCCACAGGGCTTGGGCCACTTGCTTGTCGTACTGGTGCGGCTGGTCCTTGGGGTCATTGGCCGGCAGGGACTTGAGGTAGCGGGCAATCGCCGTCAGGTCGGCCTCGGTCATGTACTGCATGCTGTGCACCACCACATCGCTCATGCCGCCGAACACCGCGCTGCGATCGCTGCGGCCGGTCTTAAGAAACTGCACCAGTTGCTCTTCGCTCCAGCTGCCCAGGCCGTCCTTGTGATCGCCACGCAGGCTCTTGGCGATCCAGCCCTCCAGCGGCGCGCTGCCAGACAGGAAGTCGCTGCCATCGCTGGCGCTCAGGGCCTTCTCCTGCATGGTCAGGGCCCGTGGCGTGTGGCAGGCGCCACAGTGGCCCAGGCCCTCCACCAGGTAGGCACCGCGGCTGATCACCGGGTCGCTGCCGGCCGCGAGCGCCGGAGTCGCCACGCTCGGGGCGAACATCCAGCGCCAGATGGATAACGGCCAGCGCATGCTCAGGGGCCAAGGAATGTCGCTGTCCTGATTGTCCCGGGCCACCGGTGCCACGCCCTTCATGAAGTAGGCATACAGCGCCTGCATGTCGGCGTCGCTGACCCGGGCGTAGGAAGGAAACGGCATGGCCGGGTACAGGGTACTGCCGCCCTTGGCCACGCCATGGCGCACGGCCTGGTCGAAGTCTTCGAAGCTGTAGTCGCCGATGCCGCTCTTGTCCGGGGTGATGTTGGTGGAGTAGATCACGCCGATGGGGGTTTCCATCGGCAGCCCGCCGGCGAACGGCTTGCCGTCCTTGGCGGTATGGCAGGCTACGCAGTCACCGGCGCGGGCCAGGTATTCGCCCTGTTTCACCAGGGCCTGCTGATCCGCTTCGGCAGCATTGACGGATGCGCTGCCCAGCAGCGCCAGGGTCGCGATAACGAGTGCTTTCATGGTCATCGCTCCTTATGCCTGAACCAGCGGGCCGGGGTTTTTCAGGTACTGCTCGCGGATCGCCCGGGCCGACCAGTAGGTCAACGCTGCCACCAGGCCGGTGGGGTTGTAGCCCAGGCCCTGAGGGAAGGCCGAAGCCCCGGGAACGAAGACGTTGTGCACGTCCCAGCTTTGCAGGTAGCGGTTCAGGGCGCTGGTCTTGGGATCAGTGCCCATGATCGCGCCGCCGTTCAAGTGGGTGGTCTGGTAGGACGCGGTGTTGAAGTGCTCACCGACCTTCTTGCCCAGCAGGGCAATGGCCTTGGGGTTCATCGCCTCGGCGATCTTGCCCATTTTCTCCACCATGAAGCGGTTCATCTTGATGTCGTTGTCCTGCCAGTCGAAGGTCATCCGCAGCAGGGGCAAGCCGTAGGCATCGCGGTACACCGGGTCCAGGTCCAGGTAGTTGCCCCGGTAGGACTGATGCGCACCGTGGGCGTCCATCGACACCTGGTGGGTGTAGTAGTCGGCGGTGGCTTTCTTCCAGGCACTGCCCCAGGCCGGGGTGCCCGGCGGGTTCGAGGTGCCGGCGATGGGCCGGCTGCCGGCCTGGTTGACCCACATCGGCGAGCCGCCGACAAAGCCGTGGGGGCCGTGGTCGAAGTTGTCGGCGTTGAAGTCGTCCACCGCCACGCCGTTGCCGCCGGCGCCGATGAAGTTGTTGGTGTGCACGTCCTTGTCGAAGTAGGCCTTGATGGTGGCCATGTTCTGGTAGGCGAAGTTCTTGCCCACCACGCCTTCGCCGGTGATCGGGTCGTAGGGCTTGCCGATGCCCGACAGCAGCATCAGGCGCACGTTGTGGAACTGGAAGGCACCGAGGATCACCAGGTCCGCCGGCTGCTCGATCTCCCGGCCCTGGCCGTCGACGTAGGTGACGCCGGTAGCGCGGGTCTTGCTGCTGTCGAGGTTGACCTTGAGTACGTGGGAGTTGGGCCGCAACTCGAAGTTCGGCAGCGGCTTGAGGGCCGGCAGAATGTTCACGTTGGGCGAGGCCTTGGAATACATGTAACAGACGTAGCCGCTGCAGAAACCGCAGAAGTTGCACGGCCCCATCTGCGCACCGTAGGGATTGGTGTAAGGCCCCGAGGTATTGGCCGAAGGCAGGTTGTAAGGCTTGTAGCCCACCTCATTGGCCGCTTTCTGAAACAGCTGTGCGGAATAGGTGTTCTTCTGCGACTCCAGCGGGAAATGGTCCGAGCGATCCGGCGCATAAGGGTTGCCGCCCTTGCCATCGCCCACCAGTTGGCCCTTCACGGTCCAGGCCTGGCCCGAGGTGCCGAAGACTTTTTCCGCGTAGTCGAAGAACGGTTCCAGCTCTTCATAGCTGACGCCGAAGTCCTGGATGGTCATGTCCTTGGGGATGAAGTGCTTGCCGTAGCGTTCTTCGTAGTGGCTGCGCATGCGCAGCTCGATGGGGTCGACCCGAAAGTGCACCCCGGACCAGTGCAGGCCGGCGCCGCCCACGCCATTGCCCGGCAGGAAAGCGCCCAACTGCCGGTTGGGCAGGGCCACGTCATTGACGCTGTGGCGGATGGTCACCGTCTCCTTGGAGACGTCCTGGAAGAGTTTCTTGCGTACGCTGTAGGTGAGCTCGTCGATCACCTGGGGGTAGTTGCCGTCGGGGTAGGTGTCCTGCATCGGCCCGCGCTCCAGCGCCAGCACGTTGAGCCCGGCCTCGGTCAGCTCCTTGGCCATGATCGCGCCGGTCCAGCCGAAACCGACGATCACTGCGTCGACCTTCTTCATTACCGTTGCCATGCTCAAGCCCTCTCGCCGCGAATCGAAACTGCCGGGAAGGGGTATTGCTCGTTGCGTTCCACCCAATCCATGAAGTCGGCGCGGGCGCCGGGAAAGCCGATCAGGGTCCAGCCCACCAGGCCTTTATTGCCCCCGTGGATCGGATCGCTGAAGAAGCCTTCCTTGGTGTTCTGCAACAGCAGATTGAAAAAAAGCTTGGCCGGGACCGCGTCTAACTGCGGGGTTCCGGCCTCCAGTTGCTTGAGCAAATCGTCTCGGGTAGCGCTGTCTTGCGCGGCAAATGTTTGCCCCTTGAGGTCTTTGCACCAGGCATCCGTGGCGGCAATGCCCAGGCGATAGATGTCCTTGGGCACCAGTTTGCTCTGCCAGCCCATCTCCGGTGCCGCATCGGCCTTGAACGGGCCTTGCATGTACCACAGGGCACCGGCGGCGTAGGGGGTGTTCATCTGCCGGTCGATGTATTCCGGCACGCCGGCTTCCAGGGCGCCCGGGCCCATTTCGTCGGCCGGGATCAGGCGTTCCACTGCGGCCTTGATGAAGGCCCATTCTTCGGCGGTGAAATAGCTCGGCTCGTAGCCCTGGCTGCTGCCGGCGGGCTGCTTGGCCGGCGTGGTAGCGGCGGCCGCTTCAGGTGCAGCCGCCAGCAGGGAGCCGCCCAGGCCGGTGCTGGCGACGGTGACCACGGGGATCAAGGTCAGGGATTTACGCAAGAACTCACGCCGCGGGTTGTCTCGATCTTGATCAGACATGGGTGCACCTCATCAGGCATTGATGGATTGGTCAGCCGCGTCATGGCGCGACTTTATGTTTGGGCAACGCAAAAAGGCCGGGAAGGCCCCCGGCTTTATGAACACATCAGCAAACTTTAGTTACAAATGGTAGCAGGCTAAGCATCCAGATGAATCGTTTCAGGCGGAAAAAAGATCAGAAAGCGCCGTAAAAAGCGGATCAGCTTCACGATTCTTTGACAGAGGGCTCACGGGGCTTTGACCCCCGAAAACCGATACTGCGCGGCATTGAATCCCCTCATCGGTGATCCCCCGCATGTCGAGCATCCGTTTCATCCCAGCCCTTTGCCTGTCGTTGCTGGCGCTGCTGGCCGGGCCACAGGCAAACGCCGCCGAGGCGCCCTCCAGCCGCCCGGAGCAATGGGCGCAATCGGTGGAAAAGCAGTACAACCTGTACCAGATGTCGCCGACCCTGTACCGCAGCGCCCTGCCGGACAAAGGCGCCGTGCCGCTGCTGCAACAGCTCAAGGTGGGGACGGTGATCAACTTCCTGCCGGAGTCCGATGCGAACTGGCTGTCGACCCCGGGCATCAACCTGGTGCAGCTGCCTTATCGCACCAACCATGTGGACGACGCGGACGTGCTCAAGGCCTTGCGCGCAATCCAGAGCGCCGAGGCCCAGGGCCCGGTGCTGATGCACTGCAAGCATGGCTCGGACCGCACCGGCCTGATGTCGGCCATGTACCGGGTGGTGATCCAGGGCTGGAGCAAAGAAGATGCGCTGAATGAAATGACCCAGGGCGGGTTTGGCGACAGTTCCCACTTCAAGGACGGCATTCGCTACATGATGCAGGCCGATGTCGACAAACTGCGCACTGCACTGGCCAATGGCGATTGCAGCACCAGCGTTTTCGCCACCTGTTCGGTGAAGAGCTGGTTCGAGACGGTGAGCGCGACCAAGCCGCTGAGCAACTGAACGACGTACCCTCTGTCGAAGCGAGCCTGCTCGCAAAAACGCACGGGGTGAAAGAAGGAAGGGTGGCGAATCGCTTCGCCGGCAGGCCGGCTCCTGGAGGGGAGCCGGCTTTTTACTGCGTGGTCAGTCAGTGGTTTTCTTCAACTTGGGGTTGGGGAAAAACTGCACCGATTGCACCTTGATGTCCGCCACCTTGGGTGCCGGGCTGTTGACCCGGGTCCCGAGTTCCTTGGGCACGGACAGCCCCTGCTCGTTGAGCGTGTCGGAATAACCACAGACCACGCACTCGCGATGAGGCACGCCGTCCTCACTCCACATCATCAGCTTGTCCTGCTCACTGCACGCCGGGCAGACCGCCCCGGCGATAAAGCGTTTCTTGGTCTTCACGGGTACTTCACTCATGCTGCCGCGTCCTCGCTGAGGCCGCTGTGGCGCAAGAGTGCGTCAATCGACGGCGCCCGTCCGCGAAAATCGACGAACAGCACCATGGGCTCCTGGGAACCGCCACGGGCCAGGATCGCCTCGCGAAAAGCCCGCCCGGTGGCCGGGTTGAGCACGCCGTCTTCCTCGAACCTGGAGAAGGCGTCGGCCGACAGCACTTCCGCCCACTTGTAGCTGTAGTAACCCGCGGCATAACCGCCAGCGAAGATGTGCGCAAAGCTGTTGGGGAAGCGGTTGTAGGCCGGCGGGCGCATCACCGAGACTTCGTCGCGCACGGTTTCCAGCACCTGCAGCACGCTGCGGCCGTCGCCATGGGTGGCGTGCAGCTCGAAATCGAACAGCGAGAATTCCAGCTGGCGCACCATCATCAGGCCCGACTGGAAGTTCTTCGCCGCGAGCATCTTCTGCAGCAGGTCCTGGGGCAGTGGATGACCGGTCTCGTAATGGCCGGAAATCAGCGCCAGGCCCTCGGGTTCCCAGCACCAGTTCTCCATGAACTGGCTCGGCAGCTCGACGGCGTCCCAGGCCACGCCATTGATCCCGGACACGCCGGCATGCTCGACCCGGGTCAGCAGGTGATGCAGGCCGTGGCCGAACTCGTGGAACAGGGTGGTGACTTCGTCGTGGGTCAACAGGGCAGGCTTGCCGCTGTCGGCCGGGGTGAAGTTGCACACCAGGTTGGCCACCGGGCTCTGCAATACGCCGTCAATGGTGCGGCGACGGTCACGGGCACCATCCATCCAGGCACCACCGCGCTTGTTGGAACGGGCATAGAGGTCGAAGAAGAAGCGGCCGACGTGCTGGCCGTTTTCCTTGATTTCGAACAGGCGTACATCCGGGTGCCAGCTGTCGAAGCCTTTCTGCTCGGCAATCTCGATGCCGTACAGGCGCTGGACAATGGCAAACAGCCCGCCCAGCACCTTGTCGATCGGGAAGTAGGCGCGCAGAGCTTCCTGAGACACGCTGTAGCGCTGTTCACGCAGCTTCTCGCCATAAAAGCCGCTGTCCCAGCTTTGCAGGTCGGCGCAGCCCTGTTCGGCGGCATAGGCCTTGAGCTGCTCCAGGTCCCGGGCAGCGAACGGCTTGCTGCGCTGGGCCAGGTCCCGCAGGAAACTCAGCACCTGATCGCTGGATTCGGCCATCTTGGTCGCCAGGCTCAGTTCGGAGAAGCTGGCAAAGCCCAGGAGCCGGGCCAGTTCCTGACGCAGGTCGAGGATTTCTTCCATCACCGGGCCGTTGTCGTTCTGACCGGCATTGGGCCCCTGGTCAGACGCCCGCGTGCAGTAGGCGGCATAGACTTCTTCACGCAGGGCACGGTCCTGGGCGTAGGTCATCACGGCGTAGTAGCTGGGGAACTCCAGGGTGATCAGCCAGCCTTCCAGGTCCTTGGCCTGGGCCGCCGCGGCCATCTGCGCCTTGGCCGAATCGGTCAGGCCGGCCAGAGCCGCCTCGTCGGTGATGTGCTTGGTCCAGGCCTGGGTGGCGTCCAGCAGCTGGTTGGAGAAACGGCTGCCCAGTTCGGACAGCTTCATCTGGATTTCGCCATAGCGCTGCTGCTGGTCCGCCGGCAGGTCGATGCCGGACAGGCGGAAGTCGCGCAGGGTGTGCTCGAGGATGGTCTTTTGCGCCACATCGAACCCTGCGGCCTCGGGGCTGGCGGCCAGGGCCTCGTAGGCCTTGAAGAGTTCGCGGTTCTGGCCCTGCTCGGTCCAGTACTCGGACAGCATGGGCAGGCAAGCCTCGTAGGCGCTGCGCAGTTCGGCGCTGTTGCACACGGCGTTCAGGTGGCTCACCGGGCTCCAGGCGCGCCCAAGGCGGGCGCCCAACTCGTCCAGCGCCAGCACCAGGCCCTGCCAGGTCGGCGTGCCTTGCTGCTGTTCCAGCAGCTTGGCGATGGCGGCGCGGTTGTCGGCGAGCAGGGTCTCGATGGCAGGCTGGACGTGCTCGGGACGAATGGCGGAGTAGGGCGGCAGGTCGAAGTCCTGCAGGAGGGGATTGCTGGAGCTCAAGGCATTCACCTGTAGATTGCGTCTGGGTAGAGGTTTATAGAGCAACAAGAAACAGAGAGGGGGCGCAAGCCCCCTCCGGAAATTATTTTCGTCTCCTGTTCATATGCCAGGAGCCGTTCTTGGGCATTCCGCTGATGCCTTTGGCGATCTTCTGAATCTGTCCACCACGATGAAGATAGACCGCTACATGAGCAGCGATGGATTCACGGGTTTCAACAGCCGCTTTATTTCCTGCCTTGCTCGCAGAGGATCTGATGCGCAAGGTAGTCATAAACACACTCCTTTTCCAGAGACGGCCAGCCAGTATGCCAGATTATTGACACCTTGGCCAAAGAAGGCGGTTAATCCTGGTAAATCATGTATTTTCGACGCTTTTAGCGGGTCGATGGCGACCATCTTAAATTACAATCGGCGCGGCATGCAGCCACAGGAATCTCTATGACAGCGATAAGAAAATACCAGGGCATGACGCCAAGACTGGGTGAACGGGCGTTCGTCGACCACTCGGCAGTGGTCATCGGCGACGTCGAGATCGGTGCCGACAGCTCGGTCTGGCCCCTGACCGTGATCCGTGGCGACATGCACCGCATCCGCATCGGCGCGCGCACCAGCGTGCAGGATGCCAGCGTGCTGCACATCACCCACGCCGGCCCCTTCAATCCCGAAGGCTTCCCGCTGCTGATCGGCGATGACGTGACCATCGCCCACAAGGTCATGCTTCACGGCTGCAGCATCGGCAGTCGGGTGTTGATCGGCATGGGCAGCATCGTCATGGACGGCGCCGTGGTGGAAGACGAGGTGATCGTCGGCGCCGGCAGCCTGGTGCCGCCGGGCAAGCGCCTGGAAAGCGGCTTCCTCTATGTCGGCAGCCCGGTGAAACAGGTACGCCCATTGAATGACAAGGAGCGCGCCTTCTTCACCTACAGCGCCGCCAACTACGTGAAACTCAAGGACCTGCATCTGGCCGAAGGCTACGACCGGTCCTGACCATCCGCTGCACTGCCCGGGAATTTCCATGCATTACCAAACCGTACTGTTCGACCTCGATGGCACCCTGACCGACCCACGCGAGGGCATCACCCGCTCGATCCAGTTCGCCCTTGGCAAACTGGGCATCGACGAGCCGGACCTGAGCAAACTGGAACACTTCATCGGCCCGCCGCTGCTCCAGGCCTTCATGCAGTTCTACGGCTTCGACGAAGCCCGGGCCTGGGAGGCGGTGAACTTCTACCGCGAACGCTTCAAGGTCACCGGCCTCTACGAGAACCGCGTCTTCGAGGGCGTCACACCGCTGCTCGAAACCCTTGGCGGGCAAGGACGCCAGCTGTATATCGCCACCTCGAAGCCCTGGGTGTTCGCCCGCGAGATCGCCCGCCACTTCGACTTCGCCCGACACTTCAAGGTGATCTACGGCAGCGAACTGGACGGTACCCGCACCGACAAAGTGCAGCTGATCGCCCATTTGCTGGAGCAGGAGAAGCTCGACCCGGCCAATACCCTGATGATCGGCGATCGCAAGCACGACCTGATCGGCGCCCGGCGCAACGGGCTGGATGCGGCAGCCGTGGGCTATGGCTTCGGCAGTCGTGAGGAGTTGAGTGCCGAGGCTCCGGCCTATCACTTCGAAACCCTGGACGAGTTGCACCAGGCGTTCCTGCGCCAAGCGTGATGATGACCCTGGCGGCAGGCAGCCCCCGCCGCCAGGGTTCCCCCCTACCGCGCCAAGCGTTGCAAGGCAGCCTTGCGCTCCGAGGCCGGCAACTTGCCCAGCTTCTCCACCGCCCCATAGAACGCCGGCCAACTCCCTTGCTCCTGCTTGAACAGCGCGGCAAACGCCGGCACCCACTGGTCATAAAGGCCAAAGGGCAGCAACCGGGCGTTGTTCAGCGGCAGGTTGATCCAGGCGTCATAGCGCTTGGAGCCGGCCCACTGGCTGTCTCGCAGCTGCCGATAATCCCGGCGCAGGCGCTCGAATTCCTGCGCCTTGCGCTGGCGCATCTGCGCGGCGGGCAAAGGCTGGGCATACAACTGCTCCAGACGCTTGCGGGCATCGAGCAACAGTTGGATGAACTGGTCTCGCTGGCGCACCTCGGCATCGTCCGTCGGCGGCAGGGCGCGATACGCTCGCCACTGCCGCGTGCCTTCCTGCTCGACAAAGGTGGCGAAGGACTCATTGAATTCGGTGTCGTCCTTCACATAGAAGCGCTGGTGCGCCAGCTCGTGAAAGATCAGGGTCGCCAGGCGCTCGTCGCCCCAGTGCATCATCGAGCTGATGATCGGGTCGTCGAACCAGCCCAGGGTCGAATAGGCCTCCACACCGCCAATCGCCACGTCCATGCCGTCCAGCTGCTGCAGCGCCGCCTCGCCCCGGGCTGCGCCCTGGCTGTAATAGCCGCGATAGGCCACGCAACCGGCAATGGGAAAGCAGTGGGTCTGCGGGCTCAGGGAAAACTCCGGAGTGGCGAACACGTTCCACACCACGTAAGGCCGGCCGATATCGACGTACAGCCGGTAGCTGTTGTTGTCCGGCAGGTGCAGGTGCTGGCTGGCAAAGGCCCGGGCCCGCTGCGACTGGGCCAGATGGGCGCGCAGGGTCGGGTCGCGGCTGGGGTCGGCAACCACCTGGGCCACCGGTATCCGGGCCCGCAACAGCTGCAGCTGGCCACCGGCCAACTGACTGTAATAAGCGGCGCTGCTGCAACCGTTGAGCAGCAAAAGCATCAGTGCCGGAAACAAAAAGCGCAAAAGAGGATCAAGTACCCCATGGCTTGAACACGGCCTATTCAAATCGAATCATCCAGAGAGAGTCTGCCCGCAAGACTATCTCGCCTGCCTGGAGTTTCGCCATGCGCGTGTTGCTGCTGACCACCGGACTCTTGACCCTCGCCGGCTGCGCCGGGCTGCCCGACCCCGACCCGGCCCAAGCCTGGATCGACCTCGCGCCTCGCCAGGACACCCACCTGCAAGCCCTGGAGGTGGACGCCAGGAGCACCCAGGACCCACGCTACTTTCAGGTACCGCCCGGCACCCATGAGTTGACCCTGCGTTACCAGTTCGCGGTGCAGCCGGGCAATATCGGCCCGGACGCCGAGCCCCTGTGGCGCGACTGCCAGTTGAATGTGAAATTCAGCGATTTCAGCGCCGGCCAGCGCTATCAGGTGCAGGCCGGCAATATCGGCTTTCACCCCTGGGCCAGGCTCTACGACCAGCAGCACACCCTGCTTGGCAAAGCCCAGCCGGCAGGCTGCCAGCGCAGCTGATCAGCGCTATGCTGAGGGCCTTGCGTTCATTTGGTCCTCTTCATGCGCCCAGCACTGCTGATCCTCGCCCTCACCACCCTCAGCGCCTGCAGCACGCCGTTACCCGGCGTTGATCCGCAACAGGCCTGGATCGACCTCGCCACACCGACCCCGGGAGGCAAGCTGGTGATGGCCGAGCGCCTCGACAACCAGCGCCTGAGTGACGGCCGGTTCTTCCAGGTCAGCCCCGGCAGCCACGAGCTGATGGTGCGTTTCGATTTCGAAGTGTTCGGTGGTGGCATGGGCATGACCACCGACCCACAGGAACGGCTGTGCTACCTGAGCCTGCGCTACGACCATTTCGAGGCCGGCCAGCGCTATCGCCTGGAAGCACGCAACCTGGCGTTCACCCCCAGCGCCCGGCTGTACAACGCCAAGCGCGAGATCGTCGCCGAGGAGCGCATGATCAACTGCGTACCTTGATCGGTTTCAGCGGTCGTTCTTCTGGTAGATGATCTTCTTCGTGCCGTTTTCACAGCTACCGACCACCATGTTGTTGTCGTGGACTTCGTCGTTGGTGACGATTTCCAGGGTGTAGGAGGCAACGCCCTGGGCCTGGATCTTGGCTTCGATCTCGGCCTTGAGTTCCTCGCAGGGCTTGGGGGCGGCCAGGGCCGATGTGGCCAGCGCGCAACTAACAACCGCCAAGGCTAAACGTTTCATGATCTCAAGCTCCCTTGCGGCGGCGCGCACGAACATGCGCTGAAGCCGCCATGGCGTATTCGACCACATTTGCCGGAAACGAGTTCTGATCTGTCGCACAGACTGCAAACACCGCCTTCACCGGTCAGCCCGCCCCTGTAACACCGCAAAGGCTGCCGACCGGCAAGGCTGGCGCCTCAACCCAGCAAGGTCGCGTCCAGGCTGATCTTGGCATTGAGCACCTTGGACACCGGGCAACCTTCCTTGGCCTTCTTGCTCAGCTCATCGAACTGCTGCTGGCTGGCACCGGGGATCTTGGCCTTGAGCGTCAGGTGCACCGCGGTAATCGCGAAGCCGCCCTCGACCTGGTCCAGGGTGACCTCTGCCTGGGTGTCGATGCTCTGGGCCGTGAGTCCCGCCTCGCCGAGAATCATCGACAACGCCATGGAGAAGCAGCCCGCGTGGGCGGCACCGATCAGCTCCTCGGGGTTGGTCCCCTTGCCGCCTTCGAAACGCGCCTTGAAGCCGTAGGGCGCTTCGCGCAGTACGCCGGTCTCGGTCGAGATCGAGCCGATGCCGGTTTTCAGGTCACCTTGCCAATGGGCCGAGGCCTTCTTTTTGATGCTCATCGCTTTCTCCTCACGAACCGGTGCGAAGGTTCGCACCGCGCTGGTTTCTGTTACCTAAGGGTTCTGAGGATAGATCCGATGGCAAAGTTCAGCGGTTGTCGACGACGCCCGTTTACCCGACAAATTTACTTTGGCTATTGAAACTCGGGTATATGCCCACATTGCATAGATCTGACTCACAGACTTCGGCAGGTTTTGGCCCATGACAAAAGCCTGCGCCCCCAAGGAGAAGCAGACTTATGAAACCGCTGTCCGCTGTTAAATACTCGACCCTGGACCTGGTGCCCGTGCGTGAAAACGGCAGCCCGGCGCAGTCCCTGCACAACTCCCTGGACCTCGCGCAGCATGTCGAGAAACTTGGCTACACGCGTTTCTGGGTCGCCGAGCACCACAACATGGACGGTATCGCCAGCTCCGCCACTTCGGTGCTGATCGGCTATCTGGCCGGTGGCACTTCGACCATTCGCGTCGGTTCCGGCGGAGTGATGCTGCCCAACCACGCGCCCCTGGTGATTGCCGAACAGTTCGGCACCCTGGAAAGCCTCTACCCGGGACGCATCGATCTGGGCCTGGGCCGTGCGCCGGGCTCGGACCAGATGACCGCCCGCGCCCTGCGCCGCGAGCGCTCCGGCAGCGCCGACGATTTCCCCGAGGACGTCGCCGAACTGATGGCCTACCTGGGCCCGCGCACCCCGGACCAACGGGTGATCGCTATGCCGGGCACCGGTACCAACGTGCCGGTATGGCTATTGGGCTCCAGCCTGTTCAGTGCACAACTGGCCGGGGAACGAGGCTTGCCTTACGCCTTCGCCTCGCATTTCGCACCGCGCTACATGCACGAGGCAATTCGCGTCTACCGCAACCACTTCAAGCCGTCAGCAGTGCTCGACAAGCCCTACGTGATGCTCGGCGTGCCGCTGGTGGCCGCCGATACCGACGAACAGGCCGACTACCTGGCGACCTCGGTGTACCAGCGGATCCTGGCCCTGATGCGTGGCCAGAGCCTGGTCCAGCGCAAGCCGGTGCAGAGCATGGACGGCCTGTGGCTGCCCCATGAAAAGGACGCCGTCTCGAGCTTCCTCGGACTGGCGATGATTGGCAGCCCGGCGAAGATTCGCGCCAAGCTGGAGGTGCTGATCGAGCAGACCGGAGCCGATGAGCTGATCTTTACCTGCGATTTGTACGAACACGCCGACCGCCTGCACGCCTACCAGTTGCTGTCGCAGGTGATGAAGGGCTGAGGTCCGAGCGGTCCTCGCAAGCGGGCGCCGACGGTTTTGCAGGCACAAAAAAGCCGACGCTTGGGCGTCGGCTTTTCAATGGGCATCTACAAGGGCTCAACCACGCTTGTAGACAATCTCCTTGGTTCCGGCTTCGCAAGAGCCGACCACCTTGCCATCCGCCGCCGCGCCCTTGTCCACCACTTCCAGCGAGTAGTGCTTGGCGCCATTGGCGTCGATCTTGGCGGCGATCTCGCTCTTGAGCTCTTCGCAGGGCTTGCCAGCGGCAAGGGCAGTTCCCGCAAGGCTCAACAAAGCTGCTGCTATTACTAATTTTTTCATCGGTCACATTCCCTGGTCGGATCAAAAGAGGCGGCGTTGGCGCCCGCCAGACAGAGGCTCAAGACAGTTGTAGCGCTTTGCCATTTCCTATGGCACTCGGCCAGCGCACAAGTTCCAGAGCCTAGCTCAAGCCTTCAACTATTGGCAATCCGGAAGCCGACCTTGAGGGTGACCTGGAAATGCGCAGCCTTGCCGTCCTTGATATGGCCCCGGGTTTCGGTCACTTCGAACCACTCCAGGTGCTTGATGCTCTTGTGCGCCTCGGCCAGCGCGTTGTTGATCGCATCTTCGATGCTGTTCGGCGACGAACCCACCAGTTCGACTTTTTTGTAGGTGTGATGATCAGTCATGGCACTCTCCTTTTTTAGCTGTGAATTACAGCCTAGCAGTGATTGTTCTTATTACTCGGAGTGCCCTCACCCCCACCCGGGTTCAGATTTTCTGCACTTTCCCAACCCTGCGCAGTCGGAACCTACACACGCCACTCATCACCCTGCAGGAGAGCCGACATGGCCAACACCTCGTTACGCAAAGCCTCGCTGGAAAGTATGGAATCCGAGATCGCCAGCCTGCTCAAGTCACTGGAAAGCCTCAAGGACGACGCCTCTGACGAGTCGCGCAAAACCCTCAAGGCGCTCAAGGGCAACGCCGAAAACGCGCTGAAGCATTCCCGCAGCCTGCTCAGCGATGCCTATGAAGAGGTCAAGGTGAAAACCCGCGAGACCGGGATCGCCACCCGTGACTATGCCCAGGAACACCCATGGACCACCGCCGGTGTCGCCGTCGGGGCCATTGGCCTGCTGGCCGCCTACCTGCTGTGCAAGCGCAACAACTAAGCCTGCTGGCGCAGTTCTGCCTTCAACCACTGCGCCAACTGCCGAGCGCGCCCGTCCGCGGCGCGCTTGGGTAACCACAGGGCCAGTTGCCCCGGGGTCTCGGAAAATCCCCAGGGCGCCACCAGGCGGCCTGCCTGTAAGTCTTCAGTGACCAAGGGTTGCGGAGCGATCGCTACCCCCAGCCCCGCCACCGCGGCCTCGAGCAAGTAATACAGGTGCTCGAAACCCTGCCCATACTTCAACGCCTCGATACCGATACCATTGTGTCCAGCCCAGCTGGGCCAGGCCTGTGGCCGTGAGGTGGTGTGCAACAGCGGCTCTGCTGCCAGCGCCGTGACCGGTGCCTGGGACAGCCGTGGATAACCGGCATAGCGCGGGCTGAGCACCGGGCCAATACGCTCGCGGGCCAGTTCATAGACCTGCATGTCTGCCGGCCAGGGCGGCTCGGCGAACAGCAGCAAGGCATCCAGGCCCGGTCGCCGGGGGTCCAGATCGCCCTCACCGGCCGAGAGGTGCAGGCGCAGGTCCGGCAGGTCGGCATTCAGCCGCCCCAGGCGCGGAATCAGCCAGCGCGCCAGCAGGCTGCCGGAACAGCCCAGGACAAAGGGCGCCTCGGCACTGCCCTGGGTCAGTTCGGCACAGACATCGCGCACACGCTCGAAAGCTTCAGTGCTGGCGTCCCGCAGGCGCACACCGGCATCTGTGAGTTTAATGCCACGACCATCCTTGACGAAGAGGTTCAGCCCGAGGTGCTCCTCAAGCACCTTCAACTGTCGGCTGATCGCACCGTGGGTCACGTGCAATTGCTCGGCAGCCTGGCTGACGCTGTTCAGTCGGGCAGTGGCTTCGAAGGCCCGCAGGGCATTCAGGGGAGGAAGGTCGCGGCTCATGGAATAGGTGAGTTTTCCTGACAGGTCACGGCGATCTTATCGGTTTTCAGCGTCCGGCGTCAGGGGTAGAGTGGCCTTCATTGCCATTCCATCCAGTCTTGTTTCCACACTCATTCCGGGAGCGCTCCAATGACCCAGACCCCTTTGCGTAATGGTCCTGACGACAACGGCCTGTTTGGCGCGTTCGGCGGCCGTTACGTGGCCGAAACCCTGATGCCGCTGATCCTCGACCTGGCCCGTGAATACGAAGCGGCCAAGGAAGATCCCGAGTTCCTCAAGGAGCTGGCCTACTTCCAGCGCGACTACGTCGGCCGCCCAAGCCCGCTGTATTTCGCCGAGCGCCTGACCGAGCACTGCGGCGGTGCCAAGATCTACCTCAAGCGCGAAGAGCTCAACCACACCGGCGCGCACAAGATCAACAACTGCATCGGCCAGATCCTCCTGGCCCGGCGCATGGGCAAGAAACGCATCATCGCCGAGACCGGCGCCGGCATGCACGGCGTGGCCACCGCCACCGTGGCCGCGCGCTTCGGCCTGGATTGCGTGATCTACATGGGCACCACCGACATCGAGCGCCAGCAGGCCAACGTGTTCCGCATGAAGCTGCTGGGCGCCGAAGTGATTCCGGTGGTGGCCGGCACCGGCACCCTGAAGGATGCAATGAACGAAGCCCTGCGCGACTGGGTGACCAATGTCGACAGCACCTTCTACCTGATCGGCACCGTGGCCGGCCCGCACCCGTACCCGGCCATGGTCCGCGACTTCCAGGCCGTGATCGGCAAGGAAACCCGCGAGCAACTGCACGCCCAGGAAGGCCGTCTGCCGGACAGCCTGGTGGCCTGCATCGGCGGCGGTTCCAACGCCATGGGCCTGTTCCACCCGTTCCTCGACGATAAAAGCGTGCAGATCATCGGCGTCGAAGCTGCCGGCTACGGCATCGAGACCGGCAAGCACGCCGCCAGCCTCAACGGCGGGGTGCCCGGCGTACTGCACGGCAACCGCACCTTCCTGCTGCAGGACGACGACGGCCAGATCATCGACGCCCACTCGATTTCCGCCGGCCTCGACTACCCCGGCATCGGCCCGGAACACGCCTGGCTGCATGACATCGGCCGCGTCGAATACACCTCGGTGACCGACGACGAAGCCCTGGCCGCCTTCCACCAGTGCTGCCGCCTGGAGGGCATCATCCCGGCCCTGGAAAGCGCCCACGCCCTGGCCGAAGTCTTCAAGCGCGCCCCGACCCTGCCCAAGGATCACCTGATGGTGGTCAACCTGTCGGGCCGTGGCGACAAGGACATGCAGACCGTCATGCATCACATGCAACAGTCCCAGCAGGAGAAACACTGATGAGCCGCCTGCACACTCGCTTCGCCGAGCTGAAGCAACAGAACCGTGCCGCCCTGGTGACCTTCGTCACCGCAGGCGACCCCGACTACGACACCGCCCTGGCGATTCTCAAGGGCCTGCCGGCCGCCGGTGCCGACGTGATCGAGCTGGGCATGCCCTTCACCGATCCGATGGCCGATGGCCCGGCGATCCAGTTGGCCAACATCCGCGCCCTGGGCAACAAGCAGAACCTGGCAAAAACCCTGCAGATGGTCCGTGAGTTCCGCAGCGGCAACAGCGATACGCCGCTGGTACTGATGGGCTACTTCAACCCGATCCACCGCTACGGCGTACCGCGCTTCATTGCCGACGCCAAGGACGCCGGGGTCGATGGCCTGATCGTGGTGGACATGCCGCCGGAACATAACGGCGAGTTGTGCGATCCGGCCCAGGCCGCGGGCATCGACTTCATCCGCCTGACCACCCCGACCACCGACGATGCACGCCTGCCGAAGGTACTCGATGGCAGTTCCGGCTTCGTCTACTACGTCTCGGTGGCGGGGGTTACCGGCGCCGGAGCCGCCACCCTGGAACATGTGGAGGAGGCCGTGGCCCGCCTGCGGCGCCACACCGACCTGCCCATCAGCATCGGTTTCGGCATCCGCACGCCCGATCAGGCAGCCGCCATCGCCCGCCTGGCAGACGGCGTGGTAGTGGGTTCGGCACTGATCGACCACATCGCCAACGCCGAGACGTCCGAGCAGGCGGTCGACGGTGTCCTGAGCCTCTGCGCGGCCCTGTCCGAGGGCGTACGTCAGGCTCGGGTCAGCTGAAGGTAAAGTTCCTGATACAGAGGAATTAGCGCCTCGGCACACAGACTAAATGGCAAGACCCGGGGGTTCGCGACCAAGGTGGCGAACCCCCTTTTTTTGCTCTGTGTGCTGCGAGGAATACCTGATGAAAATGCCCAAGCGTCTGATCGCCGGTGCTGCGGTGCTGATGCTCAGCGCCAGCCCGTTGCTGCAGATCATGGCCGACGAACGTGGTGATTATGATCGGGGGGGTGCTCGCGGAGGCCCGCAACAGGGTCATTGGGACAACCGTGGTGGCGACCACCGCGGCCCGGGGGATGATCACCGTGGCGGCCCGCCGCGGGATTTCGGTCCGGTGCGCCAGACCATCCACGACAATCACGGCTACTTCGTTCGCGGCGCACCACCGCCTCCCGGGGTGCACCTGGTCCGTGGCCAGCCGTTGCCCCGCGGCTACTACGGTGAACGCCTGGACAGTCGCGCCCTGTCACGCCTGCCGGTGTACCAAGGCTATGAGTGGCGGCGCATGGGCGCAGACATCGTGCTGATCGCCGCCGGTACCGGCATCGTCTACGAGATTCTCGACGGCGTGCTGTATTGATCAGAACTCATCCGGCCAGATCTGCCACCGGCGTCCCATGGGGGCCGGTGTGCCAGTGCTCGATGCCCCTCAGAACCCCGCCAGGTTCAGCGGCCTGACCGCCCCCATCCAGATGGCATGGTCGGTGTGGTCCAGCAGGTCATCCCCGGTGTCGGGATGGGTGAACACCACCAGCCCGCGACGATTGAGCGCCAACCAGGGGATGACCTCGCCGAACAACTGTGGCTCGAAGGCCAGTTGGCAGCTCCAGTCCGGGTGTGGCCCCACCGGCCGTTCGTGGACCCGGCCCATTTTCAGTGCAAACCGCTGCGCCGCCTGTTCACACAAGGCCCGGGCCTGGTCGATGGTACTGGCGTCGAAGTAGACGTGGGCGTGATAGCCCTTGATTCGTTGCATGCAAAGCCTCGCGAAAAAATCGGGTTCTCATGGCTGGCCACAGGTCACGCATCTACCCGGTGGCCAGCAGAATGTCTGGCGGTGAAGGCAGCGGACTGCGATGCCCCGGCGAAAGCGCCATGGTGCCATTACTCACCCCCATCGTGTGCCCCGCCCCTAGCGGGCAATCGACAGCGCAGCCAGCCCCTTGAGGCTCTGGGCGCTGTCGGCCTGCTCGGTCATTAACCAATCGACAAAACGCTCGATCAACGGTCCCCGGCGCTTGCGCTGAGGCCGCACCACGTAATAGCCGTAGCTGGAAATCACCGTCTCGGCGATCGGTCGGCACAGCAGGCCCTGGTCCAGCAGGTCGTCCACCAGGTGCCGCCAGCCGATGGCCACCCCCTGGCCACCGATGGCCGCCTGGATCAGCAGGGTGTAATTGTCGAAACGCAACTGCCCTGGTGCGGGAGCCGAGGCGATGCCCAGTTCGCGAAACACCCCGCTCCAGTCGAACCAGTGGTTGCTGGCCTCGCTGCGCAGGTGCAGCAACGGCAGCTCCAGCAGCCCATCGGCGGGCAGGGGCCGGCTGCGCTCCTTGAGCAGCAGCGGGCTGCACACCGGGAACACCTCCTCGCTGAACAACCAGCGGCTTTCCCCCTGCTTGAAGCGACCGTCGCCGAACAGTATTGCCACATCGATATCGCTGCGCAGCATGCTGTGGCTGCGTTCACTGGTGACCAGGCTGACGTCGACCTGCGGATTGGCCTCATGAAAACGGTGCAGGCGCGGCATCAGCCAGTAGGCGGCAAAGGCGAAATCCGTGGCCACCTGCAACACCTCATGCTGATGCTGCTGGCTGATGGCGCTCAAGCCGGCATCGATGCTCTGCAGGCCGACCTGCACCTGCTCCAGCAGCAGGGCCGCGGACTCCGTCAATTCGATGCCGCGGTAGATGCGGTCGAACAGGCGCACGTTCAGCTGTTCTTCCAGCCGCTTGATCTGCTGACTGATGGCCGGCTGGGTAGTCCCCAGCTCCACCGCGGCCGCGGTGAAGCTGCGCAAGCGAGCCGCCGCTTCAAATACCCGGAGCAGGTCCAGGGACAGGTCGCCAAGGGTTTCATACATAAGCTGTGCTTATCCTAGTCATTGCCGTGCATGGGCTTTACCGCCAAACACATGGGATCCATGCTCAATCGCAGCACTCTCGCATAACCATCGACTATGGAATGCCGCGAATCCATGAAGCGCAAGAACATTCTTTTCATCATGGCCGACCAGATGGCCGCACCCTTGCTGCCGTTCTACGGTTCATCGCCGATCCGCGTGCCGCACCTCAGCCGCCTGGCCGCCACCGGCGTGGTATTCGACGCTGCCTATTGCAACAGCCCGTTGTGCGCACCGTCGCGCTTCACCCTGGTGAGCGGCCAGTTGCCGAGCAAGATCGGCGCCTATGACAACGCCGCCGACCTCCCCGCCGATGTGCCCACCTACGCCCACTACCTGCGGCGCCTGGGCTATCGCACCGCGCTCTCGGGCAAGATGCACTTCTGCGGGCCGGACCAGTTGCATGGCTACGAGGAACGCCTGACCAGCGACATCTACCCCGCCGACTACGGTTGGGCGGTGAACTGGGACCAGCCCGACCTGCGCCCCAGCTGGTACCACAACATGTCCTCGGTGCTGCAGGCCGGCCCCTGCATCCGCACCAACCAGCTGGATTTCGATGAAGAGGTGGTGTTCAAGGCTCAGCAGTACCTGTTCGACCACGTCCGCGAGTCTGGCGACCAGCCGTTCTGCCTGACCGTCTCCATGACCCATCCCCATGATCCGTACACCATTCCCAAGGCCTTCTGGGACCTGTACCGCGACGATGAGATCGCGCTGCCCCAGACCCCGCCCCAGACCGACCAGGACCCGCACTCCCAGCGCCTGCTCAAGGTCTACGACCTGTGGGACAAGCCGCTGCCTGTGGATAAGATCCGCGACGCGCGGCGGGCCTATTTCGGTGCCTGCAGCTACATCGACAGCAATGTCGGCAAGCTGCTGCAGACCCTGGAAGACACCGGATTGATGGACGACACCCTGATCGTGTTCTCCGGCGATCATGGCGACATGCTCGGCGAGCGTGGCCTCTGGTACAAAATGCACTGGTTCGAAATGGCCGCCCGGGTGCCGCTGCTGATCTGCGCCCCGGGACAATTCGCCGCCGGACGGGTGAGTGCCGCCGTCTCCACTGCCGACCTGCTGCCGACCCTGGTGGAATTGGCCGGCGGCGAGGTGCAGGCGGACCTGCCCCTGGATGGCCGCTCCCTGGTGCCGCACCTGCAAGGGCAGGGCGGGCATGATGAGGTGTTCGGCGAATACATGGCCGAGGGCACCATTGGCCCGCTGATGATGATCCGTCGCGGCGCCTACAAGTTCATCTACAGCGAAGACGACCCCTGTCTACTCTTCGACCTGCACAACGACCCGCAAGAACACCGCGACCTCAGCCAATCGCTCGAACATCGAGCGCTGTTCGCCGCGTTTCTCGCCGAGGCACGGGCCAAATGGGACATCCCGGCCATCCGCCAACAGGTCCTGGCCAGCCAGCGACGCCGCCGCCTGGTGGCCCAGGCGCTGAGCCAGGGCCGGCTCAAGAGCTGGGATCACCAGCCCCTGGTGGACGCCAGTCAACAGTACATGCGCAACCACATCGACCTCGATGACCTGGAGCGCAAGGCTCGTTATCCACAACCCTGCCAAAACCAATAACGTAAGGGGAAGAGCATGCATAGGTTATCCACAGCGCTGGCGGCCGGGGTCCTGGCGTTGGCCAGCGCACCCGCCTGGGCCGACTCGTGCGCGACGGTGAAGATGGCCGATCCGGGCTGGAGCGACATCGCCGCCACCAACGCCATCGCCGGTTTCCTGCTGGACGCCATGGGCTACAAGGCGAAAGTCGACACCCTGGCGGTGCCGATCATCTACGGCGGCCTCAAGGACGGGCAGGTGGACGTGTTCCTCGGCAACTGGATGCCAGCGCAACAGGGCTTCTACGACAAGTTCGTGGCCAACGGCGAGGTCACTCAACTGGCGAAGAACCTCGAGGGCACCGAATTCACCCTGGCGGTCCCGGACTACGTCTGGGACGCGGGCGTGCACGACTTCGCCGACCTGAACACATTCGCCGACAAGTTCGACAAGAAGCTCTACGGCATCGGCTCCGGCGCGCCGGCCAACCTGTCCCTGCAGGAAATCATCAAGAACAACGAGTTCCACCTCGGCCAATGGAAGCTGATCGAGTCCAGCGAACAGGCGATGCTCGCCGAAGTCTCGCGGGCCACCCGCAAGCAGCGCTTCGTAGCCTTCCTTGGCTGGACCCCGCACCCGATGAACGTGCAACTGAAAATGCGCTACCTCAGCGGCGGCGAGAAGTATTTTGGTGCCAGCGGCAGCGTCTACACCCTGACCCGCAAGGGTTATGCACAGGCCTGCCCCAACGTCGGCAAGCTGCTGGGCAACCTGCGCTTCACCCTGGACATGGAGAACAGCATCATGGCCCAGGTGGTGCGCAACAAACTCAGCAACGGCGAGGCCGCCAAGGCCTGGATCAAGGCCAACCCGGCGGTGCTGGAGCAGTGGCTGGAAGGGGTGCGGACCCTCGATGGCCAGGATGCCCTGGCAGCGGTGAAGGCCAAGCTCTGACTCGGAGCCTGGACAGCAACTGATGTGGCGAGGGGGCAAGCTCACTCGCCACA
Source organism: Pseudomonas sp. PH1b (assembly GCF_000633395.1). Lineage (GTDB taxonomy): Bacteria > Pseudomonadota > Gammaproteobacteria > Pseudomonadales > Pseudomonadaceae > Aquipseudomonas. Next base: position 53,650 of record NZ_AYMU01000033.1, read on the forward strand.
ACGGCCCTCCATCCCCGGCAACGAGGTGGACAATGCTTTACCCTGACACCTTCGCACGCACCTTTGACTGAACCAAACCGCGAGGCACCATGGCCTGGCCCAACCGCCATTCACTCCTGCCCTTCCTGAGCTGGCTGCCACGCCAGACCCGCGCCAGCATCGGCCGCGATCTGCTGGTGGGCCTGAGCGGCGCGATCCTCGCCCTGCCGCAATCCATCGCCTACGCCCTGATTGCCGGCCTGCCTCCGGAGTACGGGCTGTACGCGGCCATAGTCCCGGTGCTGATCGCCTGTCTGTGGGGCTCGTCCTGGCACCTGATCTGCGGCCCCACGGCGGCCATTTCCATCGTGCTCTATGCCAGCATCAGCCCCCTGGCGGTGCCAGCCTCGGAGGACTACATCACCCTGATCCTGCTGCTGACCCTGCTGGCCGGGATCTTCCAGTGGCTGCTGGGCATGCTGCGCTTCGGCACCCTGGTGAACTTCGTCTCCCATTCCGTGGTGCTGGGCTTCACCCTAGGCGCGGCAGCGGTGATCGCCCTTGGCCAACTGCCCAACCTGATGGGCCTGGACCTGCCGAACCAGGCCACCGCCCTCAATAGCCTGACCCAGTTGCTGGAGCATCTGGATGGCGTGGACCGACCTTCACTGTTGCTCGGGCTGGGCACCCTGGCGATGGGCATTGCCCTGAAGTTGCTGGCACCACGCTGGCCGAGCCTGCTGCTGAGCCTGGTGCTCAGCGCCTTGGTGGTGTGGCTGCTGCCGGGGGTGTTCGGCCATGTGCAACGGGTCAGCGCCTTCGTTGGCCGACTGCCACCCTGGAGCCCGGTACCGCTGGACCTGGAGCTGATCCTGCGCCTGCTGCCCAGCGCCGTGGCGGTGGGCATGCTGGGGCTGGTGACCAGCCTGTCGATTGCTCGCTCGCTGTCGGCGCGCTCGGAACAACTGCTGGACGCCAACCAGGAAATCCGCGCCCAGGGCCTGTCGAACATCGTCGGCGCCTTGTTCTCCGGCTACCTGTCTTCCGGCTCCTTCACCCGCTCCGGGCTGAGCTACGAAGCCGGCGCCCGCTCGCCCCTGGCCGGGGTGTTCTCGGCGCTGTGGGTGGCCCTGTTCGCCGTGGGCGGCGCGGGGCTGATCGCCCATATTCCTATTCCCGCCATGGCCGGCAGCATCCTGCTGATCTGCTGGGGCCTGGTGGATCACCGGGGTATCCGCGCCTTGTTCCGGGTCAGCCGCGCCGAGTTCGTGGTGATGAGTCTGACCTGCCTCGCCACCCTGCTGCTGGAGTTGCAGACGGCGATCTACGCCGGGGTCCTGGCGTCGCTGTTCTTCTACCTCAAGCGCACTTCGCAGCCTCGGGTGCAGCAGTCTCGCGAGGGCGATGAAGACATTCTGCGGGTCGGCGGCTCGATCTTCTTCGGCGCCAGCCATTACCTGCAGGTGCGCATGCAGCGCTGCCACGCACCGAAACTGGTGATCGACGCGCGGCAGATCAACTTCATCGATTATTCAGGAGTGGAAATGCTGCACCAGGAAGCACGCCGCCTCAGGCGCCAGGAGCGCAGCCTGATCCTGCGCCGGGCACGGCAGGCGGTGAAAGAAGAGTTGATCAAGCTCGAAGGCGCGGAGCGCTGCCCGATCCACTTCGAAGACTGAACCCGCAGGCGCCTTGCCCACACCCGACGTAGGAGCCGGCTTGCCGGCGAAGAGGCCCTTGAGCCTGGCCCAGCCTTGACCCCGCCTTCGCTGGCAAGCCAGTTCCTGCGGCGGGTTACAGGGCCAGTTGGCGACGCAGTTCAGCCAGCACCGGCGCGCTGTCAGGGCGCACCCCGCGCCACAGGTAGAAGGCTTCCGCCGCCTGCTCGGCAAGCATGCCCAAGCCATCCATAACCAGCAGCGCGCCCTGTTCGCTGGCCCAGCGGCAGAACGGCGTCGGCTCCTTGCCGTACATCATGTCGTAGCACACGGTCTTGCCCGGTTCGATCAGGCTGCCGGCAATCGGCGGCAACTCCCCCGACAGGCTGGCGGACGTGGCGTTGATGATCAGATCCACCGACTCCTGCAACCAGTCGAAGCCACTGGCCGCCACCGGCCCCAGGTCGGCGAACAGCTCAGCCAGCAACTCGGCTTTTTCCACGGTGCGATTGGCAATGACCACCGACGCCGGCTGCTCGGCCAACACAGGCTCCAGGGCTCCCCGCACCGCGCCGCCAGCGCCCAGCAAAAGGATCCGCTTGCCCTTGAGGCTGACCCCGGCATTCACCGTCAGGTCACGCACCAGCCCGGCGCCATCGGTGTTGTCTCCCAGCAGGCGACCGTCGGCCTGCTTGCTCAGGGTGTTCACCGCGCCGGCCCGCTGCGCGCGCTCGGTCAGGCAGTCACACAGGCGATAGGCGTCTTCCTTGAACGGCACCGTGACATTGGCCCCGCGCCCCTGGGCGAAGAAGCGGCGGGCAGTGCCGGCAAAATCGTCCAGGGGCGCCAGCAGGGTGTTGTATTCCAGCTGCTGGGCCGTTTGCTGGGCGAACAGCCGATGGATCAGCGGCGACTTGCTGTGGCCGATCGGATTACCAAAGACAACGTACTGGTCCATCTCTCACCCTTCGTTCAATGCCTGCCTCAAGCGGCAGGTGCGCCCATCAGTTGCCGCCTGCCAGCCAGTCGCGATCCTGCAGGAAGTACTCGGTCAGGCGCGCTTCTTCGCTGCCCGGCTCGGCCTTCCAGTCATAGCCCCAGCGCACTTGCGGCGGCAGCGACATGAGGATCGACTCGGTACGGCCACCCGATTGCAGGCCGAACAGGGTGCCGCGGTCGTAGACCAGGTTGAACTCGACGTAGCGGCCCCGGCGGAATTCCTGGAATTGGCGCTGCTGCTCGGTGTAGGCGACAGCCTTGCGGCGCTGGACGATGGGCAGGTAGGCCTCGATGTAGGCGTCGCCGATGGCGCGCATGAAGGCGAAGCTGGTGTCGAAGTCCCACTCGTTCAGGTCGTCGAAGAACAGGCCGCCAATGCCCCGCGGCTCGTTGCGGTGCTTGATGTGGAAGTAGCTGTCGCACCAGGCCTTGTAGCGCGGGTAGACGTCGGCACCGAAGGGCGCACAGGCGCGCTCGGCGACTCGGTGCCAATGCACGCAGTCTTCCTCGTTGGCGTAGTAGGGGGTCAGGTCGAAACCGCCACCGAACCACCAGACCGGCTCCTCACCTTGCTTCTCGGCAATGAAGAAACGCACATTGGCATGGGACGTCGGAACATGAGGGTTGTGCGGGTGGATCACCAGGGACACGCCCAGGGCTTCGAAGCCCCGACCGGCGAGTTCCGGACGATGGGCGCTGGCGGAAGGCGGCAGGCCGGCACCAAACACATGGGAAAAATTGACCCCGCCCTTTTCGATCACCGCGCCATCGCCGATCACCCGGGTGCGTCCGCCGCCACCGGCGGGGCGGGTCCAGGCATCCTCGATGAAGCGTGCGCCGCCGTCTTCGGTTTCCAGGGCAGCGCAAATGCGGTCTTGCAGGTCGAGCAGGTAGGCTTTTACGGCCTCGGTGCGGGTAGTCATGGCATCACCTTGAATCGGGCAAAGCTACGCGGCGCCAGCAATGGAGCGGGGGGCGGCGCAAATGGGCGCGTAGCATAACACTGCGTCGGGGCCCGCCGCAGTTGACGAAGGTCAAGCACAGGAGTCCGATAGAGCACTTTCACCCCACCACCGAGGAAAGAGTGAGATGGCCAAACGTATCCAGTTCCGCGCCCACGGCGGCCCCGAAGTACTCGAGTATGTCGACTACCAGCCAGCCGAGCCGGGCCCACAGCAGGTTCGCGTCAGCAACAAGGCCATTGGCCTGAACTTCATCGACACCTATTTCCGCAGTGGCCTGTATGCCCCACCGGCACTGCCGTCCGGCCTGGGCGCCGAAGGAGCCGGGGTGGTGGAGGCGGTAGGCAGCGCGGTGACCCGCTTCAAGGTGGGCGACCGCGTGGCTTACGGCAGTGGCCCGCTGGGCGCCTACAGCGATGTGCATGTATTGCCGGAAGCCAACCTGGTGCACCTGCCGGACAGCATCAGCTTCGAACAGGCCGCCGGGGCCATGCTCAAGGGCCTGACGGTGCAGTACCTGCTGCGTCAGACCTACGAGCTCAAGGGGGGCGAAACCATAGTGTTCCACGCCGCCGCAGGGGGCGTCGGTTCCCTGGCCTGCCAATGGGCCAAGGCCCTTGGGGTGAAGCTGATCGGTACCGTCAGCTCAGCGGAAAAGGCCGCCATCGCCAAGGCCCTCGGCGCGTGGGAAACCATCGACTACAGCCATGAGAACGTGGCCCAGCGCGTGCTGGAGCTGACCGATGGCAAGAAGTGCCCGGTGGTCTACGACGGCGTCGGCAAGGACACCTGGCTGACCTCCCTGGACTGCCTGCAGCCCCGCGGGCTGATGGTCAGCTTCGGCAACGCCTCGGGCGCGGTGGACGGGGTCAACCTGGGGATTCTCTCGGCCAAGGGTTCGCTGTACGTGACCCGGCCGACCCTGGCCAGCTATGCCAACAACGCCGAGAGCCTGCAGCTCATGGCCGACGACCTGTTCGCCATGATTGCCAGCGGCAAGCTGAAGATCGAGATTGGCCAGCGCTTTGCCCTGGCGGACGCGGCCAAGGCCCATACCGAACTGTCGGCGCGGCGCACCACCGGCTCGACGCTGCTCTTGCCCTGAAGCCGAATCCGGCTGGTTGAGACTGGCATAGGCAGGGGAGCCGGCCCGCGCTGACGGGCACGGCGCTCCCTGTTCCGGCCCTTGGAGTAGGGCTGCGACACCGCGATGGCCGGAGTGGGGCGACTGCGCTCCGGCGCACAAGTCGCCCCAGCGGGCGCAAGCACCCTCGCCGCGCCAGGGGCTGGGCCACGCAGGACTCAGGAAGGGCGCACCACTTTGCCAGTGGCCAGGTCGCGGATCAGGCTCGGGTTCTTGCGGCCCCCGAGGCTGCCGCCCAGCACCATGTCCAGTTGCCCGCGGAAATACTGCTCGATGCGAATCCGGGTCCGGGCCGCCGGCCGCCCCTGGGGATTGGCCGAGGTGGAGATCAACGGACCAACCAAGGCGCACAGCTCACGCACCTGCGGGTGATCGCTGACCCGCAGCGCCACGGTGTCATGGACCCCGGTCACCCATTCGGGCAACAGATCCTGATGGGGTACCAGCCAGGTATTGGGCCCCGGCCAGGTACTGGACATGCGCTCGATCCAGCTGTCCGGGAAATCCTCGAAGAGGAAGTCGAACTGACGGATATTGTCGGCGATCAGGATCAGCCCCTTGTCCACCGAACGCGACTTGATCGCCAGCAGGCGATCCACCGCTTCTTCATTCCACGGATCACACCCCAGGCCCCAGACCGCTTCGGTTGGATAGGCAATCACCGCCCCTGCGCGAATCTCTCGTGCGGCTTGTTGCACACGCCAACTGCTGACCATTACCGACTCTCCAGATAAAAGCTGTGCGCAGTTTACCGATCCTGCTTATAAAACCTAGCTCAGGCGTGCCAACCAGCGGCCGTTTTCATTGACTGCGCGCCCCTCGATCTCCAGCTCGGTGAGGGCCGCCAGTACCCGCGGCAGTGGCCAGCCGCAGGCCCTGGCCAGGGCTTCACTGCTGTGGGGCGCGGCCTGCAGCAGGACCAGCAGGGGATGATCCCCGCCCCGGGACTGGGAAAAGGCAGGTGGCCCCTGGTATTGCCAGCCCTGCAGGGTCTCGAGGATGTGCTGGACACTTTCCACCAGCACCGCGCCATCGCGGATCAACTGATGACAACCACGGGCGCCGGGGTGGTGGATCGAGCCGGGAATGGCATACACCTCGCGGCCCTGCTCCGCCGCCAGGCGCGCGGTGATCAGCGAACCGCTGGCCACGCTGGCTTCCACCACCAGTACCCCCACGGCCAGGCCGCTGATGATCCGGTTGCGCCTGGGGAAGTGTTCCGGGCGCGGACCGGTGTCCAGCGGGAACTCGGAAATCACCGCGCTGCCCTGGTCGATCATCGCCCTGGCCAGGTTTCGATGCCGCTGTGGATAAAAATTTTCCAGGCCGGTGCCGAGCACCCCCACGGTACGCCCGCCCACGTCCAGGGCCGCCTGATGCGCGGCACCGTCGATGCCCAGTGCGAGGCCGCTGGTGATGACGAACCCGGCGCCCGCCAGGCTCCGGGAAAAGGCCGCGGCAGTGTCCAGCCCCGGTCGCGAAGCACGACGGCTACCCACCATCGCCAGCTGCGGCAACTCGAGAATCGAAGGGTCGCCGGCAACGAACAGCAGCGGTGGTGCATCCTCCAACTGTGCGAGCAAGGCCGGGTACCCAGGCTGGTCCCACATCAGCAAATGCTGGGCCTGGCTATCCATCCAGGCCAATGCATGGCGGGCACCCTCGCGCACCAGCGCACTGCGCCGGGCCTCGGCAGACGCCAGCGGGATGCCCAGGGAATGCCAGGCAGCGGCCGGCGCACTGATGGCCCTGGAGGCCGAACCGAAGGCCTGGAGCAGGCGCTGAAAATGCATCGGCCCCAGGCCGGGCAGACAATGCAAACGCAGGCGGGCTTCCAGTTCCGCGGGGGAAAGGGTGCCAGCAATCGAGCTTGACATGGATCATCCTTGATCGTTTTCAACCCGGTCGGAACCGGAACAAGCTGTGGATAAGTCTGTTGGTAAGTTGTTGAGGAAAGGCCTTTTCAGGGACTCTGCACCTTGTCCTGCAGCGCCAGGGAACGCGAAGCCTTGAGCACCAGGCCATAGCTGAGCTTGTCGTAGCTCTGGAACACCATCAGCCAGCCGGCGGCCTCGTCGGGAATCTTCAGCGGCTCGCCGGTCAGCCGGTCGCGCACGGTTTCACCGGTCTTGATCACCGCCAGTACGTTGCCCTCCACCAGCCCGTCACGCCGGCCCCGGTTCAGGGTGACCACATCCAGGGCACCGATCTGGGTAACGCCGCGGGGCACATCGATGATCACGCCATCCACAGGGCGTGGCGGCGCACTGGGGCTGAAGCGAGGGGCCAGGTCCTGGGCCCCCATCTCCAGCAACCGATCGCCCAGGCGCACTTCCTGGGTGGTGCGCTGCAGCGTCAGGGTGGCCAGGTCGCCGTTGATCGCCTGCACCTGGGCGGTGCCGATGGCATCGGCGTTGATACCGAGCAGCTCCTGGCTCAACGGATCGCGATAACGCTTGCCCTCGCGAAACACGCCATAGACCGGCTGCCCCGGGTCGAGCCGGCCACGGGCGAAGAGTCGGTCGCCCAGGCCGCCGAGCACCCGCTCGCCATCGCCGGCGACGATATAGGGCGCCTGCTCGAAGGCCTCCGGCTGATCGACGATGCGGTTATGCAGGACAAAGCTGCTGATGGCCTGCAGGGGAATGCTCGGTATCGCTGCTGGCGGCAGGCGCCGCACCTGGGGCGAGAGCTTGACGGTGGGCAGCGTGGCCGACCGTTCAAGCTGCAACTGCGGCTGGCCAGCGGGATGCACCAGTTGCAGGCGGTCGCCGGGGAAGATCCGGCTCGGCGCCCCACCCACGGAATCCGCGGGCCAGAGCTCGCGCCACTGCCAGGGCTGCTGCAGATAAAGGCTGGCGATGCTCCACAGGGTATCGCCCGCCACCACCCGATAATCCGCCGGATACCCGTCCCTGAGCTGCACCTGGGCCTGGCCGATGCTGCTCCAGCCCAACAGCAGCAAGGCGAACAGTGATTTCATCATGGGCTGAATCCCTTTATTATGTGCGTTCGCGTAAAACGCCAGAGCCTGCGCGGCTCGCTCCTTCCCAGAGCACGTTTTGCATCGGCGGCCCAGGTCCAGGACCTGCCAGGACGCCGACTCCGCCCTTACTTCACACGTGTAGCAATTACGCTTATGGCCATTTTAAACATCCTCGAATTCCCCGATTCGCGCCTGCGCACTATCGCCAAACCAGTGGCCGTAGTGGACGACGAAGTGCGTCAGTTGGTCGACGACATGTTTGAAACAATGTATGAGGCCCCAGGCATTGGCCTGGCGGCGACCCAGGTCAACGTGCACAAACGCGTCGTGGTCATGGACCTGTCCGAAGACCGCAGCGAGCCGCGGGTGTTCATCAACCCCGAGTTCGAACCCCTGACCGACGAGATGGACCAGTATCAGGAGGGCTGCCTCTCGGTACCGGGTTTCTATGAGAACGTCGACCGTCCGCAGCGGGTCAAGGTCAAGGCCCTGGACCGCGATGGCCAGCCTTATGAACTGATCGCCGAGGGCCTGCTCGCGGTGTGTATCCAGCACGAATGCGACCACCTCAACGGCAAATTGTTCGTTGACTACCTGTCCACCCTCAAACGTGACCGGATCAAGAAGAAACTGGAAAAGCAGCATCGCCAGAACGCTTGATGCTCCTCTTCCAAAGGCTTGCAACAGCAAGCCTTTTTCTTTTCCGCATGTTTACTACCGAGAACTCCCATGACTGAGCCACTGCGCATCGTCTTTGCCGGCACTCCCGAGTTTGCCGCCGAACACCTCAAGGCCCTGCTCGACAGCCCTTATGAGATCGTCGCGGTCTACACCCAACCGGATCGCCCGGCCGGTCGTGGGCAAAAACTGATGCCCAGCCCGGTCAAGCAACTGGCGCTGGAGCACCACATTCCAGTGCTGCAGCCGCCCACCCTGCGCAACGCCGAGGCCCAGGCCGAACTGGCGGCGCTCAAGCCGGACCTGATGGTGGTGGTGGCCTACGGCCTGATCCTGCCGCAGGTGGTGCTGGATATCCCGCGCCTGGGCTGCATCAACAGCCACGCATCGCTGCTGCCACGCTGGCGCGGCGCGGCGCCGATCCAGCGCGCCGTGGAGGCCGGTGATGCGATGAGCGGGGTGACCGTGATGCGCATGGAGGCCGGCCTGGACACCGGGCCGATGCTGCTCAAGGCCAGCACCCCGATCAGCGCCACGGACACTGGTGGCAGCCTGCACGACCGTCTCGCCGAACTGGGCCCGCCAGCCGTGCTGCAAGCCATCCAGGGCCTGGCCGCCGGCACCCTGGAAGGAGAAGTCCAGGACGACAGCCTGGCCACCTACGCCCACAAGCTGAACAAGGACGAGGCGCGCATTGACTGGAACCGCCCGGCGGTAGAGCTGGAGCGCCTGATCCGGGCCTTCAATCCCTGGCCGATCTGCCACAGCACGCTCAAAGGCGAAGCCCTGAAAGTGCTGGCCGCGACCCTGGCCGAGGGCCAGGGCACCCCGGGGCAGATCCTCGGCGCCAGCAAGGACGGCCTGATCGTCGCCTGCGCTGAACAGGCGCTGTGCCTGACTCGCCTGCAACTGCCCGGCGGCAAGGCGCTGAACTTCAGCGACCTGTTCAACAGCCGCCGCGAGAAATTCGCCCTCGGCGCCGTTCTCGGCCAAGCGGTGGACGCCCAATGAACCCGCGCCTGGCCGCCGCCAAGGCACTGGCCGCCGTGCTCAACGGCAAGGCCTCGCTCAACAGTTCGTTGCCGACCCAGCTGGACAAGGTCGAGCTGCGTGACCGCGGCTTCACCCAGGACCTGGCGTTCGGTACCGCCCGTTGGCAGCCACGGCTGTCGGCCCTGGCCGCCAAGCTGCTGCAAAAGCCCTTCAAGGCCGCCGACGCCGATGTCGAGGCATTGCTGCTGGTGGGCCTCTACCAACTGCTCTACACCCGGGTTCCGGCCCACGCCGCCATCGGCGAAACCGTGGGCTGCGCCGACAAGCTGAAAAAGCCCTGGGCCAAGGCCCTGCTCAACGCTGTGCTGCGCCGCGCCCAGCGCGAGAGCGAGGCCCTGCTGGCCGAGCTGGAGCACGACCCGGTGGTGCGTACCGCCCACCCGCGCTGGTTGCAGAAATCTCTCAAGGCTTTCTGGCCCGAGCAGTGGGAAGCCATCTGCGCGGCCAACAACGCCCACCCGCCGATGATTCTGCGGGTCAACCGTCGCCATCATTCCCGTGACGCCTACCTGAAGCTCCTGGCGCAGGCCGGCGTGGCAGCCGGGCCTTGCGTCTACAGCCAGGACGGCATTGTCCTCGACGAGGCCGGTGACGTGCGCAGCCTGCCGGGCTTCGCCGAAGGCTGGGTGAGCGTGCAGGACGAAGCCGCACAACTGGCCGCCGACCTGCTGGAACTGGCACCGGGGCAACGGGTACTGGATGCCTGCTGCGCACCGGGGGGCAAGACCTGCCACATCCTCGAAGTCGAGCCGGCCCTGGCCGGCGTGGTCGCGGTGGACCTGGAAGCCAAGCGCCTGGTGCGAGTGCGGGAGAACCTCGATCGCCTGGGGCTCGACGCGCAACTGATCGCCGCCGATGGCCGCGATACCCAGGCCTGGTGGGACGGCAAGCCGTTCCAGCGGATCCTGCTGGACGCCCCCTGCTCGGCCACCGGGGTGATCCGTCGCCACCCGGACATCAAGCTGACTCGCCAGCCCGAAGACATCCTCGCCCTGGCGCAGTTGCAAGGCGAGTTGCTGGATGCCATGTGGCAGGCCCTGGAAGTCGGCGGCATCCTGCTCTATGCCACCTGCTCGACCCTGCCGACCGAGAACACCGAGGTGATCGAGGCGTTCCTGGCCCGCACCCCGGGCGCCCGGGAGTTGGACATCGGCGGCCAACTGGGGCAGCCTGCGGCCGGTCTCAAGCAGCCTCACGGGCGCCAGTTGCTGGCGCAAGAGGGTGGTCATGACGGTTTCTACTACGCCAAGCTGATCAAGATTGCCGCGGCTCGCGGCTAAACGGTTTTAAGGGAGTGACTGGATGAAGATCATCATCCTCGGTGCCGGCCAAGTGGGTGGCACGCTGGCGGAACACCTGGCCAGCGAAGCCAACGACATCACCGTGGTCGACACCGATGGCGAACGCCTGCGCGACCTTGGCGACCGCCTGGACATCCGTACCGTCCAGGGCCGGGCGTCCTTTCCCACGGTGCTGCGCCAGGCCGGTGCCGACGATGCCGACATGCTGGTGGCGGTGACCAACAGCGACGAGACCAACATGGTCGCCTGCCAGGTGGCCCACACCCTGTTCCACACCCCGACCAAGATTGCCCGGGTGCGCGAGGCCGCCTACCTGACCCGCGCCGGGCTGTTCGACAACGATGCAATCCCGGTGGACGTGCTGATCAGCCCCGAGCAGGTGGTGACCAACTACATCAAGCGCCTGATCGAGCACCCCGGCGCCCTGCAGGTGATCGACTTCGCCGAGGGCAAGGCGCAACTGGTGGCGGTCAAGGCCTACTACGGTGGCCCGCTGGTGGGCCAGCAACTGCGCCAGCTGCGCGAGCACATGCCCAACGTCGACACCCGGGTGGCGGCGATCTTCCGTCGCGACCGGCCGATCATGCCCAAGGGCGATACGGTGATCGAGGCCGACGACGAGGTGTTCTTCATCGCCGCCAAGGCCCACATCCGCGCAGTGATGAGCGAGATGCGCCGCCTGGAGGAATCCTACAAGCGCATCGTCATCGCCGGTGGCGGGCAGATCGGCGAGCGCCTGGCCGAGGCCATCGAAAGCCGCTACCAGGTGAAGATCATCGAGATGAACCCGGCTCGCTGCCGCTACCTGTCCGACACCCTGGACAGCACCGTGGTGCTGCAGGGCAGCGCTTCGGATCGCGACCTGCTGCTGGAAGAGAACATCGCCGATGCCGATATCTTCCTGGCCCTGACCAACGACGACGAGGCCAACATCATGTCCTCGCTGCTGGCCAAGCGCCTGGGGGCGAAGAAGGTCATGACCATCATCAACAACCCGGCGTACGTCGACCTGATCCAGGGTGGCGATATCGACATCGCCATCAGCCCGCAGCTGGCCACCATCGGTACCCTGCTGGCCCACGTGCGCCGCGGCGACATCGTCAGCGTGCACTCCCTGCGCCGGGGCGCAGCGGAGGCCATCGAGGCCATCGCCCATGGCGACGCCAAGTCGAGCAAGGTGATTGGCCGGGCCATCGAGAACATCGGCCTGCCGCCGGGCACTACCATCGGCGCGATCATCCGCGATGAAGAAGTGCTGATCGCCCACGACGACACGGTGATCGAAGCCGGCGACCACGTGATCCTGTTCCTTGTGGATAAAAAACACATCCGCGACGTGGAGAAACTGTTCCACGTCGGCCTGAGCTTCTTCTAACACCCTAGGAGCCGGCTTGCCGGCGAAGGGATCCCGGAGATCGCCTTCGCCGGCAAGCCGGCTGCTACACAGCTGCGCCAGCCAACGATGAGGAGTCGCTGATGCTTGAATCCCTGGAGAAAATGCTCGCCAAAGGTGTGGATAACGCCCTGCTGCGCTTTGGCCTGGGCAAGGGTTACCTGGATCAGGGCGATTTCGCCAAGGCCGCCGAACACCTGCAACGCTGCGTGGCCTTCGACCCCAAGTATTCCGCGGCGTGGAAGCTGCTGGGCAAGGCCTGCCAGGGGCAGGGCGACCTGCCGGCAGCGCGCCAGGCCTGGGAGCAGGGCCTGGAAGCGGCCCGTGGCCATGGCGACAAGCAGGCGGAAAAGGAAATGACCGTGTTCATCAAGAAGCTCGAACGCCAGTCCCAGGCCTGAGCCCTGCCTCGACCCGCTCCCATTGGCACAGACCCAGACCGTGACTGGCGCAGCCCTTCAGCGTCTCGAAATCCCTCTAGATTTTTGCGGCCTGGGCGGCGCACTCATGGCGTGTCACAGGTAGCGCAGGGCGATCCCTTCGGCATCCACCTGCACCACTTCCATGCGCACCCGCGGTGCACTCACCGGCAGGCCTTGCACCTGGCCGTACACCACTGCGCCCTTGGGCAGCTTCGCCAGGGCCGGGCTTTGCACGTAGACGCCGCTGGCAGACAGGTTGCGCGTCTGCCCCAGGCATTCGCCGATGCTCTCGTGCTGAATCTTGATACGGAACGACTTGCGGTGATCGGACATCTGCTGCGCCCTTGTGCAATGGGCTGTGGATAACACCCGGCATGGGGTTATCCACAGATCGTGCCTACCCTGTCAGTACCAGCGTTCCTCACCCGGCGGGCGCTTCTTGAAACGCTTCATGCTCCACATGTACTGGCTCGGATACGCCCCCACATAGCGCTCGACCACTTTGCTCATGGCCGCGCAGGAGGTCTCGGTATCGGTGCTGTACATGTCTTGCGGGGCCGCTTCGAGGATCACCTTGTAGCCCGAACCATCGGGCAGGCGCAGGGCATGGAGGAACACCCCGACCGCCTTGCCGCCGGCCAGCATGTTCGGCACGAACTTGCTGGTCAGGGCCTGGGTGGCGAAGAAGGGCACAAAGATGCCGGCGGATTCGGCCGGCTCCGGGTCGGCGGGAATCCCCACGGCTCCGCCTTTGCGCACTTCCTTGATGACGCTGAGGATGCCTTCCTTGGTGGAGGCCGCCACGCGATTGCCCAGCTGTACCCGCTGCTTGCGCAGCAGCTCGTCCACCGCCTTGAGCTTGGGCGGACGGTAGAAGATGATCGGTTTGCACTGGCTGCAGTAGAAGTGGTTGAGCACTTCCCAGTTGCCCAGGTGACTGGTGATGCCGACCACGCCCTTGCCCGAGGCCAGAGCCTCCTTGAGCACTTCCAGGCCTTCGACTTCGCGCACCAGGGCGATCGAGCGCTCCGCCGGCCAGATCCAGGCGCAGGCGCTTTCGGTCAGGGACTTGCCGATGTCCTTCAGGCTCTGGCCCACCAGGCGCTCGCGCTCGGCAGGGTCCATCTGTGGAAAACACTTGGCCAGGTTGATGCGCACCACATCGCGGGAGCGGTTGGGGGTCTTCCACATGATCCAGCCAATGGCCGTGCCAACCGCCTGCACCGCGCGCCAGGGCAGCAGGGCAAACAACCGCAGAGCGCCCACCAGCAGGGCGCCTTTGAACTTATCCACAAATGACTCCTGATCGGTTGATCATGACCTAGTCGCGAGCCGGCTATTCTAACCGGCCGCAACCGGCTGTGTGAAAACCTCGCGAGTGAAGGCAGGCCCTGCCTGTGCCTGTCCCGCAATGGCCTGCTGCCCACGAAGCGACCTGGCCCACGGCGTTCACCCGGCCTGTTGGGCCAGGACGGCGTAGCGACCACAGTCGCGGGTGTGATCCATGACCATGCCCGAGGCCTGCATCAGGGCATAACAGATGGTCGGGCCAACAAAGGTGAAGCCGGCCTTGCGCAGGCCACGGCTCATGGCTTCGGCCTCCGGGGTCACCGCCGGTACTTCGCTGCGGTCCTGGAAATGATTGATCTTCGGTACACCGCCGACGAAGGACCAGAGCAACCCCACCGGGTCGTCCAGCTCCAGCCAGGCCTGGGCGTTGCGCCGAGCGGCATTGAGCTTGAGGCGGTTGCGGATGATGCCCGGGTCCTGCATCAGGTCCTCGATCTCGGCGTCGCTCATCTGCGCCACGCGCTGCACGTCGAAGCCGAACAGCACCTGGCGATAGCGCTCGCGTTTCTTCAATACGGTGATCCATGACAGCCCGGCCTGGAACCCTTCGAGCAATAACAACTCGAACAAGCGCTGCGCATCGCGTAGCGGCACGCCCCACTCCTGATCGTGATAAGCCATGTACAGCGGATCGTCGGAACACCAAAAGCAGCGTGGCATAAGGCTCCAGGGGGCGTGCGCAGGACTGAATCGGGTATACTCCCGCTCCTTAAATCGCAGCCCAAGTAACAGGTGAATTTCGTGAGCCAGCCTACGCCAGCCGTGCGTACCTTCCAAGACTTGATCCTCGCCCTCCAGCAGTACTGGGCCGAGCAAGGTTGTGTGGTACTTCAGCCCTACGATATGGAAGTAGGCGCCGGCACTTTCCACACCGCCACTTTCCTGCGGGCCATCGGCCCGGAAACCTGGAACGCCGCTTATGTGCAGCCCAGTCGTCGCCCGACTGACGGCCGCTACGGCGAAAACCCCAACCGCCTGCAGCACTACTACCAGTTCCAGGTGGTCTTGAAGCCCAACCCGGAAAACTTCCAGGAGCTGTACCTGGGCTCGCTCAAGCACGTGGGCCTGGACCCGCTGGTGCACGATATCCGCTTCGTCGAAGACAACTGGGAATCGCCGACCCTGGGCGCCTGGGGCCTGGGCTGGGAAGTCTGGCTCAACGGCATGGAAGTGACCCAGTTCACCTACTTCCAGCAGGCTGGCGGCATCGAGTGCTACCCGGTGACCGGCGAGATCACCTACGGCCTGGAACGCCTGGCCATGTACCTGCAAGGCGTGGATTCGGTGTACGACCTGGTCTGGGCCGACGGCCCGTTCGGCAAGGTCACCTATGGCGATGTGTTCCACCAGAACGAAGTGGAGCAGTCGACCTACAACTTCGAACACGCCAACGTCGAGAAGCTGTTCGAACTGTTCGACTTCTACGAAAGCGAAGCCAAGCGCCTGATCGAACTGGATCAGCCGCTGCCGCTGCCGAGCTATGAAATGGTCCTCAAGGCCTCGCACACCTTCAACCTGCTGGATGCACGCCGGGCGATCTCGGTGACTGCACGCCAGCAGTACATCCTGCGTGTGCGCACCCTGGCGCGTTCCGTCGCCCAGGCCTACCTGATGGCTCGCGCCAAGCTGGGCTTCCCGATGGCAACCCCGGACCTGCGTGATGAAGTGTTGGCTAAGTTGGAGGCGGCACAATGAGTGCGCAAGATTTTCTGGTTGAACTGGGCACTGAAGAACTGCCACCCAAAGCCCTGAACACCCTGGCCGAGGCCTTTCTGGCCGGCATTGAGAAAGGCCTGCAGAGCGCTGGCCTGAGCTTTCAGGCCAAGCACGTGTACGCCGCGCCACGGCGCCTGGCGGTGCTGATCAGCCAGCTGGACACCCAGCAGCCCGATCGCAGCATCAACCTCGACGGCCCGCCACGCCAGGCGGCCTTCGACGCTGAAGGCAACCCGACCCAGGCCGCCCTGGGCTTTGCCAAGAAGTGCGGCGTCGACCTCAGCGAGATCGACCAGAGCGGTCCGAAACTGCGCTACAGCCAGAGCATCAAGGGCAAGCCCACCGCCAGTCTGTTGCCGACCATCGTCGAGGATTCGCTCAACGACCTGCCGATTCCCAAGCGCATGCGCTGGGCCGCGCGCAAGGAAGAGTTCGTGCGCCCGACCCAATGGCTGGTAATGCTGCTGGGTGACGACGTCATCGACTGCACCATTCTCGCCCAGAAGGCCGGCCGCGACTCCCGTGGCCACCGCTTCCACCACCCGCAAAGCGTGCGCATCACCGCGCCGGCCAACTACCTGGCCGACCTGCGTGCCGCCTATGTGCTGGCCGACGCCAACGAGCGTCGCGAGCTGATCAGCAAGCGCACCGCCGAGCTGGCGACCCTGCAGGAAGGCACCGCCATCGTCCCGGCCGACCTGCTGGACGAAGTCACCGCCCTGGTGGAATGGCCAGTGCCGCTGGTGTGCTCGTTCGAAGAGCGCTTCCTCGACGTGCCCCAGGAAGCCCTGATCACCACCATGCAGGACAACCAGAAGTACTTCTGCCTGCTGGACGTGGACGGCAAGCTGCTGCCGCGCTTCATCACCGTGGCCAACATCGAGAGCAAGGACCCGCGCCAGATCATCGAGGGCAACGAGAAAGTCGTGCGCCCACGCCTGACCGACGCCGAGTTCTTCTTCAAGCAGGACAAGAAGCAGAAGCTCGAAGACTTCAACCAGCGCCTGCAGAACGTGGTCTTCCAGGAAAAACTCGGCAGCGTCTACGACAAGGCCGAGCGGATCTCCAAGCTGGCCGCCTTCATTGCCCCGCGCATCGGCGGCGACGCCCAGCGCGCAGCCCGTGCCGGCCTCCTGTCCAAGTGCGACCTGGCCACCGAAATGGTCGGCGAGTTCCCGGAGATGCAAGGCATCGCCGGCTACTACTACGCCCTCAATGACGGCGAGCCGGAAGATGTGGCCCTGGCCCTCAACGAGCAGTACATGCCTCGTGGCGCCGGTGCCGAGCTGCCAAGCACCGTGACCGGTGCCGCCGTGGCGATTGCCGACAAGCTCGACACCCTGGTCGGCATCTTCGGCATCGGCATGCTGCCCACCGGCAGCAAGGACCCCTACGCCCTGCGCCGCGCGGCCCTGGGCGTGCTGCGGATCCTCATCGAGAAGAAGTTCGACCTCGACCTGAACGACGCCGTGGCCTTCGCCGTCAGCGCCTTCGGCAGCAAGGTCAAGGCCGCCGGCCTGGCCGACCAGGTGCTGGAGTTCATCTTCGACCGCCTGCGTGCCCGTTACGAAGACGAAGGCGTGGACGTGGCCACCTACCTGTCGGTACGTGCCCTGAAGCCGGGCTCGGCCCTGGACTTCGACCAGCGCGTGCAAGCCGTGCAGGCCTTCCGCAAGCTGCCTGAAGCCGCCGCCCTGGCCGCGGTCAACAAGCGCGTGTCGAACCTGCTGAGCAAGATCGAAGGCAATGTGCCGACCACCGTCGAAGCCAAGTACTTCGACAACGCCAACGAGTTCTCCCTGTACTCGGCGATCCAGCAGGCGGACCAGGCTGTACAGCCCATGGCCGCCGCTCGTCAGTACAGCGAGACCCTGGCCCGCCTGGCCGCCCTGCGCGAGCCGGTGGACGCCTTCTTCGAGGCGGTGATGGTCAATGCCGAAGACGCCAAGGTACGGGCCAACCGCTATGCGCTGCTGGCGCGGCTGCGGGGCCTGTTCCTGGGCGTGGCGGACATTTCGGTACTGAGCTGATCAGGTAAGGAACTGCTGTGAAACTGCTGATACTCGATCGTGACGGCGTGATCAATCACGACTCCGATGCCTACATCAAATCGGTGCAGGAGTGGATTCCACTCCCCGGCGCGATCGAAGCCATTGCGCAGTTGAGCAAGGCCGGCTGGACGGTGGCGATTGCCACCAACCAGTCCGGCATCGCTCGCGGCTACTACGACCTGGCCACCCTCGACGCCATGCACGCGCGCTTGCGCGAGCTGGTGGCGGAGCAGGGCGGCGAGGTGGGGCTGATTGTCTACTGCCCCCATGGACCCGATGAAGGGTGCGCCTGCCGCAAACCAAAACCGGGCATGCTGCAGACCATCGCCGCGCATTACCAGGCCGACCTTGCCGGTCTATGGTTTGTCGGTGACAGTCTCGGTGACCTGGAGGCCGCAAAAGCCGTCGACTCTCAGCCAGTTTTGGTAAAGACCGGGAAAGGCGAAAAGACCCTGGGGAAAACCCTGCCGGTAGGCACCTTGATTTTTGACGACCTGGCGGCCGTTGCCGCTGAACTTATCCACAATTAGGCCCCTTCTGGCATCCTGACCAAGGACTGTTCGGGAGAGCGCTTTTTAACAGGCGGGCAATGCCCGCAATGGTAAATGCCGCTATGTCGATCCTGCAGGCCATCAGAACCTTCTTCTTTTACCTGCTGCTGGGTACCTCTTCGCTGCTGTGGTGCTCACTGAGCTTTTTTATCGCGCCGTTCCTGCCGTTCAAGGCGCGCTATCGCTTTATCAACGTCTACTGGTGTCGCTGCGCGCTGTGGCTGACCAAGGTATTCCTGAATATCCACGTGGAAGTGAAGGGCGTGGAAAACGTTCCCGAGCGGCCTTGCGTGATCGTCTCGAACCACCAGAGCACCTGGGAGACATTCTTTCTCTCGGCCTACTTCGAGCCCTTGAGCCAGGTGCTCAAGCGCGAGCTGCTGTATGTACCGTTCTTCGGCTGGGCCATGGCCATGCTGCGCCCCATCGCCATTGACCGCGACAACCCCAAGGCCGCCCTCAAGCAAGTGGCAAGCAAGGGCGACGAATTGCTCAAGGACAATGTCTGGGTGCTGATTTTTCCGGAGGGCACCCGGGTGCCGTTCGGCCAGGTGGGCAAGTTCTCCCGCAGCGGCAGTGCCCTGGCGGTGAATGCCGACCTGCCGGTCCTGCCGGTGGCGCACAACGCCGGCAAGTTCTGGCCCAAGACCGGCTGGGCCAAGCGCCCTGGCACCATCACCGTGACCATCGGCGCACCGATGCATGCCGAAGGCAGTGGTCCCCGGGCCATCGCCGAGCTCAATGACCGAGTGGCCGCCTGGAACGAGCAGGCCCAGCGAGATATGGGCTCATTGCCACCATTGGCCACTTCCACGGATAAGGTTGCTGTATGAGCTTCTGTGGATAACCTGTGTACGATTTTTCTCACAGGGTCTGAAATCAACGTATAAATCACTGATTTATATGTATATTTCTCAAGCTCATAAAATTCGGAAAAACGTGCATAAGTTTTACGGCAGCAAAAAAACCGGCCTGATCGCCGGTTTTTTTTCGCCTGGATGATTTCGCGCCCTTCATTCCTCCAACAGGGGCAATTCAAAACAGAAGCGCGAGCCCCGGCCCACCACGCTGTGACAACTGATATGCCCCTGGTGCCGGTCTACCACCGCCTTGACCATCGACAGGCCCAGGCCCAGGCCGTCGATACCCTTGGCCGAGGCAAAACGCTGGTACTGGCCGAACAGCAGGGGCAGATCCGCATCCGCAATGCCCTGGCCTTCATCGATGACCTCACAACGCAGCCAGCCTTCGGCGCAGCTGACCTGCACACTCACGGTCGAGCCTGCCGGGCTGTACTTGATGGCATTCTCCAGCAGGTTGAACAAGGCCCGGGTCAGCAACGACTGGTCTGCCAGGACCAGGCTCTCGGCCTCCTCGTCCAGGTCATGTTGCAGGCGGATGTTCTTCAGTTGGGCGAGGGTGGTGGCCTGGTCGAAAGCATCCAGCACCAGCATGGCAAACATGCTCGGCTGGAACTGATACGCCTCCGACTCGGCCTTGGCCAACTGCACGAAGGCCTCGGTCAGCCCCAGGGCCCGGCGTACCTGCAGTTCGATCTGCCCATAGACCTGCTGGGGCAGCGACGGCTGGTTTCGCTGCACATCCAGCAGGGCCAGGATCGCCGAATGCGGCGCGCGCAAATCATGGGAAAGAAACCGCAGCAGCACACCGCGCTGCTGTTCGGCATCGCGTTCGACGCTGAGGTCGGTCAGGCTCAGCAACCAGCCGATGGCCGCGTCACTGTCCACCGGCAGCAGCGGCGCCAGTTCCATGCGCAGGCTGCGTTGCCGAAGGTCGCGAAACTCCACGGCGGGCAATTGCCCGATACTCGGGTACTGGCTTGGGTCCGCCAGCCCCGGATACCCCAGGGCGGCCAGTTGCGGAATCAGCCCTTCACCCACCAGTGAGTGGGCAAACACTTCCCGGGCATTGCGATTGGCCAGGAGGATTTTTCCATGCGGATCGCTGATCAGGGTCGCTACCGGCAGGTACTCCAGGCCATCAGCGATAAAACGCCGGGTGTCTCGGGTCCGGCTCAAGGCCTGCTCCAGGGCGACAATCTGCCCTTGCAGCACGTCCCCGACCGGTGCCAGGTTGCGGCGCCGCTCCGGCAGCACCTTGGGTTCGCTGTCCAGGCGCTCCAGTTCCCAGCCGAAATAGGCCAGGATCACGCTCAGGCGCCGCCAGTTCCAGATCAGGTAGGCCAGGAGCATGCCCAGGAGACTGGCCACCGGCGACCACCAATAGCCCAAGCGCAACATCAGCACCGACCCCAGCAACGCCAGGCCCATGCACCCCAGGGTTATCCACAGGGCATGGCGCGGGCGCCACAGCAGGAGCCCGAGCAGGGCCGCGGTCAAGGCCATGGACAGCAGCATCCCCGACCATTTGCCCAGGGCCACGATGCTGCGATGCTGCAGCAACCCATTGAGCAGATTGGCCTGGATCTCGACCCCCGGCGTGGTGCCCTGGCTGCCGGATTGCGGCGTCACGTAGCGGTCCCCCAGTCCCGGGGCGGTGGACCCTACCAGGATCAGCCGATCCCGCAGCAACTGCGCGGGCACCTCGCCACGCAGCACGCTGACATAAGGCACGCTGGGAAAGCCTGCAGCGCCGCTGATAAAGGGAATGCGTACCGGATTGGCCCACAGCCAGCCCTGAGCCACACGGGGCGTCGCCACCCCGGGCAGCGGCGAGCTCAGCAATGGGTCCGCTTCAGCCAGTTGGTACAGCATCCACGCCAACTGCGCCTGGGGTGCCTGTTCCGGCCCTTCTTCCAGGTAGACGCTGCGTACCGTGCCATCTGGGTCAGCTTCGGCATTGATATGGCCCAGGCCCCGGGCACAGTTGCGCAGCACGGGCACCGGGAGAATTTCCCCCAGGTCCTGGCCATAACGGGCAACGCTTTCACGCAGTACCGGCAGGAACACGTTGCCGGCGCGACACAGCGCAGCAGCCAACCGAGTGTCGTTTTCCATCGTGCTGCCCGGTTCGCTGAGGATCACATCGAACAGCACGCCCTTGGCCTGCGCCGCCGTCAACCGGTCCAGCAGTTCGCCATGGGTCGACCGTGGCCAGGGCCAGCGCCCCAGTTGCTGAAGGCTGTAGTCATCGATGGTCACCAGCAGGATCCGCGGATCCACCGGCAGCGGGGTAAAGCGCTGCAGCCTGTCATAGAACAGGTTGTTCAGGGCCAGACCATGACTCAGGGACAACAGCGCCGTCAGCGGCAGCAGAATCAGGCTGACCCACAGCCATTCGCGGATCAACCCGCGAAACAGACGCTGGGCCTGGGTCGCCTCACGGCCGTCGGCCCGGCGGCGCCAGCCGCTCACCAGTTGCCCACCGGCAGGTTATTCAACGCGGGTGGTTCTGGGGTAATAGAAGATGTCATAAACCCCGGTTTCTCCTTCCAGGCCATGCTCGTCGAACGCCGAGAGGCGCACATGATAGAAAAACGCCTTCAACCCAGTGAAGTTGACTTGCGGGGTACTGGAGAACTGCTCTTGCTTGATATTCAGGAAATCCTTGTCGGTGGCCACCTGGGCCCGGTAGCGACGAGCCCCGGGCAAGGGCTGCAGGATCAGTTGCCAGACCGGCAGGGCAGCGACTTGCCCGGCCTGCCCCAGCAGCCGGGGAGCGGCCAGCAGTTCCACCGGTTTCAACTCGCCCTGCTTGTGGATGCGCAAGCCCTGGCGGGCCATGACCTGGACCTCTCCCGGCAGCGGGCCCGCAGCTTTATCCACAACGCCCTTGGCGGAACGTTTCGCAACCTTGCCTGGCAAGGCTTCATCGCGGTTCACCGCCACCTGGCCATTGAGCACTTCCACCAGGGATTGCTGATCGTCGTTACGCACGCGGAAATGCGTGCCACGAACTCCCAGTACGCCCACCGGGGTCACGATCTGGAAGCGATCATGGTCGCTGTCGCGCTTGATCACGTAGGACTCGATCTGCCCCTGCTCCAGGACCACCTGGGGGATGAGGTACTGGCTATTCAGTTGCAGGGTGACCTGGGAACTGGAAGGCAGCACCACCCGTGAACCATCCCCCAGGGACAGGCTGACAAAAGCCGATGGCGAGGTCTTCACGCCCTCTTTCTCATCGATGCTCATACCTTCCTCCAGGGGCACTTCGCGGCCCTTGGCATCCAGCTTCCAGGCTTCGCCGGTGAGGTGCTCGACGGTTGCCGGCAGCGGCTGCCCACGGCATTGCTGGTTGTCATCGATGTAAGGCAGACGCTTGGCAGGGGAGAGGGCGGCGCTGGCCTGCGGGGCGCACAGCGCCAGCGCCAGGCCAAACAGAAGCGGGGCGAACATCGACCCCTGGCGAATAGGCAAATAGGTCATGAGGTCATCGGGTCCGTGGTCGCGCTCTTCTGAAGTCCGTGCCATTAGAACTACATTGTTGGCGTTCTGACCATACCTCTCTAGCGAGGTCGGTCCGCAGCGTTCATCCCTGCAGGAACAGCACAACCGCTCTCGAGCGGTCGTGCGTTCATTGCGTGATTCGCCGGCCCCGCACGAGGGGGGCCGGCCTTTCGTCAATCCCGCTCGCTGGCGATCAATCGATACGCCAGGGCGCCCAGGCTTGCACCCAGCAGCGGCGCAATCCAGAACAGCCACAACTGGGACACCGCCCACTCTCCGGCAAAAAATGCCACAGCGGTGCTGCGTGCCGGGTTGACCGAGGTATTGGTGACCGGAATGCTGATCAGGTGGATCAGGGTCAAGGTCAGGCCAATCGCAATCGGCGCAAAACCAGGAGCGGCACGCTTGGCGGTGGCCCCCAGAATGATCAGGAGAAACATGGCCGTCAGCACCACTTCACTCAACAGAGCGGCGAACATCGAGTAGCCACCCGGAGAATGCTCGCCATAACCGTTAGCGGCAAAACCTGCCGAAGCGTCGAAACCGGTCTTGCCCGAAGCGATCAGGAACAATACGCCACCAGCCGCCAGGCCGCCGAGAACCTGAGCGACGATGTAAGGCAGCAGCCGGTTGCCCGGAAAGCGCCCACCCAGCCACAGGCCTACCGAGACCGCCGGATTGAGGTGAGCACCGGAAATGGGTCCTACGGCATACGCCATGGTCAGTACGCTGAGGCCAAACGCCAGGGCGACGCCCAGGTAGCCAATGCCGAACTGTGGAACCCCTGCGGCCAGTACGGCACTGCCGCATCCTCCCAGCACCAACCAGAACGTACCGAAAAATTCCGCGCCGAATGTTTTCATCAGAAGCCTTCACACAAGTTTTGAATAAGAGGGGGTCTACTTCGCCGAGGATCAGCGGGGAGGGGGGAGACACATCCTTGTGTCGAGTATTACGTCCTGAGGAGGCACTCCTTGTCTTCCCCTGTACGGCAAACCAAAGCGAGCTTCGATCCACCACCGCCAAACCGGCGGATGACACTCCCTGTGTCGGAGCACTTCCGATTGCCCCTGTGTGCCACTCAGCGAGTGAGAATTTACCGGGAGCCAGGAGCCCGGTGTCGCTTTGCAATATTTGTTCAGAATTCTCAGTCCCAGGGTCAAAACACCCAGCGCTGCTGTTCCTGATACACAATCGGCGGTGCCGGTTGCGCAATGTTCGTAGGTGCGAAGCCTCGCGAATCGGCAAAGTCGACCTGGTTCACCGAAGGACTGAAATAGCGCTGGACCGGAAGGTCATAGTGAGAAACCTCCACGATGGCGATCTCCGTAGAGGAAGGTTCAAAGCTCAAGAACGCCGCAAGAGACAGGGTGACGAGTTTCGCCAAGTCCGCTCCTTCGGCACATTTTTTCCACCACACACCCACCGTCCCCGACATGTTGGCCATTGTCCTTTTCCTTGCTCGTTCGAGCCGGTATCGTCCCGCAATGAATGCAGCGCTGAATGGTGCTCCCAACAGCTACCGGCTATTTGATATCAGCGTACCGAGGGAGCAGGAGCCCTAGAGCAATTCGCCACAATTGTTCAGATTCAGGCCTGAGGCCTAAACTTCTCCTGACCCGATCAACACCGGCCACAACCTCGGGCGCTCCCCAAACAACAAGGAACTGCCTCGCATGCGTGTCGCGATACTGGATGACGAACCCGCTGAACTGGCGCGGGTGGAACAGACACTGCGAGAGATACCC
Source organism: Pseudomonas sp. PH1b (assembly GCF_000633395.1). Taxonomy (GTDB): domain Bacteria; phylum Pseudomonadota; class Gammaproteobacteria; order Pseudomonadales; family Pseudomonadaceae; genus Aquipseudomonas. The sequence goes on from NZ_AYMU01000033.1 coordinate 78,011, forward strand.
GGCCCAGGTGAACAACCCTGGACCCTGCACAGCTTCGGACGGGGTGAGGACCTGTTGCGCCAATTGCGCCGAGAAACCTTCGACCTGCTGATCCTCGACTGGCAACTGCCGGATCTCAGCGGCCTGTCGCTGCTGCGCTGGACCCGCGAGCACATGGATTCGCCCCCCGCCGCCATCATGCTGACCAGCCGCGATGCCGAGAGCGATATCGTCCAGGCCCTGAACACCGGTGCCGATGACTACCTGAGCAAGCCGTTCCGGCCCAACGAGCTCAAGGCCCGGGTCAATGCGGTGCTGCGCCGCCATGGCCTGCAACGCAATCACGGTGAGGAAGTGCTGACCTTCAATGACCTGAGCTTCGACGATGCCGAGCTCACCGTCACCCGCGCCGGCGCCCCCATCAGCCTGACCGAGCGCGAGTACCGCCTGGCCCGCTGCCTGTTCGCCAACCTGGGCCGGCCACTGTCCCGGGAGTACCTGTACGAGCGGTTCTGGACCCACGAGGAAATCGTTTCGTCACGGCCCCTGGATACCCACATCTATCGACTGCGCAACAAGCTCGGGCTGACGGCGGATCGAGGCTGGCAGCTGCTGACGATCTACGGCTACGGCTACCGCCTGGAAAGTGTCGCGGCGCCTGAAGAGCAGGGCACCTGACGGCTAGCGGCTTGCTGTTATTCCGGGTCGCGCCAGACGTCTTCATAGCCGGCGCGGTCGATGATGAAACGCGTCCCGCTCGGCAGATACAGGTAATCGATCACCTGCGGCAACAGCTCGAGCAGATGCTCGGCGCACAGAGGCTGGTAGAAATCCACAGCGGTGGAATGTTCGCCGCAGTGGATAAACCAACTGACCGTGCCGTTCTCCGGCAACTCGACCCGGGTGCCATAGATGGGCGACTGCGCAAGGGAGCCGGTGGCCAGAGCAATCATCGGCTCCGGTGCCTGGGGAGCAAGGTCGTAGCGTTCACAGATAAGCTGCTGTCTTTCGTTCATGGGGCCAGCCATCAAGGGAAAATAGAGAGGGTCCTGCCCAGCGCAAAGACCTGTTCGAGTGCGACCTCGTCAGCGCCGTCACCGTCTTCGAAGCACCGGAAACGACGCCCCCGCAGTGCCGGCTCCAGGCACTGGTACAACGCCGTGGTACGAAACAGTAGCTCCATCCAGAGCGTATGGTCGCTCTCGCAGGTCAGGCGCAGGTCATAGTCAGCGCTGCTGCCCAGGCCAGGGTCCTTGAACTCGACCACCTGCTCTGCCGCCCGCACACAATCCGCACGGCTGCGCAGCCTGTCCATCACCTGCCGCACGTCCAGCGGCTCATCAAATACCAGGCGATATTCGTAGCTCATGCTCGTCTTCACTCCGTTCGCGGTCAGCTGTCCAGCCACCAATTGAGCAAGGTCTGGTCATCGGTGTCATCGAGGTTTTTATAGATGTTGGCGTAGTACCACTCGATGCCGGTGGTTTCGCGGAAGCGGTTGAAGAACAGGGCGATGGTGTCCATGCCGTTTCGCGCCGGCACCGACAATGTCAGGTTGCCCTTATGGCGCCCGTCGAGCATGCCGTCCAGTTCGGTCGCCACATCCGCCGCCAGGGCAACAATGTGCTCTTCAGGGATGTGATTCGAATAGATGTGGATGCAGAAGTTGCCGCCACGCTTGAGCACCACGGCGGGGGCCTGCGGGTCCTTGATCGAGATGATGTCGCCCTTGGCCAGGTTCAGCGTCAGCCCGGGGGAGTAGAGAATCTCGTAACTGTCCTCATCGATCCGCCGTACATGCAGCGGCTCATAGACCGGGCCGCGGCTGTTCTGCCCCGCAACCACCCGAATCGACATTTCCTGGTTTTCATCATCCATAACAAATTTCCGAGCGATTGCTGTTTTTACCAAGGGTGAAAAGGGCCGAGCCAGGCTCAGCCGCGTAGCGGGTCAACGCCTCGACAAACAGGTCTGGAAGCACGTGCTGTCGAGTTTTCCATCCCCTCTCACAAAGGCGCCGCCAGGGGCCTCACAAACTGTCCGTGAAAGAAGTTTTCCTCGAAGGAAAATATGACCTCTGCACTGCCCGGCATGACCAGGGCCGTATTCTCATCGGACGGATAGAAAAAGTCGTCCCAACATTTTATAAAAATATCCCTGGGCACCTGCGCTGCGCTGCATCTGCCCCAGAACAGCCAGAGCCATTCCTCACCCTCCAGGGCCTTGTGGAAAAACCTGGCGCCGTCAGCCCGACGCTTGAAATCCAGAGTGGTCGTTTCGCTGACCTGGAACGTCCCGGCGCTGAGGCGCATCAGGTGCGAAACCGGAATCCACTCATCCCATAGCGCCTGGGACTGCGCCTGCTGGTAGAAGCACAGACGCTGTTTGTCGCTATCGGACAACCCACAATCCCGAGCATTGAACCGCCAGGCAATGGGGTAGCGTTGCTCATCAAAAAGGTAATGCTGCCTATCCATGCATGCCAAACCTCAGTACGGACGGGCCCACTGGCGAGGCACTATCTGGTGGATCATCAGGGCGGTATCGAGCGTGGGCTGGTAGCGGAATGTCGATACATCACTGTGCGGCGACAGCAGTTGAAGCCGCAGACAAGCCTGTGGATCAAACCGCTCGACCCCATCAAACAGCACCAGCGCGTCGCTTGAGCAATCAATACTCAATCGCTCGATCGGGGTCAGTGCACCAAGCTCAAGCAACTCAAGCTGCGCCAGCACCTCGGCCTCAGATGGGGCGCACATCCATCGGATAACCAGCAAGGCATCGTCTGCTGTGGCAATCGCCGTGTCCAAAGGCTCGTCACCCAGGACAAGAATGTCGCCATCGTCCCCCTCTAGCCGGCCAGCATAGTCATCAATCTGACACGCCCGGTGGTAATCCGAGGGATCACCGTCGAGGCCACGCCACATAGTGGCCAAGCCTTCCCCCATCACCACCAAGGGGCCACCGGAACTGGACAGCCATGGAGAAATCTTGAATCGACTCATAGGCTCCTTGCCTTCCTGTTGAGCAGAACAGCTACCTGAAACACAGACAACGCCATGATGTCCGCGCAAAAAAAAGCCAACGCTAGGCGTTGGCTTTTGGGGTGTCGCTGCGGATCAGAAGTCCAGGTTGGACACCGCCAGGGCGTTGCTTTCGATGAAGTCGCGACGAGGCTCGACCGCATCACCCATCAGGGTGTTGAAGATCTGGTCGGCGCCAATGGCGTCTTCGATGGTCACCTTGAGCATGCGGCGCATGCTTGGGTCCATGGTGGTTTCCCACAGCTGGTCAGGGTTCATCTCGCCCAGACCTTTGTATCGCTGGATGGTGTGGCGCTTGGTGCTTTCGGCCATCAGCCAGTCCAGGGCTTCCTTGAACTCGGTGACCGCTTTCTTGCGCTCGCCACGCTGAACATAAGCGCCTTCGTCCAGCAGGGTGCTCAGTTGCGCGCCCAGGGAAACCACGGTCTTGTAGTCGTTGCTGCCGAAGAAGTCGCGGTTGAAGGTGACGTAGTTGGACAGGCCGTGGGAGATCAGCTCGACCTCTGGCAGCCAGACATTGCGTTCACGGTCTTCGCGCAGGCTGGCCTTGTAGACCAGGCCGGACTTCTCGGAAGTGCGCAGGCGGGCGTCGTACTTGGCCAGCCAATCCTGCATGGCGGCGTGATCGGACAGCTGCTCCAGGCTCACGGCCGGCAGGTAGATGAAGTGCTCGGTCAGCTCCTGAGGGTACAGGCGCGACAGACGCTTGAGGGTCTTCATCACCATGCGGAAGTCGTTGACCAGGGCTTCCAGCGCAGCGCCGGAGATACCCGGTGCTTCGTCGTTCAGGTGCAGGCTGGCATCTTCCAGAGCCGACTGGGTCATGTAGTCTTCCATGGCGTCGTCGTCTTTGATGTATTGCTCTTGCTTGCCTTTCTTGACCTTGTACAGCGGCGGCTGGGCGATGTAGATGTAGCCGCGCTCGATCAGCTCCGGCAACTGACGGAAGAAGAAGGTCAGCAGCAGGGTACGGATGTGCGAACCGTCGACGTCAGCATCGGTCATGATGATGATGTTGTGATAACGCAACTTGTCGATGTTGTACTCTTCGCGGCCGATGCCGCAGCCCAGCGCGGTGATCAAGGTGCCCACCTCTTGCGAGGAGATCATCTTGTCGAAGCGAGCCTTCTCGACGTTGAGGATCTTGCCCTTGAGCGGCAGGATCGCCTGGGTCTTGCGGTTGCGTCCCTGCTTGGCGGAGCCGCCAGCAGAGTCACCTTCCACCAGGTAGAGTTCGGAAAGGGCAGGGTCTTTTTCCTGGCAGTCCGCCAGTTTGCCCGGCAGGCCGGCGATATCCAGCGCGCCTTTACGACGGGTCATTTCCCGGGCCTTGCGCGCCGCTTCACGGGCACGTGCGGCGTCGATCATCTTGCCCACCACCAACTTGGCTTCGTTGGGGTTTTCCAGCAGGAAGTCGGAGAAGTACTTGCCCATTTCCTGTTCGACCGCGGTCTTCACTTCGGAAGACACCAGCTTGTCCTTGGTCTGGGAGCTGAACTTCGGATCCGGCACCTTCACCGAGATAATCGCGGTCAGGCCTTCACGGGCGTCATCACCGGTGGTGGCGACCTTGTGCTTCTTGGCCAGGCCTTCCTGCTCGATGTAGTTGTTCAGGTTACGGGTGAGGGCCGAACGGAAGCCCACCAAGTGGGTGCCGCCGTCACGCTGAGGAATGTTGTTGGTGAAGCACAACAGGTTCTCGTTGAAACTGTCGTTCCACTGCAGGGCGATTTCCACGCCGATGCCGTCTTCACGCTGGATGTTGAAGTGGAACACCTGGTTGACCGCGGTCTTGTTGGTGTTCAGGTATTCAACGAACGCCCGCAGGCCGCCTTCGTACTTGAACAGCTCCTCTTTGCCGCTGCGCTCATCCTTGAGGATGATGCCGACACCGGAGTTGAGGAACGACAGCTCACGAATCCGCTTGGCCAGGACGTCCCAGCTGAAGTGGATGTTCTTGAAGGTTTCCGCCGAAGGCTTGAAGTGGATCTGGGTACCGGTGGTTTCGCTGTCGCCAACGATCTTCATCCGCTCTTGCGGAACACCGTGGACGTAGGTCTGTTCCCAGATCTTGCCGCTGCGGCGCACCGTCAGGATCAGCTCTTCGGACAGCGCGTTCACCACCGACACACCTACGCCGTGCAGACCGCCGGAGACCTTGTAGGAGTTGTCGTCGAACTTACCGCCGGCGTGGAGCACGGTCATGATGACCTCTGCTGCCGAAACGCCTTCTTCTTTATGCACATCCACCGGGATGCCGCGACCGTTGTCGCGCACGGTGATGGATTCGTCCGGGTGGATGATGATGCTGATGTCGTCGCAATGGCCTGCCAGAGCTTCGTCGATCGAGTTATCGACCACCTCGAACACCATGTGGTGCAGACCGCTGCCGTCATCGGTGTCGCCAATGTACATACCGGGACGTTTGCGTACGGCATCCAAACCTTTCAGCACCTTGATGCTGGTCGAGTCGTACGTGTTTTCTTCGCTCATGCCTTCACTCCCGATGGTCGTGGGTCTGGGTGATACGGCCTTGTTCCACGTGGAACAAAGCAACTGGCGTTTCCGTCTGCCAGCCTTCCCTCAATAATTCGTGATCTACACAGGTGATGAACACCTGGCAGCGTAAGTCTTCCAACAAGCGACAAAGTGCGCGGCGGTGCTGCTCGTCCAGCTCGGACGGCAAGTCATCCACCAGATAAATACACTGACCGCGACGGGCCTGGCTCACCAGGTGCCCCTGGGCAATGCGCAAGGCACAGACCACCAACTTCTGCTGGCCACGGGACAAGATGTCCGCGGCGTTGTGTCCACCTAAGCGCAGACGCAAATCAGCACGTTGCGGGCCGGCCTGGGTATGACCCATTTGCTGATCACGGTGCAGGGCGGTCGCGAGGACTTCACTGAGTTCCCGTTCCTTGTCCCAACCACGGTAATAGCTAAGCGTCAGGCCCTCGAGCTCCAACAGTTCGCTCAAGGTCCGCTCAAAGACTGGTTTCAAGGCTTTGATGTAAGCGCGGCGGTATTCATCGATTTCAGCGCTGGCCTGACACAGTTCCCGGTCCCAGGCCGCTTGCGAAGCGGCGTCAAGTGTACCATGCCGCAGCCATGAGTTCCGCTGCCGCAGGGCCTTCTGCAAGCGCTGCCAGGTGGACATGAAGCGAGGTTCCACATGGAACACTCCCCAGTCGAGGAACTGGCGGCGGATCTTCGGAGCGCCTTCCAGCAGGCGGAAGCTGTCCGGGTTGATCAACTGCAGCGGCAAGATTTCGGCCAGTTGCGCCGCACTGCGGGCATTCTGACCGTCGATGCGGATCTGGAATTCCCCCTGGCGATCGCGAGATATCCCCAGGCTACTGTGCCCACCCTGGGCCAATTCCACCTGGCCGAACACCGTGCAGGCCAGCTGCTCGTACTGGATCACTGGCAACAGGCGGGCACTGCGAAACGAGCGGGCAAGCCCCAGCAAGTGGATGGCTTCCAGCACGCTGGTCTTGCCACTGCCGTTGGCGCCGTAGAGAAGGTTGATGCGGGGAGAGGGGGAGAAGGTCACCGGGTGCAGATTGCGCACCGCGGTGACCGAGACGCGACTGAGGGACATCTAGCTTCTGCTGAGCATGATTACAGGCGCATCGGCATGACAACGTAAGCCGAGTCGTCGTTGTCGGATTCCTGCACCAGCGCACTGCTGTTGGAGTCGGACAGGATCAGGCGCACCTGTTCGGTGGTCATCACCCCCAGCACGTCCAGCAGGTAGCTGACGTTGAAGCCGATTTCCAGCGAGCCGCCGTTGTATTCCACGCCCACTTCTTCTTCCGCTTCTTCCTGCTCCGGGTTGTTGGCCTGGATCTTCAACTGACCATTGGCCAGTTGCAGACGGATACCGCGGTACTTCTCGTTGGACAGGATCGCGGTACGGCTGAACGCTTCGCGCAGGGCCTGACGATCGCCCAGCACCAGCTTGTCACCGCCCTTGGGCAGTACGCGCTCGTAGTCCGGGAACTTGCCGTCGACCAGCTTGGAGGTGAAGGTGAACTCGCCGGTGGTGGCGCGGATGTGGTGCTGGCCCAGAACGATGCTGACGATGCCATCGGGCTCGGTGAGCAGGCGCGCCAGTTCCAGGATGCCTTTGCGCGGCACGATCACCTGATGGCGATCAGGCTGGCCGATATCGGCCTGCATCGAGCACATGGCCAGACGGTGACCGTCGGTAGCCACGGCGCGGATAATGCCGGCAGACACTTCCAGCAGCATGCCGTTGAGGTAGTAGCGCACGTCCTGCTGAGCCATGGCGAAGCTGGTGCGCTCAATCAGGCGGCGCAACCGGCTCTGCTCCAGCTGGCAGGTCAGCGAGCCCGGGCCTTCTTCCACAGTCGGGAAATCGTTGGCCGGCAGGGTCGACAGGGTGAAGCGGCTACGGCCAGCCTTCACCACCAGCTTCTGCTCGTCGACCTTGATATCGATCAGGGCGTCATTGGGCAGGCTCTTGCAGATGTCCATCAGCTTGCGCGCGGGAACGGTGATTTCCCCCGGCTCTGCGGGCTCTTCAAGTTGCACACGACCGACCAGCTCGACTTCCAGGTCGGTACCGGTCAGCGACAGTTGCTGGCCTTCGACAACCAGCAGCACGTTGGAAAGTACCGGCAAGGTCTGACGGCGTTCGACGACGCCGGCGACCAGTTGCAGGGGTTTCAACAGGGCTTCGCGTTGAATGGTGAAATGCATGGTCTAGTCCCTTGCCTTAATAAGCTGCGTTGGAATCATCAAGTGGTCAGAGTACGCAGCAGGTTCTTGTAGTCCTCGCGGATGTCCGCGTCGGATTCCTTAAGTTCATTGATCTTGCGGCAGGCGTGCAGGACCGTGGTGTGGTCGCGGCCGCCGAACACATCGCCGATTTCCGGCAGGCTGTGGTTGGTCAGTTCCTTGGACAGGGCCATGGCCACCTGGCGCGGACGAGCCACCGAACGCGAACGGCGCTTGGACAACAGATCGGAGATCTTGATCTTGTAGTACTCGGCGACGGTGCGCTGAATGTTATCCACAGAGACCAGCTTGTCCTGCAAGGCCAGCAGGTCCTTCAGGGATTCGCGAATCAACTCGATGGTGATGTCGCGGCCCATGAAGTGCGAGTGGGCGATGACCCGCTTGAGCGCACCTTCCAGTTCACGGACGTTGGAGCGAATGCGCTGGGCAATGAAGAACGCTGCGTCGTGGGGCAGATCGACCTTGGCCTGGTCGGCCTTCTTCATCAGGATCGCCACCCGGGTTTCCAGTTCCGGCGGCTCGACCGCCACCGTCAGGCCCCAACCGAAGCGGGACTTGAGGCGTTCTTCCAGGCCTTCGATCTCCTTCGGGTAACGGTCACTGGTGAGAATCACCTGCTGACCGCCTTCAAGAAGGGCGTTGAAGGTGTGGAAAAACTCTTCCTGGGAACGCTCCTTGCGGGCGAAGAACTGGATATCGTCGATCAGCAAGGCATCGACCGAACGATAGAAGCGTTTGAATTCATTGATCGCGTTGAGCTGCAACGCCTTGACCATGTCCGCCACAAAACGCTCGGAATGCAGGTACACGACCTTGGCATTCGGGTTCTTCTTTAACAGGTGGTTACCCACAGCGTGCATCAAGTGGGTCTTACCCAGGCCGACGCCGCCATAAAGGAAGAGCGGGTTGTAACCGTGCTTGGGGTTGTCCGCCACCTGCCAGGCCGCAGCGCGGGCTAGTTGGTTGGACTTGCCCTCGACGAAGTTTTCGAAGGTGAAGGTCCGGTTCAGGTAGCTGGTGTGCTTGAGCGCGCCTTCCACCTGCACAGTGCGTTGCTCTGCACGTACCGGAGCCTGTTGCGAGCTGGCGCCCGCCATCGGGTCGAAGCTGTCACGAGAGGGCTCTTCACTGATCTCGGCATTCTTCTGCGCTGCCGCTTTCTTGGCGGGCGCGGCGGAAGGGGCCGGTGTCGGTGCGGGGGCGGCCGGCGCTGCATTGGCCGCGGCGGCCTGCAGGGCTTGAGAAGCCGCCGCGGCCAGCGGGGCATTCGGAGCGGCGCGAGGCGCCGAACTGCGTTTGCTGCCTATTAATAAGGAAAGCGCTGGTGCCATACCGTTGCCGTGCTCATCCAGTAGCTCGAGCACACGCCCCAGGTATTTTTCATTGACCCAATCGAGAACAAAACGATTCGGTGCGTAAACACGCAACTCGTCGCCTTCGGCTTCGACCTGTAGCGGACGGATCCAAGTGTTGAATTGCTGGGCAGGCAGCTCATCACGCAGAAGCTCCACGCACTGCTGCCAAAGTTCCACTGACACGGATATCCCCTAAGTTGAAAGCCGGTGAGGCAAAAACAAGCGGCCATTGTAGCGATCAGCCGTCCACTTATCCACATGTAGCGTGACCTCAGAGCACTAAGAATCAACGCCTTACCCCGAATAAACACGACCAATGGTATGTGCATAAGCTCTGTGGATAACCACGCTTGAGGTCATTGCACAACTCGGGGCGAAACTCTGTGGGTAACTCGCCTGTGGATAACAACACTTTCCACACACAGGTTTTCCGAGGGTGCAGCACAGGCAGGACACCGCTTCTCAACCGTGTTGTCATTCTCTGTACAGCACGAGCTACAAGGGCTAAAGGTAGTTATCCACAGAGGATGGCGTCCCTAGCCTTTATAAGCTTTACAGAAAAGCTTTAAATACTTTCCTTCTTTATTTTTATATTTGGCTGTCCCTGGTTCACAAGCCCGACCTGGACATACATAGATAAAGGAAAAGCTGGTTGGAAATTGACCTAGAGGCTTGCTTTCTCTAGAATCGCCGATCTCTTAAAACGGGGGCCATTCCGGCCCGTTGTGGACGAACCAGGTAACACGACATGAAACGTACTTTCCAACCAAGCACTATCAAACGCGCTCGTACCCACGGTTTCCGTGCTCGCATGGCTACCAAGAACGGTCGCGCCGTCCTGTCGCGTCGTCGCGCCAAAGGTCGTGCGCGTCTGGCAGTTTGATAATCCGGCACTGGAGGTGAGTCAGGACTTCAGTCGGGAAAAGCGTCTGCTTACCCCCCGGCACTTCAAGGCGGTCTTTGACTCCCCTACCGGCAAGGTTCCGGGGAAAAATCTCCTGCTCCTTGCGCGCAACAACGACCTCGATCATCCCCGTCTGGGGCTTGTGATCGGGAAAAAGAGCGTAAAACTCTCCGTTGAGCGCAATCGCCTCAAGCGTCTGATGCGCGAATCGTTTCGCCTCCACCAGGAGTCTCTGGTCGGATGGGACATCGTTATCGTCGCGCGCAAAGGTTTGGGCGATGTAGAAAACCCCGAATTGATTCAGCATTTCGGCAAACTCTGGAAACGTCTGGCACGCAACAAGCCGGAACCAGCGGTGAAATCCGAAACTGTAGGGGTAGACAGTCCTGATGCGTAAACTGGCCCTCGTTCCGATCCAGTTTTATCGCTATGCCATTAGTCCTCTGATGGCCAATCACTGTCGTTTCTACCCCAGTTGTTCCTGCTACGCGTTGGAAGCCATCGAAAATCATGGCCTTCTGCGCGGTGGCTGGCTGACCTTTCGTCGTTTAGGTCGCTGTCATCCGTGGAATCCCGGTGGTTATGACCCGGTTCCACCTATCCCTACCTCCCGTTCTTCTTCGATGGCCGAGTAATCATGGATATCAAACGCACGATCCTGATCGTCGCCCTGGCAATCGTGTCCTACGTCATGGTTCTTAAATGGAACCAGGATTATGGCCAAGCTGCCCTGCCGACTCAGAATGTTGCTTCCAGCACGACCACTCCGGGCTTGCCGGATACGCCAACTGGCACTCCTGCTGCCAACGACGACATCCCGCGTGCAGCCAGTGATACAACTGCACCTGCCGAAGCACCGGTAGCTGTCAGCAAAGATCTCATTCAGATCAAAACGGACGTGCTTGACCTGGCTGTCGATCCACAAGGTGGGGATATCGCGCAACTGCGCCTGCCACTGTATCCACGTCGTCAGGACCACCCGGAAATTCCCTTCCAGCTGTTCGACAACGGCAACGAACGGACTTATCTGGCGCAAAGCGGCCTGATTGGCAGCAACGGCCCGGATGCCAACCCGGCTGGTCGTCCTGTCTACTCCTCGGAGAAGAAAAGTTATCAACTGGCTGACGGTCAGGACCAACTGGTGGTCGACCTGAAGTTCAGCAAGGACGGCGTCAACTACATCAAGCGCTTCACCCTGAAGCGTGGCCTGTATGACATCACCGTTTCCTACCTGATCGACAACGAAAGCGCTCAACCTTGGACCGGTGCGATGTTCGCCCAGCTCAAGCGCGACGCCAGTTCCGATCCGTCCTCCAGCACCGCCACCGGCACCGCGACTTACCTGGGCGCCGCCCTGTGGACAAGTTCCGAGCCGTACAAAAAAGTGTCCATGAAAGACATGGACAAGGTGAACGAGGACAAATCCAAGGCCCCGATCACTGAAAACGTTCAGGGTGGCTGGGTCGCCTGGCTGCAGCACTACTTCGTGACTGCCTGGATTCCGCCAAAGGGCGAGAACAACCAGGTACTGGCGCGCAAGGACAGCAAAGGCAACTACATCATCGGCTACACCGGTCCTTCGCTGACCGTTGCTCCGGGTGCCAAGGCTGAAACCAGTGCCATTCTCTACGCCGGTCCGAAAAGCCAGGCGGTGCTGAAAGAGTTGTCCCCAGGTCTGGAACTGACCGTGGACTACGGTTTCCTGTGGTTCATTGCCCAGCCGATCTTCTGGCTGCTGCAACATATCCACAGCCTGGTAGGTAACTGGGGCTGGTCGATCATTTTCCTGACCATGCTGATCAAGGGGATCTTCTTCCCACTGTCGGCCGCCAGCTACAAGTCCATGGCACGTATGCGTGCAGTGGCACCGAAACTGGCCGCGCTGAAGGAAAAATTCGGCGACGATCGTCAGAAAATGTCCCAGGCGATGATGGAGCTGTACAAGAAAGAGAAGATCAATCCGCTGGGTGGCTGCTTGCCGATCCTGGTGCAGATGCCGGTCTTCCTGTCCTTGTACTGGGTGCTCCTGGAAAGCGTGGAAATGCGCCAGGCACCGTTCATGCTGTGGATTACCGACCTGTCGATCAAGGATCCGTTCTTCATCCTGCCGATCATCATGGGCGCCACCATGTTCATCCAGCAGCAGTTGAACCCGACGCCGCCGGATCCGATGCAGGCCAAGGTGATGAAAATGATGCCTATCATCTTCACCTTCTTCTTCCTCTGGTTCCCTGCTGGTTTGGTGCTGTACTGGGTAGTCAACAACTGCCTGTCGATCGCCCAACAGTGGTACATCACTCGTAAGATCGAAGCGGCTACCAAGAAAGAAGCTGCCTGACCTACGCTGTGGATAACCACACAAGACGCCCCCTAGTGGGGCGTTTTGCTATCTGTCACTTTTGTCTGGATTTGCGGTTATGACTATTCCTCGTGAAACCATCGCTGCCATTGCTACCGCCCAAGGTCGCGGTGGCGTGGGCATCGTACGGATTTCCGGGCCCCTGGCGGGCATGGCCGCCAAGGCCATCAGTGGTCGCGAATTGAAGCCGCGATTCGCTCATTACGGCCCCTTTGTGGGTGAGCAGGGAGAGGTTCTGGATGAAGGCATTGCCTTGTATTTCCCGGGGCCGAACTCCTTCACCGGCGAAGATGTACTGGAGCTCCAGGGGCACGGCGGTCCCGTTGTCCTAGACATGCTGCTGCAGCGTTGCCTCGGCCTGGGTTGTCGCCTGGCCCGACCAGGGGAATTCAGCGAACGCGCGTTTCTCAACGACAAGCTCGACCTGGCCCAGGCCGAAGCCATCGCTGACCTGATCGAGGCCAGTTCTGCACAAGCTGCGCGCAATGCCCTGCGTTCGCTGCAAGGCGCGTTTTCCCAACGTGTGCATAACTTGACCGAGCAACTGATCGCCCTGCGGATCTATGTCGAAGCGGCCATCGATTTCCCCGAGGAGGAAATCGACTTCCTCGCCGATGGCCACGTGCTGACCATGCTCGATGCGGTTCGCGATGAGTTATCCACAGTACTGCGGGAAGCCGGGCAGGGGGCCTTGCTTCGTGACGGCATGACCGTGGTGATCGCCGGGCGCCCGAACGCTGGCAAATCCAGCCTGCTCAATGCCCTGGCCGGGCGCGAGGCTGCCATCGTTACCGATATCGCCGGCACTACCCGGGATATTCTGCGCGAACATATCCACATCGACGGCATGCCCTTGCACGTAGTGGATACCGCCGGATTGCGGGATACCGAGGATCAAGTGGAAAAGATTGGCGTCGAACGTGCGCTCAAGGCTATTCGCGAGGCTGATCGGGTACTGCTGGTGGTGGATGCCACGGCTGCCGAGGCAGCAGATCCCTTCGCCCTGTGGCCGGAGTTTCTCGAGCAGCGCCCGGATCCGGCCAAGGTCACCCTGATCCGCAACAAGGCCGACCTCACGGGCGAACCCATAGCCCTGGAAACCTGTGACGACGGCCATGTCACCATCAGCCTCAGTGCCATGTCGGCCGACACCGGGCTGGAGTTGCTGCGCGATCACCTGAAAGCCTGCATGGGGTACGAACAAACCTCTGAAAGCAGCTTCAGTGCTCGCCGCAGGCACTTGGAAGCCTTGCGCTATGCCAGCGCCGCGCTGGAGCATGGCCGCGCGCAACTGACCCTGGCGGGGGCGGGCGAACTGCTGGCCGAGGATCTGCGTCAGGCCCAGCAGTCCCTGGGGGAAATCACTGGAGCCTTCAGCTCCGACGATCTGCTGGGGCGTATTTTCTCCAGCTTCTGCATCGGCAAATGACTTTTCAAAGCGTCCTGCAAGCGCGGCAATGCCGCGCGACCAGCTGAACCACGGTCCTGGCGCTGCAGGACATGTCTGCCCATTCCGCCGAGCGGAAGCCCCCACGCGTGGGTATCGCGATCCGACCTCGATTCAGTAGCATGTGGGCTCAATTATCCACTCCCCCTGATCAAGGATCGATCTATGACCTTGCCACGACTTCGATTTGCCTTGCCCACCCTGGCCCTATCGCTTGCCCTGTCGGGGTGCGCGCCCAATCAGTTCATGAGCGCTGAAGGCACCCGGGATGATCCACGCTATTCGCAGTTGCTGGACCTGATCGATGAAGCACTCAAATCGGATATGGCCGTGGTGTTGGTGGCTGATCTGACACCGCACCCCAAGCTGGGAGATGCAATGGCCATGACCCAGTACACCACCCGGGTCATCTGGATGAACGAAGCGGCACCGCAGGTGACCTTCAGCCGCGGCTTCCAGAATAATTCGCTGCAAAAGGACACCAAGACGGTCTACCTGTTCCAGTCGTTCGAAGTTCATGTCTTGCCACCGGGCAAGTACTTGCTGACTGGCGGTGATGATTACCGGTTGAATGCCCAGCTCGACCAGGTCGGTGCCAAGAATGGCGCGATCGGCTCGGGGCGCGGTGCCAACGGCACCTCCTATCTGTCGCCGGAACTCTATCGAGAGTTCTACAAGCAGACCAACTGGCATGACGCCAGCTACCTGACAGAGACCAAGACCCGCACGGTCTGCACTGCCGTGCACATGGCTTCGGGGGCCTGTGTAAGCCAGGGGGAGCAACAATACAACGACACCAGGCAGACCGGGGCAGCGGGCTATCGTGAAGATACGCAGTACCGCGATATCCCCGCGATCAAGGTGCAGTCGCGCATTCCCCCCAAGCAGGCATTGGCCAGCTTTACCCTCAAAGGCGGCCAGTTGGTGCTGAGCCAGCGCATGCACCTGAAAACTCCCAGCTACAAGTACCAGCAGTCCGGGTGCCGAGCGGTCGAACCCAAGATGATCGAGTGTCCTTTGGAGAACATGACTGTCTATACCCGCCCGGCGCCAATGGAGTTTTCGCAGAAGTTCATCGCCCAGCGCAAGAACCTCAGCGCGCAACACCAGCAGATGCTGTCCAGGCTTGAACCCATGCAGATTACGCCGCTGGGCAAGCAAGGCCTGGAAGACCCGGTCTGGGGCGTCCCGGTGTCCTTGCGTGCGGGCAAATAAGCCACCACCTGCTAGTGCGCTCTACTTACCCCAGCGGCAAATAGATCCGCGTTTGCAACTGCGCCGGCGGGGTACTGCGCGGGTCGTTCACATACTGTTCGAACATCGGAAAGTTCGCCGGTATCAAGCCGCTGCCGGGCAACCATTCGGAGAACATCCAACTGTAGGCTTTGCCCATCTCGTTGTAGGGGCCGGTATAGCTCAGGATCGCATAGCGTCCTTCGGGGATGTCGAACCTTTCCAGGTCTTCCCCCAGGTGGGCATCCGGATCGACCGATAGGCCAGCCAGTGAACGCTGTTGCGCCGGCGGCACCTGTTCGGGATCGTCGAAGTACACGCCAAAACCACAGGCATCCGGCTGGGCAAGGTCCCGGCTGGCTGCCAGCATGAAGAGCCGGGTGAACACCGGGCCGATCTCCTGATAGCTGCCGCGGTGGGGCAATGTTGCCAGGGTGACGCCGGGGAAGGTTTCTAGAGTGATGGGGTACATACCTGACTCCTCGGGAGCGAAAGGGCGGGAACGGGTTTCGCGATAGCGGCCGGGGGGCAACCCGAACGTAGCGGCAAATGCCCGGTTGAAGGCGGCGCTCGATTCGTACCCGGCCCGCGAAGCCACCTCATGCACTGCCTCCTGCGACCCGGCCAATGCCACCGCTGCCTGGTGCATGCGGATACGTTGCACCGAGGCATTCACGGTCTCTCCCAGCATCGCTCGGTAGATACGGTGAAAGTGATAGGGCGACATGCAGGCCAGATCCGCCAGTTGGTACAGATCCGGATCGCAGTGAGGGTGGCTGGCCAGCCACCGCAGGACCGGTTCCATGCGTTGGGCGTAGTGGATTCGCGTTGCGGGTTTCATGGGGGCCTCCTTGGCGGTCCACTGTATGAGGGGGCGATTTGCAGATTTTGCGATTTTAGCCCCTCTCTCCGAGCCGGATCATCGGTGCCCATCGGCGTTACCTTTGTCCCCCTTTCCTGGTAGGGCTCGGTTGCGTAACACTCAAATTGCCAGGATTGGCTCATTTAGCCGCATTACTTGGCGTCTTCGCCTTCATTTCTGCGTTATTTACCGGACTTCCCCAGGTGGTTCCCAATTTGCATCGAGACCTGGTGTACAGGTTCGTACATCCGAAGAAATCGAGTCGGCAACAGAGCCGATGGCCATCGATTTCTCTCAGGTCCCATGCATTCAAGGAACAGTCATGGCTAACGCAAGCACCGCTCTACATCGCGGCCTGAGCACTCGGCACATCCGTTTCATCGCCCTGGGCTCGGCCATCGGAACAGGTCTGTTTTATGGTTCAGCGGCAGCCATTCAGCGAGCCGGGCCGTCGGTACTGCTGGCCTATCTGATCGGTGGCGCCGCGATATACCTGACCATGCGTGCCCTGGGCGAGATGGCGGTGAAGAACCCGGTGTCCGGATCATTCAGCCATTACGCCAGCCAGTACCTGGGCCGTTTTGCCGGCTTTCTTACCGGCTGGAGCTACGCCTTCTCGATGTTGATGGTGTGCCTGGCAGATGTCACCGCCTTCGGCATCTACATGGGATTCTGGTTTCCCGATACCCCACGCTGGATCTGGGTTCTGGGCATAGTCCTGGGCATCGGTGCGCTGAACCTGTGCAGTGTGCGGGTCTTCGGCGAGATGGAATTCTGGCTGTCCCTGCTCAAGGTCGGGGCAATCATTGCGATGATCGCCGGCGGCTTTACCCTGTTGTTTTTCGGAATCCAGCTGGGGCAGGGCACGGAAACCGCCAGCCTGAGCAACCTGTGGATGCATGGCGGCTTCTTCCCCAATGGCCTCGAGGGCATGATCGCGTCCTTCACCGTGGTCATGTTCGCCTTCGGCGGCATCGAAGTGATCGGCATCACTGCGGGAGAGGCCAAGGATCCGCAGCGCATGATCCCTAAGGCGATCAATTCGGTACCGCTGCGCATCCTGATTTTCTACGTCCTGACCTTGCTGGTGTTGTTGACCCTGTTTCCCTGGTCTGGAATCGGTAGCCAGGGCAGCCCCTTCGTTCAGATATTCAGTGGCCTGGGGATAAGTTCGGCGGCCAGTGTGTTGAACCTGGTGGTGATTTCCGCAGTGATCTCTGCCATCAACAGCGATATTTTCAGCGCCGGGAGGATGCTGTACGGCATGGCTTCCATTGGCCAGGCCCCGCAGGCTTTCGCCAGGACCACCGAGTCCGGGGTGCCGTGGATGACGGTTCTGGTGATGTCCGGGGCATTGTTGCTGGGGGTCCTGCTCAATTACCTGGTACCGCAAGAATTGTTCCTGATCTTTGCTTCGATGGTGACCTTTTCGGTGGTCTGGGTCTGGCTGATGATCCTGCTTTCGCAAATGGCCATGCGCCGTGGGCTGAGTCCGGATGAGATCGCGGCCTTGCACTTTCCCGTGCCTTTTGGTGCTGCGGGCCAGATCTGCGCGGTGCTTTTCATGTTGTTCATCTTCGTTGTGCTCGGCACATTCCCCGAAACCCGCCTGGCACTCTATGTCGGGGGAGGCTGGCTGTTGCTGCTGTCGCTGGCCTACTGGATCTGGATCCGGCCCGGCCGGATGGCCGCCGAGGAAATCACCTTGAATTGAGTGGCAATCGTCGCACCTGGCAACAAGACGCTCTGAACGAATGAAAAGGAAATCACCATGCAAACATTTCAATTGCCGGAATCCACCCTCGAAGCTTTTCAGCGCGATGGTGCCGTATGTATCCGCCAACTCTTCAGCGCTGACGAAGTGGCTCTGCTGGAGCAGGGAATCGAACAGAATCTGGCCAGCCCCAGTGAACGAGCCAAGGTGGCCAGCAGTGCGGATGACCCTGGCTGGTTTTTCGAGGATTTCTGCAATTGGCAGGACAATCCCCAATACCGCCAGTTCATCTTCAACAGCCGGGTGGGGCACGTCGCCAGCCAGCTGATGCGCAGCAACAGCGCCCGGTTGTACCACGATCATCTGTTGGTCAAGGAACCCAACACTCGCCAGCCCACGCCCTGGCACCAGGATCAGCCGTACTACAACGTAGAGGGACGGCAGAACTGCAGCATGTGGATGCCCGTGGATCCGGTGGCGCGCGAGTCAACCCTGGAATTTGTCGCCGGCTCCCATCTGGGCCCCTGGTTGATGCCCAGGACCTTTCTCGACAACCAGGCCAAGTGGTTTCCCGAAGGTAGCCTTGCCGATCTCCCGGATATCGAAGCCGACCGGTCAGCCTGGAACATCCTTGGCTGGGCCCTAGAACCCGGGGATGCGGTGTTTTTCCACATGCTGACCCTCCACGCTGCAGGAGGTGTGGGCGGTGCTCGCCGACGCCGGGCGTTCTCCTTGCGCTTTCTTGGCGAGGACATGTGTCATGCGCCGCGGCCGTGGCGCACCTCGCCAGAGTTTCCGGGGCTGGCGAGCGAACTGGAGGGAGGAGCGCCGATGGAACATCCACTGTTCCCTCGCCTGTGGCCACTCACCCAGGAAGGACAAGGCTGAAGAACTCAACACGGCATTGCGGCGCACTATCCGCCGGTATTTCAGATTGATCTGATATTCGTGCCGGGCAGGGCCGGCCAGCATGTCGCGCCGCTGCTGTCACGCGGACATGCTTCGTCGGGTGACGACCGCATGGAAAACTCCGGCAATGTGATTGCCGCCCTGTACACAACGCGGGAGATGAAAGGGTGTTTATGCGCTTTTATGCTTGTCTTGCCATCTTGAGCCTGGCCCTTGTCCATCAGGCTGCCTGGGCTCAACCCTCCACCGATAAGGCGCCAGCGGCGACGGGTGTCGCCGCCTTCGAGTCGCCGGCTTCCGTGCCAGCAACAGCTGCTCCTGGGGACAGTTCGATTGCCCAAGGGAACGACAGCCCCTTGTCCACAGAGGACACCTGGCCAAAGGATGAAATAACCGGTGAACATGGCATCGAAGGGATCAAAGCGCTGCTGAAGAAATACTGGCTGGTCCTGATCGTCTTGTTTCTGGGGGGAAGCTGGTGGCTTCAGGGACGCTTGACCAAGCGCTCCGACTAGCTCACCGCCTTCCTTTCTGTTCCACAGACAGGCTCTTGCAGCCTGTCTGACTCGTCTGTTGTCCCTCTGCGCTTCATTTTTGCCAGCTCTTGCGGTCCTGGTACGACCTGCCCTGCCTGATTTTCATCCACAGAGGGTATTCCTGTGGATTAAGCCCTGTGCATAACTGCCCTTGTGGGCGGTTGATAACCGGGCTTCAAAACTGAGGAAAAACCCCTCTGTGGATAACCACCCCTTTAATCCACAGGCTTAAAGCGCTTATCCAAGGGCCTCATGACCACCTAACCACAGAGTTAAAAACCTCTGTACATATTGAATAATAAGGCCTTCAGAGCTTTATCCACAGATAGGGTGCTGTATAAGAATAAACATAAAAACAAGGTTTTAATAAATTTCTTTCTTTTTAATTTCTATTGTCCGTGAGTCATCCACAGCTGGTTAAATTTTGTTCAAAGGGTTCTTTAGGAAGGGCGAAGTCCCTATACTTGCCGCCTTGGTCCAAAAACCAACCCAACAACTACTCCTAATTACTCCTACTTGAAGCAGGCACGAGGTGCGTGGTGGATTTCCCTTCCCGTTTTGAAGTGATCGTCATCGGCGGCGGTCATGCCGGTACCGAGGCAGCACTTGCATCAGCACGCATGGGGGCAAAAACCCTGTTGCTGACGCATAACGTGGAAACCCTCGGAGCCATGAGTTGCAACCCCGCAATTGGCGGGATCGGCAAGAGCCATCTGGTCAAGGAAATCGATGCCCTGGGCGGCGCGATGGCCATGGCCACCGATAAAGGTGGTATTCAGTTTCGCGTCTTGAACAGCCGCAAAGGCCCAGCCGTGCGCGCTACTCGCGCCCAGGCCGACCGCGTTCTGTACAAGGCCGCGGTACGCGAGATTCTGGAAAACCAGCCCAACCTGTGGATATTTCAACAGGCGGCCGACGACCTGATCGTCGAGCAGGATCAGGTACGTGGCGTCGTGACTCAGATGGGTCTGCGTTTCTTCGCCGAATCCGTGGTGTTGACCACCGGAACCTTCCTCGGCGGACTTATCCACATCGGCATGCAGAACTATTCCGGCGGTCGCGCCGGCGATCCGCCCTCGATAGCCCTGGCGCAACGACTGCGGGAGCTGCCGTTACGTGTCGGCCGCCTGAAAACCGGTACACCGCCACGTATCGATGGCCGTTCTGTGGATTTCTCGGTGATGACCGAGCAACCCGGCGATACGCCGATTCCGGTGATGTCGTTCCTGGGCTCCAAGGAACAGCATCCGCAGCAGGTCAGTTGCTGGATTACCCACACCAACGCCCGCACCCACGAGATCATCGCCTCGAACCTCGACCGTTCGCCGATGTACTCCGGGGTGATTGAAGGCATTGGCCCACGCTACTGCCCGTCGATCGAAGACAAGATCCACCGCTTTGCCGACAAGGAAAGCCACCAGGTCTTCATCGAACCCGAAGGCTTGACCACCCATGAGCTGTACCCGAACGGGATATCCACATCCTTGCCGTTCGATGTGCAGTTGCAGATCGTGCAATCGATCCGCGGCATGGAAAACGCCCACATCGTGCGTCCAGGCTATGCCATCGAATATGACTACTTCGACCCGCGGGACTTGAAGTACAGCCTGGAAACCAAGGTTATCGGCGGTCTGTTCTTTGCCGGACAGATCAACGGCACCACCGGTTACGAAGAGGCCGGAGCCCAAGGTTTGCTGGCCGGGGCCAATGCGGCACTGCGTGCTCAAGGCAAAGACAGCTGGTGCCCGCGTCGCGACGAAGCCTACATCGGCGTGCTGGTAGACGACCTGATCACCCTGGGTACCCAGGAACCGTACCGGATGTTCACGTCCCGGGCGGAATATCGCCTGATCCTGCGCGAAGACAACGCTGACCTGCGTCTGACCGAAAAAGGTCGCGAACTGGGCCTGGTGGATGACGTGCGCTGGGCCGCGTTTTGCAAGAAGCGTGAAGAAATCGCCCAGGAAGAGCAGCGCTTGAAGTCCACCTGGGTTCGCCCGGGCACCGAGCAGGGCGATGCCATCGCGCAAAAATTCGGTACCCCGCTGACTCACGAATACAACCTGTTGAACCTCTTGAGCCGTCCGGAAATCGACTACGCTGGTCTGGTCGAAGTGACTGGGCAGGGCGCAGAAGACCCGCAGGTCGCGGAACAGGTCGAGATCAAGACCAAGTACGCCGGTTACATCGACCGTCAGCAGGACGAGATTGCCCGGCTGCGTGCCAGCGAAGACACCAAGCTGCCTGTGGATATCGACTATTCCGGTATTTCCGGACTGTCGAAGGAAATCCAGAGCAAGCTCGGCGCGACCCGTCCAGAAACCCTGGGCCAGGCCTCACGGATTCCCGGCGTGACCCCGGCGGCGATTTCCCTGTTGATGATTCATTTGAAAAAACGCGGCGCGGGCCGTCAGTTGGAGCAAAGCGCTTGAGTTCGTTGGTTACCTCGAAACACGCCGAAGAGTTATCCACAGGTGCTCGCCAGCTTGGCGTCAGCCTGAGCGAAACCCAGCAGCAATTGCTGCTGGGCTACCTGGCCCTGTTGATCAAATGGAACAAGGCCTACAACCTGACCGCGGTGCGCGATCCCGACGAAATGGTTTCCCGCCACTTGCTCGACAGCCTGAGCGTGATGTCGTTCATCGAAAACGGCCATTGGCTGGATGTCGGTAGCGGCGGCGGCATGCCCGGCATCCCGCTGGCGATCCTGTTTCCCGAGTCGCAGGTCACCTGTCTGGACAGCAACGGCAAGAAAACCCGGTTCCTGACCCAGGTCAAACTGGAGCTCAAGCTGGACAACCTGCAAGTTATCCACAGTCGGGTCGAAGCCTTCACGCCTGAACGGCCTTTCAACGGGATCATTTCCCGGGCGTTCAGCAGCATGGAAAACTTCACCAGCTGGACCCGCCACCTCGGCGACCGCGATACACGCTGGCTGGCAATGAAGGGCGTCCATCCCTCCGATGAGCTGTTAGCATTGCCGGCAGACTTCCACCTCGATAGCGAACACGCCTTGGCCGTACCCGGTTGCCAAGGCCAACGCCATCTGCTGATACTGCGCCGCACGGCATGATTGGGAACACAAGCAAGAATGGCTAAGGTATTCGCGATAGCGAACCAGAAAGGTGGCGTGGGCAAGACCACCACCTGCATCAACCTCGCAGCATCCCTGGTAGCGACCAAGCGCCGGGTGCTGCTGATCGATCTCGATCCACAGGGCAACGCCACCATGGGTAGCGGTGTGGATAAACACGGTTTGGAAAACTCGGTCTATGACCTGCTGATCGGCGAATGCGACCTGGCCCAGGCCATGCACTATTCCGAGCACGGTGGTTATCAATTGTTGCCGGCCAACCGCGACCTGACCGCCGCGGAAGTGGTGCTGCTGGAAATGCAGATGAAGGAAAGCCGTCTGCGCAGCGCCCTGGCACCGATCCGTGAGAACTACGACTACATCCTGATCGACTGCCCGCCGTCGCTGTCGATGCTCACCCTCAATGCCCTGGTGGCCGCCGATGGGGTGATTATCCCCATGCAGTGCGAGTACTACGCCCTGGAAGGCTTGAGCGACCTTGTGGATAACATCAAGCGCATCGCTGAACTGCTCAACCCTGAGCTGAAGATCGAAGGCTTGCTGCGGACCATGTTCGACCCGCGCCTGAGCCTGATGAACGATGTGTCGGCGCAGCTCAAGGAACACTTCGGTGATCAGCTCTACGACACCGTGATTCCGCGCAACATCCGTTTGGCCGAGGCGCCGAGCTACGGCATGCCGGCATTGGCGTACGACAAACAATCCCGTGGCGCGCTGGCCTATCTGGCCCTGGCGGGCGAGATGGTTCGCCGGCAACGTAAACAATCGCGCGCCGCAGCCGCCCAGCCAACTTAAGGAATCCCCATGGCCGTCAAGAAACGAGGTCTCGGACGTGGACTGGATGCACTGTTGAGTGGTCCGACTGTCAGCGCACTGGAAGAACAAGCGGTGCAGGCTGACCAGCGTGAACTGCAACACCTGCCCCTGGACCTGATTCAGCGCGGCAAGTACCAGCCGCGCCGGGACATGGATCCGCAAGCGCTGGAAGAACTGGCGAACTCGATCAAGACCCAGGGGGTTATGCAGCCGATCGTGGTGCGCCCTATCGGTGGTGGTCGTTTCGAGATCATCGCCGGTGAACGCCGCTGGCGTGCCAGCCAGCAGGCTGGCCAGGAAACCATCCCGGCGATGGTCCGCGATGTCCCCGATGAAACCGCCATTGCCATGGCATTGATCGAGAACATCCAGCGCGAAGACCTCAATCCCATCGAAGAAGCGGTAGCCCTGCAGCGCCTGCAGCAGGAATTCCAGCTGACTCAGCAACAGGTCGCCGAGGCGGTGGGCAAGTCCCGCGTCAGCGTGGCCAACCTGCTGCGCCTGATTGCCTTGCCTGAGGTGATCAAGACCATGCTGTCCCACGGCGACCTGGAAATGGGGCACGCCCGTGCATTGCTCGGATTGCCGGAAAATCAACAGGTTGAAGGGGCGCGACACGTTGTCGCACGAGGCCTGACGGTGCGCCAGACAGAAGCCCTGGTACGCCAGTGGCTGAGCGGCAAGCAGGAGCCTGCCGAACCGGTCAAACCGGACCCGGATATCGCTCGTCTCGAGCAGCGCCTGGCCGAGCGCCTGGGCTCTGCGGTGCAGATCCGCCACGGGAAGAAGGGCAAAGGTCAGCTGGTGATCGGCTACAACTCCCTGGATGAGCTGCAAGGCGTCCTCGCTCACATCCGCTGAAACATTTCCTTATGTAGCGCGCAGTCGGAAATCACTACCCGGCAGTTGAATAGGGGCTGAACCGCCCCTATACTCTGCGCGCATTTTGTCGGCACAAATTATGCCAAGTTATTGAATTCTGGCAGCCGACCCTTGAGGAGCAAGAGCGATGGAAACCCGCACGCCAAACCGCTTGCCGTTTCATCGCTTGGCGGTTTTTCCGGTTTTATTGGCTCAGTTGGTCATTCTACTGATAGCCGCTCTGGCGCTCTGGCAATGGCGTGGAGTCGTAGCCGGATACTCAGGCCTTTGCGGAGGACTGATAGCCTTGCTACCCAATGTGTATTTCGCTCACAGGGCATTTCGGTTTTCCGGCGCCCGAGCAGCCCAAGCCATCGTCCGGTCTTTTTATGCCGGTGAGGCGGGCAAACTGATTTTGACGGCGGTGCTGTTTGCACTGACGTTTGCAGGTGTGAAGCCATTGGCGCCGCTGGCTGTATTCGGCGTCTTCGTGCTGACCCAGATGGTCAGCTGGTTCGCTCCCCTGCTAATGAGAACAAGACTTTCGAGACCTTAGGGCGTTTGAGGCAACCATGTCAGCAGAA
The DNA here is from genome assembly GCF_000633395.1 of Pseudomonas sp. PH1b. Classification (GTDB taxonomy): domain Bacteria; phylum Pseudomonadota; class Gammaproteobacteria; order Pseudomonadales; family Pseudomonadaceae; genus Aquipseudomonas. Next base: position 102,472 of record NZ_AYMU01000033.1, read on the forward strand.
ACAACCGCTTCGGGCTATATCCAGCACCACTTGCAGAACCTGACCTTCGGTCAGCTACCCAATGGGAGCTGGGGCTTTGCCCACTCCGCAGCAGAAGCCAAGGAAATGGGCTTCTGGGCATTCCACGTCGATACCCTCGGCTGGTCTGTCGCACTGGGTGTGATCTTCATTCTTCTGTTCCGCATGGCGGCCAAGAAGGCGACTTCCGGCGTGCCGGGCGCTTTGCAGAACTTCGTCGAGGTGATGGTTGGCTTCGTCGATGGCAGCGTGAAGGACAGCTTCCACGGTCGCAGCCCGGTGATTGCACCGCTGGCGCTGACCATTTTCGTCTGGGTGTTCCTGATGAACGCCATCGACCTGGTACCGGTGGACTGGATTCCACAACTGGCCATGTTGATCTCGGGCGATCCGCACATTCCATTCCGTGCGGTTTCCACTACTGACCCGAACGCGACCCTGGGCATGGCCCTGTCGGTGTTCGCACTGATCATTTTCTACAGCATCAAGGTCAAGGGCATCGGCGGCTTCATCGGCGAACTGACCCTGCATCCGTTCGGCAGCAAGAACATTCTGGTTCAGGCGCTGCTGATTCCGGTGAACTTCCTGCTGGAGTTCGTGACCCTGATCGCCAAGCCAATCTCTCTGGCACTGCGTCTGTTCGGCAACATGTATGCCGGCGAACTGGTGTTCATCCTGATCGCTGTGATGTTCGGCAGCGGCCTGCTGTGGCTCAGCGGGATGGGTGTGGTTCTGCAATGGGCGTGGGCTGTGTTCCACATCCTGATCATCACCCTGCAGGCCTTTATCTTCATGATGCTGACCATCGTCTACCTGTCGATGGCGCACGAAGAGAACCATTAAGACCAGTCTCGACTAGTCTGATGTCCCTCTCGTTGCGGCGAGAGGGAGCCCGTCTCGGGCTCGATGAAACGATTTGTTTTACCGCTTTAATCTAAAAAACCTAAACCATACGACGTAAAAGTCGGGAGGAAAGATGGAAACTGTAGTTGGTCTAACCGCTATCGCTGTTGCACTGTTGATCGGCCTGGGCGCACTGGGTACCGCAATTGGTTTCGGCCTGCTGGGCGGCAAGTTCCTGGAAGGCGCAGCGCGTCAGCCAGAAATGGTTCCAATGCTGCAAGTTAAAATGTTCATCGTTGCCGGTCTGCTCGACGCCGTAACCATGATCGGTGTTGGTATCGCTCTGTTCTTCACCTTCGCAAACCCCTTCGTTGGTCAACTCGCTGGCTAATCACTCGATTCTTCGAGTTGATTGGTGTGACGGACAACGAACGAGCGAGGTGTTGGCGTGAACATTAATGCAACCCTGATTGGCCAGTCCGTTGCGTTCTTAATTTTTGTATTGTTCTGCATGAAGTTCATTTGGCCTCCGGTCATTGCTGCTTTGCACGAACGTCAAAAGAAGATCGCGGATGGATTGGACGCTGCCAACCGAGCAGCTCGTGACCTGGAACTGGCCCAAGATAAAGCGGGTCAGCAACTGCGCGAAGCAAAAGCTCAGGCAGCTGAAATCATTGAGCAAGCCAAGAAGCGCGGTTCTCAGATCGTCGACGAAGCCCGTGAACAGGCTCGTGTCGAAGCTGAACGTGTGAAGGCTCAGGCTCAGGCCGAGATCGAACAGGAACTGAACGGTGTCAAAGACGCGCTGCGTGCCCAACTGGGTAGCCTGGCAGTCAATGGTGCAGAGAAGATCCTGGGTGCCACAATCGATCAAAACGCGCACGCAGAGCTGGTTAACAAACTGGCTGCTGAAATTTAAGCGAGGGCGATCATGGCAGAATTGACCACGTTGGCCCGACCTTACGCTAAGGCGGCCTTCGAGCACGCTCAGGCCCACCAGCAGCTGGCCTCTTGGTCAGCCATGCTCGGCCTGGCTGCAGCGGTGTCACAAGATGACACCATGCAGCGCGTGCTTAAGGCCCCGCGACTGACGAGCGCAGAAAAGGCCAGCACTTTTATTGAAGTGTGTGGCGACAAGTTTGATGCACAGGCACAGAATTTCATTCACGTTGCCGCCGAAAACGATCGTCTCCTGCTGTTGCCGGAGATCTCGGCTCTGTTCGACCTGTACAAGGCCGAGCAAGAGAAGTCGGTAGATGTGGATGTCACCAGTGCTTACGCATTGAACCAAGAACAGCAAGACAAACTCGCCAAGGTTCTCAGTGCACGGCTCGGCCGGGAAGTGCGACTGCACGCTGCGGAGGATGCCAGCTTGATTGGTGGCGTCGTAATCCGCGCCGGCGACCTGGTTATCGATGGCTCGATTCGCGGCAAACTCGCGAACCTTGCCGAAGCATTGAAATCTTGAGTTTGAAGGGGCAGCAGAGCAATGCAGCAACTCAATCCTTCCGAAATAAGTGAAATTATCAAGGGCCGCATCGACAAGCTCGATGTGACCTCCCAAGCCCGTAACGAAGGCACTGTCGTCAGCGTTTCTGACGGCATCGTGCGGATTCACGGTCTGGCCGACGTTATGTACGGCGAGATGATCGAGTTTCCGGGCGGCGTCTACGGTATGGCCCTCAACCTGGAGCAAGACTCTGTAGGTGCCGTTGTATTGGGTGCTTACCAGTCTCTGGCTGAAGGCATGAGCGCCAAGTGCACCGGCCGCATCCTCGAGGTTCCTGTTGGTAAGGAACTGCTGGGTCGCGTAGTCGACGCACTGGGTAACCCAGTTGACGGCAAAGGTCCGCTGAACAACACCGAGACCGATGCGGTCGAGAAAGTTGCTCCAGGCGTGATCTGGCGTAAGTCGGTAGACCAGCCTGTACAGACTGGCTACAAGGCTGTCGATGCCATGATCCCGGTCGGCCGTGGCCAGCGTGAGCTGATCATCGGTGACCGTCAGATCGGTAAGACCGCTCTGGCGATCGACGCGATCATCAACCAGAAAGACAGCGGCATTTTCTGCGTCTACGTAGCCATCGGTCAGAAGCAATCGACCATCGCCAACGTGGTTCGCAAGCTGGAAGAAAACGGCGCCCTGGCCAACACCATCGTGGTGGCTGCCAGTGCTTCCGAATCTCCTGCGCTGCAGTTCCTGGCACCGTACTCCGGTTGCACCATGGGCGAATACTTCCGCGACCGCGGTGAAGACGCACTGATCGTTTATGACGATCTGTCCAAGCAGGCAGTGGCTTACCGCCAGATCTCCCTGCTGCTGCGCCGTCCACCAGGCCGTGAAGCTTACCCAGGCGACGTGTTCTATCTCCACTCCCGTCTGCTGGAGCGCGCATCCCGCGTTTCGGAAGAGTACGTAGAGAAGTTCACCAACGGCGCAGTGACCGGCAAAACCGGTTCCCTGACCGCACTGCCGATCATCGAAACCCAGGCTGGCGACGTTTCCGCGTTCGTTCCGACCAACGTGATTTCCATCACCGACGGTCAGATCTTCCTGGAATCGGCCATGTTCAACTCTGGCATCCGTCCAGCTGTGAACGCCGGTGTTTCGGTATCCCGTGTGGGTGGTGCCGCTCAGACCAAGATCATCAAGAAGCTGTCCGGTGGTATCCGTACCGCTCTGGCTCAGTACCGTGAACTGGCGGCATTCGCCCAGTTCGCCTCTGACCTGGACGAAGCGACCCGCAAGCAACTTGAGCATGGTCAGCGCGTTACCGAGCTGATGAAGCAGAAGCAATATGCGCCGATGTCCATCGCCGACATGTCCTTGTCCCTGTATGCCGCTGAACGTGGCTTCCTGACGGACGTCGAGATTGCCAAAGTTGGTAGCTTCGAACAGGCCATGATTGCTTACTTCAACCGCGATCACGCCGAACTGATGGCGAAGATCAACGTGAAGGGTGACTTCAATGACGAAATCGACGCTGGCCTGAAAGCCGGTATCGAGAAGTTCAAAGCCACCCAAACCTGGTAAGCCGCAGCGGGAGCCGCAAGGCTCCCGCTTGCTAACCTGATAGGTGTTACATGGCAGGCGCAAAAGAGATTCGCAGTAAGATTGCGAGCATCAAAAGCACGCAAAAAATTACCAGCGCCATGGAAAAAGTGGCGGTCAGCAAAATGCGCAAGGCACAAATGCGCATGGCTGCTAGCCGTCCTTATGCGGAGCGCATCCGCCAGGTTATTGGTCATCTGGCCAACGCCAACCCGGAATATCGTCACCCCTTCATGATCGACCGTGCTATCAAGCGCGTCGGTTACGTTGTGGTGAGCAGTGACCGTGGTCTGTGTGGTGGCTTGAACACCAACCTGTTCAAGGCCCTGGTCAAGGACATGGCGGTAAACCGCGAACAAGGCGTCGAGATCGATCTGTGTGTGGTCGGTAGCAAGGGTGCGGCCTTCTTCCGCAACTTCGGCGGTAACGTCGTTGCAGCTATCAGCCATCTGGGTGAAGAGCCGTCGATCAATGACCTGATCGGCAGCGTCAAGGTGATGCTGGATGCGTACCTGGAAGGCCGGATCGACCGCCTGTCCGTGGTATCCAACAAGTTCATCAACACCATGACCCAGCAGCCGACCGTGGAGCAGTTGATTCCACTGGAGGCAACCCCGGATCAAGAACTCAAGCACCACTGGGACTACCTCTACGAACCGGATGCCAAGGAGCTGCTGGACGGCTTGATGGTCCGTTACGTTGAGTCGCAGGTCTACCAGGCGGTGGTCGAGAACAACGCAGCTGAACAAGCGGCGCGGATGATCGCAATGAAGAACGCTACCGACAACGCCGGTGATTTGATCAGCGATTTGCAGCTGATCTACAACAAGGCGCGTCAGGCTGCGATCACCCAAGAGATCTCGGAAATCGTCGGCGGCGCTGCCGCGGTTTAACGGTTCAAATATTCAGAGGATCCAGCTATGAGTAGCGGACGTATCGTTCAAATCATCGGCGCCGTTATCGACGTGGAATTTCCACGCGACAGCGTACCGAGCATCTACAACGCGCTGAAAGTACAAGGCGCGGAAACCACTCTGGAAGTTCAGCAGCAGCTGGGCGACGGCGTGGTTCGTACCATTGCGATGGGTTCCACCGAAGGCTTGAAGCGCGGTCTGGACGTTGTCGACACCAAGGCAGCTATCTCCGTACCGGTCGGTAAAGCGACCCTGGGCCGGATCATGGACGTTCTGGGCAACCCGATCGACGAAGCCGGTCCAATCGACACCGACGAGCGTTGGGGCATTCACCGCGCCGCTCCGTCCTTCGCAGACCAGGCAGGCGGCAACGACCTGCTGGAAACCGGCATCAAGGTTATCGACCTGGTTTGCCCGTTTGCCAAAGGCGGCAAGGTTGGTCTGTTCGGTGGTGCCGGTGTAGGCAAGACCGTAAACATGATGGAACTGATCCGTAACATCGCCATCGAGCACAGCGGTTATTCCGTGTTCGCCGGTGTGGGTGAGCGTACTCGTGAGGGTAACGACTTCTACCACGAGATGAAGGACTCCAACGTTCTGGACAAAGTGGCACTGGTTTACGGTCAGATGAACGAGCCGCCGGGCAACCGTCTGCGCGTAGCCCTGACCGGCCTGACCATGGCCGAGAAGTTCCGTGACGAAGGTAACGACGTTCTGCTGTTCGTCGACAACATCTATCGTTACACCCTGGCCGGTACCGAAGTATCCGCACTGCTGGGCCGTATGCCTTCGGCAGTAGGCTACCAGCCGACCCTGGCTGAAGAGATGGGCGTTCTGCAAGAACGTATCACTTCGACCAAGGAAGGTTCGATCACCTCGATCCAAGCGGTATACGTACCTGCGGACGACTTGACCGACCCGTCGCCAGCGACCACCTTCGCCCACTTGGACGCCACCGTCGTTCTGTCCCGTGACATCGCTTCCCTGGGTATCTACCCAGCGGTAGACCCACTGGACTCGACTTCCCGTCAGCTGGACCCGAACGTGATCGGCAACGAACACTACGAGACCGCTCGCGGCGTTCAGTATGTACTGCAGCGTTACAAAGAGCTGAAGGACATCATCGCGATCCTGGGTATGGACGAACTGTCGGAAGCCGACAAGCAGTTGGTATCCCGCGCTCGTAAGATCCAGCGCTTCTTGTCGCAGCCGTTCTTCGTGGCTGAAGTCTTCACCGGTTCTCCAGGTAAATACGTTTCCCTGAAAGACACCATCGCGGGCTTCAAAGGCATCCTCAACGGTGACTACGACCACCTGCCAGAACAAGCGTTCTACATGGTCGGCGGCATCGAAGAAGCGATCGAGAAAGCCAAGAAACTGTAATCCCGGCGCCCGGCAACGGGCGCTAATTTAGGTTGAGGCAAGCAGATGGCTATGACAGTCCATTGCGATATCGTCAGCGCGGAAGGGGAAATCTTCTCCGGTCTGGTGGAGATGGTGGTTGCGCACGGTGAACTGGGTGATCTTGGTATCGCTCTGGGTCACGCACCGCTGATCACCAATCTGAAGCCAGGTCCGATCCGCTTGATCAAGCAGGGCGGGGAAGCCGAGGTGTTCTACATCTCCGGTGGTTTCCTCGAGGTTCAGCCGAACATGGTCAAGGTTCTTGCCGACACCGTGCAACGTGCTGCCGACCTGGACGAAGCCTCCGCTCAGGAAGCCGTCAAGGCTGCTGAGAAGGCCCTGAATGAAAAAGGCGCAGATTTCGACTACGGTTCTGCTGCTGCACGTCTGGCCGAGGCTGCAGCTCAGCTGCGCACCGTCCAGCAGATCCGCAAGAAGTTCGGCGGCTAAGTCGCAGGCTTTCTGTGTGATTGATTAAAAAGGGTAGCCTCGGCTACCCTTTTTATTTTCCGCCATTCACCCCCCTCTTGGTCGCAGTCTGACCTTCCAGGATTGGTAGCCAGTCATGTCTCTCGAAATCGTTATCCTCGCCGCAGGCCAGGGCACCCGCATGCGTTCGGCGCTGCCCAAGGTGCTGCACCCGGTCGCCGGCAACTCCATGCTCGGGCATGTTATCCACAGCGCCCGGCAACTCGATCCACAGCGCATCCACGTGGTGATCGGCCACGGTGCCGATGCCGTGCGCGAGCGTCTGGCCGCGGACGACCTGAATTTCGTGCTGCAGGACAAGCAACTGGGCACCGGCCACGCCGTGGCCCAGGCGGTGCCCTTCATTACTGCGGACACCGTATTGATTCTCTACGGCGACGTGCCGCTGATCGAAGTCGAGACCCTGCAGCGCCTGCTCCAGCAGGTGGGCCCGGAGCAACTGGGCCTGCTTACCGTTGAGCTGGATGACCCGACCGGCTACGGGCGCATCGTCCGTGACGGCAATGGCAAGGTCACCGCCATCGTCGAGCAGAAGGATGCCGACGAAGCCACGCGGGCCATCACCGAAGGCAACACCGGAATCCTCGCGGTGCCCGGCAAGCGCCTGGGCGACTGGACCGGCCGCTTGTCCAACAACAACGCCCAGGGCGAGTACTACCTCACCGACGTGATCGCCATGGCGGTCAGCGACGGCCTGATCGTCGCCACCGAGCAGCCCCACGACGCCATGGAAGTGCAGGGCGCCAACGACCGCAAGCAACTGGCTGAACTGGAGCGTCACTACCAGCTGCGGGCCGGACGCCGGTTGATGGCCCAGGGCGTGACCCTGCGCGACCCGGCACGCTTCGACGTGCGCGGCGACGTCACCGTGGGCCGCGACGTGCTGATCGACATCAACGTGATTCTCGAAGGCCGGGTGGTGATCGAGGACGACGTGGTGATCGGCCCCAACTGCGTGATCAAGGACAGCACCCTGCGCAAGGGCGTGGTGATCAAGGCTAACAGTCATCTCGATGGCGCGGTCATGGGCGAGGGCAGTGATGCCGGCCCGTTCGCCCGCCTGCGCCCCGGCACCGTGCTGGAAGCCCGTGCTCATGTGGGTAACTTCGTCGAACTGAAGAACGCCCACCTGGGCCAGGGCGCCAAGGCCGGCCACCTGACCTACCTGGGCGACGCGGTGATCGGTGCACGCACCAACATCGGCGCCGGCACCATCACCTGCAACTACGACGGGGTGAACAAGCACAAGACCGTCATGGGCGAAGACGTGTTCATCGGCTCCAACAACTCGTTGGTGGCGCCTGTGGATATCTCTAGCGGTGCCACCACCGCTGCCGGCTCCACCATCACCCAGGATGTGGCTCCGGCCCAACTGGCGGTAGGCCGGGCACGGCAGAAGAACATCGACGGCTGGAAACGGCCGGAAAAGATCAGCAAGGGCTGAAGTTATCCACAACCCTTTCGCCGGCAAGCCGGCTCCTACACCGATCGGTAGGAGCCGGCTTGCCGGCGAATTTTTTCACCTCCGTGCTTGACGAAGTTTCGATCTTGGGTTTTTATTGCTTCCGTTATCTTTCGAATCGAAACTTAAAGCCATCATGTCGAAACGCAACACACCCCAACGTCGCCACAACATCCTTGCCTTGCTCAATGAACAGGGCGAAGTGAGTGTCGACGAGCTGGCCAAGCGTTTCGAAACCTCGGAAGTTACGATTCGAAAGGACCTGGCTGCCCTGGAAAGCAATGGTTTGCTGCTGCGCCGCTACGGTGGAGCGATCACCATGCCCCAGGAACTGGTCAGCGATCTTGGCCAGCCCGTATCCCTCTACAAGCAGGCCATTGCCCGTGCCGCGGTGCAGCGTATCCGTGAACATGCGCGCATCATCATCGACAGCGGCAGCACCACCGCCGCGATGATCCCCGAACTGGGCCTGCAACCTGGCCTGGTGGTCATGACCAACTCGCTGAATGTGGCCAACGCCCTGAGCGAGCTGGAGCACGAACCGGTGCTGTTGATGACCGGTGGCACCTGGGACCCGCATTCCGAGTCCTTCCAGGGCCAGGTGGCCGAGCAGGTTCTACGCTCATACGACTTCGACCAACTGTTTATCGGTGCCGATGGCATCGACCTGGCCCGTGGCACCACCACCTTCAACGAGCTGCTGGGCTTGAGCCGAGTCATGGCTGAAGTGGCCCGGGAAGTGGTGGTGATGGTCGAATCCGACAAGATCGGCCGCAAGATTCCCAACCTGGAGCTGCCATGGAGCAGCGTCCATACCCTTATTACCGATGATCGCCTGCCCTTAGAGGTCCGCGACCAGATCCAGGCCCGCGGCATAACCCTGATTTGCGCGGCTGTCAGCTAGGAGAGAAACCATGTGTGGAATTGTTGGCGCCGTTGCTGAACGCAATATCACCGCCATTTTGCTGGAAGGCCTCAAGCGCCTCGAATACCGCGGCTACGACAGCGCCGGTGTGGCGGTCTACACCAACGCTGGCAAGCTCGAGCGCATGCGCCGCCCGGGCAAGGTCAGCGAGCTGGAGCAAGCCCTGGCCGCTGAGCCGTTGATGGGCCGTCTGGGCATCGCCCACACCCGCTGGGCCACCCACGGCGCGCCGTGCGAGCGCAATGCCCACCCGCATTTCTCCGGCGACCTGGCGATCGTGCACAACGGCATCATCGAGAACCACGAAGCCCTGCGGGCTCAACTCAGTGTCCTGGGCTATGAGTTCACTTCGGACACCGACACCGAAGTCATCGCCCACCTGCTCAACCACAAGCTCAAGGACCTGGGCGACCTGACCGTCGCGCTCAAGGCCACGGTCAAGGAACTGCACGGTGCCTACGGCCTGGCAGTGATCAGCGCCAGCCAGCCGGACCGCCTGGTTGCGGCCCGCAGCGGCAGCCCGCTGGTGATCGGCCTGGGCCTGGGAGAGAACTTCCTCGCCTCCGACCAACTGGCCCTGCGCCAGGTCACCGACCGGTTCATGTACCTGGAAGAAGGCGACATCGCCGAGATCCGCCGCGACAGCGTGCAGATCTGGGACATCAGCGGCAAGGCCGTGGAACGTGAAGCCGTGCAGTACCGCGACGGCGCCGAAGCCGCGGACAAGGGCGAGTACCGCCACTACATGCTCAAGGAAATCCACGAGCAGCCGTCCGTGGTGCAGCGCACCCTGGAAGGCCGCCTGAGCGCCAACCAGGTGTTGGTCCAGGCCTTCGGCCCCCAGGCTGCCGAGCTGTTCGCCAAGGTGCGCAATGTGCAGATCGTTGCCTGCGGCACCAGCTACCACGCCGGCATGGTTGCCCGTTACTGGCTGGAAGAACTGGCCGGCATTCCGTGCCAGGTCGAAGTGGCCAGCGAGTTCCGCTACCGCAAGGTGGTGGTGCAGCCCGACACCCTGTTCGTGACCATTTCCCAGTCCGGTGAAACCGCCGACACTCTGGCCGCTTTGCGCAACGCCAAGGAGCTGGGCTTCCTCGCCAGCCTGGCGATCTGCAACGTCGGCATCAGCTCGCTGGTGCGTGAGTCGGACCTGACCCTGCTGACCCAGGCCGGCCGTGAAATCGGCGTGGCCTCGACCAAGGCCTTCACCACCCAACTGGTGGGCCTGCTGCTGCTGACCCTGTCCCTGGGCCAGGTGCGTGGCACCCTGGCGGCCGGCGTGGAAGCCGAGCTGGTGGAAGAACTGCGTCGCTTGCCGATCCGCCTGGGCGAAGCCCTGGCCATGGATGCGGTGGTGGAGAAGACCGCCGAATTGTTCGCCGACAAGCACCACACCCTGTTCCTCGGCCGTGGCGCCCAGTACCCGGTGGCGATGGAAGGTTCGCTCAAGCTCAAGGAAATCTCCTACATCCACGCCGAAGCCTACCCGGCCGGCGAGCTCAAGCACGGCCCGCTGGCCCTTGTGGATAACGACATGCCGGTGGTCACCGTGGCGCCGAACAACGAACTGCTGGAGAAGCTCAAGTCCAACCTGCAGGAAGTCCGTGCCCGTGGCGGCGAGCTGATCGTGTTCGCCGACGAGCAGGCGGCCATGACCAATGGCGAAGGCACCCACGTGATCCAGATGCCGCATATCCACGACATCCTCTCGCCGATCCTCTACACCATCCCGCTGCAGCTGCTGTCCTACTACGTGGCGGTGCTCAAGGGCACCGACGTCGACCAGCCGCGCAACCTGGCCAAGTCGGTAACGGTGGAGTGAGTTATCCACAGCGGGACGTCGCTGTGAACCTACGAAATAAAGTCTGTCGGAAATAAATAAAGTCTGTCGCTGGCGCCTTCGAACCCCTCGATCGAGTAGCCGGTGACGCTTTTTCCGGCCCACTGTGCTCGGGACGCACTTCAAGGTTTTGACGAGCAAATGATCTTATCTATTCAGCCTGAAGAGACTGTGCGTTCCTTTGTGGCAAGAACGCTTTTTATTAAAGGCAAACATTCTTCCGAAGAGGTTTTTCGAAAGTTTCCCAAAAACCGCGCCTTGCGCGCGGATATCTTGTTAATCGCCGAAATGCAGGGATGGATTGGCTGTTACGGCTTTAATAAAATGCTTCATAAGCATACTAACTATCCGCTAAATGAAGTTTTTAAGAATATCCAAGATATCTCCTATTCAAGAGGCGAATACGTAGGTCATTCGTATTGTTACGGTTCTAATAGAACCCCAGCGGGGTTCTGCCCGATTTGTGTTGCCGAAGATATTAAACGCTTAGGATTCTCCTTCTGGAGGCGTGCTCACTGTTGTGAGCTCAAGGTCTGCGCTGAACACAATGTAGAGCTAGTCAAACGCTGCCCTCGCTGTGATGAGCCGTTCTGCCACGGCGGCCATGATCTGAATGTGATGTGGACTACCTGTAAGGGACTGCATCTTAAAGACAGCCCAGTGATGTTGAACACAGATCTAGTTGAGTTGAAGAAGGCTCAAGTTTTTGCAGAGATTCTGTCAGCCACCCATCACCTCTCTGAGGAGGCAGTTCTTGCGGTTCTAGATGAGAAAATCCATCAAGACGATAACCTTAAGCTTAGAATTTTGGACTCCAGGTACGACCAACCGCTGGGAGATACAATTAAATGGCGCCTAGAAATTGTCAAAGGAGCAAGGTTTAAAAATAGGCTACCGCATCGAGAAAACACTGATTTTATTATCCAGGCCGTTTTGGGGATCTATGAAAAATTTTCTGACTTTGTAATTGACGTGAAAGCATATGGGGATGAAATCCGCCCGATTGAATCATTGTGGTCTACGTATATTTCAGGGTATCAAGAATCAACGCATTTCGTTGAAGAAAACTATGATCAAGGTGTTGGTGTTTGGTGTTGTCCGTTCCCTGCTAGGGACTCATTACGGATGTGGGATTGGCGGCCAGTATATTATCCATGCTGTAGTTTTGAGCGCCCGAAAAGAAAAGGCCCTCAACCTAAACCCGAACGAGTTAAGAATGCGCCGCCTGGTGTTCACAGGCGGAAATAGTTTTCCTCTCTAAATGTACCCTACGAGGACTAATTTCTAATGAACTTATTCCCATGGGTTTCGATATCCCCTTCATACTATAAGATCAACTGGTCAATCCCTGGCGGTGAATACTGCTGTTTCCTCTCGCTCGCTGCTCCGCCAGGGATACAGAACAGGTCACATATAGATGCCGTATTCAATTCTGAGCAATACGTCTCGAACCTCAGTGTAGCCGCTAGGTTTGGTCAGCAGACAGCAAGGGCTGCGTCGGTTGAGTGCAAGTACTGGTGAAACGAGCCACCTTTCGGCGTTTTGACGGGTTCCTAAGGTGTGAGTCGCCTGTATCAATAGCTGTAACCGTCTGAGCTCGTAGACGCGGTATTTTGAGCTCCAGCATGCTGTCGGGCGCGAAAGGGTCAATCCTAGGATCGAAATGTTACTCATGTCCTTACACCTCGTTCATATCTTCAGCCGGCGAGAGAGCTACCGAAACTCGCTGGCCTTATCGCATTGCCCCATGGTCGTGGAGAACTGTCGACTTGGAGCGATGCAATACCGTGGACAGGTATGTTCTGGACTGAGCGTATCGGTCCCGATTTTCCAAGCAAGATGAGAGCATGGGAACCTTGGCGTACAGCTCGGTTGTAGTGACCGGACCTCGCGGCAGCCCGGCGACCGCCTCGCATACCTTTCTTAGCATGCTGAGCAGCCGAGAATCCCGGGCCTCCCAGTCAACAGGGTGCCTTTCCACATGGGCAGGTTTGATGAAGGTTTGCCCTTCTACCATCAGCCATGATTTGTCATTTCTATAAAGCCATGCATAGAGAGAAGGAATTGTATTTCTCAAGGCTTGGACTCCCTGTTCAGGATGCAGACTGTGCAGGTATTGCCACTGTGCTCTGTGCTCCGCTAGCTCCCGGCTGTGCCTAGCTTCAATAGCCAGGGCATTGGTAGCTGGATGGGCACGCAACAACCTATTGATCGTCGAGACCGTGATCTGGAACTCTTCACAAAGCTCCTGTTTCGAAACACCCTTGCCCAGTTTTGATAGCAGATCCTCTTTAAGCCGGCCTTTGAGTCGTTTGGGCCTGGGAGTGTTTTTGGTTGGAGCTGCGGCGTTTGAGAGCGAGACTCGTTCATCAGGTTTCCGCGATGGAATGCTTTCGACTTGCAGGGCTAGTCTGGCTACTTCAGCGTTGTAGGCCTTCAGGAACGAGTGCAGGTCATCAAATAGCCAATCAATCAGCACCAGATGCTTCAAAGGATGAATGCTTCTGCGGGGAGAACGGATAAGCTGGTTTACAAATGATTCGGCGCTTTGCTCGACTGCCGGCAATGATTCAAACAGATGAAAGCGGCGAAGTGGCTCGATGCGGTCGAGTAGTGATGCGAGTCTGCCCCGTTGACGTACTGCTGTTCGATAGATCGCTGTGACGGCGCAAGACTCGAAAGACGTAACTCGACCGATGGTCGCGAGATCGATGACATTGTTTGCCAAGGTCATAAAAACCGGGCGTGACCAGAGCTTCTGTGATGAGGCCTGTTGGATCAAGCAGTCCTCGGTAGGTAGCGACCATTCAAACCTACCTGACCACCGCCTACTTTTGGTGGATACCATGAGCCAGGCTTGGTGGCGTGGACAGATCAGCACGCCTGGATACTGGTGTGTGAGGTGCCAGTAGGCTATACCATGGGCGTACACATCCTCGCGCATACAGTATGGACATGCTTTCAAAGGGTGTTCAGCCCCAAAGCCACTTGATATCAAGCCAAGTCGATATTTGAGTGAATCAATCCGATCGCTTTTTATAGTTATTATTGCACCTTCAATTTTTATTTTATTTTGGAACGGTATAAACACTGAGAATATTGTGTGATTTAGGAGAATCGACTCAGCGTTTCCCCAATAATGAAATCCATTCTGTTCTAACGCTGCTATGCCGCAAGGAATATCATGCTTTATAAATTTCTCAGATAGGCCCAGCACGGCAGTCGATGTAGTCGCAGGGTCTAGGTTACCCATTACCAGATGCTGTCGACTGCATAGGCTGAATAGTGTTTCGTCGGGTAGCCAGTCCAGCCGAGGGAATTGCCCTCTCACCCATTCCTGATCTGAAGTGACGCTCATGTGGCCTCCGAGCGGAAACAGAGGAAATGAGTTTAGCGGCCGGCTACTCGTGCTACGGATCAATTTCGCCTAAACAGGTAGACGATTATTCACGAATCGTGGGTCCCATAACTGGGGGGATTTACCAAATTTTTTTAATTACCGGGTCATCTATGCATAGCGGTTTTTGGCGCTCCAAGCACCGAAAACACTGGGAAGTCAGTAAAAAAGCGCCGGCGGAGGCGCAACTTAGCTGTTTTGTTCCAGTTGTCAATCGACATTTTTCGGAGGTACCATGCATCGTTAAGTGACGGTTACTAAAGGCAGTACTGAAATTGAAGATGCATTACAAACGACCGATGCAAATTCTGCCTAATTAACGTCGAGGTTGTTATCAAAGTGCAGCTGTCTCAAACGAGATAGCTTGAGTGCTTAATACTGGAGCTTGAGGAAAAACAACATGGAATCTGGATAGAAAACCCAGGAGCCAGATAGACAAAGGCCCAAGTGTGACCTTGGGCCTTTGAGGGTAAGTCAGCTTTCGACTCCTGACGAATCCATTGTCTATCCCCTCGCGTAGGGCGTCAAGCCCTGCACGGCTCCGTTCGTCTCCAGAAAAGTATACTGCGCGTGGTGTAGCTATCGCCGTGCCCGCGCTATTGGATAGCTTATTCAACCGATGTAGGTGGACTGTTATGCGTCACCTGCTAAGGATTGAATGGATGGTAGATAACATAAGTGGATCTAAAAAAATCGTTACTCCGCATAATAGGTCGACAAGGCCGTTTTAAATGGGGAGATAATTACTTATCCGGAATTTATGCAGTCCCTGGTGAAGCTCCCAAGGGCTCTCGTATTTGTCGCCTTAATAGCAGGAAACTTGGACGAGCACTGCATCTTCTTTCTACCCCTGAAAGGATCTTCGCACAACTGGCTCTTTACAATCCTGAAGTGTTCGAGTTGCATGAGCAAAAAATGCTCAGCCCAATTCCACAAGTTCATCCACTACAAGGGAACCCCTTAGTTACTGGACTGAAACTTCCGCCAGTGAAGGGGACATCATTGGTGGCAGAGGAAATCGGTCTTAAGCACGCTACAGCCGTCGTGACATACGATGATGGTGAGCGCCAGAGAGTCCCCCACCCCTACTTGGGCGATCTACTTCTCTATATCCAGCCACAAGGCTCGGCGCCCTATGCTGTGAACTGGACAGTAAAGTTGAGTGCGATGGATTTTGATGAGGTCGCTCGGGGAAGTTTGAGGAGCTTCGCAAAACAGAAAGAAAACCGCGAGAAAGCTCGCTTGCGGCACGCCTTGGAAGAGATTTATTACCTCAGTGCAGGGATCAGGACTGTGAGGGTTTCCAGTGATCTGCTGGATCCCGTCCTAGTGGCCAATCTGGATCTTCTCTATGGTTACCATGATCGTGAGATTGGTCTCGAATCAAATCTTCTAGCGGATTTCTCACACGACATCGAAGACTGTGTCACTCATGGGAGACCAGTAGCGTCGGTTGCCTTGATGTACGGACAGCGGTGGGGGCGGCGTGATTTGTTTCTGACGAAGATCTACAAAGACATATGGGAGCGTAAGCTTTCGGTGAGTTTGTTTGACCCTATCCTTATCGATCATCCATTGGTGACGGATGCGCCGGATGCTCTGCAGGTCTATAGCTCACTTTTTGCCGGACTGCCCGAATGATCACTGGTTCTAGGCTGAGAGCACCTGAAGGATTTAAAGGGCTGACGAAGGATGTCGAATACTATTTCCTTGCAAGTGATGGCAGGGCGAACAGGGCACGCCTTGTTTTTTTTGATGAAGAAGGCACCTGTGCGAGTTTGCTAACGCTTTCCCGGCCTGAATTTGATCTAGCCCTGACCAATGGTGATCTTGTGGAATGTGGTAGTGACGCCACACCTCCTTGGTTAGTGGCCATCAGGGGCATTTCAGTGGATCAATTGGAAAGAGATCGCGTGAGGGCAACGAAAAGCTACGATGAAATGGTTAACAAGCGTTACCTCGCCATAGTGGATTTGGTACACGATGCTGAGGAGATACTCTCTGGTGACAACCCCGAATCTATCATCAACGCCCATGCTGCCAATCAGTCACCTTCTCAGAATGCAGGTCGTTTGAGGTTTTGGTTTTTTAGCTATCTGGTGTTCGGTCGCTCGAAGTGGGCGCTTATGCCCAAGTTTGACCGCTGCGGGAGAGGAAAAAGGGAACAGACTCCAGAAGGGAAAATGTTGGGAAGGCCACCTAAGTCAGGACGCAAGTCTCGATTTCCTGCAACGCCCGAAATGCAGGCTTCTATTCTAAATGGGTTCATCAAATACAATGATAAAACTAAATCTGACGCTGAAATCTTTGGTGCCGTGTTGGTGGGTGAATTCGGTTGTGTTCCTTTTACAACATCGACAGGAAATAAGAAGTTCTATCATCCCGAAAGTAAGCCTTTCCCGACAAAAGGACAGTACGATTACTACCTTGGTCAGGCGATAAGCGCCAAGGCGTACAGGAAAGCTCGTAGAGGTACCACTGGTGCTCGAGCTAAGTCTGGGTTTGTTGGAAGCTTTAGTCATGACTTGGTCAATGTAAACCAAGTTGTTGAGTTTGACGGCTACAATCCCAAGGGCAAGATATCTGGCTTGCTCGAGGGATCCGCCATGGATTCGGCCTGTATAGTTCGAGGTGTGTGTGGCCAGTCTGGTGCCGTCGTCGCCTTGGGATTCTCCGAAAACAAAGAAAACATGGAAGCTTACCGCATGGCGCTGTTCTCGATGGCCATTAGCAAGGTCAAATTTGCTTCGTTGTTTGGCCTGACGATCAGAAAAGAAGATTGGCCCACTTACGGCCTCCCGCAAAACATCGTCTTCGACCGTGGGCCAGGTTCTACCATGGGCGTGCCGATTCGTTCAGAAGCTTTCGCCCGTGGCGAAATGATGAGTTGGTTATCCAGACTTGAGCTGACTCCTACCCACTCGGGTCAGTCGAAAGCAACGGTTGAATCGTCACACCCTCGGACCAAGTCTGACAATGATCAGCCAACACACTTTCATAGCTCGCTCAACTTTGTTGAGATATGCAAGCGGCATATTCTGCAGGCTATTTACGATAATCATGCTTCAGATGCTGAAGGGAGGATGACACCTGAGATGCTGGATGTGGGCTTCAGCCCCACCCCACATAACATTTACAAGTTCTATAGTGATCTTGGTTACGATTCCGGCACGGAGGTAAGTTTTGACTGCGCCGTGAGAGAATTTCTGACACTTCATCCGGCGCACATCAAAAGGAGTGGGGTTTATTTTTATGGCCGTAAGTACAACTCATCGAAGCTGATTGACACTGAGGTTTTTGATCGCATTGCGCTCAATGGCCAGATATCGGTCACAGCTTATGTGATGACCATGTGTGTCAGACATATCTGGATCGAATTAGAAGGCGTTCTGTTTGAGCTGGACTTTGTAAAGCCGGCGAGCGTACATCCCAGCAGCGTCGACATTTCGCTGTCGGATCTTCAAGTGCTCAATGAGAATCGGCTACGCGGCAATGCGCAGCTTCGTGAAGAGCAGCCCGCAATCCTTCAGGATCGTAATGCCCAATTTTTTCACGCCACAGGCAAAGCCTGGGACAGTGGTACCCGGAAGATTGGGCGTCCTGCGAAGGGAGGAGCGGCTGAGCGTGATGCCGCTGACCAGAAGCGGTTGATGGGAAAAGGCCATGACTAACATCTTTTCTGCGCGCTTTGACGGACTGGACACGCTGGCTGATATCCGGCGTTTGATTACCGTGCAACCTGATCCGGTGGTTGGGCTTGAGGAGTTGAGCCCTGCATTGGCCGCTGAGCGTTTGTCAGAGGTACTGAAGACGATTTTTCTTCCCAACCAGTTTTCTTTGGACTTTATTAAAGACAGCATTGATCGTGCGCGCAGCTTTTCGGCTGAGAGTTTCTCCACGGACCAGCAATATCAGCGGCGGCTGTATCACCCCCCTGAGGATGAGACGTTTCCTATCTGCCTCACCGGCCTTGCTGGCGTTGGGAAGAGCCAAACTATCCGTGCGCTGATGAAGGTGATGCCTGGACCTGCACCTTATGCATCTGCCCATTATCACGAACCTCATATATTAATCTCGTACTGGTATGCCAGCGCCAGGGGTAAGGCTGGCGGCAGGCAGCTTTTGGAAGACTTCCTCGGTGGCGACGCGGCAGGAGTTAGAGCGAATACATCAAAGTTACTGACGGAGTGCCGGCGTAGAGTTAACCGCGATGGTATATCACTAATGATGCTCGAAGAGATGCAGCATCAGAGCACTGGTCAAGGAGTAGCCCGCGTTACGGATATTCTCCTTACCATGGCCGGGCTTGGGGTCCCGATGATCTATGTGGCCAACTACAGCCTGGGTCACAAATTGCTGACAAGGAACAGTGAGGACAAGCAACGGCTTCTCTCTGAACCCCGTGTCATGCTACCGGACCATCCTGATTCGAAGCCTTGGAAGGATTATGTTCTAGAATGCATACGGGTGAGCGGGCGGCGCGTATCTGCAGATCCAAGTGCCCTGATACATGAGCTGTATCGCTGGACTTTCGGTATAAAGCGTCTGGCGGTTCAACTGATCAAGGTGGCGTATCTTGAAGCACGTGCAGCCCGTCGCCATACGATTACTTTGGAGGACGTTAACAATGCATACCTTTCAGCCGCTTACTCCAGCAGTAGGGACGACGTCGAGGAGCTAGTTCGCCTCAGTGTCCATAAGTGCAAAACCGGGGGTAGGTCCGACCTTCGCTGTCCGTTCCCGGTGCCGATGTCATCAAACGTCTTAAGCTTCACCAAGGACGATCGTGTTTCACGGGTGAGCGAGAAGGTTTTTGTTTCATCCCTAACAGCCGAGGAGCGCAAGACTTTCGAGCAACTCCATCCACCGGGCTCACCTTCCAATCCATCTTCGAAGCCCAAGCATGAGAAGAAACCAGCATTGCCCGCGCAAACTCGGGAAGGTTTGGAGGATGCGTACAGCCGACTGCTCTCAGAGTCCAAAGGGTCACTTAAGCCGCGAGGGTCTGAAAAGTAAGCTCTATGAAAGCGGTCGCGCACCCTGGTGGGTTGCTGCCAGCCTAGCCCGGAGTGTTATGACAACGCTGTGGTTGAGAGCTTTTTCCAGCTTCTGAAACGGGAACGGATCAAGCGGACAATCTACACCACACGGGAAGGTGCTCGTAGTGATGTATTCGATTATATCGAGATGTTCTACAACGCAAAACGCCGCCATGGTTTCAACAATCAGCTGTCATCGGTAGAGTTTGAAAATCGTTACGCAATGAGCTTGCAAGGTGTCTAGAGAATCCGGGGCGATTCAAAACTCGCCAACATTCAAACCAAAACTATCTTTCCGTACACGTTACGACGTCTACGTGCACAATATCGGCACTAATCTTCGCATTACCACCCCCGACTGCGATTTTAACTATAGGTCACATCAGACTCTATGAGTCCTTCAGCAACAGTCTTAGGTCCCTCCGTTAAAAAAAACCTCTCACCAATGCTCAGTTTCCCGTAACTCAAGCGCGGACAATATGTCAACTCCAACCTCACGGTATACGGCACACCGAATTTTGCAGAACTTGGAACTTCATACACCCGAACAGCCAACTCTTCACTCATGGATTCTGATCGAAAATATGGTGCATACCCATCACCCTCTGGCATAGATATCCGACCACCATAAGATGGCGGTCTGAATGTAACTTTAGCCATTACAAAGGGGGCACGAATTTCTGCTCTATTCATTTTGGCACCACCTGAACCTTGTTAAATAAATCATAGAACTCTGGAAACTCATAAACATCTATACCAATAGCCTTACCTGCTCCTCCTGGGTCATCATGCCGATACATTTTATCCAAAAAAACTTTAGGGATTTCTATATACGTCTTAGTATAAGTCCTATCAGGATTTGCCTTGATGAAATCGTCCAAACTTTTCTCATCAAAACCAAACCGTTTAAAAGTTGAGTTCGGATGAATATTATAATCCCCATATTTTAGAATATCCGCAAGCTCCTCCGGTTCTACTGCACGCCACAAACGTGTTGTCTCTACAGTATCGGGGACCTTTACAACAGGAGACACTTTAATAGATGCCCACGCTGCACCTACCGTCTGCAAAGCATTATCTATCAGTTGTTGAGTACCTTTAGCAACATCATGTTCAGTCTCCGTATCGTACTTAAAAGGTACCTTAACAATCTCTTTGCCAACATCATCCAAATGAAAAAGCTGCTTAAACGTATCGACTAAGCCATTGACCGCATCAGATGGTAGATTTCCAGCTCCCTTCCATAGGCCACGAATTGCTGTATCTTTCGTTTTTGATAGAATCTCCTTTTCTTTTTCTGTTTGATTCTTCCTCGATGCCGCACTCAACATCGATTGGTATTCTGAGGTGAACTGCTTCCAAGTATCCACATACATACTTGAATCTTCATACGCCGTTAAACCTCCCGGCGCAAACATCAACATCAGACGCCCACTCTCATCAACAAACGTCTGAGACTGGCCTTTTAGAAACTCAAGAGCAGAGGCATCGGACATTGAGTGTTCAACAGCAAACGTCTTATCAACATTTTGTTGCGCCTGAGCAAGAAGACGGGCCTCAGCAGCTTCCACACTAATATTGTTTTCTTCTGCAAACTCTGCAGCCAATGCTTTGATTTTCTTGACTTCAAGGGCATGCAATTGTCGGTTATTGATATCCACTCCGGCGGCATTCGCCCCACCAATAATCGCACCTGTGGTGCCTCCTGCCGAAGAGCCCGCTGTAGCTCCAAGGCCAGCAGTGATTAATGTCGCAATGGCATCTTGGTTATATTCCTCAATACCACTGTTCTTCAACGCCTCAGCAATAGCCGGCATGAGCGCTGCAGATGTCCCTGCCCCTAACGCACCACTTCCAGCGTTCCCGCTAGACAAACCGATAGTTGCACCCGCCAATGCGTGCAGCAAAACCCTCGCCGCACCTCCCTCAGCCCAAGCCGCCTTGGTAGCACTGTCCGCCTTGGGATCATGGTGTCGGGCATTTGAGTAATCGCCGATTTTCTTGAAGACGTCAGCCGATGACGTGTAAGCAACAACACCAACAGCCGTCGAACCTCCTGCCCCTCCCAACCCGGCGGCAACCAAGCCAGAGGCGATATCGGCCATGATTCGCTTGTCGCCACCCACATTCCAACTAGCCGCATCTTGAGCAGCGGCATTGGCTGCCGCTATCTGCTCTGAGTTCTGCGACTTCTCTGCTTCTCGCTTCGCCTTGTTGGCCGCATCCGCTTTAGCCTTGGCGACAGTATTGATAGCGCTGCTCGCCAGTTGCGCTGAACTCTGGATAAGGTCAATACGCTCCTGCATGGCCTTCTCGTCAGGGCGGTCCAGGCGCTGATTGGCGTTGGCGGTATCACGATTCAGGCCCACCAGATCATTGATGCCTGCCGGGTCACGAACGGTGATAGGTCCCTCACTGATTGCACTGCGGGTGCTGCTGTGGTCCGACTCCTTGAGCGCGATCGGCAGGGTGCCCCCGGTCTCTGAATGAGCCCACTTCCGTTGATCATCAGGAGTCTTTGGACCGCGCGGGTTGTCCCATTTGGTGCTGGTATAGGAAGCGCTCAAGCTCGCGGCTTGGCTTTTTATTTCACTCTTGTTCTTGATGTCACTGACAAGCAGGCGTCCCGTATCCAGACGGTTCTTCTCAGCGTTGGCATCGCTGGCGATGACCGCTCCCTGCAACTGAGTGGTCTCACCAACATGAATGTCATATCCGCCTTTACCCGCATATAACCCTGTCTGGTCTGTCACCGCCTTGTAATCGCTGTTCATCTTGCTACCAGCGATATTTCCCGAGGCGGTGACCATGGCACCGTAGCAAAACGGTGGGACACAGAGACTGACTCCAGCACCAGCGCTCTTTTGCTGGTTCTTCTGGCTGGCTTCATCTTGCCAAGAGGCGATATTCAAGTTGCCGCCAATATCAGCCTTTATTGTGTCTGCTTTTACTTGCGCCCCAGCCAAGTTAGTGTCTTGGCCACTGGTCAAAAGCAATAAACCAGTATCGACGGTGCTATTGACCTGAGTGACCGAATGTCCAGTCCCCATGCCTTTGGCAATCTGTGCTCCAAGATCCAAAGTAAAGCCGTTTTGATCGCCAATATTAAAACTGGCGCCAATGCTTGTTTTACTGTTGGTGTTCTGATTATCCCACTGCGCACGATCTTGAGCGCTTTGCAGCACGATATCGTTCTTGGCTATCAAGGCCGTGTTTTCAGCCTTTAAATGACTGCCAATAACATGGATATCTCCCTTGGCCCCCTCACCATTGCCCCCGGCATTAATAACTAACCCCGCACCGCTGGTCAGGGTCGATTGTTTTGCGGTTTCGCTGTTGTATTCGCTGGAACTTTTAGTGCGTGTATTGGCAAGTTCGGTACCGATCTTGATCAGCGAACCGCTGCTGTTGGCTGGCTTACCCTCAGACTCTTGCGCAGAACCTGAGTCAAGGTTGCCCACTGCGTTGTAAGCAGAAAGAAGCGCTTGAGCGCTTTTGACTGCCTTGAGTCGACCATCATCAGCTTCCTTGGCGGCACGAACGTCATTACGGATACTCTTGGCGGTATCAATCACCATGCCGCCAATCACCCGCCCAACCGCCAGGCTCTTCGAACTATCAGAGCTGGTTTGCTTGGCTGTTTCAGTACCTGCCGCGATGGAGACATCCGCGCCGCTCAGCGACATGTCCTTGGTACTGACAAGATCACTGGCAACAACCTTAAGCTCACGGCCTGCATTTAGCTTTACGTTGCCAGCACTGGAGCCGATGGTGCTGCCAGTTAGGGTCGTTTCCTGTGCATTGCCGTTGTGTTTCTGGCTGCTTATGGAGAGATGCTGATTGCCTGTGATGTCATCCAAACCAAGCTTATTGGCAGTCAGTACACCAGTCAGGTCACGGTTTTTCTGCTTATGTATTTCTGTGCGCGAAAAAGTGTTCGTTGCAGCATCAATCGTGAGATCTCGAACAGCCTGTACACTCAAGTCCCCCGTACTGACCAACGAAGACCCGGTAACAGACGCATCCCTGCCGGCAGTCACACTGACGGTGTCACCCGACACCATGCTGCCGATAGCCATGGTACGAGTTTCGCTGACTTTATCTTCAACTTTGCTCGACTTCAGTCCGCCCCAACTGCTCTTGCTCTGCTTACGCTCATGCCGATCACTCTCGGAATCAGTAACAGCAAGGATCTGGACATCCTTGCCCGCTATCAGTTGTGCGTTGCCTTTTTCAGCGATCACCGCACTACCTTGCAATTGCAGGTTTTCTCCAGCTACCAGGACACTGTTAGTACCGGCACTGACCAAGCTACCCACATTGGAAATGCTTTCGGTCTCATCAAGGCGGAACTTCTTACCCGACGAAGACTTCTTGGTTTTGCTGTAGAAGCTGTAGTCCTGATCTTCGGCAGCTTTGAGAGCGAGGTTTTTACCAGCGACCAAATAAGCCTCATCACCCGCCGTTACACGACTAGCGATCAGGGCCAATTCCTGTCCCGCACTCAAGGTCACATTACCACCACCTTTTAGGCTAGTGCCCACTTGCTGAACATGATCCTCCTGA
>NZ_AYMU01000034.1 GCF_000633395.1 Pseudomonas sp. PH1b
TAGGAAACCCGGGGCGATTCAGGATGGGTCTCGGTGGTTTGCTCCATCTCGGCCTTGCGGCCAGCCATGTAGGCACTCTGCAGGTTGGTTTGATAGATGGTCTTGAGACGGCGCGGGCTGCCCAACTGGACCAACTCGCCGACACCCTGACTATCAACAATCACCTGTTTGCCCCACCAGCCTTGTGACTCAAGCGTGGGCTGCAGGGCTGCAATGAATTGCTTGAGGGTCTGACCTTCCTGCAAGGCAGTCTCCAGCGCGCCACGAATGTCCGCCAGCAGATCAAGGCGCATGGCCTTGGCGACGGTGAAGGCTTGGTCATGCGCCTGGTCGAGCATCTCCTGCCAGTTCCAAGTGAGCGCATAGCCTTTGGACTTCAGGTAGGCCACAGCGTTTTTGGGCTCAAGGCCGAAGATGGCCTTGAGGTCAACCGGGGTTGGGCTCTTGGTTGTGGTTGTCATCAGTCGTCCCGATCCACACTGGCATTCAAGCGGCCCCATGTGCCAGCTATGAACAGCAATCGCGTGAGGTTCTCCTGCAGCGCCTGGTCATCCATCGTAGGGTACGCCTCGGCCAGCAGGCCGAGTGCCTCGGCGTCTGTACGAGCGCGTAACAGCGCATCGATCACAGAGGCTACGACCTGTTCGCTCTGCTCCTGGAGCAATTCAGCGGGAAGGCTGTTGATGGCTTGATCAAGTGCTACCTGGTCGAGAATAGGCGCGAGGGATGCCTCGGCAAATTCTGGCGAATCCGTTGGAGCTTGAGTCTCGTCCAGGTCGCCATCCTGCAAGTTGTATGTGCGCTTCCAGTACTGCGGCGTGAATTTCACGCCCGCTTCAGTCAGGGACTTATCGCGGTCAGCCTGGGTCTTGTCGATCTCCTCCTGTTCCCATAGTTCGTACACAGGCGCGGTGACGCTCTCGCCGAAGTTCAGATCCACCAACCGTCGAATGACCGCGTTCATGGTCGCGGCAACAATGCCCTTGTCGCCGTCGCGGATGTCCTTGGTAACCTCCAGACCTGCTGTTGCACTGGCCCGGTTGCTGTTGGCTTCGGTGGTTTGGTTTTGTCCCAGCAGGCCAACGTTGATTTCACTACGGCAATAGACCAGCAACTCGCGATAGACATCGGCGCTGCCAGCTTTACCTGCAGCCTCCATGATCTCGACGCTGGAGTCATCCGGTATAACGGCAACGGCGTCCTGGACCATTGCTTCCAGGCTATCGAGCAGCAAATCAGTTTCGCCGGTACTGGCCCCGCGGGGGTGTTTACCGATCACCCAAGGTGATCCGTACTTCTCGGTGAACTGGACCCAGAACTTCAGGCCTCCCTTCATGAAAATCACTGGCCAAAAGCACATGGACAGATCGGCGAAGCCATACGGGTTGTTGTAGGTCGCATCCTGACGAGCCACGACAAAGCGTTGCGGGTCGCAAAGCTCGCCAGTCAACCCGGCATCGCGGGCACGGAAGCGCAAGTTGTTCTCCTGGTCATAGAGGAACCACTCGGCGGGCTTGCCCAGCAGATCCTCTGGCACGATGTTCATGCCGACCGGACGCCACATCAGTTCGATGGGCTGGAATCCGTACAATGGCGCGTCCAGCATCTCGCGAATAATGCGGTCGAGATCGAGGTCGGCGAGCCAGTCCCGCACGAAACGCTCAATCCTCACCGGGGCGTTGCCGCGCTTCAGATCGCGCTCCAGGGCGAGGACTGATGACTTACGGCGGCGGATGTTGCCACCGACCAGGGCCGAGCTGCGCAGATCTCGGTAGACCTTGATGTCTTTGCCCTGGGCCTTGAGGATCGGGTCGGGGTTGGGCAGATACATACCCAGCGCCTGGGCATCGAAGCTGCGCGCACGGCTGGCGATATGTTCGGTCAGGCCCTTATGTTTCGGCTCGGCGAAGTTGACGAATTCCGTGGGGGTGACCCACACACCTTTCTGATTCATGCGTACCCCTGGGTGATGCGGGCGCCCTGACGCGGGCGGCGAGACTTAACGGTTACCGGACCATTGGGGCCATCACTGGCATTCAACGCTAGAAAGCCCGCCCAGGTCCGGTCGGCGTGACCGGCCACATCGGATTCGGCCACAAAGCGTGGCGCCCCTGTGGGCCCGGCGACCTTCTGAAGTTTGTGCAGGTCGTTACGCAGTTCGGTGTCGCCCAGGGGAATACGAATCTGTTTGTCCTGGAACACTTCCTTGCCTCGGGTGGCCATGGTCAGCTTGCTGGCGGTGTTGAAGATCACCCCTTCGACCCGCATCGAGCCGTGCCGCCGCTTGGCATCTTCCACGGGCTTTTCACCCATGCCGGTTTGGTCCATGCAGCAACGCAACACCCGATAACGGGCGAACACGTCATCGAGCAGGGCGTCTTGCTCCAGGAAGGACGCACGTTTACGGGTGATGATTTCCCGCGTCCAGTACACGTCGCCCACCTGTTCCAGCACCCAGATCACGTACAAGTCATTGCGGATGCCGATATCGACACCCACGAAACATGGTCCCCCGGTGTACAGCTCCGGGCGACCGGCCTGGTCATGCTCCACATCGTTGATCAGCTCAAAGCTCAACCAGGCACTGGCTTCATCCAGCCACTGCAATTCAAATTCCTGCGCCCAGGCATCCTCATCATTGAGGGCGGCGCGCATCTGCTCGATATCCCGAGGCAGGCCATCGGCCACAGCAGCGTGAATATCGACCGTATGCCGCGACCAGATCTCGGCCAGCTTCTTGTCAGTCATCAGCTCATAGAACTTATTGCCCTTGCCGTTCGGGGTGCTGGTGATGCGCAGCTTCCAGCCGTTGGAGATCACGGGAAACAAGGCCGTCCAAATCTTCCGACTGTCCTGGTGAAAGGCGAATTCGTCCAGGAACACATTGGCGCTAAACCCCCGTGCGGTATCGGGGTTCGCGGGCAAGGCGGTGATCTTCGAACCGCCCGGCAAGACCACATCCAGCATGGTAAAGCGTTCGCCAGAAGATCCTTTGAACTCGCCCTCGATCTCCTGCACCGCCAGGTTATAGGCGCGGCAATGCTTCTTGACCCCTTCGTCCATGGCTTCCTTGGCCTGGCGTTCACCACGGGACAGAATGACCCAGCGAGTACGACCGCCACGGGATTCAGCCTCGAAACAGTCATCGACGATTTCCAGGGTGCTGGTGAAGGTCTTGCCGGTTTGGCGGGCAAACATGCCGATCTTGAAACGCTCACGGTCGCGCAGCCATTTTTTCTGGTAGGCGAACAGCGGTACGGCGGGCTGCAGGATGCTCATAGCCCATAGACCTCTTGTCGAATGCGTTGCAGGGTGTCTGCTGACAACGCGCCCGACTTACCCAGCTCGTCCAACTTGCCTTGCTGCTCGCGCACCAGGCGTTCCTGAGCGGCCTTCTCGATGGCCTGGCGCTCCTTGATACTCAGGGTGCGGGCCTGCATTGTGTTCTTGGCTGCCCGCGCCAGATCTGCCACTTCCTTGGTGGTGACATCATCCTTTTCATGGGCGCCCATGGCAGCCTGGTAAGCCAGGGTCGATATGGCCTCGACCAGCAAGGCACCAGTTTTGTCAGATGTGTCTTCACCGAAGGCGCCAACGAAGGCTTCGGCCTGCTCGCGGTGCTGGCGGGTCTTCTCGGTCAGCAGATCGAAGCCCTGCTTGAAGCGCCCCAACGCGCTGCGGCTGGGGGCTTTCTCGTTCGGAAAGCGCGACTGGATATCGGCCAGCATGTCGTCCAGCGTCATGCGGTCTTCGCGCAGCAGCTTCTGGATGTACGCCTTGACCATCGGTGGTAGACGATTGATGGACGACTTGCCCGCCATGGTTATGCCCCCGGCCGCTTGATGCCTGGCACCCGCGCACGTCCTGCCGCGATGTCCTGGCCACGCTCGGTGAGGGTGGCCACCAGTACTGGGCCAACATCGGAAACAGTCACCGCGCCTTGCTCGGCCAGCCAGTGCAGTTCGGTTTTAACCTGGTCGCGGCTGAGCGTATGGCCGAAGCTGTCCAACGCCATGGTCAGCACCGAACTGTTTGCCCGGTAACCGGTCGTCTCGGCCAGCAGGCGTAGAATCACCAGGCGATAATCTTCACGCAAAAAGGCGGCGTATTGGGTCATGTCTTCTCTCGCAGCAAGTAATCATTGATCCGGTCCAGCGAACGGGCTAAAGGGCCAAGTGCTTCCTTGACCCCCGACAGCTCGGCTCGTACCGCTTTCATGTCGCCCAGCAGATCGGTGACAGCCGTCTGGTCAGGCAGGTGCCGGACGTGCTCTTCCAAGGCGACGATGCGAGTACGCAGCTCCAGCAGCTCCTGAGCACTGGCGGCCTGTCGCTTGGTCATCCAGGTGTAAATGCTCAGTACCGTTAACATCAGCCATTGCACGGTTTGAAAGCCGAAGTTCAGTTCATTGAGGTTCATCGAATCCCTCGCTTACGCAGGTGATCAAGTGCTGATTTGCAGTCCACGCAGTGCTCAGTTCCAGGCTCGGCCTGACGGCGCTCTTCTGGAATCGCATCGCCACATTCATCGCAGCGATATGCCGAAGGTCCTGAGCGGCGCTGTATCCTGGTGTTGTGAATCTGCAGCGCGGCTTCGTTGAAGTCGTTGTCTTGAGCCAGATCAGCTACATCCATATGCGGTCAGTCCTTGCGTTGAAACGCGATGAGTTGGGCACGGAGACCCAAGGCCCAACGACCGTAGTCCTGGGCAAATGCGAGGATGTCTGCGGGGGTGACGCCGCTTTCCAGTAGTTCTTGCGTAGAACCGGGGGCTGGCCAGGCGGGCGCATCATGGACGGGGGTGTTGGTAGCTGGGGTGGTGGCAGGCAAATCGGCTCCACCGAGGGCGAGATTGAAGTCGCGCACCCAACCAGCAGTAAACACGCAGCGAGGGATAGGAGCAGGCTTGGCAGCAGGCCCCGGTAGATAGACAGTTGTGACATTGGGGATGCGCTCCTGAAGCTCTTGATGTGCGTCGGAAAGCTGCTGTTGGGTTTGCTGCAGTTGCCGGACAACCTTGTCCACGCGCTCTGCCTGCTCCTGAAGTGCTGAAAGATTCGCCTGAGCCAAATCAGCACGCTGATCCGCGTACTTTCGCTCCAGCCTGACCAAGGCTTCGTTGCCCACTGCGCGCTCACGAGCGGTGGCACCTTTATCGCCTGCAGTGAAAGCAATCAGCACAGAGATCGCCCAAGCAAACGCAAGCAGGACTGGCGCGTAGCGGCGCAGGGCTTCAAGTACGCCCATGGTTGAGGCTCCTACGGCTACGTGCCTTTCGTGCAGCACGACGAATGGCGGCAACACGAGGCTTACCGGTCCTGGTCAGCGGTTGGGGGCCGTGCCAGCTCGCCACGCCTGGCGATGACCAGGAGCGCGGGAGCAGCGAAAACAGATGGTTGAACATGCGGGCCAGCAGGTTCATGGGGTGTCCCCTTGATCCGGCCCTTGCTTCACCAGCCGTGCCAGGAAGAGCAGCACGGCCAACACGCTGTTGGCTGTCGCGTAGGTCGAGGGGGAAAGCTGGGCTTCCCACATGGGCAGGACGGTCACCTGCAGGAGGCCGAGCAACGCGATGACGATAGCCAACTGGACGCTATGGAGCTTCCAGCAGCAATGGCAGTTGTCGATCAGCTTCATGCCTGCTCCCCGTGATAGGCGTCGGGGACGATTCCGGCCAGGTGCAGGCCATCGTTTACCAGTGACTCTCCGTACCAATTGCCCTCGGGAAGTGGGCCGGAGCCGTTTTCATGACGAACAATTGCCTCGACCAGAGCCCGCATGGTGCGGTAGTCGTACACATCAATCCTGGTATCGGGGGATACGCCCACGCGGGTAGCGACTTGGCGGATGTAACTCTCAGTGTTGTTCTCGTTAGGCGGTGCCCAACGGCCAATGATTTGGCGGATGGTGCGCAGTTGGTGTTTGTCCTGGTAGGTGATCAACGTCCGGGCAAGTGCACGGATACCCCATTGAGCGCCGGTGAATTGAACGAATGCGGGATCATTTTGATTTGCCGACATGCCCTGCCAGCGAGTGCCTTTGACATGACGAATGTTGCCGGGGTTGAAGTTGCGGATACCGCGTGGGCTTTCGGGTCGCATCTGACGCCTCCTGTAATGGCGCCAGTTGCAGGCGCCAGAAATACACACGCCGCCATGATCGGCGGCGTGGTACAGGAAGGCTTTTAATCGAGTTTAAAGAGATGCTAGCGCAGGGTCTCCTACAGGGCTTCGATAACTGCCTGGACCTGCTCCGCTGCCTTGCTCTCTAGCCCACTGTTTAACTGAGCAACGACCAACCCGCTAGCCGATCGATAGAGATATGGGCCGGCAAGACCTTTGAAACCATCAAAGTAGCTGAAAAGCGCATCGCAATACTCAGGCTTCTCGCAGATAAAGATTTGCCCTCCCTTAGGAGCCACGCTAGGCAACACGAAAACTATATGCTCTCTATAGCTGTTAGGCAGCGGGCTTGAAGGCTTGCGGTTAGGATGCTGTACATCACTGTATTCGACGCCACCAGCTTTGAGCGCCTTCAGTAGCGTCTCGCTAGTGGTAGGTGTGGACTGCTTGCAGCCAGCGACGAAAGCGAAAGCACTTAAAACTAGCAGTATCCATATGCGCATGTTGATACCCCTTTCAGTCAGAACCATAGACCACCAACGAGAAGTCCAAATAGAAACAAGCCAGCAGCATTCCACTTATACGCAACCAAGAAGTCTCGTAATTCCATAAGACCAGGTTGGGGTGGCGCCACATACTGAAGCCCTAACACCGCAAAGTCCTGAATAAACGCCAGAACTACCTGTAGCTCAGAACGCTTAAGGCTTCCAAGATGAGTACGACCAAAGGTTCGATCACAGAAACTGTTCATCTCAGCTTTAGCATCTTTCTCAGCTACTGCTCGTAAGATCTTGCCTACCAGTCGCCGCTTGTCCGCCTCCTCTTGCAAGCTCTCCAGCCTTGCTTGGATGACTTTTCGAGCATCAACAAACTGTTCCGCTGTGATCTCGGAGACGGATGTCACCGCCAGCTGTGCGTGAACTGCTCGCCAAACATCCCGAGGGTCATCTCCAAGCTCCTCGCACTTTGCCCGCAGTTCATGAAGTTCTTTACGCTGCGCTGATACCAAAAAACGGGGCTCCGCTTTACCGGCAAGGTTGAAACTAACTCCGTAGTTGTTTATATCGCCTCCAGCCACTTGGCCTACCTCACCATGAAAATCCTGACTCATGGATCACTCCTTTGGTTTTACATTCCCGACATGAAATACAACCCCTGACTCGTTGGTAAGGCTACCTGCGACCGACTGCCCAACAGGCGCATGAAAAACCTGACTTACTGAAGCTGACCCAGCTGTGACAGCTGCAATGGCAGCAGCTTTTACAGCCGCAGGTGCAGATCGATATTTCTCCAGTAATTGCTTTTCCTCCTCATTAAGCACGCTCACAAGGCGCTCACCGGTTAAAACGTAAACCACATCCATTCCGAGAATACCTGCCAGCCCCATCAGGCTGTTGAGAGGGGCATTGCCTTTCGCCATCCAGTTGTAAATCGTGTTTCGAGCAACACCAAGCGTGCTGGAAATGGTCGTCACGCCACCAATCCGCTCAATCTCGGCTTCAAATCGCTCTCTAAATCCGCTCATAAAAATGACCTAAATGTATTGCATTGCTCAAAATATTGAGCAATTATGCTCTGCACAAACCACTCATATCTTTGCACCACAGGAGCCACCACCATGGCCACCCATGCCAAAGCCCTAACCGCCAGCCAGGTGAAGGAAAACTTCCGACGCGCTGGAAAAACGTTCACTCAATGGGCCAAAGAAAACGGCTACACCCGCAACGAGGTGTACCGCGTCCTCAACGGCCAGGCCAAAGCCAATTACGGCAAGGCCCATGATATTGCGGTGAAGCTCGGCCTCAAGCCGACTGCCGCGTTGGCAGCGTAATGGCTACCGCGTCGCAGTTCCGTACTTATCTCCTGGCGCTTGAGGTGCCGCAGATCGCCGTACGTTCTGTGCTTCTTTCAACTGGTCACACAGCCAGGCCAGCGTCTTGGTCGCCTCAGCCTCTATCGGCTGCCCAGGCCAGCGGATTGACAGTAAGGCATCGTGAAGCCCATCCGACGAAAAAAAACCTTGAGCCTCAAGAATCGCGGCGAGACGTAACCAGCTCTGCGCCAATGCATTTACCTGCGCCTCAAGCTTCTCAATACGGTCGGTCATTTCTCACGCCCATGTTGTGGAATGTACCCCAAAACATTGCATCCGACGCAATCACTTTGCATAGCTGCAAAATCTCAGATTGTTTGGAATGCCTTTCAGAAAGGTCTTTCCAATGAACCGCCGTCGTTGGAAGAGCATTCAACCGACCTCGCTGCGCCATGCGCTGGAGCTGTGCAAGGACTTCGCCAAAGACGCCCACAACAAAGGTGTCGAGCGCATAGCTGATGAAATGGGTGTCGCTGATCACTGGTCGGTTTACAAGTGGCTGCAGACAGGCCGCATGCCAGCCAACTTGATTCGTCCCTATGAGCGGGCTTGCTGTTGCGATTACGTCACTCGTTGGATTGCAGCCAGTGCAGGCCGGTTGACCATTGACGTGCCCACAGGTCGGGGCTGTACCGCCCAGGACACGCAGGCTTTGCAGGAGCTGCTCACTACTGCTGCTGGAAAGCTGCTCGCGTTCTACGCCAAGACCTGTGAAGCCGACGAAACCCTGGCAGCCATACAGGCCGCAATGGAAGGGCTTGCCTGGCATAGAGGCAATGTCAGCCAAACCCAACAACCACAACTTGAACTGGAGGGGCAATCATGAACCGCACCGTATCTGCCGCCGCACGTGTGTTGCGGGTGCTCAAAGCCTTGAAAGGCCACACCGTGACAGGCCTTAGCAACGTCGAATTGGCCCAACTCACTCAGGACAGCCCCAGCAACATCACCCGAGCAATGCAGACCCTGATCGAAGAAGGTCTTGCGGTGAAGCTGGACAACGGTCGTTTCGCTCACTCAGTGGGTGTGCTGCAGATCGCCCAGGCTCATGCCGAGCACATGACCCGCTTGACCAACCGCATGCAGGAAATCAACCAGCGTATCGCCGCTGGATCGATGAATTAAGGAGAAGACCATGGCACGTACCAAATCCCCAGTTACAGATGTTGTTGAGCTGCCTGCCCTGGACGGCGAGATGCTGACTGCTAATCAGAATGCGATGGCAGCCCTACTGTCTTCCCATAGTGACGAACGTGACCTTGTTAACCAACTTTTGGGGCAGACCCAAATGGCCGGCGCATTCGAGGATTTTTCACGAACGGTTCGTGCTTCGAAGCTGGCCTTCGTCAAGGAAAACAAGCTCTACAGGGCTCTTAAGGGCAAGAAAAGTACGAACGGTTCGTGCTTTTCGGGTACCTGGGAAGAGTTTTGTGAATTGCTGGGAATCTCCCATGACAAGGCGAACATGGATATTACCAACCTGCAGTGCTTCGGCGAAGAAGCACTCGACTCCATGTCCCGCATGGGTATCGGCTACCGCGAAATGCGCCAGTACCGCCGCTTGCCCGAAGACGAAAAAACCGCCCTGATCGAAATCGCCAAGACCGGAGACAAGGACGCGTTCGTCGATCTCGCCGAAGAAATCATTGCCAAGCACGCCAAGGAAAAAGAACACCTGACGCAGAGCCTGGACAAGGTCAATGCCGAGTACGAGGCGCAAAGCGAAATCCTGGCCGAGAAAAACCAGGAACTGGATGGCACCAAGCGGGAACTGGCCAAAACCCGCAAGCGCATCCAGTTCGCCGAGCCGGACGAGGTGATCAAGGACCTGCGCACCGAGGTGCTGGCCTTGGCATCGGAGTTTGAATTGACCGTGCTGGGCAAGTTGCGCGAGGGCTTCGGCAAGATGGCCGAACACGGCACGACCCACGGCCAGGACCATCGTTTCTACCAGGCCGATCTGATCCGCCAACTGGAACTGGCCCTGGCCACCTTGCGCAGCGACTTCCACCTGCCCGAACACCGGGAGAACGAAAGCCCCGTCTGGATGGCTGGCAGTGAGGCTTGAACGTGAATCCCGTGCTGATTCAGCAATTGACGCAGATCGCCCGGCAAGCCGCCAGCGCCCCGTACGGCCAACGTACCGCGATCTACAAGAACGGTGCGGCACAGCTGGAGATGTCCATTCAAACCCTACAACGCAAGCTGAAGGAGGTTCACTTGACCAAGCCTCGCAAAGTTCGCAGCGACGCAGGCCGCACCACCTTGACATTGGAGGAGGCGCGTTTGATTTCGGCGGTACTGCTGGAGTCGATCCGCGCCAACGGCAAGCAGTTATCCACCATCGAGCGAGCGGTTGAGCGCTTGCGCAGCAACAGCCTGATTCTGGCCGGGCGTACCGATGCATCCACAGGGGAGTTTTTTCCAATGAGCACCAGCGCTATCAGCCGCGCACTGCGCGGTTACAAGCTCCACCCCGAACAACTGCTGCAGGACGCCCCGGCGGTCTCCCTGGCCAGCAAACACCCGAACCATGTCTGGCAGATCGACGCCTCGATCTCGACCCAGTTCTACCTGGCCGATGACGGTGCTCGGGTGATGAACAAGGCCGAGTTTTATGACGGCAAGCCCGCCAACCTGCGCAGGATCGAGCGCCAACGGTTGTGGCGCTACGTGGTGACCGACCA
Source organism: Pseudomonas sp. PH1b (assembly GCF_000633395.1). Classification (GTDB taxonomy): domain Bacteria; phylum Pseudomonadota; class Gammaproteobacteria; order Pseudomonadales; family Pseudomonadaceae; genus Aquipseudomonas. The sequence continues at coordinate 10,682 of NZ_AYMU01000034.1, forward strand.
CGCCAGCGGCACCCTGTACCTGGAGTACGTTCTGGGCGCCGAGTCGTCGGAGAACCTCTGCAGCGTGTTGATCAACGCCATGCAGAAGCGTCATGCCGCCGATCCGTTCCATGGCGCGCCGTGGATAGTGACCACCGACCCTGGCGCGGCGATGACCAGCAGCCGGTTTGGCAACCTGTGCCGGAGCATGTCCATCGACCTGATCATCAACCAGGTGGGCAACGCACGGGCCAAGGGCCAAGTCGAGCAGGCGCATAACATCGTCGAGCGTGAATTTGAAAGCGCCTTGAAGTTTCAGAGCGCGGAAACCCTGGAGCAGATCAATGAATGGGCCGCGCAGTGGATGCGTTACTTCAACGCCACGGCCATTCATTCACGCACCCAGCGCACCCGCTACGGCGTGTGGCAACTGATTCGCCCGGAACAACTGCGCTTGGCGCCTAGCATTGAAGTGTGCCGGGAACTGGCAGTCAGCACACCGGAGCCGCGCACCGTCAGCAACTTGCTACAGGTTTCGTTCCGGGGCGCCAAGTTCGATGTCAGCACGGTGCCCGGGGTCATGGTGGGTGAAAAACTGTTGATCACTCGCAACTGCTGGCGCGACCAGGACACGGCCATCGCCGTGCTTATGGGCGAGGACGGTCGTGAGCAGTTCCACATCATCGAGCGGATCGAACTCGATGCCTTTGGCTTTGCAGTAACGGCGGCGGTGATCGGCGAGCAGTATAAAAGCCATGCTGAAACACCCGCCCAGGCCTCGCGCAAGATCCTGGAGCAGCTTGCCACCGGCACCAGCAGCGCAGCGGATGCCGAAGCGGCACGCAAGACCAAGGCCGTTCCGTTCGGTGGCCTGATCGATCCGCACAAGCCTGTTACCGACACCGTGTTGCCGACTTACATGCCACGGCGCGGCACATCCTTGGAAGTCAACGCGCCCAGCGTCGGGTTGGCGCCTCTGAGTCTTGTCGAGGCCGCGAAGTTACTTCGCCCACGCCTGGGCAACCTCTGGACAGCCAAGACTTTCACCTGGCTGCAGGAGCGTTATGCGCAAGGCGTTCCACAAGAACAGCTTGAGATCATTGAGGCCGAGCTGAAACAACCTGCCGAGGTGGTCATTGCCCCGCTCAGCCTGATGCGGGTTGTGGGAGGTGAATGATGTTGAAACTCAAGCACGTTTTGCAAGGCATCGGTCGGCCTCAGTCGGCCTTGGCCGAATCGCTCAAGCTCAGTGATGCGACCGTCGCTCAGTTGCTGAACCACGGTCAGTGGCCGCGCAGCTTGGACAGCGAGGAGTTGCAGGGCCGCATTCGTGTATTCCTGACCGAATGCGGCGCCAACGATGCCGATATCGCCAACGCCTTTGAAGAAGTGGATCTGCCGTGCGCCAACACGGCAGATCCGACCCTAGTGAAAGAGCCGTCCTGGGAGGACGAACCTATGTTACTGCCAAAGCAAACGCTACAGCCAGCTACACGGAAAGCCTTCGGCTTGTTCCGCGACCCCTTCGATGACCTGCAATGCGCCCAGGATATGTGGTCCAGCCCGGAGATTCGTTATGTCCGTGAGTACATGTACCAGACAGCGCGCCACGGTGGTTTCCTGGCAGTCGTGGGCCAATCAGGCGCAGGTAAAAGCACATTGCGCCGTGATCTGGTGCACCGGATCACCGAGAACGGTGACCCGGTGATCATCATCGAGCCTTATGTCCTGGCCTCCGAAGACAACGATACCAAGGGCAAACCGCTGAAAAGCACACACATCGCCGAATCCATCATGGCGGCAGTGGCGCCCTTGGAGAAAGTCAAAAGTAGCCCCGAGGCGCGGTTCGCCCAGTTGCACAAGGCTCTGAAGGAGTCCAATACCGCCGGATATCGCCACTGCTTGGTGATCGAGGAGGCGCACAGCCTGCCAATCTCGACGCTCAAACACCTCAAACGTTTCCTTGAACTGGAAGCCGGATTCACCAAGCTGATCAGCGTCATCATCATCGCTCAGACAGAGCTTTTGATGAAGCTCAGTGAGCGCAACGCCGATGTGCGCGAGGTGGTGCAGCGCTGCGAGCGAATCGAGCTGCAACCCATTGCAAACGAGCGCCTGGGGGAGTTCTTGAAGTTTCGTTTCGAGCGTGCGGACAAAGCCCTCAGCGAGGTCATGGACGACAGCGGTATCCAGGCGATTGCTGAACGCCTGTCCCGGCCCGGCAAGAGCGGGCGCGATGCCGTTGTTTCGTCGCTGTACCCGCTGGCCATCGGCAACCTGATGACCGCCGCCATGAACCTGGCCGCAGACCTGGGAGCCCCCATGGTTACCGCCGACATCGTCAAGGGGGTGTGAGATGAACCCATTTGTACAACCAGTACCGGATTTTCCCAGCACTCTCGACAGCGCATTCAGTGAGCGGTTGGCTGCTTTCAACGACCTGGGCCGCAGCCTGCGCGAGGCGGGCATTCAGCCTCAGCACCTGGTACTGACGGACAACAAGATTTTTATCAGCCCCGACTGTGTCGATCTGCTGAGCCGCCGCTTCGGGCACGAACTGCGCTGCGTCCGCTACAGCACTCGGGGGCCGTTCACCTACAGCACCGTGACGATTCGGGGGATCGATGTCGTGTGGTTCGAACCGGTGAAGGAGCAAGAGCCATGAGAGAAGTCACTGTTCACGCCTGCTCGACACAGTGTAACCCGGACCTGCTGAATGAGCAGGAAGTACGAGCCGAGCTGAAACGGGCCAATGGCGAGTTGTTCGCCAAGGACCTGCTGATCATTGAGTTGAAACAGCAGGCCGGTGCACTCGACCGCATCTTGATCAGCTTGGCCAAGCTGCAACTCGCCGGTAACTACAGCGCTCTCCGTAGCGAAATGCAGCGCCTCGCTGCCCACTACCAACAGCAACAAGCGGCGCAACGAGCCGCAAGGCAGGTGCATTGATGAACCCATCCCTAGTCACTGCCATCGCTGCCCTACGTGACGCTGTCAGCCATGAAAGCCCAACCATGTTTTGGGGCGAGGCGATGAAGCACGTTTCCTTGCTGCTCATTCACATTGACCGCTATGGCCTTTCTGTAGGCGGCATGCCTGCTGAGATCAATGAACAGTTGCTCGCCTGGATCGTAGACCAAGCGTTTGACGGCGCCATAGAAGATGACAGCGTCATTCGCGACATCTACCGCCTGATTGCGCAGGACCACGCGGCTTTCAGCGAAACGGAATACGCGAAGAACGCCCCCGCGTCACTGCGGAGCGTGCTGGCTGAGCGTATCCGCCAGATTCAGGTGGCATGTTTTTATCCCGAGCAGGATGACGAATACATCGGCGGTGATCTCGCTATCGCAGCTGCTTGTTACGCCACCGAGGCATTTGTCCAGGCCTCTGAAATCGAGGGCGTCATGCGCATTGTTCCAGAGGCTTGGCCTTGGATGGCCGAGTCCTGGAGGCCTCGCGACCAACACCGAAACCTGGTCAAGGCTGGTGCCTTGATCCTTGCTGAAATTGACCGGCTCGACCGCGCTGCAGCGAGTCTCCAAAAGGAACAACGCTATGACTGATATCACCATTCCTGCAGGATTCGTACGCAACGCCGTTGGCCACCTGGTTCCGGTTGACCAGGTGCGCGAGCACGACAAGCTGCGTGACGGAGTTGCGCGTGATCTTGGCACCGCCGCTGAGCAGCTCAGCCAGGCATTGGCCCATTTCAAGAAACAGGCCCTGGCCGACATTGCCGATCTGATCGCCCTTTCGTCCGAGCGCTACGGTGTCACGCTGGGCGGCCAGAAAGGCAATGTCTCGATCACCACCTACGACGGCGAGTTCAAGATCGAGCGGGCCTATGCCGACCGGGTTGTTTTTACCGAGGAAATCCTCGCTGCCAAAGAACTGATCAACCAATGCATCAACGCCTGGTCCGAGGGCGCCAACAGCCACCTGCGTGTTCTGGTTGACCGTGCATTCAGGGCCAACCGCCAGGGGCAACTGATGGTCAAGGACGTGCTCAGTTTGTTGCGTGTGGAGATCGACGATCCCGACTGGAAAAGAGCCATGCAGGCGCTGAAAGACTCCATCCAGGTTAACGGCACTGCCGTCTACATCCGGGTCTATAAACGCCAGGGCAATACCGACCAGTACTTGCCTATCAACCTGACTTTAGCGGGGGTGTGAAATGGACCAGGACCGCATTCTCGACAAGATCAAGAAGTGCTTGGAGATGGCCAAGGGCAAGGGTTCTAACCCAAATGAAGCGGAGATTGCCCTGCGTCAGGCTCACAAAATGATGGAAGCCTACAACCTGGAGATGGGGGATGTGCTCGCCAGCATGGCCGGAGAGGTCAAGGTGGCAGCCGGTTCCGAAAGCGACCCACCAGCCTGGCGGGTACGCTTAGCCCATGTCTGTGCCGAGGCATTTGGCGCTCACTTCATTATCAAGACGTCATGCTTTGAAAGCGCATCGTTCACCTTCATCGGCTGTGGGGCAGTGCCCGAATTGTCGTGTTATGCATATCAGGTACTGGAACGCCAGCTGCAGAAGGGGCGCCGTGATTTTCTCGCCACGCAGAAGCGCTGTAAGCGCGCCACCAAGGTAGCCCGTGGCGATGCATTCGCCCATGGCTGGATCGATGCCGTGTCAGCCAAGGTGGAACTGTTTGCCGGTGTCGAGGACAACATCGCTGAAGCGATTCAAGCCTACATGGCCAAGAAATACCCGAACCTCGGCCAAGCCAAGATGAAACGTCGCAAACTTAAGGCCCGAGACGAAGTAGCCGGAGACGCCGGGTACCAGGCTGGTCGCTCAGCTCAACTGCACCACGCGGTGAATCATCGGCCATTGGCACGTTTGACTGTGGGGGGGGCGAGATGAGCGATAAACAGAGCTATGACACCTTGGTAGTGGAAGGAATGGGCAACTCTATTCCGCGAGAGATTGGCGGGCTGCGCGTTGCGGCCTGGTCCTCAGGAAACGCCCTTCACCATATGAGCGAGCTGGAAGACTTCGTTCGTGAGCTGTCCTACGGCGATATCGAAGACCCTCAACAGGCTGCTATTGAACTGATGGAACGCGGAGGATGGGGATGAGCACTGCGCCCAACAACCTGACCAGGCTGCGTTATATCAAGCTGATCCATGTTGCGCGGCGTGAGCTGCGCATGGATGACGACACCTATCGCCTGATGCTATCCGGCATGGTCGGATTGGAAGGCGCTACATCGACCGCTGACCTGAGTGTTCCAAATCTGCAGAGGGTTTTGGAGCAGCTCAAGCAGCTGGGTTTCAAGCCCCGTCCAAACAAGGTAGGAACGCGGCCACGCGCCAACGATGAGCAGTCCCGGAAGATCCGGTCGTTATGGCTGGAGCTGCACGACTTGGGCGCGGTTCGCGATCCGTCCGAAGAGGCTCTGGCCAACTTCGTAAAAAGCATGACCAAGGTGTCTGCGCTGCAGTGGCTCAACGTCGCCCAGGCGAGCCGTGTGATTGAGAACCTAAAGCAGTGGCAGCGCCGTGTGACCAGCCAGGAGGTCGTATGAAAGCGCCCTGTAGCGCACCGGGTGAACTCCTCCAGACCCTAGCCGACCATGTGGCCCAGTCTGCCAGGGAGACACTTGATGTCAGCCCTGAACTCGCGGAAGCACATGGCAGTGAAGTGGCGATGCTCATGGCAAATGTCTGGGGTGGGCAGGTTCTTTACATGCCCAAAGGCATCCACCTGCAGGCCTCGAAACTACATCAGCAACTCTTTGATGAATGCACAGGGCGTAACCAGCGAGAGCTTGCCAGGAAATACAATCTCTCCCTGGCGTTTGTCTACAAGGTCGTTAAGAGAATGCGGCTGGCAGTAATTGCTCGTGACCAAGGTGATCTCTTCGCGTCCTTTGAAGAGGATGACGAGTAGTTACCAGCGGCAAAGGGAGCTAACCTTCCACCTAGAGCCCCGATCACCTGGCAATGGCCGGGGCCAAACCTTATTGCACCTGCTGCAACACATTTACAGTTCCCGTACCACCATGGACCATCAGATCCCGGAGTGTCTCGGGTTTATCTCACACCTCTCCCTGTATTTATCTCAGTCCTAAACACGTAAAGGCCATTCGGGCGTCTCCTCCCCTACCCCGCAGGAAGCGGCCCAGCGTGCAGCCGGGCCGCGTTGTGTCGGCACCGCCGGCCTCAGGAGCGCACCACCCGGACCGCCGCCGGGTCCGCGCGGCCACGCTGACGGAAGCTCGACAGGTAGCAGAGCAGCCCGGCCATGAACCCCAGGCCACTGACCAGGCGCGCCCAGAACAACCCGCGCAAGTGCTCGACGGTGGACATGAACGGCAAGGCGCTGCCGTCTTCGGCCCAGCGTTGCAGCAGGATCTGCACCACGCCGGCGGCGGTGAGCAACAGGGTGATCATCACCATCGACAGGGTCATCAGCCAGAACCCCCAGACCTCAAGGGTCTGGGCACGCTCATCGGGCGCCTCGCCCAGCCCGCGCAAGCGGGGCATGGCGTAGCTGATCAAGGTCATGACGATCATCGCGTAGGCCCCGTAGAACGACAGATGACCATGAGCCGCGGTCAGTTGCGTGCCGTGGGTGTAGTAGTTGACCGGTGCCAGGGTGTGCAGGAACCCCCAGACCCCGGCCCCGAAGAACGCGGTGACCGTGGTGCCCTTGGCCCACAGCGTGGCGGCGCGGTTGGGGTGCTGGCGTCGACGGTTGCGCACCATGCTGAAGGCGAACAGCACCATGGCCAGGAACGGCAGCGGCTCCAGCACCGAGAAGATCGAGCCGAGCCACAGCCAGACCTGCGGCGCGCCAATCCAGAAGAAGTGGTGGCCGGTCCCTATGATCCCGCTGATCAGCGCCATGGCGACTATCACATACAGCCATTTCTCCACCACTTCACGGTCGACGCCGGTGATCTTGATCAGCACGAAGGCCAGCATCGAACCCATGATCAGCTCCCACACGCCTTCCACCCAGAGATGCACCACCCACCACCAGTAGAACTTGTCCCGGGCCAGATTGGCGGGGTTGTAGAAGGAGAACAGGAAGAACACCGCCAGCCCGATCAGGCCGGTCATCATCACCATGCTGACCGTGGTCTTGCGGCCCTTGAGCAGGGTCATGCCGATGTTGTAGAGAAACCCCAGGCACACCAGCACTATGCCCAGTTTGGTGATGGTCGGCTGTTCCAGGAACTCGCGGCCCATGGTCGGCAGCAGCTCGTTGTGGGTCAGCCGGGCCAGGCCCGCATAGGGCACCAGCAGGTAGCCGAGAATGGTCAGCACCCCGGCCACGGCGAACACCCAGAACAGCAGGAGCGCCAGTTTCGGGCTGTGCAGCTCGCGATCGGCCTCCTCCGGAATCAGGTAGTAGGCCGCGCCCATGAAGCCCAGCAGCAGCCAGATGATCAGCAGGTTGGTGTGCACCATGCGCGCCACGTTGAACGGAATGGCCGGGAACAGGAAGTCGCCGATCACGTATTGCAGGCCCATGATCAGGCCGAACAGCACCTGTCCGAGAAACAGCATCAGGGCCAGCACGAAGTAGGGTTTGGCCACGGCCTGCGAAGCGAATTTCAGATGTGGATTGGCAATGCTCATCACTCAGCCCTCCTTGTTTGGCGGCCAGCCATTGGTGTCGATGTTCGAGCTCCACCTGAGGAATTCGGCGATATCGTCGACCTCTTGCTCGCTCAGGTTGAACTGCGGCATGGCCCGGCGCCCGGGCACGCCCAGCGGCTGCATCTTCATCCAGGCCTGCATAAAGGGCTTGAACCCCTCCTCGCCGCCACGACGCTGGTAGACGTTGCCCAGCTCCGGCGCGAAATACGCGCCCTCGCCCAGCAAGGTGTGGCAGCCGACGCAGTTGTTCTGCTCCCAGACCGTCTTACCGCGCACCACCGCTTCGGTCAACTGCGCCTGGTTGCTGCGTTTGGGAAAGGTCTGTTCGGTGTGATAGGTCAAGGCCAGGAAGATCAGGAAAAAGAACACACTTGCGCCGAAATAGATGTTCCTGGCCATGTCCTTGGTGAAGGTCTCTGACATGCTCGCGTCCTCATTGCTTGGCGTGGCCATGATAGAAAGCGCGCGGTCGAGAGCGACTTGATGACAATCAAGAAAGCCCGATAGTTTTACTCGGGTATTGCCACTGCGGGTGCCGAACCCGGTTCAGGAAAAGTGCACATCGATCACATCCATCAGCGCCGCGACGGTCACCGGGTCATCGCTGAGGGGTTCGGCCAGGCACGCCAGGCAGGCCTGGCGCGGGTCCATGCCGGCACCGATCAGGCGCGCGGTGAAGATCAGCAGGCGGGTCGAGGCCACCTCCTCCAGGTCATGCTGGTCGAGCCGGCGCAGGGCCTGGCCGAGCCTGACCAACTGGCTGGCCAGGGCGCCATCGACCCCGGCCTCGCGGCGGACGATCTGCTCCTCTTGCGCCACGTCCGGGTAGCCAAGGCGCATGGCCACGAAGCGCTGCCGGGTGCTGGGCTTCATGCCCTTGAGCAGGTTCTGGTAACCGGGGTTGTAGGAGGCCACCAGCATGAACGAGGGCGGAGCCTTGAGCACCTCGCCGGTGCGCTCCAGGAACAGCTCGCGGCGATCGTCGGCCAGGGGATGCAACACCACCACGGTGTCCTGGCGCGCCTCCAGCACTTCGTCGAGGTAGCAGATGCCGCCCTCGCGCACTGCCCGGGTCAGGGGGCCGTCCTGCCACCAGGTGCCCTCGGCACCTATCAGGTGACGCCCCACCAGATCGGCGGCGCTCAGGTCGTCATGGCAGGCGACGGTGTACAGCGGCAGTTGCAGGCGCTGGGCCATATGCTGGACGAAACGCGTCTTGCCACAGCCGGTCGGGCCCTTGATCAGCAGCGGCAGGCCGTGGCGCCAGGCGTGTTCAAACAGCAGCGGCTCATTGCCCTGAGCCTGGTAGAAGGGTTCGCAGCGGGGTTCGGAAAGGTCCATGGGATACCTGGATAGCGACGGGTTGGCGGTCACGCTAAGAGCCCCGGCGGCAACCCGGCAAGCATCGCGCTGAGCAAACTTGATCGCGATCAAGCGCGCCGCGCCATGCTGCGGCACACCTGCCCCGCCCCGCTGTCAGCGGCGAGTGTCGTGGTCCAGCCAGTCAAGGCTGGACGCCGGCGACGGCTGCGTCGGTTGCTCGAACAGCCGGCAGATGGCATCCACCTCCAGGCGCCCGGCCGGCAGGATGCTGATGAAATCTTCCCGCAACGCCACCAGGCCGGCGCGACTCATGGCCTCGAGCCGGAGCCAGGCACCCGGGAAGAACTGCCGGAAGACCAGGCCATGGCGCCGTTCTATGGCTCGCACATCCAGTTCCAGGTCGCAGGCCAGGCGCTCCATCACCTGCTGGCGGATCTGCGCCCCCGCCAGGTGACGCCAGCCGCGCCAGGTGGCCAGTTGCCCCTGCTGCAACTGGCCCAGGTAATCGCCCAGCACCTCGCTGTTCTGCGCATGCAGCCCATCGAACCGGCTGACCGCGCCCAGCCCCAGGCCGATCTGGTCGCAGTAGCCATGCCGGGTGAACCCCTGGTAATTGCGACTCAGGCCGCCGCGCTCCTGCGCCATGGCCAGGTCGTCATCGGGGCGCACGAACAGCCCCAGGCCAACATGCAGGTAGCCCGCCTGAGGCAGGTGTTCGAAGCACAAACGCCGCATCAGGGCCTTGTCCTGCGGGCTGCTGGGGGCTTGCCGCGGCCCCTGGGCATAACGCCGTGGCGGCTGGGCATAGTCGAACACCTGCAGCCGGTCGGGCTCGAGCTCGACCAGGGAACAGAGCTTGTGGGCAAAGCTGTCCGGGGTCTGCCAGCCGCGACCATACCCCAGGTCAACGCTCACCTTGCGGTAACCGAAGGTACGCGCCGCGTCGAGCAGCGACTGGATAGGTCCCGGGTCCTGGTGACGGGCCGGCGCACCCTCGCAGGCGCAACCGCTGTCCGGCACGCCGATGCTCACGTGATTGAAACCCAGGTCGCGCAGCCGCTTCATGCTCGCCCAGTCGCTGCCGGGCAAGTCGACATCGACGCTGTAGTCGCCGCTGTCGTGGTCGAGGAAGTTGAAGCGCTCGCGCAGCAGGCCCATCAGCCGTTGCAGAGGCGCGGAGTCCAGGCCGCCGCCGGTGAAGTGGAACTGTTCCACCCCCGACACATTGCCCAGGTGGCAGGTCACCAGGCGGATTTCCCGGGACAGGGCAGCCAGGTAGGCCTCGCTGGCCTGGCCTGGGGCCGCCAGCGTAGCGGGCAGTTGCAGGTTCAGCGCCAGGGGCCGGGGCTGCTGCCGACTGGCGCGCAATGCCCGCAGCACATCCAGGGAGCCGACGCCGGCGTGGAAGCAGCCTTCCTCGACATGACAATGGGGATCGAGCGCCCCTGGATCATGCCGCACGCCCCGCCCGCTGCGAGAGTGAAAGACTTCGAACATGACACAAGCTCCGAGACGGGCCGCAAAACCGCAGTGTCGACCGGCAACCGCCCTGGGGTCTTGACCTGCATCAAACCCGACCGGGGTGCAGGTGAGGTGCCGTGGCTACCAGGCGATGTAGAACATGGCCTTGGCCAGCACTACTATGGCCAGCAAGTGAATGAAGACGCTGCGGTGGATGAAGCTCACCCAGCGGGCGGTCATGCGCTCGGTGCGAAACAACAGCATGGCGCCAAGGAAATGCACCAGCACGCTGATGGCCAGCAGGATCTTCAACGACAGCAAGGTGCCGAACGATGACTGCAAAGGCGCCGCCAGCAACGGCCAGTAGCGCAGCCAGAGCATGCCAATGCCGGCGCCGAACAGCACCAGCAGTACCCAGGGCATCAACTGCCGGGCCCGGCGGCCGATGGCCTGCTCGAGCAACAGCATGACCTTGGCCGGCAACTGCCGGCGGAAACTTTCCAGAAACAGCACCTCGAAGAACACCGTGCCAATAAATATCAGGGCGGCGAACAGGTGCAGGGTCAGTAGCACGGGATAGATCATCATCCCCTCATGAATGGCCGGAGCGGACCCCAGCCTAGCGCTGCGGCTGCCCGGCGCGCTTGATGCCAATCAAGTAAATCGTCGCTGCCGGTACCAATCGGCATGGGGCTGGTCCCAAGGCAATGTTACCCAGGGCGCAATAGATATTTGCGTCGGAAGGAATTGATAGCACCCTAACGAAAGGTGCATGCTAGAGGGCTCGCTCGGGTCTTATATCATTCCGAATGATAGTTACCTTCGCTTCATTCGATTCGTGAGATATCACCCTGCCGAGCATCATCCGCCCATCTCAAATTACCTTGGCGGATGTACCCATGGACCAGTCAGTCAAACTCTTACGTTTTCCACTAGCCGTGCTTGCCGTGCTGGTGATGAGCGCTTGCGGCAAAGCCCCGGAAACCGCCTCCGCCCCACCCGCCGCCAAAGTCAGCGTGGCCAAGGTGCTGGAACAGCCGGTCAACGAATGGGATGAATTCACCGGGCGCCTGGAAGCGCCGGAAACCGTGGAAATCCGCCCGCGGGTCTCGGGCCAGATCGATCAGGTGGCCTTCACCGAAGGCGCCCTGGTGAAGAAAGGCGACCTGCTGTTCCAGATCGACCCACGCCCCTTCCAGGCTGAAGTACGCCGCCTCGAAGCCCAACTGCAACAGGCCCGCGCCACCGCCACCCGCAGTGCCAACGAAGCCCAGCGTGGCCAGCGCCTGCTGACCAGCAACGCGATTTCCGCCGAACTGGCCGACACCCGCACCAGCGCCGCCCAGGAAGCCCGGGCCGGGGTCGATGCGATCCAGGCGCAACTGGATGTGGCCAAGCTCAACCTGAGCTTCACCCGGGTGGTGGCGCCCATCAGTGGCCGGGTCAGCCGCGCGCAGATCACCGCCGGCAACCTGGTGACCGCCGATGTCACCCCGCTCACCAGCCTGGTCTCCACCGACAAGGTCTACGCCTACTTCGACGCCGACGAGCGCGTGTACCTCAAGTACACCCAGCTCGCCCGCCAGGGTCAGCGCGGCCAGACCACCCCGGTGTACCTGGGCCTGTCCAATGAAGAAGGCCACCCGCACCTGGGGCAGATGAACTTCGTCGACAACCAGGTCAACCCCAAGACCGGCACCATCCGTGGCCGTGCGGTGTTCGACAACAACGACGGCAGCTACACCCCGGGCCTCTATGCACGCCTGAAACTGGTGGGCAGCGGCACCTACTCGGCAATGCTGATCAGCGATGAAGCCGTGGGCACCGACCTGGGCAAGAAGTTCGTACTGGTGATGGACGCCGACAACAAGCCGGCCTACCGCGCCGTGGAACTGGGGCCGAAGATCGAAGGCCTGCGCATCGTGCGCAACGGCTTGAGCAAGGACGACACCATCATCGTCAAGGGCTTGCAACGGGCACGTCCGGGCGCACCGGTCACGCCTGAAGTGATCCCCATGGCCAGCAAGGAAACCCTCGCCGCCCTGGCCCAACAACGCCAAGCGCTGGAAGCCAGCAACCTGCCGCAGGTCCCCCCTGCCAAAGGCGCTGCGGCTCCCGCCGTGAAACTCGCCGCTGCGACACCGCGCGGTTAAGGGACGACTCTCAAGATGAATTTTTCCCAGTTCTTCATATCCAGGCCGATCTTCGCCGCGGTGCTATCGCTGCTGATCCTGATCGCCGGTGCCATCTCGCTGTTCCAGCTGCCCATCAGCGAATACCCGGAAGTGGTGCCGCCCACCGTGGTGGTGCGTGCCAACTTCCCGGGGGCCAACCCCAAGGTCATCGGTGAAACCGTGGCCGCGCCCCTGGAACAGGCGATCACCGGGGTCGAGAACATGCTCTACATGTCCTCGCAATCCACCGCTGACGGCAAGATCACCCTGACCATCACCTTCGCCCTGGGCACCGACCTGGACAACGCCCAGGTGCAGGTACAGAACCGCGTGACCCGCACCCAGCCCAAGCTGCCGGAAGAAGTGACGCGCATTGGTATCACCGTGGACAAGGCCTCTCCGGACCTGACCATGGTGGTCCACCTGACCTCGCCGGACAAACGCTACGACATGCTCTACCTGTCCAACTACGCCCTGCTCAACATCAAGGATGAGCTGGCGCGCCTGGGCGGTGTCGGGGATGTGCAGCTGTTCGGCATGGGCGACTACTCGCTGCGGGTCTGGCTGGATCCGAACAAGACCGCCTCGCGCAACCTGACCGCCACCGACGTGGTCACCGCCATCCGTGAACAGAACCGCCAGGTCGCCGCCGGTGCCCTGGGCGCGCCGCCTGCGCCGACCGCCACCAGCTTCCAGCTGTCGGTCAACACCCAGGGCCGCCTGGTCACCGAGGAAGAGTTCGAGAACATCATCATCCGCTCCGGCGACGACGGTGAGATCACTCGCCTCAAGGACATCGCCCGCATCGAGCTGGGGTCGAGCCAGTACGCCTTGCGTTCGCTGCTCAACAACCAGCCGGCGGTGGCGATCCCGATCTTCCAGCGCCCGGGCTCCAACGCCATCGAGATCTCCAATGAAGTGCGGGCCAAGATGGCCGAACTGAAGAAGAGCTTCCCGCAGGGCATGGACTTCAGCATCGTCTACGACCCGACCATCTTCGTCCGTGGCTCCATCGAAGCGGTGGTGCACACCCTGTTCGAAGCGCTGATCCTGGTGGTGCTGGTAGTGATCCTGTTCCTGCAGACCTGGCGCGCCTCGATCATCCCGCTGGTCGCGGTACCGGTGTCGCTGATCGGCACCTTCGCGGTGATGCACCTGTTCGGCTTCTCGCTCAACGCCCTGTCGCTGTTCGGCCTGGTGCTGGCCATCGGCATCGTGGTGGACGACGCCATCGTGGTGGTGGAGAACGTCGAACGTAACATCGGCCTGGGCCTGAACCCGGTGGAAGCCACCAAGCGCGCCATGCGTGAAGTGACCGGCCCGATCATCGCCACCGCCCTGGTGCTGTGCGCGGTGTTCGTACCGGCGGCCTTCATCAGCGGCCTGACCGGGCAGTTCTACAAGCAGTTCGCCCTGACCATTGCCATCTCCACGGTGATCTCGGCCTTCAACTCCCTGACCCTGTCGCCGGCCCTGGCCGCGGTATTGCTCAAGGAACACCATGCACCCAAGGACCGCTTCTCGAAGATCCTCGACACGCTGCTGGGGGGCTGGCTGTTCAAGCCGTTCAACCGCTTCTTCGATCGCGCCAGCCATGGTTATGTCGGCACCGTGCGCCGGGTCATCCGCGGCAGCGGCATCGCCCTGTTCCTCTATGCAGGCCTGATGGTGCTGACCTGGTTCGGCTTCGCCCACACCCCGACCGGTTTCGTCCCGGCCCAGGACAAGCAGTACCTGGTGGCCTTCGCCCAACTGCCGGACGCCGCCAGCCTGGACCGCACCGAAGACGTGATCAAGCGCATGTCCGACATCGCCCTCAAGCAACCGGGCGTGGAAAGCGCGGTGGCCTTCCCTGGCCTGTCGATCAACGGTTTCACCAACAGCCCGAACAACGGCATCGTCTTCGTCACCCTGAAACCCTTCGACGAACGCAAGGACCCGAGCATGTCCGCCGGGGCCATCGCCGGTGCCCTGAACGGCAAGTACGCGGATATCCAGGACGCCTACATGGCGATCTTCCCACCGCCGCCGGTACAGGGCCTGGGAACCATCGGCGGCTTCCGCCTGCAAGTGGAGGACCGCAGCGGCCTGGGCTACGACGAGCTGTATAAAGAAGTGCAGAACGTCATCACCAAGAGCCGCAGCGTGCCGGAACTGGCCGGGCTGTTCACCAGCTACCAGGTCAACGTGCCCCAGGTCGATGCTGCCATCGACCGGGAAAAGGCCAAGACCCACGGCGTGGCGATCTCCGATATCTTCGACACCCTGCAGATCTACCTGGGTTCGCTGTATGCCAACGACTTCAACCGCTTTGGCCGCACCTACCAGGTCAACGTTCAGGCCGAGCAGCAGTTCCGTCTCGAACCCGAGCAGATCGGCCAGCTGAAAGTGCGCAACAACAAGGGCGAGATGATCCCCCTGGCGACCTTCATCAAGGTCAGCGACACCGCAGGCCCCGACCGCGTGATGCACTACAACGGTTTTGTCACCGCGGAAATCAACGGCGCAGCGGCCCCGGGCTACAGCTCCGGGCAGGCGGAAGCGGCGATCGAGAAACTGCTCAAGGAAGAACTGCCCAACGGCATGACCTACGAATGGACCGAGCTGACCTACCAGCAGATCCTGGCTGGTAACACCGCGCTGTTCGTCTTCCCGCTCTGCGTACTGCTGGCCTTCCTGGTGCTGGCCGCGCAATACGAGAGCTGGAGCCTGCCGCTGGCGGTGATCCTGATCGTGCCCATGACCCTGCTGTCGGCGATTACCGGGGTGATCGTCTCCGGGGGCGACAACAACATCTTCACCCAGATCGGCCTGATCGTACTGGTGGGCCTGGCCTGCAAGAACGCGATCCTGATCGTCGAGTTCGCCAAGGACAAGCAAGAGGAAGGCCTCGACCCGCTGGCCGCGGTGCTGGAAGCCTGCCGCCTGCGTCTGCGGCCGATCCTGATGACCTCCTTCGCCTTCATCATGGGTGTGGTGCCCCTGGTGATCTCCAGCGGCGCCGGTGCGGAAATGCGTCACGCCATGGGTGTCGCGGTGTTCTCCGGGATGCTCGGGGTGACCTTCTTCGGCCTGCTGCTGACCCCAGTGTTCTATGTACTGATCCGCAACTATGTGGAGCGCAGCGAGGCGCGCAAGGCCGCCCGCGCTCTGCAACTGGAGGCGCAACAATGAGTTCCAAAGTGTTCCTGCCGAGCCTGCTGGTGCTGGCCCTGAGCGCCTGCGCCGTGGGCCCGGACTACCAGACCCCGACCACCGAGGCGGCGCACATCAGCGCCGCCACCGATGGCGCCGCCGGGCAGAAGAACTTCGACCGCGCACGTTTCGAAGGCATCTGGTGGCAGCAGTTCGACGACCCGACCCTCAACCAGTTGGTAACCCAGTCGCTGCAGGGCAACCGTGAACTGCGGGTGGCCTTTGCCCGACTGCGGGCCGCCCGGGCGATTCGCGATGACGCCAGCAATGACGCCATGCCGACCATCACCAGCCGCGCCAGCAGCGACCTGGCCAAGGGGCAGATCCCCGGCCAGACCACCAAGCGGGTCAACAGCGAGCGCTACGACCTGGGCCTGGACATGGCCTGGGAGCTGGACCTGTTCGGCCGCATCCAGCGCAACCTGGAAGCCACCGACGCCGACCAGCAGGCCGCCGAGGCCGACCTGTACCAGCTGCAGGTGACCATGATCGCCGAGCTGGTGGACGCCTACGGCCAACTGCGCGGTGCGCAACTGCGGGAAAAGATCGCCCTGGCCAACCTGAACAACCAGCAGGAGTCGCGCAAGATCACCGAGAGCCTGCGCGACGCCGGGGTCGGCGACCAGCTCGACGTGGTCCGCGCCGATGCGCGCCTGGCCTCGGTGGAGGCCAGCGTGCCGCAACTGCAGGCGGAACAGGTGCGCCAGCGCAACCGTATCGCCACCTTGCTGGGCCAGCGCCCGGATCAGTTGAGCGTCGACCTGTCGCCGGCGCAGTTGCCGGCGATCGCCAAGGCCCTGCCCATTGGTGATCCGGGCGAACTGCTGCAACGGCGTCCGGACATCCTCAGTGCCGAACGCCAGCTGGCGGCAGCCACGGCGCGCATTGGCGTGGCCAAGGCCGACCTGTTTCCCAAGGTCAGCCTCAGCGGCTTCCTCGGCTTCACCGCCGGGCGCGGGTCGCAGATCGGCTCCTCGGCGGCCAACGCCTGGGCCCTGGGCCCGAGCATCACCTGGGCAGCCTTCGACCTGGGCAGCGTCCGAGCCCGGCTGCGGGGTGCCAATGCCAACGCCGATGGCGCCCTGGCCAATTACGAACAGCAAGTGCTGCTGGCCCTGGAAGAGTCGGAAAACGCCTTCAGCGACTACGGCAAGCGCCAGCAACGGCTGATCTCCTTGATTCGCCAGAGCGAATCCAGCCGCGCCGCCGCCGACCTGGCCGAGATCCGCTACCGCGAAGGCACCGTGGACTTCCTGGTGCTGCTGGACGCCCAGCGTGAGCGCCTGGCCGCCGAAGACAGCCAGGCCCAGGCCGAGGTCGACCAGTACCGCGGCATCGTCGCCATCTACAAGGCCCTCGGTGGCGGCTGGCAGCCGGACACGCTGGCCAGCAAGTAAGGATTTGCAACGAGCTCCTTTGGTTGGCCGCAACCAACCAATGTTTAGCCCCGTGGATCATTCGGTCGCGGGGCTTTTTTTTGCTCGTCTCGCGGACGCCTTCGCCGGCAAATATCCACGCATTCCCTGCCAACCGTAGGCGCTGGCTTGCCAGCGAAGGCGCACGCCAGAACGCCACACGACTCAAGGCCCTCTTCGCCGGCAAGCCGGCTCCTACAAATCTCCCCACATTCCCTCTGCCAGCCGTAGGAGCTGGCTTGCCAGCGAAGGCGCCCGCCAGAACGCTACACGGCTCAAGCCCCTCTTCGCCGGCAAGCCGGCTCCTACAAATATCCACGCACTCCCTACCAACCGTAGGAGCTGGCTTGCCAGCGAACGCGCCCGCCAGAACGCTACACGACTCAAGGCCCTCTTCGCCGGCCAGCCGGCTCCTACAAATATCCGCACATTCCCTCTGCCAGCCGTAGGAGCTGGCTTGCCAGCGAAGGCGCCCGCCAGAACGCCACACGGCTCAAGGCCCTCTTCGCCGGCAAGCCGGCTCCTACAAATCTCCCCACATTCCCTCTGCCAGCCGTAGGAGCTGGCTTGCCAGCGAAGGCGTCCGCCAGAACACCACACGACTCAAGGCCCTCTTCGCCGGCAAGCCGGCTCCTACAAATATCCACACATTCCCTGCCAGCCGTAGGAGCTGGCGTGGTGATAGAGACCGTCGATCATGTAGTCGGGCATAGCGATTGGACAGGCCGCCGGCAGGCTCCTAATCTTCACCCGCCGTGTAGTCGCCCTGGCCCATCCCCGATGATTGTCCGTCCCAAGCCCAACCTGATCAGCATCCTCTTCGCCCTCAAGGGTTCGATCGCCAAGCGCATTGCCTGGCGCTGCGCGCTGGTGACCCTGCTGGCCTCGGCCATCGTGCTGATAGAAACCCTGGAGCCGAGCTATTTCTCCAAGGTCAACGCCACGCCCTTCACCCTGCTGGGGCTGTCGCTGTCGATCTTCATGAGCTTTCGCAACAACGCTTGCTACGACCGCTGGTGGGAAGGCCGCAAGCAACTTGGGCAACTGATCATCGAAGTGCGTTCGCTGATCCGGGAAAGCCTGGTGATCGAGGGCAATCCGGAGCGCGAGGGCCTGCTGCGGGACCTGTGCGGTTTCGCCCACAGCCTGATCGCCCGCCTGCGCCATGAAGACGAGGCCGCCGCCCTGCGCCCCTGGGCCCAGGCCAGCCTCGACCCCGGCCACCCGAACCTCACCGATGCCCAGTTGCAGCGCATCGGCCAACGCTGTTCGCAATGGGCCGGGCAAGGGCTGATCAGTGAATGGCGCTACACCCAGCTGGAAACCCGGCTGGTCAGCCTGAGCCTGGTGCAGGCCTCCTGCGAGCGGATCCAGAACACCCCGCTGCCTTTTCCCTACACCCTGCTGCTGCACCGCACCATCTACCTGTTCTGCATCATCCTGCCATTCGCCATGGCCGAGCCCCTGGGCTGGCTGGCGCCAATCTTCACCGCCATCATCAGCTACACCTTCCTGGGCCTGGACGAGATCGGCAACGATCTGGAAGACCCCTTTGGCTACGACGACAACGACCTGCCCTGCAGCGCCTTGCTGCGCGGGCTGGAGCGCGAAGTCCTGGCGGCCCTGGGGCAGTCTGAACTGCCACCGCCGCTGGCCCCGCAGGAATTCGTCCTGACCTGAGCCGGGGTTTGACTCGGGCCGGTTCCTGACCGAAGCTTGCGCCTTCAAAAAGTCGTCAGCCATGGATTCCTGCATGACCCAGCCCCGCCGCTACCTGCTGCTCAGCTTGCTTGTCGTCATCGTCCTGGCCCTCGCCTGGAGCTTCCTGCGCAGCAGCCCGCCAGCGGTTCCCGAGGCCATCAAGCACGGCTATGGCCAGGCCCTGGAAAAGGCCCGCGCCGGCCAGCCTGGTGCGGCACGGGTGCTCTATCAGCAGTTGGGGCGGCCCGACCTCAGCGACCAGCAGCGCATCCGCCTGCTGGCGGTATTGCCCAACTACCCCAGCCCCCAGGCCCTGAAACTGGCGGACGCCGACCTCCTGCACCCCTCGGCCGAGGTCCGCAAGGCGGCGATCAAGAGCGTGCTTGGCCTGGTGCCCAGCGGCCAGCGCAGCCTGCTCCTGGGCCCGTTGCTCGATGATCAAGAACAGAGCGTGCGCTTTGCCGCGGTGGATGCCCTGCTGGGGCTGTCGCCCGATGACCAGGGGCTGTACTTCGGCCCGTTGCAGCAGGTGATCGACGAGTACACCCAAGTGCTCAAGACCCAGGGCGACAACGTCGAGGCCCAGTACCAGCTGGCGCGCCTGTACCTGCACAACGCCGACTTGATCAAGGCCCAGCAGACCCTGGAACAGGCCTTGCGCCTGGCGCCGGACAACCTGCAGGCGGTGGTGCTGCAAATCGAAGTGCTGGACAAGCAGGGCCAGAGCGACGCCGCCCGCCAGTTGCTGGCCAAGCAGCTGCAGGCCCAGCAGGACTCGGCCTACCTGCAACATGCCCTGGGGCTCTGGTTGCTGCACCACGGCCAGGGGGAGTTCGCGCTGCTGGGCCTGTCCCGGGCGGTGGAGCTGGAACCCAACAACGCCGCCTACCGCTATGACCTGGCCACCACCCTGTACAGCGAGAAAGAACTGGAAGCCGCACAGAAGCAGCTGGAGGAAATCGTCCAGCGCCAGCCCTACAACCGCAAGGCACGGGTGCTGCTGATCAACTACTGGAAGGAAAGCGGCCAGTTGCAGAATGTCCAGGTGCTGCTGGCTCAGCTGGAACAGCAGAACCCCGATGACCCGGCGTTGCAGCAGGGGCTATAAGCCCCCTGCGCCCTGCCCGCCAGCGCCCCCTGGATAAAAGGTTGAACCGCTTTCGCCGCCGACGGTCAAGTGAACAAGCAGCGATGGCAAAGCGTTCGCGCCGTCGCTGGCCAACTGGACCCATTGTGCGAGGGCATTGATTGTCGACCTCAACCGCGTTGCTCAACCCCAAAGCCGCCACCGGCATCGAAGGCCTGGACAATATCCTCAGCGGAGGGTTGTCCCGCGGCCACGTGTTCCTGCTGGAAGGCGAACCCGGCACCGGCAAGACCACCGTGGCCTTGCAATTCCTGCGGGCCGGCGCCCAGGCCGGTGAACGCTGCCTGTACATCACCCTCTCGGAAACCGAGCGCGAGCTGCGCCAGGGCGCGCAATCCCACGGCTGGGAGCTGGATGAGAATATCCACCTGTTCGAGCTGACCCCACCGGAAAGCCTGCTCAATGCCGAGCATCAGCAAAGCCTGCTGTACTCCTCGGACCTGGAGCTGGGGGAAGCCACGCGGCAGATCTTCGAGGTGGTGGAACGGGTCAAGCCGACCCGGGTGGTGCTCGACAGCCTCTCGGAAATCCGCCTGCTGGCCCAGAGCTCCCTGCGCTACCGACGACAGATCCTGGCGATCAAGCACTACTTCGTGCGCTATGACGCCACCGTCCTGCTGCTGGACGACCTGACCACAGAATCCCTGGACAAAACCGTGCACAGCGTGGCCCACGGGGTGATCCGCCTGGAGGAACTGACCCCCAGCTACGGCGCCGAGCGCCGGCGCATTCGGGTAGTGAAGTACCGCGGCCAGAAGTACCGCGGCGGCTTCCATGACTTCACCATCATGGGCGACGGGGTGCACGTGTTCCCGCGCCTGGTGGCCGCCGAGCACCGTGGCCGCTACGAACGCCTGACCCTGACCAGCGGCATCCGGGAAATGGATGCGCTGCTCGGCGGTGGCATCGAGACCGGCTCCAGCACCCTGATCCTCGGCCCTGCGGGCACCGGCAAATCATTGATCTCGATGATCTTCGCCGCCGCAGCCGTGGCCCGGGGCGAGAAAGCCGCGCTGTTCATCTTCGACGAAGAGCTGGGGCTGCTGTTCGAGCGCATGGCCAACATGGGCATCGACCTGAAGGCACTGCAGGCTTCGGGCAACCTGCTGATCGAGCAGGTGGACGCCGCCGAGCTGTCGCCCGGTGAGTTTTCCCATCGGGTCCGGCGCTGTGTCGACCTGGGCCAGATCAAGACCGTGGTGATCGACAGCATCAATGGCTACCAGGCCGCCATGCCCGAGGAAAACGCCCTGGTGCTGCACATGCACGAGTTGCTGCTGTACCTCAACCGCCAGGGTGCGGCGACCTTCATGACCGTGGCCCAGCATGGGCTGGTGGGCGACATGCAGGCCCCGGTGGACATCACCTACCTGGCGGACACGGTGATCCTGCTGCGCTACTTCGAGGCCCTGGGCAAGGTACGCCGGGCCATCTCGATCATCAAGAAACGCACCGGCAGCCATGAGTCGACCATCCGCGAGTACCGCATCAGCGGCCACGGGCTGACCATTGGCGAACCCCTGGAAGCCTTCCAGGGCGTGCTGCGGGGTGTGCCTACCTACCTCGGCGAGGGCAAACCGCTGCTCGGGGACGAGGGGCAATGAGCACTGACCTGGCCTTCGCCGAGCGTACCCTGGTGCTCACGCCCCACGGGCGTGACAGCCAACTGGCGCAGACGATGCTCGACGAAGCCGGCTTTCGCAGCCTGGTCACCCCTCACCTGCCGGCGCTGTGCGAGGCTCTGGAGCAAGGCGCAGGCCTGGTGATCATCGCCGCCGAAGCCCTGCGCGGGGCGGACCTGGAACCCCTGCTGCGCCATCTGGACCAGCAACCTGCCTGGTCGGACCTGCCGATCGTGCTGCTGACCCAGCACGGCGGCCCCGAGCAGAACCCGGCGTCACGCTTCAGCCCACTGTTGGGCAACGTCAGCTTTCTTGAACGGCCCTTCCATCCCGCGACCCTGATCAGCCTGGTCAGCGCCGCCCTGCGCGGCCGCCGTCGGCAGTACGAAGCCCGGGACCGGTTGATCGACCTGAGCCAAAGCGAACTGCGCCTGCAACGAACCCTGGAAACCCTCGAACAACAAGTGGAAGAGCGCACCGCGCAACTGCGGCACAACGAGGAAGCCCTGCGCCAGTCGCAGAAAATGGAAGCGGTGGGCCAGCTCACCGGCGGCATCGCCCATGACTTCAACAACATGCTGACCGGCATCATCGGCAGCCTGGAACTGCTGCGTCGGCGCCTGGCCCGGGGCCGCACCGAAGACCTGGACAGCCTGATCGACCTGGGGGTCACCTCGGCCAACCGCGCCGCCGGCCTGACCCATCGGCTGCTGGCGTTCTCCCGGCGCCAGTCACTGGATTCCAAGCCCGTGGAGATGAACGCCCTGGTGGCGTCCATGGGCGAATTGCTGCAGCGCAGCCTGAGCGAAAGCATCCAGCTGGACATGCAGCTCGATCCGCAGCTGTGGGTCGCCGAGGCCGACCCGAACCAGCTGGAAAGCGCCCTGCTCAACCTGGTGCTCAATGCCCGGGACGCCATGCCCCATGGTGGCCGCCTGCTGGTGGAGACCCTCAACCAGCGCCTGGCCCCGGACTTTACCGAGGCCCACGACAATCTCGCCCCCGGCGACTATGTGCTGTTGCGGGTCAGCGACAATGGCTGCGGCATGCCCGAGGCCATCATCAACCGGGTGTTCGACCCCTTCTTCACCACCAAGCCCATCGGCCAGGGCACCGGCCTTGGGCTGTCGATGATCTACGGCTTCAGCAAACAGTCCCGCGGCCACGTCTCGCTCAACAGCATGGTTGGCCGTGGCACCGAGGTCAGCCTCTACCTGCCGCGTTTTGGCGGCGCCCTGGAACAGGACGAGGACCCACAGACACAGCAACCCTTGGCCGCACAGAACGGCGAGACCGTGCTGATTGTCGAGGATGACCCGGCAGTGCGGGTGCTGGTCAGCGCGGTACTCAGCGAGCTGGGCTACGCCTTTCTGGTGGCCGCCGACGCACGCAGCGCGATGCCGATCCTCGATTCACCGCAACCCATCGACCTGCTGATCAGCGACGTCGGGCTGCCGGGCATGAACGGCCGGCAACTGGCGGAGATCGGGCGGCAGATCCGCCCGGAACTGAAGGTGCTGTTCATCACCGGCTACGCCGAGCACGCCGCCGTGCGTGGCGGCTTCCTCGACCCCGGCATGCAACTGATCACCAAGCCCTTCACCTTCGACCTGTTGACCGCCAAGGTGCGGGAGATGATCCGCGACTGAGGGCCCGGTTCAGGCCAGCAACCGCTGGATCTGTTCGTGCAGGCTGTTGAGGTCGAAGGGTTTGGCCAGGATCGGCGCCTTGCGGGTGATGGGGCTGGCGCATTCAAGGATCTCGTTGGGGTAGCCGCTGATGAAGATCACCTTGAGATCCGGGCGCAGCTTGACCGCCGGTTCGGCGATCATCACCCCGGTAATGCCGCCCGGCAGCCGGTAGTCGGTGATCATCAGGTCCAGGTGCGGCTTGCTGGCGAGGATCTCGAATGCCTGCTCGCCGTTTTCGGCCTGCAGCACCCAGTAGCCCAGGCCCGACAGGTAGTCGGCCAGGAGCATCAGGATCACGGGTTCATCTTCGACGATCAGTACGACGTCTTGTGCATCTTCACTCATGGAAAACCTTTGTTCGGTCAATTGCTGCTGTTACGACCATTGGGTCACGCAGAGGTTGCGTCTGCGTGACGCTTTTCGCGAATTCGCCGGCCAGCCGGCTCCTACAAATATCCACGCATTCCCTGCCAACCGTAGGCGCTGGCTTGCCAGCGAA
>NZ_AYMU01000035.1 GCF_000633395.1 Pseudomonas sp. PH1b
CAGCGCATGAGCCTGGGCAGCCAGTCTTCGATCCGCGGCTACAAGGACCAGAGCCTCAACGGCGACAGCGGCTACTACTGGCGCAACGACCTGCGCTGGACTCGCCCGGTGGGCTGGGACTGGCTGCGCCCGGTGTTCGCCGAGTACGGCACGGGCCTGGGTTATGACTTCGGCGCGATCCGCAACGACCGCTACAACGCCGAGCAGCATGGCCGGGTCTCCAGCGACTCGATCGAATTCTTCGCCCGCGGCAGGAACCTGGCCGCCAGCGTGACCTTCGCCCATTCCCTCGAGCGGCCCGAAGCCCTGAATGAACGGGAAGCGCCGATTTATTTCCGTCTGGATGTGTTCCTTTAACGCCGCTCTTTAACACGAGATACACGACATGGATGTTCGTCAGTTTGCCTTCCTGGCCCGCCAACCTTCTGCCACCCTGCAAGCGCGGGAGTCGTTCTGGGGGCTGCCCAAGCGGGGCCTGGCGTTCATCCTGGCCAACATGATGTTCTGGCAG
>NZ_AYMU01000036.1 GCF_000633395.1 Pseudomonas sp. PH1b
TGAATCGCCCCGGGTTTCCTAGACACCTCTTTGCCTTAAACTGAGGCCAATTAGGAGGTGCCATGAGCAACCCGCGTTATCCCGAAGAATTCAAAATCCAAGCGGTCAACCAAGTGACCGAAAAAAAGCTGCCAGTCGCTGATGTAGCGGCCCGTCTCGGCGTGTCGACGCATAGCCTCTATGCCTGGATAAAGCGCTACAGCAAACCTCAAGAAGAACGGCAGCAGGATGATGATCAGCGCGCTGAACTGCGTCGCCTGCGAGCAGAGCTCAAGCGCGTCACTGAAGAGCGAGACATCTTAAAAAAGGCCGCCGCGTACTTTGCCAAGGAGTGCGGTTGAAGTACGCCTTTATCAAGCAGCGAGCCGGCGACTATTCCATTCGACGGCTTTGCCTGACGTTGAAAGTCCATCCCAGCGGTTATTACGCCTGGTTGTCTGAGCCGCAATCTGCACGCGCTAAAGACGATCAGCGACTGCTGGGTTTGATCAAGCATTCATGGTTGGAGAGCGGAGGCGTTTATGGCTATCGCAAAATCCATGACGATCTGCGCGAGGTTGGTGAAGTTTGCGGGCGCCATCGTGTGGCAAGGCTGATGCGTCTTGAAGGGCTGCGCTCTCAGACGGGTTATCGACGCCGCCCTGGAAAGTACGGCGGTAAGCCAGCGGTCGCCTCACCCAATTTGCTGAGGCGCCAGTTCGATGTCGTGGAACCCAACAAGGTTTGGGTAACCGACATCACCTATATTCGTACGTATGAAGGCTGGTTGTATTTGGCGGTGGTGCTGGATCTGTTTTCTCGTCAGGTCGTTGGCTGGTCAATGAAGGCGCAGATGACCAGTGATTTGGCTATTGATGCGTTGTTGATGGCGGTTTGGAGGCGTAAACCGAAGCAAGAGGTGATGGTTCATTCCGACCAGGGCAGCCAGTACAGCAGCTCCGATTGGCGCAGCTTTTTGAGGGCAAACAATTTGGTTGCCAGCATGAGTCGTCGAGGTAACTGCCATGACAACGCCGTGGCCGAGAGCTTTTTCCAGCTTCTGAAAAGAGAACGGATCAAGCGGAAAATTTACATCACACGGGAAGATGCTCGTAGCGATGTGTTCGATTACATCGAAATGTTCTACAACTCAAAACGCCGACATGGTTTCAATAATCAGCTGTCACCGGTAGAGTTTGAAAAACGTCATGCAATGAGCTTGCAAGGTGTCTAGAGAATCCGGGGCGATTCA
>NZ_AYMU01000037.1 GCF_000633395.1 Pseudomonas sp. PH1b
CGAGAAGTGCTGCTTGAAGGCCCGGGAAAACGCTTCGCCGGAACCGAAGCCGACCTCCAGGGCGATTTCCAGGATCGACGCCTGGCTTCGGCTGGCCAGGAGGTAGGCGCCGCAGGCCAAGCGTCGGCGACGCAGGTAGGCCCCCAGGGGTTCGCCGACCCAGGCGCTGAACAGGCGATGGAAGTGATAGGGCGAGAAATGTGCGACCCGCGCCAGGTCCGCCAACTCCAGGGGCTGGTCCAAGTGCTGGTCGATATGCTCCAGAACACGGCTCATGCGCAGGGTGTATTCATGGAGGCTGTGATAGGCGCTGGTCATGATTGCAGCTTAGTCGGGTGGATCATTGCAGTCTGCTGCAGATGGGGATTGCGGGTGAGCAAGATTCGCCGGCAAGCCGGCTCCTGCGCAATGCGGTTGCAGGAGCCCATCGGGTGGCATTGTGCTTGTCGGCGAGGCGCATCTCAATCGTCACAGCAGCAACTGCTGCCCTTGCCTTTGGAGGGCTCCTGGTAGCGGTCGTGGTGCCGGACCCAGCCCATGATCTGCTCTTCATTGCGCCCCTTGGGCGTCAGGTCGAGGACGTTGTAGGCCCCTACCAGCAGGTCCAGCCCGCGGGCGTAGGTGGAGTAGGTATGAAAGATCTCACCCTGGTCGTTGCGATAGAACACGCTCAGGCCGGGCAATTCCTCTTCGTCGCCGCTGGCCGGCTCATAGTTGTAGGTGGCGACTCCCTCGGCCCATTGCTCGGCGCTGAGGCTGACCCCGAAGTCCTGGTTGAAGTCGTCGCCGGCGCTGGAAACCCAGGGGAAGCGCCAGCCCATGCGCCGGCGAAAGGCCTGGAATTCACCGTAGGGTGCGTGGGACACCGCCACCAGGGCCACGTCGTGATGGGCCAGGTGCTGATTGGCACCGTCGAAGTGGTCGGCCAGGAACGAGCAGCCCTTGCAGCCTTCTTCCCAGCCGGCGCCGAACATGAAGTGATAGACCACCAACTGGCTGTGCGCACCGAACAGTTCGCCCAGGCTCAGGGTGCCTTCCGGGCCCTGGAAGTGGTAGGGCTTGTCGATTTTTACCCAGGGCAGCGCACGGCGTTCGGCGCTCAGTTGGTCGCGTTGGCGGGTAAAGGCCTTTTCGCGGATCAGGTGCTGCTTGCGTGCTTGCAGCCAATGTTCCCGGGAGACCACGGGGTGATCGCTGATGTTCATGACGTCTCTCCTCAAGGCAGTGGGGCGATGGGTCCTACACACGCTAGTCGTTTGCCCGGCGGCATGATCGACAAGCTGCCCAGCGGTTTCCGATCAGGGGTCATTCCGGTACGGCGGATTGGCTGAACGGCTGAAAATCCGTCCGGTCACACCTTATGAACGGCATTTCATTCTCATGTCTGGAGGTTGGATCAGGATGACGACTTATAACTGGGATCTGATTGAACGGTTGCTGCACGAGGTGCAGAACGGCGCGGGCCACAGCTTTACCCCGCGTCCCTATGCCGAGCAGCATGCGGCCGCCAAGGCGGCGGAGGGTGAGCCCACGGGTAACCTGGATGATTTGAAGGTCACGGCCACCGAGTACGAAAAGTTGCTGCTGGACCGGGGCTTTATCGAGACCCGGCCGGAGGACGAGGGCGGCAATGGCGAGAACTTTGTGCTCACGGCCCGTGGGTCGAGCCTGTTGTGCCTGATCGACAGCAGCATTCCAGGAAATGATCATCCGCGTCAGGTCCTGGATGAGCAGGCGGATGCCTTGCTGCCGGAAACCTTTGACCAAGTCGCGTCCAAGGCCCAGATCGCCTAGGCGGGGCCGGCTAGCCCGGCTGGGTGTTGCGCAGACATTTCAAGGCGGCGAAGTCCTGGCGTACGCCGTCGATCTTCTTCAGCAGGCGCTGGCGTTGCTCCGGGGTGCTGCTGGCCATCAGGTCCACCAGCAGGCTGCGTGCGGCCTGTTCGGTGTGGCTGAAGGCCTGGCGATATGCCGGGGTCCATAGGCTCTCGCGGTGGATCAGCAACTGCTCGATGCGCTGTGGGAAGTCACGGTCCTGGCGCTGCTGCACGGCGGCACTGAACTGCGCCTGCCAGTGAGCGCGGTTGGCGATCCACTGTTGGTTCTGCGTCCCGAGGGAGGCGGACCACTGGTCGATCCGTTGCTGCTGGCCGGGGCTCAGGGGGCCGAGCCAGGCCTTCAGGCGCTTGCTCATGCGCTGGCTGCGTTGCTCTATCTGTTGCGCGACAGGTGGCTTGAGGTATTGCTCCTCATGCTCCTTCAGGTCCTTGGCGAAGGCGTTGTTCATCTCTTTGACCTGCTGATCGTCCAGGCCCTGGAGCAACTCCACCGCCGAGGGCGTGATCTGGCGTGCGGTCTCAGCGATGGCCTGCCTGGCTTCCTCGGTCCGGGCCTGCAGGGCTTCGTCGCTGACCTGATTGTTCTGCACCATCAGTTGCAGGCGGTCGAGCCAGCCCAGGTAGCCGGGCAATTGGGTCGTGCAATGCCAGCTCAAGTGCTGTTGCAGACGCTGGTTGAGCCAGCCCTTCTGCTCACTGTTCATGTCCAGGTAGTCGTTGAGGGTCCAGGGGATGATCACATCGAGGTTGCGATAGGCCAGGCCGACCCGGCTGCAGGCGCCGAGCAGCAGGCTGATGATCAGGAGCGGAACAAGCAGGTGCCAGTGGCGCGACATGTTCGAATCCTTGCCAGTGCGGGTTCGTTCATCTGAACCCGCAAGGGCCCTGGCAGTTCAGCGTTTCAGTAGAAGGCGCGCTCGGCCTTGAAGGTCAGCAGGCCGTCGCATTCGGCGTTGTGCCCGGAATAGGCCGTGCATTCGCTGCCGTTGAGGTTGGAGTCACTGTAGATCAGGTTCAGGTCGATCCCCAGCCAGGGCCGCGAGAGCTTGATCGACCAGTCGCTGAAGCCCGCCACGTAACCGCCGTTGGCCACCGATACGCCATTGTTCAATTGGTGGCTGGTGTATTTGACGCTGACGCCGACGCCAAAGGGCGGGTTGCCCCCCAGGTCGGCGAACAGGGTGCTGTTGCGCTTGTCGGGGTCGTTGCTGAAGGCGGCGCCAAAACGGCTGCCCAGCAGAGTCAGGCCGCCGTAGAGCTCCTGGCTGTCCCGGCTATTCAGCTTCGGGTAGTTGTAGTGGATCATCCCCAGCTCGTAGCCCAGGGTCTGGTCGAGGGGCTGCTTGAAGCCCAGGTAGGAGTCCACTTCAAGGTTGCTGGACGGGCTCAGGCCCATGCTTGGGGACCATTGTCCGAAGTACCAGCCGCTGTCGTGGCTCAGGTCGAGGCCGCCGTGGAAGGAACCGCTGGAGGAGGGTTTGACCAGGCCCTGGGCCATGCTGCGGCTGGGGCTGCTGCCCAGCTTGAGGTCGAAGTCGCCCAGTTCGCGCTGGAAGATCTGGCCCTGGGCGAGGGGGCAGGCCAGCAGCAGGCTTAAGAGCAATATGGCGGGTTTGAGCATGCAGCACTCCCTTGGCGGCGCGGAGTGACAACCTGACGGTCGGCTGAAACGATTGATCTAGAAGCGTGCAAGGATACTGGCGAATGCCGGTGGAGGAGGGCCGTTCGTCGATTTTTAGTGCAGGGAGAGGGGAGGGAGTGCCAGTCCTAGCGCTTTGAGGGCAAAGCGCCGAGGGACCAGGATAACGCGGGGGGAGTTACTTTTTACCCAGGCTGATCTGCTTGGATGGGCCGAAGGTCTGGCCGCTGACGCCTTTGGCAATTTGCTGGATTTCGCCGCCCGATTTCAGGAACGCCGCGATTTGTTCGTTGATCGATTCGCTGGTTTCAACGGCGGGAGCTGGTTTTGCTTTGCTGTTGGAGGCTTTTACTCGCATGGCGGCCATTTAACCTTTGGGGAAAATTAATTTGGCCAGGCATCTTATCAGAAACACTTGACAATTGCTTGGCAAATATCCTCTGGAACAGACGGTTGGTTTCCGGCTTTTTTCTTCAGTTCATCTCCCAAAGATCTTCCTAAGTAGCTGTTTTAAATAAAGACCAGAGGTTGAAATTACAGCCTGGGAGTCGCCTGTGCTGGCCCTTGCTGTTTCTCCCCGCCTGACGAGTGGGCGCTGGGCTGCCGGCCAGGCCGGAAAAATCGGGGTTCTCCACGGATTTTCATCGGCAGCGATTCAGGAGCGCCAACGTCGGCTCGGAAAACAGGTAGAATGCCGCCCACGCAATGAGGGTATTGGAAATGGCTTTAGTCGGGCGCTACAACAGTTTGCAAGTGGTTAAACATACTAACTTTGGTTTGTATCTGGACGGAGGGGCGGACGGTGAAATACTGCTGCCCAATCGTTATATTCCCAAGGATATTCCCAGTGAAGATGAAGACTGGTTGAATGTTTTTGTTTATCTGGACAGTGCTGACAAGTTAATCGCAACTACTGAAAAGCCCAAAGTTCAAGTCGGTGAGTTTGCCAGCCTTAAAGTCGCCGAAGTTAACAGTATTGGCGTGTTCCTCGATTGGGGGCTGCCCAAGGATCTGCTGCTGCCGTATTCCGAAGAGAAGCGCCAGATGAATGCCGGCGAGTATTGCGTGGTGCACGTCTACCTGGACAAGCACACCCGCCGTATCACCGCCACGGCCCGTCTGGATCGCTACCTGGACAAGACCCCGGCCAACTATACGCCGGGCCAGGAAGTGGACCTGCTGGTGGTGGAGTCCACCGACATGGGCTTCAAGGCAATCATCAATAACAAGCACTGGGGCCTGATTCACAAGAACGAAGTGTTCAAGTTCCTGCGCTCGGGGATGCAGGAGAAAGGGTTCATCAAGGAAGTGCGCGCCGACGGCAAGATCAGCCTGAGCCTGCAACCTGTGGGTGAGCAGGCGGCCACCAGCCTGAGCTCGAAGATCCTCGCCAAGTTGCGCGAGAACGATGGTTCCCTGGCGGTCAGCGACAAGAGCGACCCGGCGTTGATCAGCAGTTTGTTCGGCGTCAGCAAGGGCAACTTCAAGAAGGCCATCGGGACACTCTACAAACAGGGCCAGATCGTCATTCATGCGGATCGCATCGAGCTAAGCTGAGGCCTGTCTCTTCTGCGGTTGTTCCCCATGAAAACCACGCTGGCGGCCTACCTCGCCACTTTGCTGGCCTTCGTACTGCTCGACGCGCTGTGGCTGGGCCTGATGATGGGGCCCACCTACAGGGCTCAGCTAGGTTCCCTGTTGCTCGAACAGCCACTGCCGGTCCCGGCGGTGCTGTTCTATCTTCTTTATGTCCTGGGCTGTGTGTCGTTCGCCGTCCTGCCTGCCCTGCGCCAGGGCGGCTGGACGCGAGCGGCGCGTTTGGGCGCGCTGCTCGGCCTGGTGGCCTATGGCACCTATGACTTGAGCAACTGGGCGACCTTGCAGGGCTGGCCGGCGTCGCTGGCGCTGATGGACATGGCCTGGGGCGTGCTGGTCAGTGCCCTGGCCTGCACCTTCGGCTACGGATGCACACAGCGTTGGGGCGCTCGGCGTGGCTGACGGGCAGAGGCTGTGGCTGGCAATCGCGCCAGCAACGGCGAGCCAAGAATTTTTACAGACTTCATCCCCGGCGTTGCCGGATCATTGATCGTCTTTTTTCCTTTGGCTGCGGGACGCCTTCAGGGGCCTGCGGTTTCTATCGAGTGTCTGTCATGTTGTTGAATCAATCGGGAGTCTTGCGGTGAGCATCGAACGGCGCAGCGCCGATGGATTTGCCCTGCAGGTGATGTTGGGGCTGTGCCTGATCTGGGGCGTGCAGCAGGTGATGATCAAATGGGCAGCCCCGGACATTGCCCCGGTGATGCAGGCTGCGGCGCGCTCCGGGATTTCGGCGTTGCTGGTGGCCTTGCTGATGTGCTGGAGAGGTGGCTGGTCCCAGGTGCCGAGTACCTGGCGCGCAGGGTTGCTGGCCGGCAGCCTGTTCGGCCTGGAGTTCCTGTTCATCGCCGAAGGCCTGAAGCTCACCAGCGCGGCGCACATGTCGGTGTTTCTCTACACCGCGCCGATCTTCACCGCCCTGGGGGTCAACTGGCTGCTGCCCAGTGAGCGCCTCAGGCCCTTGCAATGGCTGGGCATCCTGCTGGCCTTCGTGGGGATCGGCATTGCGTTTGCCGGGGGAATCTCGCTGGACAATCTGGATCGCCGGATGCTGTTGGGGGATGCCCTGGGGTTGCTGGCGGGCCTGGCGTGGGGGGCGACCACGGTGGTGGTGCGGGCGTCGCGCCTGTCCGAGGCACCGGCAACCTTGACCCTGTTCTACCAACTGATCGTGGGGTTTGTCGGGTTGCTGCTGATTGCCGTTCTCAGTGGCCAGGTGACCCATGTCAGCCTGACTCCCGTGGCCGTGGCCAGTGTGCTGTTCCAGGGGCTGGTGGTGTCGTTCTTCAGCTACCTGACCTGGTTCTGGCTGTTGCGGCGCTACCTGGCGGCCAACCTGGCGGTGTTCTCCTTCATGACCCCGATGTTCGGCGTCACCTTTGGCGTCGTGCTGCTGGGAGAACCCCTGAGCATCAACTTCGTGTTCGGCGCGGTGCTGGTGCTGCTGGGCATCACCTTTGTCAGTGCCGAGCAGTGGTTGCGCCGGCGCCTGCGCAGCTTGCTCTGAGCGGGGCTCGAGCGGCCACTGCCGGTTCTCAAGGCAGTGCGGCGCATTCTCCGCTCGCCGCTTGCTGCCGAAGCAACAGCGCCCCTGCGCTCAACAGGCCAGCGGCGGCCACGATCAACGCCAACTGCAGGCCACCACTGAAGTGACTGCTCAAGGCTGCCAGCAACGGCCCGCTCAATTGCCCCACCGCGAAACAGGCGGTCAGCAACCCGGCATTGCGCTGGGCCGATTGTGGTGCCAGTTCCCGGGAGCGTTGCATGACCAACTGCATGCAGGCCAGGAAAGGCGTGCCACACAACAGCACCCCGAGGGCCAGTCCCAGGCCGTTGCCCAGCAGGCAGGCCAGGACGCCAGCAGCTTGCAGCCACAGGGTCGCCATCAACCAGTGGCGGGTACTGTCCGGGCCCGGCCGGCGCAGGCTGACCAGGACCACGCCGAGGGCGGCAGCGAGGCCAAAGGCGGGCCAGAACAGATCGGCTTGCCATTGGCCCTGGAACCGCGCGCTGGCCATCTGCGAGAGGAAGGTCGCCGGAATGATGTAGCCCACGCCATACAAGCCGTAGACCAGCCCGAGGCGGTTCACCTTCGGTTCATCCGGGGCGTCGCGCCGGGGGGCGGGGCCGGTGGTCGAGGCCCGTGGCAGGATCGGCAGGATCACCAGCAGCATCAGCAAGGCTACGGCGGCGTACAACAGCCATAGATCGGCGGAATGCTGCCCCAGCAGATTGGAACCCAGGGCCAGCAGGCCGGTGAGCATGATCCCCAGCCCCGGGCCGGCGAACACCAGCGCGCCCAGGCGTGGGCGGCCTGCTGCCAGGGCCAGGGGCTGGCTCAGGGCGGTGATCATCACCAGCACCCAGGCACTGGCCACCCCGGTGCCAAAGCGCAGCAGCAGGTGCGGCCAGAAACCCACGGCCCAGAAGGACGCCAGGGTGAGCAATACGCACAGCCACAGGCCTCCCAGCAGACGCCGCTGCACCTGGGCCGGGCGCCGGGCGAACATGGCATCCACCGCGCCGAGGAAGTAACCCAGGTAATTGGCGGCAGCGATCAGCCCGGCGTACGTCAGGTCGACCTGGCCTTCACTGATCAGGTGCGGCAGTTGCGGGGTCAAGGCGAAGCGGCCAATGCCCATGGCCATCATCAGCGCAATGAAACTGGCGAGCAGGCGGAGCAGAGGGGACATGGTCAGGGTTCCGGAGGCAGACACGATGACCGTCAGGCTAGAGCTGATTGACTTTCTTTAAAAATGAATAATAGTGAGTAACTTGTTCAGTTTTGGAGAATCTTGTGGAGTTCAGTCAACTGCGCATCTTCCAGGCCGTGGCCGAAGAGGGCTCCATCACCCGTGCCGCCGAGCGCCTGCACCGAGTGCCCTCGAACCTGTCCACCCGCCTCAAGCAGTTGGAGGAGCAACTGGGAGTCGAGCTGTTCCTGCGTGAGCGCCAGCGCCTGCAGCTGTCCCCGGCGGGCAAGGTACTGCTGGATTACGCCGCCCGGCTGTTTGCCCTGCACGATGAGGCCCAGGCTGCGGTGCAGGGGGGGCAGCCGGCGGGGGAGTTCGTCCTGGGGACCATGTACAGCACCGCGGCGATTCATTTGCCGGCGTTGCTGGCGCGCTACCACCGAACCTATCCGGCCGTGAATCTGCAGGTACAGTCCGGGCCCAGTGGCGAGCTGCTTGAAGGGCTGCTGACCGGGCGCCTGGATGCAGCCCTGGTGGACGGCCCCCTGGCGCTGGCAGGGCTGGACGGCGTGCCTTTGTGCGATGAGACCTTGGTCCTGATCAGCGAGGCCGATCATCCGCCGGTGCGCAGTGCCCTGGATGTGGAAGGGCGTTCGGTGTTCACCTTTCGCCAGGGCTGCTCCTACCGCATGCGGTTGGAGTCCTGGTTTGCCCACTACCACGCGGCCATGGGCCGGGCCATGGAGATCGAGTCCTACCAGGGCATGCTGGCCTGCGTGATCGCCGGGTCCGGAGTGGCGTTGATGGCGCGTTCGATGCTCGACAGCCTGCCGGGGCGCGAGAGTGTCGCGGTGCATGCCCTGGCCGAACCGTTCGCCCGTGCCACCACTTGGCTGATGTGGCGCAAGGGCATGGTGGGCGCCAATCTCAATGCCTGGATCGAACTGCAGCAGGCGGCCGCCGGGCAGGTGCGGGCCGCAGGGTGAATCCCCGTGGTGGATTGGCCTGAATCCGGTAACAGTTCATTGCTATTGAGGGGCAGCGCGCAGGAAAACTTAGGACTATCATCTGCATGAGGCGGCGCAGTATCGCCGCTCGGCACGACCCTTGAGGGGGCACTATGAAAGACAAACTGCAAAGCTGGCTGCACGACCTTGGCGTCGCACTGGGCCTGATCGAGCCACCGCTGCAACCGGTGCCGATTCCTACCGATGAAGAACTGCGGCGCCGTCAGCAACGCCGCCGTTGAGCCTGCTGCGAGAGCGGAGTGAAGGCTCCGGCTCTCGCCTGCTTCGCCCGAGATTGCGCTCCGATGCCTGTGCATCGGTTGCCGCGCTCAACCCTCGTTCTGCCACGAAATCATCAGCACGAACCGGATCAGGTCGTCGACGCTGTGCATCTGTTCGACCCAGTGTTCCTCTGCCCGCGGCGAGAGGCTCAGGTCGAAGCGATCTTCCAGGCGCCACAGCAAGGCCTCGATATCCTCGATGTCCAGCCCCAGGTCCCGCAGGCGACTGTTGTCGTCAAGCACGCGCGGGCTGTCCAGCCAATGCTGGATGAGCTGGTATACCGCCTGGCGAGCGTCGGCGCGATTCATGGCAGGCCTCCCGCTGGTTCAGGAGGTCAGGAGTGCCGGGGCTGGCGGGCATCGCTACGGCGGGTCTTTTCCAGGATGAACTGACTCAGATCGCTGATGGAGCTGATCCAGTACAGGTCGTGCTCGGGGTCGAGCTGGATGTCGAACTCGCATTCCAGGCTGTAGAGCAGGGCCTTGAGATCCAGGGAGTAACTGTCGCTGCTGCAGGCCTGGGAAGGGGGGATGGACCATTTCAGGGCCATTTGCGCGTCGATGGAGCGCTGGATGCTTCGCTGGATATCGAAACGGTCCATAAATACCTCGGGACAGGAAAGAACTTCTTGTTGTTGTGTGACCCTGTCCAAGGGGATGCGATAGCACGTGCAGACGCTGCCAGCGATCCTTGTACTGTCCCGGTGATGGAACAGTCGTCGCTGAACCTCAGTACAGCACAGCTTATTTCTCCCTGAGGTGACCATTCGTCAATTTTCTCACCCGGCGCAACATGCCTGCAGGCCAGGGGCGGCAGGGCCTGGGGCGTTTTCTGCAGGCGAAAAAAAAACGGGTGCAGCCACCGACGCTGCACCCGCCGAAGAAAACTTCAAGCGTCCGAGTTCAACTCAGACCGCGTTGCTCAGGGGCGCCGTACGGCGCGAGACCAGGCTGACCACCACGAAACTCGCCAGGCCCACGGCCAGGCTGTAGTAGATCGGCGTGTTGGCATCCAGGCCATCCTTGAACATGAACACCAGGGCGGTGACAAAGCCCAGGCCCATGCTGGCAATGGCCCCGGAGGTGGTGGCGCGCTTCCAGAAGATGGCGCCGATCAGCGGGATCAGCATGCCGCCCACCAGCAGGTTGTAGGCCAGGGTCAGGGCGCTGATGACGTCATTGACCACCAGGGCGATGCCCAGTACCAGGATGCCGGTGAGGAAGGTGAACAGGCGGTTGATCCCCAGGCTCGATTGCTTGCCGCCTCGCAGTTTCGGTAGCAGGTCTTCGGTCAGGGTGGTGGACGCGGCCAGCAAGCCGGCGCTGGCGGTGGACATCATTGCCGCCAGGGCGGCCGCGATCACCAGGCCACGGATGCCGTCCGGCAGGGCGGCTTTGA
The DNA here is from genome assembly GCF_000633395.1 of Pseudomonas sp. PH1b. Taxonomy (GTDB): domain Bacteria; phylum Pseudomonadota; class Gammaproteobacteria; order Pseudomonadales; family Pseudomonadaceae; genus Aquipseudomonas. The sequence goes on from NZ_AYMU01000037.1 coordinate 10,454, forward strand.
CGATGGCGGCGAAAGCGTTGTTGACGTTGTCCAGATCCGGTAGCAGAACATGGGCGGCCATACCGATCAGGGCGCAGACCAGGCCGTAGAGAATGCAGTAGAAACCGGCCAGGGTGCCGGCGTACTGCGCGACTTTCTCGGTCTTGGCGGTGAACACCCGTTGCCAGATGTCCTGGCCGATCAGGATGCCGAAGAAGTAGATCATGAAGTAGGTAATGATGGTGTCCCAGCCGATGGTGGTGAAGCTGAAGCTGGACGCCGGCAGTTTGGCCACCAGCTCATCCCAGCCGCCCACGCGGTACAGGCAGATCGGCAGTAGGATGAACATCAGGCCTACGGTCTTGATCACGAACTGGACGATATCGGTCAGGGTCAGGGACCACATGCCGCCAATGGCCGAGTAGACCACCACCACGCCGCCGCCCAGCAGCACCGAGATCCAGAACGGCAGGCCGAACAGCACCTGCAGCACGGTGCCGATGGCGAGGATCGAGGTCACGCCGATCATCAGGGCGTAGGCCAGCATGATCACCGCACTGGCCTGGCGGGCCATGGGGTTGTAGCGCTTTTCCAGGACCTGGGTCACGGTGAAGATCCGCAGCTTGAGCAGGGGTTTGGCGAGGAACAGGTTCAACGCCATGATGCCCAGGCCCAGTGCTGCGCACAGCCAGAAGCCGGAGATGCCGTGGACGTAGCCCAGGCGTACAGTGCCGACGGTCGAGGCGCCGCCCAGTACGGTGGCGGCCATGGTGCCCATGTACAAGCTCGGGCCAAGGTTGCGGCCGGCCACCAGGTAGTCCTCGTGGGTCTTGGCCTTGCGCATGCCGTAGTAGCCGAGCACGAGCATGCCGGCGGCATAGATGAGTACGACAAATAAATCTAAAGCCATGATGGCGTGTCTCCGATTATCTTTTTTATGTGAAACAAACAGTTCATGCAGGTGCTGGCTGTGCAGCGAAGGCGTGCTCAAGTCTTCTACAAGGCTCAAGGGCTCTATCGCGGGGCAGCGGCTGGAGGCTATCCGGGCAGTAGGGCGCGACCCGCCGGCAGCCCGCTGAGACAGCGGCTGACGATGCTGGAGTGCGCAGCTTTGAGGGGGGCGCCAGCCTTGCTGGACAGGCCGGCGATCAGGCGAAACAGGTCGCAAGGCCTGGTGTCGCGCTGGTGTTCGAGGATCGGTCCGATCCTGCTGGTTGCGATGTGGCTAAGGCGTTTTTCTTTGTTGTTATTCATGATCTGCTCCGATCACATTGGCTAAGGGGGTGGCAGCCCTTCCGGCATAGCGGACAAATGGTTGTGACAGGCCAGCCAGAGGCCTTGTTGTTTTGTGCAAGACACAAGGGTCTCGCGTTCCTGGCTGAAGTCTTGCTCCCCTTGCATGCGCAGCGGCGTGGCTACGTCATGAGTCAACCCGACGACGTCCCCTTGTGGGCGGACGCCGGCGTTGTTCGAGGTGTGCAGCACAGCACCTCGAAACCATCCCTTCCCGTCATCGGCCTGGCCAATGCCTTGCCGGCATTGGGCAACAGCCATCGAGGACGGGGTACAGACGAAGCGAGCAACGACACTGGGCGCCGAAAACGACTTGGCGGCGTTAGGCATGTGCGCTTGCTCGCTCCTGACCGGCTCTCAACGATGGGCTACGCCGGGCAGTACGCAGAGCATTTCGTACAGCAGGTTGGCGCCCAGCAGCGAGGTGTTGCCGGTGGTGTCGTAGGGTGGCGAGACTTCCACCAGGTCGCAGCCCACCAGGTCCAGGCCCTGGCAACCGCGGACGATCTCGATGGCCTGGATGGTGGTCAGGCCGCCGATTTCCGGGGTGCCGGTGCCTGGGGCCCAGGCCGGGTCGATGCCGTCGATGTCGAAGCTCAGGTACACCGGGCCGTCGCCGACTTTCTCGCGGACTTCGGCCATCAAGGGTTCCAGGGACTTGTGCCAGCACTCCTCGGCCTGGACCACTCGGAAGCCCTGTTTGCGGCTCCAGTTGAAGTCTTCGGCGGTGTAGCCCTGGGCCCGCAGGCCGATCTGCACCACCCGGTCGCAGTCCAGCAGGCCTTCTTCCACGGCGCGGCGGAAGGTGGTGCCGTGGGCGATCTTCTCGCCGAACATGTGGTCGTTGACGTCTGCGTGGGCATCGATGTGCACCAGGCCGACCTTGCCGTGTTTCTTGTGGATTGCCCGCAGGATCGGCAGGGTGATGGTGTGGTCGCCGCCCAGGGTCAGGGGGATCACTTTGTTTTCGAGGATGCGGTCATACGCCTCTTCGATGATGCGCACCGCGTCCAGCAGGTTGAAGGTGTTGATCGCCACGTCACCGATGTCGGCCACGTTCAGCGAGTCGAACGGCGCGGCGCCGGTGGCCATGTTGTAGGGGCGGATCATCACCGACTCGGCGCGGATCTCCCGGGGGCCGAAGCGGGTGCCGGCGCGCAGCGAGGTGCCGATGTCCAGCGGTACGCCGACGAAGGCAGCGTCCAGGCCGGCAGCGGTGGGAACATGGGGAAGACGCATCATGGTGGCGATGCCGCCGAAGCGCGGCATTTCGTTGCCGCCCAGTGGTTGGTGGAGAATCTTGTCCACGGGATAGGCCTCATCGTTGTTTTATTTATGGGTTCGGCGGCGCAGCAGGTCCTGCCCGTCCGACCGAGTGGGGCCGATTCTGCGAAATGCACGGGCGGAAAAGAATCGCTACGGACAAATACTTAGTTCAGATTTTTCTAAACTAATGGCCGGCAAAGAAGCTAGACTCCGCCTCCGCAGCGCCAGTGCAGTTTTCCCATTGCTACGGGGACAGGCTTTGCGGGCCGCTACAACCTCGGCGCAGCGAACGTCGGGATTGACCCAGGAGCCAACAATCACGGAGCGATGAGCGGTACCCCACAACTCGGACCCGGCTGATTGCCGCCGTCGCCGAGGTTGGCGGAGGATGGTGTCTTGAACGTTTGATTGGAGCCTGTCATGGCCAACGCTTTACCTGATCTGAAACTATTGCGCATCTTCGTCAGCGTGGTGCGGCATCAGGGGTTCGCCAATGCCCAGCACGAACTCAACCTCTCGACGTCGGCCATCAGTACCTACATGAGCCAACTGGAAGCCTCACTGGGCCTGGTGCTCTGTCACCGTGGCCGCGGCGGTTTCAGCCTGACCAGCAAGGGCGAGCTGTTTCACCAGGAAACCCTGCGCCTGCTGGGGGAGCTGGAGGGCTTTGAACAGTACGCGGCGGCCCTCAAGGGCGAGTTGCGCGGGACCCTGAACCTTGGGGTGATCGACTCCACGGTCAGCGACCAGGCCTTGCCGTTCGCCGAGGCCATCGGAGCCTATAGCCAAGAGCATCCGGCAGTGCACCTGCACCTGTCGGTGATGAGCCCTCACGAGCTGCAACTGGGGGTCCAGGATAACCGCCTGGACCTGGCCATCGGGGCTTTCTCCACACGCATGAGCGGCCTGGTGTACATGCCGCTTTACCGTGAACAGCACTGGCTGTACTGCAGCAACCGCCATCCGCTGTACAGCGAGCGGCGCATTCCCGAACAGGTCATCACCCAGCAGCGCATGGTCGGCCGGGGCTACTGGAGCCAGGCCGAGCTGGCCCGACATGGCTTCAAGCACAGTGCGGCAACGGTGGAAAGCATGGAGGCGCAGTTGATCCTGGTGCTTTCCGGCGCCTACATCGGCTACCTGCCGGAGCACTACGCCCAGGCCTGGGCCGACAAGGGCGATTTGCGCGTGCTGCTGCCAGCGACCTTCGGCTACCAGGCGCCGTTTTCCATGATCATGCGCCGCGGTCGCGGTCGTGAACCCTTGATCCAGACCTTCCGAGATCTGCTCAAGGCCCAGCTCAATCAGGCGTAAAGCAGGAGTGTCCATGTCCCGAGCACGTTGTCAGCGTTGCCTGCGCCCCGCAGGCCATTGCCTGTGCCCGTTGATCCCGCAGTTGCCGAGCCGCACCCGGGTCCTGCTGTTGCAGCATCCCAGCGAGGTCAACCACGCCTTGAACACAGCGCGCCTGGCGGCACTGGGGTTGAACAATGCCGAGCTGATCGTCGGCGAGGTGTTCGAGGACCTGCCGGCGCTGCTTCAGCGCCCTGGTTACCAGGCTCGGCTGCTGTTCCCGGCGGACGATGCCCAGCCACTTGCAGCCTATGCTGCGAGCCAGGAGCCGCTGCTGCTGGTGGTGCCCGATGGCACCTGGCGCAAGGCGCGCAAGTTGCTGCACCTCAATCCGCTGCTGGCGGCCTTGCCCCGGGTGACCCTGGCGGCGGCGACAGCCTCGCGCTACCGCTTGCGCAAGGCCCCAGGACCGGGCGCCTTGTCGACCCTAGAGGCGATCGTCCAGGCCCTGGAGGTGCTGGAAGCTCCGGCCTCGTTCGAGCCCTTGCTGCGGCCGTTCGAGGCGCTGATCGAGGGGCAGATCGCGGCAATGGGCGAGGACACCTACCAGCGCAACCACGGCGCCCAACCCTGACTTCTTGCCTGTAGACGCGGGCTTGCCCGCGAAAGCACTTTCAAACCTGCTGCAACGTCAGAGGCCCTCTACGCCGGCAAGTCGGCTCCCGCCTAAGCTGCAGTCAACGCTCGCGCATGGCTTCGGTGCGGGCCTTGAGCACCGGCTTGAGCAGGTAGTCGAGCACGCTTTTCTCGCCGGTGATGATGTCCACCGTGGCCACCATGCCGGGGATGATCAGCAGCGGCTTGACGTCGCCCCCCAAGTGGTTTTTGTCGGTGCGCACCTGGATCAGGTAGAAGCTGTTGCCCTTGTCATCGGTAATGGTGTCGGCGCCGATCAGCTCCAGCTTGGCGCTCAGGCCGCCGTAGATGGTGTAGTCGTAGGCACTGAACTTGACCATGGCTTTCTGTCCGGGGTGGAGGAAGGCCACGTCCTGGGGGCGGACCTTGGCCTCGATCAGCAGGTTGTCTTCCAGGGGCACGATTTCCACCATGTCGCTGCCGGGCTGGACCACGCCGCCAATGGTGTTGACCTTGAGCTGCTTGATCACCCCATGGACCGGCGACACCACCGTGGTGCGGTTGACCCGGTCGTCGATGGCGATGCCCGAGGCGGTGATCTTCGACAGGTCGGTGCGCTTCTCGTTGAGTTCCTTGGCGGCGTCGGAGCGGAAGGTCTGCACCGATTCGTCGATCTTGCTCTTGATCTCGTTGATCGCCGATTCGGCCCGTGGAATGGCCAGGGTGGTGGCGTCCAGGGAGCCGCGGATCTCCACCGCGCTGCGCTTGAGCCGCAGGATCTCCACCGGTGACACGGCGCCCGTGCCCACCAGCGGCGTCGACATGTTCATCTCCTGGTTGAGCAGGGCCAGGCTGGAGCTGTATTGCCCCTGCTTGGAACGGAACTCCGCCAGTTCCTGGGTCTTCTGCCGCAGCTGTTCGCTCAAGGTGCGCTGTTCGCTGGCCAGCCGCCGCTGGCGCTGCTCGTACAGCGAGCGCTCGTCTTCCGCCACTTGCGGGGCCTTGCCGAGCACTTCGGCCGAGGGCACGAAGGGCTTGCCCTCGGCTTCGGCGGACAGGCGCTCGACCTGGGCCATCAGGGCAAAACGGTCGGCCTCGCTCTCGCCCTTGTTCGAACGAAAGCGCGTGTCGTCCAGGCGCAGCAGGGTCTGGCCCTTGTCCACCATCTGTCCTTCCCGGACGAAGATCTCGGTGACTATGCCGCCCTCCAGGTTCTGGATCACCTGGACCTTGCTCGAAGGAATGGCCTTGCCTTCGCCCATGGTGACTTCCTGCAGCACGGCGAACCTGGCCCACAGCAGGGCGCTGAGGATCAGCGCGGCGGCGATCCACACCGTCAGCCGTGAGCCGCGCGCCGAGTCCTGCAGCGAGGCACCGGCGGTTTCCGGCATGAATTCGCTTTCCGCGCTCTTGCGAAAGCTGCCCAAGTAACCGCGCAACGACGATGGCATTGGCATGTTCGCTTCCCCCGGGCTAGACGGCCGCAGAGCCGACACGGCCCTTGCGCAGTGCATCGATGACCGCGTCTTTCGGTCCGTCGGCGACAATCCGTCCTTCGTCCAGCACCACCAGGCGATCCACCAGGCTGAGCATCGAGGTGCGGTGGGTCACCAGCAGCAGGGTCCTGCCCTGGACCTTGGCCAGCAAGCGCTGGCGCAGGGCGTCCTCACTGCTGTTGTCCATGGCACTGGTGGGCTCGTCCAGCAGCAGGATCGGCGGGTCGAGCAGCAGCGCCCGGGCCAGCAGCACCGCCTGGCGCTGGCCGCCGGACAGCAGTTGCCCGCGCTCGCCCACGGGCCGGTCGAAGCCCTGGGGATGCTGGCGGGCCAGCTCGGTGACGCCGGTCAGCTCGGCGACTTCAAGCATCCGCGCGTCGCTGATGTAGCGTGCGCCCAGGGTCAGGTTGTCGCGCAGGCTGCCGGCCAGCAGCGGCAGGTCATGGGCGACGTAGCCGATCTGCTGGCGCAGGTCGGCCACGTCCAGTTGGCGCAGGTCCAGGCCATCCAGCAGCACCTGGCCTTCTTCCGGGGTGAGGAAGCCCATCACCAGTCGCGCCAGAGTGCTTTTGCCCGAGCCGCTGCGGCCAATGATGCCGACCCGCTCTCCGGGTTGCAGGCTGAAGCTGATGTTATTGAGGGCCGGGGTGCCTTGCCCGGGGTAGTGGAAGGTCACCCGGCTGACCTCCAGGGCGCCTTGCAGTTGGGTGCGCTCCAGGGGGCGCTGGCGGGCATCCCGCTCCTGGGGCAGGGCCATCAGTGCATCGGTGCTGCGCATGGTCAGCTGCGCCTGTTGGTAGCGGGTGATCAACCCGGCAATCTGCCCCAATGGCGCCAGGACCCGGCTGCCGAGCATGTAGCTGGCCACCAGGGCGCCGACGCTGAGGTTGCCGGCGATGATGCTGTAGACCCCGGCGACGATGGTGGCCATGCCGGCCAGTTGCTGGATGAACAGGGTGCCGTTGGTGGCCAGGGCCGAGAGGTTGCGGGCATGGCTGTCGAGGCGGGTCAGGGCGCCGTGGGTGCTTTCCCACTGGTGCTGGCGTTCACTCTCGGCACTGCAGGCCTTGAGGGTTTCCAGGCCACCCAGGGTCTCGATCAGCAGGGCCTGGCGCACGGCGCCCAGGGCCAGGCTCTTTTGCACGGTATCGCGCAGGCGCACCTGGATCACCAGGGCAAAGAGAATGGTCAACGGAAAGGCCAGGACCGGGATCACCACCAGCCAGCCGCCGAGCAGGCCGATCACCACCAGCATCAGCAGGGCGAAGGGCAGGTCGATCAGGCTGGTCAGGGTGACGGCGGTCAGGAATTCCCGCAGGCCCTGGAAGTCGTGGATGCTCTGGGCAAAGCCGCCGATGGTGGCCGGGCGGGCCTTCATGTTCATGCCGGTGATGCGTTCGAACAGGGTGGCGGAGAGGATCACGTCGGTTTTTTTACCGGCCTGGTCCAGCAGGTGGGCCCGCAGGATGCGCAGCACCAGTTCGAAACCGGTGCCGATCAGCAGGCCCAGGGTCAGGACCCACAGGGTCGAGGTGGCCTGGTTGGGCACTACGCGGTCGTAGGTCTGCATCACGAACAGCGGCACCATCAGGCCCAGCAGGTTGATCAGGAAACTGGCGAGAATGGCGTCGCTGTAGAGCCAGCGGGAGAGTTTCAGGGTGTCGCGAAACCAGGCGTCGACCCGGGGCACCAGGGGGCTGCGCAAGTCTTCGAGTTCATGGCGGGGGCGGGCAAACAGGGCCTGGCCGCTGTATTCCCGGGCCAGTTCTTCACGGCTGACCCATTGCTCGCCGCCTTCGGCTTCGCTGGGCAGGAGCAGCGCCTGGTCGTTCTCGCCCCAGCGCCGCAGCACCGCACAGCGGCCGCCGTGGAGGATCAGCAGCACCGGCAGGTTGAGGGCCGAAATCGCTTCCAGCGGGCGGCGCAGCAGGCGAGCCTGGAGGCTGGCCCGGGCGGCGGCCCGGGGCAGCAGGTCGAGACTCAGGCGCTGTTTGTCCAGGGGCAGGCCGGCACTCAGGCTGCCCCGGCTGACGTTGCAGCCGTGGAGTTTGCACAGGATCAGTAATCCGTCCAACAACGGGTCATCAAAGCTGGCACGAGGATCGGCGTGCTGGCTCCCGGGTTCGATGCTGGTCAAATTGAGTCCTCCACGGGACTACTTCATTTCCGGCAAGCGCGCCTCGCTCTTCACTTCGCTCTGGGCGATGGCTTCGGCCGGTACCACGACTTTTTCCTTGTTCAGCAGCTCGCCCATGTTGGCCAGTACCCGGTACATGGAGAACTCCTCGGTGTAGCGCACCTCGGTGTAGCGGCGGTTGGCGTTGTACAGCTCGTTCTCACTGTCCAGGAGGTCGAGCAGGGTGCGTTGGCCCAGACCGAACTGATCCTGGTAGGCGGCCCGCACCCGGGTGGTGGTTTCCGCGTATTCGCGGGCGGTGGGGGTTTGTTTCTTGGCGTTGAGCATGGCGTTCCAGGCCAGGGTGATGTTCTCGTTGAGCATGCGCAGGGCGTTGTTGCGGATGTCCATCGCCTGGTTGATCTTGTGCGCGTCGGACTGCAGGCGAGCCTTGTCGCTGCCGCCGCGGAACAGGTTGTAGTTCATGATCACCCCGACCCGCCATTCGTTGTCATGGCCCAGGTCGCCTTGCACATTGTCGTTGGCGTTCACCGCGGCCTCGGCGTCGAAGCGGGGATAGAACGGCGACTTGGCCACCTCGTACTGGCTTTCCGCGGCCTGGATATCGGCCTGGGCGGATTTCAGATAGGGGTTGTTCAGCAGCATGCTCTGCTTGGCATCAGCGATGGTTTGTGGCACTTCGCCGCGAATCGACGGCAGGGTTTCCAGCTCGTCGGGCAGGCGCCCCACGGCGCTATAGAAGTTGGCCTCGGCATCGGCCAGGTCGACCTGGGCGGTGTCGTAGTTGTTTTCCGCCAGGGCACGACGGGCCTTGGATTGATCGAGGTCGGCAATGCTGCCCACGCCCTGCTTGCTGCGCAGGCCGATCTGGTCGTTGACCCGCAGGTGAGCCTGCAGGTTGTTCTTGGCCAGGGTCACCAGTTCACGGCGCTTGAGCACCTCCAGGTACACCTCGATGGTGCGCAGGGCCAGGCTCTCGGCGGTGCCTCGGGTGTAGTAGGCCCGGGAGTTGACCACCGACTGGGTACGCCCGACTTCATTGGCGGTGTTGAAACCGTCGAACAGCATCTGCCGCAGGCGCAGTTCCGACTGGGTGTAGTTCAGGGTCTCTGTGTTGTGGTTGCCGGTGCCACGCGCCACCCCATAGCCCCGGGTGGTGGTGTTGTCGCTGTAGCCCCGACCGTAGCCGGCATTGAGGTCCAGGCTTGGATAGAAGCCGCCCTTGGCCACTTTTACATCCTCATCGGCGGACAGCCGGTTGTTCTGGCTGGCGCGAAGCTCCGGGTGGTTGTCCAGAGTGCTCTGGATCGCTTCGGTCAATGACATGGCCTGAGCCGGGTTGGCGCACAGCGAAGCCAAGAGAATCGCACCGCTGAGGGGGGTGAACGCGCGCATGGGTGTCTCTCCCTGATCCTGTGAAACACAGTTTTCGTCAAAAATATGACTAAAAATTGAGACTTGAACCGTCTCATCTTGTTTACAACAGAGCTAAGAACATTCAGGAGGATAGCTAAGAAAAAAATCTCATAGGTTTTATGCCAAAAAAAACTTATGCATGTTTGCCAAAGCAAGACATTGTTCCAAGCGAAAGCCCAGATATTGCAGGCGCTGTAGCGCTTCCTTGTACTTCTGGGGGCATTCAAAATTTCAGGTGGTTCAGGGCAGGGAAGTGGTTACAGGGAGGGAGGCGAGGACCGGATTTGGGCGACATTTTTTTGTCGGATTGCTCTTCCACCGGTTCGCGCAATGTAGTTGGCAAGCGGTCCGAAGCCCAGCGAAGCAGCGTTGTCCGACGCTTCGCCGCATCAGCCGTCCGACTGGAAGCAAGGGAGGGCGGGACATCAAGACTGGCACGCCTCGTCATGGGTGCGGGGCTGCCGGGCACAGGGTCTGTTCAACCACGGGTCAACACCGTCTGCACTGCCGCAAGCAAGCGGATGCCGATTGTTCTCGGCATTGGAGGAGTGCACATGGCTAAGTTAATCGGCGTTGTTACCCAGGTGATCGGTCAGGTGTATGCAGTGGCGGCGGATGGCGCCAAGAGAGCCCTGGTGGAAGGGGACCGGCTGTTTGTCGGCGACCAGTTGGTCACCGGGGCCGAAGGCGCGGTAGCGGTGCATCTGCAGAATGGCCAGGATCTGACCCTGGGCCGGGACAGCAGCCAGCAGATGAGCGCGCAACTGCTGGCGAACCAGGCCTCCCATGTCGATACCCCGGAAGTGCAGGCCCCCAGTGATGCCCAACTGAGCGATGTCGAACAACTGCAAAAAGCCATTGCTGCCGGTGATGACCCGACCCAAAGCGCCGAAGCCACTGCAGCAGGTCCTACCGGTACCGGTGGTGTGCCTGGTGCCCAGGGCGGTGGCCATAGCTTCGTTCTGCTAGAGGAAGTGGGGGGGCGGGTCGAGCCGGTGATCGGCTTTCCAACGGCCGGCTTCAATGGCATCCCCGAATTTGTTCCTGTGCGCCTTGATGGCCTGGTGACGGTCAATGGCGAGGCGCCGCCGGCCCCCAACAATCCGGTGAGCCTGAGCGGGCTTTCGGTGGAAGGCGGTGAACTGACGGTCAACGAAGCGAACCTGGAGCAGGGCTCGGCGAGCAATCCGGCGGCCCTGACCCAGAGCGGGACGTTCAGTGTCTCGGCCCCTGATGGCCTGTTCAGCCTCAATGTCGGCGGGATCAATGTGGTCAGCGGCGGTGTCGCGGCGGGCTTCCCGCAATCCATCAGCACCGGCCTGGGCAATACCCTGACCGTCACCGGCTACAACGCCGGCACCGGAGTGGTCAGCTACAGCTACACCCTCAACGGCAACGACCAGCATGCTGCGGGGCAGGGTGCCAACAGCTTGAGCGAGCACTTCAGCGTGGTCGCCAGCGACAGCAATGGCGACTCCGCCAGCAACTCCTTGGACGTCAACATCACCGACGACGTGCCGACGGCGATCAATGACAGCAACTCGGCCACGGCTTCGGAAAGCCAACTGACCCTCACCGGCAATGTGCTGATCAATGATGTGCAGGGGGCTGACCGAGTGGCTTCCGGCCCGATCACTGCCGGCACTTTCAGCGGCACCTACGGCACCTTGGTACTGGCGGCGGACGGCAGCTACACCTACACCGTGCACAGCACCGATCCGGCCTTCCTGGCGCTCAAGGGCGGCGGCAATGGCACTGAAACCTTCACCTACACCCTGACCGATTCCGACGGCGACAGCAGCACTGCCAACCTGGTGCTGCAGGTGCACAACAACGATGACCCGGTGCTGCTGCGCGGCCTGGATATCCAGGGGGCAGAGCTGACGGTCGACGAGAAGAACCTGGGCACCGGCAGCAGCCCGGACGCCACGGCACTGGCTCAAAGCGGCACTTTCACCGTCACCGCACTGGACGGCCTGCAGAGCTTGAGTGTCGGTGGTATTACCGTGTTCAGCGGGGGCAGCGCCAGTGCGTTCCCGCAATCGATCACCACCGGCCTGGGCAACACCCTGACCATCACCGGTTTCAACGCGATCACCGGGGAGGTCAGCTACAGCTACACCCTCAATGGCAACGATGCCCATCCCGCTGCCAATGGCGCCAACAGCCTGAGCGAGCATTTCAGCGTGGTGGCCAGTGATGTGGACGGCAGTAGCGCCAGCAGCTCGCTGGATGTGAACGTCGTCGATGATGTGCCCAGCGCTGCCAATGACAGCAACTCGGCCACGGCGTCGGAAAGCCTGCTGAGCCTCACCGGCAATGTGCTGACCAATGATGTGCAGGGCGCCGACCGGGTCGCCTCGGGGCCGATTACCGCCGGTACCTTCAACGGTACCTACGGCACCCTGGTACTGGCGGCCGACGGTTCCTATACCTACACCCTGCACCCTGCTGACCCGGCCTTCCTGGCATTGGGCGGTGGCGGTCACGGCAGCGAGACCTTCACCTACACCCTGACCGATTCCGACGGCGACGCCAGCACCGCCAACCTGGTGCTGCAGGTGCACAACAACGACGATCCGGTGACCCTCAACGGCCTGGACGTCAACGGCGGTGAACTCACCGTCTACGAGAAAAACCTGGGCACTGGCAGTGCTCCGGATGCGACGGCCCTGACCCAGAGCGGCAGCTTCACGGTCACGGCACTGGACGGCCTGCAGAGCTTGAGCGTAGGCGGGATCACCGTGGTCAGTGGCGGGGTGGCAGCGGGCTTCCCGCAATCCATCGCCACTGGCCTGGGTAATACCCTGACCATCACCGGCTATGACGCCGGCACCGGCGTCGTCAGCTATAGCTACACCCTCAATGGCAATGATCCTCACCCCACTGCCAATGGTGCCAATAGCCTGAGCGAGCATTTCAGCGTGGTGGCCAGTGATGTGGACGGCAGCAGCGCCACCGGAACCCTGGACGTCAATGTGGTGGACGACCTGCCCAGCGCGGTCAACGACAGCAATCCGAGCACCGCCTCGGAAAGCCTGCTGACCCTAACCGGCAATGTGCTGACCAATGATGTTCAGGGCGCTGACCGAGTGGCTTCCGGCCCGATCACTGCCGGCACCTTCAGCGGCACTTACGGCACCTTGGTACTGGCAGCGGATGGCAGCTACACCTACACCGTGCACAGTACCGATCCGGCGTTCCTGGCGCTCAAGGGCGGTGGCAATGGCACTGAAACCTTCACCTATACCCTGACCGATTCCGACGGCGACGCCAGCACCGCCAACCTGGTGCTACAGGTGCACAACAACGATGATCCGGTGACCCTCAATGGCCTGGAGGTGAACGGCGGCGAGCTCACGGTCTACGAGAAGTATCTGGGCACTGGCAGTGCTCCGGATGCGACGGCCCTGACCCAGAGCGGCAGCTTTACGGTCACGGCACTGGACGGCCTGCAGAGCTTGAGCGTAGGCGGGATCACCGTGGTCAGTGGCGGGGTGGCCGCGGGCTTTCCGCAATCCATCGCCACTGGCCTGGGTAATACCCTGACCATCACCGGCTACAACGCCACTACCGGAGTGGTGAGTTACAGCTACACCCTCAATGGCAACGATGCCCATCCCACGGCCAATGGCGCTAACAGCCTGAGCGAACACTTCAGCGTGGTGGCCAGTGATGTCGACGGCAGCAGCGCCACCGGAACCCTGGACGTCAATGTGGTGGACGACCTGCCCAGCGCGGTCAACGACAGCAACCCGAGCACCGCCTCGGAAAGCCTGCTGACCCTCACCGGCAATGTGCTGACCAACGATGTGCAGGGCGCTGACCGTGTGGCATCCGGTCCGATAACTGCTGGTACCTTCACCGGCACCTACGGCACCTTGGTGCTCAATGCCAACGGCAGCTACACCTACACGCTCAACACCTCGGATGCCGACTTCAAGGCCTTGCACGGCAATGGCAACGGCACTGAAACCTTCGCTTATACCCTGACCGATTCCGACGGCGACGCCAGCACCGCCAACCTGGTGCTGCAGATCCACAACAACGATGACCCGGTGCTGCTCAATGGTCTCGACGTCAACGGTGGCGAGTTGACGGTCTATGAGAAAAACCTGGGCACTGGCAGTGCTCCGGATGCGACGGCCCTGACCCAGAGCGGCAGCTTCACCGTCACCGCCCTGGATGGCCTGCAAACCCTGACTGTCGGCGGCATCAATGTGGTGACCGGCGGTGTGGCCAGCGGCTTCCCGCAAACGGTCACCACTGCTTTGGGCAATACCCTGACCATTACCGGTTACAACGCCACTACCGGAGTGGTGAGCTACAGCTACACCCTCAATGGCAACGATGCCCATCCTACGGCCAACGGTGCCAACAGCCTCAGTGAGCATTTCAATGTGGTGGCCACTGACAGCGATGGCAGTAGCGCCACTGGCTCGCTGGATGTGAATGTGATGGACGACCTGCCCAGCGCGGTCAACGACAGCAACCCGGGCACCGCCTCGGAAAGCCTGCTGACCCTCACCGGCAATGTGCTGACCAACGATGTGCAGGGCGCTGACCGTGTGGCATCCGGTCCGATTACTGCTGGTACCTTCACCGGCACCTACGGCACCTTGGTGCTCAATGCCAACGGCAGCTACACCTACACACTCAACACCTCGGATGCCGACTTCAAGGCTCTGCACGGCAATGGCAACGGCACTGAAACCTTCACCTATACCCTGACCGATTCCGACGGCGACACCAGCACCGCCAACCTGGTGCTGCAGATCCACAACAACGATGATCCGGTGCTTCTGAACGGCCTTGACGTCAATGGCGGTGAACTCACCGTCTATGAGAAAAATCTGGGCACTGGCAGTGCTCCGGATGCGACGGCTCTGACCCAGAGCGGCAGCTTCACCGTCACCGCCCTGGATGGCCTGCAAACCCTGACTGTCGGCGGCATCAATGTGGTGGCCGGTGGTGTGGCCAGCGGCTTCCCGCAAACGGTCACCACTGCTTTGGGCAACACCCTGACCATCACCGGCTACAACGCCACTACTGGAGTGGTCAGCTACAGCTACACCCTCAATGGCAACGATGCCCACCCCACAGCCAATGGCGCCAACAGCCTCAGTGAGCATTTCAATGTGGTGGCCACCGACACCGACGGCAGCAGCGCCACCGGAACCCTGGACGTCAATGTGGTGGACGATCTGCCCAGTGCCGTCAACGACAGCAATCCGAGCACCGCCTCGGAAAGCCTGCTGACCCTCACCGGCAATGTGTTGACCAACGATGTGCAGGGTGCTGACCGTGTGACATCAGGCCCTATTACTGCTGGTACCTTCACCGGCACCTACGGCACCTTGGTGCTCAATGCCAACGGCAGCTACACCTACACACTCAACACCTCGGATGCCGACTTCAAGGCTCTGCACGGCAATGGCAACGGCACTGAAACCTTCACCTATACCCTGACCGATTCCGACGGCGACACCAGCACCGCCAACCTGGTGCTGCAGATCCACAACAACGACGATCCGGTGACCCTCAACGGCCTGGACGTCAACGGTGGTGAACTCACCGTCTACGAGAAAAACCTGGGCACTGGCAGTGCTCCGGATGCGACGGCCCTGACCCAGAGCGGCAGCTTCACCGTCACCGCCCTGGATGGCCTGCAAACCCTGACTGTCGGCGGCATCAATGTGGTGGCCGGTGGTGTGGCTAGCGGCTTCCCGCAAACGGTCACCACTGCTTTGGGCAATACCCTGACCATTACCGGTTACAACGCCACTACCGGAGTGGTGAGCTACAGCTACACCCTCAATGGCAACGATGCCCATCCTACGGCCAACGGTGCCAACAGCCTGAGCGAACACTTCAGCGTGTTGGCCACTGACACCGACGGCAGCAGCGCCACCGGAACCCTGGACGTCAATGTGGTGGACGATCTGCCCAGTGCCGTCAACGACAGCAACCCGAGCACCGCTTCGGAAAGCCTGCTGACCCTCACCGGCAATGTGCTGACCAACGATGTGCAGGGCGCTGACCGTGTGGCATCAGGCCCTATTACTGCAGGGACCTTCACCGGCACCTACGGCACCCTGGTGCTCAATGCCAACGGCAGCTACACCTACACACTCAACACCTCGGATGCCGACTTCAAGGCCCTGCACGGCAATGGCAACGGCACTGAAACCTTCACCTATACCCTGACCGACTCGGATGGCGACACCAGCACAGCGAACCTGGTGCTGCAGATCCACAACAACGATGACCCGGTGCTGCTCAATGGTCTCGACGTCAACGGTGGCGAGCTGACGGTCTATGAGAAAAACCTCAGCGACGGCAGCAGCCCCAACGCCTCGGCCCTGACCCAGAGCGGCACCTTCACCGTCACCGCCCTGGATGGCCTGCAAACCCTGACCGTCGGCGGCATCAATGTGGTGACCGGCGGTGCGGCGGCGGGCTTTCCGCAGACCGCCACCACGGCCCTGGGCAATACCCTGACCATCACCGGCTACAACGCCACTACCGGAGTGGTCAGCTACAGCTACACCCTGCTGGACAATGAAACCCATCCCACGGCCCAGGGGGCCAACAGCATCGCCGAGCACTTCACTGTGCAGGCCACCGATGGCGATGGCAGCACCGCGTCCGGGGTGATCGACGTCAACATCGTCGACGATCTGCCCAACGCCGTAGCGGACACCGCCACCGCGGCGGAAGGTGCGACCATCAATGTCAGCGTGCTCGGCAACGATGTGCTCGGGGCGGATGGCGCGGCCGTCGGCGGCGCCGTGGTCGGCGTGCGCGCCGGCAGCAATACCGCAACCTCGGCGATTGGCGGGCTGGGCAGCAGCATCGTCGGCACCTACGGCACCTTGACCCTGGATGCCGCGGGCAACGCGGTGTATCACAGCAATCCGAACTCGGTGAGCCCACCCGGGGCCAGCGATGTCTTCACCTACACCCTCCGCGACAGCGATGGCGATGAAAGCACCACCACCCTGACCATCAATATCACCGACAGCGGCCTCAAGGCGGTGACCGATCAGGACGTCACTGTTTATGAAAAGGCCCTGGACCTGAACAAGGATGGCCTGGACCTGGCGGCCGGTACCGTGACTGGCAGCGATCCGGGCTCCAGCGCTGAAACCGCCAGCGGCACCCTGGTGGGCTCGGTCACCGGCGGTTCGGGAGGCATCACCTTCAGCCTGGTAGGCAGTGCCACCGGCAGCTACGGGCAGATCCTGCTCAATCCCGACGGTACCTACACCTACACCCTGACCTCGGCGCCGAAAACCACGCCCAATGCCAATGACGGCGCCAACAGCCTGAGCGAGAGTTTCACCTACAAGGCCACCGACGCCCTGGGCAACAGCACCACCGGCAGCATTGTGGTGAGCATTGTCGATGACGTGCCCAAGGCGGTGGCCAGCGAACGTTCGGTCACCGCTGTGGAGGTGGACTCCAACCTGCTGCTGGTGATCGACGTCTCCGGCAGCATGGTCGATCCATCCGGGGTGCCGGGGCTTTCGCGCCTGGACTTGGCCAAGCAGGCCATCAGTACCTTGCTCGACAAGTACGACAACATGGGCGATGTCAAAGTCCAGATCGTCACCTTCAGCAGCACGGCCACCGACAAGACCCCGGTCTGGGTCGACGTGGCGACCGCCAAGACAATCATCGCCAGCCTGGTAGCCGGTGGCGGGACCAACTACGACGCCGCAGTGGCGGCCGCCAAAACCGCCTTCGTTACCAGCGGCCAGCTGAGCGGGGCGCAGAACGTCGGTTACTTCTTCTCCGACGGCAAGCCCACCACTGGCCAGGACATCGGCACCGCGGACGAAATCGCCTGGAAAGCTTTCCTCGACGCCAACGGCATCAAGAACTACGCGATCGGCCTGGGCAGTGGCGTGAGCAACGCCAACCTCGACCCCCTGGCTTATGACGGCAGCACCCATACCGATACCAATGCGGTGGTGGTCACCGACCTCAACCAGCTCAACTCGGTGCTGGCCGGTACCGTGCAGGGCTATCCGGTGACTGGCAGCTTGCTCGGGGATGGTGGCAGCTTTGGCGCCGACGGCGGTTTCATCAAGTCGATCGTGGTCGATGGCGGCACCTACACCTACGATCCCAAAGGCAACAGCAACCAGGGCTCGCTGACCTTCAGCGGCAGCACCAACAACGGCACCTTCAACACGGTCAACAACAGTGTCAGCATTGCCACCAACCAGGGCGGCACGCTGGTGGTGAACCTCGACACCGGGGATTTCAGCTACAGCTCGCAAAAGGTCACCGGAACCCTGATCACCGAGACCTTCGGCTACACGGTGAGCGATAACGACGGCGATCTGGCGACTTCGAGCCTGGTGGTCAAGGTCAACCCCAACACGCCTCCGGTGGCAGTGGACGACCACATCATCACCAACCTGTTGTCGAGCACCGTGGCGGTGCCCGGGGATGTGTTGCTGGCCAATGACAGCGACGCCAATGGCGATCCGCTGAACGCGGCGCCCACCACCTTCAACACCGGCTGGGCGGCCAGGGGCGCTGATTTCACAGCAGCCAGCCAGCAGACCATCGGCTTTGCCGGGACCGGCAATACCACGGCCAACCAGGCCATCAGCATTGATCGCGCCTCGTTCAATGCCAATGCAGTGGCCATGACCGCAGTGGTGGTGGTCAGTGGTTACCTGGGAGCGGTCACCAACGCCAATGCCAACGATGAGGATGTGATCAGCGTCAACCTGAAGCAGGGGGAAACCCTGAACCTGGACCACAACCTGGTTGCCGGGCACATCACCCTGGAGTACGCCTTCAATGGCGGTGCCTACACCGCTATCGCCGATGGCGGTACCTTCACCGCGGCGGCGGACGGCACCTACCAGATCCATGTGGTCAATATCAGCAACACCACTGGTACCAACCCCACTGCCGCGGAAAACTATCAACTGACCCTGACCGTCAACTACGCCGGGGCGCAGAACGTCACCCCGGACTACCACGGTACCTACACCGCCAGTGACAGCCACGGTGGCAGCGATGTGGCGGCGGTCAGCATCTCCTATCAGGATGGCCACACCCTGACCGGGACTGCCGGTGATGACGTGCTGGTGGCGGGCGGTGGCGACAACATTCTCAATGGTGGGGATGGCAATGACGTACTGACCGCGGGCTCGGGCAACAACACCCTGCACGGTGGCAACGGCAATGACCTGCTGTTCAGCGGGCCGGGCAACGATTTGCTGGACGGTGGCGCCGGCATCGACACCGCGAGCTATGCCCATGCGACGGCGGGGGTGACGGTCAACCTCGGGTTGCCGGGAGCGCAGAACACCATCGGTGCGGGTACCGATACCCTGACGAGCATCGAGAACCTGGTGGGCTCCAACTACAACGACACCCTGACCGGAGACGGCAATGCCAACGTCATCACCGGCGGCCTGGGCAACGATGTACTCAATGGCGGCGGTGGCGATGACCTGCTGATCGGCGGAATGGGCAACAACACCCTGACCGGCGGTGCGGGCAGCGACACCTTCCAGTGGCTGCAGGGCAACAGCGGGCACGATGTGGTGACCGACTTCACTCCGGGCACCGACAAGCTGGACCTTTCGCAACTGCTCCAAGGAGAAAACGCCACCTCGGCCTCCCTGGATGACTACCTGCACTTCAAGGTCACCGGCAGTGGCGCGACCCTGGTCACCAGTATTGATGTCAGTGCGGTAGCGGGGGCCACGCCGACCCAGACCATCGACCTGGCCGGTGTCGACCTGGCCAACCATTATGGGGTGACCCCCGGCGCCGGAGGAGTGATTGCCGGCGGGGCGGATACCGCCACCATCATCAACGGCATGCTCAACGATCATTCGTTGAAGGTGGACACCGTCTGACGGTGGAGGGGGGCGGTCATGCAGGGCGTCGTCTTGCGTGACCGTCTGCTGGCGGGCGCTGCTTCAACGGTTCGGGCAGCGCTTGCTGGCAGGTGTCAGGGACGCTGCAAGGTCTTCTGGCGCAGGATGTAGAGGCTGACCAGCACCGCGCTGGTAAGCATGAAACCCCGGGCCCAGGGCAGCGGCACCAGATAGCAGGACAGACCGATGCTCAGCCACATCAGGCCGATGGCATACACCTTGCCCTTGAGTGGAATGCCGTTGCCGTCGAGGTAGTCCCGGATCCAGGGGCCAAGACGCGGGTGCTGCACCAGCCATTGGTAGAAGCGCGGTGAACTGCGGGCGAAGCAGGCGGCCGCCAACAGCAGGAAAGGTGTGGTGGGCAATACCGGAAGGAAGATGCCGATGACCCCCAGCGCTACGCTCAACCAGCCGATGGCCAGCAGAACGTAACGCCATACCAGGGGACGCTGGCCAATGGGCTTGGCCATGGGCGACTCAGTGGTGACGAGGCTTGAGCAGCGCCGGCTTTTCGTCGGGAGCGTTGCACAGCAGGTACAGCGCGGTCAGTGCTTCAGGGATCTGCACGATCATGTCGTCCATCAGGTTGGCGTCGCTGGCGATGTCGGAGAACTCGGGCTGTTCGTCGAACAGGCCGGAACCCACCATGATCGGCAGCAGCATCTCGCTGACTTCTTCCTCGGCGGTTTCGAACCAGGCGGCTTCACGCAGGAATACGCCTTCCATGAAGCCGATGCACCAGCCGCGCAGGTCGGAATCGTCCGGATCGTCACCCAGGTCGAGCTCGCAAGGCAGCTCGAACTCTTCGTCGGAGGCCAGTTGGCGCGCGATGTGTGCCTTGAGGGCCAGCAGGGTCGATTCGATCACTTCACGCTCGGCGGCGTCGCGGTAATGCGGCTCCTCGGCGAACAGCGCATCGATCCACTCACGGTCCGGAACGACTTCCGAGCAGATCGACAGTGCGGTCAGGTAGCCATGAGCGGCCACGTAGTCCAGGGCTTCGTCGTGCAGATCATCTGCATCGAGGAAGACTTGCAGGCGGGTGAGTTGCTCAGCGAAGGACATTGACGGCTACCTTGGGGAATAAACGATGCTGAATTCTAGGCTTTCTTGAGCGCTCAAGCCAGCCACGGGGCAGATTTGAGCGGTTCTAAAGGTTACCAGCGGTCCACTGTCGGCGCCCCTTGCCAGGAAGGGGTCGGGTATACTCGCGCGTTTTGTGATGCCCTGCAGGCCAGGCGACCCGTGCGGACAAGTCCGCTAACGCAAATGTCGGTGAACCCCACCGGCTTTTCGGCCAGTCTGTGCAGCGGGTTTTAGGCGATTCTTGGAGTTTTTCATGCTCGAACAGGCTCAACGCGTCCTCAAGGACATCTTCGGCTACGACAGTTTCCGTGGCCGCCAGGGTGCGATCATTGAGCGCGTGGCCAGCGGCGGCGATGCCTTGGTGCTGATGCCGACCGGCGGCGGCAAGTCGCTGTGTTTCCAGGTTCCGGCCCTGCTGCGCGACGGTCTGGCGGTGGTGGTTTCGCCACTGATCGCGCTGATGGATGACCAGGTGGCCACGCTTGAGGAGCTCGGTGTCGCGGCCGCCTCGCTGAACTCGACCCTGAGTGCCGAGCAGCAGCGCGACCTGGCTGCGCGCATCCGTCGCGGCGAGGTGAAAATGCTCTACCTGGCCCCCGAGCGCCTGGTCCAGCCACGGATGCTGGCGTTCCTGCAGGGCCTCGACATCGCCCTGTTCGCCATTGACGAAGCCCACTGCGTGTCTCAATGGGGGCATGACTTCCGTCCCGAATACCTGCAACTGGGGCAACTGGCGGAAATGTTCCCCCAGGTGCCGCGGATTGCCCTGACCGCCACCGCTGACAAGCGCACCCGCGAAGAGATCGTCAATCGCCTGCACCTGCAGGACGCCGAGCGTTTCCTCTCCAGCTTCGACCGGCCGAATATTTTCTACCGCATCGTACCCAAGGAGCAGCCGCGCAAGCAGTTGCTGGCGTTCCTCAACGAACGCCGCAGCGACGCCGGTATTGTTTACTGCCTGTCACGCAAGAAGGTCGACGAGGTCGCGGCGTTTCTCTGTGAGCAGGGATTCCCGGCCTTGCCCTATCACGCCGGGCTGCCTAACGATTTGCGTGCTTATCACCAAAAGCGCTTCCTCAACGAAGAGGGGCTGATCATGGTGGCGACCATCGCCTTCGGCATGGGCATCGACAAATCCAACGTGCGCTTTGTCGCTCACATGGATTTGCCCAAGTCCCTCGAGGCCTACTACCAGGAAACCGGGCGTGCCGGACGTGATGGCCTGCCGGCCGATGCCTGGATGGTCTACGGCCTGCAGGATGTGGTGATGCTCAAGCAGATGCTGCAGAACTCCGAAGGCGACGAACGCCACAAGCGTCTGGAGCAGCACAAGCTCGATGCGATGCTGGCGCTGTGTGAGGAAACCCGCTGCCGCCGCCAGACCCTGCTGGCCTATTTCGACGAAGACATGCCGCAACCCTGTGGCCACTGTGACAACTGCGTCGACGGGGTGCAGACCTGGGATGCCACCGAGCCGGCGCGCCAGGCACTCTCGGCGATCTATCGCACGGGCCAGCGTTACGGCGTCGGCCACCTGGTGGATGTGTTGCTGGGCAAGGACAACGAAAAAGTCCGCAGTTTTGGGCACCAGCACCTTTCGGTGTTTGGTGTCGGCAAGGCCCGTAGCGATGGCGAGTGGCGTTCGCTGTTTCGCCAGTTGGTCGCGCGTGGCCTGGCAGACATCGACCTGGAAGGTTACGGCGGCCTGCGCCTGAGCGACAGTTGCCGGCCCCTGCTCAAGGGCGAAGTTGCCCTGGAGCTGCGCCGCGATCTCAAGCCCCAGAGCACGCCCAAGAGCAGCACCAGCCAGGCCAGCCAACTGGTCCGGGGCGAGGAGCGCGAACAATGGGAGGCGTTGCGGGCCCTGCGCCGCAAGCTGGCGGAAGAGCATGGCGTGCCGCCTTACGTCATCTTCCCCGACTCCACCCTGCTCGAGATGCTGCGCAGCCAACCGGGCTCCATGGCGGAGATGGCCGAGGTCAGCGGTGTCGGTGCACGCAAGCTGGAGCGTTATGGTGCGGCATTCCTCGAAGTGCTGGGAGGCGGTGTCGAGGCCCCCAAGGTGGTCGCCGACATTCGTCATGAGCTGATTACACTGGCCCGTGCCGGAATGACCCCGATGCAGATCGCCGGACAGCTGCAGTGCTCGGAAAAGAACGTCTACACCCTGTTGGCCGAGGCCATTGGCAAGCAGCAACTGTCCCTGGAGCAGGCGCTGGACCTTCCGGAAGACCTGCTGGGCGAGATCCAGGATGCATTTCTCGATGGTGAGGGTGAGTTGCCACCCGTGGCCGAGATCATCGAGGTGTTTGCCGGACGGGTGCCTGAAGGCGTGTTGTACTGCGTGCGGGCGGCATTGCAGTCGGAGTTTGAAATTTGAAGGGGTGCGTCAATGTTGTAACGATTCAGTCCCTTACAGCCCTTGCCTACAAGCAAGGGGCATGCTTAGCTGACTAATAATTAGGTTTTCTTTATTTTCAGTCTGATCATGAGTGTTTTATGCCGTTAACCGATGAACACCGTTTTGGTATGCAGCTGGCGCATATGTCTCGCGGCTGGCGTGCCGAACTGGATCGCCGCCTGGCGGGGCTAGGCTTGTCCCAGGCCCGTTGGCTGGTGTTGTTGCACCTGGCCCGTTTCGCAGACGCACCGACCCAGCGCGAACTGGCGCAAAGCGTTGGCGTCGAAGGCCCGACCCTGGCTCGGCTGCTGGACAGCCTGGAAACCCAGGGCCTGGTTCAGCGCCAGTCGGTGATGGAAGATCGTCGGGCGAAGAAGATCGTTCTCTGTCCTTCTGCCCGCCCCCTGATCGAACAGATCGAAACCATCGCCACCGCCTTGCGCCACGAACTGTTCATTGGTGTCGACGAAGAGGACCTGCGGGTCTGCATGCGTGTTCACGGGCGCATCCTGGCCAATCTGGAAAAGTCCTGAGGTCTTCGGCCGGGGTTGCCTGACCCCGGCTTTTCCTGTGTTTGCACCGCCCAACTTCCTGCCGACGGTTGCGCTGCGCACGCTGCGCGGCAGCGCCTGCGCGTCCGATCAGAAGGTCTGGCCGAGGTTCAGCGACAGTGCCTTCTGGTTGTCGTCGTTGAAGCCGTAGCTGAAGTTCAAAGGCCCCAGTGGCGTGTCGAACCCCAGGAAAATGCTCGCCGCGTTGATATAGCCGCTGTCGAAGGCATTGTCGTTGTTCCACACCCGTCCCCGTTCCAGCGAGCCTCCCAGGTACAGCGGGAAGTCCAGGGGCAGGTAGGAGCGTGGGGTAAGGCGGCGCAAATACACCGCGCGGGCCAGGGTGATGTTCTGTCCGGACAGGGCGTCCTGGCGGAAACCGGACAACTGCCGTGCCCCGCCCAGCAGGAAGCTGGAGGTCACCACTTCGGCGTTGTCCAGGGTCCGGCCGTAGCGTCCACCCAGGACAAAGGTGTTGGGGCCGCTGCTCAGGGCCTTGTCCAGTTTGAACTCCCACTGCCGGTAGCGATTGTCCGAGCCCAGGCTCGGCTCGAACTGGCGCAGGGTCAGGCCAATGTCTTCGCCGGAGTGGGGGAAGTAGACGTTGTCCAGAGAGTCGAAGGAGTACTGCAACTGGTAATAGCCTTCGTTGAAGTTCTCGCTGGGCAGGTCGTGGTCACCGATACGCACATCGGCCTTGCCCCAGGCTTCGCCGACGCCGAAGCGGACTTCGCCACTGTTGCCAATCTGCCGGCCCAGGTTGAGGCCGAAGCCGTAGCGTTCCAAGCGGTATTCGGCGATGGGATCGTTGTCCAGCACTGCCTCGACGTTCTGAGCCTCGGCGGCGATAAACGGCGCAATGAAGTAGCGTGAGCCAGCGTCCAGAGGCTGGTAGAACTCGCTGTACAGTTCCTGCTGATCGCCAATCTGCACCCGGGTCAGCCATTCGGCGCCGAGGCTGTTGATCCCGTTGATGCGATAGCTGGCGCCGATATTGAAAGCACTGTCGCCGCGCATGTCATCGGAGAGGTTCAGGCCCAGGCGCAGGTAGTCGGTGCCGCTGCGCTTGCCTCGGGCACTGATCACCAGGGTATGGTCCTGGCCTTTATGGGTTACCCGGTATTGCACCTGTTCGAAGAAATCCAGGCCATACAGCGTGCCCATGTCGGTTTCCAGGCGGCCCAGGTCCAGCGGGTCGCCGATGCGCTGGCGAATGTAGTAGCGGATCACCTCATCACTGACCTTGGAGTCGTTCTCCACCTTGATCGCATTGATGATGGGCGTGCGCTCGCTGGGCTGGCGCGCGGCGGTCAACTGGGGATCCTGCGAGTGGGCCGGGCGCAGGCGGGCCAGGCGGGCATCGAGGATGCGGGTGGCGCGATAACCGGCGTCGATCACCTCCTGGGCCCGGCCAAAGTCGGTGACACCGAAGCTCGACAGCGATGGCTGGATCAATACGTCGTCCTTGTGCAGCGCCGCCAATTGCTCTTCGGAGTTGCGCCGGGTCATCAGGGTGATGGACTGGGTGAGCACATCGACCACGGTATTGAGTTGCTTGCGCGAGCGCAGCGGTGTGCCGATGTCCACCACGATGGCGATGTCGACTCCCATGTCCCGGGCCACGTCCAGGGGAATGTTGTCGGTCATGCCGCCATCCACCAGCAGCCTGCCATCAAGCTCTACCGGGGCGAACACCGCAGGAATCGACATGCTGGCGCGAATCACCTGGGGCAGGTGGCCCTTGCGAAACACCACCTTTTCGCCGCTGGCGATATCGGTGGCCACCGCTCGGAACGGGATCGGCAGCTTGTCGAAGTCGCGGGTGTCGCTGGCGTGGGCCAGCTTGCTCTCCAGCAGCAGCGCCAGGTTCTGCCCCTGGATCACCCCCAGGGGCAGGCCGAGGCTGCCGTCGTCGCGGAAGCTGAGTTTCTGCTTGACCAGGAAGTCCCGGTCATCCTGCTTGCGTCGGAAGGGCACGTCTTCCCGGGGCGGTGCATCGGACAGCGCGCGCTTCCAGTCGATGTCCAGTGCCAGTTTTTCCAGCTCGTCGATCTTGTAGCCCGAGGCGTAGAGCCCGCCGATCACCGCGCCCATGCTGGTGCCGGCAATCGCGTCGATGCGGATGCCTTGCTCCTCTAGGGCCTTGAGCACGCCGATGTGTGCCAGGCCACGGGCGGCGCCCCCGGACAGCACCAGGCCGACTTTCGGTCGTGGCGCCTCGGCGGATTGGGCGATCAGGGGCACAAGGCACAGAAGCAGGCAGGACAGCAGGCGGCGCATCATGGTTCTCGGGACGGGCAATAAAGCCGGCTATTATACCGGCGCCCTTGACCTCAGGAGTCGGTCTTACCATGACTGAACGTAAACCCGAAGTGATCATCACCTATTGCACCCAGTGCCAGTGGCTGCTGCGGGCGGCCTGGCTGGCCCAGGAGCTGTTGAGCACCTTCAGTGACGACCTGGGCAAGGTCTCTCTGGAACCGGCCACAGGCGGCACCTTCCGAATTACCTGCGATGGTGTACAGATTTGGGAACGCAAGGCCGATGGCGGCTTCCCCGAGGCCAAGGTGCTCAAGCAGCGGGTCCGCGACCAGATCGATCCCGAGCGCGACCTGGGGCACAACGATCGCACTCAGTGAGAGGCGGCCTGGGTTTCTACGGCTTTGCTGCCTGAGCTCGCGGACAAGCGACTCGAGACCACGATCGCGATGATGATCAAGGCTCCGCCGAGGAGCATGCGCAGGGTCGGGTTTTCGCCGAACAGCAGCCAGGCCACGGTGATTCCGTAGACCGGTTCCAGGGCAAACACCACCGCCGCGGTGCGGGCCTTGATCACCGCCAGGCTGGCGACGAACAGGCTGTGGGCCAGGCCGGTGCAGAAGATGCCCAACAGGCTGATCCACAGCCAGTCCATCGCCTGCACTTGTCCAAGCTCCGGCGCCGCTACCGGCAGCAGGCACAGGGCGACCACCACGTTCTGGCACAAGGCAGCCTGTACCGCCGGGATCCGTCCGGAGCTGGCACGGTTGTTCAAGGACAGCAGGGCAAACAGCAGCCCCGAGCCCACGGCCCACAACAGGCCGGTGGTGGCTTGGCTGGCGAGGTCGAAGTCCGGGGTCACCAGCACCAGCCCGACACTCACCAGGGCCACCAGGACTATCTCGTTGAGGCGGATCCGCTCGCGGAAGATCAGGCCTTCGAGGATCACCGTGAAGGCCGGGAAGCTGGCAAAGCCCAGGGTGGCGATGGCCACTCCGGCAACTTTCACCGCGATGAAGAAACTCACCCAGTGGCCGGCCAGCAGCAGGCCGCTGAGCAGCAGGCGCCGCCAGTCTCCGGCGGCAAGTTTCTGCCAGGGCGTAGCGCTGGCCAGGCGGGCGAAAAAGCCCAGGGCGAGCACGGCAAAGGCGGCGCGACCGAATACGATCACCGCGGGCGAGGCGGCGGCCAGCTTGCCGAACACGCCGGTCAAGCCAAACATCAGGGCACCGATATGCAGGGCGCCAAGGGCGGTACGGGGAGTCATTTCAATCCTTAACAACCAGATGATGGCCTTGAACGGCGAGGGGCTCAGTGTACGAGCGGACCTGCAGACTCGTCTGTCGTGATCCTGGCGTTTTTTGTCGAGGGACTCGCGTTTGCCTCTTGCCTGATCAGGCGCGGAGAGTGGCCGAATGCCTTGAGGATCGCCGCGGCAAAGGCGCTCTGGGAGCTGTAGCCTACGCGACTGGCGATCTCACCGATGGGCAGTGCCGATCCGCGCAACAGTTCCTGGGCCATGTGCAGGCGTCGCTGGCGCACGTACTCCATGGGAGTACTGCCGCATTCGATGATGAACCGCGCATGCAGGCGTGCGCTGGACAAGCCGGCGATCCGTGCCAGGTCGGCCACTTGCAGTGGATGGGCAGCATGCCGGTCGATATGGGCATTCAGCGCTGCATAGGGCAGAAGGCGTTCGCCCGGGTGGCTGCAGGCTGCCTGGTTGAGACTGGCCAGCAGCAACACTGCGCCTTGCTGGGCAATCAAGGGATCGTCTACCGGGCTGTCCGCCAGCCAATTGACCAGGCGGCTCTGGCGTGGGTCCAGGGCCCGGCGTCGGGGGCTGTCCAGCAGGCGCCGACTGGCCTCGGCGTGACCTGCCAAAGATTGTTGCAGCCAATGCTCGCCAGGTACGTCCAGCACCAGGCAGCGACTGCCCCCGGGGCTGCCGCAGACATGCCGGGCGCCGGCAGGTACCACGACGAAACTTTGCTGCTGCACTTGGCTTCCCTGGCCTTCGACTTCGAAATCGAGCTGGCCCGACAGGCCGAACACCAATTGCGCGTGGTCGTGGCTGTGGGCGATCAGGTCATGGCTGTAGTGACGCAGGGTGAGGATAGATCCCATCACGGTCTCCTTGGCAGGCTGGCAGTTTACACCGGCGGTCGGGGCTTTCGTGCTGTCATCGCACTGCCGCATTTTTGTCATGGGCTATTAATCGCTGGGGCGCAAGCTCGCAAAAAATCCCGGAGAGCGTCCATGACCCATGCCGAACTCGCCAGACCCAGTCGCAAACAACGGGTACGGACCCTATGGATTTCAGACGTGCATCTGGGGACCCGGGATTGCCAGGCCGAGCACCTGGCGCAGTTTCTCAAGGGCTATCACGCTGATCGCGTCTACCTGGTGGGCGACATCATCGACGGCTGGAAGCTGCGGGGCGGCATGTACTGGCCGCAGGCGCATACCAACGTGATCCGTCGCCTGCTGACCATGAGCAAGCGTGGCACCGAGGTGATCTATGTCACCGGCAATCATGATGAGTTCCTGCGCCGCTACTCCAAGCTGATCCTGGGCAACATTCAGCTGGTAGACGAGGCGGTGCATGTCACCGCCGATGGGCGCCAGCTGTTGGTGATCCACGGCGACCAGTTCGATGTCATCACCCGTTATCACCGCTGGCTGGCGTTTCTCGGCGATTCGGCCTACGAATTCACCCTGACCCTCAACCGCTGGCTCAATCACTGGCGGGCGCGCTATGGCTACGGCTACTGGTCGTTGTCGGCCTACCTCAAGCACAAGGTCAAGACTGCCGTCAGTTTCATCAGCGACTTCGAGGAAGCCATTGCCCACGAATGCGTCAAGCGCGGGTTGCACGGAGTGGTCTGCGGGCACATCCACCATGCCGAGATCCGCAAGGTGGGCGAGGTGGACTACCTCAACTGTGGGGACTGGGTGGAGTCCTGCACCGCCTTGATCGAGCACTGGGACGGCACCATTGAGCTCTATCGCCTGGCCGATGCCCAGGCCCGCGAAGCCCAGCTCAAGGCCGAGCGCATGAAACTGGCGGAGCCGGCCTGAACCCCGAGGGGGCCGCGAATCGGGTGGAAGTATTCAGGTGGAGGACTGTTCCATGGCTGCCTTGTACAGCGATTGCCGGGGTTGGGCGAACAGCCGTTGCAGCATCGGCTCGAAGAAGCTCAGGGGCAGGCTCTCGTAGTCGGGATCGAAGGCCGCTGCGTCGTATTTGGCGCAGAATTCGGCAGTGCGCTGGTACAGCGGGTGCTCATGAAATTGCTCCCGCAGATGACGATCCATGCCCAGGTGATGGAAGAAGTAGTAGCCCTGGAAGATCCCGTGCTTTTCCACCATCCACAGGTTTTCCGGGCTGACGAAGGGTTTGAGTATGGCCGCGGCGATATCCGGATGATTGTAGGAGCCTAGGGTGTCGCCGATGTCGTGGAGCAGGGCGCAGACCACGTATTCCTCGTCGCGCCCGTCCTGCCAGGCGCGGCTGGCGGTCTGCAGCGAGTGGCTTAGGCGATCCACTGGAAAGCCGCCGAAGTCACCTTCGAGCAGTTGCAGGTGTGCCAGGATTCTCGCAGGCAACTGCTTGGCGTAGGCACTGAAGTCCGCAGCGATGATCGCCCAGTCCTCGCGGGTGCCGTCCTGCATATGGGTGAAGCGCGCATGAGCACTCATCGGCCGTCCTCTGGTGGTTATGCGTACATGAACCGAGTGTAGGTCCGAGCCTTGCCACCGCAGTGGCTGTGCGGGACGGCTTACTGTCCAGCGAGGCCTAGAAGGGCACCTTGCCGAGGATCATGTCGCGGTACATGACGAAATCCCCCAGCAGGCTGTACAGCGGATGCTGGAAGGTCGCGGGGCGGTTTTTTTCGAAGAAGAAATGCCCGACCCAGGCAAAGCCATAGCCGGCCACCGGCAAGGCCAGCAGCAGCAACCAGGCGCCTTTGCCGATGGCAAAGGCCAGGAGGAAGATCACCAGGCTGGTGCCGATGAAGTGCAGGCGACGGCAGGTGCTGTCGCTGTGTTCGCTGAGGTAATAGGGATAGAACTCGGCGAAGCTGTTGAACTGTCGGATGTTTTCCATGGCCGCGGTCTCTGTGCTTGTTGTTCTGTGAGCGGATGTTCTGCGGGGAGCCTATTTGAGTCTAGAGTCCCTGGCAGCGCTGGCCAGTGACAATAGGCGCCACTTTAGTATCCTTGGGAAATTGGCCGTAGCATGCGGCTCATCATGTAAGTGCCCGTCATGAGTGAACGAACGACTTCTGCAAGCTGGACCCTGGGAATCGTCAAGGCCCTGGAAATGGATGGCCTGGATTGCCGCATCCTGTTCAAGCAACTGGGGCTCGACTATGGCGCCCTGGAGGATCCCGATGCGCGGTTCACCCAGGACTCGATGACGCGCCTCTGGCAGCGGGCCGTGGAGCTTTCCGGGAACCCGGCGATCGGCTTGAACATGGGCAAGGTGGTGCGTCCGGCGTCCTTTCATGTGGCCGGGTACGCGCTGATGTCGAGCCGTACCCTGGCAGAGGGCTTCCAGCGGCTGGTGCGCTATCAGCGGATCATTGCCGAAAGCGCCGACTTGAGTTTCAGGCTCCTGCCTGAAGGGTATGCGCTGATCCTGACGGTGCACGGCGATCACTTGTCGCCGACCCGGCAAAGCGCCGAAGCCTCGCTGGCCTGTGCCCTGGCCCTGTGCAGCTGGCTGACGGGACGGACCTTGCAGCCGCGCCAGGTGCTGCTGCAAGGGGAACCGCCGGTGGATGTGCAGCCTTACAAGGCGATGTTCCATGCGCCGCTGGTGTTTGCCGCGCCCTTCGATGCGCTGATTTTCGAGCGTGTCGACATGGAGGCACCCCTGCCTACCGCCAACGAGGCCATGGCCTTGCTGCATGATCGTTTCGCCGGGGAGTACCTGGCACGCTTCTCCGAGAGCCGGGTGACCCACAAGGCCCGGCAGGTGCTGTGCCGCTTGCTGCCCCAGGGCGAGCCCAAGCGGGAAGTGGTCGCGCAGACCCTGCACCTGTCTCAGCGCACCCTGCAACGCCGCCTGCAGGAGGAGGGCACCAGTTTCCAGGCCCTGCTCGACGACACGCGCCGGGAGTTGTCGGAGCAATACCTGGCGCAGCCGGGCATGACCTTGCTGGAAATTGCCTATCTGCTGGGGTTTGCCGATCCGAGCAATTTCTTCCGGGCCTTCCGCCGCTGGTTCGACGTCACGCCCGGCGAGTACCGGGCGCGGTTGCTGGCGGTATCGGCGCCGATCAATGACGCCAGAATGCCGGAATGCACAGCACGAACACCGTGATGATCTCCAGTCGGCCCAGGAGCATGCCCAGGGACAGGATCCACTTGGCGGCGTCCGGCAGGGTGGCGAAGTTGCCGGCCGGGCCAATGGTCTCGCCCAGGCCCGGGCCCACGCCGGACACGGTGCTGGCAGCGCCGGTCAGCGCGGTCATCCAGTCCAGGCCCAGCAGGGACAGGGCCAGGGCGATCATGCAGATGGTGATGGCGAAGAAGAACGAAAAGGTCAGGATCGAGCGGACGATTTCCTCGTCCAGGCGATGGCCATTGTACTTCTGCTTGATCACTGCTCGCGGGTGGATCAACTGATTGAGGTTGGCCTTGAGCAGGATGTAGGCGACCTGGAAGCGGAAGATCTTGATCCCGCCGGCGGTTGAGCCGGAGCAGCCGCCAACGAACCCCAGGTAGAAGAACAGCATCAGCGAGAAATTGCCCCACAGGCTGTAGTCGCCCAGGGCAAAGCCGGTGGTGGTGACCACCGAGGTCACGTTCAGCGCCACGTGGCGCAAGGCGTCCAGCCAGTGCAGGTCGGTGGTCCACCAGTACCAGGTGCCGAGCACCAGCCAGGTCACCAGCAGCAGGCCGAGCAGGCCCTGGACCTGCTGGTCCTTGATCAGCGCCCGACGGTTGCCCCGCAAGGTGGCCACGTACAGGGCGAACGGCAGGCTGCCGAGGATCATCACCACCACCGCCACCCAGTGCACCGCGGGCTGCTTCCAGTGGGCCAGGGATTCGTCGGAGGTGGAGAAACCGCCGGTGGAAATCGCCGACATGGCATGGTTGATGGCATCGAATACGTTCATCCCCGCCCACCAGAAGGCCAGGCTGCCGAAGATGGTGATGCCGACATAGGTGGCGACGATCAGCCGCGCCACCATGTGCGAACGTGGCATGACCTTTTCCGAACGGTCCGAGGATTCGGTCTGGAACAGGCGCATGCCGCCGATGCGCAACAGCGGCAGGATCGCCACCGCCATGCCGATGAAGCCGATGCCGCCCAGCCAGTGCAGCAGCGAGCGCCACATCAGGATCCCCGGGGACATGTTGTCCAGGCCGCTGAGCACCGTGGCACCGGTGGCCGTGATGCCGGACATGCTTTCAAAGAACGAGTCGGTGTAGCTGATGTGCTGGGTCAGCAGGAATGGCAGGGCGGCAAAGATGCACACCACCACCCAGCTGGACACGGTCAACAGGTACATGTCCCGCGGGCGCAGGTGAATGTGTTCGGGACGCCCGGGGATCACCAGGGCCAGGCCGGCGATGAAGGTGATCATGCTGGCCCAGAGGAACGAGGGCAGGTCGCCGGTGCGTTCGAAGATCACCAGTGTCGCCATCGGCACGACCATGGCGATGGCCAGAGTGATGAGGAAGATGCCGATGATGAAACCAATGATCCTTAAGGTCGGCAACGCCATGTGTTCCGCTCGGGCTGGTAAGAGAAGGGCGCCCATTCTACCTGCGGGGCGGGGCATGTAAACCGCCAGCCCGTGTTGGGCCCTGGGCGGCGGTACTCAGCGACGCGGCTCGTCAACCAAGGTCAACCCCCCTAGAATAGCCGGACATTTTTTTCAGGAGGTGGCCGATGGAGGCTCTCGACGCTTTGCTCAACCGTGTTTCCGTGCCGCGCCTGGTGGAGCCTGCGCCCACCGCTGCACAACGGGAGGCAATGTTCGCCGCCGCCATGCGGGCGCCGGATCATGGTCAATTGCGCCCGTGGCGGTTTCTGACCGTCGAGGGCGAGGCCCGTGACCAGTTGGGCGAGCTGCTGGTGCAAGCCGTGCAACTGCAGGGCGGCGAAGTGACCCAGGCAGCGCTGGACAAGGCGCGGGCGATGCCTCTGCGGGCTCCGCTGGTGGTCGTGGTGGTGGCCCGCTTGCAGGATCACTTCAAGGTGCCCAGGTCCGAGCAGTTGCTGGCGGCGGGCTGTGCGGCCCACGGCATTCTGCTGGCGGCCTACGCCCAGGGGGTTGGTGCGGTGTGGCGCACCGGCGAGTTGTCCTATTCGGCCCACGTGGCCAAGGGCCTGGGCCTGGCTGCGGACGAAGAGATCATTGCCTTCCTGTACCTGGGCACGCCGTTGAACGAGCCGCGGGTCGCGGCGAAGGTCGATACCGGCGAGTTCGTCAGCGCCTGGACCGGCAAGGCCTGAGTCTTGCCGTAAGCCTTGCAGGAAGATCGCGGGCAAGCCGTTGCTGCACAATATTGCAGCCACCGCTTGCCCGCGGCGCGTTCAGGCCTGCACCACGGCTCCCGGTGCCAGGGGCAGCTCCAGGGTGGCGATGAAGCCGCCCTGGCGGTGATTGTCCAGGAGCAGGCGTCCGCCATGGCGCTCTGCGGCACGCCGGGCGATGGCCAGCCCCAGGCCGTGGCCCGGAGCATTCTGTCCCGGGGCTCGAAAGAACGGCTCCCCCAACTGGTTCAGGTGCTCGGCTTCCACCCCGGGCCCGTGATCGCGCACGCTGATCAGGATCCTGTCACCCTGGCGCCGGGCCAGGACTTCGATCGGTTGCCCGGCCGGGTTGAAGCGCTGGGCATTGCGCAGCAGGTTGTCCAGGGCCCGTTCGAGCATGGTCGGCCAGCCCCGCAGGCTCAGCTGCGCCTGGGCATCGATCTGTACAGGCTGTTCAGGGCTGGCCAGTTGGGCGTCCTTTTGCAGGGCCAGCAACAAGTCGTTGAGGTCCACTTCTTCGGCGCTGGCGTTGTCCGCATCGACCCGGGCCAGCACCAGGATCTCGCTGATCAGGGCTTCCAGGCGGTCACACTCGCGGGTCAGCCGGGGCCAGAGCTTTTCGCGCTCTTCGGGGGCTGCCCGCTCCGCCAGCGCCAGGGCAATGCGCAGCCGCGCCAGGGGCGAGCGCAGTTCGTGGGAAACGTCCCGCAGCAGTTGGCGCTGGCTGCCGATCAGGCTTTGCAGGCGTGACCCCATGCGGTTGAAGTCACGGGCCAGCACCCCGAATTCGTCGCGACGGTTGGCCAGGCGCGCCAGGCTGTTCTGCTGGTAGCTGGCTTGGCCCAGGTCGTGTACCGCGCCGCGCAGGCGACTCAAGGGGCGGGTGATGGACAGGGTTACCAGCAGGCTGAACAGGGTCAGTACCACCAGGGCGATCGCCAGGGCGCTGAGGGGCCAGGTCAGGCTGTCGCGGTGCCAGGCATCCAGCTCCGGGTGCGGAATGCGGTAGATGAACAGGTAGGTGTCGCTGGTCTTCGGGCTGGTGTATTCCGCCGTCAGGCGCCGCCAGGGCAGGTGTCGGTCATCGTTGTTCTGTCGGGCCTCGAAGGCCGCGGCGCGGCGCGGGAAGGTCCCGCGTACCAGCGGGTCGCCGCTTTCGTTGAGGACCTGGACGTCGATGTGATACTGGCGCTTGCGCTGCTGGAGAATATCCTGGGCAGCGTCTTCACCTTGCGTCTCGTAGGTTTGCGTCCATTCCTCGGCCAGGCTGTTGAGGCCGGGATGGCGGCTGAGAATCCAGGCATCCTGGTTGAGCATGTGCCCGAGCAGGATCGACAGCCCTGCAACCAGGGTGATGGCCAGCCAGAAACTGGCCAGGATGCGCCAGAACAATGAACGCACAGGAACTCCTCGAACGTGAAAAAGCCCAGTGGGGGGAGACCACTGGGCTGGGATGAACGCTAACGTATTATTGCGCCTTTTGCGGTTGTTGCGCCTTCCACTCTTTGAACTGGGCCCATTCGGCGCGACGTTCTGCTTGTTTCTTGACGATAGTGTCGAACTCTTTCTGCTGCTCTGGCTTGAGCAGGGCGCGGATGTCGGCCTGGGTTTTCTGCTGCTTGGCGGCCATTTCATCTTTCATGGCTTTCTGGTCGGCCGGCGAGAGTTTCTCCAGGTACTTTTCCACGACCGCCTTGCGATCGTGCATTTGCTCGCCCATCAGCTTGCCGATCTGCTGACGCTGTTCGCGGCTCAGGTCCAGTTGGCTGAAGGGGCCTTTGCCGCGCATGTGTTCACTGTGGCGAGGGCCGTCCATCGGCCCCATCGGGCCGTTGCCTTCAGGCATGGCCATGGCCACGGTCGGCAGGGCGGCGGCGAACATCAGAGCGATCAGGGTCTTGCGCATGGTGTATCTCCTTGTCTCGTTCCCGGTGAGTTCCGGATGAGTTCAGGTTACGCAGATCAAGGTCAGCGGCGGTCAGCGGAGGGTAAAGCTTGAGTAAAGAGGGCAATCCACTGCACTGACAAAACCCGCCGCGCTGATCGTTGACCGGGACGTTGGCTGTGGGGTTCGCAGGTGGGGCCGTGAGGGGGCTGGAGGAGGGGAGCAGGCCTGGCGCCGCTGGCCGGTTGATGGCGCTGCGGTGCCAGGGCATCGGGATTACAGGCTGTAGTAGTAGCCACGGCTGCGCAGGGCAACGATCCGGGGCCGGCCGTCGGCGTGCGGGCCAATCTTCTTGCGCAGGTTGCTGACGTGCATGTCCAGGCTGCGGTCATACAGGGTCAACTTGCGGCCCAGGGCAATCTGCGCCAGTTCCTGTTTGTCCAAGGGTTCGCCGGGCTGCTTGAGCAGGGCTTCCAGCAGGCGGCTCTCGGAAACCGTGAGGCTGATGTCCTGGTCGTCGATGTTGACCACGCCGCGCACGGGGCTGAAGCACAAATCCCCCAGCTCCATCTGGCTGGAGGCCGCCACCGGATGACTGCGCCGCAGCACGGCCCGCAGGCGGGCGGTGAGTTCGCGAGGGTCGCAGGGCTTGGCCAGGTAGTCGTCGGCGCCCAGTTCCAGGCCGAGGATCCGGTCCAGGGGCTCGCCCCGGGCCGAGAGCATCAGCACCGGCAGGTCGGGGTGGTCGTTGCGCAATTGCTTGAGCAGTTCCAGGCCGCTGCCGTCGGGCAGCATCACGTCCAGCACCACGGCCGCCGGCGCGGTCTCGGCCAGGGCCCGGCGGGCGCTGAGGCCGTCGTGGCAGGACTGTACCTGGAAACCTTCCTGGCCCAGCCAACTGCTCAGGAGCTCGCACAGCTCCTGGTCATCATCAATCAGTAACAGGTCGCTCATGAATCACTCAATTTAGCCATTGTCGACGCTTGCGATGTCCGCCACTGGCAAAGATACCGCAGAGCAGGGCCACCAGGGCCACACCGCCACCGGTGACGAACCATTGCTGCTGATCGGTCAGCAGGCGCGGTGCAGGATTGGCCAGGGTCTCCTTGAGCTGCAGCTTGAGGCGCTGGTTCTCCTGGCGCAAGCGCGCCAGCTGCGGGCTCTCCCGCTCGGCATCGGCATTTTGCAATTGTTTGCTCAATTCATCACGCAGGCGCTCGCTTTCCTTCAAGCGTTGCTGCAACTCGGTGATCTGGCTGCCGGCGCTCAGTGACAGCGGCGTCGAGTGGCCCGATTCCTGGGTTTCTTCGGCAAGGGCCGGAGCCCCGATCGACAACATGACCAACAGCAGGCACAGCGGACCTTGGCGCATCGAAACTCCTGATTCCAATCGAGTGTTGGGCAGGTTGTCGGCCGTCAAACGAGAATAATGAGCGATTGAGAACGCGATGAACCGCGAAGGTTCACCGCGCTGCGCAGGGCTTAAGGCAGGACTTGCTTGAACGGTTTGACCAGTACGCTGGCGTAGACGCCGGCGGCCACATAAGGGTCGGCGTCGGCCCAGGCCTGGGCGGCACTCAGAGAGTCGAACTGGGCGACGATCAGGCTGCCGCTGAAACCGGCTGCGCCGGGGTCATTGCTGTCCACCGCCGGGTGCGGGCCGGCCAGTACCACGCGACCTTCGGCCTTGAGCTGCTGCAGGCGCTCCAGGTGCGCCGGGCGTGCGGCCAGGCGGTTTTCCAGGGAGTTGGCGACGTCTGTGGCAATGATTGCGTAAAGCATGTCAGTCCTCGGCTTTCGGGGTGGTGGGATCGGTGTCATGCAGGTGGCGCGACAGGTAGACACCCTGGCCCACCAGGAACAATACGGTCATGCCCAGGCTGCCGAAGACCTTGAAGTCGACCCAGATGCTCTGGAAAGTGAAGGCGACGAACAGGTTGGCCGCGCCACAGAACAGGAAGAAGGCGATCCAGGCGATGTTCAGGCGCGTCCAAACCGGGTCCGGCAGGGTCAGGGCATGGCCCATGATGCGCTTGATCAGCAGGCGGTCACCGATGAAGTGACTGCCGATGAAGGCCAGGGCGAACAGCCAGTTGACCACCGGGGCTTTCCATTTGAGGAAGGTTTCGCTGTGGAAGGCCAGGGTCAGGCTGCCGAAGACCAGGCAGGCGATCAGGGTCAGCCACTGGCTTTTTTCCAGCTTGCGCTGGGAAAGGAACAGCGCGCCATACACCACCAGGGAGCTGATGATCAGCACCGCCGTGGCGCTGTAGATGCCGCCCAGAGTGACTTCGTGACCGGCAAGGTCGACGACGCGGGGATCGATTTTGTAGACGATGAAAAACAGGAACAGCGGGATGAAGTCGATGAATTGTTTCACAGTGGCAGCCAGAAGCAGGATGTGGCGGCATAATAACAAACATCCTAGGTAGCGAAAGCGCCAGCTGACTTGAGGTTTTAACGTCCCGTGAATGTTGATTTGCACTGCCATAGCACGGCCTCCGACGGCGCCCTGGCGCCCGCGGTACTGGTTGCGCGTGCGTTCGAGAAAGGCGTGCGAGTCCTGGCCCTGACCGATCACGACACCCTCGAAGGCCTGGACGAGGCCCGCCAGGCGGCGCAGCAGTTGGGCATGCAGCTGGTCAATGGCGTCGAACTGTCCTGCACCTGGGGTGGCGCGACCATCCATGTCCTGGGTTATGGGTTCGACACCAACGCCCCGGCCCTGGTGGAGGCAATCGCCAAATTGCACGACGGACGCTGGCTGCGCTCCGAGGAAATCAGCCGCAAGCTGGCCCTCAAGGGCATGCCGGGGGCGCTGGAGGGCGCCCGGGCCATCCAGCAGGAGCTGGGGGACAGCGGCAACGCGCCGGCACGCCCGCACTTTGCCGACTACCTGGTACGTGCCGGGTTCGTGAAGGACCGTGCCGAGGCTTTTCGCAAGTGGCTGGGGGCCGGCAAGCTCGGAGACGTGAAGCAGCATTGGCCGACCCTGGAAGAAACCGTCGGTACCTTGCGTGCTGCCGGTGCCTGGGTCAGCCTGGCCCACCCCTGGCATTATGATTTCACCCGCAGCAAGCGCCGCCGCCTGATTGCCGACTATATTCAAGCCGGTGGCCACGCCATCGAGGTGGTCAATGGCCATCAGCCTGCGGAGCAAGTGGGCAGCCTGGCTATTCTTGCTCGTGAATTCGGACTGCTGGTCAGCGCCGGCAGTGACTTTCATGGCCCAGGAGGCTGGTCCGAGATCGGCGAGTACCGCCCGGTGCCGGAGGACCTGCCGCCGCTATGGTGTCGGTTCAAACATGACCCAATTATTGCCGCCTGAACAGGTAGAGACAGTGAGTCAATTTTTCCAGATCCACCCGGAAAACCCACAGCCACGCCTGATCAAACAGGCCGTCGAGATCATTCGCGGCGGTGGCGTGGTGATTTATCCCACGGACTCCTCCTACGCGGTCGGCTGCCAGATGGGCGACAAGGGGGCGATCGAGCGCGTGCGGCGTTTGCGCCAGCTGGATGACAAGCACAACTTTGCGCTGATCTGCAGCGACCTGTCGCAGTTGGGCCTGTTCGCCAAGATCGACACCGGCACCTTCCGCCTGCTCAAGGCCCATGTACCTGGGCCCTACACCTTCATTCTCAACGCCACCCGCGAAGTGCCGCGCCTGCTGCTGCACCCCAAGCGCCGCACCATCGGCCTGCGGGTGCCGAGCAACCCCATTGCCCTGGCGCTGCTGGCCGAGCTGGGGGAGCCGATGATGAGCGTCAGCCTGATCATGCCCGGCGACACCGAAGCGTTGAGCGACCCTTATGAAATGCGCCAGTTGCTCGAGCATCAGGTGGACCTGATCATCGACGGCGGTTTCGGCAGTACCGAGTCGTCCACGGTGATCAGCCTGGCCGATGGCGAGCCCGAGCTGATCCGCGCCGGTTGCGGCGATCCGGCACCCTTCATGGCCGAAGCCTAGATGTCCGCAGTGGAAACCGTCGACGAGCAGGCCGGCGCCCAGCAGGAGCTGCCCTTCGCCATGGTCTATGGCCAGGCGGTCATGGAAATGCCCCTGGACCTGTACATCCCGCCCGATGCCCTGGAAGTCTTCCTCGAAGCCTTCGAGGGCCCGCTGGACCTGCTGCTGTACCTGATCCGCAAGCAGAACATCAATATCCTCGACATTCCGGTGGCGGAAATCACCCGCCAGTACATGGGCTATGTCGAACTGATGCAGTCGGTGCGCCTGGAACTGGCCGCCGAGTACCTGGTGATGGCGGCCATGCTCGCCGAGATCAAGTCGCGGATGCTCCTGCCGCGCTCCGCCGAGGTCGAGGAAGAAGAGGATGATCCGCGGGCCGAATTGATCCGCCGCCTGCAGGAGTACGAGCGCTTCAAGGCCGCTGCCGAAGGCATCGACGGCCTGAGCCGGGTTGGCCGCGACGTGCTGGTGCCCAAGCTCGACGCTCCGCAGGCCCAGGTGCGCAAGCTGCTGCCGGATGTGGCTCTGGAAGAGCTGCTGATGTCCATGGCCGAAGTGCTGCGCCGTGGCGACATGTTCGAAAGCCATCAGGTCAGCCGCGAGGCGTTGTCGACCCGTGAGCGCATGAGCGATGTGCTGGAGCGGCTCAAAGGCGGCGGCTTCGTGCCCTTTGTCGAGCTGTTCACCGCCGAGGAAGGGCGCCTGGGGGTGGTGGTGACCTTCATGGCGATCCTCGAACTGGTCAAGGAATCCCTGGTCGAGCTGGTGCAGAATGAGCCCTTTGCGGCCATCCACGTACGGGCGCGAGCCGAATAACGAGCTTAAATCATGAATCTGAATGAACCCCGCGAGCTGGCGTCCCTGCTCGAAGCCTTTCTGTTGGCCTCGGGAAAACCCCAGTCCCTGGAGCGCCTGTTCGAGCTCTTCGAGGAAGCCGAGCGGCCGGACCCGGCGGTCTTCAAGAAGGCCCTGACACTGCTGGGCAAGTCCTGCGAGGGGCGCGCTTTCGAGCTCAAGGAAGTCGCTTCCGGCTATCGCCTGCAGATCCGCGAGAAGTTTGCCCCCTGGGTGGGCCGGCTGTGGGAGGAGCGTCCCCAGCGCTATTCCCGTGCCATGCTGGAAACCATGGCCCTGATCGCCTACCGCCAGCCCATCACCCGCGGCGAGATCGAGGACGTGCGCGGCGTTGCGGTCAACAGCAACATCGTCAAGACCTTGCTCGAGCGCGAGTGGATTCGCGTGGTGGGCTACCGTGACGTGCCGGGCAAGCCGGCGATGTTCGCGACCACCAAGGCTTTTCTCGATCACTTCAACCTGAAGAACCTCGACGACTTGCCGCCCCTGGCCGAGCTGCGGGAGATCGAGGCCGAGCCGGTGCTGGAGTTCGACGATGCGCCGGTGCCCGAGCACCTGCAGCAACTGGCCGATGCCAGCGCCGAGCCGGAGGAGCCCAAGGAGGAAACCAGCTTCCACACCCTGTTGCTGGAGCTGGATTCGATGGAGGAGGGGATCAAGACCGACTTCGACGACCTGCACCGCGAGGGCGCGCCGGACCTGCCGCATGATCTGGGCGCCGAGGCGCAGCCTCAGGCGGTGGCCGGCGATGACCTGGCCGCACCTCTGGCATCGCTGGAGGATCAGTACGAGACAGGCGAATGGCCCGAAGGCGATCCGGGCGAGCAGACCAGCCCCCCGGTAGAACCTGGGGACGAGCCGTCGGTCGAAGCGCAAGAGGATGTGCTCGGCGTGGCCGAGGCCCGGGCCAGGTTGCTGGCCGCAGTGGCTGCACTGGAGCCGCCGGCACCCGAGTTGAGCGAAGAAGAGGCTGAAGCCCTGGCCTTGGCCGAGGCGATCGAAAACGAACGCCGCCTGCTGGACGACTGACCCCGCCGGGACGCTGCTGGTGCGGGGTTGAGCGGGTGGCCTGTGCTGTAGCGGCGTCCGGATCGTTAGCGAGGTGAGCGATGAGTTTCAGCAAGGATCCCTGTATCAGCGTCTGCAAGTTCAGCGATGACATCTGCATCGGCTGCGGCCGCAGCAAGCGCGAGATCAAGGCCTGGAAGAAACTCGACAAGGCCGAGCGCCGCCAGGTACTGGCCGAAGCCGCGATGCGCCTGCTGCAGTTACGCGCCACCGGCCGGCGGAAAAAACCGTGAGCGGCGACTTATCAACTAGTCTGTAATGCGCAACCGCCGCCATGAGCGTATGATTCGCGACCCTTTGGCGATCCCTTCGCCACAGAACCTGTTTTCTACCCTTCAGGCTGCTCGGCCTGAAGCGACACACCGGGAGGTGCCCAGATGAGCGATACCGATCAGAACGACCAGGAAATCCGTCCAGCCGGCGAGAAACTGCAGAAAGTCCTCGCCCGTATCGGCGTGGGCTCGCGCCGCGACGTGGAATCCTGGATCAGCCAGGGCCGGATCAAGGTCAACGGCAAAGAGGCCACCCTGGGCCTGCGCGTCGACCTGCATGACGCCATTTCCATCGATGGCAAGGTGATCAAGCGTGAAGAGGCCGCCGAATCGGTGCGCCGAGTGATCATGTACAACAAGCCCGACGGCGAGATCTGCACTCGTGACGACCCGGAAGGCCGTCCGACCGTGTTCGACAAGCTGCCGCGCCCGAAGGAAGGCCGCTGGATCAATATCGGCCGCCTGGACATCAATACCACCGGCTTGCTGATGTTCACCACCGACGGTGAGTTGGCCAACCGCCTGATGCACCCGTCCTATGAAATGGACCGCGAGTACGCGGTGCGCGTACGTGGCGAAGTCGACGACGAGATGATCGAGCGCCTCAAGGCCGGCGTCATGCTCGAAGACGGCCCGGCCAAGTTCACCGACATCAAGCAGGCGCCCGGTGGCGAAGGTTTCAACCACTGGTATCACTGCGTGGTGATGGAAGGTCGCAACCGTGAAGTACGTCGCTTGTGGGAATCCCAGGGCCTGGTGGTCAGCCGCCTGAAGCGTGTGCGTTTCGGTCCGGTGTTCCTCAACTCCGACCTGCCCATGGGCCGCTGGCGTGAAATGAGCCAGTACGAAGTCGACATCCTCAGTGCCGAGGTGGGCCTGACTCCAGTGGCGCTGCCGCAGCTCAACGCCAAGTCCAAGGACAAGCTGGAGCGCATGCAGCGCAAATCCTCGCGTCCGGTGGGCAAGAGCGAACGCGTGCGTACCTTGCGCCCGGCCAACGCTGCACCGGCTTCGCCCCGTGCCTCCCGCGAGCCGCAGATCGAAGGCGAGCGCCCAGGGCGCAAGCCGGCGGCCCGCCAGGATGGCGAGCGCGCGCCGCGTGCTCCGCGTCCGGCAACCGGTCGTGGTACCCCGGTGGCCGAGCGTCCGGTGGACAGCAAGCGTCCGGCCAAACCGGCGCCGAAGTCCAAGCGCCCAAGCCTGGTGCTGGACAAGGACGCGCCGTCTGGCAAGCGCCGTGGCGCGCCGGCCGGTACTGGCCAGCGTCCAGGCTTTGGTCGTCGCAAGCCGGAATAATCCCCGGCCCGCACACCAGAACGCCAACCTCAGGGTTGGCGTTTTTTTTTGCCTTGCCGCACCCGCTCGTTGTGCCTAGAACGCGAA
Source organism: Pseudomonas sp. PH1b (assembly GCF_000633395.1). Classification (GTDB taxonomy): domain Bacteria; phylum Pseudomonadota; class Gammaproteobacteria; order Pseudomonadales; family Pseudomonadaceae; genus Aquipseudomonas. Next base: position 53,116 of record NZ_AYMU01000037.1, read on the forward strand.
CTGGCCGTCGAACACCGGCTTGTTGTCCACCGCCAGCACCCCGGCGCTGAAGATCAGGTCCAGGTGATGGCTGCCCTTGGCTCCGCCCCCGAGCCCCAGGTGCAGGCCGCAATGACGCTCTTCGAAGCCCGAGTTGCGTCCGTACAACGACTTGATGCCTTCGTTGGTGCCAATCCCCAGTTCCTCGATGCGCCGGTTCGACGGGTTGGCGTCCAGGTACTTGTTGAAGTCATTGGCCAGCCCGGGAATCTGGGTGGCCACCTGGCGAATGCTGGAGTTTTCGATCCACAGCTCCAGGGGGCTCTGCAGCACCCCGTATTTGCGGGCGAAGGGGATGGTGCTGAGGAAGGTGCCGAGAAACTTCACATGGCCATTGATTGCGTCGCTGTGGGTGGCTATTTCCCCCGGTGCCAGGTCGTAGTTGCCCACGCCGTTGATGTCGGTCCACTTTTTCACGCTGTGCAGCGGTGCTTCGAAATACGAGCCCTGGGGGTCGCTGAAGCTCAAGGTGCTGGCCTGGGACAGCCGCCGGATCAAGGTGGCATTGAGGTCGGCGATGCGCTGGGGCTCGACGCTGAAGGTGTCGTAGAAGTAGTCGCCGTAGTCCTTGAACAGCAGGGACTTCTTCCAGTGTTCGGCCATCAGCCCATGCAGCGGACGGAGGAATTCCGGGCCGTCGGGACGTGGTTGGGGCAGGGTCGAGGAATCGTAGAAGAAGATGTACAGGTCGGCTTCGGTGATGGCCTGGGCGAGGGTCTCGGCCGGCTCCAGATCCAGGCGCAGGGCACTTAAGGCCAGCGCCGTGGATGGGCGCGATTGCTCGATGATGGCGCCGGCGATCGCCTGGTATTCGGCGGTATGGCCGATCACGACCTTTGCCGACGGTATGCCGCTCAAGGCCGGGTGGCGTTCGAGGTAGTACAGGAAATGACGGATGGCGCGGGGCTGGTCCATAAAACCTCCCTGGAGGACAAAAGTGACCGGGGCAGGCGCCAGGCCTGCCCCGGTCCGGGCGCCTTACATCGGCCACATCGCCGTGCCAAAAGGCACCACGGCATCGGCCTGCATCATTTCCACGGCTGCTTCATGGGTGGTGGCTTCGAACCAGTCGTCCAGTTGCAGTTCGGTTTCCAGATCTTGTTCCAGTGTTTGCATGGTGAATCTCCTAGATGACGTTACGCCTAGCAGTCCATTGGCGGAGCGAATTCACAGTGGCGAACGGGACAGTTGCTGACGCTGCTGGTTCGCTCCCTGGCTTGCCGGAGATTGGCGCCGGCAAGTGGCTGGAAACCTAGTTCAGGGGATTTTGAAGTGCAAAAAAATAATTAGATTATTTTCTACTGAACTTTATTTTCTATTTTTCACGCGAAAGATTTATTGCCTGAAAACAAAAAGCTAAGGCTTTGGTCCGGGCTGGGTTGTTGCGGTGTCAATTTGCAGTCAGTGGCCCGCTGGATCTGCAGTGGCAATTTTGCGTTACGGGTTGTAAAGAGAGTTTTACGAAATATCCCTTCGTGGGCCCTGAATCCATCAGGTGCGATGCGCTGTAAGGAAATGCTGCCGCCCGGCGCCGCTACAGTTGGCGGCCGAGGCTCTGGGCCGCTTGTTCCACGGCGCCAAGGCAGGTGAGATGCACACCTGCCTGCGTACAGGTGCATAACAAGAAGGAGGCGCAATGAACGCCGAAACGGATTTTTACCCCTACCCTTCGAAGGGCGATGGTCATCGCTCATTCATCGACGACCCCACTCGGTCTGTCCTTTTTTGCGCCGCCGATGCCAAGCATCGAGCAGGCCCCGCGAGATCCCGGTTACCGGCACGCTGAAACAGCGGTGTCTGGCAGCAGGGGGTCAGGGGTGTACAATGCGCGGCGTTTTAACTGTGACTCAACTGCGTACCCGCGCATTTTGCGCCCGAACAGCGTTTTCGGCGTGCCTTCCATGGCACTGAAAACATCCCTGCCGGGCCAATAAACTCAAGGTTATCCACCTTGTTCACTCCGCCGCGTCACGAGCGTGGTGGGTTCGATTTCGTCACAGATAAAAACAAACAGGTGACGCATGACCGTTAAGAAAACGCTGAACTTCTGGTGCCTGCGCTGGGGTTTGATCCGTGCCGCTTAAGCCTTCACCGGGCGGTAACGTCTTGCAAACATCATCAAACCTTGCGTGAGAATCTTTTCATGAGTGGACAAAACTCGCAGTCGGGCGAGCTGAAACGCGGCCTGAAAAATCGCCATATCCAATTGATCGCCCTGGGTGGTGCGATCGGTACCGGCTTGTTCCTGGGCTCGGCCGGGGTGCTCAAATCCGCTGGCCCGTCGATGATCCTCGGCTATGCCATCTGCGGCTTCATTGCCTTCATGATCATGCGCCAGCTGGGCGAGATGATTGTCGAAGAACCTGTGGCCGGCTCCTTCAGCCATTTCGCACACAAGTACTGGGGCGGTTTCGCCGGGTTCCTCTCGGGCTGGAACTGCTGGATCCTCTACATCCTGGTGGGCATGTCGGAACTGACCGCCGTCGGCAAGTACGTGCACTACTGGTGGCCGGAAGTGCCGACCTGGGCCTCGGCTGCGGTGTTCTTCGTGATGATCAACGCGATCAACCTGGCCAACGTCAAGGTCTTCGGCGAAGCCGAGTTCTGGTTCGCGATCATCAAGGTGGTCGCGATCGTCGGCATGATCGCCCTGGGCAGCTACCTGCTGGTCAGCGGCAGTGGCGGCCCGCAAGCCTCGGTGAGCAACCTCTGGGAACACGGTGGCTTTTTCCCCAATGGCGTCAGCGGGCTGGTGATGGCCATGGCGATCATCATGTTCTCCTTCGGTGGCCTGGAAATGCTCGGTTTCACCGCAGCTGAAGCCGACAAGCCGAAAACCGTGATCCCCAAGGCGATCAACCAGGTGATCTACCGCATCCTGATCTTCTACATCGGCGCCCTGGTGGTGCTGTTGTCGCTGACACCGTGGGACAGCCTGCTGGTGACCCTGAATGCTTCCGGCGACGCCTACAGCGGCAGCCCGTTCGTCCAGGTGTTCTCGATGCTGGGCAGCAACACGGCGGCGCACATTCTCAACTTCGTGGTCCTGACTGCGGCCCTGTCGGTGTACAACAGCGGCACCTACTGCAACAGCCGTATGCTCCTGGGCATGGCCGAGCAGGGCGATGCCCCCAAGGCCCTGGCCAAGATCGACAAGCGCGGCGTGCCGGTGAGGTCGATCCTCGCTTCGGCGGTGGTGACCTTCGTCGCGGTGGTGCTCAACTACCTGATCCCGCAGCATGCTCTGGAACTGCTGATGTCCCTGGTGGTGGCGACCCTGGTGATCAACTGGGCGATGATCAGCTACTCGCACTTCAAGTTCCGCCAGCACATGAACCGCAGCGGCCAGACCTCGCTGTTCAAGGCCCTGTGGTACCCCTACGGCAACTACATCTGCCTGGCGTTCGTGGTGTCCATCCTCGGCATCATGCTGATGATCCCGGGCATCCAGATCTCGGTGTACGCGATCCCGGTTTGGGTGCTGTTCATGTGGGTCTGCTACGTCATCAAGAACAAGCGCAGTGCCCAGCACTCGCTGCAGGTAGCCAGCCCCTCGCTGAAGTAAGCGCGACTCTGGCGACGACAGACCCGGCTCCGGCCGGGTTTGTTGTTTCTGGCCTGCGCCGCAGTCCACTGGCCAGTGCGCGGGTTGAGGTCTGAAGAGGGCAAGCCGGCAAGCCGGTGCCTACGAAGCCGGGGAATGGGGGTATCCTGTGGCCCCTGAAAACGGATACCTGTTCCATGCTGGTGATTTCCAACAACGTGCACCTGCCGGATGCCGAGATCGAGTTGACTGCCATTCGCGCGCAGGGTGCGGGCGGGCAGAACGTCAACAAGGTCTCCAGCGCCGTGCACCTGCGCTTCGACATTCCGGCCTCGTCGCTGCCGCCGTTCTACAAGGAGCGCCTGCTGGCCCTGAGTGACAGCCGGATCACCAGCGACGGGGTGATCGTCATCAAGGCCCAGCAATACCGCACCCAGGAACAGAACCGTGCCGATGCTCTGGAGCGCCTCACCGAGCTGATCCTGGGGGCCATCAAGGTCGAGAAGAAACGCCGTCCGACCAAGCCGACCCTGGGGTCGAAAAAACGTCGCCTGGAATCCAAGGCCAAGCGCGGCAATATCAAGGCCGGCCGCGGCAAAGTGGATTTCTAGGGCGCAGGGCGGGCCTGGCGCTGCCTGGGTGCCTGGCGATACAGGTACAGGCTCAGGGCCAGGCCGCAGCAGGCGGCAATCGCGGCGAACAGAAAGATCGAGGCAAAGCCGAAGCCGGCGGCAATCGCCCCGGCCAGTGGCCCGGTGATCCCCAGCGACAGGTCGATGAACAGCGAGTAGGCGCCGACAGCCGCGCCACGGCTGGAGGCCGGCACCAGGTTCACCGCTTCCACCCCGAGGGCCGGGAACACCAGGGAGAAGCCAAAACCGCTCAAGGCCGCGCCGGCCAGTGCCCAATGAGCATCGGGGGCTTGCCACAGCAGCAACAGGCCGAGGGTTTCCACCGACAGGCAGGCAATTGCCACGCGAAAGCCGCCAAGGCGGTTGATCAGGTTGCCGAACAACAGCCGCGCACCGATGAAGCTGGCGCCGAACAGGCTCAGGCACAGCACGCCGTTGGACCACTGCTGGCTGGCGTAGTAGAGGGTGATGAAGGTGGCGATGGTGCCAAAGCCGATGGAGCCCAGGGCCAGTCCGCAACCGTGGGGGAAGACCTTGCCCAGCACATGGATGAATGGCAGGCGCTCACCGATGACGATCGGCGCGGCCAGCTTCGGCCAGGCCAGCAGGAGCCCCACCAGGGCCAGCAGGATGATGCTCACGCCCATGCTCCACAGCCCCAGGTGATCGACCAGCATCGCCCCCAAGGGCGCGCCGATGGCCAGGGCGCCGTAGCTGGCGATGCCGTTCCAGGAGATCACCTTGGCAGTGTTCTGCGCGCCGACCCGGCCGATACCCCAGCCAATGGCGCCCGACCCCACCAGGCTTTCTGCGCTGCCCAGCACCAGGCGGCCCACCAGCAGGCTGGCCAGGCTCAAGCCGGGAAGGTCGTGCAGCCAGGCCGAGAGCAGCATGAACACGCCGCTCAGGCCGCAGCCGGCCAGGCCGTACATCACCGCGAGCTTGCAGCCCAGGTTGTCGATGATGCGCCCGGCGTAGGGGCGGCTGAGCAGGGTGGCCAGGTACTGCACACTGATCACCAGGCCGGCGATCACCGCACCGAAGCCCAGGTTGCTGTGGACATAGCCCGGCAGCACCGCCAGGGGAATGCCGATATTCAGGTAGCCGATAAAAGTGAACAGGACGATGGAAACGACTTGCAGCGTGACCGCCAAGGGGCGCTGGGTATCTGGCATGGGAGGGTCCACGGCGACAGCTGAATAGATAGGCTGCTTATGATACCGATGTGAACCAGGTAGCAGGGGGAGAAATCGACGCGATGTTCGGATCTTTACCGATATCGGCCTGGAATCAAGCGTCCTTGGGCGTCAGCAACTGGGTGGTGACCAGGGCCGCGAGGGCGTTTTCCTGGGTGCCGAAACGGGCGAGCAGGGCGGCCTGTTTGTCGGCGCTGAGGCGATTCCACACCTCGATCATTTTTTCCGCGGTGCCGATCAGCACGCTGGCCTGGGTTTCGCTGAAGGAGTCGGTCATGGTTCGGCGGGGCTCGGGGGAGGGTTTCAGGCGGTGTGGAAAGCGCTTGAGTAGCGCTTTCCACACGGTCTGGTTACAGCTCTTTCAGTCTTCGCTGTCGGCCTTGCGGCTGTCGGCGGCTTCTTGCACTACAGGCTTTTCGGCACTGGCTTGTGGCGGGGTTGTCTGCTCAGTTTCGTGCAGGCTTGGGAAGGGGAGATTCGGGATCTCATGCATGTCGTTGCTCCTCGCAAAGTCTGTTTTTTAAATCGCTGGGTAGATCCGCGCTTTTAAAAAGCCTGGGAAGGATACAGCACTGGAAATGACAAAAAGATTTTTCTCGCGGTTTTTGAGATGAAAGGGATTTCATCAAGCGGTCAAAAGGGCTGAATGTGCCGGCAATGACCACCAGCAGGTGGCCATTGTCGGCAAGCAGAGCCTTGTTACACGACCTTGGCGATGGCCTCGGCCAGCAGGGCCAGGCGGGTCTCGTCGATCCCGGCCACGTTGGCGCGGCCGGAACTGACCATGTACACACTGTGGTGATCACGCAGCGCCTGCACCTGAGCCGGGCTCAGGCCGGTGTAGGAGAACATCCCGCGCTGCACCCCGATATGGGCGAAGCGCTCGGCCAGGCCGTGGGGCTGCAAGGCTTCCACGAGGCCGGCCCGCAGTTGCGCAATGCGCTGGCGCATGGCTTCCACTTCCTCGGCCCAGAGGCGCTTGAGCTCGGTGTCGCCCAGGATGGTGGCAACGACCGCAGCGCCGTGATCCGGTGGTGTCGACCAGAGGTTGCGAGCGATGTGGGCCAGCTGGCTGCGCACATCGGTCAGCTTCTCGGCGTCTCGGGCGCAGACGATCAGCGCACCGGTACGGTCGCGATACAGGCCGAAGTTCTTCGAGCAGGAGCTGGTGATCAGCAGTTCCGGCAGTTGCTCGGCGAACAGTCGCACCGCCCAGGCATCCTGTTCCAGGCCGTCGCCAAAGCCCTGGTAGGCGAAGTCGATCAGCGGCAGCAGGTTGCGCTTGCGTACCACTTCCAGCACCCGTTGCCAGTCGGCCTGGCTCAGGTCGAAGCCGGTGGGGTTGTGGCAGCAGGCGTGCAGCAGGACCACGTCACCCTGTGGCACCTGGTTCAGGGTCGCCAGCATCGCCTCGACATCCAGGCGGTTGTCGCTGCCCACGTAGGGGTAGTGGCTGACCTTGATCCCGGCGGCGGCAAAGATGGTTTCGTGGATCGGCCAGGTCGGGTCGCTCAGCCAGATGCCCCGGCCCGGCAGGCACTGGGCGATGAACTCGGCGCTCAGGCGCAGGGCGCCGGTACCGCCCGGGGTCTGGGTGGCGCCGGCGCGCTGCTCGGCGATCAGCTTTGAATCGCTGCCCAGCACCAGCTCATTGATCACCTTGCCGAAGGCCGCGTCGCCGTGGCCACCGATGTAGATCTTGGTGGTCTGGCGATCCACCAGGCGCTGCTCGGCCAGCTTCACCGAGTGCGGAATCGGCGTCAGTCCCTGGGAATCCTTGTAGACCCCTACGCCGAGGTCGAACTTGTTCGGGTTGGGATCGCTGGCGTAGGCCCCCATCAGCCCGAGAATCGGGTCGCCGGGAACACGGCCGATGGCATCGAAATGCATTACTTGCGTCCTTCTGCGGTCTTGGCCACTTCGTCGGTGCGCGCGGCCATGATGAAGTCGTTGCGGTGCAGGCCCTTGATCGAGTGGCTCCACCAGGTCACGGTGACCTTGCCCCATTCGGTGAGCAGGCCTGGGTGATGGCCTTCGGCTTCGGAAATCTCGCCCATGGCATTGGTGAAGGCCAGAGCGAACTTGAAGTTCTTGAACAGGAAGACTTTCTCCAGCTGCATCACGCCGTCGCGCACTTCGATGTTCCAGTCGGGGATCTGCTTGATCAGTACCGGCAGTTCTTCGTCGCTGACTTGAGGGGCATCGGCGCGGCAGGCTTCGCAATGGGCTTGGTTCAGAGCGGTCATGGTGTATTCCCAGGATTCAATTCTTGTTGGACGTTACTATTTTTCGCGGCGGCTCGCGAGTGCGAGCCGCTCAGGCCGCCTTGGGTTTTGGCGGAAACTTGGGAGCGTGCAGGCCCAGCTGCATGCCCTGGTGGACCAGGGCCATGATGTCTTCATGGGCCAGATCGAACAGGCGCTTGAGATTGGGCAGGGTGAAATAGATCGGCTGCAGGATGTCGATGCGATACGGCGTGCGCATGGCTTCCAGCGGGTCGAAGGCCTGGTGCTCCGGCTCTTCGGACAGGCTGTACACCGTCTCCTTGGGCGAGGACAGGATGCCGCCGCCATAGATGCGCCGCCCGGCCGGGGTGTCCACCAGGCCGAACTCGATGGTCATCCAGTACAGGCGCGCCAGGTACACCCGTTCTTCCTTGGTGGCTTGCAGGCCGAGCTTGCCGTAGGTGTGGGTGAATTCGGCGAACCAGGGGTTGGTCAGCAGCGGGCAGTGACCAAAGATCTCGTGAAAGATGTCCGGTTCCTGCAGGTAGTCCAGCTCTTCGCGGGTACGGATGAAGGTGGCCACCGGAAAGCGTTTGCTGGCCAGCAGTTCGAAAAAGGTCTGGAAGGGAATCAGTGCCGGAACCCGGGCTACTTGCCAGCCGGTGGTCTCGCCCAGCACCTTGTTGATTTCACCCAATTGGGGAATGCGGTCGTGGGGCAGTCCGAGCTTGTCGATGCCGTCCAGGTACTCCTGGCACGCCCGGCCCTCGATCACTTTCAGCTGGCGTGTGATCAGGGTGTTCCACACCGCGTGTTCTTCGGGTGGATAGTCGATAAAACCTTGCGCGTCGGGCTCGCGGGCCACGTACTGCGTCTGCTTCATGCTGCTCTCCTGCCAGGGGATGCGTTCTTGTTATGTGTGACCCCAGTGATACCCCAGGGTGCGACGCTTTGCAGCAGGTGAATGGGGTGGGAGAGTGCCCGAGGGGCGCCGTTTCGTAAACTTATCGTTACGTTTTGCCGTGGGTTGCTGGGTTGTTCTGGGTTTGCTGGTTTGAAAAAGCCCTGTGCTGTCACATAATCTTGACGATTATCTGCGCCACCCTGCAAAAAGTTCGCAGGTATCGATGTCAAAAGCGTCGATTTGCGGCGCTTATGCCCTCTCAAATCCGTATCGGGCCTTTTTCTCATGCGCATCAAAGTTCATTGCCAGAACCGCATCGGCATCCTGCGGGACATTCTCAACCTGCTGGTGGAGTACGGGATCAACGTCGCCCGTGGCGAGGTGGGAGGGGAGCATGGCAACGCCATCTACCTGCACTGTCCGAACCTGATCAATCTGCAGTTCCAGGCACTGCGGCCGAAGTTCGAGTCCATCGCTGGGGTGTTTGGGGTGAAGCGGGTCGGGCTGATGCCCAGCGAGCGCCGGCACATGGAGCTCAATGCGCTGTTGGGGGCTCTGGAGTTTCCCGTGCTGTCCATCGACATGGGGGGCTCCATCGTTGCCGCCAACCGCGCCGCGGCGCAATTGCTCGGGGTGCGAGTGGATGAGGTGCCAGGGATTCCCTTGTCGCGTTATGCCGAGGATTTCGATCTGCCGGAGCTGGTGCGGGCCAACCAGTCGCGGATCAACGGGTTGCGGGTCAAGGTCAGGGGGGATGTGTTCCTGGCGGATATCGCGCCGCTGCAATCGGAACACGACGACAGCGAGGCCATGGCCGGCGCGGTATTGACCCTGCACCGCGCGGATCGGGTTGGCGAGCGTATCTATAACGTGCGCAAGCAGGAGCTGCGGGGGTTCGACAGCATCTTCCAGAGTTCCAGGGTCATGGCGGCGGTGGTGCGTGAGGCGCGGCGCATGGCACCGCTGGATGCACCGCTGCTGATCGAGGGCGAGACCGGCACCGGCAAGGAGTTGCTGGCCCGTGCCTGTCACCTGGCCAGCCCGCGTGGCCAGTCGCCGCTGATGGCCTTGAACTGCGCCGGGCTGCCGGAATCCATGGCCGAGACCGAGCTGTTCGGCTACGGCCCCGGGGCGTTCGAGGGCGCGCGAGCGGAAGGCAAGCTTGGCCTGCTGGAATTGACTGCCGGCGGTACGCTGTTTCTTGACGGGGTGGGGGAAATGAGCCCGCGCCTGCAGGTGAAGTTGTTGCGCTTCCTGCAGGATGGCTGTTTCCGCCGGGTCGGCAGTGATGAAGAGGTGTACCTGGATGTGCGGGTGATCTGTGCGACCCAGGTCGACCTCTCGGAGCTCTGTGCCCGGGGCGAGTTCCGTCAGGACCTGTATCACCGGCTGAACGTGCTGTCCCTGCATATTCCCCCGTTGCGCGAATGCCTCGATGGCCTGACACCGCTGGTTGAGCATTTCCTCGACCAGGCCAGCCGGCAAATCGGCTGCCCGCTGCCGAAGCTGGCCCCGGCGGCCATGGAGCGCCTCAGTCATTACCATTGGCCGGGCAACGTCCGGCAGTTGGAAAACGTACTGTTCCAGGCGGTCTCGCTGTGTGAGGGCGGGACGGTCAAGCTCGAGCACATTCGCTTGCCGGACTACGGGGCGCGCCAGCCCTTGGGCGACTTCTCCCTGGAGGGGGGGCTGGAGCAGATTGTCGGACGTTTTGAAAAGGCCGTGCTCGAATGCCTCTATGCCGAACACCCCAGCAGTCGCCAGCTGGGCAAGCGCCTGGGTGTGTCCCATACCACCATCGCCAACAAGCTGCGCGAATACGAGGTCGGTAAAGCCGCCGTTGAAAGCCAGTAGCCAAGACTCTGCTGGTGCGCTGTGAGGCCCCTCTCGTCGCTCATGGTGTCTCGGTCCTCGCGGTGGGAGGGCCCGGCGTCGTTTTGGGGAATGGCCGTGAGCGGGTTGGCCGTTGCTTGCCGTAAGCGGCATAAGGCCGCCGTTTTTCCGTCTCTCACCCGGTTTGCAGTTTCTCCGCTGGCAAGGCAAAGCCCTGTGCTGACTGGGGATTAATGCCGCTGCGAAAAGTTGGTGCGCTTATTGCTTGTGGCATCGCAGTACAGCGGTGGACGGCAAACGTCCGGCAGATGAGGAACGATTGTGGACAAGTACCTTTATTTGGCAATGACCGGCGCCAGCCAGAATGCCCTGGCGCAAAAGGCCCATGCCAACAATCTGGCGAACATCTCCACCAATGGTTTTCAGCGCGACCTGGAGCAGGCCCGTGCGATGCCGGTGTTTGGTGACAGTTTTCCGGCGCGAGCCTTTGCCATGGGCGAGCGCCCGGCAACCGACTTCTCCCCGGGCTCGATGGTGGAAACCGGTCGCGACCTGGACGTGGCCGTCAGCGGCAACGGCTGGCTTGCGGTGCAGAGCCCCGATGGCAGTGAAAGCTATGTGCGTACTGGCAGCCTGAACGTCGATGCTCTGGGTGTGCTGCGTGCCGGCAACGGCATGCCGGTCATGGGCAATGGCGGGCCGATCGCGGTGCCGCCGGAGCAGAAGATCGAAATCGGCCAGGACGGCACCATCAGCATCCGTGCCATGGGTGAAGGGCCGCGGGTGATGGCGGAGGTCGACCGCATCAAGCTGGTCAACCCGGACATCAAGAACCTGACCAAGGGCCTGGACGGTTCGATCAGGACCAAGGACGGCCAGCCGGCACCGGTGGATGCCAATGTGCAGGTGGTGTCGGGCTTCCTTGAGTCGAGCAACGTCAATGCCGTGGATGAGATGACCTCGATGCTGGCCCTGTCCCGGCAGTTCGAATTGCACATCAAGATGATGAACAGCGCCAAAGAAGACGACCAGGCCATGGCTCGGGTCTTGCAGATCAGCTAATTACCAGTACCTAGCGCCGTAAAACAGGCGCGAGAGGAGATTCGAATGCTTCCGGCTCTATGGGTTGCCAAAACCGGCCTGTCCGCCCAGGACACTAACCTGAGTGTTATTTCCAACAACCTGGCGAACGTCTCGACCACGGGTTTCAAGCGTGATCGCGCCGAGTTCCAGGACCTGCTGTACCAGATCAAGCGCCAGCCAGGTGCCCAGTCGACCCAGGACAGCGAATTGCCTACCGGCCTGCAGGTCGGTACCGGTGTGCGCATTGTCGGGACCCAGAAGAACTTCGGCGCTGGCAGCCTGCAGACCACCGAGCAGCCCCTGGACCTGGCCGTCAACGGTCGCGGCTTCTTCCAGATCCTGCAGCCTGATGGCACCACCGCCTATACCCGTGACGGTACCTTCCACCTCAACTCCGATGGCCAGATCGTCACGGCCAGCGGCTTTGCCCTGGAGCCGGCGATCGTCGTGCCCAACGATGCGCAGACCTTCACCGTGGGGCAGGACGGCACCGTCTCGATCACCATCGCCGGCAACCCGGCGTCCCAGGTGATCGGCAACCTGCAGACCGCCGACTTCATCAACCCGGCCGGCCTGCAGGCCCAGGGCAACAACCTGTTCCTGGAAACCGCCTCCAGTGGCGCGCCGCAGATCGGCACCCCGGGCCTCAACGGTTTCGGCATCACGCTGCAGAACACTCTGGAAGCGTCCAACGTCAGCACCGTTGAAGAGATGGTCAACATGATCACCACTCAGCGTGCCTACGAGATGAACTCCAAGGTGATCTCCACCGCCGACCAGATGCTCTCGTTCATAACGCAGAAGCTGTAATCAAGTCTTGAGGTCGCCACGGGTCTGAAGTGGCGTACCGGCAACATCGTGAGGAAGGGTCATGAATCGGTTTATTTGTGTTCTAGCGCTGATGGGGAGTGCGGTGCTCGCGGGCTGTGTCTCCCCGCCGCCCAAGCCCAATGACCCTTACTACGCGCCGGTGTTGCCGCGCACACCGCTGCCTTCAGCGTCCAATAACGGCTCGATCTACCAGGCCGGCTTCGAGCAGAACCTGTACAGCGACCGCAAGGCGTTCCGGGTCGGTGACATCATCACCATCACCTTGAACGAGAAGACCGCTGCCAGCAAAGGCGCCAACTCGGCGTTGACCAAGACCAGTTCCAACAGCATCGGCCTGACCTCGCTGTTTGGCGCCGTGCCCAATACCAACAACCCGTTGGGCGATGGTGACCTGACGCTGAATGCCGGCTACAACGGCAACCGCGCCACCAAGGGTGACAGCAAGGCTGCCCAGAGCAACAGTCTGACCGGCTCGATCACCGTGACCGTGGCCGATGTGCTGCCCAACGGCATCATCGCGGTGCGCGGCGAGAAGTGGATGACCCTCAACACCGGCGACGAACTGGTGCGTATTGCCGGTCTGGTGCGGGCGGACGACATCGCCACTGACAACACCGTGTCCTCGACCCGGGTGGCAGATGCACGCATCACCTATTCGGGCACCGGCTCGTTTGCCGATGCCAACCAGCCTGGCTGGTTTGACCGTTTCTTCCTCAGCCCGCTGTTCCCTTTCTAGGTGATGAAAAGTCCCATGCTGAATTTCAAGCACCTGATGGCGGCCGTCTTGTTGCTGTCCACTTCCCTCGGCGTCCAGGCCGAGCGGTTGAAGGACATCGCCAGTATTTCCGGCGTGCGTTCCAACCAGTTGATCGGCTATGGCCTGGTGGTGGGGCTTAACGGCACCGGCGACCAGACCACTCAGACGCCCTTCACCCTGCAGACCTTCAACAACATGCTGTCGCAGTTCGGCATCAAGGTGCCGGCCGGTTCCGGCAACGTGCAGTTGAAGAACGTCGCGGCGGTGTCGGTGAGTGCCGATCTGCCGGCGTTCGCCAAGCCGGGGCAGGTGGTGGATATCACCGTGTCCTCCATCGGCAACTCCAAGAGCCTGCGCGGCGGCACCTTGCTGCTGACACCGCTCAAGGGTATCGACGGCAACGTCTACGCCATTGCCCAGGGCAACCTGGTGGTGGGTGGTTTCGATGCTGAAGGGCGGGACGGTTCGAAGATCACCGTGAACGTGCCCTCGGCCGGGCGCATTCCGGGCGGTGCCTCGGTAGAGCGTGCCGTGCCCAGCGGATTCAACCAGGGCAACAGCCTGACCCTGAACCTCAACCGTTCGGACTTCACCACCGCCAAGCGCATTGTCGACAAGATCAACGACATGCTCGGCCCGGGCGTGGCCCAGGCCATCGATGGCGGCTCGATCCGGGTGACCGCGCCGCTGGATCCAAGCCAGCGCGTGGACTACCTGTCGATCCTGGAGAACCTGGAGATCGATCCGGGCCAGGCCGTGGCCAAGGTCATCATCAACTCCCGTACCGGCACTATCGTGATTGGCCAGAACGTCAAGGTGTCGCCGGCTGCGGTGACCCACGGCAGCCTGACCGTGACCATTACCGAAGACCCGATCGTCAGCCAGCCCGGCCCGCTGTCCAACGGCCAGACCGCTGTGGTGCCCCGTTCGCGGGTCAATGCCCAGCAGGAAGCCAAGCCGATGTTCAAGTTCGGCCCGGGTACCACCCTGGACGAGATTGTCCGTGCGGTGAACCAGGTGGGTGCCGCCCCAGGCGACCTGATGGCGATCCTCGAAGCCTTGAAACAGGCCGGCGCCCTGCAAGCCGACCTGATCGTGATTTGAGGTGACGGCCATGGATATACGTAAGAGCGGATTGATTGGCAGTGGCGACTCCGGGTCCTACTCCGACCTCAATCGCCTGCAGCAACTCAAGGTCGGTGACAAGAACAGCGAAGGCAACATGCGCAAGGTGGCGCAGGAGTTCGAGTCGCTGTTCCTCGGTGAAATGCTCAAGTCCATGCGTTCGGCCACCGAAGCCCTGGGCAAGGACAACCCGCTCAATACGCCGGCGGCCAAGCAGTATCAGGAAATGTACGACCAGCAGCTGGCGGTTTCCCTGTCGCGCGAAGGCGGTGGCATTGGCCTGGCCAACGTGCTGATGCGCCAGATGATGAAGAATCAGCCCACCCATCCAGGAGCGACGCCGCCAGCGCTAGCGCCAGCCGCGCCGGTGGCGGTGCCGACGCCGATTGCTGCCGGTACCACGGCCGAGGACGGCCCCTTGAGCCGCCTCAATGGCCAGCGACCGTTGTGGGCCTCCCGTGCCCATGATCCACTGCGGACCTCCGTGGCGCATAACGACATGGTCTTGCTCAATCAGCGGCGCCTGTCGTTGCCGAGCAAGCTCACCGACCGCCTGTTGACCGGTATCGTGCCTTCGGCCGGCGGGGTTGCCGATGCCTCCGTGCAGAATCAGGCGCCGGGCCGCAATACGGCCGCAGCCGATGCCGTGCTTCGGGGGGAGTGGAAGGTCAATCAGGGATACGCCGCCTCCCAGGGCAAGATGCGCGTGTATGGCCGGGCCATGGCCCAGCCGCCGCTGGCGCCGGCCAAGCGCGCATTCGATTCTTCGGATGACTTCGTGGCCACCATGCTGCCGATGGCGCAGCAGGCGGCGAAGCGCATCGGTATCGACCCACGCTACCTGGTGGCCCAGGCTGCACTGGAAACCGGCTGGGGCAAGTCGGTGATGCGCCAGCAAGATGGCAGCAGCAGCCACAACCTGTTCGGCATCAAGGCTGGCAGCAGTTGGCAGGGAGCCCAGGCTCGTGCGATTACCAGCGAGTTCCGCAATGGGCAGATGGTCAAGGAGACGGCAGCG
The DNA here is from genome assembly GCF_000633395.1 of Pseudomonas sp. PH1b. Classification (GTDB taxonomy): domain Bacteria; phylum Pseudomonadota; class Gammaproteobacteria; order Pseudomonadales; family Pseudomonadaceae; genus Aquipseudomonas. The sequence continues at coordinate 68,303 of NZ_AYMU01000037.1, forward strand.
TTCCGTTCCTACGATTCCTACCAGGACAGCTTCCATGACCTGGTGACCTTGCTGCAGAGCAATAATCGCTATCAAGAAGTGCTGAAGGTTGCCGATAAACCAGAACAGTTTGTTCGCGAGTTGCAAAAAGCCGGGTACGCAACGGACCCGGATTACGCAAGCAAGATTTCGCAGATAGCCAAGCAGATGAAGAGTTATCAGAACTACGCTGCGGCGGGCGTTTCCACGAATTTATAAGGTCTGAATCATGAGTTTGCTCAATATCGGGATGTCCGGGCTGTCTGCCAGCCAAACGTCGTTGATGACCACGGGTAACAACATTGCCAACGCCGACACCGCCGGGTATTCGCGTCAGCAGACCGTGCAGGGCACCAAGGCTGCGAATCAGTTCGGCAATGTCTTCATCGGCACTGGCACCACCCTGGCGGATGTGCGCCGGGTGTATAACAGCTTCCTGGACGCCCAGCTGCGTACGGCTACTTCGCTCAACAGTGACGTGGCGGCCTATCAGGGGCAGATCAGCCCGGTCGACCAGTTGCTATCGGACAGCGGCACCGGCATGACCGGCGCCCTGACCAAGTTCTTCGCTTCGGTACAGAATCTCAATGCCAAGCCCACCGACGAGGCTTCCCGGCAGTTGCTGCTCAGCGATACCCAAGCCCTGAGCAACCGTTTCAACTCGGTATCCAGCCAGCTCAATCAGCAGAACACCAATATCAACGGCAACCTGGCGAACATGGCGGACCAGGTCAACAAGCTGGCCAACACCGTGGCCCAGCTCAACCAGAAGATTTCCGAGCTGTCGACGAACGGCAATGGCATGCCCAACGACCTGCTCGATGCGCGTAATGAAACCGTGCGCCAGCTTTCGACCTTCATCGGCGTGCAGGTCTCGGAGCGTGGCTCCAGCGTCGATCTGTACCTGGGCAGCGGCCAGCCGCTGGTCATGGGCAACACTGCCAACACCTTGGAAGTGGTGCAGGGCAAGAACGATCCGACCCGCTCCGCGCTGCAGCTCAACCGAGGTACCAGCACTGTCGATATCACAAACGTCACCACCGGTGGCGAGATCGGTGGTCTGCTGCGTTATCGCAGTGAGGTGCTGGATCCGGCGATGAATGAACTGGGGCGCGTGGCCCTGGTGATCGCGGATCAGATGAACAGCCAGATGGCTCAGGGCATCGACAAGAACGGTAACTTCGGCGGCAACCTGTTCAACGACATCAACAGTGCTCAGATGGTCAGCCAGCGCAGCATTGCCAGCACCAGCAACAGTGCAGGTTCGGGCAATTTCGATGTGACCATCAAGGACACTGGCAAGCTGAGCACAAGTGATTACACCGTGACCTTCAGCAGTGCCACCGACTACAGTGTAAAGCGCTCTGACGGTACCGACATGGGCAGCTTCAGCACCACGGCATCACCGGCTCCGGTGATTGATGGTTTTTCGCTGAATCTCAACGGTACGGCGGGAGCTGGTGACAGTTTTAAAATCACCCCTACACGCAATGCGGCAACCACCATCCAGACCGAGATGACCGATGCCAAGCGCTTGGCCCTTGCAGCGCCGTTGAAGGCCGAGCTCGGTGCCGGGATCAAGAGTTCGCTGAGCATTTCCGCACAACCTTCGCTGGCAGTGCCGATCGACAACTATGATGCCGCTGCCAGGCTGGAGATGCAGACTGCTATCAAGAATTCGGGTCCGGTGAAGGTGGTGTTCAACGCCGTGTCCGGTGGCAGTCAGAGCTACGACTATTTCGATGCCAAGGGCAACAAGATGGGCAGCGGTTCCATCGTGCCGGGGCAGAGCAATACCTTGAATTTGCAAGTCAACATGCTGGATGCCAGCGGCAACCCCGTCACAGACGGCGGCACGCCTCCCGTGAACAAGACATTTACCGTGCAGATGACCATTGCCGGCGCGCCCAACTCCGGCGACAGCATGAGCATTTCGGTGAACGGTGCCGGCTCGTCCGATAACCGCAATGGCTTGGCTCTGGCCGGCTTGCAGACCAAGCAGACTGTCGATACCGGTTCCGCCAGCAAAGGCATCACCCTGGTGGATGCCTACGGCAAGCTGATCGAGAACGTCGGTGCCAAGGCCAGTCAGGCCAAGCTCGACACCGCCGCCAACGGCACCATTCTGGCCAACGCCAAGGGGGCCCGGGACTCGTTGTCCGGGGTTGACCTGGATGAAGAGACCGGCAACCTGGTCAAGTTCCAGCAGTACTACACAGCGTCTTCGCAGATCATCAAGGCTGCGCAGGAAACCTTCAGCACGCTGATCAACAGCCTTTAAGGAGCCGTAGCCCATGCGCATTTCCACCGCCCAGTTTTACGAGTCTTCGGCTGCCAACTACCAGAAGAACTTCGCCAACGTAGTCAAGAGCAGCGAAGAGGCCAGCAGCCTGGTTCGCGTCAATACCGCCGCAGACGATCCGGTGGGCGCTTCGCGTTTGCTGCAATTGGGCCAGCAGGCTTCTCTGCTTGATCAGTACAAGAGCAATACCAATTCGATCAAGGCCTCGCTCGGTCAGGCCGAGTCGGTGATGACCAGTATCAACAACGTGCTGGCGCGAGCCAAGGAACTGGCGCTGGGTGCTGGCAACGCTGGCTACACCGATGCCGACCGTCAGGCCAATGCCTCTGAACTGGGGCAGATCGAAGAGCAGTTGCTGAGCCTGATGAACACTCAGGATGAAAACGGTAAGTACATCTTTGGTGGTTCCAAGGATGATGTGCCGCCATTCTCCCGCAACTCCGACGGCACCTACAGTTACAACGGTGACCAGACCAGCCTCAAGCTGCCGGTGGGCGATACCATGACAATGGCCGCCAACAGCACTGGCTGGGATGTTTTCCAGCAGGCGCTCAACACCAGTCGTAGCGAGGTTACTCGTGTCTTGCCGGCGGTGGATGATGGCCGTGTGAGCCTGTCCAATGGGCAGGTGACCAATAGCGTCAATTACAACAGCAGCTTTCGCAGCGGCGAGCCCTACAAAGTTGAGTTCGTCACTGGCACTCAGCTGAAGATCACTGACACCAATGGTGTCGATGTCACATCCGAAGCGAGCAAGGGTGGCGCGTTCGATGGCAGTCCCAACCAGACCGTGAGCTTTCGTGGGGTCGACCTGACCCTGAACGTCAATTTGAAGGCGGGTGAAGACCCGGCGGCATTGTTGCCGGGGCACCAATTCAACTTGGCGGCCAAACCCGATACCTTCAATGTCGCTCGCAGCCCGGGTAACCCGAGCATGGCCCAGGTCAGCAGCACCACTGTGACCGATCAGGCGGCCTACAAAGCGGCTTTCCCTAGTGGTTCTGCGGTGCTCAAGTTCACCAGCGCCACGGATTTCGATCTGTATGCTGCTCCGGTGACTGCCAACAGTAAACCGGTGTCTTCGGGAACCCTGACTGCGGGCAACGTAGCTACCGCGGCGGGTGTGAGTTTCCAGTTGAACGGTACCGCTCCTGCGGCCAATGATCAGTTCAGCGTTGCGGTCAATACTCATGAAACGCAGAACATCCTGGACACCGTGAGCCAGTTGAAAAACGCCCTCAACACCCCGGTGACCGGCAACACCATCGCTACCCAGAAGCAGTTGGCCGACCTCGCCTCGGGTATTGCCAACCTGACCAGTGGTGTTGATCAGTTGGCCATCGGTATCAGTTCGATTGGTGGTCGCGGTCAGGCCCTGGATACCCAGACAGAAATCAATGAGAGCCTGTCTGCGGCCAACGTCAAGACCCGTTCTGCGATCAGCGATTCCGATCCTGCCGAAGTGATGACTCGTCTGACCCTGCAACAAACCATGCTGCAGGCTTCGCAACTGGCATTCAGTAAGATCGCTCAGCTGGGCCTGTTCAACAAGGTCTGATTCAGTGCGGGGATCGTGGCAGCTTGTACGATCCCCGTTCTCATTCTTTTACGGATCGGGGCGTTCCGCTCTCACGTGAGCCGGCGCATACCGGTCGAGAGTTACGTGCGTGAAACCAGCCCCTCTTGTCAGCATCGCCATTGCGGCATTCAACCCTCGCTTTTTCAGTGCTGCACTGTGCAGCGCGCTCGATCAGACCTACTCCAACCTTGAAATTGTCGTGTGCGATGACTGCCGCACGGATGAAATCGAACAGATCGTAAGCGAGGCGCGTAGCTCGCATCCTGCCGCCAATCTGCGTTATGTGCGCAACTCCCAACGTCTGGGGTTTCAGCGCAATATCCTGCGTTGCCTGGAAGAGGCGACTGGCGAATACATCAAGTTCCTCTGTGACGATGACCAACTGGTGGCCGATTGCATCGAGCGCCAGGCACAGATTCTCGACACCCAGGACGACGTCCAGTTGGTGGTGAGCAAGCATCACTTCTTCGATGCCGACAGCTACGTGCTGCCAATCCGCATGGAGAATGTGGGCCTTACTCAGTTCGATGCGCTGTTCAACGGGCAGGACCTGCTGGCCTACTTTGAAAAGGTCCCGCGCAATATTATCGGGCGGTTCAGTTGTGCATTGATGCGCCGGTCGGACATCGAGTCTCTGTTGCCGGCCCTGGCACAGGAGCAAGGTGGGTTCGTCGCGGTGCTCGACTTTGCCTTGTTCGTCTGTTTGTTACGGCGCGGCAACCTGGTGGAACTCAGCGCTCTAGGCTGTTTCGAGCGTCTGTATCCGGAGCGCCTTTCGCACCGCCCGGAAATAGTCAGCGCTGCAATCGTCGAGTGGGGCTGGCTGGAGCAGATGCTCAATCAGCGCAGCGGTGATCAGGCTCCTGCTCGGGGCTGGGTGCGTTACCTTTCGCTGGATGAGGCGCAAGGACAGTCACAGCGTGACTGGGAGGAAATCAACCTCTATGCACTGATGGCGGGGCGCCAGGGCATTATTCAGAGCCATGTCGGTACCGATAGCGAAAGCTATGGCGATCTCTATGGCCAATGGTTGCGATATCGTCGCTTTAGCCCGGCTCAGCAGCAGTTGTTATCCCGACAGATGAGCTTCTGGACAAAGCGTCCGCAGATCATGCTTTTGGTCATCGACACCGATGGGGATGACAGCGCCGTGGACCTGACGCTGGCCAGCATTGCCACTCAGGGCTATGAATCGCAGGTGTTGCTCTTGTCTGACGGCCAGTGTGCCCTGGATCATAAGGTTCGGCGGCTCGCTCTGGGCGGCGATTGGCTGATTCGGGTCAACGAGTTATTGGTCCAGCAAGAAGGTGTGGACTGGTTTTACCTGCTGCGTGCGGGTGACTGTTTGCGGGAGACAGCGCTACAGATTCTGGCCGAACGGATTGTCTGCAGCCAAGGAGTCTTCTGCATATACAGCGACGAAGGTGCCCTGGTCGATGGAAAACCGGCGGAGCCGATCTTCAAGCCGGACTTCAATCTCGATCTGTTGCGTTCATACCCCTATGTGGGGCGTACATTGGCATTCGATCGCCAGGCTGTGCTGAGCCTGGGCTGTTTCGATGTGAGCCTCGGTGAACTGGCGCCTCATGACCTTATCTGGCGACTGGTGGAGGGCCAGGGTTCACAGGTCATCGTGCACATTGCCGAGGTTCAGGTCGAGTCGCAGTTTTCCTTTGCTCAATGGCTGTCATTGCCGCAGGTCGTGGAACAGAACCCGCGCCTGCTAGCAGCCCATTTGCAGCGCATCGGTGTCGAATATCGATTGCATGAGGGAGCTGGCTTGCAATTGATTCCGCGGATTGAGTATGTGCATGACTCTGAGCCGCTGGTGTCGATCCTCCTCTCGGTCAAGGACGATCTGGTGGCGCTGGAGCGGTGCATCAATAGCCTGATTACTCATACTGCCAATACCCGTTATGAAATCATCATTGTGGATAACGCCAGCACCCAACCCGAATTGGGTCATTGGTTGCGCTCCATGGCTGACCTGGGCAGTGACGCGTTGCGGATCTTCTTCCATGAGCAGGGTGGCAATGAAGCGCAGTTGATGAATTTTGCGGCGCGCCAGGCGCGGGGCGACTATCTGTTGATGTTCAGTGCCTACTGTGTCGTCCGCGACAAGGATTGGTTGCAAGAGCTGCTCAATCACGGGCAGCGGCCGGAGGTGGGGATAGTCGGGCCGCGTACCTTGAATCTGCAGGGTAATGTCATCGATGCCGGCTTGGTGCTTGGCATGGAAGGCCTGGCCGGTCGAGCCTTTGTCAACGAGCCGGTGTCCTCGGGCGGCTATATGCAGCGTATGCAGGTGGTGCAGAACTGGAGCGCTGTCAGCGGCCATTGCCTGTTGGTTCGGGCTCAGGTCTTCGCCGACGCAGGTGGTTTTGACGGGGAGGTCGGCACTCAGGGCATCAACTCACTGGAGTTGTGCCTGCGTGTGGGCAAGGACGGTTACCTGATCGTGACTACGCCCCATGCGGCAGTTGTGTTGGTAGCTTCCCAAGAAGCTCGACGAGAGGAGGGCTGGGAGCTGCGCCTCGAGCGTGAGCAGGAAGCGTTCTACAAGCGCTGGCTGCCGAAGGTGGCCCGGGATCCTGCCTACAACCACAATCTCAACCTGATGGGCAACAGTTTCGGCTTGATGCCCGGTTCGCGTACGGGATGGAATCCACTTTGCAGTCGATCCGTGCCCTCGATTCTCGGCCTGGCGCTGAATAACTCTGCCATCGGCCACTATCGTGTCAGCCAGCCACTGATCGAGTTGCAGGCGGCTCAGAGGATAATTGGTAGCGTGTCTTACCACATGCCTTCGATCATCGAGGTTGAACGCCTGCAACCGGACGTGGTGGTTTTTCAGGGGCGCTACAACACATCCAAGTTCAACGACATCAGCCAGGTTCGCAATTACTCCCAGGCCCGCAGGATCTATGAGCTGGATGACTATGTTGCGCATATTCCCGAGCGCAATGAGCACGCTCGTAATATGCCCGACAACATCGAGGATCTGTTGCGCCGTGGAATAGCCCAGTGTGACCGGGTGGTGGTTTCGACCCATGCCCTGGCCAACACCCTGTCCAGCATGCATCAGGATATCCGGGTGGTGCCGAACATGCTGGCGCCGCATTTGTGGAGCCAGATTCGCAGCCAGCGCCGTACCTCACTCAAGCCACGTATTGGCTGGGGCGGCGGCACCAGCCACCGTGGTGACCTGGAGTTGATTGCCGATGTGGTGAAGGAACTGGCCAATGAGGTGGAATGGGTGTTCTTCGGCATGTGTCCTGAAGTGCTCGAACCTTATGTGCACGAGTACCACCCGGGGGTGAGTCTGGCGAACTACCCGGCCAAGCTGGCAAGCCTGAACCTCGACCTGGCGCTGGCGCCACTGGAGTTTCATATTTTCAACGACTGCAAGAGCAATCTGCGCTTGCTTGAGTACGGCGCCTGCGGTTATCCGGTGATCTGTTCGGATACCGAGGCCTATCGTGGTCATCTACCTTGTACCCGAGTCATCAGCAACTCGGCGCAGGAGTGGCTGCAGGCTATCCGTATGCACCTGGCCGATCCGCAAGCCAGCTACCAGATGGGCGATGAGTTGCGCGAGGTAGTACTGCGCGACTTCATGTTGCGTGGTGACAACCTGCAGTACTGGGCCGATGGTTGGCTCGCCGACTGACGGGTGTGAGCGACATCAGCCAACAACCTAATGCCTCCGATTGAGCGGACAGGAATTCATATGCAAAGCAATTTTCCCAACGGCGCATCCCCCTTGAGTGAGCATTTCACCTTGGTTTTGCTGGCGCATGAGCAGCCTCGGGCTTTGCGTCGAGCGCTGCGCTACTACAGTGGATGGCCTTGCACGGTGCTGGTGGTCGACTCGTCGAGCCAGAGCGATAGCGGGGTTGGCGCCGAGTTTGCCGATGTGCTTTATCAGCATGTACCGGCCGACCGTGCCGAACATTTCAGCGGCAAATTGCGTCAGTCCATCGCAATGCTGAAGACTCCTTACATGGCCATGGCCGATGTCGAGGATTTCCTTCTGCGTGAAGGGGTCGAGCAGTCTCTGGACTTTCTTGAGGCCCATAGTGAATACGGTGCTTGCCAGGGGTACAGCCTGGCTTTTGAGGCGCATGCTCAGGGAGTCGATTACCTGCGTCTTGATCGCAAGGGGGAAGAGGACTATTGCGCGGAGTCTGCCGAGGCCCGGTTGGAAGTATTCACCCGCCATTGCCCATCGTTGATCAGTGCAGTGACCCGAACCGAGCTGCTGCGTCGGTGGTATGTTTCGATGCCGGCGGATTTCAATCCGGCCCTGCAGGAGATCGGGCATTCCTATGGCCTGACGGTCGCCGCCAAGGTGCGTCTGCTGCCAATCCCCTACGGACTGCATGAGCAGCATTGCGCTTCAAGGCTGCAAAACCTGCAGATTGCAGCGCAATTGAGCTACCGCGATGCGCAGGCCTTGGTTGAACACGAGCGTTTCGCCCTGGCTCTGGCCGTGGCTTTCGACGCCATCGACGGCGAGAGCATTCGCCAGCGTACCCGGGACAACCTGCTGGCCGTTGGCAAGTACCTCGCAACCTTGCCAGGGCTTGAAACGGAAAAGCTGATCGAATCGACGTGGGACTCGCTGTTGGAGCAGCCGGTCCGGCGTTTCGAACCGACCCAGTACGTAGAGTTGCCCTTCTACAACCAGGCGTTTTTCGAACAATTGAGCGCCCTGGAATTTCTCCTTCATGCGGTACCGAGCGGTCGTCGACAGTTGGAGGAGCTCGAAGGCGTCATGCTCCAGCAGAAAGAGCTGTTGCGGGTCCAGCGTAATGCTAGTGCCGAGCCTCTCGATGATCGGCTGCAGAAAGCCTTCGAACTCTACGCCTTCAACTTGCCAGTGGTGCAGCAGATGATCCGGTCGCTGCAGGCCCGAGGTGAGGAGCAGCGTGCGCAGGCAGTTCAGGCCTGGGAGGCTCGATTGCAGGCAGCGACACTGGCGCAATGCGCTGAGTGGTTTGATACAACCCGCTCCGGACGCCTTCTGCAGTGGCTCGAAGCACGTGAGCCAGATACCGGTCAGGTAGAGAAGATCGGCCGGCACTTGGCGCGCCACTCCGGTGGGCCTTCTTTCGGGATATTGCTGCTGGACCTGCAGGCCGACATCCTCAAGTTGCAAGCGACCTTCGATAGCGTGATCAACAGCTACTGTCGCAACTTCAAGATCATTGTCTTCACCAGTGGTGATCTGCCTTCGGTCACCACTGCGCAAAACACCTTGCATTTCGTCAAGGTCGACGAGAACAACTACGTCGACAAGATCAACCAGTCAGTGCGACAAAGCGACTGCGATTGGCTGGTCATGGCGCAGGCCGGAGACGAACTCACGCCCAGTGGTTTGTATCAGGCAAGCCTTGAGCTGTTGGCGGCGCCGCAATGCCGTGCGGTGGCCATGGACGAGATCCAGCGCCTACCGGATGGCACCTTGCGTGATGTGTTCCGTCCGGGTTTCAACCTGGACCTGTTGCAGAACTGTCCTGCCCTGCTGGCACAGCATTGGCTGGTACGCCGCGATGCTCTGGTGCAGGCAGGGGGTTATTCCCGCGAGTTCAAGGGGACCCTGGAATTTGATCTGCTGTTGCGCCTGATCGAGCAGGGTGGCCTGGAGGGGCTTGCCCACCTGGCCGAGCCGTTGCTGGTTTGCCAGGCGCCCATGGCACAGAACAATGCTGACGAGCGCGAGGCGCTGTTGCGGCATCTGGCTACCCGAGGCTACCAGGCCGATATCAGCGCGCCGGTGCCAGGGACCCATAAGATCGACTACCGCTTCACTGAGCGTCCGCTGGTATCGATCATCCTTCACAGTGTTAAGGATCTGCCGGCCTTGCAGCGCTGCCTGCTCAGCATACTGCAGCGAACCCGCTACCAGCGTTACGAGATCCTGCTGGCTGAAGATCCGGCCTACTCGGCGCCATTGAATCAGTGGCTGGCCGCTCAGGGGCAGCAAGCCAACCGTCTGCGCCAGTTCGGCATTCAACCCGGTTTGTCGGCTGCGACATTGATCAATACCCTCAGCCAGCAAGCCAAGGGTGAATACCTGGTGACCCTGGCGGCTGACAGCGAAGTACTCAACGTCAACTGGATTGAGTCACTGCTTAACCAGGTCCTGCGTCCTGAAGTCGGCGTGGTGGGAGCCAAGTTGGTGGATCGGCAGGCGCGGGTGACCCAGGCGGGGCTGATCATGGGCTTCAATGGCAGTGTCGGTTCGGCTTTTGTTGGTGAGCCCAAGACGTCCGTGGGCTATCTCAATCGATTGGTGGTAGAGCAGAACTGTTCGGCGGTGTCTTTTGCCTGCTTGATGATTGCCAAGCAGTTGTTCGACGCCGCCGATGGCATCGACGACAGTTTGTTTGCCGAAGGGTTGGGTGATGTTGACCTGTGCCTGCGGATTGGCCAGGGCGGTTACCTGACGGTCTGGACGCCCCATGTCCAAGTCATTCAGTCGGGGTTGCTTGAGTCGTCGCCTGTTGCATTGCAGGTCCTTCAGGAGAAGTGGTCGCAGGTTCTGGGGCATGACCGCTTCTACAACAAGAACTTGACCTTGCATGGGCGTGGCTATGGCCTGGGTCCTGTGGCTGCGGTTCCTTGGATGGAGCTGCTGGATCAGCCCGGCGGCTAAGAATCTTCAATCTTCTCCCGCCACATGCTGCAGATAAAAAGCCCACTTTCGGTGGGCTTTTTTATAGCTTCGCAATACCGATGGAAGTGCCGAAGGGTGGGGTTTTTCAGGTGTTTTTTCGATGGCACCAATATTGCTTTCCAGTGCCTGCGCCCCCGGTAAATCGCACAGGTGCCGAATTATTGGCGTACAGGCTGAGGGGGTAGCAGGCCATTGAAGACGATGCTGTTCACATTTGAGAGACGCACATGAAGGCAGTAATTCTGGCGGGGGGGTTAGGTACTCGCATCAGTGAGGAATCACACCTCAAGCCCAAGCCGATGATCGAGATTGGTGGCAAGCCAATCATCTGGCACATCATGAAAATCTACTCTCACTACGGCATCAACGACTTTGTGGTCTGCCTGGGCTACAAGGGTTACATCATCAAGGAATACTTCGCCAACTACTTCCTGCATATGTCGGATGTAACCTTCGACATGGCGGAAAACCGTATGCATATCCACCAGCGTCATGCCGAACCCTGGCGTGTGACCTTGGTGGACACTGGAGAGGCTACCGGTACCGGCGGCCGCTTGAAGCACGTACGCGATTACCTGGGCGATGAGACCTTCTGCTTCACCTATGGTGACGGCGTCTCGAACGTGAACATTCCCGAGTTGATCGCCTTCCATCGCCAGCATGGCAAGCTCGCCACGGTGACTACGGTTCAGCCCCCGGGCCGCTTCGGCGCCATGGAGTTGGAGGGCGCCTGCGTGCGCGGCTTTCAGGAAAAGCCCCAAGGCGATGGTGGCTGGATCAACGGCGGATTCTTTGTACTGGAGCCCGGCGCACTTGATTACATCGCGGACCACTCCACTACCTGGGAGTACGAACCCATGCGCAACCTGGCTCGCGAAGGGCAGTTGATGAGCCATCTGCATCGCGGTTTCTGGCAGCCGATGGACACCCTGCGTGATCGTGTTTTGCTCGAAGAGCGCTGGAGCAGCGGACAGGCTGAATGGAAGCTCTGGAGTTGAACGGATTCTGGTCGGGCAAGAAGGTTTTCCTTACCGGGCACACAGGTTTCAAGGGCGGCTGGCTGGCGCTTTGGCTGCGTGAGCTGGGTGCAGAGGTACAGGGTTATGCCTTGCCTGCCGCGACTACGCCATCGCTGTGGCAGGAAGCGGGGCTGGATCGCCTGATCACTGGCGACCTGGCGGATATCCGCGATCTGGCTGCCATCACGCGAGCGGTACAGGCTTTTGCTCCGGACGTGGTATTTCACCTGGCTGCACAGCCCCTGGTCCGCGAGGCCTATCGCACGCCGGTGGAGACCTACGCTACCAACGTCATGGGCACGGTCAACCTGCTGGAGGCGGTACGCCAGTGCCCTGGCGTGGGGGCGGTGGTGGTGATCACCACTGACAAGTGCTATGAGAATCGCGAGTGGGTATTGCCCTATCGCGAATACGACGCCCTTGGCGGCTTCGATCCCTACAGCAATAGCAAGGCCTGCGTAGAGCTGCTCTGTGCCTCCTATCGCAACTCCTTCCTGCACGCCTCGGGCACGGCCCTGGCCACAGCCCGTGCGGGCAATGTCGTGGGTGGGGGCGACTGGTCGCCGGAACGCCTGGTACCGGATATTTTCCGTGCCTGGCAACGCAATGAAGAGGTGATCCTGCGTTATCCGCAGGCTACGCGTCCCTGGCAGCACGCCCTCGAGCCATTGATGGGTTACTTGATGCTGGCCAAGGCCTTGTTCGAAGACGGCGTGCAGTATGCCGGTGCCTGGAATTTTGGTCCCGACAGCAGCAACGTGGCCACGGTGCAGAGCATCGTCAGCCAGCTTGCCGAATTGTGGCCTACGCCTGTGCGCTGGGCTGTCGAGCCGGGAGTCCAGCCCCATGAAGCCAGTCTGCTGGCACTGGACTCAAACAAGGCGCAGACGGAGCTGGGCTGGACTCCGCGCTGGTCTCTGGCAACCACACTGGAGCGCACCCTGGCCTGGAACCTCGCCTGGCAACACGGCGAAGACATGTACACCTTTACCCGCAAGCAGATCGCGGACTATCAAGGCGATACCCATGAGTGAAAGTACTTCGCAGCAGTTACGCCAACAAATTGTCGAGTTGGTTGGGCGTTATGCGCAGTTGCAGATGGCGCCACAAGTGTTCGTGGCAGGCCAGAGTGCCGTGCCGCCTGCGGGCAAGGTGATCGGTGCCGGTGAGTTGCAGTCGATGACCGAAGCGGTTCTGGATGGCTGGCTGACCACCGGGCGCTTCAACGATGCTTTTGAAAAACGCTTGGCCAAGTACCTTGGCCGGCGTTGCGTACTGACCACCAACTCGGGTTCGTCAGCGAACCTGCTGGCCTTTTCGGCGCTGACCTCGCCGCGCCTGGGCGACCGTGCGATTAAGCCGGGCGACGAAGTGATTGGGGTCGCGGCGGGCTTCCCGACGACGGTCAACCCGATCCTGCAGTTTGGCGCGGTACCGGTGTTCGTCGATGTCGAGTTGGCGACCTACAACATCGACCCGGCCAAGATCGAAGCGGCCATCGGCCCCAAGACCAAGGCCATCATGCTCGCCCACACCTTGGGCAACCCCTATGACCTGAGTGTGGTCCGGGCCCTGTGTGACAAGTACAAATTGTGGTTGATCGAAGACTGCTGCGATGCCCTGGGCTCGACCTACAAAGGGCAGTTGGTGGGCACCTTTGGTGATATCGGCACCCTGAGCTTCTACCCGGCGCACCACATCACCATGGGCGAGGGCGGGGCGGTGTTCACCAACAACCCATTGCTCAAGCGGATCATGGAGTCTTTCCGCGATTGGGGGCGTGATTGCTATTGCGCGCCTGGCCAGGACAACACCTGCAAGCAGCGCTTCTGCAAGCAGATGGGGGAGTTGCCAGAGGGTTACGATCACAAGTACACCTATTCGCACCTGGGCTACAACCTCAAGATCACTGATATGCAGGCTGCCTGCGCGCTAGCACAGATGGATCGAGTGGATGATTTCACCCTGGCGCGCAAACGCAATTTCCAGTGGCTGCGCGAACGTCTGGCCAACTGCACCGACTTCCTGATCCTGCCCGAGGCCACCGCCGAGAGCGATCCGTCCTGGTTCGGCTTTCCACTGACCTTACGCGATGGCTGCGGGATCAAGCGGGTCGAGCTGTTGCAATATCTGGATAGCCAGAACGTCGGCACACGATTGCTGTTCGCCGGTAACCTGGTGCGCCAGCCCTACATGCTCGGACGCAACTTTCGCGTCAGCGGCGAGCTGACCGTGACCGACAAGATCATGAACGACACTTTCTGGATCGGTGTGTGGCCGGGCCTGGGCGAGGAGCATCTGGCCCATGTGGCTCGCTGCCTCGAACACTTCTTCGGGCTGGATCGCTGATGCGTGCTTATATCCTCTGTGGCGGCTTTGGTACACGCCTGAGCAGCGTACTGCAAGGTTCGCAAAAGGCCGTGGTCGATGTGCACGGCCGGCCATTCCTGGAGCTGGTACTGCAACAGTTGAAGCTGGCCGGGCTCAGCGAAGCCGTGTTGTGCGCCCATTACCGCGCCGATCAGTTGGACCAGCTGTTGCCTGCTCTCGCCGCGCAGAGTGGTCTGAAGTTGCGGTTGGTGGTCGAAGAGCAACCCATGGGTACGGGGGGCGCAATATTGCATGCGCTGCACGAGGTGCGGGCTGAGGGGCGCTATCTGGTGCTCAACGCCGATACGTACCTTGATCAGCAGGCTTACCGCTTGGCCCTTGGTTCGGCAGCGGATTGCGTGCTTGGGGTGATGGTCGAGGACCGCTCGCGCTATGGCAGCCTCGCCTGCTCGCAGGATCTGCGCCTGCTGGCCCTGAATGAGAAGGGCGCGTCCGGGCCGGGCCTGGTCAACGCCGGGGTGTACAGTTTTTCCGCCGAGGCCCTGAATGAGTTCGAACGGCAGGCCTGCTCCATGGAGCAATGGATCTTGCCGCACCTGATTGAGCGGCAACGCTTGCAAGTGGTCCAGTACAGCGGACCGTTCATCGATATTGGAACACCCGACGCATTGAGTGCTTTCAAGTCCAGTGTGCAAGAGGTCGGGAAACCATGAGCCAATTGGTCAAAAACCAGACGATCTATACCCACCAGACCATCCTCGAGGCAGTCGAGTGCATCGAGTCGGGGGACTTGCAGATCGTCTTTGTGGTCGATAACGGCTACCGCCTGGTTGGCGTGCTGACAAACGGTGATTTGCGCCGCTATCTGTTGCAGGGAGGCGCCACCACCGTGCCGGTCACCGAGTGCATGAACACTCAATACCGTTCGGTAAAGGTGGGTGCTGCCCGGGAGGAAATGCTCAAGATCTTCGACCTCAGCTACAACGCAATCCCGGTGGTGGATGCCCAGGGCCTGCTGGTGGATGTGGTCACTCCGTCGTTGCTGGCCGCCAACCAGGAGGTACCGGTGCTGGCCAGGGCACGAGCCCCGGTGCGTATGAGCTTCAGTGGTGGCGGCTCGGACCTCACTTACTACTTTGTGGAAAACCCGGCGGCGGTGCTCAGTTGCACAGTGGGACTTTACTCCCACGCTACCCTGATTCCGCGTACGGATGAGGTCATCCGGATTTTCTCCGAAGATCTGGATACCGAAGAGCAATACGAGTCGGTGGACGCGTTGCTGGCCCATACCGGCAAGGGGTTGCTGGCAACCATTGTGTCGGTGATCAAGCCCAGCTATGGCTTGGACTTGCATGTGCGCTCCGACTTTCCAGTGGGCTCGGGCCTGGGGGGCTCTTCGGCTGTGGCGACGGCGGTGATCGCTGCCTTCAACGAGCTGCGCCGCGATCGCTGGAGCACCTATGAAGTTGCCGAACTGGCCTTCCAGTCCGAGCGCCTGTGCTTTGGTATCGCCGGTGGCTGGCAGGATCAGTACGCCTCAGCCTTTGGCGGTTTCAACCTGATCGAGTTCAAGGAAGGGCGTAACCTGGTGCACCCGATTCGCCTCGACGATTCGATCTGCAACGAGCTTGAAGAGTGCCTGGTACTCTGTGATACGCGGATTTCCCACGACTCCGGCAAGCTGCATGTACAGCAGCGTGAAGAAATGGAAAGCAAACAGGCACAAGGGTTGTTGCTGACCGAGAGCGTATCGCTGTGCCGGCAAATGCATCACCACCTGATTCGCGGGGAGTTGCTGGAGTTCGGCCGCAGCCTGCACCAGGGCTGGATGCTCAAACGACAGTTTTCCCGGGCCGTCAGTGATGGCGTCCTCGATCAGATCTATGAATGCGCTCTGAGCGCCGGTGCCTTGGGTGGGAAACTGCTGGGGGCCGGAGGCGGCGGGTTCTTCCTGTTCTATGTACAGCCCCAGCATCGGCATGCGGTGACCGAAAAGGTCCGCGAGCTGGGCTGTCGCACCACTGATTTCCGATTCGAATCCAACGGTGTCACTTCCTGGCGGACCAAAATTCAATGAATGAGCAAGTTTTCAGCATCGATGGCGTGGTCCTCGGTGGCGACCGGACCTTTGTGATTGCCGAAGTCGGCAATAACCACAACGGCTCCCTGGCATTGGCCAAACAACTGGTGGATGCCTCGATCGAGGCCGGCGCCGATTGTGTGAAGTTCCAGCTGCGCAATCGCGAGGCGTTGTACCGGAGCAAGGCTGACGGTTCGAGAGCCGAGGATCTGGGGGTGGAGTACATCCAGGACTTGCTGGACAAGGTCGAGCTGAATGTCGACGAGCATCGGCAGATCCGCGCCTACTGCGCGGAAAAGGGCATCAGTTACATCTGCACTCCCTGGGACGAACCCAGTGTCGATGTGTTGGCCGGTTTCGATGTTCCGGCGTTGAAAATCGCCTCTGCCGATCTGTGTAACCCTTACCTGATCGCCAAGGCCGCGACCCTGGGCAAGCCGCTGATTCTCTCCACCGGAATGTCGCTGGAGCATGAGATCGAGCGCGCCATCGTGCAGTTACGGGGCTTGGGCGTGCCCTTCGCCTTGCTGCATTGCAACAGCACCTATCCGGCGCCCGAGAGCGATATCCAGCTCGGCTACCTGGCGCGCCTGCGCGAACTGCACGGGTTGATCGGCTATTCCGGCCATGAGCGCGGCACGGCCATCAGCATCGCCGCGGTTGCCCTGGGGGCCAAACTGATCGAGCGCCACATCACCCTTGATCGTGGCATGGAAGGCCCGGATCATCTGGCCAGCCTTGAACCCCAGGAGTTCCGCCAATTGGTGGAGGGGATCCGGCAGTTGGAGAAGGCGTTGCCGTGGACCGGCCCAGGCCGTCATGCCAGCCAGGGCGAGTTGCTCAATCGCGAGAACCTCGGCAAGAGCGTGATCGCCGCACGGGCCATCGCTCCCGGGGAAACCTTCACCCAAGACATGTTGCGGGTAGCCAGCCCGGGTCAGGGTCTGGCGCCATACCGGTTGAACGACCTGCTGGGCAGGCCGGCCGGGCGGAGTATTGCCCAGGGCGATTTTCTATTCGACAGCGATCTCAGCGAGCAGGCCGAAGTACGCCGGGAGTTCGCCATGCCGATCCTCTGGGGCGTGCCGGTTCGTTATCACGACTTCCTGCAGTATGAGCAGTGGATCAAGCCGGACCTGTTCGAGTTCCACCTGTCCTACCGCGACTTGAGCGTGGCGCCCCAGGCGTACTTGCGTCAGGTGCAGTGCTCGCGCCTGGTGGTACATGCTCCGGAACTGTTCGAGAACAGTGAACTGCTGGACCTGGTGGCCGATGACCTGGAGTACCGCCAGCGTTCGATCGTCAACCTGCAGCGGGTAGTGGATGCCACCTTGCAGATTGCCGAGTACTTCCCCAATGCCGACTCGCTGCTGATCGTTGCCAACATCGGCGGGTTCTCCGCAGACGAACCGTTTCCCATCGCTCATCGGGCCGAACTGTACCGGCGTTTCCAGGAATCCTGTGCTCAGGTGGACTTCGGTCGCACCGAACTGATTCCGCAGAACATGGCGCCGTTCCCTTGGCACTTTGGCGGGCAGCGTCACCAGAATATTTTCATGATGCCCGACGAGCTGGCGGAGCAGGCCAAGGCCCTTGGCCTGCGCCTGTGCCTCGACCTGTCGCATTTGCAGATGGCCTGCTTCCACTTCGGCCTGGACTTCCAGGCCGCGCTGGCGCTGTTGCTGCCGCATTCGGCGCACCTGCACGTGGCTGATGCCAAGGGTGCCAATGGTGAAGGCGTAATCATGGGCACCGGCGATGTGGACTGGCCGGCGACCTGGGCCCAGCTCAAGGGCTATCCAACCGTGAGTTTCATCCCTGAGGTCTGGCAGGGGCATAAGGATCATGGCGCCGGTTTCTGGTCGGCGCTGGAGTTTCTCAATTCATTGACCGAAGGTTCGTCCCATGACTGATCATATTCTTGCCGCGCGCCTGGATCGTTTGTTGAGCGAGCCTCTGGAGTCCATACGCCTTCGTCAAAGGCAGACCCTGTTGCAGGTCCTGGGGGATTTCGACCAGCCGTTCGTGCTGTTCGGTGCCGGCCATCTTGGGCGCAAAGCGGCTCGTGCCCTGCTGGAACTGGGGCTGGTGCCCCAGGCCTTTATCGACAATAACCCGGCACTCTGGGGCACTCATGTACAGGGTATCGAGGTGTTGAGCCCCGGCCAGCTGGCCTCCCGTGAAGCCGACCAATTGCCTGCAATCATCACGACAATCTGGTGTGGCGAGGCCAGCGACCGCATGGTTGAGCGCCTGGCGCCTCTGCGCGAGCTGGGTTTCGAGCGCATTGCACTTTTCGGTCACCTGGCCTGGTACATGCCCGAGAGGTTCCTGCCGCATTACAGCCTTGATCTGCCGGAAAAGGTCATTGGCGAAGCCGCGAACATTCGCCGAGCCTTCAACCTGCTGGCGGATGAAGAGTCCAAGCAACTGTTCGTCGATCACGTCCAGTGGCGTCTGTTTCTCGATTACGACTTGCTGCCGCCGGCATCCCCTCGCGAGATCTACTTCAATGATCACTTCGTGACTGCCAGGGAAGACGAAGTGCTGTATGACATCGGGGCGTTCAACGGCGACTCGATTCACGGCTACATCCAGAGTGGTCGCAAGCACTCGCAGATCCACTCCTTTGAGCCCTCAGCGAAAAACTTTGCCGATCTGCAGGATACTGTGGCTCAACTGGGAGGTGAGTCGCGCGGGTTGTACGCCCATGCCCTGGCGGTGGGCGACAGTGTCGGAGAAATTCTGATCGAGGCGGAAAACGGCCCAGCATCACGGGTGGGATCGGGTAGTGAGACGGTGCGTATGAGCACCCTGGACGAGCTGGGCAAACAGATCTCTGCGGCGACCTTCATCAAAATCGATATCGAAGGGTTCGAGCCCCAGTGCCTGGAAGGTGGGCGCCAGTTGATTTCCCAGCAGCATCCCGTGTTGGCCGTGTGCGTCTATCACGAGCAGGCTCATCTGTGGAGCATCCTCCTGCAGTTGCACGGCTACTACGACGGCTATCGCTTCAGCCTGTGCCCGCACCTGGCGGAGGGCTGGGACCTGGTGCTTTACGCCGTTCCAGCCGAGCGCGTCGCTCTCCCTTCTTTGAATGTTCAGGCGGTTTAACATGCGCGTTGCCGATTACGTTTTCGACTTTATCGCCCGTCAAGGCGTCGGGCATGTGTTCTTCCTGCCTGGCGGTGGGGCCATGCATCTGAACAATGCCTTGTTGCGCCAGCAGGATCTGCAGGCGGTGAGCATGCTCCATGAACAGGGTGCAGCAATCGCCGCCGAGGGTTATGCGCGCACCAGCGGGCGCTTTGGTGCCTGTCTGGTGACATCGGGTCCCGGTGCCACCAACGCCATAACCGGTCTGGCCGGTGCCTGGTTCGAGTCGACGCCGGTAATGGTGATCTCGGGGCAGGTCAAGCGAGCCGACCTCAAGGGTGATAGCGGCTTGCGGCAGTTGGGTACCCAAGAGCTGGACATCGTGAGCATGGTCTCCTCGATCAGCAAGTATGCGGTGTGTCTGCTGGAGCCGCAACAGGTCCGTTATGAACTGGAAAAAGCGCTGTACTTGATGCTTCACGGCCGAAAGGGGCCGGTGTGGATCGATATTCCTCTGGATGTTCAAGCGACAGAAATCGATCCGGCACAGCTGCCCGGTTATAGCCCGGACGAAGGATTGCGGCCGGCCCTCCCGGACAGTGCAGCCCTGCGTGACTTGGCAGCACGTCTGCAGAGCGCTCAGCGCCCGGTGCTCCTGGTGGGCAATGGTGTGCACGGCGCTGATGCCCAGGCGCCGATGCGCGAACTGGTGGAGCGTCTAGATATTCCGACCATGACCACCTGGATTGGCGCCGACCTGCTGGAATATGACCATCCCTTGTATTTCGGACGTTGCGGCACCGTGGCGTCTCGTGGCGCCAACTTCACGGTGCAGAACGCTGATCTGGTGATCGCTATCGGCTGTCGTATGGACTTCTCCATCACTGGATTCGACCGAAGCCAGTTTGCTCGTGCCGCTGAAGTGGTGGTGGTGGATATCGATGCCGCGGAAATTGCCAAGCTTGGCGATATGCCGGATCAGGCATTCGTGTGCGATGCCGGGCTGTTCATCGCCGGCCTGCTGGACAGTCTTGAGCAGCGCAGCTTTGATTACGGCCCGTGGCGTGAGCGTTGCACCGATTGGAAGAACCGCTACCCCGTAGTGCTGGATGAATACCGCGACAAGCAAGGTTTCGTGAACAGCTATGTATTCACTGAAATGCTCTGCGACGCACTGGCAGAAGGCGACATGATCATCCCGGGCAGCTCCGGCGCCTCGATCGATACCTTCTGGATTTCCGCGAAGCTCAAACGTGGCCAGCGGGCCGTCGCCACTGGCGGGCTGGGCTCCATGGGCTATGGCCTGCCTGCCTCGATCGGTGGCTGCATTGGCAGCGGCGGGCGGCGCACCATCTCGGTGGATGGTGATGGCGGGTTCGTGATGAACATTCAGGAACTGGAAGTGGTGCGCCGCTTACAGTTGCCGATCAAGTATTTTGTTCTCAACAACAATGGATATGCGTCGATCCGGGCTTCGCAGTCCGGTTACTTCAAGCAAACTATCGGCTGCGATCCGATATCCGGCCTGACCTTGCCAGACATCGGCGCCCTGGGCGAAGCATTCGGCTTGCCGGTGCTGCGCGTCAGCGAACAGGCTGGCCTGGCGCAGGTCATCCAGCAGGCGCTGGCCATGCCCGGCCCGGTGCTATGCGAAGTCATGGTTGAACCCGACCAGGCCATCGGGCCACGGATCACCTCACGCATCGGCGAGAACGGCAAGATGGTCTCCAGCCCTCTGGAGGACCTGTTTCCATTTCTCGATCGTGAGGAACTCAAGGCCAATATGCTGATTCCGCTGGTGGGGGAGTGAGCGTGTTCGACGATTATCTGAAGCACTACGCCGAAGCCGGTCTCTACACCATGCAGGGCCGGCTGGTGTCGCCCCAGGACGGACGTTTCCAGTCATTCCCCCGTGGTCAGTGGCGTGAGGAAGTCGAGTTGGCAGCCGCGGCCGGCCTGCGTGGAATCGAATGGATCTACGATTTGTATGGCGAGGGCGCCAACCCGCTGGAAACCCCGCAAGGACGAATCGAGCTCAAGGCTTGTCTGGCTGAGCAAGGTGTCTCGGTGGTGTCAATCTGTGCCGACTACTTCATGGACTGTCCGTTGTTGCGTTGCACCGAGAGTGAGTTGAAGGCACGTCTGGAACGGTTGCAGTGGTTGATCGGCATTTGCCCTGAAATGGGCATCGGTCGGGTAGTTCTGCCTTTTGTTGATCATTCGCGCATTAGCAGTGATGGGGAGCAACTCCTGGTCATCGATTACCTGCGTCGATTGTTGCCGGCTGCGCAAGCGGCGGCGGTGGAGCTGCACCTGGAAACCGACCTGGCCCCTGAGCCGTTTCGGCGTTTGCTGCAGGTTCTCGATCATCCACTGATCAAGGTCAACTACGACGCTGGCAACAGCGCCTCTCTGGGCTATGCGCCGGTTGATGAGTTCGAGGCTTATGGTGAGCGCGTCGGCAGCTTTCATATCAAGGATCGCCGCTTGGGCAGCTCCACAGTGCCCCTAGGCCAAGGGGATGCCGATTTTGCCAGCCTGCGTGAACAGCTGATCCGCTTTGACTATCAGGGAGACTTCGTGTTGCAGGTGGCTCGTGGTGTGCCGGGCGAAGAGACGGCCTGGTTGCGGGAAATGAGTGAGCTGGCGGCCGAATGGCTGCGTGGCAACCGTCTGGTTTAAGAGAGTTCGAGGTCATGGTGCGGATTTTATTTTGTGGGTTGGGCGGTATCGGGCAACGGCATTTGCGCAACTTGCGCACCCTGCTCGGTGACGAACTGGAAGTACATGCATATCGAGTACGCCGGCAGCGGATCAAGTTGCAGGACAACTTAAGCGTGGAGCAAGGCGCGGATCTGGAGGCTGATTACGGCGTGATCGTGCATCACGACCTGGACAGTGCCCTGGCTCAACAACCCGATGCTGTGTACATCTGCAACCCCAATGCCTTGCACGTACCCATCGCCCTTGCCTGTGCCAAGGCCGGGGTCGCAGTGTTCATGGAGAAGCCGCTGGCCAGCGATCTGCAGGGCATGGACGAGCTGCAGGCTCTAGTAGAAGAGAAACAGTTGCTGTTCTACGTCGGATACAACTTCCGTTTCCATCCAGGCCTGCAGCGTGTCAAGGCGCTGCTGGATGATGGTTTTTTTGGCAATATCATTCGTGTCAGTGCGGAAATCGGCGAGTACCTGCCCAACTGGCACAAGTATGAGGATTATCGGCAGATGTACGCGGCACGCGCCGATCAGGGCGGCGGTGTGATCCTGTCGCAGATCCACGAAATGGACTTGATCTACTGGTTCTTTGGACTGCCGCAGAACATCCTCTGCGTGGGTGGCCAATTAAGCAATCTGGAGGTGGACGTCGAGGATACCGCGACCTCTCTGATGCAGTATCGCGGTGAGCGTGGCAGCTTCCCGATCCACCTGCACCAGGACTTCATCCAGCGCCCGCCGGTGCGTACTTTCAAGATCATCGGCGACGGCGGCAGTGCGGTGATGGATCTGGTCAATACCCGACTGACGATCTATGACGCTCTCGGAGAGGTAGTCGAGAGCGAGGCTTTCGACGGCTTTGTGCGCAACGATATGTTCTTGAATCAGGCACGGCACTTCCTCGACTGCCTGCAGGGGCGAGATCAGGCTCAGGTCACGCTGTTCGATGGTCTGCAAAGCCTGCGTCTGGCCCTGGCGGCTCGGCAGTCCCTGCATCAGGGCGTACGAGTAGAACTGGATGAGGTGATGGCCAATGCTTGAGTGCAACTCGATGCAGCAGTTGTTCAACCTCAGTGGCAGGGTGGCGATCATCACGGGGGGGGCTGGCTTGCTGGGGTACCAGCATGCCGCAGCACTGGCTGGGCTCGGGGCGTTGCCGATTCTGCTGGATGTCAGCGAGGCTGGGTTAGAGGAAAGCCAGCGTCGGCTGCTGGAAGAGACCGGCGTCGATGCCCAGGTGCATGTAGCCGACATCACATGCCTGGAGTCGCTGCAGGCGGTGCGCGAGCAGGTAATTGCAGCCCATGGCCGAATCGACATCCTGATCAACAACGCGGCGCGCAACCCCAAAGTCGAGGACGCTGATGGCAAGAACTTCTCGCGCCTTGAAGAGTTCCCCTGGGAGCAGTGGCAGCAGGACCTGGATGTGGGTTTGGGAGGCGCTTTCAACTGCGCCAAGGTCTTTGGCCAGCAGATGGTCCGGCAGAACCGGGGGGTGATCGTCAATATTGCCTCGGACCTGGGTGTGATTGCCCCAGATCAGCGCCTTTACCGGGTCGAAGGACGTGAGTTGGATCAACAGCCGGTCAAACCTGTGACCTATTCGGTGGTCAAGCATGGGCTGATCGGCCTGACCAAGTACTTGGCAACCTACTGGTGCGAGCAGGGGGTGCGTTGCAACGCTCTGTCGCCGGGGGGAGTGTATGCCGGTCAGGACGATGTGTTCGTCAGCAAGCTGACCCAACTTATTCCCTTTGGGCGTATGGCCAAGGCCGATGAGTATCGAGGGGCGATTGCCTTTCTCTGTGCTGATGCTTCGCTCTATATGAACGGTTGCAATCTGGTGATGGATGGTGGGCGCAGCGTCTGGTGAAACAGCCACCATGACGAACGGGCTGGCTGTGGGCGCATTTTAGATTTTTTGTGTTTTGAGGTTGTATTGATGATGAATGACCGGATCGCCCAGCGCTGCATCTGTTGCAACAGTACTCGACTGGATAAGTCGCCGGCGGTACTGATGCCCTTTGTTGCCAGTCGAGTATTTGGTCATGAGCCGGTGGAGATCACGGCTGAGTGGGGGTTGCGGGATTTGCGCCCAGGCATGGCCTATACCCTTTGCAATTCGCTGCAGTGCCAGGAATGTGGCGTACTGTTTCTCGACTACCGCTTTTGCGAACGAGAGATGCAGCAGCTCTACCAGGGCTATCGTAACGTCGAATACACCCGTGATCGCGAGCGCTTCGAGCCTGGCTACAACCAGGCCAATCAGCATTACCAAGGGCGCGCCGACTACCTGCGAGATGTTGAGGCCTGGCTTGTTCCCCGGATTGTGGCGAACCCGGCAGTGCTGGACTGGGGAGGCGACAGTGGGATCAATACGCCCTTGCTGGAGCGTAGCCGCTTGACTCACGTGTACGACATCTCTGCCGTCGAACCGGTGGCTGGTGTGGTGGCGGTAAGTCTGGAAGAGCTGCGTGAGCATCGCTACGACTTGGTGGTGTGCAGCCAGGTACTGGAACATGTGCCCGACCCCTTGGCGTTGCTCGAACAACTGGCGCCATGCCTGGGTGACGACACGCTGCTTTACCTTGAGGTCCCGCGCGAGGCGTTGATGCGCCAGCACTCGGACAGTCACAAACTGGCGGGGCTCAAGCGCCACTGGCATGAGCACATCAATTTCTTTACCGAGCAGTCGCTACGGGCACTGGTTGCTAGAGCCGGCTTGCAAGTTCAGGACAGCATGGTTCTGGATATCGATCTAGGCTGGCGTAAAAGCTGTGTCTTCGGGCTGACTGCCAAACGGGCACGAGCATGAAGGTCAGCCTGGTCTCAAGGGTGGTGGTCGAGGACTTGCAGCGGGTCTTGGGTCATCTGCGGGGGCATGATGAGTTACAGGGCAAGCACCTGCTAATTACCGGCAGCACGGGTTTTTTCGGTAAGTGGTTGCTGGCTTTGCTGGCACTGTTGAATCGCGACGGAGCGGGAATCACGGTAACTGCCGTTTCCCGTGCGCCGGAGCGTTTTCTCAAGGACTACCCAGAGTATCGCCAGGCAGCCTGGCTCCACTGGGTGCGAGGGGATGTGCAGGAGCCCATCGACTGGCCGGTGGGGCGCCCTCTGGATCTGATCCTGCATGCTGCCACCGATACGCTGGCAGCGGCTCATTCCAGCCCATTACGCATCTACGACACGATCCTGGGCGGCGCGCGCAATGTGTTGGAACTGGCCGTTGCCACAGGCGCCAGGCGAGTCCTGTTCACTGGCAGCGGTGCACAGTACGGTACCTTGCCCTTTGGCCGGCCGGTGCTTGAAAGCAGTCCGCTGGCCTGCAACAGCAGCCTGGCCAGTAGTGCCTATGGCGAGGCCAAGCGAGCCCAGGAGACCTTGGCGGCGCTATACGCCCGGGAGCACGGGCTCGAGGTGTTGTTGACCAGGTGTTTTGCGTTTTCTGGTCCGGGTATTGCTCTGGATGCACATTTTGCCATCGGCAATTTTGTTCGTGATGCCTTGTGGAGAGAGCAGTTGGTACTGCAGTCCAGCGGGCAGGCGGTGCGCAGCTATTTGCACGGCAGTGACCTGGCGGTGTGGTTGTTGAGCGTTCTGCTGCGAGGCGAGGCTGGCCAAGTTTACAACCTAGGCTCCGATCAGGCCATAAGCATCGCGGATCTGGCCCGTCGGGTCGTGTCCCGCATTGCGCCTGAAAAGGCTGTGTTGGTGCTTGGGCAGGACGGTGAGCCGGGTAGCCAATCCTACTATGTGCCCGATATCAGCAAGGCCCGCGCTCTTGGGCTCGATGACTGGACGGACCTGGACCACTCCATCGACAGCATGGCGCGCTGGGTCCGTGAGTCACGCTCTTCAGATTAGTCCTTTAAAGGCCGGTATCTTCCCTTTCTTGTCAGGAGTGCAGCAGTGGCACGTTCATTATTTTCCAAACGGCCTAGTCCTTATTATCTTGTTGCCACCAACTATCGGCGCAGCTCAGCTGGTATTCGGGTCATGCACATGCTCTGTGACGCGTTGATTCGCTCCGGATATGAAGCCTATGTCATGGCCGATGTGGTGAACGCGCAGTTGATGACGCCACGCTTGACCAATGATGTGATCGCGCTGCACAAGTCCCAGGGAATCGAGCCGGTGGTCGTATACCCGGAAGTGGTGGCGGGCAATCCATTGGCTGGCAACGTGGTGGTCCGGTACCTGCTTAATCGACCGGGATTCCTTACCGGGGTGGGAGCTGAAAGCTATGGTAAGGATGACTTGGTATTCGCCTATACCGAGGACCTGCAGCTACCCGACCGGCCGGCTGGTCGGGTGATGTTCATGCCGCCCTTCGATCGGAGGATCTTCCGACTGCCGGATGATCCCGCGAAGCGTATTCCCGGGAAGGCCTGCTTTTACCGTGGGCGAAGTGCCCAGACCGCCATCGATCCGGCAATTCTGGGTGTGGACCCGATAGAAATCACCCCGCATTTTCCGGCTTCCTGGGAGGAGTTGGCGGATGTGTTTCAGCAATGTGAGTACTTCTACTGTACGGAGTCTTCGGCGCTGGCTGGGGAGGCGGCACTCTGTGGATGCATCAGCGTGGTGTTGGTCAATCCGTGGGCAAATCATGCGATTGGACAGAGTGAGACCCAAGGGTATGGGGTGGCTTGGGGCAACGAGCCTGCATTGATCGAGGAGGCGCGCCGCACCCTGCCGTTGCTCTGCGAACGTATGGTGCAGCAAGAGCAGGAGTTCTGGCCGGCCCTGGATCAGTTCATCGCACTGACTCAGGCCACGGCGCAGGTCTGCCAGGAACAGAACCGAGGTGGAGAGGGCGCGCGATGGCTTGCGTCACGGGTGTTGAGTGAGGTTCAGCGCAGCGTCCTCGAGGGCTACCTGCATGATCGGGGAGTGCCAGCATTTGAGGTGTTGGTGGTGGACTTCAAGCAGCAACCGGAGAAGCTGGCGCGGACCCTGAAAAGCATAAATGCCCTGGACGGCCTGTACGCTTCGATCCGCGTCACGCTGGTGACAGTCTCTGCTCCGCGGGTTACACCACAAGCAAATCTGGACTTGCTGACGCTCCCGGAGCCAGGCCGATTGGACTTGTTGAATCAGCATCTCAGTGATAGCGCCGCACAGTGGTTCATGCTTCTACAGGCCGGTGACGAGTTGACTTCCAGCGGATTTCTGACTGCCGCCCTCGATCTGGCTGACTCCGATAGGGTGCGAGGAGTGTATGCCGACGAGGTTATGCGTCATGCTGACGGGCGACTAGATTTGATGTTGAGGCCGGATTTCAACCTGGATCTATTGCTCAGTACCCCAGTGACCATGGCCAGACACTGGCTTTTCAACCGGGACGTCTGGCAGGAGATGGGTGGGTTTGCCACGGATTGCCCTGATGCCTTCGAATTGGAGTACATCCTGCGCCTGATAGAGGGCGGTGGGCTGGTGGGGCTTGGCCATATCAGTGAGCCGCTGGTGATCAGCGACGTGCTGTCCCTGGTAGAAAATGTGCAAGAGC
Organism: Pseudomonas sp. PH1b; assembly: GCF_000633395.1. Taxonomy (GTDB): domain Bacteria; phylum Pseudomonadota; class Gammaproteobacteria; order Pseudomonadales; family Pseudomonadaceae; genus Aquipseudomonas. Next base: position 95,636 of record NZ_AYMU01000037.1, read on the forward strand.
AGGCCGTGATTGAGCGGCATCTGCAGCGCCGAGGTTTCGCTCAGGGGCAGGTCGGGAGTCGGATTGCGGGATGTTATGAGCTCGACTACGGCCACCAGGGCAATCCTTTGGTTAGCATCCTGATCGTGCTGGATGGTCAGCTAGCCCATGCCCAGCGTTGCCTGGAAAGCTTGCTGGAAAATACGGCCTACAACTCCTTCGAACTACTGCTGCTCGATCGTGGCAATCAGGAGCCGGCGATGCGCGACTGGCTGAGTGGTATCGAGCAGATGGGGGTCGGGCACATTCAGGTGTTGCACTACCCAGGTGACGCCAGTGCCGAAGCGATACGCAATCATGCTGCTACCGAGGCGATGGGGGAATACTTGCTGTTCCTCGACTCGGCGGCGGGGATCGTGGAGCGGGATTGGTTGGAGCAGTTACTTAACCATGGTCAGCGTGGCGAGGTGGGTTGTGTCGGGGCGAAGCTGGTGGGAGGAGATGGGAAACTCCGTCATGCCGGCATTTTGAGTGGTTTTGCCGGCACGATGAACAATGTCTTCGAAGGTATGCCAGTGGACGCTGCGGGTTACATGCAGCGCTTGCAGGTGGATCAAAACTACAGCGCCTTGAGTGGGCACTGCTTGCTGTTGCGTCGAGAGCTGTTCAATGCACTGGGCGGGTTCGATGACAGCTTGCAGCCATGGGCTGATGTCGATCTTTGCCTGCGTGTGCAGCAGGCCGGTTATCTGAACGTGTGGGCCGCTCGGGCGCAACTGCTGCTCAGCGATAGACCTGTTCCGACGGCTACGGTTGATCAGGAGAATCAATGGTATGAGCGCTGGCTGGCGCAAATGGCTCGAGATCCATCCTACAACGTGAACTTTTCTCTGGGCCGGGGCGAAGCATTCAAGCTCGCGGACTCGTCACGCTCCTGGCATCCATTGTCCAACTACAAGCTCTTGCCAAGGGTGCTGGTGCATCCGGATAGCCTGTCCGACACCGCAAAACAGCGGGTCATTCAACCCTTCAATGCGATGTGTGCGGCAGGGTTGATTGAGGGGGGGGGCTTGCCACATTTGCTGTCGGTAGTGGACCTGCAGCGTTATGAACCCGATGCGATTGTCCTCAATGCGTTGCCCGATGCCGGGCAGTTGGAGGCATTGCGGCGGATGAAGGCATTTTCCGGTGCATTCAAGGTTTTTGACCTGGGAGAGCGGTTGCCCGCCACCGAGGAGGCGCTGGAGTGTTTGCGTCAGGGATTGGCTTGCATGGATCGGGTACTGGTGTCCAACCCGGTCATGGCACGCGCCTTTGGTGCTTTCAATGGCGATGTACGAGTGGTTGAGAGTCGCTTGTTCCCCGCGGAGTGGGACGGGCTGAGCAGCCTGCGTGGCAGCGCCGAGAGACCGCGTGTCGGTTGGGTTGGGGGGCTGGCTGACATGGGGGAGCTGGAGGAAATAGCCACTGTGATCCAAGAGTTGGCTGATGAGGTCGAGTGGGTGGTTTTCGGTCCATGCCCTGAGTTTCTCCGGCCGTTTATCGCTCAGCGACATGAGCCGGTCGAGCGTACGGAGTACGCTGCGTTACTAGCGTCTCTGAACCTTGATCTTGCCTTGGCGCCATTGAGTGATACACCGGCCAATAGCTGTAAGAGCCCTCTGCGTCTTCTGGAGTACGGCATTTGTGGTTATCCGGTGATCTGCAGTGATGTGCCTGCGTATGCTGGCTCATTGGCGGTGACTCGAGTGAGCAATCGCCATGCTGATTGGATTGAGTCTATCCGCGGCCACTTGAGTGATTTAAAGAGGGCGGCGAACCTGGGGGATGCCTTGCGCGATCAGGTGCGGCGTGACTGGATGCTGGCTGGCCAGAGTCTGCTTGCGTGGCGGAGTATCTGGTTGCCGGATTGAGTCTTCAGCTGTGCAATGCAGGGAAAAAACACCTTCCAGGACAAAATGGCGTGACGCATAGGTCACAAAGTGCATCTTCACTGTATTGTGTTCCCCGGAATGGAAGGGCGATCAGCGCGTTCGTGCCTTTTGGCCAGGCGTCTGCGCCGGGGGATCAACCACTTTTGATGCGCCCCAGAGAGTTTTGGGGTGAACCTAGTAGCTGTTTATGATTGGGAAGCCATGATGATTGGCATAAAAAGCATAGCGAGTTACGTGCCGACCGCTGGCGTGGATAACTACGCTCAGGGTGCCAAGTTCGCCAAGGATGAAGAGTTCATCCTCGGCAAGATCGGTTCGGCGTTCCTGCCGCGTAAAGACGCCGCACAGGAAACCTCGGATCTTTGCGTTGCAGCGGTGAATGCCTTGTTCGCCAACAACCCGGAGCTGCAGCGCGATGCTATTGACGCGCTGATTGTCGTGACTCAGAACGGTGATGAAGAAGGCTTGCCCCACACTGCCGCCATTGTTCAGGACAAGCTGGGCCTGCCGACCCATGTGGCTGCTTTCGATATTTCCCTGGGCTGTTCCGGGTACGTTTACGGCCTGTACGCCATGAAAGGCTTCATGGAGGCTGCGGGCCTGAAAAACGGCCTGCTGGTGACCGCCGACCCTTACTCTAAGATTGTCGATCCCGAAGACCGCAATACCACCATGCTGTTCGGCGATGCGGCCACCGTCACCTGGATGGCCGACGGCGCACCCTGGCAATTGGGCAAGGCCAAGTTCGGCACCGACGGTTCCGGGGCGCCGCACCTGAAGGTCAGTGACGGGGTGTTCTTCATGAACGGCCGGCAGGTTTTCAACTTCGCTTTGCTGAAGGTGCCGGCACACCTGCATGAGCTGCTGGAAGAGTCGGGGCTGGAGGAAAGCCAGATCGACGCGTTCTGCATCCACCAGGGCAGCGCGGCGATTGTCGACGCGGTGGCCCGGCGCTTCGAGGGCGAGCCTGAGAAGTTCATCAAGGACATGGTCGAGACTGGCAATACCGTGTCTTCGAGCATTCCGCTGCTGCTGGAGCGGCATGTCCTGCCTTCCACCTGGAAGCGTGTGGCCCTTAGCGGCTTTGGTGTCGGTTTGTCCTGGGGCTCGGCGATCATCCATCGCGACTGACGTTTCGGGCTTATGTAAAAGCGCTGCCGGTCATGCCGGCGGCGTTTTTTTTGTCCCGGTTTTTGGGTGGCGGTTTTTCTGGCGCCATTTTTATCGCCTTTTGTTGTTTAAACCCTTGTTTTATTAGGGGTGGCCGTCTGCTAGTAAATATTTTTAAAAAAAGCCTCAAGCAACCTGCTACGGCGACGATAACTATTACGAAGGTTCTCTAGGCCACACCCGGCGGTTGCCAGGGCCGGAAGCCGCAGTACCCAACCAACGAGGAATTCGTCATGGCTTTAACCGTAAATACTAACGTCACATCGTTGAGCGTTCAGAAAAACCTGAACAAGGCTTCCGACGCACTGTCGACTTCGATGACTCGTCTGTCCTCCGGCCTGAAAATCAACAGCGCCAAAGACGACGCCGCCGGCCTGCAAATCGCTACTCGTATGACTTCGCAGATCCGTGGCCAGACCATGGCGATCAAAAACGCCAACGACGGTATCTCCATCGCCCAGACCGCTGAAGGCGCGATGCAGGAACAAACCAACATTCTGCAGCGTATGCGTGAACTGGCCGTTCAGTCGCGAAACGACAGCAACAGCTCCGACGACCGTGACGCTCTGAACAAAGAGTTCTCGCAGATGAGTGCTGAACTGACCCGTATTTCGGGCAGCACCAACCTGAACGGCAAGAACCTGCTCGACGGTACCGCCAGCACCATGACCTTCCAGGTCGGCTCCAACACTGGCAGCACCAACCAGATCACTCTGACCCTGAGCGCCAGCTTCGACGCCAACACCCTGGGTGTTGGTTCGGCAATCACCATCGCCGGTTCCGACAGCGCCGTTGCTGAAACCAACTTCTCGGCCGCTGTTACTGCAATCGACGGCGCTCTGAAGACCATCAACGCCAGCCGTGCTGACCTCGGTGCTGCACAAAACCGTCTGACCAGCACCATCTCCAACCTGCAGAACATCAACGAAAACGCCAGTGCTGCACTGGGTCGTGTACAAGATACCGACTTCGCTGCTGAAACTGCTCAGTTGACCAAGCAGCAGACTCTGCAACAAGCTTCCACCGCAGTTCTGGCTCAGGCCAACCAACTGCCATCCGCTGTACTGAAGCTGCTTCAGTAATAGCTGGTGAGTTTTTGGCGGGGGAGTGCGCTTGTCGTGCTCTCTCGCTTTTTCCATTCAAGAGGTGATGGACATGGATATGAGCGTTAAGCTGAACTTGTCTTATCCAGCTGCCAAGCCACCGACGCCAGTCGCTGAGCCTGCAGCGGAGAAGCCTCGAACCGATGCTGTGATGAAAGTAGCGGCAGCGGACAAGGATGAACAAGCTAAAGACGCGACCAGCGAGCAGGACAAACTGAAGATGGCCGTTCAGGAAATTGAAAAGTTTGTGCAGTCGGTCAAGCGTAACCTGGAGTTCTCGATCGATGAACCCTCAGGCAAAGTAGTCGTCAAAGTCATTGCCAGTGACTCCGGTGAGGTGATCCGTCAAATCCCCAACGAAGAAGTCCTCAAGCTGGCTAATAGTTTGAATGATGCAAGCAGTCTGCTGTTCAGCGCTAAAGTCTGACAGCTGGCACGAATTTTGTTGCTATGTTCTTTTGGGCGTTGTAGTGGTCAAAAGACCGGCGAGACACTAAAGGGAGTTCTACATGGCGAGTCCAATTCTACCGGGTACAGGTCTAGGGTCCGGCCTGGACACCGGCGCTATCGTCAAGGCATTGGTCAACGCTGATAAAGCGGCCAAGCAGGGGCAGATTGATCGTGGGACCACGGCTAACACCGCGTCGATCTCTGCTATCGGCTCCCTGAAGTCGCTGCTGGCGACCTTTCAGTCGACCATGAAGACGCTGGCCGATCCGGAGCAGCCGCAGTTTACCGGCTTTTCTGCCACTACGTCCGAGCCCAAAACCTTGGCTGTTACGGCCAATAACTCGGCGGTCAACGGCGTTTATAATATCGAAGTCGCGCAAATTGCGACTGGTTCCAAGGTTGCCACTTCAGCGTTTGCGGGCGGTTCCTCGGCCGCTGTTCCAGCAGGGGTGTTGAATATTGCCCAAGGTACCAAGAGCTACAATCTTGATGTGCCTGCCGGTTCGACTCTGGATTCTGTTGCCAAGGCCCTGAACAACAAGTATCAGTTCAGCGGCTTCAGTGCCAACGTAATAACCGATAGCTTTGGTTCTCGTTTGGTGGTGAGCTCGTCCAACACGGGCGCCGGCTCGGATATCACCCTCAGTGGTATTCCCGGGCTGGAGGCTGATGGTACGAAACTGATGCCCAAGGGCACGGTAGATGATCCGATCACCGCAAATTCTTCTGGAGTTGTAGGTGGTTTTGCCCAAGACGCGAAATTCACTGTGGATGGCATGGCAATCACCAGCGCCACCAACAAGTTGGATAAGACTGTCTCTGGTCTGTCGATGGTCTTGATTGCGCCAGGTAAATCCCAGGTTTTGGTGGCTCCGAACAATGATGGTCTGAAGGCGTCTATCCAGAAGTTCGTGGATGCTTACAACGCTGTCTCCACAGCCATTACTTCATACACCAAGCCTTCCCTGGATGATGATGGCAAGCCGACCGTTGCTGCTGCTCTGACCGGTGATGCCATGCCGCGCTCGATTCTGGCGGCGATGCGTGGCCCATTGGCAGAGAGCGGCGGTGGTGATCGTCTGACCGTTCTCTCGCAATTGGGTATTACGACGGATCAGAAGACCGGTAACTTGAACTTCAACTCCGTCAAGTTTGATCAGGCGATGAACGACAAGAAGCTGGGTGGCGAGGTGCAGAACCTTTTCACAGGTGATAACGGTCTTCTGGAGCGGATGACCAAGGCGATCACTCCTTACACTCAAACGGGGGGGATTCTCGATACTCGTAACGATGCCTTGACCCGTACCAAGACCAAGCTGGCCAATGATCAGCTGGCGCTGGATCGTCGGGTGGATTCTCTGACCGCTGTGCTCACCAAAAAGTACAACGACATGGATACTCTGGTGGGTAAATTGAAGGCTACTGCGAATAATATCACCTCGATGTTTGAAGCAATGAACGCACAGAAAAAAGGCTGATAATTAAGCCTGTGCCAAAAGCCCGGCAGCGTCTATCCAGCGCTCCGGGCTTTTGTATTTGACCTAAAGTTTTTTGACGTTGCGTCGATACATTCTTTATACGAACCCTTGAGTTTTGAAGAGGTATTACATGAATCCGATGTTAGCCCTTCGGCAGTACCAGAAAATCGGTGCGCAGGCGCAGACCTCCGAAGCAAGCCCTCATCGTCTGGTGCAGATGCTGATGGAAGGTGGCCTGGATCGTATTGCTCAGGCCAAGGGCGCGATCGACCGCAAGGACGTTGCCAACAAAGGAATTCTCATCAGCAAGGCCATCGGCATCATCGGCGGCTTGCGTGAAGGGCTGGATCTGGAGAACTCATCAGAGTCTCTGACCGAGCTGGATAACCTATACACCTACATGATGAAGCGTTTGGCCGAGGCCAATATCAAGACCGATCCGAAGATTCTCGATGAGGTCGCTGACCTACTGCGTACGGTCAAGGAAGGCTGGGATGCCATCGCTGCACCGGGTCCGCAGTTTTAAGGAGAAACGCCATGAGTGCTGTCCTGCAACGCATTGAAGAAACCCGTGAGGCATTGGTCGGTGCCTTGGCCGAGCGCAACTGGCAAGCCATTGGCGAGCTGGACTTGGCTTGTCGTTCATGCATGGAGGACGTACTCGGCGAGGCTCAGGTCGATGAAGTTGCCTTGCGCGACAATCTGGAGGAGCTGCTGGGGGTTTACCGGCAGTTGCTTGAGGTGGCGACTGGTGAGCGGCAGGCGATAGTCGACGAGATGTCGCAGATCCAGCAAGCGAAGAACGCGGCAAAGGTTTACCATTTGTTCGGTTAATGTCGAGTTGATCCGAACATTGCGCGCCATAAATTTGACTGTGCACGCATTTTTGACTTAACTAGTGGCTGTTTTCAGATTTCAGGCGTCTATACGGTAGAAAATGCCTACAAGGCGTCTAGCTTGCCCCTCATTCTGGGCATTGAGTTGACTAGGGAAGTTGCTATTGCATGTGGCGTGAAACCAAAATTCTGCTGATCGATGACGATAGCGTGCGCCGCCGCGACCTGGCGGTGATTTTAAATTTTCTCGGCGAGGAAAATTTACCCTGCGGTAGCCATGACTGGCAGCAGGCTGTCGGCTCTTTGTCGTCAAGTCGTGAAGTGATTTGTGTCCTCATCGGGACTGTAAACGCTCCTGGTGCACTTCTGGGCCTGTTAAAGACACTCTCTACCTGGGATGAGTTCCTTCCGGTTTTGCTCATGGGCGAAAATTCTTCCATTGATCTGCCGGAAGATCAGCGTCGTCGTGTGCTTTCCACTCTGGAAATGCCTCCCAGCTACAGCAAATTGCTGGATTCCCTGCACCGAGCCCAGGTCTATCGTGAAATGTACGATCAGGCCCGCGAGCGCGGTCGTCATCGCGAACCCAACCTGTTCCGTAGCCTGGTCGGCACCAGTCGTGCGATTCAGCACGTGCGCCAAATGATGCAGCAAGTGGCGGATACCGACGCCAGCGTGCTGATCCTGGGGGAGTCCGGCACCGGCAAGGAAGTGGTAGCACGTAACCTGCACTACCACTCCAAGCGCCGTGATGCGCCTTTTGTCCCGGTCAACTGCGGAGCGATTCCGGCAGAATTGCTGGAAAGTGAGCTGTTCGGTCACGAGAAGGGGGCGTTCACCGGGGCGATCACCAGTCGCGCTGGACGCTTTGAGCTGGCCAATGGCGGCACGCTGTTTCTCGATGAAATTGGCGACATGCCGCTTCCGATGCAGGTCAAGCTGCTGCGGGTGCTGCAGGAGCGTACCTTCGAGCGCGTGGGCAGTAACAAGACCCAGGGTGTCGATGTGCGAATCATTGCCGCCACCCACAAGAACCTGGAAAGCATGATCGAGGTTGGCAGCTTCCGTGAGGACCTGTACTACCGCCTCAATGTGTTCCCGATCGAAATGGCACCGTTGCGTGAGCGCGTGGAAGACATTCCACTGCTGATGAACGAGCTGATTTCGCGCATGGAGCACGAAAAGCGCGGTTCGATCCGCTTCAATTCCGCAGCCATCATGTCCCTGTGCCGGCACGGCTGGCCGGGCAACGTTCGTGAGCTGGCCAACCTGGTGGAGCGCATGGCGATCATGCACCCCTATGGGGTGATCGGTGTGGTCGAGTTGCCGAAGAAGTTCCGCTACGTCGACGATGAAGACGAGCAGATGGTGGACAGCCTGCGCAGCGATCTGGAAGAGCGGGTGGCGATCAATGGTCATGCACCGGACTTTGCTGCCACCGCCATGCTGCCGCCCGAAGGTCTGGATCTGAAGGATTATCTCGGCAGCCTGGAGCAGGGTCTGATCCAGCAGGCGCTGGACGATGCCAATGGCATCGTGGCGCGGGCTGCAGAGCGGCTGCGCATCCGGCGTACCACGCTGGTGGAGAAGATGCGCAAGTACGGCATGAGCCGTCGCGAGGGTGATGAGCAGGCGGATGATTGACGCCTGTTTTCAACCCATTGAAAGATGGGCGGTTTTTTTTAGGCACGGGTATTGCTAAGCCTCTTGCAACGTTCCGTTTAACTGACGGTCAGCCACGCGAGAGAGCACAATGCCCCAAGCCGCCCAGATGTCTCCTGTCCCTGATGCTCAGGGGCAATCGTCGTCCGTAGAGCAGGCAAGCCGGCTGGGCCTTGAGCAGGCCTTTGCCTTGTTCAACCAGATGTCGAGCCAACTTACTGACTCCTACAGCATGCTCGAGGCCCGGGTGACCGAGCTCAAGGGCGAGTTGGCGGTGGTGAGTGCCCAGCGCATGCAGGAGCTGGCGGAAAAGGAGCGTCTGGCCAATCGTCTGCAGAACCTTCTCGACCTGTTGCCGGGCGGGGTCATCGTCATCGATGGCCATGGCATTGTCACTGAGGCCAATCCAGCGGCGTGCGAGTTGCTGGGGTTGCCTTTGGAGGGGCAGCTGTGGCGCAGCATCATTGCTCGCAGCTTCGCGCCTCGCGAAGACGACGGGCATGAAATCTCTCTACGCGACGGTCGTCGCCTGTCGATCTCCACCCGCTCGCTGGATGCCGAGCCGGGGCAGTTGGTGCTGCTCAATGACTTGACGGAAACCCGTCACCTGCAGGATCAACTGGCCCGGCACGAGCGCCTGTCGTCCCTGGGCAAGATGGTGGCCTCCCTGGCGCACCAGATTCGCACGCCGCTGTCGGCTGCGCTGCTGTATGCCAGTCATCTGGCGGAACAGGAGCTGCCGGTGGCCACTCAACAACGTTTCGCTGGGAAGCTCAAGGAGCGCCTGCACGAGCTGGAGCACCAGGTGCGCGACATGCTGGTGTTTGCCCGCGGCGAGCTGCCCCTGACCGATCGCCTGACTCCCAAGTTGCTGCTGCAATCGCTGCAGGCCGCGGCCCTGACCCATGTCCAGGATGCTGCCGTGCGCTGGCAGTGCGACAGCCACCATGGAGAGTTGCTGTGCAATCGCGACACCCTGGTGGGAGCCTTGCTCAACCTGATCGAAAACGCGATCCAGGCCAGCGCCGGCGCGGTGCGTCTCAAGGTGCACCTGTACAGCCGCGGTGACACCTTGCGGCTGTGCATCAGTGACAGTGGCAGTGGTATCGATGCTGCGGTTCTGGAGCGTCTGGGAGAGCCCTTCTTTACCACCAAGGCCAACGGAACCGGGCTTGGCCTGACGGTGGTCAAGGCGGTGGCCCGTGCTCATCAGGGAGAATTGTCGCTGCGCTCGCGTCCCGGGCGCGGTACTTGTGCGCTGGTGACATTGCCTCTGTTCTCCAGCGCTCATGGAGTGGAGTGAAGGTAATGGCAATCAAGGTGTTACTGGTTGAAGACGATCGTGCATTGCGCGAGGCCCTGGCGGATACCCTGCTGTTGGCCGGTCATGACTACAAGGCGGTCGGCAGTGCCGAAGAGGCGCTGGAGGCAGTGGCTGTGGAGTCCTTCAATCTGGTGGTCAGCGATGTGAACATGCCTGGCATGGATGGGCATCAACTGCTGGGCCTGTTGCGCACCCGCCAACCGCAACTGCCGGTGCTGCTGATGACCGCCCATGGTGCGGTGGAGCGTGCCGTGGAGGCCATGCGTCAAGGAGCGGCGGATTACCTGGTCAAGCCTTTCGAGCCGCGTGCCCTGCTCGAGCTGGTGGCGCGTCATGCCCTGGGTTGCCTTGGTGCAGGAGAGGGTGAGGGGCCGGTGGCCTTCGAGCCAGCCAGTGCGCAGTTACTGGAGTTGGCGGCACGGGTCGCACGCAGTGATTCCACGGTGCTGATTTCCGGCGAGTCCGGTACTGGCAAGGAAGTGCTGGCGCGCTACATCCACCAGCATTCCCATCGAGCCCGCCAGCCATTCATCGCCATCAACTGTGCGGCGATCCCTGACAACATGCTGGAAGCCACCTTGTTCGGGCATGAGAAAGGATCCTTCACCGGCGCCATTGCCGCTCAGCCCGGCAAGTTCGAACAGGCCGACGGCGGCACCATCCTGCTCGACGAGATTTCGGAAATGCCCCTCGGCCTGCAGGCCAAGTTGCTGCGGGTGTTGCAGGAGCGTGAGGTCGAGCGAGTGGGGGCGCGCAAACCGATCACCCTGGATATCCGAGTGGTGGCCACCACCAACCGCGACCTGGCTGGCGAGGTCGCGGCCGGACGTTTTCGTGAGGACCTGTATTACCGTCTTTCAGTGTTTCCCCTGGCCTGGCGCCCATTGCGTGAGCGCACCGCCGATATTCTGCCGCTGGCTGAGCGTTTGCTGGCCAAGCACGTCAATAAAATGAAGCATGCCGCTGCCAGGCTGTCGGCCGAGGCCCAGGCCTGCCTGGTGGCCTATCCCTGGCCGGGCAATGTCCGCGAATTGGACAACGCGTTGCAGCGTGCATTGATCCTGCAGCAGGGTGGCCTGATCCAGCCGGAAGATTTCTGCCTTGCCGGACCGGTGGCCTGTGCGCCGCTACCAGCCCTGGCGCCTGTCAGTCATCAACTGCCCGCACGTGGCGCGGCAGGGGAGGCTGACCTGGCTCCCCAGGAGTCGGGCGGCCTGGGCGACGATCTGCGGCGTCGGGAGTTCCAGATGATCATCGATACCCTGCGTTCCGAACGTGGGCGGCGCAAGGAGGCGGCGGAGCGCCTGGGCATCAGTCCGCGCACCCTGCGCTACAAGCTGGCGCAGATGCGTGACGCCGGAATGGACGTCGAGGCTTATCTGTTTGCGACCTGATGAGGGTTGTTTGAGGCCCGGACGGGCTTTTGTCGGTTTGGGCCATGGAGCTGGCACCCTTGTTGCTAACACCTCACTAACCGCGGAGTGAGCGTCAAAAAAATGCGGGTCGTCAGAGAGAGTAGACCATGAGCCAAGGTGTTGAATTTAATCGGTTGATGCTGGATATGCGGGCCATGCAGATGGACGCCATGTCGCAGCCTAAATCCGCCGCAGTGGCGGAGGTCAGTGGTAGCAGCTTCGCTGACATGCTTGGCCAGGCGGTGAACAAGGTCAGTGACACTCAGCAGGCATCCAATCAGCTGTCCAGCGCCTTCGAAATTGGCAAGAGCGGTGTCGACCTGACGGATGTGATGATTGCCTCGCAAAAGGCCAGTGTGTCTTTCCAAGCCTTGACCCAGGTGCGCAACAAGCTGGTTCAAGCGTATCAAGACATCATGCAGATGCCGGTTTAAGGACGAGATTGAGTCATGGCAGAAGCAGTCGCCGATAACGTACCGGCCAAGGCCACCCCGATAGACGGCAAACCGCCGCTGTTCGGTTTGTCCTTCCTGGAAAACCTGTCCCAGATGACCATGCTGCGTCAGGTCGGCCTGTTGGTGGGGCTGGCCGCCAGTGTGGCGATTGGTTTTGCCGTAGTGCTGTGGTCCCAGCAACCCGACTACCGGCCGCTGTACGGCAGTCTGGCGGGAATGGATGCCAAGCAGGTGATGGAAACCCTGGCCTCTGCCGACATTCCCTACACCGTCGAACCCAATTCTGGGGCCTTGCTGGTCAAGGCCGATGACCTGTCCCGGGCCCGCTTGAAACTGGCCGCGGCCGGCGTCGCGCCGGGTGATGGCAACGTCGGCTTCGAGATTCTCGATAAGGAACAGGGCCTGGGTACCAGCCAGTTCATGGAAGCGACCCGTTACCGTCGCGGCCTGGAGGGCGAGCTGGCGCGCACCATCTCCAGCCTGAACAACGTCAAGGGTGCCCGGGTGCACCTGGCGATTCCGAAAAGCTCGGTCTTTGTCCGTGATGAGCGCAAGCCTAGCGCCTCGGTGCTGGTGGAGTTGTACTCCGGCCGCTCCCTGGAGCCTGGCCAGGTCATGGCCATCATCAACCTGGTGGCCACCAGTGTTCCCGAACTGACCAAGTCCCAGGTCACCGTGGTGGATCAGAAGGGCAACCTGTTGTCCGACCAGGCGGAAAACTCCGCACTGACCATGGCCGGCAAGCAGTTCGATTACAGCCGCCGCCTGGAAAGCATGTTGACCCAGCGGGTGCACAACATCCTGCAGCCGGTGCTGGGTAACGATCGCTACAAGGCAGAAGTCTCGGCAGATGTCGACTTCAGTGCAGTGGAGTCCACCTCCGAGCAGTTCAACCCCGACCAGCCGGCCCTGCGCAGCGAGCAGTCGGTCAACGAGCAGCGCTCCAGCAGCAATGGCCCGCAAGGTGTGCCAGGTGCTCTGAGCAATCAGCCGCCAGCACCGGCCTCGGCCCCCCAGACCACCGGTGGTGCCACTGCCGCCGCGGGCATGGTGCAGCCTGGGCAGCCACTGCTGGACGCCAATGGCCAGCAGATCATGGATCCGGCCACTGGCCAGCCGATGCTTGCGCCCTATCCGGCGGACAAGCGTCAACAATCCACCAAGAACTTCGAGCTCGACCGTTCCATCAGCCATACCAAGCAGCAGCAGGGACGGGTGAATCGTCTGTCGGTAGCCGTGGTGGTGGACGATCAGGTCAAGGTCAATCCGGCCAACGGCGAAACCAGCCGTGCGCCCTGGAGCGCCGACGAATTGGCGCGCTTCACCCGCCTGGTGCAGGACGCGGTGGGCTTCGATGCCAGCCGTGGCGACAGCGTCAGCGTGATCAACGTGCCGTTCTCCGCCGAGCGCGGGGAAGTGGTCGCCGATATCCCGTTCTACTCGCAGCCGTGGTTCTGGGACATCGTCAAGCAGGTCCTGGGCGTGCTGTTCATCCTGGTGCTGGTGTTCGGCGTTCTGCGTCCGGTGCTCAACAACATCACCGGCGGTGGCAAAGGCAAGCAACTGGCGGGTCTTGGCAGTGATGTCGAACTGGGTGGCATGGGTGGCCTGGATGGCGAGCTGGGCAATGACCGAGTCAGCCTCGGTGGTCCGCAAAGCATCCTGCTGCCGAGCCCGAGCGAGGGTTATGACGCTCAGTTGAACGCAATCAAGAGTCTGGTGGCTGAAGATCCGGGTCGTGTGGCTCAGGTCGTGAAAGAGTGGATTAACGCAGATGAGTGATAACCGAGCCGCTACCGCCAAACTGACCCGGGTCGACAAAGCCGCGATTCTGCTGCTGTCCCTGGGGTCCACCGATGCCGCGCAAGTGCTGCGCCACATGGGGCCCAAAGAGGTCCAGCGTGTGGGTGTGGCCATGGCGCAAATGGGCAACGTGCACCGTGAGCAGGTCGAGCAGGTGATGAGCGAGTTCGTCGACATCGTCGGCGACCAGACCAGCCTCGGCGTCGGCTCTGACGATTATGTACGTAAAATGCTCACCCAGGCCCTGGGCGAAGACAAGGCCAACGGCCTGATCGACCGGATCCTGCTGGGCGGCAACACCAGTGGCCTGGACAGCCTGAAGTGGATGGAACCGCGGGCCGTGGCCGACGTGATTCGCTACGAGCACCCGCAGATCCAGGCCATCGTAGTGGCTTACCTGGACCCGGATCAGGCCGGTGAAGTGCTCGGCAACTTCGACCACAAGGCGCGCCTGGACATCATCTTGCGGGTGTCCTCGTTGAACACCGTGCAGCCGGCGGCGCTGAAGGAGCTGAATCAGATTCTCGAGAAGCAGTTCTCCGGCAACTCCAACGCTTCCCGTACCACCCTGGGTGGTATCAAGCGCGCGGCCGACATCATGAACTTCCTCGACAGCTCGATCGAAGGCCAGCTGATGGACTCGATCCGCGAAGTCGACGAAGACCTGTCCGGTCAGATCGAAGACCTGATGTTCGTCTTCAACAACCTCGCCGATGTCGACGACCGCGGTATCCAGGCGCTGTTGCGCGAAGTGTCTTCCGATGTGCTGGTGCTGGCCCTCAAGGGCTCGGACGAAGGCGTCAAGGAGAAGATCTTCAAGAACATGTCCAAGCGTGCGGCGGAACTGCTGCGCGACGACCTGGAAGCCAAGGGGCCGGTGCGCGTCAGCGACGTGGAAACCGCGCAGAAGGAAATCCTCACTATTGCCCGCCGTATGGCCGAAGCCGGAGAAATCGTTCTCGGCGGGAAGGGCGGCGAAGAAATGATCTAAGGTCGCTTTATGTCGTCCAGCAGTGATGAATCCCAAAGCGAACTGATTCGCGCCCGGGACGTCGAGGATTTTGACGTCTGGGCGCTGCCCAGTTTTGACCCCGAGCCGGAACCTGAGCCTGAACCCGAGCCTGAAGAGGTGCAGGAGGAAATCGAGGAAGTGCCGCTGGATGAAGTCCAGCCGCTGACCCTCGAAGAGCTCGAAAGCATTCGTCAGGAAGCCTACAACGAAGGCTTTGCCACCGGCGAGAAGGAAGGTTTCCACAGCACTACGCTCAAGGTCCGCCAGGAAGCCGAAGCGGCCCTGAGCGCCAAACTGCAGGCGCTCGAGCAGTTGATGGTCAACCTCTTCGAGCCCATCGCCGAGCAGGACACGCAAATTGAAAAGTCCCTGGTGGAGTTGGTGAAACACATCACTGGCCAGGTGATTCAGCGTGAACTGGCGATGGATTCCAGCCAGATCGAACATGTCATGCGCGAGGCGCTCAAGCTGTTGCCCCTGGGGGTCGGCAATGTGCGCCTGTACGTCAATCCGCAGGACTTCGAGCAGGTCAAGAGCCTGCGCGAACGGCACGAGGAAAGCTGGCGCATCGTCGAGGACGAGGCGCTGTTGCCGGGCGGCTGCCGGGTCGAGACCGAGCACAGCCGGATCGATGCCAGCATCGAAACCCGAATTACCCAGGCCATGGATCAGCTGTTCGATCAATTGCACGAACAGTCATTGCACCCGGCTGCGGCCGACCTGAGCCTGGACCTCGGTCCGCGCACACCGCCAGTGGCGGATGTGGGCGCTGCAGATCCGCCGGCAGAGCCTGAGGCCGCGACCGAGCCGGACCATTCCGATGCGCCTTGACCGCACCAGCTTCGGCAAGCGCCTGGGCGGTTACGCCGAGGCGATCGAACTGCCGGGCCAGCCAATCCTGGAAGGCCGCTTGCTGCGCATGGTCGGCCTGACCCTGGAGGCCGAGGGCCTGCGCGCTGCCATGGGCACCCGCTGTCTGGTAATCAATGATGACAGCTACCACCCGGTCAAGGTCGAGGCGGAAGTCATGGGCTTTTCCGGGAGCAAGGTGTTCCTGATGCCCGTAGGCAGCGTCACCGGGATCGCTCCCGGGGCTCGCGTGGTGCCCCTGGCCGACACCGGGCGCCTGCCCATGGGCATGGGCATGCTGGGGCGGGTGCTCGACGGCGCGGGAAGGGCGCTGGATGGCAAGGGCGGGATGCGCGCCGAAGACTGGGTGCCGATGGACGGCCCAACCATCAACCCCCTCAAGCGCGATCCCATCAGCCAGCCGCTGGATGTGGGGATTCGTAGCATCAACGGTTTGTTGACGGTGGGGCGCGGCCAGCGACTCGGCCTGTTCGCCGGTACCGGGGTGGGCAAAAGTGTGCTTTTGGGCATGATGACCCGCTTCACCGAGGCCGACATCATTGTGGTCGGGCTGATCGGTGAGCGGGGTCGTGAGGTCAAGGAGTTCATCGAGCATATCCTTGGCGAGGAAGGGCTCAAGCGCTCGGTGGTGGTGGCCTCGCCCGCGGACGATGCACCGCTGATGCGATTGCGCGCAGCGATGTACTGCACGCGGATCGCCGAATACTTTCGCGACAAGGGCAAGAATGTCCTGTTGCTGATGGACTCCCTGACCCGTTTCGCCCAGGCCCAGCGGGAAATCGCCCTGGCCATCGGCGAGCCGCCGGCGACCAAGGGCTATCCGCCTTCGGTGTTCGCCAAGCTGCCCAAGCTGGTGGAGCGCGCCGGCAATGCCGAGGCCGGTGGTGGCTCGATCACGGCGTTCTATACCGTGCTGTCCGAAGGCGATGACCAGCAGGACCCGATCGCCGACTCGGCGCGGGGTGTGCTCGACGGGCACATCGTGCTGTCCCGACGCCTGGCGGAGGAGGGGCATTACCCGGCGATCGACATCGAGGCCTCCATCAGCCGGGTCATGCCGGCGGTGATCAGCCCCGAAGACATGGCGCGGGCGCAGTATTTCAAGCAGCTCTGGTCTCGCTACCAGCAGGCTCGCGACCTGATCAGCGTCGGCGCCTATGTCGCCGGCGGCGACCGGGATACCGATACCGCCATTGCCCTGCATCCGGCGATGGTGGGCTACCTGCGTCAGGGGCTGAACGACAATGTCAGCCTCGGTCACAGCCAGACCCACCTGGACATGCTCTTCTCTCCGGCTGCGGGCGGGTAACGGGCCATGGCCGACAGCCGTGCGGCGCGCCTGGCGCCGGTGGTGGACATGGCCGAAAGCGCCGAGCGCACCGCCGCCCAGCGCCTGGAGTACTTCCATGGCCAGGTGCGTTTGGCCGAGAGCAAGCTGGGGGATCTGGAGCGCTATCGCGGCGACTACCAGGAGCAGTGGGTCGAGCGCGGCAAGCTCGGGGTATCCGGCCATTGGCTGTTGAACTATCAGTACTTTCTCAGCCAGCTGGATACTGCGGTAGGCCAGCAACGGCAAAGCCTGGCCTGGCATCAGAACAACCTCGATCGTGCGCGGGAAACCTGGCAGCAGGCCTATGCGCGGGTGGAAGGGCTGCGCAAGCTGGTCCAGCGTTATATCGACGAGGCCCGGGTGCTGGAGGACAAGCGCGAGCAGAAGCTGCTGGATGAACTTTCCCAGCGCCTGCCTCGTCAGAGTCCTTACTGATCCCGCTCATTTTCCCTGTGCAGGTTGTCCGGCTGGCGAGTGGGTGCTAAACCTTCTAGAAGTCGCCAATGACAAGGAAGCAGTCTCATGTCGGTCGTAACAGAAATATCCCCGGACGGGCAGAAGCTCACCATTTCCATCAGGGGGCGTTTTGATTTCGGGCGCCACCAGGAGTTTCGCGAATCCTATGAGCGGCTCAATCGGACGCCGGAGTCCATCGTCGTCGACCTCAAGGAAGCCACCTACCTCGATAGCTCGGCCCTGGGCATGCTGTTGCTGTTGCGGGATCACGCCGGTGGCGACAATGCCGACGTACGGGTGATCAACAGCAATTCGGATGTGCGCAAGATCCTCGCCATCTCCAACTTCGACAAGCTTTTCGACATCAGTTGAGCGGTATGCGCTCGATGGCCGAGTCCCTGTGTGTGCTGATTGCCGAAGACGGCGCGGCAGACCGTTTGCTGCTGTCCAGCATTATCCGCCGCCAGGGGCATCAGGTGCTGGTGGCCAGCAATGGGGCCGAGGCCTTGGCGCTGTTTGCCAGCCAGCGTCCGCATATCGTCTTGATGGACGCGATGATGCCGGTGATGGACGGGTTCGAGGCTGCTCGGCAGATCAAGGTTCTGGCGGGTGAAACCCTGGTGCCGATCATCTTCCTGACGTCCTTGAGTGGAGAAGAGGCCCTGGCCCGCTGCCTCGAGGCCGGCGGCGACGACTTTTTGGCCAAGCCCTACAATCCGGTGGTCCTTGGGGCCAAGATCAATGCCATGGACCGCTTGCGGCGCCTGCAGGAAACGGTGCTGCAGCAGCGTGACCAGATCACCCGCCACCATGATTACCTGCTCAACGAGCAGCGGGTGGCCAAGGCGGTCTTCGACAAGGTCGCCCACTCCGGTTGCCTGGATGCGCCGAATATCCGCTACCTGCAATCGCCCTATGCGCTGTTCAATGGCGATCTGTTGCTGGCGGCCTACACCCCGGCGGGCGACATGCATGTGCTGCTGGGAGACTTCACCGGCCACGGCCTGCCGGCGGCGGTGGGGGCCATGCCCCTGGCGGAGGTGTTCTACGGCATGACCGCCAAGGGTTACGGCCTGCCGGAAACCCTGCGGGAGATGAATGCCAAGCTCAAGCGCATCCTGCCGGTGG
This sequence comes from Pseudomonas sp. PH1b, assembly GCF_000633395.1. Taxonomy (GTDB): domain Bacteria; phylum Pseudomonadota; class Gammaproteobacteria; order Pseudomonadales; family Pseudomonadaceae; genus Aquipseudomonas. The sequence goes on from NZ_AYMU01000037.1 coordinate 114,041, forward strand.
ACATGTTCTGCTGCGCCACCCTGCTGTGCCTGAGCTTTCAGCGCCGGGCGGTAGAGGTGTGGAACGGTGGCATGCCCGAAGGCTATCTGTATCGCCAGGCCAGCGGTGTGCGAACACCCCTGGTGGCTCGTCACTTGCCGCTCGGGGTGTTGACGGGCGAGTCCTTCGAGGACAGCACTGAAGTGTTTCCCATGGCTCCGGGAGATCGAGTGTTCCTTCTGTCGGACGGTGTCATCGATACCTGTAATGCCGAGGAGGAGCTGTTTGGTGTCGAGCGTTTGCAGCAGGTATTTGCCGACAACCGCGAGGAAGACCGGCTGTTCGAAGAGGTTCAACAGGCCCTGGAGGCGTTTGGCGGGCGCGCCAGGGATGATGTGAGCATGGTCGAGGTCAGTCTGCCCGAGTTGCCCAGGCTGGCGCCGCCGGCCCTGGTGTACTCCGACAGCGGCCAGTCCTGTCCGCTGGACTGGTCGGTGAGTTTCGAGTTTCGCGCCGCCACCCTCAAGCGTTTCAACCCCTTGCCATATCTGCTGCAGCTATTGCTCGAGGTGCATGGCCTGCGCTCCCAGAGCGGCGCGTTGTACAGCGTGTTGGCCGAACTCTATTCCAATGCCCTGGAGCACGGCGTGCTCAAGCTCGACTCCCGGCTCAAGCGCGATGCCGAGGGGTTTACCCGCTATTATCGCGAGCGCACTGCCAGGCTGGCGCAGTTGCAGGATGGTTTTGTCCGGGTGCATCTGCAGGTGCAGCCTCTGGAGACTGGCGGGCGCCTGGAAGTGCGGGTCGAAGACAGCGGTGAAGGCTTCGACGTCGCTGCGGTCCTGGCCCGGCCCAACGATGCCGGGCGCTTGTCGGGGCGCGGTGTCAGTCTGGTTCGGCAGATGAGCCAGCAAGCGGTCTGGGCCGATGACGGGCGCAGCGTCTGCGTGGAGTTTTCCTGGGAGGCTCTGGCATAATTCGCGGGTTCTTGATCAAGGAGTGAACAAGTGGCTGAGATACATCTGGACCACACCGTGCTCAACGCATTGCAGGAAGTCATGGAGGATGAATACCCGGTCCTGCTGGACACCTTCGTCTGCGATTCCGCGGAGCGGGTGCGCGTGCTGCGCAAGTCCGAGGATGCGCTCCAGCTGGTCGCCACGGCTCATAGCCTCAAGGGCAGCAGCAGCAACATGGGGGCCATTCGCCTGGCCGAGCTCTGTCATCAACTGGAGGTGCGGGCCGCGCAGCCGGCCGGTGATGGCATTCGCCAACTGGTGGGCGAGATCGATGGCGAATTCGCCATTGTCCGGCGCCTGTGCGAGCAGGAACTGCAGCGCTACCATTGCTGAGAAACAATTTTTTATCAGCCGCTTGATAAAGCTGGCTCGACCCTTGCAGTCAAGTCTCGCAACTGTACCTATGATCCCCGTGCAGCGGAGACTGTCCATGGCTGTTACCCCCAATTCGCTCCTTCAGGCCACCGCTCAGGCCAATCCTCAGTCCAAGACTCAGGTGGCACCTGCCAATCCTCTGGCAAGCGTTGCCCAGCCTGGAGACCGGGCGTCCAGCTTTGCGCAGCTCTATGCCAAGGAGTCCCAGAGCGCGCCGCAGAGCAAGCCCCTGACGGTTGCGGACAGCGCCCCCAAGCCGGTGCGCGACAAGAGCGCCGACAACAGTCCGAAGAAGGATGTGGGCAACAATCAGTCTGCCGCGTCGCAGCCAGCGGTTGCCGATAGCGGCAAGACCTTGCCTGCCGACAAGCCCGTCAGCGGTGACAGCAAAACCACCGCCAGCGACGACAGCAAGCCGGCCGACAAGGCCCAGGCTGACACTGCTCAAACCGAGACGCCGCCGAGTGATCCGTCACTGGACCCGAGCCTGCTGGTGCAGGTGCCGCCGGCAACCGTGGAGGCCCCGGCGCCGGCTCCTGTGGCGCCGCAGCCTCAGGTCGAGGCTGCGCCGGTGGCGGTGCCGCCACCGGTGGCGGCTGCCGTGGTGGCAGCCGCGGAGCCGGCCAAGGCCGAGTTCGATCCCGAAGCCGATCCGCTGGATGCCTTGCCTGTCTTGCGCCTGGCGATGGAGCAGGGCGGGCACGTCTCGGCCGCCAGCCAGTCACAGCCCAAGGCGGCGCCGGCGAATGCCGAGGCCGACGGCCAGTTGGCCTCGGTGCAGAACTTCGCCAACGGCATGGCTGGCATGCTGGAGCAGCAGGCCGGCAAGAGCAGCACCGAGCAAGGGGGCGAGAAGGCTTTTGCCGGGTTGGTCGCCGAAGGCTTGAAAGACCTCAAGGGGGCTTCCAGCGATACCCGTGTGGACGACTTCGCCAACCGTCTGGCGGCTTTGACCCAGGCCGCGACGCCGAAGACCGCCAATGCGACGCCGGTCAACCAGCCATTGGCCATGCACCAGAGCGGCTGGACCGACGAAGTGGTCAACCGGGTCATGTACCTGTCGAGCACCAACCTCAAATCGGCCGATATCCAGCTGCAGCCGGCCGAACTCGGGCGCCTGGATATCCGCGTGCACATGATCCCGGACCAGCAGACCCAGGTCACCTTCATGAGCGCCCATGCCGGAGTGCGTGAGGCCCTGGAAGGGCAAATGCACCGCATGCGCGACATGTTCAACCAGCAAGGCCTGGGGCAGGTCGACGTCAACGTTTCCGACCAGTCTCGTGGCTGGCAGGGTCAGGAGCAGGCCCAGCAGGGGCAGAACCGCGGTAGCGGCTCCAGCACCAGTGGCAGTCGCCTGGACGCTGGCGAGGATGAGGTGAGCAACGCCGTGGCGGCAGTGGACGTCCCGGTGCAGACGGTCATCGGTTCCAGCGCTGTCGACTATTACGCCTGATTCGTGGCGGGGGCATGAGCTCCCGCCCGATGTTGCAACGCTGTCCCGGCCCTTCATGGGCCCGGTTCCCTGAGGCAATCCCGAGCGCGCAAGTCGTGGGGTTGCCCCTGTCTGATCCCCCTCTGCCGTTCATCCCTTCATTTCTGACAAATCTGGCATAACACTTGCTCTTGCCTTGCCGTGCGACTGTGAACCCCCGAATAGTGACGGATTATTGGCATGGCGAAGAGCGAAGCAGCAGAAAAACCCACCGCAGGGAAAAGCAAACTCAAGCTTATCCTGTTGATTGTCCTGGCGTTGTTGCTGGCCATCGGCTTGTCGGTCGGTGCCACCTGGTACTTCATGCACAGCGCGCAGAGCAAGCCTGCGGTGACAACGGAAACCGCCAGCAACGTCAAGCCTGCGGCGATTTTCGAGTCCATGGCCCCGGCCTTTGTCACCAATTTCACCCAGAACGGCCGGCCGCGCTACATGCAGGTGAGCATTACCCTGCTGGCACGCAACCAGGCTGACCTGGATGCACTGAAAGTGCATATGCCGGTTATCCGCAACAACCTGGTGATGCTCTTCTCCGGACAGAGTTTCGAGACCCTGGCGACTCCGGTCGGTCAGGAAATGCTCCGCCAGAAGGCCACCGCCAGCGTCCAGGAAGTGGCGCAGAAAGAGGTGGGCAAAGTGGTCGTCGAGCAGTTGCTCTTTACTAACTTCGTACTGCAGTAGGAACACGACATGGCCGTGCAGGACCTGCTGTCCCAGGATGAGATCGATGCGCTGTTGCATGGCGTCGACGACGGTCTGGTACAGACCGAACACGCAGCCGAACCCGGCAGCGTCAAAAGCTACGACCTGACCAGCCAGGATCGCATCGTCCGCGGACGCATGCCGACCCTGGAGATGATCAACGAGCGTTTCGCCCGCTACACCCGGATCAGCATGTTCAACATGCTGCGTCGTTCGGCTGATGTGGCGGTGGGTGGCGTGCAGGTCATGAAATTCGGTGAGTACGTGCACTCGCTGTACGTGCCCACCAGTCTCAACCTGGTGAAGATCAAGCCGCTGCGCGGCACCGCGCTGTTCATTCTCGACGCCAAGCTGGTGTTCAAGCTGGTGGACAACTTCTTTGGCGGCGACGGCCGGCACGCGAAGATCGAAGGGCGTGAATTCACCCCGACCGAACTGCGGGTGGTGCGCATGGTGCTGGAGCAGGCCTTCGTCGATCTGAAAGAAGCCTGGCAGGCAATCATGCCGGTCAACTTCGAGTACATAAACTCCGAAGTGAACCCGGCCATGGCCAACATCGTCGGTCCCAGCGAGGCCATCGTGGTGTCGACCTTCCACATCGAACTCGATGGTGGCGGCGGCGACCTGCACGTGACCATGCCGTACTCGATGATCGAGCCGATCCGCGAAATGCTCGACGCCGGCTTCCAGTCCGACCTGGATGACCAGGATGAGCGCTGGAGCAAGGCATTGCGCGAAGACCTGCTGGACGTGGCGGTGCCACTGAGCGCCACGGTCGCCCGACGCCAGTTGCGCCTGCGGGACATCCTGCACATGCAGCCGGGGGATGTGATCCCGGTAGAGCTGCCGGAAGACATGATCATGCGGGCCAACGGCGTGCCGTCGTTCAAGGTCAAGCTCGGTTCCCACAAGGGCAACCTGGCACTGCAAGTGATCGAGCCGATCGAGCGTCGCTGAACGGCGCTCCAACCTGTTTGCTGTTCAATGAATTTTTGCCCGTCGAGGACCCAAGATGGCTGACGAAATTAACTCCCAGGACGACCAGGCGCTGGCCGATGAATGGGCTGCTGCGCTGGAAGAGACCGGTGATGCCGGCCAGGCCGATATCGACGCCTTGCTGGCGGCTGACGCCGGTGCCGCGTCAGGCTCCGGGCGCCTGCAGATGGAAGAGTTCGGCAGCGTGCCGAAGAACCATGATCCGGTCACCCTCGACGGTCCCAACCTTGATGTGATCCTCGACATTCCGGTGTCGATCTCCATGGAGGTCGGCAGCACCGATATCAACATCCGCAACCTGCTGCAGCTCAACCAGGGCTCGGTGATCGAGCTGGATCGCCTGGCCGGCGAACCGCTGGACGTGCTGGTCAACGGAACCCTGATCGCCCATGGCGAGGTGGTGGTGGTCAACGAGAAGTTCGGCATTCGCCTGACCGACGTGATCAGCCCCAGCGAACGCATCAAGAAGTTGCGCTAAATGAACCGGCTGCTAGGCATCCTGTTTGGTTTGCCCCTGAGCGCTCTGGCAGCAGAGCCGGTGGCGACCACGACCGTGGCGGCGGCGGTGCCGGCGGCGGGCAGCGTCAGTGGGCAGTTGACTCAGCTGGTGCTGGGGCTGCTGCTGGTGATCGGGCTGATCTTCTTCCTCGCCTGGTTGCTGCGGCGGGTGCAACAGGCCGGCCCTTCCGGCAAGGGCCAGGTGATCGAGCTGATCGGCTCCCGGGCCTTGGGGCCGCGGGATCGCCTGGTGCTGGTGCAGGTCGGTAATGAGCAGATTCTGCTGGGCCTGACTCCTGGCACCATCACCCCGCTGCATGTGCTCAAGGAGCCGGTGCAGGTGCCCAGTAGCGAACAGGCGACGCCCGAATTCGCCCAGCGCCTGATGGAGCTGTTGGGCAAGGACCAGAAGGATAGGAAGTAATGCCGTTGCGCATCCTCTTGACGTTGGCGCTGTTGCTGGTAGCGCCGCTGGCGCTGGCGGCCGACCCGTTGTCGATCCCGGCGATCACCCTTGGCACCAACGCCAGCGGCCAGCAGGAGTACTCGGTCAGCCTGCAGATCCTGCTGATCATGACCGCGCTGAGCTTCATTCCGGCGTTCGTCATGCTGATGACCAGCTTTACCCGGATCATCATCGTCTTCTCGATCCTGCGTCAGGCCCTGGGCCTGCAGCAGACGCCGTCGAACCAGATCCTCACCGGCATGGCATTGTTCCTGACGATGTTCATCATGGCCCCAGTGTTCGACCGGGTGAACCAGGACGCGCTGCAGCCCTACCTGGCGGAAAAGCTCACGGCCCAGGATGCGGTTGCCAAGGCCCAGGTACCGATCAAGGACTTCATGCTGGCGCAGACCCGCAGCAGTGACCTCGAGCTGTTCATGCGCCTGTCCAAGCGGACCGACATCGCCAGCCCCGACCAGGCGCCGCTGACCATCCTGGTGCCGGCCTTCGTGACCTCGGAGCTGAAGACCGCCTTCCAGATCGGTTTCATGATCTTCATTCCGTTCCTGATCATCGACCTGGTCGTGGCCAGTGTGCTGATGGCCATGGGCATGATGATGCTCTCGCCACTGATCATTTCCCTGCCGTTCAAGATCATGCTGTTTGTCCTGGTGGATGGCTGGGCGTTGATCATCGGCACCTTGGCGGGCAGTTTCGGTGGTGTTTAAAACCTTGTTAGCGGGTGATCGACAATGACTCCGGAAGTCGCGGTAGACCTGTTTCGCGAAGCGCTCTGGCTGACGACCATGATGGTTGCCGTGCTGGTGGTGCCGAGCCTGCTGGTGGGCCTGATGGTGGCGATGTTCCAGGCTGCCACCCAGATCAACGAACAGACCCTGAGCTTCCTCCCGCGCCTGCTGGTGATGCTGGTGACCCTGATCGTGGCCGGGCCCTGGCTGGTGCAAACCTTCATGGAATACATCCGTCAGTTGTACGGCAGTATTCCGCAGTTGATTGGCTGAGCCATGTCCTTGCTGGCGCTTACCGACACCCAGATCGGTTCCTGGGTGGCGTCTTTCATGTTGCCGCTGTTCCGGGTCGCCTCATTGTTGATGGTGATGCCGATCTTTGGTACCACCCTGGTGCCTCGGCGGGTGCGGCTGTACTTTGCCCTGGCGATTACCGTGGTCATCGCCCCGGGCCTGCCGCCGATGCCCGAGGTGCATGCCCTGGACCTCAGCGGCCTGTTGCTGATCGCCGAGCAGATCCTGATCGGCGCGGTGCTGGGGTTTTCCCTGCAGTTGTTCTTCCAGTCCTTCGTGGTGGCCGGGCAGATCGTGGCGATCCAGATGGGCATGGGCTTCGCGTCCATGGTCGACCCCACCAACGGTGTGTCGGTGGCAGTGATCGGGCAATTCTTCACCATGTTGGTGACTTTGCTGTTCCTGGCCATGAACGGCCACCTGGTGGTCTTCGAGGTGCTCACCGAAAGCTTCACCACCTTGCCGGTGGGCGCAGGCCTGATGGTCAATCACTACTGGGAGCTGGCGGGCAAGCTCGGCTGGGTCCTGGGTGCGGCCCTGCTGCTGGTGCTGCCGGCGATCACGGCCTTGCTGGTGGTCAACATCGCCTTTGGCGTCATGACCCGGGCGGCGCCGCAGCTGAACATCTTCTCCATCGGTTTTCCCCTGACCCTGGTGCTGGGCATGGGCATCGTCTGGATCAGCCTGGCGGACATTCTCAATCAGTATCAGCCGCTGGCCTCCGAGGCCCTGCAGTTTTTACGTGAACTGGCAAAGGCGCGCTGAGTCATGGCAGAGAGCGAGAGCGGCCAGGACAAGACAGAAGAGCCCACGGAGAAGCGCAAGAAAGACTCCCGGGAAAAGGGAGAGATTGCCCGCTCCAAAGAGCTCAATACCCTGGCGATCATGCTGGCCGGGGCCGGTGGCCTGCTGATCTATGGCGGTGGCCTGGCTCGGGACCTGCTGGAAATCATGCGCCTGAACTTTTCCCTGCCTCGGGAGGTGCTGCTCAGTCCTGGCGCCATGGGGCTGTACCTGCTGCATTCGGGCAAGATCGCCATCCTGGCGGTGCAGCCAGTACTGCTGACTCTGTTGCTGGCGGCGATCATCGGACCTATTTCCCTCGGGGGCTGGCTGTTCGCGGCCAAGAGCCTGGCCCCCAAGTTCAGTCGGATGAACCCGGCCAACGGACTCAAGCGGATGTTCTCGCCCACTGCGCTGATCGAGCTGCTCAAGGCCCTGGCCAAGTTCGCCCTGGTGCTGTTCGTGGCGCTGTCGGTGCTGTCTTCGGACATTGACGACCTGTTGCGTATCGCCCACGAGCCTCTTGAGTTGGCGATCATTCACAGCATTCAGGTGGTGGGTTGGAGCACTTTGTGGATGGCTTGCGGCCTGATCCTGATTGCCGCGGTGGATGTGCCGGTGCAGTTGTATCAGGCCCACAAGAAACTCTTGATGACCAAGCAGGAGGTGCGCGACGAGCACAAGGACCAGGAGGGGCGACCGGAGGTCAAGCAGCGGATTCGCCAACTGCAGCGTGAAATGTCCCAGCGGCGGATGATGGCGGCGATTCCGGAGGCCGACGTGGTCATCACCAACCCGACGCATTTTGCCGTGGCGCTCAAGTATGACGCCGAGAAGGGCGGGGCGCCGGTGCTGCTGGCCAAGGGCAGTGACTTCCTGGCGTTGCAGATTCGCGAAATTGCCGTGGCTCACCAAGTCATGCTGCTGGAGTCGCCGGCCCTGGCGCGCTCGATCTTCTACTCCACCGAGCTTGAGGAAGAGATTCCTGCCGGGCTTTACCTGGCGGTGGCCCAGGTGCTGGCCTACGTCTACCAGATCCGCCAACACCGCGCAGGCAAGGGCAAGCGCCCGGACCCGCTCAAGGACCTGCCGATTCCACCGGATCTGCGGCGCGATACTTCCGGCAAGCAGTCTTCCTCGGGTCCCATCGAGCCGCTGTAGGGGAGCAGGCAAGGCTCCGCTCGCAGGCGCCCCTTGTCAGAAAAATGGCTAATTGCCATTAGGTGCTCCATCGGCTTTTTCCGTTTGCCGGCAGGCGCGGGTGGGGGAGGTGGATATTCCTGCGAGCCCCTGGTTACCGCGTTCGATTAAAGTTGGAAGGCTTCTTGCAGTAACAGCCCCGTGCCGCTTCAGGCGTCAAAAGTTTGCTTTACGGAACGGGGTAAATCGGTGGATCGCTCTCAGTTAATCAACACGGCTCGCAGTAACCTGGCTGGTCTCGGCCAGGGCAACCTGGGTGTACCGGTGCTGTTGTTGGTCATGCTGGCCATGATGATGTTGCCGGTGCCGCCGTTCCTGCTGGACGTGTTCTTCACCTTCAACATCGCCCTGTCGATCGTGGTCCTGCTGGTGTGCGTCTATGCCCTGCGGCCGTTGGATTTCGCCGTATTCCCGACCATCCTGCTGGTGGCCACGCTGTTGCGACTGGCGCTCAACGTTGCCTCTACCCGGGTGGTGATGCTTCACGGCCAGGACGGCCACGCAGCGGCGGGCAAGGTGATCCAGGCCTTCGGTGAGGTGGTGATCGGCGGTAACTACGTGGTCGGTATCGTGGTCTTCGCGATCCTCATGATCATCAACTTCGTGGTCGTGACCAAAGGTGCCGGGCGTATTTCCGAGGTGAGCGCGCGTTTCACCCTGGACGCCATGCCCGGCAAGCAGATGGCCATCGACGCCGACCTGAACGCCGGGCTGATCGATCAGAACCAGGCCAAGCTGCGCCGTCTGGAAGTGGCCCAGGAGGCCGAGTTCTACGGTTCCATGGACGGTGCCAGCAAATTCGTCCGCGGTGACGCCATCGCCGGCCTGCTGATTCTGTTCATCAACCTGATCGGCGGCATGGCCGTCGGTATCTTCCAGCACAACATGTCGTTCGGCGATGCAGGCCGGGTCTACGCCCTGCTGACCATCGGTGACGGTTTGGTGGCGCAACTGCCATCGCTGCTGCTCTCTACTGCGGCGGCCATCATGGTGACCCGAGCTTCGGGCTCCGAGGACATGGGCAAGCAGATCAACCGGCAGATGTTCGCCTCGCCCAGGGCGCTGGCGGTCTCTGCAGGCTTGATGGCGGTCATGGGCATTGTACCGGGCATGCCGCATTTCTCCTTCCTCAGCCTCGCGGCGGTGGCTGGCGGCGCCGCCTACCTGCTGTGGCGCAAGCAAAAAGCGGTCAAGGTCCAGGCCCTGGAAGAAGTCCAGCGCCAGCAGGACCTGTTGCCATCCCCGGCTCGGGCCATGGAAACCAAGGAATTGGGCTGGGACGATGTGACCCCGATCGACATGATCGGCCTGGAAGTCGGCTACCGGCTGATTCCCCTGGTGGACCGCAACCAGGGTGGGCAGTTGCTGGCGCGGATCAAGGGGGTGCGCAAGAAGCTCTCCCAGGACCTGGGTTTCCTCATGCCCACGGTGCATATCCGTGACAACCTGGACCTGGCGCCCAGCGCCTATCGCCTGACGCTGATGGGGGTGATCCTGGCCGAGGCGGAGATCTACCCGGAGCGCGAGTTGGCGATCAATCCGGGGCAGGTCTACGGCCCTCTCAATGGTATTGCCGCCCGAGACCCGGCCTTCGGCCTGGAAGCGGTGTGGATCGAGATCAGTCAGCGGCCCCAGGCGCAGTCTCTGGGGTACACCGTGGTGGATGCCAGTACCGTGGTCGCCACCCACTTGAACCAGATTCTGTACAAGCACTCCAGCGAGCTGATCGGCCACGAAGAAGTCCAGCAACTGATGCAGTTGTTGGCCAAGAGTTCGCCGAAGCTGGCCGAGGAACTGGTGCCGGGCGTGCTGTCGCTGTCGCAATTGCTCAAGGTGCTGCAAGCGCTGCTGGCGGAGCAGGTGCCGGTGCGCGACATTCGCAGTATTGCCGAGGCCATCGCCAACAATGCCGCCAAGAGTCAAGATACTGCCGCTTTGGTTGCCGCGGTGCGCGTTGGATTGTCTCGCGCCATCGTCCAAAGCATTGTAGGGACTGAGTCTGAGCTGCCTGTGATCACCTTGGAGCCAAGGTTGGAACAGATTTTGCTCAGCAGTCTGCAGAAGGCAGGACAAGGCCAGGAAGAAGGCGTTCTGCTGGAGCCAAGCATGGCTGAAAAGCTGCAGCGATCGCTGATCGATGCGGCACAGCGTCAAGAGATGCAAGGTCAACCAGTGATTCTGTTGGTCGCGGGTCCAGTCCGCGCCATGCTCTCGAAGTTCGGCCGTCTCGCCGTTCCCGGGCTGCATGTGCTGGCGTACCAGGAAATTCCCGACAACAAGCAAGTGACCATCGTTGCGACAGTAGGGCCCAACGGCTGAGGTAGTGGGTTATGCAAGTTAAGCGTTTTTTCGCCGCCGATATGCGTCAGGCCATGAAACTGGTTCGTGATGAGCTGGGCGCTGAAGCCGCCATCATCGGCAACCGGCGGATCGCCGGAGGTGTCGAGCTGACGGCTGCGCTGGATTACAAATTGTCGGCCTTGTCGCCACGGGTTCCGAACATGGAACTCGAGGACGAGCTGCGCAAGACCCAGTCGCGGATCGTCACCGCCCAGGCCGAACTGAGCCTGCGGGGCGAGGGCGACAGCACCGCCATTACCAATCGCCAGCTGTTCGCCGGTCTGCCGCTGACCGCTGCCGAGCCGCTGATCGAGCCGACCCTGACCGAGCGTCCGCGCCCGGCGCCAGCCCCGGCGGCTCCCGTGGCCGACACGCGGGCCCTGGACTCGATGCGCTTTGAACTCAACGGCTTGCGCGAGCTGCTCGAAGTGCAGCTCGGCTCCCTGGCCTGGAGCCAGTTGCAGGGCAGCCGTCCGGAGCAGGCCAACCTTTGGCGCCGCCTGCAGCGTATCGGCCTGTCTGGCCCTTTGGCCCGCGATCTGCTGGCACTGATCAGCGAAATCGACGAGCCCCGCCAGGCCTGGCGCATGCTCCTGGCGCACCTGGCGCGGATGATCCATACCCCGGAAGTCGAGCCATTGGAAGAGGGCGGAGTGATCGCCATGGTCGGCCCGGCCGGCATGGGCAAGACCACCACCCTGGCCAAGCTGGCGGCGCGCTACGTGCTCAAGTACGGGGCGCAGAACATCGCCCTGGTGAGCATGGACAGCTACCGCATCGGTGCCCAGGAGCAGCTCAAGACTCTGGGCCGCATCCTCAATGTGTCGGTGACCCACGTCGATCCCGGCCAATCCCTGGCCCAGGCCCTGGATCCGCTGCTGCGCAAGCGTGTGGTGCTGATCGACACCGCAGGCCTGCAGGCCAGTGACCCAGCCTTGCGCATGCAGCTGGAAAGCCTGGCCGGTCGGGGGATCCGTTCGAAGAATTATCTGGTGCTGGCCACCACCAGCCAGAAGCAGGTGCTCACTGCTGCCTACCACAGCTACAAGCGCTGCGGCCTGGCCGGTTGCATCCTGACTAAACTGGATGAGACAGCCAGCCTGGGCGAGGTGTTGAGCCTGGCCATCAGTCATGAACTGCCGGTGGCCTACCTGACCGACGGCCCGCGGATTCCGGATGATCTGCACCTGCCTCGGCGGCACCAGTTGGTGAGCCGCGCGGTGAGTGTGCAGATGCAGGAGGAGCCGAGCGAGGAGGCCATGGCCGACATGTTCGCCGATCTTTACCACAGCCCGTCCAAGCGGGTGGGCTGAGGTAATCATGAATAGATTGCAGTGTATCTACATCGATGGTCTGCCATGCATTGTTCCGATGGTGAACGCGCAGCCAGTTATGTGGCCCCGTCTAAGTAAGACAAGGTAAAGAAAGAACATGGGCAGCATGCATCCCGTACAGGTGATCGCGGTGACCGGCGGCAAAGGTGGCGTCGGCAAGACTAATGTGTCAGTGAACTTGTCCCTGGCTCTGGCTGAGCTCGGTCGGCGGGTGTTGCTGCTGGACGCCGACCTGGGCTTGGCGAACGTCGATGTCCTGCTGGGCCTGACCCCCAAACACACCCTGGCCGATGTCATCGAGGGGCGCTGCGAGCTGCGCGATGTGCTGCTCCAGGGGCCTGGCGGCATTCGCATCGTTCCGGCGGCCTCGGGCACCCAGAGCATGGTGCACCTGAGCCCCGCGCAGCATGCCGGCCTGATCCAGGCGTTCAGCGACATCGGCGACAACCTCGATGTGCTGGTGATCGACACCGCTGCGGGTATCGGTGACTCGGTAGTCAGTTTCGTGCGGGCGGCCCAGGAAGTGTTGCTGGTGGTCTGCGATGAGCCCACCTCGATCACCGATGCCTATGCACTGATCAAATTGCTCAATCGCGACTACGGCATGAACCGTTTCCGGGTCCTGGCCAACATGGCCCAGAGCCCTCAGGAAGGGCGCAACCTGTTTGCAAAATTGACCAAGGTCACGGACCGCTTCCTGGACGTGGCTTTACAATACGTCGGTGCAGTTCCCTACGATGAAAGTGTGCGCAAGGCCGTGCAAAAGCAGCGTGCGGTCTATGAGGCGTTTCCTCGTTCGAAGTGTGCATTGGCGTTCAAGGCCATCGCGCAAAAAGTGGATACCTGGCCATTGCCGGCGAATCCGCGCGGGCATCTGGAATTTTTTGTCGAGCGGCTCGTGCATCAGACAGCAGGACCGGTGTTATGAGTGCCAGCGGCTACAACCTCTACAAGAAGTCGGCACGTGACAGCCAATACGAACTGATCGAGCGCTATGCGCCCCTGGTCAAGCGTATTGCCTATCACCTGCTGGCGCGGTTGCCGGCCAGTGTTCAGGTGGAAGACCTGATTCAGGCCGGGATGATCGGACTGCTCGAAGTGTCGACCAAATATGACGCGAGCAAGGGGGCGAGTTTCGAAACCTACGCGGGTATCCGTATTCGCGGGGCGATGCTCGATGAGGTCCGCAAGGGCGATTGGGCACCGCGTTCTGTACACCGCAATACGCGGATGGTCAGTGACGCGATTCGCGCAATTGAAGCTAAAACCGGTCGTGACGCTAAAGATCACGAAGTTGCGGCCGAACTTCAATTGAGTCTCGACGATTATTACGGGATTTTGAACGACACCTTGGGCAGTCGGCTGTTCAGCTTCGACGATCTGTTGCAGGACGGCGAGCATGAAGGGCTGCACGAGGATGGCGCCAGTGCTCATCTCGAACCGTCACGGGACTTGGAGGATGAACGCTTCCAGGCTGCGCTGGCGGATGCGATTGCCAATTTGCCGGAGCGCGAGCGACTGGTGTTGGCGCTGTACTACGACGAAGAGCTGAACCTCAAGGAAATCGGTGAGGTCCTGGGAGTCAGCGAATCGCGGGTCAGCCAGTTACACAGCCAGTGCGCGGCCCGTTTGCGGGGGCGTTTGGGGGAGTGGCGAGCGCGCTGACAGTCAGTGTGGGGACACTGCGATCAGGACCGGTGAAGCAAGCGCTGCACCGGTCTTGCAGTATGTGCTCCATGCAGTCGTTGTGTGTTGTGCCGGATTGATTGAATGACGCGTCCAGGTGCTGGATGCGTTTAAGACTGCTTGGAGGTCGAATTGGACAAGAACATGAAAATCCTCATCGTTGATGACTTTTCAACGATGCGGCGGATCATAAAAAACCTGTTGCGTGATCTGGGTTTCACCAACACGGTCGAGGCCGACGATGGCACTACTGCCATTCCGGTACTCAACAGCGGGAGCATCGACTTTCTGGTAACGGACTGGAACATGCCGGGCATGACCGGTATCGATCTGCTGCGCCATGTGCGCGCCGATGAAAAGCTCAAGCACCTGCCGGTGCTGATGGTGACTGCCGAAGCCAAGCGCGAGCAGATCATCGAAGCTGCCCAGGCCGGCGTTAACGGCTATGTAGTCAAACCATTCACGGCTCAGGCGTTGAAAGAGAAGATCGAAAAGATCTTTGAACGCATCGGTTGAGATGCGTAGCCATTGGGCCACGGGGGAGCTATGGAGCATAACGAATCTTCACTGGGCGACTTTGAGTCGACCCTGAAAAAACATGCACTGGAACTGGTCGAGAGCCTTGAAAAAGGCAGGTTTGGCGAAGCGGTGCAATTGATCCATGAGCTCAATCAGACCCGTGACCGCGGCCTGTACCAGGAAGTGGGCAAGCTCACCCGCGAGCTGCATAGCGCGATCGTCAATTTCCAGATTGATCCGCACATGCCGCAAGCCGAGGAAGTTTCACAGATCACGGATGCCACTGAGCGCCTGTCCTATGTGGTCCGGCTGACGGAAGCCGCAGCCAACCGCACCATGGACCTGGTAGAGAGCAGCACCCCGCTGGTCAACGGCCTGAGCACTGAAGCCCAGGCCTTGAGTGCAGACTGGGGGCGCTTCATGCGGCGTGAGGTCGGCGCTGAAGAGTTTCGCGAACTGGCACGCCGGGTCGACAGTTTCCTGACGCGCAGCGAGCAGGAAACCCGTACCGTTTCCGGCCACCTCAACGACATTCTGCTGGCGCAGGATTACCAGGACCTGACCGGTCAGGTGATCAAGCGTGTGACCCAGTTGGTCACGGAAGTCGAAAGCAATCTGCTCAAACTCGTCTTGATGGCCAGCCAGGTCGATCGTTTCGCCGGCATCGAACATGACCGTGAATCGATCCTCGCTGAAAAAGATCCGCAAAAACATCTCGCCAAGGGTGAAGGTCCGCAGATTCATGCCGATAAACGGGAAGACGTTATGTCCGGTCAGGACGATGTAGACGATTTGCTTTCCAGCCTTGGATTCTAGGAGCACCCATTAATGAGCTTCGGCGCCGATGAAGAGATCCTTCAGGATTTCCTGGTTGAGGCCGGCGAGATTCTAGAGCAACTGTCCGAACAACTGGTCGAGCTGGAAAGCCGGCCAGATGATGCGGACTTGCTCAATGCAATTTTTCGCGGTTTTCACACTGTTAAAGGGGGCGCCGGCTTCCTCCAGCTCAACGAGCTGGTGGAGTGCTGCCACATCGCCGAAAACGTCTTCGACATCCTGCGCAAGGGTGAGCGGCGGGTCGATTCGGAACTGATGGACGTGGTGCTTGAAGCGCTGGACGCGGTGAACGGCATGTTCAGCCAGGTCCGCGAGCGCTCCGCAATCACCGCTGCGACACCTGAATTGCTGGCTGCCCTGGCACGCCTGGCCGAACCGGCCAGTGCCGCGCCGGCTCCCGCCGCCGTGGTGGAAGAGGTGGTCGAGGCCGTGGCCGAGCCTGAGGCTCAAGCCCCGTCAGGTGATATCACCGACAACGAATTTGAACTGCTGCTCGATTCGCTGAATGCCGCCAAGGCCGAAGCCGAGGCCGCGCCTGCTGCCGCACCGGCGGCCCAGGGCGAGCCGGGCAGCGATGAGATTACCGACGCCGAGTTCGAATCCCTGCTGGACCAGTTGCACGGCAAGGGCCAGTTCGCTCCCGATGCGGTAGCTCCCGCAGCGGCCAGCACCGGCGCTGGTGCGGCGGCGTCCAGTGATGAAATCACCGACGACGAATTCGAAGCCTTGCTGGATCAGTTGCACGGCAAGGGCAGCTTTGCCGTGGATGCTCTGGAATCGGCAGTGGCCGCGGCCCCGGCAGCAGCGGCGCCTAGCGCGGCAGCTGCTGGCAGCGATTTGATCAGCGATCACGAATTCGAATCCCTGCTGGATGAGCTGCACGGCAAGGGCAAGTTTTCCGAAACCCCTGGCGCGGCCAAGCCCGCTGCGGCGACTGCGGCGACTGCGGCACCTGCGGCAGCGGCTAGCGCGGCAGTGGCCAAGCCGGTGGCGAAGAAGCCCGAGGCCAAGGTCGAGGCGGCCAAGCCCGCAGCGGCTGCGGCGCCGGCTCCAGCTCCAGCCCGTGCAGCCGCTGCAGCTCCGGCAGAAAAGCCGGCCAGCGAAGCTGAAACCACAGTGCGCGTGGATACTGCGCGCCTGGACGAAATCATGAACATGGTGGGCGAGCTGGTGCTGGTGCGTAACCGTCTGGTGCGCCTGGGCCTCAACAGCGGCGACGAAGCCATGTCCAAGGCGGTGTCGAACCTCGATGTGGTGACGGCCGACCTGCAGACCGCGGTGATGAAGACCCGCATGCAGCCGATCAAGAAGGTCTTCGGGCGCTTCCCGCGCCTGGTTCGCGACCTGGCCCGGCAGCTGAAGAAAGAAATCAACCTGGAACTGGTAGGGGAAGAAACCGACCTCGACAAGAACCTGGTGGAGGCCCTGGCCGACCCGCTGGTGCACTTGGTGCGCAACGCGGTGGACCATGGCATCGAATCGCCGGAAGAGCGCGAGGCCTCGGGCAAGTCCCGGGGTGGCAAGGTGGTGCTGGCGGCGGAACAGGAGGGTGACCACATCCTCCTGTCGATCTCCGACGACGGCAAGGGCATGGACCCGAACGTGCTGCGCGGCATTGCCGTCAAGCGTGGGGTGATGGACAAGGACGCCGCCGACCGCCTGAGCGACACCGAGTGCTACAACCTGATCTTTGCCCCGGGCTTCTCGACCAAGACCGAGATTTCCGACGTCTCCGGGCGTGGTGTGGGCATGGACGTGGTGAAGACCAAGATTTCCCAGCTCAATGGTTCGATCAACATCTACTCGACCAAGGGCCAGGGTTCGAAGATCGTCATCAAGGTGCCGTTGACCCTGGCGATCATGCCGACCCTGATGGTCATGCTCGGCAACCAGGCCTTCGCCTTCCCGCTGGTCAACGTCAACGAAATCTTCCACCTCGACCTGTCGCGCACCAACGTGGTGGACGGCCAGGAAGTGGTGATCGTGCGTGACAAGGCATTGCCCCTGTTCTACCTCAAACGCTGGCTGGTCAGTTCCGCCGCTCATGAAGAGCAGCGCGAGGGCCACGTAGTGATCCTTTCGGTGGGCACCCAGCGGATCGGCTTTGTCGTCGATCAACTGGTGGGCCAGGAAGAAGTGGTCATCAAGCCCTTGGGCAAAATGCTTCAGGGAACCCCGGGCATGTCCGGCGCCACCATCACCGGTGACGGCCGCATCGCTCTGATCCTCGATGTCCCGAGCATGCTCAAGCGTTACGCCGCACGGCGTATTTGATTCGGCGGGGAGGGGCGGTTGGCCTCGCCCCACCTAACGGAGTGTTTATGGCAGTCAAAGTCCTGGTGGTGGACGATTCGGGTTTTTTCCGCCGCCGCGTCTCGGAAATTCTTTCAGCGGATTCGAATATCCAGGTCGTCGGCACGGCGACCAACGGTAAAGAGGCGATCGATCAGGCCCTGGCCCTCAAGCCGGACGTGATCACCATGGACTACGAGATGCCGATGATGGATGGCATCACCGCAGTGCGGCATATCATGCAGCGCTGCCCGACGCCGGTCCTGATGTTCTCGTCCCTGACCCACGAAGGCGCTCGAGTGACCCTCGACGCGCTGGATGCCGGGGCCGTGGATTTCTTGCCGAAGAATTTCGAAGACATCTCGCGCAATCCGGAGAAGGTCAAGCAACTGCTGTGCGAGAAGGTCCACAGCATCTCGCGCAGCAACCGTCGTTTCAGCAGCTACAGCGCACCGCAGCCACAACCGGCCGCGGCACCGGCGCCGAGCACCTCCAGCTTCAGCAGCACCGCGCGTTCGGCGCCAGCGCCGACACCTGCCCGTGCACCGGCAGCAGGTCCGGCATCGCCGGCCCCCAAGCGCAAAGCCTACAAGCTGGTGGCGATCGGCACCTCCACTGGTGGCCCGGTCGCCCTGCAGCGGGTCCTGACCCAGCTGCCGGCGAACTTCCCGGCGCCTATCGTGTTGATCCAGCACATGCCGGCGGCCTTCA
Organism: Pseudomonas sp. PH1b; assembly: GCF_000633395.1. Taxonomy (GTDB): domain Bacteria; phylum Pseudomonadota; class Gammaproteobacteria; order Pseudomonadales; family Pseudomonadaceae; genus Aquipseudomonas. The sequence goes on from NZ_AYMU01000037.1 coordinate 132,295, forward strand.
CCAAGGCCTTTGCCGAGCGTCTGGACAAGCTGTGCCGCATCAGCGTCAAGGAAGCCGAGGATGGCGACATCCTGCGTCCGGGCCTGGCGTTGCTGGCTCCCGGCGGCAAGCAGATGATGATCGACGGTCGTGGCGCGGTGAAGATTCTGCCCGGCGACGAGCGCTTGAACTACAAACCGTGCGTGGACATCACCTTCGGTTCTGCGGCCAAGTCCTACAGTGACAAAGTTCTGGCGGTGGTACTCACCGGCATGGGCGCCGACGGCCGTGAAGGTGCGCGCCTGCTCAAGCAGGGTGGCAGTGCGGTCTGGGCCCAGGATGAAGCCAGTTGCGTGATCTACGGCATGCCCATGGCCATCGTCAAAGCCAACCTGGCGGATGCGGTGTACAGCCTGGACGACATCGGCCGGCATCTGGTCGAGGCCTGTCTCTGATGGATGTGCTCAGCCTCATCGGGATCATCATGGCGTTTGTCGCCATCATCGGCGGCAACTACCTGGAAGGCGGTCATCTGTCGGCCCTGGCCAACGGTCCGGCCGCGCTGATCGTGCTCGGTGGCACCATCGGCGCGGCCTTGCTGCAGTCGCCGCTGAGCGCCTTCAAGCGCGCCATGCAGATCCTGGTCTGGATCCTGTTTCCGCCGCGGGTCGACTTGCCAGGTGGCATCGACCGAGTGGTCAACTGGAGCCTGACCGCGCGCAAGGAAGGCCTGCTGGGCCTGGAAGGCGTGGCGGATGCCGAGCCCGACACCTATTCGCGCAAGGGCCTGCAACTGCTGGTGGATGGCGCCGAACCCGAAGCCATCCGCAGTATTCTTGAAGTGGATTTCTACACCCAGGAAAGCCGCGACATCGAAGCCGCCAAAGTGTTCGAGAGCATGGGCGGCTATGCGCCGACCATCGGTATCATCGGTGCGGTCATGGGCCTGATCCACGTGATGGGCAACCTGGCCGATCCGTCTCAGCTGGGCAGCGGCATTGCCGTGGCCTTCGTCGCCACCATCTACGGGGTGGCGAGTGCCAACCTGGTGCTGTTGCCGATCGCCGCCAAACTGAAATCGATCGCCCTGCGCCAGTCGCGTTACCGGGAGATGTTGCTCGAAGGCATCCTGTCGATTGCCGAAGGCGAGAACCCACGTTCCATCGAGTTGAAGCTGCAAGGCTTCATGGACTGATTATGGCCCGTCGTCGCCAGCCTGAAGAACACGTCAACCACGAACGCTGGTTGGTTTCCTACGCCGACTTCATCACTTTGCTGTTCGCGTTTTTCGTGGTCATGTACTCGATCTCCTCGATCAATGAAGGCAAGTACAAGGTCATTTCCGAAGCGCTGGTCGGGGTCTTCACCGACTCCGATCGTGCCCTCAAGCCGATTCCCATCGGCGATGAGCGGCCCAAGACCGTGACCCCGGCCAAGCCGCTGGTCAAGGACAGCGATCAGACCGACGCCGGTATCTCCGGGGCCAGTGATCCGCTCAAGAGCATCGCCGATGACATCAGCGCGGCCTTTGGCGACCTCATCAGCTCCAACCAGATGACCGTGCGCGGCAATGAGCTGTGGGTGGAGATCGAGCTGAATTCCAGCCTGTTGTTCGGCAGCGGCGATGCCATGCCCAGTGACCAGGCGTTCACCATCATCGACAAGGTGGCGAAGATCCTCAAACCCTTCGACAACCCGATCCATGTCGAAGGCTTCACTGACAACCTGCCGATCCAGACCGCGCAATACCCGACCAACTGGGAACTGTCCTCGGCCCGCTCGGCGAGCATCGTGCGCATGCTGGCGATGCAGGGGGTGAACCCGGCGCGGATGGCTTCGGTGGGGTACGGCGAGTTCCAGCCGGTGGCCAACAATGCCACTGCCGAAGGCCGTGCACGCAATCGCCGGGTGGTACTGGTGGTGTCGCGCAACCTGGATGTGCGGCGCAGCCTGACCGGCACCGGGACCGCCAATGCGACACCGGATGCGGCACTCAAGCGGGCTGGCACACAAACTGCACCAACCCCGGTGAAAACGCCGGTACAGGGAAGCGCCGTCAATTCTCCGTCACCCGCTTTATAACTTAGCGCTATGTCTCGCCCCGCTGTGGCCGGGCGGGAGGAACAAACTGAATGAGAGTCTGGGCAGTTGCCAATCAAAAGGGTGGTGTCGGTAAAACCACCAGTTCCATCGCTTTAGCCGGGTTGCTGGCCGAGGCGGGCAAGCGCGTGGTCGTGGTCGATCTCGACCCCCACGGTTCCATGACCAGCTATTTCGGCTATGACCCGGACAGCCTGGAGCACAGCAGCTACGACCTGTTCCTGCACAAGGGCAGCGTGCCCGAGGACTTGCCGGGCCAGTTGCTGCTGGGCACCAGCCACGAGCGCATTTCATTGCTGCCCTCGAGCACCGCCCTGGCCACCCTCGAACGCCAGTCGCCCGGGCAGAGCGGCCTGGGCCTGGTGATCGCCAAGAGCCTGGCGCAGTTGTGGCAGGATTTCGACTACGCGGTCATCGACAGCCCGCCGTTGCTCGGAGTGCTGATGGTCAACGCCCTGGCGGCCAGCCAGCAACTGGTGATCCCGGTGCAGACCGAGCACCTGGCGGTCAAAGGCCTGGAGCGCATGGTCAACACCCTGGCCATGGTCAACCGCTCGCGCAAGCAGCCGCTGCCGTTCACCATAGTGCCAACCCTGTTCGATCGCCGTACCCAGGCCTCCCTGGGCACCCTGCGCGTCCTGCGGGACAAGTTCCCCGAGGAAATCTGGCAGGGCTATATCCCGGTGGACACCCGCCTGCGCGATGCCAGCCGGGCCGGCCTCACGCCTTCGCAGTTCGACGGCAAAAGCCGTGGCGTACTGGCCTACAAGGCCTTGCTCAAGCACCTGCTGGCCCAGCAGCTCGTGGCGCAGGTGGCTTGACGTGAAGCGCTATTCAAGTCGCTCCCCAGCCCGGCCGATAACCCCTACAGGTCACTGTGTCGGGGTTTTTGCGTGGGCATCCTCATGAACCGTCCTCTGGATATCAAGAGCCGGCCGCAGCTGGCGTTGCAGTCGTACCTGGACGCCTTGCTGCAGGACGCCACCGAAGAGCCGCTGGCGCCGGAGCCGGCCGTCGAGGTTGCGCCGCCCGTAGTGCTGGAGGCTTCCAGCGAAGTGCTGGACGAGTTCCAGGCCGCGGTGTTGGAAGAGCAGGCGCGGGACGCCCGGGTCCAGCAGCAGGCCACGCCTGCTGCCCGGGTCGAAGTGCCTGCCCCGGTGGTGACGCCGGTGCTGGAAGCGCCAGCGCCCGTGGCGACGACGGTTTCGCCCGTGGTGCCGATGCTCCAGGCGCTGGTACCGCCGTTGGTGGAAGTGCACTTGCCGCCGAGCAACACGCCGCCTCCGGTCACTGGCAGTGACCGTCCCAGCTGGGCGGCGGAGCCTTTTGAATGCCTGTTGTTCGATGTTGCCGGCCTGACCCTGGCTGTGCCCCTGGTGTGCCTGGGCTCGATCTATTCCCTGGCCGGGCAGGAGCTGACACCGCTGTTCGGCCAGCCCGAGTGGTTCCTTGGCATCTTGCCGAGCCAGTCCGGCAACCTGAAGGTCCTGGATACCGCGCGTTGGGTCATGCCGGATCGCTACCGTGATGATTTTCGCCAGGGCCTGCAATACGTGATCTCGGTCCAGGGCTATGAGTGGGGGCTGGCGGTGCATCAGGTCAGCCGTTCGCTGCGTCTGGACCCCAATGAAATCAAGTGGCGCAGCCACCGTGGCCAGCGTCCATGGCTGGCCGGCACGGTGATTGAACACATGTGCGCCTTGCTTGACGTCGCCGAACTGGCCGAGTTGATCGCCAGCGGTGCTGCCAAGCAGATGGCTATCACTCAACCGGCCCACAAGCCGAAGTAAACCAACAACAGGCGGCGTCCTTCAGGCGCGGCCAGACAGAACACACGCCGTTTTCAACGGTTTTTTGAGGGGTCAGGGTATGAATAAGTCGTCGTCTGCACAGGGTTCCGAAGATCCGATCCTGCAATGGGTCACCTTCAAGCTGGATAACGAGTCCTACGGCATCAACGTGATGCGGGTCCAGGAAGTCCTGCGCTACACCGAGATCGCTCCGGTGCCGGGCGCGCCAAGCTACGTGCTGGGGATCATCAACCTGCGCGGCAACGTGGTCACCGTGATCGACACCCGCCAGCGTTTCGGCCTGGTGCCGACCGAAGTCAACGACAACACCCGGATCGTCATCATCGAGGCCGACAAGCAAGTGGTCGGGATCATGGTCGACAGCGTGGCGGAAGTGGTTTACCTGCGTCAGTCGGAAGTCGAGACTGCGCCGAATGTCGGTAACGAAGAGTCGGCCAAGTTCATCCAGGGCGTCTGCAACAAGAACGGCGAACTGCTGATTCTGGTGGAGCTGGACAAGATGATGAGCGAAGAGGAATGGTCGGAACTGGAGAGTATCTGATTGATCCTCGAGGTAGCGGTAATTGTCCTGGCGATCCTCTGGGTCGCCACTCTGGCTTTTTTCCTGTCCTATGCCCGCAACCAGCGGCAGATCGCTGCGCAGCAGGCCGAGGGCGATGCCGTGCGCGACCAGCGGATCAAGGACCTGGCCAAGCGCGTCGACCATTATCAGAACGGTACGGTGCGCATGGGCGAGGATCTGCACGAGCTGCGCTCGGTGGTGGGTCCGTTACCGGACAAGCTGGCACAACTTGAGCAGCGCGACCCCTCGACCCTGTCCTTCGCCCAGGCCGCGCGCCTGGTGGGCATGGGCGCCAGCGTCGACGAACTGACTCAATCCTGCGGCCTGACCCAGGCCGAGGCCGAACTGGTCAGCAAGCTGCACAAGGGGTAGGGGCGGCTGCAAGTTGCCAGCTGCAAGCGACAAGCCTGTAGCTGAGCGCTTGAAGCTGGCCGCTGCTTGACCTTTCAGTAGTCGTCGCCGCGTTCGGTGATGTCCTTCTCCTGTTCCGCGAGCTGCGGATCGTGCCCCTGCGGAAACTTGCCCTTGAGATTCCAGGCGAAGGCGATGATCTCGGCGATGGTCCGGTACAGTTCCACCGGGATGCTCTCGCCCAATTCCAGTCGCGCCAGCAGCTTCACCAGCTCGGCGTTCTCATAGATCGGCACTTCATAGTCCCGGGCAATCTTCAGGATGGCTTCCGCCAGTTCATCGTCGCCCTTGGCGGTGAGGGTCGGGGCTTGCTGGCCGTCATATTTGAGGGCGATGGCCTGGCGCGGTGCGGGGCTGTGCTTGGTCATGCGGTTTCGTCCACCCAGCGTTGTTCCAGTCGGGTTTGCGGGCCCTGGGGCGGTGTGCCGAGGTGGCAATCCAGGTCGCCGACGTTCAGCCCCGAAGCCAGCAGGCGTTCACGCAGATTGCCCAGGTGGCTTTCGATCAGGCTCGCGGTGTAGGGGCGCTCGGCCCAGAGCTGGCTGGACAGCCGGCCCTGGACCAGTTGCGCCTGGACCTGCAGCGGTCCCAGGGGTTCCAGGTCGAAGGCCAGGTCGACTCGCCACAGGGACTGTTTGGGTTCACGTTCGTCACGCTTCTGTTCCGGCTCCGGTTCCGGTGGGTCCTCGCGCTGCAGCTTGACCTGCAAGGGCACGATGTCCTGCAGGTTGCGCATGGGGATCTCCAGCTGCCAGGTGGTCAGCTGCCGGCCATCGTCGGTCAGGCCGCTTTGTTCCAGGCTCGACAGTTGGTGGCTCTGCAAGCGCGATACCGCGGCGGCTGCCAGGCGCAGCAGTTGCTCCAGGTCACCTTCGCTTTCCAGGCTTTGCAGCAGCCGCTCGGGCAATGGAAAGCCGGTGGGCGAGGCCTTGGCGCTGACCTGGCCGAGGGTGCCCAGGGCGCTGCGCACAAAACTGGGCAATGACTGGGCCAGGGTATTGGCGGCCAGGATGGCGTTGAAGCTGGTGGAGGAGGGCAGGCCCGGGGTCAGTTGGGCGATCAGGCGCAGCAGGTCGGCCTTCATGTCCGGCACTTGCCCCGGGTTGGCCCCGGCCAGCAGCCGGGCCTCCAGAAACAGGCCGCTGCCCAGCAGGGCCTGGGCCACGCCGCGCGGGTTGCTCAGCTGTTGCGCATCGGGCAGGCCGGCCAGCAGGCGGTCCACTGCTGCACGCAGGTCGGCGGTGGTGGAGGTGTCGCTGTCGGCAGGCAGGTTCTGCAGGGCATTGATCAAGCCGCTCAGTGAGCCCTGGCGGCTTTGCTGGCTGGCCAGTTGGGCAGCAATGGCCAGCTGCTCCTGGCGATTGCTCAGGGGCACGAAGTTCAGGGTCTGGGAGTCCGAGACCAGGGCGCTGAGCAGGCTGCCGATGCGCAGCGGCTGGGGGCTGTCGATGCTCAGGGTGGCACCACTCTGGGCAGTGTTGAGCAGGCTCACCAGGGAGCGGTAGTTGGCCGGTTGATTGGCGCCCTGGGGCAGCATCTGGGTGGTCAGCACCTTGCCCTGGAGCAGGGTTCCCGGTGGCAGTTGGGTGGTGTCCAGGCGAGTCAGGGCGGCGACGCTGCTGGCAAGCGCCTGTTGCACGGTGATTGCCAGGTTGCCTGCCGAGGGCTGGGTCACCGCCAGGCTGGTGCCTTGGGGCAGGGGCTGGCTGCTGGTGGCCTGCAGGGTAGTTTGCCGGCCGTTGTCCAGGGTTACCTTGAGCAGCAGTTGGAATGTCTGGTCGGTCTGCTTGAGCGACAGCACTTCGGCCTTGGCACTCTGACCGGCGGTTATCAGGCCTTCCAGAGGTTGCACCAGCTTGAGCAGCTCACCGCTGATCGCCTGCGGGCGCGCAGTGCCGGGAACGGGCGCCTGGGGCAGCGGGAGGATGTTGATTTCGCCTGTCATTCGGACACAACCTGTGGAAATTAGCCCTCATTAGAGTAGGGCTTCGCATGTATAATGCCGCCCGTCTTTGGGGGAGTGGTGAAAACATTGCAAATGTTTGACGCAGCTCTCTAGAACAGGCCGCGAATGCATTTATCCTGCATCTCTTTAACGGCCGCTCGATTGCCGACTTGAACCCGTAAAGGCCTGTTATCCCTTGACCAGCCCCCTTCTCGAAGCCCTAGCACTCGCCTGTGAGCGTGATTGGCGGATGCTGTTTGAACACCTCGAGTTGCGTCTGAACGGCGGAGACATGGTGCAGATCAGCGGCCCCAATGGCAGCGGCAAGACCAGCCTGCTGCGTTTGCTCGCCGGCCTGATGCAACCCACCAGCGGTCAGGTACTGCTCAATGGCCAGCCCTTGCACGATCAGCGTGGCGAGTTGGCCCGCAACCTGTTGTGGATCGGCCATGCCGCCGGCATCAAGGACCTGCTGACGGCCGAGGAAAACCTCAGCTGGCTCTGTGCCTTGCACCAGCCAGCCTCGCGCGAGGCCATCTGGCAGGCCCTGGCGGCCGTCGGCCTGCAGGGGTTCGAAGACGTGCCCTGCCACACCCTGTCTGCCGGCCAGCAACGGCGCGTGGCCCTGGCCCGCCTGTACCTGGACAGTCCGCCGCTGTGGATCCTCGATGAACCGTTCACCGCCCTCGACAAGCAGGGCGTGGCCCAGCTCGAAGAACACCTGGCCCAGCACTGCGAGCAGGGCGGCTCGGTGATCCTGACCACCCACCACAGCCTGTCCCGCCTGCCCCCGGGCTATCGCGACATCGACCTGGGGCGGTGGGCCGCATGAAAGTCTTTGCCTTGTTGGTGGCCCGCGAATCGCGCCTGTTGTGCCGGCGTCCGGCGGAACTGGCCAATCCTTTGGTATTTTTCGCAATTGTTGTCGCACTGTTCCCGCTGGCCGTGGGACCTGAGACACAATTGTTGCAAACCTTGTCTCCAGGGCTGGTCTGGGTAGCGGCCTTATTGTCCGTCCTGCTCTCGCTGGACGGGCTTTTCCGCAGCGATTTCGAAGACGGATCCCTTGAACAGTGGGTCCTTTCGTCGCACCCCCTGCCTCTTCTGGTTCTGGCCAAGGTGCTGGCACACTGGGTGTTTTCCGGGTTGGCACTGGTCTTGCTCGCACCCTTGTTGGCGGTGATGCTGGGGCTGCCTGCCGCCTGTCTGCCGGTGCTGCTGATGTCCTTGCTGCTGGGCACACCGGTGCTCAGCCTGTTGGGCGCGGTGGGTGCGGCATTGACCGTGGGGCTCAAGCGCGGCGGCCTGTTGCTGGCGTTGCTGATCCTGCCGATGTACATCCCGGTGCTGATTCTTGGCAGTGGCGCCCTGCAGGCGGCATTGCAGGGCATGCCGGCTACCGGATACCTGCTGTGGCTCGGGAGCCTGACCGCTCTGGCCGTGACCTTGACACCCTTTGCAATAGCGGCTGGCCTGAAGATCAGCGTCGGCGAATAATAATGAGGTCTGATCATTTTTTGATCACTTCTTTCTAAGAAAAGACCCAGGCTTTTCGACCACGAAAAGCACCCGTGATGGAAATAGTGAATGAACTGGACTTGGTTTCATAAGCTCGGCTCGCCTAAATGGTTCTATGGCATCAGCGGCAGGATGCTGCCCTGGCTCAGCATTGCCGCGGTGTTGCTGATCGCTGTCGGCGTGGTCTGGGGCCTGGCCTTTGCGCCACCGGACTATCAGCAAGGCAACAGCTTTCGCATCATCTACATCCATGTGCCGATGGCGATGCTGGCTCAGTCCTGCTACGTCATGCTGGCCGTGTGCGGTGTGGTCGGACTGGTGTGGAAAATGAAACTGGCCGATGTCGCCCTGCAATGCGCGGCGCCCATCGGGCACTCGATCACCTTCCTGGCCCTGGTCACCGGGGCAATCTGGGGCAAGCCGACCTGGGGCTCGTGGTGGGTCTGGGATGCCCGTCTAACCTCGATGCTGATCCTGCTGTTCCTGTACGCCGGCCTGATCGCGCTCAATGCCGCCATCAGCAACCGCGACAGCGCGGCCAAGGCCTGCGCGGTGCTGGCGATTGTCGGCGTGGTGAACATTCCGATCATCAAGTACTCGGTGGAATGGTGGAACACCCTGCACCAGGGCGCGACCTTCACCTTGACTGAAAAGCCGGCCATGCCGGTGGAAATGTGGCTGCCGCTGCTGCTGACGTCCTTGGGCTTCTACTGTTTCTTCGGTGTGCTGCTGTTGCTGCGCATGCGCCTTGAGGTGCTCAAGCGCGAAGCCCGGACCAGTTGGGTCAAGGCCGAAGTCCAACGCAGCCTGGAGGCCGCCCAATGAGCTTTGCATCCTTCAGCGATTTTCTCGCCATGGGCCATCACGGCCTCTATGTCTGGTCGGCCTATGGCATTTGCCTGGTGGTCCTGGCGCGTGAGCTGGTGGCGCCGATCCTGGCGCGCAAGCGTTATCTGCAACAAGAGGCGCGTCGTCTGCGCCGGGAGAACGGTAAGTGAATCCGCTGCGTAAAAAGCGTCTTTTGATCATCCTGGCGATTCTGCTGGGCGTCGGCATTGCCGTCGGCCTGGCCCTCAGCGCGCTGAAGGAAAACATCAACCTGTTCTACACCCCGACCCAGATCGCCAACGGCGAAGCGCCCCTGGATACGCGAATCCGCGCCGGCGGCATGGTCGAGGCCGGTTCGCTGCAGCGTTCCGCCGACTCCCTGGACGTGAAATTCGTGGTCACCGACTTCAACAAGTCGGTGACCATCACCTACCGCGGCATCCTCCCGGACCTGTTCCGCGAAGGGCAGGGCATCGTCGCCCTGGGCAAGCTCAACGCCGATGGCGTGGTGGTGGCCGATGAGGTGCTGGCCAAGCACGATGAGAAGTACATGCCGCCGGAAGTCACCAAGGCCTTGAAAGACAGCGGCCAGTCGGCACCGACGCCAGCCAAAGAGGGTTAAGCCATGAGCTCCGCACTGTTCGTTCCCGAACTCGGCCACCTGGCGATGATCCTCGCCCTGTGCTTTGCCCTGGTCCAGGCCGTGGTGCCTTTGCTGGGTGCCTGGCGCGGCGACCGCCTGTGGATGAGCCTGGCCCAGCCGGCGGCCTGGGGCCAGTTCGCCTTCCTGGCGTTTGCCTTCGGTTGCCTGACCTACGCCTTCATGAGCGATGATTTCTCGGTGGCCTATGTGGCCAGCAACTCCAACAGCGCCTTGCCCTGGTACTACAAGTTCAGCGCGGTGTGGGGCGCCCACGAAGGCTCGCTGCTGCTCTGGGCGCTGATCCTCGGCGGCTGGACCTTCGCCGTGTCGGTGTTCTCGCGGCAGTTGCCGCAAGTGATGCTGGCTCGGGTACTGGCAGTGATGGGCATGATCAGCACCGGCTTCCTGCTGTTCCTGATCATGACCTCCAACCCGTTTTCACGGATCCTGCCCCAGGTCCCGGCCGACGGTCGCGACCTCAATCCGTTGCTGCAGGACATCGGCCTGATCGTTCACCCGCCGATGCTCTACATGGGCTATGTCGGCTTCTCCGTGGCCTTCGCCTTCGCCATCGCCGCCTTGCTCGGCGGTCGCCTGGACGCGGCCTGGGCCCGCTGGTCGCGGCCCTGGACCATCGTCGCCTGGGCCTTCCTCGGCATCGGCATCACCCTGGGTTCCTGGTGGGCCTACTATGAGCTGGGCTGGGGCGGCTGGTGGTTCTGGGACCCGGTGGAAAACGCTTCCTTCATGCCCTGGCTGGTGGGTACGGCGCTGATCCACTCCTTGGCCGTGACCGAAAAACGCGGGGTGTTCAAGAGCTGGACCGTGTTGCTGGCCATCGCTGCTTTCTCCCTGAGCCTGCTGGGGACCTTCCTCGTGCGTTCCGGGGTCCTGACCTCGGTCCATGCCTTTGCCTCGGACCCCGAGCGCGGCGTGTTCATCCTGATTTTCCTGCTGTTCGTGGTGGGGGGGTCCCTGACCCTGTTCGCCCTGCGCGCGCCGGTGGTCAAGAGCCAGGTGGGTTTCAACCTCTGGTCGCGGGAAACCCTGCTGCTGGGCAACAACCTGGTGCTGGTGGTGGCGGCCTCGATGATCCTGCTGGGCACCTTGTATCCACTGGTGCTCGACGCCCTGAGCGGGGCCAAGATGTCGGTGGGCCCGCCGTACTTCAACGCCTTGTTCATTCCGCTGATGGCGCTGCTGATGGTGGTGATGGCGGTAGGCGTGCTGGTGCGCTGGAAAGACACCCCGGTGAAGTGGCTGGCGGGCATGCTCGGTCCCGTGCTGCTGGGCAGCGTGGTCCTGGCGGTGGTGGCCGGGGTGGCCTACGGCGACTTCAACTGGGCGGTGCTGGCGACTTTCCTGCTGGCGGCCTGGGTGCTGCTGGCGGGAGTGCGCGACATCTTCGACAAGACCCGTCACAAAGGCCTGATCAAGGGCCTGCCCAGCCTGACCCGCAGCTACTGGGGCATGCAGCTGGCGCACCTGGGCATAGCCGTCTGCGCCCTGGGTGTGGTGCTGTCGAGCCAGAACAGCGCCGAGCGCGACCTGCGCCTGGCGCCGGGCGAGTCCATGGACCTGGCCGGCTACCACTTCATCTTCGAAGGCGCCAAGCACTTCGAGGGGCCGAACTTCACCTCCGACAAGGGCACCGTCCGCGTGGTGCGCGATGGCAAGGAAGTGGCAGTGCTGCACCCGGAGAAACGCCTGTACACCGTGCAGAGCTCGATGATGACCGAGGCCGGGATCGATGCCGGCTTCACCCGTGACCTGTATGTCGCCCTGGGCGAACCGCTGGGCGATGGCGCCTGGGCGGTACGGGTGCACGTCAAGCCGTTTGTGCGCTGGATCTGGTTCGGTGGCCTGCTCACTGGTTTCGGTGGCTTGCTGGCGGCCATGGACCGGCGTTATCGGGTCAAGGTCAAAAGCCGTGTGCGCGAGGCGCTGGGCATGACAGGAGCGACCGCATGAGACGCTGGATGATGATGTTGCCCCTGGCGGTGTTCCTGGTGGTGGCGGTGTTCCTCTATCGCGGCCTGTACCTGGACCCGGCCGAACTGCCATCGGCGATGATCGGCAAGCCGTTCCCGGAGTTCTCCCTGCCTTCGGTGCAGGGCGACAAGACCCTGACCCGTGCCGACCTGCTGGGCAAGCCGGCCCTGGTCAACGTCTGGGCCACCTGGTGCATTTCCTGCCGGGTCGAGCACCCGGTGTTGAACAAACTGGCGCAGAAGGGCGTGGTGATCTACGGCGTCAACTACAAGGACGTCAATGCCGACGCCCAGAAGTGGCTGGCCGAGTTCCACAACCCCTACCTGCTGGACGTGCGTGACGAGGAGGGCTCCCTGGGCCTGAACCTCGGTGTCTACGGCGCCCCGGAAACCTTCTTCATCGATGCCAAGGGCATCATCCGCGACAAGTTCGTCGGGGTGATCGATGAGGTGGTCTGGCGCGAACAGCTGGCGGCCAAGTACCAGGCCCTGGTGGACGAGGCCAAGCCATGAAGCGCTGGTTAGCTGCTGCCATCCTGGGCCTGAGCATCGCCGGCGTGGCCCACGCCGCCATCGATACCTACCAGTTCGCCAATGACGCCGAGCGTGAGCGCTATCACGAGCTGACCAAGGAGCTGCGCTGCCCCAAATGTCAGAACCAGGACATCGCCGACTCCAACGCGCCCATCGCCGCAGACTTGCGCAAAGAGATTTTCCGCATGCTCGGCGAGGGCAAGGACAATCAGCAGATCATCGACTTCATGGTCGACCGCTACGGTGACTTCGTGCGCTACCGGCCGGCCCTGACCGGCAAGACTGCGTTGCTCTGGTTCGGCCCCGGTGCGCTGCTGCTGGGCGGCCTGGTGATCATTGTCGTGATAGTCCGGCGGCGTCGCGTACAGCGCAACGACAGCCCGGCCACGCTTTCCGTCGAAGAGCGTCAGCGCCTCGACCAACTGCTGGATAAAAACCACCCATGATTGATTTCTGGCTTGCGGCAGGCCTGCTGCTCCTGATCGCCCTGAGTTTCCTGTTGATCCCGGTCTTGCGTGAGCGTCGTGCCCAGCGTGAAGAGGATCGTACCGCGCTGAACGTGGCGCTTTATGAAGAACGCGTGGCCGAATTGCAGAGCCAGCAGCAAGAAGGCGTGCTCAGTGCCCAACAGATGGACAGTGGCCGCGCTGAAGCGGCCCGGGAACTGCTGGCCGACACCGAAGGCACAGGCCCGGCGCGCACTTCGCGCCTGGGCAAGCCGCTGCCACTGCTGGCAGCACTGCTGGTGCCGATCCTGGGCCTGGGGCTGTACATGCACTTCGGTGCCAGCGACAAGGTCGAGCTGACCCGCGAGTTCGCCCAGGCACCGCAATCCATGGAAGAAATGACCCGGCGCCTGGAGCGTGCGGTGGCGGCGCAGCCGGATTCTGCCGAGGGCCTGTACTTCCTCGGCCGTACCTACATGGCCCAGGACCGGCCGGCGGACGCGGCGAAGATCTTCGAGCGCACCGTGGCCCTGGCCGGACGTCAGCCCGAGCTGCTGGGGCAGTGGGCCCAGGCCCAGTACTTTGCCGACAACAAGCAATGGTCGGACAAGGTCAAGGAACTGACCGACGAAGCCTTGAAGGCCGACCCCAATGAAGTCACCAGCCTTGGCCTGCTGGGGATCGCCGCCTTCGAGGGCGGGCGTTTCCAGGACGCCATCGATTACTGGAAGCGCCTGCAGGCACAGTTGCCGCCGGACGATAACTCCCGCGCTGCGCTGCAGGGCGGTATTGATCGCGCCAGCGAGAAGCTGGTGGCCGAGGGCGGCAAGGTCGCGACGCAGCCTGCGGTCAAGGCCAAGGGTGCGTTGCTCAAGGTCCGGGTCGACCTGGCCCCCGAACTCAAGGCCAAGGTCCAGCCCGGTGACAGCGTGTTCATCTTCGCCCGCGCCACCCAGGGCCCGCCGGCGCCGCTGGCGGCCAAGCGCCTGACGGTGGCCGACCTGCCAGCCACCGTCGAGCTGGGGGACAGCGATGCAATGATGCCGCAGTTGAAACTGTCGAACTTCCCTGAAGTCCAACTGGTTGCGCGCGTCTCACGTGCCGGCCAGCCCACGGCCGGTGAGTGGGTCGGGCACAGTCAGCCACTGGCCAGCAGCACCACGGCCGCCCAGCAGTTGACCATCGACCGTCCGGACCAATAATCAGAGAAGCCGCCATGACCGCCATCGCTCGCATCACCCTGTTGTCACTGGTCCTGGGGTTGAGCGCTTGTACGGTGCATCGGCCGCAGCCCACTTCCTCCGAACCCATCCCGCCTGCGGGGCCGAGCACACGCCCGGTCCCGTCTACGGCTCCGGGCACGCCCAGCGCGCCTATTCCTGCCGCCAAGCCTTTGCCCCGCACCTCCGCCAGCTTTGCCCCGCCACCGGGTGGTCATAGCCACTGGGATGCGCGGCTTGGGGTCTATGTGCTGGACAACCAGAGCAACACCTTCTATCGCCAGCGTACCTATTACCGTTGGAACGACGGTTGGAGCCGTTCCATCAGCCCCGACGGCCCCTGGGAAGACACCGACATCCACGGTGTACCTGCCGGGCTCGGACGCCAGTTCCAGTAGTCGCCGAAAGCTGCAGGCCAGAGCCTGCGCCCCGAGCAGTTTATTTAAGCCTCGGGCCCTCTGGCCGATACAGCGGGGTGTTCCCGAGTATCAGCCGTTGAGCGCCCGATGAAGAATGACCTGAACAAACCCTATTTTGCGCCGATGGTGTCTTGGCTGGCCGTGGTCTGTGTGCTGTTGCTGGCGTATGGCTTTGGTCCGGCCGAGGTGCCGGAGCTGATCTACCTGTCGCTGGAGCCGGCGTGCCTGCTGGTGGCGTTCGCCTTCATGTACTACTTCTTCTGCTGGAGCTTCATATCGGTCTTTCGTCTGGGCGAGATCGGCTGGAAGCGCGTGGACTACGGCTGGCTGCTGCTGGCGTCCCTGGCCCTGATCAGCGCCACCCAGGCGGTACGCGTGGACTGGTTCCAGACCGACTACCAGTTGGCGCAGCAGGCCCAGGCCGGGCTGCAGCGGCGGGTGGCCACCGAGATCGACGACATGCTGGGCGTGGAGCACTGCAAGGCCGCCGTTGATCGCTACGAGCCCCAGGATGCGGCCCAGGTCAGCAGCCTGTGCGAGCGTTTTGCAGCACTGGAGCGCACCGCCGACGGGCGCCTTTCGGCCTTGGCGGTGGTCAAGGTGCAGCAGGCGCTGGGGGATATCCGCGGCGAATATACGGCGGCCCCCATCAGCCAATGGCTGCAGGGCTTGAGCGCAAGCATCAAGGAACTGGAGCAGCAGCGGGCCGAGGTACGGCGGCTGAGCGGGCTGGTAACGGTCAGCGCTACCGAGAGGCTCTACAGCTACTTCGTGCCCTTGCTGCTGGTGATCGCCCTGGCATTGCGTGCTTCCAAGGTCACCGGCGAAGTGCTGCTCAAGGCACCGCGGCGGCGCAAGTTGTGGCTGATCGTCAACCGCCGCGTGGTCATCGATGGCCTGGGCTTTGCCCGTGGCGCCCGGGCCCGGCTGGACGAAGCCCTGGGCAACTGGCGGGTAGCCCGCTGGGGGGTGGTGCACCTGGGCTGCGACTTCATTGGCGCGCCCGGCCCTCAGGACACCCCGGTCCCGGTCACTCCGGGCTTCTACGAAAATGAATTCCAGTTGGCCAGCCTGACTGACTTCGACAGCAGCGAGTTCGTCGAGTGGGCCGCGAGCCAGACCATCGACACCTTGTACCTGGTCGGCGAAACCGACCTCGAACTGATCGAGCGGCTGCGTCGCTGGGGCGAGGCGGCAGGCATTGAAGTGCTGATTCGCGAGCGGATCTGAGGCGGGCGACGCCAGCGCCCGGGACTTCAGGGACCGGCCAGCAGGGGTTGCACATACTCGACAAACGCCCGGGCCTTGGCGCTGGTCATGCGCCCGCTGGGAAACACCGCCCATAAGTGCTGGGGAGGCAGTTGCCATTG
The DNA here is from genome assembly GCF_000633395.1 of Pseudomonas sp. PH1b. Lineage (GTDB taxonomy): Bacteria > Pseudomonadota > Gammaproteobacteria > Pseudomonadales > Pseudomonadaceae > Aquipseudomonas. Next base: position 148,072 of record NZ_AYMU01000037.1, read on the forward strand.
AGGCAACACGGCCTTGATCGCGCCACTGGCCAGCTCCGGGGCGAACATCCACTGGGAGGTCACGGTCAGCCCGAGGTGGGCCAGCACCGCCTCGCGCAGGCCTTCGGCGGCGTTGACCCGGATCCGGCCATTGGCAGTTATCCAGTGTTCTTCCGCCCCCCGAGTGAAGCCCCAGGTGGTCCCCCCGGCCAGGCTGTAGAGCACTGTCTGATGCCGGTCCAGTTCTGCGGGGTGGGCCGGCTCGCCGTGGCGGGCGAAGTACTGCGGTGTGCCCATCACCAGACGCGGGCATTCGCCGATCTTGCGCGCCGTGAGGCTGGAGTCGGTGAGATTGCCGATCCGCAGGGCCACATCCACCCCGGCTTCCACCAGATCGATATTGCGATCGTCGAGCACCGCGTCGATGTGCAATTGCGGGTGCTGATCGAGGAAGGCCCCCAGATGGCCAATGATGTGCATGCGGGCAAAGGTTACCGGGGCGCTGATGCGCAGCGTGCCACGCAATCCTGCCGCCGAGCCGCGTGCGGCATGCTCTGCTTCGTCGGCTTCTTCAATGGCGCGCTTGGCTCGCTGGAAGAACGCCAGTCCGGCCTCGGTCGGGGTCAGGCCGCGGGTCGAGCGCAACAATAAGCGCACCTTCAGGTGTGCTTCCAATTGGGCGACGCTTTTCGATACGGCGGGCTGGCCAATGTTCAAGCGTCGGGCGGCAGCGGAGAACGAGCCGCTTTCCACCACGTGGACAAAGGTTTCCATTGCTGCCAGACGGTCCATCGGGGTGTCCTTGAAGGCTGGGGGCGGATTCGCCGGCAATGGGCTCGTGCTCCTGGCCGGACAATGCCGGGCCGGTCAACCTGACCATCCCCGGCGGGGTTGCTCAGCGCATCGCCTGCTTGGTTCAGGCACTGGTCCGACGGGCTGCGGTCGGTACGCAGAGAAAACGTGCCAGGGCCAGCAGCGGGAAGGCGCTGCCGACGATCACGATCCACAGCCAGCCGCCGTGCTCGTATACCGCACTGGCGATCGAAGAACCAAAGGCCCCGCCGATGAAGATGCTGGTCATGTACAGCGCATTCAGACGGCTGCGGCTATGGGCATCCAGGGTGTACACCGCACGTTGCCCCAGCACCATGTTCATCTGCACGCAAAAATCCAGGACCACCCCGGTCACGGCCAGGCCAATGACGCTGTAGGCCGGGTGGACAAAGGCCGGCAGGAAGCTCAGCACGGCGAACAGCATGGCCAGCAGCGAGGCGATGCGGGTATGCCCGGCATCGGCCAGGCGGCCGCTGATGGGGGCGGCAATGGCGCCGATGGCACCGACCAGGGCAAAGAGCGCGATCTCGCTCTGGGACAGGCCATGGTTGCGCGCCAACTCCAGGGGCGCGGCGGTCCAGAACAGGCTGAAGGCGGCGAACATGCAACCCTGGTAGAAGGCCCGCTGGCGCAAGACCGGCTGCTGGCGCAGCAGGGTTGCCAGGGAGCGCAGCAGTTGGCCATAGGTGGCGCTGTGGTTGGGCTGGCGCTTGGGGATGGTGAGCAGCAGCACCAGGCTGATGGCCGCCATCAGCGCAGCGGCGGCGATGAACATGGCCCGCCAGCCGAAGTGGTCGGCCACCAGGCTCGAGACCGGGCGAGCCAGGAGGATCCCCAGCAGCAGGCCGCCCATGATGCCCCCGACCACGCGGCCCCGGGATTCTTCAGGCGCCAGGTGCGCCGCCAGGGGAATCAGGATCTGCACCGACACCGAGCTGAAGCCGATCAGCAGCGACACCAGGAGAAAGGCATTGGGTTTCTGGGTAAAGGCCGCCCCCAGCAGGCTGGCGATTGCCACCAGGGTGGTGATGATCATCAGCCGGCGGTTTTCCAGCAGGTCGCCCAGGGGCACTAGGAAGAACAGCCCCAGGGCATAGCCGATCTGGGTCAGGGAGACGATCAGGCTGGCCAGGGAACTGGACAGGCCCAGGTCCGGGGCGATCAGTTCGATGATCGGTTGCGCGTAGTAGATGTTGGCGACGATGGCGCCGCAGCAGAAGGCGAACAGCGCCACCATGCCTCGGGTCATTGTCAGGCTGCCGGCCGGCAGCGCCTGGGAGATGGAAGTCATCAGGGTTCTCTTGGCGACGAAAGGATCGAGCGAGATTAAGAGACAGCGCGCTAACGCAGTAGAGAGGGCCGGGCAATAGCATTCATTCCTGTGGGGAATAAATGACCGAGGGAAGAACGGACGGGTATGGCCGGGCGTGCCGCTGCCGAGGGTCGATGATACATTTACTTACATCCTGTTCGATAGCATGCTCATCTTCTTCAGGAGCCCTTGAGCCGGTGGTCGGCTTTGCGCTCCGCCTTTGTGCAGAGGAGTCGGCCTTATGAATCGATCGTTACCCGGCCTGTTGTGCAGCATGCAGTGCCTTGCCCTGGTGATCCTGCTGGGCAGTGTCCTGGCCCAGGCCCAGGACGCCCCGGGCATGCGCATTGGCGTGCGGGGGGAAATCACCGGAGTCAGCGGCGACGTGCTGCGGGTGCATGCCAACAGCGGCGAGAATGTCAGTGTCGATCTCACGCCGCAGACCCAGGTGCGCGCCGTGACCCTGGCCAATATCGAAGACATCAAGCCCGGCAGCTATATCGGCTCGGCGGCCATGCCCATGGCCGACGGCACCCTCAAGGCCATGGAAGTGCATGTATTCCCACCGCAGCTGGCCGGCACCGGCGATGGCCATCGGCCCTTCGACCTGGCCAAGGGCAGCAGCATGACCAATGGCAGTGTCGGTGACCTGGTGGTGAGCAATGGCCGCACCCTGACCGTCAACTACAAGGGGGGCCAGCAGAAGATCCTGGTGCCGGACGACGTGCCCATCGTCAACCTCGCTCCCGGCGATCGCAGCCTGCTCAAGACCGGGGTCAAGGTGGTGATGTTCGTCACCCAGAGCGCCGACGGCAAACTCACCGCGCAATCGATTTCCGCCGGCAAGGACGGGGTTGCACCGCCGATGTAAGGGGCTGTGCCTGGGGCACTGGGCACGGGATCCCGTCGAGCCTTGCATTGCCAAATGTTGCAGCGCGGTAGTTGCGGTGGAAGTCGGTGGGGCCTTGGTTTAGGGTTTCCGGTCGTTCAGTACGGCAAGGACCCCTTATGGAGAAGTCAACGTTCAATCCGGCCAGTGTGTTCAATTCATTGCAGTACGGCTTCAGCCAGGCGGTGGAGGTCCGTGGTGGCCGGCGCCTGTTGCTGTCCGGCCAGGTGGGGGGGGATGAGCAGGAGCGTACGGTGGGCCCGGGCCTGCGGGAGCAGACCGAGCAGGCCTTCGACAACATCGCGAAAGTCCTGGCCGAGGCCGGTGGTCAGCTGGCGGATGTGGTGATGCTGCGGATCTACATCGCCGAAGCGGCCCGGGAGCAGCAGGATCAAATCAGCGCGGTGCTGCTGGAGCGTTTTGCCAGCCAGCCGCCAGCGTCTTCCTGGATCATCGTCAGCGGGCTGTCATTGCCGGAGTGGCTGATCGAAGTCGAGGCAGAAGCGGTGCTGGAGGAGCGGTTCCAAGTGGTCGAGGCGGCGTTGTTCAGCCCGGCCCGGGCCCTCTGAGCCCGGTGATAGCACTATAAAAAAAGCGACCGCCAGGGTCGCTTTTTTCATTCACGGCTTCGGGTCACTTGGCGTTGGTGTAGATCTGATCGAAGATCCCGCCGTCGTTGAAGTGGGTCTTCTGCACGCTGCGCCAGTCACCGAAGGTCTTCTCCACCGAAAGGAAGTCGACTTTCGGGAAGCGGTCGGTGTACTTGGCCAGCACCTTCGGGTCCCGTGGGCGCAGGTAGTTGTTGGCGGCGATTTCCTGGCCTTCCGGCGACCACAGGTACTTCAGGTATTCCTCGGCCGCGGCACGGGTGCCTTTCTTCTCCACCACCTTGTCCACCACCGATACCGGCGGCTCGGCTTCGGCGGACACGCTCGGGTAGATCACTTCGAACTGATCGCGGCCGAATTCCCGGGCGATCATTTCCGCTTCGTTCTCGAAGGTCACCAGCACGTCGCCGATCTGGTTGGTCATGAAGGTGGTCGTCGCGGCGCGGCCACCGGTGTCCAGCACCGGCGCCTGCTTGAACAGTTTGCCGACAAAATCCTTGGCCTTGTTCTCGTCGCCGCCATTCTTCAGCACGTAGCCCCAGGCCGAGAGGTAGGTGTAGCGACCGTTACCCGAGGTCTTGGGGTTGGGCACGATCACCTGCACGCCGTCCTTGAGCAGGTCCGGCCAGTCTTTCAGGGCCTTGGGGTTGCCTTTGCGCACGATGAACACGGTGGCCGAAGTGAAGGGGGCGCTGTTGTCCGGCAGGCGGGTCACCCAGTTGTCCGGTACCAGCTTGCCGTTGTCCGCCAGGGCGTTGATGTCGGTGGCCATGTTCATGGTGATGACGTCCGCCGGCAGGCCATCGATGACCGAGCGCGCCTGCTTGCTGGAGCCGCCGAAGGACATCTGCAGGGTGATGTTCTCGTTGTGCTCGGCTTTCCAGTGTTTCTGGAAGGCGGTGTTGTAGTCCTTGTAGAAGTCGCGCATCACGTCGTAGGAGACGTTGAGCAGGGTCGGTGCGGCCTGGGCGGCACTGCCCAGGGCCAGGCCGGCAGCCAGTAGCGAGGCGCTGAAAAGTTTTTTCACTGCACATTCCTTTTATTCGAGAGTGAAGGCCATTTGCCGCCGACTATAGCCGGGGCGCTATATCTCTTTAAAGATTAAAAAGATCTTTGCTTATTCCATTTTCTTGAACAGCGCATTGCCACAGCGAGAGCAGAACGCCGCGGCGGGTTCGTGGCTGTTTTTCCGGCACACCGGGCAGTCGTGCTTGAGCTGTTCGCCGCGCATGGCGCTGGCCAGTTCGGCGGTGAAGATCCCGGTGGGCACGGCGATGATCGAGTAACCGGTGATCATCACCATGGACGAGATCATCTGGCCGAGCACGGTCTTGGGCACGATATCGCCGTAGCCCACGGTGGTCAGGGTGACGATGGCCCAGTAGATGCCCTTGGGAATGCTGGTGAAGCCGTGTTCCGGGCCCTCGACCACGTACATCAGGGTGCCGAACACCGTGACCAGGGTGCAGACGCAGAGCAGGAACACCAGGATCTTCTGCTTGCTGCCGCGCAAGGCGTCCAGCAGGTAATGGGCCTGCTTCAGGTAGGGGGCGAGCTTGAGCACACGGAAGATCCGCAGCATGCGGATGATGCGGATGATCAGCAGGTACTGGGCGTCGCTGTAATACAGGGCGAGGATCCCGGGGACGATCGCCAGCAGGTCCACCAGGCCATAGAAGCTGAAGGCGTAGCGCAGCGGCTTGGGTGAGCAATACAGCCGCAGGCCGTACTCGATGGCGAAGATCAGGGTGAAGCCCCATTCGATGTAGGCCAGGACGTTGGCATAGTCGCGGTGCACCTGATCGATGCTGTCGAGAACCACGATCACCAGGCTGGCGAGGATGATCAGCAGCAGGGTGGTGTCGAAGCGTCTTCCAGCCACGGTATCGGTCTGGAAGATCATCACGTAGAGGCGTTGCCGCCAGTTGTCGCTGTTGCCCATGGAAATCGCCTGAATCGAAAGTCAGCGAAGCCTAGGGGGATTTGCCGAAGGAGCGCAAGGCACATCGTCCCGGGCTTGCGCGCCGAAGATCCGGCTGCCGGCGCGTACCAGCCAGCAGGCCAGGACAAAGGGCGCGGTCAGGGGTGGCAGCCCCAGGGCCACCAGCCCCGGAGTGATCAGCAGGGCCAGGAGCATGCCCAGCAGCGGCGGCCAGGGGCGCCGAGCCTGGGGGCCCAGGGCCAGGCCCACCAGGGCGCAGTTGTAGCCACCCAGGCCGAGCAGGGCCTGGCTGTTGTCCTGGAGCATCAGGCTGAAGGCCAACCCTGCAGCGGAACCGGCCAGGGCCCAGAGCGCCGCACGCCGGCTGGCCAGCGCCAGCCCGAGGGCAATCAGCAGCCCGGCCAGCGGGTATCCGAGGAACATGATCTGTCCCAGCCCCTGCAACAGGGCACTGCCCAAGCCGGTGGCGGACAGTGCGGGGGAGAGAGGAGGAAGGCTCGGCAGGGTCTCGAACAGGCTCAGCAGCAACCAGCCGAGGCCGACGAAGGGCGCCGTGTAGGCCGGCAGGCTGCCAGGGTTCTGGGCGCGCTTGAGCCACTGCTGGGTAATGATCGCGCTCAGGCCGCCTGCGGCGATGATCAGCGGTGGCAGCAGCACCGACCAGGGCAGGAAGAGGCTCAGCAACAGGCCCAGCAGCACGCCGTTGTAGCTGAACAGCCCGGCTTGCCGGTCGGCTTTGGAGTACCCCCGCTGTTGCGCGGTGAGCAAACCGGCCAGGGCGCCCAGCAGGGCGCCGCCGAACAGGGCTGGAGCGCAGACCAGGATCGCTAGCAGGCACAGCAGGCCGCACAGCGGGTGACGCTGGAGGAAGATCTGACTGAAACCGTTGAGCAGGGCCGTGGCCCAGTCAGGGCAGAAAGCGTTGAAAGACTGTGAAGGCATGACGGACATCAGTGGATACGAGCCTTGGCGGACGCTGCACTCGATCCGCAAGGCACCCTCTGCGGGAGGCTCTGTACGGATCGGTTGTGCAGCGGCATCGAAGGCCGCAGGTCAGAGAAGGGTTTCGACGCGTAGCGAGTTGGTCGTACCCGGTTGGCCAAACGGCACGCCGGTGGTGATCACCACGGTGTCGCCGCGCTTGGCCAGGCCTTGGGCCTGGGCAATCTCCAGGGCCGTGGCGCAGACCTCGTCGACCTGGCGCAGGCGGTCGTTGACCACCGAGTGCACGCCCCAGGCCACGGTCAGGCGGCGAGCGGTCTGCAGGTTCGGCGTCAGGTTGAGGATCGGCACCGACGGACGCTCACGGGCGGCGCGCAGGGTCGAGCTGCCGGACTCGCTGTAGTTCACCAGCACCGCCACCGGCAGGATGCTGCACACCCGACGGATCGCGCAGCTGATGGCGTCGGACACCGTGGCCTCGGCCTGGGGCCGGCTGACGTCGAGCTGGGTCTGGTAGTCCGGGCCGGTCTCTACCTGGCGGATGATCTTGCTCATCATCTGCACCGCTTCCAGCGGGTATTCGCCGGAAGCGGTTTCCGCCGACAGCATCACCGCGTCGGCCCCTTCGGCCACGGCGTTGGCGACGTCGGTCACCTCGGCCCGGGTCGGCGCCGGTGAGAAGCGCATGGACTCCAGCATCTGCGTGGCCACCACCACCGGCTTGCCCAGCTGGCGGCAGGTACTGATGATGTTCTTCTGGATCTGCGGCACGGCTTCCGCCGGGACTTCAACCCCCAGATCACCGCGGGCGACCATGATCGCGTCGCTCAGCTCGGCAATTTCCCGCAGTTGAGTGACGGCCGAAGGCTTCTCGATCTTGGCCATCAGGTAGGCCTTGTCGCCGATCAGTGCACGGGCTTCACGGATGTCTTCCGGGCGTTGCACGAAGGACAGCGCCACCCAGTCCACTCCCAGTTCCAGGCCGAAGCTCAGGTCGCGGCGATCCTTGGCGGTCAGCGGGCTGAGGTCGAGCACTGCCTGGGGCACGTTGACGCCCTTGCGGTCCGACAGTTCGCCGCCGTTGAGCACCGTGGTGTCAATGGCGTCGGCGTGCTTGGCGATGACTCGCAGGCGCAGCTTGCCGTCGTCCAGCAGCAGGTCCATGCCCGGCTCCAGTGCAGCAATGATCTCTGGATGGGGCAGGTTGACCCGCTGGGCATTGCCCGCTTGGGTGTCGAGGTCCAGGCGCAGGGATTGGCCGCGGACCAGTTGGACCTTGCCGTCGGCGAAGGTGCCGACCCGAAGTTTCGGCCCCTGCAGGTCCATGAGGATGCCCAGGGGGTGGTTTAGCTCTTTCTCGATCTGGCGGATCCACTGGTAGCGCTGGGCGTGGTCGGCGTGGGTGCCGTGGCTGAAATTGAGGCGGAAAATGTTCACTCCGGCCTGTACCAGCTCACGGATATCTTCGATCCCGTCGATGGCCGGACCCAGGGTGGCGAGGATTTTGACCTTCTTGTCAGGCGTCATGTTTGGGGCTCTCGAGAATCAGGATGGCGCGGAAGTCGTTGACGTTGGTACGGGTCGGCTCGGTGACGATCAAATCGCCCAGGGCCTCGAAGTAGCCGTAGCCATTGTTGTTGTCCAGCTCGTCGCTGGCGCTCAGGCCCAGGGCCGCGGCGCGGGCATAGCTGTCCGGGGTCATGATGGCGCCGGCGTTGTCCTCGGAGCCGTCGATGCCGTCGGTGTCGCCCGCCAGGGCGTAGATCCCGGGGTGGCCCTTGAGGCTGTCGGTGAGGCTCAGGAGGAACTCGGCGTTGCGCCCGCCACGGCCATTGCCGCGCACGGTGACGGTGGTTTCACCGCCGGAGAGGATCACGCAGGGCACGGCCAGGGGCTGGCCATGCAGGGCCACTTGCCGGGCGATGCCGGCGTGGACCTTGGCCACCTCGCGGGATTCGCCCTCCAGGTCGCCGAGAATCAGCGGGCTGAAACCGGCCTGGCGGGCTTTCACCGCCGCCGCTTCCAGGGACTGCTGGGGGCGGGCGATCAACTGGAAGTGGCTGCGCGCCAGGCTCGGGTCGCCCGGCTTGACGGTTTCCGACTCGGGGCTCTGCAACCAGCTGCGTACCGCTGCGGGTACCTCGATCCCGTAGCGCTTGAGAATCCCCAGGGCTTCGGCCGAGGTGCTCGGGTCGGCCACGGTGGGGCCGGAGGCGATGACCGTGGCCAGGTCGCCGGGAACATCGGAAATCGCATAGGTATAGACCGTGGCCGGAAAGCAGGCCTTGGCCAGGCGTCCGCCCTTGATCGCCGAAAGGTGCTTGCGCACGCAGTTCATCTCGCCAATGGTGGCGCCGGACTTGAGCAGGGCCTTGTTGATCGCTTGCTTGTCGGCCAGGGTGATGCCGGCAGCAGGCAGGGCCAGCAGCGCCGAACCACCGCCGGACAGGAGGAAGATCACCCGGTCCCGCTCGCTGAGGTTGCTGACCAGTTCCAGCACCCGCTTGGCCACGGCCAGGCCGGCGGCGTCGGGCACCGGGTGAGCGGCCTCGACCACTTCGATCTTGTTGCAGGGCGCGCCGTGGCCGTAGCGGGTGACCACCAGCCCGCAGACTTCGCCCTGCCAGGCGCGTTCCACCACCTGGGCCATGGCTGCGGCGGCCTTGCCGGCGCCGATGACGATGACCCGGCCGCTGCGGTCGCTGGGTAGATAGGCTTCGAGAACGTGTTGCGGATGGGCGGCGTCGATGGCTGTGGCGAACAGCTCACGCAGGAATTGTTGCGGATCGACCGACATGGCGGGCTCCCGGATTTCTTGTTATGGGGGGCTTGAAGCTGGGTGTAGCCGCCGCCGAAAGCGGCGACGGTGTGTGCAGGGCCTTTCCCTGGCCCGCTGCGAAGCGTCTCCTGCGTGAGCCTTCGCAGCCTGCGGCAGCGGCTACAGACAGTGCGTGTTACTTGTCGCGGATCGAGAAGTTGGCCATGTGCTCCAGGCCCTTGATCAGGGCCGAGTGGTCCCAGTTGCCGCCACCTAAGGCGGTGCAGGTGCTGAACACTTGCTGGGCATTGGCGGTGTTGGGCAGGTTGATGCCCAGCTCGCGGGCGCCGCTCAGGGCCAGGTTCAGGTCCTTCTGATGCAGGTTGATGCGGAAGCCCGGGTCGAAGGTGCCCTTGATCATGCGCTCGCCGTGCACTTCGAGGATCTTCGAAGAGGCGAAGCCGCCCATCAGCGCTTCCCGCACCTTGGCCGGATCGGCGCCGTTCTTCGAGGCGAACAGCAGGGCCTCGGCCACCGCCTGGATGTTCAGCGCGACGATGATCTGGTTGGCCACCTTGGCGGTCTGGCCATCGCCGTTGCCACCCACCAGGGTGATGTTCTTGCCCATGCTCTGGAACAGCGGCAGGGCGCGTTCGAAGGCTTGGCTGTCACCGCCGACCATGATGCTCAGGGTCGCGGCCTTGGCCCCGACTTCGCCGCCGGATACCGGGGCATCCAGGTACTGGGCGCCTTTCTCGTTGATCTTGGCGGCAAAGGCCTTGGTCGCGGTGGGCGAGATCGAGCTCATGTCGATGACGATCTTGCCCTTGCCGATCCCGGCAGCGACGCCGTCGGCGCGCAGCAGCACGTCTTCGACCTGGGGGGTATCGGGCACCATGACGATGATGAACTCGGCTTCCTGGGCCACTTCCTTCGGCGAGGCCAGGGCCACGGCGCCGGCGGCGATCAGGTCGGCCGGAGCCTTGCCGTGATGCTCGGACAGAAACAGGCTGTGACCGGCTTTTTGCAGGTTCGCAGCCATTGGGTGGCCCATGATGCCGGTGCCGATAAATCCGATTTTAGCCATGATGAAAATCCTCTATTCAGACAGACCTTGTAGGAGCCGGCTTGGCGGCGAAGGCGGCCGCAAGGGCGCTGCAAGGCTTCGGGCCTGTTCGCCGGCGAGCCGGCTCCTACGGGGACGGGTTCAGATCGCGTTGTGGGTCTTCAGCCAGCCGAGGCCGGCTTCGGTGGTGGTCAACGGCTTGTACTCGCAGCCGACCCAGCCCTGGTAGCCGATGCGGTCCAGGTGCTCGAAGAGGAAGCGGTAGTTGATTTCACCGGTGCCCGGCTCGTTGCGCCCGGGGTTGTCCGCCAACTGGATATGGTTGATCTGCTCCAGGTGGTTGGCCATGGTCCGCGCCAGGTCACCTTCCATGACTTGCATGTGATAGATGTCGTACTGCAGGTACAGGTTGGCGCTGCCCACCTGTTCGCGGATCGACAGCGCCTGGGCGGTGTTGTTGAGGTAGAAACCGGGAATGTCGCGGGTGTTGATGGCTTCCATCACCAGCTTGATGCCGACGGCCTGGAGCTTGTCGGCGGCGTACTTGAGGTTGGCGACGAAGGTCTTTTCCACTAGCGCCTGGTCTGCGCCCTGGGGGCGGATCCCGGCCAGGCAGTTGACCTGGGTGTTGCCCAGCACCTGGGCGTAGGCGATGGCCAGGTCGACCCCGGCCCGGAATTCCTCGACCCGGTCGGGCAGGCAGGCGATACCGCGCTCGCCCTTGGCCCAGTCACCGGCCGGCAGGTTGAACAGCACCTGGGTCAGGCCATGGGCGTCGAGCTGGGTCTTGATCTCGGCGGAACTGAATTCGTAGGGGAACAGGTATTCGACACCGCTGAAACCGGCATCGGCGGCCGCCTTGAAGCGGGCGAGGAAGTCCTGTTCGGTGAACAGCATGGACAGGTTGGCAGCAAAACGCGGCATGGTGGTCTCCTGTGGTTCGGTCAAGCCTAGGGCTGGCGCCAGGGGGCGGGCGGCCCGGGCGCAACCTCTGGCGGGAGGTTGCGTCCGGTGCCCGGCCGGTGCCAGCGGCCAGGGGTATCAGTCGAGCAGGGAAATTGCGGTCGGGGCGTCGTTGCCCACCAGCGCCAGGTCTTCGAACTCGTTGACCGCGTTGATTTCGGTGCCCATCGAAATATTGGTCACGCGCTCCAGGATGATCTCCACCACCACCGGTACCTTGAAGGTCTTGAGCATTTCCTGGGCCTGGCGCAGGGCCGGCTGGATGTCCTTGGGTTCGAATACCCGCAGGGCCTTGCAACCCAGGCCCTCGGCCACCGCGACGTGGTCGACGCCATAGCCGTTGAGTTCCGGCGCATTGAGGTTGTCGAAGGACAGCTGCACGCAGTAGTCCATCTCGAAGCCGCGCTGGGCCTGGCGGATCAGCCCCAGGTAGGAGTTGTTCACCACCACGTGGATGTACGGCAGGTTGAACTGCGCGCCCACTGCCAGTTCTTCGATCATGAACTGGAAGTCGTAGTCGCCGGACAGGGCCACCACCTGGCGGTTCGGGTCGGCCTTGACCACGCCCAGGGCCGCGGGAATGGTCCAGCCCAGGGGGCCGGCCTGGCCGCAGTTGATCCAGTGGCGTGGCTTGTAGACGTGCAGGAACTGCGCGCCGGCAATCTGCGACAGGCCGATGGTGCTGACGTAGCAGGTGTCCTTGCCGAACACCTGGTTCATCTCCTCGTAGACCCGTTGCGGCTTGACCGGCACGTTGTCGAAGTGGGTCTTGCGGTGCAGGCTGGCCTTGCGCTGCTGGCAGTCGTTGAGCCAGGCGCTGCGATCCTTCAGCTTGCCGGCGGTCTGCCATTCGCGGGCCACTTCCAGCAGCACGGTCAGGGCGCTGCCAGCGTCGGAAACGATACCCAGGTCCGGGGTGAATACCCGGCCGATCTGGGTCGGCTCGATGTCCACGTGGATGAACTTGCGGCCTTCGGTGTAGACGTCCACCGAACCGGTGTGGCGGTTGGCCCAGCGGTTGCCGATGCCCAGCACCACGTCCGACTTGAGCAGGGTGGCGTTGCCGTAGCGATGGGAGGTCTGCAGGCCGACCATGCCCACCATCTGTGGGTGATCGTCAGGGATGGTGCCCCAGCCCATCAGGGTCGGGATCACCGGGATGCCGGTCAGCTCGGCGAACTCCACCAGCAGGTCGCTGGCATCGGCGTTGATCACGCCGCCACCGGCCACCAGCAACGGGCGCTCGGCCTGATCCAGCAGGGCCAGGGCCTTCTCGGCCTGGATCCGGGTGGCCGAAGGCTTGGCCAGGGGCAGGGGCTGGTAGGCGTCGATGTCAAATTCGATTTCCGCCATCTGCACGTCGAACGGCAGGTCGATCAGCACCGGGCCAGGACGGCCCGAGCGCATTTCATAAAAGGCTTTCTGGAAGGCATAGGGCACCTGGCCCGGCTCCAGTACGGTGGTCGCCCACTTGGTCACCGGCTTGACGATGCTGGTGATGTCCACGGCCTGGAAGTCTTCCTTGTGCAGGCGAGCACGAGGCGCCTGGCCGGTGATGCAGAGAATCGGGATGGAGTCGGCGGAGGCGCTGTACAGGCCGGTGACCATGTCGGTGCCGGCAGGGCCCGAGGTCCCGATGCACACGCCGATATTGCCGGCCTTGGTGCGGGTGTAGCCCTCGGCCATGTGCGAGGCGCCTTCAACGTGTCGAGCGAGCACGTGATCGATGCCGCCGACCTTCTGCAACGCGGAATACAGCGGGTTGATGGCGGCACCCGGGATGCCAAAAGCGGTATCGACCCCTTCGCGGCGCATCACCAGAACGGCGGCTTCGATTGCTCTCATTTTGCTCATGGTTTTGTGCCTCTTACGTTTTGTAATTGTATACAAGTGGCTTTCCGCAAAGTGTATTCACGGCGGGTGGCGCAGGTCAATCCATTTTCTTGAGCTACAGTGGCTTTCACCAAGACCCCGATAAACCGGCGTCCTTTTGTCGCAGGGACTGCCTTTCGCGAATTATTGTATACAAAAAATAAATTCATTGTGTTCTATTTGTTGTATCGGACTTCTCCTACAAGAAGCTTCCCCAGGCTTTCTCAATAACAAGATAAGGACGGCACCCATGAGCGCTTTAACCTTGAAAGTCGCAGTCAACCTGGCCAACCAGGCCATCAGTGCAGGGCGCAAGATCAGTGCGGCTCCGTTGACCATCGCAGTACTGGATGCCGGCGGGCACCTGGTGACCCTGCAACGGGAAGATGGCGCCAGCCTGCTGCGGCCGCAGATCGCCATCGGCAAGGCCTGGGGCGCGGTTGCCCTGGGCAAGGGCTCGCGCCTGCTGGCCCTGGATGCACAGCAGCGTCCGGCGTTCATCGGTGCGTTGAACGGTCTGGGGCAGGGCAGCGTGGTGCCGGCGCCGGGCGGGGTATTGATTCGGGATCAGGCGGGGCTGGTGATCGGGGCGATCGGCATCAGCGGGGATACGTCGGACATTGATGAACAGTGCGCCATCAGCGCTATCGAGGCCCAGGGCCTGAAGGCCGACGCCGGCGTCGCTGCCTGACCCGGCACGGGCGGCCAAGGCTCGGGCGACACCCGCTCAACAAGGCTCGAAGGGGCTTTGGGGGCAGGGCGTTCGCCACGAGCGCTGCGCAGGTTCGCCGCCTGCGCCAGTGGTCAATCGAAGGAAGGCCGGAGTGGCCCGGTTCTCAGCGGTCCGGCTCACAGCCCTTGAGCACCAGGCGGATGATGGTCTGCGCGGCGGCCTCGTAGTCGTCTTCGTCGAGCTTGGTCTTGCCGGTGACCACCGAGATCTGCCAGTCGAAGTCGGCGTAGGTCTGGGTCGCGGCCCAGATGCTGAACATCAGGTGGTTGGGGTCGAGCGGGGCGATCTGCCCGCGGTCGATCCAGGTCTGGATGCATTCGATATTGTGCTTGGCCTGGGCGTTGAGCTGTTCCACCTGGTCCGGGCTCAGGTGCGGGGCGCCGTGCATGATCTCGCTGGCGAATACCTTGGAGGCGAACGGCAGGTCGCGGGAGATGCGGATCTTCGAGCGAATGTAGCCGCTGAGCACTTCGCTGGGCACACCGTCGGCATTGAACGGGGTGGAGGCCTGGAGAATCGGCTCGATGATGCTTTCCAGCACCTCGCGGTAGAGGTTTTCCTTGGACTTGAAGTAGTAGTAGACGTTGGGCTTGGGCAACCCGGCCTTGGCGGCGATGTCGCTGGTCTTGGTCGCCGCAAAGCCCTTGTCGGCAAACTCTTCACTGGCGGCCCGCAGGATCAGTTCTTTATTGCGCTCGCGGATGGTGCTCATAAACCAGAGGATTCCTTGCCTGTTCGGGCGGTTGCGCATGGTAGCACCGGCGTTGCGCGGGGCTCAAGAATGCCGGGGCAGCCCCGGTTTGCCTGCACTTCGGCGCATTTGCCTGTCACCGAGCTGAACAACAATGCAACGTCTTCAGCGGTGTAAAAGGCGGCTGCTAGAGTTCAAGACACTGCTCGGGTCGCTGGCCTGTGGAGCCCTCGCGGCAATGGGCTCGGTTCGCCATTCACCAGGGTTCAATCAGGCTTGGATCGGGTGCTGAGTCGTGAACAAGAACAGGCGAAGCAACACCACTCTGCTCATCACCGCTCTGATACTTCTGGCGCTGGCCGGCGGTCTCTGGTTCTTCCTGTCCGCCTCACGGCATCCGGCCAAGGCTCCGTCCTCCGCCGAACCGGTGGTGGCGGTGGCGGTGCAGTTGCAGGATGTGCCGGTGTATATCGATGCCCTGGGCACGGTGACCCCCACCCGCAGTGTGACGGTGATCACTCAGGTCGACGGCATCCTGGCCAGCGTCGAATTCAATGAAGGTCAACAGGTGCACAAGGGCCAGGTGATCGCGCGGATCGACGATCGTACGCTCAAGGCGCAACTGGCCCAGGCCCGGGGCGTGCTCGCCCATGACCAGGCGCTGCTGGACAACGCGCGGCGCGACCTGGCCCGTTATCGCGAGCTGATCAAGGCCGGCTCGGTCAGCCAGCAGACCCTGGATACCCAGGTGTCGACGGTGCAGCAACAGGCGGGAACCGTGGCCGCCGACCAGGGCAGTGTGCAGAACCTCGAAGTGCAATTGAGCTACTGCACCATCACCTCCCCGGTGGAGGGCGTGGCCGGCCTGCGCCTGGTGGACCCAGGCAACTACGTGAGCTCCAGCAGTACCACCGGGATCGTGGTGATTACCCAGATGGAGCCGGCCAACGTGGTGTTCGCGGTGCCCGAGGATGACCTCGGGACGATCAGCCAGGCTGTGGCCAGGGGGCCGGTACCGGTGCTGGCCTACGACCGCAACAAGCACGATCTGCTGGCCACCGGCAGCCTGTTGGCGCTGGACAACCAGGTCAACACCAGCACCGGGACCATCAACGTCAAGGCGCGCTTCGATGGCGCGGGCCGGCGCCTGTTCCCCAATCAGTTCGTCAACGCCAGGCTCAAGGCCGACACCCTGGCTCAGGTGCCGGTGGTGCCGACCCGGGCGATCCAGCATGGCAGCCAGGGTGATTTCGTGTTTGTCGTGGCCGGGAGCAAGGCCAGCCTGCGCCACATCAAGGCCGGTCCCGCCAGTGGCGATGTCACCGCGATCCTCGATTCCGGGCTCAAGGCCGGCGAGCAGGTGATCACCGAGGGGGCGGACAAGCTCGATGACGGTTCGGCGGTAAAGGTCGTCGCCCAATAAGGAGCCGCCGATGAACGTCTCGCGTCCCTTTATCCAGCGCCCGGTGGCCACCACCTTGCTGATGGTGGCCGTGCTGTTGCTGGGGATGCTCGGTTATCACCTGTTGTCGGTGTCGGCCCTGCCCGAGGTGGATTACCCGACCATCCAGGTCTACACCCAGTACCCGGGGGCAAGCCCGGAGGTGATCAGTTCCTCGATCACCGCGCCCCTGGAGCGCCAGCTCGGCGAGATGCCGGGGCTCAAGTCCATGGGCTCCAGCAGTTCCAATGGTGCCTCGGTGGTGACCCTGCAGTTCGATCTGGCCCTGTCCCTGGATGTGGCAGAACAGGAGGTGCAGGCGGCGATCAATGCGGCCGGGACCTTCCTGCCGAGCAACCTGCCGTACCCGCCGGTGTACAGCAAGGTCAACCCGGCGGATGCGCCAGTGCTGACCCTGTCCCTGACCTCCGACGTGCTGCCCCTGACCAAGGTCGAGGACCTGGCGGACACCCGCCTGGCGCAGAAAATCTCGCAGATCTCCGGGGTCGGCCTGGTGACCATCAGCGGTGGCCAGCGCCCGGCCGTGCGGGTCGAGGCCAACACTTCGGCGTTGAACAATCTCGGCCTGTCCCTGGATGACCTGCGCACGTTGCTGGGCACGGCCAACGTCAACCAGGCCAAGGGCAATATCGACGGCCGCTACCAGGCGTACTCCATTGGTGCCAACGATCAGCTGCAGTCGGCGGACGAGTACCGTGACCTGGTGATCGCCTACAAGAATGGCGCGCCGATTCGCCTGGCGCAGATCGCCAGTTCGGTGCAGGGGCCGGAGAACCCGCGCCAGGCGGCCTGGACCAACAGCACCCCGTCGATCGTCCTGAACATCCAGCGCCAGCCCGGGGCCAATGTCATCGAGGTGGTGGACCGGGTCCAGCAACTGCTGCCCAAGCTGCGGGCCAGCCTGCCGGGCACCCTCAAGGTCGAGGTGCTCACCGATCGGACCCAGACCATTCGTGCCTCGGTGGTGGATGTGCAGTTCGAGCTGGCGGTGGCGGTGCTGCTGGTGGTGCTGGTGATCTTCCTGTTCCTGCGCAACGTTGCGGCCACAGTGATCCCGGCAGTGACCGTACCCCTGACCCTGGTGGGCACCCTGGCGGTGGCCTATGCCCTGGGATTTTCCCTGAACAATTTGACCTTGATGGCGCTCACCATCGCCATCGGTTTTGTGGTCGACGACGCCATCGTCATGATCGAGAACATCACCCGTTACCTCGAGGCCGGTGATCCGCCGTTGCAGGCGGCGCTCAAGGGGGCCGAGCAGATCGGCTTCACCATCATCTCGCTGTCGGTGGCGCTGATCGCGGTGATGATCCCGCTGCTGTTCATGGGCGATGTGGTGGGGCGGCTGTTTCGCGAGTTCGCCATGACCGTGGCGGTGACCATCGTGATTTCGGCGCTGATTTCCCTGACCCTGACCCCGATGATGTGCGCGCGCATGCTCAAGCACCGCCAGGGCGAGCGCCGGGCGGATTTTTTTGACCGCGTCAACCAGCACTATGTGCGCGGCCTGGACTGGGTGCTGGCCCATCGCACCCTGACCCTGCTTTCGGTGGTGCTGACCGCGGTGCTGACGCTGTTGACCCTGGTGCTGATGCCCAAGGGCTTTTTTCCCGAACAGGACACCGGGCTGATCCAGGGGATTTCCCAGGCCGCGCCGAGCATTTCCTTCCAGCAGATGCAGGAACAGCAGCAGCGCCTGGCGGCGCGAATCCTCAAGGATCCGGCGGTGCAGAGCCTGTCGTCGTTCGTCGGCATCGACCAGACCAACCCGACCTTGAACCAGGGCAACCTGCTGATCAACCTCAAGCCTCGGAATCAGCGCGACAGCAGCGCGGCAGTGATCCGCCGGCTGGCCGATGGCAATGCCGACGACGCCGGCATCCGCCTGTACCTGCACGGGGTCCAGGACCTGACCCTGGATGCCACCGTCTCCACCACCAGCTATCGCTTGGGCCTGCAGGCCACCGACGCGGACCTGCTGGAGCAGTGGACCGGCAAGATGCTTGTCGCGCTGAAGCAGGACCCGATGTTCAGCGACGTGCAAAGCCAGGCCATGCAGTTCGGCAACCAGATCCAGCTGAACATCGACCGCGCCACCGCCTCGCGCCTGGGCGTGACGCCCCAGGCCATCGACGATGTGCTCTACGACGCCTTCGGCCAGCGCCAGGTGTCGACCCTCTACACCCAGCTCAACCAGTACCACGTGGTCATGGCCACCGACCGCCCGTCGCGCAACCTGGCGGACCTGCTGACCGGCCTCTATGTGAACATTCCCGGCGGCGGGGTGGCTCCGCTGTCGAGCATGATCACTCAGCAGGTGCAGCGTGCGCCCCTGACCATCAACCGCCTGGGGCAGTTTCCCTATGCCGATGTCTCGTTCAACCTGGCCTCCGGCCAGACCCTGGGCGCGGCGGTGAACCGACTGCGGCAGATCGAAGCCCAGGTGGGCTTGCCGGCCTCGGTGCAAGCCTCGCTGGAAGGCGCGGCGGCGACCTTCGAAGCGTCGCTGTCGAACCAGGTGTTCCTGGTGCTGGCAGCGATCGTCGTGGTCTACCTGATGCTGGGGATCCTCTACGAGAGCTTCGTGCACCCGGTGAGCATCCTCTCGACCCTGCTCTCGGCAGCCCTGGGCGCGTTGCTGGCGCTGCTGATCACCGGCACCCAGTTCGACATCATCGGCCTGATCGGCATCGTGCTACTGATCGGTATCGTCATGAAGAACGGCATCATGATGGTGGACTTCGCCCTGGAGCTGGAGCGCAAGGGTGGCCTCACGCCCCAGGCGGCGATTCGCCAGGCGGCGGAACTGCGCTTCCGGCCGATCCTGATGACCAGCATGGCCTCGCTGTTTGGTGCGGTGCCCCTGGCGCTGGGCACCGGGATCGGCTCGGAGCTGCGGCATCCCCTGGGGATCGCAATCATTGGCGGCTTGCTCCTGAGCCAACTGCTGACGCTGTTTTCCACGCCGGTGATCTTCCTGGCCATGCACGGCCTGGGGCAGCGTTTGAAGGGGCGGCGCACGGGCGGGCAGGGGAACGGCGATGAACCTTAGCGCGCCGTTCATCCAGCGTCCGATCGCCACCACCCTGCTGGCGGCCGGGCTGGCGCTGTTCGGCATCCTGGCCTTCAACCTGTTGCCGGTGGCGCCGCTGCCGGAGGTGGATTTTCCCACCATCAGCGTGCGCGCCTCGCTGCCCGGGGCTGATCCGCATACCGTGGCCAGCTCGGTGGCCACGCCCCTGGAACGCCAGTTTGGGCAGATCGCCGGGGTCACCCAGATGACCTCTTCGAGCACCCTGGGGGCGACCCGGATCAACCTGCAGTTCGACCTCAACCGCGACATCGACGGTGCCGCCCGGGACGTGCAGGCGGCGATCAATGCCGCGCGCAGCAACCTGCCCAGCGACCTGTCGGGCAACCCCACCTATCGCAAGGTCAACCCGGCCGACTCGCCGATCCTGATCATCAGCCTGACGTCGGACAGTGCCACGCCGGGGCAGATGTACGACGTCGCCTCGACCCTGCTGGAGCAGCGTCTGCTGCAGACCCGCGGGGTTGGTGACGTGACCGTCGGCGGTGGGGCCTTGCCGGCGGTGCGGGTCGAGCTCAACCCGGACCGGCTCAACCATTACGGGGTTAGCCTGGAACAGGTGCGGCAGGTGATCGCCGCGGCCAACGTCAACCTGCCCAAGGGGGCGATCACCCTTGGCCAGCAGAACCATGTGCTGAGCGCCAACGACCAGCTCTACGCGACCGGCGACTATGCCGACCTGGTGGTCAAGCAGAGCAATGGCAGCCTGGTGCGCATCGCTGACCTGGGCTACGTGCGCGAGGACGTCGAGGACCTGCGCAACTTCGGCCTGTTCAACGGCAAGCCGGCGGTGCTGCTGGTGATCTTCAAGCAGCCGGGGGCCAACGTCATCGACACCGTGGACGCGGTGAAGGCCGAGCTGCCGTTCCTCCAGGCCTCGATCCCAGCCTCGATCCACCTCAACGTGCTGATGGACCGCACCACCACCATCCGCGCTTCGTTGCGGGATGTGGAGCTGAGCCTGATCGCCTCGATCGTGCTGGTGACCTTGGTGACCTTCGCCTTTTTCCGCGACTGGCGCAGCACCCTGGTGCCGGCCATCGTGGTGCCGCTGTCGCTGCTGGGCACCTTCGGCGCCATGTATTTCCTCGGCTACAGCCTGAACAACCTGTCGCTGATGGCCCTGACCATTTCCACCGGCTTCGTGGTGGACGATGCCATCGTCGTGGTGGAAAACATCATGCGCCACCTGGAACGCGGCGAGTCGCGGTTGCAGGCGGCACTGGCCGGGGCCCGGGAGGTGGGCTTCACGGTGCTGAGCATCAGCGTGTCGCTGGTGGCGGTGTTCATTCCGCTGCTGTTGATGGGCGGCATCGTCGGGCGCCTGTTCCGTGAGTTTTCGGTGTCGCTGTCGGTGTCGATCGTCATTTCGATGCTGATTTCCCTGACGGTGACACCGATGCTTTCCAGCGTGCTGTTGCGCACCCGCGAGTTATTGCCCGAAGGCACCCAGCCCCTGGACTCGCGGGTGCATCGCTTCTACGACCGCTCCCTGGGCTGGGTCATCGCGCGTTCGCGGATGATGGGGCTGGTGACGCTGCTGGTGATCTTCCTCGCGGGCGCCTTGTATGTGCTGGTGCCCAAGGGCTTCTTTCCCCAGGAGGACACCGGTCGCTTGTCCGGCAGCATCCTGGCGGCGCAGAGCATTTCCTACGGTGCCATGCAGAAGGATTTTCTGCAGATCAACCGCAAGGTCATGCACAACCCCAATGTCGCCACGGTCGGCGGTTTCGTCGGTGGGGGCGGCGGCGGTGGCGGGGCGATCAACAGTGCGCAACTGTTCATCGCCCTCAAGCCCCTGGAGCAGCGCCATGCCAGTGCCGACCAGGTGATCGCGCAGATCCGCCAGACCCTGGGGGACATGCCCGGCACGCGGCTGTACCTGCAGTCGGTGCAGGACGTCACCGTGGGCGGGCGCCAGAGCGGCGCGCAGTACCAATACACCCTGACCGCCGATGACCAGAGCGACCTCGACCAGTGGGTGCCCAAGGTGGTGGCGGTGCTGCGTGGCCTGCCCCAGCTCAAGGACCTGAACACCGACCAGCAGGACAACAGCTTGCTGGCCAATGTCCAGGTCAACCGCGACAGCGCCTCGCGCCTGGGGGTGAGCATGGCGGCCATTGACCAGACCCTCTACGACGCGTTCGGCCAGCGCCAGGTCTCGACCCTCTATCGGGCGGCCAACCAGTACCACGTGGTGATGGAGGTGGCTCCGCAGTACTGGACCGATCCCTCGACCCTGAACTCGATCTACCTGCCCCCCGGGGCGGTGGTCACGGGCAAGGGCGGGGCCGCCAGTCCGGACCTTTCCGCCAATGCCCAGCAGACGCTGATTGCGCTGTCGGCGGTGGCCGAACCGTCGGTGCAGCGCACTGCCATTGCCATCAGCCACCAGGGCTCTTTTCCGGCAGTGACCGCTTCGTTCAACCTGGCGCCGGGGGTGTCCATCGGCCAGGCCACCGCCCTGGTGGACCAGGCCGTGGCTCAATTGCGCATGCCGGCCAGCGTGGTCGGGCAATTTGCCGGCACGGCCCAGGTGTTCCAGTCCTCGGTGGCCAGCGAACCCTTGCTGATCGTCGCCGCCTTGCTCTCGGTGTACATCGTGCTGGGCATCCTCTACGAAAACCTGATGCACCCGCTGACTATTCTTTCGACCTTGCCCTCGGCCGGCCTCGGGGCCCTGATCGCCTTGCTGCTGACAGGCACCGAGCTGTCGATCATTGCCCTGGTAGGGGTCATTCTGCTGATCGGCATCGTCAAGAAGAACGCCATCATGATGATCGACTTCGCCATTACCGAGCGCCAGCAGCAGGGGCTCAGCGCCCAGGAGGCGATCCGCCGGGCCTGCCTGATCCGCTTCCGGCCGATCATGATGACCACCCTGGCGGCGATGCTCGGCGCGCTGCCCCTGGTGCTGGGCAGCGGCTACGGCTCGGAGCTGCGCCGCCCGCTGGGGATCTCGATCATCGGTGGCTTGCTGCTCAGCCAGGTGCTGACGCTGTACACCACGCCTGTTATCTACCTGTGGCTCGACCGGGCGTCCCAGCGCCTGGGCCGGGTCGTCAAGGAGGCATGATCATGCATGGCCAGATGGGCAGAACATGGTGCAGCGCGGCATTGCTCAGCCTGCTGCTGGGCGGCTGCATGGTCGGGCCGGACTATCGACAACCGGACATGACACTGCCCACCACTTTCAAGGAGGGCGGGCAATGGCAAAGGGCGGTGGCCAACCCCCAGGGCGCCCTGGACAGCCAATGGTGGCTGGCCTATCAGGATCCGCAGCTCAACGAGCTGGTCCAGCGTTCGGCCAGCGCCAACCAGTCGATCGTTGCCGCCGAGGCCGCCTACCGGCTGGCCCAGGCCCAGGTGGCGTCCAGTCGCGCCGGGCTGTTCCCGACCATCAGCGCCGGGCTTTCCGGGTCGCGCGGCGTGGGTGGCAGCAGTGGCACCAGCAGTACCAGCGGCAGCACCAGTAGCAGCGGCTCTGGAAGTGTCGAACAGAGTGTCAGTGCCACCCTGGGAGCCAGCTGGGAACCGGACCTGTGGGGGCAGGTGCGGCGCGGCATCGAATCGAGCCAGGCCCTGGCCCAGTCCTCCGATGCGCTGCTGGCCGGGGTACGGTTGTCGATCAGCGCCAGCGTGGCGAGCAATTACCTGAGCCTGCGGCACCTGGACATCGACATCGGCCTGTTGCAGGAGCAGCAGCGGATCACCCAGCGGCTGCAGGACATGACCCAGGCCGCTTACGTTCAGGGCACCGCCTCCAACGATCAGTTGCTGCTGGTCCAGGATCAACTGAGCTCGGTAGTGGCGGCCTTGCAGACGGCGCAGATCTCCCGTGAGCAGTACGAGCATGCCCTGGCAGTACTGGTCGGCCTGGCGCCGGCACAGTTCAGCCTGGCGCCGCTGGCCGACTACCGCTTCCATGTGCCCCGTCCGCCCCTGAGCCTGCCCTCGACCCTGCTGCTGCGCCGGCCCGACGTGGTCTCGGCGGAGCGCACGGCCGCTGCAGCCAACGCCAGGATCGGCGTGGCCGAGGCGGCGTTTTTCCCGACCCTGGACCTGACCGCTGAAGTGGGGTTTCGCGGTAGCGCCCTGGGCGGCCTGTTCTCGGTGCCGAACCGGATCTGGAGCCTCGGTCCGGCGCTGGCGGCCACGTTGTTCGACGGTGGCGCCCGGGAAGCGGCGCTGCAACAGGCCCATGCCAGCTATGACCAGGATGTGGCCAACTACCGGGGCACCGTGCTGGCGGCACTGCAGAACGTCGAGGACCAGCTGTCGTCGGTCAATCACCTGCAGCTTCAGGTGGACACCTATCAGCAGGTTTTCCAACGCAACCAGCAACTGTTCGGCAGCCAGCAGGCCCAGCTGCTGGCCGGCACGGTCAGCGCTCAGAGCCTGCTGACCCAGCAACTGGTGCTGCTGCAGGCCGAGCAGAACCTGCGTGACTCCCAGGGCCAATTGAGCCTGGGCAGCGTGGCCCTGATCCAGAGCCTGGGAGGGGGGTGGCAAGGGCCGGGGATGGTTGCGCCCTGACGCAGTCGATCTCGCGTCAGGCGCCCCCGGCGCGTTATGCTGCGCGCCTTTATTCACCTAGGGAAGCCTGGTCCATGGCAGGAAGCAGTTTGCTGGTTTTGCTCGACGACATCGCCGCCGTACTCGATGACGTGGCCCTGATGACCAAGATGGCGGCGAAGAAGACCGCCGGGGTGCTGGGCGATGATCTGGCCCTCAACGCCCAACAGGTGACCGGGGTGCGCGCCGAGCGCGAGATTCCGGTGGTCTGGGCCGTGGCCAAGGGCTCGTTTCGCAACAAGCTGGTCCTGGTTCCGGCGGCATTGGCCATCAGTGCCCTGGCCCCCTGGTTGGTGACGCCGTTGCTGATGATCGGCGGTGCCTACCTGTGCTTCGAGGGGTTCGAGAAGCTGGCGCACAAATACCTGCACAGTGCCGAAGAGGCGGCCGGGCACAGTGAAACACTGCAGGCACTGGCCGATCCGCAGGTGGACCTGGTGGCCTTTGAGAAGGACAAGATCAAGGGCGCGATCCGCACCGACTTCATTCTTTTAAGCTACTAATTTCCAGTTGCACAATACTGGCCGATAAGCGTGAAACCGTACCTTCTGGCTGTTGCTCATTTGTCGATTCTTGCACAGTACGATTTGACAGCGCCGTGTTCCCATCCACACTGGTTTGGCAGTGAACCTCGAGTGGGAATGCCATGGATTTTGCAAAAATTGCTCCTCCGCGTGGTGGGCTCATGCGCCCAACCCTGTTCGATGATCAGGGGGAGGTGCTTGAGTTGCCGTCGGCGTGGCTCCGTTCACTGGTGGTCAGTCCAAAAAATTACTCTCCCAAAACTATTGAAACGTATGCAAATAACCTTAAGTATTTTTTCGAATATCTAGTCGGTATAAAAATGCGGGGGCTAGTGTCTGTCGAACTGTCTTTGGCTTCAATTGGTTCATTGGGGATTAATAAATACTTCAAATATCTTCAAGGGCTTGGGCTGTCCGACGCTACTGTACGTAATAGGGAAGTAACACTTCACGAGTTTTTTTCTTGGTTAACAACTGAAAGTGCCGGGCGTCTAAGGGCGACGAGTGGTTGGTCGGGACGCTACATGACTAGACACCCATTAAGGAAAATGCCAAGATTTGTAACTAAAAGTCAATTTCTCCAGCTGGTTATGTCGCTTAATCACGAATCTCAACGGTGTGTATTGCACTTGATTTATGAAAGTGGGCTTCGTGTGTCGGAGGTTGTGAGGGTTACTAAGCAAGATATTGAGTTGTTAAAAGGTTACGGTGAGGAATTGGAGTATCTCCCACTTTTGGTCAGGGGGAGCAAAGGTCGTGGTAAAGGACAAATTAAAGAAAGGTATGTGCTAATTTCACGTGCAGTGATATCGAGAATACATCGGTATCACAATTCGCCTACCTACAGATTTGCAAGAGGTGGGAAGCAGGAGTATGCCTTTCTTAGTACCAAGAATCTTCCAATAACGCCTAAATCAATACAGAAGATGATTGCGGATGCGAGTGTTCGTGCTGGGTTTCCGGGTGGGGTCATAAGTTGCCATCGCCTGCGTCACGGTACAGCCCTCTCAATATTGCAAGGAGAGTGGGGGCAGGACTATATAGAAAAAATTGTTTTAATACAGACGCAATTTGGTCATGCCTCAATAAAGAGTACAGAACAATACACCCACCTGCCAGCAGCCATGTTCTCAAAAATGAAAGAGGGTAAGCTGAAAACCCGCTTTGAGGAGGCTCAAGATATTTATATGAAAACATATCTTCCACAGAAAAAAATTGTTGACAAGCGAGGCAGGCCGAAGAAGATGGTGGTGCAGTCGTGAGTGCTCTATTTGGCTTAGCCTCACCAACTAATAATGATCCTTTCTTTGAGCTGAGATAGGCCTTTTCTAAAAAAGTAGGTGATCGACCATCTAAGTCAACTAAGGACGCTGCTACGTCTTGTTTAAATAAACTTATTGCATGGGCAACAGAGAGTGGTGGGTACGGTCCTGAGCGACCTTTCAGGATGAAGCAAGATCTTGATGAGTATGTACTCATAAAGTTCCGTATGTTTTTGGAGGATTATGGGCTTTCAGGTGCAGCGGTTGCTTCTCTGCTCAGTTCTCTGCGCAAGTTTCTGGATTTCTTGATTGCAGAGAAATACGTATCCATAAATGAATATTTGGATACTTCAATAGGTACCGTGAGGCGTGAGACCGGGGCGATGCTTCCTTATGACTTTGATGAGATGAGGCAAATCGAATCTGGTCTAGATATTGAGATAAAAAATATAAGAAAAGCAATGCTTCCCTATAAGAAAACTGGATTGGGCGCTCCTCCCGAAAATCGAAACTCGGAAGGGAAGCGGCGAGCGGTTATGAATGGGCATTGGCGCGATGAAAATAATTTGCGCTGGTACTTTGAAAACATTCTTAATTGCGAAGCGATTCCTAATGTTCCTGAAATGCGTCAGCATCATGATCGGTTTTTCAGTGCCGCACAAGCTTTTCATGGAGGCCATAATAATCTTTATCGCAAGTGGGGAGTAGTCTCCAGGGTCACGCCGTCTACAGTTTTTCCATACTTGTTCAAACTTGTTTCTGTGACTGGTTTGAATACGTCGGTAGCACTAACCCTACAGGTAGATAGTTACCAAGAAGAACATCCACTCACTGGGCGACCGTATCTGCGCTATAGTAAGCCCAGAGGGAGTGGTGAGAGTGAGCTACATCTAGGTCTACTACAATCGGATATCATGGCGCTGGACGGATATCAAAACAAAGTGATTAAGGAAGTCTGGGGTGAGCTTCTCGATATCACTTCTAGGTTTCGTGATACCTTGCCAGTGGCTAGCAAAAATCTCCTTTTTGTATGCCAAAATCGTGGTGGTAGGTTCAAAGTGGCAAAAGATTTTACCTCAAGCCAGTATTTTGGTAGGTGGGCAGGTGAGTTTTCACGAAGACATAATATTATTAGTAGAACAGGCGATATACTTCGTGTCACATTGCCTCGTTTTAGACCGTCATTGGTTTCCCAGCTTATAAAAAATGGCGTGGATATCTATGTGATAAAAGATATCTTAGGTCATTCCAATGTTGTTACAACGTTTCGCTATATAGATAGTTATGATTTCAACCCTGTTGCACGGAAAGAAATTAAGTCTGCATTAAATAGGATTCGGCAAAATGCGCTAGAGTATGATGCCAATCCTAAGGAAGTCGCGAATGAAAACTCAAACTCAACATTAAACAAACTGGTGTATTCCACGCCATTGAGTCTATGTAAGAATGTTTATTCTCCGCCGAATAATATACGCTTGGCTGCGGGAATAGCTGAAGGCTCTCCTTGCACAATTTTTAATATGTGCTTGCGGTGCCCGAATGTCCTCATTCTGCAAGAACATTTGCCTAGTTTGTTTTCTTTGAGAGCACAATACCTAGTTGCGTTCGAGCAGGGCGTTTCTGCTGTTCCTCATCGAGCTATCTTGCAACAAAATCTTCATATCCTTAATAATCTCTTAGATTCCGAAACAAGCGATTGGCCCGATGATGTTCTTGCTAAGGCAGAAGCAGCGTCACTCAAAATAGAAAATGTAGTAGATACTATCATTTTTAGAGCGGTGATGTAATGTCGCTTACAGATTTTGCACGTAATTTTAAGATTGAAAATGCGTTGGAGTGCACACTAGATTACTCAAGTTTAAAGGTCTCGAAACGGTCTCTTGTCATGAGCGATTATTGGGACTTCTCTGAGGAAGTATCTGGTTCACCTCGCTCGATTGCTAAAGGAAGATACACACTAGAATGGCGGAGTTATAGTTTTCCCTCAAGTCTTCAGGTTGAGTTAAAGACGATATTTGGTATTTATATTCTCTCGCCTAGTAGTTTTATATTTTCGAAGGGTGCAGAGATTCCAGGGGCTTCTAAAGTGTACTCTCTGATGCCTCGAATAAAAAGAGCTTTGAATTTTATAGCTGCTGTTGTTGATGTTCGTTTCTTGAAGGGAGCGTGCATATCAACTATTATGGATATTTTTCCGGTTGACTTGATTGTTGTCGCCAAGACTTATTCTGGTCGTAGTTTTGAGGAGATTCGTCGCGGTTTAAAGGTGTTGTTCCATCTCCGTTCTAGTATTTTGATTGGTGGAGAGTTTCGTGTTAAGCAGTTTGATATAGATGCTCTAGTTTTTATGTCTGAGGTAGGTGTTGGCGACAGTTTAAAATCAGGTGGCCTAGATGGCTCGCCGCGATATTTTTCAGACAGGCAATTCTCCGTTTTAACTGAGCGCGCTCTTAGCTGTGTCCATGATTTCATTGGTCGATGCGGGTTGGATCGCCGTGACTCACTAGTTGAGGGGCACTATAAGGTATCTCCTGGGATCACCGATGGTCATCGTATATTTATTGAGGATTTCGAGCTTTATGTCGAATATCGAAAGTCTGATGTGAAATCTGGATGCCGAGAAAAGTTAAAGCGTGCTATCTCCAGACCTCTTTCTGAAATGAGGAATTATACTGCTGATGTAAATCATGCTGCACTCTGTGTTTTGGGGCTCTATCTAGGGCCAAGATATTCTGAAATGGCTTCCATGCGGGTTGATTGTCTCGAGGAGCGTATGGGGGTTCTTTGTGTAGTCGGACGTGTGACGAAGCGTCGTGGCGACCATAATCTGTATGATGATGCTTGGGTGGCTATTCCTGCGTTGGAAGACGCCATTGTCGTACTAAAGTTTTTAGCAGAGCTAAAACAGAGTGATTATTTGTTCGCTCCGTGTACATCTATTACGCGCTCTGGTCGACCTTTTTTAGATAAGTCCCTAGCATCAGCAATTGGTGCATTTTTGAAAACTGTTAATTATGATGGGGTGTTCGATGGTTTGGTTTTTGGTACACATTATTTCAAGCACTCGCTTTCGCGTCAGATGGTAAGGGCTAGACTTGGTCTTCCGTATATTAGCTACCAGCTTAAGCATCTTTATGGGCGTGCGGTGTCCCTGCCCTCCGATGTGACTTTGTCGTATGGTAATGCTGCAAAGCTAATTCAGTCACAGCAGTCAGGAGCGACCTTTGTACAGTTGAAAAAAGAAATGGCTCAGGGGGTTTTTGATCCTGATAACCCTATTTATGGTGGATCGGCTGCGGAAATCTCTGAGAGACGCGTTAGTTTTTTTAAGGGCATGACTGATGCGGGGCTTTCAAGGGAGGAGATGCTCGAGGGGTTGATCGCTAATAATGTAAGTCTTGTAAATGTTGGTCTTGCATACTGTACCGGTGTCAAACCAGAAATTGAAGGTGGGCCTCCTCCCTGTGTTGGTCAGCTTAAATGCAACCCTATGAGATGCTCTAATAGCATAATTACTAAGGATGTTCATGGTCCTGCGTGGAAAAAGTTGCTTCAAGAAAACAAAGATAAAGCGGTTGATGCCCGGTTTTATTATGCGCGAGAGCATTTTGAAGCAGCTGTAAAAGAGGCCGAAAGTGTATGTGTCCTTTTGGGGGTAGAATTAAATGCGGACTGATAATTTGCCATTTGCTGCCAGGAATGCAGAGGACTATGAGCAAGTCACGAAATCGATAGAGTTAGCATTGACAAAAATTAGAGATAATCCTGATCAGCCAGCTAGTAAGACGAACCTTGCACGAATTGCGAACGTTCATAGAAATACATTAACTTTCCGTGCTAGGAGTTCTATATCTGGTAGTTCCTCGGCAGTAGCTTCTCTTGACGATGGATGGCCATTTTCGGAACTAAAAAAAATTAAGGTTGCGCGCAAAAAACAAGTCACTGTTGTTGGCGATAAAAAATATATATCTTCGAAGGGGGAGGTTTACGATCTTACAAAGAGGTTGGCGAAAGCCAGGTATGTAGCAGGTTCTTGGTTTCATCGATTTTTAGAAGCTAAAGAAAATCTTGTTGATGTTAACTTGAGGCTTCAACGAGTTTCTGATTATTATTCTAGGCTCGAAATAGAGCTTCGCGAAAGTAGACTTGAGGTGACGAGGCTTAGATACGCGTTGAGGCAGACGATTAAGTCTGTCGATTGATTGCATGTTCTAAGTCGGGCAGAAATTTTATCCATTTATCGGCAGGAAAAATTGGTTGTTCAGCAGTGTGCCCAAAGGCGCAACGACCAGTGCTTGTCGGCGCTGATTGAAAACTGATCCAGAGGGGATGCGGCGGAAATTTTGGACTACCTGGAGGTAGATCATGTATTCATACGAAGACCGCATCCGAGCATTCAAGCTCTACATCAAAGTGGGGCAGTGCACCGGGGAAACTATTCGTCAGTTGGGCTACCCGACGAAGAACTCTCTGAGAAAGCTGGCATGAAGAGTACGAGCGATGCCTCGACCTGTCGCGTGGCTACGTGCTCTCGAATTCGAAGTACTCACTGGCCCAAAGGGAAAAGGCTGTCGGGTACTATCTCGACCACGGGCACTGTAGAAGCTCAGACTTGATCTGACAGTTACCAGATTTGCGGTCGTGACTGTTAGGTCAAATTCAGTTGATCATTTTGGCCAGCCAGATTTTCTTTCCGTCCTCAAATGTCTCGGACGGCGTGCGGCCACAGCACATTTTTTCTTGGTGAGTCCGTTCATCATTGTAGTGGGCAATCCACTGGTCAAGATCGACCTGCAACTGCTCCATACTTTGGTAGATCTTTTTCCGGAACGTGACCTGGTAAAACTCCTGCAAGATCGTCTTATGAAAGCGCTCGCAGATCCCATTGGTTTGCGGTGATGCTGCTTTCGTCCGAGTGTGCTCGATGTTGTTCATTGCCAGGTAAAGTTGGTAATCATGCTGCTCTAGCTTGCCGCAATACTTCGTTCCACGATCCGTCAGAGTCCGCGACACAGGAACGTTTTGCTCTGTGAAGTACGGCAGCACCTTGTCGTTCAATAGGTCTTCGGCTGTGATTGGCGTCTTCGTGGTATGAATCGCCCCGGGTTTCCT
>NZ_AYMU01000038.1 GCF_000633395.1 Pseudomonas sp. PH1b
AGAGAATCCGGGGCGATTCAGTGGAATGTGCAGCAATTTCTAGATAGCGCCCGATTACACCCGCTCGAGAAGCCAGCTTTTCTCGAGCGTCCTTGATAATCCGCTCCTGAATCAGCCACTTGTCTGTTTTGATTTTTCGGCGCCCTTTCATTTTCTACCTCAGCGGCTAGAGTCGGCAAAGTAATCATCCTTCACCACGAGACCAAAATCATCGGGCAGTTCTGGGGCATCTGTACTGAACATATGTTGAGTTCGCCCTTCCTGTTTGAGGTAGGCCACAGGCTGGAAAAAACAACCTTCGCAAAGATGTAACTCATAACGCCTTCCGTCGTGGACACTCCCGTAGCCCCAGCGCGCCTCTAACGTTCCAAACTGAAGCCCGCCCCCACTTTCGTGGAAGCACTGCATACATCACATCTGATATCGATGACGGTCTCGACTTCGGCTATTCCCATAGTTTTCATTGCCAATAACTCATCAGTTACGGAGTCTTAATAACAGTTATATGTAATTTACCCTCCATAAATCGGTTTTTTACCTAATTTAACTTTTTCACGTATTAATTACATGTGGAGTGAGCAGACGACTGCTAATCCGCAGGCGTTTCCATACAAGATCCAAACCGTCCTGACTGATAACGGTGTGGCGTTCACTGAGCAGTTCCAGTATCGCACTGGTGCGACTAATAGGTTCGGTGGACACATTTTTGATCGCGTCTGCCACGAGGATGGCATCAAACATCGACTGACCAAAGCCTGCCACTCTTGGGGCAATAGCTAGGTCGAGCGTATGAACCGGACGATCAAAGACGCCACGATTAGTACCTTGCACTATCCCGACTTCGCTACGCTGAAAGCGCATGCGCTGGTCTTCGTAATGGCCTACAACTCCGACAGACACCTTCTTAATGCCTTGCGATGGCGCACTCCCTTCAAGGTGATCAGTGAGGTCCAGACGAAAAGTCCAGAGCGATTCACTATCAATCCTCACCATTTCATTCCGTGACCGTACAAGCACTGGCTGCCATTAGCGGCCAGCGGCCCTGGCGATTTCTGCGTTGGAGCCCAGACTCTGGGGCTACCTTGCAGTCCTTTTGCGGCGCAAGACGCGATACCGCTCGCTAGATTTTTGTGTACAAGAATAATGAATAGTGTTTTTTTCAGAACTATCTGATTGCAAAGGAATACTTGAGTGAGCGGAATCCACCGCGTGAACGGTACCGAGAAACTTTAATTTTTCCGGATGACGCTTCATTGACTCCGCGGTGATGGCAAAATAACATTAGTCTTTTATCTCCGACAGTACCTCGTCTCGAAGGACCGAAGATGCAGTTTTTTGCCCTCGGCGCAGGTCTGTCCGTCGCCCTCGCAGCCCTGTGCCTTGTCACTGTGTTGAACCCGGCCATGGCCGCCCCGCTGAACAATCCCGGTGACCAGGACCTGATCCGCGACCGACAGGACCGCCTGCTGCAAGAGCAGCAGCGCCGTCTCGAGGAACTCAAGGAGCTGCCCGGCAAGAGCGCTGCACCGGTGGCGCCCACGGCCCCGACCGACAGCCGCTGCTTCCCGATCAAGGACATCCAGCTCAAGGGCGCCGATTCGCTGTCCGCCAGCGAGCGTGAAAGCCTGCTCAAGCCCTACATC
>NZ_AYMU01000039.1 GCF_000633395.1 Pseudomonas sp. PH1b
CAAGTACGGTACGGGTGGTGATTACCAGCGAGTAGCCCAAGCCGTCACCGCCGCCCTGCAAGGATTGGCCGGCGGGGACATCGGCTCTGCCCTGGCCGGCGCCTCGGCACCGTATCTGGCGCAGTTGATCAAGAAAACCACGGGTGACAATGCTGCGCTCAACACTATGGCCCACGCGGTGCTGGGCGCTGCTGTTGCCCAGGCCCAAGGCAACTCGGCGATTGCAGGTGCAGCGGGAGCCGCCGGAGGTGAGTTGGCTGCTCGTTTGATCACCCAGCAGCTGTATGGCACCCGCGATACAAACACCCTCAGCGAAGAGCAAAAACAAACGGTGTCAGCGCTAGCGACGTTGGCGGCCGGGCTTGCAGGGGGAATTGCGAAAGGTGATAGCGCGGGTGCTATTGCGGGTGCCGGGGCTGGCAAGAATGCTGTGGAGAACAACTTATTAGCGAATAAGTACGGCGTTGAGAAGTTGAATGAAACCAGCTTGGTAGCGCTTCATGAAAAACTGGTGGCTGCAAAAATCGGCGGTATGAATGACTTGCAGGAGAAGTTTTCTGCTTGTGCTGGGGATGGTGGTTGTGAGCGTGCGGTGCGCAATGAGTACCGGCAGCGAGAAAAAGAGTCTGGAGAAAACCTGGTTGCGTTGTATCAGGCAGGGGGACTAAGCCAAGAGGATCTGAATCTCCTTTTTGGAAAATATGCACGCATCATGATGGAGGGTGCGAAAGAAGGGCAATTAAATTCGGGTTGGGGCGGGATTCTTGGGAGTATTTACACCCTCAACGGAAATGACTGGACTCCCATTGGAACCATCAGCAACCCGTACCTGGCTATAGTCAGAAGCAGTGAGCAGATTTCCGAGTGGAAAAAACAGGGTTTAAGTGACGAAAAAATTCGCGAGTTATCTCTTAAGGATGGTGTTATCAGTTCGGTCCTGGCACCCGTGGATGTTAATGGTGTCACGAACTTACTAAATAACGGCGCATCGAAGGAGGAACTCGTCCAGTTTGCCATGATTGCCGCTTTTGGCAGAGTGGCTAGTGGTAGCGGTAAGCTTTCAAAGGTTACAGATGGATCGGGTGGGTCTGCGGGGCAAGCGGTAAAAGACACAAAAGTTACGCCAACCGAACAGCTGGCTTTACCTTCACCTGAGTTCAATGTGCCAGGTGAATATCGCCTGATTCGAAACGCAGACGGCACTGCAACCGTTGAGGGGCCCCGAGGTGGTTTGTACAATTCAACTGGGCGTTATACTACCGATGGTAAGCCAGTGTTCCGAGATAATAGTGGAGGATACGTCACGTTAGACGGGGGAAGAGTCAACGTTAGTGCACCGGTTAACTACGAATCCATTCCGATACATCATATTTGTACTAATAAATGTACTTCTGGTGCGAATGGACAGATAGCTTGGACGAAAGAGTACCAGCGTTTCTTTGATGGGGCGGATCTCAATATCAATCGCGCAACTGAAAATTTAGTTGCGGTGCCAGGACATAGAGGTCCGCATCCAATAGAGTATCACCAGTATGTGTATGGGAGTTTGGAACAGGCTACTCAAGGGTTAGTACCTAGAACGCCAGCCTATAAGGAGGCGGTTACAAAAACATTAGATGGAATTAAGAAGGAAGCACTGACTGTGGGTAGTGATGTTAATAAGTGGCTTACTAGGAATTGATATGAGATATTATTTGCTGCGTCAGGATCTTTCTCTATCCGAGAAGTGGGTGCTCGGCGATGTAAGGCATGTGGATAATTGGAAGTTTAGTGATCCACCAGTTAACTTCATGGAGCCTGGCAAATATACGCTTGATATTCGGTTTGACGGCGTTGAAGTTGACTACTCTCTAGCAGGATATGCGAGTGTTCCAGTCCTGAGTGAGAGGGGCCGAGATTCACTCATAGGTTTGCCGGAGGTCGATCAGCCTTATCAAAATGTAGTCTTTGAGCCCGTTAATATTGAGGGTAAACAAATTTCCAAAAATTATTTTATTATGATCATAGAGACACAGATTGATTGTGTGGATGAAGAGCTTTCAAGGTTCACAAAATTTTCAGTTGATGACCCTGTGCGACCGGATATGGCAGGCCAATACCGCGCGTTTTATAATTTGACTATAGATAGGTCAAAAGTAGGGGGGAGGCATATTTTCAGGATTAAAAAGTATTTGGGTGCAATTGTAGTGAGCGAAGATGTGAAACGTCGTTTTGAGGTCGCAGGCGTGGTGGGTGTGGTATTTGAGTCGGTAAATGGCGATAAGATTACTGTTGCATAGAGAAAGTAGCGGGTAGGTCACAAGGACGAAGATAAATGAAGTGTAGCACCCTCTCACATCTTGAGAGTCATCCTCGGCGCGCAGAATGTCCGCTGGTACAGTAGAGTTCCCGATCGTGCTCCATGATAGTTGGCCTAGTGCGTCTTGCACTGCCGGTGAATACCGCCCTAAAAGCAACGCTACCGTCGGCCTACTCCGTGCAGATTTTCTTAATAACTCCCCCTTACAGGAAACGCTCTGATGTCTATCCGTCATTGCATTGTTCATCTGATCGACAAAAAACCTGACGGCACACCTGCAGTTCTCCACGCCCGCGACTCCGAGCTTGCCGAGTCGGTCGCCATCGAGAACCTGCTGGCTGACCTCAACGACAGCTATAACGCCAAACAAGGCAAGGCCTGGGGGTTCTTCCATGCCGAGTCCGGCGCGTATCCGTTCAGCGGCTGGTTGAAAGAGTATTTCGACGGCAGTCAGGATTTCACTTGCTTCAGCCGCGTGGCCATAAAGCACTTGCAGACGCTGATGGAGGCATCCAACCTCTCCATCGGCGGCCATGTGCTGTTCGCCCACTACCAGCAAGGCATGACCGAATATCTCGCCATCGCTCTGCTGCACCACAGCGAAGGCGTTGCGGTGAACGCCGAACTGGACGTGACCCCGTCGCGCCACCTGGACCTCGGCCAGTTGCACCTAGCGGCGCGGATCAACCTGTCGGAGTGGAAGAACAACCAGAATTCCAAGCAGTACATCTCGTTCATCAAGGGCAAGAACGGCAAGAAGGTCTCAGAGTACTTCCGCGACTTTATCGGCTGCCAGGAAGGCGTCGATGGCCCGGGCGAAACCCGTACTCTGCTGAAGGCCTTCAGCGACTACGTCGAAAAAGAGGACCTGCCAGAGGAGTCCGCGCGGGAGAAGACCCAGACCCTGGTCGAGTACGCCACCACACAGACCAAGCTTGGCGAGCCGGTGACTCTCGAAGAACTCTCCAGCCTGATTGACGAGCACCGTCCACAGGCGTTCTACGATCACATCCGAAACAGTGACTATGGTTTGTCGCCAGAGATTCCGGCCGACAAACGCACCCTGAACCAGTTTCGTCGCTTCACCGGGCGCGCCGAAGGGCTGTCGATCAGCTTCGAGGCGCACTTACTGGGCGAAAAGATCGAATACGACGAAGCCGCCGGTACCTTGATCATTAAGGGCTTGCCAACTCAACTCATTGATCAGTTAAAACGCCGCTGAACCCAGATCCGTCACCTTCCGGTCGCTCACCTTGGCTTTGAGCACACGGTTCTCGTCCAATAGCATTTCGTTGAGGGACGCGAGACTGGCGATTTTGGCCCGCAGTTCCTCTATCTCATGACGGCAGGCTGCGGATCTCTTACGCTCAGCAATCAAGTCGTGATGTTTCATATCACGTACAGTGCGACTGGAGCGCCCCTGAGCTTCGCGGATAGCCTCAGCAACCTTTGGGTAGTAGTTGTGGATCAACGCTGTTGATACGCCTGCCTCGCGGGCGACTGCGGCGATAGTAATCTTGGTTTCCCCGAAATGGGTGCGACCTTTCTGGATACGATAAAGGGCGAGTCGCAGATCCTTTTCGCGATCCTCAGCCGGCTTGTAGTGGGTTTGCTTTTTCTTGGACTTCATGAGGGCAGAGTCTCCAGAGGCATGGCCAACTGTGTTAGTACGTCATGGCATCGAGTCAGGTCGCGCTCAACGCGTTGGCGGCCGCCGTCGCCAATGTCTGGGCAATGCAGCAGACCTTTCAACTCCTCGTAGAGCCGCTGGTAGATCGCCGTGTGCCTACTCCCGATCACGGCGTTATTGCAGTTGCCGCATCGTGTGCGCTCTAGGGTATTCCCGATACAGGCGTCATTGTCCGCCGTGCACCAAGCATGTCCATTGCTACGAATTGCAGTGCTCTCGGCAATGGACTTCAACATTGAGGCATGATCCTTGAATATCAGCAAGTTCTGCGGCTCTCGTTGCCACTGTTTGAGGGTGCGGCCATAGCCCCCGGCCAGAGGCGAGTCACCGAACCAGTCTTCTACCACGCCTAGTTTGATGCCATTCAACTCGGTCTGAATGTCGGTATACAGCTCAAAATCCAGATGCTGCCCCCAGCTGTCGTCCATGCTGTAGCCTAAGGTCATGTCCAGCGTCCAGTGCGCGTAATGTTCCTTGAGGTAGCGCAAGTCACCGAAGCGGCTATGCGCGGCGTAGTTGGCGAACTTGCGGCGGAATTGATGGCTGCTAAGGTTCCAGCTCAGCCCGCAATCTTTAACGAATGCCTTCAGGTAGCCGTTCCAAGTAGCGTTGCAAAGTGTGCGTACTTGGTCGCCTCCCAGAGCCACGCCGAGGAAGAGCGCGTGGCGATGTTTATTTGCCTCGACGATCTGCGAATCAGACGGGTTCGACCGGCGTCGCTGCAGGAGTTCGGCGGTGATCATGGCCTGATATGGCAGGGCCCAGCGCTCCATCACTCGCAGCGCGCGTACAGCCGCCTCGGGGATCATCCAGTGATGGATGCCCTCATCGGTCTTGTTCGAGCTTGAACGCATCCAGTGGAAGACCGTGCCCTGATTGTCTTGGGTGCGCAAGTGCGAACCCGATTGTACATTCGCCAGCTCGTGGTTGCGGCAGCCGGAGGTGCTGGCCAGAATGATGTAACAGGCCGTACGCAGATCAATCAGTGCCTTGTTGAGTGTTTTCAGGCCACCCTCCCAACCAAGGGCATCCAGGTGGCGGTTCTTTGCAACATTGACAGTTGTGTATGATTGCCCCTTTCGCTGCACCGTGAGCGCATGCAGTGCGTCGCGAAGGTCAAGTAGTTGTTGACCGCGCTCAACCTGCTGGTAGGCTCGCTCGAATAGAGAGCAGAACACATCGTCGGGCATCAGTGGCGTTCTGCTTTCTTGAGCGCCAAGACGGGTAAGCCCCGCCAACGCCTTCGCGGAAGTATCGGGCCAGGGGTGCGTTGGCATTCGGTCGTCGGTGTATTGACTAAGTTCGTAGAGCGCTTCGACAGCCTTTAAGCGGTCTTCTAATCCACGCTGTGACAGTGGCTTACCATGGTGTCGGCTGATTTGCCGGTACGCCTTGCAGGTATTCACATAGACTGCGCAGACTATGGGGGTCACCGCGCCAACATGGTTGAGCTTAAGTGCCTCCAGATGACGTAAGAATGGCAGCGTTTCGTAGAAAAAAGTTTTTGTTGAGCTACCTTTAGGTCGCGAGCCCTCTCGTAGCCCTCGTCGCAGGTAGCGGTACAGCATCGCTTTCATAACCGCTCGAAACATCAGTGGCACGAGGTTGAAATCCATTCGTTTCTCGCAGGCTGGCACATTGCTACTGAAGCCGTCGAGCTGCCAGATGTCGTCGCC
Organism: Pseudomonas sp. PH1b; assembly: GCF_000633395.1. Classification (GTDB taxonomy): domain Bacteria; phylum Pseudomonadota; class Gammaproteobacteria; order Pseudomonadales; family Pseudomonadaceae; genus Aquipseudomonas. Next base: position 5,666 of record NZ_AYMU01000039.1, read on the forward strand.
ATACCGACTGAGGATGACCCATAGCCCATCAACTTGGGTCGCGCTAATGATTAAGGTGTCGCGTTCGTGGAGTCCACGCACATCGCTAGGTTGCGCTGTCACGGCGTCCCAAAGCGGTACTGCTAGAAGGTTGTCGTTCATGCAAATACCTCCAGGCTATCGATCAGATCAATCGACCAGAACGGATGTGGCTGGGTGCGAGCATATTCACGTGCTGCTTCCACCGCTGCGGCTTTGAAAGTGCCGCGCCTCAGCCCTTCGTCAATGATGTAGTGATCTATTAAGCGGGGAATGTGGGCGTATTCCCGTGCCCAGAGCCTTTTATCCATGCGCGAGCGTTCGGACAGCACGCGAAAGTAGAAACTGAACAGCTTGTACAAATCTTCGGCGGTCACCGCGTAGTGCTTGCAGCGCAGGCAGTTGATGAAGTTCATGCAAGTCGCACCCTCTCGCTTAGGAGCGTACTGGCCGTTCTCCGGGTCGGCGCAGCGTCCCATGGGAGTGTCTCGATAAGTTGTACCGATGGTTCGAGTCCGTAACTCCTGTACCAATACCTCTCCCATGAACTGCCAGTTGCGACGTGCCTCTTCACTGGGCGCTAAATAGTGTCGGTCGGTGATCTGAAGGGTGTTTCCTAGTGCAGCAGCGGTGGTTGCAACGTCTCCGCCGGTCAGCTCGAATATACCGCTGGCGAACGTCTTGCGCAGGCGTGAGATGTTAATGCGCAGCGGCTCTCCATCACTGTCGGTCAGGCTATATTTAGCTACAAGTCGGGTTACCGCGACTGCCACCGCTGCTGAATTCAATGCTGTGACGTTGCCGACATTTTTCGCTGCGCGAGTACGATACAGCCATACACGGCCCTTGAGGTCAGCCGGAGCCTCCACATCCAGAGGTTCGGTCAAGACCATCACTCGACGAATCAGACGTTCTACGCTGGTTCTTACGCTCGGCGTGGATTCAAGAAGGTGTTCTACGTCCGCCTCGGCGCGGAGCGCCACCTTGCTGGTGTTGTATCCTCGCCGCTTCCACAGAACCAAGAATACGGTGTCATCTTTCGGGTGCGGGCGTAGGCAGTTACGGCCCATTTCCAAGAGTGGCGTGTTATTACGTCCGGTGTGCAGCGCCACAACCAACAGTGTGAAGGCCAGCAGCTCGCCGGTAACAGACACGCCGTCGGTCCATATCGGCTTGATGGCTTGCCGCAATGCCGCGGTGAAGGCTTGTCGTTCTCTGTTGGTGAATGCGGTCTCGCTTTTGAACTTGTGGTTACTATTCGGGAAGGGCGTGCTTGGGAAGGTGGCCATATCGCCGGAGGCCATCAGAGGAATCAGCCCACGTTGAATCGCCCCGGATTCTCT
>NZ_AYMU01000040.1 GCF_000633395.1 Pseudomonas sp. PH1b
TGGATCACCCGCTCCAGGCGCAACTGGTGGTTCTGGCTGTCGCCGGTCTGCTTGAAGTTGAAGCCCTGGCCCTGGGCCAGGGAGCGGTATTCGCTCTGGCTGTAGCTGTAGCTGAGGTTCCACCAGCCAAACGGCAGGTTGTAATAGAGCATGGCGTTGCGCGAGGTCTTCTGGTGGTCGCTGATGGCGTCGTGGCCGCCGCGCAGCACCAACTGGTCGGCCAGGCCCAGGGGGCTGTCCCATTCGAACGAGCTGCCCCACTGCTGCTCGCCGGTGCTCTTCTGCCCGTCGTTGCTGCGGGACAAACCGACGCGCCAGGGCTTTTGCGGGCTGTTCTTGACCAGCACCTGGCTGCCGCCCACGGCCTGGCCCGGGGCCAGTTCCATCTGCGCCTGGTTCGATGGCAAGCGGTTGAGCTGGTCGACCATCTGCTCGATCTGCCGCAGGTTGAGCAGCTCACCGCTGCTGCCGGGAAAGGCCATGTTCAATTCGCGAGCGCTGAGCTTGCTGTCATCGGCGGCCTTGAGCCCTTCGAGCTTGCCTTCCACCACCAGCACCTGCAGGTGGCCGCTGGACAGGTCCTGTTGCGGCAGGTAGGCGCGGCTGGTGACCAGGCCCTTCTCGAGGTAGCGGTCGGTGATGACCTTGAGCAATTCGTTGAGCTGGGCCACCCCCAGGCACTGGCCGATGTAGGGCTTGAGCAGGCT
>NZ_AYMU01000041.1 GCF_000633395.1 Pseudomonas sp. PH1b
CACCGAAGTGGCCGGGCAGTCGGCCCATGTGATCGTCGCCAACCCCTATGGCGTGACCTGCAACGGCTGCGGTTTCATCAACACCCCGAAAGCCACCCTGACCACCGGCAAGCCGGTGATCGACAACGGCCAGATCCAGCGTTATCAGGTGGATCAGGGCAGCGTCGCCATCGAAGGCGCGGGGCTCAATGCGAGTAACGTCGACCAGTTCGAAATCATCACCCGCAGCGCCAGGATCAACGCCGAGATCCAGGCCCAGCACCTGGCGGTGATTGCCGGGGCCAACGACGTCGACGCCAAGACCTTGAACGCCACGGCGCGCGCCGCCAACCCGGCGGATGCACCGCAACTGGCCATCGACAGTAGCGCCCTGGGCGGCATGTACGCCGGGGCGATCAAGCTGGTGGGCACCGAGGCTGGGGTTGGGGTCAAGCTCGACGGCAAGCTGATCGCCAGCGGTGGCGACATCCAGCTCGATGCCAACGGCCAGTTGCGCATGGCGGACGCGAGCGCCGAGAAGGGCGCGGTGGCGATCAAGGCCGGCAGCCTCGATGCCCAGGGTGCGGTGTATGCCGGCAGCGAACTCAAGGTGCAGACCCAGGGCGACCTGAGCAACCAGAAAACCCTTGCCGCCCGCGACAGCATCCAGCTGGACAGCGGTGGCCAACTGAGCAACCACGGCATCATCGAAGCTGGGGTCAATGCCGATAACAGTCGCAACCCGAGCGGCGATGTCACGCTGACGGCGCAGACCCTGAACAACAATGGCCAGAGCGTGGTAGCCAGCCGCGATCTGACGGTCACGGCAACCCGGAGCCTGGACAACCAGGGTGGCACCCTGAGCGGACAGCGCCAGGTGACGGTCAGTGCCGGGACTCTGGATAACAGTCATCAGGGCAAGCTGCTGAGCGCCGAGCACCTGCAACTCAATGCCGATCTGGTGCGCAACGGCCAGGGCGGCCTGATCAAGAGCCAGCATTCCCTCAACGCCACCCTGGGCCACCTGGGCAACAGTGGTGGTGAGCTGTCGAGCCAGGGCAACAGCACCCTGGTGCTGGCCGGCATGGACAACCTCAGCGGCGTGGTGCTGGCGCAACAGGCCCTGAAGATCACCGGTACTGCGGAACTGGACAACCAGGGCGGGCTGCTGTCGGGCTGGCAGGGCCTGACCCTCAATGGCATCGGCCTGAACAACAGCAACCAGGGCACCGTCTCCAGCCTCAAGGGCGGTGTCGACATCACCCTCAACGACGCCTTGAACAACAGCCAGGGCGGCGCCCTGGTCAGCCAGCAGACCCTGGACGTCAAGGCCGCCAGCCTCGACAACAGCCACCAGGGGGTGATCTCCAGCGCCGGCGAGCAAAGCCTCAAACTGCGCGAGCGGCTGGACAACAGCCAGGGCGGCTCCATCGACAGCGCCGCCACCCTGACCTTGCAGGCCATGACCCTGGGCAACCAGGGCGGCACGCTCAACGCTGCCGGCGATCTGCAGTTTATCGGTCGCGACCTGGACAACCGCCACGGCACCTTCAGCGGCGAGCAGGGCGCCACCCTCGACCTGCTGGGGCGCTTGATCAACAACCAGGGCACCCTGTCTGCCGCTGGCCCCTTGCTGCTCAAGCGCAGCACTAAGGTTGAGAACCAGGGAGGCGAACTCTCCAGCCAGCAGTGGCTGCGGCTGTTCACCGAACACTTGGACAACCGCCGGAAGGGCCGGGTAGCGGCCAATGATTCGGTGTTGATCAGCGCCAGTGGTGAGGTGCAAAACAGCGACGGCGGCGAGATCCTCAGCCGCGAAGCCGACCTGCAACTCAATGCCGAGCGCCTGGATAATGCCAAGGGCCTGTTGCAGGCCAAGACCAGCCTGGGCCTTGAGGTTTCCGCAACTGCCGACAACCAGGGCGGGCAGGTCATTGCCGAGCAGGGCGAGCTGACGCTCA
>NZ_AYMU01000042.1 GCF_000633395.1 Pseudomonas sp. PH1b
CGCCAACCCCTATGGCGTGACCTGCAACGGCTGCGGCTTCATCAACACCCCGAAAGCCACCCTGACCACCGGCAAGCCGGTGATAGAGAACGGCCAGATCCAGCGTTATCAGGTGGACCAGGGCAGCGTCGCCATCGAAGGCGCGGGGCTCAATGCGAGCAACGTCGACCAGTTCGAAATCATCACCCGCAGCGCCAGGATCAACGCCGAGATCCAGGCCCAGCACCTGGCGCTGATCGCCGGGGCCAACGACGTCGACGCCAAGACCCTGAGCGCCACGGCACGCACCGCCAACCCGGCGGATGTACCGCAACTGGCCATCGACTCATCGGCCCTGGGCGGCATGTACGCCGGGGCGATCAAGCTGGTGGGCACCGAGGCTGGGGTTGGGGTCAAGCTCGACGGCAAGCTGATTGCCAGCGGTGGCGACATCCAGCTCGATGCCAACGGCCAGTTGCGCATGGCGTACGCGAGCGCCGAGAAGGGCGCGGTGGCGATCAAGGCCGGCAGCCTCGATGCCCAGGGTGCGGTGTATGCCGGCAGCGATCTCAAGGTGCAGACCCAGGGCGACCTGAGCAACCAGAAAACCTTTGCCGCCCGCGACAGCATCCAGCTGGACAGCGGCGGCAAACTGAGCAACCACGGCATCATCGAGGCCGGGGTCAATGCCGATAACAGCCGCAACGCCAACGGCGATATCAGCCTTAACGCCCGGGATCTCGACAACCGCGGCAAGAGCCTGGTGGCCAGCCGAGATCTGACGGTCACGGCAACCCAGTCCCTGAACAACCAGGGCGGCACCCTCAGTGGGCAGCGCCAGGTGAAGGTCAATGCCGGCACCCTGGACAACCAGAACCAGGGCCGTGTGCTCAGCGCTGCGAGTATGCAGCTTGAAGCTGCTCGACTGCTCAACGGCCAGGGCGGGCTGGTCAACAGCAGCGGGCAGTTGAACGCCCGGATCGGCAGCCTGAACAACCAGCAAGGCGAGCTGTCCAGCCTGGCGGGCCTGAGCTTGCAAGTGGCGACCCTGGGCAACGTTGCGGGTCTGGTGAC
>NZ_AYMU01000043.1 GCF_000633395.1 Pseudomonas sp. PH1b
CGCCAACCCCTATGGCGTGACTTGCAACGGCTGCGGCTTCATCAACACCCCGAAAGCCACCCTGACCACCGGCAAGCCGGTGATCGACAACGGCCAGATCCAGCGTTATCAGGTGGACCAGGGCAGCGTCGCCATCGAAGGCGCGGGGCTCAATGCGAGCAACGTCGATCAGTTCGAAATCATCACCCGCAGCGCCAGGATCAACGCCGAGATCCAGGCCCAGCACCTGGCGCTGATCGCCGGGGCCAACGACGTCGACGCCAAGACCTTGAACGCCACGGCGCGCACCGCCAACCCGGCGGACGCACCGCAACTGGCCATCGACTCATCGGCCCTGGGCGGCATGTACGCCGGGGCGATCAAGCTGGTGGGCACCGAGGCAGGGGTTGGGGTCAAGCTCGATGGCAAGTTGATTGCCAGCGGTGGCGACATCCAGCTCGATGCCAACGGCCAGTTGCGCATGG
>NZ_AYMU01000044.1 GCF_000633395.1 Pseudomonas sp. PH1b
GTATGCGTCCGGCCAAGTCATCTACCCAGCCCCGCAAAGCCAAGACATGGTGTGCACTTAAATTTAAGTGGGCACCAGTTCTAGCCTTTTAAGCGGGTATTTCATGCAGCCGACACGCCGTTCGTATTCCAAATCCTTCAAAGCCCAGGTCATTCAAGAGTGTGTCCAACCCGGCGCATCGATTGCCAGCGTTGCCCTCAGCCATAGCCTCAACGCGAACCTTGTCCACAAATGGATTCGGGTGCAAGCACAGAAAGGCACGGCGCTCCAGCCTGCATTCATCCCGTTGCCTCTGCACGAAACAGGCCAGGGATCCTCAACGAATATCAGCATTGAGATTCTGCACCCGCGCGGCACCGTCAAAGTGAACTGGCCAACCTATAATGCTGCTGCCTGCACCGCATTCCTTCGAGACCTTTTGCGATGATCCGCATCGACGCCATCTGGCTTGCCACCGAGCCCATGGACATGCGCGCCGGAACTGAAACGGCTCTGGCCAGAGTGATCGCGGTGTTCGGTGAGGCGAAGCCGCACTGCGCCTATCTGTTTGCCAATCGCCGCGCGACTCGGGTCAAAGTGCTGGTACACGATGGGATTGGTTTCTGGCTGGCGGCACGTCGCTTGAACCAAGGTAAATTTCATTGGCCAGGTGTTCGGCAAGGCAGTGAATTGCAGTTGGATGTAGAGCAACTTCAGGCCTTGGTGCTTGGCCTGCCTTGGCAACGGATTGGCGCTGGCGGTGCAATCACGGTGCTTTAGAAACTGTAATTAGCATCTTGGTTTGCTGTCGCAGACGGTCTGCTTTGGTAAAATCCAAGGCATGACTTCCTCATCCAATCTCGATCAAATGACTCCCGACCAACTGCGTGCATTCGCTACGCAATTGCTGTCGCAAGTCGAGACCATGGGCAAGAAGATCAACCGCGATCAAACGGTGATCGAGAAGCTGACCCTCGAGATCGCACAGCTCAAGGGTTTGAAGTTTGCCAAGCGCAGTGAGCAGATGAGTCCTGATCAGGCCAGCCTGCTTGATGACCTGATCGATACTGATATCGCGGCGATTGAGGCCGAGCTTCAGGCGTTGCAAATAGCATCAGCGGCGACCGAGGAAAAGCAAAAGCCCAAGCGCACCGCATTGCCGGCAGAATTTCCGCGAACGTTGATCCATCACGAACCAGACAACACTCACTGCCCATGCGGCTGCGCGCTGAAACGCATAGGTGAAGATGTCAGTGAAAAGCTGGACTACACGCCGGGCGAGTTTACCGTTGAGCGCCATGTCCGTGGCAAGTGGGTTTGCGATGACTGCGAAACGCTGATCCAGGCACCTGTGCCGGCGCAGGTCATCGACAAGGGCATCCCGACTGCCGGGTTACTTGCTCACGTCATGATTGCGAAGTTTGCTGACCATCTTCCGCTTTACCGTCAGGAATCGATTTTTAGTCGTGCCGGCTTGGCGATTCCACGCTCCACGTTGGCTCAGTGGGTTGGCATGACAGGCGTGCAGTTACAGCCCTTGGTCGATGCCTTGCGTGACGTAGTGATCGGGCAACAGGTCATGCACGCGGATGAAACACCTGTGCAGATGCTCGCTCCGGGCACCAAGAAAACCCACCGCTCGTATGTTTGGGCTTATGCCACCAGCCAGTTCTGCGACACAGCCGCTGTCGTCTACGACTTCAGCCCCAGCCGCGCTGGCGAGCATGCTCGTAACTTCCTTCAAGGCTGGAAAGGCAAGTTGGTCTGCGATGATTTTGCCGGTTACAAGGCCAGCTTCGAACTCGGCGTGACCGAGATCGGCTGCATGGCCCATGCCCGGCGCAAGTTCTTTGAGTTGTATGCAACCAACAAGAGCCAGATCGCCGAGCAGGCCCTGCACTACATCCAGCTGTTGTACGAAGTCGAGAGCGAAGTGCGTAACCTGGAGCCGGATTTACGGCGCCGAATACGGCAAGAAAAAGCCGTGCCGGTGATGGATAGGCTGCATGTCTGGATGATCGTGCAGCGTGATCTTGTGCCCGAAGGTTCGGCCATCAGCAGAGCACTCGATTACAGCCTTAAACGCTGGGCAGCGCTGTCGCGCTACCTCGATGACGGGGCGGTCCCCATTGATAATAATTGGGCGGAGAACCAGATCCGGCCATGGGCTCTTGGGCGCAAGAACTGGCTCTTCGCCGGGTCGCTACGCAGCGGAAAACGGGCTGCGGCGATCATGAGCTTGATCCAGTCAGCGCGGCTGAATGGCCATGATCCGTACGCCTATCTAAAGGATGTTCTCACGCGCCTGCCGACGCAGCGGGCGAGTGAAATCGATCAGTTGCTGCCGCATAGGTGGCAACTTGCTTAGATCTATAAGACGTGATGGCCGGTGAATGCTGATTACTATTAGGTAACACGAAGCTTTAACCATTTACGGTAAAAGCTTGTAGCACGACCGCAAAAAAGACCCACGGTAAATCCCGATACAGTGCAGGCGATTAAGACGATTTGGACATCATTCGAGCGCTCGGGATGCACGGCTGCTTGATAGCCAATAAAATATCTCACAGCAAAGAAAAGCAGGTATATCGCGAGAATTTTCCAAGTCCCAGGCACGACAAGTCGTCTTCCGGCATCGTCAAGAGTTAGGCAACGCGTAGGGAACAAAAATAATGCAGTGGCGCTCCCTACGGCTATGCCTGTTAACCACGCGCTTAACGTCATCGTGAGGTGACCGCGGTAGTTAAGTGAAAAAAGAGACCAAAATACAAAGATACAGGGTGTAATAAGCAGGACGCTCGGGCTCTCTCGGGTAGGCCGTAGAGCTTTGAATCCGTAATAACAGATCAGTAGAAAAACGCCGAAAACCCAGAGGGGGGTACCTTGTAGAATTTCAAGCATCGCCTTTGGAGTCCTTGCCACTATTTCGTGACTTTATGCTTACATTAGCTTGGGGGCTCTGTCACGTGAAAGCTTGTCTGGGGGCTAGCGCGCCGAGAGTATTAATGGATTTCGTAGCGCGATGTTAACCGACAACCAAACAGACGCGCTTAAGGCCTCGTCAAGGCGTATTCACCACTCGCTTAC
>NZ_AYMU01000045.1 GCF_000633395.1 Pseudomonas sp. PH1b
GACTGCCCGGCCACTTCGGTGTAGCCCTTGAGCTGGCTGGGGCTGCCGCCGTTGACTTCGTTGAGGATGATATTGGCCGAGCGCCCGCCCAGGTTGGAGTTGCCGAGGATGATCCCGCCGAGCTGGGTTTGCTGGGTGCGGCCGGTGGCGTTGTTGAGGATCACCCCCTGCTGGCCGACGTTGTAGTCGCTGAACTGGTTGTGGGACAGGCCGCTGCCATTGGGCGCGGCGATGTTGACGATGGGCACGCCATTGCCGGCCTGGCCCAGTGTGGTGCCACCGCCGTTGACCACGATGCCGTCGGCCATCGCCACCACAGGCTGCCAGAACATCATGTTGGCCAGGATGAACGCCAGGCCCCGCTTGGGCAGCCCCCAGAACGACTCCCGCGCTTGCAGGGTGGCAGAAGGTTGGCGGGCCAGGAAGGCAAACTGACGAACATCCA
>NZ_AYMU01000046.1 GCF_000633395.1 Pseudomonas sp. PH1b
AGCAGGGCGAGCTGACGCTCAAGGCGGCCAACCTCGACAACAGGGCCGGCAAGGTGTCTGCCCTCAACGGCGGCGCCATCCTGGAAACCGCCGCCAATGGCCGCCTCGACAACCGCGACGGCGCGCTCTTCGCCCAGCAGGCGTTGCATATCAGCGCCAAGGACCTGGACAACCGCGCCGGCCAGATCAGCGCCCGGCAGATCGAGCTGGAGCTGGGGGGCGCCCTGGACAACCGCCAGGGCCTGATCGAAAGCCGCAGCACCCTGGCCACCACCGCCGCCAGCCTGGACAACCAGCGTGGGCAACTGCGAGCCCTGGGCCTGGCCAGCAAGACCCGGTTCAGCATCGCAGGCACCTTCGACAACCGCGATGGCTCTCTGGAAACCGCCAACCACGACCTGGCCTTCGACGCCGGCGGCTTCAACAACCGTGGCGGCAGCCTGCTGCACAGCGGCAGCGGGGTGTTCGGCATTTCCATGGCCAACCTCGAAGACGTCGGCGGCCGCCTGAAGACCGCCGGCCAGCTGACCCTGGAAGCCGAGCGCTGGACCAACAGCAGCTCGATCCAGGCCGACCAGTTGCGGGTCAAGGTCGACCACCTGACCCAGACCGCCGATGGCCAGCTCCTGGCAAGCACCGGCCTGACCGGCAGCGGCAGCCACTGGAGCAACGACGGCCTGATCGGTAGCGACGCCGCGCTCAACCTCGACCTGAGCGGCAACTACGCCGGCCAGGGCCGTCTGAGCAGCATGGGTCAACTGGACCTGCACGCCGCCCAACTGGACCTGACAGACAGCGCCAGCATCGCCGGCGGTGCCAACAGTACCCTGCAGATCGATGGTGCGCTGAACAGCGCCGGGCGCATCACCGCCAGCCAGAAATTGCAGCTCAACGCCGCCAGCATCCACAACCTCGGCACCCTGGGCAGCGGCGCAGACCTGAGCCTCACTGCTGCCACCCTGGTCAACGACCATGGCCTGATTTCCAGCGGCGGCAATCTGCAGCTGCTGACCACAAGCTTCACCAACCGCTACGCCCAGGTGTACAGCCTGGGCACCGCGCTGATCGCCAAGGACGACCAGCAAACCCGCGCCGACCTGCTGGACAACCGCTCCGGGGATATCGAAAGCCTGGGCAAGCTGACCATCGCCGCCAGCACCCTCAACAACGTCATGGACGTGCTGCAGTACACCGAACACGAAAAGAGCGCGGCCAGCATCACCCGCCTGTCCTGCACCCTGATCCCCGGCGCCGGCTGCGACGACCGCGGCGGCGGCCGCATCAACGGCCTGTGGGAAGTGGCCGAAACCGACCGCCTGCGAGTGACCGACAGCAGCGCCGCCGCCAGCCTCAACAGCGGCGCCGACCTGCAGATCGACACCCAGACCCTGACCAACACCAGCAGCCTGATCACCGCGGCCGGCGACATCAACATCAAGGCCCAGACCGTCCACAACCAGGGCTTGCAGCCCCAGGAAATCACCACCCTGCGGCGCTACTGGAGCTTCGTCAACGAAACCGGCACCGCCGCTGCCCGCGCCGCCGCGTTCAATGCTCGCAACAACCCGACGCCTTCGAGCAGCTTCGCCTCCGACCTTAGCGCCTTCATTGCCTGGACCGGGGTGATGCTGTCCTCCAGCAGCAAGGTGGTGGACGGCGACCAATCCTTCGCCGCCACCATCCAGGCCGGTGGCAAGGTCAACCTCAAGGCCGACCAGACCCTCGACAACAGCGTGATCCGCTCCTTCTACGAGTATGTCGGCGCCGGCAAGACCCTGACCGACACCGGCGTCGGCAACGGTTACTCGACGCCGATCCGGATCAACCCACAACTGCCCCCGGAACTGGCCCAGCAACAGGTCAACCCCCTGGAGTTGCCGGGCTTCAGCCTGCCCACCGGCGGCAACGGCCTGTTCCGCCTCAGCGGTCAGGGCAGCGCCTTGGCCCAGGCCCCGACGCCTGCGCAGATCGCCGGCCTGCCGGACGCCGCGAGCCTGTCCCGGCCGCACAAGTACCTGATCGAAACCAACCCGGCGCTGACCAGCCTCAAGCAGTTCATGAGCTCGGACTACCTGCTGTCCAACCTCGGCTACAACCCGGACGACAGTGCCAAGCGCCTGGGAGATGGTTTCTACGAACAGAAACTGATCCAGCAAGCCATGGTCGCTCGCACCGGCCAACGCTTTATCGACGGCCAGGACAGCAACGAAAAGCTCTTCAAGCACCTGATGGACAACGCGCTCCAGAGCAAGCAACAGCTTGACCTGTCGGTGGGCGTAACCCTGACCGCCGAACAAGTCGCCGCCCTGACCCACGACATCGTCTGGCTGGAAAGCCATGAACTGAATGGTGAACAGGTACTGGTGCC
>NZ_AYMU01000047.1 GCF_000633395.1 Pseudomonas sp. PH1b
ATTACCTCTTGCGGGTTACTCGCAGCTCGTATCAAGCCATGGGTGACCCCATTGGCAGTGTTAGCAGTGTCTACTAACAACCCCTTGCCAAAGCCATAGAGATCCTCAGCGCTGCCCTTAAAGGCACCGCCTATACCCTTCGCAGCCCCTGAGCCCTCTGCAAGAATGTCGAACTGGCGGTAATTGAGATTCTTTTCATAGTAATCCCGCTGCTTATCATCGGTGATGTACTCAAGATTGACCGTCGGACTGAAGAAGTCAGCGTGGGTAAACTCATAATTTTTCAACATCGCCAAGGTTTCAGATGGCGTATACGTTTTCCCCGGCCCAGGAGCGACAGGGATATCCCCTACAACCTCGGTCGATGTGTCATAAAAGGCCCCCAGCGGCGCTAGGGCCTGCCCCAAATGGGCAAGGGTACTGTCCGCAAACGTGACCCCCGAGCCACTCAGTTTTACTTGCCAAGCCTTGTCCGTATAAAAAGCAAAGGCTTCAGCCAAACGCCGCTCGGCCTCTGCAACACTGATTTTTTGCTCATCAGCCAACGCCTTGGCTTGTTGTTGAATACGTTTGCGCTCTTCAGGGTGTAGTTGCCGGTTGTAAGCGGTGGCGTTCTTGGCAATCTCCGCGCCCTTAGCCACATCACCATTAACCGCAGCCGCAGCGCTGACACCAATGAGCTGAGAAACCATCAGTTCCAGGTTCTTGTCGTTACCAATCAGCCCAGAAAGCTGAGTAATAAGTGCCTCACTGGCCCCTGCGGCGGCTGCACCGGTAGCGAAGTCCCCACCTGTCGCTTTGCTAAGGGCGCCGCCAACTAGCGCATGGAAGGCAATCTTTTCTACACTGCCTTCCTTCCAGTCGTACTTATCCGAAACATCCCCAACCCAATTGAAGACACCGGCCTGCAGCAAGTGCTGCCCTTGCGCGGTGAGGGATTTGCTGAGGTTTTCGCTAAAACTGCCGCCCTGAATGACGCTCTGTGCCCCTGCCTGAACAACGCCCTGAGCGCCGAGGTAGGCACCGAACTTGCCAAGATCCTTTACGCTCCCCAGGTCAAAGCCTTTGGTCACTTTATTGACGTTGTCGCCGGTGACCCCGAAGGTGTTATCCAGAACTCCGGCGGTGAAGCCCGCAGTTACCGCCCCTGTGGCATAACCTTTGAGCGCATCCTTGGAAGTGATGTCCTTGAACACCGCACCCAGGTTGCCTTTGTTGTTGACGGTGCTGACCGCAGCGCTACCGGCCATGGAACTCAGAATGCTGCTGGCCATGACGTTGCCCCAACCGGCAGCAACGGTGGTGGTGGTCGTCACACCTCCGACCGTAGCGGTCGTTGTCGCTGCAGCAGCCATTGCCGAGCCTTGGGCTGCCCCAGTCGCTACAAGACCACTGGCAAAACCTGCCGTGAGGTAGCTCACCAGAATCATGATGACCAACTGAGCTCCGACTCCCAGTCCCGAGTGGCTGTAGTCCCAGCTGTCGTGCAACTCCTTGACCCGGCGCCAATCCACATCACCGCGTTTCTCGGCTTCCTTGAGCCAGGCCATCTGCGGATCGGCTTGAACCATGGCGTCGATGGTCTGACTGATGGATTTCTGGTCGATTTGCTTGATGTCGATCTTCAGGCCATCAGCCGCCTTGATAAGCAACTCGCCTTTGGCCATCAACTGGCTCTGACGCAAGGTTTCATCCGTGTTGCCCTTGCCCTTGGAACTGGTCCAAGCCAAGTCCCCCTTACTCTTTTCGTGGCTTTCTTGAAGAAGATCCTTCACCCCTTCAAAGGTGATGGCGCCGCCACTCTCCAAGGTCAGGTCCTTGCCACTCTCCAGCTTGGCAACCTGATACTTCTGGTCGCCATCGCTCTTGAGCGTCAGGTTGCCACCGGCACTGATCTCACTGCCGACATGGGTAACCCGGGTGACTTCATCGCGCTTGGTTTCCTTGCTGCCCCAGCCCCCCTTCTTCTTCATGTCATACAGCGAGTGCTCACTGTCCTGCTCCGCCAGCAGGTTCAGTTCGCCACCGGCCACCAGATAAGCTTCGTCCCCGGCCTTGATCCGGCTGGAGATCAGGGTCATGTCCTGGCCGGACTTGAGCGTCACATCGCCGCCCGCCGTCACCGTGGTGGCTTGCTGGTGGACGCGATCTTCTTCGCTCTTGGTGGTGCCGGTCTTGCTGGCCCAGTGCTGTTCGTTGGCTGCCGAGGCCAGGGTCAGGTTTTCTGTGACCGTCATCGACACATCGCCCTTGGCCTCGATCTGGCTGGCGACGGCGGTGAGACTGCCACCGGCATCGATGGTCAGATCACGGCCGCTCTCAAGGGTGGCGCCGTGCTGGGTTTTGCTCTGGTCGAGGTTGCCAATGCCGCGGTCGTT
>NZ_AYMU01000048.1 GCF_000633395.1 Pseudomonas sp. PH1b
TTGCCAATGCCGCGGTCGTTGCTGACCACTTGCTCGACGGCGGTGAGGCTGACGTTGCGACCGGCCTTGATGCGGGTGTCGCCGCCGCTGTGCAGGACGCTGCCGGTGTTGTCGAAGTCCCGTTCGGCGTCGATGCTCAGGCTGTTGCCAGCTTCGATGCGCGCGGCGCTGTCGAGGAAGTCGCGGCGCTGCTCGCGGACGTAGTCTTCGCTGCTGCTCTGGTGGGTGGTCAGGGTGCGGTCGTTGATCACGTCGCCCTGGGTGGTGGTCAGGCTCACGTCGCGCCCGGCGATGATGCCGCCGGCGCGGTTGACCAGGTAGTTGCCGGCCAGCAGGTCCTGGCGGTTGCCCGCCTCCACCAACCCACTATTGACCAGGCTATCCCCCGCCACCGCCGACAGGTCATTGGCCGCGCGCAGGGTGCCGACGTTGTTCAGGTCCTTGCCGGCAATCAGGCTCACGTCCTTGCCCGCAATCAGGGAGCCATTGGGTGCCAGGCGGTTGTTGGCCTGGGCCAGGTACAGCACCGGCACCAGTACCTGTTCACCA
>NZ_AYMU01000049.1 GCF_000633395.1 Pseudomonas sp. PH1b
GGTAATGGTCGTTTGAGCAGTTTGCACAACCTCGGGTTGGATGCGGGACAGGTGAGCCTGAGCGATACCGCCAGTATCGCGGGAGGCGGGGATACACGGATTAGCATCGCCGGACAGTTCGACAACGCCGGGCGCCTGACCTCCAGTCACCGCCTGGACGTGAGTGCCGACGAGGTGAACAACCGCGGCACCCTGGGTAGCGGCAAGGACCTGACCCTGACCACCGGCACTCTGGTCAATGACCACGGACTGATCTCCAGCGGCGGCAATATGCAGCTGCTGGCTACTCGCTTCACCAACCGCTATGCCCAGGTCTATGGGCTGGGTGATGTCCTGATTGCCAAGGATGACAAACAGGCCAAGGCCGACCTGCTGGACAACCGTTCCGCCGACATCAACAGCGCGGGCAATCTGGTCATCGCTGCCACCACCGTCAATAACCTGATGGACGTGCTGGAGTACACCGAGCACGAGAAAAGCGCCACTGGCATTACCCGTCTGTCCTGCACCCTGATTCCGGGGGCTGGCTGTGACAGCCGTGGCGGAGGCCGGATCAACGGCTTGTGGGAATTGAGCGAGACCGATCGGCTGAACGTTACCCGTAGTTCGGCGGCGGCGAATATCGGCAGCGGCGCAAACTTGCTGATCAATGCACAGAACCTGGTCAACGCCAGCAGTACCCTGGCGGCCGTCGGCAACTTGCAGATCGATGCCGAGTCCATCGACAACAAGGGGCTGCAGGCGCAAGAAATCACCACCGTGCGACGCTACTGGAGCTTCGTCAACGAAACCGCCAATGCTGCGGCCCAGGCGGCCAACTTCAATGCCCGTAACAACCCCAAGCCTTCGGCTTCCTACGCTTCTGACCTGAGCGCCTTTCTGGGGTGGACCGGAGTCCTGCTCGCACACAACAGCAACGTCAAGAACCTGGACGGACAGTCCTATGATGCGGTCATCCAGGCCGGTGGCAACGTCAGCCTGAATGCGGCGAAGAACCTCAATAACAGTGTGATCCGGCCGTTCTATGAGTATGTCGGGGCCGGTCAGGTGAGCACCGACACCGGTGTTGGCAATGGTTATTCCACGGCCGTACGTATCAATGCACAACTGAGCCCGGATGTGGCCCAGCAGTCGGTCAACCCGGTCACGCTTCCCGGTTTCACCCTGCCGAGCGGACAGAATGGCCTGTTCCGCCTCAGTGGCCAGGGCGGTAGCGCCCCGACCAGCACCGGCCCACAAACCTGGGCCATGGGCGGCGCGGCCTTGAGCGCCGCACAGCGCCAGCAGGCGCTGCCACTGGCGCAGGTGCAGGACATCCGTATCGCGCAGGCGCAGCCGATTAGCAACCGCTCGGGCGACCTGAGCACCGCCAATCGGCAGGTTGTCGAGATCGGCACCGATGCCCGGGCAATCAACACCGTCCTCCCGGGGGCTGGAACGACTCCTGGCCCGGTGCTACCGGGTCGCTCGGTCGTCGAAGAAGGCATTAGCCAGGCTGCGGCCCTCAACACCCAGGCTCCGGCACCGATCAGCATCGAGCGGGTCACCGGCCTGCCCGACAGCAGCGTGCGCAGCAATCCACACAAATACCTGATCGAAACCAACCCGGTGCTCACCGACCTCAAGCAGTTCATGAGCTCGGACTACCTGCTGTCCAACCTCGGCTACAACCCGGACGACAGCGCCAAGCGTCTAGGGGACGGTTTCTATGAACAGAAACTGATCCAGCAAGCGGTGCAGGCCCGCACCGGCCAGCGCTTTATCGACGGCCAGAACAGCGACGAAAAACTGTTCAAGTACCTGATGGACAACGCCATCAAGAGCAAGGACGCCCTAAACCTGGCGGTGGGCGTGAGCCTGACCTCGGAGCAGGTAGCGGCCCTGACCCACGACATCGTCTGGCTGGAAAACACCGAGGTGAACGGCGAACAGGTACTGGTGCCAGTGCTGTACCTGGCCCATGCCGACAATCGCCTGGCGCCCAACGGCGCCTTGATTGCCGGTGACAACGTCAACCTGATCGCTGGGCAAGACTTGAACAACGTCGGCACCCTGCGCGCGGCCAATGACCTGTCGGCAGTGGCGGGAGAGAACCTGGTCAACAGTGGCTTGGTGGAGGCCGGCAACCGCCTCGACCTGCTGGCGGGCAACTACTTGGTGAACAAGGCCGGCGGCATCATCGCCGGGCGCGATGTGAGCCTGACCACCACCCAGGGCGACGTGATCAACGACCGCACCCTGACCACCCACCAAAGCAGTGGCGGCGACTACCTGCGCGAGCAGCGCCGCGACTTCCTCGACAGCGCCGCGCGCATCGAAGCCGGCAACAGCCTGAGCATCGACGCCGAGCGGGACTTCGACAACACCGGCAGCGTCCTGCACAGCGGTGGCGACACCCGCATCAAGGCCGGTCGCAACGTCAGCCTCACCGCCGTCGAGCAAGTGGTCAGTAACGACCGCGGCATTGGCAAC
>NZ_AYMU01000050.1 GCF_000633395.1 Pseudomonas sp. PH1b
CAACGGCCAGTTGCGCATGGTGGACGCGAGCGCCGAGAAAGGCGCGGTGGCGATCAAGGCCGGCAGCCTCGATGCCCAGGGAGCGGTCTACGCCGGCAGCGAGCTCAAGGTGCAGACCCGGGGCGACCTGAGCAACCAGAAAACCCTTGCCGCCCGCGACAGCATCCAGCTGGACAGCGGCGGCAAACTGAGCAACCACGGCATCATCGAGGCCGGGGTCAATGCCGATAACAGTCGCAACCCGAGCGGCGATGTCACGCTGACGGCGCAGACCCTGAACAACAATGGCCAGAGCGTGGTGGCCAGCTGCGATCTGACGGTCACGGCAACCCAGTCCCTGGACAACCAGGGCGGAACCCTCAGCGGCCAGCGCCAGGTAACGGTCAATGCCGGTACCCTGGACAACCAGAACCAGGGCCGTGTGCTCAGCGCTGCGAGCATGCAGCTTGAAGCTGCTCGATTGCTCAACGGCCAGGGCGGGCTGGTCAACAGCAGCGGGCAGTTGAACGCGCGGATCGGCAGCCTGAACAACCAGCAAGGCGAGCTGTCCAGCCTGGCGGGCCTGAGCTTGCAAGTGGCGACCCTGGACAACGTTGCGGGTCTGGTGAC
>NZ_AYMU01000051.1 GCF_000633395.1 Pseudomonas sp. PH1b
GCTGCCGAATTCCGGCCGGTGCGCATCACTGCCCCTGGGGGTGGTCAGGATGATGCGGATCGCTTGGTCGATGTCACGCAGGCCCTCGACCACCTCGCCGGAAGTACCGAGGGCGGGTTGCCAGTGGGCGGCGGTGATGCTGCTGTAAGGAGTGGGCGTGGTCATGTGACCATAATGTGGAAACCGAACAGCACTGGCTTTTAATCGAGTTTAAAGAGACTCGTTGTATGATTACCCACACCATTTTGGTCTGTCTCAGCTTGGGGATAACATGGATCTACTTAAAACCATCAAGGATGAATGGGCTGTGATCTCTGTCGCCCCATTCAGCTTTCTAATCTTGGCGGCTCTAATGTTTGCCACAGCCTATTTCGTCGCTCGCTGGCGTTACACGGCGATTCTTGATCAAGCGAAAGCCAGGCTGGAAACGCTTACGGAACGCCTTCACTTGAGATCAGAACAAACAGAGTCATATCGAGAGAAAGCATCCAAGTATGATCAGATGCTGACAGAGGTTGTGGAGTCTGGAGCGGCTGAGCTAAAGGATAAAACTTTAAAACTAGTTGGTGATATTAGGGAGTTTATCGGGCGTTTTCGACGCCTGGAAAACTCGAACATAGAGCGTCGTTTTTTCGATCCAGTGCGTACTGGATCAGAAGGAGATCAGCAGTGGGCGCAGCAGATGCGATTGATGCTCAACACCTCACTTGAACGTACCAACGAGTATGATCGGCGCTTTAAAGCCGAAGCGCTTATCTTGCGAGACGAACTACGTAGCCGTTTGCCGGATTACAAACCAAACGACACTTTCGAATTTGCATACGAGGCCCCGACTAACTTTTTTGGTTATGACGCTGTTGCTAATGATCTTGAGATGATGGCCAAGCTCCTCTAGACGCCACTTCTAATGGCTGTGATGGTTCGAGTTTCCACCTGCGTCCATGATCGCTCCACTGGCGCTGATGCCTCCATTGACCTGCAGATCGCCATTCATCTGCAGGTTTCCATTTAGCGTGATCTGCGGGACATCCAACGTCGCTGCAGGCGCCCTGACTACCACCGGCTCCCCAGCTTCAACCGTGATATTCCGCCCGCACTTCACAAGCAAAGCCCCCACGCAATCCAGAGTCATGACCCCGGAAGATCGGTCGTAGGTCGAGACAGTCCCGTCGCTGAAGCGTACATAGTCGGTGTTCTCATCGACTACAGGCGGCGGTTCTGCTGTTGAATAGACCCCGCCCAGGTACACACCACCTACACCATCAGCATCGAGCAGCACGGCGACCTGCTCCCCCAGTTCGGGCATCAATGGGCGGCGCTTCGTGCCCTGGGTGTTGCGCTGGGGCACGTTGAGCCAGTAGCTCTCGACACCATCCCGCTCATCAAGGCGAACCCGGATGCGGCATGTCACGTAGTCCACGGCGCTGACTTCGCCGTATTCCAGTTCAACGCCCATCAGGCCACCACCTCGCGCTCGATGCCGTATGTCGATAGGGCAAGGTCTGGCTTGGTGTTTTCCAGCGTCATGGAGATCGAGGGCGCCGAGATCCGGCACGCCTCCATATCAACGATGTAGCCGCCACTGCGCGTCATTTCATGGCGAGCGGAAGTGATCAGGTAGTTACCTCCGAGTTTGCCTGCAGCGGCCAGGGTAACGATGTTTCCGCTGACCAGGTTGGGGCGGCCCATCGCGGTCCAACTGCCCTTTGTACGCTCACGGTTGGCCTTGGCCAGTTCAGCCTTAGCTTTCGCCTTGGCCTCTTCGGCAGAAGCGGTGCGCTTGCGCTTCTTCTTGGTGTCGCCGCTGGTCGTGGTCTTACTGGCGCTGCTGGGGACCGCGACGGTCTCGCCGTTGACGATGTCGTAGGCGACCAGCTTTTTTTGCGCGGGGTCTTTGTGTTTGACCTTCACGGCTTTGGGGATGTCGCGGATCTGGTCTCGTAGGTTGACGTTCGCCAGGTCGCCGAGGACTTGAGTGGCCACTGGCGTACCTCTGGCAAGTTCACTGATGGCATGAAACACCATCTTGTTGCCGGTGACTTTGAAGGCATAGTCATACTCCTCGGCGAGCTTGCGCAGAAAGACCAGGTCCGACTCCTGCTGGGTCAGCCTGTCGAGTTTGATCGGCTCGATGCTGCCCACCAGGACCAGCCCCTGGCGCGTGGCAACCTGCTTGGCCACTGCATCCAAAGTGGTGTTTTCGTAGGCCTTGTGTTCTGGCGTGCGCAGCGGGGTGTTGATGCCCGTGCCGAGGGCACGAATAGTGATCGTCGAAGGCGGACAACGCAGCTCGATGCCGTCGATTTCAAACCGGCCCACGGTCCGTAGGGGCTGCCCAGCCCACCCGATGGACAGCGCCAAGGTATCGCCGTGCCCCGGATACCAAGCGTCTCGCCACTTGCCCTCGGAGTCCTCCAGCTCGACATCCAGATTGTCGGCCTCACCGCTCAAGAAGTCCTGATAAGTCAGCGATATCAGGTGCTCACTGATGTTACGGGTGATGTTGCGCTGCTGGTACTTCAGAACGAAGCGCGCTTCGGGCACTTGGGCAGGTGTTATCGCATCCATGGCGGCAGGTCCTCCGCTGCAGGTTTGGGCTCAATCATTGGAATGGCCAAGGTCAGGCCTGCAGGCAGCGCGGCAGTGATCGGCACATGAGGATTTGCCTCAACGATCGGCAGATACCTGTAAGCATCACCGTAATAACGCCAGGCCAGTTGATCCCAGCGCTCTCCCTCTGTGGTGACATGGACAAGAAACATCATGCCTTCCTCGTGAGAACTTGCGCAGCCAGGCCGGAGAGTCGGGTACTGGCACCGTCCATCTTGGTCAGTGCCTGGCCAAGTGACTCTCTCGACGCATCGAAGCGGTCAACTATGTTGTCCAGGTCTACAGGGCTCAGGCTGGATCGAGCGCCCATGACGCTTGAGAGCACATCCTCGCCCAGGCGTGACAGGTCAGAGCCGTCATCGAGCAGGCCAGCCGTTTCCTTTAGTCCCTGCAGCGGCTCGATTGCCCGTGCGGTCACGCCCAGCAACTGGGGGACCTGGCCAAGGATCATCGAGGCGTTGCCGCTCTTGACCGTCTCATAGAGGTTCTGGCCTGCCTTCAGTACGCTGCCTGCAGTTTTCGCGTGACCTATCACCAACTGGGTTGTGCTGGGAGAAGGCAGCATCCGGGATATCAGCCCAGGAGAACCGACTACTGCAGCAGAGGTCCCGCTGACAGTCGGATCAAGCAAACCAGGACGAAGAGCCTTGCGAGTAAACGCCCCTGTGTACTCTTTCAAGCTCACTTGGACTGTTGCGGATCTGATCTGACCTTTATCTGTAGCGCGGCGGATGGCGTTGCTCAGATCAACGATGACATACGGCCCCAGGTACTGGCCGCTCCCCATGACGAATGCCAATGGCTCATGCTTTTTCTTTGCAGCCTGCAAAGCCCGCAGTCGTACCTCGGGGTCGCCTAGGACTGAATGCAGCTCGATGGTCAAACTGTATTCGTCCAGGCCCTCACCAATCCACTCAAGCAATGGCTTGCCCTGGATGCGAGGATGCTCTGCCCAGTCGGCTGATCCGCGTTGCTCTATACCGGTAATGCCACCGGCAACGGTGAATTCAATGTCCCCTAGGATTGCGAACATCAGGCGGCACCTCCGGCTGCTGGTCCATAGCTACGGCGTTGCTTGTCGTACTCGTAACGCTCCATGAACCGCACAAAGTCGGCATAGCTAGACTGCAAGACCTGGCCGACCTGATCACGAACACCTGAGCCACCTGGCACCGTGATTTGAGGCGAGAAGTTGAAGACCGATTGGCCGCCGCCTGAAGACGCGCCGCCGCCCATCATGCTGGCCCTGGAGACATTCACCGGATTAGGAGGCAGCAGCTCAACTTGGGACTGCGCAGCCATCCCCAGGGCGGCGTTACGAACAAGGCCAACCTGCGAGGTGATACCAATGGCCGCGCCCTCACTGATATTCGCACCGTAGCCCATGAACACGCGGCTCGGCGACTGGATGCCGAGGGTCTCGGTGAACCAGCCTTTGACTGAGCCAGCGACACCAAGAACGGTATCTTTGAGTGACCCAACCATATTGCCGATGCCGTTGATCAGACCCGTTATCAGCATGCTGCCGAACTCGGTGAACTTGCCCGGCAGCTCAACGCCGAAGTAGCTCATCACCCCGGCAAAGGCCCTATAGAACAGGCCGGTGGGTGAGAAGTTGGCGATCAGCGAAGCGACACCGCTCAGGCCGCCACTGAATGCCTTGGGAATCTCGGTAAACAACTCCAGAAGCCAGCGGGCGGGCGCAAACAACGTTGACAGCACCGACCCGACGATCTGCCCGAACTTAACGCCCGCGCTGGTTGTACGCCCCATCTCATCGCCCGTCAGGCTGACTGGGGTGAAGAGTTCCCTGAACCACTGGATAACCGGCCCAAGCATCTCGCCCAGGCTGGAGAACAACGGTTCCATGGGGGCAAAGGCAGCGCTAAACGCCTCCCGGATGGGCTGGAGCCCTTCAATGAAGCCAGTGAAGAAACCGCTGGCGAAAGCCTTGATCGGCTCCCAGTACTTGTAGATCAGCACTCCGGCAATGGCGACAGCCGCAACAACCGCAGCGATACCCGCAATGACCCAGCCAATAGGCGTGGCGGCCAGGACCGCGCCAAATGCAGCCGTCGCAGCCGTGAGGCCCGGCAACAAGGCTGTCAAGCTGCCTACGCCCGATATCAATGGAGCAAACCGAGTCGCCAACATCGAGGCCCTCAACAATGTTGTCTTGCCCGACAGCAAGGACATCATGGTGCCCGCACTGTTGAGCGCGCTCAGTCCGAGGTTGGCTCCATACTTCACGCCGATGAAGGCCAACTTCAGCCCGACAACACTGGCCACTGCTTTTACAATGCCGCTGACCAGGGCGGGGTTGTTTTCGGCCCAGACACCAAACGAGCGAACAACAGGAACAATGGCCTTGGTTGTTTCGACAAGGGAAGGCAAAAGCGTGCCGCCAACAGCGATGCCTACTTCAGACAAACTGACGGTCAGTGCTTTGAGTTGTTCTTTTGCGCTCCCCATGCGCTTTTGCCACTTTTCATCCAGAACATTCTTGTCCGCCGCGTTGGCACTGCCTTTCTGGATATCCGCCCCCTCGGCTCGATTGGCCAATGCAGGCCGAATGTAGGACAGCGCTTGCTGGTCGCGAAACAACTCACCCAACTTATAGGCTTCATTCAGACGATTCAGAGCGGTCTCACGTTCTTTGTCATCTTTAAGTGCCATGGCCTTTTGAAACTCTGCCGCCGCCGCTGGAGCTTTAGTGCCCATGTACTGGGTTACAACGTCGAGCATGGCCTGAGTAGGCGTCAGGCCCTTGTTAACCATGTTGGACAGGGATTCCTTGATATCAATGCCAGCATCCTTAAAGGCTTTGATCGTATCGGGCGCCGTCAACTTGGAAAGGAAATTCTTGAAGTTGTTGGCGGCTTCGTCGTTACTTCCCGCGCCTTTACGAGCAATCTGTAGGGATGCGCCAATCTCGGCAACGGCCCGCTCTCCAGTGATGCCCAGCGCGGCGAACTGGGGAGTCAACTGAGGCAACCACTTGGCCATGTCGGCCAGCTCAAACTGACCACGATCACCGGCATAGGCCAGCATGTTCATGGCACGCTCCAGGCCGGCCGCGCCAATGCCAAGGTTATCGTTGAGCGCGATGGCCACCGAACCTAGGTCATCCATGCTGGCCCGAGTGGCTGTCGCGGCCTTGGCCATTATCGGGGCGTAGGCTTCCAACTCCTTCGCACTGGAAATACCCCCGGCAATCAAAACGGCTGTGCCCTGTGCTACCTCGGTCTGGGTTTGGTTCCACTTCAAGGCTGCGCCGCGCATCACATCGCCCAAGCGCTTTTCTTCGGCTTCGTCGAATCCACCCGTAATGGCAATGTCGCGAGTCCGATCCTGGAAGTCGATGGCTGTGCGCAGCGATTGCACAACAGGTGCACCCACCACGGCTGCCGTGCCCAGGGTTTCCATGGCCCGCCCGCGAAGCTCGCCACGCTGGTCCTTGAGCGTGGCGCCCCTGGCGATACTGGCGTTGAGGCTCTCCTGCTTGATCTTCAACTGTTCGATGGTGCGGCCAACCTGGTCGTACTGTCGGCGCATGCGCTCGATGCCGGTCCCACCGCGTGCCAGCGAAGCCGCCAGTTCGGTCCCGATCAGCTTCTGTTTGCTCGTCAGACCATCGGTCGCCCGTCCAAGCTGCTGCACGGTCGATCTGGCCGAGCCGAACGCGGCACTCAAGGAACTCGAAACAGCGGCGCCGATTCGCAGCCCAACCAAGACTTCATTCGCCATAAACTACTCGCTGATCAGTGACTCATCCGCTCGGCGGCTTCAATGCGACGATCAATCTCACGTCGGCACACCTCGACCCAGAACCAATACCGCTCCATGTCCAGTTCATCGATCTCGGACGGTTGCATCCTCAGCACCAGCAGCAGTGCTTCGTCCCAGGATTGAAGTAAGGTCTCCTCCGCCAGCCATTTCCCGAAACACCTCGACGAGCGTCTTGGAGTCGGCGATGTCCAGGTCCATCAGGTCTTCGATGGTAAGACCGGTCATTCTTGCGAGCAGGAAATCCTCCAGGGCGAGCTCGCCCTTGGTGTGGGTTTGAGCGGCGCTGATGTCTTTGCGCTTGAGGCGAGTGATGGGCAGCGAACTGATTTTCACGCCAGCTGCGGAGGTGAAGGGAAACTTGAGGGGAATGCTGAGGGCGTCGGCCACGTTCGTTACTCCAGGTTGATCGAGAGATCAGTTGCTCTAAATGAGTCCTGAGCATCGCACCTGGTCGTGGTGTTGGCTTTTAATCGAGTTTAAAGACGAAGCCCCGCAAAATTGGCGGGGCTTCGGGGTGCCGTCCTGGCAACTCCAGTCCATTGGAGCTAGTCCTGTTTCGCATCAATGACGATGAGTGCAGCAATGGCAACGGTTGCGTGGTGCTTCTTGATAGCGGCCAGACGCCAAGGCGTAGCTTAATGCCTCTACCAATACAGCAGTAGGGGCCTCTTCCAATGTCTTGGCCCAATATTGTTGCGCATGCACCAGATCGACGTCCCGGCGAACCTGGCTATCGATCATGATGACAATGGCGTTCGATGCTTCCCAATTGTCTGCCTGCTGTTTAGACGTCAAGGTCATAGCCACCTCCAATTACAAAACCTGATGAAGTCAAGCCTGACCGATGTTCTGGCGGTACTTGGCCAATTGATCCTGACCGCCGACGCGGAAGATGTTGGCCAAGTAATCGAGCAGTACCACCTCCTGCCCATCCAGTACCTGACGCACGTAGGTCGCCGAGAACGGGGTCTCGTACTTGGTCGGATCTCGTGGCTTATGACTGCCCAGTTGGTACTCCTTACCAGTGATGGTCATCATCGTCACCAGGGCCACTTCATTGACCAGGCCGCCGTTGTTGAACACCTGGACGTTGGAACGACACTGCAACTGCACGCTCTTGAACGGGGTCACCAGCTTGACCGCCGCGTCGTAGTACAAGCTGTTCCAGATGATCTTGCCTTCAAGCTTATCGATGCCGTCTGGCAGTTCGATCAATCCGACCATACCGAGTCCCTGGAAGTCGCTGGTCACGGTCTTGACCGAGCCCAGATCGATCTCTTCGGCACGACCAAAGAAGCTGGCGCCGTCGAGGTAAATAGCGGCGTTGGAAACACGGTGAGCACTAAAACCGGCCATTATTGGGCTCCCAGGTTGACCAGGTATTCCCCGGTGATTTCGGTTTCAAAGGTTCCGCGCTCAAATGGCAGCGGCACGGTCAGCTTGTAGTTGAACAACGCATGCCCTTTTTCAAGCTCAGTCCGGGGATTGCGTGCTGGGTCATACCAACATTCACCGCCGATCAAGGCTTCATCGCCGATCAGCTTGCGTAGGAGCAGATTGACGCTCTCGGTGATGCTGGTGATGAGCGAGTTGGTGATCGGCATGTCTACGAATTGCAGCGAGCTGTAGCGGATCGACTCGTCGACCACGTCCTTGGTGCGCCGCACGTTCTCGAAGTTGCGCATATGGGTCACGCTCGGCCAGGCTGCCATGCGGTCACCCCACAGGCGCAGTCCGGTGCCGAACGAGTTGAACACGGTGGTGATGCCCACTTCGTTCAGCAGGTTGACCTCGCTGTTTGGGTCATCGATCCGCGCCGTCAACGGGCGCTCCAGCCCAATGATGCCAAGCAGTTCCTGGTTGGAGCTGCTCCACCAGTAACCCTTGTCGTTGTCCACCTTGGCCCGCAGGCCGGCAGCACGGATCGACAGTGGCTGCAGGCGCTCGCCGTTGGTTGCAGCGTCGTACACTTTGACGTGCGGGTAGCACAAACGGGCTCGGTCGCTGCTGGTGTTGAAGTTGATGGTGCCCACCGGCCCACGACCGGCAATCACCTGTTGCACCGTTGCGCCGATCGGCGCGTCGATGTAGGCGACGGCGCCAACCTTGGTAGCTTCTGAAATCAGTTCGACACCCACCGCATTCAGGGTGCTGAAACCAGGGGCAATGAAAATCTTGGAGAAGAAGCCCAGGGTATTGTAGCTGTCCTGGAACGCCTTCAAGCCGGTACGGCGGCCTGCCAACGTCACCGCGCCGATGATCTCGGCAGGCGTGACCTTGCTCGGGTCGGCATGGGTGTAGTCCGCATTGACCTGGGCATTGGCTGGAATCGTCCCTGTCGCCAGGCGTTTTACCCGGCCAGTCAGCATGTCCACGGTGTAGTCAGTGGCCAGCGTATAGGTGTTGGTGTCATCCGCTGACTTCACTTTCAGCTGTTGCAACGCACCGTGCCCGAGCTGCAGGAGATCGTTGTCGCCGAACTGGCGAGCCTGGCCCGACACATCCGTCCGATGGATAGCCGGATCGAGGACATTGACCACAAGCACAGTACCGGCGCCGAAGTCATAGATGCCGTCCAGGGCCTCGGGAATGCTGAAGCCAGTGAGATGGGCACCGAACTGGGCTGCATCGCCCTCGGTCAAGCACAGAGTCAGTTGATTGACTGGGCCAATGGGTGCGGTGCCGACCAAGGCAATGACTGCAGACTTGACCACCTTGATTGCCCGGGGGCCTCGCTCGATCTCGGTGGTTTCAATGCCGTGTAAGTAATTGGCGCTCATGCCGACACCCTCTGTTCAAAGTAAGTAATGCCCTGCGCGGTGATCCGGCAATGAATGGATTCGTGACGGACAAGGCCCATTTCAACCAGGAACTCAAGTGCGAACACGCACTCTTGCGGGTCATGTCCCAAGGTATGTGTCAGGTCTCGCGAGAATCCCGAATGCCCGGTTTTGCGCTTCTCATAGAGGGCTCCGAGCATGGCCTGACGGATAACCTGTTGGCGGGCGATGAAGTCGCGTTCAGTGGTGCTGGCCATTAAGACTTCGCTCCCTTTGGTGCGACCTCGGCAACAGACTTGAAGGAGGCTTTAGCCTCGACCGGCATTGCCCGTAAATGCTTCAGTTCCAGCAATACCTTGGTGTATTCGTGGCTTGGGGGCAGCTCAACGCTTTCATTGGTATGCAGTTGCACTTCAAGCAGTTCATCGCCTACCCGCAAAGAGGCGGCGCTTGGTGGGCCGGTGTAGATGTAACGAGTGAGATTCATGGGGTCTCCTCAAATTGGAGGTGTGCTGGCAACGGTGGCTCGTTGGGGACCATCGCCTGCAGTTGAGTGGCACGCATTGAAAAGTCCTGGCCGTATTGCCATAGGCCGCTGACCTGACCAATGAACTGTTCGGCCACGGGGCGGCAGGCCTGGTCGCAGTGCGGGGCGAACCAGCCGGTCAGGCATTCGCGGATCTCGTCCAGATAACCGATCACCCCATCCTTGCCGTTGAGCTGGCGAAACACCAAGGTCAACCGAATGACCAGGGTGCGCGCCTGGAACACTGCATCGTTGGCCTCGGAGCCGCCGAAGGACGATTTGCCGTATGCCAGCAAGATCGCACCTCGGGGGTGGTTCAGGCGGTAGGCCGCAGGGTTTTCAGGAAACAGCTCGACCATCAACGTCTTGCCGAAGGTCACCTGCAGGCGCTTATGCATGGCGTCCAGCAGCTCTTTGGTTTGCGTCTTGGGCGGGGTCATTTGTATTGCTCCCACAGGTCACCACCAAACTGTTGACGACGAGCGCGAACACGGACTTCACCCGGCTCGGGCGTGGCCTGGCCGCTGGGCATGCCCAGGGTGACCACGCCGTCGCGGATGCTTTCCAACAGCTTGATGGTGTCCTTGCGGCTGTCCTTGACCGCATCGGGCAACGCACCTTCCGGGCGGCGCTGGTACAGCCAGTGCCGGGCCAGGTAGACCACGGCATCGCGCAACACAGTGGGCACTGGATCGAGCGGTAGGTTGTAACGCCCGCGCAGGTAACCATCCACCAGTTCCTCTGCCTGGCGAACGGCATCCTCAATCACGTTATCGTTGGGCTGCTCGGCTGCGGGGTCATCGCTCGAGAGCTGAACAAGGGTCAGCTCTGGAATAGCCCGCCCGATGTCATCACGGCTGCAGTAGCGCATGACTGGTCAGATTCCCCGGACGATACGGATAACATCACCTGCAGCAGTCGCGGCATCCATGGCGAAGCCGTTGGACTTGCCGGTAGCGAGAGTCACCGCACGCCCCGAGGCGTCCGACTCGACCTCGACACCGGCCACAACTGCTGCACCCGCTGTGATCAGGCAGATACCCAGTACATTGACCGGAGCCACACTGTCAGCCTCGGTATCGGCTTGAACCGTGCCCAGGGCCTTGGCACCAGCCCCGCAGAGCCCACCCGCAAAACTGGCAAAGCGGTTGCGGGGAAGATCGACCAGGGCGACCACCGAGGTGGTAAGAACAGGTTGTTGAGTCTTCATTTTTCGCTCCGCAACGGTTTGATAATTCGGCGGTTCAACAGCGGCACCGCGTCCTTGTCGCTCAGGAAAACTTCATCGCCCTGGTGATACCAGGTGCCGTCATGCAACACGGATGACACATCGGTTACCAGGTAACCAGGCAGTTGGGCAGAACCTGGGGCAGCAGTTGTATCAACTGCCGTCGTGCTTGGTGAAGGAGCAACCGAGGCGGCGGAAACTGCACTTGCAGCTGGAGTCCCGGGCTGTTCGCTCGCTGGCGCAGTACCTGATTGCGAAGGTGCTGCAGCAGCTGGAGCAGCCACTGCGGCATGGCCGACGCCCCCTGGCGCTGCTTCTTCAGCATTCGCCAACGTGCTGTCCTCGTCTTGTCCTGACTTCTTAGTAGCCATGAGAACCTCAGCCGTTGATATCGGAAATCAGGTAGCCAGCATCCGCGCCCACAACCACAGGCTTATAGATGTCGGTATTGCGAACGAAGCGCACTTTGCCGCCCGAGCCGTCATAGGTATCGATCTCGGGCATACCCTTGCGGCGCAGGGTGTAGCCGAAGCTCGGCTCGTCGTAGTCGGCCTCGGCGCCACCTGCAGGCTTGGCCACATAGGCCAGCGTCATGTTGTCGCTCCAGATATCGGAGGTGTTGACCGAGCCCGCCAGGGATTCACCGATCAGAATGTCCTGGATGCCGAACAGGGCTTTCAGGTGTTCAACGGTGATCAGCTTGCGTTCGGTCGAACCCAAGGCCGCCTGAAGCTTTGGGTGGAACTTTAGAGACTGATACACCGAAGCGCCCATGGTCATGGTGTTAGGGCGAATACCGATTCGACTACGAACCACTTCCTTGCCTTGCTCAACCACGGCGATGGGATCGCCACCGCCATTGCTCCATTGGCTGGAACCGGACAGGGTGACTTTGGCACCTGGAAGGAAAGTGCTGGGGTTTTGCGCTAACTTGGCGCAGAGCACCTCGCGGCGCAGATCAATGGAGTTGACGACGCGCCGAGAGGCTCGGGCTTCAGCATCGAACATGGACTCGTTCTTCTCGCGATAGTCCACGGGATAAGCGAGATCATGCTCGCGAAGTACAACGTCGAGGCCGTCAACATCATCCGGGGTCATGACGTTGGACTGGGCTCGGATTGCCCGCTCGGTATCGTAGACTTCGAAAGCCTCCTTGCCGAACACCGGAATGACCCCGGCTTCCTTGTCCATCAGCGCAATAGGGAACAAGCCCTCGCCGATGTATTGGGCATTGCGATAACCACGCGCCAGGTTAGTGAGAACCGGATCAACGATCCGCAGTTTGCTCAAACGATCAGCCATGATGACTCCTTGTTACTTGATGAGCTGGCGAACCGCCGACTCGTAAGGGATGTTTTTGTCGGCGGCCAGGGCAGTTGCACGGTTGTGCAAGCTGAGGCGGTCGGGATCGGTGTTCTTCTCGGCGAACTCCAGATCGCTCGGGACATGCAGATCGCCCTGGCGGTGCTTGCTCGCTTGCTCCGCGAAGTCGATCTGTTGTGGCAGATCGTCGAAGATTGCCTTGAGGCCGTCGATAACCGGCTTGCGTTGATCGCCTTCGTCGAACTCCAGCGGTGCATCACTTGCTTCGGCGAAGTCCAGGGCCGCGATCAGTGCGGCGGTGTGCTTGGGCAGCAGCTTGCCAGCACCGACCAGGCTTTCAGCGAAAGCCAGGTTCTTGGAGTGACGTTGGTCAGCCTGTTCCTTTCGTTGTTGGGCTAGGTGGCTATCCAGGGCAGTTTTGAGGCGAGTGTTTTCCGCCTGCAGGGCGGCCTGTTCTTCTGGAGTCACTGTCTGTTCCTCGATGGTATGGCGGCGGGGGGTGTTGGGTTCGGAAAATGAAGGGCGGTTCTCCTCGCGGCGAGACTCCTCCAGCAAGTTGTCTACGTCCCAACCAGGTACAACGCGGTCAGCGTCTTCCTGACTGAACTTGTCGATGAGCCACTCACGCAGGCGGCGAAAGACTCCAGCCGAAATGCTGTCGCCGAAGTCACCGAATTCGATTTCCAGTACACCCTCGCCGTCATCAAACTGGATGTCGGATAGGCCCTTGATGGCGGGTGGCTGAGCGCCGAGGAAACCGATGTGGCGCAGGTAGTAAATGCCCGGTTTGGGGTTGCGCGGGTCCGTGGGCGCATACCAAGAGGCCGAACGTGGATACCAGGTACCAGCGGCAACACCCTCTGCAAAGTCGTTATGGACCTGCTCAGGCACTGCTGTCGCTTCACCTTTGGGATTTAGGCTGATCGACCGAACCCAGCCATAGGCTGGCCCGTTATCCTTGGGATGACCGATAACCAGCGGTGCCCGATGCAATGCTGGGTCGTAACCGCTGATGGATGCCGCCAAGTCGTTCTCGGTGAACTCGACGGACCTGCCTTGGCTATCGACATGCTTACCAGCACGGAAGAAAGGGATGGATTTCATGGTCTGCGCGCTTCAATTGAAGGTGATGGGCACAGACTGGGCTAATGGGCGGCCTAAGGCTTTTAATCGAGTTTAAAGAGTGTCGTGGCGGTGTTGGTGCGATATGGGTGCCGTTGGCACCCGCGCAGCAGGATGGAAGTAAGGCAAGAGAGCTTTATAAAGCGTTTACAGCGTTCAGCACCTGTAAGGTTTGATGAACCGGAGCCGTATACGAGCGTAGGTGCCTCTGTGGAGCTTACAGGCGGGCGGCTCTTTCCAGGTGGCCCAATGCGAGTTCCAAGATTGCCTCTTCTGCTTCGGGCTGCAGCTCGCCCTCGGCGTCCATCGGCAGGTATGGGCGACCTGGAATGTCACCCCACAGGTGCGGGAAGTCTGACTGGTTACCCCCGAACTGCATCATGGCGGCATAAGGTTTGTTGCTGCCGACCAGGGCCGAGCTATCGGTCGCCCGTGTTGTGATCGAAGCGGCCAGTCCTGCCGAACTGACCTGCAGCATCTGCCCAGGCCAGTTACCGGTTTTCTCCCGGCGTGCCGTGGTGACATCGGACAGGTCTTCCCAGTCGGGCCGACCTTCCTCGCTGAAGTTCTCCTCGGTCTGGCTGGCCAGCTCGGCGCCGATGCCGCGCATCAGTGGCGCCAGATCGCCTACTGCCCACTCAACCCGACGCAAGGCCGCCTGCAGGCGTTGGTGATCCAGTTCAACAGTGAACATCTCAAGTCTCCCCAGCAGCTGCTTGTTTCTGTTTTAGAACATCCGCCAAGCCAGTACCTGGTGCGTGATTGAATCCCGGATCAGTACGGAAGGTGATGGGTTTGCCCGCTGCATCGGTGGTACGGATGCCGGTCACGGACGCTGTGCGGACTTCGCCGGTACGCTTGTCGATGCCGGTGTCCACAGTCTCGGTGAATAGACGCCCCTCGCTCGACTCGACCTTGAGGTTTCTCCGTTTGACGGCTGCCTCGCTCAACGCCGTTACGCGGCAACGGCAGTTGAAGCCGTTGGGCGGGTAGATCGCCGACCAGATCGGGTCATCGTGGCGGAACACTTGGCCACTCAGCGCCCGGTGACTAGGCCGGGTCTTGCCGTCCAGGATGGCCACATACATCCAGTACGGATGAATCGCCCCGGATTCTCTA
>NZ_AYMU01000052.1 GCF_000633395.1 Pseudomonas sp. PH1b
CAGCAGATCGCGCACTTCCATCTCAACCAGCTCCAGCAGCTCAGCGTCGTCAACCATGTCAGCCTTGTTCAGGAAGACAACGATGTACGGAACACCTACCTGAC
This sequence comes from Pseudomonas sp. PH1b, assembly GCF_000633395.1. GTDB lineage: Bacteria > Pseudomonadota > Gammaproteobacteria > Pseudomonadales > Pseudomonadaceae > Aquipseudomonas. The sequence continues at coordinate 105 of NZ_AYMU01000052.1, forward strand.
GGGACAGCAGGATGTGCTCACGAGTTTGTGGCATCGGACCATCAGCGGCCGAGCAAACCAGGATCGCGCCGTCCATCTGCGCAGCACCGGTGATCATGTTTTTTACGTAGTCGGCGTGACCTGGGCAGTCAACGTGCGCGTAGTGACGCACAGCCGAATCGTATTCAACGTGAGAGGTGTTGATGGTGATACCACGAGCCTTCTCTTCCGGGGCGCTGTCGATCTTGTCGAAGTCAACCTTGGCCGAACCGAAAACCTCGGAGCAAACACGGGTCAGAGCAGCAGTCAGAGTGGTTTTACCGTGGTCAACGTGACCAATGGTGCCAACGTTGACGTGCGGTTTGTTACGTTCAAATTTTTCTTTAGCCACGACAATTAACTCCTAGCCTAAAGGGGAGACTGAATCAGCCTTGTTTTTTAACGAGAGCTTCGACGATGTTCGACGGAGCTTCGGCGTATTTGGAGAATTCCATGGAGTAGCTCGCGCGACCCTGAGACATGGAACGAACGTCGGTTGCATAACCGAACATTTCACCCAGCGGCACTTCAGCACGGATAACCTTGCCGGACACCGAGTCATCCATACCCTGAATCAGACCACGACGACGGTTCAGGTCACCCATCACGTCACCCATGTAGTCCTCTGGGGTTACCACTTCAACCTTCATGATCGGCTCGAGCACAACACCGCCGCCCTTCTGGGCCAGCTGCTTGGTCGCCATGGAGGCCGCCACCTTGAACGCCATCTCGTTGGAGTCGACGTCGTGGTAGGAACCATCGAACACGGTAGCCTTCAGGCCGATAAGCGGATAGCCGGCAACGACGCCGTTCTTCATCTGCTCTTCGATACCCTTCTGGATAGCCGGGATGTATTCCTTAGGAACCACACCACCAACAACTTCGTTGGTGAAGACCAGACCTTCGGTGATGTTGCCGTTCGCATCGACGTCCGGCTCCGAGAAACGGATCCAGCAGTGACCGAACTGACCGCGACCGCCGGACTGACGAACGAACTTGCCTTCGATCTCGACGTTGCTCTTGCTGATCTTCTCGCGGTACGAAACCTGCGGCTTGCCGATGTTGGCTTCGACGTTGAACTCGCGCTTCATGCGGTCAACGAGGATGTCCAAGTGCAGCTCACCCATACCGGAGATGATGGTCTGACCAGTCTCTTCGTCGGTCTTGACGCGGAAAGACGGGTCTTCCTGGGCCAGCTTGCCCAGTGCGATACCCATCTTTTCCTGGTCCTGCTTGGTTTTCGGCTCTACCGCTACCGAAATCACAGGCTCAGGGAAGTCCATACGCTCAAGGATGATCTGCTTGTCGAGATCGCACAGAGTGTCACCAGTGGTGACGTCCTTCATGCCGATCAGGGCAGCGATGTCGCCTGCACGTACTTCCTTGATCTCTTCACGCTGGTTGGCGTGCATCTGCACCATACGACCAACGCGCTCTTTCTTGCCCTTGACCGAGTTGATCACGGAGTCGCCCGAGCTCAGGAAGCCCGAGTAAACGCGCACGAAAGTCAGAGTACCAACGAACGGGTCAGTAGCGATCTTGAATGCCAGAGCCGAGAACGGTTCCGAATCGTCAGCATGACGCTCGTCGTAATCCGCTTCTACCAGCTCTTCCTTCGGCTTCTCGATGAGATCCGGGTGGATACCTTTGATCGCAGGGATCTCGGTAGGAGCAGGCAGGAAGTCGATAACGGCGTCGAGAACCAGGGGAACACCCTTGTTCTTGAACGAAGAACCGCAGACAGCCGGAACGATCTCGCTAGCCAGGGTGCGCGCACGCAGGCCGGCCTTGATCTCTTCGACGGTCAGGTCACCTTCTTCAAGGTACTTGTTCATCAGCTCTTCGTTGGCTTCAGCAGCAGCTTCAACCATGTTGGAGCGCCACTCGTTAGCCAGGTCCAGCATATCGGCAGGAATTTCTTCCTCGCGATAGGTAGTACCCTTGTCGTCGTCGTTCCAGTAGATAGCCTTCATCTTGATCAGATCAACCTGACCTTCGAAGTTATCTTCAGCGCCGATAGCCAGCTGAACCGGAACCGGGGTGTGACCCAGGCGGTTTTTGATCTGGCCAACAACGCGCAGGAAGTTAGCACCGGCACGGTCCATCTTGTTCACGTAAACAACACGTGGAACGCCGTATTTGTTGGCTTGACGCCATACGGTTTCAGACTGAGGCTCAACACCGGAAGTACCGCAAAACACAACGACCGCGCCGTCGAGTACACGCAGCGAACGCTCTACTTCAATAGTGAAGTCAACGTGGCCTGGGGTATCGATAACGTTTACACGATAGTTATCGTATTGGCCGCGCGAACCTTTCCAGAAGGTAGTTACAGCAGCGGAGGTAATGGTGATACCCCGCTCCTGCTCCTGCACCATCCAGTCGGTGGTAGCAGCACCGTCATGCACCTCACCCATCTTGTGGCTGAGACCTGTGTAGAACAGGATCCGCTCGGTAGTGGTAGTCTTGCCCGCGTCAACGTGGGCACAGATACCGATGTTACGGTAGCGGTTGATTGCTGTAGTACGAGCCATAAAGCCCTCGCAAATTGAATGATGCCGATATTAGAAGCGGTAGTGCGAGAAAGCCTTGTTGGCTTCAGCCATACGGTGTACGTCTTCACGCTTCTTAACTGCAGCACCTTTGCCTTCGGCAGCGTCCAGCAGTTCGCCAGCCAAACGCAGAGCCATAGACTTCTCACCGCGCTTGCGCGCGAAGTCTACCAACCAGCGCATTGCCAGAGCGTTACGACGGGACGGACGAACTTCGACCGGAACCTGGTAAGTAGCACCGCCTACACGGCGCGACTTCACTTCGACCAGCGGAGCGATGGCGTCGAGAGCTTTCTCGAAGATTTCCAGGGGATCGCTGTTCTTGCGCTCTTTAACTTTTTCCAGCGCGCCATAAACGATACGTTCGGCAACGGCTTTCTTGCCGCTTTCCATTACGTGGTTCATGAACTTGGCGAGGATCTGGCTTCCGTATTTCGGATCGTCCAGAATCTCACGTTTGGCTGCTACGCGACGTCTTGGCATTGATAAGCCCTCAAACGGTCTTCAGGTTAGCTCGGGACAGTTGATCCAATGGACGCGTGCCCGACCTTACTCTTATCGACTCAATATAATTAAAAACTGCAAAACGTCCGATTACTTCGGACGCTTGGTACCGTACTTCGAACGACCTTGGTTACGACCTTTAACGCCGGAGGTATCCAGGGAGCCGCGAACGGTGTGGTAACGAACACCTGGCAAGTCTTTTACACGGCCGCCACGAATCAGTACGACGCTGTGCTCTTGCAGGTTGTGGCCTTCACCGCCGATGTACGAGGAAACCTCGAAACCGTTGGTCAGACGCACACGGCATACTTTACGCAGTGCCGAGTTAGGTTTTTTCGGCGTAGTGGTATACACGCGAGTGCATACGCCACGACGTTGCGGGCAGTTCTGCAGCGCAGGTACGTCGGATTTCTCGACGATACGCTTACGCGGCTGACGTACCAGCTGGTTGATAGTTGCCATCTACTAGCTCCACTGTTGTCTTTCGACATAAACAAAATGGCAGAGCAGGAGCTCCACCAAATTTAGGGGTACAAGAGTCTAAAGAGGATCTTGGCCCCAGTCAAGACAAGGCCCCGGCCTCTCCGATCAGTGAACCTCGACAAAAAGTGTCTTGATTCTCAATCGAAAAAACCAGGGCCTCATCCCAATCTACTGCAGACCTCAGTTACCGCTGGAATTCAGCGCTTCAGTCAGTGCTGCTTCGACTTCGCTTGCGCTTACGCGCAGCGGCTTGTCTGCATCACGACGACGCTTACGCTCGCTGTGGTAAGCCAGGCCAGTACCGGCCGGGATCAGACGACCCACGACCACGTTTTCCTTCAGGCCGCGCAGGTAGTCGCGCTTGCCAGTCACCGCCGCCTCGGTCAGTACACGAGTGGTCTCTTGGAAAGAGGCCGCCGAGATGAACGATTCGGTGGACAAGGATGCCTTGGTGATACCCAGCAGTACGCGGGTGAACTTGGCGATGAACTTGTCTTCGGTGCTCAGGCGTTCGTTTTCTACCAGTACGTGAGTCAGTTCCATCTGGTCGCCCTTGATGAAGCTGGAGTCGCCGGACTCGGCAATCTCAACTTTACGCAGCATCTGACGCAGGATGGTCTCGATGTGCTTGTCGTTGATCTTCACGCCCTGCAGGCGGTAAACGTCCTGGATCTCGTTAACGATGTACTTGGCCAGCGCACTCACACCCAGCAGACGCAGGATGTCGTGCGGATCGCTTGGACCATCGGAGATAACTTCGCCGCGGTTCACTTGTTCGCCTTCGAAGACGTTCAGGTGACGCCACTTCGGAATCAGCTCTTCATACGGATCGCTACCGTCGTTCGGGGTGATGACCAGGCGACGCTTGCCCTTGGTCTCTTTACCGAACGCGATGGTGCCGCTGACTTCAGCCAGAATCGATGCTTCCTTAGGACGACGAGCTTCGAACAAGTCGGCAACACGCGGCAGACCACCGGTGATGTCACGGGTCTTCGAAGTTTCCTGCGGGATACGAGCGATAACATCACCGATCGCAATCTTCGCACCATCCGCTACACCGACCAGGGCGTTGGCTGGCAGGAAGTACTGAGCGATTACGTCAGTGCCTGGCAGCAACAGATCCTTGCCGTTGTCATCGACCATCTTCACGGCAGGACGGATGTCTTTACCGGCAGCTGGACGATCTTTAGCGTCGAGGACTTCAATGTTGGTCATACCGGTCAATTCGTCAGTCTGACGCTTGATCGTGATGCCTTCTTCCATGCCCACGTAGGTCACGGTACCTTTCATTTCGGTAACGATTGGGTGAGTGTGCGGATCCCACTTGGCGACGATTGCGCCAGCGTCGACCTTGTCACCCTCTTTAACCGAAATAACAGCACCGTATGGCAGCTTGTAACGCTCACGCTCACGACCGAAATCATCAGCGATCGCCAGTTCACCGGAACGGGAAACGGCAACCAGGTGACCGTCAATACGCTCTACGTGCTTCAGGTTATGCAGACGGACGGTACCGCCATTCTTCACCTGAACGCTGTCGGCTGCCGAAGTCCGGCTTGCCGCACCACCGATGTGGAACGTACGCATGGTCAGCTGGGTACCCGGCTCACCGATGGACTGGGCAGCGATAACGCCGACCGCTTCACCGATGTTCACCTGGTGACCACGAGCCAGGTCACGGCCGTAGCACTTGGCGCAGATGCCATAGCGAGTTTCGCAGCTGATCGGCGAACGCACGATCACTTCGTCGATGCTGTTGAGCTCGATGAACTCAACCCACTTCTCGTCTACCAGGGTGCCGGCAGGAACGATGACGTCCTCGGTACCTGGCTTGAATACGTCACGGGCGATAACACGACCCAATACGCGCTCACCCAGTGGCTCTACAACGTCACCGCCTTCAATGTGCGGAGTCATCAGCAGGCCGTGTTCGGTGCCGCAATCGATCTCGGTTACAACCAGATCCTGCGCAACGTCTACCAGACGACGAGTCAGGTAACCGGAGTTCGCAGTTTTCAACGCGGTATCCGCAAGACCCTTACGAGCACCGTGAGTCGAGATGAAGTACTGGAGTACGCTCAGACCTTCACGGAAGTTCGCAGTAATCGGCGTTTCGATGATGGAGCCGTCCGGCTTGGCCATCAGGCCACGCATACCGGCCAGCTGACGGATCTGTGCTGCGGAACCCCGCGCACCCGAGTCAGCCATCATGTACATCGAGTTGAACGATTCTTGCTCGACTTCGTCGCCATGGCGGTCGATGACTTTCTCTTTCGAGAGGTTGGCCATCATCGCCTTGGACACTTCGTCGTTGGCCTTCGACCAAAGGTCGATCACTTTGTTGTACTTCTCGCCCTGGGTTACCAGGCCGGAGGCGTACTGGCTCTCGATCTCTTTCACTTCGTCGGTGGCAGCACCGATGATGCGGGCCTTTTCATCCGGGATAACGAAGTCGTTAACACCGATGGAAACACCAGAGATGGTCGAGTAAGCGAAACCGGTGTACATCAACTGGTCAGCGAAGATCACGGTCTCTTTCAGACCCACCACGCGGTAGCACTGGTTGATCAGCTTGGAGATCGCCTTCTTCTTCATCGGCAGGTTGACGACGTCGAACGACAGACCCTTCGGCACAACCTGGAACAGCAGTGCACGGCCGACAGTGGTGTCGACGATACGGGTGGCGCTCACGCTGCCGCCATCACGATCATTGACGGTTTCGCTGATGCGAACCTTGATCTTGGCGTGCAGAGCCGCTTCGCCGGCGCGGAATACGCGGTCGACTTCCTGCAGATCGGCGAACACACGACCTTCGCCCTTGGCGTTGATCGCTTCACGAGTCATGTAGTACAGACCCAATACAACGTCCTGCGACGGAACGATGATTGGCTCACCGTTGGCTGGCGACAGAATGTTGTTGGTCGACATCATCAACGCACGCGCTTCCAGCTGGGCTTCCAGCGTCAGCGGCACGTGCACGGCCATTTGGTCGCCGTCGAAGTCGGCGTTGTACGCGGCACAGACCAGAGGGTGCAGCTGGATAGCCTTACCTTCGATCAGTACTGGTTCAAACGCCTGGATGCCCAGACGGTGAAGGGTCGGTGCACGGTTGAGGAGCACTGGGTGTTCGCGAATTACTTCAGCAAGAACGTCCCAAACCTCTGGCAGCTCGCGCTCGACCATCTTCTTCGCGGCTTTGATGGTGGTGGCCAGGCCACGCATTTCCAACTTGCCGAAAATGAACGGTTTGAACAGCTCGAGAGCCATCTTCTTCGGCAGACCGCACTGGTGCAGACGCAGGGTCGGACCTACGGTAATTACCGAACGACCGGAGTAGTCAACACGCTTACCGAGCAAGTTCTGACGGAAACGACCTTGCTTACCCTTGATCATGTCAGCCAGGGATTTCAGAGGACGCTTGTTGGAACCGGTGATAGCACGGCCACGACGACCGTTGTCGAGCAGTGCGTCGACAGCTTCCTGCAACATACGCTTTTCGTTGCGCACGATGATGTCCGGAGCGGACAGATCCAGCAGGCGCTTCAAACGGTTGTTACGGTTGATCACTCGACGATACAGATCGTTGAGGTCGGAAGTCGCGAAGCGACCGCCATCCAGCGGGACCAGTGGACGCAGATCTGGCGGCAGAACCGGCAGAACGGTCAGCACCATCCACTCTGGCAGGTTGCCGGAACCCTGGAAGGCTTCCATCAACTTCAGACGCTTGGACAGCTTCTTGATCTTGGTTTCCGAGTTGGTTTGCGGAATCTCTTCGCGCAGACGGCCAATCTCGTGTTCCAGGTCGATAGCGTGCAGCAGTTCGCGGACAGCCTCGGCACCCATGCGGGCGTCGAAGTCGTCACCGAACTCTTCCAGCGCTTCGAAGTACTGCTCGTCGTTCAGCAACTGCCCCTTTTCCAGGGTGGTCATGCCTGGATCGATAACGACATAGCTCTCGAAGTAGAGAACGCGTTCGATATCACGCAGGGTCATGTCCATCAGCAGGCCGATACGGGACGGCAGCGATTTCAGGAACCAGATGTGGGCAACCGGCGAAGCCAGCTCGATGTGCGCCATGCGCTCACGACGAACCTTGGCCAGTGCAACTTCAACGCCGCACTTCTCGCAGATCACGCCGCGATGCTTCAAGCGCTTGTACTTACCGCACAGGCACTCGTAATCCTTTACCGGGCCAAAGATCTTGGCGCAGAACAGGCCGTCACGCTCAGGCTTGAACGTACGGTAGTTGATGGTTTCCGGCTTTTTAACTTCACCGAACGACCACGAACGGATCATCTCAGGCGAGGCCAATCCAATACGGATGGCGTCGAACTCTTCGACTTGACCCTGGTTTTTCAGCAAATTCAGTAGGTCTTTCAAGGCCTTTCCTCCTGGCGGAGCAGAGAGCGGGCAATCCTGCCCCGCTCTCGATTCGCGTCACGTGTTATTCGGTTTCCAGATCGATATCGATGCCGAGGGAACGAATTTCTTTGATCAACACGTTGAAGGACTCGGGCATGCCCGGCTCCATACGGTGATCGCCGTCCACGATGTTTTTGTACATCTTGGTACGACCGTTCACATCGTCCGACTTCACTGTGAGCATTTCTTGCAGAGTGTATGCAGCACCGTATGCTTCCAGTGCCCAGACCTCCATCTCCCCGAAACGCTGACCACCGAACTGCGCCTTACCACCCAGCGGCTGCTGGGTAACCAGGCTGTACGAACCGGTAGAACGAGCGTGCATCTTGTCGTCTACCAAGTGGTTCAGTTTCAGCATGTACATGTAGCCAACGGTAACTGGACGCTCGAACTTGTTGCCGGTACGGCCGTCGGTCAGCTGCATCTGGCCGCTTTCTGGCAGGTCCGCCAGTTTCAGCATGGCCTTGATTTCGCTTTCCTTGGCACCGTCGAACACCGGGGTGGCCATCGGTACGCCGCCACGCAGGTTTTTCGCCAGATCCAGGATCTCCTGGTCGGAGAAGCTGTCCAGGTCTTCGTTGCGACCGCCGATCTGGTTGTAGATCTCGTCCAGGAAGGTGCGCAGTTCCGCGACCTTGCGCTGCTCTTCAACCATACGGTTGATCTTCTCGCCCAAACCTTTGGCTGCAAGGCCCAGGTGAGTTTCGAGAATCTGACCAACGTTCATACGCGAAGGTACGCCCAGCGGGTTGAGGACCACGTCGACCGGGGTGCCATTGGCATCGTGCGGCATGTCTTCAACCGGCATGATCACGGAGACCACACCCTTGTTACCGTGACGACCGGCCATCTTGTCGCCCGGCTGGATGCGACGACGGATTGCCAGGTAGACCTTGACGATTTTCAGCACGCCTGGAGCCAGGTCATCGCCCTGCTGCAGTTTGCGCTTCTTGTCTTCGAACTTGTCGTCCAGCAGACGGCGGCGATCAACGATGTAGGCCTGGGCCTTCTCGAGCTGCTCGTTCAGAGCGTCTTCAGCCATGCGCAGTTTGAACCACTGGCCGTGCTCAAGACCGTCGAGAACTTCGTCGGTGATCTCCTGACCTTTCTTCAAACCGGCGCCGCCTTCGGCTTTGTGGCCGACCAGAGCGGAACGCAGACGTTCGAAAGTAGCGCCTTCAACGATGCGGAACTCTTCGTTCAGGTCCTTGCGGATCTCGTCGAGCTGGCTCTTCTCGATCGACAGGGCACGAGCGTCACGCTCTACACCGTCACGAGTGAAGACCTGTACGTCGATGACAGTACCCTTGGTACCGGTAGGTACACGCAGGGAGGTGTCTTTAACATCACTGGCTTTCTCACCGAAGATTGCACGCAGCAGTTTTTCTTCCGGAGTCAGCTGGGTCTCGCCTTTCGGAGTGACTTTACCAACCAGGATGTCGCCTGCGCCTACTTCAGCACCTACGTAAACGATACCGGCTTCGTCCAGCTTGTTCAGTGCAGCTTCACCCACGTTCGGGATGTCCGCAGTGATTTCCTCTGGGCCAAGCTTGGTGTCACGGGCCACACAGGTCAGTTCCTGGATGTGGATCGTGGTGAAGCGGTCTTCCTGAACCACACGCTCGGACAGGCAGATGGAGTCTTCGAAGTTGAAGCCGTTCCACGCCATGAACGCGATGCGCATGTTCTGACCCAGAGCCAGCTCACCCATGTCGGTGGACGGACCGTCGGCCATGATGTCGCTGCGCTGAACCCGATCACCCTTGCTCACCAGCGGACGCTGGTTGATGCAGGTGTTCTGGTTGGAGCGGGTGTACTTGGTCAGGTTGTAGATGTCGACACCGGCTTCGCCAGTTTCAACTTCGTCATCAGCAACACGAACCACGATACGGCTGGCATCAACCGAGTCGATCACGCCGCCACGACGAGCCACGACGCAAACGCCGGAGTCACGGGCAACGTTGCGCTCCATGCCGGTACCTACCAGCGGCTTGTCAGCACGCAGGGTTGGTACAGCTTGACGCTGCATGTTGGAACCCATCAACGCACGGTTGGCGTCGTCGTGCTCGAGGAACGGAATCAACGACGCAGCAACCGAAACTACCTGCTTCGGCGACACGTCCATCAAGGTGACGTCTTCTGGCGCCTTGACGGTGAATTCGTTCAAGTGACGAACAGCTACCAGCTCATCGATCAGCTGACCTTTGTCGTTCATGGTCGCCGAAGCCTGGGCGATCACGTGATCGGCCTCTTCGATAGCGGACAGGAACACGATCTCGTCAGTTACCAGCGCGTCTTTCACCACACGGTACGGGCTTTCGAGGAAGCCGTACTGGTTGGTGCGGGCATAGGCAGCCAAGGAGTTGATCAGACCAATGTTCGGACCTTCCGGCGTTTCAATCGGGCATACACGACCGTAGTGAGTCGGGTGTACGTCACGAACTTCAAAGCCTGCACGCTCACGAGTCAGACCGCCCGGACCGAGTGCAGACACACGACGCTTGTGGGTAATCTCGGACAGCGGGTTGTTCTGGTCCATGAACTGCGACAGCTGGCTGGAACCGAAGAACTCTTTCACTGCCGCAGCTACTGGCTTGGCATTGATCAGGTCTTGCGGCATCAGGCCTTCGCTTTCAGCCATCGACAGACGCTCTTTGACCGCGCGCTCTACACGCACCAGGCCAACGCGGAACTGGTTCTCGGCCATTTCGCCTACGCAGCGAACACGACGGTTACCCAGGTGGTCGATGTCGTCGACGATGCCTTTACCGTTACGGATGTCGACCAGAGTCTTCAGTACAGCAACGATGTCTTCCTTGCACAGCACGCCCGAACCTTCGATCTCGGTACGACCGATACGACGGTTGAACTTCATCCGGCCAACGGCGGACAGGTCATAGCGCTCAGGGCTGAAGAACAGGTTGTTGAACAGCGTCTCGGCAGCGTCCTTGGTTGGTGGCTCGCCAGGACGCATCATGCGATAGATCTCGACCAGCGCTTCCAATTGGTTGCTGGTGGAGTCGATCTTCAGAGTGTCGGAAACGAACGGACCGCAGTCGATGTCGTTGGTGTACAGCGTTTCGATGCGAACGACCTGAGCCTTGGCGATCTTGGCCAGGATCTCGGTATTCAGCTCGGTGTTGCACTCAGCCAGGATCTCGCCGGTAGCCGGGTGCACGATGGCCTTGGCAGTGGTGCGACCCAGGACATAGTCCAGAGGTACGTCCAGCTCTTTGATGCCGGCTTTTTCCAGCTGGTTGATATGGCGAGCGGTGATACGACGACCCTGCTCGACAATAACCTTGCCCTTGTCATCCTGGATGTCCAGGACCGCGATTTCACCGCGCAGGCGCTGAGGCACCAACTCCAGGCTCAGGACTTCGCCCTTCACGTGGAAAACGTTGGTGGTGTAGAAAGCGTCCAGCACTTCTTCAGTGGTGTAGCCCAGCGCGCGCAGCAGAACCGAGGCAGGCAGCTTGCGACGACGGTCGATACGGACAAACACGCAGTCTTTCGGATCGAACTCGAAGTCCAACCACGAACCGCGGTAAGGAATGATCCGCGCGGAGTACAGCAGCTTACCGGAGCTGTGCGTCTTGCCACGGTCGTGGTCGAAGAATACGCCAGGGGAACGGTGCAACTGGGAAACGATTACACGCTCGGTACCGTTGATTACGAAGGTACCGTTCTCAGTCATCAGGGGGATTTCACCCATGTAGACTTCTTGCTCTTTGATGTCCTTGATCGCTTTGTTCGACGATTCTTTGTCGAAAATGATCAGGCGCACTTTTACCCGCAAAGGTACGGCGTAAGTCACGCCACGCAACACGCATTCTTTAACATCAAACGCCGGTTCGCCCAGGCGATAACCGACATACTCCAACGCAGCATTGCCGGAGTAGCTGATGATCGGGAAAACGGATTTGAAGGCCGCATGCAGGCCCACGTCGCGGAACTGATCTTTAGTCGCTCCCGCTTGCAAGAATTCACGATACGAATCCAGCTGGATGGCCAGGAGGTAAGGCACATCCATGACGTCCGGCAACTTGCTAAAGTCCTTGCGGATACGTTTTTTCTCAGTATATGAGTAAGCCATCAGCGTTCCCCAGCTTGGTCACCTGCTTATTCGGCCCCTCCCGACGGGAGCAGCCAGAAAATCGTGCAAACCCTTTGGTTTGCGCCACCCCTGTGGGTGGGTTACAGCACGTTAAAGGCACCGACCCAGTCGGTCGCCAATAACGGAAAAAGGCCGGTGGCAAAAGCCACCAGCCATCAGCCGTTCGCTTAACGCTTGGGCTGGAGACACAAAGTCGATGCTTACTTCAGCTCGACTTTAGCGCCTGCTTCTTCCAGAGCTGCTTTGGCTTTGTCAGCTGCTTCTTTGGCAACAGCTTCCAGAACCATGGCAGGAGCGCCGTCAACTACAGCCTTGGCTTCTTTCAGGCCCAGACCGGTCAGTTCACGTACAGCCTTGATCACGTTAACTTTCTTCTCGCCAGCTTCGGTCAGCATGACGTTGAATTCAGTTTGCTCTTCAACAACAGCGGCAGCAGCAGCTGGGCCGGCAGCGGCAACAGCAGCGGTAACGCCGAAGGTTTCTTCCATTGCCTTGATCAGCTCAACAACTTCCAGAACGGTTTTCTGGCCGATTGCTTCGATGATTTGCTCGTTAGTCAGAGACATGACTATAAATTCCTGTATTGGGGTGACAGCCTACGCAGCCATCAAATTAAACGTATGATTTTGAAAGGGCTTGCGGTGCCTTAGGCAGCAGCAGCTTCTTTCTGGTCGCGAATAGCCGCCAGAGTACGAGCCAGCTTGCTGGTAGCGCCTTGAATCACGCTCATCAGCTTCGCAATGGCTTCGTCGCGAGTTGGCAGCGAAGCCAACACGTCGATCTCGTTTGCTGCGAGGTACTTGCCCTCGAACGCAGCTGCCTTGATCTCGAACTTGTCCTGACCCTTTGCGAACTCTTTGAAAATACGAGCAGCAGCGCCCGGATGTTCCTTGGAGAATGCAATCAGGGTAGGGCCGACGAACGCGTCGTTGAGCACATCATATTGAGTGCCTTCAACTGCGCGCTTGAGCAGAGTGTTACGTACGACACGCACGTAAACACCAGCTTCGCGGGCCTCTTTACGGAGTCCGGTCATAGCGCCTACTGTCACACCACGGGCATCAGCCACGACAGCGGACAGAGCAGCTTTGGCAGCCTCGTTGACTTCAGCGACGATGGCCTTCTTGTCTTCGAGTTTAATTGCCACGGGTTTAACTCCTGCTTGTTACCGTTTCATCCAACCTGGGCTGGATGTCGTTTTGGTGTCTGATTCGGTAAGGAACCGGGAGCACCATCTGCGTAGGCTTGAGGTTTAAGACTTGCGTCGCCTACGGTCTTGGATAGCCCCCGCCAGGCAGGGACCCCAATCTTTCAACTGACGCAATTGATTGCGTCAGCTTGTGTCTTATACGTCCAGCGAACCTTGGTCGATGACCAGACCTGGGCCCATAGTGGTGCTCAGGGTAACGCGCTTGACGTAGATACCTTTCGAAGAAGCTGGCTTGATACGCTTCAGATCAGCGATCAGGGCTTCAACGTTTTCCTTCAGCTTGACGGCGTCGAAACCGACCTTGCCAACGGAAGTGTGGATGATGCCGTTTTTGTCGGTGCGGTAGCGAACCTGACCAGCCTTGGCGTTCTTAACGGCCGTAGCTACGTCTGGAGTCACGGTACCAACCTTCGGGTTAGGCATCAGGCCACGAGGACCCAGAACCTGACCCAACTGACCTACAACGCGCATTGCATCCGGGGAAGCAATAACTACGTCGTAGTTCAGGTCGCCGCCTTTCATTTCGGCAGCCAGATCGTCCATGCCTACACGGTCCGCACCGGCAGCCAGAGCAGCTTCGGCTGCTGGACCCTGGGTGAACACAGCAACACGTACAGTCTTGCCAGTGCCGTGTGGCAGCACAGTAGCGCTACGAACAACCTGGTCAGATTTACGTGGGTCTACGCCCAGGTTCACAGCAACGTCCACGGACTCACTGAACTTAACGGTCGACAGCTCGGTCAGGAGAGCGGCGGCGTCTACAAAGTTGTAGGCCTTGCCTGCTTCAATCTTGCCGGCGATAGCCTTTTGGCGCTTGGTCAGCTTAGCCATTACACACCCTCCACGTTAAGGCCCATGCTACGAGCAGAACCGGCGATAGTACGCACGGCTGCATCCATATCAGCTGCAGTCAGATCCGCGTTTTTGGTTTTCGCGATTTCTTCCAGCTGAGCACGGGTAACAGTGCCAACCTTAACGGTGTTCGGGCGAGCAGAACCGCTAGTCAGACCAGCAGCCTTCTTCAGCAGAACCGAAGCAGGGGTGCTTTTAGTTTCGAAAGTGAAGCTGCGGTCACTGTAGACAGTGATGATCACAGGAGTCGGCAGGCCCGGCTCAAGACCCTGAGTACGGGCGTTGAAAGCCTTGCAGAATTCCATGATGTTCACGCCGTGCTGACCCAGAGCTGGACCAACGGGCGGGCTTGGATTGGCCTGAGCGGCCTTAACTTGCAGCTTGATGTAAGCAGTAATTTTCTTAGCCATGAGGCACTCCAATTACGGGTTCAGACGCCTAAAAAGGCTCCCCGGTTACTTGCGCGTTTATCCCGGTGACGAAAAAACCCCACAGCCTAAGGCTGCGGGGTATGGGATTCTCGTTCAGTTATGCCTTCTCGACCTGACTGAACTCTAGCTCTACCGGAGTAGAGCGACCGAAAATGAGCACCGCCACTTGGATTCGGCTCTTTTCGTAGTTAACTTCTTCAACAGTACCGTTAAAGTCAGCGAATGGGCCGTCAGTAACACGAACCACTTCGCCCGGCTCAAACAGAGTCTTGGGCTTGGGCTTGTCGCTGCCATCGGCAACGCGACGCAGAATGGCTTCTGCCTCTTTATCAGTGATAGGAGCCGGCTTGTCAGCAGTACCACCAATGAAACCCATGACACGAGGAGTGTCCTTGACCAAGTGCCAAGTACCCTCATTCATGTCCATCTGAACCAGCACATAGCCTGGAAAGAACTTACGCTCGCTCTTGCGCTTCTGGCCATTGCGCATCTCAACCACTTCTTCAGTGGGGACCAGAATCTCGCCGAAGCCATCTTCCATGCCAGCCAGCTTTACACGCTCGATCAACGAACGCATTACATGCTTCTCGTAACCCGAGTAAGCATGCACAACGTACCAACGCTTAGCCACGGGACACCCTTAGCCAACAATCAAGGAAACAAGCCAGCCGAGCAGGGAATCTAGCCCCCACAACAGCAACGCCATAACCAGGACCACAGCCACTACAATCAGAGTGGTCTGCGTGGTTTCTTGGCGAGTTGGCCATACGACTTTACGAATCTCAGTGCGCGCTTCCTTAACCAGCACGAAGAACGACTTGCCCTTGGCCGTTTGCAAGCCGACGAAGGCAGCAACAGCAGCAATGGCAAGCAACGCCAACACGCGGTACAGGATCGGCGAAGCAGAATAGTACTGATTGCCAACAACACCAACAATCACCAAAGCAACCACAACGAGCCACTTGAGCAGATCGAAGCGAGAGCCTTGAGCTTCAGCCTTAGGAGTCATCTATGGAGATCCTGTGAAAAGAAAGCCAGACACATTGAGTGAATCTGGCAGGTCAGGAGGGAATCGAACCCCCAACCTACGGTTTTGGAGACCGTCGCTCTGCCAATTGAGCTACTGACCTAAAAACAAAATCAGGCCGACCATTATGTCGGCCCGATGGAGATATTTCAAGAACTTATTCGATAACTTTGGCTACGACG
>NZ_AYMU01000053.1 GCF_000633395.1 Pseudomonas sp. PH1b
AGCAGTAACTGACGTTACCGATACCATCGACACTTCGACTGTCAGCCTGACTGCCACGCCGAGCGTTGCTGAAGGCGGCACTGTGGTGTACACCGCGTCGGTTACCGCTCCGGTCACCGGTTCGCCAGTGGTAGTGACTCTGTCTAATGGCCAGACCATTACCATTCCTGTCGGTGAGTCTTCCGGTAGCGTGAATTTCACCGCGCCGAACGACGCTCTGGCTGGCGGTAGCTCCCTGAGCACCACCATCACCAAGGCTGAGGGCGGCAACTACGAGAAGCTGGAAACTAGCGACAAGCCAGCTGAGACCACCGTTACTGACACTGTCGACACCACAACGCTGAGCCTCAGCGCTACCGACACCGTGGCTGAAGGTGGTTCGATTGTTTACACCGCGACCCTGACCAACGCCGCGGGCACCCCGGTTACTGTGACCTTGAGCAACGGCGCAGTCATTACTATCGCTGCTGGCGCTACCTCTGGAACCGTGACCGTTCCAGCCCCGGCCGATGACGTCTACAAGGACGCCGGTAAAGTCGAAGTCACCATCAGCAAAGCTGATGGCGGCAACTTCGAAGACCTGGTCACTAATCCAGTGCCTGCCGTGACCGACGTCACTGACACCATCGACACCAGCACCGTTTCGCTGACCGCAACCCCGAGCGTGGCCGAGGGCGGCACCGTGGTGTACACCGCGTCGGTTACCGCCCCTGTCACCGGCTCTCCTGTCGTAGTAACTCTGTCCAACGGGCAGACCATTACCATCCCGGTAGGTGAGTCTTCCGGGACCGTGAACTTCACCGCGCCGAACGATGCCCTGGCTGGTGGTAGCTCCCTGAGCACCACCATCACCAAGGCTGAGGGTGGCAACTACGAGAAGCTTGAGACCAGCGACAAACCGGCTGAGACCACCGTTACTGACACTGTCGACACCACAACGCTGAGTCTTAGTGCAACCGATACGGTCGCCGAGGGTGGCTCGATCGTTTACACCGCGACCCTGACCAACGCCGCGGGCACCCCAGTTACCGTGACCTTGAGCAACGGCGCTGTAATCACTATCGCCGCCGGCGCTACCTCTGGAACCGTGACCGTTCCGGCCCCGGCGGACGACGTCTACAAGGACGCCGGTAAGGTCGAAGTCACCATCAGCAAGGCTGACGGTGGCAACTTTGAAGATCTGGCAACCAACCCTGCTCCAGCAGTAACTGACGTTACCGA
>NZ_AYMU01000054.1 GCF_000633395.1 Pseudomonas sp. PH1b
GGCGGCAACTACGAGAAGCTGGTAGCCGACAAGACACCGGTCAGCACCACCGTGACCGACACCGTCGACACCACCAACCTCAGCCTCAGTGCCACCGGCACTGTGGCGGAAGGCGGCCAGATCATCTACACCGCCACCTTGACCAACGCCGCTGGCACCCCGGTTACTGTGACCCTGAGCAACGGCGCAGTGATCACCATCGCTGCTGGCGCGACTTCGGGCACTGTCACCGTCGCCGCACCAGCCGATGACGTGTACAAGGACGCCGGCAAAGTCGAAGCCACCATTACCAAGGCCGAGGGCGGCAACTTCGAGAAGCTGGTGCCAAGCACCACTCCTGCCGTGACCGACGTCACCGACACCATCGACACCTCCACCGTGACGCTGAAGGCCACGCCGTCGGCGGCCGAAGGCGGCAATGTCACTTACACCGCGACGGTCACTGCACCGGTCACCGGTTCGCCTGTCACCGTTACCCTGGCCAATGGCGAGAAAATCACCATCGCCGTCGGTGAAACCAGCGGCTCGGTGAGCATCAGCGCACCTAACGATGTCCTGGTCGGCCACACCCCGCTGACCAACGCCATCAGCGATGTCAGCGGCGGCAACTACGAGAA
>NZ_AYMU01000055.1 GCF_000633395.1 Pseudomonas sp. PH1b
AGCAGTAACTGACGTTACCGACACCATCGACACCAGCACCGTTTCGCTGACCGCCACGCCTAGCGTCGCTGAAGGCGGCACGGTGGTGTACACCGCGTCGGTTACCGCTCCGGTGACCGGTTCGCCAGTGGTAGTGACCCTGTCCAACGGGCAGACCATCACCATCCCGGTAGGTGAGTCTTCCGGCAGCGTGAATTTCACCGCGCCGAACGACGCTCTGGCTGGCGGCAGCTCCCTGAGCACCACCATCACCAAGGCTGAGGGTGGTAACTACGAGAAGCTGGAGACCAGCGACAAGCCAGCTGAAACCACCGTTACTGACACTGTCGACACCACCACTCTGAGTCTGAGTGCTACCGACACCGTGGCCGAGGGCGGTTCGATCGTTTACACCGCGACCCTGACTAACGCCGCTGGCACCCCAGTTACTGTGACCCTGAGCAACGGCGCAGTGATCACCATCGCTGCTGGCGCGACTTCGGGCACTGTC
>NZ_AYMU01000056.1 GCF_000633395.1 Pseudomonas sp. PH1b
ATGGAAGTGCGCGATCTGCTGAGCACTTACGACTTCCCAGGTGACGACACTCCGATCATCATCGGTTCGGCTCTGATGGCTCTGAACGGCCAAGACGACAACGAAATGGGTACCACCGCTGTTAAGCGTCTGGTAGAAACTCTGGACACCTACATCCCAGAGCCAGAGCGTGCAATCGACAAGCCGTTCCTGATGCCAATCGAAGACGTATTCTCGATCTCCGGTCGTGGCACCGTGGTAACTGGCCGTGTTGAGCGTGGCATCGTTCGCATCCAGGAAGAAGTTGAGATCGTTGGTCTGCGCGACACTCAGAAAACTACCTGCACCGGCGTTGAAATGTTCCGCAAACTGCTCGACGAAGGTCGTGCGGGCGAGAACTGCGGCGTTCTGCTGCGTGGCACCAAGCGTGACGACGTTGAGCGTGGCCAGGTTCTGGTTAAGCCAGGCACCGTTAAGCCGCACACCAAGTTCACCGCTGAAGTGTACGTTCTGAGCAAGGAAGAAGGCGGCCGTCATACTCCGTTCTTCAAAGGCTACCGTCCACAGTTCTACTTCCGTACCACTGACGTGACTGGTAACTGCGAGCTGCCAGAAGGCGTTGAAATGGTAATGCCAGGTGACAACATCCAGATGACTGTCACTCTGATCAAAACCATCGCGATGGAAGATGGTCTGCGTTTCGCTATCCGTGAAGGCGGTCGTACCGTCGGCGCCGGCGTCGTAGCCAAAGTTATCGA
>NZ_AYMU01000057.1 GCF_000633395.1 Pseudomonas sp. PH1b
CCAACGGCCAGTTGCGCATGGCGGACGCGAGCGCCGAGAAAGGCGCGGTGGCGATCAAGGCCGGCAGCCTTGATGCCCAGGGTGCGGTGTATGCCGGCAGCGATCTCAAGGTGCAGACCCGGGGCGACCTGAGCAACCAGAAAACCCTTGCCGCCCGCGACAGCATCCAGCTGGACAGCGGTGGCCAACTGAGCAACCACGGCATCATCGAGGCTGGGGTCAATGCCGATAACAGCCGCAACGCCAACGGCGATATCAGCCTTAACGCCCGGGATCTCGACAACCGCGGAAAGAGCCTGGTCGCCAGCCGCGATCTGACCCTGACCACGGCCCAGACCCTGGACAACCAGGGCGGCACCCTGAGCGGACAGCGCCAGGTGACGGTCAGTGCCGGGACTCTGGATAACAGTCATCAGGGCAAGCTGCTGAGCGCCGAGCGCCTGCAACTCAATGCCGATCTGGTGCGCAACGGCCAGGGCGGCCTGATCAAGAGCCAGCATTCCCTCAACGCCACCCTGGGCCACCTGGGCAACAGTGGTGGTGAGCTGTCGAGCCAGGGCAACAGCACCCTGGTGCTGGCCGGCATGGACAACCTCAGCGGCGTGGTACTGGCGCAACAGACCCTGAGCATCACCGGCAGCGCCGAGCTGGACAACCAGGGCGGCCTGCTGTCGGGCTGGCAGGGCCTGACCCTCAATGGCATCGGCCTGAACAACAGCAACCAGGGCACCGTCTCCAGCCTCAAGGGCGGTGTCGACATCACCCTCAACGACGCCTTGAACAACAGCCAGGGCGGTGGCCTGGTCAGCCAGCAGACCCTGGACGTCAAGGCCGCCAGCCTCGACAACAGCCACCAGGGGGTGATCTCCAGCGCCGGCGAGCAAAGCCTCAAACTGCGCGACCGGCTGGACAACAGCCAGGGAGGCTCCATCGACAGCGGCGCGACCCTGACCTTGCAGGCCATGACCCTGGGCAACCAGGGCGGCACGCTCAACGCTGCCGGCGATCTGCAGTTTATCGGTCGCGACCTGGACAACAGCCACGGCACCTTCAGCGGCGAGCAGGGCGCCACCCTCGATCTGCTGGGACACTTGATCAACAACCAGGGCACGCTGTCTGCCGCCGGCCCCTTGCTGCTCAAGCGCAGCACTAAGGTTGAGAACCAGGGAGGCGAACTCTCCAGCCAGCAGTGGCTGCGGCTGTTCACCGAACACTTGGACAACCGCCAGAAGGGCCGGGTAGCGGCCAATGATTCGGTGTTGATCAGCGCCAGTGGTGAGGTGCAGAACAGCGATGGCGAGATCCTCAGCCGCGAAGCCGACCTGCAACTCAATGCCGAGCGCCTGGATAATGCCAAGGGCCTGTTGCAGGCCAAGACCAGCCAGGGCCTTGAGGTTTCCGCAACTGCCGACAACCAGGGCGGGCAGGTCATTGCCCAGCAGGGCGAGCTGACGCTCA
>NZ_AYMU01000058.1 GCF_000633395.1 Pseudomonas sp. PH1b
CACCGGCCGGAATTCGGCAGCAACATCCATCTCTACATCGACTGGCCTGTCAACCGCGTTACTCCGCACCTGGTGCGCGAAGCGGTTGATTCGATTCGCCAATGGGAACCACGGGTTTCCGTCGTCCAGGTGCAAGTGACCATTGAGGGCTCGCAAGTGACTCTGCGGGTTCAATGGCGTGTTGCGGCTGGTGTCACCCAGTTGACCGAGGTGCCCTATGCGCGAGCTGCCTAAACCGGTATTCGTCGAGAGCGATCCGGCCGCCAACGAAGCGGACTTGATTGCTCGATACGAGGGCAAGACAGGAAAAACCCTGTACCCCGCGCAAGTGGAGCGACTGTTTATAGACCAGGTCGCCTATGCCCAGACGCGCCTGCAGTTGGCTATCCAGAGCGCTGGCGAGCAGCTCCTGGTACGTTATGCCAAGGCCCCCATACTCGATTACCTGGGCGAATTGGTGGCGACCCCAAGGCTGTTGGCCGTTCCCGCCCGTTGTTCCCTGCAGTTCCGTATGCCGACCGCCGTGCAGCAGTCTCTGCTGATACCTGCAGGCACTCGCGTCAGCACCCAGGACGCCAAGCTTTCCTTCCTGACAGACCAGGATGCCCTCATACCGACCGGGCAAACACAGACCAGCGTGACAGCGACCTGTTTGACTCCCGGTGTCCTGGGCAACGGGTGGGCTGTCGGCCAGATCAGCAGCATTGCCAACCCACCTGCAGCCGGTCTGATCGCCACCAACACCAGCGTCACTGCAGACGGCGCAGAGGACGAGGACGATGACCGCTATCGCGAGCGGATCATTCTTGCCCCGGAGGCATTCAGCAATGCGGGCAGCCGTGGCGCGTATCGCTACCACGCGCTGGCAGTGCATCAGTCCATCATCGATGTGGCCGTGCATGGGCCAGACGAAGGCCAGCCGGATGGGCACGTGGCCTTGTTTCCGCTGACCAATACCGGCTTGCCCTCAGTTGACCTGCTTCAGCGCGTCAAGAGTCAGGTGAGTGGCGAGAAAGTACGTCCGCTGTGCGACACGGTGCATGCCTATGCACCCACTCAGGTCGCCTACGAGATCAAGGCCCGTATCACGTTCTATGACTCGGCTAGTCGTGAAGGGGCTATGAAGGTGGCTCAAGCTGCAGCGCAAGCCTATGCCGTTGAAAGACGAGCAGGCCTTGGGCGTGATCTTGTCCAGGAGCAACTCACCGCTCTGCTGCAAGTGAATGGTGTGTATCGAGCAGACGTTGAGCTTCCGAGCGCTGTACGCGAGCTGCAGGGGCACGAGTGGGCAAACTGCACCTCTATCCAACTGTTGGATGCAGGTTTCGTCTATGGCTAGCCATCAACTTCCGCCAGCACTGGCGGGTGATGAGCGTTTTGCAGTGCTCTGCGAATTGCTCGACGAAACGCTGGAGGGGCTCGACCTCAATGCCATGTTGGTTTACCTGGTCGACTTGGTTAAACCCGCATTGCTGCCAAATCTGGCGGATCAGTTTTCCCTGCTCGATGAGGCGGCCTGGCAACTGGCAGAGTCCGACGAGACCAAGCGCAACCTGGTCAAGAACGCCGCCCAGCTGCATCGATACAAGGGCACCCCCTGGGCTGTGCGAGAGGTTATCCGCTTACTTGGCTTCGGCGAGGTAACCCTCCAGGAAGGGATGAACAACCGCCGGCGTGATGGATCGATCACCCGAAATGGCGGCTACGTCCATGGCGATCCCTCGGCTTGGGCCCTTTATCGCGTTGTGCTTCAACGCGCCATAACCAACGACCAGGCCGCGCTCCTGCGCCGCCTCCTTCTTTCTGTAGCCCCGGCACGCTGTCGCTTGGTGTCACTCGACTATCAGGCTGTCGCGATCCGGCACAACGGCGTTGCACGCCGCGATGGCTCATACAACCATGGGAGTAGCTAATGGCCGATCTACCTGAGATTGCTGAGTGGACAGCTGGCATCTATCAACTCGAAACGTCAGACCCGGTCCTGGCCGGTCCTGACGGCATTGATAACCTGCAGGCCAAACAGCTTGCAAACCGTACGCGCTGGCTAAAGGACAAAACTGATTCGCAGGGTGCTTCCCTTGCCGGTAAAGCCAGCAAGGCGACCACCCTGGCTGGCTACGGCATCACTGATGCGTTCACCAAACCCGAGGCCACTTCGGCTATCCAGCAGGCAATAGCGAGTCTGGTGGCATCGTCACCTGCCGCACTCGACACGCTGAAAGAGCTGGCTGACGCGCTGGGCAATGATCCGAACTTCGCCACCACGATGACAAATGCGCTAGCTGGTAAAGCAGGCAAGGCAACCACTCTGGGCGGCTATGGCATTACTGATGCTTTCACAAAGCCCGAAACCACCTCGGCTATTCAGCAAGCGATAGCAAGTCTGGTGGCATCATCACCGGCCGCGCTCGACACATTGAAAGAGCTGGCAGATGCGCTGGGCAATGATCCGAATTTTGCAACCACTATGACCAATGCCTTGGCAGGAAAGGCCGAAAAAGCCACAACTCTTGCAGGTTATGGCATTAACAACGCTTACACAAAGGACGAAGCGAATAATAAATTTATGGCCCCGCTTGGCTTCCCCCCTGTACAGCAAGGCACAGGCATAGGCCAAACGAGCAGCGCGATTAAGATTGGTTGGTCAGCAGGTGGGCAGCTCAAGGCGACTGCTGATGCAACCGACCTCGGGCATTTTTGGATGTCGCACAACTTTAACCCTGCTAGCAAGGCCGACGCTTCCGCCGTCGCTCAGGCTACCGAAGCCGCACGCGGTACCGTGATGCTTGCGGGCTTTGCTGACGTCAATGTCGGTGATGGTTTTAAGGCTATGACCGCCAACATGTTCATGAACTTCAGCCTCGGTTTCAGGCAAGTATGGAGGGACATGCTTGGGTCGCGCGCTGCAGGTGTCGGGTACGTAAACAGCACTGGCAAACCTATCATGGTAAGTGTCATTTCTAGCACTAATGACAGAGGTCTGTATCTCGTTGTCGATAACGTCACAGTTTCAAAACAGGGGCAGGATGGCGGGACAGGTAGTGATTACAACTGTGTTCAAGCTGTAGTCGCGCCAGGGTCCACGTATGCGGTTGGTTTTCTGGGCGGCGCAACAATCTCGCACTGGTCTGAGCTGAGGGCTTAAAAGTTGGAATACTTTATTGACGAAAAAAACGGGGCACTTTTCGCATATGACGATGCGGATGCTGCAGAAGAGTTTGCCCCCAAACACCTGAAGCCAATCTCTGAGCAAAGGGCCAAAATCCTCATCGAAGCGCTTAACAAGCCCTTGCCTATATCGATGACCGTTAAGGAGCGCGAATGGCGCGACGCTGAGCTGACAGCTGTTATGTGGCTGCGTGAGCGGCATCGGGATCAACTTGAGATTGAAGCCCCTGCAACGCTGACAGGTGAGCAGTACAAGGAGCTGCTTGTGTACATGCAAGCCTTGCGTGACTGGCCGCAATCAACAAACTTCCCCGATATCCAGCAACGTCCAAGTTCTCCGACCTGGGTAGCAGGGCAGATTGAGTAGTGATGTATTTGGACTTCCAGCGTCAGCAATTCCATTGCAGCAGGTGCAAGGATTTCCGAAGAAGTTTATCTCAATTCAGGTTGTGGTTTTTTCGCGCGCGGCATCAGC
>NZ_AYMU01000059.1 GCF_000633395.1 Pseudomonas sp. PH1b
TTAGTTGAGTTATATTTCAGAAGGAATAATTCCGACAGAGAGGGCACACTCAAAGAACTTTCGGCAGGCTCGCGCCAGTCAGGATTCGGTTGTCTGGGCCTATGAATTCGAATTCATCACTGTGCGCATAAATTTGCCTTGTAGCATTACCGATAATTCGGCTGTTGAAAGCTGCAACCTCCGTGTTTTCTAACGGGATCACTCGCTCGCTTGCCTCATAATCGCCTAGAACAGCGACATCTCTACTCAAAGGGATGAAAACACTAACGTCTCTCAGCGCGAACCCCAAGTCCCAGGCGTCATCAGGTCGATCGGGGTGAGCTATGAGGTTCACTGAGTAATCTGAGGTAATGAACCCGGGGGATCCATTGCTTGCTTGCAGAAAGCGCCATTTGCGCTCCAGTAAACATTGATAAATTTCACCGATGAGACCCAACTCAAAATAGGCATGTTTTGAGCTGTTCATCTGTAGGGCGGCTAAAGCTTCCGGTGAATTTAAAGCCTCAGTTCCCAATGCTGAAGCAATTAGAACTTGGTTGAGGGGCTGAATGGTGCTTTCTAAACGCTGCCTATCATGAGGATTTCTCGCGGCAAAAAGCGAAAAAAGGAGCAATGCCGCCTCACGATCTACGGTGTTTGAAAAGCTGCAGCTCTTAACCACTCTGGTGAGGGCTGCAATCCCAGGCGCCTCGATTTTATTGGCGTAGGATCTCTCGAGTAGATTGGGATCTGGATGATCATGTATTCGATTGAAGTGATCCTCCCCAGCGACATTTTTTACGCTTTGTGGAAAACCTTTTTTCACGACAAGATCAACGCAGTGAACGACATCGTGCTTACCTGGCTTCGCAAAACCTCTCAGATATCCGGCCGAAACATAGTGGTGATAGATCGCTTCGCTCATGTCAGACTCATCTTCATTACCATTCGATTTGTTGAAGGTAACTCATGCACCTGATTTTCGCGCCCGCGAAAAACGCAGGCAGGAGACAGTGCTTGGCTTCAAATCTGACCGGCAGAGCCCCCCAGCCCCACATATAATAATTCGCATAATGTATATTATGTTAAATAATATGCTATGTCAGATGTGTTCATGAGGTGTCCAATCCCACATACCTCCGGTCACCCCCCCATAAACCCCCGTTTCCCAGAAATCCAAAGACTGGCGCCGCAAAGACTTTGAGAACTACGCAGAGTTTGTGCTCAACCCGCCAAAAGCTTGGACTGTGTACGGCAAACAGGCTCGCTTCGTGCAGGAACCCGGCGTCGCATTTGAGGGTTGGTCTATAAACCCAATCTGGCGCCCGTTCCTTGATTCCAGATCAATTGGTGATGATGGCGAAATCGAGAAAAATGTCTGGAAGCGAGAGATTCGCTGCGCGACGCAGTTTCTGGATTTTTGAATCGCCCCGGATTCTCT
>NZ_AYMU01000060.1 GCF_000633395.1 Pseudomonas sp. PH1b
GCTGCCGAATTCCGGCCGGTGTGCATCACTGCCCTTGGGGGTGGTCAGGATGATGCGTATGGCCTGGTCGATGTCGCGCAGGCCCTCGACCACCTCACCGGAAGTACCGAGGGCGGGTTGCCAGTGGGCGGCGGTGATGCTGGTATAGGGAGTAGGCGTGGTCATGGGCCCATGATGTATGGGCCTGCCCAGGATGGCTTTTAATCGAGTTTAAAGAGAGCTAGTGGGTGTGATGGTTCGAGTTTCCAGCGGCGTCCATGATCGTTCCACTGGCGTTGACGTTGCCATTGACCTGCAGTTCGCCGTTCATCTGCAGGTTTCCATTCAGCGTGACCTGCGGGATATCTAATGTCGCTGCAGGCGCCCTGACCACCACCGGCTCCCCAGCTTCAACCGTGATATTCCGCCCGCACTTCACAAGCAAAGCCCCCACACAGTCCAGCATCATGACCCCAGCCGCACGGTCGTAGGTCGAGACAGTCCCGTCGCTGAAACGTACATAGTCCGAGTCCTCATCGACAACGGGCGGCGGTTCTGCTGTTGAATAGACCCCGCCCAGATACACACCATCCACGCCATCGGCATCAAGCAACACCGCAACCTGCTCACCCAGCTCGGGCATCAATGGGCGGCGCTTGGTGCCCTGCGTGTTGCGCTGGGGCACGTTGAGCCAGTAGCTCTCGACACCATCCCGCTCATCCAGGCGCACCCGGATACGGCAGGTCATGTAGTCCACGGCACTGACTTCGCCGTACTCCAATTCAACGCCCATCAGGCGATCACCTCGTGCTCGATGCCATAGGTCGAAAGAGCCAGGTCAGGCTTGGTGTTTTCCAGCGTCATGGAGATCGAGGGCGCCGAGATCCGGCACGACTCCATGTCAACGATGTAGCCACCACTGCGAGTCATTTCATGGCGAGCGGATGTGATCAGGTAGTTGCCTCCAAGCTTGCCAGCGGCCGCCAGGGTGACGATGTTCCCGCTAACCAGGTTTGGGCGGCCCATTGCGGTCCAACTGCCCTTTGTACGCTCCCGATTGGCCTTGGCCAGCTCAGCTTTAGCTTTTGCCTTGGCTTCTTCTGCCGAGGCGGTGCGCTTACGTTTCTTCTTTGTGTCGCCGCTTGTGGTGGTCTTGCTCGCGCTGCTGGGGACCGCGACGGTCTCGCCGTTGACGATGTCGTAGGCGACCAGCTTTTTTTGCGCGGGGTCTTTGTGTTTTACCTTCACGGCTTTGGGAATGTCGCGGATCTGGTCCCGTAGGTTGACGTTGGCCAGGTCGCCGAGGACTTGAGTGGCCACTGGCGCACCTCTGGCCAGTTCACTGATTGCGTGAAACACCATCTTGTTGCCGGTGACCTTGAAGGCATAGTCATACTCCTCGGCCAGCTTACGCAGAAAGACCAGGTCCGACTCTTGCTGCGTCAGTCGGTCAAGCTTGATTGGCTCGATGCTGCCCACCAGGACCAGCCCTTGGCGTGCGGCAACCTGCTTGGCCACTGCATCCAACGTGGTGTTCTCGTAGGCCTTGTGTTCCGGCGTGCGCAAAGGGCTGTTGATGCCCGTGCCCAGGGCACGAATGGTGATCGTCGAGGGCGGGCAACGCAGCTCGATACCGTCGATCTCAAACCGGCCAACGGTTCGTAGAGGCTGCCCAGCCCATCCGATGGACAGCGCCAAGGTATCGCCGTGCCCCGGATACCAAGCGTCTCGCCACTTGCCCTCCGAGTCTTCAAGCTCGACATCCAGGTTATCGGCTTCGCCCGTCAGGAAGTCCTGGTAAGTCAGTGATAACAGGTGGTCGCTGATGTTCCGCGTGATATTGCGCTGCTGGTACGTCAGCACGAAGCGCGCCTCGGGCACCTGTGCAGGTGTTATCGCATCCATGGCGGTAGATCCTCCGCTGCTGGTTCGGGTTCAAGGATGGGGATGGCCAGGGTCAAGCCTGCAGGTAAAGCAGCTGTGATCGGCACATGAGGGTTGGCCTCAACGATCGGCAAATAGCGGTGAGCATCACCGTAGTAGCGCCAAGCCAATTGATCCCAGCGTTCTCCCTCAGTGGTGACATGGACTAGAAACATCATGCCTTCCTCGTGAGGACCTGCGCGGCCAGGCCGGACAGTCGAGTACTGGCGCCATCCATCTTTGTCAGCGCCTGGCCAAGTGACTCTCTCGATGCGGCGAACCGGTCAACGATGTTGCCCAG
Source organism: Pseudomonas sp. PH1b (assembly GCF_000633395.1). Taxonomy (GTDB): domain Bacteria; phylum Pseudomonadota; class Gammaproteobacteria; order Pseudomonadales; family Pseudomonadaceae; genus Aquipseudomonas. Next base: position 2,204 of record NZ_AYMU01000060.1, read on the forward strand.
GTCTACCGGGTCCAGGCTGGAGCGAGACCCCATGACGCTGGAGAGCACATCCTCGCCCAGCCGCGACAAGTCGGAGCCGTCATCGAGCAGGCCAGCCGCGTCCTTGAGTCCCTGCAGTGGCTCGATTGCCCGAGCGGTCACTCCCAGCAACTGGGGGACTTGGCCAAGGATCATCGAGGCATTACCGCTTTTGACCGTCTCATAAAGGTTCTGACCGGCCTTCAGCACGTTACCGGCAGTTTTCGCGTGCCCGATCACCAGTTGGGTTGTGCTGGGTGATGGCAGCATCCGCGAGATGAGACCAGGTGAACCTGTCACTGCTGCAGAAGTTCCACTGACCGCCGGATCGAGCAGGCCAGGACGAAGAACCTTGCGAGTAAACGCCCCCGTGTACTCCTTCAGGCTTACTTGGACCGAGGCCGACCTGATCTGGCCTTTATCCGTCGCGCGACGGATGACGTTGCTGACGTTGGTGACGACAAACGGGCCCAAGTACTCGCCGCTCCCCATCACGAGCGCCAGGGGCTCATGCTTTTTTTTGGCCAGACGCAAGGCCCGCAGCCGCGCCTCGGGGTCGCCTAGGACGGAGTGCAGTTCGATGGTCAGGTTTACTTCATCCAACCCTTCACCGATCCATTCCAACAAGGGCTTGCCCTGGATACGGGTGTGTTCCGCCCAGTCAGCCGATCCGCGCTGCTCCATGCCGCTGATGCCACCGGCAACGGTAAATTCAATCTCGCCCAGGATCGCGAACATCAGGCGTTACCTCCGCCTGCAGGCCCGTAGCTGCGACGTTGCTTGTCGTACTCGTAACGCTCAATGAACCGCACAAAGTCGGCATAACCGACCTGCAGCGCCTGGTTGACCTGGTCACGCACGCCAGGCCCGCCAGGCACATTGATCTGAGGTGAATAGTGGAAGGTCGGCGGACCACCTGCACCAGGAGCAGCGCCCGCCGAGGCTCCACCACCGCTTCCCATCATGCTGGCCTTGGAGACAGCTGCAGGATCGGGAGGGAGCAGATCAACCTTCGATTGTGCTGCCATGCCCAAAGCGGCGTTGCGAACCAGGCCCGCCTGAGAGCTGATCCCGATGACGGCGCCTTCACTGATGTTTGCGCCGTACCCCATGAACACGCGGCTAGGCGACTGAATGCCGAGGGTCTCGGTGAACCAGCCTTTGACTGAGCCAGCGACACCAAGAACGGTGTCTTTGAGTGACCCAACCATATTGCCGATGCCGTTGATCAGACCCGTTATCAGCATGCTGCCAAACTCGGTGAACTTCCCAGGCAGCTCGATTCCGAAGTAGCTCATCACCCCCGCGAAGGCTTTGTAAAACAGCCCGGTAGGCGAGAAGTTAATGATCAACGAGGCAACACCACTAAGCCCGCCACTGAAGGCCTGGGGGATCTCTGCAATGAGTTCCAGAAGCCAGCGAGCAGGAGTGAATAGCGCCGAAAAGACGGCCCCGACAACCCGTCCAAATTCGACCCCTGACCAGGTTGCCCGGCCGAGCGAGTCGCCTGTCGCCTGGACGGGGCTAAAGAACTCTTTAAACCACTGGATCACCGGTTTCAGAAGTGCTCCCACACTCGATAGCAAAGGGGCCAGGGGCTCAAAAGCAGCGGCAAAAGCTTCGCGGATTGGCTTGATACCCTCAATAAATCCGGAGAAAAAACCAGTGACCCATGCCTTGATAGGTTCCCAGTATTTGTAGATCAGAAGTCCAGCCACCACGACGGCGGCGATGCCAGCAATGATCCATCCAATAGGTGTAGCCGCGAGAGTGGCGCCGAACGCAGCTGTCGCGGCAGTAAGACCAGGCAGCAATGCAGTCAAGCCACTGACTCCCGATATCAGAGGAGCAAAGCGAGTCGCCAGCATTGAAGCTCTCAGCAGAGCTGTCTTGCCTGACAGTAACGACATCATGGTGCCTGCACTATTGAGCGCGCTCAGCCCAAGGTTGGCGCCATACTTCACACCAATGAATGCCAACTTCAGCGCGACGATACTGGCGACTGCTTTTACAACGCCACTGACCAGGGCTGGATTGTTTTCCGCCCAAACAGCAAATGATCGAACGACCGGAACAATTGCCTGAGTAATCTCTACAAGAGAAGGTAGAAGCGCTCCGCCCAAAGAAATGCCTACCTCGGACAAGCTGATTGTCAGTGCTTTCAGTTGCTCCTTTGCACTCCCCATACGCTTTTGCCATTTATCATCAAGAACCCCTTTATCCGCCGCGCTCGCACTGCCTTTCTGGATGTCCGCCCCCTCCGCACGGTTGGCCAGCGCCGGCCGGATGTAAGACAACGCTTGCTGGTCACGAAAAAGCTCACCCAGTTTGTAGGCTTCATTTAGACGATTAAGTGCAATCTCTCGCTCTTTTCCATCTTTAATTTCCATAACCTTCTGAAGTTGTTCAGCCGCTTCCGGTCCCTTTGTCCCCATGTACTTGGTGACAACATCAAGCATCGCCTGAGTCGGTGTCAGGCCATTCTTAATCATATTGTTCAACGACTGTTTGATATCGATGCCAGCGTCATTAAACGCTTTCAAAGTATCCGGAGAAGTCAGCTTAGAAAGGAAGTTTTTGAAGTTGTTGGCAGCCTCGTCATTACTACCGGCCCCCTTACGTGCAATCTGCAGAGATGCGCCAATTTCAGCAACGGCACGCTCTCCAGTAATCCCCAGGGCGGCGAACTGCGGCGTCAACTGCGGAAGCCATTTGGCCATGTCCGCCAGTTCAAACTGGCCGCGATCACCCGCGTAAGCAAGCATGTTCATGGCTCGCTCCAGGCCTTCTGCACCAATCCCGAGATTGTCATTCAGCGCGATGGCTACTGAGCCAAGGTCATCCATACTCGCCCGAGTGGATGTTGCCGCTTTTGCCATGATAGGGGCGTAAGCAGCCAACTCCTTCGCACTGGAAATACCACCTGCAATCAGTACACCAGTACCCTTGGCAACTTCAGTCTGCGTCTGGTTCCATTTCAACGCAGCACCGCGCATCACGTCGCTGAGATCCTTTTCCTCGGCCTCGTCGAATCCACCCGTAATGGCGATGTCACGAGTCTGGTCCTTGAAGTCGATGGCTGTTCGCAACGACTGCACAATAGGAGCGCCGACAACTGCGGCTGTGCCCAAGGTCTCCATGGCCTGGCCACGCAGCTCACTGCGTTGGTTTTTGAGCGTGACGCCTCTGGCAATACTGGCGTTGAGGCCTTCTTGCTTGACCTTCAACTGCTCAATCGCTCGGCCGACCTGGTCATATTGGCGGCGCATGCGCTCGATGCCCGCGCCGCCCCGAGCGAGGGACGCGGCCAGTTCAGTCCCGATAAGCCTTTGCTTGGCCGTAAGACCATCAGTCGCACGTCCGAGTTGCTGCACAGTTGACCGAGCAGAACCGAATGCGGCACTCAAGGAGCCCGATACAGCGGCGCCTATTCGCAGGCCGACTAAGACTTCATTCGCCATAAAGTACTCTGCTGGCTATCTGATTGAGGGGGCGCCCCAAGATCAGGGGCGCCGGGTGGTACGAGTGAGCGGATGGTTAGCGCTGTGCCTGTTCGGCAATCTCGACACGGCGGTCGATTTCTCGCCTGCACACGTCAACCCAGAACCAGTACCGGTCCATGTTCAGCTCGTCGATCTCAGACGGCTGCATCCTCAGCACCAGCAACAGTGCTTCGTCCCAGGATTGCAGCAAGGTCTCCTCCGCCAGCCATTTCCCGAAACACCTCAACAATCTTCTGGTTGTCGGCGATGTCCAGGTCCATCAAGTCTTCGATGGTGAGGCCGGTCATTTTGGCGAGCAGGAAGTCCTCCAGCACGTGCTCGTCCTTGGTGTAGGCCTGAGCGGCGCTGATATCTTTGCGCTTGAGTCGGGTGATGGGCAGCGAGTTGATTTTCACACCAGCTGCGGAGGTGAAGGGAAACTTGAGGGGGATACTGAGTTTGTCGGCCACGTTCGTTACTCCAGGTTGATCGATTGATCAGTTGCTCTAAATGAGCCCTGAGCATCGCACCTGGTCGTGGCACTGGCTTTTAATCGAGTTTAAAGACGAAGCCCCACACAATTGGCGGGGCTTCGGGTTACCGTCCTGGCGGCTCCCTTGGAGCTAGTCCTGGTCATGCATCAGCAGTGTCGGCGGCACTGGCACTGGCAACGCGGTGTGATCTGATAGCGACCGGTCGCCAATGCATAACTCAATGCTTGCACCAACACAGCGGTCGGGGTGTCTTCCAACACTTTGCTCCAGTATTGCTGTGCGCGAACAAGATCGATGTCCCGGCGAACCTGGCTATCAATCACAGTCACAATGGCATTCGACGCGTCCCAATTGTCAGCTTGTTGTTTAGGAGTCAAGGACATGACCACCTCCAATATCAAACGATTCGATACAGCTCGGTTTGCCAGAGTGACTCAAGCCTGACCAATGTTCTGCCGGTACTTGGACAACTGGTCCTGACCGCCTACGCGGAAGATGTTGGCCAGGTAGTCGAGCAACACCACCTCCTGTCCATCCAGTACCTGACGCACGTATGTCGCCGAGAATGGCGTTTCATACTTGGTCGGATCTCGTGGCTTGTGACTGCCCAGCTGATATTCCTTGCCAGTAATGGTCATCATCGTGACCAGGGCGACCTCGTTTACCAGGCCACCGTTGTTGAACACCTGGAGGTTGGAGCGACATTGCAGTTGTACGCTCTTGAACGGGGTCACCAGCTTGATTGCAGCGTCGTAGTACACGCTGTTCCAGATGATCTTGCCTTCGAGTTTATCGATGCCGTCTGGCAGTTCGATGAGGCCGACCATCCCCAGTCCCTGAAAGTCACTGGTCACGGTTTTAATCGAGCCGAGATCGATCTCTTCGGCGCGGCCGAAGAAGCTGGCACCGTCGATATAGATTGCGGCGTTGGAAACGCGGTGTGCACTAAAACCGGCCATTATTGGGCTCCCAGGTTGACCAGGTATTCCCCGGTGATTTCGGTTTCAAATGTTCCGCGCTCAAATGGCAGCGGCACGGTCAGCTTGTAGTTGAACAACGCATGCCCTTGTTCCAGCTCCGTCTGAGGGTTGCGCGCCGGGTCATACCAGCACTCACCGCCGATCAGGGCTTCATCGCCGATCAGCTTGCGCAGGAACAGGTTGACGCTCTCGGTGATGCTGGTGATGAGCGAGTTGGTGATCGGCATGTCCACGAACTGCAGCGAGCTGTAACGAATCGACTCGTCGACAACGTCCTTGGTACGCCGGACGCTTTCGAAGTTGCGCATGTGGGTCACGGTCGGCCAAGCCGCTGTGCGGTTGCCCCACAAACGAAGACCGGTGCCGAATGAGTTGAAGGCGGTGGTGATGCCTACTTCGTTCAGCAGGTTGACTTCGCTGTTCGGATCATCGATCCGCGCCGTCAGCGGACGCTCAAGACCAATCACGCCGAGCATCTCCTGGTTGGAGCTGCTCCACCAGTACCCCTTGTCCTGGTCCACCTTGGCCCGCAGGCCCGCAGCACGAATCGACAGCGGCTGCAGGCGCTCGCCATTGGTGGCGGCGTCGTACACCTTGACGTGCGGGTAGCAGAGACGAACACGGTCACTGCTGCTGTTGAAGTTGATAGCGCCTGCAGGGCCACGACCGGCGATCACCTGTTGCACCGTGGTGCCGATAGGCGCATCGATGTAGGCAACCCCACTGACTTTGGTTGCTTCCGATATCAGCTCGACGCTGACCGAGTTCAGGGTACTGAACCCAGGCGCGATGAAGATTTTCGAGAAGAACCCCAGGGTGTTGTAGCTGTCCTGGAACGCCTTCAACCCGGTGCGTCGGCCTGCCACGGTCACCGCGCCGATGATCTCGGCAGGCGTGACCTTGGACGGGTCAGCATGGGTGTAATCCGCTTTCACCTGGGCATTGGCGGGAATACTGCCGGTGGTCAGTCGTTTCACCCGGCCGGTCAACATGTCCACGGCGTAGTCAGTGCCCAGCACATAGGCACTGTCGCCCTCTGCTGGTTTCAGCGTCAGCAGTTGCAAGGCCCCGTGTCCCAGTTGCAACAGGTCGTTGTCCCCGAACTGCTTCACCTGGCCAGGTACATTGGTTCGGTGGATTGCAGGATCAAGCACGTTGACCACAAGCACCGTACCGGCGCCGAAGTCATAGATGCCGTCCAGGGTCTCCGGGATGCTGAATCCGGTGAGGTGGGTGCCGAACTGGGCAGCGTCGCCCTCGGTCAAGCAAAGGGTCAGCTCATTGACTGGGCCGATAGGTGCGGTGCCGACCAGCGCAATAACTGCTGACTTGACCACCTTGATGGCCCGAGGGCCGCGCTCGATCTCGGTGGTTTCAATACCGTGTACGTAGTTGGCGCTCATGCCGACTCCCCTTGCTCAAAGTAAGTAATGCCCTGCGCGGTGATCCGACAATGAATGGACTCGTGACGGATCAGTCCCATCTCAACCAGGAACTCAAGCGCGAATACACATTCTTGTGGGTCATGCCCCAAGGTATGCGTCAGGTCTCGCGAGAATCCCGACTGCCCGGCTTTACGCTTCTCATAGAGAACACCGAGCATGGCCTGACGGATTACCTGTTGGCGCGCGATGAAGTCGCGTTCAGAGGAGCTGGCCATTAAGACTTCGCTCCTTTGGGGGCAGTCTCGGCAGCAGACTTGGATGAGGCTTTGGCCTCCACCGGCAGTGCCTGCAAATGCTTCAGCTCCAGCAACACCTTGGTGTACTCGTGGTCTGCAGGTAACTCTACGCTTTCGCCAGTATGCAGTTGCACTTCCAGCAGCTGGCGAGTGGCGCCTACCCGCAGGGAGGCGGCGCTTTGTGGGCCGGTGTAGATGTAGCGGGTAAGGTTCATGGGTTCTCCTCAAATTGGAGGTTGGGCGACAGAGGTGGACCGATTGGGGCTGGCGCCTGCAGTTGAGTGGCGCGCATTGCAAAGTCCTGCCCGTACTGCCAGAGGCCGCTGACCTGGCCGATAAACTGTTCGGCCACCGGGCGACAGGCCTGGTCGCAGTGCGGAGCGAACCAGCCCGTCAGGCAAGCGCGGATCTGATCCAAGTAGCTGACCACTCCGTCCTTGCCATTGAGTTGGCGAAACACCAGGGTCAGTCTGATGACGATGTTGCGGGCCTGGAACATGGAGTCACCGGCCTCGGAACCGCCAAAGGTGGATTTGCCGTAGGCCAGCAAAATCGCACCGTGAGGGTGATTCAAGCGGTAACCCGCTGGGTTTTCAGGAAACAGCTCGACCATCAGCAACTTGCCGAAGGCCTCCTGCAGGCGGACACGCATGGCGTCCAGCAGTTGCTCGGTTTGGGTTTTGGGCTGGCTCATTTGTATCGCTCCCAGAGATCTCCACCAAACTGCTGGCGACGTGCGCGAACATGGATCTCACCAGGCTCTGGCGCGGCTTGCCCGCTGGGCATGCCCAAGGTGACAACACCGTCACGGATGCTCTCCAGGAGCTTGATGGTGTCCTTGCGGCTGTCCTTCACCGCATCAGGCAAAGCACCTTCAGGACGGCGCTGATACAACCAGTGCCGAGCCAGGTACACCACTGCATCCCGCAACACGGTGGGCACCGGATTGAGCGGCAAGTCGTAGCGGCCTCGTAGATAGCCATCAACCAGCTCTTCTGCCTGGCGGACGGCATCCTCGATCACGTTCTCGTTGGGCTGCTCGGCTGCGGGGTCATCGTTCGAGAGCTGAACAAGGGTCAGCTCAGGAATGGCCCGCCCGATGTCATCACGGGTGCAGTAGCGCATGACTGGTCAGATTCCCCGGACGATACGAATGACATCGCCTGCAGCAGTCGCTGCATCCATGGCGAAGCCGTTGGACTTACCGGTAGCGAGAGTCACCGCACGCCCCGAGGCGTCCGACTCGACCTCGGCACCGGCCGTCACTGCAGCACCGGCCACGACCAGGCAGATACCCAGGGCACTGACGGGTGCCACGCTATCGGCTTCGGTATCGGCTTGAACCGTACCCAGGGCCTTGGCACCGGCCGCGCACAAGCCACCCGCGAAGTTGGCAAAGCGGTTGCGCGGAAGATCGACCAGAGCGACCACCGAGGTGATGAGAACAGGTTGTTGAGTCTTCATTTTTCGCTCCGGGACGGTTTGATAATTCGGCGGTCCAACAGCGGCGCCGCGTCCTTGTCGTTCAGGAAAATGTCATCGCCCTGGTGATACCAGGTGCCGTCATGCAGCACGGACGACACATCGGTCACCAGGTAACCAGGTAACTTTCCGGCCCCTAGAGCACTGTCTTGAAGTGCTGAGGCAGGAGGTGTGGACCGCTGCGAGACACTCAGCCCTGCCCGAAACTGATCAAGGGGCCCGCCAAGATCACTGTCGGCCCCATCACCCGTTAGGGTGAGTGATGAGGAAGTTGCATCAGCTGTCGCTGTGCCGGATGAAGGGGCGGCCGGGGCTACGGGAACTGCATTTGCAGCTGGAGCGCCGGACTGTTCGCTCGCTGGCGCAGCGCCTGATTGCGAAAGTGCTCCAGCAACTGGGGGGACTGCAGCGGCCTGGCTGACACTACCCGGAGCCGCGTCAGCAGCCTTTTCCGAAGTACTGTCCTGGTCTTGTCCTGTCTTTTTAGCAGCCATGGAAACCTCAGCCGTTGATATCGGAAATCAGGTAACCGGCATCAGCGCCCACGACCACAGGCTTATAGATGTCAGTGTTACGAACGAAGCGCACTTTGCCGCCCGAGCCGTCATAGGTATCGATCTCGGGCATACCCTTACGGCGCAGGGTGTAGCCGAAGCTCGGTTCGTCGTGGTCGGCCTGGGCGCCAGCTGCAGGCTTGGCCACATAGGCCAACGTCATGTTGTCGCTCCAGATATCGGAGGTGTTGACCGAACCCGCCAGGGATTCGCCGATCAGGACATCCTGGATACCGAACAGGGCTTTCAGGTGTTCAACGGTGATCAACTTGCGTTCGGTCGAGCCCAAGGCTTCCTGGAGCTTTGGGTGAAACTTCAGTGACTGATACACCGAGGCGCCCATGGTCATGGTATTGGGGCGAATGCCGATTCGGCTGCGAACCACTTCCTTGCCTTGCTCGACCACTGCAATGGGGTCACCACCGCCGTTGCTCCATTGGCTGGAGCCCGACAAGGTCACCTTGGCACCAGCAAGGAAAGTGTTAGGGCTTTGCGCCAGCTTGGCGCAGGCCACTTCGCGGCGCAGATCGATAGCGTTGACGACACGACGGGAGGCCCGCGACTCAGCGTCGAACATGGACTCGTTCTTCTCGCGGTAGTCCACGGGATAGGCGAGGTCATGTTCGCGAAGTACCACGTCGAGGCCGTCCACATCATCCGGGGTCATGATGTTGGACTGGGCACGGATTGCCCGCTCGGTATCGTAGACCTCGAAAGCCTCCTTACCGAACAACGGAACAACCCCGGCTTCCTTATCCATCAGCGCGATAGGGAACAGGCCCTCGCCGATGTATTGGGCGTTGCGATAGCCCCGCGCCAGATTGGTGAGGACCGGGTCAACGATCCGCAGCTTGCTCAAACGATCAGCCATGATGACTCCTTGTTACTTGATGAGCTGGCGAACTGCCGACTCGTAGGGGATGTTCTTGTCGGCCGCCAGGGCAGCTGCACGGTTGTGCAAGCTGAGGCGGTCGGGGTCGGTGTTCTTCTCGGCGAACTCCAGATCGGTAGGTACATGCAGATCGCCCTGGCGGTCCTTGCTCGCCTGTTCGGCGAAGTCGATCTGTTGCGGCAGGTCGTCGAAGATCGCCTTAAGGCCTTCGATAACCGGCTTGCGTTGAGCGCCTTCACCGAACTCCAGCGGTGCATCACCTGCTTCAGCGAAGTCCAGGGCAGCGATCAGTGCGGCGGTGTGTTTGGGCAGCAGCTTGCCTGCACCGACCAGGCCTTCAGCGAAAGCCAGGTTCTTGGTATGACGTTGGGCAGCCTGTTCCTTCTGCTCCCGTTCCTGATGTGCGGCCAACTGAGTTTTGAGGCGAGTGTTTTCCGCCTCCAGGGCGGCTTTTTCCGCTGGGTTCACGGGGTGTTCCTCGGTGGTGGGTTTGTTGGGTGGGGTGGGTTCGGTGAATGCGGGGCTGTCGACTTCGCGGCGGGACTCCGCCAGTAAGTTGTCCACGTCCCAACCAGGAACAACGCGGTCAGCGTCTTCCTGACTGAACTTGTCGATGAGCCACTCGCGCAGGCGGCGGAAGACTCCGGCCGAAACGCTATCGCCGAAGTCACCGAACTCGACGACGCCCTCCTCGTCCTCCGCCAGTTCGATGGGGCGAAGCCCTTTGACTGACGGCGGTTGAGCGCCGAGAAAGCCGACATGACGCAGGTAGTACACGCCTGGCACCGGGTTGTTGGCGGCGTCGGGGTGATAGAAGGAGGCAGAGATCTTCTTGAATTTCTTTTGCGCCACCAGATCCGCGAAGGCCACATCAACCTCGTGTGGAACTGCGATCAGGCCGTCAGCGGCAGTCGAAAGCGATTTGACCCAACCGGCTGCAGGTGCATCGTGCTTGGGATGGCCAATGACCAACGGGGCCTCATGCAACGCTGGATCGTAGGCGAGTACCGTGGCGGCCAGATCGGACTCGCCAAAGGAAATGCAGGCGCCACTCATGGTGATGTGGTTGCCCGGCTTGAATATGTGGAGTGGCTTCATGGTCGGTGCGCTTCATTGAAGGTGATGCGCACAGACTGGGCCAATGAATGGCCCAAGGCTTTTAATCGAGTTTAAAGAGTGTCGGGGCGGTGTTGATGCGATCAGGGTGCCGTGGGCACCCGCGCAGCAGGATGGGAGTAAGGCAACAGAGCTTTATAAAGCGTTTACAGCGTTCTTCACCTGTACGGTTTGATGAACCGGAGCTGTATGCGTGCACAAGTGCCTCTGTGGAGCTTACAGGCGAGCGGCTCTTTCAAGGTGGCTCAATGCGAGTTCCAGGATTGCTTCCTCTGCTTCAGGCTGTAGTTCGCCCTCAGTGTCCATTGGTAGAAAAGGACGACCTGGAATGTCACCCCAGAGATGCGGGAAGTCTGATTGATCCCCACCAAACTGCATCATGGCGGCATAGGGTTTGTTGCTGCCGACCAGGGCGGAGCTATCGGTCGCCCGAGTAGTGATCGAGGCAGCCAAACCTGCAGCGCTGACCTGCAGCATCTGACCAGGCCAGTTGCCGTGCTTGGCTCGGCGTTCGGTGGTTACGTCTGACAGGTCTTCCCAGTCGGGGCGACCTTCTTCGCTGAAGTTTTCCTCAGTCTCGCTGGCCAGCTCGGCGGCAATGCCGCGCATCAGTGGCGCCAGATCCCCTACGGCCCACTCAACGCGACGCAAGGCTGTCTGCAGACGTTGGTGATCCAGTTCGATGGTGAACATTTCAAGCCTCCTAAGCGGCTGCCTGTTTGCGTTTCAGCATGTCGGCCAAGCCAGTACCTGGTGCGTGATTAAAGCCAGGGTCAGTGCGGAAGGTGATGGGCTTGCCCGCTGCATCGGTGGTGCGGATTCCGGTGATGGGCGCTGTGCGTACCTCACCGGTACGTTTGTCGATGCCAGTTTCCACGGTCTCGGTGAACATACGCCCATCACTCGACACAATCTTCAGGCCTCGGCGCTTCACTGCGGCTTCACTCAGAGCGACAACACGGCAACGGCAGTTGAATCCATTGGGTGGATAGATCGCGGACCAGATCGGATCATCGTGGCGGAACACCTGGCCGTGCAGCGCACGGTGACTGGGCCGGGTCTTGCCGTCCAGGATGGCCACGTACATCCAGTACGGATGAGTCTCGGTGGTTTGCTCCATCTCGGCCTTGCGGCCAGCCATATAGGCGCTCTGCAGGTTGGTTTGATAGATGGTCTTGAGACGGCGCGGACTGCCCAACTGGACCAACTCGCCGACGCCGTCACTGTCGACAATCACCTGTTTGCCCCACCAGCCTTGCGACTCAAGCGTGGGCTGCAGGGCGGCAATGAATTGCTTAAGGGTCTGACCTTCCTGCAGGGCCGTCTCCAGCGCCCCACGAATGTCCGACAGCAGATCCAGGCGCATGGCCTTTGCTACGGTGAAAGCCTGGTCGTGCGCCTTGTCGAGCATGTCCCGCCAATCCCAAGTGACCGCGTAGCCCTTGCTCTTCAAGTACGCAATAGCGTTGCTTGGCTCAAGGCCGAAGATGGCCTTGAGGTCGGCCGGGGTTGGGCTCTTAGTTGTGGTGGCCATCAGTCTTCCCGATCCGCACTGGCATTCAAGCGGCCCCAGATGTCGGCCATGAACAGCAGGCGCGTGAGGTTCTCCTGCAGCGCCTGGTCATCCATGGTCGGATAAGCTTCCGCCAACAGGCCGAGTGCCTCGGTGTCGGTACGAGCGCGCAACAGGGCATCGATCACAGAGGCAGCGGCCTGTTCGCCTTGCTCCTGGAGCAAAACGGCGGGAAGGCTATTGATGGCTTGATCAAGTGCTACTTGGTCGAGAATGGGCTTGAGGGACGCCTCAGCAAACTCTGAGGAGCCTGCTGGGGTCGGGGTCTCGTCCAGATCACCATCCTGCAGGTTGTAGGTGCGCTTCCAGTACTGCGGTGTAAATTTCACACCCGCTTCAGTCAACGACTTGTCGCGGTCGGCCTGCGTCTTGTCGATCTCCTCTTGTTCCCATAGCTCGTACACCGGAGCGGCCACGCTCTCGCCGAAGTTCAAATCGACGACTCGGCGAATGACCGCGTTAATGGTCGTCGCGACAATGCCTTTGTCGCCATCGCGGATGTCTTTGAGCACCTCAAGACCCGCTGTAGCGCTAGCTCTGTTGCTGTTGGATTCGGTGGTTTGGTTTTGCCCCAACAGCCCGACGTTGATCTCACTACGGCAGTAGACCAGTAGCTCGCGGTAGACCTCAGCACTGCCAGCCTTCCCAGCCGCTTCGATGATATCGACGCTGGAGTCATTCGGGATGGCAGCAACGGCGTCCTGGACCATCGCCTCCAGACTGTCGAGCAGCAGATCGGTCTCGCCAGTACTTGCTCCTCGGGGGTGTTTGCCAATCACCCAGGGCGAGCCGTATTTCTCTGTGAACTGGACCCAGAACTTCAGGCCGCCCTTCATGAAGATCACTGGCCAGAAGCACATGGACAGGTCAGGGAATCCATACGGGTTGTTGTAGGTCGCGTCCTGGCGGGCCACAACAAAGCGTTGCGGGTCGCATAGCTCGCCGGTCAGCCCAGCATCGCGAGCCCGGAAACGCAGATTGTTTTCCTGGTCGTAGAGGAACCACTCGGCTGGCTTGCCCAGCAGATCCTCGGGGACAATGCTCAACCCGAGTGGACGCCACATCACTTCGATGGGCTGAAACCCGAAAAGCGGCGCGTCCAGCATCTCGCGAATAATCCGGTCGAGATCGAGGTCAGCCAACCAGTCACGAACAAAACGCTCAACCCGCACCGGGGCATTGCCGCGTTTCAAGTCGCGCTCCAGGGCAAGTACCGACGACTTTCGGCGGCGGATGTTGCCGCCAACCAGGGCTGAGCTGCGCAGATCCCGATAGACCGTGATGTCCTTACCCTGGGCCTTGAGGATCGGGTCGGGGTTGGGCAGGTACATGCCCAGCGCCTGGGCATCGAAGCTGCGCGCCCGACTGGCGATATGTTCGGTCAGACCCTTGTGCTTCGGTTCGGCGAAGTTGACGAATTCTGTGGGGGTGACCCACACACCTTTCTTGTTCATGCGTACCCCTGGGTGATGCGGGTGCCCTGACGCGGGCGGCGAGACTTAACGGTGACCGGGCCATTCGGGCCGTCACTGGCATTCAACGCTAGAAAGCCCGCCCAGGTCCGGTCGGCGTGACCGGCCACGTCGGATTCGGCCACAAAGCGTGGCGCCCCTGTAGGCCCGGCGATCTTCTGAAGTTTGTGCAGGTCGTTACGCAGTTCGGCGTCACCCAGGGGAATACGAATCTGCTTGTCCTGGAACACTTCCTTGCCACGGGTGGCCATGGTCAGCTTGCTGGCGGTGTTGAAAATCACCCCTTCGACCCGCATCGAGCCGTGCCGCCGCTTGGCATCTTCCACTGGCTTTTCACCCATACCGGTTTGGTCCATGCAGCAACGCAACACCCGGTAACGAGCGAACACGTCATCGAGCAGAGCGTCTTGCTCCAGGAAGGACGCGCGTTTACGGGTGATGATTTCCCGCGTCCAGTACACATCGCCAACCTGTTCCAGCACCCAGATCACGTACAAGTCATTGCGGATGCCGATATCGACACCCACAAAACACGGCCCACCGCTGTAGAGCTCCGGGCGACCGGCCTGGTCATGTTCCACATCGTTGATCAGTTCAAAGCTCAACCAGGCACTGGCTTCATCCAGCCACTGCAATTCAAATTCCTGCGCCCAGGCGTCCTCATCATTGAGGGCGGTGCGCATCTGCTCGATGTCCCGAGGTAGACCGTCAGCAACAGCAGCGTGAATATCGACCGTATGCCGCGACCAGATCTCGGCCAGCTTCTTATCAGTCATCAGCTCATAGAACTTATTACCCTTGCCGTTCGGGGTGCTGGTGATACGCAGCTTCCAGCCGTTGGAGATCACGGGAAACAAGGCCGTCCAGATCTTTCGACTGTCCTGGTGAAAGGCGAATTCGTCCAGGAATACATTGGCGCTAAACCCCCGTGCGGTATCGGGGTTGGCGGGCAAGGCGGTGATCTTCGAACCGCCCGGCAAGACCACGTCCAACATGGTGAAGCGTTCGCCAGAAGATCCTTTGAACTCGCCCTCGATCTCCTGCACCGCCAGGTTGTAAGCGCGGCAATGCTTCTTGACGCCTTCGTCCATGGCTTCCTTGGCCTGGCGTTCACCACGGGACAGAATGACCCAGCGGGTACGACTGCCACGGGATTCAGCCTCGAAACAGTCATCGACGATTTCCAGGGTACTGGTGAAGGTCTTGCCGGTCTGGCGGGCAAACATCCCAATCTTGAAACGCTCACGGTCGCGCAGCCATTTTTTCTGGTAGGCGAACAGCGGTAAGGCGGGCTGTAGGATGCTCATAGCCCATAGACCTCTTGTCGAATGCGCTGCAGGGTTTCTACTGACAACGCACCCGACTTGCCCAGTTCATCCAGCTTGCCTTGCTGTTCGCGCACCAGGCGCTCCTGTGCAGCTTTCTCGATAGCCTGGCGTTCTTTGATACTGAGGGTGCGGGCCTGCATAGTGTTCTTTGCCGCCCGTGCCAACTCGGCCACTTCCTTGGTGGTGACATCATCTTTCTCATGGGCGCCCATGGCGGCCTGGTAGGCCAACGTCGAAATGGCCTCGACCAGCAAGGCGCCGGTCTTGTCAGATGCATCTTCCCCAAAGGCGCCCACGAAGGCTTCGGCCTGCTCGCGGTGCTGTCGTGTTTTCTCAGTCAGCAGATCGAAGCCCTGCTTGAAACGCCCCAACGCGCTGCGGCTGGGGGCTTTCTCGTTGGGAAAGCGCGACTGGATATCGGCCAGCATTTCATTCAGCGTCATGCAGTCTTTGCGCAGCAGCTTCTGGATGTACGCCTTGACCATTGGCGGCAGACGATTGATGGACGACTTGCCCGCCATGGTTATGCCCCCGGCCGCTTGATACCTGGCACCCGCGCACGTCCTGCCGCGATGTCTTGGCCACGCTCGGTGAGGGTGGCCACGAGTACTGGGCCAACATCGGAAACAGTTATTGCGCCTTGCTCGGCCAACCAGTGCAGCTCGGTTTTAACCTGGTCACGGCTGAGCGTATGGCCAAAGCTATCCAAGGCCATGGTCAGCACCGAGCTGTTGGCCCGGTAACCGGTTGTCTCGGCCAGCAGGCGTAGAATCACCAGGCGATAATCTTCACGCAGAAAGGCGGCGTATTGGGTCATGTCTTCTCTCGCAGCAAGTAATCATTGATCCGGTCCAGCGAACGGGCTAAAGGGCCAAGCGCTTCCTTGACCCCCGACAGCTCGGCTCGTACCGCCTTCATGTCGCCCAGCAAATCGGTGACGGCAGTCTGGTCAGGCAGGTGGCGGACGTGCTCTTCCAGCGCGACGATACGAGTACGCAGCTCCAGCAGTTCCTGAGCGCTGGCCGCCTGGCGGTTGGTGAACCAGGTGTAGATACCAATGACCGTGAGCACGACCCACTGAACGGCAGTGAAGCTGAAGTTGAGTTGTTCTAGGTTCATTCAAAACCCCGCGTGGCCATGTGTTCCAAGGCGTCTATGCAGTCAAAGCAATGTTCGATACCAGGGTTTTCCTGGCGTTGATCTTCAGGAATTGCATCGCCGCATTCATCGCAGCGGTAAGCTGAACGACCGGAGCTACGTCGCAAACTACTGTTGCGAACACGCAGTTCCGAATCGCTGATGTCGTCATCTGTAGCGGGTTCAGCTACATCCATAGGGCGTCAGTCCTTTTCCTGGAGATCAAGCAAGGCATTGAGCTGGGCAAGGTTGGCTCTGGCCCACACGCCGTAGTCCTGGGCATGGGCAAGAATGTCTGCGGGAGTGACGCCGCTTTCCAGTAACTCGGCGTCAGTGCCGGGGGTGGGCCAGGCCGCTTTTTCAGCAGCGGTGACAGCGGTGCCCGGTCCTGGGGCGGGCACACCGAGGGCGGTGTTGAAGTCGCGCAGCCAACCAGCAGTGAACACGCAACGAGGAATAGGCTTAGCAACTGCGCCAGGCGCCGGAATGTAGTTCGTTGTGACATGGGGAATTCGCTCCTGGAGCTGACGCTTCTCTTCTGCGTGTCGGTCAAAGGTGGCGAGCAGCAAGGCCTCGGCTTCGTTCGCACGGGCAACCTGCTGCAGCAGCTGTAGTCGGTTTGCCCCCTCAGCCGCCAAGGCCTGTTCAGCGTGCTCAGCCGCAAGGTTCGACTGATTGGTTTTGCCCTGGGCCTCGGCATACCGGAAGCCGAAGCCGTAGGCGATTGAACCGGCAGCCGCTGCACTGATTACGCAAGCCAGCGCGGCCACCAGAATCCCTGATGGCAGCCGATCAAGCGCGACCATGGCGATGTCTCATACGGTTGCGGGACTGCCGCGCACGGCGTTTGGCTGCTGCTATGCCGGTCTTGCCGTGGCGATAAGGGGGCATGGCACTGGATCGGCTCCAGGTACCCGCATCACTGCCTGGAGAGGGCCAGCGACACATGCCCGCCAGCCCCACCAGCAGTGCCGCGAAAGCTCTACTGAAGAGGTTCAGTCTCATGGCTGCCCCCCTGATCAGGTTGGCCTGGCCCTTGCCGGACCAGGCGAGCGATGAACAACAGAACAGCCAACACGCTGTTGACCATTGCGTAGATCGAGGGGGAAAGCTGGGCTTCCCACATGGGCAGGATGGTCACCTGCAGGAGGCCCAGCAACGCGATGACGATAGCCAGCTGGACGCTATGGAGCTTCCAGCAGCAATGGCAATTGTCGATCAGCTTCATGCTGCCACCCCGAAGCCACCGTGCTGGATGCCACGCTCGACACCCGCCAAGGCCAGGCCATCGGCGATAACAGACTCGCCGTACCACAGACCACCAGGCAACGGACCTGGGCCGTTTTCGTGACGAATGATGGCCAGTACCAGGGCGCGCATGGTGGTGTAGTCGTATACGTCCAGACCTTCGTAGTTGGGATCGAGCCCCATCGCTCGGGCCACGGTCAGCGTGTAGGCCTCGGTATCGTTCTCAGTCGCTGGAGCCCAGCGCTCGATGATCTCGCGCACGCTATCGATCCGGCTGCCATCGGCGGCCAGACGTTTGTCTTGATAGGTGATCAGTACCCGAGCGATGGCGCGAATACCCCAACGCGGGGCATTGAACTGGACGAACGATTTATCGCCCTGGAGGACTGCCATGCCTTGCCAGCGAGTGCCTTTCGCGTGGCGGATATTACCGGGGTTGAAGTTGCGGATGCCGCGAGGGGTTTCGGGTCGCATCGGACGCCTCCTGTAATGGCGCCGCAAGTTTCGGACGCCAGAAATACACACGCCGCCATGATCGGCGGCGTGGGACAGGAAGGCTTTTAATCGAGTTTAAAGAGATCTGATTAAGTGCAACTTTAAGCTGCTGGGGTAGCGGATACCAGACAAGCGTCGCGGGCTGTCTTATACGATTTCAATGCGTCTTGAATTGAACCAGGGATCTTTTCCACCCCAGCATTCATCGCAGCAGCTCGCTGAGACTGCCACCACAAACTGGCATAAATACCAGCAGAAAAACATTGCCCTAGCGGTTCGAAAACCGAGTCACCGAATTGCGTTTTACCGGAGTCAACCAGTGTATTAAATCGCCGGCTCTGAGCACCAATTTCCTTCAGCTGTCCGCTTTTGAGGACCGCAATACTATCAAGCATCGCCGTATCCAGATCTTCGACGTGCTTGGTTGCACTGAGAAGAGCTTGTTCGCTTGCACTTGTGTATGTGCTTACGGCCTTAACGGGCTCCAATTTTGACTCGGCTTCGGGTTGTGGGCGAGGTGAGGTAGCCACCACAACCCAATACAACGCTCCAGCTATAAGTACCCATAACGAGACCAGAGCAGCCTTTTCAGCTGCCCCCATATCCTTCCACGTTCTGCGCTTTACCTTTGCCATAAATATCTCCCTGTTTACATTAGAACCAAAATCTTCCGACTAGAACTCCAAAAACAAACAGACCAAATGAATTCCATTTGTAGATAATCAAGAACTCTCGAAGCGCCAATGCTCCAGAGGAATCTCCCCCCTGGATAGAGGAAGGGACTGACTGACCTTGGAAGCTCTTAAGGAATCCAAGGACCTGCCGTAGCTCTTCACGCTTGAGCTGTGTCAGCTCGGTTCGCCCAAACGTCAAGTCGCAAAAATCATTCATTTCCCTTGTCGCGTCTTTCTCTGCTGCTAACCGTAAAATCCGATCCGTGAGGCGTCGCTTGTCAGCGATCTCCTGCAACTGTTCAAGTCGATCTTGAAGAACATTTTTTGCCTTCTGAAAATCTTCTGCACAGATATCATCAATTGAGCTGACAGACAGATGGGCATGGACACTACGCCAAGTTTCCCACGGATCATCCCCAAGCTCTTCACACTTAGCTCGTAACTCATGAAGCTCTTTCCTCTGGACAGCTAACAGAGCCCGCGGGAGTGGTTTTCCAGGAAAGTTAAGCTGTGTGCCGAAGTTAATATTCGCATTATTCCCTTTTACCTTTATCTGCGATGGAGGCGTTTCATCTTCGGCCAAAGGAAATGAACCGAAACTCTCGGTCAACCTTGCCTTAATCTTTTCCAGCTTTTCATCCTCACCCTGCATAAAAACCTCCATCTACTACGTCAGCGATTGACTACTAGCTTCAAAATCTTCCCAAGTTGAGCCCCATCTAACTCTTGTTCGGGAGCCAAAATGTTGTAAACCTCTGCCGCAGTTATAGCCAACTCTCGCACAGGCCATCGACGCTTAGTCTGCTGTATGAGTCCTTCGAGCATGCCAGCAATTCGAGCCAATCTTTCGACGTCAATCTCTGCTAAACATTTGCTCGGTTCATCTCTAGCGCCCGAATACTTTCCTGTGACGATGTAAAGAACATCGCCGCCAGCCTGCTCAAATGCACTCAAGTACGAAACATCAGGCTGTCGTTCGCCTTTTTCATAGTTTCGTTGTGATCGCATGGTCACACCACAACAGTCCGCTAGCTGTTGTTGGCTCAACTCAAGGCGTTCCCTTTCCTTACGCAGTCGATCCCCAAAAAAAGGCACGTTTGTTCCTCTACACAGATTGACATGGGAACGATTGTTCCCCATTATTCACCACAGAGGACAACACATGACCCCGCTTAACCACAACAAAAAGCGAGGCTGTGAGCCAAGAACGCATCCGCAGTAGACCACCAAAGAAAGCCGCAATTTACCACACAGGAGGCGCCATGAACGGCCCCGCAACGTCACTTGATTCGGCGCCACTGCCGTATCCACAAACACCCACAAGCGCCAATGCCTGGTTTGTAAGTCATGGCATTTGCAAATCTCAATGGGCCAGGGCCCTGGGTTTTGATCGCATGACCGTTGTCGACCTCTTGCGCGGACGACTGAAGGGCCACCGTGGCGAAGCACACCACGTAGCTGTTGCCCTGGGGCTGAAGCCCAATCCCGCCCGCACCAAATCAAAACCAGCTGTCGCAGCTAAAGCCGCGTAACCGGAGCCATTCATGACTCAGCCTATTTCTGCTGCTGCTCGTGCCCTGCGTGTACTCAAGGCCTTAAAAGGCCACACCTTCACCGGCCTCAGCAATACCGATCTTGCTCAACTTACAAAGGACAGCCCCAGCAACATCAGCCGCGCCATGCAAACCCTGATCGAGGAAGGCTTGGCAGTGAAGCTTGATAACGGCCGCTTTGCCCACTCAATTGGCATGTTGCAAATCGCACAGGCACACGCCGAACACATGGCGCGCCTGACTCAGCGCATGCAGGAAACCAATCAGCGTATCGCCGCCGGTTCGATGAACTAAGGAGAAACACCATGGCACGCACCAAAAGCAAACTCGCACCAACTGTTGAAACTACCCCTCTGGACGGCGAAGTTCTTACAGCTAATCAAAACTCCATGGCCAGCATCAATTCTGAGGTGACCACGCAGCTCGGTGATGGTCAGCCGTATGACCGCACTCGACTTGTCAATGAAGTGCGCTTCTATATGTCACAGAGCGCTGAAGCGATGCTAGAAGCAGGTAAGCGCTTGATCATCATCAAAGAGATCGAGGGACATGGTGAGTTCCTGCATATCGTCCAAGAGCAATTGGGACTTGAACCTCGTATTGCTCAGAAGATGGCACAAGCAGCGATGAAAGTATGCGTCCGGCCAAGTCA
>NZ_AYMU01000061.1 GCF_000633395.1 Pseudomonas sp. PH1b
AGAGAATCCGGGGCGATTCAAGACAAACGAACAACTGTCCCATCGCATCAGCCGTGGAGCGCTCGATCCGAAAGCCGTAGCTGTTTGGATCTCCGGTGGTTTCAGCGATAGGCGCCAGGGCTAGCAGGTATAGCGCCTGCATGGCTCTGTCAGTCATGGTTGGAATGCCCAGAGGGCGTTCCTTTCCATTCGACTTCGGGATAAACACACGCCGTAATGGCCGTGGTTTATACCCGTGGCGCTTCAACCCATTTGCCGCCTTCCATTTGGCATCGGGTGTATCCCAGAGCACGCGGTCGACTCCCGCCGTGCGCTTGCCCTGGTTTTCAGTGACTCTCCGTATGGCCAAATATCTGGCCGAACGAGAGCGGGTCAGCATCCGTTGCAGGGCTTTCACCCGGCGCCAATTGCCTTCCCGACAAGCCTTCGCAATCCGAATCTGCATCGCCCGTACGTTCTGCTGTACACGACACCAATCGATGTCATGCCAATGCTGCGGAACGCCAGAAGGCGCAGACCCGTCCAATTGGCTAGGTACTAACATGCTGCCTTCCTCTCAAGTTTCCCCGAGCAGAAGACGTACGCATCCCCTGACGGGAATGGACGCTCCCGTCAGGAGTGGATGAATAAGAAGCCCATTACAGCCGGACTTCGAAGATGATTGAGACAGGTTTACTCAGCGTTCATGCGATAAAAGACCACGCAGAAGTCTGCCCGGTTTCCCGTAGGGTAATGTTCCAACCCCTATCCGCGCGATTACAGCCCGGCGTTCGCTTTTTCTGCGATCCCATACCCGCACAGCCAACAGATCCCCTTACGGTTCACCTGCCCGAAGGCAGCCATACGGGCTTACCACGTTCCCTGCCTGTCACACGATTGGTTTAGGGTCTGCCTTTTCACCGGAGGCCTTGTAGCGACGTATTCCCACATCCCACAGGAATAACTGGCCCCATACCTTTTGGTCCATGCCTGACAGCAGTTTTGGCATGTTTATCATTACGGCGTTTATCAGCAGTTCACTTACGTTACCCATGCCAACCAGCCTAGCGTCTCGACCCGGTACTGCTCCGAGCGTCTGTGCTTTGCCTCACGGCAAAAGCACACCCAAATGGGGACTACATTGTCGGAAAAGCTTCACACCCCACCGTTACCAGTGACGCATGTTTTCCTAGGCTATCGTTGGTCGCACAACGAGTCCGCTGCTATCTCAAAGCAAGATAGTTGGACAATGACAGACAGAGTTTTCGCTCGTGTCTCCGGTTTGATGTGAGCAGTGGACTGCAAAGCAGCATGCTCAGAGAGTGTTTCCTCCTGTTTTAAGGCAGGAGGAATCCCTGCGGGGATTCTTCCCGCATGGGTAGGTCGTGAGACCTATGTGGATGCACTACCTGATTAGGAACATGGCAGAAATGATGACGATGGTTGACGCAAGCATCATCAAGCCGAAGTTCCAGGTCATTCTGTTCAGGGTATCTGAAATGAATTTCCGCATTTCTACCTGAACTGCAGATACACCTGCTTTTTGAGCCAGACGTTTATGCATAACAACCTCATCAGTAGTGAAGTGGGCACTCCCAGTCCGAAATTCGGACCATAGCCGCGCTTCTGAGTGCTAAGCGGCTTTGGGGTTCGCTATCGTCGCCGCAGCGACAACGAGTCCTTCTAAGCAATGGAACTCCTGGGCTGTTTTGTTTCCCGGATTGGCTACCGGGCTATCGGTTTCCTTGCGGAAAACCCTTGACGATGACGTCTCACCGCCAACCTGGAGACACGCTACGCGTGTCGCACAAGATGCTGGATAATAAAGCATGACCCGCTTGACGGCTAGCGCCGTCGGAGACCCTTGTAATGCCTGACCAAGATGTACGCTTGCAACACCTGAAAGTTTGGCTCGATGAACAGTTGGCGATTGTCTATGCAGCACAAGGCTGGGGTGAAGTGCCCCCGGCGACATTGACCGCGGCCAGCAGCGACGCGAGTTTCCGCCGTTATTTCCGTTGGCAGGGGGCAGGCCGCAGCTTCGTGGTCATGGATGCTCCGCCGCCCCAGGAAAACTGCAAACCCTTCGTGGATATCGCCCATTTGCTGGCGACTGCCGGCATCAACGTGCCAAAAATTTATGCACAGGACCTGCCTCGCGGCTTTTTACTGCTCAATGACTTAGGCACGCAGACCTACCTCGACGTCATCGACGAGCAGAATGCCGACGCACTTTTCAGCGATGCCTTGCAGGCCTTGCTGGCGTTCCAGCAGTTGCCGATGGAGGCCCCACTGCCCAGCTACGATGTCGCCTTGCTGCGCCGTGAGCTGGAGCTGTTTCCCGAGTGGTACATCGGGCGTGAACTGGGTGTCACGCTGAGCCCGCGGCAGCGCGAGCAGTGGCAAAGGGTCAGCGATCTGCTGATCGACAGCGCCCTGGCGCAGCCCAAGGTCCTGGTCCACCGCGACTATATGCCACGCAACTTGATGCTCAGCGAGCCGAATCCGGGGGTGCTGGACTTTCAGGACGCCGTCTACGGCCCGGTGACCTACGACGTGACCTGCCTGTTCAAGGATGCCTTCCTCAGTTGGCCACAGGAGCGGGTGCAGGGCTGGCTGAAGGACTACTGGAACCAGGCCCGGGCGCTGGGGATCCCGGTCCAGGAGGACTTCGAGGCGTTCCTTCGGGCCAGTGACCTGATGGGGGTGCAGCGCCACCTCAAGGTAATCGGCATCTTCTCGCGGATCTGCCATCGTGACGGCAAGCCGCGCTACCTGGCCGATGTCCCGCGCTTCTTCGCCTATATAGAAGCCGTTCTGGCCCGGCGTCCCGAGCTGGCGGAGCTTTCACAGTTGCTGCTCAGCCTGCGCCAGCCAGTGGGAGCCGATGCATGAAGGCAATGATTCTGGCGGCAGGCAAGGGGGAGCGCATGCGTCCCCTGACCCTGACCACCCCCAAGCCGTTGTTGCCGGTAGCCGGTGTGCCCTTGATCGAGTACCACCTGCGGGCCCTGGCGGCTGCGGGCTTTCGTGACATCGTCATCAACCATGCCTGGCTTGGCCAGCAGATCGAGGACGCCCTGGGTGACGGTCAGCGTTGGGGCTTGAACATTCAATACTCTGCGGAAAGCGAGCCACTGGAAACCGGTGGCGGCATTTTCCAGGCGTTGCCGTTGCTCGGCGATGCGCCGTTCCTGGTGGTCAATGGCGATATCTGGACCGATTACGACTTCGCCTCCCTGCGCCGTCCCTTGGCCGGGCTGGCTCACCTGGTAATGGTGGATAACCCTCCGCACCACCCTTGCGGCGGTGACTTCCACCTGGAGCAGGGGGTGCTGCACGACCGCCGTCCGGGGACACCGGCACTGACCTACAGCGGCATTTCAGTGCTGCATCCTCGCTTGTTCCAGCACTGTGCCGCAGGCCCGTTCAAGCTGGCTCCGCTGTTGCGCGAAGCAATGGCTAAGGGCCAGGTCACGGGCGAACATATGCAGGGGCAGTGGGTCGACGTCGGTACTGTCGAGCGCCTGGCGCAGGTGGAACACTTGCTGCAAGCGAGTCGCTGATATGTGGTGGCCAGGGACTCTGATCGGAGCCGGAGCGGGCTTTGCCATTGCCAGCATTCCGGGGGCCATGCTCGGTGCATTGTTGGGACAGGCGCTGGACCGGCGCCTGCAACTGCACAGCTGGGCACATTTGCGGGAGCGCCTGGGCGGGCGCCCGGCGTTGCGCAACGATGAACTGCTGTTCGTCCTGTTGGGGCGATTGGCGAAAAGCGATGGCCGGGTGGTGGATGGTCATATCCAGCAAGCGCGCCAGGAAATGCGTTCGCTGGACATGAGCGATGCGGCGCAGCGCCGGGCGATTGCCGCTTTCAATCGGGGCAAGTCCGGTAATGACCGTTTGCGGGGCTATCTGCGTCGCCTGGCTGCCCAGCCGCACGCGGCCGAAGGCGTGCTGCGCGCCTGTTGGCGGATGGTCTGGGCCGATGGTCGGGTCGGGCCGGCCGAGCGCGAGTTGATCCAGCTCTGGGGCAAGTGGCTGGGCTGGACGGTGGAGCAGATCCAGGCGTTGGCCCAGGAGTACGGCCCGGCCAGAAAGAGCCTGGTCGAAGGGCCCATTACCTACCAGGAGGCGCTACGTCTGCTGGGGGTGGCGGCCACCAGTGAGCCGGCGCAGATCAAGCGGGCCTATCGGCGGCTGCTCAGTCGTCATCACCCTGACAAGGTCGCGGGTACCGGTGCCAGTGCGGCCCAGGTGCGTGAGGCCACGGAGAAGACCCGAGAACTGCACAGTGCCTATGCACTGATACGCCAGCGTCGGGACTTTCGCTGAGGGCTGGGGCCGGGTTGGCCGCCGTCGCCTTCGGGCGGGCGGCGGCCAGAGGCTTCAGCTGTCGGTGTTCTGCGGGGCGAGCCAGCCACGGATTCGCCGGAACAGTTGCTCCTGCTGCGCAGCAGGGTTGCCGGGCAAGGCCTTGAGAGGAATCTGGCTGAAGTTCGAGTGCTTCAGGCGCTTGCTGGCTTGCAGTCGTTCCAGGGCGGCTTTTTGTGCCGCGGCCTTGTCGACATAGAAAAAATCGGCGGTCGCCAGCTTCAAGGTCGGCGTCAGGTCCGCCAGCCGGGGCTTGCCGTTGAGCGGCGCTTGGGCGGCCACCATCACCAGTTTCTGTACTTGCGAGGGCTGCTTCTCGCTCAGGTAGCGGGCGGCCCAGTAGGCCCCAGTGCCATGCCCCAGGAGCACGATGCTGCGGGCATTCTGTTGCTCAGCGAAGGCCAGGGCCGCGTCGATCCGGGTGAAGATGCGCTCGGCGTCCGCCTTGACTTGTTCTTCCGTGCTTTCTGCCACTGCTCGGTCCGCAACATCGGCTTCGCCGCCAGCAACCTGTTCGATGGGCTTGGCTTCGGCACTGGCGTCCTTGGCAGTGTTGCTGGTGTCGACGGGAGGCGGTGCGGCTTCGACAATCCGTGGCTGCGCCGCGTCGCTGCGCATGTCCGGAAGCGTCAGGCTCAGGCTGCCCCAGTCGGTGTCCGGCAGCTTGTTGCGCAAAGGGGCGATGGCTTGCGGCCAGTCAGCCGTTTCGCCGGCCCCGGGGATGATAATCACCACACCCTTGGGCTCGCTGGTATTGGCCGGTTTCCACAGGGCCAGGAAGGTATCGCCGCCTGCCTGCAACTGCTGTTGCTCCTGGGCGGGCAACTGGCGTTCGAGTGCGGCGGCGTCTTCCTGGCTGCGCTCAGGCAGGGGTTGGCGCTGGGCCGGTTGTTCCTCAGGGCTTTTGGTTTCCGCGGCCGGATCGGCGGCCTCTGCAGAAAAGACCCAAGGCAGGATCAGCGACAGGCACAATGCGGGCAGTGCCGAGCGGTGGACAAGGGGCATCGGATATTCCAGGCCAGAAGTAATTCCGGCAGCCTAATGGGTTGGTCAGTATTTGTCAGGGTGTGAGACTTCAGATGATGCGTTTTCGCTGCCTTCTGCTTATCGGCTGCCTGTGCCTTCCCTTGATAGGAGGTGCGGCCCCGGCGCCCCACGGCGCCACCGCGGCCTTGAGCCTTGAGCAGCGCCAATGGCTGGAGCAGCATCCCGAGCTGCGGGTGGGGTTGGTGTTGCAAGCCCCCTTCGCTCAATACGACCGGCGCCTGCAGCGCCTCTCCGGAGCCAACGTCGAGTTGATGCAGGCTTTGGCCAAGGCCCTGAGTATCGAACTCAGCTGGCGCAATTTTCCCGATCAGGCGCAGTTGGAAAGGGCCTTGCGCGACGGAGAAGTGGACATGGCCCCGGGCCTGACCCAGACCCCGGCCGGCCTGCGCCTATGGTTGTTCAGCGACCCCTACATGCGAGTGCCGCAATTGGTGGTGGGAGAGCGCAAGGGGGCGGGGGCCGTGGAGCTGGAGAAACTCGACAGTCAGGCCCGGGTCGCGGTGCGCATGCCCAGCGCCGTGGCCGACTACCTGCGCGTAACCTACCCCAACCTGAACCTGCAAGGCGTTCCCCTGGAGCGCCAGGCCTTGCAGTTGCTGTTGAGCCAGCAGGCCCGTTATGCCGTGGTGGATGAGGCGCAGCTCAGCCGGCTGTCCGCTGAGGCCGAGTTCAGCGGCCTGGCGGTGGTCGGGGATATTGGTCTGCCGCAGCTGTTGCGGGTGGCGACCCGCCGGGACTGGCCGGAGCTGGCCAGTATCGTCGAAAGGGCCCTGCACGCAATTCCGGCCAAGGAGCTGGAGCAGCTTCACAACCGCTGGTTGCAACCCAAGTACCCGCGGCTCAGCGAGTCGCCCGGGGTCTGGCAGAACATCAGCCTGCTGCTGGCAATCCTGTTGCTGGCCAGCCTGGCGCTGGTGTTTTGGTCGCGTCGTCAGCAGCGTGGCCTGGAGCTGCGCTTGCTGGCCGCGCGGGAAGACATTGCCCTGCGTGCCGCCAGTGAGGAAGCGCTGCGCCTGACCCAGTTCTCCATCGATCAGAGCACCGTGGGCATTCTCTGGGTCAACTGGGACAGTCATGTGCGCTATGCCAACCGGGCCGCCGAAGACATGCTCGGCTATCCGCCGGGTGGGGTGATCGACCGTCCGCTGATCGATTTCGAGCCCAACCTGCACATGGACCGTTGGCTCAACCTGTGGAAGCGCGCCCGGGCCAGCGAGGAGGGCGCGCAAAGTTTCGAGACCCAGTGCGTACGAGCGGATGGCAGCATCCTGCCGGCGGATGTGTCCCTGAGTTTCCTGCGGTTTCGCGACAGTGAGTACTTGGTGGTCTATCTCAACGATGTCACCGAACGACGTCGGGCCCTGGCGGCGCTGCGCGAGAGCGAGGCGCGCTTACAGGGTATTGCGGCCAACGTCCCGGGGCTGGTGTTCCGCCTGGAGCGGGCCCCGGTCACCGGGCAGATCGACTTTGCCTACATCAGCGAGGGCAGTGAATCCCTGGTGGGCTACTCGCCGACGGTGCTGAGCCATCGCGACAAAGGCCTGCGCAGCCTGGTGCACCCGGATGACAAGGCCAGCTATCACCAGACCCAGGACCAGGCCCTGGACACCGACAGCGACTGGTCCTGGCAGGGGCGCATCCTGACCCGCCAGGGCCAGCAGCGCTGGGCCGAGATCAAGGCCATCACCCGGCGCCTGGATGACGGTGCATTCGTCTGGGACGGTATCGTCTGGGACATCAGCGAAAGCAAGCGCATCGAACTGGAACTGGCCAGTTCTCGTGAGCAGTTGCGCGAGTTGTCGGCGCATCTGGAAAGCGTGCGTGAAGAGGAAAAGGCCCGCATTGCCCGGGAAGTCCATGACGAGCTGGGGCAGATGCTGACCGTACTCAAGCTGGAAACGTCCATGTGCGAGCTGGCCTATGCCCAGCTCGACCCAGGCCTGCATGAGCGCCTGAACAGCATGAAGCGCCTGATCGCCCAGCTGTTTCAATTGGTACGGGACGTGGCCACGGCCTTGCGCCCGCCAATCCTTGACGCCGGCATTGCCTCGGCCATCGAATGGCAGGCCCGGCGTTTCGAGGCACGTACGCAGATTCCTTGCCTGGTCCAGGTGCCGGACAACCTGCCGCGCCTGAGCGATGCCAAGGCCATCGGCCTGTTTCGTATCCTTCAGGAAGCCCTGACCAATGTCATGCGCCATGCCCAGGCGCATACTGTGGAACTGAGCCTGACCCTGGAAGCGGGCGAGTTGTGCATGAGCATCAGCGATGATGGCCTGGGGTTCGACACCGCTGCGGCACGTCCGACTTCCTTTGGCCTGGTAGGCATGCGCGAGCGGGTACTGATCATGGGGGGCAGCCTGTCGCTGCACAGTGAGTCGGGCGAGGGCACCACCCTGAGCGTCCGGGTGCCCCTGGACCAACAACAATAATGAGGAGGCATGTGTGATCCGTGTACTGGTAGCCGAAGACCACACCATTGTCCGCGAAGGCATCAAGCAACTGATCGGCCTGGCCAAGGACCTGAGGGTGGTTGGCGAGGCGAGCAATGGCGAGCAGTTGCTGGACACCCTGCGCCAGGTGCCCTGCGAAGTGGTGCTGCTGGACATCTCGATGCCCGGGGTGAACGGCCTGGAGGCCATTCCGCGGATACGCGCACTGCACAATCCTCCGGCGATCCTGGTGCTGTCAATGCATGACGAGGCGCAGATGGCTGCCCGAGCGCTGAAGATCGGCGCCGCCGGCTATGCCACCAAGGACAGCGACCCTGCGCTGTTGCTGACGGCGATTCGCAAGGTCGCATCCGGTGGTCGCTACATCGACCCGGACCTGGCTGACCGCATGGTCTTCGAGGTCGGTCTGACTGATGCCCGGCCCTTGCACTCGCTGCTTTCCGAACGTGAGTTCTCGGTGTTCGAACGCCTGGCCCAAGGGGCCAATGTCAACGACATTGCCCAGCAACTGGCCCTGAGCAGCAAGACCATCAGCACCCACAAGGCGCGGCTGATGCAGAAGCTCAACATCACCTCCCTGGCCGAACTGGTGAAGTACGCCATGGAGCACAAGCTGCTTTGAGTGGGGGCGCGCGTAGGCTCTGAAGGCCGTCATTCTGTTGGCTGGATGGTGACTGTTTTTGCGCCGCTTTGCGGCCCAGCGGGAGCAAGCGCCCTCGCTACATTGGCTACGCCCCGGTTTCGGTGGCTCTTGTCAGGGCGTTGGCCGCTGCATATCCATTTACGACATCGCCACTTCCCGATCTTTGCCTGTTTTTGCGGCTTACAGCTCCAGGCTTGCCGCCGCTCTTGCCTGTTCCCGCCATCCTTGTAGGGCAATCCCTACACGTAACCTTCCAGACGGCTGAGGCGATTCTCTCCTACCCCCCGATTTTCGGGGGCTGCGGCCTCCACTAGGCTTGTTCCACAGCCGTCTAAAACAAAAGGTGTGGGTATGAGCGAGGTCGATTCAAGCGCTGGGGGCAATGAGATTCTGGTCAGCTTTCGTGGTGTGCAGAAGAGCTACGACGGCGAGAACCTGATCGTCAAAGACCTCAACCTGGAAATTCGCAAAGGCGAGTTCCTCACCCTGCTGGGGCCGTCCGGTTCAGGCAAGACCACCAGCCTGATGATGCTGGCCGGTTTCGAAACCCCGACTGCCGGTGAGATCCAGCTGGCCGGCCGCTCCATCAACAATGTGCCTCCGCACAAGCGCGACATCGGCATGGTGTTCCAGAACTACGCCCTGTTCCCGCACATGACCGTGGCCGAGAACCTGGGGTTTCCGCTGTCGGTGCGCGGCCTCAGCAAGACCGACATCAGCGAACGGGTCAAGCGGGTGCTGAGCATGGTCCAGCTGGACGCCTTCGCCCAGCGCTACCCGGCCCAGCTGTCCGGCGGCCAGCAGCAGCGGGTGGCCCTGGCCCGGGCCCTGGTGTTCGAGCCACAGCTGGTGCTGATGGACGAGCCCCTCGGCGCCCTCGACAAGCAACTGCGCGAACACATGCAGATGGAGATCAAGCACCTGCACCAGCGCCTGGGCGTGACTGTGGTCTACGTGACCCACGACCAGGGCGAAGCCTTGACCATGTCCGACCGGGTGGCGGTGTTCCACCAGGGCGAGATCCAGCAGATCGCTCCGCCGCGCACCCTCTACGAAGAACCGAAGAACACCTTCGTCGCCAACTTCATCGGTGAGAACAACCGCCTCAACGGTCGCCTGCATAGCCACAACGGTGAGCGTTGCGTGGTGGAGCTTGGCCGTGGCGAGAAAGTTGAAGCGCTGGCGGTGAATGTCGGCCAGATCGGCGAGCCGGTGACCCTGTCCATTCGTCCGGAACGGGTGAGTCTCAATGGCTCCAGCGAAAGTTGCGCCAATCGCTTCTCCGGCCGGGTCGCGGAATTCATCTATCTGGGCGATCACGTCCGGGTGCGCCTGGAGGTCTGTGGCAAGGGCGACTTTTTCGTGAAACAGCCGATTGCCGAGCTCGATCCGGCGCTGGCGGTGGGCGACGTGGTTCCGCTTGGCTGGCAAGTCGAGCACGTTCGCGCGCTCGACCCGCTTTTAGAGGCGAATTGATCGCCCCCCTGCAACACCAACCTGCACGTGGAGAACACAATAAATGTTGAGATCCCTGAAATTCACCGCCCCCCTCAGCACCCTTGCTGTGGCACTGGGCATGCTGGGTGCGGCGCACGCGATGGCGGCGGGGCCGGACCTGACCGTGGTGTCCTTTGGCGGGGCGAACAAGGCGGCCCAGGTCAAGGCCTTCTATGCCCCTTGGGAAGCGGCGGGCAAGGGCAAGATCATCGCCGGCGAATACAACGGCGAGATGGCCAAGATCAAGGCCATGGTCGACACCAAGAGCGTGTCCTGGGACCTGGTAGAAGTGGAGTCTCCGGAGCTGTCCCGCGGTTGTGACGAAGACATGTTCGAGCAGCTGGACCCGGCGCTGTTCGGCAATAACGAGGATTACGTCAAGGGCGCGATCCAGCCATGCGGCGTGGGCTTCTTCGTCTGGTCCACAGTGCTGGCCTACAACGCTGACAAACTCAAAGCGCCACCTGGCAGCTGGGCCGATTTCTGGGACACCAAGCAGTTCCCGGGCAAGCGCGGCCTGCGCAAGGGCGCCAAGTACACCCTGGAATTCGCCCTGATGGCCGATGGCGTCGCGCCCAAGGACGTGTACAAGGTGCTGGCCGGCAAGGACGGCCAGGATCGCGCCTTCAAGAAACTCGATGAACTCAAGCCCTACATTCAGTGGTGGGAAGCCGGCGCCCAGCCGCCGCAGTACCTGGCTTCCGGCGACGTGGTCATGAGCTCGGCCTACAACGGCCGGATCGCTGCGGTGCAGAAGGAAAGCAACCTGAAAGTGGTATGGAACGGCGGTATCTACGACTTCGACGCCTGGGCCATTCCCAAGGGCCTGGACAAGACCCGTGCCGAAGCGGCGAAAAAATTCATCGCCTATTCGGTGCAACCGCAGCAGCAGAAGACCTATTCGGAAAACATTGCCTACGGCCCAGCCAATACCCAGGCCGTGCCGCTGCTGGCCAAGGACATTCTCAAGGACATGCCGACCACCCCGGAGAACATCGCCAACCAGGTGCAGATCGACGTCAGTTTCTGGGCTGACAACGGCGAGCAACTGGAACAGCGCTTCAACGCCTGGGCAGCCAAGTAACCACCTTCTGTTGTAGGAGCGGGCTCGCCCGCGAAGGCGTCATCAGCTGCACCATCGGTGCCGGCTGATGCGCCTGGCTCGCGGCCACGCCCGCTCCTGCCGCCGGTGGTTTGTATTCGAAAGATCGATTCGCGGAGTTTGTCATGTCCCTCACCGTTCCCCTGAACGCGGTCGCCGGTCCGACCCTGAAGCAGCGGCTGGCCCGTGCCGAGCGGGTCAACCGCTGGAAGGCCCAGGCGCTGATCGCGCCCCTGGTGCTGTTTCTGCTGCTGGTGTTCCTGGTACCGATCGTGGCGCTGTTGTACAAGAGCGTCGGCAACCCGGAAGTGGTCGGCGGCATGCCGCGTACCGTGGTGGCGGTGAGTGCCTGGGACGGGCGTGGCCTGCCCGCCGAAGAGGCCTACAAAGCCTTGAGCGAAGACCTGGCGGATGCCCGCAAGAATCAGACCCTGGGCGACCTGTCCAAACGCCTGAACATGGAGTTGGCCGGCTACCGCAGCCTGCTGACCAAGACCGCTCGCGCCCTGCCGTTCAAGGCCGAGCCCGAATCCTATAAAGAAGCCATGGAAAGCCTGGATGAGCGCTGGGGCGACCCGGCCTACTGGCAGGCGATCCGCCGCAACACCAGCAGCCTGACCCCGTACTACCTGCTGGCGGCGGTGGACCATCGCATCGACGACCTGGGTGAACTGGCCCCGGCCACCCCGGACCAGTCCATCTACCTGGACATCTTCGCCCGCACCTTCTGGATGGGCCTGGTGATCACCGCCATCTGCCTGGCCCTGGCCTATCCCCTGGCGTACCTGCTGGCCAACCTGCCGGCGCGCAAGAGCAACCTGCTGATGATCCTGGTGCTGCTGCCGTTCTGGACCTCGATCCTGGTGCGGGTAGCGGCCTGGATCGTGCTCCTGCAGTCCGGCGGCCTGATCAATGGCGCGCTGCTGGCCATGGGGGTGATCGACAAGCCCCTGGAACTGGTGTTCAACCGCACCGGGGTCTACATCTCCATGGTGCACATCCTGCTGCCGTTCATGATCCTGCCGATCTACAGCGTGATGAAAGGCATCTCGCCGACCTACATGCGTGCAGCGATTTCCCTGGGCTGTCATCCGTTCGCCAGCTTCTGGCGGGTGTACTTCCCGCAGACCTATGCCGGCGTTGGCGCCGGGTGCCTGCTGGTGTTCATCCTGGCGATTGGTTACTACATCACCCCGGCGCTGCTGGGCAGCCCGAACGACCAGATGGTCAGCTACTTCGTCGCCTTCTACACCAACACCAGTATCAACTGGGGCATGGCCACGGCCCTGGGCGGCCTGCTGTTGCTGGCGACCATCGTGCTCTATCTGATTTACAGCTGGCTGGTGGGCGCCAGTCGCCTGCGCCTGAGCTAAGGAGAAAATCGAAATGCTGAGCCCCTACATGTCGCCCGTCGAGCGGGTCTGGTTCTACAGCTTGCGGATTCTCTGCGGCCTGATCCTGTTGTTCCTGGTATTGCCGGTGCTGGTGATCATCCCGCTGTCGTTCAACTCGGGGAGCTTCCTGGTGTACCCGCTGCAGGGCTTCTCGCTGCACTGGTACCAGGACTTCTTCGCCTCCGCCGAATGGATGCGCGCGCTGAAGAACAGCATCATTGTTGCTCCGGCTGCGACCTTGCTGGCGATGGTCTTCGGCACCCTGGCGGCCATTGGCCTGACCCGCGGCGATTTTCCCGGCAAGGCGCTGGTCATGGCCCTGGTGATTTCGCCCATGGTGGTGCCAGTGGTGATCATCGGCGTTGCCAGCTACCTGTTCTTCGCGCCGCTGGGCATGGGCAACAGCTTCTTCTCGCTGATCATCGTGCACGCGGTGCTGGGGGTGCCCTTTGTGATCATCACTGTGTCGGCGACCCTGCAGGGGTTCAATCACAACCTGGTACGCGCGGCTGCCAGCCTGGGAGCTTCGCCGCTGACGACGTTCCGCCGGGTGACCTTGCCGCTGATCGCCCCCGGGGTCATCAGTGGCGCGCTGTTCGCCTTCGCCACCTCGTTCGATGAGGTGGTGGTGACCCTGTTCCTCGCAGGTCCTGAGCAAGCCACCCTGCCGCGGCAGATGTTCAGCGGGATTCGCGAGAACCTCAGCCCCACCATTGCGGCCGCGGCCACGCTGCTGATCGCTTTCTCGGTGGTCCTGCTGCTGACCCTGGAATGGCTGCGCGGGCGCAGTGAGAAGCTGCGTACCGCTCAGGTCTGAGTCACCGAGCCCTGAACCCTTTGCAGCCATTGCCGCCGAACACGGCCGTGGCTGCGGCATGGGGGGGCTGTGCATTCGTCTGCTGAATAGGCGACAACCGATAATCCCCAGCTACTCTTGTGCCAGCTCTCACCTTCTATATAAGAGGCTGCGCACATGAGTATTTCCTCTTTCAAGATCGCCCACAAATTGCTCACTGGCAGCACTGCCATCGAGCAGTTGGCTGGCGAACTGACCCGCCTGGATGTCGATAACCCTTTGATTGTCACTGATGCCGCCCTGGTCCGCTCGGGTACGGTAGAGCTGGCCCTGGCGCACCTCGGGGAGCGCAGTTACGAGATCTTCGACCGGGTACAACCCGATCCGGAAATTGCCATCGTCGAAGACTGCATGCAGGTTTATCGCGAGGGCGGCCATGATGGCCTGATCGGCCTGGGGGGTGGCAGCGCCATCGACATCGCCAAGAGTGTCGCCGCCTACGCCGGCTACCATGGCGCCCTGGAGGACCTGTTCGGTGTCGACCAGGTGCCGCGCAAGGGGCCGCCGCTGATCGCCATCCCCACCACCGCCGGTACCGGGTCTGAGGTGACCAATGTGGCGATTCTCTCGGACAAGTCCGCGCAGCTGAAAAAGGGCATTGTCAGTGACTACCTGTTGCCGGACGTGGCGCTGGTCAGCCCGCAGATGACCCTGACCTGTCCGCGCAGCGTGACCGCCGCCAGTGGCGTCGATGCCCTGGTGCATGCCATCGAGTCCTATCTGTCGCTCAATGCCTCTTCGATCACCGATTCCCTGGCCATTGGTGCCATCAAGCTGATCGTCAAGGCCTTGCCCAAGGCCTTTGCCAACCCAAACAACCTGCAAGCCCGGGAGGACATGGCCACCGCGAGCCTGATGGCCGGCATGGCGTTCGGCAACGCCGGGGTAGGGGCGGTGCATGCCCTGGCCTATCCGCTGGGCGGGCGCTTTCATGTGTCTCACGGGGTCAGCAATGCCTTGTTGCTGCCCTATGTCATGACCTGGAACAAGATGGCCTGCGTCGAGCGCATGCAGGATATTGCCGAAGCCATGGGCCTGCAGACGGCGCACTTGAGTGCCAGCGAGGCGGCTGACCGGGCCGTGGAGGCCATGGCCGCGTTATGCGCTGCCGTGGAGATTCCCAGCGGCTTGCGCAGTTTTGGCGTGCCCGAGGACGCGATCCCGGCGATGGCCCAGGAAGCGGCGGGAATCGAACGGCTGATGCGCAACAATCCACGCCGGCTGAGTCCCGCCGATATCGAGAAGATCTATCGCGCGGCCTACTGAACATCGTGGTTACGGTGTGCGCTCCAAAGCATGAGGTATACAATGCGCGCCATCGTGATTCTGCTCAAAAAAGGTGCGTCATGCAGCCCTTCGCTATTGCTCCGTCGATTCTCTCCGCCGACTTCGCCCGTCTGGGCGAGGAAGTGGACAACGTCCTGGCCGCCGGCGCCGACATCGTCCACTTCGATGTCATGGACAACCACTATGTGCCGAACCTGACCATTGGCCCGATGGTTTGTGCCGCCCTGCGCAAGTACGGGATCACTGCGCCGATCGACGCGCACCTGATGGTGACCCCGGTGGATCGCATCATCGGCGACTTTATCGAGGCCGGCGCTACCTACATCACTTTCCATCCGGAAGCCACGCTGCATGTCGACCGCTCCCTGCAGATGATCCGTGAGGGTGGCTGCAAGGCCGGCCTGGTGTTCAACCCGGCGACGCCGCTGGACGTGCTCAAGTACGTGATGGACAAGGTCGACATGGTCCTGCTGATGAGCGTCAACCCGGGTTTCGGCGGGCAGAAATTCATCCCTGGCACCCTGGACAAGCTGCGCGAGGCGCGGGCGCTGATCGACGCTTCTGGGCGGGATATCCGTCTGGAGATCGACGGTGGCGTCAACGTCAACAACATCCGTGAAATCGCAGCGGCGGGTGCTGATACCTTCGTCGCCGGCTCGGCGATCTTCAATGCACCGAACTACCAGGAAGTGATCGAGAAGATGCGCGCCGAACTGGCGCTGGCGCGATCATGAGTGCTTTTGAGCAGCTGTTCCCGGGGCGCATGCCGCGCCTGGTGATGTTCGACCTGGACGGTACCCTGGTGGACTCGGTTCCCGACCTGGCCGCCGCCGTGGATCACATGCTGCTCAAAATGGGGCGTGCACCTGCCGGGCTTGAGGCGGTGCGCGAGTGGGTTGGCAACGGCGCGCCGATGCTGGTGCGCCGGGCCCTGGCCAACAGCCTGGAGGCCGAAGGCGTCGACGACGGCGAGGCCGAGCACGCCCTGGAGCTGTTCAACGCCGCCTACGAGGACAGCCATGAGCTGACCGTGGTCTATCCCGGTGTGCGCGAGACCCTCAAGTGGCTGTACAAGCAGGGCGTGGAAATGGCCCTGATCACCAACAAGCCCGAGCGCTTCGTCGCGCCCTTGCTGGATCAGATGAAGATCGGCCGGTATTTCCGCTGGATCATTGGTGGCGACACCCTGCCACAGAAGAAACCCGATCCGGCGGCGCTGTTCTTCGTGATGAAGATGGCCAGCGTGCCGGCGTCGCAGTCGTTGTTCGTCGGCGACTCGCGCAGTGACGTGCTGGCGGCCAAGGCAGCTGGGGTCAAGTGCGTGGCCCTGAGCTATGGCTATAACCATGGCCGGCCGATTGCCGAGGAATCTCCGGCCATGGTCATCGACAATCTGCGGGCGCTGATCCCCGGTTGCTTAGATCCGGCCGCTGAGATAACGTTGCCCGACGCTGTTCCATCCCCTTCTGGAAACTCCATCGTGGTGGTCACTCGCAAACTCTGGATGAAAGTCATCAAGGCCCTGGCCCGTTGGCGTTGGCGCGCCTGATTTTTGTCTGGCCGGCCCTGCCGGCACGTTTGCATACCTGACTGTTAGACCCTCAAGCCACGAGGCACACCATGATTCGCGAAGAATTCCTGCGTTTGGCCGCAGCCGGTTACAACCGTATCCCGCTGGCCTTCGAAACCCTAGCCGACTTCGATACCCCCCTGTCGATCTACCTGAAACTGGCCGATCAGCCCAACTCCTACCTGCTGGAGTCGGTGCAAGGCGGTGAGAAATGGGGACGCTATTCGATCATTGGCCTGCCATGCCGCACCGTCCTGCGCGTGCATGGGCATCAGGTCAGCGTGACCCACGACGGTATCGAGATCGAAAGCCATGAAGTGGCCGATCCTTTGGCCTTCGTCGAGGAATTCAAGGCTCGCTACAACGTACCGACCATTGCCGGCCTGCCGCGTTTCAATGGCGGCCTGGTGGGTTACTTCGGTTATGACTGCGTGCGTTATGTCGAGCCGCGCCTGGGCCCTTGCCCGAATCCGGACCCGATCGGCGTTCCGGATATCCTGCTGATGGTGTCCGACGCGGTGGTGGTGTTCGACAACCTGGCGGGCAAGATGCACGCGATCGTGCTGGCCGACCCAGCCCAGGACAACGCCTTCGAAACCGGACAGGCGCGCCTGCAGGCACTGCTGGAGCAATTGCGCCAGCCGATCACTCCGCGTCCGGGGCTGGATCTGGGCCGTCCGCCGGCGGCTGATCCCGTGTTCCGTTCCAGTTTCACCCAGGGTGACTACGAGCGGGCGGTGGACACCATCAAGGAGTACATCCTGGCCGGGGACTGCATGCAGGTGGTGCCGTCCCAGCGTATGTCGATCGATTTCAAGGCCGCGCCAATCGATCTGTACCGGGCGCTGCGCTGTTTCAACCCGACTCCCTACATGTACTTCTTCAACTTTGGCGACTTCCATGTAGTGGGTAGTTCGCCGGAAGTGCTGGTACGGGTCGAGGACAACCTTATTACCGTGCGCCCGATTGCCGGGACCCGTCCGCGGGGGGCCACCGAAGAGGCCGACCTGGCCCTGGAAGAGGACCTGCTGTCGGATGCCAAGGAGATCGCCGAGCACTTGATGCTGATCGACCTGGGGCGCAACGATACCGGCCGTGTCTCTGAGATTGGCTCGGTGAAGCTCACCGAGAAGATGGTCATCGAACGTTACTCCAACGTGATGCACATCGTGTCCAACGTCACCGGCCAATTGAAAGCCGGCCTGACAGCGATGGACGCATTGCGGGCGATCCTGCCTGCGGGCACCTTGTCCGGCGCGCCGAAGATCCGTGCCATGGAAATCATCGACGAGCTGGAGCCGGTCAAGCGTGGCGTCTACGGCGGGGCGGTGGGCTACTTTGCCTGGAATGGCAACATGGACACTGCCATCGCGATTCGCACGGCGGTGATCAAGAATGGCGAGCTGCATGTACAGGCCGGTGGCGGCATCGTTGCCGACTCGGTGCCGGTCCTGGAGTGGGAGGAAACGCTGAACAAGCGTCGTGCAATGTTCCGTGCCGTGGCACTGGCTGAACAATCCCCCGCATCCAAGGTTTGAGGAGTTTCCACTATGTTGCTGATGATCGATAACTACGACTCCTTCACCTATAACGTCGTGCAGTACTTGGGTGAGCTGGGGGCCGAAGTAAAAGTCGTGCGCAATGACGAATTGACCGTGGCCCAGATCGAAGCGCTCAAGCCTGAGCGTATTGTGGTCTCGCCCGGTCCCTGCACGCCGACCGAGGCGGGCATCTCCATTGAGGCGATCAAGCACTTCGCCGGCAAGCTGCCGATTCTCGGCGTGTGCCTGGGGCACCAGTCCATCGGCCAGGCCTTTGGCGGCCAGGTGGTGCGTGCCCGACAAGTGATGCATGGCAAGACCAGCCCGGTGTTTCACCGCGACCTGGGCGTCTTCAGCGGCTTGAACATGCCGCTGACCGTGACCCGTTACCATTCGCTGGTGGTCAAGCGCGAAACGCTGCCCGAATGCCTTGAAGCCACCGCGTGGACCCAGCTGGAAGACGGCTCCGTCGACGAGATCATGGGGCTGCGCCACAAGACTTTGAACATCGAAGGGGTGCAATTCCACCCCGAGTCTATCCTCACCGAGCAGGGCCACGAGCTGTTCGCTAACTTCCTCAAACAGAGCGGCGGCACGCGCTAAGGACTTTTCATGGATATCAAGACTGCCCTGAGCCGTATTGTCGGCCATCTGGACCTGAGCACCGATGAGATGCGCGCGGTGATGCGCGAGATCATGACCGGTCAATGCACTGATGCGCAGATCGGCGCGTTCATGATGGCCATGCGCATGAAGAGTGAAAGCATCGACGAAATCGTCGGCGCGGTATCGGCCATGCGTGAACTGGCGGACAAGGTCGAGCTGAAAACCCTCGACGGTGTGGTGGATGTGGTGGGCACCGGCGGTGATGGGGCGAACATCTTCAACGTCTCCACCGCGTCGTCCTTTGTGGTTGCCGCGGCAGGTTGCACCGTTGCCAAGCACGGTAACCGAGCCGTGTCCGGCAAGAGCGGCAGCGCCGATCTGCTGGAAGCGGCGGGTATCTACCTGAACCTGACGCCGGTCCAGGTAGCACGTTGCATCGACAACGTCGGCATCGGCTTCATGTTTGCCCAGTCCCATCACGGCGCCATGAAGTACGCCGCAGGCCCACGTCGGGACCTCGGCCTGCGCACCCTGTTCAACATGCTCGGCCCGCTTACGAATCCGGCCGGCGTGAAACATCAGGTGGTGGGTGTGTTCACACAGGCGCTGTGCCGGCCCTTGGCCGAGGTTTTGCAGCGTCTGGGCAGCAAGCACGTGTTGGTGGTGCATTCCCAGGATGGCCTGGATGAGTTCAGCCTGGCGGCACCGACCTTTGTCGCTGAATTGAAGAACGACCAGATTACCGAATACTGGGTACAACCCGAGGACCTAGGCATGAAGAGCCAGAGCCTGTTTGGCCTGGTGGTGGAGAGCCCGGCAGCTTCCCTGGAGCTGATCCGTGACGCCCTGGGTCGGCGCAAGACCGAGCACGGGCAAAAGGCTGCTGAAATGATTGTGCTCAATGCCGGTGCAGCGCTGTATGCCGCGGATCATGCCAGCAGCCTGAAAGAAGGTGTGGCCCTGGCCCACGATGCCTTGCACACGGGCCTGGCCCGGGAGAAGCTTGAGGAGCTGGGGGCCTTTACCGCGGTGTTCAAGCAGGAGAATGAAGGATGAGCGTGCCGACAGTTCTGGAAAAGATCCTCGTACGTAAAGGCGAGGAAGTGGCCGAGCGCAGTGCTCGCGTCAGCCTGGCCGAGCTGGAAGGCCTGGCACGGGCGGCCGACGCTCCCCGTGGTTTTGCCCGGGCCCTGCTGGAACAGGCCAAGCTCAAGCAGCCGGCAGTGATCGCCGAGATCAAGAAGGCTTCGCCGAGCAAGGGCGTGATCCGCGAGCATTTCGTCCCGGCGGAAATCGCCAGGAGCTATGAGAAGGGAGGCGCTACCTGCCTGTCAGTGCTTACCGACATCGATTACTTCCAGGGCGCCGATGCCTACCTGCAGCAGGCCCGTGCGGCCTGCAAACTGCCGGTGATCCGCAAGGACTTCATGATCGATCCGTACCAGATCGTCGAGGCGCGGGCCTTGGGTGCTGACTGTGTACTGCTGATTGTCGCTGCGCTGGATGATGTGCGGATGGCGGAGCTGGCAGCGGTGGCCAAGGGCGTGGGCCTGGATGTATTGGTCGAGGTGCACGACGGCGACGAGCTGGAGCGAGCGTTGAAAACCCTCGATACACCGCTGGTGGGGGTCAATAACCGCAACCTGCACACTTTCGAGGTCGACCTTGAAACCACCCTCGACCTGTTGCCGCGTATTCCTCGCGACCGCTTGGTCATTACCGAGAGCGGCATTCTCAACCGTGCCGATGTCGAGCTGATGGAAATCAGCGATGTGTATTCGTTCCTGGTGGGCGAGGCGTTCATGCGCGCCGAGAGTCCAGGCAGCGAATTGCAGCGCCTATTCTTTCCGGAGCGCGGCCTGCCGGTCAGCGGCTCGACCTTGGATTGACTCCGAGACGATGAACAAGCCGGCGCTGCCGGCTTTTTCATGCCTGCGGCAAGGTTTTCCGTCATCTGCAGCAGGGCAGGCCGTTTGGCTTGCCAGATGAATTCCGAGCAGTTCTGCTCGTCCCGATATGGCAACAGCCCCGAGGATTTCCATTTCCATGACCCAGCCTCTTGCCTTGACTGTCGAAGCGGGCCTGCAAGCCGAACAGGATTTGCTGGCCCAAGTGTGCACTGCAGACCAGGCGTTCGGCCTGTTGTTCTGGCAGCCCAGCGATCGGGCACTGGTGATGCCGCGACGCTTGAGCCGGTTGCCCGGGTTCGAGCAGGCATGCGCCGAGTCGGCGGCCAACGGCTGGCCGGTGCTGCTGCGGGAAACTGGCGGCGAGCCGGTACCGCAATCGGCGGCCACGGTGAACATCGCGCTGGTCTATGCGCCCCCGCGCAGCGAAGGTGATCAGGGGCGGATCGAAACGGCTTACCGGCGCTTGTGCCAGCCGATCTGCGATCTGCTCAGTGAGCTGGGAGGCAATCCATCATTGGGGGAGGTGGAAGGTGCCTTCTGCGACGGTCGCTACAACGTCAATCTTGACGGTCGCAAGCTGGTTGGCACGGCTCAGCGCTGGCGCCAGAGCAAGGGTGGGCAGCGGCCGGTCGGCCTGGTTCACGGTGCACTGCTGCTGGATAACGAGCGCGAATTCATGGTGGATGCAGTCAACACCTTCAATCGGGCCTGCGGCCTGGAGCAGCGTTGCCGGGCTGACAGTCACATTGCCTTGCATGAGGCCTTCGCCGCCCCCGATGCGATGGCTCGATTGGACAGCCTGTATCGGCAGATGCTCAAGGGGTTTCTGCCGGCTTAGCGGGTACCGAAGACCACCATGGTCTTGCCTTTGACATGAACCAGGTTGCGCTCTTCGAGATCCTTGAGAACGCGGCCGACCATTTCTCGTGAGCAGCCGACGATCCGACCGATTTCCTGGCGGGTGATCTTGATCTGCATGCCGTCCGGGTGAGTCATGGCATCCGGTTGCTTGCACAACTCCAGCAGGCAGCGGGCCACCCGTCCGGTCACGTCGAAGAACGCCAGGTCGCCGACCTTGCGCGTGGTATTGCGCAGACGCTGGGCAATCTGCCCGCTGAGCACATAGAGAATGTCCGGGTCGTTCTGCGACAGCTCGCGGAACTTGGCGTAGCTGATCTCAGCGACTTCGCACTCCACCTTGGTTCTTACCCAGGCGCTGCGCTGCTGTTCGTGCCCGGCCTCTTCGAACAGGCCCAGCTCGCCGAAAAAGTCCCCGGCATTGAGGTAGGCAATGATCATCTCCCGGCCATCATCGTCTTCGATAAGGATGGTCACCGAGCCCTTGATGATGAAGTACAGGCTGTCGGACACGTCGCCAGCGCAGATGATGTTGCTCTTGGCCTGATAGCGGCGGCGCTGACAATGCATCAGCAACTTGTCGAGATTCTTGATCTTGGGGGTGGGGGCAATAGCAACCATGGTTGTATCCCGAAAAGACTGCACGGTATGGGGTAATTTTTTTATAGGGCTAACATGAGGGCGATAAACGCTGGCGATGCGCCATTCATTTGGCGTCAGCTTAACAGACACATCCTCAGTGAATTTAAGATTTTTCTTATCTTGGTCCGGTAAAGAGGGGGCGCAAGGTCAAAGCGCTGTCGACAGAAGTGCCTGTGCTAAGCTGGCGACCCTTTTTTATCAGTGGAGTCTTGGCGATGAAGGCACGCATCCAATGGGCTGGTGAAGCCATGTTCCTCGGTGAGTCGGGCAGTGGCCATGTTGTGGTGATGGATGGTCCACCAGAAGCCGGTGGCCGAAACCTGGGTGTTCGCCCCATGGAGATGCTTTTGCTCGGCGTGGGTGGTTGCAGCAACTTCGATGTGGTCAGCATCCTGAAGAAGTCGCGCCAGGCGGTCGAGAGCTGCGAGGCCTTCCTCGATGCCGAGCGTGCCACCGAGGATCCCAAGGTCTTCACCAAGATACACATGCACTTCGTGGTCAAGGGCCGGGGCCTGAAGGAAGCCCAGGTCAAGCGGGCCATCGAACTGTCCGCCGAGAAGTACTGCTCGGCGTCGATCATGCTCGGTGCCGCCGGAGTGGTCATTACTCACGATTACGAGATTGTCGAACTGGGCTGAACTACCAGCGCTTTCACCGACAAAGGAAAAGGGCGCCTCGATGGCGCCCTTTTTCATATTCGGTGCTGGAGATTCAGATCCGGTAAGTGCTTTTGGTCATGACCTTGGCCAGCAGGCTCATGCCGAACTTCACCGGGGCGGGGAAGCGGAAGCCACCGGCTTCGAGGGCAGTTTCGGCGTGGTGTTCTTCGTCGATGCGCATCTGTTCGAGAATGGCGCGGGACTTTTCGTCTTCCGCCGGCAGTTGCTCCAGATGTTCGTTCAGGTGCTTGCACACTTGATCTTCAGTGGCAGCCACGAAGCCCAGGCTGACTTTGTCGCTGATCAGGCCGGCAGCGGCGCCGATACCGAAGGACAGGCCGTAGAACAACGGATTGAGCACACTGGGATGGCTGCCCAACTGGCGGATGCGTTGTTCGCACCAGGCCAGGTGGTCGATTTCTTCCTCGGCGGCATGCTCCATGGCCTTGCGCACCTGAGGCAGCTTGGCGG
Source organism: Pseudomonas sp. PH1b (assembly GCF_000633395.1). Taxonomy (GTDB): domain Bacteria; phylum Pseudomonadota; class Gammaproteobacteria; order Pseudomonadales; family Pseudomonadaceae; genus Aquipseudomonas. Next base: position 22,890 of record NZ_AYMU01000061.1, read on the forward strand.
TCAGGGCCTGGCCCTGGTACAGCGCCTGGGCACAGACTTCCCCGGTATGGTTGATGCGCATGAGCCCGGCGACGTGCCGGGTGTCCTCGTCACTCATCTGCGCTTCCGGCTGCACGATGGCGGGCGAGGGGCGATAAGGTTGGCCGCTGAAAGGCAGCAGCGTGCGCATGGCCATATCGGCCTGCAGCAGCAGACGGTCGATCGGCGAGTAGTGACGTTGGGTAGTCATGCTTATCTCCGGGAAGAATCACGGCGGCCAGTTTACTCCAATCATTGGAGTGAAACCTGCGCTGGATCAGCGCACCCTCGCCTGGGGCATGGCGAGAGGGCGCTGCAGAAGGGGGCTTGGGTCAATCAGCCCGGAGGCCAGTTCATCTGGCGCTGACCCAGTACGTGCATGTGGATGTGGTAGACGGTCTGTCCGCCCAGCTCATTGCAATTCATCACCACTCGGAACCCGTCCTCGCAGCCTTGCTCCTTGGCCAGGCGCTGGGCGGTGAACAGGATGTGTCCGGCCAGGGCCTTGTCGTCCTCGGTGAGATCGTTGAGGGTGCGGATGGGCTTTTTCGGAATCACCAGGAAATGCACCGGTGCTTGCGGGGCAATATCATGGAAGGCCAGAACCTGGTCATCCTCGTAGATGATCTTTGCAGGTATTTCTCTGTTGATGATCTTGGTGAACAGAGTATCCACAGCTGTTTCTCCATTGGTTGGTCCGGGCTGAGTGTACTCAGGCTCACGATGTGCGCCCAGCCCCGACCGGGTGCTTAACGAGGGCAATAAGCCCGATTGACGTAACCGACGATCTTGCGAGTCAGCCAGCGCGAACCCAGGCGGCTGCTGAAGGCCATCCAGCGGTTAAGGCGGCCGGGAATGATGATCGCGCGGTTCTTTTCCAAGGCGCGGACTGCGTAGAGTGCGACTTCCTCGGGGCTCATCAGCAGTGTGCTGTCGTTGAGCTTCTCGGTGTCCATCTGTGCGGTGCGAAAGAACGCAGTGCGGGTTGGGCCTGGGCAGAGTACCGAGACCTTGACCGCGCATTTCTTCAGCTCTTCACGCAATCCTTCGGAAAAGTGCAGGACATAGGCCTTGCTGGCGTAGTAGGTGCTCATCCAGGGGCCGGGATAGAAGGCGGCCACCGAGGCGACATTGAGAATCTGCCCGCCGCCCAGCAGTGCCATGCTGTTGCCCAGGGCGTGGCACAAGCGGGTCAGGGCGAGGATGTTGACTTCGATCAGGTCCTGCTCGGTCATCCAGTCCTGGGCCAGGAACGGTCCACTGGTACCAATGCCGGCGCAGTTGACCAGCAGGTCGATCTGCCGGTCACCTTCCTCCAGTTCCAGCAGGAAGCCGGACAGGCGCAGGGGCTCACCCAGGTCGCAGGCGCGAAACAACACTTCGACGCCGAAACGCTGGGTCAGCTCCAGGGCGATGGCTTCCAACTGATCACGCTGACGGGCCACGAGAATCAGGTTGCGGCCGCGCCGGGCCAGCGCTTCGGCCAGGGCCAGGCCTATGCCGCTGGAAGCACCGGTGATCAGGGCGTAACGGGTCATGCACTTCTCCATCGCAACGGCCGGTTGCCTGCGACAGGGAGAGTCGCAGGCGCGGACGCGTTTATTCTTGCTCGGATTCTACAGAGGGCGCGGCGCTATCGGCCGGTTCGGCGTCTTCATCCACGCTGGTGGAGTCGATGGTTTCGCTGTAGCTGGCCTCGCTGTAGCGATCTTCCAGGGAGCTCAGGCCGCCGGCCACAACGCCGACGATCAGCAGGACGATCAGCACCACCCACATCCATGACAGAACCTTGACCGCCGTGGTGTTGGGCGGAGGCGGCGCGCCATAGCGGTTGGCCACGTTGCTGCCTGGGCTGACCATCAATACCAGCGGGAAGATGCTGCCGACGATCGGTACGAAGTTCAGCAACCACAGCCAGCCCGACCAGCCCAGGTCGTGCAGGCGCTGTACGCTGATCTGGATGCTGACGACGATGGAGCCGATAAACAGGATGGCGCCGACGAAAATGCCCAGTCCCATGAGCAGACCGGAGTTGGTTATCGCGCTGAACAGGATGCCGACGAAGGCGCCGACACCGAGCAAGGCAATGATGATCACGGTCAGGACCAGGGTCCAGGCCAGGTAGCGCAGGCGACCAATCCGGCCCTGAAAACTGAAGGGGTTCAGTGTCGCGTACTGGGGAATGGCTTCGCCGACGGTGGCTTGAGGTGGCGCGTAGGGCGAATTGCTGGTGTTGGCCGGGCGTGGAGGCGGGGCGGCTGTTACCGAATCCAGGCTCAGGTCCAGGGACTGCTCGGCTTGGATCCTGGCGTCGATGCCTGCCTTCTTCAAGGCTTCGAGATAGCGGTCGGCGTCGGCCTGGGTCAGGTCGCGCTTGAGCTCCACCCATTGTCCTGTGAACAGGCGTTCCACCGCCGTGGTGTCGCTTTTGAACAGTTCGGCCAGGTTCAGTTGGGCGGTGGACTTTTCGACTCCGGGCAGCAGCGTGCCGTCGAACACAATCTTGTAGCGGGTCTCGCTCATGGGGGCATCCCTGTCACTTGAAAAGAAGGTTTACACAAAAGATGCGTAGTTTAAGGCCAGCGCCCCCTCACTGGCCAAGAAACAATGAGAACGGCTTAGCGTGGCCAGTGTTTGCTCAATCGGGCCGAAGATTCCTGGGCCGCGCGATATTCGTTGTCCAGGCGGGCGATCAGTTGATCAATGTTCGGCAAGTCGTCGATTTCACCGACTCCCTGGCCTGCTGACCACACGGTTTTCCAGGCTTTGGCTTCATCGCTGATGGGCTTGAGCTTGGCGCCGAAATTGACTTCACCCTTGCCTTGCAGGGCGGCCAGGTCGAAGCCGGCATTCTCCAGGCTCTGGCGCATGAAGCTGGCGGGAACCCCAGAGACCGCGGCGGTGTGGACGATGTCTGCGGCGCGAGAGTTCAGCAGCATGTCCTTGTAGGCTTGCGGGGCATGGCTTTCGGTTGTGCCGATAAAGCGGGTGCCCAGGTACGCCAGGTCAGCGCCAAGCAGTTGCGCGGCAAGAATCTCGTGGCCGCGGTTCAGGCAGCCGGCCAGCAGCAAGGTCTTGTCGAAGAACTGGCGGATTTCGGCGACCAGGGAGAATGGGCTCCAGGTCCCGGCGTGTCCTCCTGCGCCGGCGGCAACGGCAATCAGCCCATCGACACCTGCTTGTGCCGCCTTCTCCGCATGACGGCGGGTGGTCACGTCGTGAAAGACCAGGCCTCCGTAGCTGTGCACGGCATCCACTACCTCTTTGACCGCCCCGAGGCTGGTGATGATGATTGGTACTTTGTGCTCGATGCAAATCTCCAGGTCGGCCTGAAGGCGCGGGTTGCTGTTGTGCACGATCAGGTTCACGGCGTAGGGGGCAGGGTTCTCCAGCTTGGCCAGCCCCGCCTCGATCTCCTCGAGCCAGGCCTTGAAGCCACTGCTTTCGCGCTGGTTGAGTGCCGGAAAGCTGCCCACCACGCCATTGCGGCAGCAAGCCAGGACCAGTTCAGGGTTGGAGATCAGGAACATCGGAGCGGCTACCACTGGCAGGCGCAGGCGTTGTTCGAGCAGAGCGGGCAGTGACATTGGAGTACCCCCAGGGGATGCGACTAGTAAGAGTTAGAACGGCCGTACAACGACCAAAATTACAATAGCCAGCAATATCAGAACCGGTACTTCATTGAACCAGCGATAAAAGACATGGCTGCGGGTGTTTTCGCCACGGGCAAAGCGTTTCACCTGGGCGCCGCACATATGGTGATAGCCGATCAGGATCACCACCAGGGTCAGCTTGGCATGCATCCAGCCACCCTGGCCGAAGTAGGCGCTGGGGTTGAGGCTGATCAGCCAGATGCCGAAGATCAGCGTTGCGATCATCGCCGGCCCCATGATGAAGCGGTACAGCTTGCGCTCCATCAGGCAGAAGCGTTCACGACTGATGCTGTCTTCGCTTTGGGCGTGATAGACGAACAGCCGCGGCAGGTAGAAGAGGCCGGCAAACCAGCAGACCACGCTGACGATATGAAAGGCTTTGAGCCATAGATAGAGCATTTTTAGTTATTCCCAGGTTCACGGTGGCGAGGATAGTAGAGGGTAGAGCGTCCGTACGTCACCTTGACGGTTGTCGCAGGGGCGCGCCGCCCCTATTATCGGCAGCTTTCCAGTGGGTTCGTTGAGGGCAGGTTTATGGTCAAGGTCGGTATTGTCGGCGGCACGGGTTACACCGGTGTCGAACTGCTGCGTCTGTTGGCACAGCATCCGCAGGCTCGCGTGGAAGTCATCACTTCGCGATCCGAGGCCGGTCTGGCTGTAGCCGATATGTACCCGAACCTGCGTGGCCACTATGACGGCCTGGCCTTCAGCGTGCCGGACATCAAGACCCTGGGCGCCTGTGACGTGGTGTTTTTCGCCACGCCCCATGGAGTTGCCCACGCGCTAGCTGGCGAATTACTGGCGGCGGGCACCAAGGTCATTGACCTGTCGGCGGATTTCCGCCTGCAGGATGCCGATGAGTGGGCCAAGTGGTATGGCCAGCCCCATGGCGCACCGGAACTGCTGGACGAGGCGGTCTACGGCCTGCCTGAGGTCAACCGCGAGCAAATCCGCAAGGCGCGTCTGATTGCCGTTCCAGGCTGCTATCCGACCGCCACCCAGTTGGGGTTCCTGCCGTTGCTAGAGGCTGGTCTTGCCGATACCAGCCGCTTGATTGCCGACTGCAAGTCCGGCGTCAGCGGCGCGGGCCGTGGCGCGAGCGTAGGGTCGCTGTATTCGGAAACCTCCGAGAGCATGAAGGCCTATGCCGTTAAAGGGCATCGCCATCTGCCGGAAATTCGCCAGGGCCTGCGCCGGGCGTCGGGCAAGGATGTCGGGTTGACCTTCGTGCCGCACCTGACGCCAATGATTCGTGGCATCCACTCGACGCTCTATGCAACGGTTGTGGATAAGTCGGTTGATCTGCAGGCGCTGTTCGAGAAGCGCTATGCCAACGAGCCGTTTGTCGATGTCATGCCGGCCGGCAGCCACCCGGAAACCCGCAGCGTGCGCGGTGCCAACGTGTGCCGGATTGCAGTGCATCGCCCTCAGAACGATGATCTGGTGGTGGTACTGTCGGTGATCGACAACCTGGTCAAGGGGGCTTCGGGCCAGGCCGTGCAGAACCTCAATATCCTGTTTGGCCTGGATGAGCGTCTGGGGCTTTCCCACGCGGGCATGCTGCCTTAAGGGGGGTTGGCGGTTGAGCAGAAGGGCCCGTCTGACGGGCCTTTCTGCGTTATGCGGACAGCTGTACGACTATTGATATACCGTAACAATAGTTGACCGCTTTTCTAGGAGAAGCGGATAATGCGCGTCATTACGCAGTATGGCGGCTTAACGCCGGGAGATAGTCAGCATGAGCGTTGAATCCTTCACCCCCACGGCTTTGCAATTCACTCAAGGTGCAGCGCACAAGGTGAAGACCCTGGTCGATGAAGAGGGTAATGATCGCTTGAAGCTGCGCGTATTCGTTACGGGCGGCGGTTGTTCGGGGTTTCAGTACGGTTTCACTTTCGATGAGGATGTGGCCGATGATGACACCATCGTTGAGCGCGAAGGCGTGAGCCTGGTGGTCGACCCCATGAGTTTTCAGTACCTGGCCGGTGCTGAGGTGGACTACCAGGAAGGCCTGGAAGGTTCGCGTTTCGTGATCAAGAACCCTAACGCCACCACTACCTGTGGTTGTGGGTCTTCGTTCTCGATCTGATCAGTCGGCGAAAGCTTTCTATCCAGCGCCGCAGGGCCTTACGGTCCTGCGGCGTTTTGCTGCCTGGCGATCAGGCAGGATAGATGGCGCCCAAGATTCGCAGGCCACGGGCGCCGGTAACGCTTGGGCGATTGGCGGCGATGCCTTCCAGGCAGCAGTGGGCGAGCCAGGCGAAGGCCATGGCCTCTACCCAGTCAGGATCTATGCCATAAGCTGCGGTGGTGTCGACCCGGGTCCTGGGCAGCAGTGCGGCCAAGCGATTCATCAATGTCAGGTTATGGGCGCCGCCGCCACACACCAGAAGCTCCTGCGTATCGCCTTGGGCAGTCTGCAAGGATTCGACGATGGTCAATGCGGTCAGTTCAAGCAGCGTTGCCTGTACATCCTCAGGAGCCATGCTGGGATGTTGGGCCAGATGTTGTTGCAGCCACTCGAGATTGAAGACTTCGCGGCCAGTGCTCTTGGGGCCGTGGGTGGCAAAGAACGGATCACTGAGCAAGGTCTTCAAAAAACCTGGGACCAGCTTTCCGCTAGCAGCCCATTGGCCGTTGTAATCGAAGTTGTCCCCGCGTTGGATCTGTATCCAGGCATCAAGCAGCACATTGCCTGGCCCACAATCAAAGCCGGCGACCGGTTTGCCGGTTTCGATCAGGCTCAAGTTGCTGAACCCCCCGACATTCAGAACCGCGCGGTTCCCCGTGCGCTGCTGGAACAGGGCTTCGTGAAAGGCCGGGACCAGTGGGGCACCTTGTCCACCTGCGGCTACATCGCGACTGCGAAAGTCACTGACGACGGTTATGCCTGTGAGCTCGGTCAGCAGCGCCGAGTTACCTATTTGTACGGTGAACCCGCGACTGGGTTCATGGCGTACGGTTTGCCCGTGGCTGCCGATGGCGCGGATGTCTTCAGCTTGCAGTTGCTGTTTTTGCAGGAGGTCGTGGATGCCCTCGGACGCCAGCTTGACCCAATGCTGCTGAGCAATGGCAGAGCGGGCGATCTCGTCGGGGCCACTGGCGCACAAGCTCAAGAGCTCGGCGCGCAGGGTTTCAGGCATGGGGATATAGCAGGTGGCGATCAGCTTGATTGTCGGATCTTGTTCAATCAGGGCAATGTCCAGGCCGTCTAGGCTGGTGCCGGACATCACCCCTATGTAGAGCGCCATGACTCAGCGTTTGCTCGAGGCCAGCATGGTGGCCTTTTCCTGGTCCATTCGTGCCATCAGAGGCTGGCTCTGCTGGAGGAAGCGTGTCCGCTCAGCCTTGGCAATAGGATCGGCCATTGGCAGCTTCTGTCCTAGAGGATCGACGTGGACACCATTGACCTGGAACTCATAGTGCAGGTGTGGCCCAGTGGAAAGGCCGGTGGTACCGATGTAGCCGATGACCTGCCCCTGCTTCACCGAGCCGCCTGTCTTGACGCCTTTGGCAAAGCCTTGCATGTGCCCGTACAGCGTACGGTAGGTGTTGCCGTGTTGAATGATCACAGTATTGCCATAGCCGCCGCGACGACCTGCCAGCAGAACCTTGCCATCACCGGCAGCCTTGATAGGCGTGCCCCTTGGCGCGGCATAGTCGACGCCTTTGTGGGCGCGGATCTTGTTCAGGATCGGGTGCTTGCGGCCCATGGAAAAGCGCGAGCTGATGCGGGCAAAGTCCACGGGGGTGCGAATGAACGCTTTGCGCATGCTGTTGCCATCGGCTGTGTAGTAGCTGCTGGAGCCTTGCTTGTTGGTATAGCGAACAGCGGTATAGGTTTTGCCGCGGTTGGTGAAGCGCGCGGAAAGAATATTGCCGGTGCCTACGACTTTGCCGTTGGCGACTTTTTGCTCATAGATCACATCGAACTCGTCACCCTGGCGAATATCCTGAGCGAAGTCGATGTCGTAGCCGAAGACGTTGGCCATATCCATGGTCAGGCTATGGGACAAGCCGGCACGGGAAGCGGATTGTGAAAGCGAGCTGTTGATGACGCCGTGTACATAGGCGGAGCGAACTACCGGTTTGGTGATCACTCGGCTGAAAGTAAAGCCTTTCGGGCCTTTGCTAAGCGTAATGGTTTCAAGGTCGCTGACCTTGCTGTGCAGGTTGTTCAGTTGACCGTCCGGGGTCAGTTCGAACTCAAGCTTTTGGCCGTGTTTCAGTTGGGAAAACTGCTTGGCCTGCTTGTCGCTTGCCAGTACTTCATGCACAGAAGTCGACGGGAGGCCAACTTTCTCGAACAGCGTGGATAGTGTGTCGCCCTTGGTCACCGTGACTTCTCTATGGCCTGGGGCTTTCTGCTCTTCGACGGCCGCGGGCGCAGGTTCGGCCTCTGCAGTTTTCGCGCTGTCTTCGGCGGTATCGTCAATCTGTGCAAAAGGCGAGGCGACAGCCTCATTTGTGGCTTGTTCGACAGTTACAGCGTCTTGATCTTGCTTGAGTTGTTCGACCGGACTTTCCAGGTCAAGGCTCAATGTCGTCTTTTTGGCTTCTACATCACTGGAAGGGAATACCAGAAGAGCCAAGCTGAGTAGGGCCGCGATACCACTTGCGGCGACCAGGTGGCTCTTCGGATAAAGCGGTGGCGCTTTAGACGGTTCGGTGGTCATAGGTAGTTTGACTTTGAAAAGATGAAATGGAAAAGATGAATGACATGATGAAGATGAAATAACTGTATAAAATATAACCAAATCATCTGTGACGCAAGGGCGCGGACGCTCTGCGGCGTGAATGCCCCCGTACGCCGGGCAAAACTTGTAATTAGTCCGTGATCTTGTATGGTTGGTTCCCTTTTGAATCTGAGCCTTGCGGGTCTGTTATGAAGTCGGTTGAAGAGCAGCTAGCGCTGATCAAGCGTGGTGCGGAAGAATTGTTGGTCGAGTCCGAGTTGATCGAGAAGCTCAAGCGCGGCGAACCGCTGCGCATTAAGGCTGGCTTCGATCCGACGGCGCCGGATCTGCACCTCGGGCATACCGTGCTTATTAATAAGCTGCGTCAGTTCCAGGATCTGGGTCATCAAGTGATCTTCCTGATTGGCGACTTCACTGGAATGATCGGTGATCCCAGTGGCAAGAGTGCTACTCGTCCGCCCTTGACCCGTGAGCAGGTCCTGGAAAACGCAGAGACCTACAAGAGCCAGGTTTTCAAGATTCTTGATCCTGCCAAGACCGAGGTGGCTTTCAACTCCACCTGGATGGACAAGATGGGGCCGGCTGACTTTATTCGCTTGACGTCCCAATACACTGTTGCGCGGATGCTTGAGCGGGACGATTTCGACAAGCGCTACTCGACCAATCAACCGATTGCCATTCATGAGTTCCTGTATCCGTTGGTGCAAGGGTATGACTCTGTTGCCTTGCGTGCCGATGTCGAGCTGGGCGGTACTGATCAGAAGTTCAATCTGCTGATGGGGCGTGAGTTGCAGCGTGGGTATGGTCAGGAGGCTCAATGCATCTTGACCATGCCTTTGCTCGAAGGCTTGGATGGCGTCAAGAAGATGTCCAAGTCGCTGGGCAACTATGTTGGCATCCAGGAGGCTCCTGGTGTGATGTACGGCAAGCTGGTCTCTATCCCTGATGCGTTGATGTGGCGTTATTTCGAGCTGTTGAGCTTTCGCTCGATGGATGAAATCAATGCGTTCAAGGTTGATGTTGAGGCTGGTGCCAATCCTCGCGATATCAAGATCAAGCTGGCTGAGGAAATTGTGGCGCGTTTCCATGGTGAGGAAGCTGCTGCGAATGCACATCGTGCTGCTGGCAATCGTATGAAGGATGGCGAGTTGCCGGATGATCTGCCGGAGATCGAGCTCGGTGCTGTAGAGGATATGCCGATCGCGGCCGTGCTTAATAAGGCGGGGCTGGTAAAGAACGCAGCTGTGGCGCGAGACCTCCTGGGGTCTGGTGGTGTGCGTGTGGATGGTGAGGTGGTTGATCGCACCTTTATATGTGCTGTGGGCGAGACCCATGTATACCAGGCCGGCAAAAAAGCATTTGCGCGTATTACGCTTAAATCTGAATAAAGCTGAAAATAGGGGTTGACGGCGAATTATATCTCTCTATAATTCGCCCCACTTCCGGCGCAGTCGAAACGGAAAACTCCTTTAGATTCAACGAGTTACACAGTTTTCGACAGCGGTTATGCTTCAGTTCATCGAAGCCAGAAGCAGTTAATAAGGCAGTGTGTTTTCGCTCTATTAACGATTCGATCCTCTCGGTCGAAAGCGGTGAAAAAGAGGTGTTGACAGCAGCGTGTAACGCTGTAGAATTCGCCTCCCGCTAACGAGAGATCGGAAGCGCAAGTGGTTGAAGTTGTTAAGGATTTCCAAGCGAAACTTTGAAAACTTCTTAAAAAATCACTTGACAGCAAATGAGGCTGCTGTAGAATGCGCGCCTCGGTTGAGACGA
>NZ_AYMU01000062.1 GCF_000633395.1 Pseudomonas sp. PH1b
CTCAAGGCCCTGCACCTGGGCGCCCAGGCGATCCGCTGCGGCGATGCCGAAGTGATCATCGCCGGCGGCCAGGAAAACATGAGCCTGTCCAACTACGTGCTGCCCGGCGCCCGCACCGGCCTGCGCATGGGCCACAGCCAGATGGTCGACAGCATGATCAGCGACGGCCTGTGGGACGCCTTCAACGACTACCACATGGGCATCACCGCCGAGAACCTGGTGGAGAAATACGGCATCAGCCGTGAAGCCCAGGACGCCTTCGCCGCCGCATCCCAGCACAAAGCCGCCGCGGCCATCGAGGCCGGGCGCTTTGTCGACGAGATCACCCCGATCCAGATTCCCCAGCGCAAGGGCGAGCCGCTGACCTTCGCCACCGACGAACAACCGCGCCCCGGCACCACCGCCGAGGCCCTGGCCAAGCTCAAGCCGGCGTTCAAGAAAGACGGCAGCGTCACCGCCGGCAACGCCTCGGCGCTGAACGACGGCGCCGCCGCGGTGATGCTGATGAGCGCCAGCAAGGCCCGGGCCCTGGGC
>NZ_AYMU01000063.1 GCF_000633395.1 Pseudomonas sp. PH1b
GCCCAGGTGCAGGGCCTTGAGACCAGAGCCGCAGACCTTGTTCAGGGTCATGGCGGGCACGGCGTGGGGCAGGCCGGCCTTGATCGCGGCCTGGCGGGCGGGGTTCTGCCCGGCGCCGGCGGTGAGCACCTGGCCCATGATCACTTCGTCGACCTGGGCCGGGTCGATGCCGGTCTGGGCCAGCAGTTGGCGAATGACCGCGGCGCCCAGGTCAACGGCGGGAATGTTTGCCAGGGAGCCTTGGAAACTGCCCACGGCGGTGCGGGTGGCGGCAACGATGACGACGTCTTGCATGATGGGGCTCCTCAGGCGAACTGCATTTCAGGCACGTGGTCCGGCACGATCAGCTTGCCGGCGGTCTTGCTGACGATTTCCTCGACGCTGACCCCGGGGGCGCGTTCCTTGAGGATGAAGGCGCCGTTCTCGATCTCCAGGTAGGCCAGGTCGGTGAGCACGCGCTTGATGCACTGGGCGCCGGTCAGCGGCAGGCTGCAGCGGCTGAGCAATTTGGATTCGCCGTCTTTCGAGGCGTGGGTCATGGTGACGATGATGTTCTCGGCACCGGCCACCAGGTCCATGGCGCCGCCCATGCCCTTGACCAGCTTGCCGGGGATCATCCACGAGGCGATGTTGCCCTGCACGTCCACTTCGAAGGCACCGAGCACGGTGAGGTCGATGTGGCCGCCGCGGATCATCGCGAAGGATTCGGCAGAGGAGAAGATCGAAGCACCGATGCGCGCGGTGACCGTCTGCTTGCCGGCGTTGATCATGTCGGCGTCGACTTCGTCCTCGGTGGGGAAGGCGCCCATGCCCAGCAGGCCGTTTTCCGATTGCAGCATGACTTCCATGCCGTCGGGGATGTAGTTGGCCACCAGGGTCGGGATGCCGATGCCGAGGTTGACGTAGAAGCCGTCCTGCAGTTCGCGGGCGACGCGCTGAGCCATTTGTTCGCGGGTAAGAGCCATGTTTGTTGTCCTTTTAGTCGGGCTGGGGAAGGGCGATCACTTGCGCACGGTGCGCTGTTCGATGCGCTTCTCGAAGGTGCCGCAGATGACCCGGTCGACGTAGATGCCGGGGGTGTGGATCTGCGTCGGGTCCAGTTCGCCCGGCTCGACGATTTCTTCCACTTCGACCACGGTGATCTTGCCGGCGGTGGCCGCCAGGGGGTTGAAGTTCTGCGCGGTGTGGCGGTAGACCACGTTGCCGAAGTGATCGGCCTTCCAGCCTTTGACGATGGCGAAGTCGCCGGTGATGGATTCTTCCATCAGGTAGGTGCGGCCCTTGAATTCACGGGTTTCCTTGCCATCGGCCACCGGGGTGCCAACACCGGTGGCGGTGAAGAAGGCCGGGATCCCGGCGCCGCCGGCGCGCATTTTTTCCGCCAGGGTGCCTTGAGGGGTCAGGACCACTTCGATCTCGCCGCTGAGCAGCTGCTTTTCGAACAGGGCGTTTTCACCCACGTAGGAGGCGATCACCTTGCTGATCTGGCGGTCTTCCAGGAGCACGCCCAGGCCGAACCCGTCGACCCCGCAGTTGTTGGACACCACGGTCAGGTCACGGGTACCGCGGCGCTTGATCTCGGCGATCAGGTTCTCGGGGATACCGCACAGGCCGAAGCCGCCGGCGATCACGGTCATGCCATCTTGCAGACCTTCCAGGGCTTCCTCGTAGGACGCCACGCGCTTGTCGAAACCTGCCATTTGCACCTTCCTCTTTCTTGTTCGTTGGCGGCTGGCCAGCCGTTTGCGGGCCAGTGTTGCGCTGCGGGATTGATTTGTTAAGTTGATTTTTAAGGTTGATTGATTGGATAAACAGCATAATTAGCTCCAAGCTCCAAGCTCCAAGCTCCAAGCTCCAAGCTCCAAGCTCCAAACTTGCGGCTTGCGGCTTGCGGCTTGCGGCTTGCGGCTTGCAGCTTATAGCTTGCCGCTGCTCTCCCGAGGATGACAGATGACGGTTAAACAGATACGGGCATTTCTGGCGGTGGCCCACAGTTTGAGCTTTGCCCTGGCCTGCGAGCGGCTGCACCTGTCGCAGTCGGCCCTGAGCCTGACGATCAAGGCGCTGGAGGAAGGCCTTGGCGGGCGCCTGTTCACACGCAATACGCGCAACGTGGCGCTGACCCCGGAAGGCGAGGCCTTGCTGCCTCTGGCGCGGCGCCTGATTGCCGATTGGGACAACGCCGAGGACGAATTGCGCCAGCGTTTCACCCTGCAACGGGGCCGGGTGACCCTGGCGGCGATGCCGTCCTTTGCCGGTAACCTGCTGCCGCCGATCCTCAAGCATTTTCGCGCCCGCTACCCCCAGGTCAACGTCACGGTCAACGACGTGGTCAACGAGCAGGTGCTGGAAATGGTCCGTGACCGCGAGGTGGAGCTGGGGGTGGCGTTCGAGCCCCAGGACAGCACGTCCCTGGTGTTCACCCCGTTGTACATCGACCGCTTTGTCGCCGTGGTGCCCAAGGATTCGCCCCTGGCCCAGCGCAGCGAGATCGACTGGCAGGCGCTGTTGCAGGAGCCCTTCATCACCCTGCAGCGACCGTCCACGGTGCGGGTGATGCTCGAAGATCACCTGCGGGCCAGGGGCGTGCAATTGCCGGTGGAGTTTGAAAGCCATCAGCTGGCAACGGTGGGGCGCATGGTCGCCAGTGGCCTGGGGGTGAGCGCGGTGCCGGCGCTGTGTGCCCAGCAGATGCGCGAGCTGGGCGGGCACTGCCTGACCCTGGGCGAACCGGTGGTGGAGCGGGCCATCGGCGTGTTGACCAAGCCGGGGGAGGAGCTGTCCACCGCGGCCCAGGCGCTGTTCGATATCCTGCGTGAGGAAAACTTCGGCGAGCGCCTGGTGACCGGCTGATTCAGCGCAGCAGGCGTTCGGCCAGCCAAGGCAGTACCTGATCGCAGGGGGCATTGAGCTTGAGGTCCAGCAGTTCGTCGGCGCGGGTCTTGCCGAAGTTGATCGCCAGCAGCGGCTTGCCCTGTTCGGCCACGGCGCGGCACAGGCGAAACGCCGAATAGGCCATCAGCGATGAGCCCACCACCAGCAGGCCTGCGGCTTCGTGCACGGCACTCAGGGCCCGGGCAGCGGTGGCCGGAGCCACGTTCTCGCCGAAGAACACCACGTCGGGTTTCAAGCGCGAGCCGTTGCAGTAGGGGCAATGGGGCACTTGGAAGCGTTCCTCGAAGGCCGGGTCCAGCAGGGTGTCGCCGTCCGGTGCCGGCACCGCGTCGACGCCGGCCAGGTAAGGGTTGTGCGCTTGCAGTTGCTGCTGGATGGCGTCCCTCTGGCTGCGCTGGCCGCAGTCCAGGCACAAGACCCGCTGCAGGCTGCCGTGGAGTTCGATCACCTCCAGGCTGCCGGCTTCGTCGTGCAGGGCGTCGACATTCTGGGTGATCACCCCGGCGATCCGGCCGGCCGCCTGCAACTGTGCCAGGGCCTGGTGCGCGGCATTCGGCCGGGCCTGGCGGATGCGCGGCCAGCCGAGCATGGCCCGCGCCCAGTAGCGGCGACGGGCTTCGGGCTGGCCAAGGAACTCCTGGTACATCATCGGCTGGCGGCCACGGCGCACGCCCTCGTTGTCGCGGTAGTCGGGAATCCCCGAGGGGGTGCTGATGCCGGCTCCGGTGAGGACCATGAAGGGCTGACGACTCAGGGACTCGGCGAGTTGTTCGAGGGCGGTGGCAGGAAGGTCGATCATTGGGAACGGGTTTCCGGTGGCCAAGGGACGAGCATCAGAAATAGCCGCAAAGCCCCGGGCACGCCAGTGTTTTCGATGGTCTTGGCCGACTGCGCCGTTCACCGCCGTGGGCCAAATACCGACTTGGGGGACTTGCCATAGAACCGGGTAAAGGCCGCGCTGAAGTTGCCGGGATAGCCGTAGCCCACCCGATAGGCCACCTGGGCCACCTGGCAACCGCTTTGCAGCAGGCTGTGGGCCCGGGCCATACGCAGCTCCAGGAGCATGCGCTGGGGCGTGGTGTTGAAGTGCGCGCGCAAGCCCTGCTTGAGCTTGAACTCATTGAGGCCCACGGTCGCGCACAGGTAGGCCACGGTCAGGGGCTGGTGCATCTGCTCGAACATGAGGTCTCGCACCTGCTGCAACTTGTCGATGTCGTCGGCGCTCAAGCGGCAGTTTTCGGCAGTGGGTGCGGGGGCCAGAGCCTGCAGTTGCAGGGACAGCAGGCTCAGGGCATGGATATGTCGTTCAAGGTGCCCGGAATGGTCCTGGCTGGCCGGGCACAGCAAGGCATTGGCGTGGCCGCTGCTGGCCGCCGAGGTGGTTTGCCGGGCCAGTTGGCGCAAGGGGCCGTGGCCCAGCAGTTGCCGGGCCCGTTGTGCCCCGAGGTATTTTTCCAGCAGGCGTTCCCCCACCAGCAGGCGCAGTTGCGACACGGTGCTGGCCGCCTCGTAGCGGCGCTCGCCCTGGCTGGCCGGGAAGGTGGTGACGGTGGTTTGCCCGGCATCGAACGCCAGGGTCGAGCCATCGCTGGCGCAAAAACCGGAGCGGCCCTGCAGCGCCAGGGTGATGACCAGCAAGCGGCCCTCGTGGCAGCTATGGGCCTCTTCCACCAGGGGCCGGTTGGGACGGTAGCGCGAGCGCACCAGGGTCAGGTCCTGATCCAGGCACAGTGTCTCGAAATGGCATTCACCCAAGGCCTGCGGCAACTGCTGGCGGCACCAGCCGCCCGGCATCTGGCTGTGCTGGCGCGGCTGGCTGGCCGGCAGGTGGTAGGTCTGGGAAAGCTTGGAGGAAACGGCCATGTTCAGGCTCCTGGGCTTGGGTGTGCAGCGTTTCGCATGCTAATTGATCCGGATGGCATGCGAACGCACATGATAAGCGTTCTCGTATCTGAGTAGTCTGTTTCCCGAGCAAGAGTGATCACCGCCAACCGCTGGCGTGCACCTTGCCGGGGAGAAATCATGAATCAACACCCTTTCAACGGCAGTCGCGCCCGCAGCCTCTGGCTACGTACGGTGCTGGTCAGCGCCATGGCCCTGCCGATGCTGATCTTCTACGCCATCGGCACCTTGGGCCCGCTGCTGATCAGTGACCTGGCCATAGCCCCCCATTGGCTGGGCTGGCTGGTGATGAGCGCCTTTGGCCTGGCTGCGTTGCTGTCGCTGTGGGCCGGGCCACTGGTCAGGGCCCTGGGCAGCCGGCGGGCCCTGGCCTTGCTGTTCTGGGCGACCCTGGCAGGTTACGGGCTGTTGCTGACCCTGCCAGGGTTTGCCGGCCTGGTGCTGGCCCTGGCGGTGTGCGGCGTGGCCCAGGCGCTGGCCAACCCGGTGACCAACCTGTTGGTGCTGGAGTGCGTCGAGCCTGCAAACAAGCCGGCAGTGGTGGGCCTGAAGCAATCCGGAGTGCAACTGTCGGCATTGTTCTGCGGCCTGTTGCTGCCGACCCTGGCCGCCGGCCTGGGCTGGCGCGGCGCCCTGGCGATCTTGTTGGTGCCGGCCCTGGCCCTGGCTTTGTGGGGGCCGCGAGTGGCGCCCGTGGCCGCCCCGAGACAGCCCCTGAGCCTGGGGCTGGTCCGTCCGAACAGCCGCCTGATGCTGCTGTTGAGCGTGCAGCTGTGCGTGGGCCTGGTGCTTTCGTCCTTCGTGACCTTTCTTGGGGTGTTCGCCGCCCGCCAGGGCGTATCGAGCGCGGAAGCCGGGGCCATGGTGGCCGGGTTCGGCGCCATGGGCATCCTCGCCCGTACCCTGTTGACCCCCTTGGGCGCCCGGCTGCGGGAGGAAGGCTGGCTGCTGCTCGGCTTGCTGCTGCTGGCCTGCCTGGCCCTGGGGGTGACCGCCCAAGCCACGGCGCAGGCGCACTGGCCCTTGTGGTTCGGTGCCCTGGGCATGGGCCTGACTGCGGTCGCGACCAATGCCATCGCCATGAGCATGTTGCTGCGGGACCCGGCCTTCGGCAGCCCGGCGCCGGCCTCGGGCCTGCTGTCGGCGGGGTTCTTTGCCGGCTTCGCCTTGGGGCCGCTGTTGTTCGGCCTGGTGCAGCAGGCTCAGGGTGGCTTCGCCAATGCCTGGCTGTTGTCCATCGCGGTGTTGCTTTTGGGCTGCGTGTTCAGCCTGCTGCTGTGCAAGGTCCGGCGTGGTGCGGCGGTTGCCAGCGGCGAGCCGGCAGGCGGGGGTTGAGGGCAGGGGGGCTACCTGGGCCAGGCTGAAACCTGGGTTTCAGCCTGGCCCACCGGGATTAGCTGGAGTGTTCGCTGTCGGCGTCCTGGGACATTTCCCCGGCACTGTCGTCCTGGCCCGGCAACTCGGTGATCACGCTGAAATCGCTGACTTCCACTGCGCCCAGGCCGTAGCCCAGCAGGTGGAAGGAAAACGCCTTGCGGGTCTGCGGGTTGTCGAAGCTGAAGTCCATCTGCAGCGGCTGGTCGGGGGTTACCAGCATTTCCTCCGGCAGCCCGAGGGGCACATCCTGTTCCAGCTCCTTGCCCTTGAGCAGGATGTAGGCGTTCTGCTGCGGGTCGGCGGAGCGCACGGTGAAGCGCACCCGGGTCTGGGAGCCCTTGGGCATTTCCAGGTACTGGGCGCCGATCAGGTTGTCGGCCCAGTCGTCCTTGATCTGCGCCTGCAGAGGGATGATCGCCGGGCTGCCGAACTGGTAATGCTGGTTCAGCGGCGACTGCAGCAGGCTGCGGTCCAGGTTCGTGGCCCGGGCGCTGATCTGCCGCGCGCGCGCACCGCCGTACTGGCCCTGGAGGCTGGCACTGTCGGCGATGAAGCCAGGGCTGGCGTAGTAACGGCAGCGCTGCTGGAAGTCGCATTCGGTGAAGGTGCCCTGGCCGTCGTGGTAGCGCAGCTTGCCGTTGGTGTAGGACATGATTTCCCGGCCCTGGGCATAGTCGCGATACAGCGAGCGGCCGCTGAGGCTGGCGGGCACCGGCAGGCCGAAGTAGTCCAGCACCGAGGCACTGAGGTCGACGTGGCCGTAGGTCCCGCTCTTGAGATGGGGCAGTTGGGCCTGCTCGGGGGCGAGCATCAGGTTGAAGCCCCAGGACGAAGCCAGGCGCACGCCGTCGATACCGTGGGACTCGTCGGAGGTGATGATCACCAGGGTGTCCTTCAACACGCCCTTGCGCTCAAGGCCCTTGAGAAACTGGTCGATGGCATCGTCCAGGTAACCCACGGCCGCCTGTTTTGGCGTGTCATAGCGTTCCAGGTATTCCTCGGGGGCCGAGTAGGGCTGGTGGGTGCCCACGGTCAGCAGGGTCAGCATCCAGGGCTTTTTCTTCTGCTTGAGCTGGTCGACGTAAGTCAGCGCGCCCTCGAAGAATGCCTTGTCGTCCTTGCCCCAGGGGAATTCCAGGTAGTTGTCGTTCTTGAACCACTCCAGGCCGTGGGTCGAATCGAAACCGATGTGCGGCATGATCTTGTCTTTGGCCATGAAGCGCAGGCCGGCGCCCTGCAGGTAATGGGTGTTGAAGCCGAACTTGTGCATCTGCGCCGGCAGGCAGGCGGTGTTGCGCTGGCTCTGGGTGAGCATCTCCACACCCTTGGGGGTGCCGTTGTCGAGCTTGTCGTAGTCGCCGCAGAGCATGGCGTACAGGCCGCGAATGGTCTGGTGGCTGTGCAGGACGTAGTCCGGGGTGTTCATCCCGCGCTCGGCCCAGGCGCTGAGCTTGGGCATCAGGTCTTCCTGGTAGCGGCTGTTCAGGGCTTCGCGGTTGGTCCTGATATAGGCCCCGGGAATGCCTTCCAGGGTGATCAGCAGCACGTTGCGCGCCCGGCCTGCGCTTTGCAGCAGCGGCTGGCCTTCAAGGTCGAGGCGCGTCAGGCCGGCCATGGGGGGCGGTACATCGGCGACGTCGCCCGCCAGCCAGTCCTCCACCTGCATCTGCACCTGGCCGGTGGCGGTGGCCAGGGCCTGGTGGGGCAGGTTGAACAACTGCCACTGGTCGGCCTCGCTGGGCTTGAGGTACTGGACGGTGCCGTGGGTCAGCAGTAGCACCACGGGAAGGCTCCAGCTATGGCGCGGCAGGGCCGGGAGGTTCGCGGCGCGGCTGCTGCGCTGGACCACCAGCCACAGTACCAGGCCCAGCAGCAGGGCCAGGCCCAGTTCCGGATGGGCCAGCCCGCCCCCGGTGGAGTTGCCGACAAATTGCGGGTCCACCAGGTAGTGCAGGTCGGCGAGGTTGGGCATGCGGCCCACGGCGCTCACCAGCTCGGCACTGACCAGGGTCAGCAGGGCCCAGATCACCAGCACCGGCAGCGCCAGCCACCAGGGGCGGCGGTACAGCAGCACGGTCAACAGGCTGGCGCTGGCCAGGTCGGACAGATAACCCAGAGGGTCGGACCAGCCCAGGGCCAGGCGCGCACCCATGGGCACCAGCAACAGCAGGCCGAACAGGGTGAACAGAGGAGCAAGAGGGTGTTGTAGGCAACGACGGATCAACTTCACAAATAACCTGCCTGTCATTAAATCTTCACGCAAATGTGCGCGATGTTAACAAGAGCTGGCGCTAAGGCGTTTCTTATTCGTCAATCAAAGGCCTGCTCGGGGGCTTTGCGAACCGCCCCGAGAGGCCGTAAAAACCGTGCAAAGCCCCAGAGCATAAGGCTGACGGCGAGCAGCGGCAGGTTTCGCGTCGCGCGGATTTACTATTTCAGGTTGTTTAAAAAAACGCCTTGGGTGCCAATGCCGATCAATCAAGGACAGGTACTGATAGGTGTGGCGACGGAGCAATCTCCCTCGCCACGGGATATTTTTCGTTCCCGCCAGCGCTTAACTGATCGGCCGCCGCCGCGGATGCTTATCGCGACCACTTGATGATCAACCGGGCGAAAAATGCGCCGCTGACGATCACTGCGAACAGCCGCAGGGTCTGCATCGCCAGCACCAGGCCGACGTCTGAATGGGTGTCCACCGCAATGATCGCCATGGCGTCCAGGCCGCCGGGGCTGGTGGCCAGGTACACCGAGAGAAAGTCCTTGCCCATCCACAAGGCCAGCCCCCAGGCGGACAGGGCACAGAGAGCGATCAGCAGCAGGGCGCCGCCGATCATCGCCGGCAGGTGGCCGAACACATAGCTCAGGGTCGGGCGGTCGAAGCGCAGGCCGATATAGCCGCCGATGGCGCCATAGGCACAGGCCAGCAGCCAGGACGGCAGGCTGATCTGCAACAGGCCGCTGACCTGCAGCGCGCCGCCCAGCAGCAGCGGCACCAACAGCGCACCGGCAGGCACCCGCGAACCCAGCAGCACCCCGCAGATGATCGCCACGATGCTCAGGCCAACATTCAGCATGCTCATGCCGTGCAGGGCCATCTGGCTGGCGTGGGCTTCGCTGCCGCTGGCCGGAGCGCCGATCCAGTGGCTGACCAGGGCCCCGACCATCACCACGCACACCACCCGCACGTATTGCAGGGTGGCCACCACCCGCGAGTCGGCGCCGAACTCGTCGGCCATCGACACCATGGCCGAGGCCGCACCGGGCGCGGTGCCCCAGGCCGCGGTGCTGGCGGCAATCCCGCCGAAGCGCACCAGCACCAGGCCCACCAGGGCGCTGAGGCTGACGGTGAGCAGGGTGGCCACCAGCATCACGTGCCAGGACTGGAGCATGGCCGTCAGTACGCCGAGGGTCATGGAGTGGGCGGCGAGCATGCCCACCGAGCCCTGGCCCAGACGGAACGCCAGGCGTGGCACGCGGATGCTGGCACCGCACACGCCAAACAGGATCGTCGTGAGCATCGGCCCGAGAAACTGCCCGGCGGGAATTTCCAGGTACTTGAGCAACTGGCCGCTGATGCCGGCCAGCACTAGCCAGGCCGGCCATTGCAGCGCCTGGGGCCAGGTATTCAGGGATAGACGAAGCGATGGCGCCACAAGACGACTCTCCAAGGCGCTGGCCACTCCTGTTGCGGGAGCGGTAAAACCTGCGCCGAAGCAAATTATTGATAGCGCGATTGATCAAGTCCAGTTTCTAATTGTGATCAATTCATAACTATTGTTGATCGATCATGGACCTGCGCGACCTGACCTATTTCGACACCATCGCCGAGCTTGGCCACCTGGGCCGGGCGGCGCAGAAGCTCAACCGCAGCCAGCCGGCGCTGACCAAGAGCATCCAGCGCCTGGAGGAGTCCTTCGGCACCAAGCTGTTCGAACGTGAAGGCCGGGGCATCAAGCTCACCGCCGTGGGTGAGTTGCTGCAGCGGCGCAGCCGGCAATTGCAGCAGAACATCGCCGAGACCCACCGCGAGGTGCGGGATTTCGCCAGCGGCGTCCTGGGCAATATCCGCCTGGGCTGCGCCGCGAGCATGGCCGAGCACCTGCTGCCGCAGATGACCGCGACCCTGCTGGAGCGCGCCCCGGACATCACCTTGAACCTGGTGATCGGCCAGGACGACCTGTTGCGCGAATCCCTGCGTTCCGGGCGCCTGGACATGGTCATCTGCCCGATGTTCGAGGGCGACCCGCACCTGAGCCACCACGCCCTGTTCGAAGACCGGGCGGTGGTGGTGGCCAGCCGCGACCACCCGATATTCGCCACGCCCATGGGCCTGCGCGACCTGTGCGCCTACCGCTGGGTACTGCCGGGCACCCGGGTGTCGGCACGGCGCTGGATCGACAACGTGTTCCAGAGCCACGAACTGCCGCTGCCCTCGGTGCAGATCGAGACCAACAGCATTTCCCTGCTGCCGCGGCTGATCGCCAAGACCGGGCTGTTGAGCTTCCTGGCCCGGGAAACCCTGGACGACTTCAAGGGCATCGCCCACCTGCGGGAAGTGCCCCTGGCGCAAACCTGCATGCGCCGCAGCATCGTGGTGCTGGTGCGCGCCGAGGGCTACCTGTCGCCGGCGGCCGAGGTCCTGCTGGATCTGCTCAAGAGCGATGGACGGCAATTCTTCACCGCCGCTGATGCCCTGTGAGCCAAGGCATCGGCCAAGGCGATGGGCTGCTCGCCATTCGTTGCCTCGGCAAACCGGCTCTGGCAGATCAGGGCGGTTCGTGGCGCCGGGCATCCATTCCGGCGGGCGTCAGTGGGTATCGATCTCGGCCTGCAATTGGCCACCGACAATGAACACCTCTCGCCACTGCGCTCCGTCGCGGATCACGAACAAGGCATCCATGCCGCGTTCCCGGGCCAGCCGTGGCCCTTCGACTTCACCCAGTACCAGCAGCGCGGTGGCCCAGGCGTCGGCCAGCATGCAACTGCTGGCCACCACGCTGACCGACGCCAGGTGGTTGTCCAGGGGCGCGCCGGTGGCCGGGTCCAGGGTATGGGCGTAGGACTGCCCGGCGATCTCCACCCGTTGCCGGTAGTCGCCGGAGGTGGCGATGGCCGCATTCTCCAGGGTCATCATGCCCATGACCTGGCGTTCGCCTTGCAGGGGCTTTTCCACCGCCACGGTCCAGGGCTGGCCGTTGGGCTTTCTGCCCCGGGCGCGCATTTCGCCGTCGATGCCTACCAGATAGGCGCGGATGCCCGCAGCGTCCAGGGCGCGGGCCAGTTCATCGACGCCAAAGCCCTTGGCAATGCCGTTGAGGTCCAGGCGCACTTTGCCGCGCTTGCGCAAGCGATGGCGCCGGGGCTCCAGCACCAGGGCTTTACCGGCCGGGAAGCGAGGTTGCCGGCGCAGTTCACGTAAGGCCGGCAGCTCCAGGGGCCGTAGTGCAGGGCCAAAACCCCAGCCCTGGACCAGATCACCCACGGCGATCTCGAAAGCGCCGCGTGATTGCTCGCTGACCCGCAGCGCCGTGGTGATGACCTTCATCAGCTCCCGGGGCACGCTGATCCAGCGATGCCGGGGCGCGGCGTTGAGACGGTTGAGATCGGACTGGGGTCTCCAGCCCGACATCTGTTGCTCGACCTGCGCCACGGTCTGGGCCAGGCGCTCGGCGATGTCCCCGGCGTCCAGGCCCGGGGCGGCGTAGAAGAGCGCGCTGTAGCGGCTGCCCATGGTCGGGCCGTTGAGGCTGTAGCGCTGCAGGCCAATGGTTTCAGTAGACATCTTCACGGTAACGTCCTTGGGCCTTGAGGGTCAGTACGCTGAGGTTGAGGGGCGCCAGCACTTCGTCCAGGGCCTGGATCACACCCCTGGCCATGTCGCGGCTGCCGCAGACCAGCACCTGGGCGCCTTTTTCCACCAGGCGGCGTACCGCCAGGGCGTCGGCCAGCAGCCGGTCCTGCACGTAGCCGGGTTCCTGGACTTGGGAAAAGGCCGCGCGCAGTGCGGTCAGGCGCTGGTCGGCCAGGTAGCCCTTGAGTTCCGGTTCGTAGAGAAAATCCGAGGCCGGGTGACGTCCGCCCCAGTACAGGTGCATGGGCTGGCGGGCGCGGTTGCCGCGGATGAACCCCGCCAGGGGCGCGATTCCGGTGCCGGCGCCGATCAGGATCACCGGTTGCTGGCCCTGGGGTGGGCGAAATTGCGGGTTGGGCTGGATGAAACCCCGAATCAGTGCGCCCTCTGGCAGCGCATGGAGCATGCCCGAGCACAGGCCGCCGGGGTGCTTGCGCACGCAGATCTCCAGCACCCCGTCGCTGCTGCAACTGGCCAGGGAGTAGAAGCGCGGCTGGGCGGTGCCGGGGGGCAGGATGCCCACCAGATCGCCGGCCTGGAATGAAGGCTGGCGCTGGCCGCGGCTGTCGGCAGCCTTGAAGCGCAGGATCCGCGTCGGCGCCTGGACCTGATCGCCGTAGGCCACGGATTCCACCAGTTGCCACTCATGGCTGGGCCGGGCACGGGCCTGATGCTGCAGGTCGAGGGGCAAGTCCAGGGCTCGTCCCAGGGCCTGGCCCCAGCGCTGGAACTCCTGGGGCGACTGGCGATGAATGTTTTCCGGGGGCAGCAGGCGCTGGGCGTCGCTGGCGTCCAGGGCGTTCTGCACCTGGTCGGCAAAGCCGCAAAAGCGCGGGAACTGGCGGTCGCCAAAGCCCAGCACGGCACACTGCAGGGTGGGCGCCGGCGGGTGTTGTCGCAGGCGGTCGAGGAAGCTGCTGGCCGAGGCTGGGGCATCGCCGTCGCCGTGGGTCGCCGTGAGGATCAACAGCTGGCGGGCCTTGGGGTAGTCGCTGAACTGGTTCATCGGCGCGCTGTGGACCTGGCGCCCGGCGGCTACCAGCGCCTGGTGCAGGGTCCGGGCAAAACCCCAGGTGCTGTTGCTTTCGCTGCCCACCAGGATCACGCAGTCGGCGCTGTGGGCGGGGCTGTTGTCGTCGAGCGTGGCGGCGTTGCGAGGTCGGCGCCACCACAGCCACAGGCCGGTGATGCTCATCAGCGGCACCCCCAGGGCGCACACGCCCAGCAGCAGGCCCAGCCACCACAAGCCTTCTCCGGTGTGCAGTTGATAGATGAAGCTCCAGACCCGCTGCGCATCGGTGTAGGGCTGGAAGGCCAGCAGGCTGCCGCTGGCCGGGTCGACCTGACCTTCGCCGCTGTGGGTGCGCAGGCTGTAGAGGTCCCCGGGGGTGCCCGGGTCGGGGTAGACCAGTTCCTCAAGATCGTTCAGGTCCAGGGCCTGGAGCGCCACCAGGCGGGCCACCGGCAGGGCCGGCCCGGCGCTGACCTGGATCGGGAAGGGCGGCTCGCTGCGGTCGCCCTCGGCAATCAGGCCGAGGGTGGCAGCCGACAGGTACAGCCCGCTCAAGGCCGACAGCAGCAGGCCGAGGAGCGTCAGGCGCCCGACCTCGGCGTGCCAGCGCTGGCTGAAACTGCCGCGCAACGGCCGCAGCAGCTTGGCCCAGCCACCGGCCCGGCGGGCCAGCAGCGCGGCGCCGGACACCGACAGCAGTAGCATCGCCAGGGCGCCCAGGGCCGACACCAGATGGCCAGGGGTGTCGAGAAACAGCGAGCGGTGCAGCTCCTTGATCCAGCGGGCCAAGGCCGAGGGTGTGTAGGGCCCGAGCACGGCGCCGGTGCGCGGATCGACGCTGCTGGCCAGGGCCTGGCCGTCCTGGTTGTGGTAGACGATCAGCGTGCCCGAGGGGGTGCGGCGCAATTGTTCAATCCCGCTCAGTTGGCCGGCCAGGCGCCCGGCCAGTTGCGCCACCGTGACTTCGCCTGCTGCCGGTGGCGGCGTGCGCAGGCGCTCCAGGGTCGGGTTCAGCGCCAGGGTCGCGCCGCTGATGGCCAGCAACATCACCAGCAGGGCGGCGAGCAATCCGGGAATCGAGTGCAACGAACGCAACATGATCGGGCCTCCTGGCAGGGGTTACAGGTCGTAGCGCAGGGACTGCACATAGGTGCCGCCGCTGGCCGGCTGGCCCGCGCCCTGGAGCGTCAGCGGCAGGATCACGTCGGCGCGGATGTCGCGCTGGTCCTCCACGGCGCTGTCGATGCGGATCTGATAGCCGGCGTCGATCAGGCTGTCCGCCAGTTCGGCGCTGACGGTCAGGCTCTCGCCGCTGCCGACGCTGGCTCCGGTGACGCCGTCGTACTGCGCGCTGCTCATGCCGCCGCCACGGGCCCAGCCCGGCAGGTGCTTGTAGTACTTGGCCTTCTTGCCGGCGACCCACAAGGTCTTCTGGTAGGCGCCGTTGGCATCGGTGAGGTAGATCGCCAGGTAGGCGCCGCTGCCGCTGTAGGGCTTGAGATGGGTGGTCAGGGTGACTTCACGGGCCTGGGCCAGGGCAGGCAGGGCCAGGGCAGTGGCGAGGCAACCGGCGACGACAAGCTTGTGCATGAGGTGGTCCTTTTCGATGAATGTGGCTGCAGCCTGGACCGCCTAGCTGACAGCAACCTGAAGGGCGTTGAAAAAACTTCACGGCCAGGCGCTGTCCCTTGAATGGGCTTTTGCTGATCTGTCTCCCGTCGCCAGGACCTGGCTCTGGTTACCCTGCCCAGGCCGCTGGTGCTTCAGGCTCCCGTCAGGTTCAGCGGTTAAGGTGCAGCAGCACACAGGTCAGAGGAGAGCGTCGATGCGGGTGTTATTGGTGGAGGATGCGGCAGGGCTGGGGGACGCGGTGCGCGAGCAGATTGCCGACGATGGCCACGCCGTGGATTGGGTGCAGCGCCTGGAACAGGCCCGGGCCAGTGTCGCCAGCACGCCCTACGACCTGATCCTGCTGGACCTGATGCTGCCCGACGGCCGTGGTCTGGAGTTCCTGCGCCAGCGCCGCTGCGCCGGGGATGCGACGCCGGTGATCATCCTCACCGCCCAGGACCAGATATCCGAACGCATCGCCGGGCTCAACGCCGGCGCCGACGACTACCTGGTCAAGCCCTTCGACCTGTTCGAGCTGTCGGCGCGGGTCGCCGCCGTGGCCCGACGCTACAGCGGCAACCCCAACCCGCAGATCCGCCTCGGAGAGCTGCACGTGGACCTGAGCGCCCGCACCGTGCAGCGCGGCGGCAGCAGCATCGACCTGACCGCCCGCGAGTGGGCGGTGTTCGAGGCCTTTGTCCAGCGCCCCAACGCCTTGCTCTCCAAGCCCCAGCTGGAGGAGCGGCTGTATGCGTTCGGCGCGGAAATCGAGAGCAACACCATCGAGGTCTACGTCAGCCGCCTGCGCAAGAAGCTGGGCCGCGAACTGATTGAAACCGTGCGCGGCATGGGCTACCGGCTGATGCCGGCATGAAGCGTCCCATCAGCTTGCACAAACGCCTGAGCCTGGGCCTGACGCTGGGCATGACCCTGCTCTGGCTGGGAGCCACCGCCGGCACCTGGCTGGTGGTCCAGCACGAGCTGGACGAAACCTTCGACAGCGCCCTGGAAGCCACCGCCCAGCGCATCCTGCCCCTGGCCGCGCTGGAGATCGGCAACCGCCGCGGGCCGCGGCGGGCACGGCACGTGGCAACCCTGAAGATGGACAGCGAATACCTGACCTACGTGGTGCGCGACGCCGAAGGACGGATCCTGATGCGCTCCCACGACGCCAAGCTGAAAATCTTCAGCCACCGGCCGAGCCCGGGCTTTACCACCACCGGCCAATACCGCCTGTACAGCGCCAGCGCCGAGTACGGCTCGATCGTCATCGAGATCGCCGAACCCCTGGCCCATCGCCGCGAAGCCTCGCGGGAGGCGTTGCTCGCCATGCTGCTGCCCTTGCTCGGGCTGATTCCCATCAGCCTGCTGGGCACCTGGCTGTTCGTGCGCATCAGCCTGCGCAGCGTGCTGGCCTATCGTCGGGCGGTGGAATCCCGCGGGGTGGGCGATCTGTCACCGATCAAGGTGGCGCACCTGCCGGCGGAAATCGATCCCTTGGCCGAGGCGGTCAATCATCTGCTGGAGCGCCTGCGCAAGGCCCTGGAGTCCGAGCGCAGCTTCACCGCCAACAGCGCCCATGAACTACGCACCCCGCTGGCGGCGACCCTGGCGCAGATCCAGCGCCTGCGCCAGGAAGCCCCGCAGGGGCCGTTGCAGGTTCGGGCGACGAAGATCGAGGACGGCCTGCGGGAGCTGGTCCGGCTTTCGGAAAAGCTCATGCAACTGGCCAAGGCCGAGGGTGGCGGGCTGCTGTCGCAAACCCCCGAGGATCTGATTCCGCTGCTGGCCCATGGCGTAGAGGAATGGCAGCGCGGCGCTGCCTCGCGCCTGCGCTTGCAACTGCCGGAGGCGGCCCGGGTTTGCACCGCCATCGACCCGGACGCCTTTGGCATCCTGCTGCGCAACCTGATCGAGAACGCCTTGAAGTACGGTGATCCGGCGCAGGCGGTGGACATCAGCCTGAGCGCCGACGGTTGTTTGCGGGTGGTCAATGGCGGGCCACCGGTGCCTTTGGCCGTACTGCAGCGCCTGACCGAGCGTTTCGTGCGTGGCAACAGCGAGACCAGCGGCTCCGGCCTGGGGCTGGCGATTGTCCAGAGCATCGTCCATGGAGTGGGTGGCCAGATGCACTTGGTCTCGCCAGCCGCTGGGCGCGACGATGGCTTCGAAGTGCGCGTGCACTTTCCCCAATAGATGCCAACTGCGCATCGCAGATGCTGGCTTGCCAGCGAGGTGTCCGCACGGGCGATGCAAGACTCAAGGGCCTCTTCGCCGGCAAGCCGGCTCCTACGGGGATCTGCACGGTCTATCTGCCTGCTGTAGGAGCTGGCTTGCCAGCGAAGGCGCTCGCCCAGGCGATGCCGGGCTCGCGGGCCTATTCGCCGGCCAGCTGACCAGCCGACCAGCCCGCTCCTGCAGGGGCGGGGTTCATTCGCCGCGGATGTACTGCTCCAGCTGGCGGATCAGGTCGGCCTGTTCGGCAATGGCTTCCTTGACCAGGTCGCCGATGGACAGCAAGCCCAGCAACTGGCCGTTCTCCACCACCGGCAGGTGGCGCAGGTGGCTGTCGGTCATGATGCTCATGCAGGTCTCCACGCTCTGGTGGGAGTCCACGGTGATCACCGGCGAGCTCATGATGGCGCTGACCGGGGTGCCCACCGACGACCGCCCGTGGAGCACCAGCTTGCGCGCGTAGTCGCGCTCGCTGATAACCCCGACCACCACGCCATTGTCCAGGACCGGCAGGGCGCCGACGTTTTTCTCGGCCATCACCATCAGCGCCTCCAGGACCATCTGGTGCGGGGCGATGGTGTGCACTTGCTGGTTGTGCTTGGCCTTGAGTTTCAGCAGTTCTGCGACGCTCTTCATGGGGCGCTCCGGTTGTTCTGCGTGGGGCGGCGATGCACCGCCCTGAGGGTTTCTAAAGAATCGTAGAGACTCGAGCAACCGGCAAGGCTGAAAACGGCAGATAAACGGCGAAAAACGTCAGCCAGGGGATTTTTTTCATCACGGCCCCCCATAAGCAAGCCGTCAGTGTCAGTTGAAGCGCTGCAAGGAAAAACTCCCCAGGTCGATTTCGCTGTGGCCATCCACCTGCTGCTGGGCCAGGGCTTCGCCAATCGCTGCCGAATGCTTGAAGCCATGGCCGGAACAGGCGCTGACCACGGTGACGTTGGCCAGGCGCGGGTGGCGGTCGATGATGAAGCCCGAGTCCGGGGTCACGGTGTAGGCGCAGACGCTGGCCTTCACCAGCTCCGGCGCCAGCCCGGCCATATGTGGCGCCACCAGGCCACGGAACAGGTGCCGGGCATCGGCGGCACTGGGTTGCCGGTCGAGGCTGTCCGGCTGGCTGCTGGTGCTGTACTGCTCGGTGGCGATTTTCACGCTGCCTTCCCCGGCAATCGGCGGGAAGCCGTAGCAGGTGTCCAGGTCGTCGGCGCTGTGCAGGATGAAACTCGGCGAACGGGCCGGGTAGTGGTGCGGCTCATCGAGGCGGAACCAGTACAACTGCTGGCGACAGACCTGCAGCAGGGCGTCGAAGGGCGCCCCCAGCAGCTGCGCCGACCACATGCCGGCGCTGACGATGACTCGCCGGGCGCTGATCGGCGAACCGGCGCTGATGATCTCCACCCCCTCGGCACCGGACTTGAGCTCCAGCACCGTCTGGCCGGTGATCAGGGTGGCCCCCAGTTGCCGGGCCCGGGTCAGTTGCGCGTCGATGCAGCGTTCCGGGCGGACAAAACCGCCACCGGGTTCGAAATAGCCTCGGGCGCTGTCGTCCAGCGGCGCGAACTGCGGGAAGCGCCGGCGGATCTCGGCGGCGTCCAGCACCTGGTGCTCGATGCCATAGCGCCGGGCCAGCTCGATGCTGTTGTCGGTGAAGTCCCGGGCATCGGCCGGGCGCTGCGGGTCGGTGCTGGCGGTCATCACCAGCACCCCGCACTGCTCGAACAACTGCACATCCAGCTCGGCCTCCAGCTCGCGCCAGATCTGCTGCGAACGGATCGCCAGGGGTACATAAGCCGCGCCTTCACCCACCGCCTGGCGGGTGATGCGGGTGTCGCCATGGCTGGAGCCCTGGTCATGGGGCGGGGCGAAGCGGTCGATGCCCGCCACCTTCACGCCGCGCTTGGCCAGTTGATAGAGGGTGGCGGCGCCCATGGCGCCCAGGCCCACGACGACAACATCGAAATCGGGTGTGTGCACGGCAAGATCCTTGGAAAGGGAGGCTCAGCGGTGATTGATGGTGGCCAGGGTCATGGGCGCGATGATCCGGTGGAACGGCGCCACCGGCAGCATGTACAGGCGCCCCAGGCGGTTGTGCGGGTGGACCACGGTGGACAGCACCACCGGGCGCTTGCCCTCGGCGGTCAGTGGCTGGAGGTTGAGCGACAGGTGCACGTCCAGGTGCTTGTCGCGGTCCACCACCAGCACCTCGTCGGGGCGCTGGGAAACCAGGGTGAAGATGCCGACCCGGTCGCCGGGCTGGTAGTCCTCGTCGGCCCGGGCCAGGTCGATGCGGGTCAGGCGGCCCAGGTCCTTGAGGCCGAACAGCTGCACCACGCGGTTGCGCAGGCCCATCATGCGGTCGATCCAGGCCGGGGTCTGGCTCATCAGGCACAGCAGGTGGCGCATGGCACTGCGCTCGGGGTCCTCGGCCAGGGTGCGGCGGCAGTCGATGAAGGTCGCCCCCGGGGCCAGGGCGGCGATGCTGGAGTCATGGGGCAACGGGCAAGGCTGAACGGTGGATTTCATCGGTACTGCTCCCTGAAGACAGGCCGCGCCGGCAGGCTTTCGCGGCCGTGCGGGTGATGGTCCTGATGATCGACGACGGCGGATTATGACCCAGGGCGCGGCGCGGCAGAGGGTTTTTTCGTCCCAGGCGGCGCTTCAGTTCTGCGGCGCTGGCGGGCGCATTTCCAGCCAGCCGATGCTCTGCTTGCCGTAGCCGGTGCTGTCCAGCAGGTGCCGGGCATCGAACCATTGCTGGCCTTCCTGGCTCTGCCATTGTTCGCCCCAGCTGTTAAGCACTTTGAGCCCTTCCTGGCACTGGCCCTGGGGTGTGCACAGGCGGGCATGACCATAGGCCACCAGGCTGTGCTGGTACTGCGCCGGGCATTGTTTCTGCCTGGCGTTGCGGTACAGGCAGACGTTGGCGATGATCACCGGGTTGCCGGCATCGAGCGCCTGGGTCAGAGCCTGATACAGGCCGGCGAAGTGCTGCTGCCGGGCGTTCTCCGGCAGGGCGCGGATCTGCATCTTGTCCTTGAATTCGAAGAACGCCCGGCGGCTGGCGCGCCGGCATTCGGGGGGAATGATGATCGCCGCGAAGAAACCGCCGAAGTGCGGTTGGCCCAGGGCCCGGCCGATACCCCCGGCATCCCGGGTGGTGGCATAGATCGCCTTGAGCTGCGCCACCTGGGCATCGCTGGCGCTGCAGTCGGTGCAAGGAGCCTTGAGCCGGTGCTGCTGATAGAAATCGTCCAGTGCGTTGAGCACCGCGCGTTGGGCCTTGATGTCTTCAGCGGTGATGGCGCCGCTGGGCACGAAGCGGTCCTTGAACAGTTTCTCTTCGGAAAAGCACGCCTGGGACACCGCGTGCCCCACCATCAGCGCGGCGGTTTCCAGGGTGTAGAGCGGGTCGCCGCCCTCGTCGATGTCCTCGTAGGAGCCGACGCTGTCCACATCCCCGGTGGGCTTGCGGCCGTAGCGCGCCATGTCCAGGGGCGCCGCCAGCTGGTTCTTGTCGATCCGCGTGCAATCCTCCTTCGCCGCCTGGCACTGGTAGTAGTTGAACACCGCCGCGGCGCTGTGGCTGAAGCACAGGCCCAGGCCCTGCTGGGAGGTGGCCGGGGGCAGGTTGCCGATGATGTGCTGGCTGCCCGGGGTCGGCTGGGCAGCAGCCGGCAGGGGCACCAGGGCCAGTACCGGTGGTGCGGCCCTGGCGTATAGCGGGAACAAGGCCGTAGTCAGCAAAAACGCGCGCAAGCTTGCATGCATATCGAGGGACCGGTTCGGGGTGGTTGAGCGGGGCAGGAACGGGCTTGCTGAATCTAGCCAAAGCCATGGCAACTTGCCATGTGGCGCTTGCCGCGAACGACGGCCGCCGACAAAAAAGGCGCCCGAAGGCGCCAAGGATTCACCCCAACCGAGGGAGCCGGGTGAAGCCGTTCGCAGGAGTGTCGCGGTGGTAAGACGCGACATG
Source organism: Pseudomonas sp. PH1b (assembly GCF_000633395.1). Lineage (GTDB taxonomy): Bacteria > Pseudomonadota > Gammaproteobacteria > Pseudomonadales > Pseudomonadaceae > Aquipseudomonas. The sequence continues at coordinate 20,857 of NZ_AYMU01000063.1, forward strand.
AACGGAAGAGGGGGAGGGCGCCTGCCATGAAGGCGGGCGCCGGGGTGTCATTTGCCCAGCTTGATCCGGGTCCAGCCGCGGTTCATCACCCGCTGGATGGCAATCGGCTGATCGGGCACCGCGTACAGGGTAGCCAGCACGTCCTGGGGCGGGTAGGACGCCGGGTCGTTGCGGATCGCCTCGTCCACCAGCGGCGTGGCTGCCGCGTTGGCGTTGCTGTAGCCCAGGCTGTTGGTGACCTCGGCAATGATGTCCGCGCGCATCAGGAAGTTCATGAACAGGTAGGCGTTGTCGACGTTGGTGGCGTCCTTGGGAATCGCCATCATGTCGTAGAAGCTGCCGGCACCTTCCTTGGGAATGCTGAAGGCGACTTTCTCCTTGTTGCCGGCCTCTTCGGCGCGGGAGCGGGCCTGCAGCACGTCGCCGGAGTAGCCGACGGCCACGCAGATGTTGCCGTTGGCCAGGTCCGAGATGTACTTGGAGGAATGGAAGTAGGTCACCGAAGGGCGGATCTTCATGAACAGCTCCTGGGCTTCGAGGATCTGCGCCTTGTCCTTGCTGGTTACCGGGTAGCCCAGGTAGTGCAGGGCGGCCGGCAGCATTTCGGTCGGCGAGTCGAGGAAGCTGATGCCGCAGGCCTTGAGCTTCTCGGCGTTCTCCGGCTTGAACAGCAGGTCCCAGGAGTTGGTCGGTGCGTCCGCGCCCAAGACGGCCTTGACCTTGTCCGGGTTGTAGCCAATGCCGATCGAGCCCCACATATAAGGGAAGGCGTGGGCGTTGTCGGGGTCGCTGGCGGAGGCGTTCTTCAGCAGAACCGGGTTGAGGTTCTTCCAGTTCGGCAGCTTGGACTTGTCCAGCTCCTGGTAGACCCCGGCCTTGATCTGCTTGGCCAGAAAGCTGTTGGACGGCACCACGATGTCGTAGCCGGACTTGCCGGTGAGCAGGCGCGCTTCCAGGGTTTCGTTGCTGTCGAAGACGTCGTAGGTGACGTGGATACCGGTCTCGGCCTCGAATTTCTTCAGGGTGTCCGGGGCGATGTAGTCCGACCAGTTGTAGACGCGCAGCACCTTGTCGTTGGCTTGAGCGCCGGTCACCAGTGCGCCCATCAAGGACAGTGAGAGCAGAGTCCTGCCAAGCATTTTCATCACTACAACTCCATTTCTTATTGTGCAGATTGCTGCGTGTGCAACTCGAGGGTTCGGGGTGAGCCTTTTTCGCCAGCAAGCTGGCTCCTACAGGTTTGGGTTATCCGTAGGAGCCAGCTTGCTGGCGAAGAGGCGGTTAGGCCGTCGCAGGTGTTCGTACCTCGGGTTTTTTCGCTGCCGGTGGCTGCCAGGATTCGTTGGCGGTGAACTCCATGGCTTCCTGGATCGCCCGCTTGCGGGCGGCTTCGGCGCGGCGGCCAAAGTACCAGACCAGGAAGGTTACCAGGGACACCGCCAGCAGAATCAGGCTGGCCACGGCGTTGATCTCCGGCTTGACCCCCAGGCGCACCGCCGAGAACACTTCCATCGGCAAGGTGGTGGAACCCGGGCCGGAGACGAAGCTGGCCAGTACCAGGTCATCCAGGGACAGGGCGAAGGACATCATGCCGCCGGCTGCCAGGGATGGCGCGATCATCGGGATGGTGATCAGGAAGAACACCTTGAACGGTCGCGCCCCCAGGTCCATGGCCGCTTCTTCGATGGACAGGTCCAGCTCCCGCAGGCGCGCGGAGACTACCACGGCTACGTAGGCAGCGCAGAATGTGGTGTGGGCGATCCAGATGGTGACGATGCCGCGCTCCATGGGCCAGCCGATCAACTGCGCCATGGCCACGAACAGCAGCAGCAAGGACAGGCCGGTGATCACTTCCGGCATCACCAGCGGTGCGGTGACCAGGCCGCCGAACAGGGTGCGGCCCTTGAAACGGGTGACCCGGGTCAGCACGAAGGCCGCCAGGGTGCCCAGGGCCACCGCGGCAATGGCGGTGTAGCAGGCGATTTCCAGGGAACGCATCACCGAGCCCATCAGTTGCTGGTTGTCCAGCAGGCCGACGTACCACTTGATCGACCAGCCGCCCCACACCGTCACCAGTTTGGAGGCGTTGAACGAGTAGATCACCAGGATCAGCATCGGCAGGTAGATGAACAGCAGGCCCAGCACCAGCATCAGTTTGGAAAATTCGAAACGCTTCATGCCCGTGCCTCCATCTCTTTGGCCTGGCTGCGGTTGAACAACAAGATCGGAATGATCAGGATCGCCAGCATCACCACCGCCAGGGCCGAGGCCACCGGCCAGTCACGGTTGTTGAAGAATTCCTGCCACAGCACGCGGCCGATCATCAGGGTTTCCGGGCCGCCCAAGAGTTCCGGAATCACGAACTCGCCCACCACCGGGATGAACACCAGCATGCAGCCGGCGATGATGCCGTTCTTGGCCAGGGGCACGGTGATCTTCCAGAAGTTGTTGAAGTTGCTCGAACCCAGGTCCGAGGCCGCTTCCAGCAGGCTCTGGTCGTGCTTGACCAGGTTGGCGTACAGCGGCAGGACCATGAACGGCAGGTAGGCGTAGACCACGCCTATATAGACGGCAGTGTTGGTGTTGAGGATTTCGATCGGCTGCGAGATCAGCCCGGTCCACAGCAGGAATGCATTGAGCAGGCCGTTGTTGCTGAGGATGCCCATCCAGGCGTAGACGCGGATCAGGATCGCGGTCCAGGTCGGCATCATGATCAGCAGCAATAGCACGTTTTGCGCGTCCTTGCCGGTCTTGGAGATGGCGTAGGCCATGGGGAACCCCACCGCCAGGCACATCAGGGTGCTGAGCAGCGCCACTTTCAACGAGCCCAGGTAGGCCGAGAGGTACAGCTCGTCACCGGCCAGCATGGCGTAGTTGCCGAGGTTCAGCAGCAGCTGGAATTTCTGCTCGGCGTAGCTGTAGATCTCGGTGTAGGGCGGGATCGCCAGGGCCGCTTCCGAGAAGCTGATCTTCATCACCAGGAAGAACGGCAGCATGAAGAACAGGAACAGCCAGAGGAACGGAATGCCGATCACCAGCTTGCGGCCGCTGGGCAGCACACGGGTCAAACGCTGATTGAGAGTCATGGCCGAGGTCCTCATGCGCGCAGTACCACGCCGCTGTCGTCTTCCCACCAGACGTAGACTTCGTCATCCCAGGTTGGCCGCGCGCCACGGCGCTCGGCGTTTGCCATGAACGACTGGACGATCTTGCCGCCAGGCAGCTCGACGTAGAACACCGAGTGGCCGCCCAGGTAGGCGATGTCGTGCACCTTGCCCTTGGACCAGTTGTAGCGCGCCTCGGGCTTGAGGGTGGTGACCAGCATCTTTTCCGGGCGAATGGCGTAGGTCACCGACTTGTCCTGCACCGAGGTGCTGACGCCGTGGCCGACGTAGATCTTCTGCTCCAGGTCCGGGCTGTGGATGATCGCGTAGCCTTCCAGGTCTTCGGTGACGGTGCCGTCGAAGGCATTGACGTTGCCGATGAACTCGCACACCAGGCGGCTCACAGGGGCTTCGTAGATGTCCACCGGGCTGCCGGTCTGGGCGATCCAGCCCAGGTGCATGATGGCGATGCGCTGGGCCATGGTCATGGCTTCTTCCTGGTCGTGGGTCACCATCACGCAGGTCACCCCGACCCGCTCGATGATCTCCACCAGCTCCAGTTGCATCTGCGAGCGCAGCTTCTTGTCCAGGGCGCCCATGGGTTCGTCCAGCAAGAGCAGTTTCGGGCGCTTGGCCAGGGAGCGGGCCAGGGCCACGCGCTGGCGCTGGCCGCCGGAGAGCTGGTGCGGCTTGCGCTTGGCGTACTGGGTCATGTGCACCAGGCGCAGCATTTCTTCTACCCGGGCATCTATCTCGCTGGCCGGCAGGCGATCCTGCTTGAGGCCAAAGGCAATGTTCTGGGCCACCGTCATGTGGGGAAACAGGGCGTAGGACTGGAACATCATGTTGATCGGCCGCTCATAGGGCGGCATGTCGGTGATGTCCACGCCATCCAGCAGGATGCGGCCTTCGGTGGGCCGTTCGAAGCCGGCGAGCATGCGCAGCAGGGTGGACTTGCCGGAACCGGAGCCGCCCAGCAGGGCGAAGATCTCGCCCTGGTGGATCTCCAGGGACACATCGTCCACGGCCACGGTTTCATCGAACTTCTTGGTCACGCGATCGATCTTCACCAGGACCTTTTGCGGGCTCGGGTTGCCTTCGAGGGCCTTCCGGTAAGTGCTGGAGGCGTTTGCCATGTGAAACTCCCAACAGGTGTCAGCAGCCTGGCCAATTCGGCCGGGCTTAAAGGTTGATTGCCAACCCGCCGGGGCGGGTTGATTCGGCGCTGCCTCCCTGGCGGCCTGACGCTATTTGTTGTTGTGGTCTTGCCGTGTGTTGCTCACGCCGAACGTCGGGCGCGCACAGGCGCGCTCGCCGCGGGGCAGGGCGTGATGAATCGTCTGGGGTGCTGGCTGGCCGGGGCCGGTGGTTCAGCGCCGTTGCGCGGCCCGTTGCCGGCAGGCGTCGCCAAAGGCCTGGAAGATCCGCAGGTAGGCCGGGTTCGACAGCACCTGCCATTCCGGGTGCCATTGCACGCCGAAGGCAAAGGCCTGGCTGTGTTCCACCGACAGCGCCTCGATCAAGCCGTCCGGCGCCACGGCCTCGACCCGCAGGCCCGGGGCCAGGCGGTCGACGCCCTGGCTGTGGATCGAGTTGACCTGGATCTCGCCGGCCAGGCCCATGGCTTCGAACACTCCGCCGGGCTGGATCGCCACCGGGTGCGCCGGGGCGTATTGCACCTCGATGCGTGGGTCGTCGGCTTCGCGGTGGTCCATGTAGCCCGGCAGTTCATGCACCTTCTGGTGCAGGCTGCCGCCGAAGGCCACGTTCATTTCCTGGAAGCCGCGGCAGATGCCGAGCACCGGCACGCCGGCGGCAATCGCCGCGCGCAGCAGGGGCAGAGTGGTGGCATCGCGCTGCGGGTCATGGGCGGTGCCCGGCTCGCTGGGAGTGCCTTGGTAATGGAAGGGTTCGACATTGGACGGCGAGCCGGTAAACAGCAGCCCATCCACTTGCCGCAGCAGATCGTCGATATCGATCAGATCCGCCAGGGAAGGAATGATCAGGGGCAGGCCCTCGGCCGCGACGCTGACAGCACGCAAGTACTTGTCGCCGCTGACGTGGTAGGGGTGCAGGCCGATCTCTTTGACGCACGCAGTAACGCCGATCAATGGCTTGAATGCCATTTTTATCACCTCGAAATTCACGCTGGAACGAGTTTTTCCAGAGCTTATCCTCGTTGATTTTAATTAACAACTTCCATGTAAAAAATTCTAAACGTTATTCGCTTGAAACCCGCAGGTGGCGCGGATTGCGCGGTGTATCGACCTTTCGTGAGGCAAAATAATTGACGAATGGCAGCCTCTGTTGGCTATTGACTCCGGTTTTTCTTTCGGGTTGACTGCTGGCGTGTCACAGCAGTGAACATAATAATTAACACAATAGGTGCATCATGTCGGTCCCCCCGCGTGCCATTCAGCTCAATGAAGCCAATGCCTTCCTGAAAAAACACCCCGAGGTTCTCTACGTCGATCTGCTGATTGCAGACATGAACGGTGTGGTGCGCGGCAAGCGCATCGAGCGCACCGCGCTGCACAAGGTCTATGAGAAGGGCATCAACCTGCCGGCCTCGCTGTTTGCCCTGGATATCAACGGTTCCACGGTGGAAAGCACCGGCCTGGGCCTGGACATCGGCGACGCCGACCGCATCTGTTATCCGATCCCCGGCACCCTGTCCGTCGAGCCTTGGCAGAAGCGCCCCACCGCGCAGTTGCTGATGACCATGCACGAGATCGAAGGCCAGCCGTTCTTCGCCGACCCGCGCGAAGTGCTGCGCCAGGTGGTGAGCAAGTTCGACGCCCTGGGCCTGACCATCTGCGCTGCCTTCGAGCTGGAGTTCTACCTGATCGACCAGGACAACGTGAACGGCCGGCCGCAGTCGCCGCGTTCGCCGATTTCCGGCAAGCGTCCGCAATCGACCCAGGTGTACCTGATCGACGACCTCGACGAATACGTGGACTGCTTGCAGGACATCCTCGAAGGTGCCAAGGAGCAAGGCATCCCGGCCGACGCCATCGTCAAGGAAAGCGCCCCGGCGCAGTTCGAGGTCAACCTGCATCACGTCAGCGACCCGATCAAGGCCTGCGACTACGCGGTGTTGCTCAAGCGCCTGGTGAAGAACATCGCCTACGACCATGAAATGGACACCACCTTCATGGCCAAGCCCTACCCGGGCCAGGCCGGCAACGGCCTGCACGTGCATATCTCGATCCTCGACAAGCAGGGCAACAACATCTTCGCCAGTGAAGACCCGCAAACCAACGAGGCTCTGCGTCACGCCATCGGTGGTGTGCTGGAAACCCTGCCGGAGCAGATGGCGTTCCTGTGCCCCAACGTCAACTCCTACCGCCGCTTCGGCGCACAGTTCTACGTGCCGAATTCGCCAACCTGGGGCATCGACAACCGCACCGTGGCCGTGCGCGTGCCCACCGGGTCCGCCGATGCCGTGCGCATCGAGCACCGAGTGGCCGGCGCCGACGCCAATCCCTATCTGTTGATGGCTTCGGTGTTGTCCGGCATCCATCACGGCCTGACCAACAAGATCGAGCCTGGCCCGGCCATGGAAGGTAACGCCTACGAGCAGAGCGAACCGAGCCTGCCCACCAACCTGCGGGATGCCCTGCGGGTGCTGGACGACAGTGAGGTGATGGCCAAGTACATCGACCCGATGTACATCGACGTCTTTGTCGCCTGCAAGGAAAGCGAGTTGGCCGAGTTCGAAAACTCCATTTCCGACCTCGAATACAACTGGTACCTGCACACGGTCTGATGATCGTTCCTCAGGGCTGTACGAGAACTTGCCGAGCCGGCCTGCAACCCGGTGCAGGCGGTTTTCGTGCAGACCCTTCCTGCGTGGAGTCGACACCATGAGCAAAACCCGCAGCGACTGGGAGCAGTGCTTCCAGTCCCTCACCCTCGAAGGCCGTGCCTTTATCGACGGCCAGTACTGCGACGCCGCCAGCGGCGCAACGTTTGAGTGCCTGAGTCCGGTGGACGGGCGCTTTCTGACCAAGGTGGCCAGCACCGATCAGGCCGATGCCGACCGGGCCGTTGCCGTGGCGCGCCAGGCGTTCAACTCCGGCGTCTGGTCGGGCAAGGCCCCGGCCGAGCGCAAGCGCATCCTGATTCGTTTTGCGGAACTGGTCCTTGAGCACCAGGAAGAGTTGGCGCTTCTGGAAACCCTGGACATGGGCAAGCCGATTGGCGACTCCCTGGCCATCGATATTCCTGCTACCGCCAATGCGATCCGCTGGAACGCCGAGGCTATCGACAAGCTCTACGATGAAGTCGCGGCCACGCCCCACGATCAACTGGGCCTGGTGACCCGCGAGCCGTCTGGCGTAGTGGCGGCCATCGTGCCGTGGAATTTCCCGCTGATCATGGCCAGTTGGAAGTTCGCCCCGGCCCTGGCGGTAGGTAATTCCTTCATCCTCAAGCCGTCGGAAAAGTCGCCGCTGACCGCAATCCGTATCGCCCAGTTGGCCCTGGAGGCCGGCATTCCCAAAGGCGTGTTCAACGTGCTGCCGGGCTACGGTCACACTGTCGGCAAGGCCCTGGCCCTGCATATGGATGTGGACGTGCTGGCCTTTACCGGTTCCACCGCGGTAGGCAAGCAACTGCTGGTGTATTCCGGTGAAAGCAACATGAAGCGGGTGTGGCTGGAAGCCGGTGGCAAAAGCCCCAACGTGGTGTTCGCCGATGCCCCGGACTTGCGTGAAGCAGCAGAAGCCGCCGCCGCGGCCATCGCCTTCAACCAGGGCGAAGTCTGCACCGCCGGCTCGCGCCTGCTGGTGCAACGCTCGATCCGCGAGCAGTTCATTCCGTTGCTGGTGGAGGCCCTCAAGGGCTGGACACCGGGCCACGCCCTCGACCCGCAAACCCGGGTTGGCGCGGTAGTGGACCAGCGTCAGCTGGACAACGTGCTGCGCTATATCGAGATCGGCAAGGAGCAGGGCGGCGAACTGCTGGCCGGTGGTGTGCGCACCCTGGAAAGCACCGGCGGCCTGTATGTCGAGCCGACGATCTTTGACGGCGTGACCAACGCCATGCGCATCGCCCAGGAGGAGATCTTCGGCCCGGTGCTGTCGATCATCAGCTTCGACACTGAAGAAGAAGCGTTGCAGATTGCCAACGACAGCATCTTCGGCCTGGCAGCCGGGGTCTGGACGGCCAACCTCAGCCGTGCCCACCGCTTCGCCCGTGGCTTGCGCGCAGGCAGCGTGTGGGTCAACCAATACGACGGCGGTGACATGACCGCACCGTTCGGTGGCTTCAAGCAGTCCGGCAACGGCCGCGACAAGTCGTTGCACGCCTTCGACAAATACACCGAGCTCAAAGCGACCTGGATCAAGCTCTAACTCTTATAACAACAGCGGCGGCGGGCCTGGGCCCGTACCCGCTGGGGAATTTCTCATGCAAACCTACGTGAACAGCTACTACGCCGCGACCCCCAACCAGACCACCGACTACCCGCAGCTCGAAGAGTTGGTGGAGTGCGACGTCTGTGTGATCGGCGCCGGCTACACCGGCCTGTCCTCGGCCTTGTTTCTGGCGGAAGCGGGCTACAGCGTCACCGTGCTCGAAGCGGCCAAGGTCGGCTTCGGCGCCAGCGGGCGCAACGGCGGACAACTGGTCAACTCTTACAGCCGCGACGTGGACGTGATCGAAGAACGCTACGGCGAAAAGAGCGCCGAAGTGCTCGGCAGCATGATCTTCGAAGGCGCCGACATCATCCGTCAGCGCATCCAGCACTATGACATCCAGTGCGACTACCGCCCCGGGGGCATCTTCGCTGCCCTGAACAACAAGCAGCTCAAAGGCCTGGCGGAACAGAAGCGTAACTGGGAGCGCCTGGGCAACAACAATCTGCAGATGCTCGACAAGGCCCAGATCAATCGCGAGGTCGGTACCAAGAACTACATCGGCGGCCTGCTGGACCTGCAGGGAGGGCACATTCACCCGCTGAACCTGGCCTTGGGTGAGGCCAGCGCCATTATCGGGCTGGGCGGCAAAATCTTCGAACAATCGGCGGCGGTGGAAATCACCTACGGCGAACCCAACGTGGTCCGCACCGCCAAGGGTGTGGTCCGCGCCAAATACCTGCTAATTGCCGGTAACGCCTATCTGCAGCAGGACCTGGATCCGCGCGTGACCCGCAAAAGCATGCCTTGCGGCTCGCAGATCGTGGTCACCGAACAACTGCCAGAATCGCTGGCGCGCAGCCTGATCACCAACAACTATTGCGTGGAAGACTGCAACTACCTGCTGGACTACTTCCGCCTTACCGGCGACAAGCGCCTGCTGTACGGCGGTGGAGTGGTCTACGGCGCTCGTGAACCGGATGATATCGAGCAACTGATCCGGCCGAAGATCCTCAAGACCTTCCCTCAGCTCAAGGACGTGAAGATCGACTACCGCTGGACCGGCAACTTCCTGCTGACCATGTCGCGCATGCCGCAGTTTGGCCGTATCGAAAAGAACGCCTACTACATGCAGGGCTACAGTGGGCACGGCGTGACCTGTTCACACCTGGCGGGCAAGCTGATCGCCGAGATGATCCGTGGCGACGCTGAGCGTTTCGATGCCTTCGCCTCGCTGCCACATATGCCGATGATTGGCGGGCGTACCTTCCAGGCTCCGCTGACCGCCATGGGCGCGGCGTACTACGCGCTGCGTGATCGCTTCGGTATCTGATGGGCATTGTCAGGCGCCTTCTATATAGAGGGCGTCTGATGATGAGCGAGAATGCCGGTACTGTTGCTTGTGGCGAGGGCGCTTGTCCCGCCCTGCGGCACGGCAGTCTTAATCCTGGAGATCGAATCCTGCGGGCGAGTCTCGGTCCCCTGGATTGTCAGCGCTATGCCCTTCAGCTATAGCAGGTTTCCTCACCTGCAACGGGTGATTTTTTGTACCTGTAGCCTCCACCAATCCTGCATAAATTTCACCGCCCATTTCCCTGATCGCCGGTCTTTACAGCAGCTGTGTCAAACATGTTTAAATAGCCGCCGTTTCAGGCTCCAGGGGCAGCCAGTTCGCGATAATCGCGACCCAACCGCCGCAACTTACCCTTAAGTTCCTCTCACATAAGGCTGTTATGGACACGGGCACCCGACTCAAACTCGTTCGCGAAAGCTACAAACTCTCCCAGCGTGAGCTGGCTCGTCGTAGCGGCGTGACCAATGCCACTATCTCCCTGATCGAGCAGAATCGAGTCAGTCCCTCCGTCAGTTCCCTGAAGAAGCTGCTGGAAGGCATCCCCATGTCATTGGCCGACTTCTTCACCTTCGACCAACCGCCTCGCGAGCACCAATATGTGTTCCGGGCCAACGAACAACCGGACCTGGGCCGCGACGGCCTGCGCCTATTAATGGTGGGGGCGCCGGTGGCGAATCGACAGATGCGCTTTTTGCGCGAGCAATATGCGCCGGGCGCCAGCTCTGGCGAAGAAGCGATTGTGCATGCGGAAGGGGAGGAGTGTGGGCTGGTTACCCGTGGCACCGTGGAGTTGACGGTGGACGGGCAGGTGAGTGTGTTGAACCCGGGGGACGGCTATTACTTTCCGACCACTTTGCCTCATAGCTTTCGCAATATCGGGCAGGATGAAGCCGAGATCATCAGCGCCAACACCCCAGCGAACTTCTAGGACGCAGGGCATCCAGAGTCGCTGCTAGTGGGACCATATAGTAGTCGCCCATGCCTTCTCCCAGATAAGGGCCTCATTTCAGACTCATCGGTTTCTCATTAGTGGTGTTGTTTGCCCGGGTGCTCTCTATTAGCTGGTGGGAGGCTGGGGATTTCGACCAAGGCCTTGCTCTGCGCCAGGGATCATAGAAAAAACAAATTAAGTGTTGACGGCAGATTCTACAGGCCTATAATTCGCCCCACTTCCGGCGCAGTCGAAACGGAAAACTCCTTTAGATTCAACGAGTTACGCATTTTTCGACAGCGGTTACGCTTCAGTTCATCGAAGCCAGAAGCAGTTAATAAGGCAGTGTGTTTTCGCCCTATTAACGATTCGATCCTCTCGGTCGAAAGCGGTGAAAAAGAGGTGTTGACAGCAGCGTGTAACGCTGTAGAATTCGCCTCCCGCTAACGAGAGATCGGAAGCGCAAGTGGTTGAAGTTGTTAAGGATTTCCAAGCGAAACTTTGAAAACTTCTTAAAAAATCACTTGACAGCAAATGAGGCTGCTGTAGAA
>NZ_AYMU01000064.1 GCF_000633395.1 Pseudomonas sp. PH1b
CTAAACCCCACTATTACACCTCGCCCAAACCGGTACAGATTGCCGCCACCGCCACCTACTAGATCAACATCTTCAACCTGCAACTGGACGGCGAGAGCGAGCGCTTTCTGCTTGATAACAATTTGCTTCAGCAACTGGGCATGGGGTTGATCCGGCAGTGGGGCAACGTCAATCGTTACGCCGCCAGCAAGGACAGCGCCGCCTACCAACTGGAGGTGAATGCGGTGTACCAGCGCCGCCTCAGTGATTCCTAGGGCGGGCTGGTGTCGATGGTCGTCGATGACAATACGATCCTGGCCAGTGTGGATCTCGGCTACAAGGTCCAGGTCAAGCGCGGCGGCGCCGAGGTGCTGCATTTCGCTCAGGGGTGCAATGGATTGCAGCCTGCAGGGGCGGTGGGGCAGGTGCGTCATATGAAGACCATGCGGGGGCGATCACCAACAGCGGCAATTGGGGTGTGGAGAGCCTCTACATTCGCACTCTGTCTAAGTGCATCGTTGGCGATATCACGGCCCTTTCTTCGCGTTGAGTCGGTGTGTGCTGGGATTGTAGGAGCGAGCTTGCTCGCGATGAATTCGAGGGCGCCGCGTTCGGTCAGTAGCGGCGCGTTATCGTTGACGTTCTTCGCGAGCAAGCTCGCTCCTACAGGGGATCAACGGGCTTTTTTGGTTATAGCGCCTTCACTGGAATGCAGATCTCGCATTCCAGTTCACCGGTCGTTGCGTCGTAGTAGGCATCCGCCGGGTAGCGCTCGAATGCCGGGCGGGGGTCGAACTGCAGGCCGCTCTTGGGCAGCCAGTCGCGACATAGTTCGATCCAGGCATCGGCGATGTCCGGACCCAGGCCGCGGTAGTGGGCCACGGCATACAGGCCACCAGGTAGGGTGGTGACCACGGCGGGGGCGCTGGCCTTGAAGTCGTCGGGTACTTCGACGCAGGCGTCGTAGCGGCATTTTTCTGCGGGGGTAATGTCCGGGTCGTCGTGGCCGATGCCGTAGCGCACGCGGTTGATAAGCTGCTGTTCGAGCATCCAGGGCGCGGCGGTCTCGCGCCAGAACACACCAATGCCCGAACCGTAGGCGCCGATGCGGCGCAGGTAGGCCACGCGGGTGGCGGGCAGTTGTCGCAGGCTGACGTTCATCGTGGTTTCCTTCAGGTGAATGAAGGCGTCAGGATCGTCGAAAGCCGGAATGTGGGTCTGATCAGGATTGCTTAATTCGCGCAGGCGGCGTTCGCGGATGTCATCGAGGCGGCGGTGCCAGCGTTTCGGCTCGGTGTCGCGCCAGGTGCTGGGGGAGACCGAGAAGTGCTGCTTGAAGGCACGGGAAAACGCTTCGCCGGAACCGAAGCCGACCTCCAGGGCGATTTCCAGGATCGACGCCTGGCTTCGGCTGGCCAGGAGGTAGGCGCCGCAGGCCAGGCGTCGGCGACGCAGGTAGGCCCCCAGGGGTTCTCCGACCCAGGCGCTGAACAGGCGATGGAAGTGATAGGG
>NZ_AYMU01000065.1 GCF_000633395.1 Pseudomonas sp. PH1b
CGAAAGCAATTGGGGTTTTGTCTTTATAGTAGAAGTTACTGATTTCGCCGATACGTTGGCTTTCGAGCACAACGGGTTGGCCACAGAATTTCTTGACGACCATAGAGTGTTGGAACCACCTGATCCCATCCCGAACTCAGAAGTGAAACGATGCATCGCCGATGGTAGTGTGGGGTTTCCCCATGTGAGAGTAGGTCATCGTCAAGATTGAATTCCAAAACCCCTGTCTGCTTACGCAGACAGGGGTTTTGTTTTTGCGCTGAATAAAGCCATAAGGTGATACCGCGAGCACGAGGCGCAAGTCATTACTCATGCAGATCTGTGTCGAACAAGCGATCACGGGGACCGTTCCAGCCTGATCCCTACTCTCGGCCCCTGCGTATCTTGCCGCTTCTGCGAGCAATCAATTTGCGCCACCAAATGTAGATGCCTGTCAGCGACAGCATGGCGATCAGAATGCCCAAAGCAGCGATGATCAGCTGTCCCGTCATCCCGATGATCCTGCCTCCGTGTATCGGTAATTGCAGCCGATAGAAGCGTTCTCCCAGAGTGCCTTCCCCGGCTATTTCCTGGCCCAGTAGACGCCCATCCGTACCGTGGAAGAATAACCAGGATTTACCGTGAGCCTGGGTGTCGTGTTGGCCGAAGCCCGCTCCATAGAAGTTGTATTCGAAGCTGTAGTACAGCTCGCCAACAGCCTCCTTCAAACCCAGTCGCCGTCCCTCCTCCAAGGCTCGCTCATAAGCCTGTTGATAAGTCAGCCGGGTAACCCCCAGTTCTGCCGTAGGTTGGCGCCCACGGGCCTCATAGACACTCGGCTCGATGGCTGAGAACAATGACACCACCGGTTTGAAGACCTGGCTCGGCAGGTTCATCGCAACGCTACTGATGGCGATCGGCAGCAGTACCAGCCATAACCACAATCCACCTGCCCGATGCAGGTCGAAGTTGAGTCGGTAGGCATGCCCTCCCTTGATCTTCCAGGCTGTGGACCACTTGCGCCAGAATGGACGGCCACGGGGTAGGGTGAGCAGCAAGGCCACGAAACAATCGATGACCCAGGCAATGGCCACCAACCCCATTAACCAGAGCCCCCAGTTGCCGGGCAGGCTCAAGTTGTAGTGAAACTCGAGCAGAAACGGCATCAGGTTTTCCCGTTGGAAACAACAGGCTCCCCAGAAGCGTTGCCCCTGCTGCTCGGCACTGACCGGATCCAGATAAAACACCTGATTGCGCTCGGGGTAAGGCTGCCCGGTAGTTGGATCCTTGCGTGGCACTGCCGCCAGCAGCGCGGTGTGTCCTGCCTCCTGGGGATACTCCATGTACCAGACCTGCAGCCGTGGATGCTCGGCCTGCACTCGATCCACGAGAGACCCCGGGGCTAGTACCGGACCCTTTGCGGAGGCTTGATAGAACTGGGGATTGAGCCATTCATCCAACTCGTGGTGAAAGGCCAGGACACTCCCTGTCAGCCCTGCCAGCAACAGAAACAATGCAGTGGCTAGACCCATGTAGCGATGCAACAGAACCAGAACGGCGCGCATGACATTTTCCCGTAGAGACGACAAAGCCAGCGGCTGTTGGCAGGCGCTGGCTTTGTAGGAATCACCTTGATTAGAACTGGTAGCTCACCGTGGCAGCGACGTTGCGCTCTTCACCCAGGTAGCAGTAGCTCAGGCTCGCACAGGAGGCGACGTACGACTCGTTGGTCAGGTTGTTGGCATTCAGGCGTACATCCACTCCCTTCAGGCCGACCTTGCCCAGGTCATAGCCGATCGAAGCATCGAACAGGGTATAGGCCGGCGCCTTCATGCTGTTCTCGGCATCTGCCCAGCTGTAGCCCACATACCGCACGCCACCTCCCAGTCGCAGCCCATCGAGCGCCGCACTGTCGAACTTGTAGTCGGCCCACAGCGAAGCCATCTGCCGCGGCGCCTGGGTAGGAGAGTTGCCTTTGTTCTCGATCAGATTATTGGTGCTGCTCAAGGTACTGATCATCGACTTTGAATACTTGATGTCAGTGAAGGTGTAGCTGCCCAGCAGCTTCAGGTTGTCGCTCAGTTGCATGTGCGCTTCCAGCTCCAGGCCCTGGGAGCGAACGGCGCCCACCGCGCGGTAGAAGTTTTCCTGGGGCAGTTTCGACGCGAGGTTTTCCTGGTCGATGCGGAAAACCGAAGCGGTGAACAAGTGGTCGGTGCCCGGAGGCTGGTACTTCAGGCCCGCCTCCCATTGGGTGCCATCTGTGGGGGGAAGCGGATTGCCGGCGCTGTCGGCATAGGAGTTGGGGTTGAACGACTCTGAATAGCTGAGGTAGGGGGCCAGACCGTTGTCGAACAGATAGAGCACCCCTGCACGGCCGGTGAGCTTGGTGCGCTTGTCCGTGATCTCGGTACCCAGCGGACGCTTGTCCTCAGCCAGGCGGTTTTCATCCGAGGTTTCCACCCAGTCCTGGCGTAGCCCCAGTGAGAAGCGCCATTGGTTCAGCTCGATCAGATCTTGCAGGTACACGCCGGTCTGCTCCAGGCGTCGTACATAGCTGGTGTGGCTGTAGTAATTGATCGTCGAGTTGCCATACACCGGGTTGAATGCATTGATTGCCTGCAGCGTTCCCTGGTCCCAGTCCACCACGGTCTTGCGGCGCTGATAGTCGGCCCCCAGCAGCATCGTGTGTTTGACGTCACCGGTGAGGAATTCGGCCTGCAGCATGTTATCGACGATGAAGGAATGAAGCTTTTCATCCCCGCCCGAGTAGTAGCGGTTCAAGTCGTTGCTGGTGGTGTTGGTCCAGCCATAGGCATACACCTGATCGAGCTTCACCTTGGAGTCGAGGTAGCGGAAGTTCTGCCGCGCGGTGAAGACATCGTTGAAACGGTGTTCGAACTGATAGCCGAACGATTGCTGATCCCGCTTGTAGCCATCGATGCCGGGCTCACCCTCGAAGAAGTGCTCGGAAATACGCTGGCCGTTGCGTTGATTCAGGGTGCCGTTGGCCGGCATTCCGCCGTGGTAGCCGCCGTCAGGGTCATTTTGCAGGTAGGCCTGGAGCGTCAGGGAAGTGTCGTCGCTGAAGTCGATGCTCAAGGTCGGTGCCAGGGCAAAGCGCTTTTCTTGTGTGTGGTCGAACTGAGTGTCGGATTTGTCCGTCAGGCCGGTCAGGCGATAAGCAATGCGCTTGTCATCATCCAATGGCCCACTGAAATCGAACCCCAGCCCCTGCTTACCCTGGGTGCCTACTGTCGCCTGGATCTGGTGATAGGGCTCATAGAGCGGCTTCTTGCTGGTCAGGGCCACCAGGCCACCGGGCGAGCTGCGGCCATAGAGCACCGATGACGGCCCCTTGAGGATGTCCACCCGCTCGAGGAAATAGGGATCGACCTGCATGCTGCTGTAGGTACCGCTGTCGCCCATGGACTTGAGACCGTCCAGGTAGATGTTGTCCACCGAGCCGTCATTGAAGCCGCGCATCGCCACATAGTCGTAGCGGTGCGTGGCGCCATAGGGGTTGGTCAGTACACCGGGGGTATAGCGCATGGTCTGGGACACGGTCTGTGCGCCCTGATCGTCCATCTGCTCGCGGGTTACCACCGAAACGCTCTGGGACGTCTCCAGCAGCGCGGTGCTGGTTTTGGTGGCGATCTGACTGTGTGTCGCGTTGTAGCCTTCCATGTCTCCCAGGGCATTGCCCAGGGCAAAGCCCTTGACCTCGGTGGTCGGCAGGGCCAGGGCACTGCCTTGGGGCTCGGCGCGCAGGACATAACTGCTGCCATCCTGGCTGACCGCCTCAAGTCCCGAGTTCAGCAACAACTGGTTCAGGCCCTGGGTGATCGAATAATTGCCCTGCAGCCCGGGCGACTGACGGCCCTGAGTCTGGGCAGGAGTGCTCGCCAGGGTGATCCCTGCCTGGCGAGCGAACTGGTTGAGTGCATCGCTGAGATTGCCCGGCGCTACGTTATAGCTGTGGTGGGGAGCCTCTGCACCGTTGGTGGCGGCCTGCACCAGCGGCGCTATGGCCCCAAGGCCGATGCTGGAGCACAGCAGGGCGGCACGGACAGCGGGGCGTAAAGTCTGGGCGCAGAGAAAGCTTGGGCGGTGATCGCGGACAGTCATGATGGGTTCCGTTGAAGTCGCAGGAAGCAGATTGAAGTGCTTACTGACTAAGCCGGACGTCCAGCGCAAACCCGCCAAAAAAAATCTCGACAGGCCAACTCAAGCCACAGCTTCCAGGGTCACCCACCAGCGTGTGCGGTAGCGCAGCTGCACCGGCAGGGTCTGGGGTAGGATGGCCAGCAGCTTCTCGGTGTCTTCCAGGCGGAACACCCCGGACAGGCGCAAGTCGGCAATGGCCGCCGTGCATCCCAGGTAGCCATGGCGATAACGGCCCACCTCCAGCAGAAAATCATCCAGGCGCATGTTGCGAGTCACGATCAGGCCGTCGGCCCAGGCACCGACGTCCATTGCCAGCGGCGAGACCGGTTCTGCCAGTCGGTGATCGATCCGATAGTTCTGGCCCGCCTCTACTCGGGCGGTACGGCCGTCTGCAGTGTGCGGCGAATGAATGGCCACACTGCCGTGCGTCACGCTCAGGCGCGTACAGCGATCTTCCTGGCGCACCACGAAACGGGCATCGAAGCCTTCCAGCAGGGCGTGGCGACTCTCCACCAGCAGCGGACGCCGGATGCCGTCCTGATCGCCGCCACAAGACACCATGATTTCGCCATGGCGCAATTTGATCAGGCGTTGTTGCGCGTTGAAGTCCAGGTCTGCAGCACTGTTGGTATTGAGTTCCAGGCGGGTGCCGTCGGGCAGTTGGAAACCCCGTTGCTCGCCGACCGCCGTGGCGAAATCCGCGGTCCATTGTTGCCAGCCCAGCAGGTCGCCGCCGACCCAGGCGCTGGACCCCATGAGCAGGGCGCCACTGAGCAGTTTCAGGGCCTGGCGCCGGCCCAGGCGCTGACTGCTGTTTTCCAGGGTGTGCAATGCCACTTGGGCCCCGGGCACCGCTCGCAGGTTGGCATTGAGTTCCTGATGCAACGACTGCACCCGCTGCCAGGCCAGCTCGTGCTCCTGATGTGCGGCCCGCCACTGATCGCACTGCTGCTGCAGCTTGGAGTTGGCGCCGTTGTTGCGCAGGCGCAGCAGCCAGTTGATCGCCTGCTTGACCACCAGGTGATCGGGGTTGGGTTGGAGTGGCACACTGCCGGAATAGTTATCCACAGGCGTCAGCTCTCATAGCGCAGCAGGTAGCAGTGATAGAGCGCCTCGGCCACATAGCGCTCCACGGTGCGTAGGGACAGGCCCATCTGCTGGGCTATCTGCTTGTGGGTAAGTTCTTCGCACTGAGCCAGGAGAAACGCCTGGCGCACTTTGGGCTTCAATCCTTCGAGCATGCGCGCAATGCTTTCCAGCAGCTCTAGAATCAGTGTCCGAGCTTCAGCCCCGGGGGTCTCGGCTTCAGGTAAGTGGGCGATGGTTTCCAGGTAGGCGCGTTCGATTTCTTCACGTCGCCAATGATCGATCACCAGGCCCCGGGCGATGGTGCGCAAGAAGGCCCGTGGCGCCTTGAGCTCCAGGCGTTCGGTCTTCTGCAACAGGCGTACGAAAGTATCTTGGGCCAGGTCAGCAGCATCCGCGGCGTTGCCCAGGCGTTGACGCAACCAGCTGTTCAGCCAGCCATGATGATGGCTGTATAGCGTCTGTACGGCGAACTCGGGAGATGACATGGATGCGGACTGCCTGAGCGTCACAAATGATAATTAGTCGCATTGTCATTGAAGGTTTATCGATTTGGCAATAAGCAGGGCGCGGTCGGTCATCTGAAAACAGGCTGTGGATGCTCTGGCACACCGTTTGGCGGGATTCTGCAAATTCAGACGAGTAATTCAGATAAATCTCTAAGGGTTCGGGGATTCTTGCCGAAAAACTGATAAGACATGCGTGCACCAAAGTAGAGCGGTCAGAGAACATCGCCTGCGCTGTTACATGGAATGTTGCTTTACGGACGCATCCCCACTTTCGGCATAAGAAGTCCCATGAAATGAATCTCAAGTTCAGCCATAAAATCCTTTTGGCCGCCTCCGGCGTAGTGGTTCTCGCTTTTGCGTTGTTCACTTTGTACAACGACTACCTGCAGCGGAACACTATCCGACAGAACCTCGAATCCTCCATCCAGCAGGCTGGTGAACTGACCTCCAGCAGTGTGCAGAACTGGATGAGCGGGCGAATCCTGGTACTCGAGAACCTTGCACAGAACGTCGCTCACCAAGGCAGCAACGCCGACTTCCCCGGGCTGGTTGACCAGCCGGCCTTCACGTCGAACTTCCAGTTCACCTACGTCGGCCAGGCCAACGGCACCTTTACCCAGCGTCCCGACGCGAAGATGCCCGACGACTACGACCCCCGTCAGCGTCCCTGGTACAAACAAGCGGTAGCCGCCGACAAGACCATGCTGACCCCGCCCTACATGGCGGCTGTTGGTGGCCTGGTAGTGACCATCGCCATGCCGGTGAAGAAGCAGGGCGAATTGCTGGGCGTGGTCGGTGGTGACCTCAGCTTGGAAACACTGGTGAAAATCATCAACTCGGTGGACTTTGGCGGCCTCGGCCATGCCTTCCTGGTCAGTGCCGACGGTCAGGTGATCGTCAGCCCGGACAAGGACCAGGTGATGAAGAACCTCAAGGACATCTACCCGGGCGCCAATGTGCGGATCGAGAGTGGCAACCAGGAAGTGGTCCTCAACAAGCAGGAACGCATCCTTTCCTTCACCCCGGTGACCGGCCTGCCAAATGCGCAGTGGTACATCGGTCTGTCCATCGACAAGCAGAAGGCCTACGAGCCGCTTAGCCAGTTCCGCACTTCGGCGCTGATCGCGATGTTCATCGCCGTGGGCGTGATCGCGGTGCTGCTGACCCTGCTGATCCAGGTGCTGATGCGTCCACTGATCACCATGGGCCGCGCGATGCAGGACATTGCCCAGGGCGAGGGCGACTTGACCCGTCGCCTGGTCGTGGAAAGCAAGGACGAGTTCGGCGAACTGGGTAGTTCTTTCAACCAGTTCGTGGAACGGATTCACGCATCGATTTCCGAAGTGTCCTCGGCCACGCGCCAGGTTCACGATCTGTCGCAGCGGGTGATGGCTTCGTCCAACGCTTCGATCATCGGTTCCGACGAGCAGAGCGCCCGCACCAACAGCGTGGCCGCGGCGATCAACGAACTGGGGGCTGCCACCCAGGAAATCGCCCGCAA
Organism: Pseudomonas sp. PH1b; assembly: GCF_000633395.1. GTDB lineage: Bacteria > Pseudomonadota > Gammaproteobacteria > Pseudomonadales > Pseudomonadaceae > Aquipseudomonas. The sequence goes on from NZ_AYMU01000065.1 coordinate 7,243, forward strand.
CGCCGCCGATGCCTCGCAGCACGCCAGTGGCGCCAGCGATCAGGCCGACGACGGTCGCCAGGTGGTGGAGCAGACCATCCAGGCCATGACCGAGCTGTCGCAGAAGATCAGCCTGTCCTGCACCCAGATCGAAACCCTGAATGCCAGCACCGATAACATCGGGCACATTCTCGACGTGATCAAGGGCATCTCCCAGCAGACCAACCTGCTGGCCCTCAACGCTGCCATTGAAGCGGCCCGTGCCGGTGAAGCCGGGCGTGGTTTCGCCGTGGTTGCCGATGAAGTGCGCAACCTGGCCCACCGTACCCAGGAATCGGCGGAAGAGATCCACAAGATGATCACCTCGCTGCAGGTCGGCTCCCGCGAAGCGGTATCGACCATGAACGCCAGCCAGGCGTCCAGCGAAGAGAGCGTCGAAGTGGCCAACCAGGCTGGTGCACGGCTGATCAGCGTGACTCAGCGGATCGGCGAGATCGACGGCATGAACCAGTCGGTAGCCGCCGCGACCGAGGAGCAGACCGCGGTGGTCGAGACCCTCAACGTCGATATCAACCAGATCAACCTGCTGAACCAGCAGGGCGTCGCCAACCTCAATGAAACCCTGAAAGACTGCGATGCGCTGTCGCAGCAGGCCAGCCGCCTGAAACAGTTGGTCGACAGCTTCAAGATCTGAGGCAGCCCCGGCAAGACCCCAAGGCCCGCTCCTGCATGACTGCAGGGCGGGCTTTTTCATGGCCGGCGTTCAGGCCGGGAGCTCTCCCAGCAGCCCCAGGTGCGTATTGATCACCTGCAACAGGCGCTGGCGTTGCGACTTGATGAAGAAGTGGTTGCCGGCCACCTCGATCAGCTCGAACTCGCGCCCGGTGAACTCACGCCAGTTGAGCATGTGGTTGGCGGTCGCCAGTGGGTCTTCGCTGCCGTAGAAGGCGGTCAACGGAATGTCGAGGCAGCCGCTGGAGGTGTCGTACCAGGTCTCGAAGAGCTTCAAGCCATTGCGCAGCAAGCGTTCGTACGATTGCAGGTCGTTCTGCCCACGGGGCATTTCCAGGGGGCTGGCGCCGAGGGTCAGCAGCGCCTCGCGAAAGGCTGCGATTGGCAGCGAGTGCAGCAAGGGGCGCCGGGGCAGGCTGTCTGGGCTGCGACAGCCGGAGACGAACAGGTGGCGAGTCTTCCGGGGGAAATGTTCCTGGGCGTATTTACAGGTTTCGTACGCGAGCAAGGCGCCCAGGCCGTGGCCGAACAGGGCATGGGGTTTATCGAGCCAGGGGTCGAGGGCCGCAAAGGTGTTTTCCAGCAGGCTCGGCCAGTTGTCACAGGGCATTTCGTCGCGGCGCGGGCCATGGCCCGGCAGGTTGATCACCACCAACTCGATATGATCGGCAAGACCAGTCGACCACACCCGCAACTGTTCCGCCGCCGCTCCGGCCTGGGGAAAGCAGATCAAGCGGATCCGGGTGTTTTGCCCTGAATTGATCACCAGCGTCCATTGTCGGGTGTCGGTGTACACAGCTTTTCCTTAAGCAAGTGACAGGCGGGTGGTGGGGCCCCCAGCCTGCAGGTGGCTTCTAACATAGTGGCTGCTGCCGCTGAATGCACGCCTGGGCTCGGCAAATCCTTTATCCAACGCAGTGCCTGGAATGAGGGTTGCAGCTATTCTCTGAAGGTCCGTGCAGGCCCTTGCTCGGTGAGCGGTGATTGTAAGGTGCCATTGTTTTTTGCCGGGCCAGCCTGCACCATCAGCCGATTTACGACAGCTCCCATGGACTCATCGCATTGGCGGCACGTTTGACTCTTTCCCGGACCTTGCGCTGGTTCTGCTCGGCACTGCTGCTGGCAGGCGTGCTGTTGGGCAGCCTGCAGGCCGATTGGGACTTTTCCCTGATCAGCCGCCGTGCCACGGCGCTCTACGGTCCGCTGGGTGCGGGCCAGCAGCGCATCGATGCCTGGCAGCACTTGCTGGCCACGCAGAAGCAGGTGTCCGAGCCTGAGCAGTTGAAGGTGGTCAACCTGTTCTTCAACAAGAACATGCGCTATGTGGAAGACATCGATCTGTGGCACCAGGTGGATTACTGGGAGACGCCGATCGAGGCCTTGTGGAAGGGCGCCGGCGATTGCGAGGACTATGCGATCGCCAAGTACTTCAGCCTGCGCCACCTCGGGGTGTCCAGTGACAAACTGCGTATCACCTACGTCAAGGCCTTGCGCCAGAACCGTGCGCACATGGTCCTGACCTACTATTCCACGGCGGATGCCATGCCGCTGGTGCTCGACAGCCTGGAGGACTCGATCCGCCCGGCCAGCGAGCGTACCGACTTGCTGCCGGTGTATTCCTTCAATGCCGAGGGGCTGTGGCTGCCGGGGGCCAAGGGCAACAAGCGGGTCGGCGACACCAAGCGCCTGTCCCGTTGGCAGGATGTGCTGAAAAAAATGCAGGCCGAAGGTTTTCCGGTCGAGACGACTAACTAGGAGCACGAGCTCAGATGTCTTTGTTCAAACAACTGTTGATCGCAATCTGTGTGTTCCTGGTGGTCGCCTTTAGCGGCAGCTTCATGGTCAGCCTGGAAAGTTCGCGCACCCAGTACGTCAACCAGCTGCGCTCCCACGCCCAGGATGCCGCCACGGCGCTGGCCCTGTCGCTGACCCCGAACATCGATGACCCGGCGATGGTCGAGCTGATGGTCAGCTCGATCTTCGACAGCGGTTATTACGCCAGCATCCGCGTGGTGGACTTGGCGACCGACAAGACCATCGTCGAGCGCAGTGGCATTCCGGAAGTCGGCAACGTACCCCAGTGGTTCGTCAAGCTGATTGGCCTGGAGCCGGCCGGCGGCGACGCCATCGTCAGCCGTGGCTGGGAGCAGGCCGCGCGGGTCGAGGTGCTCAGTCACCCGATGTTCGCGGTGGCCAAGCTCTGGCAGAGCGCTCTGGGCAGCCTGGGCTGGTTGTTGATCTGCGGAGCTGTGAGCGCAGTACTCGGTGCGCTGCTGCTGCGTCGCCAGCTCAAGCCCCTGGACTACATGGTGCAACAATCCCACGCGATCGCCCGTCGCGAGTTCCTCAGCCTGCCACAGCTGCCCCGCACCCCGGAGTTGCGTCGGGTGGTGCAGGCGATGAACCAGATGGTCGAGAAGCTCAAGGCGCTGTTCCAGGAGCAGGCCGAGCGCAGCGAGAAGCTGCGCATCGAGTCCTATCAGGACAGCCTGACCGGGCTGGCCAACCGCCGGTATTTCGAGATGCAGCTCAATGCCCGGTTGAGCAACCCGGAGCAGGCCAGCTCAGGTTACCTGCTGCTGTTGCGGGTCAAGGACCTGGCTGGGCTGAACCAGCGCCTGGGCGGGCAGCGCACTGACCAGCTGTTGCAGGCCGTGGGCGAGCAATTGCTGCGCGAGTGCAACAAGTACCCGGAAACCCACAACCTGGTAACCCGGGTCCGTGGTGGCGAGTTTGCCGTGCTGGCGCCGGGGCTGGTGCGCGAAGAAGCGATCCAGCTGGCCCAGAACCTGGACAGCGCCCTGGGTAACCTGCATGCCACCGGTGCCACCGATGTGGCCTCGGTCGCCTCCATCGGCCTGGCGGCCTTTGCCCATGGTGATTCGCTGCAAGCAGTGCTGAGCCTCGGCGATCAGGCCCTGGCCCAGGCCGAAGCCCAGGGTGATGCCGGCTGGGCGTGCCTGGATCAGGGCGTCAGTGCCCGAGGCGGGGATGACCATCATGCCTGGCACCGCTTGCTGGACCAGGCGCTGGCGGAACAACGCTTCCAGTTGTATTTCCAACCGGTGGTGGCGGCCCAGGACACTACGCTGGTGCTGCATTACAAGGTGTTGTCGCGGTTGCTGGACGAGCAGGGCCAGACCATCCCGGCCGGACACTTCCTGCCATGGCTGGAACGCTTCGCCTGGACCTCGCGCCTGGACCAGCTGATGCTCGAACAGGTGTTGAAGCAGATGGCCGGGCACCAGCACAGTCTGGCCCTGAACCTCTCGGCAGCTACCCTGGCGGATCCTCAGGCCCTGAACCAAGTGTTCGAGACTCTGCGCCAGCACTCCGACCTGGGCTCGCGCCTGACCCTGGAAATCGGTGAAGAGCAACTGCCCGAACAGATCCAGCTGGAACAGTTGACCCGGCGCCTGCGGGAGCTGGGTTTCTCCCTCAGCCTGCAGCGTTTTGGTGGCCGCTTCAGCATGATCGGCAACCTGGCGCGCCTGGGCCTGGCCTACCTGAAGATCGATGGCAGCTACATCCGCGACATCGATCAGGAAAGCGACAAGCGCCTGTTCATCGAGGCCATCCAGCGGGCGGCCCACAGCATCGACCTGCCGCTGATTGCCGAGCGGGTCGAGACCGCGGGAGAGCTGCAGGTGATTCGCGAGATGGGACTGTATGGCGTGCAGGGGCAACTGTTCGGCGAGCCGGCGCCCTGGCGTTGAGGGGCTGATGCCGCCTTCGCCGGCTTGCCGGCGAAGCGTCAGATCAATCCGGTCTCGTCATCATTGATCAACCGGCTCAGGCCACCCAGGGCCTCACGGGCCTGGCTGCGATCCATCAACTTGGCCTGGGCCGCTGTCGGCAAGTCGGTGACGCGGATCACTCCCTTACTGGTCAGGACCTGAATCAGGTCGTCGAGTACCCGGATCATCTCCAGGTCGCTTTGCTTGAGCTGCTTGAGACTGACCTCTACTGCCTCATTGGCATACCAGGTCTGGATCTCGTGGTGATCGGCGGGCAGGGTCTCGGTGGCCTCGGCAAACGCGGCGGCTTCCACGCGAACCAGCTGACCTTGTGCATCGCGTTGCACGTAGAACATGGCAAATCCCTCAGGCATGTGTTTCGGCGTCGGGCTGTCAGGAGCATAGGCTAACCCCGCATTCAGAGCGCGAGTATGCGGTGCGCCGAGACAATCGTCACGGCGCATGCGGTTTGCCAGGCCCTGACAGCCACCCGTGACGGGTGGCTGGCCCAGGCCGATCAGCTGTTGTTGTGGTCGATCTTGATGGTCGGGTCGCTGCCGGCGATCAACGAGTTGATGTTGGCATTGGACCAGTTGTTGCCTTCCAGCTTGATCGTTACGTCGGCGTTGGCCAGGCCCCCGGCGGCGTTGAGCTTGCCTTCGGAGCTGACCTGCAGGGTCGAAACCCCGTCCACGGTGGTGATCTTGAGGAAGTTGTCGATGGTGCTGCCGCTTTCGCCCTGCAGCAGGTCGCGCAGGTCGATACGGTCGCCTTCGCTGGCCTTGAAGTCCTTGATCACGTCGTTGCCGGTGTCGCCCGCCTTCCAGACGAAGGTGTCGGCACCCGAGCCACCGATCAGGATGTCATTGCCCGCGCCGCCGATCAGGGTGTCGTTGCCGGTACCACCCAAGAGGATGTCGTTGCCCTTGCCACCGTCGAGCAGGTCGTTGCCGCCCTGGCCGAAGAGGATGTCGTTGCCGGCGCCTCCCAGCAGAGTGTCGTTGCCGTCGTGGCTGCCGGAGACATCGAACTCGGTGTAGTGCTCGGTGATGTACTGGTGCACGTTGCTGGTGGTGACCTTGCTGACATCGACACCGCTCTGCTTGGCCACATAGGCCTGGATCGCCTGGTAACCCTCGCCGGCGATGCCGTTGAAGCTCACCAGGTCGCCGAACAGGATGTCGTTGCCATTGCCGCCGCTGACGGTGTCCGCCCCCGGCATGGTGGCTTCGGTATGGCCGATGATCGAGTTGGCCAGGTCGTTCGGGTCGATGTTGGTCTGTGGCTTGCCATCGCTGTCGTAGGGCTTGAGGTCGTTGAGGCTGACACCGTTGTTGATGCCAATGGCTTCCACGGTCGACAGGCCGCTGAGCAAGGCAAAGCCGCTGCTGGAGTTAATGGAGGTGTAGTAATCCGTGCTGTTGCCGGTACCCGCCAGGTTCGACAGCTCATAGGTGCCGTCACCCTGGGCGTGCAGGGTGCCCAGGGTCTTGTAGTCCCAGGTCCTGCCATTGTCGGTCTGCAGGACCACCGTGCCGGCGTTGTTCACCGTCAGGTAGTGGGTACTGTCGATGTAGGTGCTGAAGCTATTCCCCAGCTTGTAGTTGCTGGTGGTCACCACGTCATCGAGGTACACGTTGCCGTACAGCCTCGGGTTGGTCTGCTCGCCGCTCTGGTAGAAGGTCGGCTGGCCGTCGGTGATGAAGTACGTCAGGTTGGTGGCGTTGCTGTTGCCGGTGGCCTGGCTGCTCTTGAAGAAGTTGGCCGTGGCCTTGAACACGTCTTCGTAGTTGGTGCCGCCGCCGGAAGACATCGAGTCCAGTACCGCCTTGAGCTGGGCCAGGGCGTTCGGGTCGTTGAGGTTCACCGACACCGACTTGTTGACCTGGGTATCGAAGTCCGCGAGGAAGATGTTCACCGTGCCCGAACCACTGCCGCCGATGCTGTTCTTCAAGGTGTTGAAGACCGAGGTCAGCGAATTCTTGGCAGCGGTGATCGAAGCGCTGCTCATGCTGCCCGAGCTGTCCACCATGAAGGCGATGTTGTAGTTGGTGCCCGGGACAACGGTCAGGCCGCCGATGTCGGCCACCACGATGTCATTGCCGTCGGTGCCGATGACGGTGTCGTCGCCCGAGGTCGCTACCACGGCGTTGTAGGTCGCCGGGTAGACCTTGACCGGGATCTGCGCCGAAGTGCTGGCAGAGCCGCCCAGAGACTCGGTGGAGGTCGAGGTCACGTTGAGGTTGAACGTGCCGTTGTAGTACGGCGGCGGCGTGACTGTCAGGCTGCCCAGGTTCCAGCCGGTGACATTGGCTTCACCGTTGGTTGCGGTGGCGGTGAAGGTGTGCCCGGCGCCATCGCTGAGTACCGAGCCGGCCGGGATGCCGCTGATCTTCACGCTCAGGGTTTCCGATCCGTCGGTATCGGTCAGAGCGGTGGTGATCTTCGCCAGCTTGACGCTGCCGCCTTCGGCGCCTTCATTGAGCTTGTAGCCGTCGTAGTAGCCCTCGCCGTTGCTGCCGTGCAGGTCAGAAAGGGTGACGCCGGCATTGTTCAGCGCAGTTTCGTTGGGGTACATCGGGATGTTGGAGCTGCTCAGGTCGACAGCCGCACCGCCATTGACCGACAGGTTGACGTCGTAGCTCCCCGGGCCGCTCTGGTTGGCATGGTAGATGTCCAGGGTGTAGTAGCCGCTGGTGGTCGGGGTGAACGAGCCGCTGATGCCGCCGCCCGAGCCCCAGAGCGCGGTTGCCACGTTCTTGCCGCCGATGGTGATCAGCAGGCTGTCATCGCCGCTACCACTGAAGCTGTAGGTCTTGCCGGCTTCCAGGTAGATCAGGCCGGAAGTCTTCGAGCCGCTGCCACTTGCGACGTTGGCATCGGACTGGGCATTGGTCACTGTCGAGCTGCTGGTCGGATTGCCGGAGTTGTTGAACACCGCCTTGAGCGCATCGCCGGTAATGCCGTTGCCGTTGGTTCCCAGGCCGTTGAGGCTGGTCCAGGACTCCTTGAGCAGGCCGATGGAGTTCACGCTGTTGTTCGCCACGCCCAGGCTCGGCGCATCGGCCACCGGAGTGATGTCGATGTTCACCGTGCCGGTGTTGCCCAGGGCCTGGCCGTCAGTGGGCTGGAACTTGATCTGTGCGTAATCCGCCTGCTGGTTGCCCACACCGCTGCCGCCGTAACCATTGGTGCCGGATTCATTGGCATCAGGGGTGAAGCGCAACTTGCCGGCATCGATATCGGCCTTGCTGAAGGTCTGGTTGTTGGCCACGTCCTTCCAGGTCGAGCCGTCGAGGTACTGCAGCTTGCCGTCGCTCGGCAGCTGGGTGATTTTCACCCCGAGGCTGGCCGCCGGGCTGTCGACATCACTGACGCCGAAGTTGGACCAGGTCAGGGCCAGTGCGGTGTCTTCGGTGCCGGTCACGGCGCCGCCGGTGGCGACTGGAGCATCGTTCACCGCCACCACGTTGACCGTGGTGGTGGCAACGTTGGAGTAGTTGCCGCCATCGGTCACGGTCACGGTAATGGTCCGTGGCGTGGTGCTCGGGTCTTCACTGCTGTTGGTGAAGGTGATGTTCTTGATCTGCTGCATGTAGTCGGCCAGCGTCGCGTTGCCCGACAGGGTCAGGGTGATCTTGCCGGTGGCAGGGTCCGTGGCCGAGGTGACGGTGATGCCGTTGACCTTGCCGACATTCAGCGCGTCGCCTGGCTGAGTATTGGTCAGGACCACGGTGGCGCCGGTCAGCTGGGTGCTGTCCGGGTCGGTGATCTTGATGTCGGTGTCGGCAATCGATACAGCGCTGCCGCCTTCGGTGAACGTGGTCTTGTAGTCAGCGCCGGTGGCACCACTGGAGTTGTTGGCATCCAGGTCGATGACCGGTGGTGCATCGTTGTCGATGATCGAGGTGGAGACGCTGCCATTGGTGTCGCTGACCACCAGCTTCTCGAAGTTGCCGCCCGTGGCCGAGTCGATCTTGACCACGAAGTTTTCCGTGCTCTCGGTGATCTTGTCGTCGATGGTGGCCACGTTGAAGGTAGCGCTGCTGGCGCCGGCCGGGATCTTCACGGTGTACACCCCGGTGAAGTCCGAGCCGTCGGTGGCGGTGCCGCTGTAGCTGATCTTCAGGGTGACTTCGGTTTGCGCCGGGTGGGTCAGGCTCACGGTGTAGCTGGCGGTCTGGCCTTCGGTGACCGAGGCGCTGCCGGTGATGCTGACCGAAGTGGTGTCCACGGTATCGGTGACGTTGGTCACTGCCGGGGTGGTATCCGAGACCAGTTTCTCGAAATTGCCACCGGTGGCGCTGGTGATGCTGGCGTTGACCTTGCCGGCGTCGAGATAGACGTCATCTGCCGGTGCGGCGACGGTGACAGTGCCCGAGGTCGCGCCAGCAGCGATGGTGATCACTGCGCCGTTGCTCAGGGTCACGGTCACAGGCGTGCCTGCGGCGTTGGTCAGGGTCGCGGTGTAGATGATCTGGCCACCTTCCGCCACGGTGCCGGTGGCACTGAGGCTGAGGTTGGTGGTGTCGACGGTATCGGTCACGGTGGTGCTGACCGGTGTCTTGTCGGCCACCAGTTTCTCGTAGTTGCCGCCGCTG
>NZ_AYMU01000066.1 GCF_000633395.1 Pseudomonas sp. PH1b
GGTTGCCCAGGCGCGCCACCGCCGGGCCACTGGCCGCGCTCTGCTGCAGCGCTGCCGTGGCCGGCTGCTGGGCCGCCACCGGCTCGTTGCCCGGGCGCAGGCTCAAGCCCACCGCCAGCCCGAGCAAGGCCAGGGCCCCGGCACCTATTACCAGGGTTGGCTTCTTCACAGGCTGGTTGCCTCCTCGCGCAGCTGGGCCTCGGGCGTCGCCGGTTCGGCCTGGGCCTGGGCCTGCAGTTGAGCGGCCTGCTGGCTGTATTCGCGCAAGTAGACGATGAACTCCTGGAGCAGGCGGTCCCACAGTTCCAGGTTGCCCCGCAGGTGGGTTTCACCGACACCGGCCACTACCACGTCCATTTCCATGACCAGGAACTCGCCCTGCAGCGACAGCCGGGCAAAACGCCGCGAGGCGTTCCACAGCTCCGCCAGGCCCGCCGGCAGTTCACCCTGGACCCGCAACGCGCAACTGAAGGTGAAATCCACGTACTGGCCCGACTGCGCCGCCGGGTTGCCGAAGCGCACCGCGTAGCCGA
>NZ_AYMU01000067.1 GCF_000633395.1 Pseudomonas sp. PH1b
TCAGGAGGATCATGTTCAGCAGGTAGCTACCACCTTGGTGGCGGGCGGCAATGTGGCGCTCAAGGCCGGTGCGGATCTTCAACTGACGGCCAGCCGGGTGACGGCGGGGGATGAGGCGTATCTCTATGCGGGCGGTGACGTGAACCTCAGCGCCGCGCAAAACAGTGACTACAGCTATTACCGCAAGACCAAGACCAGCAGCTCCGGGCTGTCCAGCAGCCAGAAAACACGGATCGACAGCAGCAGCTCCACCACCCAACAGGGCTCCTCCGTCAGTGGCGATACGGTGGTCATACGGGCCGGCCAAGACATTGGTGCAACCGCCAGCGATATTGTCTCCACCCACTCCACCAGCCTGGTCGCGGGACGTAATGTCGAGATCGACAGCGCTACCGAAACCAGCGAAGAAAGCCATTCGACATCGAAGAAAAAGTCCGGCCTGTTGAGCAGTGGCGGGATTGGTTTCACCCTGGGCTCCACCAGTGCGAAGAACACCTCTTCCAGCACCACCGAAAACGCCAAGGCCAGCACCATTGGCAGCGTGCTCGGCAACGTCGATATCCAGGCCGGCAAGGACCTGACCCTGAAAGGCTCCGACGTCATTGCCGGCAAGGACATCAGCCTCGTCGGACAGAACGTCAACATCCTCGCGGCGGAAAATCACAACAAGAGCGAGCAAACCTCCAAAACCAAGACCAGCGGCCTGACCTTGGCCTTGTCTGGAACCGTCGGCAGTGCCGTCGACGCCGCGTACCAGACCACCAAGCAGGCCAAGGAGGAGGACGATAGCCGCCTCTCTGCCCTGCAAGGCATCAAGGCCGGCCTGACCGGTGTCCAGGCCTGGCAAGCGGCCCAACAGGGCGGCGGGATGAACGGCGATAACATCGGCCAGTTCGTCGGCATCAGCATTTCCCTGGGCTCGCAACAGTCCAGTTCCAAGCAGACTCAGGAACAGGTGGTGAGTCAGGGCAGTAGCCTGACCAGCGGCAACAACCTCTCCATCGTGGCGGCCGGCAGTGGCACCGCTGGGACGGATGGCGACATCCGCGTGCAAGGCAGCCAACTCAAGGCAGGCAATAACGTACTGCTTGCCGCTGAGCGTGACATCCAGCTTGAGGCCGCAGCCAACCGGCAAAAGCTCGATGGCAAGAACAACAGCAGCGGCGGTGCCATTGGCGTCAGCTTGGGCGTCGGCCCCAACGGCGCAGGCCTGAGTATCTTCGCCAACGGCAACAAGGGCGTGGGCAAGGAAAAGGGCACTGGCACCACCTGGACCGAAACCACCCTGGACGCTGGTAACCAAGCGAGCCTGATCAGTGGGCGGGATGCCGCGCTCAAGGGTGCGCAGGTCAATGCGGACAAGATCACGGCCAAGGTTGGGCGCGACCTCACGCTGCAAAGTCTGCAGGACACCGACGACTACAAATCCAAGCAGAGCAATGTCAGCGGCGGAGCCAGTTTCACCTTCGGCACGATGACGGGCAGCGCTTCGGTCAGCGTCAGCCAGAGCAAGATCGACTCCAAGTACCAGAGCGTGCAGGAACAAACCGGCTTGTTCGCCGGCAAGGGCGGCTATCAGGTTGAAGTGGGCAAGCACACCCAACTGGATGGCAGCGTTATCGCCAGCACCGCAGAAGCTGACAAAAACCGCCTGAGCACCGGCACCCTGGGCTGGAGCGATCTCAAGAACGAGGCCGAATACAAAAGCCAGATGCAGAGCGCCAGCGTCAGCAGTGGCAACGGCGGTGCCGATGGCTTCACCAGCAACATGCCCAGCGGCATGTTGATCGCCTACAACCACGGCGGCAGCGCCAGCGGCACCACCTCATCGGCAATCTCCAACGGCACCTTGGACATTCGTGACCCAGGCCAGCAGAAGCAGGATGTTGCCACCCTGAGCCGTGACGTCGAACACGCCAACGGCAGCATCAGCCCGATCTTCGACAAGGAGAAGGAGCAGAAGCGCCTGCGGGAGGTGCAGCTTATCGGCGAGATCGGCACCCAAGTGACGGACATTGTTCGGACCGACGGGCAGTTGAAGGCCGATAAAGCAGCCAGCGATGAACTTGAAAAGAAAGGTATCTATCGACCAGGAAACAATGCCAGCAAAGAGGATGTTGATAACTATCAGAAGCAGTTGATTGCCACTGACGCCTACAAGCAGGTTATGGGCAAGTACGGTACGGGTGGTGA
>NZ_AYMU01000068.1 GCF_000633395.1 Pseudomonas sp. PH1b
GTGACGTAGAAATAGATATATTGGTTACCACGGTTGTAGCCCATTTCCGAGTCGGCTTCCTTGTCATCCAGGAAGACATTGAAACGTACCATCATTCCCACATTGCTAGGGCGAACGACGTATACCAATCCTTTGTCGGCAACTGCAGGTTTAGGTAGCGAGTACTGCGAGACTTCGGCTTGCATCTTTTCCATTGTTGGGGCTGAGGCACAGCCGTAAAGCAGCGTAATTGACAGAGCAGCGACCGCCTTGAAAATAGTTTTGATCATGTGAGTAGCCCTTTTATGATTGCGCAACAGGATCTCAGCCCTGTCCTAGTTGATACATCTCTTCCAACAAACGCTTTTCAAAAACTTACGACGCGATTTACCATATTTCACTGCACACGAAAACCACATACCATGACTTCAACACCGAATCACTTAAAACCTGTCTCAGCTAAAAAAAACGGACCTTCTTTTTCTGGTTCGAGATTAGAAAGCACACAAGTAACGCATTTAATATCATTCGGCAAACTCAAATATTCCATATTTACTACCGGCCTAACTATCAATTTATAGCTACCATCCTCATCAGCATCATGACTGAGCAACCCCTTCCTTGCCATACCAATAAATGAACGCAAATAAAGCTCGCGCTGGCAAGCATCATTAAACCGAGGAAGATTTTCCTCAATAACTTCAAAACCTACACTT
>NZ_AYMU01000069.1 GCF_000633395.1 Pseudomonas sp. PH1b
ATAACTTCAAAACCTACACTTCCAGGCAAAGATTCAAAAAAGCCATAAAGCAACTCATAGCTAGCAATAGAACGTCTGACCGATACGGGTACATACCCTCGACCTGAAGTTGCAAAATGAGCAAGCATTCCATTTTTATAAGACGCAAACCAATCTAGATCATTAATCTCTAAAAACTCTTCATCCATTTCCACTATTCGCCTCAAAACATACTCGTACAACTTTCACAACATTTAAAAACCCCACCTACTCTTGGACGAATAACAAAAGTAAATTTTATCTTTGGATTATTTAAGAGCAACAAATTAGCTACTCAAAACCCTGCACAACGCTCCAGTTTATTTTCACATTCCGCTTAACTCACAAGCCCACCATTTTTTCAGAATACTTTATTAATTCAGGAGCACTCTTGTTTGGCACAGAGGCACTAGAGACTGTAACCATACTCCCTACCTGAGTATCCATAGCACCTATAAAAGTTTGAGACTTATAACTGCCAATCGTACCTATATGTTCCTTCAGCCGCCGATCAGCATCACCTAAAAGCAAACATCAAATGACTGAACTACTATCTAGATAAAATTCCAAAACTTCCTCTTTTTTAACCATCAACCTTTAGCCACTCCAATAGAAACCCTCATAGCAAACAAAAAAGTAAAAGATCCCCTATCGATACATCCTAGTGAAAAGCCTACTAATATCACCACTCTTAAGAACTCTATCACTCATAAAATCCACACTATCAGACACAACAATCCCGCAACGCAAGCCCTCTGGAAAGTCAACAATTCCGCCCATAACAGTAGGTACCAAATGCCTAAAATAGTCCCCCATTTCAGTTGTTCCAACATAACCAACTGGATAGTCAACTCCAGGATTATCCCCCTCGACACCATGGTAAACAAAAAGACCTTTATTAATAGCTAGATTGGCCTCCGAATAGTGACCCATTTCATGCCAATCCTGTTCAAACTCCTCAATTATCTTACTTAAAGACGGATACTTTTTATATCGCCACGCAGAAAACAAATCAACCTCAAACCATCCTCTCTTATCATCTGGATACTCCAAGTCCCCTTCAGACTCCTCCCAAACAAACTCTGACATTTTATATAAAACTTCACCCACACCATCGACAGCCAATAGAACTCTTGGTAAATCTCCGAAGCAGTTATTCACCATAACAGCGATCCGCCCATATTTATCCATCGCAAACCAAGTCACTATAGTACCAAACTCTGGTTTCCAGCTTTCACTCAGATCAATCATAGCTAACTACCTTTTGGCCAGCTCGCACCACAATTTTTACAAGTTTCCACAACAGCCTTATCAGTAAGAGTCTCTTTTCGCCATACCTCTCTTGGGCGAAGAGCCTCAGTAAACCTTATTCTTGAAGGATCAACCCCTTGCCTGACCAGTGAGTCCGCAGCTGATATCTCAGCGCATGCACCAACTTTATTCTTACAAAAGCTCGTAAACTCACCAATTTTTACACCCAGCTTATCTTCAATATACTTCACAGTATCTACGTGCAACATATCAGAACTAATCTTCGTATTGCTACCACCGATTGCGGTTTTACCTGTTAGCGGATCATACGCACCAATCATGGTTGCATACTCACCGGCTTTCGATTTTGATGGAAACTTATTGATTTCATCTAACAAATCCTGCCTAGCTTGAGCAGATACCTTATCAATCTCAGCAAGGCTTGGCCCTTTAGCAGCACCTCCTTTCGCCGCTAACTCCTGATCTCGCAACGAGTTTGCAACCTTGCCAAGCTTGCCAACCCGATTGATAACCGCAAAATTCAGTGCAAACTCAGTCGCCCATTTCATCCTGATTTCAAGAGCGGCGCCAGAATCTCCCTGTAGTTCGTACAAAAGCGCCAGGTTCTCTGCATCCTGCTTGGCACTGTTGAAAGCAGCCATTACCTCTTGCGGGTTACTC
>NZ_AYMU01000070.1 GCF_000633395.1 Pseudomonas sp. PH1b
ATAACTTCAAAACCTACACTTTCAGGCAAAGATTCAAAAAAGCCATAAAGCAACTCATAGCCAGCAATAGAACGCCTGACCGATACGGGTACATACCCTCGACCTGAAGTTGCAAAATGAGCAAGCATTCCATTTTTATAAGACGCAAACCAATCTAGATCATTAATCTCTAAAAACTCTTCATCCATTTCCATTACTCACCTCCAAACATATTCGTACAATTTTCACAACGCTTAACAACCTCGCCTGTTCTTGGACGAATGGCAGAAGTGAATTTTATATCAGCTAATTTTAGCTTTGGATTATTTAAGAGCAACTCATTGGCTGCTCGAAATTCTGCACAGCGCCCCAGTGTATTTCCACATCCCGTTTTAACTCCCAAGCCCCCCAAATTTTCGGCATACTCTATCAATTCAGGAGCAATCTTGCTTGGTACAGAGCCACTAGAAGCTGTAACTATACTCCCTGTCTGAGTATCCACAGCACCTATAACAGTTGGAGGCTTATAACTACCAAACGTGCCTATATATTCCTTCAGCCGCCGATCAGCTTCCTCTAGAAGCTTAGCAGAACCACTTGCTTCCGTTACAGCCAGTCCACTAGTAAAGTCTCCAGTGCTATCTACCACCTTTCCATTAACAGTTGTTGACCCAGCAGAATACTTCCCTGTGAGCTTTCCACCATAAGCACCTTCACTGCTGCTCCAAACAGGACTACTAGTCGAACCTTTCGCCGCCAACTCTTGGTCCCGCAACGAGTTTGCAACCTTGCCAAGTTTGCCAACCCGGTTGATAACCGCAAAATTCAGTGCAAACTCAGTGGCCCACTTCATCCTGACTTCAAGAGCGGCGCCAGGATTCCCCTGTAATTCGTACAAAAACGCCAAGTTCTCTGCATCCTGCTTGGCGCTATTAAAGGCAGCAATTACCTCTTGCGGGTTACTC
>NZ_AYMU01000071.1 GCF_000633395.1 Pseudomonas sp. PH1b
TGCTGAACATGATCCTCCTGACTGGTCACCTTCTTGGTCTTGCTCGCCGAATGCTGCTCGTTGGCCGCCGAGATCAGGTTGAGGTTGTCCGTGGCGGTCATCGCCACATCGCGCTTGGCCTCGATCTGGCTGGCGATGGCCGTGATGTCGCGCCCGGCACTGATGGCCAGGTCGCGACCGGCCTGCAGGCTGGAGCCGTTCTGGGTCACGCTGAGGTCGTTGTAGCGCACGCCGCGGTCATTGCTGACCACCTGTTCCACGGCGCTCAGGTTGACGTCGCGACCGGCCTTGAGGCTGGTGTCGGCACCACTCTTGAGCTCGCCGCCGGTGTTGTTGATGTCACGCCCGGCGGTAATCAGCAGGTTGTTCGCGGCTTCGACCCTGGCGGCGTTGTCGACGAAGTCGCGCTGCTGGGCGTAGCTGCCGTTGCTGCTCTGGTGCGAGGTCAGGGTGCGCTCGTTGATCACGTCGCCACGGGTGGCGCTGAGGCTCACGTCACGCCCGGCGATGATGCCGCCGGCCTTGTTCACCAGGTCGTTGCCGGCCAGCAGGTCGAGGCGGTTGCCGGCTTCCACCAGGCCGCTGTTGACCAGGTTCTGTCCGGCCTGGGCCGACAGGTTGTGGGTGGCGCGCAAGGTACCGACGTTGTTCAGGTCCTGGCCGGCGATCAGGTTGACGTCGCTGCCGGCGATCAAGGCGCCGTTGGGCGCCAGACGGTCCTTGGCCTGGGCCAGGTAGAGCACCGGCACCAGCACTTGTTCGCCGTTCACTTCGGCGTTTTCCAGCCAGACGATGTCGTGGGTCAGGGCCGCCACTTGCTCCGAGGTCAGGCTCACGCCCACCGACAGGTTGAGCTGTTGCCGGCTCTGGATGGCGTTGTCCATCAGGTACTTGAACAGCTTCTCATCGCTGTCCTGGCCATTGATGTAGCGCTGGCCAGTGCGGGCCTGCACCGCTTGCTGGATCAGTTTCTGTTCATAGAATCCGTCCCCCAGACGCTTGGCGCTGTCGTCCGGGTTGTAGCCGAGGTTGGACAGCAGGTAGTCCGAGCTCATGAACTGCTTGAGGTCGGTGAGCACCGGGTTGGTTTCGATCAGGTATTTGTGTGGATTGCTGCGCACGCTGCTGTCGGGCAGGCCGGTGACCCGCTCGATGCTGATCGGTGCCGGAGCCTGGGCGTTGAGGGCCGCGGTCTGGCTGATGCCGTCACTCACCAGCGAAGGCCCGGGCAATGCCGGGCCCGAGACAGCACCGCCACCGGGCAGGGTCGCATTGATCGCGCTGGCATCGGCGCCGACTTGCGCCGCCGTGCGGTTGGCGGTACTCAAGTCTGCCGATCGGGCGGCGATCGACACGACGTCGGCGATGTTGATGTCTCGCGCCGCCGCCACGGGCAGCCCTTGTTGACGTTGCGCGGAGCTCAAGGCACCGCCGCCCAGGGTCCAGCTTTGCGGACCGCTGGTGGTCGGTGTGCTGGCGCCCTGGCCGCTGAGGCGGAACAGGCCATTCTGCCCGCTGGGCAGGCTGAAGCCGGGCAGCGCCAGGGGATTGACCTGTTGCTGGGCCAGGTCCGGCGGGAGCTGCTGGTTGAGGCTGATACGGGTGGCGAAGGCCGTGCCCGGGGCGTTGGTGTCGGTACGTTGGCCGCTGCCGACGTAGGTGAAACCGGGACGCACCACGCTGTTGTCGATGCCATTGCCCGCGTTGATGCTGACCGCACCGCCCGCCTGCATCACCGCCGCGTAGCTTTGATCGCCGCCAGCGAGTTTTTTCGTCGATCCCTGGCCGACCCACTCACGCTCGGTCATGCCGATAAAGCCGGCCAGTGCCCCTTCCAGGCCACCCAGGTCGTTGGGGGTATAGCCCGCGCTCTGGAACCAGTATTTGCTGGTGACGGCATTGGCAACGTTGTACCAGCCCCCGGCATTCTTGGTCCGCGCCGACATGAACACTCGGGTGGTTTCGGTTTCACCGGTTTCCACGCCGCTGTTGAGCAGGTTGTTGACCGTCGCCACC
Organism: Pseudomonas sp. PH1b; assembly: GCF_000633395.1. Lineage (GTDB taxonomy): Bacteria > Pseudomonadota > Gammaproteobacteria > Pseudomonadales > Pseudomonadaceae > Aquipseudomonas. Next base: position 2,017 of record NZ_AYMU01000071.1, read on the forward strand.
AGGTTGCCGCCGGCGCCGATGCTGCTGCTTTGGTTCAGCAGGGTGCCACCGTTGATGTTCAGGTTGACGCCGGCGGTGATGCTCGCCGCCGCGCTGGCGCTGGTCACTTCGAACTTGTCGCGCTGGACGATTTCCCAGACGTGATTGCGCTTGCCGCTGCAGTCACCGGCGTTGTAACCCTCAATGCAGGCGATCTCGCCGATTCTCGCGGTATAGATGCCAGCGTTGCTGGTGGTCAGCACATCGCGCAGGTTCTCGATGGTGCTGGCGGCGAGCGTCATGGAGCCGTCGCTCTGCAGCGAACCGGAACGGTTGGCGATGCGGCTGGCCAAGGTGCCTTGGCCATCACGGTCGATCCTCAGGTTACCCAGGCTGTAGAGGTTGCCGTAGCTGTTGGTCAGGCTATCGATCCGCAGGCCCATGTCGCCGCCGCTGAAGACCAGCCCACGCTCGTTGAGCAGGGCAGCGGTGGTCAGGGTCAAGTCCTGGGCTGCTCCCAGGGTGCCCAGGTTGTTGATGCCCGCGGCGCTGAGGTTGAGCCTGGCGGCCGAGGTCAGGCGCCCGGCGTTGTTCAACAGGCCAGCCACCGCCACCGTGGTGTCACCTCCTCCGGCGATGCTCGACACAGCATTGAGGTTCAGTTGGCCGGCGCCGAGGCCCAGGGTGCCGCGACTGCTCAAACGACCATTACC
>NZ_AYMU01000072.1 GCF_000633395.1 Pseudomonas sp. PH1b
GTATTCACCACTCGCTTACGTCTTAGACGATTTCTATGCAATAGTTTTAGGCGTGGCTATCATGCCTGGCTCATTGTGAGGCGAAACCTGCATGTCGACGTTGTTAGAGCTTCTTAGAGATGGGCGATTTCACTCCGGGCAAGCCCTTGGAGAGGCCTTGGGTGTTAGTCGCAGTGCTATATGGAAGCAGCTGCAGCTCCTTGAGGCGGAGTGGGGGGTGGTTATTCATAAGGTTAGGGGGCGAGGCTATCAGTTGGCCTCTCCCATTACCTTGTTGAGCTCTGCTGAGATTGAGCGACTGGCTCCTGGTAATGGCTGGGTGATCAAGGTGCTTGAGTCTGTCGACTCGACGAACGCAGAGGCGTTGCGCTCCATTGAGCGTGGATGTCCGGCACCTTTTCTGGTGTTGGCTGAGCGTCAAACTGCGGGGCGTGGTCGCCGCGGTCGTAAGTGGGTTAGTCCGTTTGCCGAGAATATCTATTACAGCCTTGTCTTGCGTATCGACGGTGGCATGCGCCAGCTGGAGGGATTGAGTCTGCTCGTGGGCTTGGCTGTCATGCACGCTCTCCGGGAGACTGGGGTCCAGGGTGTTGGACTGAAGTGGCCTAATGATGTGTTGGTTGGTCAGAAAAAGATTGCCGGAATACTCCTGGAGTTGGTCGGTGATCCTGCGGATGTATGTCACGTTGTCCTAGGCATTGGGGTCAATGTAAATATGCAGAATGCCGAGGAGGTTGACCAGGAGTGGACCTCTGTCAGGCTGGAGTCTGGCAAGGTAATAGATCGTAACCAGTTCATCGCTCGTTTAAGCGAAGGATTGGTCGCCTATCTGGAGTGCCATAGGCTGAAAGGCTTCTCCGCTATTCGAGAGGAGTGGGAGCAAAACCATCTTTGGCAGGGAAGGGCTGTGTCCTTGATTGCGGGTGTTAACAAAGTCGAAGGCGTTGTGCTGGGTATAGACCACCAGGGCGGCTTGCGATTGAGCGTTGAGGGGGAGGAGCGGGTCTATAGCGGAGGAGAACTCAGCCTGAGGTTGCGTGATGGCTCATGAGCTTGGTAGTGGACCTGGTTTGAAGAATAAGAAGTGTGGTGCCGCATGATCCGCATCATTGATGCTGTGATGGCCTGAGTATGCGCGATGGGTAGGATTGTTGGGGGGATCGCCCTCTCGGTAATCTGATACTGGTTTCTGTGTTGATATGCGTCGTACAGATTGTGCTGTGCCTGGTCTTTTTGAGAGTGGTTTGGCCTGCCCTCTATCCTGAGGTTTTTATGCGCTGGTTGTTTCTGTTGTTGTTGGTCCTTAATGGTTTCTACTATGTCTGGCATCAGCAGGAGGCCCCTCTTCGAGCAAAAGAAGTCATGCCGCTGTCGCTATATCGTGGATCTCAACAGGATATTCGTCTGTTGAGCGAGTCTTCTGACTCGGTAGAGCGGCGTGACAAGGGCAAGGCTGGAGAGGTGGAGGCAAGTTGCCTTTATCTGGGGGGCTTTGTTCGTCGAGAGGTGGCTCAAGCGCTCGAGCAGCGTCTGGTAGAGATTGGGGTAGAAGTTCAGTTGCAGTCGTTAAGTGTTCCAGGTGCGCCTGGCTTTTGGTTGCGCGTCTCTCCTGAAAGCAAGCATTTGCTGGATGATCCCCAGTTGCAAAACCTTGCTAAGGAATTCAATGAGTTAAAACATAAAATAATGCCGTGTGAGGGGGTTGCAACTGTCGAATAGGTTGCATAGAATGGCGCCCGCTCCGCAGTGAAGACTTCTCGAAGTCGCAGCGGTGGAGCGAGGTCAACGCAGCTAACCTCAAGATTTAATTGAGAAAATGCTTGACAGAAGGGTGGCATAGTATAAAATGCTGCCTCGCTTAGGAGGGGTTCCCGAGCGGCCAAAGGGATCAGACTGTAAATCTGACGTCTACGACTTCGAAGGTTCGAATCCTTCCCCCTCCACCAGATTTAGCGAGAGCTGCAGGCTCCGCGGGTATAGTTTAGTGGTAGAACCTCAGCCTTCCAAGCTGATGATGCGGGTTCGATTCCCGCTACCCGCTCCAAGTTTGCAGGTTTTGCAAAAGAGTTTTGCTCTTGTAGCTCAGTTGGTAGAGCACACCCTTGGTAAGGGTGAGGTCAGCGGTTCAAATCCGCTCAAGAGCTCCATATAACAAGGCAGATATGAAAATATCTGCCTTTGTTTTAATGGCTTGTGTGACTTGCTTAATTCTTCTCCTAGGGGTGATTTCGATGGCTAAGGAAAAGTTCGAACGTAATAAGCCGCATGTCAACGTTGGTACCATTGGTCACGTTGACCACGGTAAAACCACTCTGACTGCAGCCCTGACTCGCGTTTGTTCCGAGGTTTTCGGTTCGGCCAAGGTTGACTTCGACAAGATCGATAGCGCCCCGGAAGAGAAGGCTCGTGGTATCACCATCAACACCTCTCACGTTGAATACGATTCGGCTGTGCGTCACTACGCGCACGTTGACTGCCCAGGTCACGCCGACTACGTAAAAAACATGATCACCGGTGCTGCGCAGATGGATGGCGCGATCCTGGTTTGCTCGGCCGCTGATGGTCCGATGCCACAAACTCGTGAGCACATCCTGCTGTCCCGTCAGGTAGGCGTTCCGTACATCGTTGTCTTTCTGAACAAGGCTGACATGGTTGATGATGCTGAGCTGCTGGAACTGGTTGAAATGGAAGTGCGCGATCTGCTG
>NZ_AYMU01000073.1 GCF_000633395.1 Pseudomonas sp. PH1b
GCGCCTGGAGCGGGTGATCCACCGCGACGCCCTGAGCAAAACCTCGCTGAACAGCGGCCTGAGCTACCTGCGCACCAACAACTACATCGAAGACAGCAAGCTCAGCAACAGCAGCAACCGCCTCAGCGAGGCGCAGTTGGGCATCAATCACGGCCGGCGCCTTGGCAGCGGCTTTCTCAACCTCGACCTGGGGCTGCAGGACGGCATCGGCGCCTTCGATGCCCAGCGCCAGCATGAGCGCGACCGTTTCGGCAATCGCCAGGCCAACGCCCGCTACCGCAAGTACAGCGCCACCGCCAGCTACCTGCAGCCGTTCAAGCTGTGGGACGAATCCCTGGTGTTCAGCAGCCTGGTCACCGGCCAGCGCAGCGAGGACCTGCTGTTCAGCTCACAGCGCATGAGCCTGGGCAGC
>NZ_AYMU01000074.1 GCF_000633395.1 Pseudomonas sp. PH1b
GCGCCTGGAGCGGGTGATCCATCGCGATGCCCTGAGCAAAACCTCGCTGAACAGCGGCCTGAGCTACCTGCGCACCAACAACTACATCGAAGACAGCAAGCTCAGCAACAGCAGCAACCGCCTCAGCGAGGCGCAGTTGGGCATCAATCACGGCCGGCGCCTGGGCAGCGGCTTTCTCAACCTCGACCTGGGGCTGCAGGACGGCATCGGCGCCTTCGATGCCCAGCGCCAGCATGAGCGCGACCGTTTCGGCAATCGCCAGGCCAACGCCCGCTACCGCAAGTACAGCGCCACCGCCAGCTACCTGCAGCCGTTCAAGCTGTGGGACGAATCCCTGGTGTTCAGCAGCCTGGTCACCGGCCAGCGCAGCGAGGACCTGCTGTTCAGCTCGCAGCGCATGAGCCTGGGCAGC
>NZ_AYMU01000075.1 GCF_000633395.1 Pseudomonas sp. PH1b
GGCGCGACTTCGGGCACTGTCACCGTCGCCGCACCAGCCGATGACGTGTACAAGGACGCCGGCAAGGTCGAAGCCACCATTACCAAGGCCGAGGGCGGCAACTTCGAGAAGCTGGTGCCAAGCACCACTCCTGCCGTGACCGACGTCACCGACACCATCGACACCTCCACCGTGACGCTGAAGGCCACGCCGTCGGCGGCAGAAGGCGGCAATGTCACTTACACCGCGACGGTCACTGCACCGGTCACCGGTTCGCCTGTCACCGTTACCCTGGCCAATGGCGAGAAAATCACCATCGCCGTCGGTGAAACCAGCGGCTCGGTGAGCATCAGCGCACCTAACGATGTCCTGGTCGGCCACACCCCGCTGACCAACGCCATCAGCGATGTCAGCGGCGGCAACTACGAGAAACTGGTGGCCGACAAGACACCGGTCAGCACCACCGTGACCGACACCGTCGACACCACCAACCTCAGCCTCAGTGCCACCGGCACCGTGGCTGAAGGCGGCCAGATCATCTACACCGCCACCTTGACCAACGCCGCTGGCACCCCGGTCACTGTGACCCTGAGCAACGGCGCGGTGATCACCATCGCTGCCGGCGCGACTTCGGGCACTGTC
>NZ_AYMU01000076.1 GCF_000633395.1 Pseudomonas sp. PH1b
AGGTGTAATAGTGGGGTTTAGAGGCGCAACCGAAGAGCAAGATGATGGCAAACAGCAGGGACAACAGACGCACGAATCTTCCTTGAGAGCTTTTCAACAACGCACTGCCACCTGAAAACCACCTGTGGCATGGCGATAAGCGGCGGCATTAAATGAAACACCATCAAGTTATTACCGGGCATGACTGCAGCATCCTCTCACTTCTGATCGATACCCAATCTCCCATTGATGTCCTGCACAATGCAGCGACGTATCGCATTCGCGATGTGACTCAACTGCTGGAAAATTTTGCGATTTCTGATAAAGCGCTCCAAGGGCAGTGGTGCTACTGGAACTGTCGCTGGTGCTCAGCATTTTGCTGCGAGATGGGTGTGATTTTATGAATGTGACGACAAGGCGGATGCAGGAACAGGTGCTTCAGTAAGCAAAAAGGGCGGCTTGAAAGTCGCCCTTTTTCTCTTGCAGTAGATCGGATACCAATCAGTCAAAGGCTTACTTGCTCTCTCTGGCAATAGTACCCAGGCTCGCATCCTTGACCAGATAACGCCCCTCCACATCACTTAACACCTTCAAGCTGTTGCGAGCCATCATCACGCCAACCTCAACTTCTTGCTTGAGGTAGATAACCTCGCCTGCCTTAACCATCACAGGCATGTCTGCCCAGTTTTCAGCCTTGGAGCTGATCACGTGCTGACCTGGAGTGACGTAGAAATAGATATAT
>NZ_AYMU01000077.1 GCF_000633395.1 Pseudomonas sp. PH1b
AGGTGTAATAGTGGGGTTTAGCGGCGCAACCGAAGAGCAAGATGATGGCAAACAGCAGGGACAACAGACGCACGAATCTTCCTTGAGAGCTTTTCAACAACGCACTGCCCACCTGAAAACCACCTGTGGCATGGCGATAAGCGGCGGCATTAAATGAAACATCATCAAGCTATTACCGGGCATGACTGCAGCATCCTCTCACTTCTGATCGATACCCAATCTCCCATTGATGTCCTGCACAATGCAGCGACGTATCGCATTCGCGATGTGACTCAACTGCTGGAAAATTTTGCGATTTCTGATAAAGCGCTCAAAGGTGCAGTGGTGCTACTGGAACTGTCGCTGGTGTTCAGCATTTTGCTGCGAGATGGGTGTGATTTTATGGATGTGACGACAAGGCGGATGCAGGAACAGGTGCTTCAGTAATTAAAAAGGGCGGCTTGAAAGTCGCCCTTTTTCTCTCGCAGAAGATCGGATACCGATCGATCAAAGGCTTACTTGGTTTCTTTGGCAATAGTGCCCAGGCCTGCATCCTTGACCAGATAACGCCCCTCCACATCGCTTAACACCTTCAAGCTGTTGCGAGCCATTACCACGCCAACCTCAACCTCTTGCTTGAGGTAGATAACCTCGCCTGCCTTGACCGTCACGGGCATATCTGCCCAGTTTTCAGCCTTGGAGCTGATCACGTGCTGACCTGGGGTGACGTAGAAATAGATATAT
>NZ_AYMU01000078.1 GCF_000633395.1 Pseudomonas sp. PH1b
AACACCCAAGCAATTTGCTTAGAAGCGAATTGCGGTGTGTGAAGACGAAACAAACCGAAAGTTTGCGAACACACAAAGCTATTACATACCCAATTTGCTGATACGTCGAAAGACGGCTCAGTACCCGAATTTCTTGACGACCATAGAGCGTTGGAACCACCTGATCCCATCCCGAACTCAGAAGTGAAACGATGCATCGCCGATGGTAGTGTGGGGTTTCCCCATGTGAGAGTAGGTCATCGTCAAGATTAAATTCCGAAACCCCAATTGCGAAAGCAATTGGGGTTTTGT
>NZ_AYMU01000079.1 GCF_000633395.1 Pseudomonas sp. PH1b
GCCGCCGGTCCAGGCCGGGATCGAGCCATTGGCGTTGCCGGCTTTCTCTGCCCCCAGCGGCGTCAGGCTGGTACCCAGCTTGGCCGCTTCCTCCGGGCTTACCGCCGCCATCAGGTTGACCGCCCAAAGCCCCAGCGCCAGGGCGCTGCATTGCAGAATCATCTTGCGCATTCAAGTCATCCTTCTTATGCCGATTCAGAAATTCACGCCGAAGCTCAACGCGAGGAAATCCCGGTCCGTGAGGGTGTTGTAGCGCCCGCCAAAGAAGTCGGTGTAACTGAGGCTGGCGGTGTAGGTGTTGCGGTAGTCGGCATCGACGCCGACGCTGAGGGCCTTGGCTCCCTGGTTGAACAAGCCGTTGGGGCCATAGCCGTTGACGTCGTGGGACCAGGACAGGTTGGGCTTGAAGTTGATCCCGGCGATCACGTTGCTGTAGTCGAGGATGGCCCGGGCGCGATAGCCCCAGGAAGTGGCGGTGACGAAACCGCCGGTG
>NZ_AYMU01000080.1 GCF_000633395.1 Pseudomonas sp. PH1b
GTACCCGGAAGACATCCGCCTGTATGGCGCCAGCTTCTCCACCACCCTGCCCACCGGCACCGCCTGGACCGGCGAGATCAGCTACCGGCCCAATGCGCCGGTGCAGGTCAACACCAACGACCTGACCCTGGCCCTGCTCAACCCCATTGCCGGAGGAGCGGCCTCGCCGATCAAGACCGCCATGGGGGCCGACAACACCGGCTACCGGCGCAAGGAGATCACCCAGATCCAGAGTTCCATGACCCAGTTCTTCGATCAGGTGCTGGGGGCCGAACGCCTGACCCTGGTGGGCGAGGCCGCGGTTGTCCGGGTCGGTGGCCTGGAGGACAAAAGCAAGCTGCGCTACGGCCGTGACTCGGTGTATGGCCAATACGGCTATGGCGGTGACACCGGCGG
>NZ_AYMU01000081.1 GCF_000633395.1 Pseudomonas sp. PH1b
ATGACTTGGCCGGACGCATACGTTCATACGCCATGTCCAAAGCCTTGATCACCAGGTCGGCATCGGGCTTCGATGAAAATGCCCAGCCCACTACGCGGCGGGCGAACAGATCGATCACAACCGCCACATAGTGCCAGCGGCCTTGAGCCCAGATATAGGTGATGTCACCGCACCAGACCTTATTCGGTTTTTCTACAGTGAACTCCCGATCCAGCACGTTCGGGATATCTGGCCGTTCCATTGCCGCCTTTTTATAGGCATGTGAGCCAGGCTGCTTGCTGACCAGTTTCATCTCGCTCATCAGCTTGCGTACCTTGAATCGCCCAATCTCTATGCCGTCCTCTCGCATCATGAACATGATGCTTCGGCTGCCCGCCGCGCTGCGGCTTTGGGAGAACAGCTCGTTCACGCGACTACGCAAAACCATCCGCTCAACGTTCGGAGATCGACGCTTGCGGCAATGCGCGTAATAGCAAGATCGGGTGACTTCAAATACCGAGCACAACAGATCAACAGGCTCTTCAGAACGAAGTTGATCAATTAACGCGAACGCTCGTGTTCCTCGGCCATCAAGAGCGCGGTGGCCTCCTAAGAAACACCTTCCACAGGCAGCAGCGAAAATCCAAACTCCGCAGCACGCCGATGGAGGCTCTTAACGACGCGCTCTCGGTACTTCTGCTCGTAGTGGTCTGCACCTGGATCCTGATAGGCCATGCCGAACCGTATGGCATTGTAGAACAAGATGGCAATTTTCCGTGCGGTGGCAGTGACCGCTTTCGCCTTGCCGATGCGAGCTGACAGGCGTCGGTAAAAGGCCCCAAGGGCCGTGCTCGTTCGACCGATAGTCACCGCGGCGAGCCGAAGATGCAACAACCAGGAGCAAGCGTCAGCCAGGAAGTGAAATGATGAGCTGTGGGCCATCGGCTGAGGTCCGTGCCGCACTCAGCCACCAGGCGGAGCGCGAGATAGGGGCCAATGCCGTGTATTTGCGTCAGATCGACGCCGACTAGCTGGTAAAGCAGGGGGCGCACTTCAAAGGCCAAGGCGTTGGGTTGCCGAGTGTTATGTCGGGCCTTCGGCAAGGGCTCTGTCGGCGGAGGCTGTTGCAGGGAAAGGCTGGAGAGGCTTCTGGCAATCTGCTGATCGCAGATGAGCAACTGCTCTTGATAAGCATCATACATGGCCAACCGCATTGCGCAGGAGTCGGTTTGCCGGCGAATCTTGCTCACCCGCAATCCCCATCTGCAGCAGATTGCAATGATCCACGGCGGATTCAACCAGTCGTCGCAACACTAGATTGTTGAATAGATTTTAGATACTTGTTCAGCGCTTCGTCAGGCGTTTTCCAGCCCAGTGTTTTTCGAGGCCTTGTGTTCAACGCATGAGCTACAGCTTGGATCTCGTCGACACTCCACCGAGACAGGTCGGTGCCTTTCGGGAAATATTGCCGCAAAAGACCGTTCGTATTCTCGTTCGTGCCGCGCTGCCAAGGACTATAAGGGTCAGCAAAGAAGACCTTTACTCCGGACTCGATGGTAAATCGAGCATGATCCGATAGTTCCTTTCCACGATCCCAAGTCAAAGATCGCCACAACTCGATGGGGAGCTCAGTCACCGTCTTCTTCAGTGCATTGGCCATAGTGACCGCCCCATAGCCGGCTAGTGCCGGGCCGTTCTTCGTTCGAGGAGTTAACCCATAACCTTCCTCGCGAGGCAGATGGACGAGCATGGTGAATCGAGTGGAGCGCTCAACCAGCGTTCCAATCGCGGATCGATTCAGACCAATGATCAGATCGCCCTCCCAATGCCCAGGTACAGCCCGGTCCTCCACCTCTGCGGGGCGACTGGAGATCATGACATCCTCGCTGACGTGTGCCCATGTTTTGGCTTGCGCCCTGGCTCTCGGCACACGCAGCGCTCGCCCTGTGCGCAGGCAGCTCACTAGCTCGCGCTTGAGAGCCCCTCGTCCCTGAATGTAGAGGGCCTGATAGATGGCTTCGTGAGAGATGCGCATGGATTCATCGTCCGGAAAATCGATCTGTAGTCGGTTGGTAATTTGTTCAGGCGACCAGCCGTTGACCCATTTACGGTCACTGCGATGTGGTTTATTTCGACCTTTGAAGGGCGCCTGTCGAGGCCCAGCAATCTCACGGCCATCAGCGTCTTGAACCTTACCCTCAAGGCGGTTTTGCACGTAGTGACGCAGTCGCGGGTTAGCCACCAGTTTCGCAGTCTTCGGCCTCTTGGCCACCAGTTCTGCCTTCCATTGCGCGACTGATGCTCGATACTCAAGCCGACCGCAACGAGTTGCAGCATTACGTGTCAGCTCCCGTGAAACTGTCGATGGGCTTCGTCCAAGGCGACGAGCAATCTCACGCACGCCAACACTTTGCGCTCGAAGCAGACCAATCTCTTCTCTCTCTGCGAACGATAAGTACCGTCCTGATATGTGGTTCGACATGAATAATGGCATCCCACCCCGATGACGAAACCAGCGTGTGCCTACTGCTGTTGATACGCCAACGGCCTGTGCTGCCTTTTCGCTTGTGATCCCGGTTGCGATCTGAACCCAAAACAGCCGCTCGATCTCATTACGAAGTGACGGCGCGCCTGGAGAACGCATCGCTCCCCGGCCCGTTAATTTCTGCATCCATCCTGCGGGTCGTCCCATAAACACCTCGATCAAGGTGTTGCGACGACCGGTTGAATTCGCCCACCCGACTAAGCTGCAATCATGACCAGCGCCTATCACAGCCTCCATGAATACACCCTGCGCATGAGCCGTGTTCTGGAGCATATCGACCAGCACTTGGACCAGCCCCTGGAGTTGGCGGACCTGGCGCGGGTCGCACATTTCTCGCCCTATCACTTCCATCGCCTGTTCAGCGCCTGGGTCGGAGAACCCCTGGGGGCCTACCTGCGTCGCCGACGCCTGGCCTGCGGCGCCTACCTCCTGGCCAGCCGAAGCCAGGCGTCGATCCTGGAAATCGCCCTGGAGGTCGGCTTCGGTTCCGGCGAAGCGTTTTCCCGTGCCTTCAAGCAGCACTTCTCG
>NZ_AYMU01000082.1 GCF_000633395.1 Pseudomonas sp. PH1b
GCTGCTCTTGCAGCAGGCGGTCCTGTCGGTCGCGGATCAGGTCCTGGTCACCGGGATTGTTCAGCGGGGCGGCCATGGCCGGGTTCAACACAGTGACAAGGCACAGGGCTGCGAGGGCGACGGACAGACCTGCGCCGAGGGCAAAAAACTGCATCTTCGGTCCTTCGAGACGAGGTACTGTCGGAGATAAAAGACTAATGCTATTTTGCCATCACTACGAAGTCAATGAAGCGTCATCCGGAAAAATTAAAGTTTCTCAGTACCGTTCACGCGGTGGATTCCGCTCACTCAAGTATTCCTTTGCAATCAGATAGTTCTGAAAAAAACACTATTCATTATTCTTGTACACAAAAATCTAGCGAGCGGTATCGCGCCTTGCGCCGCAAAAAGACTGCAAGGTAGCCCCAGAGTCTGGGCACCAACTCAAAAACGCAAGGGGGGCCGCTAAAGGTCGCCAGTGGGTAAGTTTTCGGTCAGCGGCAACACAGCCCGCGATCCTCCAGGGTCGCAATGCCCAGTTTCTTCAAGCAACAGGCAAAGCTTGGAACAGTGGTGCCCGCAAGTTGGGGCGCCCAGCGAAGGATGGAGCGGCCGAGCGTGATGCGGCCGATCAGAAGCGATTAATGGGGAAAGGTCATGACTAACATCTTTTCCACGCGCTTTGACGGACCGGACACGCTGGCTGATATCCAGCGGTTGGTTACAGTGCATCCAGATCCGGTGACCGGTCTTGAGGAGTTGAGCCCCGCATTGGCCGCAGAACGTTTGTCGGAGGCCCTGAAGGCGATTTTTCTTCCCAACCAGTTTTCTTTGGACTTCATCAAAGACAGCGTTGACCGCGCGCGTAGCTTTTCCGCCGAGAGCTTTTCTACTGACCAGCAATATCAGCGGCGGCTGTATCACCCCCCTGAGGATGAGACGTTTCCTATCTGCCTCACCGGCCTTGCTGGCGTTGGGAAGAGCCAAACTATCCGTGCGCTGATGAAGGTGATGCCTGGACCTGCACCTTATGCATCTGCCCATTATCACGAACCTCATATATTAATCTCGTACTGGTATGCCAGCGCCAGGGGTAAGGCTAGCGGCAGGCAGCTTTTGGAAGACTTCCTCGGTGGCGACGCGGCAGGAGTTAGAGCGAATACATCAAAGTTACTGACGGAGTGCCGGCGTAGAGTTAACCGCGATGGTATATCACTAATGATGCTCGAAGAGATGCAGCATCAGAGCACTGGTCAAGGAGTAGCCCGCGTTACGGATATTCTCCTTACCATGGCCGGGCTTGGGGTCCCGATGATCTATGTGGCCAACTACAGCCCGGGTCACAAATTGCTGACAAGGAACAGTGAGGACAAGCAACGGCTTCTCTCTGAACCCCGTGTCATGCTACCGGACCATCCTGATTCGAAGCCTTGGAAGGATTATGTTCTAGAATGCATACGGGTGAGCGGGCGGCGCGTATCTGCAGATCCAAGTGCCCTGATACATGAGCTGTATCGCTGGACTTTCGGTATAAAGCGTCTGGCTGTTCAACTGTTCAAGGTGGCGTATCTCGAAGCCCGTGCGGCCCGTCGCCATACGATTACTTTGGAGGACGTTAACAATGCATACCTTTCAGCCTCGTACTCCAGCAGTAGGGACGATGTCGAGGAGCTAACTCGCATCAGCATTCATAAGAATAAAACCGGGGCCAGGGCTGACCTCCGTTGTCCGTTCCCGGTACCGTTGCCATCCAACGTCTTGAGCTTCACCAAGGACGATCGAGCTACACGGGTGAGCGAGATGGCTTTTGTTTCATCCCTAACAGCCGAGGAGCGTAAGACTTTCGAACAGCTCCATCCGCCAGGCTCACCTTCCAATCCGTCTTCGAAACCGGTGCGTGAGAAAAAACCAGCCTTACCCAAGCAGACTCGGGAGGGCTTGGAGGACGCATACAGCCGATTGCTATTCGAGTCCAAAGGGGCGCCAAAGCCGCGAGGGCCTGTAAAATAAGCCTTACGTAGCCATTGAGGTATCAAATGAAAGGGCGCCGAAAAATCAAAACGGACAAGTGGTTGATTAAGGAACGGATTATCCGAAACGCCCGAGAAAAGCTGATTTCTCGGGCAGGTGTGATGGGGCGCTTTCTAGATATTGCTGCACATAGCACTTTAGAAGAGCCGACCGGACTGCTCGCTGGAGGACACGGACGCCAGCGTATTAGCGTTGATCAAAGTAGTTAATCTTTTGAATTGGGCTCGTATAGGCGTGCTGCTGCATCCAGTCAATGCTGGAAGGCGATCTACCAGCACATAGCGGGTATAGCCAGGACGCCCGGCTGCAATGCTTCGAATCAAGATAGTAGCTGGGGTGGTGATCCCACATTGTAGAGCGATCAATCGGCGCTGTGCAGTTGTATTCACTGAACTGCAAGTTTTTATTCTCATTGAGAAAATTGACGAAGCTTGCAAGGTTGCCATGGCCACCGCCACCCATATGACCATTGAGATAAAAGCGACCGCTATAGCCCGAGGCAATGTTTAGTTTGTCATCCCTGCATCTGAACATCAGCAAGGTACCGTCTTGGTCGCCTAAATTGCCTTCGACATCATCCGCGGAGCAGATCCGGACCAACTTGATCTTGAGACCGCTTCCACTGATAGCGGGCTCGAAAAAACCGTGATATTCCCCACCAACTTCTGGGTATGGAAACATAGAGCCAGACCCGTTGATTAGCCATTCCAGACTGCAACTGTAGTGGTAGGCAATACGCTTGGCCAAATCAAAGGACAGCGCTTCAAGACCGTCGACACAGTTCATCAGCGTTGCCGGCGACGATTCCCCCAAGGCAAGCGCCAGGTGTGGCAAATCGCTACGCTCGCCCCAAGAAAAAAAGTTGTCTTCGCGTAGCCTCATAAACAGCTTTAGCAAGCGCTGACCAGTCGCGCGCTGCCAAGATTCACACATAGACGCTGCCTCAGGCTTGGGCGCTTTGAGAGATTCAAGGTAGCGCGCTAGGCCAAACCTGGTTTCCCTCTCCAGTGAGCGTTCATGCCGGGCAGCTGACTGGAGCAGCAGCTGGTGCAAGTTATCAGGAAAGTCGCGAACGCTTAATCTGGCCATGGATGGTGCTCGATGTCGTTTTGAGGGTATTTTTGCTGTCGTGCCTGCATAATAGCGACAAAATGACAGCAGACGCTACCGATTGCGGCTTGGCCTGGATAAATACATTGCTAAATCCGAATAGCAGAGCGAGTAGGAGGCAGGCTTGCATCCGCCGCCTCTTGTTCGGCGGCGCGCAGAGATTGGACAAAATCCAACGCTATTGATGTAGCTCTGAAGCGTGAACCTTTTGAGGCCCATACGGGATTGACCCATTTTCCGGCTCAAGGCTGCCTTCAAGTTGGCGCAACTTCCGCAACCGCAGTGTTTCGAGAGTCAATTTAAGATCAGCACCAACATTTATCGGCAGGCGGATACCAGAGGCATTGACTGACGGTTGGGGATGATCATCTCTTGCTCAATGTCAGAAACAAAAATAAGATTCTGACATCAGAATTGAGAGTTGTTTAATCCCTATGAAGACCCTCCCCGAATCGATCCTAGACCACAGTAGGCGTCTGTCTGAGGGTGGCTTACTGAGTCCCAAAGACTTTCTACACTTGGGGAGCCGGGCTGCTGTTGATCAGGCGCTTTCACGATTGACGAAGGCTGGACAGCTCATTCGCGCGGCCCGTGGGCTTTACCTAGCCGCTATTAAAGACCAGGGTGAGCAAGTAACGCCGTCGATGGATAAGGTAGTTAGCGCCCTGGCTTCGAAGAATCAGGAAGAGATCGTCTTTGATGGGGGGCGATCTGCAAAGATGCTGGGCCTGTCGGCGCACGCCCGAGATGGGAACGTGTTTCTCAGCATTGTGTCTTTGAAACGCGAAGAGTTGATGGCGTCATAGAGCGAGGTAAAGGTACCCCAATGGAAGGCCACACCCTGCTGCCGGACACTCAATTCAAAGCTCGGGGCCCCGTTACGGAAAAATCGCAGCTGTTCATCATGCCATTTAGAGGAGGATGCTCTCTGGTCCGTTACCAGCCCTGGGCTATCTACAACACCGCGGGTTTTGAGTCTCGCCGCGCGCGTGGCTTCTGAATCGCCCCGGATTCTC
>NZ_AYMU01000083.1 GCF_000633395.1 Pseudomonas sp. PH1b
GGCCCGCACGCCCTGCACACACCCCAAGGCCCCCTTCGCCGGCAAGCCGGCTCCTACAACACCCCCAACACCGCACCCAACCGTAGGAGCTGGCTTGCCAGCGAAGAGGCCCGCAAGAGCTGCGCACACCCCAAGGCCCCCTTCGCCGGCAAGCCGGCTCCTACAACACGCCCAACATCGCACCCAACCGTAGGAGCTGGCTTGCCAGCGAAGAGGCCCGCAAGCCCTGCGCACATCCCAAGGCCCCTTTCGCCGGCAAGCCGGCTCCTACAACAGCCCCAACACCGCACCCAAACGTAGGAGCTGGCTTGCCAGCGAAGAGGCCCGCACGCCCTGCACACACCCCAAGGCCCCCTTCGCCGGCAAGCCGGCTCCTACCACAACCCCAACACCGCACCCAACCGTAGGAG
>NZ_AYMU01000084.1 GCF_000633395.1 Pseudomonas sp. PH1b
GCCGGCTCCTACGAGGGCAACCCGCAGCACCGACAACTGTAGGAGCTGGCTTGCCAGCGAAGGCGATCTCACAGCCCCCTTCGCCGGCAAGCCGGCTCCCACGAGGCAACCCGCAGCACCGACAACTGTAGGAGCTGGCTTGCCAGCGAAGGCGAACTCACGGCCCCCTTCGCCGGCAAGCCGGCTCCCACGAGGCAACACGCAGCACCAACAACTGTAGGAGCTGGCTTGCCAGCGAAGGCGAACTCACGGCCCCCTTCGCCGGCAAGCCGGCTCCTACGAGGGCAAC
>NZ_AYMU01000085.1 GCF_000633395.1 Pseudomonas sp. PH1b
CGGTGGCGCGCCTGGGCAACCAGCAAGTGGCGGCCGAAGAGCTCAAGAGCCTGTTCGCCGGCTTGCCCGAGGTGTCCCGCGAGGAGTTGCGGGGCAATCGCCCGGCCCTGGAGGCGTGGATCCGTTCACGCCTGGCACAAAAGGCCGTGCTGGAGCAGGCCGATGCCCAGGGCTGGCGCCAGCGCCCTGAGGTGGAGCTGCAGACCCGTGCCGCCACCGAGCAGATCGTCTTTCGCGACTACCTGCAATCGGTCAGCCAGGTGCCGGCGGACTACCCCAGCGCCACGGAACTGCAACAGGCCTATGACAGCGGCAAATCGGCGTGGCTGACCCCGCCGC
>NZ_AYMU01000086.1 GCF_000633395.1 Pseudomonas sp. PH1b
GAAGGGGGCCGTGAGTTCGCCAGCAGTCCTAGAGCTTTTCCTCCAGCACTTGGTTGAGTACGGCACCGTCGATGCTCAAGGTCGCGGTGTTGAGCATGCCTTCCAGGTAGGCCTTGGCGATCTGTTCCTGGCGCTGGGCGCGCAGGGCCTGGGTCAGGCGATCACGCAGTTCGTCCAGGCTGGCAGTCCGTGCGGGTTGCTGTTCGGTGAGCTTGAGCACGTGGAAACCCGCCGCGCTCTGCACCACGTCCGAGACCGCGCCAACCTTCAACCGCGCCACCGCGTTGCGCACCTCCGGTACCAGTTGCTGCAAAGGCTGCAAGCCGGAATCGCCGCCGCGCTTGGCGCTGTCGGGGTCCTGGGAGTATTGCGTCGCCAGGGCGGCGAACTCTCCCGGCGCGGCCTGGGCCTTGCGGCTCAACTCCTGGGCCTGCTTGCGCACCGACTCCAGGGCTTGCGGATCACCGACCCCGAGGAAAATCTGGCTGACCCGGTACAGCGGCGGGGG
>NZ_AYMU01000087.1 GCF_000633395.1 Pseudomonas sp. PH1b
GCCAGGCGCTGGGCATCTACCAGGCTGGCCAGGGCGCCGGTTTCATCGGTGCGCTGGTGGGCGCGATCGTCCTGCTGGTGATCTACGGCTTCGTCAAAAAGAGCTGAGCCACGCTGCAAGCCCCCTCTGCCATCCGGGCGGAGGGGACCCCTTTCTTTATCTGAAACTTCACCGCAGCTGACGGTTTGGGCACTAGAATGCCCGGGTTTTTTCGTCCTTCCTTTTTGACCGAGCCACCCTCTCATGCGCCGTCTTCTATTGACCTTTGTTCTGCTGGGCTGCGGCCTGGCCCAGGCTGGTGAACTGCCGGAAACCGATTGGCTGGAGCTGATGCCCAAGTCGGACCAGAAGGCCCTGGAGCAGATGCCGGAAATCGACCACAACTCCCCGGAAGCCAACGGCACCTTCACCGAAAAGGGCGGCCTGAAGCAGAGCAAGGGCTTGCCGGCGGTGATGTATTCCACCAAGACCGTGGCAGCGATGAACGACAAGCAGATCCGCATCGGCGGTTATCCGGTGCCGCTGGAAGCCGATGCCAAGGGGCGCAGCACGCTGTTCTTCCTGGTGCCGTACCCGGGGGCCTGCATCCACGTGCCGCCA
>NZ_AYMU01000088.1 GCF_000633395.1 Pseudomonas sp. PH1b
TACGACGGCAAGGGCCAGAAGGTTCTGCGCAACGCCGCCGACGTCGAAGGCACCTTCGCCGAGCTGGGCAGCGTGCCTTGCCTGCTGGAAGGCTTCGTGCCCTTCACCGGTGAAGTCTCGCTGATCGCCGTGCGCGCCCGTGACGGTGAAACCCGTTTCTACCCGCTGGTGCACAACACCCACGACAGCGGCATCTTGCGCCTGTCGGTGGCCAGCAGCGATCACCCGCTGCAGGCCCTGGCCGAGGACTACTCCGGCCGCGTGCTCAAGCAGCTGGATTACGTCGGCGTGATGGCGTTCGAGTTCTTCGAAGTCGACGGTGGCCTCAAGGCCAACGAGATCGCCCCGCGGGTGCACAACTCTGGGCACTGGACCACCGAAGGCGCCGAGTGCAGCCAGTTCGAAAACCACCTGCGGGCGGTGGCTGGCCTGCCCCTGGGCTCCACGGCCAAGGTTGGTGAGAGCGCCATGCTCAACTTCATCGGCGAAGTGCCGCCGGTGGACCAGGTCATCGCCATCGACGACTGCCACCTGCATCACTACGGCAAGGCCTTCAAGGTCGGGCGCAAGGTCGGTCATGCCAACCTGCGCTGCGCCGATCAGGCGACCCTGCAAGCGCAGATCGCCAAGGTCGAAGCGCTGATCGCCAAGTAACAAATCCACCGGCTGGCGGGAACC
>NZ_AYMU01000089.1 GCF_000633395.1 Pseudomonas sp. PH1b
GCCGCCATAAGTGGCCGCCAGCGAACCGCCGATACCCAGCAGGATGGTCATGATCCAGCCCATGCTGTCGTCTCCCGGTTTGAGGAAACGCGCCAGCAGACCAACGATCAAGCCGATGAAAATGGTTCCGATAATGCCCATGGCTGTTCCTCTGTAAGGGGGGATCAAGCCAAAGCCTAGTCAGCGCCTTGGCATCCTGCTATCAGAGAACGGCGGGAAACGAAGGTTCCCGCC